>NZ_CP013449.1:0-2042468 GCF_001718875.1 Burkholderia singularis
TCGGCTGATAGCGCAATGCGAAGCGCGGCGAGAACGCGCCGCCGACGTCCGTGTAGTGATCGTAGCGGCCCGCCTGCGTAAACGTCAGGTTCTGCACGATCGGCACGATGATCTGGTAGTAGACCGCCGCGACATTGCGCTGGCCGTTCACCGTCTGAAGATCCGGGGAAATCACCGCGCCCGTCAGATATTCCGCGCCCGGCGTCAACACTTCGCTCTGGTGCGTGAACTGCGCGCCGAAGCCGATGCCTACGTCGCCCGCCGGCAGGTGGAACAAGTTCGGCGTCGAAATCGTCGCGTCGATGGTGTCGAGCTTCGATATGCCGAGGTTGTTCGCGTCCTGATACAGGCCGTTGAATGCATTCGGCGTGGCGGCCGGATTCGCGAAATTCAACGCGCCGTTTTGATAGATGTTATTCAACGCGGCAACGTTGAGCTGGTTCGTGAATACGTTCGACACCGTGCTCTGCGAATGGCTGAGTGCCGCCGACCAGTCCCAATCGCCGTATGGCAGCGTAAACGAGCCTTTCACGCCCGTCGACGCGCGCCAGTAGTTGGCATACGTCTTCTCGGCCACCGCGTTCGGAAACGCATATGTAAGCGGCGTGGCCGCGCCCGTGGTGTTGTACGGATTGGTCACCGGCACGGTCGTATTGAACGGCGACAACAACTGGCTCTGCGGGTCCCAGACGAGCGCCGAGTTTTGCGGGTTGCCGATGACGTTGCCCCACAGACCGTTGCTGCTCGTCGACCGATTGTTGCTCTCGAGAAAATCCGCGAACGCCGTCGTCTTGTCGTCGATCTTGAAGTCGGCATGAATCTTCGCGTTCAGACGCTCGGTCATCGGCAGGATCGACATGCTTCGCGCCGTGTTGTACGAACAGATCGTGCCCGGCAATCCCGCCGACAGCGAATTGGGCGCTGCCGGCCCGAGCGCGCCGCCGAACGGGCAGCCGCCGCTCAATGCCTGCGCGCTGCCGTCGGGCATGTTCCAGTACGACGGCGCAAGCAGCGAGAATCCGCCCGGCTTGCCGGTGAAATCCTGGTTGCGAGTCGAATCGCGATCGGCCAGCGTGAAGCCGTTGGCCTTGTAATAGCTGGCCGCCACCGTCACGTTGAAGCGGTCGGCATCCAGATCGCCGAAGCCGCCGAGCACGCCGAATTTCGTCGTGCCGTTGCCGTTGCCGCCATTGATCGCGCTGCCCAAGCTGCCATCGAGCTGCAAGCCGCGAAAATTGCGCTTCGTAATGATATTGACCACGCCGCCGATCGCATCCGAGCCGTATTGCGATACCGCGCCAGTCTTCACGATTTCGATTCTTTCGATATCGTTGAGCGGCAGCGTGTTCAGGTCGAAGAACGAATCGACACTGTTCGAGAAGAAGGCGAACGGCGCGACGCGCTGGCCGTCGATCATCACGAGCGTGTACTTTTCGGACAGCCCGCGCAGCGCGATGCCGGCCGCGCCGGCCGCGAAGTTGCCCGACTGGCCCTCGCTCCAGCTATTGGCCGAGTTCGCCGACGTGTCGCGCAGGAAATCGGCAACCGTCGTCGCGCCGCTGCTCGTGATGTCCTTCGGCGTGATCGTCTGCACTTGCTGGAAGCCGGTTTTGTCCGCGCTGCGGATCAGCGAGCCGGTGACTTCGAAACGTTTGATTTGCGCGACGCCGCTCTTGCCGGGCTGGGCCTGACCGGGCGCGGCAGCTGCCGCAGCGGCAGGGGCCGCGCCCGACGTCGCGGCTGCGCCGGAAGCGGCCGCGGGTGTGGCCGCCGCGGCGGATTCCGCGGGCTCCGGCGCGGCCACCGCCGCGCTTGCCGCAACCGCCGCCTGCGCGAGCGGCGGATTGTGCCCGCCCGCTGCCGGATTCGCCGCCGGCGCCGGCACGCTCTGCGCGAACGCAGGTGCCGCCAATGTGGCCGTCAATGCCAGTTCGGCCCAGACGATCCGTCTGATGGCCAATACCAATGCTCTTTGTTTCATCTTTCCCCTCTTGCTGTCTGGCTGGGAAATCAACGGGTACGCGCGTGGCGCGTGTCCATCCCGCCTGCTTGCCGCCCGGCACGGTGCCGGGCGGCAAGCAGGCCGCTCAGAAGGGATGGGCGAAACATGGAGCGGCTCATTGGGGTCGACAGGCCGGCGCCCGCATCAGAATCGATACGTCGCGCCGATCTGCGCGAAGCGGCCGATGTACGAATACAGCGACGAGTCGTAGCCGGTCGAATACGCGCTCATGTACACCGGATCGAACGGCGGCTTGCGGTTGAAGATGTTGTCGATCCCCGCGTAGAGCGTCCAGTGCTTGAAGCCGTTGTAGCTGACGAACAGGTTGAACTGGCTGTACGACGCCACGCTGTCCTGCATGCCCGGATAATTCCCCGACGGCAGGATCGCCTGGCTATACGGGCCGATGTAGAGCCAGCTCAGCGTCGCGTTCCACTTCTTGTACGCCCAGTTCAGGTTCGTGCTGCCCTTCCAGCGCGGAAAGCTGCCGCCGAACGGCTCGTTGAGCGAACCGTTGTTGCCCGCGAAGTCCGTCTCCACGCCGCCGATCGGCATCTTGAAATGCCATACATACGCCCAGTCGCCCGAGAGCGTGAACGTGCCGATCTTCGTCTGCACCGATTGACGGAACGTCGTCTCGAAGCCGTCCGTATCGAGGTGCGTCAGGTTCTTGTACGGCAGCATCACATACGAGATCGTGCCGCTCGGGCCGCGCACCACCTGAGACGGATCGTTGTTGTTGACGACCGTCTGCACATCGTCCGTGCCGATCACGTTGTCGATGTGGATCTTGTACCAATCGAAGCCGATGTCGGTGTTGCGGGCCGGCGAAAGCTGAAAGCCGATGTTGTAGTTCTTCGTGCGCTCCGGCTGCAAGTTCTGATTGCCTGTCGCCACTTCCTGCACGAGACCGTAAGCGCCGGGGTTGTTCGGATCGTGCGGATCGATCACGCCTTGCGCGCTGAACGTCCTCGATGCCGTGTTCTCGATCAGCGTCGGCGCGCGGAAGCCGCGGTTATACGACGCGTAGGTCACGAATTCGCGCAACGGCTGGTAGCGCAACGCAAAGCGCGGCGAGAACGCACCGCCGAAATCGCTGTAGTGATCATAGCGGCCCGACTGCTGGAACGTCAGGTTCTTGATGATCGGAATGTCGACCTGATAGTAGACCGCGGCAACGTTGCGCTGACCGTTGACCGACTGAAGCGCAGGCGAAATATACGTGCCGTTGGCCCAGCCAGCGCCGGTGCCGATGTATTCGCTTTCATGCAGGAACTGCGCGCCGAAGCCGAGGCCGACGTCGCCGGCGGGCAGCTTGAACAGGCTCGGCGTCGAAATGGTCGCGTCGATCGCATCGAGCTTCGTGATCGCCTGCGTTTCCGTGCCGCCGTAAAGGCCATCGAGACCATTGGGCGTGGCCGCCGGATTCGCGAAATCGAATACGCCGTTGCGCACGATGTTCTCGAGTGCAGCGCCGTTGATCAGGTTCGAATAGTGATTCGAAACGGTGTTCTGCGAATGCGTATACGCGACCGACCAATCCCAGTCACCCAGATGCGGTGTCGACAGCGTTCCCTTCAGGCCGGTTGCGGCCCGCCAGAAATTCGAACTCGTATGAACCGCTTGCGCAGCGGGGAACGGATAGTACAGCCGCGTCGGCGCGCCGAACGGGTTGTACGGATTGCTCGCCGGTACGACGTTCGAGATGATGTTCAGGCCGCCCGTGGCCGGATTGTAGGTTTGCGTGCTGCCGCCCAGCCCGCCGATCCCGTTATTCGTGACGGTCGTATTGTTGCTTTCCCACAAATCGGCGAACGCCTGAACCGCGTCGCTGATCTTGAAATCCGCATGGACCTTGGCGCTCAAGCGCTCGGTCCACGGCGACAGCGATGTCGCATACGCCTGGTTCCACTGGCAGGTCGAGCCGCCCGCGCCGAACGTGCGCGCGTTCGCATCGCTCGGCACGACCGATCCGCCGTATGGGCAGGTACTGAGCGGCACACGGCCGACGCCCGGCACCCGCCAGTTGGTCGTCGCCTGGTTCAGCAGGCCGCCGGGATAGTTCGAGAAATCCTGGTTCTGCGTCATGTCGCGGTAGGACTCGAGCGTCCCGGTCGACCGATAGAAACTCAACCCCGCCGTCACATTGAAGCGGTCCGCGTTCAGATCGCCAAAGCCGCCGAGAATGCTGAATTTCGTCGTGCCCTGGCCACCGCTGCCTTGCGTCGCCCCGCCGTAGCTGCCGTCGAGTTCCAGCCCCTGGAAATTCTTCTTCGTGATGATGTTGACCACGCCCGCGATCGCATCCGAGCCGTACTGCGACACCGCGCCCGTCTTCACGATCTCGATCTTGTCGATGATGTTCAGCGGCAGCGTGTTCAAATCGAAGAACTGATCGGTGCCGTTGACTGCGAACGCATAAGGCGCCACGCGCTGGCCGTCGACCAGCACGAGCGTGTACTTTTCACTCAGCCCGCGCAGCGCGAGACCCGCGCCGCCAGGCGCGAAGCTGTTGGTCGTCCCTTCGCTCCAGCTGCTCGCCGAGTTGGCCGACACGCTGCGCAGATAATCCGTCACGGTCGTATAGCCGCTGTTCTGGATATCTTTCGACGTCACCGTCTGCACCTGATTGAAGCCGACCTTGTCGGAGCTGCGAATCAGCGAGCCCGTCACTTCGAAGCGCTTGATCTGCGCGACGCCGTTCTTGCCGGCTGGCTGCACCGGTTTGTCGGCGGCGGCGGCCGCGCCCGCCGTTGCCGCCGCGCCGCCTGTGCCTGTGCCCGCGCCGGCTGCGGCCGTACCGCTGGCCGTCGCGCCGGCCGCAGCCGCGCCCTGCGCATTCTGTTTCTGCGTCGCCGCGGCCGCCCCGGTGTCGGGTGCCGCCGCCGGTTGATCCTGTGCGAATGCCGGCGCTGCCAACGTCGCAGTCAATGCCAGTTCCGCCCAAACGATCCGCCTGATTGCCAGTGTCAACGTTCTTTGTTTCATATCCCTCTTACTCTCGTCAGTAAGGCCCCGTACACGCGGCAATCCGCAGGATTCCCGCACCCCCAAACCCGTTGGCGCCCGCGCACGCCCTTTCTGTTGCGCGGGCTTTCTTCACCCGCGAGCGTTCGGTTCATCGGATCCGCGCCATCCGACAACCCGGCCTGCTTTCAAATGCCATGCAAAACACCGGCCTGTAACGCTTTTATAAGGAATCCTTAAATTTATATTTGGTCAACACTGCTTTTCATATATTCCGCCGCCTAGAAAAGCCTCGGCGTGCCTACCCAGACCACCACCGCCTCACTCGCGCCGCCGTTGCGCCACGCGTGCGGCGTGGTCGATTCGTAATGCGCGGCATCGCCCGTCTTCAGCATGAACGCCTTGTCCGCGAGCTTCAGTTCGACGTCGCCGGCCAGCACGTACAGGAACTCCTCGCCCGCATGCGTCGTCATCTCGGAGAACGCCTGCGCCGCCGGCAGTCTGACGAGGATCGCGTCGAGCTGCCGCCCATCCACCACGTTCGTCAGCCGGGCAAACGCATTCGCCGAATTCGCCAGGCTGAAGTACTGCAACGTCTCGCTACGGCAAATCGATTTCGCCTCGGTCGGCGTATCGACGAAATACTGCATCGTCACGCCGAGCGCCCTCGCGATTCCGACGAGCGACGTGATCGAAGGCGTTGCGCGCCCGCGCTCGACCTGCGACAAAAATGGCTTCGAAATGCCCGCTGCCGCCGACGCCTCGTCGAGCGTGAGCTTGAGCCGCTGGCGCAGCGCTCGTATCTTGTTGCCGATCGAAGTGGCAACGACTGTCGATTCGTCGAGTGGCGAAACCATGGCAAGACAGAATCCCGCGGTCAAGATCCAGTTGTCGGAAAAATCTCGGGCTCGATGCGCGCACAACCATCGGGCCGCCACACCACGCTTGCGCGCGAGCACGGACCGTGCCGATGGCGTATGCGCGCGCGCGTCGCGCGCACGCGACAGGCATACGCGACGCGAAACGAGACCGCTCGTTTCACTGCTCAGCAAAGCCACACCTCTCTGATATTGCGTCGATAGGCGCCGCGCCCGGCGTGCCGGGCGCGACTATTTCGCCGCGACGGCCGCCCATAAGCGCGCGATATCGGCCGATCCGTCGCTACCCTGCACGCTGCGAAAAATCTGCACGGCCCGCGCCTTGTCGCCCGCGAAGTAATAGGCCTCGCCAAGCCTCAGGCGCGCTTCGTCGGGATGCTCGAGGCCGCCCTTCGCGATCACCGCCTCCATCGCCGCGAGCCCCTGCTTCGCCTGCCCGGCAAAAACGAGATTCATGCCCGCATCGATCGGCGCAACGGGATTCGGATTGTCGGCCGGCGTCTGAGCGCGCTTCGCGGCAAGCGCCTGCAGCCGCTTTTCGCGCTCGGCGCCCGCGTCCTTGCCGAGCACGCCCGACGAGAAGCCTTGATCGATCACCTGCTTCGCCTCGGCGGCCGTGCCGGCAACGAGCGCGAGCTGCGTCATTTCCATGTAGGCGTCGACGCCCGTGAGCGTGCCCGTCGCGCGCCTGAGCCGATAGATGTCGAGATCGAGCGACGACAGATAACCGGGCTTGCTGCGAATCGACGTGACCAACTGGTCCCAGTAAGCCGGATTCGGGTGATAGGCGACGAGCTTGACAAGCGAATCGCGGTAAGTCGCGCCGTCCTTCAGCTTCTGCGCGCACGTGCCGAGCAACTGCAGTTGCGCTTCGTCGGGCGCGCGTCCGGCGC
The DNA here is from genome assembly GCF_001718875.1 of Burkholderia singularis. Classification (NCBI taxonomy): domain Bacteria; kingdom Pseudomonadati; phylum Pseudomonadota; class Betaproteobacteria; order Burkholderiales; family Burkholderiaceae; genus Burkholderia; species Burkholderia singularis. The sequence continues at coordinate 6,741 of NZ_CP013449.1, forward strand.
GCACCTGCGCATCGATGCCCGGTTTCAGCTGATTGACCACGGCCTGGCAGTCGTTCAACTGGTAATACGACTGCACGAGCAGCGAGCGCATCTCCGGATCCCCGCCGCCCGCTTTCAGATAGCGCTGCGCGATCTTGATCGCCTGCGGATAATTCCGCTGTTGAAAATAGATGCCGGCAAGCGTCGCGCTCGTGCGCTGCTCGTCGTCCTTCGACAGCCGTCCGGAGCCGAGCATCGCTTCATATGCCTGGATCGCCTCGCCCGTGTTGCCCGCCGCCATCGCCACCGCACCGCGCGTGGCCTCGACCATATATGCCTCGTAGGCCGTCTTGTTGGGCACCGCCGCGGCCTGCGCGATCTTGCCGAGCGCCTCACTGTATTTGTGTGCGCGATACAAATCCTGCGCGGCGCCAAGCGGGCGCGCAACGTCCGGACGCAGCGACTCCGCCGCCGACGCGGCGCCAAACGGCGCCGCAAGCGCGCACCCGCCCACGAGCGCTGCCGCGAGCGCGGCGCGCTTCCACCAATGCTGAATCATGGGATCGCTCGCTTCGTTATTGCATGTACTGCTCGTTGCCGATGAGGCCGATCTTGGTCGCGCCGATCCGCTGTGCGGACGCAAGCACCGCGGCAACATCCTTGTATGGCACGAGCTTGTTCGGCCTCAAATGGATCTCAGCCTGATCGGGCTGAGCCGCGACTTGCGCAAGCTTCGCCTCGAGTGCCGCGCGGTTCGGCACGAGCGTACCGTTCCACGTCGTCGTGCCGTCAAAATCGATGTCGATCTGCACGATCTCGGGCTGCTTCGCCGGCGGCGGCGGATTGCCCACCGGCAGGTTCATCTTCACCGAGTGCATCTGGATCGGAATCGTGATGATCAGCATGATCAGCAGCACCAGCATCACGTCGATAAGCGGCGTCGTGTTGATGTCGACCATCACGTCCGGTTCGCCGCCGCCCCCGCCGGAAGATACGTTCATTCCCATCGTCGTCTCCTTAACCGCCGTGCGCGGGCGGCTCCGTAATGAACGAAACCTTCACGATGCCCGCACGCTCGCACGCGGTAATCACGCGGCCGATAAATTCGTAGCGCGTGTTCTGATCGCCGCGCACATGCACATCGGGCTGCGGGGTCATCTGCGATACCGCCTTGAGCTTCGCGAGCAGCGTCGGCGCATCGATCAGCGTCGCGTTCCAGAAGAAATCGCCATCGCGGTTAACCGCGATCTCGATACTCTTCGGCGTGGTCTGCAACGGTTGCACCGTCTCCTTCGGCAATTGCACCTGGATCGTGTGCGTGACAACCGGAATCGTGATCAGGAAGATGATCAGCAGCACCAGCATCACGTCGACGAGCGGCGTCGTGTTGATGGTGGAGATCACCTCGTCGTTGTCTTCCTGCCCGACGCTCATGGCCATGATGCACCCCGCTTACTGGACGAGCGACGCGGCAGGCGCATTCGCGCGCGACGAGCGCTTGCCGCCGGCGAGCAGCACCGTATGCAGTTGCGCGCCGAAGTTGCGCACGCGCTCCATCACCGCCTTGTTGCGGCGCACGAGGAAGTTGTAGCCGAGCACCGCCGGCACCGCCACCGCCAGACCGATCGCCGTCATGATCAGCGCCTCGCCAACCGGACCCGCGACCTTGTCGATCGACGCCTGGCCCGCGATGCCGATCGCGGTCAGCGCGTGATAAATCCCCCACACCGTGCCGAACAGGCCGACGAACGGCGCGGTCGAACCCACGGTGCCAAGGAATGCGAGACCGTCTTGCAGGCGGTTCGATACGTTGTTGATCGCGCGCTCGACCGACACGTCGATCCATGTGTTGCGATCCACCGCTTCGAGCAGCGCCTCGTCGTGATGTTCGCCGGCCTCGATCGCGGTTTCGGCGATGAAACGGAACGGCGACGCCTCATCGAGCTTCTTCGCGCCCTCACTGAGCGACGGCGCGCTCCAAAGCTCCTCATCCGCGTGCTTCGCGCGGCGATTGGCGCGAAGTTGCTCGAGAAACTTGGTGATCATGATGTACCAGCTTCCCATCGACATCACGACGAGCAGCAGCAGCACGAAGCGCGCGACGAAATCGCCGTTTTTCCACAACGCGCCAAGACCATACGGATTTTCGACTGATTCCGTTGCAGCCGGCGCGGGCGGCGGCGCCGGCTGCTCGGCCGAAGCGCTCGCGGGCGCCGACGGCGCGGCCGTTGCCGCGGAAACCGCGACCGCCGCATCGCTGGCCTGTGCGAAGGCGAGTTGCGGCGCGGCAAACGCGCCGACCGCTGCCGCGGAGATCATCATGCTTGCCGCCAGGGCGGCCAGTGAACGCTTGGTCATACCCACTCCAATCTCTCTCGTTTAACTGACAAACAACGTTCGGTTTCGACCCGATCCTGTCCTGTGCGTAGCCCGTTCAATTCAGATTGAACGAGAACGGAACCTGCACGCGCACCGACTGCCCTTGTGCGACGCACTTGAACTGCCTCACCACGTTGAGCGCCGCGCGATCCAGCACCGGATCGGCCGATTGCGCGACATGCACATTCGTCAAATGCCCCTCGGCGTCGACCACGAACTCGATCGTCACGTCCCCCGTGATGTTGTTTTCCTGCGCTTCCTTCGGGTACTGCACCGATGCGCGAAGCTGGTCGGAATTCGGGCAAACCACGCCGACGTCATGGCTCACGGGCTTGGCCGGCGCGGGCGCGGGCGGTGCGACGACGGGCGGCGCAACAGCGGGCGCCGATTGCACGGGCGCAGTCTGATGAGTAATGGTCGGTTGCGGCGGCGCCTGCACCGGCACTTCCGGCGGCGGCACGAACGGCGGAGGCGGCGGCGCGAATTTGGGCGGCGGCAGCTTGACCACCGGCATCGGCGGCGGAGGCGGCGGCTTTACCGGTTCGATGATCCGGGTTTCGATCGGATGCTGAATGACTTGTACGACCTTTGTGGCGAGGCCATTGAGCAACGCATAGACAAGCAGGATGTGCAGCACCAGCACAATCGCGATACCGCCGAAGCGCCGAGCCGGGTTTTGCTGTTTCTTACCGAACTCGCGCGGACGACCCAGCCTCGCAAGCCCATCGTTTGAAACAGCCAGGCCTTCGTCGACTTTGATACCCACTCTCTCACCCCCTACTTCATTCAGCAGGCCCAGGGCCCGGACACGATCGCACCAGACCACCGGCTTCAATCCATTTCGGAATCCAAACTAATAGCAGCGATACGGTACGCAGAAACGATCGATACAACGCATTTGATTTATTTCTCGCCGGCCGACTGGCCGAATCGCCGCTGCAGCAACGCTATTCGACAGTTTTTTGTCGATCTGAGATTCCAGTCTCATTCATCCGACAAAATACGTATTCTTTACTTTCTTCAGACTGCCTGTCTTAAACATGCCGCATGGGAGGAGAAGATAGCAAGGAAAAAATTTCCACGTCAAACTTTATTTGATCCACTCACACAAAATTTGGAGCGATTATTCAAAACAGCCGACTAGTAAGCATTTTGAATTAAAAGCATAACCACAGTAAACATTTTGTATGAAATCCAATTTGGGGATTTAATTAGATTATTTTTGTGCATCGCATTCACAAATCAGGTGCATCGTTATTTTCAAATTCCCTTCTGAGATATTGCCTCGCTTCAAAAATCGCCGTCCGTCCGCGCTCTTTCGCCGCGGCCCGCCGTCGGCGATTGATTCGGATACCAAAATTTATGGCGCGACTTCGCAGAGCCGCCTCCGCTCGCTTGCGCCATCGTGTGGTCCGCTCTTCCGCTAGAATGCGCTCGGCGAAAACGAGCGGCGTCCAACGGCGATGAGACTGAAATTCAAGATTTTCCTGCTCGCGATCGTGCCGTTTTTCGTCACGATCGCAGCGATCGGCCTCGGCGTGCGCCAGCAGGCAACCGTGCTCGCGCGCACGCAGCACGCGACGATCGAAACGGCGTATTTGTCGAGCAAGGAACTGGAACTCAAGCATTACGTCGGACTCGCGACCAGCGCGATCGCGCCGCTCTACGATGCAGGCGCCGACAACGCACGCGATGACGCGCAGCACCGCCAGCAAGCGCTGGCGATGCTGCAAAAAATGGAGTTCGGCCCCGACGGATACTTCTTCGTCTACGATCTGCACGGCAATTCGCTGATGCACCCGCGCGAGCCCGAGCGCGTCGGCCACAACTACTGGACGCTGCGCGATCCGCAGGGCTCGCCGACGATCCAGCAACTTGCCGCGGCGGCATTGCGCGGCGGCGGCTACGTCCGCTATATGTGGCAGCGTCCGTCAACGGGCAGGCTCGAGCCGAAGCTTGGCTACGTCATTGCGTTGCCGCGCTGGGGCTGGATGGTCGGCACCGGCATTTATCTCGACGATATCGATGCCGCGCTCGCGCGCACCGATGCGCGCGCGTCGGCCAATATCGAGCGCACGATGACGTGGATCACTGTCATCGCGTTATCGGGCGCCGCCGTGATCGCGCTGTGCGCGCTCGTGCTGAACGTCAGCGAATCGCGCAGCGCGGACGCGAAATTGAAGCGCCTCGCCCAACAGGTCGTCGAATCGCAGGAGCACGAGCGCGCGCGCTTGGCGCGCGAATTGCACGACGGGATCAGTCAAATGATGGTGTCGGCAAAGCTGATGTTCGAATCAGCACTGGAGCGCGTCGCGCATCTGCCGACCGGCGATGGCGCGGCGCAAGCGGCGCTGTCGAAAGGCATCGCGCGGCTCGGCGACACGCTGCGCGAGGTACGGCGCATCTCTCATGCGCTGCGCCCGACGATGCTGGACGATTTGGGTCTCGCGGCCGCGCTCGATCAGCTCGTTCGCGAATTCGGCACGCAAACGTTCGTCGAGTTGAGCTTCGCGCAAACCGGGCGCATCGACGCGCCGCCTCTGCCCGCGCAGATCAATACCGCGCTGTTCCGGATCGCGCAGGAAGCGCTGACCAACGTCATGCGCCACGCGCATGCGAAGCGCGCGGCCGTCACACTCGACATTTCGCCGCATGCGCTCGCGCTGTCGATCGCCGACAACGGCGTGGGCTTCGACGCCGGGCGCGCGCAAGCCGATGCGCGCGGCGGCGTCGGCTTGCGCAACATGCGCGAGCGGCTCGATGCGCTCGGCGGCACGCTCGCAATCAGCTCGCAAGTCGGACACACTGTCGTTACCGCGCGCGTGCCGCTGTCCGGCCACGCCAGCCCAGGAACTCCACGATGACCGATTACGCTTTGACACCAGGCGCCGCGCGCCTTCTGCTCGTCGACGATCATCCGCTCGTGCGCGACGGCCTGAAGATGCGCCTCGAGGCGGCGTCCGGTCTGGCCGTCGTCGGCGAAGCCGGTAATGCCGACGACGCGCTCGCGCTCGCGGCCGCGCTCGAACCCGATCTCGCACTGATGGATATCGGCATGCAAGGCATGAACGGCATCGCGCTCGCAGGCGTTTTTCACGAGCAATTCCCGGCGATCCGCGTGCTGATGCTGTCGATGCACGACAACGTCGAATACGTGACGCAAGCCGTGCGCGCCGGCGCAAGCGGTTATTTGCTGAAGGATTCGCCCGCAGCCGAAATCATCCGTGCGATCGGCGCGGTGCTCGCCGGGCAAACGTTCTTCAGCGAAGGGCTCGCGGCACGGATGATCCACGCAAGCGCGGAGGCCTCGCCGCTCGATCGGCTGACGCCGCGCGAGCGCGATATCCTCGATGCGCTCGCGCAAGGGCTGTCGAGCAAGCAGATCGCGCAGCGTACCGGCCTGTCGGTACGCACCGTCGAAACGCATCGGCTGAATCTGAAGCGCAAGCTCGGCATCGAAGGGCAAGCCGAGCTGATCAAGTTCGCCGTCGAGCACCGCCGGCGCTGAACACGGCAGCCATGAAAAAGGCGCCGCGGCGCCCTTTTTCGCACGATGCCGCCGAACGGCACGCGGTTCGCGGCGTCTTCTCGTCAGTTCGCGCGCGCGTTGTGCTTGGTCAGGAATGCGATCAATCCGTCGATCCCACCCTGCGCGAGCTGGCTCTTGAACTGCCCTTGATAGACCTGGATCAGCCACGCGCCGGACATGTCGATGTCGTAAATCTTCCAGTCGTTGCCGACCTTGCCCAGCCGGTAGCCGACCGACTGGCTGTCGCCCGGCGTCGTCACGGTCGAGCGCACCAGCGCGTCCGTACCGCCCACACCGCCCGCCTTGAACGTGAATTTCGCGTCCTGGCCGCCGAGCTGCGCAAGTGATGCCGCATAAGTGCGCGTCATCAAAGTCCGGAACTGTTTGTAAAGCGCCTGCTGCTGCTCCGGCGTCGCCTGCTTCCATGCGTCACCGACCGCGATGCGCGTCGTGCGCTCGAAATTCGTCGCGGGCAGGAAACGCGCTTCGACGATCTGCGTGATCTTCGCCATGTCGCCGCCGCGCGCCGCGGCGTCCGCCTTCATCGCGCCGACCGTGCCCTCCACCGCGTCCTTGACCACATCGACGGGCGCAGTTTGAGCGAATGCCGAAACGGACACGACGGCCGCGGCCACAAAAGCAAACAGATGACGTTTCATGCTGGTATCGAACAGAAATCGAACAGGGATGGAAGAGAACCGAGCGCATCGCCCGGGTATGGCAGCAGTATACCGGGCCTCGCCTGCCCGCGCGCCCTCGTGACGCTCTGTTACGGTTTGGGCGAAATGCTTACGCATTCGGCGTTTCCGCCATGCCAAACTACCCCCTGCTCACGCCGATAGCGGGCCCGCAAACGCGCGCTTGCACTCGCCCTGCACCGGGCGGGCAGGCGCGCTGGCCGGCGCAATGTCGAGCAACGCTCGCTATATCGCCGAAACGTAAATTCGCTTGAATTGAAGATCGCTCGCGAAACGGGCCACCGCGAGGGCCGGCCGATCCGGCATTCGCACGGCCAAACGTTCGACATCGCCGCACCTTGCTTTGCTGCCTGCACCACCAGCCCAAGCCTGGCATTGGCGTGAACAGGCTTCGACACCTGCACTCGCACCCGCGGCCGATACGGCCCTGCGCCCGCATCGCCATCGGCCCGCGCGGGCGCGACGATCCGATGCTTGCAACGCTCATGCGTCAAGGCAGCAGGACAGGCTCATTTCGAAGTAACGGAAGCTGCGCTCGATGCCCGCCGTGATGTTGCGCACGACGTCGGCGCTCGGCGAATGTCCGAGAAGCGTCGCGACGATGTCGAGCGCTTCCCACGGATGTTTGTCGTCATACCCGGCGTGTACCTTCAGCCAGCGCATCGCGCGGCCGCGCACATCTTCTTCGAAGCCGAGTTCGTAGTCTTTCGTCTGGCACAGATCGGAGCTCCACTCGCCGGTCACGCCCTCGATCGCATAATTGGTCGCCGCGATGCTCGCCGCGAGCGAATCCGCGTTACTGCTCTTCCAGCACCAATGGCTGAGCGCAAGCGCCGCGGGCGGGCTCATGCCGTCCGACGCGTCCATCAGCGCTTGGCGCGATACGCCGGAAGCCTCGGCCCAATCGATCCAGTACGCAACGTGATTCAGCTCGACGCGAATATTGCGGATCAGATAACGGCGAGCCTTCTCCTCGCCCGGCGAGTACGCGCCGTTTGCCTTGAGCAGGTTCATCGACATGTACTTCGGAAACTGCTCGACCACCGGCCATCCGTTGACGAAGAACGCGCTCACCTGCGGGCGCGTCAGCCGCCCATCGCGCATGAGCGAAAAAACCTCGTGACGCCGCACCCGCTCGCGCGCTTCGCTCACGGTGCCCACTACGTCTTGCAGCCATCGTGGATAGCTGGCTAGATCCATTAGATCGCCATCGCGTTCAAAAGGTATATGCACGTTCCTCTCCTTAGTTGGAAATGTGACCGACCCACGTCACGTCAATAGCCGCCCTCACCCCATGGCGAAGGCTTTGCAAACCAATACCCTTGATAAAAATCGATGCCGAGGTCGCGCAGCATGTTCAGTTCTGCTTCCGATTCGACATGCTCGGCAATCGTGCGGCAGCGCATCGAATGCGCGACTTCGTTGATCGCGCCGACCACGCCGTAGCTGATCCGGTCTGTCGTCATATTCGCGACGAACTCGCCGTCGATCTTCAAATAATCGATCGGCAAATGGCGCAGATAACGGAACGACGACATGCCCGCGCCGAAATCGTCCAGCGCGAAGCGGCAACCGATCGCGCGCAGCTCGCTCATGAAACGCGACGCAAGTTCGAGATTCTTCACCGCGGTCGTCTCGGTGATTTCGAAGCAGATCATCGAAGGCTGCAGGCCGCAGGCCAGCAGCTCGGCGATCACGAATTCGAGAAAGCGTTCGTCGGAAACCGACGCGCCGGACAGATTCACGTTGTATTCGTGATACTCGCGCACCGGCAGCGCGCTCAGCTTGCGGAATACCGTGCTGACCACCCAGCGATCGATCAGCCCCATCAGCCCATAGCGCTCGGCCGCCGGCAGAAACGCCGCCGGCGCGATATCGTGGCCCGCATCGTCCTTCATCCGCAGCAGCAGCTCCGCCCGCTTGGGCGCATCCACCATCGAACACACGTGCACGATCGGTTGCACGTACAGCCGGAACCCGTCGGTTTCGAGCGCGGACTTGATGCGCCGGCTCCACTGTACGTCGCCAACGTGACGCGCCTGCTGCAAATCGCTCGGGTCGGCAAGTTGAATGCGGTTGCGCCCGCGCTCCTTCGCGATGTAGCACGCGATGTCGGCAAGCTTGACCGCCATCTCCAGGTTGCGCGGCGCGTGGCTCAATTCGAGCACGCCAATGCTCACGCTCACCGTGAAGCGTTCGCCTTCCCAGATGAATTCGAAGCCGTCGAGGCTGCGACGCAGCCGCTCCGCCTTGTTTTTCGACGGCCACGACGACGCGCCGTGCGGCAGCAGCACGCCGAACTCGTCGCCGCCCAGCCGCGCGAGCACATCCTCGCTGTCGAGGCAGCTCTGGAAGCGCTGGGTGACCTCGCGCAGCATCGCGTCGCCCGCCGCGTGTCCGCAGGTGTCATTGATTTCCTTGAAGCGATCGAGATCGAGCAGCAGCAGCATCGAATCCGCCGCATCATTGCCGGACGCCTCCGCGAGCGCGGCTTCGAGCCGCCGCTCGAATTCGACGCGATTGACGAGCCCCGTCAGCACATCGTGTGTCGCCTGCCATGCGAGGCTTTCGAGGAATTGCTGCTCGCGCGTCATGTTGCGCAGGATCAGCACGTAGCCGATGTGCCCGTGCACGCGGTCGCCCATTTCGGAGATCGTCGTCTGCACGACGATCTTCGAGCGGTCGCGCCGCAGCAGATGCACTTCGCGCTTGATCGGCGTGCGTTCGTTGCGCGCCCAGAATTCGTCGACGATATCGACGGCCTGCCCCGTCTCCTTGTCGATCAACATCAGCACGCTCGATACCGGCGCGCCGACGCAGGCCGATGCCGAATAGCCGAGCAGCTTCTCGGCGGCGTTGTTGATGAAATCCACATTCTTCGTGAGCCCGACGGTAATCACCGCCTCGGCAACCGAGCTGAGCGCCGCTTCCGCGAACGCCTCGCTGCGATCGAGCGCGTATTGGATCGACAGCCGCTGCAACGCGGCGCGGCGCGCCCAGACGAGCGCGAGATACATCAGAAAAATCGATGCGCTGAAATACCCAACGAGCAAAAGCTCGACGCTCGAGCGGAATTCATCGCTGAACGCTTTCGAGAAGCGATCGGGCAACCCCGACACGCGCTCGTTGATGTCCCACGCCTGGCGTTCCAGCTCCTTGACGCGCGGGTCGTTGCGGCGGCCGCTGCTGATGAGCGTGTGCAACTCTTTCGCGACCTCGCGGAACGTCGCAAGCTCGCCGTCGGCCTGCTCCCACGCCTGTAACGCGTAATTGATTTTGGCGACCCAGCTCAGCTCGGGCAGCACCCACGCCGCGGCCGCCGCATCGGTCGGATCGATGCCGACCGCGATGATCGCCCGGCGCGCGGTTTCGCGATCAGGCGGCTTGCGCTGCAGCGCGGTGCGCGCGAGCCCGAGCCGGTATGGCTTGTCGATCGCGAACTCGTAGAGCCGGTAATCGCGCTCGTCGCCCGTTTCCGCATAGCGGATCAACGAGATCACCGCATCCTTCTGCGACTTCGACCAAGTACTTTCGCCCCCGATGTAGATGCGCAGGAACGACACGATCGTCAGACTCACGATGACGACGCACACCAGCACCGACACCATCAGCAGAATCGGCCAGACGTCGAGCGCCGGCCTCAGGTCCGGCAACTGACCGCGCCGTCCGTCAAGGCCAAGTATCTGTTCACGCATGCTGGAAGTCTCGTTCATCGTCCACCTTGCATGAGCCCGTCGCCGCACCAAATACCCCCGTATTTGCGCATCACGTCTGAAACGTGACCTGCCGCGCTGTCCATTGCGGCACTTGCGGTAGACTGGCCATCATCCGGTTATCCGTCTGCGCGTTTCGTTACATACGATCAATACAAATGTGTCGCCGTTCGAGCCGCCCGGCGACACACTTTCCCATATCAAACAACGGGCAGCTTACCGCCGCCCGCCCATACGTCACACACCCTGAAGTTTCAAACGATTCGCTTGCGCGCGCATCACCGCAACCGGATCAGGCGCGAATGCGCCGCGAATGCCGACCAGTTGATTGATTTCGTCCAGGTGATTCCACTTGAACGCGGTCGAGATCACTTGGCCGTACAGCGAGCTGCAAGTCGACGCAAAACCGTCGTTCGCCCCGGCGCCGCGCGTGGCCATGATGTTGCCCGCCGTGAGCAGCGGCAGCGTCGACACGTCGAGCACGTTCGCCGGATCGGCAACCGGCAGCGTGCTGGTATCGACCGCACCCGTCGTGATGCCCAGCACGCTGACCGGCTGGAACGCGCTACCGCTCCACGAATACAGCAGATGGACGTTGCCGCCGATGTTCTCGGTCGGCGCGCCCGTGGTGCACGTGCCAGGCGCACCCACGCCCGCGCTCGGAAACAGTTGGTTGAACTGAGCAACACCGGCACTGCTGAGCGCCTGGAACGCGGCGATCCCGTCCTGGTTCGTGTTGTGCAGGCCGCTCGTGATGAAGCCGAAGACGTTCATCAGCGAGCCGAAGATCGGCGTGGACAAGCCGGTCGGATCGAGCTTCAGGCCGTTGAGAATGAAATCGGACAATTGCGAGCCGCCGTTGTGCGGCGTCGCGATCGTCGTGATCGACGCGACCAGCTCCGGCGCAACCGATGCAACGTAGCGCGACGTCAGCCCGCCCTGGCTGTGCGCGATCAGGTTGACCTTCTGCGCGCCGGTGATCGCGAGCACTTGCTTGACGTAGGCGAGCAATTGCTCGCCGCGGCTGTTGGGGCCATAGTCGCTCTGGAAACCGGACATATCGGCAACGAACACTTTCGCGCCGTGCTGCTCGAGATCCGGTTGCATGCCGTACCAGTACGGCACCGCGCCGAACATATTCGCGGAACCGGTAAGGCCATGCACCAGAATGATCGGATAACGCGTTGCCGCATAATCGTCGATTGCGGCCGGCGCGGTTTGCGCCGACACCGCGGGCGCCGCCACCGCGCAGCATGCGGCAACGATCGCGGCCGCCCAGCCGCGGCCCAGTGTTCTTTTTGCAACTTGCGCCGCAACCGCGGCGCGCTCATACCAAGACTTCATTTTCGGCCTCCCCTGCCTGGCTTCATGCCAAGTTCAAACGATGCGGTGCCGCGCATCCCGGTGCGCCTGCGGCGCCGGAGCGGTCACTCACCACCCCAAACAAAACCCTTGCATGTCGGCGTCGCGCTCTTCCATCGCAACCGATGCGCGCCACGCCGGCCCTAACTCGATATCGGCAACCGTCCAGCCCACGCCGTCGCTGATGCATTCGCCGCGCGCGCCGGGTTGCGGCGCCCACGGCATTTCCAATTGGCGTGGATCGCGGCGCAACCCAACGCCGTGCGCCTTGAGCAGCGCCTCCTTGCGGGTCCACCATTGCAGCAGCATGCCGTTGCGCGCACGCGGCGCAGCAAGCTCGAATTGTTCGAGTTCGCAGGCCGCGAGGCTCGCTGCCGCGAGCGCGTCGGTGTCGATTTTCCTGTCGAGCGACTCGAGATCGCAGCCGACGCGCTTTCTCGCGATCGCGAGCAGCACGCCGCCACGCACATGACTCAAGCTGAACTGCAGATCGCGGCTGAACAGCACAGGCTTGCCACCCGACTCGATATCGAACACGAGACGCGCCGGATCCACGTCGAGATATTCGCCCAGCACCACGCGCAACATCGCGCGGGCAAACACGAACAGTTCGCGGTGCGCGCGGAACTTCAACCGCGCGGCGCGTTCGTGCTCGCTCAGCGAGAGGCAATCGCATTTGAGATACGACCCTGCCTCGTCGGCGCTTGCGCGCCAGATATGCACTTCGCCCCGCGCAACCTGCTCCAGCAACGCCGCCGACGGTCTCGCTACGCTGAACCGCAATGGCGCCGCCTCATCGTGCGCCACTGCATGCGGCCATCCTTCGGTTGTCATTTATCAGTCACTTCGTACTAGGGATACGCCGGCCACCCCGGCCGAATCCGCGATCCCGCCCTTCAACGGGCCGCCGCGGCAACGCGGCTCTGCCACCAAACAAATAACGGCGCACCGACGATTTCGAGCACGGTAAAGCCAATGAACGGAAAAAACGGTGCGCCGACCGACACAAGCGAAATCAAACGGCCAATTCCGCCGACGAAGATCATCAGCCAAAGCGCGCGGAACAGCACGCCTTTGCGCTCGATGTCCGGAATCGTATAGAGCACGCTGAGCCCGAGCCCGAACCACACGCCCGCGAAGAAGCGCAGATTGCTGTCGAGCGTTGCGTCGTCGGGCATCGCGATGCCGAGCGAGGCGTACAGCGGATCATGAATGCCCAGCATGCCGAGCACGCCGGTGGCAAGCGGCACGATGCCGAGAATCGTGGTGACGATTTGTAGGGTGCGTTTGCTGCTCATCGAGAGGCGCCTCCGGTTATTGATAAAAGATCCCGAGTACCTGAACGCTGTTCGCTTCCGGCATTGCGCCGTAGCGGCTCCACGACGGGCCCGTTTGCCGCAGGAATTGCAGCGCGACGTCGAACTTGTCGAAACGCCGCCGCAACTCCAGCCAATATTGCCGCCCGGCGCCGAGGTCCAGTTGCGCGAAGCCCGTCAGGTCGACGCGGCGCACGATGAAGTTGCGCCACGCGGCCATTAGAAACAGCCCGTGCCGCGACGGCAATTCCTGCGCGAAGATCGATGTGCGCACCGCGCGGCCCCAAGCATACGGATCGCTCGCTTGCAGCGCGCGCCACTGCGAAGCCGACGCGCCGCCGCTGTTGCTTTGCAGCTCCGCCGTCAGCGACAGATCGACCGGCAATGTCCACGTGAAGCCGAACGACGAGCGCGTGCGGAACGCGCGGTCCTGGTTGCCGCGCCCCGTCGACGCGCCGATCAGCGAAGGCCGCCAGCCGCCCGTCCATTCCGCGTAAGCAACCACCGCATTGCCGAGCAGCACGCTCAAATTTTGCCCGAACTGCGGCGACTGTCCGCTTTCTCCATACAGTACCCATTGCGGCTGAATCGTCGGTGTGAGCCGCTGGCTACCGACCAGCATCCAGCGATCGACGCCGTTGGTGCGCTGCAGATCAGACGATGCGAACGGATCGCCCGGCACGCTGCGGCTCGCGAGCCGCGGCGCCAGCATCAGTGCGACCGAGCCCGAATCCCACACGCGCTGCGCGCGCACCGCGACGGTGCCGAGCCGGTTGGTGTGGCGGCTGTCTGGATCGGGCGGCACGTCGAGGCTGACCGCGCCTGCCTTAAAGAAATCGGTCGGGTTGTAGCCGATCGCCGCGCCGATGCGCTGATTGATCCGGCCCGCATCGAGCGCGAGATACGGCGACGGCTTCCAGCTCGCATAGGCTTCCTTGACGAGCATCACGTCGCGATGCGAATCCGCATTCGCCGACAGCGGATCGAAGCGGTCGAAGCGCATCGCGAAGTGCACGCCGAGCGACGGCGTCAACGCGTGGTCGAACTGGAATTCGATCGATAGCTGGTTGCGCCAGGACGTCGGCGCGTCGCGGTTGTCGCTCCAGCGCATCGCATCCTGCACGCTGAATTTCCACGGCTTCGCGGCTTCCGGCGCGGCGGCGGGCGTTGCGTCGGCGAGATTGAGCGCGGCGTTCGTCGCGTCGTCGACGCTGCCTGCGGGAGCCGCAGCGGCCGCCGCAGCGGGTATGTTCGGCGCGTCTGATGCCGGTGCCGGTGCAGACGACGCGGTAGCAGGTTCGGCGGGCGTATGCGCCACACCCGCCGCTTCCGGTCCGGCCGGCGCGGCGCGAGACGGCGCTGCCGCCGCCGCGAGCAGCCAGACCAGCACGGCCAACGGTTTTCGCGTCATTGCGCCTGGAAGCGGGGCAGATAGTCCCGTTGCAGCCACGCATCCGGAATGTCACGCCATGCGTAGTCGGAGAAGCGCATCACCGTGACCCAATTCGGGTCGAGACCGTCGATGATGACGGTTTCAGTCGGACGCTCGACGCCGAGCTGCGCCGTATAGCGCCGGTAGAACGCGCTTTTCAGCAAACGTTCGCTTTCCGAATAAAATTTCGCCTTCACCGGCCGGCTGTTCGATGCGTCGAGCCACAGTTCGATGCGGTGATACGTGAGGCCCTCGGCCTTGCCCGTCAGCGACAGCTTGTAGCAATGCCGCGTTTGCCGGTCGCCGTCCATGACATCCTCGGCGCCCTTCATCTCCGCTTTGTAGTCGTGCGCGAGATTGACGGTCACGACGTCGCCGTTGGCGGCCTGGCCGAGCAGCCGCTGATCCGGCGAAATGCGGATGCTCGCCTGGTTGGCCGGATCGTAGAACCACAGATCGTTGCCGTTTTTCAGCATCAGCTTGCCCGCATCGCGCGCGGGCGCGACGAAGCGCACCAGCGTGCGGAACGCGCCGCCCGGCGCATCCGGCTTCGAATAGATCGACAGCGTGTTGCCGTCGACCTGCTTGCCCGAGCGGTATTCGGTCAGCGTCGCCGTCAGCACGAACGACTTCGTCGGCGTGCGGATCGCGTCGCTTTGCGCGAGCAGCGTTTGCGGATCAGGCGTGGTCTGCGCATGCGCGAGCACCGCCGCGCCCAGAGTCAAGCCGATCCACCATGTACGAAACAAGCGACGCACGTTGCACCTCCCCATCATTTCCAAATCCGGTTCCCCATTCTCGATCCGATATCAAACCCGGCCATCCGTTTCGTCCGCCAGGCCAACCTGTCTCACGCATACCGCAGCGCGTCGACGATCGACAGCCGCGCCGCATGACGCGCCGGCAGCCACGCGGACAGCCCCGCGACGATCGCCAGCCCGAAGAACGTCAGCGCGATCAGCTTCCACTCGCCCCACACGCGCACCGTCAGCGCGACCGAATCGATCCGCGCGGGCGGCGTCCACGCGAGCCCGCTGTGGTTGACCGCGAACGCGAGCGCCAGCGCGACCACCACGCCGATCGACGCGCCGACGACGCCAAGCAACGCGCCCTCGCATACGAACAGCGCCTGAATCCCGCTGCGCCGCACGCCCATCGAGCGCAGCGTGCCGATCTCGACCGTGCGCTCGAGAATCGCCGTGCTCATCGTGTTACTGACGACGAACAGCACGATCGCACCAATCAGCACAAAAACAAAGCCAAAAATCATCGAGAACATCCGATTCGTCTGATCATAGAACGGATTGAGCGCGGCAAAATCGAGCACGTCGAGCGGCTGATTCTCGAAACGGCCGCCAAACAACTGATCAATTCGCGCACGCGCGGCCGCAAGCTGCGTAGTGTGCTTGAGCTGGATCTCGATGGCCGTCACGCGCGGCGCGTCGCCGCCATACACGAGCCGCTGCGCGCGCGGCAGATGCATCGCAAGATAAACGTCGTCGAACTCCTTCACGCCCTGCTGCTCGGCCTTCACCGCCGTAAAGCCGCCGACGTTCGGCGCGCCGTAGGCGTTCGCCGCGAGCACTTCGATGTGCGTCGCGCCCGAACGCTCGCCGCGCTGTTCTCCCTTTTGCGCGTCGGCCTCGGCGGCCGACAGCGCGAGCACGTCGGCGGGCGCGTCGGCGGCCTGCGCGGCGGAAGCGCCGGAGGCGGCCGCCACGTCCTGCGCGAGATCGCCGCCGCCGCAATCGGGCACGGCAAGCGGCTCGCACAGATGCAGCACGCGCGCGACGCCGTGCCCGACGATCACCGCATCGGATGCGGTGCCGACGAGCGGATACGGCTTCGGCGCGAGCGGAAAACCGTAGTCGTTCCACTGCTGCATCCGGTTTTGCTCGTCGGCGTTCGCGCCTTGCACGAGCACCGTGCGCGACACGCCCGCCGCAAAATTGCCGGCGATTCCGCCGAACTGCAGCGTCGGCGTGATGACCGCGATCATCGGCGACAGCACGGGATCGTCGCGCAACCGCGCAATCAGCCGCTCGTAGCCGCTGATGCCATACGCGACCGGATTGCCGCTGCCGTACTGGAAGTAGCCGTGCCGCTGAATCTGCAAATGGCCGGTGCGGCGCACGAAATCGGTTTGCAATCCGAACGTGATGTCCTTGCTGAAACCGCCGAACAGCAAGATCGCACACACGCCGACGATCATCGCGAGCAGCGTCGTGATCGAGCGCCGCCGGTTGCGCTGCAGATTGCGCAGCGCCAGCATCAAGGTATGCATCTGCTCTACGCCTCCTGCGCGGCGCGACGCCGTCCGACAATGCGGCCGTCGCGGATTTGCACGATGTCGTCGGCCGCTTCGAGCACTTGCGGATCGTGTGACGACACGATGAACGACACGCCGCTGTCACGCTGCATCTTGTGCATCAGCGCGATGATCGCGCGGCCCGTGACGCTATCGAGGTTCGCGGTCGGCTCGTCGGCCAGCACGAGCGACGGGCCCGCCGCAAGCGCCCGCGCGATCGCGACGCGCTGCCGCTGCCCGCCGGACAACTGGCTCGGCCGGTGCTTGCCCTTGCCGCCGAGCCCCACCGCGTCGAGCAGTTGCGCGACGCGCTCGGCGCGCTCGCGCGGCGGCCGGCGCGCCATCAGCAACGGATACTCGATGTTCTCGTAGGCGGACAGCACCGGCAGCAGGTTGAACGACTGGAACACGTGGCCGACCTGCCGCGCCCGGAAATCGGACAGCGCATCGTCCGAAAGCGTCGCGGTGTCGTGCCCGGCGACCACGACGCGCCCCGCATCCGGCCGGTCGATGCAGCCGATCATGTTGAGCAGCGTGGTCTTGCCGCTGCCGGACGGGCCGCTCAACACGGTGAAGCAGTTCGCGCCGATCTCGACCGACACGTCGGCCAGGCCAGTCACCTTCACACTGTCGAGCAGATAAGTCTTGCTGACGTTTTCGACGGTGACGATCGTCATCCCGCGCCCCCGGTGCGCACGCGCGGCGTGGCGGCGGCGGCCGCGGCCGTGGCCGCGCCGGCCGGCCGCGCGGGCCGGGCCGACATTGCCGGCGCGGCCGGCAGCGAGCGGATCAGCCGCTTCAATTGCAACCGGTAAGCGAAGTGCTCGACTTCGATCACGTGCCGCTGCGTGTCGCTGAAATGAATGCCGCCGTTCCAGTTCGAATGGTCGCGCTGAATCAGGCGGTCGAGCCGGGCCGCTTTCGCGGGCGCGGCCTCGCGCGCGCGCAGGTAGCGCGACACGAGCTGCGCCTGGTAGTCCATCAGCGGCCAGTTGCCGGTCGAGGTCTGGAACAGGCCGACGAAGAACAGGTTCGGATGCGCGCGATCGAATACGTTCAGATACAAGCGCGGCTGCATCTTGTCCCACTGCAAATACGACTGATCGAGAAACGGGAAGCTCAACTGGAAGCCCGTCGCATAGATGATCACGTCGATCGGCTCTTCGCTGCCGTCCGAAAACGCGACACGGTCGCCGCGCAGTTCGACGACGTCCGGCTTCGCGACGAGATCGCCGTGCCCGAGGTGGTAGAACAGCGTCGAATTGATGATGAAGTGCGATTCGAACAGCTTATGGTCGGGCTTCGGCAGCCCGTAGTCTTCCGGCTGGCCGGCGGTCGTCAGCCGCAGCAGCCGCTCGCCGAAAAAGCGCCGCGCCCACAGCGGCATGCGCAGCTTCAGCGGCCATTCGGCCCATTCGTCTGCGGGCATTCCGAACAGAAATTTCGGCCAGTAGTAATAGCCGCGCCGCGTGCTGTGGAACACCGCCTTTGCGTGATGCACGGCCTCGACCGCGATGTCGCAGCCGGAATTGCCCGCGCCGATCACCAGCACCCGCTTATCCTTGAGCACGTCGGGCGTCTTGTACAGCGCCGAATGCAGCTGCAATCCGTCGAAGCGGCCCGGATAGTCGGGCACGCGCGGCTTCGACAAGTGGCCGTTGCAGACCAGCACGCCCTTGTAGTGGCGCACCTCGTGGCCGTCGAGTTCGACGCGCCACAAGCCGCTATCGGGCAGCGGCGCGACTTCGAGCACGGTGCGGTTGAATTCCGTGTGCTCGTAGACGCCGAAGCGCCGCGCGTAGTCGCGCAGATACGCGAGCGCCTGATCGCCGCGCGCGTAGGTCGGATAGTCGGCGGGCATCGGGTAGTCGGTGTACTCGGAAAACGCGCGCGAGCTGATCATGTGCACCGATCGGTAGATCGCGCTGCACGGCTTGCCGTAATACCACGTGCCGCCGAAATCGTCCTCGCGTTCGATCAGGTCGAAATCGATGCCCTGCTCGCGCAGATTCTTCGCGGTCGTAATGCCTGCCGCGCCGCCGCCGATGATGCAATAGCGCTGGCTGTCGTCCCGGCTGGGGGTCGTTGTCATCGTCGTCACTCCAATTCAGTTGTGCGCTTGCGCATCAGGCTGTCAGCGAATCGGCGAGCGCGCCCGATTCGGGCCGGGCCGGCTCGGCCTCGCCCAAGCGCGCATCGTCGAATCGCATCAGCACGTAGCCGCGCGCGTCGAGCACCGCGAAACGGCCGGTCACATATTCGGCGACGCAGTCTGCCGACGACGCCGGCAGACGCGCGAGCTTGACGCGGCCGATGCGCCACGTCGCCGGCGCCTGCTGCCGCGACGCGCTCCATTTGGCGAACAGCACGCGCAGCACGTGCTCGACGTGATTGACCGGCAAGCGCAATTCGAGCGGAAACGGCAGCGTCCAGAGGCTCAGCACCGCCGCGGGCGACACGCGGCCGATTCTCACGATGCCCGCGGACGCGTCGTCCGGCACGCTCCAATCGCCCGCCGGCAGCAGCTCGCCGTTCCATGCGGCATAGGGCACGGCAGCCAGCGGCTGGTGCGCGGGCTGCAAGCGGGGCGCGCGCGCGTATGCGGCGCCGACCGGCTCCGGCTGAGGTTGATAGACGAGCGTCATCGCGAGCAGCTCGGCGCGGGTGCGCGCATCGCTGCAGCGCACGTCGACGCACCAGACGTCACCGATCATGTAGCCGACCGCCTTGCTGTCGATCTCGACCGGTTCGACGCCGCCCGGCACCTCCGGCAGCGCGTCCAGATGCAGCGTGACGTTGGTCA
This sequence comes from Burkholderia singularis, assembly GCF_001718875.1. Lineage (NCBI taxonomy): Bacteria > Pseudomonadati > Pseudomonadota > Betaproteobacteria > Burkholderiales > Burkholderiaceae > Burkholderia > Burkholderia singularis. The sequence continues at coordinate 26,260 of NZ_CP013449.1, forward strand.
TCTCGGCCAGCTGACGCGGCTCGCCTGTCGGCGGCATCACCCAATCGCCCACCGCGCACGCGTGTTCGAGCACGAGCGACGCGGGCAGCACGACGCGGCCGTTGAAGCGGAACGCCTGCGCGAACGGGGTGACGGCGGGATCGACGGTGTAGCGCGTCTCGAAGCGCTTGAACGGACGAAAACGCAGCGGCTCGCCCGCGTGGTGTCCGCGCGTGACCAGCTCGCCGATGTTCGGCAGTTCGTGAATCGGATTGAAACCCTTGATCTGCACGGGCGTCGGCGCGCGGCCGATCGCGCCGACGAACGTCACTTCGCCGCTGCCCGGCGACGCAAGCTCGCGCAGCCAATGGCGCACGCCCTCGTCGACGTTCATCGGCGTCACGTAGCGCTGCGTGATCGCGAAGTTCGTGATCATCCCGACCCCTTCCCAGGTCGGCCATGCCAGCGTTTTCACGCCGCACGCGGGCGACAGCGCATGGCGCGCCGCCCACAGGCCCAGACGCGCGAGACCGTCGTTCGCGGCCGCGTAATCGGTCTCGCCCGTCATGCCGCCCCAGCGGCCCGTCAGCGAGCCGACGTTGCAGAACCGCACGAGCCGCGGACGCGCACGCACCGCGTCGCACAGATTCGCGAAGCCGAGCACCTTGGTGCGCACCGTCGCCTCGAAATCGTCCGCGCTCTTCTGCACGAGCCGCACCGGACGGTCCACGCCCGCGTTGTGAATCACCATGCGCAGCGAATCGCCGAGTTCGTCGCACAGCGCGCGCACGGCGGCCGCATCGGTCACGTCGCAGACGCGATAGCGCACCGGCAGATCGCGCGCGGCGAATTCGTCGAGCGCCGCCTTCAGCGCACGCTGGCGCTTGAGCCGGGAAAGGCGCGCGCGAATCGCTTTCGGCGGATTGTCCGGCGACGCGGCGCGCAACTGCTCGTGGCTGTATCGCTTGAACCCTTCTTCATCGAGCGCGGCCCACGGCTCGCTGCCTTCCGGCGGCGTGTCGCGGCCCGTGACGATGACCGTGCAGCCGTACTGCTCGGCAAGCGCGCGCGCGCACAGCAGGCCGATGCCGCGCGCGCCGCCGGAAAACAGCACGGCGTCGCCCGGCGCGAGCAGCGCGGGCGCGGGCGTTTCCGCCGGCGGCAATTCATGGCGTTGAGCGTGCAGCGTATAGCGCACGCCCTGCCGGTAGCCGACTTCGAACAGCCCCCAGCGATACAGCTCGTTGACGATCAACCGGTCGACACGGCGCGTCTCGTCCGGCGAGATGTCGAGCACCCGCACGTTGCAGTTCGGCAGCTCCTGCGGCAGCGTCTTCGCGAATCCCGCCCACAGGCCGCCGAGCGGCTGCGTGAGCGTGTCGTCGCCATAGCCCATCATGCCGTCCATCCACGTGACGGCGACATAGAAGAGCCGCGACGTGTCCTCCACCTCCGCCCATTCGTCGTAGCACACCTTCAGCAGCTCGACCGTGCGGCGCATCGGCGCTTCCCACGCATTCGCCGCATCGAGCGCGAACGGTGTTTCGAGGCCGAGATCGATGATGCCGTCGAGCGGGCCGGATTCGTCGAGAAACGTTTTCGCGGCAACTGCGCAATCGACGTGCTCGGCCGGCGCGAACACCGACACCTTTGCGCACGCGCGCGCGAGCGCCGCCGCCACGCGCTCGACCGTGCCGCCGCGCCCGTTGACGAGCGCGATCCGCTTGCCGCTCAACGCGGACGACGGCATGTCGGACACCGGCTCGACGGGCGTCGGACGCCACGTAAAGCGCCACGCCGGCACGCTCGGCACGCTCGCGGCCTCGGCCGTGCTGCCGGACGCGGCCAAAGCCGGCTGGCCGGCCGTATCGGTCATATCGGCCGCGTCGGCCAACGCGTGCGCGCCGGGTTCTGCGGCGTCGGCCGATGCGGCCGCCGGGCAGGCCGCCGCGAGTCCCGCCGCGCCGGCCGCGTGCGCCGCACCGGCCGCGCCCGGCTCGCGCGCCGCGTGCATCGGGCACACCGCGCGTTCATCGCCCGCATAGCCGCCGGCCTGATCGGCCGCACGCGCCTGCTCGTATTCGCGCACGCGCGCGAAATGGCTGCGCTCGCGCTCGCGCGGCTTCACGATCAGCCGAATGCCGTGCACCGGCCGCAACGAGATCATCGCGCCAAGCTCGATCGGGTGACCGGGCAGCGCGTTCAAATCGCAATGCTGCGCGATCACCGCCACCAGCACGCGCATTTGCAGCAGCGCGGTCTGAAAGCCGATACATTTGCGCATCCCGCCGCCGAACGGGAAGAATGCGTAGCGATGGCGGCCGACGGTCGCCTCGCTTGCGAAGTTCTCCGGGTCGAACGCGTCCGGATTGCGCCAGAACGCGGGATGCCGATGCGTGACGTAAGGCGACACGAAAATCGATGAGCCCGCCGGGATGTGATAGCCGCCGATCTCGTCGTCGTCGACGAGATCGCGCGTGAAGCCCCAGATCGGCGGATAGACGCGCAGCACCTCGTCGACCACCTGTTGCAGATACGGCAGCTGCTCGAGATCCTGCACCGTCGGCGCCCGCCCGCCGAGCCGCGCGTCGAGTTCCTCGCGCAACTGGCGCAATACCGCCGGATGCTGCGCGAGCGCATAGAGCGCCCACGCGAGGCCCGAGCCCGTCGTCTCGTGCCCGGCGAGGAACACCGTCAGCACTTCGTCGTGCACTTCCTTTTGCGTCAGCGGCTGGCCGGTGTCCGGGTCGCGGGCGTTCATCAGCATCGAGATTACATCGCTCGGCTCGCAGTTGCCTTCGCGATGGTCGGCAATGATCTTGTCGATGATCGTGTTGATCGCGCGCTGCGCATGCGCGACCTTGCGATTGAAGCGCGTGGGCACCCAGCGCGGCGTGAAATCGTTCGCATCGCCCTGCGGCATCATCGCTTCGATTCCGAAGCGCACGGCCGGCCCGAGCGCCTGAGCGTGCGTCGACACGTCGGAGTTGAAGACCATCAGCCCGAGCATTCTCAGGCTCAGCGTCATCATTTCCTCGACGACGTCGATCGCCTCGCCGGGCGGCAGCCCGCTCCAGCGGTGCGCGAGCGCGAGCGCCGCGTCGCCCACCGCCGCCGCGTGCGATTCGACCTGCTTCTTGTGAAACAGCGGCTGAACGACGCGCCGGTGGCGACGCCAAAAGTCGCCGTCGGTCGTCAAAATGCCGTCGCCGAAAAACTTTTTGAAATTGTCGTAAAAGCGTCCGCGCACGTAGTTGCGATGATTCTCCTGCAATACGTACTGGACGTAGTCCGGATGCGCGAGCGCATGCGTGACGAAAGGCCCGAGCCGGTTGCGCACGACGTCGCCGTATTGCTGCTGCAGGCGCAGCAGCATCGTGATCGGATTACGCTTGTACTCGGCCAAATTACCCATCATGAGGCTGCCGCGCGGCCCCGGCGCTTGGCTGCGTTTGCTCATGCCGTCTCCCTTTCGGTTGTGCGACGCGCGACGAGCGCGTCGACTTCGGCCTTCGTCGCATAGGCGCCCGTCGTCCGGTGCACGTAGCCGATCACGACGCCCGTCACGTCGGTCATCTGCATCAGCATCCGGCCGTCGGGGCGCACCGCGACGAAGCGGTTGCCGCCGTGCCCGCCTTCGAGCGCGAATTCGCGCGGCGTTGCGTACAGATCGATCCGCTCGTGACGGCTCGTCAGTTCGCAATCGTTGCCGCCTTCGTATAGATCGATCCGGCCGATCGTCAGCGGAGCAGCAAGCGGAATATAGTCGTCGGCGACATAGTTCAGCGCGGCAACCCGTGCCAGGCCGTCGAGCATGATGCTCGGGACCACGAAGCGCGAGAACACCGGATCGTCGACGGCGACGTTCAGTTGATAGCGCGCGCCCTTGCCCGACGCGCTCATGCCCGTGTCGGTGGTGGACACGAACATATTGGTCAGGCGCACGGGCGCCGATTCGAAATGGTAGGGATCGGCGACCGGCGTGCGCGGCTCGCTCTGTGCGGGCCATACCGGCGCATACGCGTAGCGCGGCGCGACGAGGGCCTTGATCTCGAAGTGCAGCTTGTCGCGCACCAAAAGCTGGCCGTTCGGCGCGAACACGTCGCCCGTCACCCGCACCTGCACGACCGACGTGTCGCCTTCGCGGCCGACGAGCTGCGCGTGAATCCGCTTGGTGCTCGGCCGGTCCGCGTCATAGACGCGCAGGAAATGGCGGAACGCGGCGTCGCGGAAACCCACCACGCACTGCCCCGGTATCAGCTTCAGCGCGGCTTCGGCGGCAAGCTCCGGCACGAACGTGCCGGGCAGCGTCGCAAAGCCGTTGACGACGTGGTGCTGCAAATACGCGTCGGTACGCAAATCGAAGACGCGCTCGAACGTCACGCTGTCGCTCGTGCGGCTCACTTCGCGGCCCAGGTAGAAATCGCGCGCGGCTGCCGGCACGGCAGGCGCGGATTGCGGCACGGGTTGGGCCGCGGCCGGTGCGTGCGGCTCGACGCGCTGACTCGGCGCGCGCCGGTTCGACGACGCGCTCGGCATCGACGGTTCGCTCTGAGCCGACGCAGCATGCGCGGCCGGCACAGCTTGCGCATCGTTGTCGAAGAACGTCGGCAGATAGGCCTCGATCGCGCGGCGCTCGGCGTCGCCGAGGTGCACGGAACTGGCGGCGCGCGCGCTCAGGTTGATCTCGCGCAGGAAGTGATGAATCCCCTCGTTGGTCCGCATGCTGGTGAACAGCCCGCTCTTCTCGAGGAACGCGCGCGTCACGGGGTTCGAGCCGAGGCCGACCGAGCGCCACAGCGTCCAGCCGATCGTAAACTCGTCCTGCGCGAGCGCCTCGCGGTGATAGGCCGCCTGCGTGTTCAGGAAATCGTTGCCCGATGCGTAATCGGTTTCGCCCGCCTGCCCCGTCAGCCCGATGAACGAGCCGAAGTTGCACCACGCGCGCGGCTGCGCGGCGCCGAACGCGCTGCGCAGATTCCAATAGCCGCGAATCTTGATGTCGCGCACCGCGACGAAATCCGCGAACGATTTCACGTTGACCGACGCCGAGCGATTGAGGCCCGCCGCGTTGATGACGAGATCGACCGGCCGGCCGGCGGCGGCAATCCGTTCGACCGCGGCGCGCACGCTCTGCGCGTCGAGCACGTTCGCGCGCAGATAGAACACCTTGTTCGGGCCGCAGTACGACTGCATCACGTCGATGTTGCGGCGCGCGGCGCGGGCGTCGATCTGACGCTCGAACGCCTTGATGATCGCGGGCAGCGGCAGCGTGGGGTTCAACGCTTTCTGCTCGCGGATGTAATCGGCGCGGCGGCGCGCGAACGCTTCGTCGCTGCCTGCGTATACGTCCGGGCCGTAAGCGTCGAGCGCGCTGCTGCCGATCAGGTAGATCGTCGGGCGGAAATGCTCGGCCACCGATTTCATCAGCTCGGCCGTGATGCCGCGCGCGCCGCCGAACGCGACGATCACCGAATCGGGGCCGATCCGCGCGAGCCCGTCGGCGGGCAGTGCGCCCGCATCGCGCGTGACGCGCGGCGTCAAGCGCCGCGCGCCTGCCAGCGCGACCACCGGCAGCAGATGCTGCGCACCGCTCTCGCGCTCGGCCTGCGCGACGCCTTGGCGGATATCCGCATCGCTCGTGAGCACCGCGAGCGAGCGCGCTTTCGGCAGCTCGATCGCGAGCGCCTTGGCGAATCCCGTAAACATGCCGGCGTCCGGGTGCGGCACGCCGTCCTTCACCGCGTCGAGCAGCAGCTCGACGAACGAGCCTTCGGCGGCCACATCGTCATAGCACTGCTTGAGCGTGACGAACGCGAGATCGTGCAGCTTCAGCCGCTGCGGCGTCGGCGCGGCGAGATGGTCCGGCGCGAGCGCGCTCGCGTTCAACGAAGTCAGCACGCGCACGTGGCTCGTGCCGGCCGGAATCAGCGCTTGCAGCGCGGTTTCGTCGACCGTGTCGATCACCGCGACGCGCGCGCGCGAGAACGTCGTCGCACGCGTGGAGAGCACCAGCAGATCGGCGGGCAGCATGCCGATGCCGTCGAGCAGCTCGGGCATATCGGTGACGACCACGCTGCCTGCGGGCAGATACGCCAGGGTGCCGGCGCCCGCCTGCCACGGCGTGTCCAGCCATTCGATCCGGTAACGGGTAACGCCGAGCGGTTCGCCGTCTGCGGCGACGTCGACCGCTTTCAGCGTCTGCGGAATCGCCACGCGCGGCGCGGCCGGCGCGCCGGGCGCAACCAATGCGTGCGCGGTGGCAACGGCGGCGGCAGTGGCGGGCACGGCGGCAACGCCAGCAACAGCCGTCTGGGCCGACGCGCCCGGCACGACGGCGCGGGCTGCGGCGCCCGCGCTCTTGCGCGCGCGATCGACGGGCGCCGGCGGCTGCTTGCGATCGACGCGCAATCCGAAGCGCACCTGATCGGCGCCGTTGCCGAACGCGATCGACGCCGCATCCGGACCGCTCACGAGCGCGCGCAGCACCGCGAGCGCGCCGTCGGCGCCCGCATACGTGACCTCGCGGCCAGCCGCATCGCGCAACACCGCGGGCGCGAGCCCTTCGTCGAACTCGCGACCGCTTTCGACCCACGCCAGCACCGGCAGCCCGGCCGCCTCGGCCTGCGCCTTGGTGGTCACCGCGAACAGCACGATGCCCTCGGCGAGCGGCTTGTCGAACGCGGGCTGCACTTCGTCGGCCGAATTGCCGTTGATGCCGCCGACGATCGCCATATCGAGTTCACCGCTCCTCAGGAAGCGCGACGCGACTTCGAACGCGGCCAGCGTCGACGCATGTCCAGCGTCGACGGTCATGTTCATCCCGTGCAGATCGTAGTAATTCGCCACGCGCGCCGGAATCACGTTCGGCATCATGCCGGGGAACGAATTCTCGGTAGTCGGCGGCACGAGGCTCTTCGTTTTGTCCGCAACGCGCGCGAGCAGCTCGTCGAGCGCGGCGCGCGACGCATCGTCGGCGCCCGCGCGCACGGCGGTCGCGATATCGTCGATATAGCAGCGGCTCGCGTACAGCGCGGCGTTGCGCGTCGGGCCCATATGCCCCATCACCACGCCGATCGTGTTCGCATGCGCGCGCCAGTAGTCACTGATCTGCTCGCGCAGATCGTGCGCGGCGTCGAGCGCCATCAATTGGCAGCGATCGAGCGCGCGCAGCACCGCGGGCGGCATGCGCACGCGCTCGAAGCTCGGCAGCGCATACGTGAGGCCGAAGCTCGCGCCCGGCTTCGCGCCGGTGCCGGCAAGCCATGCGGCGACGGCGTCACGGCTATCGAGGCCGGGAACCTTCGCCGACCAGCCGACGATCGCAAGCGGCTCGCGGTTGACGCGCGCGGCCGGCTTCGGCGCGCGCAGATCCGGCCGGTATTCGCCGACGATCAAGTGGCCGTTCGTGCCGCCGAAGCCGAAGCCCGACACGGCCGCAAAACGCGGCGCGTGCGGCTTGCGCGGCCAATCGACCGGGCGCGTGGGCACCGTGAGGCCGCTCGATTCGATCTCGAACTCGGCCGGCGGCTCGGCAAACCGGTGCTGCGGCGGAATGCAGCCGTGCTCGAGCGCGAGCAGCACCTGAATCAGCGATACGACACCCGCCGCCCAGCCGGTATGCCCGACGAGCGATTTGTTCGACGTGACCTGCACCGGCCGCTCGCGGGACAGCATCTCGCGCAGGCTCTGGAATTCGGCGAGATCGCCGGCCGGCGTGCCGGTCGCGTGCGCGACGACCCAGTCGATCGATGCCTTCGGCACGTCGGTCTGCTGGTATGCGCGGCCGATCGCAATGCTCTGGCCGGCCGAATTCGGCGCGTAGATCGCCTTGCCCTTGCCGTCCGACGACGAGCCGAACGTCTTCAGCACGCCGAGCACGCGGTCGCCGTCGGCGATCGCCCGCTTCAGGCGCTTGAGGATCACGATGCCCGCGCCATCGGCAAACAGCACGCCGTCGCTGGCCTTGTCGAGCGGGCGCACCTCGCCGCTCTTGGACAACCCGTGCAGCTTCGCGAACATCACCGAGCCGCGCGGCGCGAGCGCGAACGCACCGCCGCACGCGACCACGTCATGCTTGCCCTCGAGCAGGCTCTTCAGGCCGAGATCGACCGAATAGAGCGACGACGAGCATGCGGTATCAATCATCATGTATTCGGCGTCGTCGGGCAGCACGCCGCGCATCGCGTTCAAGCCCACCCGGTGCGGGAAAAATTCGGCAAGCTCGCCCTCGTTGCCGCGCGCATAGCGCGCGCGCAGCATGGCGTCGATCTGCGCGATGCGGTGCGCGCGCGCCTCGGCCGTCACGCCGGCCTCGTCGAGCGCCGCGCCAAGCCGCGTGCGCATGGCCGCCAGCACCATCCCTTCCTCGAGATGCTGGCTGCCGTCGGCGGTGTAGCCGACGACGAACGATGTGCGGTCGCCGTCGCGAATGGTCACGCCGGCGAGCGCCTGGCGCAGCGAATGGCGCAGCCACAGGGTCGTCAGCTCCTGCGGCGCGGCGGCGGCGTCGATCTCGGCGCGCAGCTTCGCCTCGGGCTCGAAATGCTCGATGAACACCGAGCGCGATTGATAGCTCTTGTCTTCGGCCGACAGGTCCGGCGAGTAGAACGATCGGTAATCCCAACGATCGGGCGGCACGTTGCCGAACAGCTCGGGGCCGTCGAGAAGCGCCTGCCAGAATGCCTGCGGATCGCTCGCGCCCGGCAGCGCGACGCCCATCCCGACGACGGCGATTTCGTCGGCGTCGTCAGCGTCGTCGCTCGAATCGGCGGCGGGCGCTTGTGCGGTGGCAGGCGCTGCCGCTTGCGGCGCGGCGACGGCGGCAGCAGGCGCGGCAACCGCTTGCGCAAGCGCAGCGGCAGGCGCCGATGCAGCGGCAGCCACAGCGGGTGCCGTCTGCGCGAAGGCGGCCGGCGCTTGCGTCAGCGGCGCAGCCAACGCTTGCGCGGACGGTGCGGCGGCGGCCGAACCCACCGCCGGTGCGGCGTGCGCGGCGCTCGCTTGCGCAGCCTGCCCGAATGCCGCCGTCTGCGCCGCGTTCACCGCGGCGGCGGCATTTGCCAGCGCAACCGGCGCCGCGGCCGCTGCGTGCCCCGCATCCGGCTGCGTGCGCCACTCAGGCCGCGGCGACAGACCTTCGCTGCACAGCGACATCCCGCCGTCCGCGACAATCACCTGCCCGGTAATCCAGCGCGCCGCATCCGACGCGAGAAACAGCACGACGTCCGCGAGATCGTCCGGCGTCGCGAGCCGGCCCAGCGGCGTCGCCGCGATGCTCGAACGCTTCGTATTCTCGGGATCGGGGAATTGCGCGGCGACGTCGCCGTCGATCAGCGTCGACGACGCGCCGTTCACGCGAATGCCGGCCTGCGCGTACTCGACAGCCAGATAGCGCGTCAGCGATTCGAGCGCGGCCTTCGCCGTGCCGACCACGAGATAGTTGGCCGGCACCAGAATCGCGCCCACCGACGACACGTTGACGATCGCGCCGCCGCCGGCGCGCGCCATCAGCCGCGCGGCGCGGCGCGCGCACCAGAATGCGCCTTTCAGATTGGTGTCGATCGCGCGGTCGAAATGCGCGGATTCGATGTCGTCGATCGGCAGCAGCGCGCCCGACGCCGCGTTGTTGACGAGAATGTCGATCGTTCCGTATTTCGCCTCGATCTCGTCGAACATCCGGTTGACTTGCGCCTCCTGAGCCACCGACGCGCGCACGACGTCGACCGTCGCACCGAGCGCGCGCAGCTCTGCCGCGGTTTCCTTGGATGCATCGAGCGAATGGAAGAAGTTGACGATGACATGAGCGCCAGCTTCGGCGAATCGTCGGCAGATTGCCTTGCCGACGTTTTTCGCCCCGCCCGTCACCAGTACCCGTTTCCCCTTCAGGTAGGAGTTCGGCAGAATGGAATTCGACATATCTTTTGATCGATCAGGAGTGCAAGTGGTTAGGACGAGATGCCCCGTCTGAGCCGGCCCCTTCGATTGTTGTTCTGTCGGTGCAGGGGCGGGCGCGGGGCAACCGCCGCTCAGCCCGCGACGAGCGCGGCCTTGTGCTGGTGTTCGTAGACGAAATCGACGATTTGTCCCATCGTCTTGAAATCGCCGGCCCGGAAATTCGACGGCAGCGGCGGCAGCCCATAGCGTGCGCTGATACGCTGAATGATTTCGGTCTGCTTGACGGAATCGATTCCAAGCTCCGCTTCGAGTTCGACCGTTTCGGTGAACACTTCGACCGGATACTCCATGGCTTCAGCATAGATGGCGACAAGCTCGTTGAACAGCCGATCGCGCGGCACGCGTGCTACGCCGGCGGGCGCGGCAGGTGCGACGGGAGCAGCGGGCGTAGCGGGCACATACGACGGCGCGGCAGCCTGCGCGACGGGCGCGAAAGCGGCATGGGGCTCCACATGCGTGGCGGGCGCGAAAGCCGCGGAGGCAGCAGGTGCGGCGGGCGCGGCCGGTGCATAGGCCGCCGGTGCGGCCGGTGCAAACGCAGCGGGCTCGACCGGTGCAAATGCCGCAGGCGCAACGGCGGCAAACGCGGCGGGTGCGGCGGGCGCAACGCGAAGGTCGGTAACGATCTGCGGCGCGGGCGTTGCTTGCAGGCCGCGGTGGGCGTGCGCATCGAAGAAACGCTTGAGTTCGCCCTTGATCTTGTCGACGATTCCTGGGCCGCTCACGCGCCAGAATTCATCGAAATCGGGTTGCAGGTTGCTTGCTCGGATGTCGTCGTTCATGGTTCGGCTCTCTTTGTCGAAATATGCGAGTACGTTTTCCACTGCGCCCAGCTCGTCGCGCACGCTCGCGGCGCCGGGGAAGGTTTTGACGCCCCCCGGCCCCACGACGCGTATCGCGATCTTGCTGAGCGCATTCAGCGCGCCGCACTCGACGAGTACGCCAACGCCAGACGCCTTGAGTCTTGCCACCGCCTGCGCAAACTGCACCGGCAATACGAGATGATCCGCAAGACAAGCGCCGAGATCGTCGGCGCCGGCGTAATACCGATTCAAAATCGGCGAATAAACCGGATATTCAAGCGGCCCGGTTTTATAACTCTTTAACCGTTTACCGAATTCGACGCGCGCATTTTCCAAATCCTTATGATGAAATGCGTATGGCGAATTCAAGATTTGCGCAGAAATATTTTTCTGCGCGCAATAAGCAATGAATGTCTCGACATGGCGATGTGCGCCCGACACCACCGTTTGCGCCGAATGGTTCTCGACCGCAATGCTCACGCGCCCGGGCTGCGCATCGAGCGAATCTCCAAAGCATGCCGCGACGAGTTCGCGCACCGCCTGCGGCGCGGCGGACACCGCTGCCATGCGGCCGTCGGACGGCGCCATCATCCGCAACGAATCGATCCGGTCGCAGACCATCTCGGCCCCCGTCTCGACCGAAAACGCGCCGCCGCACGCAAGCGCGGCAATCTCACCGAAACTGTGCCCAACGAGCACGGCCGGCCGCGCCCCACCGGCGCGCAACGCTTCGAAGAATGAGACGGATGTCGCATAAAGCGCGAGTTGCAGCAGATCGGGCGCATGCTGCAGCCATTGGCCGATGTCGAGACGCTCATCCCCGAGCGCCGTCAGCAGCGAACGGCGCAGCCGCCGCACGGCCACCGCGTCGATAGCCTGCATCGACTGTTTCACGGCGGGATAGGCGCGGCTCAACGCCTGGGTCGCGCCCGCGTAAAATGCACCTTGCCCCGGAAACAGAAATGCTGCTTGCATCATGTGATTGCCTTTATACACCAGCCACGCCGAGTAACTCGACGATCGGTCGAGAATGTGTCCCCCCCAAGTCTCCGCTCGTTATTCGATTACGCATCGCGGCGGCGATATGCAACCTCTAATCAATAATGCATTAACGATAAAGTAACATGGGGATATAAATACCTATGTTCGGCATACTACACATCCTCTACTGGTATTTAATATCAGGAATCGTCAAGTCATCATTCTTTGACGATTCATTCAATCGCACCAATATATCTGTCAAGAAATGTGAATTCCCGGCTGCGCATTGGCAGTCCTGGCGGGCCGCCTGGATTGAGCGTGCTGCGGAAGCAATGGGCGTCGCGCGCAAACGGCTTTCGCCGAATACCGGCAATGTCACCGCTATTTCACAATGATTTAAAATATGCGCGATGCCGCTTTTACCGGATTTATTCAATCGGCCGGCGCGATTTGTTAAAAATCATGGATTCGCCGCCGCTGCGAATTCGCTACTGAATTGACGAATCGCGCAATCGCCGGCGCCCGAGTCCGGCAACCCGGATTATCCGCCGCCAGGAACGAATCACGCGCGGCGCAACAGAACGCGCCGACGCGATTGCCCCCTTATTTCGCAATAATCGCGCAGCCTTTCAGTATGCCGGAGCCCTCGCGACGGTGAAATTCCCGCACCGGTATACTTGGACATTTTTTGCCTCAACGTAGGCTGGCCCGCCGTCTCATGCTGACTTCCGCCCTCGTCCGACTCGTTGCCTGGTCGGTGCGGCGCCCGATTTGGGTCGTCGTGCTGTCGCTTGCCATCGCCGCATTGAGCGGCGCCTATGTCGCGCGCCATTTCAAGATCAATACCGATGTCAGCAAACTGGTCGAGAACGACCCCAAATGGGCTCTACTCGGCCACGCGATCGACGACGCGTTCCCGCAGCGCAACCAAACGATCCTCGCGGTTATCGAGGCGCCCGCGCCCGAATTCGCGAGTGCCGCGGCCGATGCGCTCGCCAACGGCCTGCGCCGCGAAACGGACGCGGGCCGCATCGGCCAAGTGTCGGAGCCCGCGGGGGGCCCGCTCTTCGAGCACAACGGCCTGCTGTTCCTGCCCGAGCAGGATGTCGCGAACACAACCGCGCAACTCGCGAGCGCGCGGCCGCTCATCAACGTGCTCGCCAAGGACCCGAGCGTCGCCGGGCTCGCGACGACACTCTCGACCACGCTCGGGCTGCCGCTGCAATCGGGCCAGATCAAGCTGCCGGGCATGGCGAAACTGCTGTCGCAGAGCGCCGCGACCGTCGACGCGGTGCTCGCCGGCCGGCCCGCCGCGTTCTCGTGGCGCGCGCTCGTCGATCCCGACGCCGCCCGCCAACCCGCACGCGCGTTCGTGACCGTACAGCCCGTGATCAATTACCAGGCGCTGAAGGCGGGCGAGCAGACGTCCCAGACGATTCGCGATACTGCGCGCGCGCTCGAACTCGACAAACGTTTCGGCGCACGCGTGCGGCTGACGGGCGAGCAGCCGCTTGCCGACGAGGAGTTTGCGTCGGTCGAGGACGGCGCGGCCGTCAACGGCATTGCGACGCTCGCGATCGTGCTCGTCATCCTGTGGATCGCGCTGCGCTCCAAGCGGATGATCGCGGCCGTGTTCGTCACGCTGTTCGTCGGCCTGGCGGTCACCGCCGCGCTCGGGCTGATGATGGTCGGTTCGCTGAACATGATTTCGGTCGCGTTCATGGTGTTGTTCGTCGGGCTCGGCGTCGATTTCGCGATTCAATACGGGGTCAAATACCGCGAGGAGCGCTATCGCGATCCGGACCTCGATCATGCGCTCGTCGGCGCCGCGCATACGATGGGCATCCCGCTCGTGCTCGCGACGGCGGCCGTCGCGGCGAGCTTCTTCTCGTTCCTGCCGACCGCCTACCGCGGCGTGTCCGAACTCGGACTGATTGCGGGCGTCGGCATGTTCGTCGCGCTCGGCACCACGATGACGCTGCTGCCCGCGCTGCTCAAGCTGCTCGCGCCGCCCGGCGAGCGGCAGTCGCCTGGCTTCAAGCGTCTTGCGCCCGTCGACGATTATCTCGACCGCCATCGCAAGCCGATCCTGATCGGCACGCTCGCGATCGTGATCGGCGCACTGCCGCTGCTCGCGCATCTGCGCTTCGATTTCAATCCGCTGCATTTGAAGGACCCGCGCAGCGAATCGATGGCGACGCTGCTCGCGCTGAAGGATTCGCCGGAAGCATCGGTCAACGACGTGTCGCTGCTCGCGCCGTCGCTCGCGGCCGCCGACGCCGCCGCCAAGCGCCTCGGCGCATTGCCGGAGGTCGGCCGCACCACCACGCTGTCGACGTTCATCCCCGATGCGCAGCCGCAAAAGCTCGCGTCGATCGCGGCGGCCGCGCGCGAGCTGCTGCCCGCGCTCACGCAATCGCCCGCGCCGGCCGCGCCCGATGCGCAGCGCGTCGCGGCGCTCAAACGCGCGTCGAACCTGCTCGAATACGCGGCGGAAGATTACCCCGGCCCAGGCGCGGCGGCGGCAAAACATCTGTCCGAATCGCTCGCCAAGCTCGCGGCAGCCGACAGCGAAACGCGCGATCGCGCCGAAACAGCGTTCTCGTCGACATTGCGCCTCGCGCTGAACCAGCTCGCGATGCTGCTGCAGCCGTCCGGCATCACGCGCGACAATCTTCCGCCGCAAATCGTGCGCGACTGGGTCGCACCGGATGGCCGCGCGCTCGTGCAGATCTCGCCGAAGGTGCAAAAAGGCGCCGATCCGGGCGACGACGCGATGCTGCGCCGTTTCGTGCAGGCCGTGAAGGCAGCCGAGCCCAACGCGACCGGCGGCCCGATCTCGATCCTGCATTCGGCCGATACGATCATCCGCGCGTTCCTGCAAGCCGCCGCGCTGTCGGTCGTGTCGATCACGCTGCTGCTGTGGGTCGCGCTGCGCCGCTTCGGCGACGTACTGCGCACGCTCGTGCCGCTGCTCGTGTCGGGCGTCGTGACGCTCGAGCTGTGCGTGCTGTTCGGCATGCCGCTCAACTTCGCGAACATCATCGCGCTGCCGTTGATGCTCGGCGTCGGCGTCGCATTCAAGGTGTATTTCGTGATGGCGTGGCGCGCGGGTCAAACGGGCCTGTTGCAATCGAGCCTCACGCATGCAGTGCTGTTCAGCGCTGCGACAACCGCAACCGCGTTCGGCAGCCTGTGGTTATCGCATCATCCCGGCACGGCCAGCATGGGGCGCCTGCTTGCGCTCGCGCTGTCGTGCACGCTGATCGGCGCTGTCGTGTTCCAGCCCGTGCTGATGGGCAAGCCGCGCGACAAGCGCGTGACGAATCAATCGCAAGGAATCGATGAATAAGATCAAGACGCGCCTGTCCGCGTCCGCGCTCGCCGCAGCCACGCTGCTGAGCGGCTGCGCGACCGGCCCCAACCGTACCCCGGGCGACCCGTTCGAACCGATGAACCGCACGGTCTTC
Organism: Burkholderia singularis; assembly: GCF_001718875.1. Lineage (NCBI taxonomy): Bacteria > Pseudomonadati > Pseudomonadota > Betaproteobacteria > Burkholderiales > Burkholderiaceae > Burkholderia > Burkholderia singularis. Next base: position 41,450 of record NZ_CP013449.1, read on the forward strand.
AAATTCAACGACGCGGTCGACCAGACCATCGCCGTGCCGATCGCGAAGGGCTATCAGGCCGTCACGCCGACGCCGATGCGCACGGCGGTCAGCAGTTTCTTCTCGAACCTTGGCGACCTCGGCAACATCGCGAACAATCTGCTGCAGCTGCGTATCACCGACGCGACGCAAGACATGATGCGCGTTGTGATCAATTCGGTATTCGGCGTCGCCGGCCTGTTCGATGTCGCCTCGCTCGCCGGGCTGCCGAAGCATCATCAGGACTTCGGGCTCACACTCGCGCGCTGGGGCGTGCCGGCCGGCCCATATTTGGTGCTGCCCATTTTCGGGCCGAGTTCGTTCCGCGACGGCGTGGGCCGCGCAGTCGACGTTCGCTTCAATCTGCTGAACTACATCGAGCCCGCCGCGCGCAATCCGATGTACGTCGCGCAATTCATCAGCGCGCGTTCGGATCTGCTCGGCGCGACCGATCTGCTGCAGCAGGCCGCGCTCGACAAGTACTCGTTCGTGCGCGACGCATACGTCCAGCAGCGCCGCTCGCTCACATATCACGGCCACGGCGACAATGAACCGGCGCTGCCCAGCTATGGCGAACCGGACAGCGAAGCCACGCCCGGCGCAAAGCGCGGCGGCGGAGAACCACGCGGCTTGCCTCAATACCAAGATCCGGGCGACGCGGGGGGCGGCGGATCGCCGGACCATTCGAATTCGGGCCAAGCGGCGCGCGGGCCGGCCGGACTGCCGCACTATCAAGACCCGGGCGACGATACGGCCGTGAAAAAAGACGGCAGCGCGGCCGGCCACACGGCCGCGCCGGGCGCCGCCGCGCACTGACCGCGCCGGCGTTGCCGTCAAGGCAGCGGGCAGCAGGCGTCGCAGCGTCAGTCAAGGTCCGCCGTCCCGCTATCGAAATATCCGCGTCAAAAGAAAAACCCCCGGACGAAGCCGGGGGCAGCATCACCGAGACTTGCTTCAGCCCCGCATGGCGGCGCAAGCATCAGCCTCTTCGATTCATTCAATTCAATTCGACTCGACGAACTGGATATACGGCGTCGTCCCGCCACTTGCCGAACAGGTTCCCAGATTCAGGTTGTTCGTCTCGCCCGTCGTGCCACCGTTCGTCGGGCCGATGCAGCTCGGTGAACTGGTCGTGCCGTCATTGACCGCGAGCTTCACCGTCAGCGACGAGCCCGAGTTGAAATTGACTTCCGAGCCGCCGCCGTTGCCGACCACGTTGAACTCCGACGTGTTCCACACATAGGCGATTCCGAGGGTGCTATCGCTTTGCGTGACCGAGTGAGCAACGCCGCCGTAAGTGAACGTCACGGTATCGACGCCATTGGCCACGGCAGAGCCGGACAGCGAAGCGGACGCGAGCTGCGAGGCCGGAACAAACGAGACGGCCACCGCGTTGCTATTGCGATAGCACGCATACTGCTGGCGGTACGAATACCATCCGCTCGGACATCCTTTGTGCAAATAATCGCTGCTCGACAGGAACATCCAGTCCTGGATGAACGCTTGCGGCCCCGCCGGCGCCGGGCTGTCCGCACCGTTGTACGTCGAATAAATGAACTGCTGCCAGACCGAGCACGACGTATAGCCATACGATGCGCAAGCGGGCGAGCCGCTGGCAAAATTGGTGTTGAGTTGCAGCGTATAGCCGTTGGTTCCACCGTATCCATTCGGGTTGTTCGTCGACGTCACGCCTGAAACGACCGGAAAGCTGCCGACGGCCGACTGCGTCAACTGCGCAGTCTGCGCGGAATAATCGTAGCCGTTGCCCACTGTCTGCGGCGCGCTATAGGCGTCGCGTCTCGGGCCGACTTTCGGGCTCGACCGGTATTTCGGGCTCGCCAGGCACGTCTCCTTTTCCCAGGTCAGATTGGGGTAGACCGCGCGAAAACAGCCTGCCGCGGGTGTCGCGACTTTCTTGATGTGCTCGTGCCAGACCTTCAGCGCTTCAGGGCTCGCCTGAGCAGCAGCGGCCACGGCGGCGGCATCGGCCGGCTGGTCGGCAAACGCCGGCGAAATCGAGACGACGCCGAACAAGCCCGCCACGCACGCAGTAAGGCCCCAACGGCCCAAGCCAGATTTCTTTTTCGATTGCATGAGTACCCCCTCCACAAGGGAAGTTTCACTATTCACATGTCATTTGGAAAACGGACAGAGCGATATCGATTGAATTGATCTATACCCACCTCCCCAATATTTTTCGATCACACCGCCTTCGCCATTCTTTATTTTCGATGCGTCGAATTTTCGGCCGCGGCAACCGTGGCAATCACAGTGATTAATCGCGGTGATTCAAAGGAATCAACCTTTCGTCTCGTTCATCGGGTAACACCTCTCTTTGCAGCGCCGCTGCCATCGATCGTGCACGGGAAAATTCCCAGTCTTGCCAGGAGCCGAGATCACGCATCAATTCGGTCCGATATCGCGGCAGCGCTGCACCAAACCTCGAGCGCTTCGGGACTTACACCGGCAACCGCGGCGCCGATACGAATCCAAACCAAACACGCTCGTAAATCCTCGACGGCAATACCATCGGCAATTCGCTTTTTTTGAAAAAGCGATCAGCAATTCATTCGAGATATCGATAAATTACCCTTTACCATCCGCCCGTCTGTAAAAACAAACAGACGTCCAGTCGCATCACATTCGGCCCGGCGATCGAAAACAAGCCGCATCAAAACATCCAGCTTATTTTGAGATAATCATTCAATGAAATATCGGCAGCTATGCCACGGCCACTCTCTCCAGCACCTCATCGCGCAGATAGTTAGTCATGCAAAACGATGCGATAGGAAAACTACGTCGCTGCGTTTTTTAATAACCTATCAAACTTTTTTTGATTTGAAATTTAAATATTGTTAAATTTACAGAATGCCGACTTGACAATTACATGAAGGGAAGATAGGGATCAGGCCCCGCGCCATGCGCCGGCGCGCTCGACCGCGCGCCGGGCATCCACCAGCGTCGCCCGCGCCGCGCGCGCGTCACCGGCAACTTGCAGCAGCGCGCCAAGCTGTGACGGCTGCCGGGCAAGTTCACGCAGAATTGGAAGGATGGCGGTGCTGCCGTCGTCGCGCAAACCTGCTGTCGCCGCTTTGGGCAACGTGCGCCACGCGGGATCGACGATCGCGCGGCATACCGCGAACGGCACACCGCGTGCTGCCGCAAACGCGCCCGCTATGTGGGATTCCATGTCGGCTGCGAGCGCGCCTTTCGCACGATGCAGCGCAGCCTTGTCGCGCGCGTCGATGACAGGCTCGCTGACCGCCGCGAGCGTGCCGCACCGCACCCGCGACGCGACCGGCCCGCCGGCGAGCGCGGCAACGATCCGCGCACTCCATCGAGCATCAGTCTCCAGCCGTCCGAACGGGCCGTCGACCGCATCGGCGATGACCAGCGCGCCCGGCGCCAGGTCCGGCGCGAGGCCACCCGCCGTGCCGAAGCTGACAACCGCCGCGCATCCGTGCGCGGCGGCCGCGTCGGCGAGCGCGCGCTCGAGGCGGTCCGCGCGCGCCGCATAGACCGCCTCGACGCCCGCGCCGCGCGCAATGCGCGCTTCGAACGCCATCCCTGCAACGGCGATCACCGGCGCCGCCCCCTGGCCGGACCTCGACGCCATCGGCCGTTTACATCCCGACCGTCACGCGCGTCGTGTTCGCGCGCTTCAGGCTCCGGTAACGCGCCAGCGCCCAGAGCGGGAAGAATTTCCGATAGCCGTGATAACGCAAATAGAACACGCGCGGAAAGCCTGTTGCGGTAAAACGCGCCTCGTCCCACAGGCCATGCTCGCACTGCGTGCCGAGCAGATAATCGATCCCACGCGCGACGGCCGGATGATTGACTTCGCCCGCCGCCATCAGGCCGAGCAATGCCCAGGCGGTCTGCGACGACGTGCTCGGCGCGCGCTCGTAGCCGCGATAGTCGAGCTTGTAGCTGTCGCCGTCCTCGCCCCAGCCGCCGTCCGGGTTCTGAACCGACAGCAGCCATTGCGCGCCGCGCTTCACGCGCGGGTCGTCATGGCCAAGGCCGGCCGCGTTCAGCGCGCACAGCGCGCTCCACGTGCCGTAGATGTAGTTCATCCCCCAGCGGCCATACCAGCTACCATCGGCTTCCTGCTCGTTCAGCAGATAGTCGAGCGCGCGGCGCGCCGGCTCGCTCGCGGCGGGCGTCTCGCCCAGTTGCGCGAGCATCGACAGGCAGCGGCCCGATACGTCGGCGGTCGGCGGATCGAGCAGCGCGCCGTGATCCGAGAACGGAATGTTGTTCAGATAATGGTGGGTGTTTTCCGGCTCGAACGCGCCCCAGCCGCCATCGCTGCTCTGCATGCCGACCACCCACTCGCGCGCGCGCGCGATCGATTCGCGATACGCGTGCGGCTGCGCGGCTTGGGCTTGGCCTTGCGCGCCCCGTTCTTTCGCGACCCGGTCCATCGCCATCGCAACCACCGCCGTATCGTCGACATCCGGATAATGCGGATTCGCGTACTGGAACGCCCAGCCGCCCGGACGCACGTTCGGCCGGCGCACGATCCAGTCGCCACGCACGTCGAGAATCTGCAGCGGCCGCAGCCAGTCGAGCCCGCGCGCGGCCGCGTCGATCGCACGCGCGTCGCCCGTCTCGATCAGCGCGTGCGCGGCAAGCGATGTATCCCAAACCGGCGACAAGCACGGCTGGCAATAAGCCTCGTCGTCGCCGACGACGAGCAATTTTTCGATCGACCGGCGCGCGATCGCGCGGTTCGGATGATCTTCAGGCAGCCCAAGTGCCGCGTACATCATCACTGCGTTCGCCATGGCCGGGTAAATCGCGCCGAGGCCGTCCTCGCCGTTCAGCCGCTCGTCGACGAACGCAACCGCCCGGTTGATCGCGCGCTCGCGCGAATAGCTCGGCAGCAAGCCGTCGACGAGCCGCAGCACACCGTCGACCGCGCGGAAAAACATGAACCAGCCGGTGCTCTGATGCGGTTGCTTCGGCAGCAGCCCGGTGTTGACGGGCGGGCTCTTGAACAGCTCGTCGATACGCACGCCACGCGGGTTCTTCGCAACCGGCCGCTTCGCGTTCAGCACGAGAAGCGGCACGATCACGGTACGCGCCCAATACGACACTTTCGACAAATGGAACGGGAACCACTGCGGCAGCAGCATCACCTCGACCGGCATCATCGGCACCGCATACCACGGCACGACACCATAAAGTGCGAGCTGAATCCGCGTGAACACATTCGACATCTCCGCGCCGCCCATCGCGTGGATCGCGCGGCGCGCGCGCTGCATGTGCTCGGCGTTCTCGTCGTCGCCGATCACTTTCAGCGCGAAATATGCCTTCACGCTCGCGCTGATGTTCGGCGCGCCGTCGGTAAACAGCGGCCAGCCGCCGTCCGGTTGCTGGATGCGGCGCAGGTAGCGCGCGATCTTCTGCTCGAGTTCGATATTCGGCGTCTCGCCCAGATAGTGGACGAGCAGCACGTATTCGGCGGGAATGGTCGAATCGGCTTCCAGCTCATAGACCCAATGGCCATCCGGGTTCTGGGCGCAGAGCAGCGCATCGGTCGCACGCGCGACGGCGGCGTCGAGCGCGGCGGCCGCAGACGTTGCGGATGCCGCGTGCGTATCAACGGACGCATCGGATGCGTCGAGCGTTTGCATATCGGTCATGTCGTTCATCGGTCCCTCTCTCATTGCCAGCACGCGCATCCGGCCGGTTCGCCGGATTCGGGCGCGTGCCCGTTGTCGCGGGTCGGCCTGCGGCCGTCCAGACGCCCGCGAACGTCTGCTTCGGCACGCACTTGCGCATGCCGGGGCATGGCGCTCGCCACGCGGGCCGCGCGCGGCTTGCGCCTATTCCATCGGATCAAAACAATGCGTAACGCGCCGCGAGCAGCAGCATGCGCGCGCGCGGCTTGCGCAGCGGTGCGCGCGGCGGCGCGAAACCGCGTGCCACCGCGGCTTCGAGAATCAGCCGGTAGGCGCCCGACATAATGCGTGGCGCGCGCACCTGCATACGGGGCGATGCGTCCATTACCGCATCGGCCTGCGCGAAATGCCGCTGCGCGCGCTCGACGAGCGTCGCGCATACGCGCGGCAACGCCGGGTCGCGCGCGATCGTGCGCGGATCGGCAAGCGCGATTGCCTCGCGCGCGAGCAGCTCGCGCGGCAGGTAGCAGCGGTTGATCGCCGCGTCGTCGTCGATATCGCGCAGGATGTTCGTCAGTTGCAGCGCACGGCCAAGGTGGTGCGACAGCAGCCGGCCCGGCTCATCCGGCATCCCGAAAATCCTCACCGATAGCCGACCGGCCGCACTCGCGACGCGGTCGCAATACAGATCGAGCGTCGCGTCGTCCGGCGCGCAGATATCCTCGGCCGCGTCCATCGCCATCCCGTCGATCATTGCGTGAAAATCGTCGCGCCGCAGCCCGAATTTCTCGATCTCGCGCGTGAGCGGCACGAGCGACGCACGCGGGCGGCCCGCGTAGCAAGCGTCGATGTCGGCGCGCCAGCGCTCGAGCTGCGCCGCGCGCTCGGCGCGCGAGCCGCCTTCGTCGGCGATGTCGTCGACCGCGCGGCAAAACGCGTACACCTGGAACATCGCGTCGCGCTGCCCGGCAGGCAGGATGCGCATCGCAAGATAGAAAGAGCTGCCCGATGTAACGGCAGCGGCGTCGGTTTCGGTATCGTCCACGACGGGATTGGAAACGGCCAAGACGAGCTCCGCTAAGGCGCCCTTACAGGGCGATTGAAGAAGCCATGCCCGGCTGGGGATGGTAAATGCGTGCGAGATGCGCGAACGATCGGCGCAGACAGGCACAAATTACCGGCGGGAAGCCGGAATTGGCCGAGAGTATAGCAATCTTTGACAGTCGATGCCGCCCGATTCGCCCGGCCGCGCAATCCGTTGTGTCCCGGTAAGATGCGCACACGGGCAAACGGCCGCGCTGGCCGCCGCCGATCCACATAATCAGGAACCGAGAGAGACTGCCTTGCCAATCGAACCGCACCACGCAGCGCCTGCTGTCACTCGCCACGCCGCGTCGGCATCCGAGCCGCCAGCTGCGCCATTCGTGCTCGTGCACGGCGCCTGGCATGGCGCATGGGCCTATGCGCGCGTGATCCCTGCCCTTGCCGCGCACGGCCATGCGGCCATCGCCGGCGATTTGCCCGCGCACGGCGCCAATGCGCGCTTTCCCGCATCATTCTTCAAGCGTCCGCTTGACGCGGCCGCGTTCGCAAGCGAGCCGTCGCCCGTCGCGGGCACGACGCTCGACGATTACGTCGACCATGTGCTGCACACCATCGATCAGGCCCGCGCACTCGGTCATGAGCGAGTCGTGCTCGTCGGCCATAGCATGGGCGGCCTCGCGGTCACGCTGGCCGCCGAGCGCGCGCCGCAGAAGATCGCCAAGCTCGTTTACCTGGCGGCATTCATGCCGGCGGCGGGCACGACAGCGCTCGACTACACGCGCGGGCCGGAAAATCGCGGCGAGATGCTCGGCGCGCTGATGATGGCCAGCCCGAAAACCACCGGCGCACTGCGGCTGGACCCGCACAGCGACGATCCGGCCTATCGTGCCGCTGCCAAGCGCGCGCTCTGCGACGACGCGGCCGACGCCGACTACACCGCGTTCGGCCGTCTATTGAGCTGCGACACCCCCGCCGCGCCGTTCGCGGCGCGCATCGAGACGACGTCCGGGCGCTGGGGCGCGATCGAGCGCCATTACATCCGATGCCTGCGCGACCATACGTTGCTGCCTGCGCTGCAACAGCGTTTCATCGACGAAGCCGACGCGTTCACGCCCGGCAACCGGACGCACGTGCATGCGCTCGACAGCAGTCACTCGCCGTTCATCTCCCAGCCGCAACGGCTCGCCGACCTGCTGGCCGATATCGCCCGAAGCTGACGCGGACAGCCGGCACCCGGCCGGCGCACGGCCGCGTTCATCGATGACGGGCGCTAGCTGAACGCGACCGAGCAATTGCGCCCTTGCCGCTTCGCACGGTAAAGCGCGGCGTCGGCCTGGTTGACGAGCGTCTCGTGCGTGAGGGTGCCGGGGCGCGCGGCCGCGCCGCCGACGCTCGCCGTCACCGGCACCCGCGCGCCTTCGGCGTCGAACGGCGCGCTGCCGATCGCCTGCCGTATCTTTTCGGCAACGCTCATCGCCTCGTCGAGCGACGTGCAGGGCAGCAGCAGCGCGAACTCCTCGCCGCCGAAACGGCCAAACGTATCTTGCGATCGCACCACGTCCGCGACGCGGCGCGCCATCACGCGCAACACGTTATCGCCGACGACGTGGCCGAAACGGTCGTTGATCGTCTTGAAGTGGTCGAGATCGAACAGCAGCACCGACAAATTGCCGCCGTAACGCTGCCAGCGCGTGAACTCGTCGCTGAGCCGCGCTTCGAAGAAGCGCCGGTTCGCGATGCCGGTGAGCCCGTCGAGGTTCGCATATTCCTGCAGTTTCGCAACCGCTTCCTCCCGCTCGCGCTGCATCACGCTGACGTGCGTGACATCGGCGATCGTCACGCACACCGCCTCGACTTCGCGGCCGCGCGTAATCGGCACGAACGTGCAGTCCTGCTGCATGAAATCGACGCCGCCCGTGATCGGCCGGTCGTGATCGAAGCGAAACAGATACGGCCGCTGCTCCCACGAACTGAACGCGAAGCTGCCGAGCTGGAACACGCTTTCGAGCTTACGCGCAAGCCACGCGCGCGGCAGCTCGGGAAAGCAATCGAACAGGTTGCGCCCGATCACGTCGGCCGCCGCGACGCCGCTGTGATCGTGCATGAACCGATTCCACATCAGCACGTTCATCGCGCGGTCGAGCACGAAAATGCCGAAGCTGACTCGTTCGATGACAAGATCGCTCAGCGAAGGATGAGGGTTCATAAACTGGACAGCAGGGAATCGAGCGCGTCGCTCATCTGGTGGATCGAATCTTCCGCGAGCAGCATCACGAAGTGGGGGCGAAAGCTATCGTCGGCCACGCCGAAATTCACCTCGAGCAGCAGCGTCTCACGCCACGCGAGCACGTTGGGCGGGAACACGTCGTCGAACGTCACGTCCGCGCCGAGCAGCCCCGGCGGCGAAAATACGGGCGTGCGGCCCAGCTCGTCGAGAATCGCGGACACGCATGCGCCCATCAGCACGTTCGCCACGTCGAACACGAACTCGGCCTGCGTGAGCGCTTCCCACTCGTCATCGTCGTAGGCGTCGAACAGCAGCGCCAAGCGCTCGACTTCGGAGCTGCGGCAAAGCATCAGCGCCTCGCCCTTGATATCCGAACGAAAGCCTTGGCGCACGGCGGTCACGTTATCGTCGATGCCAGTCATGTCGCGCAGCACGCGGCAAACGTCGGCCGAGCGCACGACGCGCACGCGCGGCACCGAAAGCTCGATGAAAGTGCCGAAAAGCAGCGCAAGGCGCGCCGCCGCGCGCCCCATCGCGAGGTTGGCGATCTCCTGCAATGCGTCGCGCTGCTCCGCCGTCAACATCGTGTCAACCATACAACCCATACTCCCTGAGAATGGGCAGCAAAGCTTCCGGCGTGACAGGCTTCGCAACGAATGCCGCCGCGCCCAGCTCGCGCACGCGCGCTTGCGCCTTCGGCTGGATGTCGGCGGAAACGACGATCACGAACGTGTTCAGATCCTCGTCACGCAACGCCTCGAGCACCTGATAGCCGCTCATGTCGGGCATCGTCAGATCGAGAAACATCACCGACGCCTTGCCGTCTCGATACAGCGTCAGCGCCTCTTGGCCGTTCGACGCGTAGGTCACGTCGACGTCCCAGTCCGCCGGCAGCGCCTTGGTCAGCAGCTTGCGCGCAAGCAGAGAATCATCAGCGATCACAATCGGCAGAGGCATGGCAGTCGCGGCGGTAAGCGGAGTCGTCTGCCTCGCGTTAACGACGATTCGCCGCGCATCTTTAGGAAGAAGCGACAAGTGGTAATGCGAGGCACAGGCATCGCCCGGGCATCACGGGCGAATTCCGCATAGAGAGGTGATGCGGAATTCTCAGAGTAAACCCGGTGCGTTGCAACTCGCCGTTTTTTCCGGTCAGAACAGAATTGATTAACTCGAATTCGAATCCGGGAATGGCTCGAATTGTTTTCGCGATAACCACGCAAATTATTCTTTTGCTTACGTTTGCGCTTTTGGATTCGTCGCTGTTTGCGGCGCCGCGCACAATCGTCGAAAAAACTGTCATCGCGCACGCCGCGCCGGGGCGCCGAGTGCGTGCGCGAGTCGTTTATGATGCCGATCAAGCTCTTTCGCAATCGATCGATCATGACGCCCGAACGGCCCGACGCTTCCCGCCCCACTCCGCCCGACGCAGATTGGGAGGATGACGCGTCGTTCGCCGCCGCGCCCGAGCAGGATTTCGCGATGCGGCGCATCACGCTGATCGTGATGCTCGTGGCCGCCATCGTGCTGCCATGCATTTATGTTGCGGTCATGGCGTACAACGATCTGCGCACGCGCGAAGCAACCGCGCGCGACGTGACGATGCGCACCGTGCGCGTGGCCGAAGAGCACGCGCTGAAGGTGTTCGATCTATCGGAGACGCTCGATGCGCGCATCGTCGATCTCGTTCAGGATCTCGACGACAACGCGATTCGCAATGCCGAAGCGGATATTCACGATGCGCTCAATACGATCGGCGGCGGCTATCCGCAGGTCGCGTCGGTGTCGATCTTCGGCGCGAGCGGAATGCTGCTCGCGAACAGCCTCTATTACCCGGCGCCTTATGCGTCGATCGCGAATCGCGACGATTTCGTCGGCATCCGCGACGGCAAGGTGACGGAGCACATCTCGCGCGTGATGCCGGGGCCGGCCAGGGCGCCCAGTTCCGGGCCCGTGTTCAATACCGGCGTCGCGCGCCGCCACAGCGACGGAACGTTCGCGGGCATGGTATCGATCGCGTTGAAAGCGTCCTATTTCGTCGCGTTCTATCGCGATCTGCTGGGCGGCGCGGATACGCCCATGACGATGTCGCTCACGCGCAGCAACGATGAAGTGCTCGTGTCCTACCCGCCCGCGCCGCACGGCGCGGCAGCCGGCGGCGAGGCCAACGGCGGGGCAGGCAACGGCGCCGGTCATGCGGCGGCCGACGACGATTCTGCGACGCGGCCGGGCAATGGCCGCATTGAGCATCGGGCCGGCGTCATGCAAGTGAAGCGCAACGGCGACAGCGAGATCGTCGCGTACCGGCAAGTCGGCAGCTATCCGGTGTTCGTGTCGTGCGCATACCGGACGTCCGCGATCCGCCGAGCCTGGTATGAGCACCTGAGCGTGCTTTTCATCTCGATGTTCGCGCCGTCCGCCGCGCTATGGAGCGTGATCTGGCTGTCGCTCAAGCGGCTGCGGGCGGAAGAGCAGGCGTGGGAGCGCTGGCAGGCCGAAGCGTCGATGCGGCGCTCGATCGAATCGGCGTATCGGCAGTCGCGCAAGATGGAGGCGCTCGGCAATCTCGTCGGCAGCGTCGCGCACGATTTCAACAACCTGCTGATGATCATTTCGAGCAACACGCAGATCGTCCGGCGGCGCGGCGTTCAGCATCTCGACACGGAGCTGGCCGCAATCGAGCGTGCGCTGAAGAACGGGCAGTCGCTCACGCGGCAGTTGCTTGGCGTCGCGCGCAAGCAGCCGCTGCGTAACGAAACCATCGACGTCGCGCAGTGGCTCGCGTCGTGCCGCGAATTGCTGAAGACATCGCTCGGCTCGAAATCGTCGCTCGTCGTCGATACGCAGCCGGATCTGTGGCCGGTACGGATCGACGTCGCGGAACTCGAGCTCGCGATGATCAATCTCTCCGTCAATGCGCGCGACGCCATGCCACAAGGCGGCTGCTTTACGATCCGCGCGCACAACATCGTCTTTCGCCGCGAGGACGGTTTTCCGCTGACTGGCGACTTCGTACAGATCTCGGTGGAGGATACCGGACGCGGCATGCCGCCCGACGTGCTGGCGCGCGCGTTCGAACCGCTTTTCACGACCAAGGCAAACGGGATGGGCACCGGGCTCGGCCTGCCGCAGGTATTCGCGTTCTGCGAACGCTCGGGCGGCCTTGCGACGATCGACAGCAAGGTAGGCGCCGGCACGTCGGTTCGCCTTTATCTGCCGCGCGCCGCGGCAGTTGCAAAAGCCGCGAATACGGACAGCGGCACGGGCAACAGCGTCGAGGCGGGCGCGAGTGCGCGCGCGGCCCTTGCGACCGGAAATCAAACAAAGACGTCCGCTGGACTGAAAATTCTGCTGGTCGAGGACAACGGCGAAGTCGCGGCGGGCACTGAAGCGCTGCTCGAACTGCTCGGCCATCAGATCACGCACGCATCGAACGCGGACGATGCGCTACGGATGCTGAATCAGACGGACGCGAGTCCTTCGGCGCCACGCGCATTCGATCTCGTGATCTCCGATATCCATATGCCGGGTACGCTGAACGGCCTTGACCTCGCCGAAGCCATCGAGCGCGCGGACACGAAGCTGCCGGTCATTCTGATTACCGGCTATGCGAAGGAATTCGACCGGACCCGCCATGTCAACGCGCGCTTGCTGTCAAAGCCGTTCGATATCGCGCTCCTCGACGGCATGCTTCAGACAATCCAGCAAGAGCGCGACGCACGGCTTGCCGCTCAAGCGAGCGATTGAGCGGCATGCGGCAGCGGGGATTCGCGGTGACGAGCGCGGTTTGCCGGCCGGTGCGTGCGCCGTCAGATCAAGCCGATTTTGCGTGCAGGCGCACCCAGCCCGCGTAGCGGTCGACGAAACCTTGCAGGAATTTACGCGTATCGTCATTGACGATATTGCCCTGCGCATCGATTCGCGCCGGATCATGCCGGACGAACATCTCGGGTTGGCCGAGCGTCGGCGCATCGAAATAGGCGAGCACGTTACGCAAATGCTGCTGCGACAGCGCGGTGCCGGTCGCGCCGGGCGACGTGCCGAGCACGGCGGCCGGCTTGCCGGCCCATGAATTGCTGCCCCATGGGCGCGAACCCCAATCGAGCGCGTTCTTCAGCACACCGGGAATCGAGCGGTTGTACTCGGGCGTGACGAACAACAAACCCTGTGCCGCTTCGATCGATTGTTTGAAGCGTTTCGCAACCTCGGGAAAATCCGCATCGTAATCCTGACTGTACAGCGGCAGTTCGCCGATTTCGACCGACTCGAACGACAGGTCGGCCGGCGCGAGCGACATCACGGCTTTCGCGAGCGCGCGGTTTGATGATTCACGCCGCAGGCTGCCGACGATCACTGCAATACGATAAGTCATCAGAATCTCCTTCCGTTCAGTTGAGAATCATTAGCATTACTTGTCGGTCGCGTAATAAACGGCCTTTTTGTTGGCAAACCCACTTTTGCCCCGACACGTCGGGGGTTCACAGCGGATTTCCACAAAGTTTTCCACAGAAAATGTGGATAACTTGATTGGTATATCGGCTGGTTACATTTATGTCAGATGAACGCAGGCCATGAATTCGTCTCACCCCGGCATCGTTCGTAGAGCATATGATGTCGGGCATGATGCGAGAAGCCGCATCGACACGCGCGGATGCAGCGAAACGCCGAGTCTTGCCGACCGAATGCTTCGCGGCACGGCCGCATCGGAAGAATTATCACGCGTTCACGCTCGCGCGGGCGAACGCGCGTGAAATCGACAGGAAATCCTTTCATGGAGCACGCGCGCACGGCATACGACGATCCCGCGTACCTCACCCAATTGCGTCGTGATTTGCTGCGCTTCGCGCGCCTGCAACTGCGTGATGCCGATGCCGCCGAAGACGCGGTCCAAGAGGCACTGGCTGCGGCCTGGGCCCAGGCCGAGCACTTCGACGGGCAGGCAAGCCATAAAACCTGGGTGTTCGGCATCCTGCGCAACAAGCTGATCGATACGATGCGTGCTCGGCGGCGGACCATCAACGCGTCGGCGCTGGACAGCGAACTCGACGGCGAGGCGCTTCTTGAACGCGAGCTATTCTCGGACAATGGGCACTGGGCCGCGCATGCAAAGCCTCGCCCCTGGCCGAAACCGGAAACGGTCCTCCAGCAGCGACAATTCTGGATGCTGTTCGACGCATGCCTCGATCACCTGCCCGAGCAAATCGGCCGTGTTTTCATGATGCGAGAATTTCTCGACTTCGATATCGATGATATTTGCGCCGAACTCGAATTGAAGGCGAATCACTGCAGCGTGCTGCTATATCGTGCGCGGATTCGGCTGCGAACATGTCTCACCGAAAAAGGCTTGACGACGGAAGATGCTACTGGGGAAATGTAAGGACATCACACGACTTTTGTCCGATCAACTCGATCGACCGCTGTCGCTCGACGAGCGGCTCCGCGTGCATGTCCATCTGCCGACCTGCAGCGGTTGCCGCAATTACCGCTCGCAGATTCGCCTACTGCGGAATGCTGCGCGCATCGCGAGCGGAAAGGCAGAGGAGCGCAGCGAATGAGCGCAACGGCATGTGCGCATTTCTATTTTTGATGCCGTTTTGAAGTTTTATTTTTAAAAATTACTCGAACAACACTTTGATAGCTTCCGGCGGACGGCCGATAGCTGCGTTGCCGTTATAAACAACGATCGGTCGCTGAAGCAGGATGGGATGCGCGGCGATTGCTTTATACACTTGCTCATCCGACACACCGCGCTCGCCCAGATTGAGATCTTTGTACGGAGCCTCGTTATCGCGCAACATATCGCTAACCGGGCGGCCGAGTTGCTGGTGCAATGTCTCCAGCTGCGAAGCGGTCAACGGCTGTTTTAGATATTCGACGACTTGGATCTCTTCTCCAGTTGGCTTGAGCGACTCAAGAAGCGCCAAAGTTTCGCGAGATTTGGAGCAGCGGGGATTGTGATAGATCGTGATCATTGAATTCGAAGGTGGGGAATGGATCGATGGTCCGATTATTGTAGCGGGCCAGCACAGCGATTATCACTAGCGCGCTCGGCAGCTCGAAATTTTTAAGGGGCGCATATCACCCGCCGAAGCTCAATAGCCCACCCTGTGCCGCCGTGAATTTATGCGCATAAAGAGGGGCGGCGGCGGGTTTGCATAACTTCCTAACTCCATCGGTATGAAGACCACTGGCGTTCTGCATCTATACATCTGCCCGCCCGGCCATCTCTTTAATTTCGCCCTCGCTGGCAAGAGTCTCCTCCTGGCTATCGTCGCTGCCTTTATGCGCATAAATCGTCCCTAGCCAAACGACCAGTGCGTCGCCCATCAACAACAAATTCATTGAAATATAAAATCTCTCCGGTAGAATTCTTGCAATCAAAATAGGAGTGAAAATTGGCGGCGGAAATCATTGCGGTCACTCAACAAAAGGGCGGCGTAGGCAAGAGCACCATTGCGATGCATCTGGGCGCCGCATTCCATGAGAAAGGTCGGCGCGTACTGGTAATCGACGCGGACGGTCAAAACACTCTCGTTCATTGGTCTAGCGCATCAGCGGACAGCGAAACCGGTATCCCATTTCCCGTCGTCAACCTCGCCGAGGCCGGCGGTCAGATCCATCGCGAAATCAAGAAATTCATCAACGACTACGACATCATCGTCGTAGACTGCCCGCCATCAATCACTGAAAAAGTATCGGGTGTCGTATTGCTCGCGGCGACGATCGCCGTCATTCCCACGTCGTCATCACCTGCGGATTATTGGTCGAGCGTCGGCCTCGTCAAACTGATCCAGCAAGCTCAGGTGATGAACGAGGATCTCCGAGCAGTATTTCTGCTCAACAAGACCGAGGAAAAGCGCATGCTTACGCGCGAATTGAAGCGTGCGCTGGAAGAACTCGGCTTTCCGCTCCTCAAAACACAAATTCCTAC
This sequence comes from Burkholderia singularis, assembly GCF_001718875.1. Taxonomy (NCBI): domain Bacteria; kingdom Pseudomonadati; phylum Pseudomonadota; class Betaproteobacteria; order Burkholderiales; family Burkholderiaceae; genus Burkholderia; species Burkholderia singularis. Next base: position 57,297 of record NZ_CP013449.1, read on the forward strand.
GCGAGAGGCCTACAAGCAGGCAATGGCACTTGGCCAGACCGTCCTGCAAATGAACGACCGCGGCGCCAAGCTCGCGGCGGCGGAAATTCGCGCATGCACCGATGAAATCGTCGCCATGCTGCCCTGACTTTATGCGCATAAAGGACCCTGAATGAAACCCTCCCAATTCGCCAAAGGCTTCCAGGCGCGTCCCGACACGTCGACCAGTGAAAAACGCACGGCGCTTGACCGACTCAACGCCATCGACGGTATTGTCAAATCCGACGCAACACCATCGACCGCACCGATCGGAAAGTCATCGAAGAAAAACATTCCCGTCACGATCGTTGAGACCCCACCGATCGATCAAGCAGACGAGTCCAGCCAATATCGGACGTGGCGAATCGAAAACCGCTATCAACCTGGGCAGGTCATCGAACTCCCGTTGAAGGCGATTAAGCCAAGTCCGTTCAACCCGAGACATTTCTACCTGAAGTCGTCGATCGCCGAACTGGCGGTCAACCTGGCCAAACAGGGCCAACAGCAGGCGATTCACGTCATCCCGGATTACGACAATCCTGGCACCTATTTCGTCAGTGACGGCGGACGCCGGGTTCGTGCGTTGAAAGAAGCGAACAAGGAATCGGTGAAGGCGATCGTCATCGATTTACCCATCGGCCTTCAAAGTTATAAGCTTGGCTATGACTTGAATGTCCAGCGTGATTCGCAAACCGTCTTCGATAACGCGGTGGTCTGGAAGCGCTTTCTCGAGGAAAAGTATTTTCAGAGCCAGAAGGAGCTCGCTGAGCACCTCGGGCTCGACGAATCTACGGTTGCGGTAGCGCTATCGATCGGCAAACTGCCGGAGGCAGTGATGCAGGAAATGGTCTCTCGCCCTGATCGCTTCGGCTCGAACATGGCCTACCAAGTAGGTCGCTATCATGCGGCGCGCGGTACCGACGCGACATTGCGTCTCATCAACAAGATTCTTTCCGATGACCTCAGCACTCGCCAAGTCGCCGATATCGTGAAGGGCAGAGCGACTGCGCAGGAAAATCCCAAATCTGCGGGCAGGCAGCGCTATGCGCAACGCCACGAAATCAAGCTCGACGGTGTATCGGTGGGTGATCTGAAATCGTATGGCGACGACCGCTTGGAACTCCGCCTACGCGGTCTGACGAAGGAAAAGCGCGACGAGATTCTGCTTCAGCTTGAGCGGATGTTGCTGCCGAATTGATCGAGAAATTGAGTCAAACAATAAGAAGGGGCCCGGAACCTGAACTGCTCCAAAGATCGGACTGTCGTCCCATCTTTGGAGTGCAGATCAAAAACCGGGCCCCTTTTTGATGCAACGAAATCAATCCGAGTGGGCTCGAGTCACGCCATCGCTCAAGCTGCGCGGGATTGGCTGAGCGTAAATGACAGCAAATCGCCATCCGTCGGTTCGCCCCAGGTTTTCTGAGCCAGCCAATCGAAAAACGCGGTTTCGACAAGTTTCGAGTCCAATCCCCGCCGCCGCCAATCGTCGCGCAGATGCGAGCCCAATGCAGGCAACACATCGGCTTCGAACGACGCTCGCGCAACCTCCCGTTCCGCTTCACCTTGCTCTTCGTAAAGCTGCTTCGCTTCCTTACGGCGATAAGCGTCATATTCGCTGCGCAGGCGCGCTTTCGGATCATCCACCGGCCCGGCAGCCGCCGTACCGCCGGCTTTACCGACGCCCGCGCCAATACTGTTCGGCAACGACTCCACCGTATCGACGGGCGGCGCATAGCCTTTCTTCAACGCATCCTTGAAAAGCGCAGCGCCGCTGCGCACCGGCGGCAACGTCGTGCTGCGCATCCGCTGTTCGGTCAGTTGCAACGCGGCACGGATGCGATTTTCCTCACTATCCGCATACAGCGTTTGTGCTTCCTTCAACGGAATGCCGATCTTCACCATCCGGTCCACGAGCGTGCTGTCGAAAACGTTCGGGTGCTCGTCAAGCGCGAGCATCGGCTGCTTGCGCTCCGACACGCGAAACTGGATTTCGGCGACCCGCCGCCCCTCGCGGTGCTCGACCAACTCGACGAAGATGTTGGTAACCGCATTGACCTCGGCAATGGCCGGGCGTAAATAATCGCGCTTGAAATACTTGTACTCGCGCTTCGCCTCGTCACCGGCTTCGGTATCGGGTGTCCCCGACAAGATCGGCCGCCACCACTCCCAAGGCTCGCGCATGGTCAGATGGCTCGGATTGGTCAAATAACGCACGCAGATTTCGTACAATGCGAGCCCAGCGCTGCTTCGCAACTGGCTCTGGAATTGCAGACTCAGCCGCGCGTACTGAACCGGATCGAGCAGTTTCTTTTTAATCTTCGGCGCAAACGAAAATTCCACCCATACGCGGCGCGTAGTCGGATCCTCCAGAATTTCCGCATCGGCAATCAGCGTCGAGATCCCCCATTTGCGGCCGGGCTTCTGGCTCGACGTGCCGGTACTCCATTCGACTTGCACCGACACCATCCGCCGCAAGTGCTCCTTGACGAGCGCCGTATCGTTGGAGTCGAAAGCCGAATTCGCAACGATATCCGACAGCAACGCGCGATAGGTATCGCCGGAATCGTCCGCTTGCTGGGCAACGGCGAGCAGCACGTTGAACAGCTTGCGGGTCAAGAGGGTAATCTTGCCGCTCTTGGGCTGAATCGCGATCGCCTCGACGGCCTTGCGCAATTCGGCTGAGCTGGCGCTCACCACATCTACATCGGTTTTCTTGGCGCGCTTCGTAGCCATGCGTCAGGGCGGAGGAGAAATTTCCCGAAAGAATAGCGCCTGTGGTGATGCGAGTCCAGAACGGCATGCTCACCGTATCCGGTGAAGCCCGCCGATTCGCCACGACTCACCCGATTGCAATCCCGTAAAAGCTCACCGGTCCAAAATCCGGCGATCTCCGACTCACCTTTATGTGTCGCGGAAAACGCGGATAACGAGGGTTTCCCGGCTAATGCGAACTGTGACCCAACCACTCCCGTAACGTCTCACCTCAAATCCTGTCGCAAAATTGCGACGGCGGCGTTGCCCCAAATACTGGCCAAGCCCTTGCGTCAACTCCGCCAGGGACAAGCACCCGAATACGCAGGCAGATATCGGAGCGGGCAGGCAAAGCTGCCCTGACGCCATAGCCAGCCGGCGCAAGCGGCACAAACGCTAGCGTGAGCATCATCGCCGGATTCGATTCACCATCCAGACTCGCAACAGAACCATAAAGACGCCTGTAACGGCGCGTATGAGCTTGCCTAAACCCTTTCAGCTCCCGTTGCCCCACAGCGGGAGACCCAAGCCCCGTCCACAACGTGAGTCGCCCATGCCGCGCACTTCTCACCGCTAACGAATTGGCCGCCCCATACGCTCAGTCCCGCCAACGCGACATCGACTAACGTGAACACGTGGATATGATTTCACCTCACCTGCGATTCGACCATTCGGTAACGTCCAGCTTGCCGGTCCGCGGACTCAAACCGCGCTTTCGCGTCCACTCGCGCCCTGGTCGCGCCGCATCAAGGCTGTCATTCCATCCGAAGTCCTGAAAAAGCTCACCATTCGCTATTTGTGTCCGTATAGTTACTCGTCACCACAGAACCAGCACACGGGCGATTGCCAGCAATTCGCTCCCGAAAACATTCACCTTTGACACAATCGGGTCCACGTCTTTAAAGCCGCCTGCATTCCCGAAAAAGCTCACCATTCTCGCAGTGCGCCTAAAAAACCTAATGAACTCTAGGACTTAAGCGCTGTTTTTGAAGCATCGATCGAGCGGTATCCACTCCCGAATTTCCTCACCTAGCAGAAGGCACGCCATCGATGCGATCCGAATGCCTTCCCCCGAAAACTCTCACCTTTAATGAAAATCACGTGGCATAGAACTGTCTCATAGCCAGTATCCACGGGCCTTTTCGGGCAAGTGGATGCTCACTTTTCCCGAAAACCCTCACCTTTGGCAAATTTCCACAGAATTTTGTTACCCGTAAACCCTCACCTAAAGCGCTGGCACCGACTGACAGCACGCTCCCGAAAAACTTCACCTTTGCGCGGAATCGCCACCCCAAGCCACTATCAAGCTCCCGAAAAACCTCACCTCACCGCGATTGAAAGCCTCAAAACCCCGCCAAATCGGCTTCCTTTCCCGAAAATGCTCACGCGTGATCAGACTGGAATCCCGAGAACGCTCACCTATTGGTCAAAACTGCTTAAAAGAAGGGCAGAATCAGTGTCGCAGATGCATCCCGTAGAGCTTCACCTGTGCATATCCACAGCAAACGGATCATTTCAGGCTCTGTGTGGCCTCACCGCTGCCAGTCCCCTGAAAAACCTCACCTTTGCTAAATTGGTCGGTGCGACGTGGTCCTGAACCCGCTCACGATCTTTCCCGCATCGGCTCACGCTGATCCCTGAACCCCATCACGTCGATTCCCGCAGGATGTCACCTTGGCTCCCGTAAAGCTTCACCTTATCGGCTGGAAACCCTTGTCACGTAAGGCTTTGGGGTGGCGTTAACGTTTTTAACAAGGGTTTCAAGGGTGTTTACTTCTAATACTCTCAAGATTCCCCCGTCGAGTTTTCCACAGAAACCTCACCCCTCTCCAGATAAGCTCTCGAGATCTTCCCTTTCAACATGTGAAACAATTGGGATCATTCGGCCCTTATCGAAGAACCTTTTATAAACAAAGAGTTAATGGCGATTCTTCGTTTTGTTTCACGGATTTGGAAGAGCCAGGCAGCCAGCACCCCGCTCAATCTGTCCAAAAGGCGATTCAAGTAGCAAACAAGCGACAGTCTCTTCAGAAGCGTACCAAATAAAACGTGTTTTGTTATTATTGATACGAACTATCTCCTTCCACGGGCTATCATGCTTGATCAGATCCGACAAACTATTCGTGACGAACTCGACACGATGCGCGCAGCTGGAGCACGTCGTCAGGAATTGTCGCTACACGCATGCAAGCGATTGTTTTTCGATCTCGGCATTCGTCCGTCCAGCGCCAACGTCCGCGATTTGACCCAAACCGGCAGTGCCAGCGATATCCCGAAGGACATCGATCACTTTTGGGAACGCATCCGAGCCGCATCGAAAATCCGGCTTGAAGGCGCGGCTATACCCAAGCCTCTGGAGGAAAAGGCCGCCGCATTGTTGGGAACGCTATATGAGGAAGCACTGAAACAAGCCCGTCAAAGCTTCGAGATCGAACACCAACAGGCAAACAATGAGATAGCCGCGGTCGAACAAAAATATCGTGACGCGCTGATTCGCCAGGAATCGCTCGAGGCTGCGCTCTCTCGCAGCGACGCTCGCGCCGATCATTTGCAAAACAAGTTGACTGAGATGGAGATCAAGCTCGCGTCCGTTTCGACGGAAGAAGCCGCTCGCCAGGATTCGTCGCAGGATCTGATTCGTCGGCTCGAAAACGAAAACGCCCTACTGAACCGCCGCATCGAATCCGAGCAGGCGCAAAATGCTGCGCTGCGCGAGCGGATTGACGCTCTCCATACGGAATTGCGCGAAAATACCGAGCACTATGCAAGGCAAATCAAAGACGCGGTCGCGGAAGCAGAACGCCGCGTGAAGCCGATGCTGGTCGAGCTGGACTCGTTGCGGAGCATGGCGTCGACTTATCAACAAGGGCTGCGGGACGTCAATCGCAAGGAATTCGATTTCCTGCAGCAACTCAGCGCGGCCAAGGCTCGTGCGGATCGCCTCGACGAGCAATTGCGCGAACAAAGTGACGATCTAGCCGAAGCCATCAAAGAAGTGGAGATTTTACGGGCAAGCCAAGGAATAACGCCTGAACTTGCCGCGCTGATCCGACGTTTGGCCGACGCCGGCCAACTCGATGCCGCTGCATTCGATGCGATCGGTACATCACTTGATCAGCATGTGACGCTTCCTGCCCGTTGTCCGAAATGTGGTCATGGCGAACCTGAACTGTCGCACAGCACGGACGGGTATGAATTACTCTGCCCAGATTGTGAGCACACGTCTGACGTTCAACCGTCGCGCTTTGCTGCCGCAGCTCATTTTTCCGCTCGCGATGAGTAGTGTGACCCAACACCTTCAAAGGTGAGAGTATTCGGGAGTCGAAAGGTGAGCGTTTTCGGGGGTAAACAAACGGCGGTTTCAAGCACGGCGCGGCGCGATGGCAGCGTCATCGGCAGAAGGTTTCGCGTCGGGTAATGCGTGAACGAGGTTTTCTTGCCAGTTTTTCCACGCACGATGCAGCCGATTTGCCGAAATCGATTGGGCGAACCCCAACCATTGGCCGACCTTTTCCGGCTCGACGCCGTTTTCGAACAATTCGGCCGCGAACGTATTGCGCAACGTCTGAGGGCTTGCCCGCGCTTCGCGCGACGACGCAATGTCGGCGGCCTCGATAATGGTGTCGACGGCGCGCAGCATCGTCGCCTTGTGCATGGGTCGACCGGATAGCGACGCCGGAAAAACCAAGTCGCCCGGGATCTCGCAGCGTTGGCGTTCGGCGAGCCACGCGTCAAATAACGCGATCGCGAACGAGGCAAGATGGGTGTCGCGGGTGAATTCCGGTTGAGCGGCCGGCACCGTCAGCATGGTCGATCCCAGATTTACGCAACTAATCGTAATAGAGCGAGCTTCGCCGGTTTTCAATCCCGCTCCGAGGAATGCTGCAACGAGCGCACGATCGCGGCGTTCTTTCCAGAGCGTCGCACCGATCGAAGGCAATGGAGAAAACAAATAGGCGAGCAACGCGGCACGTTCGGCCGGCGTCAAAAAACTCGTGGGTTCGTTGTCGCGCGCGCGGCGCCAAGTTGCTTCGCCATCCTGAGCAATGAAGCGAGCGGGATTGGTCGAACCGAGTTCGCTTTTGCGCACGTGATCGAGTACGCGCTCGATCAGCCGTAAATAGCGTACCCGTTGCGTTTTCTTGATGGGCAACTCGCCGACGAAATGCGAGATCGTTTCGGTATCGACCGTAGCAAGTGTCTTCTGCCGTTTCGCAAGCCAGCCGAGGAACGCACCCCATTGTGCGCGATAGACTTCGGCCGACGAATGGCGGAATTGCTGACTGGCAAGCCATGCATCGAAGGCGGTGTCCGGATGATGGAGCCAGTCCGACGTGCCGCGATCGAACAGATCGTTTTGGATATCGGGCATGGGGGAGGCGTGCGTCACGGGCGGCGACATGTAAATGATTCCGTTAGTTGCATTGATCGTAACTTGTCGCGATAGCTCAGTGAAGAGTCGGCCGCGTCGGCTAGTCGCCCCAGGTTCGCGTCATGCGCATCGGCCGCGCAGGCGGGTTCACGTCGCCGCGGACATGCGCCGCAGCCTCGTAGGCGGCCACGGCGAACGAGAACACTGCCGGCAGTGCGTTTGATTGCCCAAAGTCGACGGGATCGTCGGTTTCGGGAAAGTGCATGTCGGCCGGGCGTTCGAACAAACAGCGCACGATCGGATCGTGCCGGCTGGCAAAGCCGAGATCGGCGAGCGCTTCGGCCTCGATCGCATGCAGGAGCCGCCACGTCAGCGGAACATGCTGACGGATATAGCGGTCGGCAATGTGGCGGACAATTGTCTCGATATCGTGCGCCGCAGCCTTGAAGCTGAGCGCGGCCAAATCATGTTCGGTCATCGCGGGCTCCTGATTTGCGTATACTGTACGAATATACAGTATTTTGTGCAACTGGCTAAACAGACAGGTCAACTGGTTACGCGCTGTGCTGCCGGTGGATCACGACAAGCAGCGCTTTGGCTTCGCTCTTGCCGGCATTGCGGATTGCGTGGGGGCCGTCGGCCGGATAGCGGGCGGTATCGCCGGCCTTGAGGCGCCGTGTGCCGCCTGCCGCGTCGACTTCGAGCGTCCCGTGCAGCACGGTGAGGTGCTCGCGCGTGCCCGGTTCGTGTGGATTCGACGCGAGCGCGCCGTTTGCCGGCAGCGTGAGTTCGTACCATTCGAATTTGCCCGCGAGTTCGATCGGCCCCCAAACGCGCAGCAAATAGTGGGCTTCGTGGCCGGCGAGGGTTGGAATGTCGTGTGGACCGTCAACGCGAATCGTTTCGGGCGTTTTCGGCTGCGCAAACAATTCGTCGAGACTGATGCCGAGCGCGTTCGTGAGCCGCCATGCAACGGCGATCGTCGGATTTGCCTTATCGCGCTCGATTTCCGACAGCATCGACTTCGATACGCCCGCCGCACGTGACAGATCGTCGAGCGTCAGTTTGCGTTCGTTGCGCAGCCGCTGGATCTGTTCGCCGACGCGCGGCGGCGTTGCAGGCGCGGAGGTGGCGCGGCGTGCGCCGGAAGAGCTTGCCATTTGAATTCCGTTCGCTTAGAGTTGTTCGATATTCCGAATTTTAGTTCGAAATATAAGAAAAATACGCTAAACCCAACAGCCGACTATAACAGCAGCAGGCCGCTTCACCGCCGCCGAGAGTGCGGGCGAGCGCCGGATCATGGCTCCCGCGGGCATGCGCCGGGGCCGCCAAGCACGGTGGCGGCGTTCGACGCGGCGGTCGACTGGGATGCGGGAGCTGTTCATTTCAGGAGCTATGCGATGCGTGATGCTTACCTTGCCCATCTGCGCCAGACGATCGATCAGATTCGCGCGGACGGTTTCTACAAGACCGAACGCGAGATCGCGAGCCCGCAGGCCGCCGATATCCGACTCGCCGATGGCAAGCAGGTGCTGAATTTCTGTGCGAACAACTATCTAGGGTTCGCGGACGATTCGCGGCTGATCGCCGCCGCGCAGGCGGCGCTTGAGCGGGATGGATTCGGCATGGCGTCGGTGCGTTTCATTTGCGGCACGCAAACCGTGCATAAGCAACTGGAAGCCGCGCTGTCCGCATTCCTGAAGACCGACGACGCGATTCTCTATTCGAGCTGTTTCGACGCGAACGGCGGCCTGTTCGAAACGCTGCTCGGCGAAGAGGATGCAATCATCAGCGACGAGCTGAACCACGCGAGCATCATCGACGGCGTCCGGCTGTCGAAGGCGAAGCGCTTTCGTTACAAGAATAACGATCTGGCCGACCTCGAGGCGAAGCTGCGCGAGGCCGACGCCGCAGGCGCGCGCTTCAAGCTGATTGCCACCGACGGCGTGTTCTCGATGGACGGCATCATCGCGAACCTGAAAGGCATTTGCGATCTGGCCGATCGTTACGGTGCGCTCGTGATGGTTGACGATTCGCATGCGGTCGGCTTCATCGGCGAGCATGGACGCGGTACGCCCGAGCATTGCGGCGTCGAAGGCCGGATCGACATCGTGACGGGTACGCTCGGCAAGGCGCTGGGCGGCGCATCGGGCGGCTATGTGGCCGCGCGGCGCGAAGTCGTCGAACTGCTCAGGCAGCGTTCGCGCCCGTATCTGTTCTCGAACACGCTCGCGCCGAGCATTGCGTCGGCGTCGTTGCGCGTGCTCGAATTGCTGGCGAGCGACGAAGGTGCGAAGCGGCGCGAGCGCGTCCGTGCGAACGGCGCGCGCTTTCGCGAGAAAATGGGCGCGGCGGGCTTCACGCTCGTGCCGGGCGAGCATCCGATCATTCCGGTGATGCTAGGCGACGCACAAGTGGCCACGAAGATGGCCGATGCGCTGCTTGCCGAAGGCGTGTATGTGATCGGCTTCTCGTATCCGGTCGTGCCGCGCGGGCGCGCGCGCATCCGCACGCAGATGAGCGCTGCGCACACGCCAGAGCAGATCGACCGTGCGGTTGACGCGTTCGTGCGCGTCGGCAAGACGCTCGGCGTGGTGTAGGGAGATGGCGATGAAAGCGCTTGTCAAACTGAATCCCGCGCCGGGCCTGACGCTTACGCGCGTGAAGAAACCCGAGGTCGGCCACAACGACGTGCTCATCAAGATTCGCCGCACCGCGATTTGCGGCACCGACATCCACATTTGGAAGTGGGACGAATGGGCGCGCAAGACGATTCCCGTGCCGATGCACGTCGGGCACGAATATGTGGGCGAGATCGTCGAGATGGGCCAGGAGGTACGCGGCTTCGAAATCGGCGATCGCGTGTCGGGCGAAGGCCACATTACCTGCGGATTCTGCCGGAACTGCCGCGCGGGGCGCCGGCATTTGTGCCGCAATACGGTGGGCGTGGGCGTGAACCGCGAAGGGGCGTTCGCGGAGTATCTGGCGATACCCGCGTTCAACGCGTTCAAGATTCCGGCGGAGATCTCCGACGATCTTGCCGCGATTTTCGATCCGTTCGGCAACGCCGCGCATACCGCGCTGTCGTTCAACCTCGTCGGCGAGGACGTCTTGATCACCGGAGCGGGGCCGATCGGCGTGATGGCGGTGGCGATCGCCAAGCATGTCGGCGCACGCAACGTCGTGATCACCGACGTCAACGATTACCGGCTGGAGCTTGCGCGCAAGATGGGCGCGACACGCGCCGTGAACGTATCGCACGAATCGCTGCGCGACGTGATGGCCGATCTGCGAATGACCGAAGGCTTCGATATCGGGCTCGAGATGTCGGGTGCGCCGAGCGCGTTCACGAGCTTGCTCGAGGCGATGAATCACGGCGGTAAGGTCGCGCTGCTCGGTATACCTCCCGCGCAGACCGCGATCGATTGGAATCAAGTGATTTTCAAGGGGCTCGAAATCAAGGGCATCTACGGCCGCGAGATGTTCGAGACCTGGTACAAGATGGTCGCGATGCTGCAAAGCGGGCTCGACCTGTCACCGATCCTCACGCACCGCTTTCCGGTCGACGAGTTCGAAAAGGGCTTCGCGGCGATGATTTCGGGCGAGAGCGGCAAGGTGATTCTCGACTGGACGCAGTAACGAAGCATCTGCGGCGCGCTTGCGGCGCGCGGACCCGCCGAGCGGCGTGGCGCATCGTGCATCGCATCGGCCGCGCAGAGGGAACGATCGCGCAACGACCTTCAATAGCAGCCCGGCGACCTACACCGTCGTCCGGTTGCGATTGAGCGCGCGGCATCGACGCGCGTGGCGCGATAGATCCATCGTTCGACATTTCGGCCGTGCTGCACGATTTCGTTACAACGCAACGGCCGTCTATTCGATCGAAAGAACTCAAAGGTGAGAGTAAACGGGATATCAAAATTTCAACGTCGCGCGAGCAAACGGCGTGGACTCGTTCGTCATCGCGCATCGTCGAGCAGATGCGGATTCAATTCGATATGCAGAATGACGAGCCAACGTTTCGGGCAGTCGGCCGGGACGGTATGCGCGGCTCCGGCGCGCGGTGCTTGGCGCTTCAACCGGCCGCTCGACAGCGCGTCGCGGTACGCGCGTTGCGCGTCGGATTGCAACCAGAAGCTGACGAGCGCACAACTGATGAAATTGAATCCGAGCAACACGGTGGGATCGGCGTCGTATCCGATGGCGCGCGCGAGGCCGGCAAACGCGGCGCTCAGCGCCTGGCTCGCCGCGATCGTGACGAAAACGATTTTCGCCATCCCACGCGCGCGCATGGCAGCCTTCGCGAGTGTGGGCGTTCGCGCATCGCGTCGGCCCGATGGGAGCGAGCGGCCGTGCTTGCGTAGGCCGCTGTTGCGTTTCATGCGGCGTGCCGCAGTGGCGTCAGCGCGAGCGGAAATTCGCGTGCGCTGCGCGCGAACAATGGCGAAATCGCAGTCGGCTTGCAGAGGATCGCGCTATCGTAGCCTTTACCCGCGAAATGCATGACATCGACCACGCGGAATCCTTGGCTCGTGTAGAAATCGATGAGGTGCGCAGCGGGTTGCGGCGTGTCGAGCGCAAGACGCGTATAGCCGCGTGCCGCGGCCCAGTGTGCGGCGCAGGTGAGCATCGCGCGCCCCACGCCGCGCCCTTGCCAAATCGGATCGACGCCGAATTGGCGCAGCGTCGCGACGCCGCAACGGCGATAAAGCTCGCAGTCGGACAGGGCGTCGCGCGTGTGCAGCGTCATCGTCGCGATCAAATGGCCGTTGCAGACGGCGACGTAGCATTCGCCGGCAAGCGCCCGTTGCCGTGTGATCGCGGCGGGCTGGTCGACGCATACGCAGTTGAGCCCCATCTGACCGAGCCGCGCGAACGCGCGATGCAAGAGCGCGGTCAGCTTGTCATACGAATCGTATGCCGGATTGAAACGTCTCAGCACGACTCGTCCATCCACACGCTTTGCACAGGCGATACGCAAAGGCCGTTCGATAGTTGCCCGCTGCTGCATGATGCCTCCGTAACCTCGATGGTTGTTCGCAGTGTAGGGAGACGCAAGCGGGCCTTTCAAGAAAAAATGTCGTAAAAAAACGGATCGTGGCGGCTGTGTCGTCACGAACGTGCCGCCTCACCTTCCTTGACAAATTCCGCTTCGATTCGCACGCGCACTTCGTCTCCCACCGCCGGATACCAGCTCGTCACGCCGAACTGGGCGCGGCTGAGCGCGGCGCTTGCGGAGAAGCCGAGCGTGTCCTGCGTCGTCAGCGGATTGCGGCCATAGCCGTTGAAGGTGACCGCGAGCGTGACGGGGCGTGTGATGTCGCGGATCGTCAGATTGCCGCTCAGCGTGCCTTGCGTGTCGCTTATGCGCGTGAAGTGCGTGCTTTCGAAGCGGATGCTCGGATGGCGGACGGCATCGAGCGCGTCGTTGCCGGCAACGAGCTTGTCGAGCAGCGGCACATTGGTATCGATGCTCGATGCATCGATCGACACGGTTGCGCTGCTTTCGGTAAGACCGCCCGCGCGCCAGTCGAGTTGCGCGTTCGCGCGGTCGAAGCGCATCGTGAAGCGCGAATACTTCAAGTGATCGACATCGAACACGATGCTCCAGTGATGTGGATCGAGCGTGTAGCGGCCCGCCGGAACGGCGGCCTGCGCCACTGTCGGATGATGGGTGACGACACGCCAAGGCATGCAGCCGGGCATCGTTGCTGCAAGCGCGGCGATGCTGGCGATCGACGCCGCCCATTGCACTGGTTTCATTCGCATCCCTTGATCGGAAACGTGCGCAGACGATAGCGCATCGGCCGGATGTTGACAAAGGAGAATGATCGTTCTACCTTAGGCGGATGGATACGAAACCGGATCTTTCCTCAAGCGGCGCGCGTGAGCGTTTGCTCGATGCGGCCGACACGCTGATCTACGCAGGCGGCATTCATGCGACGGGCGTCGATGCGATCGTCAAGCTGTCGGGCGCGGCACGCAAGAGCTTTTATACGCACTTCGAATCGAAAGAGGCGCTGGTTGCCGCCGCGCTGGAGCGGCGCGACGAGCGCTGGATGACATGGTTCGCCGAAGCGACGGTAAAACGCGGCAAGACGCCGCGCGCGAGGCTCGTCGGCATGTTCGACGTGTTGCGCGAGTGGTTCGAGCAACCGGATTTTCACGGCTGCGCTTTTCTCAACGTGTCCGGAGAGATCGAGCGGCCGGATGATCCGATTCGCCTCGTCGCGCGCGCGCACAAGGCACGGTTGCTCGAGTTCGTGCGCGAGCAGCTTGACGCGCACGCGGCCGGCACGGGCGCGGATCGGCGACTGCTTGCGCGGCTCGCGCGCCAATGGCTCGTATTGATCGACGGCGCGATCGGCGTCGCGCTCGTGAGCGGCGATGCGTCGGCCGCGCGTGACGCGAAGGCGGCGGCAACCATGCTGCTCGATGCGACGTTACCCAGCCAACCCGGCTGATACCGGTTTTCATCGTTGCCGATCCGCTTTTCCCTTCATTCGATCGAATCGCGGTTCATTCATCTGCCCGCCGTCCGTTGGCAAGCCGGGCAGGCCTTTCACGCCTTCAATTTGGAGAACGTCATGTCTGATTCAGTCGAAATCCGTCCGCCGGTTCCGCCATTTACCGAGGAGACCGCGCGCCAGAAGGTGCGCGCGGCCGAAGACGGATGGAACACGCGCGACCCGCAGCGTGTGTCGCTTGCCTATACGCGGGACAGCCGATGGCGCAATCGAGCCGAATTCGCCACCGGGCGCGAGGAGATCGTTGCGCTGTTGCGGCGCAAGTGGACGCGCGAACTCGACTACCGGCTCATCAAGGAATTGTGGGCGTTCGGCGGCAATCGGATCGCCGTGCGCTTTGCCTACGAATGGCACGACGATGCCGGCAACTGGTTCCGCTCGTATGGAAACGAGAATTGGGCATTCGACGAACACGGGCTGATGGCGCATCGGCATGCATGCATCAACGATTTGCCGATACGGGAAGCCGATCGGCTGTTCCATTGGCCGCTCGGCCGGCGGCCCGACGATCATCCGGGGTTGTCGGATCTCGGGCTTTGAATTGCCGTGGCCGCGCGGGCGCCATGCAGGCGTGGTGCCCGTGCGGCTGCGCTCAGCCGAGTCAGCCGCGTTGCGGCATCTCGCGTTCGAGACGGCCAAGCCGTACTACAGTGACCCCAGGCCGCAATTGGCGCAGCGACGGCATCACGAGCACGCAATGGGGGTAAGGCGTCGTGATGGGAGCGCCGTCTGACCAGCCGATCACCTCGCCTGCTTCGGCAAAATGCTCGAGGCCGGTGTATGCATCGGCGAAGCGGAAATCGAGGCTCGCGGCGACCACGGCGTGCGTCACCTGTACGACGCGCACGGTTGGCGCGAGCGGTTGAAACCAGTCGGCAGGCAGATCTTGCGCATCGACGATGCCGGATGCGCTTAGAAACCGCGCGGTGCTGTCGCACGCAACGGTGACGGCCCGCGCTTCCCAGTGCTGCCCGCATTCGATCAGCAGCGCATTCTTTTCGCTGACGGGGTTGCCGAAGCCGCCGTAGTCGCGCATGCGCGTGCCTTCCGGATGGCCCGCGTCCCGAATCACGGTCGATGGTGCGCCGATGCGCAGCGCAAGCGCCGCGCCCTTGTCGAGCGGGCCCGCGACGATCAACGGCGCACTGCGTTCGTGCATCGAATGCAGATCGAGCAGCCAATCGGCTTCGTCGACGAACGGCCGCAATGCGCGCGCGCGATCGAGTTCGAGCGACCGCTGCGACCGGTCGTCGAGCAGAGCGGGCGTCCACACGCGATTGAAATCCTGATCGACGAAACGCGCGGCATCCGGCGCTTGCGGATCGAAGCGCGCGTAGGCGGCGACGTTCGCGAACGACAACGTCAGCACCCCGCGGCGCGGGCGCACCGCGCGCTTGAGCAGCGCATCGACGACGATCGCGCCGCACACTTCGTTGCCGTGCGTCAGCGCGTTGACCATCACGCACGGGCCGGGCACGCCGGAATCGAAACGATGCACGTAATCGACACCGGTGTTGCCGGCGCGGTGCGCGTCGAGATCAGGAAAGCGAACTTCGACCGGATAAGGAGAATGGTGAGGAAATTCGGGAGCCGGTTCGATCATGGTGAGCCTTTGCGGGAACGGGTCGAAATGCCGGAGATTCGATGCAGCCTTCGCGTGATGATCGGCACGTCAGACTATGGCCTCCGATCGTCAGGCCGATGCCGTTTCACCGAGCAGATGCGCAACGATGGCGCTGCCGACTTCGCTCGTCGAGGCTTGGCCGCCCAGATCGCGCGTGCGCGGGCCGTGCTTCAACACGTGCTCGATCGCGGCGAGGATCGCGTCGTGTGCTTCGCGCGCCGGGCCTTCGCCGTGGCCGAGAAAATCGATCATCATCGCGGCCGACCAGATCATCGCAATCGGATTGGCGATCTTGCGGCCCGCGATGTCCGGTGCGGAACCATGTACCGGCTCGAACAGCGACGGAAACGCGCGCTCGGGATTCAGATTGGCCGACGGCGCGATGCCGATCGTGCCGGTGCAGGCCGGTCCGAGATCGGACAGGATGTCGCCGAACAGATTCGATGCGACGACGACGTCGAACCGGTTCGGCTGCATGACGAAACGCGCGCAAAGGATGTCGATATGCTGCTTGTTCCACGTGACGTCCGGGTAATGCGCGGCCACCTCGGCTGCGCGCGCGTCCCACCACGGCATGCTGATTGCGATGCCGTTGCTTTTCGTCGCGACGGTGAGCTGTTTGGCGCGGCGCTGCGCCAGCTCGAAAGCGAACCGCATCACGCGCTCGGTGCCGCGCCGCGTGAACACGGCTTGCTGAACGACGAATTCGCGCTCGGTACCCTCGAACATCGTGCCGCCGACGGCTGAATATTCGCCCTCGGTGTTCTCGCGCACGATCATGAAATCGATATCGCCCGCGCGGCGGCCGGCGAGCGGGCATGGCACGCCGTCGAACAGGCGCGCGGGCCGCAAATTCACGTATTGGTCGAACTCGCGGCGGAACTTGATCAGCGAACCCCACAGCGAGACGTGATCGGGCACCGTCGCGGGCCAGCCGACGGCACCGAACAGCAGCGCATCCATGCCCGATAGCTGGGCTTTCCAGTCGTCGGGCATCATTTGGCCGTGCCGCGCGTAGTAGTCGCAGCTTGCCCATTCGATCGGCGTGTAATCGAAGCGCAAGCCGAAGCGGCGGCTTACCGCGTCGAGCGCGCGCAGCCCTTCGGGCATCACTTCGACGCCGATGCCGTCGCCGGGAATCACGGCGATTCGATAGGTGTCGTCGCTCATGCTGGGTGCCTCATCGTGTCCATCCTCCTGCGGGCTTGAGCCGGCCGGGCGGCGCATCGCGCGGCCGGGCGGCGTGAGCGATGGTTGGGTCGTCTCGTCTTCACACGTCTCATCCTTGGTTCGTGCATTTTATGGGTTTACGGAAGATTAGAATCGGCTCTGCGTTGGGTGGCGGTGTTCATTGGCAATGGCTTGGTGACGGCGGGTTCCGTGCAGTGCTTCTATACGCTGCGCGAAAACAGCTTTGCATCGAGCGTGATCGAGGTCAGCCAGGAGCAGACGGTCATGTCGACCGGGCCGTATGGCCGGGTCCGCCATTCGCTGTACTCGGCGGCAATGGTGATACTTTTCGGGAGCCCGATCGCGCTGGGCGGCTGTGTTGACGGTGCTGCTCGCCGCCGTCATCGTTGTGCGGCTGATCGACGAGGAACGCTATCTGAACACGCATCTTGAAGGCTGTCGCGCGTATTGCGATACGGTGCGCTGGCGGCTCGTGCCGGGTCTCTGGTGAGCGTTGCATCGCGCGCTTGCCATTCGCGGCCTGCATTCCTCCTGTTCCGCTGTCCTGCCCGCGCCCGTGGGAACTGTATCTGTCAGTGCACGCGGCGCGTTTCTACAATCGTTTTCCACTCTTCTCGATCAAAGGGCGTCCGATGCTGAAAGTACTCGGTAAGACATCGTCGATCAACGTGCGCAAGGTGCTGTGGACATGCGCGGAACTGCGGCTCGACTACGAGCGCGAGGATTGGGGCATCGGGTTTCAGTCGACGCAGACGCCCGAGTTCCTTGCGCGCAATCCGAACGGCCTCGTGCCGGTGCTCGAGGACGGCGATTTCGTGCTTTGGGAATCGAACGCGATCATCCGCTATCTCGCGAACCGCTACGGCGGCACGCATTTGTATCCGGACGAGCCGCAGGCACGGGCGCGCGTCGACCAATGGCTCGACTGGCAGGCAACGACGCTCAATCCCGCCTGGGTCTACGCGTTTCTCGGGCTGATACGTCAGCAACCGGCGTATCAGGATACCGCGCAGATCCGCGCGTCATGCGATGCGTGGGCGCAGCGCATGACGCTCCTCGATGCGCAACTCGGCAAGACGGGCGCCTTCGTCGTGGGGCCGGACTATACGCTGGCGGATATCGTGATCGGCTTGTCGGTGAATCGTTGGTTGCGCACGCCGTTCGACAAGCCGGAATTGCCGGCCGTGTCTGCATACTTTGAGCGGCTCGCCGCGCGGCCAGGTTTCATCGAATACAACAACGTGCCTTGAGCCGCACGGCCGTTTCCGTGTCGAGCCGGAGCGCCCACGCGTTCCGGCTCGGAGCTGGCGTGACGTTTCAATGGATACCGGTTTTTTTAAAGGTGAGATTTTTCGGGAGCCGCTGGTTGGACGTTCGCTCGCCGTCGAAATCCTGCTGACGTGGGTTGGCGCATCACCCTTCGATGCTGAGCGGCAAACCGTGCATCGAGCCTATCAGGGCGTTGTATCGCCTGTGACCTTTTGGTCGAGTCTCGCGCGTGAGCGTGCGAGCAGCGTTGGGAAATTGCCGTTCGCGGGTTGAGCGCGCCGCCGCGAAGCCGCAAATGCACGCGTGGGGCCCGCGCAATGCGGGGCGACGGCGGCGCATCAGAGAGGGAAACAGGGTGCGAGATCCAATGAGACAAAACGGCCGAATCTTGAGACAAAACAAACTTTCACCCGATTTGGTTTCTGATTATTCTTTTTCCCGTCGATTGGCCGAGACGGTGTCAAATAAATCGGGATGGATTTTACTGACGCCAATAAACCGGAAAAAATGACGGTGTTTTTATGCTGTTCAAATAGTCGGATATTTGAAAGGGTGATGTTATCCGGAATTAGGACATCTTAAACGGAAAATTCATGCAAACGCGCTGCCGCGTGCCGGCGCGCGTTGGCTGACGGTCCGTGCCCGCGAACGCCATATGCCGTGATTCCCGCGTCCCTGATACCAGGGAGGCTGGCGGTCGCCATCGTGTTTTTTCTATCGGCCATTCGCACGTCGAGAGCTGGTTCGAGTGGTAAAGCCGTATCTCCTGTTATGACGGAGAGTTGTATTAAAAATAATCGGATCGGAATCAGAGCAATACGCCGAATCCGGGAATTAGGCGTTCCAATTCAGTTTATGAAAGTGATTGGCGAGTGTTTAGCTGGCCATGCTTCATAGATTATTTCTTGAGCACCTGATCTCAAACGCAAAATAGGACGAATTGCCATGACCTTCAATAGAATTTCCGCTGACTCGCATATCGACCTGCATTGGCTGCCGTCGGATTTATTCACCAAAAATGCCCGGTCCGATTTGAAAGACCGGATGCCGTTCGTGGTCGAAGCGGAAGATCCGTATTGGACGAACCACAAGAAAACCTGGCTGGGCTACGTGTGCGGCTTCGGTCCGTATGGCCAGAAATACGTGCCGGGCAGCAATGCGAAGATCGACATCATGGCTGCGACCGGCCTGTATCGGGATGCCGCGAACGGCCGCCGCCGCGTGAGCGATCCGGTGCTGCGGCAGGAGGACATGGATCTCGACGGAGTCGACGCCGACGTCGTGTACGGCCTTGCCGCCGAAACGCTGATGCGCATGGAAGATCCGGAAGCCGCGATCGAAATGTGCCGCATCTACAACGATTGGCTCGTCGATTTCTGCAAGGGCTCGAGCGGCCGGCTTTACGGCCTGGCCGCGTTGAATGATTCGGATGTGGACGCCGCCGTTCAGGAAGTACGCCGCATCGCCGAATATCGCAAGTCCGGCATCGTCGGCGTGAATCTCGCGATGAGCCGTGAGACGCGTCCGCTCTGGCATCCGAGCTGGGAGCCGCTGTGGCGCACGATCGCGGAATCGGGCTTGCCGCTGCACATTCACTGCTTCCGCTCGCTGCCGTTGACGCTCGAGGAAATCGACGTCCAGGGGCAAGCCAAGCGCGCCGCGTTCTTCACGAGCGTGACCGGCTTCCAGATGAGTCTCGTGCATCCGCTGGCCGCGCTGATCGGCTCGGGCGTGCTCGAGCGTCATCCGAACCTGCGCGTGGTGCTGGGCGAAAGCGGCCTGGGCTGGCTGCCTTACGTGCTCGAGCGGATGGATCACGAATTCAAGGGGCGTTTCCAGGATCTCGAACTGAAGATGCTGCCGAGCGAATACTGGCGGCGCCAGTGCAAGGCGTGCTTCCAGACCGACCGGATCGGCTTCAAGCTGGTCGAGGATCTTGGCGTCGAAACGCTGATGTGGGGCTCCGACTATCCGCACTCGGACGGCACGTGGCCCGAATCGGCCAAGGTGTTCGCCGAGCAGTTCAGCGGACTGTCGGACGACGTGATGCGCAAGATCACGTATGAGAACGCCGGCCATTTCTACGGCATCCTCAAAAACTGAGCGGCCGCATACCGGGGGCAGCATGATCAAGATCTACGACTGCACGTTGAGGGAGGGGGCTCAGGCGTCCGGAGTCTCCTTTTCGGTACAAGACAAGCTGCGAATCACGGAGCTGTTGGACGACATCGGGTTCACGTACACCGAGGGCGGATGGCCCGGCTCGAACGCCAAGGACACGCTCTTTTTCCAGGAGCTGAAGGCGCTGCCGCTGAAGAAGATCAAGGTCGTCGCCTTCGGGCGCACCAAGCGCGCGTCGAGCCGGGCGGAGGACGACGCGAGCCTCAACGCGCTCGTGCGCACCGGCATTCCTTACGGGCATATCTTCGGCAAGGGCTGGGATTTGCACGTGAGCGAGGTGCTCGGCATCTCGCCGGAAGAGAATCTCGAATCGGTGTACGAATCGATCCGCTTCCTCAAGAAGCACATGGAAGAGGTCAGCTTCGGCTTCGAGCATTTCTTCGACGCGTACAAGGAGAATCCGGCCGGCGCGATGAAGCTGATCGAGACCGCGGTTCAAGCCGGCGTCGATTGGATCGATCTGGCCGATACGAACGGCGGCTGCTTTCCGCACGAAGTGGCCTCGATCGTATCCACTGTCACCCGGTCGTTCGATATCGAGTTCGCCGTTCATTGCCATAACGATACGGGCTGCGGCGTCGCCAACACGATCGCCGCGGTGCAGAACGGCGTGAAGATCGTCGAGGGGACGGTCAACGGGTATTCCGAGCGCTGCGGGATGGCCGACCTCTGCACGGTCATTCCCAATCTGCAACTGAAACTCGGCTACCCGATCCTCGAGCCGGGCAAGCTGCAGCAATTGACGCGGCTGTCGCAGGAAGTCGCGGAGCTGTTGCAGGCCGAGCCGCCCGCGTTCCATCCGTATGTCGGATCGCTCGCGTTCACGCACAAGGCAGGCGTGCATGTCGACGGCTTCCTGAAGCTAAAGCGAACTTACGAACACATCGATCCCGCACTCGTCGGCAATCGCAGCGACATTGTCGTGTCGGAAGTTTCGGGCAAGAGCAACCTGAACAGCTTCCTGCGCAAGCATCGGCTCGACCATCTGTTCGCCGACCGCGATCTCGAAGGGCTCGTGCGGCTCGTCAAGGAACTCGAGTTCGGCGGTTTCGAATTCAACTCGTCCGAGGAATCGCTCGTCCTGATGCTGCTGCGGCATTGCGGGAAGACGAGCCGCCGTATCCAGGTGAACCGGCTGTCCGTCAAATTGGCGGACGAGGCCGCGCCGGACGCGGCCATTGGCGGCGCGATTTCCGCGTTGGCGGACAACCGCGCCGATCTGCCGGACTGGGGGGTGCCGATCGGCGCCAGCACGATCGAGTTCGACGGCGTTTTCGACTTTATGTCCGGCCGAGATCCGATCGTCGGCGAGCGCGTGCAATTTTCACTGACGAACGACAAGGCGTCGCTCAATCATCTGGTCGAGGGTTTCGTCGCACGCTGCAGCGAGTTTTTCCCCGAGCTGGCGGGCACGAGGCTCGTCGATTTCAAGATTCGCGCAATCAACGACCGCACGCGCCGCGTTCGCGTCGTGCTGGAGTTCACCGACGGTTCCCGGACGTGGAAGATGGGCGCGGTCAATTCGAGCGTCGCCAATGCCACGCTGAACGCGACGATCGAGGCGCTCGAGTATCGGCTGTGCATGGGCGATCTCGGCACGTTCACGCAGCCGGAGGCCAATCCGCAGACGCTTGGCAATCTCGTGTCGGCGGCCAGCGACAGCCGGCAATCCGCGTTCGCAGACAACGGGAGGTAATCATGTGCGGCATCACGGGCTGGGTGGACTGGGGTCACGATTTGCGCGAGCACGTCGCGACGTTGCGCAACATGACGGCGTGCCTCGTGCATCGCGGTCCGGATGCGTCGGGCGAATGGGTGAGCGCGCGCGCCGCGCTCGGCCATCGCCGTCTGTCGATCATCGATCCCGCCAACGGCGCGCAACCGATGGTGCGTCACGCGCGTCATCGCACCTTTGTCATTGCCTATAACGGCGAGCTTTACAACACGCCCGAATTGCGGCGCGCGCTGGAAAGCCGGGGTTGCCGGTTCGAGACGCATTGCGATACGGAAGTGCTGCTGCAGGCGTATATCGAATGGGGGCCGGCTTGCCTGGACCGTCTCAACGGCATTTTTGCGTTCGCCGTTTGGGACGAAAGCGACAAGCGTCTTTTCATGGCGCGAGACCGGATCGGCGTGAAGCCGCTGTTCTTCGCGAAACTGGATAGCGGCTTGCTGTTCGGCTCCGAGATGAAGGCGATTCTCGCGCATCCGCAGGTGTCGCGCGAAGTCAAGGTAGACGCGTTTCACGAGCTACTGTTTCTCGGGCCGGCGCGCACGCCGGGCTCCGGCGTGTTTCGCCAGATCGACGAACTGAAGCCGGGCTGGTGCCTGACGTACAGCCCGAGCGGAATCGAGACGTGGCAGTACTGGAAACTCGAAAGCCATCCGCATGAGGACAGCTTCGAGACGACCGTCGAGCGCGTGCGCGAGCTGGTGGTCGATGCCGTGACGAACCAGTTGGTGTCCGACGTGCCGGTGGGCACGATGGTATCGGGCGGGCTCGATTCCAGTTCGATCACCGCGATCTCCGCGGGCGTGTTCAAGGAAGCGGGCAAGCAGCTCGATACGTATTCGATCGATTTCGTCGACAACAGCACCCACTTCAAGCCGACCGATTACGTGCCCGACGAGGATGCGCCGTGGGCGGACAAGGTCACCCGCCATTTGCAGACGAATCACCGTCGCGTGTTGCTCGATACGTCCGAGTTGATTTCGCAGCTCGGCGCCGCGATGCGCTCGCGCGATCTGCCGGGGATGTGGGAAGTCGACGCGTCGCTTCAACTCTTTTGCCGCGAGATCAAGAAACATTCGACGGTGGTGCTGTCGGGCGAAACCGCCGACGAGATTTTCGGCGGCTATCGCTGGTTTCATCAGGCACGCGATTACGAAGTCGAGCGCTTTCCTTGGGTGCGCATGGTGGACGGCCGCGAGCGGCTGCTCTCGCCGGCGTTGCGCGACGGGCTCGATGCCGATGCGTTCGTGGCCGAGCATTATCGGCAGACCATCGCCGAATGCCCGGCATTACCGGGGGAGGAGCTGGGCGAGGCGCGCCGCCGCCAAATGTTCTACATCAACTTCACCCGCTGGCTGCCGATGATGCTCGATCGCAAGGACCGGGCGAGCATGGCCGAAGGGCTGGAAGTGCGCGTGCCGTTCTGCGATCACCGCATCGTCGAGTATCTGTGGAACGTGCCGTGGACCATGAAGAACGCCGGCGACCGTGAAAAAGGGCTGTTGCGGCATGCGATGCAGGGCATTTTGCCTGACGACGTGATCTGGCGGCCGAAGAGCCCGTTTCCGACCACGCACAACCCGAAGTATCTGCACGACGTGCGTGCGCTGCTGACCGAGCGGTTGCGCGATGCGGCGTCGCCGCTGCGGCCGCTGCTCGATGCGGCCGAACTGGACCGCGTGCTCGCCGCGCCCGACGACGAGGCGAGAGACCGGCACTGGTTCGGCATGTACGCGAAGGACGCGCAGTTCCTCGCCTATCTGTATCAGATCGACCTATGGATGTCGGAGTACCGGGTCTCGCTCGTGTGACGCCGCGAAGGCTCCGACGTCCTGCGACCAACATTGCGCGGCCGAACGCCCGTTGACGCGTTTGGCCGCGACATCGAAGAGGTGGACAACGTGCGTATCAAGGATGAACTTTTGAGCCGCGAAAGCGGCCTGAAAACCGTTTCGCTCGAACCGATCTGGACGCTGCGCGAGCAGTCGACGGAAATTTTCGACGCGCTGTCGGCCGTCGAGCCCGCGCTCAAGGACGTCTACGACCTGCTCGGCAGCGAATTGCCGGTGCAGCAGCAATGGGCGTTCGGCGACTACGGCCCGGTGTCGCGGCCGGATCGCCACGTCCGCGCGTTCTATCTCGATCTCGGCAAGCTCAAGAGCGTGCCGAACGGCCAGGGCTACATCGCGATCAAGGGCACCGAGCCGGTGTCCGAGAACTTCGGCAGCATCACGAAGCGCATGGGCGAGATGTGGAACATCTTCAGTTGGACGATCGGCGGACAGGCTCGCCACGTGCTCGAGGATCTGACGCTGATGAACCAGCTCGAACGTTTCCCGATCAGCGAGGGCAAGCCGCCGGGCGTGCATCCGCTGTGGGACGCGGACGACGAAGCGCGCTGCGCGCTTCAATTGCAGAGCGCGTATTACCGCCGCTTCGGGCGCCTGGCCCGGATTCCCACGCCGCTGTTCGTGTACCGCTGGCCGACCGAGGTGCGCGAGCGTGCGCTCGACGTGCTGCGTCCGCAACTGTCGCCGAGAACGGCCACCCTGGTCGAAGCGATGATCCGCGACGATCTGGGCGCTTACGTGTACTACTACCCGTCCTATCCGCTGCGCGCGATGCACGTGCGAGGCGGCGACGTGGGCCCGGAAGTGTCGTATGACAAGCGCCATTCGGTATTGCGTGAACTGTCGGACCCGGATACGGCGATTCAGCGCTGGATTCGCCTGACCGCCGAGTTTCTCGCGCTCGGCTGGATTCCGACCGATCCGTCGCACTTCGGCCGCGGCAATTGCCTGATGGCGCAGAACCTGGTGCTCGACGGCGGGATCGTCGACGTGAACAGCATCCGCCACGTGTCGACCATGCGTGCGCCCGGCGAGCTGGATTTCGCGGTGCGCCAGAGCGTGCGCGAGCTGACGCAGTCGATCAGCTGGTACTTGATCGGCACCGAAGCGGGCATTCCGTGGTTCCAGCGCATTTTCGTCGATGCGTTCGCGCAGGTTTGGGACGTTCTCAAGCGCGAGCTGGCCGATCTCGATGCGCCGGCGCAAATCCAGGCGGTCTTCGCGACCGGCGACGGCGCGTACCGCTCGCTCGACCGGCTGTTCCGCAACTACTTTGAGCTGAGCGCCTACCGGCCGCAAGACGCCGAGTCCAAGGAATACCGCCAACCGGCGCAGGGCCGCAACTGAACCGGAAGAGGAGTCTCTTTCATGCAGATCACCGCATCCACCTTGCGTCGCGATTTTGCCGATCTCGTCAGCGTGCTGCGCTGGCGGGGCGAGCACGAGCGCGAGCGCCGGGCGTTCACCTACGTCAGCGACGACAATCTGAGCGACGCGAAGACGCTTTCCTACGGCGAGCTTGATACCCTCGCGCGCGCGATCGGCGCGACGCTCGTGGCGCGCGGCGCGGCGGGCAAGCCCGTATTGCTGATCTTTGGGTCGGGGCTCGATTTCATCGCGGCGTTCTGGGGGTGCTTGTACGCCGGGGCAATGGCCGTGCCGCTCGCGCTGCCGGAGCGTGCGGGGCACGATGGCGCGCTCGCGCGCATCGAGGGCGTCGCGGGCGATGCAAAACCGCATTGCGCACTGACGACAGCCGATGCCGACGCGCAGCTCGCCACGCTGTTCGCCGCGTCGCCCGCGCTGCGCGATCTGCCGCGCATTGCGTCGGACCGGATCGAGCCGTCGCAGGCGAGCCGCTGGCAGGCGCTCGAGCCGAGCGGCGAGCGCATCGCGTGTTTGCAGTACACGTCCGGCTCGACGGGCACGGCCAAGGGCGTGATGCTTTCTCACGCCAATTTCCTCGCCAACAGCGAACGTTCGGCTGCGGGCTCCGGGTTCGCGAGCGACAGCGTGCTGGTGACGTGGTCGCCCATGTCGCACGCGGCCGGGCTCATGTATGGCGCGTGCCTGCCGGTCAGCATCGGTTTTCATGCGATCCATCTGGCGACGCAGTTGTTCATCGAGCAGCCGGTGCGCTGGCTGCGCGCGATTTCGCATTTTCGCGCGACGCATTCGGGCGGCCCGAACTTCGCGTATGACCTTTGCGTGCAGCGCGTGAAGCCCGAGCAGTGGCAGGCGCTTCGGCTCGACTGCTGGCGCAACGCGTACAGCTCGGGCGAGGCGGTGCGCGCCGAGACGCTGCGGCGCTTTGCCGAAGCGGCGGCGCCGAGCGGTTTCAACGCTGCCGCGTGTCAGCCGTGCTACGGCATCTCGGAAGTGACGATGCGGGTGGCCGAGGCGCCGGCGGGCCGGTTTCCGCTCGTGCGCAAGTTTGACGTCCACGCGCTGGGGCAAGGCCGGGCGATTGCCGTGGCCGACGGCGGCGCGTCGGACGAGGGCATCGAGGCGCTCGGCTACGGGCCGCTCGAGCGGCCCGGCCGCACGATCCGGATCGTCGATCCGCAAACGCTGCGCCGCTGCGAGGACGGCCAGGTCGGCGAAGTCTGGCTGTCCGGCGCGGACGTCGCGCTCGGCTATCTGAACCGGCCCGACGACAGCGAGCAGATTTTCCGCGCGACGCTCGCGGACGATACCGGCGCCTATCTGCGTACCGGCGATCTCGGCGTCGCATTCGACGGCGAACTGTTCCTGGTCGGACGCCTGAAGGAGTTGATCATCATTCGCGGCGCGAATCATTTTCCGCAAGACATTGAGCAGGATGTCGAGCGCGCTGCCGCGCAGGCCGGCGTCGAACGCGCGGCCGCGTTTTCGCATCTGGTCGCCGGCGAGGAAGTGCTCGTCGTGGCCGCGGAGCTGGCGGCCGACGCGCTCGGCCGCACGGACGAGGCTGTGGCGGCGATCCGCGAAGTGGTGAGCCGCAAGCACGGCCTGCGGATTCGCGACATCGTGTTCGTCGCGTCGGGATCGCTGCCGCGCACCGGCAGCGGCAAGCTGCAGCGCACGCTGTGCCGCGCCCGCTATATTGCCGGCGAGCTTGACGCGATCGCGCGCGCGCCGCGCCGCAGCGCGCGGGCGGCGGAATATGCGCAGCGCGCGCGCGCCGATCTGCGCGCCTATATCCGTCGCGCGCTTGCCGAGCGCGTGGATCTGCCGGAAGACGAAATCGGCGATCGTCCGTTTGCCGAATACGGGCTCGATTCGCTCGGGCTCGTGAGCTTGGCAGGCGAGCTGAGCGAGCATCTCGGCTGGCCGTTGCCGCCTGTCGCGCTGTATGACCACCCGAGCGTCGACGCGCTGGTCCGGTATTTGACCGAGCGCGACACGGCCGCACCGAGCGCGCCCGCCGCCGTGCCGGCGGTTCGCCGGTCGAGCGATACGGCCGCACCGGTGGCGATCATCGGGATGTACATCCGGTTTCCGGGCGGCGAGGGCCTCGACGATTATTGGCGGCTGTTGAGCGAAGGCATCGATGCCGTGACGGAGGTGCCCGCGTCGCGTTGGGACGCCGATGCGTTATACGATCCCGAGCCGGGCGCGCCCGGCAAGACCAATAGCCGCTGGGGCGGATTCGTCGACGGCGTCGACCAGTTCGACCGCGAGCTGTTTGGCCTGTCCGAGCGGGCCGCGACCGACACCGATCCGCAACACCGGCTGCTGCTGGAGGCGGCCTGGGCCGCGATCGAGGATGCGGGCATCGCGCCGGCGGCGCTTGCCGGCAGTCCGACCGGCGTGTTCGTCGGAATCTCGCAATCGGATTACGGCCGCATCACGCTCGCGCGCACCCACGATTCCAGCCCGTTCGTATCGACTGGCGCGAGCCCGGCCGTCGCCTCCGGGCGGCTGTCGTACACGTTCGATCTGCACGGGCCGAGCATGTCGATCGATACCGCGTGCTCGTCGTCGCTCGTCGCCGTGCATCATGCGTGCCGCGCGATCGCGAACGGCGAATGCGGCCTTGCGCTCGCGGCGGGCGTCAACCTGATCCTCACGCCGGAGCGCACCATCTCGCTGAGCCATGGCACGTTTTTCTCGCCCGACGGCAAATGCAAGCCGTTCGATGCGAGCGCGAACGGTTACGTGCGCTCGGAGGGCGTCGGCGTGGTGCTGCTCAAGTCGCTCGACGAAGCCGTGCGCGACGGCGACCGGATCTACGCGGTGATCCGCGGCAGCGCGGTGAATCAGGACGGCAAGACCAACGGCCTCACCGCGCCGAACGGCCTCGCGCAACGCGAAGTCGTGCGCGCCGCGTTGCGCAGTGCGGGCCTGCGGCCGCGCGACGTGCATTACGTGGAGGCTCACGGCACCGGCACGGCGCTGGGCGATCCGATCGAAGTCGAGGCGCTCGGCGCGGTATTCGCATCGGACGGCCCGAGAGCCGCGCCGCTTGCGATCGGCTCGCTCAAATCGAATATCGGCCATCTGGAGGCGGCGGCCGGCATCGCCGGGCTGATCAAGGCCGCGCTGTGCCTGCATCGGCATACGCTGGTGCCGACGCTGCATCTCAAGACGCTCAATCCGAACATCCGGTTCGCCGAGCTGCCGATCGTCGTGCAGCAGCGCACCGAGCCGTGGCACGTCGAGTCTGCGCGCGTCGCGGGCGTGAGTTCGTTCGGCTACAGCGGCACGAACGCGCATGTGACGCTCGCGCAAGCGCCCGAGCCCGCGCCGGACGCGCCCGCGGCCCGCGATGCCGATGCCGCCGCCGATGCGCGCGCGCCGCACGCCGTGCGCTCGCGGCACGTGCTGACGCTTTCCGGCGCGAACGAAGGCGCGGTGCGCGAACTGGCGGCCCGCTATGCCGAGTATCTGACGCACGCGGATGCGGCGCAGCTTGCCGACGTGTGCTTCACCGCCGCGACGGCGCGCTCGCATCTGCCGTATCGGCTCGCGGTGGCGGGCGCGACAAGTGCCGATATGGCCGGCGCGCTGCGCTCGTTTGCCGAAGGCCATGCGCGCGCCGGCTCGTCGTTCGCCCGCGTGCCCGCCGGGGCCGCGCCGAAGATCGCGTTTCTCTACACGGGCAGCGGCGCGCAATATGCGGGAATGGGCCGCGATCTCTACGATACCGAGCCCGTGTTTCGCGACGCCCTCGATCGCTGCGAGCGCATCCTGTCGGACGTGCTGGATTTCCCGCTGACCTCGGTGATGTTCGGCGAAGGTGTCGACAAGACGTTGATCGACGAGCTGGCGTACCTTCAGCCCGCGCTGTTCGCGTTCGAATACGCGATGACCGAGCTGTGGCGCTCGTGGGGCATCGAGCCGCACGTCGTCATCGGGCACAGCCTCGGTGAGCTTGTCGCGGCCTGCGTCGCCGGCGTGTTCGATCTGGAGGACGGGCTGCGGCTCGTCGCCACGCGCGGGCTACTGATGCAATCGGTGCCGCAAAAGGGCGAGATGCTGTCGATCGTCGCGGATCTTGCGCGCGCGCAAGAGGCGGTGCGCGCGTATCCGGACGAGCTGGCGATCGCCGCGCTCAACGGGCCGCAAAGCATCGTGATTTCGGGCACGGGCGCGGCCATTGGCGCCGTGCAGGCGCAACTGGAGGCCGAAGGCGTCAAATGCACGCGCTTGCAGGTGTCCGGCGCCGCGCACTCGGCGCTGATGGACCCGATCCTCGATCAGTTCGAAGCCGTTGCGTCGCGCGTGACATTCCGGCCGCCGCGCATCTCGGTTATCTCCAATTTGACGGGCACCGTTGCATCGGCCGAATACATCTGCTCGCCGAAGTATTGGCGGCGGCATATCCGCGATACCGTGCGCTTCGCGCAAGGCATCGAGACGCTGCTCGACAGCCGGTGCGACATCGTGATCGAAGTCGGGCCGCGTCCGACGCTGCTCGGCCTCGCGCGCGAAATCGCGGGCGACGCGCAAGGCGTGTGGCTGCCGTCCGTTCACAAGGGGCGCGGCAGCGATGAGCAACTGGCCGAGAGCCTGGGCGCGGTTTATGCGCACGGCGGGCCGGTCGATTGGTCCGCGTTCTATCCGCGCGAGCGCCATCGGCGCCTGCCGGTGCCGACCTATCCGTTTCAGCGCCGCCGCTATTGGGTCAGCGACGATCGGCCGGCCGCCGCGCGCGCGCCGGCGGTGCGGGCCGGCGGCGCGGGCCATCCGCTGCTGGGCCAGCCGCTCGGCATCCTCGGCGCGTTCGAGCAGCCGCTGTCCGCGCTGCCTGCGTTCATCGGCGAACATCACGTGTTCGGCCGCGTGGTATTTCCAGGCGCGGGCTTCATCGAAACGGCGCTGGCGCTGGCGCGCACGCGCTGGGGCGCGGCAACGTACCGGCTGTCCGACGTGAATCTGATGGCGGCGCTCGTCGTCGGCGACGCCGACGAGCGGCATCTGCACATTCATGCGCTTGCCGACGGCGACGATACGCTGCACGTGCGCATCTTCAGCGGCACGCCCGGCGGCGGAGAGCAGGCGGCGGGCGACAGCGTGCCGCCGAGCGAGCATGTGCGCGTCGACGTACAGCGCGCCGGCGACGCCACGCCGTCGCACATCGATTGGGCCGCATTGCGTGCGCGCTGCGACGAGCGCGTGTCCGCCGCCGACCAGTATCAAAGCCTACACAAACTCGGCTTGCAGATCGGGCCGGCGTTTCAGGGCATGCGCGAGATTTGGCGCGGAGATGGCGAAGCCGTTGCCGAAATCGAGCTGGACGACGCGCGAAGCCGCGAGATCGGTCAGTATCTGATCCATCCCGCGATGCTCGATTGCGGCTTTCAATTGAGCGGCGTCGCACAGCGCGTGATGCAGGGATTGTCGGTGCCGGTCGGCGTCGAGCGCATCACGTTTTTCGCGTCTCCCGGCAAGCGCGTTCGCTGCCATGCGCGGATTCGCGAGCAGCAGGGGCCGCACATCAAATCGGATGTCCGTTTCTTCGATGCGGACGGCCGCTTGCTGATCGAGATCGAAGGCTATGTCAAGCGCGCGGTTCGGCCCGAAACGCTGATTGGCGCATCCGCCGATTGGGCGCGTTGGGTCTGGCAACAGGAGTGGAGCCCTGCTGCCGCCGTCAGAGTCGCGGCGCGCGCACCGGCGGCCGGCGGCCGCCACTGGCTGGTGCTGGCGCGCGGCGAGTTCGCGGCGGGCCTGCAGCGCTCGCTCGCGGCCGCGGGCGATGCTTGCACGCTGGTCGTGCACGGCGATCACTACGCGCGGCTGCGTGACGGCCGTTTCGTCGCAACCGGAAACGACGCGGACGAATTCGAGCAGATCGTGCGGCAGGCGGCGCACAGCGGGCCGGTGACCGATATCGTCTATGCGTGGCCGGTCGACGCCGACGCCGACGCCGACGCGGGCGACGGGCCGCACGATTGGCGCCGATCGCTCGAGACGAACGGCCGCGCAGCGTTGCACGTCGTGCAGGGCGCGCTCGCGTACATGGACAAGAGCGGCGCCGCGCTGCGCATATCGTTCGCGACTCGTGGCGCGCAACCTGCCGGCGCCGCGCCGGTGGCGTTCGATCAGGCGCCGCTTTGGGGTTTTGCGCGCGTCGTCAGGCGCGAGCATCCGGAGCTTGAAGGCCGCTTGATCGACCTCGATCCGCAACACACGGTCGACGCTCAGGCCGATTGGCTCGCGAACGAGCTGCGCGATGCGCCGGCCGGCGCTCAGGATGGCGCAGGCGCGGAAGTGGCGGTGCGCGCCGGCACGCGCTATACACCGCGGCTCGCGCGTTTCCGGCCGGGCGCGGCGGTGCCGGAGAACCGCGTGCGGCCTGACGCGACCTATCTCGTCACCGGCGGGCTGAGCGGGCTGGGTCTTGCTGCTGCGCGGCGGCTCGTCGAGCGCGGCGCCCGCGCGCTCGCGCTCGTCGGACGGCGCGGCAGCACGCAGGAGGCCGAGCCGGTGCTGCAATGGATGCACGCGCAGGGCGCGCGCGTTTCGGTGTACCGCGCCGACGTGTCGCGCGCCGACGACGTGGCGCGCGTGCTTGCCGACGTGCGCCGCACGCTGCCGCCGCTGCGCGGCGTGATGCACTGCGCGGGGCTGACGGCCGACGGCGCGCTCGAACGGCAGACATGGGCGGGCTTCAACGACGTATTCGGTCCAAAGGCGGATGGCGCATGGCATCTGCACCAGGAAACGCTCGCCGATACGCTCGACTTCTTCGTGCTGTTCTCGTCGAATTCCGCACTTGTCGGCTTGGGCGGTCAGGCGAATTACGCGGCGGCGAACGCGTTCCTCGACGCTTTCGCGCATTACCGGCTCGCCCACGGGCTTCCCGCGCTCGCGATCAATTGGGGGCCGTGGGCCGAGGTCGGCCTGGCCGTGCGCGCGAAGCTCGCGAAAGAGCGCTTGACGATCGATCCGCGCATCGGGCTGCAGGTGCTCGACGGCCTGCTCGATGCCGGCGCGAACGTGCCGCAAGTCGTGGTGCCGACCACCACGGCGCAGAACAGCCCCGCTTCCACCCAGGCCCCGGCGGCCACCGCCTTGCTTGAGCGGCTCGCCAGCATGGGGCCCGACGAGCGGCTCGCGGCGCTGCGCGAATTCGTGCGGGAATCGGTCGCGGCGGTGTCGGGCAAGGCGGTGGGTGACGTTCCCGACGATCAGCCCGTCGTCGATCTCGGGCTCGATTCGCTGATGACCGTCGAATTGCGGCTGAAGCTCGGCAGCGCGATGGGCGGCAAGCGATTGCCGAGCACGTTCACGCTCAATCATCCGAGCGTCGCCGCGATGGCCGATCAACTGATGCGCGATTTGCCGGCGCTCGCGCCGCAAGCACAGGCGCGGGCCGATGGTGCAATTGCCGGCGGCGCGCACGCCGGCGCGGCGGGCGGCCAGACGCCGGAGCGCGCGGGCGCCGCTGGCGGTGCGGCGGCGGGCGAGGCGTCCAACGTGGTGTCGCTGCCGGGCGATGCGTCGAAGACGCCGCTCGTGCTGGTTCACGGCATGGGCGGCTATGCATGGTCCTACTTGCCGTTGCGTCAGTACCTCGGGGACCGGCCGATCACGCTGCTCAACAAGGTGCTCGGCGGCGAGACGCTGCCCGAATACGTCGCTTTGCTGGTGGAGACGCTCAGGAGCCGCCAGCCGCATGGCCCTTATCTGCTGGGCGGCTGGTCCGCTGGCGGACGCCTGGCGTTCGAGGTGGC
Organism: Burkholderia singularis; assembly: GCF_001718875.1. NCBI lineage: Bacteria > Pseudomonadati > Pseudomonadota > Betaproteobacteria > Burkholderiales > Burkholderiaceae > Burkholderia > Burkholderia singularis. Next base: position 89,976 of record NZ_CP013449.1, read on the forward strand.
GGCGTTGCTCGAGCGCCAGGGCGAGCGCGTGCTCGGCGTGCTGATGTTCGACGTTTATCGGCAGACGGGCGTGCGGCTCGAGAAATTCATCGAAGCGCGCAAGCTGATGGATGCCGATCCGTCGCACGATGCGCTCGCGGGTATGCATCCGATCGAGCGCCTGGTCACCGTGTTCGGCACGGACATCCGGCTCGCGAGCGCCAGCGACGTCTTGCATCTCGCGCGGCTCGTGCTGCCCCACGTATCCGCGCCGCCGCAGCTCGCGAGCGCCGGGATGGCGCAAACGGCGCAATGGTTCCTCGATCAGCTCGCCGAGAACGGACGTGGTCTGATGCTGCCCGATCCGAGCGGCGAGACGACCGAGGCGCTCGAAACGCTGTTCACGATCCGGCGTTTCTACCGGATGACGATGGGCGAAATCGACGGACCCGTCACGCTGGCGGCGCGCGCATTCTCGATCAACGTCGAGGGCAACGTGTTCTCGCGCGGCTGGGAGCGGCACTTCGCCGAGCCGATCCGCGAGCTGGACGTGCGCATCGACGCTGTCGAGGCGCCGCAGCTCACGCCGTTCTCGCGTTTTGCCGAGCACATCGCGCTGTTCGATCGCGAAAACGTGCAGCGCTTCGGGCCGCAGGTGGCAGAGTTTGTCGCGTCGCTCGACGGCGACACGTCCGGCAAGCACGACGCCGGTTCGCAACAAGCGGACGGTCCGCGAAAAGAGGAGGAGCGCAATGCGACAGTCATTCTTTCTGACCACGCTTGAGGCGGCCACGCGCGGGCTTGCGCCCGAAGCCCGGCTCGCGCATCCGTTTCTGCGTGAACGGATCGAGGGCGCGGACGCGGTCGTGCGCAGCCTGGGTCATCTCGAGGAGGCGCTCGGCGACGAAGCCAGCGCGTACCTCGAATTCCGTGGCGACGCCGCCGCTGCCGTGGCATGGCGCGCCGGCAAGCCGGATCGGCGCATCGAAGGCGTGACGCTCGCGCTGATCAACGCCGATGGGATGATCGACGACGTGCGCGTCGCGGTGCGGCCGCTGCAATGGCTCGGTCCCTGGCGGGACCGGTTGCGGCGCGTGATGACGGCATGGAACGAGGAGCGCACGCTCGATCCGGTCGGCTCCGCCGAGGCGGCCGACAGCGAGCCCGTGCCCCGGCGGCTGCCGTTTCCGTTGAGCGACGAGGCCGTGTTCCACGGCCCGGCGTTCGTGCGGCCGGTGTACGGAGCGGCCGCCGTGTCTCACGTGCTCGGTCATGCGGGCGCGGTGTACGGCGAATGCGAATACGGCCCGGCGTTGCGCAACGGCGCGCATTTTCTGCGGGCCTTCACGTCGAAGCGCTTGCCGCTCGAAATCGTCAGCATCGCGCATCTCGATAGCGACGAGCGCATCGACGAATGGACCGCCTTCATGCAACCGTGGCCGAGCATGGTGTTGTTTCGCGATCATCTCAGAAGCCGCTTAGGCGGCTATCTGGATGCGTCGTTTTACGGCGACGCGTAGCGTCCGCGGCGCGGCGGCGCACCGGCGGGCCATTCCGGTGCGCCGCTGCCGCGGCAAATTTCAGCCGGCCGCCGTCGGCACGATGACGCATGCAAACGAAATCCCACGAGGCTGATTCGCTCATGACCGATTTTCTTGCTCCTCTTCTCAAGCGGCGCTCCACGCCGATTCGTCAACTTGGCGGCTCAGCCCCCGATCCTGCGACGCTGAATCGTCTGCTGGAGGCCGCCATTCGCGTGCCGGATCACGGCAAGCTCGAACCGTTTCGGCTGATTCTGCTCGAAGGCGAGGCCAAGCTGGACTTCGGCGAGCGGCTCGTCGAACGGGCGCTGCGCCGGGAGCCCGGATTGTCCGCCGCTCAGCAGGAAAAAGAGCGGCTGCGCTATACGTTCGCGCCGCTCGTAATCGCCGTGATCGCGCGTATCGATCCCGCGCACAAGGTGCCGGCGCTGGAGCAGCAGCTCAGCGCCGGCTGCGTCGCGTACAACCTGCTGCTCGGCGCATCGCAGATCGGGCTCGGCGCGCAATGGCTGACGGGCTGGGCGGCTTACGATCCCGAAGTCGCCGCGTTGCTGGGCCTGATGCCGAACGAACAGGTGATCGGTTTCGTGCACCTGGGCGACGCGCGCGGCGAGCTGCCCGAGCGCAGCCGGCCGGAGCTGGGCAAGCTGGTGAGCCGATGGAAGCCGGCGACGGTCACCGCGTAAGACAAGGCGGCCTATTCGATCCGATCCGATTCGCGCACGCCTCCTGACAGATCACGCTCCATGACGCACTTCAGCCATTTCCATCAGACGTTTCCCATGCCGCTGCCGGACGGCTCGCGCGCACGCTTCGTGTCGCTGCGCGAGGTGGCGCGCAGCCATGCGCAGGTGAGCCGCTTTCCGGCGTCGATACGCATCCTGCTAGAAGCCGCATTGCGCCGCTGCGACGGCACGGCCGCCACGGCGCAACAAGCGCACGCGATACTCGACTGGCGTCCGGGGTGCAGCCACGACATCGCGCTCTGGGTGTCGCGCGTGCTGCTGCAGGACGCATCCGGCATTCCGCTGTTAGGCGACCTCGCGGCCATGCGCAGCGCGGCCGTGCGGGCGGGCGCGCGGCCACAGGCCGTTCAGCCGGCGTTGCCGGTGGATCTCGTCATCGATCATTCGGTCGTCGTCGACGCCTATGGCGATGCGCACGCGCGGCAGGCCAATCTCGCCGCCGAACATCGGCTCAATGCCGAGCGCTTCGAGTTCGTCAAATGGGCCGCGCAGGCGTTCCGGAACGTGCGCGTGGTGCCGCCGGGGCGCGGTATCGTTCATCAGGTCAACCTCGAGTTTCTCGCTGACGTGGTCGTGCAGCGCGACGGCTGGATTTATCCCGAAACGATTGTCGGCACCGATTCGCACACGACGATGATCAACGGCCTGGGTGTGCTCGGCTGGGGCGTGGGCGGCCTCGAGGCCGAGATCGCGCTGCTCGGCGAGCCGCTTTATCAGCGCGTGCCGGATGTCGTCGCGGTGCGGCTGACGGGGCGGCCCGACGGCCGGGTGTATGCGACCGATATCGCACTGCACCTGACGCACGCGCTGCGCGAATTCGGCGTGGTCGGCAAATTGCTCGAATTTGTCGGTCCGGGGGCGCGCGGCCTGTCGCTGCCGGATCGCGCGACGATCGCGAACATGGCGCCGGAGTATGGCGCGACGAGCGCGTATTGGGGGATCGACGACGCCACGCTCGCCTACTTGCGGCAAACCGGGCGCTCGGCCGAGCAGGTCGAGATGATCCGAGCGTACTGCATCGAGCAGGGGCTGTTCGGGATTCCCGATGCCGAGCCGTTCGATTATTCGGCGGTCGTCGATGTCGATTTGTCCGGCGTACGGCCCACGCTGGCCGGTCCATCCCGGCCGCATCAGAAGCTCACGCTCGCGCAGGTGAGCGCCAGCAGCGCCGCCGCCGGGCGCCCGGCGCAGGCACCCGCCCGGCTCGATCACGGCGCCGTCGTGCTGGCCGCGATCACGTCCTGCACCAACACCGCCAATTCGGCGGCGATGCTGGCGGCCGGCCTGCTCGCGCAACGCGCGCTTGCGCGCGGATTGCGCCCGCCATCCTATGTGAAGACCGTGCTCGCGCCCGGCTCTCGCGCGGTGACGCGCTACCTCGAGCGCGCCGGCTTGCTCGACGCGTTGCAGCGGCTCGGCTTTTTCGTCGCCGCATACGGGTGCGCGTCGTGCGTCGGCAATACCGGCGCGCTTGCCGAGGGCGTCGAAGCGGCTATCGGCGAGCGCGATTTGTCGGTGGCGGCGGTGCTGTCCGGAAATCGGAACTTCGACGGAAGAATCCACCGGTCGATCAAAGCCAATTATCTGGCGAACCCCGCGCTCGTCGTCGCTTATGCGTTGGCGGGCACCATTTCCATCGACTTCGATACGCAGCCGCTCGCGTTCGATTCGTCGGGGGCGCCCGTTTTCCTCGCGCAGCTGTGGCCGGACAAATCGGAAATCGCTGCGCTTGTCGGCGAGGTGGTCGATGAGCGCGCTTATGCCGGTCTCTATCCGCGCGAACCCGGCGGCGCGCTGCGCGAGCGCGGCGACGTCGGCGACAACCCCGGCGATCGCAACATCCACGCCGATTCAGATCCGGACGCCGCGTGGCAGCAAATCGAAGCCCCGGTGGGCATGGTGTTCCAGTGGCGCAAAACGTCCGGCTATTTCGTCGAGCCGCCGTTCTTCGAGCGGGTGTCCGGCGTGTCGGCGCCATTCGGCCCGATTCGCGGCGCGCGCGTGCTGGGCGTGTTCGGCGACAACGTGACGACCGACCACATCAGCCCGGTCGGCGAGATCGCCGCCGATAGCGACGCGGCACGCTATCTGCGCGAGCAGGGCGTGGCGCCGCACGAATTCAACAGCTACGGCGCGCGCCGCTGCAATCACCACGTGATGATCCGGGGCACGTTCGCGAATCCGCGCCTGCAAAACCGGCTGACGGGCCTCGGCGCCGGCCCTCTCGCGCGTTCGGCGCGCGACGGCGCGGTGCGCAGCCTGTTCGACGTCGCGATGGAAAATCTCGCCGACCGCGCGCCCAGCGTGATCGTCGCCGGCGCGCTCTACGGTTGCGGCAGCGCGCGTGACTGGGCGGCGAAGGGCACGTCGCTGCTCGGCGTCGCGGCGGTGGTGGCCAAGAGCTTCGAGCGCATCCATCGCAGCAATCTCGCGCTGATGGGCGTGCTGCCGGTCGAGATCGGCGCGTCGGGCGCGCTCGACGCGCTGGCGTGGGATGGCTCCGAGCGCGTCGATATCGAATTCGATTCGGCCGCGCGCGCGCCGCGTCCGCCCGCGACCGTCACGGTCAGCCGCAACGGAGACGAAATCGCCAGAGTTGTCGGCACGCTGCGCATCGATACGGCGGCGGAATGGCGCTACGTGCGCGAAGGCGGCGTGTTGCGCGCGATCTTTGCGAAAAGCATCGCGCCGCGCGATTGAACGACGCCGCCGCCCGCGCGTTTTGCGCATCGAATCCGGCGTACCATTACGCTCTGGAATCGACGCCGTCAATCCGAATGGCCGATTAACGCGCAGAGGCTGAGCATGGCTCCAATCCCGATGTCCGGACTGCAGATGTTGCGCGCGGCGGCGGCCGGCGAATTGCCGCACGCCCCGATGTGGACGACAACGCCGATGCGCGCGGAACTCATCGAAGCCGGCTACGTAAAAGTGACCGCTCGCGCCGACGAGCGGCACCTGAATTCGCAGGGCGCCGTGCACGGCGGTTTTGTGGCGACCGTGCTCGATACGGTTACGGGCTGCGCCGTTCACACGATGCTCGATGCCGGCGTCGGCTACGCGACGATCGATTTGAACGTCAAGATGCTGCGTCCGGCGCCGCAGTCTGTCGACCTGATTGCCGAGGGCAAGGTCGTTCACTTGTCCAGAAGCCTGGGCGTGGCCGAGGGCGTACTGTCGACGGCGGACGGCAAGAAGATCGCATTGGCAACCGCCACCTGCTTTATCCGGCGGGCGGACGCTGCACGATAGCGGGGCCGCTCGCCGGGCAGCGCGTTCGTTGATTGGCCGCGCCGGTCACGCGACCGTCTCCGCCGCGCTTTGATCAGAACGGTTGTTGGAATCGTGCCCGTCGTTGCGCACGAATTCGTTCAGGTGATCGACGAACGCGCGCACTTTCGGCGGAAAGTATTGCGACGGATAAACGAGATCGATGCCGACGCACGGCAACCGGTAGTCGTCCAGCAGGCTGGCGAGCGTGCCGCGGGCGAGATCGTCGTTGACCAGATAGCGCGGCAGGATCGCGATCCCCATCTCCAGTAGCGCGAACTGCCGCAGCATATCCGCGTTATTGGTTCGCGCGGCGTTGTTGAAGCTCACGCGCACCGGCCCGTGTGGCCCGGAGAATTCCAATTGATCCACGTGCCGCTCGCATGGCAGATGCAGCCACGCGTGCGTCGACAATTCCGCGGGATGACTCGGCAGGCCGTATCGGCGCAGATAGCCCGGCGATGCGCAAACCGTCATGTGATGGGTGATCAAACGGCGCCTGACGATGCGGTCGCCCGTCGTCTGCCTGCCGGTGAGCAGGCCCACGTCGAAGCGCTCGTCGATCAGGCTGACCTGCCGGTCCGTCAGCGTGACGTCCAGCGTGACCTGCGGATAGCGTTGCGTATAAGCATTGAGCATCGACGAAAAGCCGTGCAGCCCGAACGTGACCGGCGCCACGATACGCAGCGTGCCTGCAGGTGGGTGCGAGTTGGTCGCGACCAATTGCTCGGCGCGCTCGATATCTCGAAGCACTTCGCGCACACATTCGAGATAGGCCCGCCCCTGCTCGGTCAGGGACAGACGTCGCGTGCTGCGCTGGAACAGGCGGGCGTTCAGATGATGCTCGAGCGACGCGATCTGCCGCGTCGCCAGCGAGTTGGAGATATTCATTGACTTCGCGGCCCGGGAATAATTGCCGAGTTCGGCGATCCGGACGAAGGTACGTATCGACTGTAAGTAGTCCATTGGACAGTCCCTGTCTCTATTTTTGGCCGCAAGCGGGCCGCGGTCGCTTCGCGGTCCGCTGCGGGCTGGGTGGTGGCCGGGAGCCATCGGACGCGGTTGCGCTTCCCGATGGTTCTTGACGGATTAGGTCGAGCGTCCTAGTATGCAGGCATTGTAGGACGAGAATCCTAATTTCGCTGCGCAAAATCAGGGCAACACGGACGGTTCGGCAGATGGACGCATCGCCGGGCTTGTTCCGCGTGGCGCCCGGCAACACAAAGGTGTGTTCATGAAAGCCGAAGCAACCCGCGATCTCATCGTCAATTCCGCCGATGAGTTGTTTTACCAGCACGGTTACGGCCGCACATCCTTCTCGGATATCGCGGACGCGGTGAAGATTTCGCGCGGCAATTTCTACTACCACTTCAAAACCAAGGACGAGATCCTCGACGCCGTGATCGACGTGCGTCAGGTGAACATCCAATCGATGCTGGAGGAGTGGGAGGCCGAATGGCCGGAGCCGCTCGACCGCCTCAAGCGTTTCGCGAACATGCTGATCGTGAACCGGGGCAAGATCATCCGTTCCGGCTGTCCGGTCGGTACGCTTTGCGCCGAACTGACGAAGCTCGATCATGTTGCGCAGAACCGGGCGAACGAACTGTTTACGGCGTTTCGGGCGTGGCTGTGCGAGCAATTCGTGCTGCTTGGCCACGATGCCGACGCCGAGGCCGATATGTTGGCGATGCATCTGCTATCGCGCACGCAAGGCGTCGCGATGTTGGCAAACGCTTATTCCGATGAGGTATTTCTCCGGCGTGAGGTCAAGCAGATCTGCGAGTGGCTGGACACAGTCGTACAACGCAACTGATGCCGCCGGCGGCTGACGGGCGGGGGTGTTCGGGCCGATACGGCGGGTGAGCTGTCGGCCGGTCGGGCAGCGCGCGGCTCGAACGAAGGCATCGATATCGAAGCACGGTAAAGCGGCATTGTGGCGAGCGGCCGCTCCGAAACAATCAATTCGGATCACTAAACAAAATGCTCGTGGTGGCGAGGCTGCGTTTAGCCAGGTCCAGCGAATTTCGGTACGGTGGTCGCGGCGGCTTGTGCGATCAGCATGCCGGCCAGTTTGATATTTTTTGGGAGATGCAATGGAATCAGCTCAGCTCAATTCGAAACGTCCGCTCTATTGGCTGGCGCTAGGCGCGTTCGCGCTATCGACAGAGGGTTTCATGATCGCCCCGCTGTTGCCGAGCATCTCCAGCGATCTGTCGGTCAGCGTGGGCGTCGCGGGGTTGCTCGTCACGGTTTTCGCATTCGCCTATGCGATTAGCTCGCCGATTCTCACGACGCTCACGGGCAATCTCAACCGGCGCATCCTGCTGATATTCAGTCTTGCCGCATTCACCGTTGCCAACGTGGCGGCGTGGTATTCGACCAGCTTCTTCCAATTGATGGGCGCGCGAATCCTGCTGGCGTTCGCTGCCGGACTTTACCTGCCGAACGCCAACGCGGTAGCCGGATCGCTGGTCGCGCCTGAGCAGCGCGGACGCGCCTTGTCGATCGTCAATGGCGGCTCCAGCCTCGCGATCGCGCTTGGCGTGCCTTTCGGGTCGATCATCGCGAGTTTCGGCAGTTGGCGCACGACGTTCGCGAGCGTGGCCGTGCTCGGGGCGATCGGCACGGTGGGTCTGCTGTTCGGTCTGCCGAAAGGGTTCGGCAAAGGCTTGCCGACGGCGACGCTGACGCAGCGGATTCAAGTGGCGAGCAGGCCCGCCGTATTGATGGCGCTGCTGTCGACGATGCTTTGGGCGGCCGGCGCATACACGGTCTATACGTATATCGCGGCGTATATCGGCGACACGCTGAAGGTACATGGATCGCTGCTGAGCGGCGTGCTGTTCGTCTGGGGGGTATCGGCCGTGACCGGGATGATCTCGGGCGGCCGCCTGACCGACAGGCTTGGATCGCATCGGGTCATCGTGCTTGCATTGAGCGTGCTGACCGCGGCGTTCGTGGCGTTGTCGGCGATCAATGCGTATGTTCCGCCGCCGCTTGCGGTGGTTCCGGTGATCGTTGCGGTGATTCTGTGGGGTGCGTCGGTCTGGGGGTTCATTCCGCCGCAGCAATCCAGGCTCATCGGCATCGGCGGGGTGAATGTCGCGCCGGTCGCACTTTCGTTGAATGCGTCGTTCATGTACATCGGCTTTTCGTTGGGCTCTGCCCTGGGCGGATTTGCGCTGAGCAGGCAAGGGGTGGGCAGCCTCGGTTTGATCGGCGCGGCGCTCGAAGCGGTTTCGCTGGGCATCGTGCTGCTTACCGCCCGGAAAAAGGCGGCCCGCGCTGCGACGCGGGAGTTGGTAGACGGTTGAGCTGCATTGTTTGGTTGTCTGGCACGCCTTCTGCGCCGATCGGCGGGATGGCGGCGCCATGCCAACGTTGTTGGTTGCACTCGAAGTGAATGCCGATTCTGTCGCGATGGCGGCAGGTCGGCTGCAGTGTGGGGCACGGAGCGCCTGAGGCACAGGCTGCTGTTCTGAATGCTCGAATGCTTGCCGAAACTAGTGTGGCATTTCGAAATTTCAGTACGTTAGTAATACTTAAAAAAATATCGATCGATCGGGAAATACCGAGATGAAGATTTTGCATACTCGCCGCTCTCGCATTGTGTTGGCCGGAGTTGCCGCAGTTGCATTCGCGGGCTTCGGTTTGGCGGGCGTGATCGGTGTGCGGGCGAGCGCACCCGACAAAGCGCAGGCGCCGCTGACGGAAGTGGACGTGGCTGGGGTGCTGTCGAAGACGGTAACGGATTGGCAGAGCTATTCGGGGCGTCTGGAGGCGGTGGAGAAGGTGGAGATCCGGCCGCAGGTGTCGGGCACGATCGTGTCGGTGAATTTCAAGGACGGCGCGCTGGTGAAGAAGGGCGACGTGCTGTTCGTGATCGATCCGAGGCCGTATCAGGCGGAGGTCGACCGGGCGGCGGCGCAGCTGGCGGCGGCGCAGGCGCGCAACGGCTACGCGCAAAGCGATTGGCAGCGCGCGCAGAGGCTGATCACCGACAACGCGATCGCCAAGCGCGATTACGACGAGAAGCAGAACGGCGCGCGCGAGGCGATCGCGAATCTGAAGGCGGCGCAGGCGGCGCTGGAGGCGGCGCAGATCAATCTGGGCTACACGCGGATAGTCGCGCCGGTGTCGGGGCGGGTGTCGCGTGCGGAGATCACGGTGGGCAACGTGGTGTCGGCGGGGGCGTCGGCCGCGCCGCTGACGACGCTGGTGTCGGTGTCGCCGATCTACGCGTCGTTCGACGCGGACGAGCAGACGTATCTGCAATACATCGGCAGTGCGAAGGATGGGCGCAAGGTGCCGGTGGAGCTGGGGCTGGCGAACGAGAGCGGCTATTCGCGGCAGGGCGTGATCGACTCGGTGGACAACCGTCTGGATGCGTCGTCGGGGACGATCCGGGTGCGCGCGCGCTTCGACAATGCGGACGGGGTGCTGGTGCCGGGTTTGTACGCGCGGGTGAAGGTGGGCGGCAGCGCGCCGCATGCGGCGCTGCTGATCGATGATGCGGCGATCAACACGGACCAGGACAAGAAGTTCGTGTTCGTGGTGGATCAACAGGGGCGGGTGTCGTATCGCGAGGTGCAGTTGGGCGCGCAGCATGGCAATCAGCGGGTGATAGTCGGGGGATTGTCGGCGGGGGACCGGATCGTCGTGAACGGCACGCAGCGCGTGCGGCCCGGCGAGCGGGTGAAGGCGCATCTCGTGCCGATGACGGGCGGCGATGATGCGGCTGCGGTTGACGAAAAAGAAACGGCGAAGCGCGCGAACTCGTGATCGCGCAGCTAGGCACAATCCAGTCCAAGTGAACGACTCGATGAACCCATCCAAAATTTTCATCGACCGGCCGATCTTCGCAGGCGTGCTGTCGGTCGTCATTCTGCTCGCCGGGTTGATCGCGATATTCCTATTGCCGATCTCCGAATATCCGGACGTCGTGCCGCCGTCGGTGCTCGTCAAGGTGCAGTATCCGGGCGCGAACCCGAAGGTGATCGCCGAGACGGTCGCATCGCCGCTGGAAGAACAGATCAACGGCGTCGAAGGCATGCTGTATATGCAGTCGCAGGCGAACAGCAGCGGCAATCTGACGATTACCGTCACGTTCAAGCTCGGCACCGATCCGGACAAGGCGACGCAGCTCGTGCAGAACCGCGTGAACCAGGCGTTGCCGCATTTGCCGGAAGACGTGCAGCGGCTCGGCGTGACGACGATCAAGAGTTCTCCGGCGATCACGATGATCGTGCATTTGATCTCGCCGGACAACCGCTACGACATGACGTATCTGCGCAATTACGCGCTGATCAACGTGAAGGACCGGCTGTCGCGAATCCAGGGTGTGGGTGAGGTGCAGTTGTGGGGCGCGGGCGATTACGCGATGCGCGTATGGCTCGATCCGCAAAAGGTCGCGCAGCGCAATCTGACGGCCAACGACGTCGTGAAGGCGATTCGCGATCAGAACGTGCAGGTCGCGGCGGGCGTGATCGGCGCATCGCCGACGCTGCCGGGCACGCCGCTGCAATTGTCGGTGAACGCGCGCGGGCGGTTGCAGAACGCGGAGGAATTCGGCGACATCGTCGTGAAGACCGCGCCGGATGGCGCCGTCACGCATTTGCGCGATATCGCTCGCATTCAGCTCGGCGCATCGGATTACGGTTTGCGCGCGCTGCTGGACAACGACGCGGCGGTTGCGATGCCGGTATATCAGTTGCCGGGCGCGAACTCGCTGCAAATTGCCGACGAAGTGCGCAAGACGATGGCCGAGCTGAAGCAGGATTTTCCGGCAGGCGTCGACTACCGGATCGTCTATGACCAGACGCTGTATATGCGCTCGAGCATCAATGCCGTCATTCATACGCTCGTCGAGGCCATCGTTCTCGTATCGATCGTTGTCGTCGTGTTTTTGCAGACGTGGCGCGCATCGATCATTCCGCTGATCGCCGTGCCGGTGTCGATCGTCGGCACGTTCTCGCTGCTATTGCTGTTCGGCTATTCGATCAATACGTTGTCATTGTTCGGGATGGTGCTGGCGATCGGGATCGTCGTCGACGATGCGATCGTGGTCGTCGAGAACGTCGAGCGGAACATCGAGAACGGGCTGTCCGCACGCGAGGCAGCCTACAAGACGATGCAGGAAGTGAGCGGGCCGATCATCGCGATCGCGTTGACGCTCGTGGCGGTGTTCGTGCCGCTCGCGTTCATGTCGGGCCTGACGGGTCAGTTCTACAAACAGTTCGCGATGACGATCGCGATCTCCACGGTGATCTCGGCGTTCAATTCGCTGACGCTGTCGCCCGCGCTGTCGGCGCTGTTACTGAAGAGCCACGGCGACAAGGAAGACTGGTTCACGCGCGCGATGAACCGCGTGCTCGGCGGTTTCTTCCGGGGTTTCAACAAGGTGTTCCATCGCGGCGCGCAGAACTATGGGCGCGGCGTGCGCGGCGTGCTGTCGAGAAAGACGGCGATACTCGGCGTCTATTTTGTGTTGATCGGCGTGGCGATATTGCTTGCGCGGGTCGTACCGAGCGGCTTTATTCCGGCGATGGATCGAGGTTATCTCGTCGCGTTCGCGCGACTGCCGAATGGCGCATCGCTCGATCGTACCGAGGACGTCATGCGGCAGATGGCATCGATTGCGCTGAAGCAGCCGGGTGTCGACCATGCGCCTGCCTTCCCCGGCATGTCGGTAAACGGCTTCATGAACAGCTCCAGCTCGGGCATCGTGTTCGTGATGTTGAAGCAGTACAGCCAACGTCATGGCATGTCCGCGGATGCCGTTGCCGCCGCGCTGACTCGTCAGTATTCGAAAATCAAGGGCGCGTCCATCGCGGTGTTCCCGCCGCCGCCGGTATTCGGTCTCGGCACGCTCGGCGGCTTCAAGATGCAGATCGAGGATCGCGGCTCGGTCGGTTACGCCAAGCTCGCGGATGCAGCCAATGATTTCATCAAGCGTGCGAAGCAAGCGCCCGAATTGCGCCGCGTTTTCACCAATTATCAGATCAACGTTCCGCAACTGAACGTGGATCTGGACCGTGTCAAGGCGAAGCAGCTCGGCGTGAACGTGACGGACGTGTTCGACACGATGCAGGTGTATCTGGGCTCGCTGTACGTGAACGATTTCAACCGGTTCGGCCGGGTGTACCAGGTGCGGGTGCAGGCGGACGCGCCGTTCCGCCAACGCCCGGACGACATCCTGCAATTGAAGACGCGCAACGCGGCGGGGGAGATGGTGCCGTTGTCGTCGCTGGTGACGGTGTCGCCGACGTTCGGCCCGGAGATGGTGGTGCGCTACAACGGCTACACGGCGGCGGACATCAACGGCGGGCCGGCGCCGGGCTTCTCGTCGGGGCAGGCGCAGGCGGCGGTGGAGCGGATCGCGGCCGAGACGCTGCCGCGCGGGGTGAAGTTCGAGTGGACGGATCTGACGTATCAGCAGATTCTGGCGGGCGACTCGGCGTTCTGGGTGTTTCCGATCAGCGTGCTGCTGGTGTTCCTGGTGCTGGCGGCGCTGTACGAGAGCCTGACGCTGCCGCTGGCGGTGATCCTGATCGTGCCGATGAGCATCTTGTCGGCCCTGACGGGGGTGTGGCTGACGCAGGGGGACAACAACATTTTCACGCAGATCGGGCTGATGGTGCTGGTGGGGCTGTCGGCGAAGAACGCGATTCTGATCGTGGAGTTCGCGCGCGAGCTGGAGCATGACGGCAAGACGCCGCTGGAGGCGGCGATCGAGGCGAGCCGGCTGCGCCTGCGGCCGATTCTGATGACGTCGATCGCGTTCATCATGGGGGTGGTGCCGCTGGTGCTGTCGACGGGGGCGGGCGCGGAGATGCGGCACGCGATGGGGGTGGCGGTGTTCTTCGGGATGCTGGGCGTGACGGGCTTCGGGCTGATGCTGACGCCGGTGTTCTACGTGGTGCTGCGCACGCTGGCGGGGGGCAAGATCCACGTGGCGGGCAAGGATGCGGCGGGCTACGGCGTGCCGGCCCCGGATGCTTGAGGACAAGAAGATGATGCAAGGCAACAAGGACAAGACTGGGCAGACCCGCGTGGCGGGCATGGCGAAGCTGGCGGCGGCGAGCGGGCTGCTGGCGGGGCTGCTGGCGGGCTGCGCGGTGGGGCCGGATTACCAGCGGCCGGAGGTGCAAACGCCGGCGGCGTTCAAGGAAGCGCCGGCGCTCGAGCCGGGCGAGCAGGCGGGCACGTGGAAGGAGGCGGAGCCGGCCGACGGGGCGCATCGGGGCGAGTGGTGGACGGTGTTTGGGGACCCGGTGCTCAACGCGCTGGAGACGCAGGCGCTGGCGGCGAACCAGAACCTGAAGGCGGCGGCGGCGCGGGTGGAACAGGCGCGCGCGGCCACGCGCGCGGCGCGCTCGCAATGGTTCCCGCAGGTGGGGGTGGGCTTTGGGCCGGTGCGCGAGGGGCTGTCGTCGGCGTCGCAGTTTCAGCCGTCGGGGACGGGCCCGCTGACGACGACGCTGTGGCGGGCACAGGGCACGGTGTCATACGAGGCGGATCTGTTCGGGCGGGTGAGCCGCGACGTGGAGGCGTCGCGGGCGGATGCGGCGCAAAGCGAGGCGCTGTTCCGCTCGGTGCAGCTTGCGCTGCAGGCGGACGTGGCGCAGAACTACTTCGAGCTGCGGCGGCTGGATGCGGACCAGGATCTGTACCGGCGCACGGTGGAGCTGCGGGAGGAGGCGCTGAAGCTGGCGCAGCGGCGCTTCACGGAGGGCGATATCAGCGAGCTGGACGTATCGCGGGCGAAGAACGAGCTGTCGACGGCGCAGGCCGACGCGGTGGGGGTGGCGCGGCGGCGGGCGGCGTCGGAGCACGCGCTGGCGATTCTGCTGGGCAAGGCGCCGGCGGATTTCGCGTTCGTGCAGACGCCGCTGGTGCCGGTGACGGTGCGGGTTCCGGCGGGGTTGCCGTCGGCGCTGCTGGAGCGGCGTCCGGACATTGCGGCGGCCGAGCGTGCGATGGCGGCGGCCAATGCGCGGGTGGGGCTGGCGAAGTCGGCGTACTTCCCGAAGCTGGATATCACGGGCGCGTTCGGCTATGAGGCGGCGACGCTGGGGAATTTGTTCATGTGGTCGAGCCGGACGTTCCTGCTGGGGCCGTTTGCGGGGACGGTGCTGACGCTGCCGGTCTTCGACGGAGGCCGTCGCAGCGCGGGGGTGCAGCAGGCGCGTGCGCGGTACGACGAGCAGGTGGCGGCGTACCGGCAGCAGGTGCTGGTGGCGTTCCGGGAGGTGGAGGACAATCTGTCGGATCTGCGGTTGCTGGATGAGCAAATTCGCGCGCAGAGCGACGCGGTGAATGCGTCGCGGCGGGCGGCGAAGCTGTCGCGCACGCAGTACGAGGAAGGGCAGGTGAGCTATCTGGAGGTGATCGACAGCGAGCGCTCGGTGCTGGAGTCGCAGTTGCAGGCCAATCAGTTGACGGGCGCGCAGGCCGTCTCGACGGTCAATCTGATTCGCGCGTTGGGCGGCGGGTGGTACAGCTAACGATGCCGCTGGGATATCGATTCAAGTTAGCTTCATTTCCTGACGCGGCTTCGATCAGGACCAGAGGCGCGCGTTTACAAAAAGTTGCAAAAACGATATCGCATCAATTGGAATTTCACGAAATTCGGTTTGTAAAATAATCGGAATGAAAATTCATTGGAAATGTAATGTTTGAAATGTAATTTTTTATAAATTGTTTTGCTTCAATTGGTAATGGAAGTTGCTGTTCCGCTAGAGGCGGCCTTCATATTGCAGATGCTGACATAGCCTAGAAATAAAAGTCTCAGTAGTCTTCTGCGTATTATGGAAGCGAAATTCCATAATAGAAAAAATGAAAAAAATCTTTGATTATTTATCTTTGAATAAATATAATTTGATCTTGTCCGACGGGTCCTGTTCATCATGATGTTCATTCGTTGAATCGACCATGTGATGGTGAGGGCTATCTGTGCCCAAGTCGTCATGTGCGAGCCGATCTCTCGTAATCGGGGCCGGTGGGGAGTCGCATGAATGCAGGAGACGATATGGCGACGGGTCATTCCATACTGAAGATGTTGTCCGATTTTCTTGATCGTTGGACAGGTCACGACATGGTGTTGCCCCACGCGTTAGCCGAGCAAATTCGCGCGGAACTCTTGATGAACAAACATTCGCATGCGGTCTCTTCGGAAGGGTTCGTATCCGTATGCAAGGCAATGCCCGATGCATCGGCGATTGCATCAAGCATGCCCTCGGCAATGCCAGTCGAAGGGCGGAACCGCACCCTGCCTTGGGTGCGGGCGAACACGCGGGGTGCGTACCCCGTATCGGATTGCGGGGAGCGGCCGATATAAATGCAGCCGCGACGCAGACGCCTGCGTTGACGGTACGGCCCATATGTCTAGAAGCGTGCGGCTCAGCACGCCGAAAAATCTCGATGACCCAGATGCAGTCGGGGTGCGATGTCGGAAGGAGTGACGCCGACGTCGCGCTGGCGTGCGCCAGGAAGACGAGACGCATTAAGAAGCAGGCCGATGTTCATCCACGAGGGAAACGATGTCGATCAAGCGTATTGGATTTACAACCGCATTCGCGCACGGCCGGGCGCATGACTTTCCTGCCGGCCGCGCATTCGGGCGTCCGCATGCAATGAGCGGGGCGCGTGGCCAGTTCGGCATGCCGTAGTCGTACTCAGCACGATCCATTGTGTCCCGATGAGTGATTGGCAGATGCGCCATCATGTGCCGATGGCGCTGTTCGAACCATAGATCGGCATCGCGCGATCTCGCCGGCATTCACGGCACCGAACTCAAAACTCACCGCTTTGCCGCATTGGCTATACGCCGATTCGATCGGCAGGGATGCGCATTGGTATTTCCCCACTCTACATATCGATATCTATAAGAATTGGAGGCAATATGTCTGACCCGGTTTTTTTTGAGTTTTCGACATCTCCTTATTCATCCTCAGATAAACTCGATGCATGGCGCGATCAGAACGTATTGGCCCAGGTGGTACCCGGAAATCGCGGCATTTCAAACGATTCCACGATTGACAGTCATTTTCACGGCATTCATGTCAATCAATTGATGATTGGTAATGTAACGTACACTACGAAGTATCAGGACGATCCGGTGAGTTATGACGCAATTCGCTGTGACAAGCGGATTCGCGAAGACGGGTTTGATCATTATTTTTTCAGAACGAGCAAGGAAAATGCATGGCGTGCGAGCAAGTTCGACAGTGTCGAACACGTGCTGCCTCATCAGATCGCCATCGCCGACTTGACGAAGCCTTACCAGGTGGAGGTACATGCGGGGAGCTTCGTTGTGCTTATGGTGCCGCGCAAGCTGATTCCATTCGATTTGTCCGAGCGCCACGGCACGGTCGTCAGCGGCACGCTGGCCGCACTGACGAGTCAGTATCTCCACTCACTGGTGACGAAGCTACAGGACATTTCCGCAGCGGAAGTTCCGAATGTCGCCCAGGCAACCTTGGGTATGCTGACCGCGATGTTGATGCCGACGAAGGATAATCTGCACCAGGCCCAATCCGAGTTGAAGGTCGAAATGTTCGGCCGCATCAAGAAGTACATCGCCGCGAATCTGGCATCGCCCGCGCTGAGTGTCGAGTCGATTTGCAAAGAGGTCGGATTATCGAGAGCGAGTTTGTATCGGCTGTTTGCCGAGAATAATCTCGGCGTCAATGAATATATCAAGGTGGCCAGGCTGCGGAAGATATATTTGATACTTTCGATGCAAGGCGAGCCGAAGCGGCGGCTCTCAGATATTGCTTACCAATATGGTTTTTATAGCGTGTCCACCTTGACGAGAGACTTCAAAAAATACTTCGGATTTACACCCAAGGAAATCCAAAGCGCGGTATGGGGCGCCAATCTAAAAATGAGAGAGCGCTCCGACAGGACGGCGCGGGATTACAAGGGATGGCACTACGTTTGAACGAAATCCTGGTGTACGCGCGCAAGGGTGGATGGCGCATCGACGGACGACCCCGTTGGGCGCCTTCTAACAGGCGCTTCGTCTTGAAGCGCGCGTGATATTTCGACGCCGGCCAAAGGTGAGAACTTTCGGGATTGGGAACGGGGTAGCCGCCGCCGGCTTTAATACGGGCCCCTCACTACAGCCGCTGCTGTTTCGCCAGCGTGAGCACGCGCGCCCAACGCAGTGCATCGCGCTTGCTCCGCATCGGCAGCGTCCATTCGGCGTGCTCTGCGTCGCGCACGGCGACGATCAGATACCAACGCTCGTCGCGTATCTCAACGCGGCAAGCGCCGAGGTCGCTCAGCGTATAACGGCCGTTCACGCCATTTTGCGAGAGCCACAGTAATCCTTTCGTCGTCGATACGCGCAAGTAGCCCCAGGTGCGTTGCACCACATGCGTCCAGCCGTCGTCGTGCGCGTTCGGTGCGATTTCACGGTAACGCCTGACCCAAAAGGCGATCGCAGCCACAAGCAGTACGGCGGCAACGGCGGCCAAGCCTATCGCGGTCGTGCTGCCCAGCCAAGTGGCCATCGCATCGAAGGCGAGAACGGCGCCCCACATGAGTGCGGCGAGCACGAGTGGAATGAGCAGAAGTGGCATGGTTGTCGACGGAAAGAAAAAAAGCGCGGCCGATGTAAACCGGCCGCGGATTGGCAGCAACGTTGAAAGAGCGTTACCGGATTCGGTGGATATCGTGCGTGACGAAGCCCGCGTCGTTGTTGGGCAGGTCGAGGCCGTCGCTCACGGAGAGCGTCTTGCGAATATCAGTGAGCCCGGCATTCCAGTGATCGCGCATCGTCGACAAGCCGAATTGAACGTCTTTGTACTGGTGCTCGTAGGATTTCTGTTGGTAGATCAAGTGCTGCACGTTGTAGCTGCGGCTGCACGACAGCTCTTCGGCTTTTTGGCACCACGGGTCCTGCTTGCGCACGCTTTCGGGCACCTGCTCGAGCACCCGGCGCAGCACGTTGCGGAACCGTTGTTCGCGTTGCAGCATGTCGGTCACGAAGCGCGTGCGGCTCGAGTACTGGACGTCTTTGGTGCGTTCGGCAACATCGTTCAGCGATTCCGGCAACGGTCCGTGCGCGCTCCACAGATCGACCTGGAAGACGAGTGTGTTGCGGCGCGGCGTTGCGCGCAGCACCTCCATGAGCGGCGTGTTCGACACCACGCCGCCGTCCCAATAGAACTCGCCGTCGATTTCGACGGGCGGAAAGCCGGGTGGCAGCGCGCCGGACGCCATGAAGTGCTCGGGCCGCAACGTCGTTTTCGTGTTGTCGAAATACGCGAAGTTGCCGGTGCCGACATTGACCGCACCGACCGATACCCGGATTTCGCCGGAATTGATCCGGTCGAAGTCGCACAGCTTGAGCAGCGTCGCACGCAGCGCAGACGTATCGTAATAGCTGACCTTCTCGGGCGGCTGCGTCATGTTCGGCAACAGCGGCGGAAAACGCGGCACGAAAAAGCCGCGCTGTCCTTGCAGGAACGCGCTGGCGGTTTGCGTTGCGGTCAGCATCGAACGTAGATGCTCGTGGCTGTTGAACAGCGCGTGCTCGAACGCGGCCGGCAGCGACGGGAAGAAGGCGGGCTGGCAGATCGTCTCCCAAAACTCCCGCAGCCGCTCGACGCGCCGCTCGGGCGGATTGCCGGCGATCAACGCGGTATTGAGCGCACCGATCGAAATGCCGGCGATCCAGTTGAGCGGAATCCTCGCATCATGAAGCCCTTCGAACACGCCGGCTTGATACGAGCCGAGCGCGCCGCCGCCTTGCAGCACGAGTGCGATCGTTTCATACGGCAGATCGCGGGCCGGCACGTGTGGTGCACTTGCTTCGTTGTGCAGGATTTCCGGGTCGACCGCCTGCTTCTCGGTCCGGGCGCGCGGTTTCATTGCATGAACCAGCCGTGGCTGACGATGAACGATTGGCCGGTGAGTGCGGCGCTCGGGAATGCCGACAGGAACAGCACCGTCTTTGCGACATCCTCGACGGTGGTGAACACGCCGTCGACCGTTTGGCCGAGCATCACTTTCTTCACCACTTCGTCTTCGCTGATGCCAAGCTCTTTCGCTTGTTCGGGAATCTGCTTGTCGACGAGCGGCGTGCGCACGAAGCCGGGGCACACGACATGCGAGCGCACGTTGTGCTTCGCGCCTTCCTTCGCGAGCACGCGCGCAAGACCGAGCAGGCCGTGCTTGGCGGTTACGTAGGCCGACTTGAGGGGCGACGCCTCGTGCGAATGCACCGAGCCCATATAGATGACGACGCCGCCGCGATCGTCCTTGTACATATGCTTGAGCGCGGCCTTCGTGGTCAGGAACGCGCCGTCGACGTGGATCGCCTGCATCTTCTTCCAATCGGCAAACGAATAGTTCTCGATCGGATTGACGATCTGGATACCCGCATTCGACACGAGAATGTCGACCGAGCCGAACGTCTGGGCGACCTTGTCGATGCCGGTGTTGACCGCGTCCTCATTCGTCACGTCCATCGCGACGCCAATTGCCTTGCCGCCGGCTTGCTCGATTTCCGCGGCGACCGCATTGGCACCGTCCTGGTTCAGGTCAGCGATCGCAACGGCCGCGCCTGCGCGAGCGAGTTCCAGCGCGATTTCCTTGCCGATGCCGCTTGCGGCGCCCGTCACGACTGCGGTTTTGCCGTTCAGATTGCTCATGATCGAATTCCTATGGAGAATGGGGTGGAAGAAAAAATGACGCGCGTCACTGCGCGAGGTAATCGTAGACGACTTCGCCCAAGCCGAGTGTCAAATCGGCGATCAGATGGCGCGCCTCGACAACTTCGAGCACCGGCAGATCGGCAACGGGCGCAAGCGCGTGTTGCGAGAGCGACAGCGCAGCGGGGCCGGTCCATGCGCCTTTCATCGTGATGTCCTGCAGGTAATAGCGGACGAGTTCGCACACGCGCGGCGAGCCGTCGACGTGTGGAATGATCTTGAGCAGGAAATTCGCTCCACCGAGGCGCTTGGCTTGCTCGGCGATATCGAGTTCCTTGTGCTTGTAGCCCATCGTGCCCGTCGCAACGCGCACGGGGCCATAGTCGAGCGTGCCGAGCAGCGTATCGATGTGGGTCTCGAGCGTCGGCTGTGCGAGTTTTTTCGGGAAGCCCCACAATTCGCGGCCTCCCGCAATCGGCGGATGGTCGTTCAGGTACATGGCGAGCGTGTAGCCGCCCGGCTGACCATTGAATTCGACGGGAATCACCTGTCCGCTCTCGGTGTAATCGCCGAAACCCGTCGAATCGGGCATCCGGATGAATTCGTAATGGACGAGAGGCTCGGTGACTTTCAGCGGCTCCGGAACGATTTCGCGCAGGCGATCGATGTCGGTGCGATAGGTGATGATCAGAAATTCCCGATTGACGAAACGGTACGGACCCATTGGGAATGCCGGGCTTGTAAGAGGCATCGCAAAAGCTTTCGATCGAACGTCGCTGGATTTCATGGGTACTCCTTTCGTGGTCGTTTCGTTGGCAAGCAAGAGCACTCGCTATGCTAAGCGCGGCCGCGGTACTTGTGCGGTGCCGCACTTGGAAAAGATTATTGCGAAAATTAGTAAAACGAAATGACAAATTTTGACAATTGTGTAGTGGCGGTTTGGCGCGAATATCAGGCGGGAAGATTGGTTGTCAGGCGTTCGAAATATTATGAATAAAAGAGAAAGGTGAGCTTTTTCGGGGAAGGAATGGTGAGTGATTACGGGGAAAGGAAAGGTGGGCTGGCTTACCAAGAAAGGCCGCGCGATTGAACTTTCATCGAACTTGTGTTCTCGAACCCGCGCGTTGTTAGAATCTTCGACTTTCCTTTGGTTTTGTGGCGCTTCGGGTATTAAGTTGTTCTTAAGCATGTGCTTTTTAGCATTGGACGAACTTCATTACTCGGTGCCGTGCGATTCCGCCACTGTTTTCGTCCCATGCAAAATCTTAATCTCGCCATTTTTTCCGCGCTCAACGCGGGTTTGACGCCCAATTCAGCCGTTGCCCATTTTGGGGTGTTTGCCGCTGACTGGCTGGTGTACGCGGTGCCGATCCTGCTGCTGCTGACCTGGATCATGGGCGCGCGCCCAACTCGACGGCAGGCAATCGAAGCCGGTCTTGGCGCGTGCGCGGCGCTCGCGCTCGCGCAGGTGATCGGCTATTTCTGGTACTCTGCGCGGCCGTTCGCGCTCGGCATCGGCACGCAACTCGTGCCGCACGCGCCGGACAGCTCATTTCCAAGCGATCACATGACCTTCGTTGCGAGCATTGCGGCGGGCCTTATCGTCGCGGCGGCGACGCGCACGGCGGGCATCGTGCTCGCGTTCATCGCGGTGGTGGTCGGGTGGGGGCGTGTTTATGTCGGCGTGCACTGGCCGTTCGACATCGCGGGCGGCGTGTTGGTCGGAACGGCCGGTGCGCTAGCCGTTCATTTGTACGGCCGTCCGTTGACGGCGCTGCTTGATCGGATCGGCGAGGCGGTGCATGCCGCCACATTCGCACGGCTGCACGGCAAGTCGATTCGCATCGACTGATTATTCAGGCTGATCGGCGCTCACGAAGTGACGAATCAACCGGGCGTTTTCGCTTCGGCGGCATCATTTGCGGCGGCGTGTTCGGCGTTCGTGCCGCCATGCAATTCGACGCTTTCATTCTGCCGCCGATGCGCGGCTTCGCGATCGGGCACACCGTCTTTCAGGATCGCGCACATCGCGACGAATAGCCCGATCGCGATTGCGGCAAGACTGCAATAGCCGGCAATCCTGAGCTTCTTCCCAATACCGGCGGAGTTGGATGGATGGGGCATGGTGTATCGGGCAACGATGCACAACGCGCGAACGCTTGCTTCGGCGTTCATGACGAACCACGCCGGCGTGCGCCGTGACACCTTCGCCGGCGCAAACGCAGGCCGTCAAAATAGATATAGAACATTGCACGTGAGGATGCAACGGCGGCAACAGCCGCCGATCGCAATGCGCCTGCGGCTTGCCGGCGCGATGGGGGACGCCGGCTATCGCGGGCCAGGGGCTTAGTCGTCGAGCGATTCGTGAACCGCGCTCGCGCCGCGCTTCCAATACGCGGCTGCTCGAATCCGTGATTTCGCGATGCCGCGCTCGCCGCACAGATGCTCGCGCACGGCGCGCATCTCGGACGCTTCGCCGGCAGCCCATACATAGCCGTCGCCTGCCGGCAGCGGCAAATCGCGCAGCGCGCTGACCAGTTGACTCGCACCGTTTGTGGTTTGCGCCGCATCGTTCCGATGGAGCCAAACCCGATACAGATTCGTGCGGGTGGCAAAGTCGATCTGCGCAGACGGATCAGCAACTTCCAGCACCACCGTGACGCGCGCGCCGGCCGGCAATTCTTCGAGCCGCCGGGCGATCGCGGGCAACGCGGTGTCGTCGCCGATCAGCAGATGCCAGTCGAAATCCTTCGGGATAACGAATGAGCCGCGCGGGCCGCCGATGCCGAGCATTTGCCCGACCTGTGCGTGCGCCGCCCATTGCGATGCCGGACCCGGATGATGCAGCACGAAATCGAGATCGAGTTCGCGCGCGTCGCGATCGTAGCGGCGCGGCGTGAAATCGCGTGCAACGGGGCGCGGCCGGTCTTCGGGGAACACGATGCCGTTCGGGCCGAGTTCGGGGCGCGCGGGCGCGTCTTCGCCGGGAGGCGGAAAAAATACCTTCACGTGATCGTCGAACGACGCGGATTCGAAGTCGTGCAATTCATCGCCCGTGAGCGTGACGCGCATCAGATGCGGCGTGACGGCACTGACGTGCTTGACTTGCAGCAAGCGGAATTTCAGTGGGTGGCGCACGCGTGCGACCATGCGCTCGGTCATCGGTTGGGTCATGAAGCGGTTCTCCTTGAAAAGCCGATGCGGGCGCTCAGTCCGTTGTCCGGCCTTCGATTTCAGCGGTGGCGCGCCGCAAGATCGCCGCGATGCGGCGTTGCTCGTCGGCGCTCGCGCCGCTCTTGCGCAGCAGCGCATGTTTTAGTGCCATCCGCGCGTCGACGAATTCCTGAAGCCAGCCGCGCGTATCGTCGTCGGCCGGTGCGTCGCCAGCGAATGCGCGGCGCATGAATTCCATCTTGCGGCCGAGGTGCTCGAGCTTCGCAAACAGCATCTCGACACGTTCGCGCTGCGCGTTCAAATGCGCACGGCCGGTATCGGCAAGCGCGTAGCGCTTGCGATTGCCTTCCGCTTGCACCGTTACGTAGCCGAGTTCCTCCAGATACGTGAGCGCGGGGTACACCATGCCGGGGCTGGGCGCGTAAAAGCCGCCCGAGCGGGTGTCGAGCGCCTTGATCAGTTCATAACCGTGGCTGGGCTGATCGGCGAGCAGCGCGAGCAGCAGCAGTTGCAGGTCGTCCGCGCTGAACTGGCGGCCGCGTGGCAATGCGTCGTCGTTGCCGAAGCCGTTCGGGCCGCCGCCGAAGCCGCTGCCGAAGCCGCTGCCGAAACCTTCGCCGAACGGCCCGAAGCCGTGCCGGCCGCCGCCGCCGCGCCGGCGACCGCCGATCATGTGCCGCATGTGATGAAACATCGCGAACGGTCCGTGACCAAGCCATTCGTGGCTGAACGGGAACGGGTCGCGGCCGAACCGTTCACGATGATGATGTTCATGGGCGTATCGCCCGTGGCCGGATACATCGTGCATGCCGCCCATACGGCGCGAGAACAGATGAGCATGGCGCATCTCAGGACTCCAATGTGTTTTTAGATGTATCTAAAGATATATATCGAAAGATATAAAGTCAACATGATTTTTGGGGGACGGGAGGAGGGAAGTCGCTTGTTAGGCAGATGCGGGTGCTCGACGAATGCGAGCTTTTCTCGAAGAGGGATTCGAGTAATTGATAGGTAAAAACTATGAAGCAGCCGGCACCGAGCTAGTCCCGATGCCGCCGGTCTGCGGCCACGGAAAGATTCATGGCCAAGGTTGCATCAGCTTCGCGTGAGTGGCCTGTCCGGCTCAAACCGGAGAATTGTTCCGAGCCGGCTCCGCATGGCGCCGCGCTGGGATGGGGAGCGCCATCGTCGATCTCCTTGAGCGCGTTTGCGTCAAAGGCTCACATGCCGGTGGAATCCGGAAAGCGCAGGGTGAAAGTCGTACCGGCGTCGCCGCTTGTTGCGTCGATGCTTCCGTGGTGCAGCTCCATGATGGATTTCACGATGGCGAGCCCGAGGCCCGCGTTCCTGGACGACCCGTGCCGTGCGGTGTCGACTCGATAAAAGCGCTCGAAAATTCGGTCGATGTGCTCGGGCGGGATCGGCTGTCCGTGATTGGTTACCTCGATGACGGCATGTCTTCCCGAGCAACTCGAAGCCAGCACGACCGTCGATCCGGCCAGCGCGTGGTCGATGGCGTTTGACACGAGATTGCCGAGCGCCCGGCGAAACAACGTCGCATCGGCCGAGACGCGGGCGCTGCCCTGGACCACGATATCGATGCGCTTCTCGTCAGCGACGCTCTGGAAGTAAGAGGCCAGCCGCATCAGTTCGTCACCGGATTCGAGATCTGACAGCTTGAGGGGTTGCCGCGCGTTGTCGGCACGTGCGAGGAACAGCATGCTTTCGATCATCCGTTGCAGGCGCTCGCATTCCTCGATGTTCGAGCCGATCAACGTCTCGTATTCGTCACGCGTTCTCGGCCGCGACAATGTGATCTGCGACGAGCTGATCACGTTGGCGAGGGGTGTGCGCATATCGTGAGCGAGGTCGGAAGAGAACTGCGAGAGGCGCACGAACGCGCGCTCGAGCCGATCCAGCATGCGATTGACCGACGACGCGAGCTCGCGCAGCTCGAGCGGGCCACCGCGTATGTCGAGTCGCTCGCTCAAATTGTGCGCCTCAATCGTCGAGGTCTGGCGGCCCAGGCTTTCCACCGGGCGAAGGCCTCGACGGGCGATCGCATAACCCAAGCCGCCGAGCAATGCCGCGCCGGCCGCGACCGCAAGCCAGATGTCGGTGCAATAGTTTTCCAGCAGCGACTGCCGGTCAGTGGCGGTTCGCACAAGCGAGACCTGTATGTCTTCGCCGGAGGGCAATCTGTCACGCGCGAAAATGCAGCGCGACAGCCCGATGCCCTCCGGCTCGCACGTATATGGAACACGAGGCGGATGGCCGCCGGTGGCGATCGATTTCAACGTCACGCCCGGCGCGGCCGTGTGCTCGATTAGCGGATTGTTCTGCGCATCGTAGATACCGAGGTAGACGCCGGGGTGCGAGAGAAGCGCCTCATGGAACATTGCGGGAGTTGCGCGAACGCGCTGTGTCGAACCGCTGGCGTGAGCCAACTGCAAAAACTGACTCAGCTTGCCGCTGATCTCGATATCGTCGCGCCGCTGCAATTCAGTCGACAGGGACCGATACAGGTAAGCGCCAGTCAGCGCAAACGCCATGCCGGCGACGGCCGCAAAGGCGAGCGTCAACCGTGTGAGCAGCGAGTAAGGCGCCGCCTTTTCCGTCATGAGCGGTCCTCGAGCACGTATCCCATGCCTCGGATGGTGTGGATCAGCTTTTTGTCATATGAATTATCGACTTTGGCACGCAAGCGCTTGATCGCGGCGTCGACGACGTTCGTATCGCTGTCGAAGTTCATGTCCCAAATCTGCGAGGTGATGAAGGTACGCGTCAAAACCTCGCCTTCCCGTTCAGCTAGAAGCTGCAGCAACGCGAATTCCTGTGCGGTCAGCTCGATGCGATTGTCGCCGCGGCGCACCCGCCGCTTGAGCAGGTCGATCTCCATGTCCGCAATGAGCAGAATGTCCCGCACGCTCCTCGGTGCGCGCCGCAGCAACGACCGGATACGCGCGAGAAATTCCGCGTAGGCAAACGGTTTGAGCAGATAGTCGTCGGCGCCGAGTTCAAGCCCGGTTACTTTGTCCTCGATCGCGTCGCGGGCGGTAAGCAGCAGCACCGGCATCTGCTTTTCCGCTCGCAGGCGCTTGAGTACTTCGAACCCGTCCAGTTCCGGGAGCATGACGTCGAGCACGACGAGGTCAAAATTTTCATGTAGCGCGAGGAACAATCCGGTTTTGCCGTTCTCGGCGACATCGACGGTATAGCTCGCTTCCGTCAGCCCCTTTCGGAGGTATGACGCCATTTTGGGTTCGTCTTCGACTATGAGTATCCGCATGGAAGTGCAATAGGCCTATCGACGGGCTCGGCGGGGCACGCGCTGCGCCCAGCATACGGGTGGGAAAGGGCGTGAAAAATGACGGCTGGATGACAATTTTTTCATGAATCCGCGATGGCTGCGGCCGGCGAGCGCGGCCGTCATCGCTGGATGAAAAAATGATCATTTTTCGACCACGCCTTCGTCACATATCGGCCGATAAGCTAGATCCCGGCTATCCCGCTGGTGGCCACACCCGGATATGTTATCGAAGTTATCGTAGCGAACTGCCTGTGCTAAGCTCCGCCCCCATGTCATATTGGCGCAATTTCTTCATCGTCGTGCTGTTGGCGCTGAGCCTGCCGGTTCAGTCGTTTGCGGCTGCCTCGATGAAATGCGCCAGCGTGCTTGCCAAAGCCGGCGAAACGCCAATCGTTCATGCCGAACAACGCATGTCTGAGCATCATCACGACATGCCCGCAACGGCGCTCGCGGCCGGCGACCATCACGCTCGTCACCACGGCGGCAGCCATCACGCACATTCATGTTCGACATGTGCGGCCTGCTGCTTCGGCACAGGGTTACCGGCGGTGCCGGCCGTCGTCATATCCTCGGACGCAACACGCGTCGTCGTATCCATTGCGCCTGGTGCCGGTGTCGTGTCTTTCCTGACCGACGGCATCGAGCGACCTCCTCGCTACGCCCTCGTCTGATGCTTCCCCGCGGGTAGCGCGCGGGATGTGCCATTCGTACTGACGCTCCTGCGTGGGTCCGTCAGATGATTTACGACGAGAAAATCTATGCGACTGATTTCTGCGGCGCTGCTGGGCGCGGCGGCTTCATTGCCGACGCTCGTGCACGCCACAAAAACGATTCCCGATCCGACGGATGCAGCGGCATCCGTCCCGGCGATTTCGGCTGCGCCGGCCTTCGACGGCTATCGCCGATACAACGATGCCGACAACCTGACTTGGCCGCAACTCAATCAAGCGGTCCAGGATAAGCCAGCCGGCGGCGGCATCACGCACGGCGGCGAGATGAACGAGTCAGCCGGCGATCGCAAGTCGAATCGTTCGCAACATGGAAAGCCCGCCAAATGATGAAACGATTCGTTTCAACGCGCATGAGCGCGGGTGTTGCCTTCATGGCGTTTCTGGCCGGCTGTACCACCTTCTCGAAGGACGGCGGGTTTGGTGCGGTGTCGTCGATCGCCACGGAGCGCCTCGGCAAGGACGCGGTCATCGTCAAAACCGATACCGATCGGGACGCAGTGGCCAAGCGGACGCAGCAATTGCTTGCCAAGCCGCTCTCGATGGACGACGCCGTCCAGATCGCTCTGCTGAACAATCGAGGATTGCAGGCATCGTATGCGGAATTGGGGCTTTCGGAAGCCGATCTGGTGCAGGCGGGGCGGCTGCCGAACCCGGGCTTCACGTTCAGCCGCACGCGAGCGGGCAATGGCGATCTGAGCATCGGCCGTGCGTTTTCGGCGAACGTACTGAGCATCCTGACCTTGCCGTTCGCCGCACATATCGAGGGCCGACGCTTCGAGCAAACGAAACTCGAGACTGCCGACGCTATGCTGAAGCTCGCAGCCGAGGCGCGGCGCGCCTACATTAACGCAGTGGCCGCCGAGCAGGCCGCCAACTACGCGAACCAGGTGAGGGACTCCGCTGACGCAGGGGCCGAATTGGCTTCGCGCATGCGGCAGGCGGGGAACTTCAGCAAACTCGATTATGTGCGGGAGCAGGCGTTCTACGCCGATTCGATCGCGCAGGCCGCCAAGGCCCGGCAGCAAGCGGTATCGGCTAGGGAGAAACTCACGCGCACGATGGGCGTATGGGGTACCGGCACGCAGTACACGTTGCCTGATCGCTTGCCGGATCTGCCGAAGGAACGGCCGGAACTGAAGGATCTCGAGCAGTTCGCGATGCAGAACCGGCTCGACATCCAGGCGGCGAAGCTGCGCACGCAGGGGGTTGCCTCGTCTCTGGGCCTTAGCAACGCAACGCGATTCATCAACGCACTCGATATCGGCTATCAGAACAACTACGAGACCGACAAGGGCCGCGAGCACGGCTACGAAATCAGTATCGAAATCCCCATTTTCGATTTCGGCAGCGCCAAGGTCGCCCGCGCGCAAGCCATCTACATGCAGTCTGTGAACCGGCTTGCCCAAACGGCGATCGATGCGCGATCGGAGGTGCGCGAGTCGTATTCCGCTTACGCCAGCAGTTACGACGTCGCGAAGCACTATCGCGACGAGGTCGTGCCGATCCGCAAGACGATCTCTGACGAACTACTGCTCCGCTACAACGGCATGCTCGTCAGTGTTTTCGAACTACTCGCCGACTCGCGCGAGCAAGTCGGCGCGGTGAACAGCTATATCGACGCGTTGAAAGATTACTGGCTCGCGGAAACGGATCTCCAGCAAGCGCTGGGCGGACGCCTGCCGCAAGCCGGCGCCGCGCCGGCCGCGCCAACGCCGACGGACGTGCAATCGTCGGTGAAACCGTCCACGGCAACGATGGCACAACCGGCGCCGGCATCCACGGCACAACCGGCGCACGAAACGCATTCGGAAGGTAAATAACATGGTGTCCCGTCGACAATTCCTCAGCGGCTCGGGGGCCGCAATCCTCGGCGCCGCGATGGTCAGCAAGGCCGGCGCGGCTTCGTTGCCGGAAGCGCCAACCATGGCGAAGGCGACGATGCAGCCGCCGCTCGTGCCGCCCAATGGCCGCCCATACACACCGGTCGCGACGTTGAACGGCTGGACGTTGCCGTGGCGGATGAAGAATGGCTGGAAGGAGTTTCATCTGACAGCCGAGCCCGTGGTGCGTGAAATGGCCTCCGGGATGAAAGCAAATCTGTGGGGCTACAACGGTCAATCGCCGGGCCCGACGATCGAGGCTGTCGAAGGCGACAAGGTCCGCATCTTCGTTACCAACAAGTTGCCCGAGCACACGACGATCCATTGGCACGGGATGCTGCTGCCGAACGGGATGGACGGTGTCGGCGGCTTGACGCAGCCGCACATCCCGCCCGGCAAGACGTTCGTGTACGAGTTCCAGCTCGAGAAGCACGGCACCTTCATGTATCACCCGCACGCCGACGAGATGGTGCAGATGGCGATGGGCATGATGGGCATGTTCATCGTGCACCCGAAAGACCGTGGCGTCATGCCGGTCGACCGCGATTTCGTGTTTCTGCTGTCTGCCTACGATATCGAGCCGGGCAGCTTCACGCCACGCGTCAACGAGATGACCGACTTCAACATGTGGACCTTCAACTCGCGCGTGTTTCCTGGTATCGATCCGTTGCCGGTTCGGGCCGGCGATCGCGTGCGAATCCGGTTTGGCAATCTGACGATGACGAACCACCCGATTCACTTGCATGGTTACCACTTCGAGGTGGCGGGTACGGATGGCGGCTGGATTCCACCAGCGGCCCGTTGGCCGGAGGTGACGGTCGACGTTGCGGTCGGCCAGATGCGTGCGATCGAATTTACCGCGGACCGGCCGGGAGATTGGGCGTTTCATTGCCACAAATCGCATCACACGATGAATGCGATGGGGCACAGCGTGCCGACCATGATCGGCGTGCCGCAGAAAGACTTGGCCAAGCGCATCAACAAGCTGGTGCCCGACTACATGGCAATGGGCAGCACCGGTGGCGCAATGGGCGAGATGGAAATGCCGCTGCCCGACAACACGCTGCCGATGATGACAGGCACGGGTCCATTCGGGCCGCTGGAGATGGGCGGCATGTTCACGGTCGTCAAGGTTCGGCGCGGACTCGGGCGGAACGACTATCGCGATCCCGGCTGGTTCAAGCATCCCAAAGGCACCGTTGCATACGAATACGCCGGCGAACTGCCGGACAGTTGATTGACACAACAAGGCCGGGGCCACCCCCGAGCATCGGTTTCATCACCTCAACTCTGGAGATAGCACGATGAAGAAAGCACTGTTTTCGATGGCCATGGGCTGCGCGCTCGCGTTCTCTGCGTCGACGTATGCAGCAGGCGATATGAGCAACATGACCATGAGCGACGACGCAAAGCAAAGCGCCGACGCACCGGGCAGCATGTCGCACGGTGAAATCAAGAAGATCGATATGGCTGCAGGCAAGCTGACCATCAAGCACGGTCCGCTCGACAACCTCGGCATGGAAGCGATGACGATGGTGTTCAAGGCCAAGGACCCGGCGATGCTGTCGCAGGTGAAGGTCGGCGACAAGATCGATTTCGTCGCCGAGGAAGTCGACGGCGCATTGACCGTCGTCAAGCTGCAGAAGCAGTGACGGCAAACGACGGGGCGCGCATGCCGCAGCCCCCGTCTCATTCTTCGAGATGAGCAACAACATGAAGTCCTCGACTCTCAGACATTTCGCCGGCCTCGCTATCGCCGGTGCTGTTGCGTCCGTGCCCGTCGCCGCGTTCGCGCATGGCAAACTGGAAAGCGCAACGCCAGCGTCGGGCAGTACCGTCGACACTACGCCAGATGCATTGCGGCTGACTTTCAATGAAGACCTCGAGCCGACCTTCAGTTCGGTGAAAATCGCCGATGCGACTGGCGCGCCGGTGACGAAGGAAAAAGCGAAGGTCGATGCGTCCAATCCGCGCGTGATGACGCTCGCCGTACCGAAGCTCGCGTCCGGCGCGTATACGGTTCAGTGGGCTGTCATGACTGCGGACGCGCACAAGACCAAGGGTGCCTACACGTTCAAGGTGAAGTAATGAACGACGGGCTCCTCGGCGTTCTGCGTCTGATCGCGGTGGCGATTCAGAACGTTGGCTTCGCGGTGATCGTGGGCGCGTTACTCAGCAGCCGTTGGCTTGTGCGGGGAGACTCCCCGTGGCAAGCCGACGTGGGCCGCCTGCTCGCCACGACAATTCGGATGGCGTCCGTTCTTTCTCTGCTGGCGAGCATGCTGTCGTTCTGGGCACATTGTGCGTTGATGAGTGATTCGACGTTGCTCGAGGCTGGGCACGCCGTGTGGTCCATGCTCGTGGGAACCGGCTTTGGGCATGCGTGGCTGGCCGGCGCGATTTTCATGCTTTGCGTCGTCGTATTGGTATTCCGGCGCCAGGGCGGCGAGAAGCGCTTCGCGTTCGCGATTTGGGTTGCATTGGCCTGCGTTGCGTTGGCGCGTAGCAACAGCGGCCATCCGGTCGATACGGGCCCCTTCAGCCTGCCGGTGTGGGTGGACTGGTTGCATCTGCTGGCCGTTAGTACGTGGGTGGGGCTCGTTCTGGTGACGACCTACGTCGTGATGCCGAGCCTGCTTGACGCGCCTGGAAGCGAACGGCAGACCAGTGCGTCGTTCGTGCAATCGCTTTCAGACGCGTCGACTTATGCGTTGATGATTTTGTTCAGTACCGGGGCATACAACGGATGGAGATGGGTCGATACGCCGGTGAATATAGGGGGATCGGCATACGGCCAGATTCTTTTGTTGAAACTTGTGCTCGTGCTGATTGCGGCCGCGCTCGGCGGACATAACCGCTTCTTCGAAATGCCGACGCTGCTGTCGGCGCTCAGGATGCCGACGAAATCAGAATTTACCAAGCCGCTTAGGCGTTTCGGTGCTGTGCTTCATGTCGAATCCCTGATTCTACTGGGCGTTCTGACGGTCGCTGCCGTGCTGGTTTCGAGTCCGTTGCCGGGAGCGACGTGATTCGCCCGATGCATTTCGTCCACGCACGTCGCCGAGTCACTCATGGAATAGCGATTAATAAGGGATTTTGTCTTTGTCAGCCCGGCTGATCAGGCCGGGCCTTTTTTAGGTAACCGCGCGTGGCGCCTCAGGGTACGGCTGACAATAAAAGCAGCATGATCAAAAAATCATCTTCATGTCACGGTTCGATCAGGGCCGGCTCTTCAGAATGGACGCTCATGGAGCCGTAGGTTCGGCTGTGTACCTCACAATGGAGAGAAAACATGAAGCTTGAAATCGTTGCCGCCGTCGCCATTGCCGCTTTCGCCTCCGCGTCCGCATTTGCCGATGGCGGCCACGCCTATCCTGTCGTCGCGCTAAACAGCGGCGCTGTCGTTGGCGACAGCGCGACTTCGTCTGTGGTGTCGCAGGCACAAAGCGCAAATACCGTGTCGTCAGGCAAGACTCGGGAGCAGGTTCGGCAAGAGTTGATCCAGGCCTATCACGATGGTTTGTTGCCGACGAGCAAGCTCGACTATCCGCCTAGCGAAGCGACGATCGCACGCAACAAGGAACTCCACCGGCTGATTGAGCCGAAGTGGGCAGTCCAACATTGATGTGCGCGCCGCTGTCCAAAACCTGGCGCGGCACGTTCCGAACGGCCGCGCCTTCGACCTGGCGGGCTCGCGCTCGACGCGAGCAGACAGGCTGCTCGCGCAATCCAGGCCAAGTTTGATGCGGTCTCAGAAGTTGCATTGCGCGATGCTGTCCATCAATGGATTGGCAGTGAGCGGGCTGACCGGCGAATGGCCGATACAGCAGTCCATGTCCCTGGACTCGGATTCGAGCACCGGGCGATTGCTCTCGCCGATGATTGCCGCCCTTGCGATGAGTCTGAGCTCTGTCCCGGTCATCTCGAATGCACTGAGACAGAGACTGCGCGATGCGGGAATTTAGCGCATTCGGTGACGTTGGCGTTGGATATATCGTCTATCGCGGCAACGCGTGATGAGGAGTGGCGTATACTCCCCCCCACTATATGAG
This sequence comes from Burkholderia singularis, assembly GCF_001718875.1. NCBI lineage: Bacteria > Pseudomonadati > Pseudomonadota > Betaproteobacteria > Burkholderiales > Burkholderiaceae > Burkholderia > Burkholderia singularis. The sequence continues at coordinate 123,322 of NZ_CP013449.1, forward strand.
GGCGCCACCATGAGCCACACCGTCAAGGACAAGCAGAAGCTGCTGAATCGCGTCCGCCGCATCAAGGGACAGGTCGAAGCAATCGAGCGTGCGCTGGAAGAAGAGCGCGGCTGCAACGAAATCCTCCAGCGCATCACGAGCAGCCGCGGCGCGATGAACGGGCTGCTCGCGGTCGTGCTCGAGGAGCACATTCGCAGCCATCTCGTCGACGTTGAAGGGCATGAAGACGAAGGCAGCGCGACCGAGCAATTGATTGAAGTCGTTCACAGCTATTTCAAGTAATCGGGGGCTGAGATGAGCGAATTCAAGGATGCTGCATTCGGTGCGGGGCACGACCACATTTTTCTGGGGACTGCGCACGAGGAGAACGAGCGCAAAACCTGGATGGTCATCGGGCTGTGCGCGGCCATGATGGTGGCCGAGATTGTCGGCGGATCGGTTTTCGGCTCGCTGGCGCTCATCGCCGACGGGTTGCACATGTCGACCCACGCTGGCGCGATGCTGATCGCCGCGCTTGCGTATACCTATGCGCGCAAACACGCGAGCGATCCGCGTTTCGTATTCGGCACGGGGAAACTCGGCGACCTCGCAGGCTTCACGAGCGCCATCGTGCTCGCGATGATCGCGCTGCTGATCGGGTATGAGGCGGTCGCACGCTTGTTTGCCCCCGTTCCGATCCATTTCGGTGAGGCGATTCCGATTGCGGTTGCCGGCCTGCTCGTCAACATCGTGAGCGTATGGTTGTTGAGCGGCGATCACCATAGCCACGGCCATCATCACGCGCATGCGCACGGCGGTCACGATGGCCACGGGCACGAAGAGGAAGTGCACAAAATCTTCGATCAGCGAGGTGTATTCCTCGTATCGGTGTTCGAAGACGGCGTGCCGCCCGTGTTCCGCGTGGCGCCTGCCACGAACGATGCGACGTTCGTCGATGCGAATGCCGTGTCCGTGACGACGATCCGCCCAGACGGTACCCGGCAGGAGTTTGCGATGGAAAGCCGTGGCGGCTATCTGGAGTCGCTCGAGGTTATCCCCGAGCCTCATCAGTTCAGAGCCATCGTGCGGCTGAACGGCCGCGAGCATGAACTCGCGTTCGGCGTACATGATCACGCCGGGTCTGCGGCGGCGCGGGATCACAACATCCGCTCCGCTTACATTCACGTGATTGCCGATGCGGCGGTATCGGTTCTGACGATCATCGGTCTGCTGCTCGCGCGTGCGTTTGGCTGGGTCTGGATGGACCCGCTCGCGGGCATCATCGGCGCGCTGGTGATTGGGAACTGGTCGTTCGGCCTGATGCGCGACACGGGCGGCGTTCTGCTCGATATGAATTCGGATCGTCGGCTGGCAGACGGCGTGCGCGCCGCCATCGAAGGCAGCGGCGACCGGATCAACGATCTGCACGTCTGGCGCCTCGGACCAGGGCATATGAGCGCGGTCGTTTCCGTCTCCACCGGCGATACGGCGCGGGATTCGCGTTTCTATCACGGCCTGCTGCAATGCTTCAAGGATCTGTCGCACGTGACCGTCGAGGTCGTTCCGGATGCCGGGGGGAGCGTATCGTCGTCCGCCGGCAGGAGCGGCGCTCAAACGGCGCGCAGCCCATTGGGACCGCAGGAGAAATGACGAATCCGTAACCGGCTGGCGCGTGCGCACGAGTTGCGCACACGCCAGCCCGCCTGCGACGATCGTCGGTCGGACAGAGCGGCCGGCCATGCAGTTTGGATAACCCAACGTTCCGCCGCCATTGGTTCGCGCTTCTAAGTTGCCGCGCTACGCCATACTGCTTCATTGCACGTGACGTGCGAGCATCACAAACTGCTTCCAGCTCAGGCGTCGACGACGTATGGTGGATGCGACCTGTCTGCCCATGCGTCTAAGTTGTAACGTTCGGATGCGTGATGAAACCAGTAAACGGAAGAGATCCAGTTGCGCATGTTGAACACACAATGCCGGACAGTGTCTGCGATTTCGGACGGCAGATTCGCGCGATCCACCCGGTCCAGCGCCGCACGCTCGGCGAGAAGGAAATCCTCGACGCGTGTGATGACGCGCTCGCGAACTTCATCGATTGCATCGCCTACCGACAGTCCACGATGTTTGATCAGCGTGATCCCGAGGTTGTGTAACTCACCGGCGGCCAGTTCCTTGCGGATCGAGCACAGATCGTTATACCAACCCGCAAACTCTTGACTGGCCAGGCCCGCGCGACGGTACTCGTCCCACTGACGAATATCGGCCGGCAATGTGCGTCCTGCCGCGAGTTCGAGGCAATCAAGCCAGACGCAGTAGCCGAAGGTGCCGGCCCGCAGCTTCACATAGTCGTCAATCGGCGGCACGTAGTTGTTGATACGCTCGCGATATTCGATATCGTAGGCGCGAATCACAGCGCGCAGGTGCTCCGCGATGTTCGTATTCCAGTGCCCGCTCATCAGCGCACGAAAACGCAGCAGGCAATCGGCAAGCCCGCAAAGGAGCGGATCGCCATCGTGCGAGTAGGCCGCCGGCGCGTCAACGACACGATATAGTGCGTCGCGCAAGGCCTCCCATCGGTCGTGTTGGTGATGAAACGCGTATCGGCCGTGCCTATCGTCCCACACGAAGAACCAGATATTGAAATCCGAGATCGCGCACAATGCGTCAAAGGGCGCACCGGCTGAATAGCTTGCGACTAGTTCGGTGTAACGCAGCCCATCGGCCTGAGTTCCCACGACATCGGCCGGCACCAGCCGATGCTCGAGCATCCAGCGACGGGAATGCTCGCGCAACCTTGGCCCGTCTTCGTGATGCCGACGGACGAACGCGCTCTCAACCAGGGGAATGGCAAACTCAGCCGGCACGGTGCCCCAATGGCTCGCAGATTGCTGAATCGAAACGTCCATGACAATCCCCGTGTTGTGATCAAGTCAAAATGTCAACGCTCGCTGATCGCCTCGTTGTCACAAATTTCAATCTCGAAAATCACCTGAGTCAAGCGAAGTTACGGTCGTAACGCGGTACGGTCCCCATTGAGAAAGTCTTCTCGGTATCGCGCATCGCGCTGGCCCGGTTTCCTGACTCTTCCGTAAATAAATTGCGGGTTGCGTTAAGGCTGTGCCTGGACATTTTTTCCTTTGCTCGTGAGGGGAGGCTTTCAATCGCTTCGCCGGCCGGACTCACTGGCCCGTAATAGGCAGTTCGAACGGAGCGTTGTCGTCGCTCAGCTTCGTGAATTGGTATTACATGAACGTGGCCCGGATCGCGACTGCGCGCGTCGATCGCTTCCCGGCCGCCGACTGTGTTTCGATTCCCATTCTGCACATAGCGTGCGCCGTAGCTTTTCTTCGCTGCTCGCATGACGCCGTCATGTGTGCATCGGATCGCCGCTTCCGCCCCATTTCGCTTCGGAACCCGTTCTTCAGCGTGCATTCGAGATCGCTGCCACCTCATTTGGGATGACGCGGAAATGACATTTTTGTCATTTGTCGCTCATCTCCGCGATGCGAATGCTTTCCAGAATCGGCAGCGCGTTCGGAGTTTTCCCGCCCCGCCAGGGACGGTAAAGCACGATACCGGAAGCCGTCCGACGCATAAGACAACCACTGTCAACACTGGGGAGCGCACCTTGAACAACTCACTTCGGTTCTTAATGCTGTCGGGCACTTTTTTCACCATCAGCCAAGCGGCCCGCGCATCGGAAGTCACGCTTTATGGTTTGTTCGATACATCCTTGTCGTTTGTTTGGAATGCGAATGCGGAAGGTAAGCATCTCGTCGGTCTGGGCAACGGCAATCTGCTCGGCAACCGCTTCGGGGTAAAAGGCGTGGAGGATCTCGGTGGCGGACTGAAAGCGATTTTCACGCTGGAAAACGGTTTCAACCCGAACACCGGCGCGCTTGGGCAAGGCAACCGGATGTTCGGCCGGCAGGCGTTCGTCGGTCTCGAAAGCGCACGTTGGGGCACGCTGACGCTTGGCCGTCAATACGATTCCCTTGCTGACGTGGCGTGGCCGGTAACCGGCGATTTCTACTTCGGTAGCGTCTATTCGACGCCCGGCGATGTCGACAATTACGACACGTCGTCGCGTACCGACAATGCAGTGAAATACACGTCGCCCGTGATCGGCGGATTCCGGTTCGTCGGCATGTATGCGCTCGGCGGTGTGGCCGGCAAGAGCGGCGCCGGGCAAACCTGGTCGGTGGGTCTTTCGTACAGCAACGGTCCGGTCGATGTCGCGGGCGGCTATTACCACGCCGCGAATCGTTCATCGCTCGCCAACGGTATCCGGACCGGCTGGAACGGCACATCGGACGGGACGTTCGACGGGTCGCTGGTCAACGGCGGCTATATCTCGGCGAAATCGATCAACATCGCGCGCGGCGCGTTGCGTTACAACTTCGCGCCATTCGCCGCCGGTATCGACTACAGCAATGCGCTGTACAAGGCCGATGCGATGTCTGCGTTCCGCAGCACGCAGAAGTACGATACCGTGCGCGGCTTTTTCAACTATCAGGCGACGGCCAGCCTGCTCGTCGGCGTCGGCTATAGCTACACGCGCGCCCGCGGCGATACGAGTGCAACCTACCATCAGGTGTCCGCCGGCGCCGATTACGTGCTGTCGAAGCGCACCGATCTTTATGCGGTCGGCGCGTGGCAGCGTGCGAACGGCGAACAGCGCACGCTCGACGGACAGACGCAGGTGGCGCAGGCTTCGATCGGTTCCTATGGCTACGGCGGGACGCGGACCCAAGGCATCATCAATCTCGGGCTACGCCACCGCTTCTGATGCGCGTGCAGACACTCGCGTTCCACACATGACACAACCGGCCGCTTTGGATGAGGTTGGCGACGCGGCCGGCCGTTACGATGTTTGATGGCGTGGCAGACGGGCTTCGGCAGCGGCCATTCACGCTTGCCGGCCGCGAATCGGGGCTTCGGCGAGAAGCGGCAATTGGGTTGCGCGGTTGCGGCTGGCGCTTGCGAGGGCGGGCGCCAGCGGGACGCCCTGCGCTTCGGCCACGAAGCGGGGCTTGGAACCGGCTCGTGCCTGATTGGAGAGACCAAGTCTCGGTTTTGAGCGGATTTCATTGCGCGAATTTCAGGCAATACTCAGGCAATGCCGGAGCGCAGCACGAGCAGCGTGCCGTTCCGCACTGCACGCTGGGCGGCAAACGCCCTGGGGACGCTGCGGTCATGACCGACGGCGTTGCTCGTTACTCGGCATCGCGTTGAGCGTGACGGCGCCCGTCTCGGCCCGAATGCATGACGGGCGTGGCGGGGCCGGACGGAAAGCTCGAATGCAGGTAAGCTGACGCAGCGCAGGATGGCGCGCTGAACACGGCGCATGCGGCGGTCGACACGCCATGCATGGATCGTTGACGCACTTCACATCCGGCTCGTTGCCCATTGTCGAGCTGCGCTCAAGAAGCCCCGAACGGTATGATCCAGGCAGCCTGCTGCCGCGACAGATGACCCGCAGTCCGATCGGCGCGCGTTGTGCCGATTGCCTACACATACTCATCGATACGGAGCCTTTGGATGGACACGATCACGACGAAAGACGGTACGCGGATCTTCTACAAGGATTGGGGCTCGGGGCGCCCGGTTGTGTTCTCGCACGGCTGGCCGCTGAACGCCGATGCGTGGGACGCTCAAATGCTGTTTCTCGCACGGCATGGCTATCGGGTGATCGCGCACGACCGTCGCGGACACGGCCGCTCCGCGCAGCCGGCAGCGGGCAACGACATGGATACGTATGCCGACGATCTCGCCGCGCTAATTGATGCGCTGGATTTGCGCGACGTGACGCTCGTCGGTCATTCGACGGGCGGCGGTGAAGTTTCGCATTATGTCGGCCGTCATGGCTCGCACCGCATTGCGAAGGTTGTGCTGATCGGCGCAGTACCGCCGATCATGCTGAAGACCGAGGCGAACCCGAGCGGCCTGCCGATGGATGTGTTCGACGGCATTCGTAAGGGTGTCGCGGATAATCGCTCGCAGTTCTACCGGGATCTCGCGTTGCCGTTCTTCGGTTTCAATCGGCCGGGCGCCAAGGTGTCGCAAGGTACGATCGACGCATTCTGGGCGCAGGGGATGACGGGCGGGATACTGGGACAGTACGCGTGCGTGCGCGAGTTTTCCGAAGTCGACTATACCGAGGATTTGGCGAAGATCGACGTGCCGACGCTGATCCTGCACGGTGATGACGATCAGATTGTGCCGATCGACGCGTCCGCGCGCTTATCCGCGGCGATCATCAAACAAGCAACGCTGAAAGTGTATCCGGGCGGCTCACACGGCATTTGTGTGACGCACGCGGACCAGGTCAATGCGGATTTGCTGGCATTCCTCGAAGCGTGACGACAGTATCGGTCTGACAATCAGGCGTGGTTCTATGCCGAGCGTATCGAGCCACGCCTGGAGTGTTTTGACCGCGCGTTGACGCGGCGCCCGGATTGCCCATTGTTCCAGATGAAATCAATTCGAGATAATTTGCCGATGCAGCCTGGCTTGCGTTGGGCTGGTAATAATGGCCGCTGGTGGCCTCTGTATCGTATTTCATCGCTAACCGCGAGGCTTGCCGCGGAATTCTGCCGGACTCGTTGCGGTCATTCATTGAAATTGGCGAGCAAATAATCGATAAACGAGCGAACCTTGATTGGCATGTGTTGACGATTGGGGTACGCGATATACATTTCGAGTTTGGGTAGCTCGTAGTTCGATAATATTCCCTGCAAATTCCCCAGCTCGATATCTCGATTGACCGTGTATTCCGGCAATATCGCGATGCCGAATCCCAGCAGTGCAAGATGACGGATAATCTCGTCGTTGTTGGTTAAAATTCGACTCGAAAGCTTGGGTTGGTGAATTTCATTTTCAAACGTGAATTTATATTTGTTTCCATTGAGATACAGGTTGGATAGTACGAGGGCCGAATGTTTTTCCAATTCGTTTGGATGATGTGGAGTTCCATGTGTATTTAAGTATTGTTGCGATGCGCAGGCAATCATGCGGATATTAATTATCGACCGGGTTACCGTGCTGGGATGGCGTATTTGCTGAGACGTTAATATTCCTATATCAAATCCTTCCTTGATGAAATCCACTTGTCTTTCCGTGGTCGTCAGGTCAGGGGAAATATTGGGGAATGTCGTCATGAATGATGGAAGGAGCGGAGTGAGGCAATGTTGAGCAAAGCCGGGAGACGATGCTATGCGCAAAGTGCCAATCGGCCCTCGACTGACTGAGGAAATTTCTTCCTCGATTTTTTCGAGATCTTCCAGTAGTTGCCGCGCGCTAATCAGATATTTCGAGCCAGCCTCCGTTAAAGAAAGGCTGCGGGTGGTTCGATAGATAAGACGGGTTTCGAGTCGATTTTCAAGTGCCACGATATGGCGTGTTGCCACGGCGGTTGAAATGCCGATGCATTTGGCGGCACGTACAAAACTGCCTAATTCCGCCACATTGACAAAAACGCGCATTGCCGTTAAAAGATCCATCTTGGATTATGCTTTTAAAATTTCAAATGTTGGTTTATGAATTTATTTTCGTGTGAAATGAAAATAAATATCAAGATAGGCTCGTGTGGGCGACTGATGAAAAATGGCGTGGTGAATGATTTGTGAGTTCGATCTATTCATGCGCTTTGAGAGTCAGTGATTTTTACGGTAGGCGCTATTGTGGATGGATGATAAGGCGGTTTGGTAGGTCGAATGCCGATACTGATTCGCGCCGCTCTGTGAATCGACGATCTACGATCGACAGCCAATGAATGTCGCGCGCACAAGTCGAACATCGCGGCGGCGATGAGCATCAAGAGCCGTATACCGAAAATGAAAAGTCAGCTTCTCTGGCCTATCGAACGGCTTGTTTCATGCGTGCACTTATCTTCACCTCCTATGCTCGAATGGGCGAAGTGCCGCTATACGGAGTGTCTCAATCTATCGTAGTAGCGATAGTCAAGCGAGCACAAGCCCGAATCGAGTATGAAGCAATACAATTCCAAAGACTTGCAAATCGCTGGATGACTGTGTACTCCCTTGAATGCGGCGAATATTAATTCCCGCAGGTTAATGATCACTCTTCGTTAGTGCTGATAAGACGATATTTTCGATATATTGATTGCAAAGAATTAAATTGATTCGGCAGGTTAAATATGGATCACCGCAGAGGTTGTAAAAATGATGGGAACGGTCAAAAAAATTGACCGTTCCCATCAATCGAAATTACTCCGGTTTAATTCTGGTTTCCGCGCTGTTAATCCACTTCTCTCGATTACGGCGGATATCATTCGGAGTCGTTCCCATCCAGCGCTTGAATGCATGCCGAAAGCTCACTGCGTCGCTGAATCCTAGTAAGAATGCGATGTCTTCGATGCTCAGCGTGGTTGTACTGAGATAATCAATGGCCAGCGCTCTTCGCACGCTTGTCAGTAGTTCGTTATATGACGTTCCCGCCGCGTCGAGTTTGCGGCGCAACGTGCGTGCGGTCATACATAAGTCACTGGCGACAGCATCAATATCCGGGAATTTACCCGGCGTGCGTGTAAGTATTTGATAGACACGCTGCGTGATATCCGATTGATTACGGATTTCGTCCAACAGGCGCGCGCATTGCCGCGAGACCTGTGCTGCCGTGACCGGATGAGCGAGCTGCGGAATGCGTGGCAGCCATGCCGACGGATAACTGACTCTGTTGCATGGCTGTTCGAACAGAAGTGGACATTCGAGCGTTTCCGATAGCAGCTTTGCATGAGGTGGTTGCTCACGCATAAATTCCGCACGCACCGGTACGCACCATGATCCCATGACATCCTTGACCACTGTCACATGTAATGCAAATTGCATATCGACGAGAAAATGATATAAATCTGCATCGATTTCAGGCAATTTCGTTTCGTTCCAACCGGAAAAATTCCAAAATACCAAATCCTCCTGCTGGTTCCAGCTCACGCCGAGCACGCCATTTGCAAGCTGGTGAAATTTGATTGCCGAGTCAAGTGCATCAGCCATGGATTCCGAGCACAGTACGGCATACCCAAACATTCCATAGCTTGAAGCGTGGAGCAGCCTGCCAACTTGTACACCCAGGTCCGAACGTGGGCATCGACGGATCGTATTGCGCGCGGCTGTCAAGAATTGCAACCTTGACGTAAGGACGAATGGGTTGGCGACATCTTCGGCGCTAAGGCCGGTGCCTGCTAGCACCTCCCGCATATCCAACCCAAAATCCAGCGCCACTTCGGTCAAGGCCGCCAGCTTGGACGGGGAAAACCGTTTTTCGGATAGCGTGGCGGGCTGAGTGGGATGGGATGACCGGTCGGCGAGAAGACAGTGTTCTTTGGCGTTTGGGGGCGTGTTCTGATTCATGACGGAAGGCTGAATTCAGGCGGCTGTTTTTATCCAGACGTGCGATTGGATGCCAAGGTGTATCGATTTTTCAGAATATCCATTGTAGCCAGCGAAGTTACGACAATTTGCAACGCGATATCGTAATATCAATGGCCAATTTTCATGTCCGGCTGGATCATTCATCGGGCATTTGGCTTGCCAGTAAAGGACGATCGATCTGAAACCAATTTTTAAAATTAATATCCTGTTGGTATTGGCAGGTGACGGGGACGTCGTTTTTATATAAGTTTGCCGAAAAGCGCAGGATGCTATATGAAGTGGCTGCGCCGAATGTAGGGCAGCAATCGTTATTGCCAATAAGAGGAAGATTGGGAATGAACAAGACTCGATGGTTTTCGGCTGACGTGGCACCTATTCGCAGTGGATGGTATGAATGTAATCGACTTGAAGGGGCGCGACGGGTTATTCGGTTGCTCGAGTGGAACGGCAATGTATGGAAATATGGGGAAGACTCCGGGCGAAATAGACCTGGGGAGCAAGCCAGAATGGTGGATTCGAATTTCGATAAATGGAGAGCTATCGAACCCGACCTGCTGTGGCAATCTAACTCATAATCGGCATGGGTGTTCCGGTGCATAGTCTGGCCTCCCTTGGATGCTTGGACTGGGCTTTTGGTGCTGCCGTACATTGCTTTTTCTGATTTGGGGCGCGGCTTCAAACCGGCATTGCGGACGATTTGGCAGCGATGCTGCGAACGGCAAATGTTTCGGATGGCTCGGGGCTACTATGCCGTCGCTGACTGAATGGCGAGCAGTTGGCCATATCAGCGTGCTTGTCCGATTCTCTTCGCACTGTCCGTTGGTGTCAACGTCACCTGGAAGTGAATTTTCGGAATGTTTTTCGATTCCGTGGCTGCTCTCACATAAATCAATCTTGACGCTTGCGATGCCGGTGGAGAAAAAATTATGCCCGGTTCGTCATTTATTATCGAGATAGCCAAGATAAGTGAATTGGCGGGGCGGGGTGCTGAAGCCGGCTTGGCTTGACGGCTCCAAAAGAATCAAGATCCGCAATCTATTACCAACCGATTTTATCCATTCAATGTTTGTCGATCGCTATTAATTCCCGATGGTTTGTAATTTCGTGCCTGATTAAATTTCATGACGGGAATGTGCTGTAAATAAGTGAACTGTGATGGCGGATCGTTTAAGCATTGTCTGAATGAAGAGGGCCGTCAAAGCCAGGTTCCCGGGCTGGCTGTTTTGTATAGCTGGCGGCGCGTGGGTTGTTCGCACTGGTTGGGGGCGGAAGAAAATCTTTTGACGAAATGAATCGCCCCGGGCCGGAATGCACCGGCCCGGGGCGTCAATGCCGCGCCCTGCTGCGCGCTCGGCGGGGCAATACGATTACTGCACCTGGTTGCGTAGCGTCTTGGCCGCGGCCACCATGTTCGTCAGCGCCGGAATCACTTCCGTCCACTGGCGCGTCTTCAGCCCGCAGTCCGGGTTCACCCATAGTCGTTGCGCCGGAATTCGCTCGGCCGCTTTCTTCATGAGCTGGACTATATGCTCCTGGGTCGGGATATTCGGCGAGTGAATATCGTAGACGCCCGGTCCGATCTCGTTCGGATATTTGAAGTTGTCGAACGCGTCGAGCAATTCCATATCCGAGCGCGAAGTCTCGATCGTGATCACGTCGGCGTCCATGTCTGCGATCGACGCGATGATGTCGTTGAACTCCGAGTAGCACATATGCGTGTGAATCTGGGTTTCGTCGTCTACGCCGTTGGCGGCAATGCGGAACGATTCGATGGCCCAATCCAGATATTCCTTCCATTGCGAACGCCGCAGCGGCAGGCCCTCGCGCAGTGCCGCCTCGTCGATTTGGATCACGCGGATGCCGGCCTTCTCGAGGTCGAGCACTTCATTGCGGATCGCGAGCGCGAGCTGAAGGCACGACACCGAACGAGGTTGATCGTCGCGCACGAACGACCAGTTGAGGATCGTCACGGGGCCGGTCAGCATGCCTTTCATCGGTTTGCTGGTCAGCGACTGCGCATACTCGATCCACTCCACGGTCATCGCGCTTGGGCGGCTGATGTCGCCGAACAGGATAGGCGGTTTCACGCAGCGCGAGCCATACGACTGTACCCAGCCAAACTGGCTGAACGCGTAACCTTCGAGCTGCTCCCCGAAATACTCGACCATGTCGTTGCGTTCGGCTTCGCCGTGAACCAGTACGTCCAGGCCCAGTGCTTCCTGCTCGCGGACGCTGCGCGCGATCTCCGCGCGCATCGCGGCCTTGTAGCGGGCTTCGTCAAGCGCGCCGGCCTTGAACTGGCTGCGCGCGTGGCGGATTTCTCCGGTTTGCGGGAACGAGCCGATCGTGGTGGTGGGGAACGCGGGCAGCTTGAGCCGTTCGTTCTGCTTCGGTGCGCGGACGCCGTATGGGCTCTGCCGCCGGCCGAGCGCCGCGGTGATGCGCTCGACCGCGGCCTTGACCGCCGGATTGTGAACGCGCGGCGAGGTGCGGCGGCTTTCGATTGCGGCCGCATTCGCGGCGAGTTCGTTGGCGACCGATGCGCGGCCGTGATTCAGCGCCGACGCGAGCACCTTCAGTTCGTCGAGCTTTTGCAGCGCGAACGCGAGCCACGAACGGATCGCCGGATCGAGCTTCTGTTCGCTCGACAGATCCACCGGCACGTGCAGCAGCGAGCACGACGGCGCGATCCACAGCCGGGAGCCGAGCGCTTGCGCGAGCGGCTCGAGCCAGTCGAGCGTTGCGGCGAGATCGGTCTTCCAGATGTTCCGGCCGTTGATCGCGCCGACCGATAGCACGCGGTCCGCCGGCAGTTGGCGAGCGAGCGTGGCGACTTCGTCGCGTGCGTTGATCGCATCGATGTGCAGACCTTCGACCGGCAACGAGCACGCGAGCGCGAGATTCTCGCGCAATGAGCCGAAATAAGTCGCGAGCAGCAGCTTGACGCGCCGCGTTTCGAGCGCCTCGTATGCGGTGACGAATGCTCGTTGCCACGCGGGATCGAGTTCGGTGACGAGCGCCGGTTCGTCGATCTGCACCCACTCGACGCCCTGGGCGACAAAATGGTCGAGCAGCGCGGCGTAGACAGGCAGCAGCTTCGGCAGTAGCGCGAGGCGGTCCGAATCGTCCTTCGCCTTGCCGAGCCAAAGATACGTGACAGGGCCGATGATCACGGGTTTGGCGTTCACGTTGGCGGCGCGGGCCTCGGTCAATTGCGAGACGAGCCGCGACGCGTCCAGCGAAAAACGGGTCGTCGCGGTGAATTCCGGCACGATGTAGTGGTAGTTCGTATCGAACCATTTGGTCATCTCGCCGGCCGCGACGCCGCCGCAGCACGCGCCGTGTTCTTCCGCGGTTGGCGCGGAGCGGCCGCGCGCCACCCGGAAGTAGTTGTCGAGCGTGTCGCCGCGAAAGTCTTGCACGCGTTCCGGCAGGTTGCCGAGCGTGAAGCTCATGTCGAGCACGTGGTCGTAGAACGAGAAGTCGCCGACCGGAACCAGATCGAGACCCTGTTGATTGTCCCAATGGCGCTGGCGCAATTGCGTGCCCAGCGTCTTGAGCTGGTCGCGCGAAGACTGACCTTTCCAGTAGTTTTCGAGCGCGAATTTCAGCTCGCGCGTCGCCCCGATGCGAGGAAAGCCGAGATTGTGTGTCGTGACCATGAGAGCCGCCGTTTGCAGTGGGATTGAAGGGATTCGGCGGCCATGATAGGGTTTTCGAGACATGAAATAAAATGGCATTATTTCATTCATCCATTAAATTTTTTCATGCGAATTTTTCGTGAGTCCTAGCCATGCTGGAGCGGTTTCATCTGGTCATCATTCGTGAAGTGGAGCGCCAAGGGTCGTTGACGGCGGCGGCCAACGCCTTGTATCTCACGCAATCGGCACTCAGTCATACCGTCAAGAAAATCGAGCAGCAGCTCGGCACGCCGATCTGGGATCGGCAAGGGCGAAGCTTGCGGCTGACGCAGGCGGGGCAGTATCTGCTCGCGCTCGCGAACCGGCTGCTGCCGCAGTTCGAGCATGCGGAAGCGCGGATGAAGCAGTATGCGAACGGCGAACGCGGCACGCTGCGCATCGGTATGGAGTGCCATCCGTGCTATCAGTGGCTGTTGAAAGTGGTGTCGCCGTATTTGGCGCGCTGGCCCGATGTCGATGTGGACGTCAAGCAACGTTTCCAGTTCGGGGGTATCGGCGCGCTGTTCGGCTACGACATCGACGTGCTCGTGACGCCCGATCCGCTGAACAAGCCCGGGCTGCGCTTCGAGCCGGTGTTCGACTACGAGCAGGTGCTGGTGGTGGCGGATCAGCACCGCCTCGCAAGCATGGACTATGTCAAGGCGGCCCAGCTCGCGGACGAAACCTTGATTACCTATCCGGTCGAAACCGATCGGTTGGACATCTACACCCAGTTCCTCATGCCGGCGGGCATCGTTCCCAAGCGGCACAAGGCGATCGAGACGACCGACATCATGCTCCAGATGGTGGCGAGCGGGCGCGGCGTGGCGGCGCTGCCGCGCTGGCTTGCCGACGAGTACTCGGACCGGATGCCGGTGGTGCCGGTCAAACTCGGCAAGGACGGCATTGCCAAGCAGATATTCCTGGGCACGCGGGACGCGGATGCGTCGATCGACTATTTGGCCGCGTTTGTCGATCTTGCCCGCGCATCGACGCTCGGTGCGCCGAGGGTTCGCCGTTAATTCTCCGAACCAGACGAATCGCGCTGCGATAACGCGGCATTTTTCGCGGATTCGCGTGAACACGTTCGGGATGCGCCGGGCCAGGCGCGATCCGGCGATTGGCCGCGCTCGGCTCTACACGCCGGGCTGACAGGGCGTAGGACCGAGCAGCCGGGCGATCGTCGCTCGCATGGTCGCCGGCGTGCCGATGACGGCGAAGTGAAACTTGCGCCGCGCCGTCGCCGCAAACGTCGCCGGGACTGCACGAAGCGAAGCTCGCGCGAGCCGCTCGGCGCACGATGCGCATCGCGCATTCGACGAACGCGCATGCAGCGGCGGCCGATGCGCGCCATTTTCGCGGCGCGGCGTCGAAAAGCCGCCGACGGTCATGGGCAGTTGCCGACGATGTAGTAGCCGGCCGCCGTTTGCGCGAGGGTAGTCGTGTAAAAGACGTTGTCCAAGCCCATGCTCTGGTTCGAGCCGTTGGCGTAGGCGATGCCGCCGGAATCGTGCGCCCGCCCGGCGAGCACGTGTGCGTAGTTGCTGGCCGTGGTGGCGGTGCAGGCAAAGCTCGATTGCGTCGTGGCCGATACGGCGGACGATTGGGCGCTTTCGCCCGCTTGCGGATCGATTTCGGTGACGGTGTACGAATAGGTCGTTGCGGCGTTCAGGCCGGTGTCGGTGTAGGACGTCGAGGCGGTCGAACCAACCTTCACGCCGTTGCGGTACACGTTGTAGCCGCTGGCGTTCGCGACTGCATTCCAGGCCAGAGAAACAGTGGTTTGGGTCGTCCCCGTGACAACAAGGCCGGTCGGCGTGCCGCCGGGCTGTGTCGTTACCGAGCCGGTGCGCAAATTGTTCTTGACCCAATAGTCCATCACGAACGCCGGATAGTTGATGTGCGTGGCGTCGACATAGTTGACATTGTTGCCCCCGGCGCCGGCCGGCCATGCATGCGCCATGCCCGATACCGTGATCTCATGGGTGCGCACGTGGCCGCTGCTGTCGGTATACGGTGTGTTGACTCCGCCGCCGGGAACCGATACTTGCGCCCCTTGCGTGAATGTGCCGCCGTAGACGAGCCGCAATGCCGCCGTGTCGATCGGGCCATATCCTTGCGCTACCGTATAGTCCGATGTGCCCCACACGGCGCCGGCAATCTGGGTCGAGAACCGGCCGGCGTTCGAGCCCGCCCACGCCTTACAGTTGTTGGCTGCGGTGGTCGCGGTATAGCCGGGCGGGACATAGCTGATTTGCGCGGTGGTCGTGCCTGGCGGCGGCCCGGCATTGATGCCGATGCCGGCAAAAATGTCCGGTGCGATGCAGCCGAGCACCATGGTCATGCCGCCGCCGGACGACAGCCCGGCCACGTACACTTGATTCGGATCGATCGCGTATTGCGAATTGGCGACGAAGCGCTGGACCAGGTCCAGCAGCACGCCGACGTGCCCGGATGCGCGGTTCGGCGACGTGTTCGCATAGTCCCAGCAATGGTTGTAATAAACATTGCCGGTCGCGTTGGGCGCCAAGATGATTGCGCCGTATTGATCGGCGATGGTTTTCCAATTGAAACCGGCCCCGTTGGCGCCGTCGATCACGTCGCCGGACGCTGTTTGCTGGCATCCGTGCAATACCAGCACAAGCGCCCGCTTGCCATTGGGCGTCGTCGGCTGGGTGGCCGGCCAGTAGAAATAGCCTGTCAGGTTGCCGCCGTTGACGGTATCGGCGGCCCAGGTTTGCTGGCTGCTCCACGCGCCGGGGCCGGCAGGAACAGCGGCGCGGGTGACGAAAGAGAGGCTCGCCAGCGTGCAGGCCGCAATGAGCCCGGCGATCCATCGCGACAGTCGCCGCGCGTTGCGGTAGGCCATGATGTCTCTCTCCATGATGGTCCAGTGATGCGATGCTCTTCGCGGCTTTTCGTCGCGTTGCGTATCCCGCTCTTCAGTGACGAGCGGTTCTCGCGACTTCCTTTTTTATCCGCCAAGCTTTTGATGAGCCGTGCGCGAATAGGTTGAGGATATGGAAATAAAGCATGCCGATATGCACGGGTCAATCTGAGATTTCCCCGAATCCTTTCGCGATCCGGCTTGCCGGCGCGGCGCATTGAGTAACGGTCATGTGCCGTCGATCGAAATCGCATGACGCTTGCTGCGATGCGAGCGCTTGCTTGGCCGCAAGCTGCCGCCGATTTGCGCGGCCAGCGCGCATTGGGCGTCGCGGCTAGCGCTTGCGCTTGATGCTTGGCGTGGCCGGTCATGCACCATATTCGTGAATGGATGTCGAATGGACAATGGCCAGGCGTAATGAAACCGGCGCAACGGGTCGAGCCGGGCGGATGGCTCAGTGCAACTGGGCGGCCGCGACGAATAACACCATGCCGCCGATCGCACCGTCGAGCACGCGCCACGCGAATGCGCGCTTGAACCATGGAGCAAGAAGCCGCGCGCCGTAGCCGAGCCCGACGAACCAGATCGCGCTGGCCGCCATCGCGCCGAGCGCGAATGCACTGCGTGCGTGCTCGGGTTCGCGTGCGCCGGCCGTGCCGATCAGCAGGAACGTGTCGAGATATACGTGCGGATTGAGCCAGGTGAGCGCGAGCGTCGTCAGCACGATCGTCCACGCGCGCTGCTCGGGTTGCGCGGCGGCCGGGGCTGCTGCGTCGAGGGCCGTGTGCGCCGGCTTGAGCGCGCGGCGCAATGCACCGAAACCAAACCACGCGAGATAAGCGAGACCCACATACAGCACGGCATGAACGAAGGCCGGATAACGCTCGACGAGCGCCGACGCGCCGCCTACCCCGGCGCTGATCAACAGCATGTCCGACAGCGCGCAGATCAGCACGATCTTGCCGACATGCGAGCGCATGATGCCTTGCTTGAGGACGAAGGCATTCTGCAGGCCGATCGTGATGATGAGGGATGCGGACAGCATCATGCCGTGGGAAAAAGCGGTCCAATTCATGGTGGTTGCGGCGGATTGGATGGACTGACGAAACGAAAGACGCTAGTCTCCGATAACCCTTTGCATAAGCAAAGCTAAATTGGCTAATGTCGATTAAGGAAAATTAATGCTCGACTACGCATTGCTCGATGCGCTTGCCGAAGTGATCCGCCAGGGCTCGTTCGAGCGGGCGGCGAAGGCGCTCAACATATCGCCGTCGGCGGTGTCTCAGCGCGTGAAGCTGCTGGAGGAGCGGGTCGGCAGCGTGCTCGTCAAGCGCGGGCAGCCGTGTGTCGCGACGACGTCGGGCGCGCTGCTTTGCCGTCACACCGAGCGCGTGCGAATGCTCGAGGCGGAACTGTCATCGCATATGCCGGCGGCTCCCGATGCGCTACCCGGCACATGGCCGACGCTGCGGGTCGCCGTCAACGATGACAGCGTCGCCACGTGGTTTATCGATGCGGTCGGGCCGTTTTGCACGCAAAGCGACACGCTGCTCGACCTCGTGATCGACGATCAGGATCACACCGCCGAGCGGATTCGCGACGGCAGCGTACAAGGGGCGGTGACGGCCCTTGCCGAGCCGATCCAAGGCTGCCGCTCGACGCGCCTTGGCCGGATACGCTATCACCCGGTATGTTCGCCCGCGTTTTTCGAGCGCTATTTCAACGACGGCCTGAATCGTGATGCGCTGCGGCGCGCGCCGTGCGTGATGTTCAATTCGAAGGACAGCTTGCAGGCGCGTTTCATTCGGCGCGTGACGCGCGTGGATCTCGATCCGCCGCAGCATTGGATTCCGCACGTCGCTGGCTATCTGCGCGCATGCGAGGCCGGACTGGGCTGGGGGATGTGCCCGAACCGGATGGTCGAGCGCCAGATTGCCGCGGGCGAACTGATCGATATGTCGCCGGGCAAGAGTGTCGATATCGAGCTTTACTGGCAGAGCTGGCGATTGTCGATCGGCTGGCTCGACGAGTTCGGCGCGGCGCTCAAGGCGCGCGCCGCGTTGTTCCTCGATTGATTGCGGTAAAAGAAACGCGACAGCGCGGCGCGATGGATCACAAACGCTGCAAGCCGTCGAAATCGACGATCCGGACGATCCGCCCATGCATTTCAATGAGCCCGCGCTTATGGAACTTCGATAACGTGCGGCTGACTGTTTCGAGCGTCATCCCGAGATAGCTGCCGATGTCCTCGCGCGTCATTCGCAAATTGAATTCGGTCGGCGAATAGCCGCGCTTCATGTAGCGCGACGACACGTCGAGCAGGAACGCCGCGACGCGCTCTTCGGCGTTAAGCGAGCCGAGCACCATTGCCTGCGACGTTTCTCGAACGATCTGCTCGCTCATCAGTTTGTGCATCCGCAACTGCATCGTGCTGGCTTTCGAGCACAGTGCCTTCAACGCGCTGTAAGGGATCACGCAGACCGAACTGTCTTCGAGCGCGATCGCGGTGCGCGGATGCGCGTCGTCGCAGATGCCGTCGAGGCCGAGCGCTTCGCCTGCAAGATGCAGGCCGGTGACCTGTTCGCGCCCGTCGTATCGAGTCGCGACCGTCTTCAGCGATCCGGAGCGCACCGCGTACAGATTGTCGAAAGCGTCGCCTTCGCGGAATAGCGCTTCGTTGCGGCGCACGGCTCGCGCGCTGCATATCACGGACTCGAGATGCGCGAGCGCTTCGGCCGTGAGCCCTTGCGGCATGCAGAGGTGGCGCATCGCACACGTCGAGCACTGCGCGGACCGGCGCGGCGTTCGGATGCCGGATGCGTGAGCCGGAGCGGCGGCGGAGCGGGGGACGGGCGTGAGCATGACGAACGGGCCTTGAAGTTCAGTAGGTTGGATCAATGCCGCAGCGGGCGCGAGCTGGGTTCGGCCACATCGCGCAATTCCGGTTGCGGCGAATCTGCGCGTTTGCTGCGGCGCGCATTTTTACGGGTTGGCCGGCTGATGGGCGGCGGCCGGAATCAGCAGCACGGGCAGCACCGCCTGGCGGACGCACTGCTCGGCGACGCTGCCCAGCACGAGCCGCTTGACGCCTCGGCGGCCATGCGTGCCGAGCACGAGCAGATCCGCGCCGAATGCTTTCGCGCCTTCGATGATCAGCGACGGCACATCGGCCAGCGACGTCTCGGCTTCGCCGATCTTCATGGTTCCGGTAACGTTGGCTTGCCGCATTCTCTGCGTGAACTCCTGCGCGAGCGCGTTGCCTTGCTCGATCAGTTGATTGCGCAGCGGTGCCGGATCGTAGCCCGGGACGTTGTAGTAGATCGTGGCGTTTTCGACGACGTAGTACGGTTGCAATTCCGCCGCGTTCTCCTTCGCGAGCGCGAGCGCCGCGTCGAATGCATGGCGGGATGTTTCGCTGCCGTCGACTGCGACGAGGATGCGTTTGTACATGATGTCTCCGTGGCGTGTTCGGGGAAAGATCGGCCGTTTGGCGGATGGCGTCCGCCGCCGTTCTTTTACAAAATAAACGATAGCTGACACCGGCCGGCGCGACCAATCGACGCGTAGGCGCCGATGCCGCATGCCATGCCGGGGTGTTGGCGAACGCGGCCCGCCCGCCTGCGGATGCAGCGGTGCAACCATGCAGCAGGCGGTTGCCCGCCCGGCCGTCGAGGTCAGCGCGGAGTCGGCACAAGTTCGACGATGCGCGCAGGCCGTTGCAGCGGACGGCGCAACGGCGGGCGTGTTTCGTCGGCAATCGCGTCGATCGGCGCGGCAGAGTCGAACCCTTTGTCGATGACCGTATAGCCGGTGCGCAATGCGAACTGCGGATGATTGCCGCCAGGCCGGCTATCGAAACCGGCGAAGCCGTCGGGCGTTTCCGGCACCGCGTTGACGAGCGACGCGTTGCTCGTCGTGATCTGGTCCGGCGAGATAGGCTCGCCGTTCGCGATGCGGGCTGCTTCGCGGTTCTTGCCGTCGGCGTCGACGGTGCTGTCGTGTGTCGCGTCGTTGAATTGCTCAATGCTGCGCGGATGCATGCGTGCATTGGAGTGCCCGGCGTTGGCGGGCGCCGGCATGGTGCGTTCGAACGAATTCATCGCAGTCACCTTCCGCGGCGCGGCGTCCGGCGGCGGGCAAAATCCGCTGCCGGACGCGACAGGAAAAGGCGCACGTGCGAGCGCCGCAGCCGCGCCATGCGCTATGTTTTCCTAATAAATATTTCAACTAGAAGACGCGTTATCTACAGAGTATGATTCTTTTCCTACAAAGCGGTGTGCGACATTCGGCGCACCGGCTTCCGCCCGGATTGGGCACCGCAGCATCCTTAACGGACGGGTAGCGAACAAGAAAGTAAGGGGACTGAAGGTGGGCGGACTTATGCACTCTACGACTACGGCATTCATGCATCGCGGTTATCTGTTGAATTGCACGCCGGCGCGTGCCAGTGATGGCTCGTTTCAGCCTTATGTCGTCATCTCCCGATCGAGCGACGGCGAATTGGTCGCGAATCGCTTCTTCCCGTCCGACCTCCATTTCAACGATGAGGACGCAGCGATCGCGCATGCGCGCGATTGGGCCGTCCGATGGATCGACGCAAGCAGCCCGACGAGGTAGGCGGCCGGCATACGTTGGCGTGCATTCCGCTGACGCGGCAAAAACGCGATAATCTTGCGGCACCCGCCACTTTTATCGGTGGCCGCGCGCCGGCGCGCGGCCATGCGCTTTTGCCTATGTCGAAATTTGCCCGAAACTGGGGCCTCGAACAGATCGTCGCCGAATTGCGCGAATCGCGCGAGAGCCTGCATCGCACACGTCATCCGCGCGGCATTCGCGAACTGCCGTCGTATGACGCGATAAGCAAGATTGTCGTCGGGCTGCGCGCGTCGCTTTTTCCGACGCATTATGGTGCGCCCGACTTGACCGACGAGAGCGTCGACTATTACGTCGGCCATACGCTCGAGAGCACGTTGCGCCTGCTGGCCGAGCAGATCCGCCGGGCGTTGCCGTTCCTGCCGGAGCACGCGCAAACGCCGCCCGCCGTTCTGGTCGAGCGCGCGTTCGAGATCGCACGCGAGTTCGGTACGCAGTTGCCCGCCATCCGTGCGCTGCTCGTCAGCGATATTCACGCCGCGTATACGGGAGATCCCGCTGCGCAGCACATCACTGAAATCCTGCTCTGCTATCCGGGGGTGCGCGCGATGATGCATCACCGGTTCGCGCACGCGCTCTATCGGCTCGGCGTGCCGCTCCTGGCACGCTTCATCAACGAGATCGCGCATTCCGCGACCGGTATTGACATCCACCCTGGCGCACAGATCGGTTCGAGCTTCTTCATCGATCACGGCACGGGCGTCGTGATCGGTGAAACCGCGATCATCGGCGAGCGCGTGCGGCTTTATCAGGCGGTCACGCTCGGCGCGAAAAGCTTTCCCGCCGATGGCGACGGTACCTTGGTCAAGGGCAATGCGCGCCATCCGGTCGTCGAGGACGACGTGGTGATCTACGCGGGCGCGACGATTCTTGGCCGCGTGACGATCGGTCGCGGCTCGGTGATCGGCGGCAACGTGTGGCTGACGCATAGCGTGCCGCCCGGCAGCAGCGTCGCGCAAGGGAAGATTCGCGAAGGGGAGCGGGCCGAGAAGGATTGACGCGAGCCTTTGCCGTTCGCGGCCCCTGTTTGCCCGCGAACGGCAACCAGCTAGCGCTGGCCGGCGGGCGAGCGGTGCTTGTACAGCACGTCCTGATCGACGCGAATCAGATTCTGTCCAGCATCGACGACGAAATCGACGCCGTTGTACGCAACGCCCGTCAGCAACAGGATCGCATCGGCGACATCGTCGGGGCCTGCGATGCGCGCAAGCGGCGTCGATGCGCGGCTCGCATGCGCGAAGTCGGCCGGCGTTTGGTCGCCGCTTGGCAGCATCAGCCCCGGAAATACCGCATTCACACGCAGCACCGGGTTCGCCGACAGCGCAAGCATCTGCGTCAGATTGCCGAGCGCCGTCTTCGCGACCGTGTAGCTGAAGTGGTCGCGATGAAAATTTTCCTTGATTTTTTGATCGACGACGTTGATCACGACGCCTTGCGCGCCGGCGGCTTTCGCACGCTCGTAATACGCGCGCGTGAGCAGAATCGGTGCGCGGCAATTGACCGCCCATGACTGATCGAACGCGGCGAGATCGAAGCTCGGCAAGTGGTCCTGCCAGAACACCGACGCGTTGTTGACGAGCACGTCGAGACGATCGAAGCGCCTGTAGACGGCATCGACGAGTGCGACGATCGCGTCCGGTTGAGCGAGGTCAGCTTGCAGCGCAACGGCTTCGCCACCTGCGGCGCTGATCTCGCGCACGGTTTCGTGCGCGCAATCGGCCGACCGGTCGTAATGCACCGCGACGCGATAGCCGCACTGCGCGAAGCGCATCGCGAACGTGCGGCCCGCGCGACGCGCGGCGCCCGTCACGAGCGCGACGGGTGCGGGGCGTGGATGGGGATTCGACTGCATCGACTGCATTCAGGTGTTCGTCAGATTGACAGCGGAAGGATTCGAGACGATCGACAGGAATTCGCGCCGCGTCGCCGGATCGGTGCGGAACGTGCCGAGCATCCGCGACGTGACCATCTCGACGCCCGGCTTATGGATGCCGCGCGTCGAGATGCACTGATGCGCCGCCTCGAGAATCACGCCCACGCCTTTCGGTTGCAGCACGTCGAATAGCGTGTCGGCGATCTGAACGGTCATCTTTTCCTGAATTTGCAGACGCTTCGCGAACGCGTCGACGAGCCGTGCGAGCTTCGAGATGCCGACGACGCGGTGATTCGGCAGATACGCGACATGCGCGCGCCCGATGATCGGCACCATATGATGTTCGCAATAGCTTTCGAAGCGAATGTCTTTCAGCACGATCATTTCGTCGTAGCCGTCGACTTCGCTGAAGGTGCGCGCGAGGATGTCGCGGGGTTCGAGCGCGTAGCCGGAGAAGAACTCCTCATACGCGCGCACGACGCGCGCGGGCGTGTCGATCAATCCTTCGCGTTCGGGATCGTCGCCGGCCCAGCGCAGCAGCACGCGCACGGCTGCTTCGGCTTCGTCCCGGCTGGGCCGGGACGCGTTCGAGCGCGCGTGGTCCGCGCCGAGGATTTTCTGTTTGCTTGCCGTTTTAACGGCTGTGTTGCCCGCTGCGTGGTGAGCAGTCGGCGTGGCGGCTTTGTCCGCGGTCTTTCCTTTAGCCATGTGTCGTGCCCTGTGTATGTATCGCCGATCTCTCGGCCAGATCGGCCATTGTTTCATGCTTTGGCCTTGCGCGTGCGCCGCCGCGCGGCCGCGCTCATTTGGGCCATTCATCCAGTGCATCGTTGAAGAGGCCGGCGACGACGCCGCGCAGCCACGCAATGCACGAATCGTTGTGGAATTTACGATGCCAATGCTGCTTCAGGTCGAAGCGAGGCAGCGGCAGAGGCGGTTCGACGAGCGCGATCGCCGCGTGTTCGGCCGCATAGGCGTAGCCGATCGCATGCGGCACGGTGGCGATCAGATCAGTGCGGCTCAGGATGAACGGCAGGCTCATGAAGTGAGGCGTTTCGAGCACCGCGCGCCGCACCAGCCGATGTTTCGCGAGGTGCCGCTCGAGCAGTTCCTGGCTGCGGCCCTCCGCACGCACGACCGCGTGGCCGCACGCGAGAAACCGTTCGAGCGTGAGCGGTTGCGTGGCGAGCGGGTGGCCACGCCGCAACAGACAGATGAAGCGGTGCGTGAAGAGCCGCTGCTGGAACACGTTGCCGCCGCCGAGATCCGGAAAATAACCGACCGCAAGGTCGACGTCGCCTTCTTCGAGTGCGCGCCCGACTTCGAGATGCGGCAGCGACACCGAGCGCAGGTTCGCGTGCGGTGCGTGCTGAGCAAACGCTTGCAATAAGCGCGGCAGAAACACGATCTCGCCGACATCCGACAGCGCGATTGAAAACGTGCGCGTACTCGTGGCCGGATCGAACTGAACCGGCGCGCCGAGACCGCGCTCGATGTTCTCGAGCGCGGCGCGAGCGGCGGGAAGCAGGGCGAGTGCGCGGGGTGTCGGCTGCATGCCGCGCGCCGTGCGCACGAACAGCGGATCGCCAAAATGTGCGCGCAGCCGGCCGAGCGCGGCGCTGACGCGCGGTTGCCCGACGCCGAGCAGTTCGCCCGCGCGGCTTGCATTGCGCGTCTCGTCGAGTGCAACCAGGTATGGAATCAGGTTCAGGTCGAGGTCGGGCATCGAGAGGGATACTATCTGAATTTTGTATACAACTTATCTGTTGAATTGCCTTGCTGAATAGTGGGGGTAGTGCGGACAATGGCCCTGCTAACCCAATGCACGTTGGGCTGGGCGTGAGACGGAGTGCGAAATATGGCGGCGCGGACAGTGCCGAAGCGGCCACTCCTCTGATCGGCATAAGGCGCTGCAAGCGCAAATCCCAATCAATCAAGGCATGCGACCGGAGGAGGCGCTAAAAGCCCGCTCCGATCGGCAAGGAGACAAATATGCGTACCCAAGTCGCAATCGTCGGCGCCGGACCGGCGGGTTTGCTGCTTTCCCATCTGCTGCGTTTGCGCGGCGTCGAATCGGTCGTGGTCGAGACGCGTTCGCGCGATTACTGCGAGAACCGGATTCGTGCCGGCGTGCTTGAGCAGGGAACAGTCGATACGCTGAACGAAGCGGGGCTCGGTGCGCGGATGCAGCGCGAAGGGCTCGTTCATCGCGGTATCGAACTGTTGTTCGACGGCGTGCGTCACCGAATCGACTTCGGTGAGCTGACGCCCGGCCGGGCGATCACCGTCTACAGTCAACACGAAGTCGTGCGCGATCTGATCGCGGCCGCATGCGAGCACGGTCAGCGCCTGTATTTCGGCGTGCACGACGTCGCGTTGCACGATGTCGCAACCGGGCGCCCGTCGGTGACGTTCACGGACGCGGATGGCCGCGCGGGCCGGATCGATTGCGACTATATCGCCGGCTGCGACGGCTTCCATGGAATATCGCGGCAGACGATTCCCACCGAACGGCTGGCCACGTTCGACCGGGTCTATCCGTATGCGTGGCTCGGCATCCTGGCCGATGCGCCGCCGTCGCTCGACGAACTTGTTTATGCGCATAACGAGCGCGGCTTCGCGCTGTTCTCGATGCGCTCGCCGAGCGTGACGCGGCTGTATCTGCAATGCCGGCCCGATGAAAACGTCGAAGAATGGACGGATGCGCGTATTTGGGACGAACTGCGCCGGCGTTTCGCGAACGACAGCGGCTGGACGCCGACCGAAGGCCGGATTATCCAGAAGAGCGTGGCGCCGATGCGCAGCTTCGTCTCCGAGACGATGCAATACGGCCGGCTCTTTCTTGCCGGTGATGCCGCGCATATCGTGCCGCCAACGGGGGCGAAGGGAATGAATCTCGCGGTTGCCGACGTTCGCGTATTGGGACAAGCGCTCGCCGCGCATTACCGGGACGGCCGTGATGATCTGCTCGAAACGTATTCGTCGACGTGCCTGGAGCGGGTATGGCGCGCCGAGCATTTCTCGTACTGGATGACGAACATGCTGCATCCGTGCGCCGACGATTCGCCGTTCGTAGCCCGTTTGAAGTGCGCCGAGCTGAAGTACGTCACGCATTCACGCGCGGGCGCTCACGCATTGGCGGAAAACTACGTCGGCTTGCCGTTCGACGACAAGGCGCAGACGTATTCGATCGATGCGGCGGCGTAAGTGCCGCTGGGGACAACGCGCCTTGACAAGCTGGTGCACGCGTCCCTATGATTGGCCAATCGTTCGTTTATCGAATCTAAGTTCATAATTCGAACAAAAAGCGGCGGCGTATGTGGCCGTCCGTGAACGCATGCCGTGCCGCCGCCGCGCGGGGCCGTGCACGGATTCGCATCAGGAACAGACATGGTCAACAAGATCTTCGATTCTCTCGACGCGGCAGTGGCCGATATTCACGATGGCGCGACGGTCATGATCGGCGGCTTCGGCACGGCCGGCATGCCCGCCGAGCTGATCGACGCGCTGATCGCCCAGGGCGCGCGCGACCTGACGATCGTCAACAACAACGCCGGCAACGGCGAAACCGGCTTGGCCGCGCTGCTGAAGGCCAAGCGCGTGCGCAAGATCATCTGCTCGTTTCCGCGCCAAGCCGATTCGCAGGTATTCGACGCGCTGTATCGTGCGGGCGAGATCGAGCTGGAACTGGTGCCGCAAGGCAATCTCGCCGAGCGGATTCGGGCGGCGGGCGCGGGGATCGGCGGCTTTTTCACGCCGACCGGTTACGGCACGAAGCTCGCCGAAGGCAAGGAGACGCGCGTGATCGACGGCAAGCATTACGTGCTCGAAGCGCCGATTCATGCCGATTTCGCGCTCATCAAGGCGCTCCAAGGCGATCGCTGGGGCAACCTCGTCTACCGGAAGACGGCGCGCAACTTCGGCCCGGTGATGGCGATGGCCGCGAAGACGACGATCGTCCAGGTGTCTGCCGTCGTGCCGCTCGGCGCGCTCAATCCCGAGCATATCGTGACGCCTGGCATTTTCGTGCAACGGATCGTCGAGGCGCCACAGGCCGCGCATGCCGCCGAATTGGCCGCGTGCGCCGCGCATGCCGGCCACGCCGCATGAATTCCCGAGGAGAACAAGATGAAACGATTGACTCGCGACGAAATGGCCAAGCGCGTCGCGCAAGACATTCCTGAAGGTGCTTACGTGAATCTCGGAATCGGCGTGCCGACGCTTGTCGCGAATCATCTCGATTCAGACAAGGAAATTTTCCTGCACAGCGAAAACGGGCTGCTTGGAATGGGCCCCGCTCCCGCGCCCGGCGACGAGGACGACGAACTCATCAATGCCGGCAAGCAGCACGTGACCTTGCTGACGGGCGGCGCGTACTTCCATCACGCGGATTCGTTCGCGATGATGCGCGGCGGGCATCTCGATTACTGCGTGCTCGGCGCGTTCCAGGTCTCCGCGCAAGGCGATCTGGCGAACTGGCATACCGGAGCGCCGGATGCGATTCCCGCCGTCGGCGGCGCGATGGATCTTGCTATCGGTGCGAAGCAGGTATTCGTGATGATGGAGCATCTGACGAAACAGGGCGACAGCAAGATCGTCGCGCAATGCTCGTATCCGGTGACGGGCGTGCGCTGCGTCGATCGCATCTATACCGATCTCGCCGTGCTCGATGTGACACGTGATGGGCTCGCGGTGCGGGAGATCTTCGCGGATATTTCGTTTGACGAATTGCAGCGGCTGACCGGCGTGCTGCTGATTGATGCGACGGGCGGCGCGAAAGCGGCGCAAACCGCTGCTGCGTGACGTGAAGGCGTGTGTCATCTGCCGCCGTTTGCCGCTATTTGCGGCAGAAGAGGCGGGCGCGGCGTTGCATGCAGGCCGACCCCGCGTCGGCCGGCGCGCACGAGCGCGCAACATCCGGCGCTTCGGTGGACAATAAGCGCATTTCGCTTTTCCGATTTTCCAATCGACCTCATGCTTGAAGACAGCGCCCGCCTGAGTTCCCTGATTTGCGGCATCGAATCGTTCAATGCGATCTGGTCGCCGCGTGCGACATTGCAGCGGATGCTTGATGTCGAGGCGGCGCTTGCTCGTGCGCTCGCCGCGCATCAGGTGATTCCGGTGAGCGCCGTGCAACCGATCGAGGCCGCGTGCGTTGCCGGCGCGCTCGACCAGCAGGCGCTCGCACGCGATGCGGCGCTCGGCGGCAATCTGGCGATTCCGCTCGTCAAGCAGCTGACTGCGCGCGTGAAGGCGCACGATGCCGAAGCGGCAAAGTACGTGCATTGGGGCGCGACTAGCCAGGACATCATCGATACCGCGACAGTGTTGCAATTACGCGATTCGTTCGATGCCCTCGAGCCGCTGTTGGACGACGCATGCGCGACACTTGCATCGCTTGCCGCCGCGCATCGCGATACGCCGATGATCGGCCGCACATGGCTGCAACAAGCGCTGCCGATCACGCTCGGGCTGAAGTTCGCGCAATGGCTCGATACGCTGCTGCGTCACCGGGAGCGCCTCGACGGGCTGCGCCGAACGGCACTCGTATTGCAATTCGGCGGCGCGGCGGGCACGCTCGCGAGTTTGCGCGATGCGTCGCCTGCCGTCGCCCGCTCGCTCGCGGACGACTTGCGGCTCGTGCTGCCGGCGGTGCCGTGGCATACGCAACGCGACCGGATCGCCGAAGTCGCGGGATATTTCGGGATGCTGATCGGTACGCTCGGCAAGATCGCGCGTGATATCTCGCTGTCGATGCAGACCGAAATCGGAGAGCTTGCCGAGCCGGCCGCGGCCGGCAAAGGCGGTTCGTCGACAATGCCGCACAAGCGCAATCCGGTCGGCTGCGCGGCGGTGCTGACGGCGGCCGTGCGGGCGCCGGGGCTTGTTGCAACCGTATTCGCCGCGATGGTGCAAGAGCACGAACGCGCGCTTGGCGGCTGGCAGGCCGAGTGGGAGGCGCTGCCCGAACTCGCGCGGCTTGCGGGCGGCGCGCTTGCGCAAATCGCGCAGATCGCCGCCGGCTTGCAGATCGATGCCGCGCGGCTTGCCGCGAATCTCGATGCGACGCGCGGCCTCGTGCTCGGCGAAGCGGTGATGCTCGCGCTCGGCGACAAGATCGGCCGGCTCGAAGCGCATCATCTCGTCGAGCGCGCGTCGCGCGAAGCCGTGCAGAGCGGCCAGACGCTATACGACGTGCTCGCCGCCGACGCGGAGGTTACCGCGCATCTGGCGCCCAGCGCGTTGCGGCGGTTGCTCGATCCCGCTCATTACGTCGGCGAAGCGCGTACTTACGTCGACGCCGTGCTCGCGCTTTACGCGGGCCGTCACTAAGGAGAGATTGCGATGCCTTTCGCGTCAGTCAATGGAATACGGCTGCATTACCGGATCGACCGCGCCGCGCGCGCCGATGCGCCGTGGCTCGTGTTTTCGAATTCGCTCGGGGCGGATTTGTCGATGTGGGCGCCGCAAATAGGCGCGCTCGCGCAGCATTTCAACCTGCTGCGTTACGATACGCGCGGCCACGGCCATTCGGAAGCGCCGGCCGGCTCATACACGCTTGAGCAGCTGACGGGTGACGTGCTCGGTTTGCTCGATCATATCGGCGTCGAACGCGCGCATTTTTGCGGGGTGTCGATGGGCGGGCTCACGGGCGCCGCGCTTGCCGCACGGCATTCTGCGCGAATCGGGCGCGTGGTGTTGGCCAATACCGCTGCAAAAATCGGTTCTCCCGAAGTATGGGCGCCGCGTGCGGCGAAGGCGCGTGGCGAAGGAATGGCCGCGCTTGCCGACGCCGTGCTGCAACGCTGGTTTACGCCCGCGTTCTTCGCGCGCGAGCCGCGTCTGATCGATGTGATCCGCGATGTGTTCGTTCACACGGATCAGAACGGCTACGCGGCGAATTGCGATGCATTGAACGCAGCCGATTTGCGTGATGAAGTGTCCCGCATCGCCGTGCCGACCCTCGTTGTAACGGGCGCGCACGATCAGTCGACACCGGCCGGTCAGGGGCGCGCGCTTGCTGCGGCGATCGCCGGCTCGAAGCATGTCGAGTTCGATTGCGCTCATATTTCCAATATCGAATGCGCGGACGATTTCAGCCGCGCGCTGATCGGTTTTTTGACCGCCTGAAGCGAGCCTCGGCATGAATGACGATCAACGTTACGAAGCGGGCATGACCGTGCGCCGCGCCGTGCTCGGCGATGCGCACGTCGATCGCTCGCTTGCTAACCGCACCGAGCTGACCGAAGAATTCCAGAATTTGATCACCCGTTACGCATGGGGCGAGATCTGGACGCGTGAAGGGCTGCCGCGTCACACGCGCAGCCTGCTGACTATCGCGATGATGGTCGCGCTGAATCGCGGCGAGGAACTTGCGCTGCACTTGCGTGCGGCGAAGAACAACGGCGTGACGCGCGACGAAATCAAAGAAGTGCTGTTGCAGACCGCGATCTATTGCGGCGTGCCGGCTGCGAATTCGGCGTTTCATCTCGCGCAGCGGATCTTCGGTGAAGAGGACGCGCCGGCCTAAGTCGGCCCGCTCGGCTTGAGGCCGCGCGCAACGCAACGGCCTCTTGGAGTCCGCTTGCGTGGGCGGCGTGCCGAACGAAGCCGCCGTCCGTGTGCAATGGTCAGCGCCGGCATCGAATCGGCGTGGTGAGAGAGCAGCGAGACAAGAGGGCGCGACGAGCGCCCACGGCAACTCAAGGAGACATTCATGACCGGTTTTACGCGCCAGCTCGATGTGCAGCAATTTATCGACGAGCAGCGCTTCTCGCCTTATCAGTGGCTGATTCTGGTTCTCTGCTTTCTGATCGTTGCGGCTGACGGTTTCGATACCGCCGCGATCGGCTTCGTCGCCCCCGCGCTCGGCCAGCAATGGCATGTGACGAAGGCAGCGCTTTCGCCGGTGATGAGCGCGGCGCTGGTGGGCCTGGCGTTCGGCGCGCTCACCGCGGGGCCGATGGCTGACCGGATCGGCCGCAAGCGCGTGCTGGTCGGGTCGGTCGTATGGTTCGGACTCTTCAGCATCGGCTGTGCGTTCGCGAATTCGGTTGCCGAGCTTGCGGTACTGCGTTTGCTGACCGGGCTCGGGTTGGGTGCCGCCATGCCGAACGCGACGACCTTGATGGCCGAATACGCACCACGCGCCAAGCGCTCGTTTCTCGTCAATACGATGTTCTGCGGTTTCACGCTCGGTTCGTCGGCGGGGGGCTTGGTTGCCGCCGCGCTGATCCCCGAGCACGGCTGGCGCAGCGTATTCGTCGTCGGCGGAAGTGCGCCGCTCGTGCTCGGTGTCGCGCTGCTGATTGCGTTGCCCGAATCGATCCGCTTCATGACGCTGCGCGGCGCACGTCCAGATCGGATCGCTGCGGTGTTGAGCAGGATCGCTCCGGGCGTGTCGTTCGATCGAGTGCGTTTCGTGTTGCCTGAAGAGCAGGGCGAAGCGCGCTCGGGAGCCGCCGTCGTCCTGTCGCCACGCTATCGCACCGGTACCGCGATGCTGTGGCTCACCTACTTCATGGGCCTGCTCGTTTATTACCTGCTGACGAGCTGGCTGCCGACGCTGATTCGCGACAGCGGTTTTTCCGTGCGCGATGCGGCGCTCGTCACCGCGCTGTTTCCGCTAGGCGGTGGGATCGGCGCGATCGTATGCGGTTGGCTGATGGACCGCTTCGAGCCGCATCGCGTGATCGCCGTCACCTATGCATTGACCGCGCTGTTCGTCTGGATGATCGGCTGGCAGGCCGGACATCTTGCGTTACTGGCGACCGTCGTGTTTATTGCGGGTGTTTGCATGAACGGCGCGCAATCGTCGCTGCCCACGCTCGCCGCTGCGTTTTATCCGACGAGCGGACGCGCGACCGGCGTCGCATGGATGCTCGGCGTCGGACGCTTCGGGGGAATTCTGGGGGCTTTTTCGGGGGGCTTGCTGCTGCAGGCGCAACTCGGATTCAGCACGATTTTCTCGATGCTCGCGGTGCCGGCGCTGATTGCCACCGGCGCGCTGCTCGTCAAGCGTTCGGCGGCGCGGCGGCAGGCGGCTGCACCTGTATCGACCGGTATCGCCTGATGGCAGAGCGATCGGACGATTCCGGCTACGTGGTTCGTTTCGTCGCCGGATCGTCACCGAATCGTCTCCGGAACAATCGGGCATACGCGCGGATCGTTCCGGCGTAGGGCGCGCGGCGGGCCGGCAGCCTCATTCCTCGGCGTCGTGGACCTTCGCGAAGTGGCGCAGGTACGCGCGGAGCGCTGCTTCACGGCTGCGGCGATCGGCGGTTGTCGATGCGCCCATCGTTTCCTCGTTGCCGAACAGCGCGGACGGCGCGCCGTAAGTACCCACTTCAACACGTTCGCGCACCACCCGGATCAAATGCGCGCGGTGACGATATTCGGCGATCCAGTGCAGCCCTTCGATCCGATCGCCTGCTTTCAGCAATGGCTTCATCAGCGTTCTCCCGGTCGGGACGGGTTCGCGCCGTGGCGAACCGGCGTCAGGATTGCAGCGTACCCCTTGCCGGGACGGATCACAACGAGGGACGACACCAGGGCGAACGCATGGTGCGTCAGTCAGCCACCAGTATTTTTGAGATCAGTGGATAAAGCGATAGTACGAGCAGTACTGCCATCGTGCCGTTGAATATGCGCAGCCGGCGCGAATTCGACAGAAGGCCGCGCATTCCCTGGCCGAATGCGGCCCATACGCAAATGCTCGGCAAACCTACCGCGATGAACACGAGCGCCATCCATGCGGCGTTGAGGCCGTAGTCGGCCGAGAGCTGAATGGTGGTCGCGGCGGTTAGTACCATCATCCACGCTTTCGGATTGATCCATTGGAACGCCAGCGCTTCGACGAACGTCATCGGGCGCGATTTGCCATTTTGCGCGCGCACTTCGCCGGACGTGCCGATACGCCACGCGAGGTATAGCAGATACACGATGCTGGCGGTCTCGAGCAGGGTGTAAAGCATCGGAATGCGCTTAAACGCTTCGCCGAGGCCGAAGCCGACCGCAAGCATCAGGATCGCTACGCCTGCGCTGATGCCGAATATGTGCGGCAATGTGCGACGAAAGCCGAAATTGACGCCGGACGCGAGCAACATGGTGTTATTCGGCCCCGGCGTGATTGACGTGACAAGTGCGAACAACAGGCCGGCTGGTAGCGCGCTGGCGGTGATGTGGTCCATGTGATGCTCTCTTTTTGCACTGAAATATCGTTGAGGATGAGAGCAAGTCTAGTAGACAGTAGCTGTACAGTACCGGGCCAATTTTGCGAATGATTACCGGTACGGCGCTGGTGAATGGGCAGTTCAACAGCTTAAAGCCATGGCAATTGCTGTCGAGACTCCGGCTCGATATGCAGGAAGGCTGCGTTGCCCGGCACATGCAACGGCTGGCCGTGCGGCGCTTCGCGAAGCAGCGGGCGCGCGTCATCGTCAGCGCGTCGGCGTAACGGCGTGAAGCCGTCCGATAATCTCCAGCATGCGCAGCACGATATCGATGCCGCGTCGCGTGTCGGGATGGCGCGCGCTCGACCACAGCGCGCGCAAAGACGGAGCGTCGGTTTTTAGCTTGGCCTCGGCACTCGCGATCCGCAGGGCGCCGCCCGCCGCTGTCGATGCCGCGACGATTTCCTCAAACGTTTTGCTTAACTTATCGATCAGCGCGGGATCGGCAAAGTCGACAAGGTCCGACAGGATCGACAGTAGATCGACGATGTTGTCGAACCGGCTGCCGTTGATATGCGATTGCAGCTTCGCTGCCAACAGCAACCATTCGGAGGTGAGCGCCTGATCGGCCGAAAGCGGTTCATCATCGGGCGATGTTGCGGCGGATGGCGACAGGGGGGGTGGACATGCGTACCTCGATGGGCGACAGAGCAATTGAATAAATCACGCAAGGCCGCGGGCGACGGCCCAGTAGATGCCGCGATTGAAGCCGTGTCGCAGTAATCCGCCGAGCTTGGTCGGGGGCGTTGGCTGGACGTCGTGCTGGTAGTCGTACCAGAGCGGCATGCCTGCATCCAGTCCCATTTGGGCGACGGCCTGTACTTTGCCGTCGTAGGCCGCCACGGTCTTGTTGAGACGGATTCTCGCAGTCAGATTGCTCGCGATCACCGGCGCCTGGTTATGGCAAGCGCCGCCGGCTTTACTGACCGGTAAATCGACTGTGTCGCCGAGCACGTAAACGTTACCGATGCCGAGTACCTGCAGCGTTTCGTGATCGATCGGCAACCAACCTTCGTCGTCCGTCGCTTCCGAGATTCCGGTCGCGCGCACCGCGTCGACCGCACGGATTGGCGGTGTCGCCATTAGGATATCGAACGGTTGCTCGGCACCTTCCTCCGAGTACGCAATCTTTCTGTCCGGATCGACACGCGCAAGCGTAAAGCTTCGCTGATATCGAATGTTCCGCTGCGCAAAAAGCGTGGGCAGGATGTCGCAAGTCGGTTTTTGCAGGAACAGACAATTGCGCAGAAGTTGCGCGATGCTCGGGTATGTATAGACGATCTCGACCTGTTCGCGCACACCGCGGCGGCGCAGGTAGTCGTCGAGCATCAGTGTCGTTTCGATCGGCGCGATTCCGCACTGGTGCGGCACGTTGTGCGTTTTCGGAAAGTCACGGTGATGAATACGCGACCGCGTTCAATGGCCGCCAAGCGTTGGGCGAGCTGCCGGGCAGGATCGTACTGATAGAAATGATCGCCGGCTTCCGGCAGCCCTTCGATGCGCTCTGGTGCGGGTATGCAACCGGTCGCGATCACGAGGTAGTCGTAGCCGTATCTTTGGCCGCCGCGTGTGCGGACCTGCTGCGCGGGGAAATCGAAGCACTCGACGCCGTCGAGGACGAAATCGATTTCGGGCCGCAGCAACGATCGTTCGGAACGCACAAGATCCTCGCGCAGTGCAGCCCCGAAAGCAACGTACATGAAAGCGGGTTTGTAGAAATGATCTGGCGAATCGGACAACAGGATCAGCGATACACGCTTGTCGATCAATTCATCAAACAGCTTCGCGGCGAGTTGATTCGCGAGCATCGTGCCGCCGAGGCCGCCGCCGACGATCAAGATCCGGATCGACGGCATCGCGTGCCTCTTCATCGGCGGGTTCCTTTGATGAACCGCGGTCGATCGATGTAACGGGAACGGTTGGCGGAGGACGTCTTGCATGATGGGCGGCATGTCTGCTCCTCGTGGTGGGCAGCGGAACCGGTTTGGGTGGGAATGCGCGTGAGAATGTGCTGCTTCTTGTGCTTTTCGAGTCGATATCAAAATGGAAATTACGAAAAAAATAGGCGAAGTAAAATTTGTATTTGCAATGCAATTAGGTTTATTAATTTTTTAATCCACTTTGATTTTTTTAAACGCTACATAAGGATTCGATGTTTGATTGTCGTGCGAGAGATGTATGGGCTACGGTGCCGGTTGGTTATGGTGGCAGCCTATATCGTCGCACTTGGCGGAAATAAAGAATCGACCAATTTGAAATTGGTATACAAACCTATCTCGAACATTTGCCGTGGCGAAAAATTATTAGCGAGGAATTTACGATCAAGAAATTTTCCCGGCCGGATGGCACTGCCGCGCGGGACGATGCGTTTTCGTCCATGTGGGGCGGGCTGTAGTAGCGAGGGGCAGCGCGTGGCATGGATAATGCAAGCCGCCGTACTGCATAGCCGAGCCGCGTCTATCGACAACGCACGAACCGGACCGCGAGCGCGTTTGCTGCGCGCGGGGGAGCCATCCACGCGATTTCGTTCTATTGCGATTTCCTCGCCGCCTCGGCAAGCATCGCTTCACCTATGACGGATGCTCCGCGCGCACTCAACGCTTCACCTGCGCCGCGAATATCCCGAGCCTCCTTATTTTGGCCGAGCTTGCTTTTGCCGACCAAACGCGTGATCTCTATCTGTATGCCTATGATCGCGTTGAGCATCGCGTCGATATAGTCGTTGGGTGCGTCCCCCATCTTCCAAGGCTTCGGCTGCGATGCTTCATGTGTGCGCGTCAGGCGAGCGACGATCCCACGTATGTCGCGCTCGTCGTCGAGAATGGTGATGCGCCCATGCGCGTGGACGACCATGTAGTTCCAGGTCGGCACCTGCTTGTGAAATTCGTGCTTGCTTGGATACCAGTTCGGCGAGATATAGGCATCGCCTGCGTAGAAAACCACAAGCACCTCGTCGCCATTCGCTACGTCTTGCCATACTGGGTTGGCCCGCGCGACATGTGCGCGCAACATGCCCAACTCGCCTTCGCCTGACGAAAGTTCAAACGGAATGTGATTGGCGTCGAGCCCGCTTGTCCCGTGAGTGATCAGTGTACCGAACGGGTGTTGGGCAATGCGGTCGTGCAGCACATCCTTGCTGTTTTCTGCGAAATGGGCGGGTATGTACATGCGGTTGTCTCTGACTGTCGAGATGGATGGGATGAAGAACAGGCATTGCGCTGGTTGCAAGTTTGCCCCGCACGTAGTTTATTCTGTCACCACCGTTTTTCGAAACGGACGCAATGTTTCTGTGCCGCTTACTGTACTCAGTCCGATAGCATAAGGGTTGGGCATCCATGATCACGGTACGCCTGCTGGATACCGAAGACGCTGAACGCTTCAAATCGTTGCGTCTGCTTGCCATTGAAAATTCACCCACATCGATATGGCCGACCTGGGACGAGGAAATGGCGAGGCCCATCGCCCAAGTGCAGGATCGCATTCGAGCAACATCCCCCCAAGCCGTTTTTGGCGCATTCGACGCAGACGTGCTTGTCGGTATTACGGGTGTGTGTCGCGAACCGCTGCTGCAGGAGGGCCACAAGGCCACGATCTGGGGTGTTCGCCATTCCGTCGCGCCGGGGGCGGGGAATCGCCCAAGCGCTTTTGTCTGCAGCCACGGTCCATGCATCTGAATGTTGGAATGTCGTTCAGCTTCTACTGTGCGTGAACGCTGAAAACGTTGCGGCAAAAGAACTCTATGTGTCTTAGGGTTTTCGAACGTTTGGCACCGAACCTCGTGCGATGCAGATCAACGGACGTTTTTTTGACGAGGAACACATGTGCAAACAACTGGCCTAGTGGTGCTGCCGATATATGTTCGATGGCACGTCGCCACCTCGCCGGCCACCTGTATTCCACCGGCTCGAGCGTCTTGTGAAGGCGCTGCTCGCATACAGACGATGCTTGCCGAATCGGGTCCATATCGTTGATATTGCGGCATCGCGTTTTCGTCGATAACCGGTTCGCCATCGCACTCACTCGCCAAGCAAATGCAGCACGATATCGCGCCGATGGGCAGCGCGTCGGTGCTCGAAAAGATAAATGCCTTGCCAAGTGCCGAGTACCATGCGCCCATGTTCGACAGGAATCGACAACTGCACGTTTGTAAGCGCCGTGCGTAAATGCGCGGGCATATCGTCGAGGCCTTCCGCATCGTGCTCGTATCGGGTTTCATCCTCGGGCGCGAGAACTTCGAAATAACGCTCCAGGTCGCGACGTACAGATGGATCTGCGTTCTCCTGAATAAGCAGCGACGCCGACGTGTGTCGACAAAACAATGTAAGCAGTCCAGTGCGAATCGGCTGCTGCGCGACGAACGCGCGAACCTGCGGCGTGAACTCGACGAGGCCGCGTCCGTTTGCCTCAACGGTAATGTGTTGAATAATCTGCTGCATGGCTATTGGGCGGCTGTGCGCTTACGCGAGCGCGGTGAAACCGTCGGTTTCGATCTGTTCGGCATTTGCGGGGCGAACGATACGCGCGACTTCGACTCCATCACGCAAGAACACCAACGTCGGCCAAAGCTTGATGCGGAACGAGCGGCCAAGCGGCCGGCCGGGACCGTCCTCGATTTTCAGGTGACGAACGGTTGGATGCGCCGAAAATGAATCGCGAATCGCCGGTTGCGCAGCCGCGCAGATGCTGCACCAATTAGCGCCGAACTCGATGACGGTGGCGCCGGCGAGCGAGTCGATTTCCGCGCGGGTAGGTGCGTCGGCGGTATAAGCTTGCGGAGTAGTCATCCTGACCCCTACGGGTTTGACATAAAGATTGGCTTTGCGTGGGCCGCATTCGAGGCCAGCGGTTTTACTGTAACGGAAAAGCCGGGGGCGCGTGGAGAGCCGCCTAGTTTGCGCGGCTACGGCTTGCGATGTCGAACTTGCCGCCTGCCGGGATCGGCAACGCAATTTCGGTGAGTACGCTTGCTACGTGTTGCTATCTTTGTCCGATATGCGACTTCTATAATCTGCATCGCAACGGAATTCCATTTCCCAATCCATTCACAAGGAATTGCATGCTGACGATTCGGCCGATGACCGGCGAGGATTTCACGCATTTCTGGCCCACCTACCGCGCAGTAGTGGGCGCACAGGAAACTTACGCGTTCGATCCCGCACCGACACAAGAAGCCGCCCGCGCCCAATGGATCGATGCACCGCTTTGCACGTGGGTCGTGGAGGAAGATGGTGTGTTGCTAGGGTCATATTTTCTGAAGGCGAATGCGGCGGGACCGGGTGACCATGTTTGCAATTGCGGGTACATGGTCGGCGAGGCGTCGCGCGGGCGTGGCATCGCGCGGCTGATGTGCGAGCACTCGCAGCAGATCGCGCGCGAACGCGGTTTTTTGGCAATGCAATTCAATTCGGTCGTGGCGACCAACGAGATTGCGGTTGCCCTATGGCAAAAACTAGGCTTCGAAATCGTCGGGCGTCTGCCTCGGGCGTATCGCCATGCGCGGCTCGGGCTGGTCGATAGCCTCGTGATGTATAAATGGTTGGGCGAGCACGCGTAGGTTCATCCTGCACGGCTTCGCGGTTCGGCGACACGGAAGGCGCCGGCATGTACCGGGCGGCCCGAATGAGATAACGTCAAATGGTGAATGTGCCGTTGTCGAACACCGTTCTGTCGTCCAACATCAGCGTGCCTTTGGCGAAGATGAGGTCTAAATGGTGACTGCCGTGTTCACCGCCTCCCAGACCCAGATGCATGCCCGGATGCCGCTCCTCGAAACCGGCGTTGCGGCCGTATAAGCCCTTGATGCCGAGATTCGTGCCGATGCCGAACTCCTCGATCTTGCGATGATTCGCATGCCGGTTCAGGTACGACGCGAAATCTTGCTGAAAGCCCGCGTGATCGCTGTCGAAACCGACGATCGTGCTGTTCTCGATATGCAAGGTCGCGAACCGCTCGACAACTTTGTATTTGACCGCAAACGGAATTGTGCTGAGGAAGGTGCCGCTGAAGACGACCGAGCCATGGAGATTGGTGATGTGCGTCGCGATTTCGCCCGGTACGACATCAAGGTTGCCCATGCCGTTCACGCTGGTCCACTTCTGGTCATGCGTCAAGGAGCCCGACAGCTTATTACCTGATTCGTCGACGAATCGAATCCCCGACGCATGCGAGGCTAGGTCGATCAGCCGGTTGTTGCGCATCGCGATGTCATCGAGCGATTCCGAGAACGCTTCGTCGAGATGTGGGCCATAGTCTTTGAACAGTACTGATTTGCTCCAGTGCTCGACGATCGCTGGCCGAATGGCCGCAAGAAAAGGCGGCCCATTTGGCGACGGCGTTGGCAGGCACGACGAGTCGTATAGCAAAACGAACAAGTCGGTGTGACCGAGCGCCTCGATGATGTCGCCGGGCGGCGTGTTTTCCAAACAGACGAGGACTGTGTCGAAGGATGCGGGCGGCGCGGAAAACGCGCGCAACGCAATATCACGGTTACGTGCATCGTAGCCAATCAGCAGCTTGCTCTTGTCGCCGCGTGCGAGCTTGTCGCGCAGCGCCGGGTGAAAGCCGAGTGCACGGTGCAGGTTCAACATGCATGTCTCCGAAAGCGGCGGAAGAGACAGCGCCCTTCCGCCAAACATCATGGCTTGCTCAGACCGGCCAAAGCGCGGTGCCGAACGGTACCACGGCGTCTTCGACCATCATGTCGACAGCTTGCGGATGCGTATCTTCCTGCATCCATTCGAGCAAATCGATTTGTTGATTTTCTTGCATCTCAATTCTCCTGGCGTGGTGAATCGGGGTTATTCAACATGGCGAACTGGCCGCCGCAACCTGCTCGGTATCTTTAATACCTTACAAGTTCATTTGATGTTACTTGGGGATTTTATTGAAAGCAATCTTGAATTTATTTTTTGCGTTGTGTGTGCTAAACAAATAGGGATTTTGTTTTTTATCGATCATTGTGTTGGGGAGAATTTATGTTTCTAATTTTTACTACTTGATGGTTTATGTTTTTGAAATTTTTGAGCATGCATTACGGTAATCTGGTGGGACCGGCCAGGGCGTCCAGCTGGTAAGCGACGGATCGTTCGATAGTCAGCAGGAATGTGGAGAATACAGTTTGTTTCGCATAACACCATTCGCAATGAGTTCACGGTTCACGTCTATTGGAACGTAAGCGTAATGCGGTATATGAAATTCCATAAGCGGGTACGGGAGATCATTGGATAATTAATTTATCCGCTTATTTAATTTTGCCGATTTGGCGTTCGGCCTATGTATAGGAACTATCCGGAAATGAAATGAGGGCAATCCGTAAACCGGAGATTCGTACCGGCTGGCTTGGCAGACGAGGGGATGGAGGCAAGCAGCGCGATCTGCCTGCCTGGCAATTGGATATAAGAGCGCTGCTTTGATTGGATTGGCGCGGCGCCCGGAGGCGCCGCGCATCACAGCGGTTTTACAGGTCGCGGTCGAAATCCTTCAACTGCTTTTCTGCTTCGTCCCGCGCGATCCCGTAGCGCTCCTGGAGCTTACCTGCGAGATACTCGCGGTTGCCTTCGGCCACTGCGAGATCATCGTCGGTCAGCTTGCCCCATTTGGCCTTCAGCTTGCCGGTGAGTTGCTTCCATTGGCCTTTGATCTTGTCTTCGTTCATCGTGTACTCCTATTGACGAGTTGGAAATGCAAACGGCTGAAACTGGTGGACCGGTTACGCTTTCGACTTCAAGCCGGATGCGTCAACGTGCTTGACGCCCTTGACGGCGCGCGTGACGGCAATCGCTTTCTTCACCGCAATGTGCGTCGGCAGTACCCCGGTCAACGTAACCACGCCATCGACGGTTTTTACGCTGATGTCAAGGCTCTTTACGCCGTCGGTGGTCGCAAGCTCGCTTTTTACCTTGGTGGTGATCCACGTATCCGTTATCGGTTGATTCGATTCGGTTGACGAAACATCGCTTGCTGCGTCGGTCTGTGCATAGGCGCTCGTCAATACGGCCGAGCCGAAAAGGAACGCCGTGCTGACGGCCAGCAGCGAGGAGATGTGTTGTGTTTTGGTCATCGATATTTCCTTGTGCGTCGTTGGAAAGAGGTATCTGTTTGCGTCAGTTCATGCCGAACGCGCGGGCATCGAACTGGCGCAATGAAATGCCGAATAGAATTTCCCCGGTTGGGCAGGTTCGGGTCGATCGTTTTTCGGCGGTTGTGGTGGATCGCCTGCCGGCGGCTGTTTGACCGGCTGAGGATCGGGTGTTTGATGCAGTTCCATCCGTTATCTCCTTCGAAATGATTCTCGGGGGAATGTGTTGAATCGTCGACACGGAATCAGCTTACTGGCGTAGCAGGACAGCGTCATCGCGCAAATTCACCGGACGGATTAGTGCTTTTGCACCAAGTGTCGTTGCGTCCGCATCGGACTGTGAGAGAGGGCCCGTCGGTACGGGCGATGGCCGGTTCGCCCGGTTCAATACCGGTTTCGCGGTGTACCGAACTATTGGCTCACACGACGCGAATGTACTATCCGGATTAGTGTATGCGTGTTTGGTCCTTGCGCGTGCGGCCGGCACGATGGCATCCCGCAACGGATGCTTTGCTGGAATTGGCGGCAATCGGCAACTTATTCGGAATACAAACGATGAACGAGAAAGTCGACGAACAGGCGCTCAAGTCACATACCGACCGGCGCCAGTTACATCAAATCATCGCCGGACTGACCGAAGGTGTGATCCTCGTAGAACCGGATCAGCGGATTGTTTGGGCGAACGAAGCGGCGCTCGAGATGCACGGTGTCAGCGAACTGAGCGAGCTCGGCGCGGATATCACCGAGTATCGCGAGCGTTTTCGGCTGCGCTACAGGAACAATCATCCCGTGCAGGAGGGGCATTACCCGATGGATCGGGTGATCGCAGGCGAAGAGTTCAGCGACGTGACGGTCGAAGTGTTTCATGCCGAAGACGAGGACGTGTGCCGTGTGCATCGGATTCGCAGTTTGGTGCTGACGAATGCGGCGGGCGAGCCGGATTGCCTGGCGCTCGTATTGCACGACGCAACAGAGTGGGCAAGCGCGGAGCAGCGTTTCGAGCGCACGTTCAATGCAAATCCGGCGCCTGCCGTGATTTGCCGGTTGAGCGATATTCGTTATATCAAGGTGAACCAAGGATTTCTCGATATGACCGGGTACACGCGAGACGATGTGCTCGGCCGCACCGTTTATGAAGTCGACGTGCTCGAAAGTGCCGAGCGGCGCGAACTCGCGATCGAGCGTCTAGGCGAGGGTGCGACGATTCCGCAGATGGAAGCGGTATTGACCTTGCCCGGCGGCGGCACGAAGGCGGTCGTCGTGGCGGGGCAGCCGATCGACATTGGCGACGAGGCGTGCATGTTGTTCACGTTCATGGATCTCGAGCCGCGTAAGCAGGCAGAGCGAGCGCTGCGGCAAAGCGAGGAGCGGTTTGCGAAAGCGTTCAGGATGTCGCCCGTTGCAACTGCAATCATTACTTCGAACGGCTTCGAGTTACTTGA
This sequence comes from Burkholderia singularis, assembly GCF_001718875.1. Taxonomy (NCBI): domain Bacteria; kingdom Pseudomonadati; phylum Pseudomonadota; class Betaproteobacteria; order Burkholderiales; family Burkholderiaceae; genus Burkholderia; species Burkholderia singularis. The sequence goes on from NZ_CP013449.1 coordinate 165,537, forward strand.
CGTGAACGATGCGTTTGTCGCGATGACCGGCTATGCCCATGAGGATGTGCTCGGCAAGTCCGCCGACGAGATTGGATTGTGGATTGACGCCGATGTGCGCCGGCGTTTCGACGCGCTGTTTGGAGGCGACGGCGGCATGCGCAATGTCGATATGAGAATTCGGGGGCGCGACGGCGATGTGCGCAACTGCCTGGTATCCGCCGATCTGGTTGCGATCCACGGCCAAGACTGCATGTTGATTGCGTTGCTCGATATCACCGAACGCAAGCGCACGGAAATGGAGTTGGTCCACGCGATCGAGACCGCGATGCAGGACGCGACGTGGTTCAGTCGCACGCTGATCGAGAAGCTGGCGAACGTGCGGCGGGCGAATGCGCCGGATGCCGGCGCGCAATTGTCCGATCTCACTGCGCGCGAGCGCGATGTGTTTGATTTGCTCTGCGACGGTCTTGCGGACAAGGAAATCGCGAATCGGCTGGGTCTTGCACCGAACACGGTACGCAATCACGTTTCGACCATCTATGCGAAGCTGGATGTTCACAGCCGCAGCGAAGCGATCGTTTGGGCGCGCGAGCGCGGCATTGTTGGCGCAGTGAGCGCCAACGGCAAGCAAGGCGCCAAAGCGAAGCGTTAAGCGCGGACGCTGCCGAGCCTGCATGGTTCCGTCGGTTTTGGAGACAGCGGGCGTGTACGAGGTTTTGCTTCGTCCGAGCGGCGCGCCCAATCTGTTTCGCATCCCGATTTTTTGTTTCCATGCTCCGCCATGTGAGCGAAATGCGGCTCGAAGGCGGAATCGACGTTGCCCGGAAGAACGCGCGAGCGAGTGCCGATGGAACTATGAACAGTGCGAATGCACTAGCCTGTTTGGGGTATTCGTCACTGTCGGCGGCGACGAGCGATTGGGATCATATTGACTCGATGGTGTCGCGATGGTGTCGATTACCCATCCGTACCGTCGATCATGCGGATTTTTGAAGGAGTGGATCATGGACAAAAATCGTATCGAAGGTAAGCTCAAGCAAGTCAAGGGTTCGGTAAAGGAAGCGCTTGGGAAGGTGACGGGCGATCGCCAGACTGAAGCCGAGGGACTCGCCGAAAAGACTGCCGGCAAGCTCCAGGAGAAAGCTGGCGAGGCGGCGGATGCGGTGCGCAAACATACCGGTGGGTAAGCGCCGTCTGTTACGGACCCGACCATCTCGACGCGTGTAAGTCAGATGTACCGATTTGTCGCCAATAGGGCGGCTCACGGTTGATCAAGTTTATTTGGCCTTTCGACGGTCGGCGATGCCGGCCGTCTTGTCGTTCATCATGGGTCAACGTCCGTGCGTGCATCGAGGATTTGAACTGATTCGGTGGCCGATTTGCATGCTTTTGGTACGCTATCCCGCTTATCTCAAAAATATCTGATACTCCATGCTGGATGAATTGAATATCTGATGGGCGTAAAGTTGTTAAAAATACAAGATTAAAAACAAATAGGAATTAATTTATTCGGTAGCCGTGCATTGATGCGGCCAAGCTGCTGACCTATTCTTACGCATGAGTGTTCGCGGTAGAAAACATACGGCGAGACCGTGTTATCGAGCATTGATGTACGACGAAAGCCGGAATTTCCAACGGAATTTGGAGCGCGCCGTGCATCACCTTTATTTGAAGTCTTCAGGATATCGAAGATTTTTCCTGAAATTCTAATGAAAATCTGTTTTTCCGTTAGGGGATGGAGGCGAATATGGTTGCGTAGCGTGTTCCATGGGCATTGGATTTCGATCGGCAAAATATGTAACTATTTTGATTTCATTTTATCGGCGATACCGGGTATGACTGGGTCGTGGCTCTGTAGTGCCGGCAGGCGATCCAGTCTTGCCAAGTACAGAAACGGCCGAGCGTCGCACATGTCATTCATCGTTCCCGGAGGCGATGAATTCAGTACTCCAAAGGAGGTCGTATGTTTACTCGTTCGCTGATCAAGGCGGCATTTTCCATCTCGGCCATGCTGAGCGCGGTTTGCGCAAGCGCGGCAGCTCCGCTTGCCGTCGATGTTTATAACCCCGGCGCGAAGGGTATTTTCCCGGTGTCGTCGGAAATCGTTACGGGTAAGACCGAAGCGATCCTGGTCGATGCGCAGTTCCAACGCAGCGACGCGACCGCGTTGGTCGACAAGATCAAGGCGAGCGGCAAGACACTGAAAGCCGTGTACATCAGCCATAGCGATCCGGACTATTACTTCGGCCTCGATACCATTCATGCCGCATTTCCAAACGCAAAGATCGTTGCGACACCGCAGACGGTCGCGGCAATCCAGGCGAGCAAGGACGGCAAGCTCGCATACTGGGGGCCGATTCTTAAGGACAATGCGCCGAAATCGCTGGTCGTGCCTCAGCCGCTGGACGGCAACACGCTCACGATCGACGGCGAAAAACTGCAAATTGTCGGCCTTGATGGCCCGACGCCCGATCGCACGTTCGTCTGGATTCCGTCGGCGCGGACGGTAGCCGGTGGCATTCCGGTTGCAGCCAATATTCACGTATGGATTGCCGATACGCAGACGCCGCTGTCGCGCGCGAACTGGCTGGCGACGCTTGAGCGGATCGATTCGCTGAAGCCGGCCCGCGTCATACCGGGGCATTTTCTGCCGAACGCGGATGGTAGTTTGCCTTTCACGACCGCGTCAGTCGCCTTCACACGTGATTACTTGAAAGCGTTTGATCAGGAAGCAGCGCGCGCGAAAGATTCCGCTACGTTGATTGCTGCCATGGAAACCCGCTATCCGGCGCTTGGCGCAAAGCCCTCGCTCGAAATGAGCGCCAAGGTGATCAAGGGTGAAATGCCGTGGCCCGCGCCCGCGCCGTTCCCGGCGCTCGGCAAGCAGATGCGCGTGCAGTTTGGTGATGTGGTATTTGATCTGCACTTCAAGGATGAGCGCACCATGTCGTTCATTGGCAGCGCGGGGCAATTCAAGGGCGTGACAGATACCGTCCAATATACCGCGCGCGAGATTCGGCCGAACGTTTACATGGTGTATTGGCACGAGCCGAGCACGGGTTCAAACGTCGTGCATATCGAGGACTTCGAACATGGAACGGTTTACACGAACATCGCGCAGAAGAACGGCGAATTCCTGCATCTATCCGGTGTACTGAAGATCGTCGAACCTTCTTGAGCAGGGTAGTCGTGCGCGCCCGGCGTTGCTGCACGATGCCAGGCCGGCAGCGTTTGGGCCGGACGATGTATCGCCGGCATCGGCGGGTGCGCGTGGGTTCGTGCGCCCGCCGCTTTTGCCGACCGTCTGATGGATCGGTGGACGGCCGGCGCTGCGGCAGATTGCGCGAACCCGAATGGATTTTTGTCGAAAGCCGCGGCCGGCGTGTGCCGGCTAACGCAGATCTTTCCTGTATTGAATGAACCCGGCGTTGGCTGCGAGTTGGTCATACAGCACGCGAGCGGCCGTATTGGTTTCGTGGGTGAGCCAGTACACGCGACTTGCTCCGGCGGCGCGCGCCTGCTCGTAAACCGCTTCGATCAGCGCTCGCCCGACGCCGCGACCTCGCGAACCGGGCTCGGTAAACAGATCCTGCAAATAGCAGTACGGCCCGATCGTCCAACACGAGCGATGGTAGATCGCGTGGACGATGCCGAGCAGCTTGCCGGTCTCGTCGAACGCACCGAGCGCGAACATCGGCTCCTGCGGATCGTGCAGGCGGGCCCAGGTCGTCGCGAATACGGCCTCGCTCAGTGCGGTCTCGTAGAACGCTTGATAGCCGCGCCACAGCTCGCGCCATGTGGCTTCGTCGCGCACATCGAGCGGCCGGATCGCGATGCCCGCGCCGGCGTGCGGGTGGCCGGCGTGGGGGCGCGCGGCGGCCTGCGCGCTGCGGATCGCGGTGAGCGACTGGCGTTGCTGGCCATGCACATCGAAGTTGGCGGGGGATAGCCACGCGTCGAATGCCGTCGCGAGAGCGGGCCACTCGCTGTCGAGAATCGCGAACCAGGCGGTATCGCGATTGCGGCCCTTGTACACCACCGCCTGACGGAATGTGCCTTCATAACGGAAGCCGAGGCGCACGGCGGCCTTGCGTGACGGTGCGTTGAGGCTGTCGCATTTCCATTCGTAGCGCCGGTAGCCGAGTTCGTCGAATATGTATTTCATCAGCAGGTACTGCGCTTCGGTCGACGCCGGCGTGCGCTTCAAATCGGGCGAGAAGGCTACCGAACCGACCTCGATGACGCCGTTGGCCGGATCGATGCGCATCAGCGCGAGCGTGCCGATCGCGCGGCCGCTTGCGAGATCGATCACGGCGAAGTGCAGCGGATCGGTGCTCGCCGCCGCACTTTCAGCGTAGCGCCGGTAACTGGCTTCATCGTCGAACGGTCCGACCGCCATGTAGGTCCAGTCGCGGCCGTCAGTTGCCGTTGCATAGGCTGCGTGGAGATCCGCCGCATGGCGGCCGGCGTCGAGCGGCTCGATGCGGCAGTAATGCCCCTGGCGCGTGACGGCAGCGGGGCGCGGACGAGCTGACCAGTCTGAAACGGCTTGCCCGATAGATTGCTGGAATTCGTTCGTGGTGGTAACCAAGGTCGTTCTCGCTTCGGCGGCGGAGCGGCATGCCCGCCCACGCCGACAATCGTAAACGGCTCGAGGTTCCATGAGAAGAACCACTGTCGCGCGTTATTCTGGGGCCACGAAAGTTACTGGTTCGATGATGGCGGGTGGCTCGGATGTCGTGCCGCGCTCCGGCCGAGCGGCCTGGATCATCCGCGCACGGCTATTTCAGCGAGCGCTGCCCGCGGTAGCGCTCCACCGATTCGACCGAGTCACGCCATTACCTGATCGACGATCACCGAAGCAATATTCGCGAAGCCGGCAGAGCGATAAAGAGGCTCGCCGGCATCGGTTGAAACGAGCCATGCACGCTGCGCTCCACGGTGCCGCGCATGCGAGACGATCGCCTTGAGCAACTGAGATGCTAGGCCGCGGCGCCGGAACGTATCGGCGGTGCCTACCCGGTCGATGACGATGGCGTTATCGGATGCGAAGCCGTAGCGGGCAGTCGCGGCGATCTGGCCATCGATTCGATGTGCAAAAAGAAATGCGCGCGGGTTCGGGCGAAACGGGGGAAATTTGCCGCAAGCGTTGAAATGCTCGATGTCGGTATCCAGCGCGCACGCCAACGACGCAGCCAATTCATCGGAGCCCGCGAGCCGGGCGATATCGGCGACCATGAAATGCTCAGCGGCGAGCCTGCATGTTTTATCGCGTATCGCTTGTGGCAGCGCGATCGTTCCGAATTGCGTAATCCATGCACCGGCTGCGAATGCGCGCTCGTCTTGCATCGCGGCGCCTTCGATCATGAAATGCTCGTATTCCCGGCCCATCTCGGGGTTGAATCGGACAGCAAAGCCGTCTGCGTGATCAGTGACGATCGCTGTTATCTGATTACGTGCGGCGCAATAGCCGTCAATGAATGTCCGAACGGCATGCTTTCGCGCGGCAATGGTCGACCATTGCGGGTGAGCCGGCATTGTCTTCTCCCAGGGAGCGGGGATGCGTGTTCTTGTGGAGCAAACCCGCTGCGATCATCGGACGCCCCGCAGGTTGGATCGATACTGGTGCGGCGGGAATGCATCGACGTCGCATTTTATGCCAAAAGATCTTGACGCTGTGCGATGAGGCACGTGGGGCGTGCGGCGTTATTTTTGCATGGCGGGAAGGTACGTATGAACGTCGGGAGCAGATGAACCGAAATCCCGTCCCAATCGATCTGTTCTGCGAAACATCAACGAGATGGCAGCCTATTATTATCAATTCTTCATGGTTCGTTGCGCCTGATTTTTCTGCTTCGATATCGTGTCGTATTTGCTTCATGCTATTCGGCATTGCGCTACATACGCAAGCATGTGCCGCATGAAGTCACCAGTCCGTATCGTCTTTTGACCTGGATACCGGCGCGAGCCGGCCAAAAAAGCACGATGGCTTGTTTTTCGGTAAGGTGCTCGTGCTGCGTCGTGCGTTGATCGAAACCGGACGTCCCTGCTGCGGATCGGCAAGTCAGCCGCGGATCAAGGAAATGTCATGAAAACATCGAATCATCGTAGCGATGGCTGCGATCAGCGTTTACGTTAGCTTTTTTGTTGCGTCGCTATTGAGGAAACCTATTTCCGCTCATAGACGAGAACCCGTACTATTCTCGGGCAGTGCCCAGGCTCCAGGCTGAGCCGCGGCGTTGCACGCCCCACGAACAAAGGAGAGAAGCATGTCGACAGAAACGAAGTGTCCGTTCAAGCATACCGCTGGCGGCGGCACGTCGAACCAAGACTGGTGGCCCAATCAACTGAAGCTGAACCTCCTGCGCCAACATTCGTCCTTGTCCGATCCGATGGACAAGGATTTCAATTACGCCGACGCATTCAAGAGCCTGGATCTGGCTGCCGTGAAAAAGGATCTGCTGGCGCTGATGACCGATTCGCAGGATTGGTGGCCGGCCGATTTCGGGCACTATGGTCCGCTGTTCATCCGGATGGCCTGGCATAGCGCCGGCACGTATCGCACGGCCGACGGACGAGGCGGCGCCGGCAGCGGCCAGCAGCGTTTCGCACCCCTCAATAGCTGGCCCGACAATGCCAGCCTCGACAAGGCGCGCCGGCTGATCTGGCCGATCAAGCAGAAATATGGCCGCAAAATTTCATGGGCAGACTTGATCATACTGACCGGCAACGTCGCATTGGAATCGATGGGATTCAAAACCTTCGGTTTCGCAGGGGGGCGTGTGGATGCTTGGGAGCCGGACGAGGATATCTATTGGGGCTCCGAAAAGACTTGGCTGGGCGACCAGCGTTATACCGGCGAGCGCGATCTCGAAAATCCGCTCGCGGCCGTGCAGATGGGGCTGATTTACGTCAATCCGGAAGGTCCGAACGGCAATCCGGATCCGGTCGCCGCCGCCCGGGATATTCGCGAAACTTTCGCGCGGATGGCGATGAACGATGAAGAGACGGTGGCGTTGATTGCCGGAGGCCACACGTTCGGCAAGGCGCATGGCGCCGCGCCTGCGTCTCATGTGGGGCCCGAGCCGGAGGCAGCCGGCCTTGAGCAGCAAGGCCTTGGCTGGAAGAACGATTTTGGTACGGGCAAGGGCGACGATGCGATCACGAGCGGCCTGGAAGTCATCTGGACCACCACGCCGACGAAGTGGAGTAACGATTTCTTCGACAATCTGTTCGGCTACGAATGGGAACTGACGAAGAGCCCCGCTGGCGCGCATCAATGGAAACCGAAAGGCGACGCAGGCGCCGGCACCGTGCCGGATCCGCACGACCCGTCCAAGCGCCGCTCGCCGTCGATGCTGACAACCGATCTTGCGCTTCGATTCGATCCGGCATACGAGGCAATCTCCCGGCGTTTCCATCAGAATCCCGATCAATTCGCCGATGCGTTTGCCCGCGCGTGGTTCAAGCTGACGCACCGTGACATGGGGCCGCGCCCCCGCTATCTCGGCCCGGAAGTGCCGGCCGAGGAACTGCTCTGGCAAGACCCGATTCCCGAGGTCGGTCATCCGTTGATCGACGAACAGGATATCGCCGCGCTCAAGCGTGAAATTCTGGCGTCGGGGCTGTCCGTTGCGGAATTGGTGTCGACCGCTTGGGCTTCGGCATCCACCTTCCGCGGCTCCGACAAACGGGGAGGCGCGAACGGCGCGCGGATTCGTCTTGCGCCGCAGAAGGACTGGCCGGTCAATCAGCCTGATCGTCTGGCGAAGGTGCTCGCGAAACTGGAAGGTATCCAGAGCGCGTTTAATGGCGCGCAGTCCGGTGGCAAGAAAGTCTCGTTGGCCGACTTGATCGTGCTGGCTGGTTGCGCGGGCGTCGAGCATGCGGCGAGTCAGGCAGGCCACGCGGTCACGGTGCCCTTTGCGCCCGGGCGTGCGGACGCATCGCAGGAGCAGACCGACATCGAATCCTTCGCGGTGCTCGAGCCGATCGCGGACGGTTTTCGTAATTACTTGAAAGGCAAGTGTTCCGTGTCGGCTGAGGCGCTGTTGATCGACAAGGCACAATTGTTGACGCTGACTGCACCGGAGCTGACGGTGCTGATCGGCGGCTTGCGCGTGCTGAACGTCAATTTCGAGCAGACTCAGCACGGCGTTTTCACTAAACGGCCGGAAGTGCTGACGAACGATTTCTTTACGAACCTGCTCGACATGCGCACCGAGTGGAAACCGACATCGGACGCGAATGACGTGTTCGAAGGACGCGATCGTGCGACGGGTGAATTGAAGTGGACAGGCACGCGTGTCGACCTCGTTTTTGGTTCGAATTCCGAACTTCGTGCACTGGCCGAGCTGTATGGCAGCGCGGATGCACACGAGAAATTCGTTCGCGATTTCGTCGCTGCCTGGAGCAAGGTGATGAACCTTGATCGCTTCGATCTTGTGTGACAGCGAAAGCGGGCTGCATCGATTTCGATGCTGACATAGGGACGGCCGGTCGAGAGACCGGCCGTTTTGTTTGCGTGCCGATTTGACTCGTTGATTGCGTGCGATTTGAGTGAAAAGACGAACGGATCCCGTCGCATTGGTTGGTTATACTTTCGACGCCGGATCGCCTCTGCGAGCCCGGTTTATCGATATCGACAACGAATAGGGATATACCGGTCATGAGACTCGACGACGAAACCGAAAGCCAGAATGTTGAGGATCGGCGCGGCGCTTTCGGCACAGGGCGGCGTGCAACCGTAGGCATCGGCACGATCGTCGTAGCGCTTGCCGCCTCGTACTTTTTTGGGATCGATCCGCGTGTCGTCCTGCAAGGTGCGTCGGCGTTGCAGGGCGCGGGGCAGCAACAGGCTCAGCCAAGCCAAGCGCAAAACGCGGGCGTGCCCGCTACCGATGCGGGGGCGGTTTTTACCCGTAAGGTGCTTGGCAATATCGAGCGGACCTGGACGACTATTTTTTCGACTCAATTGCAAGCGCAGTACGTGCCGCCCAAGCTCGTCATGTTTTCGAATACGACGCCGACGGCATGCGGCACCGGTCAGTCCGCGATGGGGCCGTTCTATTGTCCCGCCGATCGCAAGGTTTATATCGATCTCGCGTTCTACGACGAACTGCGCCGCCGTTTCGGCGCGGGGGGCGACTTTGCGCAGGCATATGTGATTGCACACGAGGTCGGGCATCATGTGCAGAACCTCCTCGGTATCTCCGACAAGGTTGATGCTGCACGGCGGCGCGCGAGCGAGGCGCAGTCGAACCAACTATCGGTGCGGCTGGAGTTGCAGGCCGATTGTTTTGCCGGTGTATGGGCGAACAATGCGCAGCGCGCGAATCAGCAGCTCATCGAAGCGGGCGACTTCGAGCAGGGCTTGCAGGCCGCTGCCGCTATTGGCGATGACCGCCTCCAGCGGCAAAGCCAGGGTTATGTCGTGCCGGAGACGTTCACGCATGGCAGCAGCGAGCAGCGCGTCTATTGGTTACGGCGCGGGCTTCAGTCGGGGGATGTGCGATCGTGCGACACGTTCGCGGCCAACTCGCGGTAAGCGGCGGAGCTATCTCGTTAGGCTGGCACTGAGCCTGCGTGCGGTGCGCCGAGTGCGATCGAGCCACTTCCTGCCGCACGATGCGGCAGGAAGCGTGAGCCCGTGCTGCGTCAACGCACTGCGGCCGCTGCGCTGGCCTTGGCTGCCGTCGCCCTGGCTTCGGACAGCGGGCGCATCGCCTCGACGAAACCTTTCAGTTGATGCTTCCAGTAATACTTCGAGCGCACCTCCAGCGGCGTCGCATCCGTCTTCCTCGGCCGGTCCAGCGCGCGCCGCACCGCCACACGGAAATCCCGCGCGTTGTCCGCGATCTGCACGTGCGGCAGCGACATCGCCGCCTCGAATCCGCGAAACGCCTTGCTCGTCGCCACGATCGGACAGCCCGATTCCAGCGCCTCCGCCGTCTTCAGATTCGAGCCCTCCCCATCCGTGATCGGCAGCAGCACCACGTGGCTCGCCCGCACCAGCGCCTGCAGCTCCGTCTTCTCCCGCGGCCCCGCTATGTTCAGCCGGCTCAGGTTCACGTCCGCATACCGCTGGTAGCCCGGCGCCTGCATGATGATCGAACTCACCCCGCCCACCACCAGAATGTCCTCGTCCGGGCGCAGGAACGTCAGCCCCGGCGCCATCATGTCCCAGAATCCCTGCGCGTTCGGCAAGTGAGCACTGCTCACGAATACCGGAATCGGCCGACTGAAGAACGCCAGCCACTCCGCCACCCGCTGCGGCGTGCATGAGAACGGCTCCACCCCGTTGCCCGCCACCACGCCGTTGAAGGCCGGCTTGCCCGACACGTCACGGTAATACGCCAGGTCCGACTCCGTGCACGCCACCACCAGATGCGCGTCGCGCGCCGCCGCGTGCTCCATCTCCCGGATCGCCTCGATCAGCGTCTCCCGCTGCGGATGGCCCGTTCTCGCGAACAGCTTGTCCTTGAGCCGCCACTCGATGTTCTGCGACGAATAGATCAGCTTCGTGCCCGGCGGCGCCACCCGCTGCACCGCCTTGAACAGCCACGGCTGCTCGACCACCACCGCCTGCGGCCGATACCCATTGATCACCGCCTGCAGCCGCGCCGACGCTTTCGCGTCGCGCGCGCCGAACACCCCGCTGTAGTAATCCGACAGCCACGGCAGATCGTCATGCCAGTATTCGGACTTCGAATCGAACGCGATGTCGTCCTCGCCCGCCTGCGGATAATCGTCCGCGACATACACCGCGACGCTCTTGACCTCGTAGCCGGCCGCGCGCAACTCGGCGGCAATCTGCGCCGAGCGGATCTGGCCGCCGTGACGGGGATCGATCGTCGGATAAGGGGTAACCTGCAGAATTCGTGCGGCGTGTTCTCGCATGGCGTCGGTCAAAGCAGTTTCGTCGAAAATTCGCGGCCGAAATCGTCCCACGTGCGTTGGACGAAGCCGTTCACGATCCGGGTTTCCAGCCCCTGGCGATACTCGGGCTCGTCGATCAGGCGCCGGATCTCGCGCTCCCACGCGGGCAGATCCAGCGGATGGTGGCTCGGCGACAAGCCGCCCGTCGCCTCGCTCAGCGCGCTGTTGTTCGACGTCACGCACACCTTGCCGAAGCTGGCCGCCTCCGTCGCCGCCAGCCCCCAGCCTTCGTAATGGCTCGGCAGCACCGCGAACAGCGCGTTCGCGTACAAATGCATCAGCAGATCGTCGCCCACGCCTTGCAGCCACTCGATCTTGCCGTCCCGCGTCGCGTTCATCTGCCCCATCTGCTGGATCATGTTCTCCGCGCCCCAGCCGCGCATGCCCACGAAGATCAGCCGCGGGCAGCGCGCGCCGCGCTCCAGGTGCAACTGGCGCCAGATGTCGAGCATCAGCTGGTGGTTTTTTCTCGGCTCCAGCGTGCTCACCAACATCACGTATTCGCCCGCGTGGCAGAGGCTGTGCAACTGCGCGCGCTCGGCCGCGCTCAACTGCGGCAGCGCCGCTTTGCGCGGCAGCCCCGCCAGCGGCACCACCTCCACGCGTGGCAGCGGCCCGCTCAGCCCGGCGCGCTGCCAGAATTCGAGCAGGTCCTGCTTCGAATGCTCGGAGATCGAGAACACCGATTGCGCGTATTTCGCGACGTCGCGGTAATGGCGGTGGAACTGATCGAAAAATTCCGGGCCGGGCGTGAACTCCGGAAACAGCAGCGGAATCAGGTCGTACAGCGCGGCGACGAGCGCCTTGTGCTGGCCGTACAGGCGCATCACCCGGTCCGGGATGTCGAACGACCAGTCGCTGCCGACGGTCACGAACTTGTCGGTGGGGCTCGGCTTGAACGGCGCGAGCGGCTTCTTCAAGGCTTGCGGCACTTCATCCGGGTTGTCGGCCAGCACCCATTCGTCCGAGCAGATCTCGTCGAAGAGCGGCACGCCCGCGAGCTTCCATTCGCCGCTTTGGCGATCGAGCAGCACCGGTTCGATGCGCGTGGGGTGCAGGCGCCGCAGTTGCTTGACCAGCTCGCGCTCGACCCGGATGATGCCGACCGGGCGTCGGCGCCAGCCGGCGCTGGCCGTCACGTTGACGACGATGCGTTGTTTCGAGGTGACTTGTTTGACCATGTCGTGTGTGGGCGCAACGGCAGCGGTTAAACGTTGACGAGCAGCTTCTCGCAGAACTCGCGCGAGAAGTCGGCCCAGGTTCGGGTCACGTATTGGCTCGCGATCTTGCGCTCCAGTTCGAGACGGTAGGCATGGTCGTCGATCAGGCGCGTGATCTCGTTTTTCCAGCCGAAGAAATCGCCCGGGTGGTACTGCGGCATCAGCCCTTGCGCGGCTTGCGGCAGCGCGCTGTTGTTCGCGATCACGCATGCCTTGCCGAACGACATCGATTCCGTCGCCGCCAGCCCCCACCCTTCGTACATGCTCGGGAACACCGTGAACAGGCAGTTCGCGTACAGGTGCGCCAGCAGGGCGTCGCTGACGTTCTGAAGCCAGAGCACCTTGCCCTCCTTGAACATCGGCATGCTCTCAAGCTGCTCCATCAGATCGTCGACACCCCAGCCCTTCATGCCGACAAAGACGAGTTGCGGACAATTGGCGCCACGGTCGCGATACAGCTCGTCCCAGACATTGACGAGCAGCCGGTGATTCTTGCGCGCTTCGAGCGAGCTGACATACAGCACGAAGTTGCCGCAGAACAGGATATGGCGCAGCATGCTGGCTTCCCGTTCTTCCAAGCCCGGTAACCCCGCGCTGCGCTCGGGCACGGCGAGCGGAATCACGCTGATTTTCGGAAAACGCGTCTCGACGCCTGCTGCTTCCCAAAACGACGCCAGATCGCGGCATGACGAGTCGGAGTTCGCGAAAATGCTCGTCGCCGTATAGGCCATATCGACGAAATGCCGTTGGAACGTTTGAGCCATTTCCTGACGCGCGCTGAATTCCGGAAACAGAATCGGCACGACGTCGTGGCATGCGCCGACCATCTTCGCGCCATACTTGCGCAAATATTTTGCGACGTCGTGAATCGGCGAAAGGTCCCAGTCGAGGCCGACCGAAATGTAGGTATCGGCGCCCGAAGGATCGAGTTCGGGCAGCGTCGCGTGATGATACTGAACGACCGATGCATCCGTGCTGTCGCACCAGCGTTCGGACAGGATGCTGCCCACGTGACGGCGGTCGAATTCCCTGAGCACCTTCGCTGCCGGGTCCCAGAGCACGAACGTCACGTTCTCGTAAGCGGCCAGATGTTTCGCGAGTTCCCGCTCCACGCGCACGATGCCGACAGGGCGTGCGCGCCAATGATGACTGGTGGACAGGTTGAACACGAATCGCTGATTCGGTCGTCCCAGCACGGGGCCGCCACCGTTCAACACGCGCTGAAGCCGATGCTCCTGCAAGCGGGTCGTTTCCTGCAATTGCTCGAGCAAAGTGTGTGTGTGCGCGAGGCGCGTATCGATCTGATTTAAGTGCGAGGCAGTCTCGCCCGACAGCGCGGCTAGTGCCTGATCGAGGCGCTGTGTCTGAAGATTGGCGAACTCAAGCAACTGTCCGAGCATTTCCTCCGTTCGCATGAGACGCGCAGTCACCTGATTCAAATGCGTGACAGTGTCGTCGGATAGCTTGGCCAGGCAATGCTCGAAATGCTGCGTTTGAATGCTTTCGGCATCCTGAATGTGTTTCAGCTTTGTTTGCGTCTCGACGAGACGCGCGTTCGTCTCGCTCCAATGCGTGGCGGTTTGGTTCGACAATGCGTCCAATGCACGATCGACGCGTTGAGCGCGTTGTTCTTCGGCATTCTGTATTTGTCCGAGCATTTCGTGCGCGCGGGCGACGCGCGCATCGACCTGCTTCAAATGCGCGACGGTGCCGTCGGACAGTGCGGCCAATGTCCGGTCGATATGCTGAGCGTGCAGATCCGACGCATCCCGCCATTGCCCGAGCCAATCGTGGGTGCGGGCGATGCGCGTTTCGACTTGTTTCAACTGCGCGGTCGTGTCGTCTGAAAGAGCGCTCAGCGATTCGCCGAAGTGTTTTGCTTGGCCATTGCCGCTTTCTTGCACGCGTTCGAGCAATGCTTGCGCATGCGTGAGACGCTCGCTGAGCTGATTCAGATGTTCAGCGGATGCGGTGGATAGCGTCGTGAGCGAATGTTCGACGCGGTGCAGTTTCTGTTCGACGCCGCTGAAACGGCCCGCGTCGGGCGGCCCGAATATTTTTCCGACAATCGGCCAATGAAAACGGTGCCAATTTCGCAATGCGTGCTCAAGCCCCGGCAATACGCGCCGTCCGTTCTTGAGTTCCGGAGATGAGCATAACTGATCGATGATCTGGAGCTTATCGGCTCCGTTTTCCAGCTTGGAGAGATAGAACGACGCGCCCTCCTGGTCTGGATCGCGCCCCAACAGCGTGCGATACGCGCAGTACAGGAATTCGTCGCCGTCATATGCCAACAGCTCTTCGAGAGAAGCCGCGGACGAGACATGATCGTATCGAGTATTGGTCAACATCTGCGTTCACAAAAAAACGGCAATGTCGGATTGCGGCGCGGCGGACAACCGGGTTCGACGGCCTAAGCTTCGCGGCGGATGATCGCAGTACTTCAATGGCCGCGATAAGTTGCCTGAAGCGAGCTTAATCGGAAATCGGCCGGGGGAGGTAGATAAGATCGTTTGCGACCGCAAGATCGATCATCATTGGGAGTTCGAATGAAAAGATGTGCTGCGATCATTCGATTTGTCGGCGATTGGATTGGATCGGGCTTGTGTCCGGCGCGCGTCGGGTCGCAACGATGGAAGGCGCATTCGGACTCTCGCTGGGGATCGAGCTGGTTCAATCGTTTCAATTGCCGGCGGCGCTCCATGCTGCTGTCTCTCACTTCGGTATGGCATGCCATTGCAGTGTCCAGCCGATAGCTAAAGCGTTCTTGTGCTGTTTGTAGATCGAAAAACGGGGGGCGCCATCGATGCGGCCACATAGCCGCACGATCGCGCGTGAGCTGGAGCCGAAACATCGAGCGGACGCGAACCAAGCGCGATATCGACGCGAATTCGAACTCGGGCGGCCCAACAAAATGCGGGCGGCCCCAACGCCGCCCGCAAGCCTTTCTACTTCGTCAACTGCAATTTATGCTGCGCGCAAAGTCAAAACTTTTTCGTCGGCAGCTTGGCTGGCCGGCTCGACCCAGCTAAAGCCCGCGTCCGTCCGGAAGCTCAGACGCAGGAAAACGTGGGACTTGCAGCCGCTCCAGAACGTCGAAGGAATCGACAGGTTGCCGTTCGTCCAGCGATGGTTGTTTTGCGGCTCCAGGCCGTAGAAGCCTTTCGACAGTTCCGCGTCGTCGAGCGCGATCTCTTTCGAGAAAGACAGACCATCCGTCACGTGCAAACCGCTGACGCATACGCCGAGCTTGCGCGGATCGTCGCCCAAACCGAATTCGGCCGGCGTGAACGTCTTGGAGATGAGCTGCACTTCTTTGGCCGTTGCCGGGAACAGGAAGCGCGCCTGACCGTTTTCGATATCGCCGTCAACCCGTTGGCCGTCGACGACGAGATGCACGTCCATGTCGTTGGTGATCGTCCAGCCGAGTTCGCGCGCGCGCACGGCGATTCGCGAACGCAATGCGTCAATGACCGGGCCATTGATCACGAACGGGCGCGCATATTCCGCGAGTGCGGCGTTGACGACATCCGGATCTGCATTGCCGCCGTGGCCCATGAACCAGCCGCGGTTACCGCAGTCCTTATAGCTTTCGCTGTAGACGCCGTTGGCGATCAGGACATCGTGCTCGTCGAGCTCGACGTGCCAGTACGTCACTTCGTCGACGTCGATGTAGGCGATCGTCGAGCCGTTCGCAAGGAAGCGCACCGGGACGAACAGTTCGTCGAGTACGGACAGGCACAGCGAATGACCCGGCGACAGCACCAGATCTTCCGTCGGAAGATTCTCACCCAGGGCGCCGGCCATCACGCGTACCGGACGGGACTCGTCGAAGTTCGACGTATGCGTGCGGGTCACCGTGCGCTTGCCGATCCAGACGATCGGGCGCTCGCGACCCGAACTGGTGATCGCAATGTCGCCCACCTTCAAATCTTCCACTGCGATATCGCCGCGCGTCGTGCGGATCTTCGTGCCGGAGCCGAAGCAGACGGGCGTCGTGCTCGTGCTCGGCGGTGCGCTGGTGGCCGATGTGTTGATCGGTTGCGCGATCGAGAGGAACCCCGTGCCACTCGGGCTGAATGTCACCGCGAACGTGATCGGAGTCGATACGCCGGCGAGGTTGGCCGAGAAGTAGTAAGTCGGATTCGTAGGATCGGCATTATTGATGCTGTAGCCGAGGTACGTCGCGTTGCTGGCGAGCGCCGCCGTGCCGTTCGCAAGTTGCCACGTCACGGTCGGTGCGCTCCCGCCCGGCACGTCGATCGTACCGTTGACGACCACACCCGTAATGCCGAGCGTATTGAACAGGTTGGTCCCGGTAAACAGGCCCAAAGTGTTCACGCCGGCAGTCGCGCTCGGGCCGGAAAAAGTCACATTGTTGAATGTCTGGCTCATACACGGTTCCTCTATTGATAAAGGAGGTTTTCAAGCGGGCAAGACAAGTTGAAAGAAACGACCAACCGCCAAATGGCTAGTCCAGGAAATTAAAAAAAGAATTCCGGGATGCATTCTGAAACTATCACACGCATTTAGTTTACGCAAAGGGTTCGGATAAATAAATAAATTGGGGATCGATTCACTTCGGATATTGAGCCATCGAGGGCAAGGGTTCTGTGGATTGTTTAAGGAGTGGTAACGGTCAATGATGCGCAAATGCCGGGCAGGCAGCTCGATTTTAGATGTAAGTAATTGATTTTTATAGGAAACGAACTGTATGAAAGTTAAAAATAGATAAATATGGTTAACCCCAATGAAAGAGCGATTGCAGGTTCAAAGTGGGATCTCATGCGGCAATGGTGACCAGGTAAATTTTTATTATTTATAGGAGTTATCCTATGTTTTTGGGTAATTTTTCCTCGGTTTAATCTAACGATTGATGGTTGGGGAATTGATGGCTTGTTAAATAGTTGGGAGAAAGTAAGGCTGGGTGCTGGTAGAAGAATGTCGCTGAATGTTGGCGCTGATTTCCGTAATCGTGTGGTAAGAATAATTTCATGCTGCCGACATGGAGGAAATGGCTTGGCGACTTTGCACAATGTCTTGCCCTGCATGGGATTTCAGATAATTCCGATGAAGAAAGGCAGTGCGTTCTCGCTGAATTAATTGCCGAATCAAAAGAGGTGTAGACGGTTCAGGTTTAATGATTGCGCTAGGCGTTGCCGCGCTTGGAGCAGACCAATGCTGTCGCCTGTGCTGTATACATTAGCGATCCGTAGCATTGGCATTGCCCATGCTGGCTGCTCGGAGAAATCCCGGGGGAGTTCATACGCCAATCGCGGACCGATCCGAAGTACCGTTGCCTGATCGAGCGTCAATTGATCGGACCGGCGGCGGAGGGCGATAAAGGCGATGGATGTGTCGAACGGCTGGGCGAATCGCCCAGCCTTGACCGTTTTCAGGGGGTGGATGCGGGTGGCGGCCGCAGCGGCTGAGCGCCCGGAACATCCGGTGCGCCGCGCTGAGCCTCGACAGGCGCTGGTGCAATGGCCGGGTCCGGGCTCCAACTGCTACCGCCCGGTTTGACCTTGACGTGCGGCAGCGCTTTGACGAGGGGGGGATTCGAGCGCAGCGCTGGTGCGGGCGGCGGAGCGGCCGGCATAGGCTCGGCAAGCGAGGCAGGCAGTTGCGCCGCCGGCGTCGATGCCGGCGGCTGTTGCATCTGCAATCCGTAATGCCAGCCGGCCGCGGCTAGCCCTATGAGCATCGCCGCGATCAGCACGCGCCAACGTGCACGCAATTTCACCAGTTCACCTGATCATTCAACGTCAGCGTGCCGCTGGCAGGCGTTTGGAGCTGCCGATTGCCGGACCAGTTTTCCCAGCTTACGCTGCCGTCCGCATTCTTGCGATAGTACTTGTATTGAATCGCCTGGCTTGCCGGCAGGTTGACGGTATTGCTCCATACCGGGTAATTGGCTGGGTCCACCGGAATGCCGAGATCGGTATTCCAGTTGCCGAGCGCGCTGACATTGCCGGTGACGTAGACTTGCTGGCCCAGCTGCGTGCTTGCATTGACGTTGACCTTTACCGAGACCTGTCCGCTTTGCAGCGGCGCGACGCAATTGTTGTAGCGTGCGCAGACGACCGACGGAATGTCGACGATTCGGCCCGCCTGGATCGAAGCCAGCAAACTGATGTATTCGCCCATTGCCCAATTGAGCGGCGCCATCGATTTGGTCGGCTGACCCGGCGTATACCCGGTAGGCGTGGTCACGGCCCAACCGTCGGGCAGCGTGGTCGAATTCGACCAGACTTGTTCAGGCAGGAAGCCTTCAGGCGTCGTCAAATGCTTGAGCGTCGACAGATATGCGTTGCCTGCACTGCCGCTGCCTTGGCGAGCGATCTCGTACATTCC
Organism: Burkholderia singularis; assembly: GCF_001718875.1. NCBI lineage: Bacteria > Pseudomonadati > Pseudomonadota > Betaproteobacteria > Burkholderiales > Burkholderiaceae > Burkholderia > Burkholderia singularis. The sequence continues at coordinate 184,031 of NZ_CP013449.1, forward strand.
GCGTTCGGCCGTGAAGATAGGCCACAGTCTGCCGACGCCGGTGCCGTCGAAGTTGCTGCCGTCGTTATGCTCACCGTAGCCGTCGAAGTTATAGCGGAACCAGGCGTTGGGCGACAGTGCCGGCGCATTCGTCAGGCTCAGCGATTGGCCGAGCACGCTGTCGTATACCGAGATCGTGTTCGTGATGGTCGAATCGGTTGCGCGCTTGACGCCCATTCGGACCAATTCGAAAAAGCCGCCGTCGACGACGCGCCGCGCATCATGGTTGCCGCCGCCGTTCTTGATCGCGAGCGTTTGCGCGGTGTCGGGCCCGGAGGTCGGCGCGAAGCTAGCGCGATCGGTGCCGCTTCCCGCACGGCTGGCCGGATTGATGCGGATATAGTAACTGCCGTTGCCGAACGAGCCGCTTGACGTGTATGTCCAGGCCGCCACGTTCTCCTGCCAGTAATCGGCGGCTGCCAGATAGCGTGCGGCACTGGCCGTATCGTTGTTCTGGACCGCGATATCGGCAGCGGTGACGAGACCGGCGATTTCGGCGGCGATGGTGGACGGCGAATAGCCCGAGTTCTCTTCCCAGCGCTCCTGATACGTCCACGGTCCGGTGCTGACGATGTAGTCGGCGGTTTGTTTGATTTTCGGCCAGAGCGGGTTATAGACGCTCGGCCCCAGACGCCACGCGAGAATGATCGGCATCGCCTGTTCGTCCATCTGCGTGCCTTGCCAGTATGGCCAACCGCTCACCCAGGCATTCTGCGGGAAACGTCCGACGCGGCTGTAGCCTTGCGAACAGCCCGACGCATTGTATTCGGCGGTACCGCAATTGCTGGTTTGCTGCAACGTGTTGAACAGATAGTTGACGACGTTCGATGCGGTGGATGTGTCGCCGGCCGTCGTGAGCGCGTTCGCGAACTTGAACAAATCGCGCGGCCACACCAGGTGATAGCCGCCCGCGTTGCTGTCGCCCTGCGTTTCGCCCCAGGGCGTGCCGATGCCGGCGATCATTGCGCCGTTGCTCTTGTCCTGCATGGTTTTGAGCGTCATCGCCGCCAGGTAGTAGGCGTCGTCGGCCGTGCCGTTCTGCGTCGAAAGGCCTGCCGCGTAGTTGTGCCAAGCCGTGTCGTACTGCTGCTGTTCGCCGGTGAGATTGCTGCCCAGTACGGTGTTTGCATCGCTGATCGCTTGGTTCTGCGTGCCGCCGAAACCGAGCACCACGTCGAACGATACGCTGGTGGCAGTCGGATCGCCCGTATCGATCCAGCCCATCTGCGCGACGTTACCGTTGGTCGCGGACGAGAAGGTCCAGTCCATGGATTTGTCGGCGCTGCCGCCCAGCAAGTCGGTCCAACCATCGCTTTGTGAGACGAAACCGTTCGATGTCATGCTGACGCCATTGACGATCTTCCACGGATGATTGATCAGCAATGCCGAATAACGGCTGTTGTGATTGCCGACGAGCGCCGTGCCGCCGCTATAGGAAACCGTCTGTGCCGTATTGTTGCTGCCCGCGTTGTCGAGATACGGCTTGAACAGCATGTAAAGATTGAAATCTCCGACCTTGTGACCGTTGAGTGCGGTAAAGGTCACACGCTGCACGATTGCGTTGTAGGTTGGGTCGGCGAAGATGGTTTTCTGGATCTGCCAGTTGTGTGCGCTGTTACTGGTGGTGACCCGCCAGCTCATCGTGCGTGCATCAGTCTGGACGGAAGAATATGCCTGGAGTTTTTCCTCGTCGGCGAAAGTTTTGCTGGTATCGCCGACCAGGAACTGCAAATCGACGGTTTCGGGCGTATCCAGAACCGGGTAATAGACCTCGGACAGAACGCCTCGATAGCCGGTGAAATATACGCGCGATGCGCCATTGACTGCAGTGCCGAGGAACGACTTGGCAGCCGGGCCTCTTACCGGCGTGGCGCCGGGCGAGCCAAATGCTTCGGATGCCGAAGCATTGTGCGTGGTGACACTTGAAAGCAGGGCGAAAGCACTGGCCAGTGCCGCCCGTTCCCACCTGAAACGACGTGTCGACATCGTTGTCTCCGTAATCTGTTTGTATGACTTGGAATTTGTAGCAAAACAACGTTCGCTATATCTCATGAGATCACTAAAACGTCAACACAGATGACGTTTTATGACAAAAAAAGTAGTGATACTACATCCGCTGTGAACGGTGTGCGACGGGCTGATGGCGAGTGCGGAACCGCGTCGGCGAGCGCGGCAATGCGCTGCATGGACCGGCCGTATAACGCCGGTACGTGCGAGTGAGGGGGTTGTTTATTCTGAATTCCGTGATGACGAGGGCTCGTAGTGGTAAGCGCTCTTTGAAGCGCCATTGCACGGCGGGGCTGATTCACAAAGGCTACGTGCCCTTATTCAATGAACGTAGACAGGTGTCACGAACGAGCAGGTAGAGAGTTTGCAAAGCCGGCGCGTGGTTAATCGCAAGCGAGACGGGCGGCGCTCATACGACGCATTGCAAAGCACGAACTAATGCAGGCGTGTCTGAAGCCGGGCGTATCGATCGCACAGATGGTGATGGAATACGGCATCAATCCGAATCTCGTCTGGACCTGGATTTCCCAGTACCAGCGCGAGCAGGGCGGCGAGATCGCCGGTTTGCCACGAGAGCCGCCTTACGAGACTTACATTGAGCTATCGATGGTACCGGTGTGAGGGAGCCGGCTTTTATGCCGGTTGTCTCGTGCACAGCGACGCATGGACGGACAGTGGTCCAAGCTGGTCCGCTACGTTGAGCATGGCACCCTGGCCGATCTCGAACAACCTATGCGAAAACGCGATCAATCTCCGGCGGCAGGTTCAAGTGAAGCTACGAAACGCCTGCTTTCTGAGCATCTCCATCATCAACTGCGCATTCGGCGACAAGAACAAGTCTGAGCGCGTCACGAGTCCCTCTGTCAAATCGGGTAGTGGCTCGTCGAGATCAAGCGCCGCCAAATCGACGTCCTCGACCTCCGATGCGATATCGCGGCTCACCACCGCGAGCGCGTCGGTGCATTTCAGTGCGGCACGAGTCGCGACCACGTTTTGACTCTCGATGTTTTGAGGCCCTTCGATAACTCTTGCCGCCCCGATATAAGACGGTTGCGTCGTAATGCGGATTCCGCCACTGACCCACGGAAATCGAGTCAGGTCATCCAGCGTGCATCGGCGGTTGACGAGCGGATGCGTGCGACGGGCAATCACGATCGCCGGTCTGCGGAACCACGGTTCGAATTGGAACGGCATGGGAATCGATTCCGCGAACGCAGTGCAGACACCGAAATCGAGCGTCCCGTCGCGCAGACCTGGAAGGACCGACGCAAGGGCGCCGTCCACGATACGCAGCGGCGAGCGCGGGCGTTGCGCGATGAAGTCGGGTAGGACGAGCGGCAGCAGGCGGCTCGAAGCCATGATCGACAAGCCGATCGCGACGCGGCCGCAATCGTCGGCCGACACGTCGTCTTCGAGCAGATTCATTTGTTCGACGATCAACGTCGCGCGTGGCAGCAACGCTTGGCCTGCGGCAGTCAGGACGGCACCGCCGACTCCGCGCGCAAGCAGGGTTACGCCCAATTGTTCTTCGAGCAAGCGCATCGTTTTCGTGACGGCTGCCTGGGAGACGCCCATCGACCGTGCGGCGGCACGGATGCTGCCGAGTCGCGCGACGCTGACGAACGCGAGGACTTGCGGATACTTCATTGGGTGACAACCTACGGTTGATTGTCGGAACGAAACGACGTCTTGTTCGGCGTATTTCAACGTGCCAAGCTCGCCCTGTCTTGCTTGAAAAGCTCGATCGCAGCGCGTTCTTTCAAGTCGGACCACACGAAAGTCTCGGAGTGGCGGGGCGATTCATACGGCCAAGAGACGACAACCTATGATCTTTCGAGAGTGTTACATGAAATCAAAAAAACGATCTATTGCGCTCACGCGTGGAGGTTTGGCAGCCGGCATCGCCGCGTTGGCACTGGCCGGATGTGGGGGTGGAGATATCGACAATGCAGGCATGCCGACGGGCCCGGTGCCGGTGGCGAGCGCCGCATATGGCGATGGCGGGATGCCGCCGTTCTACACGTGGACGAGCGGTGTGCCGGCGCGTCCCGGATTACTGCTGCGGCAGCAGGCATTGCCGCCGGAGCTTGCACTCGATCATTCGGACTCCGCAAAGAATCTGCGAATGCTTTACACGTCGACGGAGGGCGTCGACGGCAAAACGCCGGTTACCGTGTCAGGCGCGGTCTACCTGCCGCAGGGTACGCCCCCGCTGGGAGGCTGGCCCATCATCGCGTGGACGCACGGCACGGTCGGGATCGCGGATGTCTGCGCGCAGTCATTCCGCCCGCGTTCCGCTCGAGACAGGGCTTATCTGGGCGCTATGCTGGCTCAGGGCTACGCGGTCGTCGCGACGGACTATGAAGGGCTCGGCACGCCAGGCCCGCATCCATACCTCGTCCATCGTGCGGAAGCATATGGTGCGCTTGACGCGGTGCGGGCGGCGCTGTCTGCGCTTCCCGGCGTGCTGGCTAACAAGGTAGTCGCGGTCGGACAGTCCCAAGGTTCCGGCGCGACGATAGCAACGCTGCAGTACGCGCCCAGTTATGCACCTGATGTGCACGTCGTCGGCGGCGTTGCTACCGGCGTATATTTTCCGCTCGTCGGACCCGGCGCGGCAGCGTCGCCACCGGTTGGAAGCGGCGACGCGGGCAATTCCGTGTATCTGCTGTTGGCTATTCGGGGAACCGGAATGTTGGTCGATCCGGGATTCGATTTCAGGCCCTACATCTCCGATCGTGCGCTGCCGGTATACGACACCGCGACGACTTCGTGCCTCGGCGCACTCGACGCGCTGCAGCAGGCGAACGGCGTCGATCAAACCAACTACCTGAAGGCGCCGCCTCCCATCGACAAGATTGGGGCACTTGTGACGGCAACGTCGACGCAACTCGCAAGTTTCTCGTTGAAGGTGCCGCTCTTCACGGGATCAGGCCTTGCGGACACGACAACGCCGCCATCGAATGCATATGCGTTCATATCGACCGCATGCGCGCTTGGCGCACCGATTGAATGGCACTACTATCCGGGGCAAACGCACGATAGTACCGTCAACGCGTCGCTGGTCGACTCTCTGCCCTTTATTCGCAAGGTGATGACTGGCCAGCCTGTCACGGGCAATTGCGCATCGCTGCAGCCGCCCACCGCGTCGTAGCCCCCGGCCGGCACGTTCGTGCGTTCAAGTTGGATGGGAACGTGCCGCGAGGATTCAACGAATGGCTCCGCGGGCATGCCTTGAACCGCTGCGATCGATAAAACTCTCGCGCTGTTGTCGGTTGCGCTCCTGGAGCCCGGCTCGCCTCGTACACTCGAGCGTAGCCGGAATTCAACGATGACGAAGGCTCGTCTAGCCGAGTCTTCGAGCGCGGCTGACGGCCTCAGCGGTGGAAAAAGACCGGCGATAACAGGGGCGGCGGACCGGGATCGGTATGCGCGAGATCGGTTGTTTTCGGTTGATGCGCTGGATTCGGTTGTCGAATTTTCGGTTGCGGTTTGACAGTGCGCGCCTCGTCGATCGGCGATTCGGCTGTATCGTCAGTGGCCGGTTCGAGCTTGCCCAGGCTTTGCGCCAAGCGAAGGCGGGAGGTCTGCCATTTCGCGACGGCCTGCACGCGCTGCTTTTGCGCATCGGCCAGCGCGGTTTGGGCGTTGAGCAGTTCGGTGATGGTGCCGACGCCGGCCTTGTAGCGGCCGCGTGCGATTTGCAGCGAATGCTGCGCGTCGCTGAGCAACTCTTTGGAGTTGTCGAGATTCGCGGTGTCGCTCTGCAGGCTTTGATAGCTTTGCCACACGTCGAGCGAGACGCCAAGCTCGGTGTTCTGCATGTCGGCTTCCTGCGCATCGGCCTGCGCCTGCGCCTGCGCGACGCGATAGCCAGACGCGAAGCCCTCGAACAACGGGATCGTCACTTGAACGCCGATCGAGCTGCTGCGGCTCGAGTTCAATTGCGTGCCGAACTGCTGCGGCTGCTGCTGATACGACGGATTGTTGCGGGACAGATTGCCCACCAACGAAATCGTCGGCCGCCCTTGTGCGCGCACCACATCGACATTCGCGCGCGCGGCTTCGAATTTCGCGCGGGCGGCCAACAGCTTCGGATGCCGGCGCTTGGCTTCGTCGATCAGATCCGCGACGTTCTGCGCGAACTCGTTATGATCGAGTTTGGGCTCGGAAGAGGTGAGCGTGAGGGGCGTATTCGCATCGAGCCCCATCGCGTTCGCGAGCGCGCCCATCGCGCTCAACACGTCGCCTTCGGCATTCACGCGCTCGAGCAGCGCGCGGCGATAGCTGGTTTGCGCCTGCAGTTGATCGGCGAGCGTGCCGGCGCCGGCGTCGTGCTTGGCCTTCGCTTCGGCCAGGCTCTCCTTGGCGGCCTGCTCGGTTTCGCGCGCGGCATCGACCGCGGCCTGCTTGCTGCGTACGTCGTAGTACGCCTGCGCGACGCTGAAGAGGATGGTCTGCAGCGTGTCGTCCTGGGTGGCGTTGGCCGCGGCGAGCAGATCCCGCGCCTGGCGCAATTGCGCGCTGCGCTTGCCGAAGTCGAACAGCACCCAGCTTAGATTGAGCATGCCGTATTTGCTGTTCGTACTCTGCGTTTGCGAGGCGGAAAGGCCGGTGCCAATCACACCATATGTAGGCGTGACTTTGTCGCGCTCATACCCGCCGGTGGCATTGATCGTCGGCAGATAAGCGGCCTTGGCCACGCCGATCTGCGCGGCCTGCGCGCGTGCGTTCGCCCATGCCTGCCGGGCTTTCGGATTCGCGCAGATGGCCTGCAGGACCGCGTCCTCGAGTTCGATCGGATGGTTCGCCAACTCGGGCTGGCACGCGGCGTTCTTCAGCATCGGCGCGGCGGGCGTCGCGGACGTGAGCTTCTTCGTGCCGTAGACGTCGAGCCACTGCGCGTGCGCGGCGTGCGACGCAACAAGCAGCGCGCACGCCGCGGCGGCGAACGGATGGAAATACTTCATCACGCTCACCTTCCGATCGTCGTTTGTTGCGACGCGTTTGGCTCGGCGGGCGCGTGCGGGTCGGCGGCCGGTTGCGCGGCGGCGGGCGCCGGCTGCGCCTGCGGCGCACCGGCCTGTCCTGCCGGCTGTTGCGCCGGCGCGGGCTGCCCGGCCGCCTGCCCCGCTTGCGCGGCGGCGGCCTGCTGCGCCTGCTCTTGAGCCTGCTGCGCGGCCTTCTTCTGCATCTCGGCGAGCGCCGCGGTGCTTTGGTCGAGCGCGACCTTGCCGCCATCGAGCATGATCACGCGCTGCGCGGTCGCGATCGTCTCGGGCCGGTGCGCGACGATCAGCCGCGTCATGTTCAGCGCGCTCACCGCCGCATTGACCAGCCGCTCGCGCTGCACATCGAGGTGGCTCGTCGCCTCGTCCAGCACCAGGATCTTCGGCCGCTTGTACAGCGCGCGGGCCAGCAGCACCCGCTGCTTCTGCCCGCCCGAGAGCACCGTGCCCATGTCGCCGACCAGCGTGTTGTAGCCCATCGGCATGGCCACGATATCCGCGTGCACCGCAGCCAGTTGCGCGCATTGCGCCACCCAGTTCGGATCGGCGTTCGGATCGAAGAAGCTGATGTTGTCCGCGATCGAGCCGGCGAACAGCACGTCGTCTTGCAGCACCGTGCCCACCAGCGTGCGCAGCCGATCGATGCCCAGGCGCTCGACGTCGACGCCGCCGATCTTGATCTTGCCGCCGGTGGGCTCGAGAATGCCCAGCAGCACGTTCACCAGCGTCGTCTTGCCGCATCCCGACGGCCCGACCAGCGCCACCGATTCGCCCGGCGGGATCTTCAGCGACACGCCGTTGAGCACGACCGGCTCGCCCTCCGCATACTGGAACGTGAGGTTCTCGGCCTCGATGCTCGCCTCCAGGTTCTCGGCCTCGCCCGGCACGTGGCGCAGGCTGGTGTCGGTCTCGGCCTGCGCGAACACGATGTCGGCGAGCCGCTCGCCCTGCAGCTGCAGCATCTTGATCTCGAAGAACTTGTCGATCAGGCTGCCGACGCGGCTGTCGAACTGGCCCTTGTAAGCGTTGAACGCCATCAGCACCCCGACGGTGAACTGGCCGTCCATCACCAGGCGCGCGCCGAGCCAGATGATCAGCAGGTTCTCGATGCCGAACAGCAAGCCGTTGATCTGCTGATACAGCAACTGCAGCTTCTGCACGTGCAGCCCGGCGTTGACCTGCTCGACGAGCAGGGTGAGCCAGCTCGAGCGGCGCTCGCTCTGGCGGTTGAACAGCTTGATGGTTTTCACGCCGCGCACGGTCTCGAGGAAGTGGCTCTGCTGCTTGGCGGTGTGAATGATCTGATCCTCGGTGGCCAGGCGCAGCGGGCGATACCAGAGCCAGCGCATCAGCGCGTAGAGCAGCATCGTGCCGAGCGAGACGAAGGCGAGCGTGCGGCTGTAGACGAACATCATCGCGAGGGTGACGATGGTCATCAGCCCGTCGATGACGGCCGACAGGAACGAGCTGGTCATGGTCTGCTGGATCGTGTCGATCGAGCCGAAGCGCGAGACGACGTCGCCCAGATGGCGGCGCTCGAAGTACTTGACGGGCAGGCTGAGCAGGTGCGTGAACACGTTGGCGCGCCACTGCACGTTCAGCGTGGTGCCGAAATACATCAGCGCCCACGCGCGGATCGCGCTGGTGGCCTGCTGCATGAGCAGCAGCAGGCCGAAGCCGAGGGCGAGCACGGTGAGCAGATCGCGATCGGCGCTGACGATCACCTCGTCGATCACCCACTGCAGGAAGAACGGCGAGACGAGCGTGAAGATCTCGAGGGCGATCGCGAGCAGGAAGATCTGGCCGAGCGAGCGCGACAGGCCGGCCACGGGCCCGAGCAGCGAGCGCAGCTTGACGGAGGGCTTGGCGTCGAGCGGCTTGAAGCTGCCGGTGGGCCAGAGTTCGAGCGCGACACCGGTGAAGGCGCGCGAGACCTCGTCGAAGGAGAGCTTGCGCACGCCCTGGGCGGGATCATGGATCGTCACGCTCTTGCCGTTGACTTCCTTGAGCACGACGAAGTGATTGAAGTTCCAGTGCAGGATGCAGGGCGTGCGCAGCTGGCTGAGCTGATCGAGATCGAGCTTGAGTGCGCGGGTGCCCAGATCGAGGCGCTGGGCGATGTCGATCACGCGGCCCAGGCCGGCGCCCTTGAGGGAGACCGGAAAGCGGCTGCGCATGGTGGCGAGGTCGACGTGGTGGCCGTGAAAGCCGGCGACCATCGCCAGGCAGGCGAGGCCGCACTCGGCGGACTCGGTCTGCAGGAGCATCGGCAGCTTGTGGCCGACGCCGAACGAAAGACGATCGAGTAGAGACATGGCGGGGGGCGCGGTCAGAGTTTGCCGGTCAGGCTGTAAAGGGGTTCGAGCACCCATTCGTAGAGGCGGCGACGCTCCTGAAGGATGTCGGCCTGCAGGGCCATGCCGGCCTGCAGGGGCTGCGCCTTGCCATAAGCGGTCACGTGCTGATCCTTGAGCGCGACGGTGATGCGGTAGAAAGTGCTGCCGTTGGAGGCCTGAGCGGCGGGTGCGCCGCTGGTGGCGAGTTCGGCGGCGGACAGCGCGGTGTGGGCGATCGACACGACGCGGGCCTCGTACTGGCCGAACTTCTGGTACGGATAAGCCTGATAGCGCACGAGCACGGGGTCGCCGACATGGATGAAGCCGACCGCGGAACTGGGGACGAACAGATAGGCCTGCCAATGCGCGCCGGCGGGGACGATGCTGGCCAGCGGATGCTGAGTGTCGGCGGTCTGTCCGGGCTCGGCGATGACGGCGGTGGCGGTGCCGGTCTCGGGGGCGGTGACGACGAACTCGCGCTTGGCTTCGCTTTGCACGAGGCTCTGGTCGACGTCGATGACGCTGCGGTCGATCTGGGCGAGCTGGTTCTGCTGCTTGAGCGCGAGGCCGGAGAGCTGGTTGAGGGCCTCGGTGAGCGACTGGGCGGTATCGGCGCGCTCGCGCTGCAGGCTGTGGAGCTTGGACTGCTGGTCGAGGAGATCGGCCTGACGCTGCTGGGCCTGATCCTTGGAGATGTAGTCCTGGGCGAGCAGGCCGTCGTAGCGGCGGGCGGCATCGGCGGCAAGCGAGGTGCGGGTGCGCTGGGCGGCGATCTGCTCGTCGATGCCGGCAAGCTCGGTGCGCAGGCTGGCGATCTTGGCTTGCAGGGTGCTGCGCTCGTCTTGCTGAAGGAGCTTGGTCTTGTCGAGTTCCTGCTCGAGGGAAGACTTGCGCTGCTGGGCCTGGGCGATGAGGGCGGCCTGGGTTTCACCGGCCGCGGCGCTTTGCAGATCGGCGGAGACGGTGTAGAGCACCTGGCCGCGGGTGACGTGCTGGCCTTCGACGACGTTCTTCTTGAGCACGATGCCGGTCTGCTGGGTGTAGACCTTGACGAGGCCGGTATCGGGGGTGAGGGTGCCGTCGACGGTGGTGCGGCGGGTATAGGTGCCGAAGCTGAACAGCAGGATCACGCCGAGGGCCATGGCGATGGCCGCGGTGGTCAGGACCGCGAACGATACCGGCCGAATCAGCACGATCTCGCCCAGCGTTTGCGTGCGTTGGGCTTCTTGCGCGGCCGTTCGGAAGAGGGGTTGATTCACGGCGCTGGTGGGATTGATTTCGTTATGAATCGTCTGTCGAGTGCCCACCCATTAAACATAAATTTACGGGCTGCATCAACTAATTTTGTATCGCTTTCCGAAAAATCGAAGTGACATATGCAGGCCGCCTGACTAATGTATTTGAGCGGCGGCGCCGATCACGGATTGAATAATTGGCGCCGCCAGTTTTGGTGGAAGCGATCAGCTTTAGGCCGGGGTGTACGGACCCCATGCGCCACCGAGCGCGGAGACAAGCGCATGAGCGGTAATGGTGAGAGCTTCGCTGCCGACATAGGCCGTGCCCATCAGCAGTTCCGAAATGCCGGCTACCAGACCAATACCATTCGGGAAAACGCCAATAGGGGGGAACGACGCGCCAGACACTTCTTGGACTTCAGTCTTCGTAAGTTCAATCATCTGCATCATTACTCTCCTTTAAGTAGGTGCCTCATCACACTGCGTTTCAGTCCGTTTTGAAATGCGCTGTGCTTGGCAAATTAATTATAGCTAGGTAATTCGATATTTTTTGGTTTTATATATTTTTAAATATCTTTCATATTATGAAAATAATGTGATGTATGAATGAAAAAAATAAAATAAGAAAATTCCTTGGATTGCTTGCGAGGCGGCATCAAATGGATTTTGATGTAGTTGTCGTGATTGTCGAAGTGGGAGGGGGTGTCAAGTGAGAGACGTGATACAGATCGTGCCCAAGTCCCGCCGAATGACATTTACGGTCAATGAGACGGGGCGACGGAAGTGGCCTGGCGACGTACCGCAAGCCGATCGGCCACGAATCACGCACGGCCGCATATTGAAGAATACGAGGTTCGGGGGCGGCCAATATTTGATATTTTGCGTGGCGCTTGCAATTGAAAATGGCGCTTATTGATGTTTAGCGTATGAACCGGAGATGCCGGTCACGAGCGCTGGTCGTCGCAATCGTAACCAGCGCCCACGCTTCATCCGATATCGATCAGATTGCGAACGGCAAGGTACCGCTGAAGCTGCCGCTCAGCGTACCGCCGACGGAACCCAGCACGCTGTTCAGAACAGCGCCCAGGCTGGCATTCGCGCTTGCCGTACCGCCGTTCACCGAGCCGCTGAACGTGCCGAACAGGTTGCTGCTCAAGAGGCCCAGCAGATTGCCGGCCAGATTGGCGCTGCCGCTCACCGAGCCGGTCGGCAGGAGTGCACCACCGGAAACAGCTTGAATTTCGTCGTTCGAAAGCTCGATCATGCGCATGGTTTTCTCCGTAAATGATTGCCTTGCCGTGTTGAGTCGATAACTGAAAATGGCATGGTGCAAGGCAGCGCTCATTATATTCATACGGACCAAGATTTTTCTTTTTTATAAATTTTTATGCTTCTTTCAATTTAATTAAAAAGACGAATACTTGGCTGTAAATTGATTTTGTTGGCGTGATTTATTTTTTATGAATATTTTGTTGCGAGTGAGTGGGTTGGGATGGAGTTCGATTCGGTAAATTCTGCGCGGTGTATTTTGAAGCGGTTGTTTTTGCCGGAAATGTGACAAAATTATTAGTCAGATAAATCGGCATCACTCATTCGTTGTGCTTCGATATGCAAGCACATAATGTTCATGCTTATCTTGATTAAGGATTGAGGGCATGGGTGAGAAATTTTTCCCGCTTTATTGCCGTATTGCGCGGAGCCCGATATAGGTCAGACGTATTTTTGTGTCGAGATGGGCTTGACGTCTCGCCATCGCCGGCGATATCAGCGTTTTAACAAATGAATAATTGTCCAAAGAGGCCAGCGAGCCAGGGCGGGGAGCTTTCGATTATTTTGAGTCCGGGCGCTGTTGTGCTGAATGCCCGGTCAATGGGCCCCGGTTTTCTTTTCGTGACGATTACTACTGAAGATTGGAAGAGTGTCGATCGAGCCGGGCCCGACCGGCACTCCTGATTCACGCAGTATTCATCCCATCAAAACTGCGGAAAGCCGGGAATACTCGGTAGCGATCCCAGCAGATTGTTGAATTGATTGATTGCCAGCACAACAAAGGGTTGCACGATGGAACCAATAACTGGCAATTGGCCGGCAGCGCCTTCAATGGCCTTCTCGATATCTAGAATAGGGGTCGGAATAGTCACGGCACCACCGGATACGGCTCGGACTTCGTCTGCGGAAAGTTCGATCATTTGCATCACGCTCTCCTATATAAGTGGTGTACGCTTTGCACGCCGCATTCTCAGTGTGGAAGTGCTTGGCGCTGCATAAGCACGACCAATTATAGTCACCCGAGATGATATTTATGTGATTTATCTATATTTCGTATTGCTGACAAATATAAATATCGTAAGGATGGAATTTGATTTGAGCCGCTACAAACGGATTGCCGCGTCAGTCATGCGAGCACCGGGTATCCGCGTACCGTTGCTTCGCGGGCAAGCCGTTCAATGTCCACATAGGCGTCCAGGGAAAGTCGCTCGAAACTGCGCAGCCGCAATGAGCGCGCGCGCGTTGCGTCGGCTGCGAGAGCAGTGTCGAGTGCGTCGCGCAGCGCGGCAACATGCGCGTTGCCAAGCGAGCGCGACGCGATGAACGGCAAGCCAGGCGCAGACGCGGTTTCGCCGATGACGCGCACGCCGTTCAGCATTTCCGGCAATGCGTCGCCGACGTAAGCAAGTGTCACGCAATCTATCGCCGCGATGTCCGCTTCGCCCATGGCTAGCGCCCGCAGTGCGCTCAGATGGGAGCCGGTGCGCATGATGGACGAAAAGAAGCGTCCGTTGCGCGCATGGCGCGAGACCGCATGCCGTAGTGCATTCATTCCGCTGTGCGAAGTGTCATCGTTATAGGCGGCGCGCATGCCGCGACAGGCAGCCAGCGTCGTTGCACCGCGTGCATGAGCGTCTGCCGATACGACGAGCGCGCTTCGGTAGCGCGCTCCTTCGCAGCCGCTCGCGTCGAATGCAGGCGTTGCGATCAAGTGCACCGATTCGGCAAGGCCGAGCATTCGAAATGGATAGCCGCAGGTTTGCGATAGCAGGAGATCGTCGCGCTGCCACAGCGGTAGCAAGTCGCCGAAAGGTTCGTCGAGTAGCGTGACATCGGCAGTTCCGCCCGCGCGCGCGAATGCTTGCAACGCATCGAGCAGCAGTGCGCGCCACAACGCTGCATGCTGCGTCGTCACGTTGTACATCGGCAATCCGGCAATCCAATTTTTCATACTCACATTCTACGGATTTCAGCGCGGATCGTGACTTATCGCCTCACCAGCTGTCAGCCGATGGATGGCCGATATAAGCAAATTCGAATCCATTGGTTGGTTTCGGTGAAGCGATTCGTTAAGGTTCGACCGGTCAAGCCACGTCGTCGCGCATTCCATGCAGGCTGTATCGAGCGGCGGCGCGTCTCTGCGCTTTTCGATATACCTGCCGGCGTGTTTAGCGACATCCGGCTTCCGATGTCCGCTGGAACATGGCCGAATACTTCGATGTGGATCATGCGCGCGAGATTGCCGCGCTCGGGGATCGTTTGACCGCGCGTACCGAGTGGCCGACCTGGCTGCTGATCGTCGTCGTTTACGGCGGCTGGCTGAGCGTACTGCTGAGCGTGCGTGACGCGGGCTTGCCGCTTGCCATCGCGACGCCACTGCTGATCTTGCTATGTGCGTGGCATATGTCGCTGCAACATGAACTCCTGCACGGTCACCCGACGCGCTCCAAGCGCTTGAATAAGCTGTTGGGTTATCCGCCGTTGTCGGTTTGGTATCCGTACACGTTGTATCGCGATACGCATCTTGAACATCATCGCGACGAGGATCTGACCGTGCCGGGCGTCGATCCGGAAAGCAACTATGTGTTGCCGGAGCGCTGGGTGGGGTTGAGCCGTTGGCAGCGTGCTCTGTGGCATGCGCGCAAGAGTTTTATCGGGCGTTTTGTCATTGGGCCGCCGATAAGCGCTGCCGCGACGCTGGCGGATGCATTTTGCGCCTGGCGGCGCGCAGACTGGCATTATTTGCCGATGTGGATTGCGCACGTCGCGCTTGTCGCCACGTTGCTTGCGTGGTTGCATTTATCGGTCGGCGTGCATTGGTGGTATTACCTGCTTGCCGTTACGTGGCCGGCTCATTCGATCGCGATGATTCGCTCGTTATACGAGCATCGTGCTGCGCCGGAGCCCAAGGCGCGTATCGCGATCAACGAGGCTGGACCGTTGATGCGTCTGCTTTATCTAAACAACAATTACCATTTGGTTCATCACGATTTGCCAAGCCTGCCGTGGTACGACTTGCCACGCGCCTACCGGATGCGGCGGGATGAGTATGCGAGGAAGTGCGGCGGCTTTGTGATTCGGGGCGGGTACTGGACGTTGTTCAAGCGCCACGCGTGGCGGCAAACCGATGCGCCCGAGCACCCGTTCGCGCATGACACAACCTCGCCGGCAAATCATGGCGCGGGCGGTACAGTGATCGACCGGTATGTGCAGATCGGCGCTTGATGGGTAACGTGCCGATTGTCATGGGCGCCGCCGCGCCGTCGTCGACATCGACTGGCATGGACCCAGCGTGCAACTTATTAGATTAACGAAACAATTCCGGCGTGGTGCAACGCCATAGCCGCACGTTTTTCGCAAGCTGTATCGAGTATGCGCATGGCGTGCTCCGGCTCGCAATACGGAGAGTCCCATCGGGCTGCGCGTTGGACCGGAGCGTGGATCAGTTGATGGAGCCGGTTTTGCAGTACTTGGCGAAGTTGTCGGCCGATACCGCAAAGCCTTTCTGCTTCGCCAGTTCCCACGGTCGTTCGCATTGCCGGGTTTGCTCGCACCATGAATAGCCGGCAGAGCCGATGCAACCGTGCGTGTCGCGATCGCTGCCTACCATGGGGACGGGCGGTGCCGTCGAACTGGAAGATTCGTTGGCGCAGGCACTCAGTGCAAGTGCGAGCAGAGCGGCCACGGATGCAGTCGATACGAAATGTTTCATCGAACGGTACTCCATTGTGCTGGGTGAATGTTGTATTGGATGGACAGCGGACGCGGGTAATGTCGCATTCGAAATGCATGCGATAGCGTGCGGTGATCATACAGGATGTTCCAGTGTCGGCGGCGCACGGCGCGGTGCTGCCCATTGCGCGCAGGCTTACTTGCTGAAGGCCGCTTATGAAGCGATGTGCGGCGCGCGCTTACGGAATCCGAGTTTGGTAAGAAGATAAGGAGCGCGGGGTGAACGCAACAATATCACGGGTTTCGTCGCTTTTATCCGGGATCGATACAGATACTTTCGTCGATATTCGACGCCGTTTGCATGCATACCCTGAACTCGGCTTCCATCTCGGCAACACGAGCGGATTCGTTGCGCGGCAATTGCGTGCTTGGGGCTACGACGTTTATACCGGCATTGGCCGTAGCGGCGTTGTGGCGCAGATGAGGCTCGGCGCGGGTTCGAAGCAAATCGGCATTCGTGCGGACATGGATGCGCTGCCGATCCATGAGGCGACCGGGCTGCCGTATCAGAGTACGATTGCCGGCAGAATGCACGCATGCGGTCACGATGGTCATACGGCGATCCTGCTTGCGGCCGCCCGTGCTCTTGCGGTGCGCCGCGATTTCAACGGTACGCTGAATCTGATCTTTCAGCCCAACGAAGAAAATCTTTGCGGCGCGCGCGCGATGATCGAGGACGGCCTGTTCGAGCGCTTTCCATGCGACGTGATATTCGCGCTGCATAACCGGCCTGGGATGCCTGTTGGTACGTTCAGTATGTTGGCGGGCCCGGTCAGCCAGTCTTCAGACGTGGCCGATGTGACGATCAAGGGCGTGGGTGGCCATGGAGCAATGCCACATCGCGCACGCGACCCGATCGCGGCGGCCGCGGCCATCATCACCGCATTGCAAACGATTGTTGCGCGCAACGTTGCGCCACGTGAGCGTGCCGTCGTATCGGTGGGTTACATCCGCGGTGGTGCGACTCATAACGTGATTCCCGAAACGGTTGAAATCGGCCTTAACGTGCGCGCGACGATGCCCGAGACGCGTGCGCTCATCGAGGCGCGGGTGCGCGACATCGTGTGTTTGACAGCGCAAGCGCACGGCGCTGAAGCAACGATCGACTATCGCCAGCTGACTCCGCCTGTGATCAATGCGGATGCGCCGACGCGGCTTGTACAGCGTGTTTGTGAGGAACTGGTCGGGCCTGAACGCGTTTATGCGCGCCCCGACCAAGCGTTGATGGATGGCAGTGAAGATTTTGCGTGGATGCTCGGCGAGGTGCCGGGCTGCTATTTGCTGCTGGGAAACGGCGAAGGGCTGGATGGCGGTTGCATGGTGCATAACCCCGGTTACGACTTCAATGACACTGCGCTGCCGCTTGGCGCGGCCTGTTGGGTCCGGTTGGTGGAGACTTACTTGACGAGTTGAGATGTTTGGCCACCTATTTTTTTTGAGATAAATGGTTTGGATACCTGCCTAAAATGACCGGCAGCCGTGACAATTTTTGACTATGAGAGCCAGCTTACTCAATTGAGCGGATCTTGGTAATGCATGGGCCGGAAGTGTTATTTTTCCGCTTCGGAACGTGGCATCCGGGGGCGAGTGCCGCGAATATGAGTACTCCGCTATTTTCTTGCCCCTCAAGCCTCGTCGACACCAATGCGCAAGATGGCCGTCTGTTAATAAGGCGAGCATGTCGAGCGAGGTTCAGCGAGCCGCTAATTGATTGGTCGAGAGCGAAAATGAGTGTGCAAGGGCCGGAATATCGTCATCTATCCGAAGCGGGTCGCGCTCGCCGCATCGCGGTTGTCGGAGCTGGCCAGTCGGGTTTGCAAATCGCATTCGGACTGCTGGATCGCGGATATCAAGTCACGCTGGTGACGAACCGCGATGCCGACGCAATCGCGCGCGGCAAGGTCATGTCGAGTCAATGCATGTTCGGCAGCGCACTCGATATCGAACGCGTCGCAGGGTTGAACTGGTGGGAGCGGCTATGCCCGCCGATCGAGGGAATCGGGTTGACGTTGCACGACCCGTTGTCGCCCGGTGAACAAACGATCGATTGGGCCGCGCGGCTCGACAAGGCGGCACAGTCCGTCGACCAGCGCCTGAAGATGGCTGCTTGGCTCGACGTGATCGCCAGGCGCGGCGCACGGATCGAGTTGCGCGATGCCGATGTTCAAGTGCTCGAAGAGCTTAGCGCGTCGCACGATCTCGTGTTGCTTGCATCCGGTAAAGGGGACGTGGCGAAGCTTTTCATGCGCGATGCGAAGCGCAGCGCATTCGATAAACCGCAGCGCGCGCTTGGCATGACTTATGTGCATGGTCTTGCGCCGTCGGAAGGTTTTTCTCGCATTTCCTATAACGTGATTCCAGGCGTTGGCGAATATTTGGTGTTTCCCGCGCTGACGTTGAGTGGTCCGTGCCACATCATGGTATTTGAAGGTGTGATGGGCGGTCCGTTCGACTGTTGGCACGACGCCGGTTCCCCAGCGCAGCATCTTGCGCTTTCGCTTGCGCTGCTCAAGGCTTATTTGCCGCGGGAATATGCACGCTGCGCACACGTCGAGTTGACCGATCCGAACGGCATCCTGTCCGGCAAATTTGCACCGACGGTGCGCGAACCCGTCGCAACATTGCCGTCCGGCCGCTTGGTTTTCGGGCTCGGCGACACGGTCGTGCTGAACGATCCGCTGACGGGGCAAGGCGCGAACGGCGCATCGAAATGCAGCCGCATCTATCTCGATGCGATTTTCGAGCACGGCGATGCGCCGTTTACTCGTGAGTGGATGACGCAAACCTTCGAGCGGTATTGGCAATACGCGCAGTACGCGGTGCAGTGGACGAATGGCATGTTGTTGACGCCGCCTGCTGAAGCCATGCTCAAACTGTATTCCGCGGCGGCCCGCAGCGGGCCGCTTGCTTCTGCAATCGTCAACGCATTCGATCATCCGCCTTCGCTATTTACGTGGCTCTCGATGCCGCAGAGTCAGGAGTTGCATGCCGCGCATTGACGTCGAAGTCGGCGATTGCAGCGGTCTCACGGATTTGTCGAAAGGCTGGCGGGAGACAGTTCGGATGCCGGATCGAATATGCTGTCGAGTATGCCGAGTCCTTGAGCGGAAAATAGCGCCTTTGCGCGGGCTTTCATGCTCGGCATCGTCTAAATGTGCCGCGTTACTTCGTGACGCGGTTTTTCTTTGCCCGCAGCCCGGGCGTATCGCGGCACGGCGTCCGTCAGCGGCGCTGATCTTCAACCGATAGCGACGCGATGTTCTCCAAGAAGCGGGCTAATAGAGGGCTGCAATCCGAGCGCCTCCAGACGACGTGAACGTCTACGGTCAACGGAAACCACGGCAGCGTCTTGAACAGGATCCCAGACGAGGCCGCAGTGCGAAGCGCGGCTTGCACAAGGCCGACGCCTAGGCCTGCTCCGACGAGTCGAAGCATGGCCGTGGGCTCGACCGCTTCGAGCCGAATATCCGGCATGAAGCCGCACGCACTGCACGCGGCGACGAAGCGTTCGCGCGCAGCCGGATTGAGTGCGCGTGGCATCGCGATCCACCGTTGCCCATCGAGGTGCCGGGCGGTGATCCTTTTGACACGTCCGAGCGGATGATCGTCCGGTATGGCAAGCACGATCGAATCGCTTGCAACCAGCAGGCTTGCGAGATCGGTGTCGGCCGGTGAGGGGGGCGAATAGACCAAGCCGATATCGAGCGTGCGCTTGCGTATCGCGTCGATTTGCTTGGCTGAACGAAGCGCGTGCAGCGTGACCGGCACGTCAGGGTACGTCGCGCAGAATGACTGAAGCGCTTGTGGCAAGAGATTCAAGCGCATCGATGCCTCCACATAGCCGATCGAGAGCGTTCCTGTTTCCCCGCGCGCAAGCCGCTGTGCATGTGTTTCGAGACGTTCTGCCTGCTTGAGCAGCGAGCGGGCTTCTTCGAGAAAAATCTGGCCTTCTTTGGTCAGGCGCACGCGTTGACGGACGCGTTCGAACAACGCAAGCCCCAGCTGCTCTTCAAGCCGGATGATTTGCCGGCTCAAAGGCGATTGCGAAATGTGGAGCCGTTCGGCCGCTCGTCCGACATGCTCGGTTTCGGCGACGGCGATGAAAGCACGAAGCTGGCGTAAATCGATCACTTGAGATCTCCTTGATCTCAATTGTAGCGATTTCAGTCCTGGACAGATGCATCCAGCGGCCTGATAGTTGGCGCATGAAAAACGCCACGCCAACAGTTTTTCCCGATCAGGAGAATGACGATGCAGTTCTTGACACTTTCACGCCGAGTCACCGAGCGCTTTAGCGATGCGGATTTCGCTCCGTTACTCGATGACGAGGCGCAACGGGCGCGAACGCTGTATATCGAGGGCTTTATCCGGCAGATATGGCATCGTGGCGATGTCGGCGGCGCTTGCTTGCTGGTCGAGGCGGAAAAACGCGAAGACGTTGAAAGGCAACTCGGCAGCTTGCCGCTTGTCAGGGAGGGGATGCTGGAAATCGTCGCGATCATTCCATTGAAGCCCTATCGCGGATTCGGACCGAAGCAGCAGGGATGACAGGCTGGAAACCTGACCGTTGCCGGTATGCTTGCGATGCTTTTTTGCTGGCCGGCTCGAATGCGTTCCGAGTGATCGGACTCGCCGTATGACGACGGGGGTGATCCTGCCGACTACCATAGGCCAAAGACGAATGCTCATTGTCTAGGAGGACGCAATCAGTTTCGTTCCCTCTTGCGGTGCCAGGTGGCGTTGCAAGAAAATGAATGCGACATCGATGGACTTTAGGAAATCTTGCCGCGAAATCGATATGGTCTCCGAACCGGATCGCGTCCTGTCGGTTCAGTAACCAGTGGAGATCCTGTCTAGCAACGATCTCGAGTGGCCATAGATTGCATTGGATGCAATGTGGACAGGTATCCGATATACGCTGTTCTGCCCGCCTCCTTACTCGGGCCCGGTGACTTAGCACGCTTAAATGCCATGCGTTGACACTGCTGACGGTGGCCTCGTATTCGCGCCCGGTGATCACGCGATCGCGGTGCAGTTCGATGCGACCGTACCTTTGGGTGTCGAGTGCGGCATCGAAAGCCGTGCGTGCCACGCATCGAATACTCTGTAGTAGTTGGCGTGTGCTGCCCCGGAGCATTTCCGCGATTCGCCCAGAGCCTTCGGTGCTGGTTGACCGGTTGCCGTGGGCCGTTACGTTTGGCAGCCGTAACGTCGACATTGCACTGTATAACGGCGGGACGTTGTATCTCGGCGACGGCACGTCGGCTCCCGGTAAATTTGACGAGATCTCGCCCGATTTACACGGAATGCTTTTTTGCCGGTAAAAACGTACTTTTCGTTGGTATGAGGATGCCGGACGCTGCCCGGGTTCGATTCGAGCACGGAATCAGTTGGCACTACGGCGAGCGGATACGAACCCAGGCTCGGCGCTCCACTACAAGCATTGAAACGCGCCTGCAAGGGCCGCGCGCGGCGCCAAGCAATCCCATGCGCGCGATATGGATCTAAAAGTTATGCTTGATGACGAAGGTGATTGCCATAGTGGTGCCACCGCACGCTTTGTCGATCGACGGCGCGAGGAAGGCCCGGTCTCGACGCGTATGCGGCCGTTGTGTGCGCTACACGCCCGCCGATGCGCGGCGTGCTTGCAGCGATGGTTCGCGCGTAGGTAAGATGGCCCGCGAGACCAGTTTAGATATCCCTATGAATCCGACCTTCGTCAAGCCACCCGGCGCAAAAAGCCCTACCCGTTCCGTGGCGGACAAGCCCAAGGCGCGAAACCAGCAGCGGCTGACTTATTTGATCGCGAGTCTCGATCGACTCTTGCGTCGTCAGATGGGCGATGCGCTGGCGCCGATCGGTATCACGCTCGCGCAATACACGGCACTGTCGGTTTTGGAAACGCGTGGCGCACTGTCGAATGCGCAACTCGCGATGCGCTCGTTCATCACTCCGCAATCGGCGAATGAAGTGACGAGTGCGTTGGCGAACCGGGGTTATGTCGCCCGCGAAGGCGACCCCAATCACGGACGCGTGATTTTGTTGCGGCTGACCGAAGAAGGCGCGGCCGTACTGCGCGAATGCGAGCGGGCGGTGCGGCCGGTGGAGCGCCGGATGGTCGGTGAGTTGTCTTCCGACGATGCCGAGCGCGCGCAGCGTTCGCTTGAAATATTCGTGCATAACTTGAACGACTGATTCGCCTGCGGTTTTCCTGTCGATCCTGGCTGGATGTGGATGCATTCGGGGTTTATGCATGCTTGGCATGAGCCTGAGGTAACAGGCTGCCTGTTAATGAATCGATCTGATGAATGCAGGCTACGGCTTCGTATTGTTCTTATATTCAGGAAGCCTGATAAATAAGCATCGCGATCACGCATCTCGTTTCCGGATTGCGCCAATGGCCACCCAGCAGCCCGTGTTGGAGTGGATCGGCTTGAAATCGATGACGGTCGCGGTTTTGTTACCGAACCGGTTGGCGAGGCAGCGAATGTGTTATCAGACGCGCGCAATCCCGTACCGAATGCCAACGCAGCTGCTCGCTAGGGCGCGGAGCACCTGCAGCCGGTGTGCTCTTTCCGCTCACTGACTACTACGGCGGCGGTCACGTGAATCCGGCGTCACGCTTCGGCCCCCGATCGCGAAAGGAGTGGTGCCCAGCAGAAAGCGAGCCGAGTGCCGCTGTTGCCGGCTGCATGTCCTGATTGGTCGATTCGGGCAGCTTTGGCGATACAGGTGGTCGGCTTCCGGTATGCACGCTCGATCAAAAATCACGCACGTCCACGGTCGGTGCTACCCCAAACGCATCGCTCAGCACATAGTCGACCAGCGTGCGAGCGACCGCATCGGGCGAAGCGAGGGCGCCTTCTTGCTTGAGCCGCTCGAATCGCTCGATCGACGGGAATCGCTCACGGCTGCTAGCACGTATCGTTGCCTGCATATCAGTGTCGACGACGCCCGGCGCGACGCTGGCGATGCGCAACGCGCGCCCGGCATCCAGTGCGACTGCCCGCGCGTGATGATCGAGTGCTGCCTTGGTCGCGCAATAGACAGCCCAGCCCGCATACGGATTGCGTGCCGCGCCGCTCGACAGGTGGACGATTCGGCACTCGGTCGTATCGATTGCAAGCTTGGCGATCGCGCTCGACAGTATCAATGGCGTTGTGACGTTCAGGCCGACGGCTCGCGCGACGGCATCGAAATCTTGGGTATCGAGCGGGCCAATGGGCTCGACGCTACCGGCGTTGTTGAACAGCAGGATGCATGAGGCTCCATCGGCGAAGTGTTGCAGCGTGCCGCACGCAAGCCATGCTGCCAAGCGCGCGGGATCAGACAAATCCAATTCGATTTCGGTGAGGCGATTGCCGAATTGCTTGCCAAGCGACGAATGGCGGCCGCGCGACAGGCCGAGCACGGTGATGCCTTGTTGTAGGAGGTGCTCGGCCAACGCGGCGCCGAGCCCGCGAGTGTGGCCTGTGACGATGGCGCGCGTGGTGGACGAACGAAGCGATGAGGTGGCCATATCCATCTTGGAAAGAGTGGGGACCGGAATCGTAACGCCGGCCGCTCTGACGTGCAAATGCCGGCCGCGGTTTTGTCAAGCGGCTTTCTATGCGGTGTGCGGACTGCGATCGACACAACGGTCAATCATTGACGACCCCCGGGATGGCTTCGACGAGAAAGTCCACGAATTCGCGGATCGCGGGAAGCGGCCCCTGGCGCGAAGAGGTCATTAGTACAGTGAGCTGCGCCGTGCCCGCGGTCCAGTCCGGCAGGATACGTTGCAGCGTGCCGTCGGCGATTTCGGGCTTGCAGATGTAGGTCGGTAGCGCGACCGCGCCCAGCGCTTTTTGTGCCAGCTTCTTGAGTGCGAGCATATCGGTGCCGCAAAACCGCGGCGTGATAGTCAGCGATTCTTGACCGAGCGTCGGGTGATCGAGTATCAAGCGTTCGGCGGTAACCGTGTGATGGGACAGCATCGGCAGCTTCTCGACGTCGTTGGGCTCAACGATTGGCGCATACTCGGCGAGCAACCGAGGATTCGCGAACAAGCCCCATCGTATTTTTCCGAGGGGGCGTTGCACCATGCCGGAATCCGGTAACGGACGGTGATGGGCGCGAATCAGCACGTCGATTCCGTCGTGCGGCAAATCGACAAATTTGTCCGTGATGTGTTGCATGATCCGGATCTGCGGATGCTTCAGCATGAAACGATCTATGATCGTCGACACGACGAATGCCGAGAAGCCATGCGAGCAACTGATGCGTATCGTGCCGACGGATTCGGTCGCGCGTCGACGGAGCGCCATCGTTGCCGATTCGACGTCGTTCAAGATCGCGCGTGCATAGTCATATAGTTCGAGGCCCGCATCGGTTGGTGTGATCCTGCGTGTGGAGCGCTGCAACAGCAACACGCCGAGTTCTTCTTCCAGACGAATCAAGCTGCGGCTGACCGTTGATTTGGGCACGCTCAGTGTTTCGCTGGCCGCGGTGATGCTTTTCTTTTCCAGAACTTGAACGAAAAACGCGAGCGCGCTGAAATCTAGCATAACGGTATTAGGGCAATATGGAACGGGCGGCGGCTTGGGCGATGCCGCTGCAAGTTATGCCGCCATGTTAATGATGGTTGACGATATGCATTGTTTGCTTGCTCGCATTATGGCTTCGAGCGGTGAAGCGGGAATCTACTATTCGATGGCGCCAGCCTCATTTCCTCCTACGATATTTAACTATTTGACGATATCTGACAGCTTGCTTTCGATCGATTGATGCTGAAAGCCACGCATGGTCTTCGAGCAGGTATAGGAAGGGAAATGGCTCAGATGCCGAATCGTCGCTTTTTTTCGACAGATTTTCCCAATATTGAGCATTGCATATTTGTTTCGATATCCGTACAGTCACCGCGAAAATCACTCGGCATGCTATATGCTCTGGAGACGATGGACCGATAAAAGAAACAGAGATAAAGACGTTAGACGAAACTAATTCAGTGTTCGCTGAAAAGATCTTGCGCCTAGATCGATGCCAATGGCGGCAGCATGCGCTGGTGGGGCGTTGGTAGGCCCGGCACTACTGTACCTCGTAGATTGGGGAGCGGATTTCGGCAGCGATTGCTGCGTCCATCCGGGCCATGCTGAAAGTAAGCGGTGGCACTGCAAATCGCGGTTGTCATGATGCAGGCGGATAAAGGACGGAATGACATTGCGCGGCATACAGCGCATGGCAAACTTCAAGGACTTCGAAATACCTGCATTTGCCGGTATGGTGGCTAACATGGGAGTTGTCGCACTTGGGAGCTATCGGATTCATCGGTTCGGTAACTTTGTCGCGGAACAGGTGATGAGCGGCGCGTGTTGAGGCTGCAGCCGAGCCCCTGACAAGACACCTCTATCATTAAACCCGTGCAGGCTCCTTGCCGGCACATCCAATAGAACTGGGAGTGGAATCGACTATGGATTTCAATAAGAACTTTCTCGCGAATCAAAAAGACCTATTGCTGTTGGTCGCACGGATTTTGATCGTCCTGCTGTTTCTTCCTTCGGGATGGCAGAAGCTCGTGGGTTTTTCCGGGACGGTCGAATATATGGCGTCGACCGGTGCGCCGCTCCCCACGCTGGCCGCCTTGATTGCAGTGATCATGGAATTGCCGGTGTGCGTCGCACTTCTTGTCGGTTTTTTTACCCGGCCGCTTGCGTTGTTGCTCGCACTGTATACCATCGGCACGGCATTCATCGGCCATCACTATTGGTCGATGCCCGAATCCGTACAGATGAACATGATGATTCATTTCTATAAGAACATTGCAATTGCGGGTGGGTTATTCGCATTGTGCGCCGCAGGTCCTGGAAGACTTTCCGTCGATCGCGAATAAATAAAAAACCGCTGGAATCGTCAGGAACGGTACCGCCAGACGGCGCGCGGAGAACTCGTCGCGGTGGTGCCGGCATTCACGCGTACATGCGCGTGACACGGTGTGAGCCAGTGGGCTCTGCTCATTCGTCTAGTATCGGAAACACGCGGGCCAGACGTGCCGTCACCGGGTGCGCAATGCTAATACGGCGTCTGGCTGCCGAAGCGAGAATGTTCGACGATGTGACTCAAATGTGGGAAAAACATTCCAAGGAATGAGTCATATGTCCGGCTCGATTTGCGTTATCGTTCAATCTAATCCTGATTTCGAAAAATCAGGATTGATTGTGATTTAGAGAAAATTTATCAAGAAATAAATTTCAGGAGAGGCAGACGTGAAGTTTAACAAGATCGCACCGATATTCACGGTGCTTGCCAGTCTTGCGGCCGTGGCCCATGCCGACGAGAACATTCCTTCTTCGATTTACAGTACTCCCGAGCTTTCGAATATTCCTAAAGTCGGTGACTATAGAAGCCCGGAGTTGCTGAATCCAGTCAATCACACGCTTGTGATCATCGATTACGAAGACGTGATGGCAACATCGGCGCGTAGCAGTGAGCTGCTCGAACTGAATCGGAATATCGGTGCCGTTGCTTGGTTTTCCAGATTCTATAGAGTGCCAACGGTTCTTACGCTCGGCGGCGAGACAGGGTTCGCCGGACCGTTGATGCCGGTATTGCGGGAAATCTACCCGGGCGCGAAGCCTTATCGCCGAACCAGCACCAATACTTGGGAAGACGACGCAACACGCAATGCGATCATTGGCAAAGGCAAAAAGAAATTGGTGATGATGGGGCTGTGGTCGGACGTTTGTTTGACTTATCCGGTATTGTCGGCAATCAAGGCGGGATACGATGTTTATTTCATTGCCGACGCATCGGCGACGACAAACAAAGTCGGTCACGATCTTGCCGTTCAGCGCATGATTCAGGCGGGCGCGCATCCGCTTAGCACGGTCGATTACGTTTTCGAACTAGTCAGGGACTGGGCGCGCCCCGATAACACATCGCCGGTTCGCAGTAAGGCGCTTCATGAAGCCTTCAAGAAATACGGCATATTGCGCGAAGAACTCGACTATACGGATTACATGGTTCCCACCTCCGCGTTCTATCACGGTTTCGATTATTCCGGCATGGGCGAACCGGATCCGAAGCCGATATCCAAGCCAGCCAAGTAGATTGCTTTACCGGGGCCGGTGGCATGGGCGCGGTATTGCCGCCGTGATGGCCTGTGTGCATGCAATGCATGCACAGCGTTCAGCCGCGATGCCTGGGATGAGGATGCTATGAAGAAACGGACGTTCCTGTCGTCGGCCGCCGCCATTGGATTGGGCGTGTTGACCAAAGATGGCGCCGCATTCGACGCACGGCGGAAAGTCTCGGATGAGCGTTCCGAGACGGCCGATCTTATCCTCGTGAATGGCCGGATTCATACGATGAACCGGAAGCAGCGTTTGGCGCAGGCCGTGGCGATCGCGGGCGGAAAGTTTCTCGCTGTCGGTGAGAACCGGGACGCGATGCGGCATGCCGATTCACAAACAAAGATCATTGATCTCGGCGGCCGCACCGTGATTCCGGGACTCAACGACTCTCATCTGCATTTGATTCGCGGCGGACTGACCTACAACCTCGAACTGCGCTGGGAGGGCGTACCGTCGTTGGCGGATGCGCTTCGTATGCTCAAGGATCAGGCTGCCGTCACGCCGCCGCCGCAATGGGTGAGGGTAGTAGGCGGCTGGAGCGAATTTCAGTTCGCCGAGCGCAGGATGCCGACGCTTGGGGAGATTAATGCGGTTGCGCCGGATACGCCGGTATTCGTGATGCATTTGTACGATCGCGCGTGGCTCAATCGTGCCGCGCTGCGGGCCGTTGGCTATACGAGGCAAACACCCGAGCCGCCAGGCGCCGAGATTCAGCGCGACGCAAATGGTGAGCCGACCGGGATGCTGATCGCGAAGCCCAATGCCGCGATTCTGTATGCGACGCTGAACCAGGGGCCGAAACTTCCGTTGGAATACAAGCTGAATTCGACACGCCAGTTTATGCGTGAACTCAATCGCCTTGGCGTGACGAGTGCCGTGGATGCTGCCGGTGGCTACCAAAGCTATCCTGACGACTATCAGGTGATCGAGCAACTGGCGAAGCAAAAGCAGATGACAGTTCGCATTGCTTATAACCTGTGCCCGCAGCGTGCCGGCAGCGAGTATGAGGATCTCGAATCGTGGGTCCAATCCACTCGACCGGGAAAAGGCGACGATTTTCTTCGCAATAACGGAGCCGGTGAAGCGTTGGTTTGGTCGGCGCTGGATTTCGAGGACTTCATGCAACCGCGCCCCACTCAGGGCGCCGAGATGGAACGCGATCTCGAGCGCGTCGCCCGGCTGTTGGTGGCGCATCGTTGGCCGTTTCGCATTCATGCGACTTACAACGAATCGATTGAACGGATCTTGAACGTCTTCGAGAAGGTCGATCGAGACATTCCGTTTGACGGGCTGACATGGATCGTAGATCACGCGGAGACGATCACGCCTCGCAATATCGAACGAATCGGCGCGCTGGGCGGTGGGATTGCGATTCAGCACCGGATGGCGTTCCAGGGAGAATACTTCGTTCAACGATATGGCAAGCAGGCCGCCGCCCATACTCCGCCCATCGCGCGAATGCTGGATTTGGGCGTGCCAGTTGGCGGGGGCACCGATGCGACGAGAGTGGCAAGCTATAACCCGTGGACTGCGCTGTATTGGCTTGTGTCAGGCAAGACGGTAGGCGGTATGCCGCTGTACGGTCATGCGAACCGGCTGTCGCGCGAGACCGCACTGGAACTGTGGACGGTCGGCAGCGCATGGTTTTCTTCCGATTCCGGACGCAAGGGCGCTATCACGCCGGGACAGCTGGCAGACCTGGCTGTATTGTCTGACGATTATTTTTCCATTCCGCACGAGCAGATCAAGGCGATATCGTCGATGCTGACGATAGTTGGCGGCGACATTGTCCACGCCGATGGCGAGTTTGCGCATTGGGGGCCAATGCCGTTGCCGGTCATGCCGGACTGGTCTCCGCTCGTTAAATATCCAGGGCATTTTCGTTTGGCGAGCGCTTCGGCTGGAAAGATCGCGCATCAATGTCGCGGCGCGTGCGCCGTACATGGGCATGCTCACGATTTTGCCAGGCGTTCGGACATTCCAGTGTCAGATGTCACGGGCTTCTGGGGCGCGCTGGGATGTTCATGCTTTAGTTTCTGATCGGCACGGCGCGAGCTATGCGTGAATGAAGCGGCGGACGGATCACTTTGTTACATCTCTTACCGGCACTCACCCATTGGATAACGAAAACCTTTCGCGCCGCCGGTATACTCGTTGACGGTGTCCCAAAACCCATAACGAAAGACCTGTCATCTATGTCGAAGAAACTCATTCAGATCGTGGCTGCCGCATCGCTGTTCGCCGCGGCATCTTTGCCGGCCATGGCCGGCGGTGATATGAACAATGCGCTTGGCGGCGCGCTTGGCGGGGTAGCCGGCGCAGCCGTCGGCGGCGCCGTGGGCGGCAGCACGGGCGCAGTCATCGGCGGTGCACTCGGCGGTGGCGCAGGCGGCGCGGTCACGTCGAACCGCCGCGAGCGCACGGGCGCGATCATCGGCGGTGCACTTGGCGGTGGCGCCGGCACGGCAGCGGGCAATGCGATGGGCGGCCGTGCAGGCGGCCTTGTCGGCGCAGCCGTTGGCGGTGGCGCGGGCGCGGCGCTCGGCGGCAATATCTCGCGTTCCAACTCATACGAAAACGATCGAGACTACCGGCGCGGCCGCCACCACGGCAAGCATCATCACCGCGACTGAGCCACCCGCCGATCCGACGTCGGGGCGCCGATCGCCCCGTGATCGGCGATCCTGTCATATGCGGCTGGCACGCTGCACAGCATGCCAGCCGCCAAAATAAGCATCTCAATTCATCCTGAGCCAAATATTCGCGCCACCTCCTTGGTGCGCCGATGTATTTGCGCATCACGCGATCAAGCGGCTTGACGCTTACGTTGGTACGGTCGCGTTCTCCGCCGTGCACCGATCTCGGTGGCGTGCTTTCCGCGGTTTCAATCGCCTCTCTTTGGATCGCTGATGCGGCCATGTTCGCCAGCCGTGAAGGCGCCTTCACGCGTTGCAAGACCGGTGCTTGGAGCGCCGGATTGATTCGACTCTGCATTGGCATGTGACGGCAAGCCCATCTGTTGTTAATCAAATCACAGGTGGTCCAATGCCGCTCGACAATGCGGTGACGATTGGACAGACCGTCATGCCTGCGACGGGCCGCGCGACTGGGCAGTCGATGCTCGCTGCAACGATGGGCGATCGGAAGGCCGGCAATGGGCAAAAGACCAACGTGAAGACTTACGTCTTCGCACCGCAAATCCCGACGCCGCTGGGCAAGCTCGCGACGAATGTCACGTTGACCCACAGATAAGCGCAGGCCGGACCCACCACGTGTTTGCTATCGCGATAGGCGCATGACGCTTGCTGCGGGCGCCGTGCCGATGCGTGATGCTCGTCAATTCTCTCTTCCTTTTCATCTCCCTTCCGTCTTCATCTCCAAGGCACCGTTAGTGCGTGCCCGCCTCAAGGAGAACGAGTGCGTAAGTCTTTTCGTTTTCTTTGTTGGAAGAAAATTTTCCGAACAATCCTTTCGATGAATCCGTATTTATCGAGCTATTCCTTAAAAATAGAATTTGCCGGTCAGCTAATTAATTTAAAAACGAGGAAACCTCATGAAATACGACCGGAACACGGAGATTTCCCGATCGGTCCTGGGTGAAATCCTTCGAGTTCACCGCCGATATCCGGAATACAGAAGCCGATCCGACATTCGCCATGAAATCGAACGCATTCACGAAATCCAACTCCCCAGAATACGGAAGTTCGTCGATACGGACCGGCCGATCGAGTTCGTGTTGCCGGCTTTTCCGTCGAAATCGCCGAATCCCGGCAAGGTATTGGGACGACTTCCCGATATGGGCGAAAAACTGTCGATCGCTTTCTTGAATGAGATGTGCGAAAACATCGGACGATTCTATGAACCCGGCGCGAAACTGACGATTTGCTCGGACGGACGCGTATTCGGCGATCTGATTCGAGTCGACGATCACGACATCACTGCTTATCAGCAAGCGTTGCAGCGAATCATTGCTGATCTCGACACCGAGCATTTGTCTACCTACAACCTCGAGAATTTCGAACCGTTTGCCGGACGTACAGCGGATTTCGACGAAATGCGCCGGTTGCTGATCGACACATATGCGGACCCGCTGGATGTGGTCAAGCAAAAACTGATGGATGCAGAAGGCACGCTGCTTTATCGCGCAGTGACTCGCTTCATGTACGAAGACGGTTTAATGCCCGATTACAGCGGGTCCAAGACCACGCTGCAGAAAGATGCGAAATTGCGCGCGCTCGGTGTGATTCAGCGGAGCTGGGCATGGGGAGCACTGCTGGCCGAACGGTTTCCTGACGCGATTCGCCTGTCAATTCATCCACAACCAGCCGCCAGTCTGAAGATCGGTATTCACATGATGCAGACACGCGATAGCTGGCTGACGCCGTGGCATGGCGTCGCGGTGAGTGTCGGCGGCCAGTTCATGTTGATGAAGCGCCGCGATGCCGAGTTGCTGGGCGGCCGCGTTGTGACCCACGATCACCGGCCGAGCCACTACGAGATTGCGCCTTCGTCCGTGCGCACGGGTATCGATCCGGGGGAGACGAACAAGAATCGCTTTCTTACTACTGCTTCGGAGACCGTATGAATGACTTTTTCATGAAACGAACGGTAGCGTTTGAACCGTTGATCGGGGCGTCTGGCGAACCTTGCTCGTTTGGTGTGATGGTGAAACCGGACGGAGGGTGCCGTCACGTCGGTGAGTTGTCGATCGAGTGGCTGCGTGCGCTGGTGCGCAGCCAGCAATTGGTGGTGTTGCGCGGTTTCGACAGTTTCGACGACGCCCAAAGCCTGACCCGCTATTGCGCGACTTTTGGCGAAATCATGATGTGGCAGTTTGGCGCCGTACTCGAACTCGTCGAGCATGCCGATCCGGACGACCATATTTTCGCGAACAGCTACGTGCCGTTGCATTGGGATGGGATGTACCTCGAAACCGTACCGGAATTCCAGGTATTTCAGTGTGTGCAGGCGGTTGGCGAAGGGGATGGCGGGCGCACGACGTTTTCCAGCACGACGCAGGCGTTGCGCATCGCGACGCAGGAGGAACTGGCGCTTTGGCACCGCGCGAGCGGCCGCTATCAGCGAACGGTCGAGCTTTACAGCAATACGGTGGAAGCGCCGATCATCGGCAGGCATCCACGTCGTGAATTTCCGATTCTGCGGTTTTGCGAACCGCCACTCGAAGGAGACGACACGTTCATCAATCCTTCGCACTACGTGTTCGAAGGGGTTGCCGAATACGAGAGAAAGACGCTGCTCGACAGTCTGAAACGCAGGCTGTACGACCCGCGTGCGCATTACGCACATCACTGGCAGACGGGTGACGTGGTATTGACTGACAACTTCACGTTGTTGCACGGGCGCGAGCGTTTCGTCAGCCGTACCGGCCGGCATCTGCGCCGAGTTCATATCCACGGTGAACCGCCGCTTCGCAACCCGCATTTGTCGAAGGAACGGCAGGCGGCTGACATCACGGCCTGATTGGGCGAGCAACGGAGAGAAGAACATGACGTTGATGAACGGGGACGACTATCTCGAGAGCTTGCGCGATGGTCGCAACGTGTATCTCGGCGGCGAGCGCATTAAGGATGTCACGACACACCGCGCCTTTCGCAATGCCGCTCGCAGTATTGCTTCGCTCTACGACGCTTTGCATGGCGAGCATCGCGAGCGCTTGACCGCGCCGGACCAGCATGGGCAAATCACGCACCGCTTTTTCAAACCGAGCTATTCGGCTGACGATCTGTTGTCGGCACAGGATGCCATCCGGATCTGGTCGCAAATGACCTATGGCTTCATGGGCCGCACGCCTGACTACAAGGCCGCGTTCATGTCCGGTCTCGAAGCCGGCGCCGATTATTACGGCGACTTTCGGCAGAACGCCGTGGCGTGGTACAAGCGTTTCGCGAGTCATGGGTTGTATCTGAACCATGCGATCATCAATCCGCCTCTCGATCGCGGCAAAGCCATTCACGACATGCGTGACGTTTTTGTTCACGTGGTGAGCGAAAACGATCGCGGTATCGTCGTAAGCGGTGTGAAGATGCTTGCGACCGCGGGCGCGCTGACGAATGCGACATTCGTTGCACCCGTCGCATCGGCGCTGCTCGAACCTGGTAAGGCGGAAGACTTTGCGGTGGTGTTCTTCGCTCGGATGGACAATCCGGGCCTGAGCCTGATGTGCCGGCCTTCATACGAAGCGGCGGCGACAAGTCCGTTTGACGCGCCGCTGGCGAGCCGTTTCGACGAAAACGATAGCGTGCTGATTTTCGACAACGCGTTGATTCCGTGGGAGGACGTCCTTGTCCACCGAGATGTCAAGCGTGCGACCGGTTTCTATGCATCGTCTGGTTTCGCAAATCTATACAACTTTCAATCCGGCATCCGGCTTGCCGTCAAGCTGGAATTGATGATTGGGTTGCTGTCGTTCGGTACGCGGGCGAACGGTACGCACGCGTTTCGCGGCATTCAGGCCGCGCTCGGCGAACTGATCGCGCTATGGCATTTGTTGAGAGCCGTTACGTCAGCAATGGCGCGTGATCCCGAACGCACGGCTGCCGGCGTCGTCGTACCGAGGCTTGAGTATGCGTCGGCACTGCGAATACAAGTGCCGCAAATCTGGAAGCGCGTGCGCGAGCTGATGGAGACCGCGCTTGGCGGCTCGCCGCTCGTCACGGTGTCCAGCGCAGCGGATTTGCTCGATCCACACGTCGAGCAACTGATTGGCGCTTATT
Source organism: Burkholderia singularis (assembly GCF_001718875.1). Lineage (NCBI taxonomy): Bacteria > Pseudomonadati > Pseudomonadota > Betaproteobacteria > Burkholderiales > Burkholderiaceae > Burkholderia > Burkholderia singularis. The sequence continues at coordinate 217,500 of NZ_CP013449.1, forward strand.
ACCGAGGCGCAGCGCTCGAGCCCGAGCAGCGAATCAAGCTCTTCAAGCTGATTTGGGACGCGACCGGCAGTGAATTCGGTTCGCGTCATTCGGTCTACGAAACACATTATTCAGGCAATTTCGACCAGATCCGTCTCGATTCGCTGACCTGGGCGACGCGATCCGGCCAGCTCGCCAGCTGCGAGGAATTCGCTCGTCATTGCATGGACGACTACGACACTGCAGGTTGGCTACGAGGGCCATGGGTTCGCGATTGAGCTGCGTCGCGCTTTCCTGGTTGTCGTTTCAATTCAATCCAATCAATATATTTCAATAGGAGCAGCCATGTGCGGCATCACTGGATGGGTCGACTTCGCGCGCGATCTGCGCGGCCAAGCGGAAATCGTCGATAAGATGACCGACACGCTCGTGCGCCGGGGGCCGGACGCACGCGGTGTGTGGCTCGACACGCATGTCGCGCTGGGACACCGGCGTCTTGCGATCATCGACCCGGAGCGCGGTGCGCAGCCGATGCTGAGCCAGGAGCGGGGCCCACGCGATTTGCCGCGTGCGGTCATCTCATATGCTGGCGAAACCTACAATTTCCGCGAGCTGCGCGCCGAACTGATCGCACTGGGCCACCGTTTCGGCACGGATTGCGACACGGAGGTCGTGTTGCGTGCGTATCTCGAATGGGGCGTCGAATTCGTTCATCGCCTGAACGGCATGTATTCGATTGCGATCTGGGATACCGCACGCGACGAGTTGCTGCTGGTGCGTGACCGTCTGGGCGTGAAGCCGCTGTTCTATTTTCCGACAGCTGATGGCGTGTTGTTCGGCTCCGAGCCGAAAGCAATTCTCGCGCATCCCGACGTGCAGGCGCGCACGTCGTCGCAAGGGATTTGCGATGCACTACTGTTTCTGCGCACACCGGGGCAAGTGCCGTTTTCCGGCATGCGCGAGCTGAAACCGGGACATTTGCTGCGGGTCCGGTACGGCAAGATGATCGAGACGCGTTATTGGGCGCTCGAAGCACGTCCTCATACCGACGATCTGCCGACGACAATCGCGACGATCCGCTCGCTGCTCGACGACATCGTATCGCGCCAGATGGTCGCCGACGTGCCGTTGTGCTCGCTGCTGTCGGGCGGCATCGATTCAAGCACCGTCGCCGCGCTCGCGCAAAAGCACCGGCGGCAAAGCGGCGGAACGCTGTCGACATTCTGCGTCGACTTTACCGGACATACGCAGCACTTTCAGGCCGATCCGATTCGTCCGACAGCCGACGCGCCATACGCGCTGGAGGTCGCCCGTCATATCGGCAGCGATCATCATACGATCGAATTGAATCAAGCCGGGCTGCTCGATCCGACGATACGCGAGACGGTGTTGCGCGCATGGGACTTACCGTTCAATTTCGCGGATCTGGATGTGTCGTTATACAAACTGTTTGCCGAAATCCGCAAGCATGCGACTGTCGCGTTGTCCGGCGAAGCGGCCGATGAAATTTTCGGCGGCTATCTGTGGTTTTCCGATCCCGTTGCGCGGAGTGCACCGACCTTTCCGTGGCTCAAACTGGGTGCCCACCGCGGGCTTGATCCGCGCGCACTGTTCCATTCGTGGTTCATCGACGAACTGAAGCTCGGTGAATATGAGGCTGATCTCTATCACTCGGCGCTCGCGGAAGTCCCGCAACTGGACGGGGAGAATCCGGAGGACCGGCGCACGCGCGAGCTTCATTATTTGACGCTCACGCGATGGCTGCCAGTACTGCTGGACAAGAAGGACCGGATGGGAATGGCAAGCGGCCTCGAAGGACGGGTGCCGTTCTGCGACCATCGGCTTGTCGAATACGTATTCAACATTCCGTGGGCAATGAAAAAATTCAATGGTCAGGAAAAGGCGCTGTTGCGCGCGGCGGCGGCTGATCTGTTGCCCGATTCGGTATTGAATCGCAAGAAAGCAGCTTATCCGTCGATCCAGGCGCCGGGGTACGACCGCGGCCTTATTGCCCGGCTCAATCAAGCGATCGACGAAGGTCATGCGCCGCTGAAACCGTTCATCGACAGCCGCGCATTACGCAAACTCACGGAAAAAACCGAGACCGGAAGCCTGTCGGAATTTGAACGAATTCTGCTCGAGTCGAGCAGCCGGCTCAACAACTGGCTCGATCTTTATCAGGTCGAGCTGGACGGCGTCGTCGCGAGTTGATGTGCGGATGTATTTCCACGCATCTTCAAGAATCGGCGCAAACGAATAAACAGACGGAGCATACAGAATGCATCATGCCATCGAGATCCGCGAAACCGGCGGCCCTGAAGTTCTGAATTATGTGGCGCGTTCCGACGAACTCGAAGCCGGCGACGGCGAACTGCTCGTCGAACTCGAGGCGGCAGGCGTGAATTTCATCGACTTGTATCGCCGCGAAGGCCGCTATCCGATGCCATTGCCCGGCACGCCGGGCGAAGAGGGCGCGGGGCGCGTTCTCGCGGTCGGCCCGAAAGTCAGTCGCTTCAAGCCGGGTGATCGCATCGCCTGGACCACCGTGATGGGGAGCTATGCAACTCGCGTGATCGTGCCGCAAGACAAGGCGATTGCCGTGCCGGACGGGATCGATCTGCAAACCGCCGCAGCGGCGCTCGTCCAGGGAATGACGGCACATTATTTGGTCAACGATTCATATCGTGCTCGCGCAGGCGAAACGGTGCTTGTCCATGCGGCGGCTGGCGGCGTGGGCCTGCTGCTGACGCAGTGGCTCAAACAGCGCGGAGTGCGCGTGATCGGTACCGTGTCAACTGACGAGAAGGCGGCGCTCGCGCGCAGCAACGGCGTTGACGCCGTGATCGTTCATCGCGCGGGCGAGGATCTTGCCGGTGAAGTGCGCCGTCTGACGGGCGGCAACGGTGTTCACGCAGCTTACGACGGCGTTGGGGCCGCAACGTTCGATGCGAGCTTGGCAAGTCTGCGCGTGCGCGGCACGTTGGTGCTGTTCGGCGGTGCGAGCGGGCCGGTGCCGCCGGTCGACGTCATGAGGCTGCTGTGGGGAGGTTCGCTGACGTTGACGCGGCCTTACCTCGAGCATTTCCGTGCGACCATCGAGGAATTCGAGTGGCGCGCTGGCGAAGTATTCGACGGAATCAAAAACGGTTCGTTGAAGCTCAGGATAGGCCGCACGTACTCGCTCGCCGATGCATGGCGTGCTCACGCCGATCTCGCCGCACGCAGCACGACCGGAAAACTGCTATTGCTGCCGTGATGCCGCGTCGTTCGCGCGCATCATTCGTTTTCCGAATGTTTGTTGAATTGCTGAATTCTCGAACGGGATACCATTTATGGGAAGAATCATCGGCGCTGGCCTGATTTCGCATGCGCCTGTCGTCATGATGCCGGACGACGTGCGGCTGCGCGAAAACGGCGGCCGCGATTTCACGCTCGTTACCGGCCTCATGCAACTACGGCGCGAAATCTTCGATATGGTCGATTACGACACGGTACTGGTATTCGACAGTCACTGGCGGACCACGACTGGAGCGGTTGTCACTGCGCATGAGCGTCGGACAGGACGCTTCACGTCGGATGAAATGCCGTGGGCGATCCGCCAACTTCCATACGATTTGGCCGGCGATCCGGAACTCGCGCACATGATTGCCGATCTGGCGCCGCAACACGCCTCGTGGATTGACGCCGTCGACGATCCATATTTGCCGATTCACTACGCGACTTTGAATCCATGGACCTATCTCGGTCGGCCCGACAAACGCTGGATGTCGATGTCCGTATGCCAGACCGCGACGTCCGACGATTTTGTTCGGATGGGAGCAATTGTTGCGGAAGCGGTTGCACGTGTCGATCGTCGAGTGCTGTTGCTTGCGTCGGGCGGCCTGTCGCATATGTTCTGGCCGCTTGCCGAATTGCGTAACCGGATGGCGGGCGCTGCATCGAACATCGTGACGCCTGCTGCGCGCGAGGCGGACGAGCAGCGGATTGCGTGGTTGGAGGCGGGCCGGCATGATCGGGTGATCGAATCGATGCCGGAGTTTCTGGATTTTGAACCTGAAGCGAACTTTGGCCATTACCTGATGATGGCCGGCGCGATCGGAGCGTGCGATTGTGTGTCGCGCGGCCGTCTTTTCAGCGAATACGAGAACGGGATCGGCACCGGCCAGGTCCATCTGTGGTTCAGTCCGTCTGATGCACGATGGACGCAGGCTGGCCCTCAGCAGGCAATAGCCCGGTCAGATACGTCTGTACTGCGCCGAGAAACAACCGCTCTCTGACAGACGCGTTTCGCGCCGACGTGCGAAACGCATAGATGCCGCCCTTTTGCATCGTCCACTCGGGCAGCAGCCGGTGCAAACGTCCATTGCGAAGGTCATTAGCGACCAGATAATCGGGAAATGCACTGACACCGGCGCCGGCCAGCACCATCTGGTGCGCGAGCAAGACGCTTTCCATCTTGAGTCGGCCATTTGTCTGCACACGGATCGATTGCTTATGTCGGCAGAACACGGAATGGCTCGAATTCGCGAGGCAGCGGTGACCGATCCAGTGCGCTTGAGGCAATGCTTCCGGGTGCGTAGGCGACGTGTGCCGCCAGACATATTCTGGCGACGCAACCAGAACCTGGTCGAACGTGCCAAGCATTTTCATCCGGAATCCTTTGTTTTTCGGCCAGCCTGCCTCGAATGCCAGATCGATACGCTGCTCGACGAGATCGATTTCTTCGTCGTTGCTCACGATTTCCAGGTCGATTTGCGGATGCTGTTGAATGAATGCCGCCGCGACCGAGCTTAAATGCGTGGTGGAAAAGCCGCTGGGTGCCGCAACCCGCAGCAGCCCGGCGGATTCGTGGCGAAGGTGTTTGATGCTGCCGATGGTTTCATAGAGATTGCCGACGAACGCTTGAGATGCCGCATACAGTTTGGTGCCTGCGTCAGTCAGCGCGATTTTCCGGGTGCTCCGCATGACGAGCTGAGTGTCGATCTCCTCCTCGAGGCGGCTCAGGTATTCACTGACTAGTGACTTGGACATGCCGAGACATTCCGCAGCCGCGGTGAAACTGCCTTTTTCGACGATCGCCATGAAGACGCGCAGGTGATTCAAATTTCTTATACGCACCTCTGACATATTCCGTACCTCAAAACCAAAGCGTGTTGCGAAAAGTCGAGTGCCGACGCCGCGAAACCGCAAGCTGGACTCAACCAGGGTCTGAGACTTCTGTCTCGCGGCACGTGGCGAAAGTGTTGCCAGTACCGTGGGCGGCATTTGTTATTCAATAATGCTACTAATTGTTGCGCGTGCATGCGATTCCAGTCGTCTGCGCCAGTATTTCACGATTAGGATGGAATATTGAAGACGTTTAGGCATTAAATTTTTTCTGGATGTTATTTATTCAGAATATTTAATGGTTACTTTAAAGTAACCGCAAATCGAAATGAAAGAAAGCAAACTATTATTTCGCTCAAGCGTGATCAGGGTATTGCCATTTTTTGATAGTTTGGATGGGAATGTGCTTGCTGATTTGCCTGGGTCGTGCGAGTTGATCGCCCGACAACTCACTTGAACGCGCGGCGGGTCAACTGCATCCCAGCCCGGTGGCCTCGACGCTTTCGCCGCCGAGCGAGATTCATTGCGCGGCGAACCGCATCCGCAATTTGGTTAGATAGCGCATGGGCGTCGTCCCGGTCGCCTCTCCAAGGCATTCGACGAATACAGAGCGCGAACGGCCCCTTTCTGCGGTAAATTTCGCGTCGGTCTAGTTTTGGTCCAAATTGCGATGCAGCGGGACAATCGCGCGGCCAAATCGCGGATCGTCGAGCGCCTGCATCCAACCTGTCGCATCGTCGCAGCCGCATTTGTCCCCACCCCGAAAGGTGAAGGCCGCCGCACCGCCGGCGAGCCGCGCGGGAGCGTCTGGTACAGCCGACATGCCATTGCAGGATTGAAGTTCCATCGCATCGAGTACCGGCTCGATTTCCGGATAGCGATTCAGCAACTGGTCGGCGAGCATGACGTCGGGTATTAAAGCGCCAATAGGTTGCATTCCGGCCGAATCGAAATCCATGCAACCGCGGAAGATCAGTTTGCCATCGGATAGGGCTTCGTTGCAGTGGCCTCAGTCGTTTTCGCATGACTATGTCATGGTGCAGACCGCTTTTTGAACCTAGCTAGCCATCGCGCTGCATCGGCGTGATACGCGCTAGGATCCTCTTCTCGCGCAGCGGGTTTCATTCAGCGCGAGTGCGACTTCACGTAGGCACAACGGTTTTGCCGCACACTGTACGAATACATCGCGTGTGGCATTCGTATTCACGATTCGCCCGCTCGGATACCGCACGCTATTTCGTATCGACTCTCCAGGGCGTTCGTGCACAGGTGCTCCACATCCTCAGTTCGACTCGACAAACTGGATAGCGGGAAGCCCGTTGAAAGAAAAGGCTTTGCAGCCTTGAAGTGTCAGATTATTGCCCGTCCATGTGAATGAGCCGATTGGCTGTTGCAGGCAGGCCGGCGCAGTAGATGTTCCGTCAATCACTTGCACGGTTGTGACGAGGAACGAGCCGGGATTGAATTCCGCCCCACCGGAAGGGCCGCTGTCTTGACCATAGACATTAAATGACGACTTCCTCCACACGGTTGCAAGTTTCAGATCATCGGGCGCGGTGACGGAATAGGTCTGAGCGCCACCGGGAGCATCGATCGAGATGCTAACGGTAATATTTCCGCTTGGCGTGACTCCGCCTAGCATCGTTAGCTTCCCAAGCTGAGGGGCGGATACGACAGGCACAGATTGAATGTCGCTGACTTTCATGCAATCGGTCGCGCCGTCGCTGAACCAACCCGTTGGACAGGCTTGTCCGCCCGCTGTGTAATTCAATAACCATGAAACCATGTATAGCATGGCCTGATCGGTTATTACGTTATAGACGAATTCTTGATGGACCTTGCAGTCGGCGACGCCGTTGCAAGCTGTTGTTGTTGAATCGCCGTCGGACAATATTCGTAACGAATATAAGTCATTCATTGGGATCAGGCCGTCCGTAATGGATGTCACGCCGATGACGAAGGTAAATTGACTTAGCGTGGTATTGATGAGGCCATTTGCCGCGAGTACGTAACCGTTGGAGTTGTCGGTATCAGCGATGGCCGTGCGGAATCTGGTTGCCAAACTGCTTTTCCTCAATAGTGAGATGGCGCGCGCAGCAGTGGTGTCGCACGCCACTTGCTTCCAGGTGAGGTTTGGATAAGAAACCCGGAAGCAGCCTGCCGCCGGCGTTGGGGGGGTATGGACGAGTCTTGCCCGCCATGTTTGATGTGCCTGCGTTTCGGTTGCACGTGCCGATATCCCTGCAGTGCGTTCGAACGCGGATGCGGGTTGATTCACGAATATGGACAACGCGCAGGCCAAGCCTGACAGGTACGCGAGTGTCCGAGATCTTATATCCAGTTGCATTTGTATTCTCCTTAAAAGCAGGATGGCGATTTAAGGCCATCGGACATGATGGCGGGCGAGTACTGTTAGTACGCGGAAGATATTATTTTGATGCCAAAATCAGGTGAGTGTTCTATGTGCGAGTAGTGAAGAATTGAATTTACATATTTGTATTTAATCGATTGGGAGTGTGTTTGTAAATTGAAATTATTGCTTTGCTTGAAACGAATAAAGACGGGCAAGTGAGCTTTATCTGAGAATCCGGCTGCGAGTGTTTGCCAGATTTTTTGAGGTTAGTGTTTCTAATGAAAAATTTCAAGGTGAGGAGTGAGGCGATTAACTGTTTGTCGATATGTATCTAAGCGTTTGAATGGAAATTTGCGAAATCTTCGAAAAGACTCGGATGGAAGAATTGTTGGAGTTGGGCAAATAATGATCGGGTCGGCACGTTGGATAAACGTGGTTTGAGAAAAAACTCGATAACGCGCACTTGCTCAGTTACGGTTGGCGCGGATGTGCCGGAATGTCCGTGCTCCGTATGTTATTTTTCGTGCGGAGTACGCGCTTCAGACAAGCAGAAGTGCGCGGCGGTTAAGTTTCAAGCCGCGCACGGATATTTGCAGATTGCCGAATCGGCAGCCGGGCGCGGATTGCCGCCCCGGCTAGCCGAACTCAATTGCTTTGTAGCCGAATATCGCGGGACGACGCGCCGACATACACCGTGGCGCCCGGCACGAACTGCCAGCCGTTACGCGACGTATCCCACACACTCTGCATCCGTGCCGACACTGGGATATGCACGCGCTGCGTCTGGCCAGGATTCAAGCTGATCTTTTCCCAGCCAACGAGACGCCGTGGCGGTTCGTCCTTGTACGGCACGCCGAGATAGACTTGCGGAACCTCCGCGCCCGCGACGCCACCGTCGTTGCGTACATTGAACGATACGTCGAGCATGCGGCCCGGCAGACGAGTAACAGAAAGCCCGGAATACGAAAAGTGCGTGTAGGACAAGCCGTAACCGAACTCGAACATCGGTTTGATGTTCTTCGCGTCATACCAGCGGTAACCCATATTGAGCTTTTCCGCGTAGACGGGATCGTTTTCGAACGTGCCGTTTGTTCCCCACGTCGGCGTATCTTGATCGCGTGCCGGGAACGTGACAGGCAGTTTGCCGGATGGATTCACGCGGCCAAACAGCACATTCGCGATTGCTTTGCCACCGCCTTCGCCCGGATACCACGCTTCGACGATTGCCGCGACGCGATCTTTCCAAGGCATCAACACGGGATTGCCGCTCTGAACGACGACGATCGTGTGCGAATTCACCTGAGCGACGGCTTCGACGAGTGCATCCTGGTTCGACGGATTCGCCAGCGAAAGACTTTGCAGTTCGCCGAAATCCTCGCCAGCGGCTTGTGTGACGACGACGATCGCGATGTCGGAGTTGCGTGCGAGCGCTACGGCCTGGTCGATTTCCTGTTGCGTATACGCACGGAACGGCGATTGCTGGTCGCTGTTGCCGGCGAATTGAACCTGCGCGCCCGGCGCGAGTGTCTGGATGGCCTTGACGATCGGCACGTCGACCTTCAACCACGGATTGCGCCACCAGCTGCAGCCGGTCGATGTGCCGAACGTCAGCCCACCGCATCCGGCGAACGAGCCGGTGACAGGGTCGCGTGTATTGCCTGATCCGCCGCCTGACATCACGGCTGCGTCGGCATGGCCGCCGATCACCGCGATTTTCTTCAGCGTGGCGGCGGCAAGCGGCAACTGATTGCCGTCGTTCTTCAGCAAAACGATGGATTGTTCGGCAACCTTTTGCGCGAACGCATTGGCTGCCGCGAAATCGATCGTGCCTCCACCTTTGGGCGGATCGTCGAACACGCCGGTGCGAATCATCACATACAGCTTGCGCCGCACCATATCGTCGAGGCGCTGGGTTGACACCGATCCGTCGGCAATCGCCTGGCGCACGAGACTCGGCGTCAGGTAGATAGTCGGGGTGACATCCTCTTCTTCGTCAAGCCCCGCATTGATCGCCTTGGCGGTGCTATGCGTCGCGTTCCAATCCGATTGAACCTGCCCTTCGAATCCCCATTCGTTCTTCAATACATCGGTAAGCAGATGGGTGTTCTCGCATGAATAGTCGCCATTGAGCCGGTTGTAGCTGCACATCACACTGCCGGGCTGCGCGCGCTTCGCGGCGATTTCGAATGGCAGCAAATACAGTTCGCGCAGCGTCCGTTCGTCGATCTGGCTGTTACCGCCCATCCGAGAGTGTTCCTGCTCATTGCCGGCGTAATGCTTGATCGTCGCGATAACCTTCTGTCGTTGTGTGCCGTCCGTGCGTTCTGCGAGGAGTTCGCCGGCGAGCACCGGGTCTTCACCGAGGTATTCGAAGAGCCGGCCGCCACGTGGTTCCCGCGCGAGATTCGTCCCTCCGCCAAGCCCCATTCCGAAACCTTGCGCGCGGAGTTGAATCGCGACTTCCTTGCCATACGCATACGACAGCCGACGATCCCAGCTCGCGGCGACTGCAAGCGTGGCGGGGAACGTCGTGCTTGCCTGCGATGTGCTGCCAGATCCGGTTGCGGAATCGACCATGTTCAGATCGGGAATGCCGAGCCGGGGTACGCCCTGGATGTAGCCCGCGCCTCCGCCAGGCACTTGGCTCATTTCGTATTGCGAATGAATAAGGCGAAGTTTTTCATCGAGCGTCATCTTTCTCACCAGATCGTCGGCACGCTGGTGTGCAGCGGCCGCCGCGAAGGCGTTCGACCCGATGGAAGACGACGCGGAATTGGGAGCGAAATCGTTGGCTCCCGCATGGGCGCTGGCGAGTACGGCCGCCGATAACACGGCGGCCGGCCAGAGTTTGGTCTGCATGTCTCTCTCCATGAAGGGATTTTGGTTGGGCGGGTAATGCCGGGGCTTGTGAGATGTTCGGCGCAACGCACCAAGTGGAGAAAGATACGGCCTGATCTGATGTAGCGATTCTCCACTGCTTTCGATGGTAGAAGTGTAGTCGGACTACAGCATCGGTGTTTTCCCTGCAAGACAGACGTTGCGATAGAGGATTGCCAAACGCAAGTAATCTTTGCTCGTCTATATAAAACGCTAACAGTAAGAAGTGCGGATAAAACTGGCCGCGTGCCGTTGCGCGCAATCTTTTCGATTTCGCGATAGCCTTCGATTTCCCCCGCAATACTGGACGCCATTTGCGTCCGATCGCGATCGAATCCTATAAGGAGATGAACGATGATCACACTGACCGTCAACGGACGCGAACGACACTTCGACGGCAATCCCGAAATGCCGCTGCTTTGGTATTTGCGCGACGTGCTTGGCCAAACCGGCACCAAGTTCGGCTGCGGCATGGCGTTGTGCGGTGCATGTACGGTCCATCTCGACGGTGTCGCGATACGCGCGTGCATCACGCCGGTTGCGGCCGCGGCGGGCAAACGCGTGACGACGATCGAAGGATTGTCGTCCGATGTCAGTCATCCGCTACAGCGCGCGTGGCAGGAGTTGAACGTCGCGCAATGTGGCTATTGTCAGGGCGGCCAGATCATGCAGGCTGCATCATTGCTGAAGACGAATCCGCATCCGAGCGATGCCGACATCGACGAGGCAATGGCGGGCAACATCTGCCGTTGCGGCACATATACACGGATTCGCGCGGCGATCAAATTGGTTGCAAGCCGAGGAGGTTCGGTATGAGCAGCGACGAACTTGCCGTACAAAACGAAAGCCGTCGCGCGCTGTTGCTCGGTTTCGCATCAGGTGGATTGCTGCTCGCGATCGGCGGGCCCGTGCTTGTGCAGGCGGCTACTGCAAATGCGCCCGGGGGGCCGCCTGTCAGCGCGAATCCTCAGTATGGCGGCGCGGGTATGCCAAACGGTTTGCGCGACGATCCACGTTTGTTCGTGCGTGTCGCGCCGGATGGCGCGGTGACGGTGACCTGCATTCGTTCCGAGATGGGACAGGGCGTGCGCACGAGTGTCGCGCTCGTGATTGCAGATGAACTGGGCGCCGATTGGGCGCGCGTGAAGGTCGAGCAGGCGGTGGGCGACGAGGTGCGTTACGGCAACCAGAATACCGACGGCTCGCGCAGCTTGCGTCAGAGCTTCACTGCGTTGCGACGCGCGGCAGCCGCGGCGCGGACGATGTTGGAGTCGGCGGCTGCGTCAATGTGGAGCATTGACGTGAAGCAGGTGAAAGCGGGTGTGCATGAAGTCGTCGATACGAAGACAGGCCGCAAGCTCGGTTTCGGCGAACTGGCGAGCCGGGCGGCAGAACTCGCGGTGCCCGATCCGGCGACGGTCGCATTGAAGCCGCCCGCTGAATTCCGTTATATCGGCAAGGGCAAGACCGGACTGATCGATGGCCGCGATATCGTCGGTGGCACTGCGCGGTACGGAATCGATACGCGCATCGACGGCATGTTGTATGCAGTGATCGCGCGGCCCCCCGTGTACGGCGGTACGGTCACGTCGTTCGATGCATCCGCCGCACGGAGGATGCCGGGCGTCATCGACGTGATCCAGTTGAATGCAACATCGCTGCCGTCCGGATTTCAACCGCTTGGCGGCATTGCCGTGGTCGCGCGCGACACGTGGACTGCGATCAAGGCACGCGAGCAATTGAGGATTGAATGGACGCATGGCCCGAATGCCGGCTACGATTCGGCGGCGTATCGCGATCGGCTCGAAGCAGCGGCAAAGCAACCCGGTTCGGTGATTCGCAACCAAGGCGATAGTGCGGCTGCGTTCGCGGGTGCCGCGAAGAAAATCAGTGCTGCGTACTATCTGCCTCACCTTGCGCATGCAACGATGGAGCCGCCCGCGGCGGTCGCGCATGTGCATGACGGGCAATGCGACATCTGGGCATGCACGCAGGCGCCGCAGTCTGCGCGCGACGAGGTGGCCAAAGCGCTCGGCTTGCCGCAGAGCAACGTGACCGTCAACGTCACGCTGCTTGGTGGCGGTTTCGGCCGCAAGTCCAAGCCGGATTACGTCGTCGAAGCCGCATTGTTGTCGAAGGCGACAGGAAAACCGATCAAATTGACGTTCACCCGTGAGGACGACATCACGAACGACTATTTTCACGCAGTAGCACTGGAGTATTTCGAAGGCGCACTCGATTCGTCGGGCAAGGTTGTCGGCTGGCTGCATCGGAGTGCGGCCCCGTCGATTCAGTCGACATTCAAACCCGGCATCGTGCATGAACAGCCGGGCGAGCTTGCGCAAGGCGTCGTCGATCTGCCGTTTGCCATCCCGAACATACGGATCGAGAACCCCGAGGCGCCCGCGCACACCCGGATCGGCTGGTTTCGCTCGGTCTACAACATTCCGCACGCGTTCGGCATTCAGAGTTTCGCTGCCGAGTTGGCTCATGCGGCCGGCCGGGATCAAAAGGACTTTCTGCTCGAACTGATCGGTCCCGCGCGCACGTTTGAGCCGAACGTGTCGGTCAAGAATACGAATTATGGAGAGGATCCTGCATTGTATCCGGTCGATACGGGCCGTTTGCGGCGCGTGATTGAAGTTGTCGCGCATGAAGCGGGCTGGGGCCGTAAGCTGCCGAAAGGAAGCGGTCTTGGCGTGGCCGCGCATCGTAGCTTCGTGTCCTATACCGCGGTGGTCTGCGAGGTGAAAATCGATCAGGATGGCAAATTGAGCGTGCCGCGCGTCGACATTGCGATCGATTGCGGGCCGCAGGTCAATCCGGAGCGTGTCCGATCGCAACTCGAAGGAGCGGTCGTGATGGGGCTTGGACTTGCGTTGCATGGCGAAATCAGCTTCAAGAACGGCCGCACTGAGCAGACTAACTTCAACGGCTATCAAGTACTGAGAATGAATGAGACGCCGCGTGAAATCCGTGTGCACTTGGTTGAGCCGGACAATTACGCAACGCCAATGGGCGGCGTCGGCGAGCCGGGGCTGCCACCCGTTGCACCGGCGTTGACCAATGCGATCTTCGCGGCAACCGGCCGCCGAATTCGCCGCTTGCCGATCGCTGATCAGCTCGCACGGGCCGACGCGGGTTAGGGCGGCGTTTCAGCGTGGCAACGAGCGTGGCAATGCGCGTTTTGGTCCGAGTGCTCGGTATTTCGTGCGTGGGCGCGGCGACGTTGACGGGCGATGCGCGGGCGGCCGGCTTCGCCGACGCGCCCGGTGCAACCGAGACCGTTGCCGACGCGCCGTCCACTGTGGTTAGCGATGTCCATCTGTTCGTCGTGCAACGCGACGGCTCGGTTGACGAGCACGACGATTCGACCTTGCGCGCAAACACCGTGAGCGGCATCGACGACGTTGCGCAGCGTGTCATATGGTTCGACAAGGATGCGGACAAGGTCGAACTGCTCGCAGCCGAAACGATCGACGCTCGCGGTGTCGCGCATCCTGTCGGCCCGGAAGCGATTCGTGATGTGACTGAACCGCGCTCGGCCGGCGCGCCGTTCTTCGACAACGGCGTGTTGCGCTCGGTGATTTTTCCGGGCGTCGATGCGGGGTCGCGCACTCGTCTTGCGTTTCGCAAGAGGCGGGCAAGGCCGAGCGATCCTGGTTACTTCGGGTATTTCGTCACGCCATCGCGGATGCCTGTCGATGAACAGCGGCTGATCTTCGATCTGCCGGCGGATATGCCGCTGTACGCCGATGCGCGCGGTTTCATCGCGCGCGAGCCTGTGACGGAGAACGGCCGCACGCGCTACGAGTTCGATTACCGCCATGGTCCTTATCCGCGCATCGAAAGCGGCTCCGTGAGCTATGAGACTTACGGTGATCGGCTGATGGTGTCGACGCTCCCCGACTTTTCGGCATTTGCTTCACGCTATCGCGCGAATGCCGCCGACGACGGCGTGAACGATCCGGCCGTTGTGTGGCTTGCGCGCACGCTGACGGCGAATGTATCCGATCCGCGTGATAAGGCGCGCGCAATCTACGACTGGGTGCGCGCGAACGTTCGCTATGTCGCGTTGTTTCTGGGCGAGACTGCGGCGGTGCCGCACAAGGTCACGGATATCCTGCGTAACCGATACGGCGACTGCAAGGACCATGTCGCGCTATTCGGCGCATTGCTCGCGGCAGCCGGAATACGCAGCGAGCCCGTGCTGCTGAATCTCGGCTCGGTCTATACGCTGCCTGGGGTGCCTGGTTACGGCAGTGGCGCGATCAATCATGCAATTACGTGGATGCCCGAGCTTGGGCTTTATGCGGATACGACCGTTGGAAATGTCGAGTTCGGCTATCTGCCGCCTGTGGTGATGGATCGGCCAGCGTTGCTGGTCGATAGCGGCGTGCTATCGCGCACGCCGCCGACGCAGCCGCGCACGCGCAGCGCCCGGCTGCGAATCGATGTCGCGCCGGACGGGTCGGGTCGCTATCAATATTACGTCGAGGATAACGGCTGGACTGCCGAACTCGAGCGCGGCTTGTTTCGTCAGGCCACGCGCGAGCATGCCCGGCGGATTGCCGACGAGCGCCTGCGGCAAACCGGCTTGCGCGGCACGGCCCGGCTTATGACCCGTGAGCGTGATGTGACGGGCGGCCCTTTCTCGGTCTCGATGACAGGCACGCTCGAGCATGTTGCATGGCCGGATGGCACGACCGCGCTGCCGGCGTTGTCCAGTTTGTCGGGCGGTATCGCGACCCAGGTGCAGGGCTGGCTGACTGAGCCTGAGCGCACACAACCTTGGCTATGCATCGATGGCAATTTCGATGAAACCGCGCAGATTGCGTTGCCCGGCAATCTACATATGATCGATTTGCCCAGCGATGTAACGGTTCGGCACCGCTTCGTCGATTATGAAGCGCATTACGTTTTCGACAGTGTGACGCACGTTGTACAAATCACACGAAAATTGCGGACTCGTTTCGCACATCAGATGTGTTCCCCGGACGATTTCGACGCGATGCGGGCCCCGCTTGCGCGTATCGAACGCGATGCGTCAGCGCAGGTCGTCGTGCAGGCAAAGCGTCACTGAACGAATTGGACCGAGACGCGATCTTCAGTGGAGCAATTCGTCACAAAAAATTTTCCCGTTGATAGGTATTTTCTGGGAAGCAGCCGCAATGTATGCGTGCTGGGAATAATCTGGATAAATGGAATGAGTTTTCTGATTTAGGTTGCCAAATAACTTGGATCCTTAATCGGGCTAAATTATTTGGAAATTGGAAAGATTTTATTTATTTGTCTGTTTGAGATAATATTTTTATCAAGTGGCGCTGGACTGATTGAGCCAATGGTTTTTGGTCTATTAATCGACGTTTGCCAATGATTCATAGAACAATTAATTATTCAATTTTGATGTTTTGAACAATCGATTTGTCTCTTTGAGTATATAAAAATCGATGCTTGCAATGCAAAAAAGGGGAAATACTTGTCTGACAAGGCTTTGACGTTCCGCCCGATGGGCGTGCGCGACATCGGCGCGTTTTACGACGTGCGCTTCTCGGTTCGGGAAAACCGGATTCACCCGCATCAAGTCGACTTGCTCGATCGCGATCTGGTTGTCCGGCAAATCGAGCAAGGCGGAGGCTGGTTGTGCGAGACCAATGGCGAGACCGTTGGAGTGTGCTTGCCGGTGTTCGCTGACAAGCCGTTCATCGCGGCGTTGTTCGTGCGGCCGGCTTGGCACGCGCGGCATATCGGCCGGGAGTTGCTGGCCCGTGCGGTGGACTGGCTGCGGCAGCAGGGCGCGCGTTCGGTGACACTCGTCACCGATCCGGGCTCGCGTGCGGACGGTTTTTATCAGCATCTTGGCTGGCGGCGCGGCGAACTCGACGAGTATGGCTGCCAAATCGTTTTCACATTGGATCTGACGTGAGTACGTCGCAACATCGCCCGCATGGAAAGGAGCCGGTTATGCCGGCTGTTTCCGGAAAGGCCAAAAGCGCGGCTCAGCTTCCGGCCACCTTGTGCACAGTCATCGTCGCTGCCGAGGTGATGAAACGGTACGGAATATCCGCCGAGCGTCTTCTCGAAGGAAGCGGGGTAGTTCCGGCCGATCTCGGCAAACCTGATGTCGTAATCACGCATGCGCAGGAAATGGCGATATTCGCGAATGCGCTCGACGCGACCGGCAATACCGGGATCGGGCTCGAGATCGGTGATGCGATCCCCGTGACCGCATATGGCTGGCGCGGCACGGCCATGCTGGTCAGCCCGACGCTCGAGGCTGCAATCCGGCTCGCGAATTCCTATCCACTACTTGCGATTTGCTATTTCCGGATCGATCTCGAAGTCGACGGGGACGAAGCTCGCATTGTCATTCGAGACTACGCGTACCGGGCAGACCTGCTCGTGTTGAACAGCGACATGTGCATCGCGGTTCTGAGGCGTGAAATGTTGGGCGTACTGGGCGGCCGCGAAATCAAGTTCCGCAGACTGCAACTTGCGTTTCCGCCGCCGCCGCATGCCGATCGCTATGCAGCGTTGTTCGGCTGCCCCGTGGAGTTCGGCGCGCAGGAAAGCGCCTGCTATTTTCCTGCGGCCGAGCTTGCCAGCCCATTGCCGCTTGCGCATGCTCATGCGCTCGAGGTTGCGCGCCGTCACTGCGACCGGCAAGAGCGCGAATTGCAAAAGTGGACACCAAGTGGTGTCGTCGAGAGCGTGCTCGATCACATGTACCGGAACCCAGGCTGGAAAGATTATGAGCAGCTTTATTTGTCACAGCGTAGTTTGCAGCGGAAACTGCAACTGCTCGGTACATCGCTCGGTGAATTGCGCGACATCGTGCGGCGTGATCTTGCGTCTCGCTACATGAGCAGCGAGCGTTTTAGCATGAAGGAGATTGCTGCGAAGCTCGGATTCGAGCAGCCGAGATCGTTGCATCGATGGATTGCCTCGGAGCGTAAATTGCACGTATCGGATCACGCGCTGGGCGGAATGCCGCGCACTGCGGCAACATTGAAAAAGCGCGCCGTCGGTATTTGAGACGGTTGTCGCGAAAGGACCCAAATTTGGCGCGTTTGGTCCGTCCGACAGGCTGTTGTCGGATATAGCAATTTGTTACGCTCGCTGTCGAACTTGAATGACATCTTGGGCCTATGACATCCATTGCTAAGTATGCTGGGCTGGCGCCTGTCGTTGCATGCATCGCGGCGGGGGTGATTGTCCCGCTCGGCGTATTGGCCGTGGTATCGCTCTCGGTTCCGCTCGATCTCGGCGGTGTCGCATGGGGCAAATTCTCGACGCTCGCGTATTGGTCGCTCGTTTTTGATCGCGATTTCGACGGGACGATTGTGTTGCAGGCGGATTTTCTGCGTGTATTGGTACGCTCGATCGCGCTTGCAGCTGCGGCAACGCTGATTTGCCTGGTGCTTGCGCTGCCGAGCGCACTGTATATCGTGTTACGCCCCGCCAGGCAGAAGAATCTGCTGTTACTGGCCGTTACCATTCCGTTCTGGATTTGCATTGTCGTACAGATGTATGGCTGGTTGATCGTGCTGGCGGACAACGGTATCGCCAATCGGTTGTTGAACCGCATCGGCGTATTGCACGGCCCGCTCGGCATGATCTATACCGATGCCGCGACGTTGCTCGGCCTCGTTTATGCGTTCCTGCCGTTCATGGTATTGCCGATCTATGCGGCGCTCGATGATATGGATTGGCGGCTCATCGAGGCGGCTTACGATCTTGGCGCAACGCAATCGCGCGCGGTGCGCGAGATCGTGATTCCGATCTGCCGCGGCGGGCGTCGGCCTCGTGTTCGCCCCCGCGCTTGGCACCTACGTGATATCGAATCTGCTGGGTGGTAGCCGTTCGATGATGATCGGCAATCTCGTCGATTTTCAGTTTGCCGCCGGCCGCAACTGGCCGCTCGGCGCCGCGATGGCATTCGCGCTGCTGGGCATCGCGTTGATATCGATGCTGGCGCGGCGTATGCGGGTGAATGCGCTCGGAAAGGACGTCGCTCATGAGTTTGCATGACGTGAAGCGCATGCCGTTGACGGCGCCTGTTACGTGGCTCGTTATCGTATTTCTGTACCTGCCCGTCGTCGCAATCGTTTGGATGAGCTTCAATGCGGGGCGCTCCGCGCTTGTCTGGTCTGGATGGGGAATAGACGGCTATTTGGACGCGCTGCGCGATCAAACGCTGGTTAGTGCCGCGCTGAAGATGCGTAACAAGGTATGGGTGAAGCTCAAAGGTTAGGCGCGCGCAGTGGTTGCGTGGCCTAGCCGAACCGGTCGTAGTAATCCGTCAGCGGTTTTGGTGGCCCTTGGATGCTGGCGGTTTCTTGCTGCTGCATTGTTCTCCAAACGATGCAGCAGCACTTTTTATAACTTGGGGCTTGTGCCGCGGCGATAGAGTCCCTATAATTCGCGCCTCACACAGGCTCGTAGCTCAGTTGGTTAGAGCACCACCTTGACATGGTGGGGGTCGTTGGTTCGAATCCAATCGAGCCTACCAACGAACACACGGTACGGATGAATGGTATAGCAATGCTTGCCACTCATCCGCTTCCCGGATACGTTCTCGATCGCTGAAGCAGCCAATGAATGTACGCGTGAGTCGCGGTCCGCAAGCCTCATTCCTCTTCATGAGGTTCGCTCAAATCGGTGAGCGTTCGAGTTTTTCCTCTGTCGTTCCTATCCCGATTTATCTCGTTGGCGCCGATTGACGGACGAGTGCGGCAGTATTGCAGCGAACGGCTAGATATCTTCGCTGACGCGGCTGTGTCTGCTGTGCGATCGTATGGATTCCTCTTCGACTCGGCTGGGTGGCGTCAACGCGCCGCAATTGCCAGTAGCCGACAAAGATTGCCCGGTCGGTCGCGGTCGGCATACGCGACAAGACCGTCGACATGAGCTATGGGATTACCGAGGCACTTGGCTTTGGCTATCCGGGTTGGCTCGACGCGACACGGGGCCGATGGCCGCCAGGTTCGATCCGCATCGATCGTAGCGGAGCGTGAATGCGCTTGCGTGTGGCTTGCTTGCAAACACGCAATTCCCGGTTCCGGCAGACGATATCAAGATCGCCGCGTTGATGCCGACTGTTGATCTCTGCACATGGAGCGCGCCATTGCGTATCGGCGGCATACGGTATGGGCTGCGCAGCCGTACCGATACGAGATGACGAATGCACGGTGCCGCGAAGACACGCCGATGATGGTGACGCGCAAGTCTCTCAATCGAAGTCCATGACCTCAGGCGCCAGAGACTTCCTACTTCGACAGTGGTCGCCGAGCAAGGATGAAGCCGGCACGGCCGGCGCTGCTCCGGCTTTGCTTGGGGCTGTCGATCCAGGCAGTCATGGTAGGCGGTTCGATCGCGTCGTCTTGCCCTGTCGGCATCGGATGCGAGCTATGCGCCGCGAAGCTGCTCTTCGCTGATTCGCAACGGCAACATCGGCGCGAGTCGGGCGAGGAATGATTTCTATTCGTGATGAGCGTATTCGCGAATTGGGCCGAACGGCCGGCGCGGCCGATTTTTTTTCCCATGTTCTGGAAAATATGATGCAAGCGTCTCTACCGGAAGGCGTCAGGCAGTCAATGTCATCTGCGATTCCAGAGAACTGTGGAAGCTGGTTCTTTGATTAATGCATTCCATGAAACTTTTTTTGATATTAACTAAAAATGTTTGACAGGCTGATTTCAGCAAGATAAGTTTTGCAATAGGAATGTAAACCGCCTTGCCGTCGTAGAACGTGCGGGGCCGGAGTTCAAGTGGGGCTGAAGCGCTGTAAAGCGTAATTATCAATATAACCAGCGGCATAGAACCTGAGAGGAGGGCAAACGAAACGCTCGCCGTTTCGTTCAGTTCCCGTGGATATAGATCTGACGGAAGACGAATCATCCAGTATCCGCATGTCGGATGATGCGATCAACCGCAACCGTTTGTCGGTAGCACGTCGCACGGTTATTTGCACCGGTGTGACGTGCCCTTTCTTATCGGCAGCGCAGCAAAGCCAGCAATCAGAACGCCAGCTCATCGGTCCGTTTTGTCTCTATCTACATTGATCAGGAGGGTATCGGCATGTCTAAATTAATTAGAACTGCTTCATATTCTGCGATTGTTGCGGGTGTTGTCCTGGTCGGTCTCGCTCCGCCCTCGCACGCACAAACTCTTACATCCCCGTCGGTTCCTGGTGGGCGCGATACGGTCAACCAATTAATCGTTAAGCTTCGAGCGCCGAAGATGGCGGCTAGTGCTGCAACGGGACCGTCGGCGCGCGCGACGGATGTGCAGGCCGTGATCGATCGCGTGGTCTCCGCGCGTCGTGCGCGCTCGGCGAATCGCGCGTTCGGTGCAGCTGCGGCTTCGGCGGCCGGGAATGATGCCGATCCAGCGGCCGGAATACGCATTAAGCGCGAAATGTCGGGTGGCGCGACAGTGCTGTCGTTGCAGAATCGCTTGCTGCCCGCCGATGCGCAGGCGCTCGCGCAAGATTTTGCCGCCGATAGCGCGGTCGAGTATGCGGAACCGGATGTGCGGATGTATCCGTCCGTTGTTCCGAACGATGCACGCTACTCCGAGCAATGGGGCTATTTCGATCCGAGAGGCGGCGCGAATTTGCCGGCCGCTTGGGATTTGACGACGGGCTCATCGCGGGTCGTCGTCGGTGTTATCGATACTGGTTACCGTCCGCATGCCGATCTCGCGGCCAACCTGCTCCCCGGCTACGATTTCGTCTCCGATCCGGTAAGCGCGAACGACGGTAACGGCCGCGACAGCAATGCATCGGATCCGGGCGATTGGGTGACGTGGCAAGAGAGTAACGACCCATACGGGCCATTCTACGGATGCCCGGTGAGCGACAGTTCCTGGCATGGCACGCACGTCGCAGGCACGATCGGCGCGGTGACGAACAATGGTTTCGGCGTTGCGGGCATATCATGGTCGGGCAAGGTGTTGCCGGTACGCGTGCTCGGCAAATGCGGGGGTACGCTGAGCGATATCGTTGACGGAATGCGTTGGGCCGCGGGCTTGTCGGTACCGGGTGCGCCGGCCAATCCGTATCCGGCCAACGTGCTGAACATGAGTCTTGGCGGCTCCGGCCGCACGTGCAGCCAAACCTACCAAAACGCGATCAACGAGATCACGTATCGCGGCACAACGATCGTCGTCGCAGCAGGCAACGAAGGCACGTCGGTATCGACATCGCAACCCGCGAATTGCCAGGGCGTCATCACGGTTGGCGCGACCGATCGCAATGGTGTTCGTGCGAGTTTTAGCAACTACGGGGCGGCAGTGAAGATTTCCGCGCCGGGCGTTGGTATTTTGTCGACGCTGAATGCCGGCAGGACTTCACCTGGAGCGGACAGCTATGCAAGTTATAACGGCACCAGCATGGCGACGCCGCACGTCGCCGGTACTGTTGCGCTGATGCTGGCGATCAATCCGACATTGTCGCCTTCGCAAATCCTGCAGCGGCTGCAAGCGAGCGCGCGTGCGTTCCCCAGCGGATCGGGGTGCTCGACGAGCACTTGCGGCGCGGGGCTGCTCGACGCAGGTCAAGCCGTCTACGCGGCGATTCGGTAATAAGGACAGGCACCGCTTCGGCGGTGCCCGCTGCGCTGTTTGTGAGCGATATCGCTCGATATGGACTGGCTGTTTTCTTACGATTCCCGGCATAAGGACAACAATGAAAATCCGCAAAACTGAATCGCTATGCGTATGGAGCACCGCCATTGCGGCGGCGGTTTTACTCACTGCATGTGGGGGCGACGACGGCTCGGGTTTGCCCGGCGCGTCTATGTTTGCGCAAACTGGGCGAAGCGAAAATACGGAAGCGGTGCCAGCTGCAGGCGGAGCGCGTCCGGCTTTCGGGCGTGTTTCGCCTTCCGGCGTGCCATACGCGGATCTGTCTGGCGGCGGGCGCTATCGACCCGTGATCGAAAACGGTCAGGTGCAGCCATCGCTGTCGGGCAATACGATTACCGAGGAAGCGTGGGTAGAGACGCCCGTCGATTCCGATGGCGACGGTGCGAAGGATCGGATTCACGTGCGTATCGTTCGGCCGGCCGAAACCGCATCGGGCGCGCGCACGCCGGTCATCGTTCTGGCGAGCCCGTACTACAACGGGCTTGCCGACAGCCCCAATCACAATGTTGATGTTGAGCTTGACGGTACGCCGCATCCAGTCGCGTCAACGGCTGCCCGTATTCTGGCGGTGATACCGCAGTCTCGAATCTTGCAGCAAGTCGAAGCCGCGGCAGCTGGGCGTTCGTGGATTGAAGGTTACTTCGTGCCGCGCGGTTTTACGATTGTCTATGCGGATTCGCTTGGCACCGCGGGTTCGGATGGGTGTCCGACGATTCTGACCCGCGACGAATCCGTCGCGATGGCATCGGTAATCCGTTGGCTCGGACGACACGCGAGCGCGAAGGATGCGAGCGGCAAGCCGATCGTCGCGAATTGGTCGACGGGGCATGTCGGCATGTATGGCGTGTCGTATGACGGCACGCTGCCAAAGATGGTCGCCAGCTTGCGCACGCGCGGACTCGATGCGATCGTGCCGATCGCGGGACTATCGAACATGTACGGCTATTACCGCTCGGCGGGTCTCGTGCGTGCGCCGGACGGTTACCAAGGCGAGGACGTCGATGTCTATATAAAAGCACTCCTGACGAATTCGCATCCGGAGCGTTGCACGCATCTCATCGATGAAGCGTTGCAGAAAGAAGACCGGACGACGGGCGATTATTCGGCATTCTGGGCCGCCCGCGAGATTCCGACGGCTTTTGCAGTGGCACCTGCGCTTGTCGCGCAGGGGCTCGCGGACGATAACGTGAGGACCGATCAATCGACTTCGTGGTATCTCGCGATGCTCAAACAGCACGTGCCGGCACAGCTATGGTTGCATCGGGCCCGCCATACCGATCCGAGTCGTGTACCCGCGATGGCGAGCGAATGGACTGCGCAGGTGAACCGTTGGTTCACACGCTATTTGCTGGGTTACGAAAACGGCGTCGAGCGTGGGCCGGGCTCGGTAATCGAGCAGGCCGACGGCACGTTGCTGAAAGAGCCGCGCTGGCCGGCAAGCAGTGCAACCCCTACTACGTATTTCTCGGGTGGAGACGGAGCGGGAACGGGAACGCTACTGCGCTGGCCATCGGGTGGCCCGCTCGTGAAATTTACCGATGATGCGCGGATCTTGGCACTAACGCTCGCGAATGCAGCCGATGGCGCGCATCGCAGCCGCTTCGAGACGCAGCCGCTT
The DNA here is from genome assembly GCF_001718875.1 of Burkholderia singularis. Taxonomy (NCBI): domain Bacteria; kingdom Pseudomonadati; phylum Pseudomonadota; class Betaproteobacteria; order Burkholderiales; family Burkholderiaceae; genus Burkholderia; species Burkholderia singularis. The sequence continues at coordinate 241,082 of NZ_CP013449.1, forward strand.
GCCCAGGCGACGCGAATCTCAGGGACTGCGACCGCGCAGGTCCGCTTGACGTTCTCGGCTGCCGCGAACGTGACGGCGCTGCTCATTGATCGTGCGCCCGACGGCAGCGCGACGATTATCACGCGCGCCTGGACCGATCCTCGCAATCGCAAGTCGATCTGGCATTCGCAGCCCGTCCTCGCCGGCATGCCCTACGATTTGCGTTTGACGTTCATGCCGCGTGACTACCGGCTCGACGCAGGCCACCGGCTAGGATTGGTCGTGTTGTCGAGCGACTACGAGGCGACGTTGAGGCCGACGCCCGGCACTGAACTGACGCTCGATCCGGCCGGTACGTCGGTGACGGTGCCGTTGACGCCGGCTTGATATGGATGGCGCGCGGCGCGTGTGCGCGCCGTGCGCGTTTCGGCTCGAAGCCGAGCATCTTGTCCGATTCGCGTCGATGGGCGTGAAAAACCCGATGCGATCCGTGCGTGAAGCTGGTAAGGTGAGCGCGATGCCGGCGCGCTTGAGCTGGCGCGCATGGAGCCTGTATGGACACTACTTCCGCCACTGCCAACATCGATTCCGCCGAATGGCGCATTCGATGCGATCTGGCTGCCTGCTATCGTCTTGTCGCAATGTACGGCTGGGACGACTTGATCTTCACGCATATCTCAGCTCGTTTGCCGGGCCCTGATCATCATTTCCTGATCAATCCATATGGAATGATGTTCGAGGAAATTACTGCGTCGTCACTCGTAAGGGTCGATCAGGCAGGCAACAAAATCGGCGATTCGCCGTACCCGGTCAACCGCGCGGGGTTCGTGATTCATAGCGCGGTGCATGCTGCGCGTGCCGATGCGCAATGTGTACTGCATACGCATACGCGTGCGGGGATTGCGGTCAGCGCACAGCGCGCCGGTGTGCTGCCAATTTCGCAGCAGTCGACATTCGTGCTGCAATCGCTTGCTTATCACGATTACGAAGGCGTTGCACTAAAAGACGACGAAAAGCCGCGGCTACAGTCGGATCTCGGACGCTCGATGTTCCTGATGCTGCGTAATCACGGACTCCTGACTATTGGCGCGTCGATAGCCGATGCGTTTCTCGCGATGTATCTGTTCGAGACGGCTTGCCAGATCCAGATCGCCGCACAGCACGGCGGTGAACTGATCGAGGTGCCGGCCGGGATTATCGCGACGAACGCCGAAGCGGCATCGGTACAGACCGATGGATTGGGTGGCGCGTTCGTTTGGCCGGCGTTGATTCGCAAGTTGGACCGGCGTGACGATAGTTATAAAACCTGAGCGTGGTGCGCGCGGTCTTGCGTATCTGAACGATCAATCGCCCCGGACAGATCCGCGCTTCAATCGCTTCGCTTAAAACCTGCCGTGTTTGCCATTTCGAAGTGGCTCAGATGAACTACCGGACGAACTGCCATTACGCCCCGGCCTTACTGTCACTATCATCAACCCGTCGTTTGAGTACCGACGACGTCAGCGCGAACAGATTCGTAACAGCCAATGCAGTTGACCGAGCACGCTTCATGTGGCTCCCGCTGATTTGTCGATTCGACGACAGCTTTGTCATTCTATGGACGATACCGTCCAAAAAAACGTCGATGTTTGATAAAAAATAACTGCGCCGGCGAGCTGATCGCGGCGCAGCTTCGGATCGGGTGGCGTGTCACGTTCGTTACGTCGTGACCCGGTAATGCATCATCTGGTCTATGCGGCCTCACGCAAACCCGGGTTTGCCGTATTTTATAAAGATGGTCTATGCGAACCGTGATGATTAATTTTTAGTGGTCGTGGTCGCGTTGGTGATGGCCGTCTGCATCGTCGTGTACCGCGGCTTTGGTTGTCCGCTGTTCGTCATTAAACCATACGCTCCGGTCGAGTCGTCATAGAGTTCATACCAATTGAAGCCGATGACATTGTAAGTTGTTCTTGCAGCGACCAGTTCGGCTATCGTCTTCGTGATGTACGCCTGAGCCTGTGCTTCCGTATTGCTGAGATTCACGCCGATCTCGGTAATCACGATCGGCAGGTTGTAGCTCGCCTTGAGCCGCGCGAGCACGTTGTACGTGCCAGTGAGGCCGACTGCGTTTTCGATGTCGCCGCCGTCGGAGTACCAGTGCCACTGAATTACGTCGGGTGTGATTTTCGGATGACCGGTCGTGCCGTCGGGTTGGGTGCCCGTCATTAGTCCATCGAGGAATCCGAAATACAGCCAACCGGCCGTTGCGTTTGCAATCAGCTTGGTTTTGTGCTGCGTATCGACTGAACGCCAACCGTCGAGTGCACCTCGCAATGCACCGCGCCAAATCGGAAAGGTCGAATTGTCGAAGTCCGAAACGTTGACGCCGTCACCACGAATCGGTGCGTTGTGGCTATCCAGATCGTATTCGTTGCCGAACTCAACCATCGGAATGCCGGCGAGCTTTTGTGCTGCATAGACGGAAAGCTGATAAGCATATGCGTATGCCGTTTCTTCGGTCGGCTGTTTGCCGTTTAGTGAAGGATCGACCCAGGGGTTCGCTTCGATCATCGGCAGTACGGTGACGTTGGGTCCGAGTCCGGGGATGAGCTTATCCGCAATCGCGTCGATGTGATCCGGGATGTAAGCGTCCTGCCGGTAGACGTGGATGCCGGCGGTAGTCAGGTGGGATGCCTGAGTGGCGAGCGGCGTCGAACTGTAGACGCTGTTGGTGGCGACAAAGTGTCCGTTCGTACCAAAGAACGGTGCGACCCATGCGGCAGGTGAAGTCGACGAGGACGAAGCCGGAGGAGTCGTTGTCGACGATGACGATGACCCGGAACCGCTAGAACTCGTCGACGAGCCAGAACCATGCGAGTTGGAGCCGTGAGAGGCGCTGGCTGCATCGGATGCGCTCGCTGATGGAGGCGCATTTGGCGTGCTGGATGTGCTGGACGTATCGGTTGCGCTGGCGGCGCTTGGCGCGCTCGGCGTTGCCGATGCGATCGGATTGCTCGTATTGCTGTTTGACGTCGAGTTTGCACTGGTGGAGGATGCGGGCACGACGATACCCGGAGTTGCGGCGGCGAGGCTGGAGTTGGTATTGCTTCCATCACCACCGCCGCACGCAGTAAGTAGGAGTGCGAACAATGTGGCGAAAACGATCGGAATATACTTCGGATACCTAATAAATTGATCCGGGCGCACGGAAGTAATGTTCAGATGATTCATGGCAGGATCTCCGTTCGGGGAAGGTTTCTATCTTAGGTTAATTTGAGATAAAGGTATCTCTAAATTATTACCGAACGATGGATCGAATGCCAGTGTTTGGGAAGCAAAATAGGCCGGTTGGAATTTTTTGAATCGGGATGGTGGGGTATCGATGAATGCGATGTCGGATGTCCTGTCCATCGAGCATCGGTGGCGAATATCCGGCATTGCCTTGTGCGATCGCGGTTTCGCGGGTGATGGCAGGAGCCGATCGGTATCGCAAACACGCGTTTGGTGGGTGACCTTTCTGTTTTGACAGGATTAGAGTATTTGTTCGAAACGAACGGATTGGTAATGAAGCGTTGACAAAATGAAAAAGGAAATGGAGGTGACGAAATAAAAAACCAGAGGTGTTTAAACCTCTGGTTTTTCCTTGAATTAATTTTTGATAATGATGTAATGACGCCGATTTGGCTTTCAATGGTATTTAATTGTAAAGAAAACTCCTGGGTTCATTCGGCATCGGAAATTCTTGGCGGCAGTTCATTTTGCACGTTCGAGCGTTCGCTTTGCCGTGGAAGGCGTATCGATTTCATACGCGCGATGCTCGCCGTCGTGCGATGCAGCTCGGCGTTTACCAGAAGGCCCGGCGTCTGCGTTGAAAACGTGGCCGACGAGTTTTGCGCCGACGCTTTCGAGCCGCTGCTGCGCGGTTTCAAGGTCTGTCGCGCGAGTCGTTCGGCCGCGCGAGACCAGCAGAACCGCGTCGCAATCCCGAGTGGCGATCGAAAGCGCGTCGCTGTACGGCAGGACTGGCGGCGCATCGACGATGATGAAATCGTAACGCGTGCGCAATGTCGCGATCAGCGCGGTCAGCTCCGGCCGCTCAAGCAAACCGGCTGGATTCGCGCCAGATAGCGTGCCGGGCGTCATGACGGACAGTGTGCTATTGCCGATTCTAACGATCGCATTGTCCAGCGGCTGTGCATTCTCGAGCACGTTTGCGAGGCCAATGCCGCCGCGCTCGGCGCCGAGCGGATTGTGGGATCCGCCACGCATGTCTGCGTCGACGAACAGAACGGATGCGTTGGAATCCGCGAACAGATACGCCAGATTCGACGCAACGAAACTGCAGCCCACGCCAGCGGTCGGGCCAGTGAACAGCAGAACCTTGCCGCCTTCCCGGCCGTCGTGCGCGAACGCTGCCCGCATGCTCGTGCGCAGCACGCGCAGTGTCTCGATACTGGGATCGTCGGGATCACGGGCGGCGAGAGGTTTGACCGACGGATGGGACGCGCTGATTTTGAGCGCGTGCGATGCTGGCGGCGTGAGGACAGCGACGCACGGCAGATCCGATACGTCGGCGATCGATTGGGGGCCGTTCAACTCGTTGCGGCGGCGGGCAAGCAGGTACACAAGTGCCAAACCCGTGAACAAGCCGGCCAGCAGCGCGCCGACGATGATGAGGCCGCGTTGCGGCCATGCCCGCCTATACGGCTTGTTTGCCCAGTCGACGACGGTTACGCCGGACGGCGTGCTGGCAACGGCGATTTCGAGCTGTTGCGCATTGGCCAGGACCTTTGTGTAGAGTTCAGAAGCAACCGTTACCTGGCGCGTCAGCCGGACGAATTCGCGTTGCGCGGTCGGCAGCTTGTTGGCTGCGGCAGTTGTTTGCTGAATTTCCTTTTTTACTTGATCGAGCTGGGTCTGCACGGTCTGATAGGTCGTGCTGCCGGGCTGGAAGCGTCCCTTCACGTTGTCGAGCGAGAGCTGCAGCAACGTTTGTTTTTCGGACAGCGAGTTCAATCGGCCGATCAGCGCAGCCCCCTGCTGGTCGACGTCGATCGTGCCCGTCGTCGTCCGGTAGCGGTTCAACTCGTCCTCGGCCTTGGCGAGATCCTGCTTGAGGACAGGCAGGCGCGCGTGCAGCGAGTCGAGGCTGCGTTGTGCATTCTGCGAACGATAGGCAATGTCCTGCTGAAGGTAGACGCGGATGATTGCGTTGACCAGATCCTGGGCATGCTGGGGCGTATCGGCCTGATAGATGAGCCGCATCAGCGACGGCTCTTCTAGCGTCGAATCGCGGTTCGCGACGATCGTTTTCATCTTCTTCATCACGTCGTCATAAACACGCTGCGTCGATTCCTTGACGATCGAGAATTCGATGCCGCTGCGCGCGCGCAGCGTATCAACTCGAATCTCGCCAGCCTGGGCATTGTCCGATCCGACGGTAAACGGCACCGTGGCGCCGACTACGCCGCGTGCGAGCAGCCGGTCTTTTTTGTCGTACAGTGCCCAGTGGCCGTTGTCGCCAGCGACGAGCCGGAATTTGTCGCCGTATGATGCGTCCGGCACCGTGAATGCGCCGAGTTTCAGTTTTTCGCCACCCCACGCGAAACCGGACAAGCCGAGCAATGGCGCAGCGAGCTTGTCGTCATCCGCATGGCTTGATGCGAACAGACGGCCGATCAGCGGGAAGTAGCTGCGCGTGCGGATGTCGAGATCCGCGCCGATCTGCTCGATTGCGGCACCGACGGTCGCGCGCGAGGTCAGCACTTCGCTTTCGTCGTTCGCGGACGGGCCGGCCGAGATCGTGCCCGAGACGTCGGACAGTGCGCTGATGGCGGCGCCCGGCTTGGTTTGGATGCGCAGCAGCGCTTCGGTTCGGTATTGCGGCGTCGCGACGAATGCATACAACACGCCGAGCGCGAAAAACACGCCGACGATCGTCGCGAACAGCCGCCGGTGCCGGGAGATGCTCCACGATAGGCTTGTGAGCCCGTCGTTGTTCTTGGCGTGTGGCGCGGTCATAGTGGGTTGTGCTTTCAGGTCCATCGTTGTTTTCCGTTAGCGACGGCGGCCGCCGCTGTCCTCTGCATCAATCGGTTAAACCCGGCTTTGCGCAGGCATTCGCGCCGGGCGCGGCGCTCAGGCGCCAATCGTAATGAAAATTGGCCCTTTTGCTTCCGGAACCTCGAACGTGGTGCCGCCGGCATTGAGCTTGGCACCGTACATGTCGGTCACGCGCGCATTGGCCGGCAGTCGCGACAAGTCGACGACGATCGAATTGCCGGTGCCGTAGCACCAGACCACGTACTTTGTCGCGCGCGGCGCGGTCAGCTTCAGCACGATGTAACGTGCGTTGGCGTCGAGCCGATACTGCGCACCCACGGCGTCCCCGGTGAACGAGAACAGATGCTGGACGGCGGTGTAGGCAGGCAGCTTTTCACCGTTTGCGTCCAGCAGTCCGAAATTGTGCTCCATGTCTTTGTTGTTTCGGCCGTCGTTGCGAATGTCGTAATACGACGTGAGGCCGACTTGGGCGATCCAGTTCGACAGCAGCAGCCGTACCGCATATTTCGCTTGGCGCTCGCGCGCGATTTGCGAGTGGCCGTCATCGATGTCGGACACATAGTTGTAGCCGTAGCTCGGGTATGCCCATTCGGTTGCCCACACCTGCGGTTTCTTGCGATACGTCGACAGATCGCGTCGCAGCGCGGCGTAATCGGCGAAGACGGTTTCGGGTTCGGTCTGCCGGTACGGATGCACGCTGATTGCGTCGGGCGCGGCTTGCTTCGGGCCGCCGATGTCGCCGACCTTACGGATGAACGCGCGGTTGATCTGCTGTACGCCGCCCGTCGCGACGATCGCATTCGGGTCTGCGGTCTTGATCGCTTGCACGGATTTTTTAAGCACTTCCTTATAATCGTCGGCCGACGGCTTGCCGAGCCAGTAGGTCGGGTGATCCTCTTCGTTCCAGATCTCGTAGCGCACCGCTTTACCCTTGAAGTGCTGCGCGACCTTGAATGCATAGGTGCGGAATGCGTTGAGTTGAGCGGGCTGAGTCGGCGGTCCCTTCGGGCTCAACGCATAGTGCTGACCGCTGAGGATGAACAGCACGCCGAGGCCGCGTGCGGACAGATCGGCGACGAGCTTGTCGTACTGCGAAAAATTCCAGCCATGCGGCGTATCGACTGCTTGCCAGAACAGGTTGGCGCGGATGAACGTGAAGCCCGCGTTCTTGATCGCGTCGAGCAGCTTCGTATCGCCGATCTCGTGCACCGCGACGCCGGTGTTGTCGCGCGATGCGACGAAGCCCGGCAGATCGACATACGGCGGGTTGGCGGCGGAAGCCGGCTGCGACGCGCTCAGCGTGACGACGCTCGGCTCGCTGGCGAAGCTGAGCGTGACGAGCGTGGCGCTTGCAAGCGCGGCGAACAGCCGATGGCGCAGGGATAGCGTGCGGTTCTTCATATCGTCGTTTCCTTCTCGCACGCGCCTTCAGTGTAGCCCCGACGCGGTGCCGCGCACGTTGCGTTGCAGCCGCTCGAATGCGATCCGCGCACTCGAGATGCGCGGCCGCGGCACGCGCTGGCTGATTGAGTTCAGAACCACGCCGAAGAACAGCAGGCAGCCGGTCGTTTCATAAATATCGGTCGTCAGCCCGCTCGCGAGCAGAAAGCACAGCATCAGCCAGATCGGCCGATTGTTCGATTCGCGCGAGAGCACGAAATGGAAGAATGCCGCGATGAGAAACACGTTGCCGATTACGCCGACATTCGCCAGCGTGTAAAGGGCCATGTTGTCTGCGTACCCGGTGTTGAAGCCGAATCCGGTTGCGCCGTTGCCGACTGCCGAGCCGAAGCCGACTGACGAACCGAAGCCGCCCGGCCCGACGCCGAGCCAGATCAGGTGCTCGCGCACCATGCCTTCGATCAGCATCGGCCATGTGTTGAAGAAGCGGTCTTGCATCGACGACAGCGAACCGGAACCGCTGATGTCCTGAATGCTAGCCAGCGTGATGAGCCAACCCGCGATCGGCAGTGCGACGACGAGCGCCGACAATGTGATGCTCGCAGTACGCAGCGAGCGCGTGCGCAGCATCAGATGCAGCCCGACGACGATCACGAGCGCGACGAGGGTGGTCTTGTTCGTTGTTTTCCAAATGGCAAGCGCCGACAGCGCGAGGATCGCGGTGACGGCAGCACGCGAGCGCAGGCGCGGGAAGATCCAGGTCACGAGCAGGCCGATCAACAGCCCTGTCGACGCGCTGCTGCGGCCGAAGCCGGGCAGCCGCGATGCCGTGCCCACGTAGGTTGCTTTTGCGATCGTCACGCTCACGCCGCCGCCGATATCGACGCTGCCGCCGACCCAGGGCAGGTGTACGAAATAGTTGAGGAACACGCCGCCGACTGCAAGCAGCGTGAGCCCGACGAGCACGGCCAACATTCGCGGCGATTCGAGCACCTCGAGCGCCTGCGGTGGCATCACGAGCGCGAACAGCATCGGCGAGACCGTCCAGATCCAAAAGAGCGCGGCGCTCAACGGAATACCGTTGGCGAGCGACACGCACATCTGCGCGCCCAGATACGTGATGATAAGCACGTGGCTTGCCTTCGGCCGTTCGACGAGCGCGAAGCCGAGCGCCACGACCATCAGTGCCTTCGGCAGATAGCCGAGCGGTGCGAGGCCGACGAGCGACGTGTAGTAGCGGATCGCGCCGGACAGTACGTCGCTGGCGACGGCGATGACGAAGATCGCCGCCCAGAGTCGGTGTATCTTCGAGATACCTTGCATCTGTACGTGATGGTTAAATTGCGGGCCGCACTGCGGATCGAACGGTCTCATCTTGCGGGCTGGCATCGTCTGGTCTCGAACGGTTGCGCGCATCGCTTTCAATTATCAGCGAACGATGCCAGGAAACGTGACTCCGGTTCGTTGCGTCTGATTCGTTCGGACCGCGCGCCGGCGCGGTCGCGCATGCGGCCGGCCGCCTCGAGGCGGCTTGGTTGGCTGAAGGCGCTGCCGCGCGTAGCGGTGGCGCCGAACGTGAATCGATACTGGATCCATCGTCTGCGTCGAAGGATAGCGTTGCCATCTATCGGGGAAAGTACGACAGCCTACACTACGCCGATGGTGCGAATGGCGGTTAACATCGCAAGATAGCGTTAAATATAGTGGAACGTTAAGGATAACGGAGAATAATTGGCGGAAGACGGCGTCATGCCGCAGAGCAGCGAACGCGTATGGCTTTTTTGCACGCATCAATCGTGCCGGCTCGGCGTGATCGCGCGGGGCTTGTGAACAGGCGCTGATCAGTGTTTTGGCCAACCACGCACACTGGCCGCAAGCACATGCCGCGGGCGGCTTTTCGGCAGGACGGTCGATCGGTCGGGCTTGCAAGCCTTTGTTACAACTATGACCTCGCATGAAGAGGTTGGGTGATGGCTCCACCGTTCCATCGGATGGGATTTGCCGGATGCACATTCCACCGGACAAGAGCTTGTTGGATAAAGATCGCTGATTCGGCCAAGCTGTCTGCTCATTGCCGCGTGCCATTCCGAATGGTGTGACGAAACCGGGCGGGCATTTGCACGGTGCCGCGAAGCGCAGCGCGGACCAAAAAAAATCGCCTCTCCGAAGAGAGGCGATCGCGCGCCGGCGCGTGGTCGGCGGATTGCGTGATGCGTCGGGGCGATTACTTGACCGAGCTTGCGCTGACCTTCGCAAAGTCGAGGCTGCCGAAACCGGTGTCGTAATCCCAGCCGGTCTTGGCACTGTAGCCATAGCCGTTATAGCCATTGTTGCCCGATGTCACGTCATGCACGAGCGACGGATTGCTCGGCAGACCTGCATAAAACGCCGACGTCGGCAGTCCGAGGCTATTGCCGTTGGCCGATTCCACGCGCGCCCAGCCGCCCACGAAGATCGGCGACGCGAGGCTCGTGCCGCCGATCAATTGGTTCGGCTGGCCATTAATGATGATGTACGCGCCCGTCGCGCCCGCTGCGTCGAATGCGACGTCGGGCAGTACGCGCTTGGTGACCGTGCTGCCGAGTGCGGCGGTCTGCCAGCTCGGCGCGGTTTCGTAGGCGCTGACGCCGCCGCCCGTCGCCCAGAGTCGGACCTGGTTCGTGACTTGATCCGCATACGAGAGCCCCTCGTTCCAGACGGTCTCGCCGGCCCACGTCGTCGTGCCGCTCGTCGACAGTGTCGTGCCGCCGACCGCGACGACGTTCGGCGAGCTGGCCGGATGCGAGACGCTGTATTTGCCGAGGTTGATCCGCACCGTGATCGCGCCGCTGCTGCTTTCCGTGCCGACATAACCGGGCGCGCCGCTATAGGGCGCGCTCGACCATTGATAGACGCCCGAATCGCCGGACGACACCGAGAAGATCTGACCTTGCGCGACTGCCTGTTTGAAGACTGCGTCGTCCGCGGCGAGCGAGCCGTCGGAGTTCGCTGCGGCTTCGTCGAGGCCGAGGGACACGTTGATGACCTTCGCGACGTTGTCGGTGACCGCCTTGTTGTACGCGGCCGTGATCGAGGCGTCGGTGAGTGCGCTGTCGTTTGAGTCGCCGTTGATGGCCGAATAGAAAATGAGTTGTTTGACGCCGCCTGACGTGCCGATGATCGTCTGGCTGTCGAGGTCCCATTCGCTCGGATCGCCGTCGTTGGCAAGTGTGCCGGAGCCGCCAGGAACGACCTTGGTGTTGACGGTTGCCAGGCCCGCGCTTTGCGTGAACTGGTTCAGATCGGCGATCGTTTGAGTTTGATCGCCCCACGTGATGATGCCGACCGTCGTGTTGGTCGCGGCGGGCAGGCCTTTTGCATCATAGATCGAGGCGAAATCGGTTGGCTGGTGGCCGATTTGCGAGCCTGCCACCGCGTTTCTCACGACCGAATCCGGCGATGCGACGCGACGCAGCATCCGATGCGGAACCGCTGCGTTCTGCAGTCCGAGCACCGCATCGACGACCGTGCCGAGCGCTGCCGGCACTTGCGCCGCGGAGTCGTTGCCGTAGACCTGCTTGCCGCGATAGCTGAAGCGTTTGAGCGTGGTGTGGAAGCCGCGTTCTGCGTTCGATGCGTTGCCTTCGGCGAAGACCAGCTTGTTATTGTCCGACACGCTGACGTTGCTGAAACCGTTCGCCTTCAAATGCGCGACGACGGCTTGCACTTGCGCGTCAGTCGGCCCGAAGCGGGCCTTGAACTGTTCCGGCGTCAGAAACTTGTGATAGTTCGCACTGCCGGGCTTATTCACTTCGCTCAGGAACGCATCGAGTTGGGCTTCGTTACGGTTCTTCAGCACGACGGTCACGCGCAGCGGCTGGCTCAGTTCGAGCGGCGTAACGGTCGTATCGGTGAGTTCCGGCGTTCCGATCGTATTGAGCGCGTAGCTCGGCGCGGTTTTTGCCTGCGTTTGCGAAGCGGCCGTCGTAGCAGATGTGCGAGTGAGCAGGAAGGCGTCGGTGTGGGTCGGTGCCCAAGCGGACGCGGCTTGCACGGAAAGCGGGGCCAGCGTGGCGGCAATCGCGAGCGGTAGCAGCGACAGCGCAAAACGTTTTGGAAATAGCGGGTTCACGTGCTGAGTTCTCTGCATTTTCTGACTTCCCAAGAAATGATGAAGAACGGTTGCGAAGCCGGCGTCAGGTGGAAATAGGGTGCTCGGCGCGCAGCCGATGTACGGCGCGATGCGACCAGGTGAGATTCACGGCGACATGGAGATCCTCCTGCTGATGGATTATCGGAAGGCCACGTGTTGAATAATTAGGAATCCGATTTATTTTTCATAAGAAAAACACTGCCCACGCCGCTAGAGCGGCGCGTGTCGAATTTCTCTGACTTGGCTTATCGGAATGTTTCTGTAGATCGGAAATCTATTGCGATTTGCTCATGGAGTGGATGCCGCCCCTCGGAAAGTAATTTAATTGGAAGGATTTGGTTAGGATAATGTATTGATTTATCCTGGTTTCCTTTGTTTGCAGCAAGCTTGTTTCGAAAAAGATAGCAGGGAAAAAAATCGAGCGTCAAACTTTTTTTGATTCGATCTAAAAAATTTAAAGCAATAATTCCTTCGGTGGGAAATGAATAAAGGGTTTATGTAAGCCGGCGTAAATTAATTGAATGTGGCATGGCCGGTAGCTGCGACGCAGCAGCCGGCGAGGCTCAAGACTTAGCGTGCGGCGATTTTCGGGACATGAATTGCTCGATAAGCCGTAATGCACCGCGGCATGCGTCGAGATCGAACGTATGGATCGTGCTGGAAGCGTCGAGGCTGAGATGCGTTGCGAGCCAACGTATGCCTTTCGCGCGTGCCTCGAAGGCGTTGCAGCCATCGCGGCGGATTTTCGCGGCAACGAGCGGCTCGAGTGCTGCGTGCAGTTCGGATTTGGCTTGCCTGAGTTCCGCGTTCGCGAGTCTGCCGAGGGGCACATGGCGCCGGCTGCGCGGATAGACCCCGATCCACGCGTCACATGGCGCGCAGACCCAAAGCTCGCCGTGGTCCTCGTGGTACGGGTAGGCGGCCTCGCCATAGCGGGTGAGCGCCGCTTTCGCGCCGCAATAGTCGCAGACAGGTTGGGGCAAGGCGGGAACGGGACGGCCGACGCGCACGATTCTGGATGGCACGAAAACGGTGTGGACGAGCCGTTAGCGTACACCGAATCGCGCGCGGCGCCCGCCGCATGTTCGTATCGGCTGGGGACGTGAGGCGGCCGCGACGGCTGCGTTGCACCGCGCCCGCAGCCGGTTGGCCCAAGCCGTGCGCGTTAGGCGGCCGTGCTGGCGGCCACGAGCTTGGGCTCGGCCGCCGGCGATGGCTTGGCCACGTCGAGCAGCCAGTCGGTCGTCTCGGCGGGCTGCGTGACGGGCAACATGTGGCCGCCGTCGACAATGCGCAGATCGACGCTATCGAGCCGGTTCTTCAGCGCCTCGGCGTGGCGCTGGTAGTTGAGGATCTGATCGTTGCGTCCATGCAGCAACGCGACGGGCACGTTCAACGACGCGTAGCGGCTTTCCATGTCGGGCAGATCTTCCGGCGCTGCGACGAGATCGGACGATGCCGAATAGAACGCGTGCGGGCGCAAGCCGGTCAGGCCGCCGCCCTTCAGGCCGAAGTCGTATGGCACCGGCTCGGGCGAGAAAATCAATTCGGTTGCCTTACGGCTTTGCAGCTTCGCGACCGGTACGCCGAGCGTGAGCGACACGAAGCGGCGCACGAGCGCAAAACGTATCGCGAGGCCGCGGAACGGGCCGGGCGCCTCGGTTTCGACGTGCGTGAGCGGCGAAATCAGCGCGACCCGGCTCAGGATCTGCGGATGGTTGAGCGCGAGCGCGAGGGCAATCGCGCCGCCGAGCGAGTGGCCGACGACCACGGGCTTGTCGAGACCGAGCGTGACGATGAACATCGCGATGGTGCGCGCCTGGGCGTACACGTTTGCCGCCGAACGCGGGCCGCGCGTCGAGCGGCCCGAGCCGGGGCGATCGACGAGGATCACGCGATGCGATTTCGCGAGCCGTTGCAGGTCCAGATACGCGAAATTGCGCAGATTGCCGCAAAGGCCATGCACGAACACGATCGGCGGGCCTTCGCCATATTCGACGTAATGCAAGCGATCGGAGCCGATATCGACGAACTTGCCTTCAGGCGGAAACAGCCGTTTGGTGCGATGCGCGATGAATTGCGTGAGCGCGGCGAACGCAGCGAATACGATGACCAGGTAGTGAAACAGCTTGATTATCATTCGAATCACCTTCCTTCGTAGGCGGGCTGGCGGGTTGAATTATTCTGCTCGACGAGCGTCGGGCGGCGGCGTTCGAATCGTAGGGCGCCGTCGGCGAGCGAGCCGAACCGGAAGAGCGCGAAATCGCGGATATAGTTTTGATAGGCTTTCCAAGGCTTTTTCACGCCCTGCTTGGGCAGCATCGCGGCGGCGCGCTGGATGTAGCCGGACGACAGATCGACGAACGGTTCCAACTCCGTTTGGCCGGCCGGCAGCCGCGGTACGCAGACGTCGTAGCCGTGCGTGCGCATGTGTTGGAACATGCGGCACACGTACTGCGCGATCAGTTCGGCCTTCAGCGTCCATGATGCATTCGTGTAGCCGAACGACAGCACGAGATTTGGCACGCCGCTGAACATCATCCCTTTGTACGACACCGTTTGCGACAAATCGACTGGCTGGCCGTCGATCGTCAGCGATATCCCGCCCAGCATCTTGAGCTTCAGCCCGGTCGCGGTGACCACGACGTCCGCGTCGAGGCGCTCGCCGCTTTTCAGGAGCAGGCCGGTTGGCGTGAAGCGCTCGATTTCGTCGGTGACGATCGAGGCGTTGCCCGCGCGGATTGCCTTGAAGAGATCGCCGTTCGGCACCAGGCAGAGGCGCTGGTCCCACGGTTTGTAGCGCGGCGTGAGGTGCTTGCCCGCATCGAGCTGAGGGCCGCTCTGCCTGCTCGCCAGATGGATCAGAAGCTTTTTGATCGCGTTGGGGCGGCGGCGTGAAAGATTGTAGAAGTACATCGTCAGCAGCACGTTTTTCACGCGCACGACCCGGTGTGCGAGCCCGGCCGGCAGCCAGCGGCGCAGCACGCCCGCAACCGGATCGCGCGCGGGCAACGACATGATGTAGGTCGGCGAGCGTTGCAGCATCGTCACGTGGCGTGCGACGGGCGTCATCGACGGCACCAGCGTCACCGCGGTTGCGCCGCTGCCGATCACGACGACGCGTTTGCCCGCATAGTCGAGATCCGACGGCCAATGCTGCGGATGGACGATGCGGCCCTGGTACGTTTCCTGGTCGGGCCAGCTCGGTGCGTGGCCTGCTTCGTAGTCGTAGTAGCCGCTGCACATATAGAGAATGCGGCAGGTGAAGACCGCTTCGTCAACGCGTTCGCCGTCGGTGCGCTGCACGCGCACGGTCCAGCGCGCGCTCGACGAATCCCAGCTCGCGGCGGTGACCTTGTGATTGAAGCGGATCGCCTTGTCGATGCCGAACTCGCGCGCGGTCTCCTTGATGTAGTCGAGGATCGATTGGCCGTGCGCGATCGAGTTGTCGCTTTGCCACGGGCGGAAGCTGAAGCCGAGCGTGAACATGTCGGAATCCGAACGGACGCCGGGATAACGGAACAGATCCCAAGTGCCGCCCATCGTCGAGCGGCCTTCGAGAATCGCGTACTTCGCGCCGGGGCAGCGCTCGCGCAGGTAGTAGGCGGCGCCGATGCCGGAGATGCCCGCGCCGACGATCAACACGTCGTAATCGGCTGCGCGCGGCGCGGCGCCCGTTGCCGCCAGCGGGGCGCGTTCGTCGGCCGGGCCCAAGGTGGTGTGCCAATCTGTTGTCGAGTTCATGCGGGATCCTTACTGATCGAGGAAGCGGGCGCGGGCATGGCTGTGCCGTTCCGGCGGGAGAGACGGCGCTCGCGCGACTTGCGCAGAAAGCGCAGCACGAAAATCTGGTATCCGGAGCCGAGCAGGCGTGCGAGCTTGTCGACGCGGCGTGCATCGGCGCCGACAAGCACACGCCGCGCATTGCGCCTCACGCCGGCGAGAATCTGGCGGGCAGCTTCATCGGGCGTGGTGGCGTCGATCAGCCGGTTCGCGGCGCGGCGATGCGTCTCGATATCCTGCCCGGTCAGTGCGACCACGCTCGCGTCGATACGCGACGCTGTCGCGATGTTCGTCGCCACGCCGCCCGGATGCACGCATGTCACGCCGATCGGCGCGCGCTCAAGCTCGAGTTCCATCCGCAGCGCCTCGGTGAAGCCGCGCACCGCGAATTTCGTTGCGTTGTACGCGCTTTGCGTCGGCATGGCGATCAGGCCGAATAGGCTTGACGTGTTGATCAGATGAGCGTCGCCCGATTCGCGCAGATACGGCAAAAACGCCTGGGTGCCGTGCACGACGCCCCAAAAGTTGATGCCGACGATCCATTCGAAATCCTCGATCGGCACGGTTTCGGCCGCCGCTGCAAGCGATACGCCCGCGTTGTTGAAGAGCAGATTGATCTTGCCGTGCGCTTCGCGCGTCTGGCGCGCCCAGTCGAATACGGCTTCGCGTGACGCGACGTCGAGCCGCTGCGACGTGACCCGCACGCCGTAGCCGGTGCACGATGCGACGGTCTGCGCGAGGCCGTCCGTATTGATATCGCTGAGCGCGAGATGACAACCCTGACGCGCGAGCTGGATCGCCAAACTGCGCCCCATGCCCGATCCCGCGCCCGTGATTGCCGCCACCTTGCCGGAGAAATTCCTCATCGGACGGGCCTCCCTTTGGCTGTCTCCATCGTTATGTCGATTTAGAATGTGGTGCGAGTCAACACCACTTTAATTTTGACATTGGCTGATGTCAAATAGCGAAATGGAGAAAATACTCGAACGGGGCAAGAAAGGCCGCCCTTACGCCGGCATTCCACCGGAAGCCCGGGCGGCGGAGCGTCGCGACGCGCTGATTCGCGCGGGCACGCGCATTTTCGGCACGGTTGGCTTCCAGCGGGCCACCGTGCGCGCGATTTGCCAGGAAGCGAAGCTCAATGATCGCTATTTCTATGCAGCGTTCGATAGCACCGATGCATTGCTGCGCAGCACCTACGAGCACCATGCGCAGCGGCTGCGCATGTCGGTAAAGCAGGCGGTCGCCGCGCTCGGCGCGACGCGTGGCGGGCTTGACGCACGGATCGACGTGAGCCTTGCCGCATTCTTCGCATTTTTGCGGGACACGTGCGCGGCGCGCGTGCTGCTGCTCGAAGTGATGGGCGTGAGCGCGCAAACCGATGCGACATACCAGCGCAATCTGAGTGAATTCGGCAAGATGATCGTGACGCTCGTGGCGCCGCTGAGCGAAGATCCCGACGTGCGCGCGGACCAGCGGATCATCGGAATTGCGCTGGTGGGAGCGATGACGAACGTTGGCGCTGCGTGGTTGCTGACCGGTTATCGCGATTCCGAGGAGAAAATGGTGCGCAATTGCCGGCAGGTGTTGCTCGGCGCGTTGCAGCATTTGGCCGCACGCTGAACGGCGGCACGATCGGCCGGGACGCCGTGCCGCGTTGGGTTGGGAGGATTGTGCGGCGCATGCGGCGCGCGTGCCGCGGGCCGCACGGTTTGGCCTGCGCGTCTTCAGTCTGCCCGCAGGCGGGAAATTCGTCGGAGGACGCGTGCGTGCCGTCTCATCCGGCACCGGACGCTCATCTCGCGAGCCGCGCTTTCAACATGTCGATCAGCGCCCGTACTTTCGGGCTCGGATGGCTCGTCGACGGAAATACCGCGTGAATGTCGCCGGGCGGCAGCGCCCAGCCGGGCAGCAGCCGCACGAGCCGTGCGGCTGCGATATCGTCCGCCGTTGCGAAACTCGTCGCGATGCCGAAGCCGCCGCCCGCCAACACCGCCGCGCGGCAAGCGGTCGCCGTGTTCGACGCGAATGCGCGCTTGCAGCGCACGCGCGCGCGCTCACCTTGTGCATTCGCAAGCTCGAATATCGTGCGCGGCAGCGTGGACAGCATGACGTAAGGCAACGCGCTCAACGCATCCGGCGTATCCGGCGCGCCGTGACGGGCGACGAACGCGGGGCTGGCGACGATCCAGCGTTCGAATTCGCCGATTTTCACCGCGCGGTGGTTCGAATCGGCGAGCCGGCCGAGCCGGATCGCGACGTCGAGGTTGTCGTGAACGAGATCGACGATCCGGTCGTCGCAGATCAGCTCGATGTCGAGTGCCGGATGCGCGTCGCGCAGCGCGACCAGTGCGGGCGTGACGACAAGCGCGCCGTAGTCGATCGCGGTGCTCACGCGCAGCGTGCCGCGCAGCGGCCCCGTGTCGCCGGATACTGCGCCGAGCGCGGCGTCGGCCGCACGCAGGATGTCGCGGCACGCGTCGTAAAACGCGCGGCCTGCGTCCGTCACGTTGAGCCGGCGCGTGGTTCTCACGAGCAGATTCGCACCGACCTCCGCTTCGAGCCGCTGCATGTGCGCGCTGACCATCGTTTTCGCGAGCCCGAGCCGCCCGGCTGCCGCGGTGAATGAGCCGGCCTCGACCACTGCGACGAAGATTGCCAGCCGGTTCAGGTTAACGCTGCGGACGTCCGCCATCGCCTATTGTCCATTTATCAAGGATTGTGTTTCGGGAATTATCCATCTTCTATGGATCTACCGCGCACGGTACGCTGCGAGTGTCCCTGGCCAGATAGCCTGATGGGCCGGGCGTGACGCGGGATGCATGTGCATGACACGGGGTCGGCCACGCGCAGCGCCTGGCCTCGCGTTTCGCGCTGGCCTTCGGCGGGCCGCCCGCGCATGCGCCCGGCGCGGATGTCTGCCACGGGACTGGCCGGTCGGTGCGAATGCGCCGCCGCGTGTTTTCCTTGTCCCGTTTTCGCTCACGGAGTGCCGTCATGCCAGCTGTCATGCAACCCGCCGCGCCGATCCGGCTTCACATGCATCCGTTGTCCGGTCATTGTCATCGCGTTCTTTTGTTCCTGTCGTTGCTTGGCCTGCCGGTCGAGTGTGTCGAAGTGGACCTGGCCGGCGGCGCGAACCGCCGCGCCGAGTTTCTCTCACTCAATCCGTTCGGCCAGGTGCCGGTGATCGAGGATGGCGATGCGGTGCTGTGCGATTCGAACGCGATCCTCGTTTATCTTGCGAAGCGGTATGCCGATCCGTCATGGCTGCCGGTTGATCCGGCAGGTGCGGCGGCCGTGCAGCGCTGGTTGTCGCTCGCGGCCGGGCCGATTGCGTATGGCCCGGCGGCGGCGCGTCTCGTCACGGTGTTCGGCCGGCCGCTGGACCACGCGAACGCGGTGCGGATCGCGCGGCATCTGTTCGATGTGATCGATCCGGAGCTTGCCTATAAGCGCTTCGCGATAGGCGATCAACCGACGATAGCCGATGTCGCCGCTTATTCGTATATCGCGCATGCGCCGGAGGGGGACGTGTCGCTCGAGCCTTATACGCATCTGCGTGAATGGCTCGCGCGTATCGAGGCGCTGCCGGGTTTCGTGCCGATGCCGGCGGCGAAGGCGGGGTGGCGCGCGGCGTGACGGCGTTGCCGCAGGTGCGGCTTGAGCCGGGAGCGGTTCTCGCGGCGCGTATTTCCGGCCGGTCGGACGGGTGATGCGTGCGGTGGTCGCACCGCGCGTGCCGGCGGGCGGTTTCACCGGCGGGGCGCCGGCAATGGGCGTTTGTCCGTGCGTCGCCTGCGTTGACGGTGATGGGGTCTATCGCAAAGGAGTCCGAGATGACGGAGCCGATGTCATTGGTGCTCGATGAGCGCGCAGTTGCCGCGCCGTTCCACGAAGGCGAACTCGTCGCGCAGCAGCGCGCGGGCGTGACCGCGGCGGCCGAGGCACTCGGCCGCCGCGGAGTCCGCATGTTCATGCCGGATCAGCATCGGACGTTTTATGCGCAACGGCCGTTTTTCATCGTCGGTGGACTGGATGCCGACGGGCAACCGTGGGCGACATTGCGGGCCGGCGAGCCGGGGTTCGTCGTGTCACCGGACCCGCGCACGCTCGCCATCACGGGCGGCCAATTGCGCGACGATCCGCTCGCCGCCTGCTGGCGCACCGGCAGCTGGTTCGGGGGCCTTGGCATCGAGCCGCACACGCGGCGGCGCAACCGGATCAATGGCGTCGTGACCGGGATAGACGGCGGGACGATGTCGGTGACGGTTAGCCAGAGCTTCGGCAACTGCCCGAAATATATTCAGAGCCGCGTGCCATTGCGAAGGCCAGTGGAGGCAGACGCCCTGCCGCCTCAACATCGCGCCGCACGGCTGGCCGACGCCGATTGCGAATGGCTTGCGCGCGCGGATACGTTTTTCATCGCGAGCGCGAATGTGGAAGAAGCGGCGGGTCGTGCGCGCGGCGTTGATGTGTCGCATCGCGGCGGGTTGCCGGGCTTCGTGCGCGTCGACGATGAGCGCACGCTGACGGCGCCTGATTACAGCGGCAATAATCTCTTCAATACGATCGGCAACTTGCTGCGCGAGCCGCGCGCTGGGCTGCTGTTCGTCGATTTCGAGCATGGCGATCTGCTGTATATCGCCGCCGACGCGCAGATCGTCTGGGACGGGCCCGAACTTGCGGCGTTCGACGGCGCGCAGCGTCTCGTGCGATTCAAGATTCGCGAAGTGCGCCGCAGTGCGGGCGTGGTGCCGTTCAAATGGTCGGCGCCGGAATTCGCGCCCCAGTTTGGATCGCGATCCGCAATATAGCTCGCAGCGCAGCATGGCACGGGCCGGTCGATCCGGGTTGCCAGGCAGGCCGGCGCGCGCGGCGCGTGATCGGGATCCTGCCGGACGCGGCGCTCGTTTGTGTCGCGGTGGCGGGCGGCCTGCATGTCAGGCTCGATGGCGCAGGCCTGCCGGCTTGCGCGGTGCGGGTGACGTGCGCGCATCGGCCGTCGTCGGCGGTGGCGACGGTTCGCAGCGGCTTTCTGCTTGCTTTCGGCGTTCAACGCGCGGCGGCGCGTAACCCATCGGATGGGCTTCGCGCGACTATCGAAAACGCCAATGTCCTAAGTTGACCGGATGGTCAATATTGGCGCAGCCATTGCGTGACCTGCTGCAAATTGGTGCGGCAACCGTGCGCGCCGGCGGTACGATATCGCCTTTTTCGACGGCCCAGGTTGGCATCGGTCTTGCATCGTCGCACCGTCGACTTTGCCATCGACCCATGATTTGCCGGATCGCGCGCTCGCGCACCCGCCACCGATTGCCCGTTCGATATCAGGAAAACCAACTACGTGAATGCACCCCGGAGATCATTTCGCGTCCGTCATTCGTCGCACGCCGCGCGATGCGCGGCTGCCTGCGCTGCGTCGGCGCTTGCGTTCTGCGCATCGGCATTGCATGCGCAGGCCCTGACCGAAAGCGTCGGCGAGCCCGCTTTGACCCAGCCCGCGCCGTCCGCGGCATCGCCGTACCTGTCGGATTGGCTGCGCCAGAGCATCGGCGTGATCGGCTCGAAGAACATCCGCTTTGGTCCATACAGGACCAACGACGTCTACATCGAATACGAATATTTCGGCCGCAAGGGACCGTTCGATCTTTACGGCTACGTCGATATCCCGCGTGCATTCGGTATCGGCAACGGCTACGATTCGGGAATTTCGAACAAGGGCTCGCCGCTTTTCAGCGAGCAGGAGCCGCGCGTGTCGATTGACGATCTGCTCGGCCGCAGCCTGGCTTTCGGACCTATCAAGCAGTGGTATCTCGCATTCGACTGGATCTACGACCAGGGCCATAGCCGCGCAGGGCGGCAGAACACGCTGTATGCAGGCATCGGCACGGATCTCGCGGCGCCCGGCAAGCTGATTCTGCAAGCGAACCTCTATCTGCGCAGGCAATGGGAGAACTATGGCGCGGCAAACGAAAACACCTGGGACGGCTATCGCGCGCAGATGAAATACATCTATCCGTTCGGCAAACTCGGCCGCGGCAATCTGCTTTACGTCGGCTTCTTCAACTACGATTTCGGCTCGCGGCTTCGTGAAAGGACCGGCGGCGATACCCGCACCGACACCGCATTCGTCTCGACCAACGTACTGATCTACGAACTCGAGCGCTGGCGCTTCTGGGCCGCGGCCCGCTATTTTCACAACGGCGGCCAGTGGAGCGGCACGGCGCTGGATTTCGGCAACGGCCCATTCCAGAACCGCTCGACGGGATGGGGCTATTACGCCAGCGTCGGTTATCGATTCTGACTCCGAATCTTTTCTACGAGGACATCCAACTTGGACATTCTGCGCAGCCTGTGTGGCATCGTGGTCTTGCTTGGCGTCGGTTACGCGCTGTCGATCAACCGGCGGGCGGTCAGCGCCCGCACCGTCATCGGCGCGCTTGCGATCCAGATCGCGATCGGCGCGCTCGTGCTGTTCGTGCCGCTCGGGCGCGACGTGCTCGCGGCGATCGCGCACGCCGTCACGAGCGTGCTCGATATGGGGCAGCACGGCTTGAGCTTCCTGTTCGGCGGCCTCGTCGGCGACAAGATGTTCGCGCTGTTCGGCGATTCCGGCTTCGTGTTCGGGCTGCGCGTGCTGCCGATGGTCGTTTTCGTCACGTCGCTGATCGCGGTGTTGTATTACATCGGCGTGATGAAGTGGTTGATTCTGATCGTCGGCACCGCGTTCGCGAAGCTGCTCGGCGTGAGCCGGATCGAGGCGTGCTCGGCCGTTGCGACGATCTTCATCGGCCAAAGCGAACTGCCCGCCTTCGTGAAGCCGTTCGTCAACCGGATGACCCGCACGGAGATCTTCGCGACGATGTCGAGCGGGATGGCGTCCGTGGCGGGATCGGTGCTCGCCGGTTACGCGGGGCTCGGCGTCAGGATGGAGTATCTGCTCGCTGCGTCGTTCATGGCGATTCCGGGCGGGCTGCTGTTCGGCAAGATGCTGTGCCCGACAACCGAGCGCAGTCACGCCGATGTCGACACGCTCGAATTCGACGACAAGCATGCGGCGAACGTGATCGAGGCGGCGGCATCGGGCGCGGCCGTGGGGATGCGCATCGCGGTGAATGTGGGGACGATGCTGATCGCGTTCATCAGCTTGATCGCATTGCTGAACGCGTTGGTAGGGGTGGTCGCGGGTTGGATAGGGTTTGCCGGCGTCACGTTGCAATCGTTGCTCGGCGCGCTGTTTGCGCCGCTCGCATGGCTGATCGGCGTGTCGTGGCACGATGCGTCCGTGGCCGGCAGTTTCATCGGCCAGAAGCTGATCTTGAACGAGTTCGTCGCATACAGCTCGCTGTCGCCGTATCTGAAAGATGCCGCGCAGGTTGCGGCGGCGGGCTTGCCGGTGCTCGCCCCGAAGACGCTCGCGATCGTATCGTTCGCGCTGTGCGGGTTCGCGAACTTTTCGTCGATCGCGATTCTGACGGGCGGCTTCACGGCGATCGAACCGTCGCTGCGCTCGGACGTCGCGCGCTACGGAATGCGTGCGCTCGCGGCCGCGACGCTGTCGAATCTGATGAGCGCGACGATCGCCGGGCTGTTTCTGTCCATGTCTGTATCGTGAGCGAGCCTGCATGGCGCTTTCGCTGAATCGACATCAATCGGCCGGGCCGGTGCTAAAGGCGCCATATCCGATCGGTCCCGCGTCGCCCGACGGCGGCCGCGCTGACGCGACAATGGCCGCGCCCGCCGCATCGGCAACAACGGTTGGCCCGCCCGCTTGGCGGCTGATCATGCGCGCCGGCGGCAACCGCAAACAGTAAAAGGAGAAGCGATGTTCCTGCCGCAGGAGTTCATTCGCCGGGTACGCGACCGGCAAACGCTCGACGCAGCCGATATCGAGCGTTTCGTGCGCGGCGTGACGACGGGCGACGTGACCGAAGGCCAGATCGCGGCATTCGCGATGGCGGTCTACTTCAATGAGTTGCCGTTGCCCGCGCGTATTGCGCTGACGCTCGCACAGCGCGATTCCGGCGACGTGCTCGACTGGCGCGGCGAGCGCCGGAATGGCCCGGTCGTCGATAAACACTCGACGGGCGGCGTCGGCGATCTGACGTCGCTGTTGATCGGGCCGCTGGTTGCCGCGTGCGGCGGCTACGTACCGATGATTTCGGGACGAGGGCTCGGCCACACGGGCGGCACGCTCGACAAACTCGAAGCGATTCCCGGCTATGATGTCGCGCCGGACGTTGATGCGCTGCGCCGCGTGGTGCGCGACGTTGGCGTGGCGATCGTCGGTCAGACTGCGCAGCTCGCGCCGGCCGACAAACGGATCTATGCGGTACGCGACGTGACGGCGACCGTCGAGTCGATTTCGCTGATCACCGCGTCGATTTTGTCGAAGAAGCTCGCGGCGGGTATCGAAGCATTGGCGATGGACGTGAAGGTCGGCTCGGGCGCATTCATGCCGAGTTTGGACAAGGCGGTCGAGCTTGCGCGCAGCATTGTCGATGTCGGCAATGGCGCGGGGATGAAGACGGCGGCCACACTCACCGACATGAATCAGGCGCTTGCGCCGTGCGCGGGCAACGCGCTCGAGGTGCGTTGCGCGATCGATTGCTTGACGGGCGCCGCGCGCCCCGAGCGGCTGCTCGACGTCAGTATGGCGCTTGCCGCACGGATGTTGACGATGGGCGGTCTCGCACCGGACGAAGACGGCGCGCGCCGGCAGCTTGCCGCGGCGCTCGAATCGGGCGCCGCGGCCGAGCGTTTCGCGCGGATGGTCGCGGCGCTTGGCGGCCCGGCCGATCTGCTGGAGCGGCCTGATGCGTATTTGCCGCGCGCGGCGGTGAGCGTGCCGGTGTTTGCCGGGCAGGACGGCTGGATCGAGCAAATCGACGTGCGTGCGCTCGGGCTGGCGGTGGTCGAGCTGGGAGGAGGGCGTGCAAAGATCGGCGATGCGCTCGATTATTCGGTCGGCTTGAGCGCGCTGGCCGCGCTTGGCGAGCGTATCGACGCGCAGCAGCCGCTGGCGCTCGTGCATGCGCGCGACGCCGCCGCGGCGCAGCGTGCGGCGGACAGCGTGCGGCGTGCGTACCGGCTCGGCGTGACGCGGCCGGCGCCGGCGCGCGTCGTTTATGAGACGCTGGGCTGACAATCGGATAAGGTTGCGCGAGTCGCGGGAAAGACATTGGGTCGGCGCGAACCGGCCGATCGGGCCCAATCCTTCCGCAAACGCGCAGCGCTCGTCGTCTTCAACTGCGCACCGCTTGCGGCGGCACGATGATCTGCCGATGCGCCCAACGCAACTTCATCTATGAACAAAAGGTAATTCCATGACACATGAAACCATGATCGAAGCGGCGAAGGCCGCGCGTGAAAAGGCCTATGCGCCGTATTCGAAATTCAAGGTCGGCGCGGCGCTCGCGACGAAGGACGGCAAGGTGTTTCACGGCTGCAACGTCGAGAACGCATCGTATGGGCTGGCCAACTGCGCGGAGCGCACGGCGCTGTTCTCCGCGCTCGCGGCCGGTTACCGGCCGGGCGATTTCACGACGCTTGCGGTTGTCGGCGAAACCGACGGGCCGATCGCGCCGTGTGGCGCGTGCCGGCAGGTGATCATCGAACTCGGCAAGCCCACGCTCGAAGTCGTGCTCGCAAACATGAAGGGCGATGTGCGCGTGACGAGCGCGAATGCATTGTTGCCGGACGCGTTTTATCTGGAGTGACGGCGCGGTCGGCGCGACTTGCTTGGTGATCGCCGCTGCGACGGCGATGCCGGCGGCAGCCGGAACGGCCGGGGCCGGGCGCGCGCCGTCGGCCGCTCGGCGCCGCGTTCATCGGGGGCGCTAGGCCGGCAGCCGCAGCGTCGGGTCCCATCCGAGTACACGCTTGGCTTTCGTGCTGTCGACCGCCGAGCGATCGTCGGCGACATTGAATATGCCGCCGGGCGATCGCCGCACGGCGAGCAGCGCCGCCCACGCGGCGGCTTCGACGTGCAGCGGGCTCGCGCCGGTCGGCGCGGCGCGCCCGGTGCCTGGACCGTACAGATTGCCGTAGCGCAATACCGTGGCAGCCGATCGCGGCGACTGTGCGCCGAGCACGTGCGTTTCGAGCGCGATCACTCCGCCGACCGTGATCGCGCGGTCGCCGTCGGCCGCGGTGTCGAGCGGCCGGTCTTCCGTGTAGGGTTCGGGGCCGGGCGCATAAGCCCATGCAATGCTTTGCGCGACGATGTGCGCGCATCCTGCTGCACATGCCGCCGCGACGAGGTTGCGCGTGCCTTCGTCACGGATCCGCGCGTTGCGCGTGATCGCGTCCTTCATCCGCGCGGAGTCCAGTCCGGCCGGCAGATCGGTCAATTGATGCACGACGATCGCAGGTGCGATGCGTTCGACTTCGCGCGCAAGCGCGGCTCGGTCGAATACGTCGACGAGCACGGGCCGCGCGCCCGCCGCTTCGATAGCCGCACAGCGCTCGGCCCGGCGCGTGGTGCCGTAGACCACATAGCCCGCACTCACGAGCAGCGGCGCGAGCATCGTGCCGATTGCGCCTGCGGCGCCGGCGAGAAAGACGGTTTCGTTCATGATCGGTGACGATGAAGCGAATGTGACGGTGGCCCAGTGTCGCGTTAACATGACCTAGTCAAAAGAGCCAAAAAATGACTATTTGAGTAAGCCATGAACGATCCGCGCCAAGCGGTACGAGCCCCCGAAGCATTCGAATTTTCTGTCGATCGTCTCGATAGCCGTATTTCGCTGTCGCAGCAGATATATGACCGCCTTCGCGATGCGATCGCCGGCCGCGCGCTGCGTCCGGGCGCGCGGCTTCCTTCGACGCGCAGCCTGGCGAGCGCGCTCGGCGTCGCGCGCGGCACCGTCGAGGCGGCGTATCAGCGGCTCGCCGGCGAAGGTTACGTGCTCGCCCAAGGGGCGGCCGGCACCGTCGTATCGCCGCATCTCACGCCCACGCGCGTCACGCCAAGCGTCACGCCAAGCCGGGTGCGCGACGATGAGCGCACCCGGCCCGCCCTCCCGGACGGCTGGCGTGCCGAGCCACCGTTGCCGCTGCAACTCGGCATTCCGGCGCTCGACGCGTTTCCCCGCAAGCTTTGGTCAAGGCTTGCCGGCCGGCGCGTTCGTGCGCAGGCCGTGGCCGACCTCGCGTATGGCGATCCAGTCGGCTACCGGCCGCTGCGCGACGCGATTGCGGGCTATCTGCTCGTGTCGCGCGGCGTGCGTTGCCGGGCAGAGCAGGTGGTGATCACCGCCGGGTATCGGGCGTCGCTGTCGCTGATCGAGCGCGCGCTGCTGCGCACCGGCGATCAGGTATGGGTGGAAGATCCGTGCCATCTGCCGACGCGCGCCGTGCTCACCCGTTGCGCGATGCGCGTGTGCCCGATACCGGTGGACGGCGAGGGACTTGTCGTCGAGGAGGGCGTGCGCCGCGCGCCGCACGCGGCGATGGCGGTCGTTACGCCTTCGCATCAGGCGCCTCTCGGTGTATCGATGAGCCTGCCGCGTCGCCTGAAGCTGCTCGAATGGGCCTCGGCCGCGCGGGCTTGGATTGTCGAGGACGACTACGACGGCGAATTCCGCTACAGCGGTTTTCCGCTGCCGGCCCTCAAGCATCTCGATACGCACGATCGCGTGCTGTACGCGGGCAGTTTTTCGAAAGTGTTGGCGCCGGGGCTGTCGCTGGGCTATCTCGTCGTGCCGAAACGGCTGATCCCGGCGTTTGCCGACGCGCTCGACGCATCGGCGGCCGGCGTACCGTGGCTGACCCAGGCCGTTGTCGCGGATTTCATCGACGCCGGCCATCTGGCGCGCCATCTGAAGAAAATGCGCGCCCTGTACGCGCGCCGCCGAGCCTGGCTTTGTGAGGCGTTGACGGAGGTTTTCGCGCAGCGCGTGCAGATCGATCTGGCGCACGGCGGCATGCACCTCGTCGTGCGCTTGGCCGGGCGTACCGGCGACCGCACGCTCGCGCAACGTGCGCAGCGCGCGGGCTTGAACTGCCAGCCGCTGTCCGCGCGCTACGCGGCGGGAAGCGGGCCGGATGGCTTGCTGATGGGTTTTACCAACGTTGCGTCGCTCGACGAAGCCCGGCGGATCGCTCGGCGTTTGCAGCACGCGTTCGGCAGCTGAAGCGCCGGCGCGGCAGCGGTTGCGGCCGGGTGTCGGCCGCGCCCGGCGGGCCGCGATGCCCAGCCGCGCGGGCCGATTCAGTCGGGTGGCCGGCGAGACGTGAAGCGCGGTGCATGACCTCGACCGACATGGTGGAAATCTGGTCTTGCGCAGCCCGATATCGTGATCTATGATGACATCAATTAATGTAACGTTGTATGATGATTCAATAAGGAATGGCGACCAAGCTCCCCGCTTCCCAACCAAACCCTCGGGAGAGCAATGAGTCGCACCCGCGTCCCGTCGGGGACGATATGGAGACATCTAAATGAATGTGAATGCAATCGTTCGCCGCGATATCCGTTTCGCCCTGCCGCCTGAGCGCATTTGCGACTGGCATACGGAAGGCGTGGGCGTCACCCATCTGTTCAATGCGCTGTCGCTGCTGTTTCCGGCGGGCGAGCGCTTCTTCATGGACTCCGTGCGCAACTATCGCGACCGTATCGAGGAGCCGTCGCTCAAGCGCGACGTTGCCGGCTTCATCGGCCAGGAAGCGATGCACACGCGCGAGCACGTCGAATTCAACGATCTGCTGCAAGCGGCGGGCATGCCCGCGCACAAGCTCGATAAACGCTTGTGGACGGTGCTCGGCTGGTTCAAGAAGGTGTTGCCGCATTCGATGCAACTCGCGGTGACGATGGCGCTCGAGCATTACACAGCGATGTTCACGGGTCTGGTGCTCGCGAACCGCATCACGGTGAGCGAT
Organism: Burkholderia singularis; assembly: GCF_001718875.1. Classification (NCBI taxonomy): domain Bacteria; kingdom Pseudomonadati; phylum Pseudomonadota; class Betaproteobacteria; order Burkholderiales; family Burkholderiaceae; genus Burkholderia; species Burkholderia singularis. Next base: position 269,307 of record NZ_CP013449.1, read on the forward strand.
GTCGACGGCTACCGGCAGATGTGGCATTGGCACTCGATGGAAGAGACCGAGCACAAGGGGGTGGCCTACGACGTGTGGCGTACCGTGATGAAGCCGGGCCTGTCCAGCTATTTGTTGCGCGTCAGCATGATGCTGCTCGTCACCGTGGTGTTCTGGACGACGCTGTTCGATTTCAACACACGGCTGCTGATCGCGCATCGCCGCCGCTTCGGCAAAGTGCCGGGCATCGGCAAGCTCATCAAGTATTTGTGGAGTCCGAAGAACGGGATCTTCGCGCTGATCGCGCGCGAATGGCTCGATTATTTCCGGCCGGGCTTCCATCCGTGGGATCACGACAATAGCGCGCATCTCGAGGGTCTCGACAGCCTGATCGCCGAGATCGATGCGAGCAATGCGCGCCAGGCGGCATTCGCCGCGCCGCGCCGGGTGCCGCTGCACCCGGTGCAGCAGGCAACGTAAGTAGCAATAGCAGGCAAATCAGGGAGACGAGAAAGGCCGCTACGAGCGGCCTTTCCTTTTTTCGGTACTTTTCGGCACTTGGCTCGTCGCGCCGCAGCCGGCAAGCTGCGCATGTCGTGCCCGCCCGCTGGTGGCGATGCAACCCATTGATCGGCAAGCGCTTTGCGCCGGTCTCGGCCGCGCACGCAGTGCGGGCGGATGGCTTCGAATCAGGTAGAATCCGCGCTGCGCAAAAAAAATAGAGACGGCGTGTCGCCCGGTTGGCATCGGCGATGCGCCGCCGTTCGATCCGCGGCGAGCCACCTCCCGGCGGCTCGCCCGGCGCGGCGCCGCTTTGTTGCCCGCGCTCCCTTGCCAGCCCGTTATGTCACCAAAACCGAATTCCGACAGTTCCTCCTACCCATCGAATCCCCCGACGCTGCGCCGCAGCCTGAAAGCCCGTCACCTGACGATGATCGCGATCGGCGGTTCGATCGGCACGGGCCTGTTCGTCGCGTCCGGCGCGTCGATTTCGCAGGCGGGCCCCGGCGGCGCAATGCTCGCGTATCTGCTGATCGGTGCGATGGTCTATTGCCTGATGATGAGCCTGGGCGAGATGGCTGCGTTCATGCCGGTGTCAGGTTCGTTTTCGACTTATGGCGCCAAATATGTCGATGAGGGCTTCGGCTTCGCGCTCGGCTGGAACTATTGGTACAACTGGGCGGTGACGATTGCGGTCGAGCTTGTCGCCGCGCAGCTCGTCATGCATTACTGGTTTCCCGACGTGCCGGGCATCTGGTGGAGCGCGCTCTTTCTCGGCGTGATGTTCGTGCTCAATGTCTTGACGGTGCGCGGCTTCGGCGAGGCGGAATACTGGTTTGCGCTGATCAAGGTTGTGACCGTGCTCGCGTTCGTCGGCGTCGGGCTCTTGATGATCTTCGGTATCCTGAAGGGCGGCCCGAGCGACGGCTGGCGCAACTTCACGATCGGCGATGCGCCGTTCGTCGGCGGACTCCCGGCGATGATGGGTGTTGCGATGATCGCGGGCTTTTCGTTCCAGGGCACCGAGCTGATTGGCGTGGCTGCGGGGGAATCCGAAAATCCGCGCACGACGATTCCGCGCGCGGTCCGGCAAGTGTTCTGGCGCATTTTGTTGTTCTATGTGCTGGCGATTTTCGTGATCGGAATACTGATTCCGTACACCGATCCGAATCTGTTGAAGAGTGATGTGACCGACGTTGGCGTCAGCCCATTTACGCTGGTGTTCCGGCATGCGGGCCTTGCGTTCGCGGCTGGCGTGATGAACGCGGTCATCTTGACTGCGGTGCTGTCGGCGGGCAACTCGGGGATGTATGCGTCGACGCGGATGCTCTACAACCTTGCGACCGAAGGGCGCGCGCCGAAATTGTTCGCGAAATTGTCGGCAAGCGGCGTGCCGCGTAATGCGCTATATGCGACGACGGCGGTTGGCGCGCTGTGCTTTCTGTCGTCCCTGTACGGCGACAAGACGGTTTATCTGTGGCTGTTGAACACGTCGGGGATGACGGGTTTCATCGCGTGGCTCGGTATTGCGGTCAGCCACTATCGCTTTCGCAAGGGCTTCATTCGCCAGGGCTATTCGGTCGATCAACTGCCGTATCAGTCGAAACTGTTTCCTTATGGGCCGATTTTTGCGTTCGTGTTATGTGTCGTGATCGCGCTAGGTCAGGATTACCAAGCATTCCTGTCGAACAAGATCGATTGGATCGGCGTGCTCGCAACTTATATCGGGATTCCGCTTTTCCTGGCTGTGTGGTTCGGCTACCGGCTCGTCAACAAATCCCGTTTCGTGCGTTACGAGGATATGGATATCGCGCCGTGGATCGCCGGACATGCGTCGGCGCATGACCGGTACGAAGCAGCGCGCGTGCCGCCGAATCGCGAGACGGCTTAGCGGCCAGCGGTTGCACCGCATCGCCGCATCCGAAAAAGCGGCCGGCTCTGTTTGGGGGCCGGCCGCTTTCTTTTATGAGGAATCGGCCTAGGTGCATCGACGTCCGATTCGGGCATGCGCCGTTCGGTGTCTGGCCGCGGAACGGACGACGCGCGGCATGATCCGGCAGGCGGCGCGCTGCCGGTGCGCGGCGGCTTGAGGCCGAGCCAGGATTCGGATAACGAAACAAAGCGTCTGGAGCGCGCCGTCAATGAGCCCGATGCCGTTGCGGGCGGGAGGCGCACCTCTGCATGAGCGGAACCGCGAGCCGGTGCGTTGCCAGGGCGAACGCGATGCCGATCGCCCCGCCAAGCAGCACGTCGGCGACGCGTTCGGCGGCAATCGCCGCCGACTGCTGCGCGATCCACGACGCGCATGCGATGCAAGCGCAGCGTGCGCCGAAACCGGTTGCATAGTGGCGGAACGCGACGAGCGTGACGATCGACGCGAGCGTTGCGAGCATGTAGACGAGCGTGCCGTGCGGCAACAGCATGCCGATCGCGAGCCCGCTCGGCACGCCCACCAGTGCGCCCAGGGTACGATCGCGCAGCTTGCGGTGCGCACTCGACACAGTGCCGGTCACGACGCTCGCGGCCGACCAGATCACCCATTGCCCGTTGTCGATGTGACGCCATTCGACGAGCATCGCGGCGGCGGAAACCGCAAGCATCGCCGCGATAGCCGTTTGCGTCGCGTCGCCCGGCGCGACGCGCGGGCCGAGATCGCGCGCATCGTGCAGGCGCGCGAGCATACGCATGCGCTGTCCGGCGGGCGCGCTGCGCAGCGTGTTGATGCAAGCGAGCGCGACGGGCGGCAGCATTGCCGCGCATAGAAAGGGTATCAGCGATTGCGCCTGGTGGCGCGAGGCAGCGGCTTCGCAGGTCAGATACAGCGATGGGATAAAGATGAAGTTGCCGAGCGAGCGCAATCGTGCACCGAAGCGTGATAACGCGACGGCGGCCGCGGCGAGCGCCGCGCAGCCGGCAACGAACGTTGGCCACCCGCTCAGCGCGAGCGACAGCGACAGAAAGCCGATGACGATTGCCGCGCCGTGAACGAGCGCGCCGAGCGGCGCGACGCCGACGCGCTCGACGGCAATCGTGACCGACACCGTCGCGATTGCCGCCAATAGCCAACGCGTATCGCCGGTCGCCGCGTAGGACGCGATAACCGGTATGCACACCGCGAGCGTGTGACGCAACGCCGGCAGGTTCAGCGCGCCGGCGATCCGGGCGGCTAGCATGTCGCGCATCTCGGCGCTCCGTGGCGTTGCCGATAGGCTCAGAGTGTCGCCAGCTCGTCGACCGTGACGATTCGCGCGATGCCGCGCAGCATGTCGATCGAGCGTTGGTGTTCGTCGTCCGTCGCGGCGGCGCACGCATCCTCGAGCACGAGGACGTCGTAGTCGCGATCGTGCGCGTCGCGGGTCGTGGCCTGCACCGCCCATGTCGTGCTGACACCCGTGACGATCACGCGCTCGACGCGATTCGCGCGCAATGCAGCCTCGAGGCGGGTTGCGTAGAACGCACTGACACGCGGCTTGACGACGACGAGTTGTACCGCGCCTGCGTCGAGATCCGGATGAAACGCGGTGCCGGGGCCGCTCAAGTCGAGCGCGCCGAATTCCTTTGCACGAGAGAACATCGGCGAGTGCGTGGGCAGGTCCGGGTAGCCCGGTTCGAAGCCGACTTTGACGGCGATGCGCAGCCAGTCCTTTTGGGCGGCAATCGACAGCGCCTGGTTGAAGCGGCCGACGACGTTGCGCAGTGCCGCATGCGCAGCACTGCGTGCAATCTTGCCGGTGGGATGCATGATGTCGACGATGTAGTCGAGCCCGATCAGTGCGGTTTTCATCGGAAACTCCTGCGAGAGGGGAGGGAAGGCTCGCCGCCCGGCGCGTCTTCGTATTGCGCGAGCCGTTCGAGCAGCGGGCTTGCGGCGACGAGCAACGCGCGTTCGTCGGCGGTGAGGCATTCGTTCATTGCGCGCACGAGCCATTCCTCGCGCTTCGTTCGATTGCCGTAGAGCAGGCGCTTGCCGTCCGCGGTCAACGACACGCGGGTTTTTCGGCCGTCGTGCGGATCGGCGTGGCGCTCGATGTGGCCGTTGCCTTCCAGTTCGCGCAGCAACGTGGCGAGATTCGACGAGCGTAGCTGCTCCGCCGCCGCCAGTTCGGACGGAGTGACATCGCCCCCGAGACGGTCGATCGCGCCGAGCAGCAGAAGTTGCGAGAACTGTACGGGATCGGCATGGTTCTGCGCTTCGCGGCGCAGACGGCGGCTGAGCCCGGTGACTGCGCCGCGAAGTCGGCAGGCAAATTGGAGATGTGCGTTCTTGGTCATGTTCGCTACTTTAATATAGCTATATTTTTATAGCAAGATGGGTGTGCTGCCGGCGGCATTGCCGAATGCAAGACGCATTGCAATGCAGTGCGAACGTCGCCCGATAATTTGCGATGGACCGATTGGGGAAGGAACGAACCGTTAGCGCGGGTACAACTTGAACAATTCGGCGGGTGTATAGCGCGCATTGCGCACGCTGCTGCTCGAATAAGATTCTCGACCGGCTTGATTTAGTGGCCAGCCGCCGGCGCATACCAGGAAGCCCTGTATGGATGTGCTGTCATGAGCACCGACATATTGACGCACGGCGTGGGTGTGGCAAGTGCCGTATCGCCGGGGAATTGCTTGGGTAGCCGAATATTCCTGGGATGAAAAAGAAAGCAATCCGCAATAATTGACGACCGCCGATTGACAGGCTGACCGGTCTGCGCCTGGAAAACAACGCACGTCGCACTCAATAGTTGGGCGCTTGTTCGTCGCGCCGGTATGCGCTGGGTGTTTGCCCGGTCCATTTGCGGAACGCGCGCGTGAAATTTGCCGGATCGGTGAATTGCAGGCGTTCGGCGATCGTCTTCAGATCAAGGTCGGATGCGCGCAACATATGGCGTGCGTCGCGCAGCCGCGCTTCGTCAACGAGCGAGCGATAGCCGGAGCCTGCGTCGAGCAGGCGCCGCCGCAGAGTGCGCGTCGACATCAGCAGACGTTTGGCCAACTCGTCAGGGTCAGGATAGCCGCGTTCGGTCAGAACCAGCTCCGCGCGCACCCGCGCGACGAGATCGCCTTCGTCGTGACGCACGTGAGCATATTCGCGTTCGACCTGCGCGAGCGCCTGCTGATGCGCGATTTCGTCGGCAAGCGGCAGCGGCCAGTCGAGCGCGCTGCGCGCTACCCATAGCGCATTGGCTGCACAACCGAAACGCACGGGCGGTAGCCGATGGCGGTAGCGCGTGTAATAGTCCGGTTCGGGCCAGGTGAATTGCAACTCGATCGGCGGGTCCGGGCGTCCCGTGACCGTGCTCACGTTTTGCGCAATGCCGGTGAGCACGATCTCGAACATCGCATGATGCTGGAGCACCGGGCTCGGCTGGACGCCGTGCAGTGCCAGCAACATGCCGTCCTCGCGCTCCGTGTATTGCAGCCGGTATTGTCGATTGCGCATCCGAAAGTAACGCGCATTGACGGAGAGGGACGTGCGCAAATCAGCTGCGGTCAACGCCGCGTAGCCGAGAAAGCCGTGTACCGACATGCGCAGCCGCAGGCCGAGTTCGAAGCCGATGCCTTCGTCGCCGCTCAGCCGCATTGCATTCAGCACGAGCCGACCCCATTGCGATGGCGCGACGCGCGCGTTCGGCTCGTCGAGCACATCGTCGTGCAGCCCGGTGCCCGCGCGCGCGTCGCGCGGATCGATGCCGCGTTCCTCGAAGACCTTCAGCAAATGCCGCAAATAGGCGACCGGGATTGTCGGCCGCCGTAGGCCCAGATTGTCCTTGATCGTGCGTCGCACCATGATAAATGGCCAAGATTGGCCGAAAATGACAAGTATTATGGCTGTTTGCCCCCTCACGGACAAGCGGGGTTGCGCTTACGATGTGCACACAACCATTTTCCGTTCGATAGACCATGACGACCCCGTTTCCCCATTTGCTTGCTCCGCTCGATCTCGGCTTCACGACGCTGCGCAATCGCGTGCTGATGGGGTCGATGCACACTGGCCTCGAGGACAGCCGCAAGACGTTGCCGCGTCTTGCCGACTATTTCGCCGAGCGCGCGCGCGGCGGCGCCGGCCTGATCGTCACGGGCGGCTTCGCGCCGAATGTCGCCGGCTGGACGAAACCGTTCGGCGGCACGTTGTCGACGGCGGCAGCGGCACGGCGGCATCGCGTGATTCCCGACGCGGTGCATGCGCACGGCGGCAAGATCGCGCTGCAGATTCTGCATACGGGGCGCTACGGCTATCATCCGTTCGCGGTCGCACCTTCGCGCATCCAATCGCCGATTTCACCGTTCACGCCGCACGAGCTGACCGCGCGCGGCATCGAGCGGCAAATCCGCGCGTTCGTGCGCTGCGCGTCGCTTGCGCGCGAGGCGGGTTACGATGGCGTCGAGATCATGGGATCGGAAGGATATCTGATCAATCAGTTCATCTCGATGCATACCAACCATCGCAAGGACGAATGGGGCGGATCGTATGCAAACCGGATGCGCCTGCCGGTCGAGATCGTGACGCGCACGCGCGAGGCCGTCGGCCGTGACTTCATCATCATCTACCGGTTGTCGATGCTCGATTTGATTCCGGACGGTAGCAACTGGGACGAAGTCGTGATGCTCGCAAAGGCCATCGAGCGCGCGGGCGCGACGCTGATCAACACCGGGATCGGCTGGCACGAGGCGCGGGTGCCGACGATCGCGACGTCGGTGCCGCGTGGCGCGTTCGCATGGGTGACGCAAAAAATGAAAGGCGAGGTCGGCATTCCGCTCGTAACGACGAACCGGATCAACCGGCCCGAAGTCGCCGAGCGGATTCTGGCCGACGGTTGCGCGGACATGGTGTCGATGGCCCGGCCGTTTCTCGCCGACGCTGAGTTTGTGAAAAAGGCGGCCGAAGGGCGCGTCGACGAAATCAACGTCTGTATCGGCTGCAATCAGGCGTGCCTCGATCACGCGTTTAAGAATAAGGTCGCATCGTGCTTGTTGAATCCGCGTGCCTGTCACGAGACCGAGCTGAACTATGTGCGAGCGGCGAAAGCCAAGCGTATCGCGGTGATCGGTGCCGGGCCGGCGGGCCTGGCATGCGCGACGGTACTCGCGCAGCGCGGACATCACGTCGATTTGTTCGATGCGGCGGCCGAGATCGGGGGGCAGTTCAACATGGCCAAGCGGATTCCGGGCAAGGAGGAATTCCACGAGGCACTGCGTTATTTCGGACGGCAGATCGAATTGACCGGGGTGGTGTTGCATTTGAATCGACGTATCGCGCCGGCCGAGCTGATCGCCGCGAAATACGATGAAGTCATACTCGCGACCGGTGTGACGCCGCGCGATCCGCGCATCCCAGGCCAGGATCATCCGAAAGTGCTGACCTATATCGACGTGCTTGCGCGTAACAAACCGGTCGGTGAGCGTGTCGCGGTGGTGGGCGCAGGTGGGATCGGCTTCGACGTATCCGAGTTTCTCGTTCAGGATGGCGAATCGCCAGCGCTCGATCTCGATGCATGGAAGGCCGAATGGGGCGTCACCGATCCCGCGCTCGAGCGTGGCGGCGTGACGCGCGCGCGGGTGTCGCCGCCCGCGCGCCGCGTCACGCTGTTACAACGCAAGGCAACCGGGCTCGGCAAGGGGCTGGGCAAGACGACCGGCTGGATTCATCGTGCAACGCTGAAGATGAAGGGTGTAGAGATGATCGGCGGCGTGAACTATGAATTGATCGATGATGCGGGGCTGCATGTGACGTTTGGTGAAGCGCGCAAGGATCGGACCGTGATCGAGGTGGACACGATCGTGCTATGCACGGGACAGGAATCGGATCGCTCGCTGTATGAGCCGCTGAAGGCCGCGGGCGTGCCGGTGCACCTGATCGGCGGCGCGGAGTTGGCATCGGAGCTTGATGCGAAGCGCGCGATCGATCAAGGCTCGCGGATCGCGGCAAGGCTTTGAGCACGGTGCGTCGTGCTTTCTTTCGGATGCCGCATGCCAACGAGGTGCATCAGTAGCGAATCAAAAAAATTTTGTTGAGATCGTTTAGTGTTTTTCTAATGCCGGTGAGTGGAAAGGCTTAAACGAAAGTCTTTTCGCTATACCGTTTCTGGAGAAAGTACCGGGTATGTCCTAACGGGAAGTCGGGCAGTTCACCAAAAACCGTGAACCCGAACCGTTCGTAAATTCTCTTGGCATCGAGATTGAAGGTGTCGATCCAAGCCGCGTGGCATCCTCGCTCTATAGCGATTTGCTCGGCACGTTCCAATAAATCAAAGGCGTATCCTTGACCACGAGCACTTTCTGCTATGTAAAGCCATTTGATAAACAGCCATCCCCACGCGGTGTGACCGATCAGCCCACCAGCATGACCGTCCGCCCCCTCTATAGATAGAGCAAGATTCTTGAGGTTTGACGGACCTTTGGTTCTAGCGTTGAACTCGGACAATCCTTCGCCAACAAGTTCGGAGAGCGATAAGGGTATTTCGTCAAATACGGTCAGGCGGCTTTTCATAGTACCTATCCCGATAGAAATAATTGTTGCCTCGTAGAACTGTCTCGCGAAGCTGATTGTATTGCAACGCGTCGGCATCCGCCTGGGTGTAATCAGCCCCCTTCTTTTCTCTCCCTTTCCACCAAGCGCCACCTGAAACGACGTCGCAGGTACGACCGTTCGGACGGTCCTGTGAGATTTCGTGTCGAGTGTGATGTTCCCTGCGTCGGCATGCCATACGGTTGTATGAAGACGGATGCGATTTCCGCATACGGCAACGTAGTAAACGTAACGTTGCGCGACACCGCTCTGAAGTGCTTTCGCCACCCGTGAATCAGCGATGGAGCGCGCATTCAAAAACGTATGCGTCAACGTGTCACATCTTGGAATTCGTAAAGGTGATTTTCACGGAAGACGGATGCATGTCTAATTCGAGCACCGTATGATGCGGCCAATTCCGCGCATCGGACGTGCGCTCGCGCATTCGGAGTATCTATGCATCAATTAGGCAAATATGATGAAAAGAAAGGCTTTTAGAAGCTTATTGTTTTTCCTGGGAGTCGGGCTGACCGTTGCTCTCTCAGGATGCGATCTCGACGTGTTGAATCCGAAGGGCAGTGTCGGCGCGGCGGAGAAAGCGCTGATTGCAACGTCGACGTGGGCGATGCTGATCGTTGTGGTGCCGGTAATTTTCTTGACGCTGTTCTTTGCATGGCGCTATCGCGCATCGAACCGCAATGCGACCTATGCGCCGAAGTGGGCGCATTCGACCGCGATTGAAGTGGTGATCTGGACGGTGCCGACGCTGATCATTCTGTTCCTCGGCGTGCTGACTTGGAAGACCACGCACGAGCTGGACCCATACCGGCCGCTCGAATCGCAGGTCAAGCCGATCAATGTCGAGGTCGTTGCCCTCGACTGGAAGTGGCTGTTCGTCTATCCCGATCTCGGCATTGCGTCGGTCAACCAGTTGGCGGTTCCAGTTGGTGCGCCGATCAATCTGCGGATCACGTCCGATGCGGTAATGAATTCTTTCTTCATTCCGCAGCTCGGCACGCAAGTCTATGCGATGGCGGGGATGCAAACGCGGCTGCATTTAATCGCCGATGCACCCGGCGATTTCGCCGGGATGTCGGCGAATTACAGCGGCCGGGGCTTTTCCGACATGAAATTCCGCACGCTCGCGACACCGCAGGATGCATTCGACGCGTGGGTTGCCAAGGTGCGCGCGTCGTCGAACCATCTGGACATGACGGCATACAGCCAACTCGCGCAACCGAGCGAGAAGGAGCCGGTGCGCTACTACTCGACAGTGGACGTGCGGCTGTTTAACAACATCATCGCGAAGTACAACAACGGTCACGTCCTCGATTTGAAGGATGCGGCTTGCGGAACGAAGGGGTAACGCATGTTCGGCAAACTGACACTTTCGGCGATCCCGTTCGATCAGCCGATCATCATGAGCGCGGGCGCCTTCATGGGCTTGGTCGTGCTGGGCATACTCGGCACGCTGACGGTGACCGGCCGCTGGAAATGGCTGTGGACCGAATGGCTGACCACGGTCGATCACAAGAAACTCGGTGTGATGTATATCATCGTCGCGCTGATCATGCTGTTGCGCGGCTTCGCCGACGCGATCATGATGCGCATGCAGCTTGCGCTCGCGTATCATGCGCCTGGCTATCTGCCGCCGCATCACTATGACCAGATCTTCACCGCGCATGGCGTCATCATGATCTTCTTCATGGCGATGGCGTTCATGGTCGGTCTGATGAACATCATCGTGCCGCTGCAGATCGGTGCGCGCGATGTCGCGTTTCCGTTCATCAATTCGTTGAGCTTTTGGCTGACGGCGGTCGGCGCGATCCTGATCAACATCTCGCTTGTCGTCGGGGAATTCGCGCAAACGGGCTGGCTCGCCTATCCTCCGTTGTCCGAACTACAATTCAGTCCGGGCGTGGGTGTCGACTACTATTTGTGGGCGTTGCAGATATCCGGCGTCGGGACGTTGCTGACGGGCGTCAATTTTTTCGTGACGATCCTGAAGATGCGCGCACCCGGTATGTCGCTGATGAAGATGCCGGTGTTCACATGGACGGCGTTGTGCACGAACGTGCTGATCATGGCATCGTTCCCGATCTTGACGGCGACACTTGCGCTGCTCGGCCTCGACCGCTATCTCGGCATGCACTTTTTTACGAACGATGCCGGCGGCAACGCCATGCTGTACCTGAACCTGATTTGGGCTTGGGGACACCCCGAGGTGTACATCCTGATCCTGCCTGCGTTCGGAATCTTCTCGGAGGTCGTTGCGACTTACGCGAAAAAACCGTTGTTCGGCTACAAGACGATGGTCTACGCGAGCTGCGCGATCATGGTGCTGTCGTTTCTCGTGTGGCTGCATCATTTCTTCACGATGGGCTCGGGCGCGAACGTCAACGCGTTCTTCGGGATCATGACGATGATCATTGCAATTCCGACCGGCGTGAAGGTATTCAACTGGCTGTTTACGATCTATCGCGGCCGGCTTGAATTCTCGACGCCGATTCTCTGGACGATCGGTTTCATGGTGACGTTCACGCTCGGCGGGATGACAGGCGTGATGATGGCGATTCCAGGTGCGGACTTCGTGCTGCACAACAGCCTGTTCCTGATTGCGCACTTTCATAACGTGATCATCGGCGGCGTGCTGTTCGGCTATCTCGCGGGCTTTAACTACTGGTTCCCGAAAGTGTTCGGCTTCAAGCTGAACGAAAAGCTTGGCAAAGCGTCGTTCTGGTTCTGGCAGGTCGGCTTCTATGTTGCGTTCGTGCCGCTCTACGTACTCGGCTTCATGGGCATGACGCGCCGCCTGAACCATTACGACAATCCCGCTTGGCATCCTTGGCTGATCGTCGCGGCGGCGGGCGCCGTGCTGATCGCGATCGGCATCGCGTGCCAGTTGCTGCAACTCGTCGTCAGTATCCGCGATCGTCATCTGCCGGAGAACCGCGATTTGACGGGCGACCCATGGGATGGCCGCACGCTCGAATGGGCGATGTCGTCGCCGCCGCCGGCCTACAATTTCGCGACGATTCCGGTCGTGCACGAACTCGACGAATATGCGTATCGCAAGGAGCGCGGCCTCGGTATCGGCAAGCAATCGGAATATCGCGACATCCATATGCCGTCGAATACGAGTGCTGGCTTGTTCGTCGGGTTGTTCAGCTTGGTGCTCGGTTTTGCCGCGGTGTGGCACATCTGGTGGCTCGCGATTGCCGGTCTAGTCGGCGTCGTCGCAACGGTGATCGTCTATAGCTCGAACGATAACGAAGGCTATTACATTCCGGCCGACGAGGTGCGCGAGATCGAGGCGTTGGGCGGTGCACGCAAGATGCGGCCGGTGAACGTCGAACTGGAGACCAACTGATGGCATATCTATCCTTGAGCGCGGCAGAGCACGCCAATGCGCACGACCACGATCATCCGCCGTCTCATTCTGTATTCGGCTTCTGGCTGTATCTGATGACGGATTGCGTGATCTTTGCCGCGCTGTTCGCGGTGTTTGCGGTGCTCGGCCGGCAGTATGCGGGCGGCCCGAGCGCGGCCGATTTGTTCGACATTCCCGGCGTGGCGGTGGAGACAGCGCTACTGCTCGTCAGCAGCATCACATACGGGTTGGCGATGATCGGTGCGCAACGTGGACGACGCGGTGCGCTGTTCGGTTGGCTGGCCATCACGTTCTTGCTCGGCGCGGGGTTTCTCGTGCTGGAGCTGCGCGAATTCTCGCATCTGATTGGGCAAGGCGCGGGGCCGCAGCGCAGCGCGTTCCTGTCGTCGTTCTTCACGCTGGTCGGCACGCACGGCCTGCACGTTGCCACCGGCTTGCTGTGGATGGCCGTGCTCGCATTTCAGGCGCTGCGCCGCCCAGCGTTGACCGAGCGGGATATCCGCCGGCTTACCTGCTTGAGCCTGTTCTGGCACTTCCTCGACATCGTCTGGATTTGCGTCTTTACCTTCGTTTATCTCGCGAGCGTGATCTAAATGGCTGATTCGCATCTTTCTCACGACGGCGAAGCGCACGGTACCGTGGGCGGTTATATCACCGGATTTATTCTATCGATTGTATTGACGGCTGCATCGTTCGGGCTCGTGCTGAGCGGTGCGCTGCCGCCACGCGAATCGATTGTCGCGCTTGCGGCGCTTGCGTTCGTGCAGATCGTCGTTCATTTGATTTATTTTCTGCATATGAATGCGTCGTCGAGCCAGCGCTGGAATGTGGTGGCGTTCAGTTATACGGTGGTGACCGTAGGAATCCTGATCATTGGCTCGATGTGGGTCATGCATAACGTCAGTATGAACATGATGTCGCGTTGAGCGATATTGCTGCGTCGCACAGCGGTTCTGCATGAGCCGCACATGGGCAGCTGCTGCCGGCCAGCGCCGGGGCAGCTGCCCATTTTTTTGCCAGGCTCACATCGGCAGTCGCACAAGACCGTAGCCGTGCGGCCGGTTTGGGGCTAACCGACATTCGGAAACCGTGGTCGCCGAACCGAATTCGCAGCGGTTTCGATCCACCGCGTATCGTTCGCGCTCCAGTGAAGCGCTGCCCGCTTTCCGAGTTAATTCGACCAGACAGTCTCCAGCATCGCTCAGCAGATGCATTCGATAATGGGTATGAATCCTTTCCTGGAAAGAAAGGAGGGTTGATTTTTTCGGATTGTTGATGAATTTTTTATTAAATCGATTTCTTCGGTATGGTCGCAAACGATACCGATATTGCGTATCGGGAAGCCGTGTATGTGCTTTGCTGCTTATCCGTGGCACACGAGTTTCGTGACGATGTGCGTGCTCGCCGTATTTTTAGGGCTTGCGCTCGGTACGGCGCAACCGAATCTTCTCGCGCTGGTTCATGACGTCGCGGCGCAACGGGATGTCGGGCGGGTGATCGGTTTGCGGACGATTTTGCAGAATGTCGGGGCGTCGCTGTGGCCTTTGTGTTTCGGCGCGCTCGGCCAGCCTGTCATCGGCTTGGTGTTGCCGGGCGCGGGCATCATATTTTTATTGGCCGGCATGCGGTTTTCGTTGACGCGAGCGCGTCCTTGAATCAGAGCCGCGAGCGCAATGAGAATGCCGAACGCGTGAATGCCGTAACCCAACGCGTCGTCACTGCATTGGCGATTTCGTCGAGCAGTGCCTCGACGGCGTCGACCTGCCATGCGTGTGCGTCTGACGGCGCAAGTCCCGCAGATGCCGTTGGCCCCAGTGCAATGCCGCACGGCGCTCGCTCGCTCGTCACAAGTTCGCCGACGGCCCGATGCGCCTGTTTTGCAATGGTCGCGCTAGTCATCGCTTCGATTGCGCTCAAATCAATCACCGAACGTGACAAGTCACCGACGTCGAGATGCGCCGCCGCGGCCAACTGCTCGGCGCTCGCGTCCGGCCTGAACGGCAGCAGCCAACCGACCTGGCGCGACGCACAGAGCGCCTCGAGAAAGGTTGGCGGCGCGCTCGATCCCGTGCCGTCCGATTCCTGCGGCGGCTCGCATAGCGTCCAGGTCGAAACCGTTGCTGTGTCGGCTTGCGTGCCGTTATGCATGCGTCCGATCTGCGCGGCGAGCGGACAGTGCACATCGGACGCGGGCCAGACGATTTCGCCCGTGCCTGTTGAATCCCGCCGTAGTGGCCAACTGCTGGCTCCTAATGCGGCTGGATCGCCCGTTACGCTGCATGGCCTGTTCGGCGGCGAGTAGAGCAATAGCAGTTCGAGTTCGTCTGCATAGCTTTCTCGCACGCGGGCGAACCATCGCAACGCATCCTTGTCGCGCAACAAGGCCGGGCAGGCGCGCAGCATGACGATCGCACGCGTGTCATAGCCAGTGAAGATCGCGTTCACGCGTCGCGCGGTCCGTTCAAATTCAGTTTGCATGAGAGGAATCCTGATTGATTGCGTGCAGCGCGACAGGAATTTTGATTCCGTGTTGCGCGTGCTGTTCGCCGAATCCGGCCGTCGCCGCATATGCGCCCAGCACGCGCAGCGACGTGACGACGGTACGTAGTTCGTGCAACGCGTAGAGCAGGTCGGGGTGATGTCGGCAGCAGCCGATTTCGATGAAAAACCGGTAAGCCCAAAGTTCGCTTTTGAGCGGCCGGGAATCGATGCGCGTGATGGCGATGCAACGCGCCGCGAACGGAGTGAGACAGCGCAAGAGCGCGCCTGTGTCGTTTTCAAGCTCAACGGCGATGAGTGTGCGCTCGTCGTCGCGTGGCGCAGCAGCTTGCTTGCCTATGATCGAAAACCGCGTGCTGTTGAGCCGCTCGTCCTGAATATCGGCTGCAAGCACTGTCAGCGCATAGCGCGCGGCCGCGCGGCGGCTGGCTATCGCGGCCGTGCCCGGCGTGGTGCTTGCCAACTGCGCCGCGTGCGCATTGCTGGCCGCGAGCGTGCGCTCGACGTGCGGCAGATTCGTATCGAGCCAACGGCGGCATTGTCCGAGCGCCTGCGGATGCGCGATGACGCTCGTAATGTCATCCATCCGACCATCGGCCGACATCAGGCAATGCGAGATCGGCAGCGCGACCTCGGCGAATATCTGCATCGATTTGTCGAATACGAGATCGAGCGTGCGCATGATGGTCCCTTCGGTGGAATTCTCGATCGGAACCACACCATAGCGGGCCGAGCCTGCGTCGATCGCGTAAAACACGGCATCGACACTGTCGCACGGCAGCGCTTGCACGCTATGACCGAAATGCGTGTGCATCGCGTCTTCGGTATAGGTGCCGGCCGGCCCGAGAAACGCAACCGTCGGCCCTTCCTGCAACGTGCGGCTAATGCGAAAGATCTCGGTCCAGATCGCGCGCACGTGTGAATGCGCAAGCGGCCCCGAGCTGCACTCGTCGAGCGAGGCCAGGATTTCCTGTTCGCGCGCAGGCTGGTGCACGCGCTCGCCCATCGAGCGCTTTGCATGGCCGATCGCTTGTGCGTGATCGAGCCGTTTGTTCAGCAATGCGATCAATCGTTCATCAATGGACATGATGGCGGTGCGATGCCGAGCGATCTCGTCGTTCGGCGTCGGCGCGCGCCCAATGGATAGGTCGGTCATTTCGCGCTCCGTTCGGTGAAAGCACGCCGCATCAATGGCCTCGTCCGCGGCCGGACAAGGCCGCACGGATGCGATGCGGCGCGCGTATGACGTCCGTGTTCGGGTCTGCCGTTCATGCCGCCGCGAAGCGGACGACCGACGCAGCGTCTTCGAGCATGCGCACGAGGCGTCGCTCGCGAACGGCATGTGCGAGCTTGTCGAGGCAATGCACGGTGTCGCTCCAGCCGATGCAGCTATCCGTGATGCTTTGGCCGTAGACGAGCGGCTTGCCCGGTTCGACGTCCTGACGTCCTTCGACGAGATTGGATTCGATCATCACCCCTGCGATTCGGTCGTCGCCGAAGCCAAGCTGCGCGGCGAGACTGTCGCAAACGAGCAATTGATTTTCGTGACGTTTGCCGCTGTTGCCGTGACTCGCATCGACGACGACACGGGCGAGCAAGCCGGCAGCCTTCAGAGCGCTCACGGCCGTATCGATGCTGCATGCGTCGTAGTTGGGCTGCTTGCCGCCGCGCAGCACGAGATGGCAATCGCGATTGCCCGCGCTCGTCACCTTTGCCAGCTCACCGTCGCTGTCGACTGCAAGGAAGCGATGCGGTTGATTGGCGGCGCGGATCGCATCGATCGCTACTTGCACGCTGCCTTCAGTGCTGTTCTTAAAGCCGACCGGACATGGCAGGCCCGATACGAGCTCGCGGTGTACCTGAGACTGCGTGGTGCGCGCGCCGATGGCGCCCCAGCTGACGAGATCCGACAAGTAGGCAGGCGTGGTCAAATCGAGGAACTCGACTGCGATCGGCAACCCCATGCCGGTGATGTCTAGCATGAGTTGGCGCGCCGTTTGCAACCCTCGTTCGATCTCGAAGCTGCCGTCGAGCAACGGATCGTTAATGAGCCCCTTCCAGCCGATCGTGGTGCGAGGCTTCTCGAAGTAGACGCGCATCACAAGCTCAATGTCGTCGGCCAACTGTCGCCGCTCGTCGACGAGATGCTCGGCGAATTCGAGCGCAGCGTGCGGATCGTGCACCGAACAAGGGCCGACGATCGTGAGCAGCCGATCGCTTGCGCCATGCAGGATTTCCGCTATTGCACGTCGCGATTCGATTACGCATTGGCGCTGGCGTGTGCCACGCGGCAAGATTTCTTTCAGCATGGCGGGCTTGACGATTTTCGTCGCGGTTACCGCTTCTCGATCTCTGAGCGCTAGAGACATGTTCTGCTCCTGAAGTTCGACGCGTGATCGATATGAGCGGCGGCGTACCTGCCGCCGCTCACAAACATCGGATCACGCGGCCAGACGCTGCATCTGGTTGAAAATATTCTTGCGATGCATTTCCTCTGTGCCGCCGACGCTGGCGAAACCCAGCGCGTTTCTCATCAGTTCGGTAACCTTACCGTTGTGATAGCCGAGGCTGCCGTAGAGCTTGACGAGACTTGTCGCGGCGTTGATCAGATCCTCCGCGCCGACGAGCTTCGCGATCGAGCACGACAGCAGCGCTTCGCGATGTCCGTCCAGCAATTGCGAGAGCGCTCCATACGCGAGCCAGCGCGAGCGTTCCATGCCGATACGGATATCGACGATGCGCTTTTGCACGTACTGGTGTTGGTCGATCGTGCTCTTGAAGCTGTCACGATGCGCGGCGTACTGTTGCGCGTCGCGCAGCGCGGGCTCGGCTAAATGCGCGGCGACGAGACCGTAATACAAGCGTCCCAGCGAGATGATGTCGATCAATGTGCCGAGCCCGCGGCCAGGTATGCCCAACACCTGCGACTTGCGCACTGGGACGTCTTCGAAATGCAGCGCGCCGGTGGGTAGATTGCGATTGCCGAGCTTGTCGTCGATGCGGCCCGGCGTGAAGCCCGGCACGCCTTTGTCGAGCAGCACCAGCGTGATGTTGTTCGTATCCGCGTCGCCCGCGCGGCAGACGATCAGCGCGAAGTCCATGATCGGTGCATGTGCGATGTTGAACTTGTTGCCGTTCAGGCGATACTCGCCGCCAACCTCTGTCAGCGAAGTGTTGATGCTGCGCACGTCGGTGCCAGTGGTCAACTCCGCGATGCCTGTTGCGCTGACTTCTCCGCGCAGGATTGCATCGAGATAGCGGCTTTGCTGATCCGGTGTGCCATGCCGTGCGAGCGCGCGCACCATGCCGGCTTGCGCGATTACCGATAGCAACAGTTCCGGCGTGACGATCGTCGACGACAAGCCTTCCAGCGCCGCCGTGAAACTCCACCAATTCTCGTTGCTGGCGGGACAGTCTGCCGGCACGATCAAACGCCAGAGTCCTTCGTCGCGCAATCTGTTCCAGCCGTCATAGTCGAATCCTTCCGCTCGCTTGGCCGCTGCGCGCGCGATTTCGCCGCCGATCGCTGCGTACTGGTGGCGAATGGCCAATTGCTCAGCCGTCCAATTGAAATGCATATGCTCCTCTTTGCTCCCGTTTGATTAGCATCGCCGCACCGCAGGCTACGGTCGTTCAGCGTGTCTGATAAGACTGAACCTGATTCTTGAAGTCTTCAGGAACGACGGTGGTACAGTTTTTTTCGTAATCGAACATCACGTGTGTCGACGATCCCCTTGCAACGATCGAGTTCTGTTCGTCGTCGCGGCGCATCAGATGCTCCATTTCGAAGCTTTTTGTACCGAACTTGATCACGCGACTCTCGATCGACAATGCATCGCCGAAGAATGCCGGCTGCACGTATTCGCAAGAAGTCTTGACCATGATGTGCGGAAGCTTTTGGTTGCGAGGTAACTTGAGCAAATCGAACATATAGCTCAAGTAGGCGTGCTGCAAATAATCGTAGTACACAGGACTGCTGACATGACCCATCGAGTCCGTATCCCGATATTTAACCTCGATATGTGTCGTATAGCCGGTTTCGCTCATGGTTGTCTCGTATTGATATTTGATGAGAAATTCACGCGGACCCATTTTTGAATCGGGCGTGATTGCGAGTGGTGCTTAAAATATGCGATGCACCTGTCGCGCATGGTATGGAGTTGGCATGCTGTCAGCAACTCGCATTTGCCGCGTGTGAATTTCTATTGCCTCATTCGGCCTCGGGCAATCGTTAGGTATGCTCCGCATCACGCCGATCCTTCGAAATCCGTGTTGTGTTTCAGATAGTTATGAGTATTCCGTCGGCCGTCGTGTGTGTTGGCAGGTGTTTATCAGCGATGGCCTGAACATGCGCCGTGTGTTCGCACAAAGGTTTATGCTGCTCCGGAAAAGCATTGATCGAAATTTTTGCTCGCATTTGATTTTGGCGGTTTTATTAATTTAATATTGTCATACAAATTATAAGACGGTGCGATACGCCGACTTTTATGAGCATGGATAACATCGGAGATACGCGCAAAATATTGGATCGGTGACTTAATTTTTTATCAATGGATCGACCGTCTCTTTGCGCTACAATATGATCAGCTACACATCATGCTCGTGTGCCGAGAGCCGGGCGCGTAACTGACATAACTACACAAAATTAATGCTATTGCGAACTATAAAATGACGATATTTTTATCGCATATTTGACGGTTTTTCTATTCGGAAATCGAGGCCGCTCACGATCCGTCAACGCAAATCCGTGATGCAGGTCACCAAATGGGTTTGGAGTCCTTTCTCGCTTTAATTAGCGGGTGCATTTTGTCAGGAGCATCTTCATGAGAGAATTTCCTCAACCGCGCAAGCGCCCGAGGCAGGCAAGATCCGCACAGACGGTCGAACTGATTCTCGAGGCGACTGCCCAGCTTTTAGCCGAGCGTGGCTATGCCTGTATGACAACGAATATGGTGGCCGAACGCGCCGGCGTGAGCGTTGGTTCGGTCTACCAATATTTTCCGAATAAGAGTTCGCTGGTTGCCGCGTTGCACGAGCGGCATGCCGTTCAGATGCGCAATGCGATCGAGCGATGTGTTGCTGCTCGATCGAGTGATCTCGAGCACAGCATTGAAGCCATCGTGCGTGCGATGATGGCGGAACACGAGAGCGCTCCTGCGTTGCATCAGGTGCTTGAACAGGAATTCCGCTTCTTCGACACGCCGGTCGCCGACAGTCCTGCCGACACTCAAATCCTGTGCTGTTTGCGCACGCTGCTCGAAAAACACCAGCACGAGATTACCGCCATCGATTTCGATCTTGCCGCATGGACCTTGCTTCAGGTCGCGCAATCGCTGGTGCATGCGGCCGTGATCGACCCTCCGTGGCAATTCGCGTCCGATGAGATCGAACGTTCGATCGTGCGCATCATCCTCGGGTTTCTTAGGTACACCCCGGTTGATCGCGCCGGCGACACCGTGCGCCCGTTTCTCGGCGATCGGCGTCAAGATGCGATGACGGCCGCTCGGCAGTTGCGCGCCGAAGCGAGCTGATTCGCGTTCGTTCCGCCTCGGCCGCTCGCGCCCGCGAGCGGCCGCCAAACCGACTTCGACGCTGGACATGCGGCAATTGCCGGATACCCGGCACCCTTCGTCAACCGCGCATAATCGCCCGCGATGCGGCGCGCTCCGACAACTGCGCGTGGCGTGCAACCAACCGCCGCGCCGACGCATAGCTCGGCCGCTCGACGACGAGTCCGTCCACTTCCGCACGCACCATGCCCGCACTTAGCGATGTCTCGAACGCTTCAATCTGTCGACGGGCGAGCGAAATTTTTTCGTCCGATGGCGTGAATCCGCGGTTCGTCAGCGAGACGAGATGCGCGTTCACCACGGCCTTCGAGTTGTATCCGATCGAGCGTGCCCAGAGCATGTCGGCGCTGGCGCCCGCTTCGTCCGAGAATGTATAAGGCGAATCGATCGCGAGTACGCCGGCCGCTGCACATTCGAGTAGGAAGCGCGCGCGCGGATGAAACAATTCCGTGCCTTCTCGGGAACGATCTGCGCCGAGATCGACGACCATATCTTCGGTGCCGACGAGCATCGCATGCACGCGGGCGCTTGCGTGCGCGATCGGGATTGCATTGACGATACCGAGCGCGCTTTCGATATTCGGCACGATTGCCGTTGAGCCGATCGGAATGCCGAGGCGGTGTTCCCATTTGCAGATTTCGGCATCGAGCGATTCGACCTGTTCCGTCGTCTCGACCTTCGACATCATGACGACGGCCGGTAACGCTGGCATTACGCCCTCGAGATCCTCGAGCCCGCAGGTGGTGAACGGATTGATTCGCACGCCCGGTATCGCGCCTTGCCGCCGCCAATGCTCCATCGCATCGCGGGCGTAACCGCGTGCGGCAGCGCGCAGATCGTTCGGTGTGAAATCCTCGAGTTCTTGAATCACGACATCGGCGCCGGTTATGCCGGCATCCCGAAGCGCTTGCTGATCCGCACCCGCGACGAAGTACCACGTGCGCATCAGCGAAAAGGGATTATCAGTGGAAATAGCCATCTATGCTCCGGAATGGAAGACATGCGAACCATACATAGGATTTCAAAGCATCGTGAGCCCGCCGTCGACGGGCAGCGTCGTGCCGGTGACGAACGACGAATGCTTTGAGAGGAACCATGTGACAGCCTCCGCGGCCTCGGACGCGCTGCCTTCACGGTGCAGCGCCGTCATGCCGCGAAAACGTTCGATTTGTCCGGCTGTTTTCGCGGTCCGATCGAGCATCGGCGTGCGAATCACAGCCGGCGCGATGCAATTGACTGTGATGCCGAGCGGCCCCAGCTCGCGTGCGAGTGTCTTCGTCATCGAAATCACGCCGCCCTTGCTTGCCGCATAGGCGACGGTGCCGGCGAGGCCGCCACCGCGAATGCCCGCGACGCTAGATACGGTGCAGATACGCGAGCCGGCTTGCATAGATGCCGCTGCCTCGCGGATGGCGAGAAACGTGCCGAGCACGTTGACGTTCATCACGGTGACGAATCGTTCCGTCGACAGCTTCGACCATTCCGTCGTATCGACAACGCCCGCACACGTGGCGAGCGCATCGATGCGTCCGCGCCAACGCATGATTTGCGCGAATGCATCGACGATCGCGCTTTCGTCGCAGACGTCGACGCAAAACGATCGATGACGTCCCCCGATATCGCCGAGTAAATCGTCGAGTGCGGCTCGATCGCGATCGATGCAGGCCACGTCGTATCCTTGGCGGTCCAAAGCGCGCACGCTCGCGGCTCCGATACCGCTTGCGGCGCCTGTTACGACAGCGACTTCCCGTTCTCTATCGTGCACGGCCCAATTCCTCATATTCCGATCGGCGGCATCACGTGCCGATTGTTGACGTGCGTACGACATTGCGCCGCGCACACGTTCGAGAAGATAAACAGAGTCTCGATCAGCCGGTGGCTGATGCGTGGCGCAGATCGGAGGCTCGCCATCCGTCGAGATCGTATTCGTTGAGGCACTGATCGACGAACGCGGTCATCTTTTCAGTGCGTCCGCTGCCGCGCGCCACGTTCAACGTGTCGAGACGACTTTTTTCGTAGCTGCCCGAATAGTTGATCTCATAGAGTTCGTGCCGCGACGCGAATTCGGAGCCGGTCGCATCCCATAGCAGTTTCATCAGCTTCACACGCTCGACGGCATCGACGCCGTCGGCGCCGCGCACGTAGCGATCGAGATACGAACGTTCATCGGCCTGACGGAAATCGTCTGCGTGCGCAGGCAGATAGATGAGCGAACTCGCCACAGTCTTGCGGATCAGATTGATCAATCGGCTATATGAATCTGCCGCGAGCGCCCGATAAGCGAGCGCCGATTCCGTGTCGGGCAGCACGAAGTCGCCTTTCCACGGCTCCACGCGCCAGGCCATCGAATCGGACAAGCCCCAGAGCATGTGGCGCAGCGCGATGGCTTCGCCAACCGCGCCTTGTACGCCTTGGAATTGGCTGGTGCCGGTCATTTCAACCGCCTTGATGAACAGGCCGCATATGAAATCGAACTTGACCGCAAGACGCGTACAGCCGTGCATCAGCGTGCGGCCGAAGAAGCCGGAATGCTCGACGAAGCGGTTCGATTGCTCGACGCCGTACATGAATACGTCTTCCCACGGCACGAATACTCGATCGAAGACGAGGATCGAGTCGTTCTCGTCCATGCGGCTCGATAGCGGGTGATCGAACGGCGTGCCCGTGCGCGATGCATTGAGTTCATACGACTGGCGACAAATCAGCTTCACGCCCTTCGCATTCGTCGGGACCATGAACACAGGCGAGAATTTCTTGTCGCGATAGACGACGTTGTAGTGTGCGACGAACGTGTAGTGCGTGAGCGCTGCGCCTGTTGCGACGACTTTGGCGCCGCTGATGATGAGGCCGCCATCGGTTTCCTCGTCCACGTGCACGAAGACATCGGAGTGATTCGGGTCTTTGTGCCGGTCGACCGGCGGATTCACCACGGCATGGTTGATGAACGGCAGGCGCTTGCGCGTAAGGTCATACCAGCGCTGGGCGTTGTGTTGAAATTCGCCGTAGAGTTCACGGTTTGCGCCGAACGTGCCGATCCACGCTGCCTTGAAATCGGGCGTGCGCCCCATCCAACCGTAATTGAGGCGTGCGGTTTCTGCAATTGCATCGCGTGCGGCCAATTGTTCCTCGGCCGAACGCGGCGCCTGGAAGAACCGGTGACAGCGAAAGCCACTGCCGTCGTCCATCGGAATCGTCAGAATTTCACGGCGGGATTCGTCGTGAATCGCATCGTAAAAGCGAGCGATCATCCTGGCCGAGTTTCTGAACGCCGGATGATGAGCCACGTTCTTGACGCGCTCGCCATTGAGCCAGACTTCGCGATCGTCATTCAGGCTCGCGAGATATTCGTCGCCTGTGTATATGACGATGTCGCTTGCCTGTGCGTCGGAACCCGGCAGGCAAATCGAATCGTTTTTCAAGCACTCCTCCTCGAATGAATGTTTCGTCAACCATATACAGTCGTGACGAAGCAGCGCCGAATGAAAGGCGCAATGAACGACTTGCATGGAAATAGCAACGGCGCGCAGCACATGACTGACACTGCCTGCATCGAGTCCGCGGTCTTGTGCCGATGATCTCGATTCAGTGACGATTGCTTGGTAAGAAATATTATGTTCGACGAATTGCAGTGTATTTATGCAAAGCAGATTGAGCAACTCGCATTTTGAGAAATCGTGATGATCGCGGCACAGTGGCCGTGTTTTCCCTGTCTATATGGTTCGTACGCGTTGACGAAGCAAATGATTGGTGACGAATGAAGGGAGCGATGTTCCGTATCCGCACTAAACAGCCGACATACATGACGCTATCGTCCGTTTGGCAACACCCGCTACTCGCATTTTGTGATCGGCATTCGATACTCAAGGGTATTTGGCCCAGCTCATGCATATCGTTTTTTTTGGATTTATCTATTTTCGAATATGATATTTCCCTGTTTTTTAGATAAAAACAACGAAAATTCACTATGCATGAGATGACGTTCAACCCGTTACCAGGTATCGGGAATTCGTCTCTTTGTGAACAGTACTGGCTTCATGGCCGGACTCCTGAATAATCAAATCGGCTGAGTTGCCCGTTGCTGCTTTTTGTATTGGAAGATTGCGGATGTACACCGGCTGTGGGGTGCGCGCGTCTGCATCGAGATCGAACTGATATCGATGCCGGCTTTTGCTGAAACCGATTGGCCTGGAGCTTGAAATGGAGCGCGCTGCTATCGGCAATGGCTTGCACAAGTAGGGCCGCCAGCTGCGTTCGCGATCGATGCCGGCGCATAGAATTTGTACTGCCGTCGTGGGGCGGGGCTGCGATCGTCGCGCAGTTCCTCCCCCGCTTGTACTTGATTTGAGCCGGCCGAGCGATCAATCTCGGTCGCGATGATCGGCCTCGCCTAATTTCCAATAGCCCTGCGAGCGTATTGCGCCGCGCGCAAATGCCCGGTCTTTCATCAGATGGTCGCGCACGTCTCGCACCATCGACGATTCACCGGCTACCCAAACGCGGTGCTCGATCGGGTCGAGCGCAAGTGTGCGCACGAATGCTGCGATTTGCCCGCTTGTGCCCGGCGCTTGGCGCCCCGAATGGAGCCAATGAGCTGTCACGGGTGCGCGGCACTTCAGCATCTGCTCCTCGCGTGCGTCGTTGACCTCGATGATGATACGCACGCTGGACGATGTGGGCAGCCGCGACAGGATCGAGGCGGCTGCCGGCAACGCGGTGGCATCGGCGATCAACGTGAAATGCATTGCATGCGCATCGATTTCGTAACCGCCGCGCGGACCCGCCACCTCGATCGTCTCGCCGAGCCGCGCATTAACCGCCCATCTCGTCGCGGGCCCTTCGTCGCCGTGCAGAACGAGATCGATATCCATCCGGCCGGCAGTGGCATCGAAATCGCGAATCGTGTATGCGCGGCCGATCTTGCCGTCGTGGTCGGTCGGCACGAACAGCTTCACCCATTGCGCGGGCAGATCGACTTCCATCGTGCGCAACCCTTCGCCGATGATGGAAATGCGACGCATACACGGAGTGACGTCACGAATTTGCACAACCTCGACGGGTACGAGCGTGCGGTTTTTTTGCTTGAAAGACGTGAAGGCGTTCATGGGAGGCTAGTGAGATCGTAAATTCAGGCGGTTTTTTTCGGCATGCGCGCGAGCCAAACGATCGCGAGCGCAGCGAGGAAGGCAAACGTCGAAAAATAGAAAAAATCGTTGAGTGACAACATGTGGGCCTGCAAATCGAGTTGATGGTTGATCACGCCCCACGCCTGATCCTCGCTGAAGCCGCCGCGTTTCAATTCCGCCACGTTTGCGGCCGTCTGATCGTTGAGGGCGTTGAGCGTGCGCACGAGGTAGGTTTGGTGAAAGCGTGCACGCTGATCCCAGAAGGTTTGCGCGAGCGATGCGATGAGGCTGCCCGACATCATCCGGATCGCCGTTTGCAGCCCCGAGGCTGCTGCGATCTTCTCCGGCGGCACGCCGACGAGCGACAAGCTGACAAGCGGGGTCAAAAAGAAGCCGATCCCGATGCCTTGCGCCAAGCACAGCAGCGCAACCGTTCCGGCGTCGACGTCAGTCGTCATGGTCGAACGCCACCAGGCCACGCCCGCCCATGCGATGAAGGCAAGGCTCGCGAAGAACCGCGCATCGACGCGCCTTACCCACTTGCCTAGAAACGGCGCAAGCAGGATTCCGAAGACGCCCATCGGTGCGGTGACCAGGCCGGCCCAAGTCGAGCTGTAGCCGAGATTGGTTTGTAGCCACAGCGGCACGAGCACGAGCGCGGCGAAGTACAGCCCGAAGCCGGCTGCGACGGCGATCGTGCCGACGGCGAAGTTGCGATGCTTGAACAGCCGTAGATCGATGATCGGATGCGGATCGCCAAGCTCCCAGATCACAAGGACCACGAGGCCCAGAACGGCTGCGATGGCCGTTGCGCAGATAAAGGGCGATGCAAACCAGTCGAGCGTGCGGCCGCGATCCAGCGTCACTTGCAGGCAGCCAATTCCAATCGCGATCAAGAGCAGGCCGATGATGTCGACCGGTAGTTTGACGGTCGGCGTGTCATGCCCGCGCAGCAACATTGTGATTGTTGCGATTACGAAGATGCCGACCGGCGCGTTGACGAGGAAGATCCACGGCCAACTGTATTCATCAGTGATCCAGCCGCCGAGCATGGGTCCGACCACGGGGCCGGCCATATTCGTCATCGCCCACATCGCAACAGCGAGCGCTTGCTTATCACGCGGGAAGACGGCCACGAGCAAGGCCTGAGAAAGCGGCACGATCGGCCCCGATACCGCGCCTTGCAGCACGCGCGCGGCGAGCAGTGTCTCGAATGTCGGAGCAAGGCCGCAGAGCACCGAGGCGAGCGTGAACGCGGCGAGCGACGCCACGAACAGCTTCACTTGACCGAAGCGCCGGCCGAGCCAGCCTGTCAGCGGAATGCAGACAGCGTTCGCGATCGCGAACGACGTGATGATCCATTCGCCTTCGTCCGAACTTACGCCGACATTGCCGGAAATCGTCGGCACCGATACGTTTGCGATCGTGATGTCGACAACGGCCATGAACGAGGCGAGGCCGAGCGCGAGCGTGGCAAGGATCAGTGTCGAACCCGATAGCGGCGCAATGGGCTGCTTGGCGGCCGGCCCGGCTGCGGCCGGTTGAGCGGCGGCCGACATCACTTCGCCCCCATGTTTGCGGCGATGATCTCGCGCACGCGCACTTCGGCTTGCGCCTGCTGCGCCGCGTAAATCGCTGCTGCATCGTCGACTTGCGGGTGACGCGCTGCGGCCGCCGCGGGGTCGCATTTGTCGGCGATCACTTCTGCCTCGACCGACATGCCGATGCGCAACGGATGCGCGGCCAGATCCTTCGGATCGATCAACACGCGCACGGGTACGCGCTGGACGACCTTGATCCAGTTGCCGGTTGCGTTTTGCGCGGGCAGCAGCGCGAAGCTTGCTCCGGTGCCGGCCTCGATATCGGCGACGACGCCATGATATTTGACCGATTTGCCGTAGATGTCAGCCGTGATGGTTGCTTTCTGGCCTGGGCATACGCCCTTGAGCTGCACTTCCTTGAAGTTCGCGTCCACCCATAGATGGTTGAGCGGTACGACCGACATCAGCTTGTCGCCGGGCGCAATGCGTTTGCCCAACTGCACGGCACGCTGTGCAACCATGCCCGAGACAGGTGCAAGCACGACACTGCGAGCCAGGGCGAGTTCGGCGGCGCGCACCCGTTGCGCGGCGGATTGCACGGCGGGGTGCGATTCGATCGTCGAGCCGTCGATTTGCGCGCGCGCCTGCACGAGCTGTTGCTGAGCCGAGTCGAGCGCTGCTTGCGCGGCGCGCACGGCGACTTCGGCATGCCGCACGTCTTCGCCCGTCACCGCGCCGGCCGATGCGATCGCCCGCCTTGCGGCAAGGTCGGCTTGTGCTTTGTCGAGTTCGGCACGGCGCAGTTTCACGTCCGCATCGTAGCGTGCGTCAGCTGCGTACATGCCGCGCACGGCGCGCACTGCCTGGGCGAGCTGCGCTTCGGCGGCACTCAGCTCGATGCGCGCATCGGCCGAATCGATCTCGACGAGTGGTGCGCCCGCCGTGACGCGATCGGTGTTGTCGGCGAGGATGCGCGTTACCGTGCCGCTTACCTGCGGCGTGATTTGTACGACGCGGCCGCCGACATACGCGTCGTCGGTCGTGCGCGCGGCGCCGTTCGACAGCGCATCCCATGCGAACCATGCTCCGCCTGCGATCAGGACGGCCACGGCGATGACGGTCAGGCGCTTTTTGCGCTGGACGGTGCGCTGTTCAACTGTTTGGGCTTGGGTGGTATCACTCATGGTCGATCGATGGGGTCGTATGGTCGGAATGGGGGCGGGACGGGCTCCAGGCACCGCCGAGCGCGCGAATCAACGCAGTCTGCGCAAGCGCGATGCGCGCATCCTGCTCGGCAGCGCGGCGCTCGGAGAGCAGCAGCGCCGTCTCGGTCGCGATGCGGTCGAGCTTGCTCGAGAGGCCTTGCCGTTCGCGCTCCTGTTGCAGTCCGACCACGCGCTGCCAATGCGCGAGCGCTTCGTCGGCATCGAGCTTGCGCGCATGCTCGGCGCGCAGCGTCACGATGCCGTCGGCCACTTGCGAAAGCGCCGTCGCAACGGTCTGGTTGTAAATGCTCACGGCTGCGTCGTACTGGGCTGTACGGCGCTTCAGGTTGCTTTGCAGCAAGCCGCCTTCGAAAATCGGCAGCGTGATTGCCGGGCCGAAACCGAGGGCCGTGCTGCCCGGGCGCAATAGTTGGCCGACGTCGAGGCTCTTGAAGCCCGCGAACGCCATCAGGTCGATGTCGGGATAAAACGCAGCCTTCGCGACGCCGATTTCATGCATCGCAGCCTCGGCGTTCGCGCGCGCGACGGTGAGATCCGGCCGGTAGCCGAGCAGTGTGGCCGGAATTGGCGAAAGCGGTGCGGGGTCGGCCAAGTTCGCGAGTGCGGGCCGTGCGAGCTGCTCGCCGAACGCCGGGCCTTCGCCCGCGAGCGCGGCAAGCTGATTGCGGCGCCGCGCGATTTCGCCGGTGAGCCGCTGGATCTCGCTGCGCGTCTCGGTGATGGCTTCGCGTGCCTGTACGGCGTCGATGTCGGTGGCGAGCCCCGATTTCGCGCGCAACTTCAGCAGATCGACCACGCCGTGGCGGCGCGATAGGGCGTTTGTCGCGATGTCGCGCACCTTATAGGCGATATCGAGGCCGACGTAAGCTTCGACGATCGCCGTCTGTAACAGCAGGCGCGCGTCGGCCTGCTCGGCTTGCGCGGCGCGCAGCCGCTCCTGGGCCGCGGCCTTCGCTTCGCGACGCTTACCCCAGAAGTCGAGCCGGTACTGCGCGTCGAGCGTCAGGCGGCCTTCGCTGCCGCCTCTGCCCGCGTATTGCGACGAATAGGTGTAGTGATCGGGAAAATGCTCGATGAGGGCACCGCCGTTGCCATTCAGCGAAGGCAGATCGCCCGACGACACGGCGCCAAGCTCGGCCTGCGCTTGTTCGACGCGTGCCACCGCGAGCGTCATGCTCGGCGCCGATTGGGTGGCGCGAGCGATCAGCGTGTCGAGTTGCGGATCGCCGTAGGCTTTCCACCAGCCTGCGGTATCGATGGCCTGAGCCGCGCGGGCGGCGCGTGCCGCTTCGCTGATGTTCGCGCCCGCGTCCCTTTCACCGGGTGCAACGAGCGTCGTGCGTGGGGTAATGTCCGCAGCGCAGCCGGACAGCGACGCGACTGCCGCGCCGACGATCATGGCGGCCGCCCGGTGCGCCAGCGTGCGCTTGGGTTCCGGGCCCTCCCGAAGCGATACTTCGCCAACCATTGGTGACTCCGTTCTATTGAATTTCGATTTACGTTCCGGAGGTTAGCGACGGCGTTGATTTTCAGAAATGATCTACGACGAAAACATACTTTTCAGTTATCGCAAGTCAAGTTCGTGCTACGGTTCTCTTCACGACAATTGGCACGCCGCGCCTTCGCCACGAGCGCGGCGTTCGCCCGTCCGGCCGAGCCGGGCGGTTCGAGGAAACGATTTCGATCCTAAAAGGCATGCAACAACCACTTGATCTGAATCTGCTGATCGCCCTCGATGCGCTCTTGACCGAGGGCAGCGTGACGGGCGCGGCCGAACGGATGAATCTCAGCGTGCCGACGATGAGCCGCACGCTGAACAAGATTCGCGAAATGATCGGCGATCCGATTTTCGTGCGCGCGGGCCGCGTACTGGTGCCGACGCCGCGCGCGTTGGCGCTGCGCAAGGGGACGCGCGAAATCGTCGAGCGCGCGCGCGCGCTGCTGCAGGACGGCGAGACGTTCGATCTACGGCAATTGACGCGCACCTTCACGATTCGCGCCGACGACGGCTTCGTGAGCAGTTTCGGCCCGGTGCTGCTGATGTTGATGATGGAAGCGGCGCCGAACGTGCAGCTGCGCTTCAAGGCGCAAGGCCAGCAAGACGTCGAGTCGCTGCGCGAGGGTTTGATCGATCTCGATGTCGGTGTGATTGCCGATATTGGGCCCGAGATCGTCCGTCAGGCGTTGTTTCGCGACCGCTTCGTTGCGGCGTTTCGCGTCGGGCACCCGCTCGAGCAAGCCGAGACGATCACGCCGGAACTCTTTTGCCGTTATCAGCACGTGACGGTCTCGCGGCGCGGCCGCACGACGGGGCCCGTCGACGACATGCTCCATGTGCTGGGCCATTCGCGGCGCGTGACCGTCGTGACGCCGACGTTCGCGGAGGCGCTGGCGGTCGCGCGGGAGACCGATCTGGTCGCCTGCGTCGCGGAGCGGCTTACGCAAACCGCCCGGCACGGCATGCGCACGCGCGAACTGCCGGTGGCGACACCGCCGGTGCTGATCTCGCAGGCATGGCATCCGCGCTTTGGTACGGACCCCGCCAACCGTGCATTGCGCAGCCTTCTCAAGCAGGCATGCGAGCTTCCGGCTTGATGCCTGCCGAAGCAGGGTTGGCCGCCGCATTCCTTGTATTGATGCGCAGTTGTCGAAATAGGGAGCGCCTGGGGCTTCCGGTCTTGCAGTGAGCTGGGCTGCTCCGCTGTTCGGTGTGCGCGGCAAATGCTTGTGGCCATCCGTTTGGGCCGGATGGCGTGACCAGGCCGGCTGTCGTCGCAGCGCCGCGGCGCCGGATGCTGCTTCGTGCGTGCCGGTTGCTTGGCAGAGCGGCGAACGCGGCGGATGGTGTGCCGCCGTTCACGGCATGCCGGATCAGCCGTCGCGTGCGCCGCCTAGCGTTGCTGACGGCAGCTCGCCGAACCGCTCGCGATAGGCATTGGCGAAACGGCCGAGATGCGTGAATCCGCAATCGAGCGCGATTTCGGCGATCCGCCGGTTGGCCGGCGCCGAGTGCAGCAGCCATTCGCGAGCGTGATCGAGACGAACCTGGCGCAGATACTGCATCGGGCTCGTGCCGCAAAATTGCACGAAGCCGTCCCGCAGCGTGCGTTCGGGGACGCCCGCTGCGCGGGCGATATCCGCGAGCTGCAATGGCTGCGCGAACTGGGCATCGATGAGTGCCTGCGCGCGCCGAACGAAGCCGGGCGCCGTGCCGGCGCGCCGCGCCGGCACGGCGCAGGGCGGATGGCCGTCGATCAACAGGTCGATCAGCAGTTGTTCGAGCCGCGTAGCCACGCGCGGGTTCACGCGCGCGCAGGTGAGTAGCTGCGGCGAGCGTGCGACGAGCGCGAGCTGTTGCATCCACGCGCTCAGCGACGAGTCGCCGACGCCGATGACTGGCTCGAGCGCCGTCGCCGCGTCGCCGACGCACGCGGCAAGCGCGGCGGCATCGATGCGCAGCACGAACTGCTCGCAATCAGCCGATAGCTGCGCGGCAAACGGTTCACCGGGCGCGCACAACACGCCGGTGCGGGTGTCGACGTCGAACGTGCGGCCCATCGCGCGCACTCGGGCGCGGCCCGTGAGGCAAAACATCAGCAAGTGATAGCCGTCGACTGCATCGACGCGCACCTGCATCGCATCGCCGAACGCGATCGCGCCGATTCCAAGCCCGCCGAGCCGCACGAAGTCCATATGGGCGGGCCCGGTCGCGGCGCCGCTCGGCAGCAGCGCGTGCGGCTGCATCACGCGCGAGATGCGCTCGCGCGTTTCGTCGAGATCGCGCGATTCGAACAGCCTGTGCTCGCGCAGCGCGAGCGGCTCGAATGGGATGGGGGACATGGCCGGTTGCCTCGCATGGCGCGCCGGCATCTCGAACGTCG
Organism: Burkholderia singularis; assembly: GCF_001718875.1. NCBI lineage: Bacteria > Pseudomonadati > Pseudomonadota > Betaproteobacteria > Burkholderiales > Burkholderiaceae > Burkholderia > Burkholderia singularis. The sequence continues at coordinate 301,515 of NZ_CP013449.1, forward strand.
TTCGTCGGCCGGACGGCAAATCTAATGCGCATCGTACCTTGAAAAGCTGCCGAAAGTGGATACTGCACCGCCGCAATCGCGCATGGCGCGCATTTTTCGGATAGACGCCGGATTCTGGCTTTTCAAAAATGGATTCCATCGGGTGGCTTGTCGACCGCCTTGACAGGAGACAACGATGGAATTGACCGAATCGCCGGTATCGCTGGTCGATCGCGCCGATTCGTCCGATGTGCGGTTTCCGCACGACGACGGCTCGCGCGTGCCATACAAAGTGTTCAGCTCGCAGGCCGTGTACGAGCGCGAGCAGGAGCGCATCTTTCGCGGGCCGACATGGAGCTTCGTCGCGCTCGAAGCGGAAATTCCACGTGCGGGCGACTTCAAGAGCACGTTTGTCGGCGATACGCCCGTGGTCGTCACGCGTGGCGACGACGGCGCGCTTGCCGCATGGGTGAACCGCTGCGCGCACCGCGGCGCGCAGATTTGCCGCCGCGCGCGCGGTAACGCAAGCTCACACACGTGCGTCTATCATCAGTGGAGTTTCGACAATCAAGGCAATCTGCTCGGCGTGCCGTTCCGGCGCGGGCAGAAAGGCATGTCGGGGATGCCCGCCGATTTCGATCCGAAGCGTCACGGGCTGCGCAAGCTGCGCGTCGACAGCTATCGCGGGCTCGTGTTCGCCACATTCAGCGACGAGGTCGCGCCGCTGCCCGACTACCTCGGTGCGCAGATGCGGCCGTGGATCGACCGGATCTTTCATAAGCCGATCGAGTATCTCGGCTGCACGCGGCAATACTCGAAATCGAACTGGAAACTGTACTTCGAGAACGTGAAGGACCCGTACCACGCGAGCATGCTGCATCTGTTTCATACGACGTTCAACATCTTTCGAGTCGGGATGAAGGCACGCTCGATTCCGGACGCGGCGCACGGCCTGCACAGCATCATCACGATGACGAAGACGCGCGACGACGAGGACACCGCGAGCGCGTACAAGCAGCAGCACATCCGTTCGTTCGACGAAGGATTTTCGCTCGAGGACGATTCGATACTCGCGCTGGTCTCCGAATACGACGAGGATACGACCAATCACATTCAGCCGATCTTTCCGCAACTAGTGATCCAGCAGATCCACAATACGCTAGTCGCACGGCAGCTCTTGCCGAAGGGGCCGAAGAATTTCGAACTGATCTTCCACTTCTTCGGTTATGCGGACGATACTCCCGAGCTGCGCGCGTTGCGGATCAAGCAGGCGAATCTCGTCGGGCCGGCGGGCTACATCTCGATGGAGGATACCGAGGCGACCGAACTGGTCCAGCGCGGCACGGTGCGCGATGCGCAAGCGGCTTCGGTGATCGAGATGTCGCGCGGCAATCCGGATCAGCAGGACACGGCGATCACCGAGAGCCTGATCCGCAAATTCTGGGTCGGCTACCAAAAGCTGATGGGCTATTGAGCGGGAGGCGAACATGACGGATATCACCGACGACATTCGGCTGTGGCTCGAACTGCGGATGCTGCAGGAGCGCTACGTCGCCGCTCTCGACAACGATCAGCTCGAGCGCTGGCCGGAGTTTTTCACCGACGATTGCCTGTACGAAATCGTTCCTAAGGAAAACGCGGACCTGGGATTGCCGATCGGCATCGTTCATTGCACAAACCGGCGGATGCTGCGCGATCGCGTCGTGTCGCTGCGTTACGCGAATATCTACGATGCGCACACGTACCGGCACATGACGTCGGGGCTCACGATCGTCGGCGAGCGCGACGCTGAAATCGACACGCAGAGCAGCTACGTCGTCGTGCAGACGCGCAGCGACGGCGAATCGAACGTCTATCAGGCGGGCAAGTATTGCGACACGGTCGTGCGCACGGCCACCGGGCTGCGCTACAAGAAGAAGCGCGTGATTTACGACACGTCTCGCGTGCAGACGCTGCTCGCGACGCCGATCTGATCTGACCAGGAGTTCGAAGCATGAGTAATGAAACCGTCGCCGCATGGCAGCCGCTTGGCGCGCTCGACGAATTCATCGAAGACGAACCGGCGATGCGCGTCGTCGGCAACACGCCGGTGGCCGTATTCCGGATTGGCGACGACGTGTTTGCGTTGCACGATCTGTGCACGCACGGGCATGCGCGGTTGTCCGAAGGTTTTGTCGAGGACGGCTGCGTCGAATGTCCGTTGCATCAGGGGCGTTTCGATATTCGAACCGGTGCGCCGCAGTGCCCGCCGGTGACGGCGCCCGTGCGCGCGTATCCGATTCGTATCGTCGACGCTCGGGTGGAGATCCATGTCGACGGCTGATCCTTACTTGATCGCGGGCGGCGGCCATGCGGCGCGGCGCGCGGCCGAAACGCTGCGCGAGTGCGATCCGGCCGCGCGGATCGTGCTGATCGGTGCGGAACCCGAATTGCCTTATGACCGGCCCGTTCTGTCGAAGGACGCGCTGCTCGGGGATGACGGCGAGCGGCGCGCATTCATGCGCGATGCCGCGTGGTATCGCAACCGGCGCATCGAGTTGCGGCTCGGCGTGCGTGTCGACGCGATTGAGCGCGCTGCGCGGCGCGTGCGGCTGAGCGACGGCTCGAGCGTCGGATACGCGCGCCTGCTGATCGCGACCGGCTCGCGCGTGCGGCATTTCACGGGGCCGCTCGATCCGGATGTGCAGGTTCATTACATGCGCACTATCGCCGATGCACGCGCATTGCGCGCGGTGCTTTTGCCTGGCAAGCGCGTCGCCGTGCTGGGCGGCGGTTTTATCGGGTTGGAGGTCGCAGCCTCCGCGGTGCGGCTCGGTTGTCGCGTGACGCTGATCGAACCCGCGCAACGTTTGTTGAAACGCGGTATGCCGGAGGCGGTCAGTGCGTTCGCGCTCGCGTTGCATGCGCGGCATGGCGTCGACGTGCGGCTTTGTACGTTGCCCGAACGGATCCGGCGCGGTGCGAATGGCGCGGGCGTCGTCGATACGAGCATGGGCGCGCTCGACGCGGACGTTATCGTTGCCGGCATTGGCGTTACGCCGAACGTCGAGCTGGCGACGCAGGCCGGGCTCGCGGTCGATGATGGCGTGTGCGTGGACGCACAGTGCCGCACCGCCGATCCGGCGATTTTCGCTGCCGGCGAGGTCACGCGGCATTTCAATCCGCTCGTCGGCAAGCCGGTGCGGGTCGAATCGTGGCAGGTCGCGGAAAACCAGCCAGCCATTGCTGCGGCGAACATGCTCGGCGGTGCGCATATCTATGCGCAATGGCCGTGGCTATGGTCGGATCAGTACGACTGCAACCTGCAGACAATCGGTCTTTTCGACAGCGGGCAAACGCTGGTCGCGCGCGGCGCACCGCACGAGCACGCGTTCTGCGTGTTCGCGCTGAACCCGGAGGGCCGGCTGCGGGCTGCGGCTGCGGTGAACGCGGGAAGCGAAATTGCCGTGTGTCGCCGGCTGATGACTGCGGACGTCAAGCTCACCGCCGCGCAACTTGCGGACCGGTCGGTCGCGCTGCGCTCGCTCCTGCCGCGCTGAGCCCCGTCGAGCCGGATCGCCCGCGCCGGAGTATTTGCCGGCGCAGACGCGCCAGTCCCGGCACCGGCGCTGCGAGCCGGATTGCTTGCACGATCGCGCCCGAGCGGTAAGAATCGTGCGTCTACGGTAATCCGATATCCGATAACATCCGATAAACAGGCTCGCGAGCCGGGAGTTTTTTGATGGCCTACGATCAATCGAACATTTTTGCGAAAATCCTGCGCGGCGAAATGCCGTGTATCCGATTGTGCGAAACGGATACGACGCTGGCGTTCATGGACATCATGCCGCAATCGAAGGGCCATGCGCTTGTCCTGCCGAAGGAGCAGGCGGAAACGTTCTACGAACTGTCCGAAGCCGGCGCGGCTGAATGTATGAAAACGGTGAAGCGCGTCGCGCTCGCGCTGCGCAAGACGCTCGAACCGCAGGGGCTCTTCATCGGACAGTTCAATGGTGCGGCGGCGGGGCAGACGGTGCCGCACGTGCATTTTCACGTGATTCCGCGCTGGGCCGACGAGCCGCTCAAGATGCATGCGCGCGAGATGGCTGATGCGGCGGAACTCGAAGCGCTCGCTGCAAAGATCCGCAGTGCGCTATAACGCACACTGCGGGGCGCGCACGATATTGCGCGTTGGATTAAAGCTGATCGTCGATCGGCAGCAGCCGGCATAGCCCGGCAAGCAGGTTGCGATAGAAGCCTGCGTTCGGATCGATGCTGTAGGTGTGAACGCGGCCATCGTCGATGCTCGTCCATACCAGCGGCCACGTGCTTGCGGCGGCCTGCGCAGTGCCCGGCGTATCGGGCGCGAGCGTTACACGATAGCTGACGGCGGGGTTCGTCGCCGCGTTGAACAGATTGGCGACCTGGCCCGCGAGCTGCGGGCTGTGGATCACGAGCGCGAGTTCCGTATTTAGACGCGCGGAGCGCGGATCCAGGTTCATCGAACCGATCACGAGCACCTTCCGGTCGATCACGTAAGCCTTCGCATGCAGGCTCGCGCGGGAACGTGAGCCGAGCATGCGGGTGTGCGGGCGTGCCTGGTCCGGCTTGTATTCGTATAGCTCGACGCCGCGCCGCAGCATCGGCACGCGGTACGGCGCATAGCCGGCCTGCACCGCGACCGCGTCGGTGGCGGCGAGCGAGTTCGTGAGGATCGCCACGCGTACACCGCGCGCGCTCAGCCGCCCGAGCGCGTCGACCCCCGCGTCGCGCGGGACGAAGTACGGCGACAGCACGAGAAACTCGCGTTGCGCGCCGCGCGTCAGTTCGGCAAGCCGCTGCATCGGCGGGCTCTTGTAATCGTCGTTGGGGGCGGTGATCTTGTCCGGCGAATCGGCCGCGAATTCAGCGTCCGCCCATACGAGCCCGAGCTCGTCGCGCGCGATCTGCTCGGACAGCGGGGTCGCGTTCAGCGGTTTCGCGTTGTATGGCGCTGCGTTGTCGCGCCAGTGCGCGCGTAGCACGTCGCGCGTGGCGTCGAGATCTTGCGCGTCGTAATGCCGCCGGTTCAGCACCGGCAGCGGATACGTGAGCGCGCTCGCCCAATATGCATCGAAGCTCGCTGATATGTCGCCTGTGATGGGGCCCGCCGCGAGCACGTCGAGATCGCGGAATTGCAGGCTCGGGCTTGCGTTGAAATACTCGTCGCCGAGATTGCGCCCGCCGACGATCGCGACCTGGTTGTCCGCGATCATCGCCTTGTTGTGCATCCGGCGCGTGAAGCTATCGATGCGGGTGAAAAGATTCGCCGTGCGCGCGAGCACGCCGCGGCGCACCGCGCCGAACGGATTGAACACACGGATTTCGAGATTCTCGTGTGCATCGAGCGCGGCCATCAACTGGTTGGTGTCCTTGAAGTTCAGGCTGTCGATCAGCATCCGCACGCGCACGCCACGGTCGGCCGCATAGAGCGCGGCGCCGAGCAGCAGTTTGCCCGTGGTGTCCTCGGCGGCGATGTAGTACTGGATGTCGAGCGTTTTCGTCGCGGCGCGCGCAATTGCGATGCGCATTTGCAGTGCTTCATCGCCGCGTGGCAGTACGACGAAGCCCGATTTTCCCGGATGCGCGCGCTCGGGCACGGCGAGCGCGTCGGCCAGCGGCGTTGACGTGCCGGGCGGCAACGCATGCGAAACGGTGCGCTCGAGCGCGGTGGCGGGCGGATGGGTCGCGCATCCGGCGAGCCCAAGCCCGAACACGGCGCTGATGGCGATCGCACGGGCGAGCGTGGCGGTGGTGCGAAGCCGCCAGGACCGCAGCGCGCCGAGGAGGCGCAGCGGGGACGGCGCGTAGTGAATTCCTTCTGGCATCGGGTGGGTGTTCGTTGAGTCGATGGTATGTGCGGCAGGCCGCAGTGCCGCGTGGACGATCGATTGTAAATGGTAATGCGTGCCTGAACCGGCGTTCGCTGGTGCGATGCGAGGCTGCCTCGCGCCGAATGCGTCGACGGATTCGGCGGACACTGATCTGGTTCAAGCGCGTCCTCGGAACGCGCGGCCCGGCAGCTACGTCCGGTGCGGGCCGGCGATGCCGAACGCCACAAAAAGGCCGCCGCCGGCGCCAAAGCGGTTTCGGCGAAGCGGGCTGGCCGGTGTACCATCGGGCAACGTCCGTTTTCATGGTGGCGGTGCTGGCAATGAACGATTCAGCTTTCGTATTACCCGTCAAGATCCGGTTGCTGTCGGCGGCGCACGCGCCCGACTATCGCACGATCCGTCTTGCAGCGCTGCGGGACGCCCCCGACGCGTTCGGCTCGTCCTATGACGTCGAAGCCGCGCGTCCGCTCGCTGCATTCGCTCAGCAGCTCGAAGCAACGACCGTATTCGGCGCATACATCGACGGCCGGATTGTCGGCATGGCCGGCATCAAGCAGATGGAAGGCGCAAAGACGCGCCACAAAGGCTTGCTGTGGGGCATGTACGTTGCGCCCGCTGCGCGTCGGGGCGGCGTGGGCGCCGCCCTGCTCGACGCAGCGCTTGCGGCCGCGAATGCGATGGACGGCATCGAGCAGGTCACGCTGGCCATGATCGACGGCAACGATGCGGCGCGCGCGTTCTACGAACGGTGCGGCTTTGTCGCCTATGGTGTCGAGCCGCGTGCGCTGAAGGGCGCCAACGGCTACTCGGACGAGCGGTTGATGGTGAAATTCCTGACTTGCGCGCCGTAGCGCGCGCGACGGCTGGAATCGGATGATCGGATGGCGATGTTCGACGACAAGGAACAGGAACTCAGGAGCAGCAAGCGGCGCGCGTTCGCGCTGCTGTCGGCCGCCGCCGGAGTGTTCGCCGCGACTTTGTTCGCGCCGCGCGGCTTGTGGGTCGACGGGATCAAATCGGTGGCCGAGGCGTCGATGGTGGGCGCGCTTGCCGACTGGTTCGCGGTCGTCGCGCTGTTCCGGCGCGTGCCGATTCCGCTCGTGTCTCGGCACACGGAAATCATCCCGAAAAACAAGGAAAAAATCGCCGACAATCTCGCCGAATTCGTTCGCGACAAATTTCTCGATCCGGCCTCGCTCGTCTCGCTGATCAAGCGGCACGATCCGGCCGCGCGGCTCGCGCAGTGGCTCGCGGCGCCGCGCAATGCCGGCGTGCTCGGCGGCTATGCGGCGCGGCTCGTCGGCTTTGGGCTCGACATGACCGACGACGCGCGCATCCAGCAGTTCGTGAAGGACGCGTTTCATGCGGTGTTCGACGGTGTCGACTTGTCGCAATCGGCGGGCGCGATTCTCGATACGCTGACGAAAGATGGCCGCCACCAGGTCCTGCTCGACGACGGCATCGAGCAGGTGGTCGCGTTGCTTCGCGATCCGGACAATCGCACGACGATCGCGACTTACATCGTCGATTGGCTGCGCTACGAGTTTCCGAAAATGGAGCGGCTGCTGCCGATGAATTGGCTCGGCGAGAACGGCGCGGCGCTGATCTCGAACGTCGTGACACGCGTGCTCACGCAAGTGGGCGAGGACCGCGAGCACCGGTTGCGGCGCAGCTTCGACGAGGCCGCCGCGCGGCTTGTCGCTCGGTTGAAGCACGACCCCGCGTTCATCGAGAAGGGCGAGGAAATCAAGCGTTATTTGCGCGACGGTGATGCGTTCGGCCGCTACGTCAAGGATTTGTGGGACCAGTTGCGGGCGTGGCTGAAGGCCGATCTCGCGCGCGGCGATTCCGTGCTGCTTGGCCGCGCGACGGCGCTTGGCGGCTGGCTCGGCGAGCGCCTTGCGCAGAGCCCGCAATTGCGCGAATCGATGAACGAGCACGTCGAGCGCGCGGCAAGCGAGATGGCTCCGGATTTTGCCGCATTCCTCACGCGGCATATCCGCGACACCGTAAAGAACTGGGATGCGCGCGACATGTCCCGGCAGATCGAGCTGAACATCGGCAAGGATCTGCAATACATCCGCATCAACGGCACGCTGGTCGGCGGATTGATTGGACTCGGGTTGTACGTGGTGTCGTGCGTCGTGCGGTGGGCAGGGGCCCTGCCTTATTGAGCGGGGCGGCCGGCAGGCGACCGGCGCGAAGCCACGCGGCGTTGCCGTGCCGAAACCCCGGCATTCCGATCGAAATGGAAGACCGTCTTCTCGACGGCGCCCGCGCGACATGCTGTAATCGCGCGATCCGCCATGCGGCTGGCCATTCATTTTTGTAGCGAAGGTGCTTCCATGTCCCCGGTTTCGGCATTCAAGCTTGTTTTGTTGTCCTTTCTTGCGATCGTCGCGCTCGAGTTGATCGCCAAGCGGCTCAGGTTGCCGCCTGCCGCCGCGTTGCTCGTCGGCGGCGCGGGCATTGCGTTTTTGCCGGGGCTGCCGCCGATCAACCTCGATCCCGAACTCGTGCTGATCGTGTTTCTGCCGCCGCTCTTGATGGACGGCGCGTATTTTTCGGTCTGGGAGGAGTTCAAGCGCAACGTCGGCGGCATCATGATGCTGGCGATCGGCGCGGTGGTGTTCACGACGCTCGCCGTCGGCGTGGCCGTGCATCTTGCCGTGCCGGCGTTGCCGTGGGCGGCATGCTTCGCGCTTGGCGCGATCGTCTCGCCGCCGGATGCGGTCGCGGCGAAGGCGGTACTCGAACGTGTCGCGTTGCCGCGCCGGCTGATGGTGCTGCTCGAAGGCGAGAGCTTGTTGAACGATGCGGCGGGACTGGTGCTGTTTCGCTTTGCGGTTGCCGCCGCGTTGACCGGCGCGTTCAGCTTCGAGCACGCGCTCGTCAGCTTCGTCGAGCTGGGTGTGGGCGGAGTCGTGGTGGGTTTTATCGTCGGTTGGCTGATCGTGCGCTTCATCGCATTGCTCGACGACGATTATCTCGTGATCACGACCGCCGTGCTTGCCGCATGGATCAGCTATATCGCCGGTGAAATGTGCGAGGTATCCGGCGTGATCGCGACCGTGACGACGGGAATGATGCTCGGCTGGCATCAGCACGAGATTTTTTCCGCTTCGGTACGCAATCGCGGCACGGCATTCTGGCAGGTGATCGTGTTCCTGCTCGAGGCGCTCGTGTTCGTGCTGATCGGGCTATCGCTGCGTAGCGTGATTGTGCGGCTGGGCGGGCTTGGCGAGGTCTTCGCCACGATGGCGCCTGCCGTGCTCGCGGTGTTGGCGGCCGTGGTCGTATCGCGCTTCGTGTGGGTTTTCGCGGTCGAATGCCTGAAGGGGCCCGTGGTGCGCATTGCGCGGCGTGGCCCGCGCACCGACTGGAAAGCGGCGTTCGTGACGAGCTGGGCGGGCATGCGAGGCGTCGTGACGCTGGCGATCGCGTTGTCGCTGCCCGACGAAATGCCGGGCCGGGATTTGATCCTCGTCGCCGCGTTCGCGGTGATTCTCGTTACCGTGCTGTTGCAGGGCACGACGATCGGGCCGCTGATTCAGCTTCTGAAACTGCGCGACACGGGCCCCGAGCGCCATCATCTGACCGAGCCGCAGGTGTGGGCGCGCATCGAGGCGGCGCAGCTCGAGGCGATCCAGCCGCACGTGCGCGACGCCGACGGAAACGTGATCCATCCCCGGCTGCTCGAACAATATACGTATCGCGCGAATCTGAGCGAGCGCCTCAAGAACGAGCCCGTGCTTCCGGTCGAAGCACGCCATGCGCACTACGACATCGTGCTGACGGCGATCGCCGCCGGTCGCGCCGAGTTGCTACGGCTGCATCGGGGCGGACATATTCACGACGAAGTGCTGCACGTGCTGGAACGCGATCTCGATTTGCAGGAAATTGCCGCTTATCACGCAAAAGACTGATGACGGGCGCGGGTTTCTTGCTCGTCACCATTGTGGTACGCCGCTTGCATCAAAGCGGCATTTCCGCCGATCTTCTACAATCGAATCGCAGCAGCTTCGCCGGCAGTGAGCTGGCCGCCTGCGCCGGCAATCGTTACGGCATCCGATCGATCGCCGTGAATCGGGCCGCATGTCATCGCGTGTTGCCGCGTCGTCGTGGTTGTGGCTTGTGAGTGTGCAGTCGAAGCAAACGGGTCGCGCGCGTCGTAGGCCGGCGTGCGCGTCATTCAGCGCCGTGCCGTCCGTAGGCCGGATGCATGGCATCAACCGAGAATCCCGATGAAAGCATCCGATCTGTTCGTGAAGGCGCTGGAGGCCGAAGGCGTTCAGTATGTGTTCGGCATCCCCGGCGAGGAAAATCTCGACTTGCTCGAATCGCTGCGGCGCTCCCGCATCAAGCTGATCCTGACCCGCCACGAGCAGGCGGCGGGCTTCATGGCTGCCACCTATGGACGGCTCACCGGCAAGACGGGCGTTTGCCTGTCGACTCTCGGCCCGGGCGCGACGAACTTCGTGACGGCCGCGGCCTACGCGCAGTTGGGCGGCATGCCGATGCTGATGATCACCGGGCAAAAGCCGATCAAGTCGAGCAAGCAGGGCCATTTCCAGATCGTCGACGTGGTCGGGATGATGCAGCCGCTCACGAAGCTGACGCGGCAGATCGTGTCGATCGGCAATATTCCGTCGGCGGTGCGCGAGGCGTTCCGGCGCGCGGAGGAGGAGCGCCCGGGCGCCACGCACCTCGAATTGCCCGAGGATATCGCCCACGAGGAGGGGGACGGCCAGCCGATTCCCGCGAGCTACAGCCGCCGTCCGATCGCCGAGTGCAAGGCGGTAGCACGCGCGGTCGATGCGATTCGGGCGGCGCGCCATCCGCTTCTGATGATCGGCGCGGGCGGCAACCGCAAGACGACCTGCAAGACGCTGCTCGAATTCGTCGATGCCACGGGCATTCCGTTTTTCACGACGCAGATGGGCAAGGGCGTGATCGACGAGGCGCATCCGCTGTGGCTCGGTAATGCTTCGCTGTCCGATGGGGATTTCGTGCATCGCGCGATCGAGTACGCCGATTGCATCATCAACGTCGGCCATGACGTGATCGAGAAGCCGCCGTTCTTCATGCACGAGGACGACAAGACCGTGATTCACGTGAATTTTCTCGGCGCGCAGGTCGACCCCGTGTATTTCCCGCAGATCGAAGTGGTCGGCGACATCGCGAACGCGGTATGGCAGATGAAGGAGGCGCTGACGCCGCAGCCGCACTGGGACTTCGCGCGCTTCGCGATGATCAAGGAGCATTTCGAAGCACACCTGAAGAAAGGGCGGGACGATCCGCGCTTTCCGCTTTATCCAGTGCGCATCGTCCATGATCTGTACCGCGCGTTGCCCGCCGACGGCATCGTCTGTCTCGATAATGGCATGTACAAGATCTGGTTTGCCCGCTATTGGCGCGCGCACGAACCGAATTCGCTGCTGCTCGACAATGCGCTCGCGTCGATGGGCGCCGGCTTGCCGTCGGCGATCGCGACGAAGATCGTGCACCCGCAGCGCAAGGTGATCGCGGTATGCGGCGACGGCGGCTTCATGATGAATTCGCAGGAGATCGAGACGGCGGTGCGCTTGAAGCTCGATCTCGTCGTGATGATCCTGCGCGACGACGCGTTCGGGATGATTCGCTGGAAGCAGGAGAACATGAATTTTCCGGATTTCGCGATGACGCTGTCGAATCCGGATTTCGTCGCGTATGCGCAAAGCTATGGCGCGCACGGGCACCGGGTCGAATCGGCGGACGCGCTCGAGCCGTTATTGCGTGAATGCTTCGCGGCGCAGGGCGTGCATGTGATCGACGTGCCGATCGACTACTCGGACAACGAGCGCGTGCTGAACCGCGAAATCAAGCGTCTATCGGCTCAACTGTGACGACCCGCATAGCAGCCGGAACTTGCATTGCCTACCGGAAAGGAGTCATTCGTCATGCTGAAGGAAACCTATCCGTACTACCTCGCGAACGAACCGGTTCATGCGAACGCGGATCTCGCCGTCACCGACAAATACAGCGGCCAGGTTGCGACGCGCGTGGCGCTTGCCGATGCCACGGCGATCGACGCGGCGATCGCGGCGGCCGTCGATGCGCAAAAGCCGCTGCGCGAGCTGTCCGCGTACAAGCGGCAGGCGATTCTCGAACATTGCGTCGCGCGATTTCGCGAACGTTTCGACGAACTCGCCGAAGCGCTCTGCATCGAAGCAGGCAAGCCGATCAACGATTCGAAGGGCGAAGTCACGCGCCTGATCGATACGTTTCGCGTTGCGGCGGAAGAATCGGTGCGCATCGACGGCGGGATGATCAATCTCGAAATTTCGCCGCGCGCGCAGGGCTATAGTGGTTACTACAAGCGTATGCCGATCGGCCCCTGCTCGTTCATCTCGCCGTTCAACTTTCCTTTGAACCTCGCCGCGCATAAGGTCGCTCCGGCACTGGCTGCCGGTTGTCCGTTCGTGCTGAAACCGGCAAGCCGCACGCCCGTCGGCGCGCTCATCATCGGCGAGATTCTCGCGGAAACGGATTTGCCGAAAGGCGCGTTCTCGGTGCTGCCCGCGCATCGCGACGGCGCCGACCTGTTCACGACCGACGAGCGCTTCAAGCTGCTGTCGTTTACCGGTTCGCCTGCCGTCGGCTGGGAACTCAAGCGTAAGGCGGGCAAGAAGAAGGTTGTCCTCGAGCTGGGCGGCAATGCGGCCGCGATCGTCGACGCCGACCAGCATGCGCAACTCGACTACGTCGTCGAGCGGCTCGCGTTCGGTGCGTACTACCAATCCGGGCAAAGCTGTATCGGCGTGCAGCGGATTCTCGCGCATGCCGATGTGTACGATGCGCTGCGCGATAAGCTGATCGAGAAAACCCGCTCGCTGAAGATGGGTGATCCTAAGGACCCGGCGACTTTCGTCGGGCCGATGATCTCCGAATCCGAGGCGCGGCGTCTTGCCGGCTGGATGGACGCGGCTGTCGCGGCGGGGGCGACGATCGTCGCGGGCGGGAAGGTCGACGGCGCGATGTTCGAGGCGACGCTGCTCGAGCAGGTCGGACGCGAGCAGGATCTGTATCGCAAGGAGGCGTTTGGCCCAGTGGCGCTGCTCGAACCGTTCTCCGACTTCGACGATGCGCTCGCGCGGGTGAACGACAGCGATTTCGGCTTGCAGGCGGGGGTGTTTACCGATTCGCTCGCGCACGTGCAGCGGGCATGGGATGAACTGGAGGTGGGGGGTGTCGTGATCAACGACGTGCCGTCGTTCCGCGTGGACAACATGCCGTATGGCGGCGTCAAGGATTCGGGGCTCGGTCGCGAGGGAATAAGGTATGCGATCGAAGACATGACCGAGTTGCGCCTGATGGTCGTGCGCAAGCGTTGAGCGGGCTGCAACGCAGCACGTGCGCCGCACTGGTTTTTGCGACAGTTCTTTTCAATATTTCAAGATAATTACTTTTTGGATGATAAAACTGAAAGATGCGCAAACGCTTGTCCTGCATAATGGCCGTGTCGACAATGTCGATGGAAACGCTTTTTTGAGATAAATAGTCGGTGCGTTGTGCCGCGCACCATGAGCCGGGAGTGGCGGAATCCGGCAAAAGCGGGTTTGAACGGAGCCAGCCGATGCGAGTTTGGGGGAGTGGTTGCGACACGATTCGGCCACCTAACGGGAATACGGGAATGGAATGGTTCCGGCCGATGAATAAGAGCAGCAGATTGTCTCAATTTCATTTAACATCGGCATTTATATTCTAATCGGAAATAATTAGGACCTGCTTATAGCCCACCCGAATTGGCCGACGGACGAGCGGGCAGGCAACGAAGGCGATGATTGCGTAGTGTAAAGATATGATGAACAAAGCGGATGGGGATAACGCGCCGGATGCTCCGGAATCGGAGATTTCCGTGCTGCTGGTTGACGACCAGCCGTTCGTCGGCGAGGTGATACGCCGCCTGCTCGTTCCGGAGCGCGACATCGTGCTGCATACCTGCACCGATGCACAGTGCGCGCTGTCGGTGGCAAAGGACGTGAAGCCGACCGTGATCCTGCAGGATCTGGTGATGCCCGACATCGACGGTCTCGATCTCGTGCGCACTTGGCGCAGTGAGGCGCAGACTGCGCGGGTGCCGATCATCGTGCTGTCCGCGAAGGAAGAGCCCGACGTCAAGCGGGCCGCATTCATGGCGGGCGCAAACGACTATCTCGTCAAGCTGCCCGACACCATCGAACTGATCGCGCGAATCCGCTATCACTCGAATTCGTACCTGATGTTGCGCCAGCGCGACGAAGTGCTCGATTTTCTGTCGCACGACATGCGCACGCCGCAAACGTCGATCCTCGCGCTCCTCGATGTCTACCGCAACGGGCACGGCGAGATGCCGCCCATTCTCGAGCGGATCGAGGCGCATGCACGTCGCGCGCTCGCGCTTGCAGACGGTTTTATCCATTTGACGCGCGCGCAGTCCGAGAAGCGTCCGAGTGATCTCGTCAGCCTGAACGAGGTCGTGCTCGACGCGGTGGACCAGATGTGGGAAAGAGCGACTTGCATCGGCAGCCGCGTGAGTGCCGACGTGCCGCCCGCCGAATGCCTGTGCATCGGCGACCGGATGATGTTGACGCGCGCGGTCGCGAACCTGGTCGACAATGCATTGAAATATGGCCCGGCTCACTCCGAAGTGCACTGCACGCTCGTCGACGACGGCGACGGCTGGCTGATCGGCGTCGAGGACGAGGGCGCAGGCATCGCGCCGGAACAGCGCGCGGCCGCGATGGAATCGTTCGTGCGGCTCGTGCCGACGGGCGGCGCGCAGCGCGGCGGCTTCGGGCTGGGGCTCGCGTTCGTGCGCGCGACGGCCGCGAAGCATCGCGGCCAGTTGCTGATGCGCTATACGACGCGCGGATTCCTGGCCGGGCTGCGGGTGCCGAAGGAAACCGGCGCGGCTTGAGCCGCCGGCAGCCGAATGCCCGGATGTATCCGGCGCGATGCCACGCGCCGGGAGGATCAAGTTACACTCGCGGTGCTTATTTCCAAACGCTTTTCCGCCAGCCGGATCGAACGATATGTCTACCGTGACGCCTCGCGCCAGCCATGAGCAGTCCAAACCTTCCGCCGGCGGCAGCCGGCTCATGCTGGGTAACCGGATCCTGCTCAGTTTCGGCGTGCTGTTCATACTGATGTTGATGACCGCCGCGCTGTCCTATCAGCGGCTGAATACGATCAACGAAGAAGCCGTCAGTATCGAGCGCGATTCTCTCCCGGGCGTGTATCTCGCGTCGTCATTGCGCGCGGCGGCGAACGAATCGTATATCGCGATGCAGCGCGCGGTGTTCGTCGATACGGAGCCCGATGCGATCAAGCGCGATCTCGCGGCGATTCCCGGCTCCCTGCAGGAATTCGACAAGTTGTCGGCCGAATATCAGGCGTCCATTTTCCGCGACGACGACCAGAATCGCTTCAATGCATTCCGCACCGCTTACGATCAATATTTGCCGCTGTTGAACGACACGTTGCAAAAGGCGCATGGCGCAAGGAGCGAAGCGGTTGCCGCGTATATGAAGATGACGCCTGCCTGGACGGAGATGATTCGCCTGGCAAACATTCTCGTCAAGGAAAACCGGCGCTTTGCCGAGCAGTCGGCCGTGGCGATCCGCAACTCGGCGCAAGGCACCGAAGTCACGCTTGCGATTGCGCTTGGCGTCGTGCTCGTGAGCGCGCTCGTGCTCGGCTACTTGCTGTATCGGGCGGTTACCGTGCCGATGGCGCGGCTCATCGAAGTGCATGATGTGATGCGCACCGGCGATCTGACTCAGCGGCTCGATCTGGGCCGCAGCGACGAATTCGGCACGCTGGAGAACGGCTTCAACCGGATGGCCGACGAATTGACCGCGCTCGTCGCGCAAGCGCAGAAATCGTCGTTTCAGGTGACGACTTCGGTTGCCGAGATCGCGGCGACGTCGCGCGAGCAACAGGCGACCGCGAACGAAACGGCGGCGACCACGACCGAGATCGGCGCGACGTCGCGCGAAATTTTCGCGACCTCGCGCGATCTGCTGCATACGATGAACGAAGTGTCGGCGGTGGCCGAGCAGTCGGCCACGCTGGCGGGCGTCGGGCAAAGCGGGCTCACGCGCATGGGCGAGACGATGCGCAGCGTGATGGACGCGGCAGGCTCGGTGAACGCGAAGCTCGCGATTCTCAACGATAAGGCGATCAACATCAACCAGGTGGTTGCGACGATCACGAAGGTCGCCGATCAGACCAATCTGTTGTCGCTGAACGCGGCGATCGAAGCGGAGAAAGCGGGCGAGTACGGCCGCGGCTTCGCGGTCGTGGCGACCGAGATTCGCCGGCTGGCCGACCAGACGGCCGTCGCGACGTATGACATCGAGCAGACGGTGAAGGAAATCCAGTCGGCCGTCTCGGCGGGCGTGATGGGGATGGATAAATTCTCCGAGGAGGTGCGGCGCGGCATGCGCGATGTTCAGCAGGTGGGCGCCCAGCTCTCGCAGATCATTGCCGAAGTACAGGCACTCGCGCCACGCTTTCAGATGGTCAACGAAGGCATGCAGACGCAGGCCAATGGCGCCGAGCAGATCACGCAGGCACTGTCGCAGCTCTCCGAGGCTGCGCAGCAGACGGCTGAATCGTTGCGGCAATCGTCGCAGGCGATCGACGATCTCACGCTGGTCGCTAACCAGTTGCGCACCGGCGTGTCGCGCTTCAAGGTCGATGCGCCGTGACTTTCGATGCATCCAACGGAGCCGACATGTTGTTCCTGTTGTTTCACCTCGACGACGAGCGTTACGCGCTCGATGCGACGCAGATCGCCGAAGTGCTGCCGCTCGCGGACATGAGGGCGATTCCCGGTGCGCCGGCGTGGGCGGCCGGCATCCTGATGCATCGCGGCGAGCCCGTGCCGGTGATCGACGTGACGCGGCTCGCGCTTGGCCGCGCGTCGCAGCGGCTGCGCTCGACGCGGCTTGCGATCGTGCGCTACCGGCCGAGCGTCGATGGCGGCAGCCCTGCGTTCGGCAAACCGTATGAGCGGCGGCTTGGGCTCGTCGTCGAGCGTGCTACGCAGACGGCGCGCATCGCACGCGACGCGTTCCGCGACAGCGCAATCGTCACGTCGCACGCGCGTTGGCTGGGGCCGATCGCGAGCGATGCCGATGGGCTCGTTCAGTGGGTTGCGGTTTCGCAGATTCTCGATGGCGAGGCGCGCACGCTGTTGTTCGATTATGCCGCGTCGCTCGCGCCGAGCGCGGATGGATTGACGCAGAGTCTGCCATGAACGTATTCGATGCGCGTTTTCATGCGTGGTTGTCGCGCGAAACCGGGATCGATCCGGCATCGCTCGGCACCGATTTCGTCGAGCGTGCGCTCGTCGAGCGCATCCGCGCGATGCAAACTGATGCGCACGATCGCCAATGCGAGCAGCAAAACCGTTTACAGCCGGTGACGGACGAAGCGGTCGACGCCTATTGGCAGTTGCTGAATGCATCGGTGGACGAGCGGCGTGCGTTGGTCGAACTGTTCGTCGTGCCGGAGACTTGGTTCTTTCGCGAGCCTGAAGCGTTCGCGTTGCTCGTGCGTTTTAGCTGCGAGCGGCTGTTCGCGGAGCCAGGCCGCATGCTGAAAATCCTGAGCGCGCCATGCTCGACGGGCGAGGAGCCGTATTCGGCGGCGATGGCGCTGCTCGATGCCGGTATCGACCCGGCGCGCTTCGAAATCGACGCGTTCGACATCAGCCAGCGTGTGATCGAATACGCGCAGCGGGCGCAGTACGGCCGCAATTCGTTTCGCGGCCATGCGCTCGGGTTTCGCGACCGCCATTTCAAGAGTGCGGCCGACGGTTGGACGCTCGACGAGCGGGTGCGCGCGTGTGTGCGGTTCCGGCGCGTGAATCTGCTCGACCTTCCCGGTTACGCCTGCGGGCCGTATGACTTTATTTTTTGCCGCAACGTGCTGATTTATTTCGACCGGGATGCGCAGGACCGTGTCGTGCGCATCGTCGATGGCCGGCTCGCGCCCGGTGGCGTGCTGTTTGTCGGGCCAGCCGAGACGGGCGTGGTGATGCGGCAAGGGATGATGGCATCGGCCCAGGTTCCGCTCGCGTTCGCGTTTTACAAGTCGGCCGCTGCAGGTGGGCGGGCGGACGGCGCCCGGCAAGCGGGCCCGGCGGCGAATGCCGGCGCGGGTGCGGCGCCTGGGGGCAGGTCGGGTGCGGCCGCGTGCGAGCAGCGGACCGGGGCCGGGCGGCCGTCAGGCAAGACGGGCGGCTGCGGTTTGGACACCGCATCGCCTGCGCCGGATGCCTCCGGCGCAGGCACGGCAGGCGCCGCGTCGTGGCCGGTGTTCGAATCGCTCGAACGCACGCCCGATATCGCGTGGCCGGAATCGGATAACCCTGCCCGTTTCGGGCTGGAGCGTGGCCCAACGGCGGCGTTCGATGCCGCGTGGCCCGCGCGGGCCGCGCCAGCATCCGCGAATGCAAATGCGTCGCGTGCGGTCCCGCCGCCTCAGGCGCCGGACGCGCTCGCCTTCCCGATAGCCGCGCCCGCATCCGCTGCCGCGGGCGACGCGGCATCGTCCGATGTGTCGCTCGATGCCGCCCGGCGGCTTGCCGACGCGGGCGAGTTCGACGCCGCGCGGCAGACCGTGCAGGCGTCGCTCGATGCCGCCGGGCCGAGTGCCGATGCGTTCTATCTGCTCGGCCTGATCGCCGATGCGCAGGGTCATGGCGATAAAGCCGTCGACGATTACCGCAAGGCGCTATACCTCGATCCGTCGCATTACGAAGCATTGACGCATCTGGCGACACTGCTCGACATCGGCGGCGATCACGCTGGCGCGCAATGGCTGATGCAGCGTGCGCGTCGCGCGGCGCGGGCCGAAGCGGTGCCGCCGGTCGGGCAGTTGACGAATGACGACGGTCAACCGAGAGGAACCCATGAGCCGCGGCGCCGTTGAGCAAGCACGGATCGCAGTCGAGATCGACGCATGCTGGAATCGCATCGGCACGCGCGGCGATCGTTCGTGCGAGCGGTTGGCCGAGTATCGGCGCTGTCTGAATTGCCCGGTGTATGCGCACCATGCGGCAATCTTGCTCGACCGCCCGCTCACCGATGCGGAACTGGCCGATGCGTCCCGGTTCGCCGCCGGGCAGACGGCCGCCGAAGCGGCGCGCGACGATATTGACGATGCCAAGCATGCGGCACTCGTGTTTCGCGTCGCGCACGAGTGGCTTGCGCTGCCGACCTGCGTGCTGTGCGAGATCGTCGACACCCGCAAGATTCATCCGCTGCCGCATCGCCGCAATCGTGCGGTGCTCGGCATTGCCAACGTGCGCGGCACGCTGCGAGTCGCGGTATCGCTGGCGCAACTGCTCGGCCTGGATACGCCCGCGAGCGGCGTTGCGCTGCGCGCGGGATTCACGCGCATGCTGGTCGTCGCGCATCGGGGCGATCCCGTCGTGTTCCCGGTTGACGAAGTAGAGGGCGTGTTGCGTTTTGCTGCGTCGGAATGGATGCCGGCGCCCGCGACCGTCGCCCGTGCGGGCGACGCGCATTCGCGCGGCGTGTTCGGCTGGCGCGGCAAGACGGTCGGACTGCTCGACGAGGACCGGCTGTTCGATTCACTGGCACGGAGCCTGCGATGAGCGCCGACGACGATTTCGGCCGCGCGTCGTTGCTCGAGCTGTTTCGCGAGGAGACGCAGACGCAGACCCAGGCGCTGTCCGAGCGGCTGCTCGCGCTCGAGCGCGGCGTACAGGACGCGGCCGCGCTCGATGCGTGCATGCGCGCTGCGCATTCGCTGAAAGGCGCGGCGCGCATTGTCGGCGTGCAGCAGGGTGTCGATATCGCGGGGCGGATGGAGGATTGCTTCGTCGCCGTGCAGCAAGGCAGGCGGCCGCTGAGCCCGAGTCACGTCGACGCGCTGCTGACGGGGGTGGATCTGCTGGTGCGCGTGGGGGATCCGCTTACGGCGCAAACGGTGACGCAGGCCGATATCGGCGCGTTCATCGCGGCGCTCGATGCGGCCGATGCGGGCAACGGCGCTGCAGCGGGCGCCGCCGCAGCGCCGAAGTCCGAAGCAGGGCTGCATGAGCCGCGCCCCGACGTGCTGCGGGATGAGCTGCCCATGGAGCAACACGCGGCGCCCCGCGCAGTGAAGGATCGGTCGACGGAGCCCGCCAGGGAGCCGGCGAAAGACGACGCGAAAGACCCGTTGAAAGATACGTCCAAAGCGCCCGGCGCGGACCGCGCATCGAGCCAAATGCGCCGCGTGCGCGCCGATACGCTCGATCGTCTGCTGAGTCTGTCGGGCGAATCGCTGGTGGAGTCGCGCTGGTTGAAGCCGTTCTCGGAAGCGATGTTGCGCATGAAGCGCGCGCAGCGCGACGCCGCGCGCGCACTCGATACGTTATACGAAGCGCTCTCGGACGATACCGATCCGCGCTTGCGCAGCGCGTTCGGCGACGTGCGGCAAATGTTCACGGATCTGCAGCGCACGCTTGCGGCGCGGCTCGACGAGTTCGACCGCTATGAGCGGCGCAGCACGCACATTGCCGAGCAACTCTACGACGAGGCGCTGCAATGCCGGATGCGTCCGTTCGGCGATGCGACGCGAGCGTATCCGCGCGTCGTGCGCGATCTCGCACGCTCGCTCGGCAAGCACGTGCGTTTTTCGATCGTCGGCGAAGCAACGCAGGTCGACCGCGACATTCTCGACATGCTCGACGCGCCACTTGGTCATTTGCTGCGCAACGCGATCGACCACGGCATCGAGCCACCCGAGGTGCGGCTCGCGCGCGGCAAACCGGCCGAGGCGAGCGTCACGCTCGAGGCGCGGCATAGCGCCGGCTCGCTGCTCGTGAGTGTCAGCGACGATGGTCAGGGCGCCGATCTCGCCGCAGTGCGCGCGGCGGTCGTCAAGCACGGGCTGACCGACGAGGATACGGCCGCACGGCTGTCCGACCAGGAGTTGCTCGAATTCCTGCTGCTGCCCGGTTTCTCGATGCGCGAGCGGGTGACCGACGTATCCGGGCGCGGCGTCGGGCTCGACGCGGTGCATGAGATGGTGAAATCGGCGCGCGGCGCGGTGCGGATCTTCAACGAGCCCGGCCAAGGCATGCGCTTCGTGCTGCAATTGCCTCTGACGTTGTCGGTGATCCGCAGCCTGATCGTCGATGTCGGCGGCGAGCCTTACGCGTTTCCGCTCGTGCAGGTGCGCCGCACGCTCGAACTTGACCGTGCGGACATCGACGTGCTCGAAGGCCAGCAGCATTTCCCGCTCGACGATCGCCGCGTGGGCCTCGTCACCGCGCATCAACTGCTCGATGCGGGCGCGCTCGACGAGAGCCGGCCCACGACGGCCGTCGTCGTCGTGGGCGGCGAGCCGGAAACATACGGTGTCGCGGTCGATCGCTTCATCGGCGAGCGGATGCTCGTCGTGCAGCCGCTCGATAGCCGGCTCGGCAAAATTCAGAATATCGCGGCGGGCGCTTTGCTGGAAAATGGCGATCCGGTGCTGATCGTCGACGTCGAGGATCTGATGCGCTCGACCGACAAGCTGGTACGAGGCGGGCAACTCGCCAAGGTACACCACGACGGCGGCGAAGGGCTGGCTGCGCGGCGCAAGCGGGTGCTCGTCATCGATGATTCGCTGACCGTGCGCGAACTCGAACGCAAGCTGCTGGAAAAGCGCGGCTACGACGTGACGATCGCGATCGACGGAATGGACGGCTGGAACGTGTTGCGCGGCGACAGCTTCGATCTCGTCGTCACCGACATCGACATGCCGCGGATGGACGGCATCGAGCTTGTCACGCTGATCAAGAGCGACCCGCTGCTGAAGGCCGTGCCGGTGATGGTGGTGTCGTACAAGGATCGCGACGAGGACCGGCGGCGCGGGCTCGAAGCGGGCGCCGACTATTATCTGGCGAAAAGCGGCTTTCACGACGACGCGCTGCTCGACGCCGTGCATGACCTGATTGGGGACGCGTGAAGTCATGAATATCGGCATCGTCAACGATTTGCCGCTCGCCGTCGAGGCATTGCGCCGCACGATCGCGCTGCGCCAGGAGCATCGCGTGTTGTGGGTGGCGACCGACGGCGAGCAGGCGGTCGATTTCTGCATCGCGCAACCGCCCGACCTGGTGCTGATGGATCTCGTGATGCCACGCATCGACGGTGTGTCGGCCACGCGCAGCATTATGGCGCGCTCGCCATGCGCGATCCTGATCGTGACCGCGAGCGTCGGCGCGAATGCATCGTATGTCTACGAGGCGATGGGCGCGGGTGCGCTCGATGCCGTCGATACGCCGACGCTTGGCGAGCGTGGCGGCGCCGATCCGTCGCAGCCGCTGCTCGCGAAGATCGACCAGATCGGCCGGCTGCTCGCGACGCGCGCAGCAATGCCGGTGTCGCAGCCCATCGTAGAGCCCCCGCCGCGAGGTGTGCTGCCGCCGCTGGTGGCGATCGGCGCGTCGGCGGGCGGCCCGACCGCGTTGACGGAACTGCTGAAGCGGTTGCCCGAGAATTTTCCGGCGGCGATCGTCATCGTCCAGCACGTCGATCAGGCGTTCGCGATCGGGATGGCGCAGTGGCTCGACAGCTACACGCGGCTGCCGGTGCACATCGCGCGGCAAGGCAGCGCGCCGCAGCGCGGCGAGGTGCTGCTCGCCGCGACGAACGACCACCTGCAACTGACGCCGCGTGGCCTGCTCGGCTACACGCGATACCCGGAAGAGACGCCGTACCGGCCGTCAGTTGACGTGTTCTTTCAGAGCGTCGTTGATCACTGGAAGGGCGACGCAATCGGCGTGCTGCTGACGGGCATGGGGCGCGACGGCGCGCTCGGGCTGAAGTCGATGCGCACCAAGGGCTACTACACGATCGCGCAGGACGAGGCGACGTGCGCCGTGTACGGGATGCCGAAGGCCGCCGCCGCGATCGGCGCGGCGGTTTCCGTGCTGCCGCTCGATCGGATTGCCGATCAGCTTGTCTCGCTCGTGCAGCGCAAGGAGCGCTGGAATAGGCGTTGAGGTCGGCTGAAGCCGTCGCGTTCGCGCGCATCGTGCCGGAGCTTTAAGGCGGCTCCGGCATCCGGCTTCGCATCCGGCGTCAACGCAGCGCTTCTCGATGGATTCGGCGCGGCTGCGGAGGGGCGCGCACGCGTCATCCGCGATGCGCGGTTTTGCCGTTGGCGCGCAGCCGCGCCGACGGCGATTCCGATTCCGCTGCATTCGCGCCCGCGCGGCGTCATCGCGGCTCATCCGCGATGGAGGAGCCGCGCCGGGCTGCCGTCACTCCATATTTCGTTGAGCTTGCAGCGCGCGACGACGCGCCAGTACCGGTCCGCCTTGTCGCAGGCCGCGTCGATGCGGGTGCGCTACATCGCCCGCTTGCGCGCGTGCGGCAGCGACGCGCGGTCCGGGTCCGCGCACATCGGCAAACGCCACGCCGCATACGCCAGCACCGCGAGTAACGGAAACACCAACGCGCTGGCTTCCGGGCCGACGGTGCCGCCGCTCAGCCAAACCGGACCGATGGCGCGGCTCGTGAACAGCGTATCGTGTGAGCTGAGTCCGCTATTGGTCGCGCCGAACAGGAACGATTCGCTCCAGTCCCACATCGCATGCTCGCCGATCACCCACCACAGCGAGCCGGTGCGCCAGACTGCGACGCTTGCGACCAATCCGTAGATCACGATCGGCACGATTCCCGCGATGTTCTCGTTACGATTCGACACATGCGAGATCCCGAAGGCAACCGACGTGAGCATCGCCGCGACGACGGGGTGAGTCTGCCGCACGAGCTTGAAAAACGGATACCCGCGATACGCGACTTCCTCCGTGAAGGCGACGAGCACGAACGTGGCGGCCCAGACGATGCCCGATTCGAGCGCGGCGGTGGCGCCCACGCCGGAGTATCGGATCGTCGCGCCGCCGGTAAGCACGAGCAGCCCCATGATCGCGGCGATTGCCGCAAAACCGCACATCGCGCCCCATGCGAAATGCAATGCGCGATGCGGCGCGCGCAGTCCGTAGTCGAGCCACGATTGGCGATCGACGCGGCCCATCGCGTAGGTGGCGATCAGCGCGGCTGCGCACAGCGCGAGTTCGAAGGGAATCTGTCCGGAAGTAGTCAGGTCATGGTAAGGGTGCAGGGGATGATGCAGCCGATGCCCTGCGTAATCGAGCGCGAACACCAGCGCTGCGACGATCGCGCAGTACAGCGATATGGCCCAGCCTGAGCGCAGGCCCTGCGCGCCGAACCAAACGCGCCTGAAGCGTTCGAGCCGTGACGGCGTGCGTGGAAAATCGTTGTCTTTCACATCTGCCATGTGATGGGTCGGGTTTTCGATGACCAGGCTTACGAATGGCCTGCGTTTATCACGAGCAGATAGCGGTGCCGATCGCGTGCGTGGCAGGCCGGCATCTGCGATGCGCGATGCGGCATACGGGGCCGAATGGTACATCCGGCATGCGCGGCTGTGTGTGGAGATGTGTGTTTGGCGCGGCTGATGCGCGGGATTGCGAGGCGCGGGAATGGCGCGCAGAGGCGGGCGCTGGGAAAGCCGGCGGCGGAACTGCGCACGCTGCCGTAGGCGGCGCGCGTGCGCGGCCGCCGTCGAATCGAAAAGATCAGTACCGCGAAATTTGATTGCCGTCGAGGCGGACGCGATCGCCCGGACGCAGGTCGCCCGGCGTTTGCAAATCGAACGAGCGCATCGAACCGTCGTTCAACCGCACGTCGATGCGATACGCGGCGGGCTGTGCGCCCATTTGTTGCCCGATCTGGTTGCCCGCGACTGCGCCGCCAAGCGCGCCGATGACTGTCGCGGCATCGCGCCCATGGCCCCGCCCGATCTGATTGCCGAGCACGCCGCCGACGAGCGCGCCGACGACCGTACCCGCGACGCCCGACGGGCTCGCGGCGCGGCCGATCGGCTGAATGCCGGCGATCGTTCCGTACTGGCTTCCGTAGCCGGGTGTTTGATAGACGGGCTGGCCGTAGCTCGATTGCGGCTGCGAATATGCCGGCTGCGGCGGCGCATATCCGGGTTGCGAATAATCGGGCTGTGCGTAAGGCGGTGGCGAATAGGCGGGCTGCGAATAGACCGGCTGCTGTTGCGTGTAAGCCGGCGCGCCGTAATATTGCGATTGCGAACCGTATGGCCCATACGCGTTCGGCGCAACGCACGCGCTGAGCGACAACGCCGCCGAAACGGCAAGCGAGACGAGCAGCGCGATCTTCGTCGAGGCCGGGCGTTGGTCGGCCGGCTTCTGTTCAGCGGACATCGTGTTCATCGTAGCGTGTGATTGTTATTGCACGTCGGCAGTATAGGGAATGCGATCGCGCGTGGATGCTTGCCGCGCGTAACAGTGTGTAAAGTCTGTTGCCGCGCGATGGACGCGGCCGTGCCGGCCGCGCCCGGCGCTGCGCGAGGCTCAATGCGCGGTGCGCCGCAACGAGAATGTGCACAACGCATCGCGTATCTCGTCGAGCGTGTTTTGCGTCACGCCGCTCGCGCGTCGCGTGCCGTCTATCAGCAGTTCGATCACGTCATCCGGCCTGCGCGCAAGTTGCGCTCGCCGCTCGCGGATCGGTGCGATCAGCGCCTGTAGTTTGTCATTTAGCCGGCGCTTGAGCGTCATGTCGCCGAGGCCGCCTGCGCGATACTCGGCCTTCAGTTGCGCGATTTCGCCGGGCGCGTCGTCGAATGCGTCGAGATACGTGAACACGACGTTGCCTTCGACCGTGCCCGGATCGGACGCACGCAGGTGATGCGGATCGGTGTACATCTGCATGACCGCATGGCGGATCTCGTCGGGCGACGACGACAGCGCGATCGCATTGTGTTGCGACTTGCTCATCTTCGCGCGGCCATCGACGCCGGGCAGGCGTCCTGTCGGCGCGATCAGCGCATGGGCTTCGGGCAGCACGTCGGTGCCCGCTTGCCGGTTGATCCGCCGGACGATTTCATTCGTCTGCTCGATGAGCGGCGCCTGATCGTCGCCGACCGGCACGGTGTCGGCTTTGAATGCGGTGATGTCGGCCGCTTGCGCGGCCGGATAGCAGAGAAAGCCGGCGGGGATGTCGCGGCCGAAGCCGCGCGCCTGGATTTCGTCCTTGATTGTCGGGTTGCGTTCTAGGCGGGCGACAGTCACGAAATTCAGATAAAGCAGAGTCAACTCGGCGAGCGCGGGCAAACCGGACTGCACCGCGATCGTACTCTTGGCCGGATCGATGCCGACGGCGAGATAGTCGAGCGCGACTTCGAGCACATTGCGGCGAACCTTGCCGGGATTGTGTGCGTTGTCGGTCAGCGCTTGCGTGTCGGCGATGAGGACGAATTGGCGGTGTGTCTCTTGCAGCGCGATGCGCGTTTTCAGCGAGCCGACGTAATGGCCGAGGTGCAGCGGGCCAGTCGGGCGATCGCCTGTCAGTGCGATCGGGCGCGGCGTGGGTGAAATGGGGGTATGCATCGGTGGTTTCTCCGTCAAGCGCTGCCGCCGCGCGGGCCGGATTCGGATGACGTCGATGCGATAACCCGCGATGCCGGCCGGCGTGCGGCGGCATGGTCGTGATCAGCGTGAATCGGGGGGTGACTATGCCGCTCCTTCAGGAGCGGCGCCAGAGGTGCAGGCGGAGGGCAGGCATGGGGTGAGAGTCGCACATTTTTGAAGTTTCTGCCAAGTGCGGCGGCTTGGGCGCTCGTTATCGCCGATGCCGCCGCGACGCGGCAAGCCGCTCTCGATAAGCGCGCGGCGTCACGCCGAGTGTGCGCAGGAAGCGGCATCGTTGCCTCGTAGCCGACATCGCAGCGCGCGGCAACGCGTCGCGTCGCCAGCACGCGATACCGTAACCGGCAAACGAAAGGCGCGATGGCGCTGACGCACCACCGCGCCCTGCGGCCGCGTCACTTGCCGAGCGCAACCTCGGAATCGTCGGTCCGGCTGTCCGGCGCGCCGCTCTGGCCGCGTCCGTTGCCCGGTGCCGGCGCAACGCGGGTATCGTGCCCGTCCTGCTCGCTGCGCAGCCAATCGGCCGCGTTCGCGCCCGTCTGCTCGATCAGCCCCTTTGCGAGTTCCAGCGCCTGTCGCTCGAACAGCCGCCGGTAAACGCCGCCCTCGAGCCGGATCAGCGTATCGTGATTGCCTTCCTCGATCACGCGGCCCTTGTCGAGCACGATCAGCCGGTCGAGCGAGCGCACCGTCGACAGCCGGTGCGCGACCACCAGCGTCGTGCGTCCGACCATCAGCCGCTCCATGGCCTGCTGGATCAGCACCTCGCTTTCGCTGTCGAGGCTCGACGTCGCCTCGTCCAGGATTAGCACCGGCGCATCGGCGAGGAACGCGCGCGCGATCGCGACGCGCTGCCGCTCGCCGCCCGACAGCTTGATGCCGCGCTCACCCACGAGCGTGTCGTAGCCCTGCGGCAGCGACGCGATGAAGTCGTGCGCGCTCGCGAGCCGCGCCGCACGCTCGATCTCGGCGCGCGTCGCGGTGGGCCGCGCATACGCGATGTTTTCCGCGAGCGTGCGATGGAACAGCACGGGCTCCTGCTGGACGATTGCAATCTGGCTGCGCAGCGAAGCCTGCGTGACCTCGGCGATATCCTGGCCGTCGATCGTGATGCGCCCGCTGTCGACATCGTAAAGCCGCTGAATCAGCTTGATGAACGACGTTTTGCCCGAGCCGGAATGCCCGACGAGCCCGATGCGCTCGCCCGGCGCGATCCGGATCGAGAAATCGTTGTACAACGGTTGCGAGCTTTGTCCGTAGCGGAACGTCACGTGCTCGAAGCGGATTTCGCCGCGTCCGATCGCGATCGGTTTCGCGCCGGGCTTGTCGTCGATGCCGAGCGGCTGCTGTTCCAGCGACACGAGTTCTTCCATGTCGTTGACCGAGCGTTGCACGTTGCGGATGTGCATGCCGATGTCGCGCAGGTAGCCTTGCAGCATCAGGAACGTCGTCAGTGCGAGCGTGATGTCGCCGACGCTCGCGCGATCGTTTGCCCACAGCCACAGCGCCGCGCCGAGAATCGCCGCTTGCATCGCGACGAGCATCATGCCCTGCACGCCGCCGTTCAGCGTGCCGCGCCGCCACGTGCGGCGCGTGCGCACCCGCCATTTCGACACGACGCGATCGAGCCGCGTTTCCTCGCGCGCTTCCGCACCGAACGCCTTGACGACGGCGTTGCAGCTGATCGCGTCGGCGAGTGCGCCGCCCATGCGGGTGTCCCACATGTTGCTCAGCCGGGCGGCGGGCGCGACGAAGCGTGTTGCCATCGTCGCCGTCACCGCGATGAACGCGATCGAACCGCCTCCGACCACCACGCCCATCACCGGCCAGTGCGCGCCGAGCAGCAGCGTCGCGCCGACGAGGATCGCCACGGAAGGCAGCAGCGCGACGAGCAGCGTATCGTTCAGCAGGTCGACCGCCCACATGCCGCGCGTGACCTTGCGCACCGTCGAGCCGGCGAAGCTGTTCGCGTGCCAGTCGGTCGAGAAGCGCTGTACGCGGTGAAACGCGTCGGCTGCGATTTTGCTCATCATCTTGAGCGTGAGCACGATGATGTTCATGAACACCGCCTGCCGCACCAACGTACCCGCCATGCCGATTCCGATCAGCATCCCGAACGCGTGCAGCGCGTCGCGCCACGCCGCGGCCTTGCCCGCAGCCGATGCGCCATGCGACAGTGCATCGACGAGCCGGCCCGCGAAGAGCGGGATCAGCACGTCGCCGAGCGCGCCGGCGAGTGCGAGCAGCATGATGGCGGCGATGCGCACGGGTTGCGTGCGCCAATGCCGGAAAGTGAATGCGAGCACGTCGGTAAACGCCCGCCCGCCAGGGTTCCTTGTTTTCTGGACCATTTATCAGAGCCCGGCCGCTCGTGACGAGCCGGGACTTGTCGATGAATTGTTTGAAAGCGAAAGCCGGACCCCGCGCTATTGCGCGGATGGATTGCGAAAAAACGAAAACTATCCGGAAACGGCGCGAGCCCGATGCGGCGCCGCGTGAACGGCACTCAGCGGAAGAACGGCGCGCGCCGAAGGACTGCGAAACCGGAGGCGGCATGCATGCGTGACGACATTTGGCACCTCCTTTGCGTGATTGAGGAAAGAGAAGAGATCGAGCGGAAATGTTGCTCGTGGCAACGATTCTAACGATGCTTGCGTATCGCTGCAATGTCCGGTTCATGCGATTGTTGCCGAATCGATACGCCGCCATTTACTCCGCGTTATGGGACAATCCGGCGTCCCTGACAGAACGGAGCATTGACGAAACGATGAGCGACTTTCAGCAAGGCATTCTGGCGCCGATTCCGGCCGCGAGCCGCTACCTGTCTTTCCGGATCGCCGACGTGCAGGCGGCACCGCGCGTGCTGGCGGCGTTGCGCGACGCGGTCGACGGGAGCGATACCGTGATCGGCATCGGGCCATCGCTCGTGCAGGCGCTCGACAAGAAGATCGACGGACTGAAGGAGTTTCCTGCGCTGTCGGTGCCGGGCGCGCCGGTGCCGTCGACCCCCGCCGCGTTGTGGGTGTGGCTGCGGGCCGACGACGCGGGTGCCGCGTTGCTGCGCTCGCTCGACATCGAGCGGCTCGCCGCGCCCGCGTTCGCGCTCGATAGTGCGGTCAACGCGTTTCGCTACGCGGACGATCGCGATTTGTCCGGCTACGAGGACGGCACCGAGAATCCGCAAGGCGACGAGGCGCTCGAGGCCGCGTTCGTGTCCGGCAAAGGCGCGGGACTCGACGGCGCGAGCTTCGTCGCAGTCCAGCAGTGGGTGCACGACTTCGACAAGATGCGTGCGATTCCAGGCGACGAAATGGATCGGATCATCGGTCGCCGCAAGCAAGACAACGAGGAACTCGACGGCGCGCCCGACTACGCGCACGTGAAGCGCACCGAGCAGGAAAGCTTCACGCCGCAGGCGGTGGTGCTGAGGCGTTCGTCGCCGTGGGCGGACGAGCGCCGCGGGGGCCTTTATTTCGTCGCGTTCGGGCACTCGTTGCGTGCGTTCGAGGTGCAGATGCGCCGGATGATCGGCGCGCCCGACGGCGTGCATGACGGTCTGTTCCGCTTCACGCAGCCGATCACGGGCTCGTTTTTCTGGTGCCCGCCCGTCAAGGACGGCAAGCTCGATCTATCCGCGCTCGGGTTGTGACGCGCGTCATTTGAGCGCCGTGTCGATCCGCGTGCCGCGCTTGATGAAGAGCGTGACGGGCGTTTTCTCGCTGATTTCCAGCAACCGCTGGCGTTGCGCGTCGTCGAGCGGCCCGTCGACGGTGATCGTGCGCCGCACGTACTGCGTGCCGTCGCGCTCGACGTGCAGCTCGGCGCGCGCGCTGAGCCGCGCGTCGGGCCAGCTCTTGCGTTGCATGTACATCCGCAGCGTCGCGACGGTGCAGGCGACGAGCCCGGACAGCACGAACTCGTAGGGCGCCGGGCCGGCGTCGTTGCCGCCTTCGCGCGTATGCTCGTCGCCTTGCAGGCGGTGCGAGCCGGCTTGCAGATCGACGACGTAGTTCGCTGCATCGGGCGCCATTTCGGCGGTGGCATGGAAGAACGACATGGCGGCTCTCACGAAAAAGGAATCGGTTGTGGCCGGGGCATTGGCCATATGCATCAGGATAAACGGGTTCGCGCGCGTGCGCCGGATGGTCGCTCGCGTATGAACGCCGCGTTCCGCGTTTTGTTTTGTCGACGACGAATCAAAGGAGTGACCGATGACGATACATCCGAACCCGCGCCTGGCCGGCAAGCGCGCATTCATCACCGGTGCGGCGGGCGGCCTGGGCCGCGCGATCGCGCGTCGGATGGCCGAGCAGGGCGCGAAACTGTTTCTGACCGACATTGTCGATGCGCGCGTGCTCGACGCGCTTGCCGCCGAGTTGAACGCCGCAGCGGGCGGGCAGATCGCGTGGTCGGCCGTGCAGGACGTCGCCGACGATGCGCAATGGCCGGCGCATCTGGCGCGGGCGAGCGACGTGATGGGCGGCTTGTCGGTGCTGGTGCACAACGCGGGGGTCGGCTCGGTCGGCGCGATCGGGCAGATCGAACGCGACGAGTGGCGGCGCGTGATGGCGATCAACGTCGAAAGCATCGCGCTCGGCACCAAGCATGCGCTGCGATATCTGGAGGCGGGCGCGCCCGCGTCGATCGTCAACATCTCGTCGGTGGCGGCGTTCAAGACGGAGCCCGACTATACCGTCTACAACGCGTCGAAGGCGGCGGTTGCATCGTTGACGAAGTCGATCGCGGTCGATTGCGCGCGCCGGCAGACCGACGTGCGCTGTAATTCGATCCATCCGTCGTTCATTCTGACGGGCATCGTCGCGCCGATCGTTCGTCAGTTGGGCGAGAAAGAGGCGGTTCGCCGGCTCGCGCGCGGCGTACCGATGCGCCGGCTCGGCGAGCCGGACGACGTTGCATACGCGGCCGTCTATCTCGCATCCGACGAGAGCCGCTACGTCACCGGCGCGGAGCTGGTGATCGACGGCGGCCTGTGCGCGGTTTGATCCGCGCGCGGCACGCCGGTCGAGCGCGCGGCGTGCGGATCGATCAGAACGTGAGGCCGGTCTTCAGGCCGATCACGAATGCGTTCTTGTTTTGCGACGTGCCGCCCGGATGAAGGATGTATTGCAGATTCGGGCGGAAATACATCGACGCGGCCGGCGACCACGTGTAATACAGCTCGCTCACGTATTCATAGCCGCTGCCGGCGATCGTCGTGCCGCCGGTGCGCAGGTTGTTCTGTCGCACGTAATCGGCGTAGCGGCCGTTGTTGTGCGTCGCGCCGATCGCGAAGCCGACCGAATCGCGCAGGCGGTTGAACGGCCCCTTGTATTGCACGCCCGCCGCGATCTGGCCGTCGACGGCGGCCGTGTTCCGGTCGGCCTGCGTGATGTTCAGGAATACTGTCGCGCCCTGGCCGCCCGGCGAGCCCGTGATCTGCTGCTGGATGTTGACGTACACGCCGTACTGGCCACTGCGCTTGAGCGCGGGCAGGCCGGTGAGACCGCGCGGGTCGTGGTTGATGTCGTCGAACAGATCATCGCCAGACGACGTGTTGTACCAGAAGCCGAGCTTGTACGAGCCGGGCATGCCGCCGAGGCTCGGCAGCCAGCCGAATTCGACCGGGATGAGCGCGCCCGTCGTGCCGTCCGGGAAGCCGGGCTTCCAGCCGTTGTGGCGCGCGTAGCTGTCGCTGACATAGTTCGGGTTGACCTGGTAGATGCCGATCTGTCCGTAGAATTGCTGGACGGGCTGGAATTTGACGCGCGCGGCCCAGACGCTCGTCGGCCAGTTCAGCCAGTAGCCGCCGACGAGGTTGCCCGGTTGCGAGCCGCAAAAGGTCAAGTTCTCGAAATCGCACGAGAAGCTCGCGAAATCTTCACCGAGCGTGAGCCGGCCGAGCTTGATTTGCAGGCGGTCGTCGAACAGCTTCTGGTTGATCCAAAATTGCGTCAGGTGCCAGGTTTGGCCGCGGCCGTAGACTTCCTGGATCAGCAT
The DNA here is from genome assembly GCF_001718875.1 of Burkholderia singularis. Lineage (NCBI taxonomy): Bacteria > Pseudomonadati > Pseudomonadota > Betaproteobacteria > Burkholderiales > Burkholderiaceae > Burkholderia > Burkholderia singularis. Next base: position 333,867 of record NZ_CP013449.1, read on the forward strand.
GTTGTTGCCGATGTGCGCGTCCGCGCCGAGATCGCGGCCGTTGCGATCGGTCATCGTGAACTGGAACTGCGCGCCTTTCCAGCCGATCAGCTTGTTCAGGTCGAGATTCGTGCCGATCGCCCACTGGTCGGTGTAGCGCGTCAGATGATCGGTGCCGCCGCTGAAGTTGTGCGCGAGCTCGCCGGTGTAGCTGGCGCTGAAGTTGATGCCCTTATCGGCGAGCCGCGTGCGCATACCGTTCCAGTCGCCCAGCAGATAAGGGCTATTGGTGAAGTCATACGCATGCGCGCTTGCCGCGCCGAGCGCCAGTGCTGCGCCCGCCGCGGCCTTCGACCAATGACGCACGCGCCGCTTTTGCGCCGCAGACGGATTCGCGCGGGTTTGCGCGGGTTCGATGAGCGTTTCTCCTCGCATTGGATTCCTCTATTTCGATTGTGATAGGCCGTTGAACGATCACAGGGGCGGCAACGGCTCCGCCTGGCGCCACGAATCGCCGTGGCGCGCCGCGATACCGGCGATATTCGCGATGCGTCCGAGGTTCGGCGTATCGCGGGCAATCGGCGAAAAACCGCGAATGATGCTTGCGCGCGCCGGAATTGTCAAAAACCAGGCGGCCACAATCAACGTGGCCGAATCATTGACGCTTTCGTCGCGCGCACTGCTTAGGGCTATTGATCGTACTCAAAACAATGCGTGCGTGCTTTGAGCGTGCGTGGAGGCAAATTCGTTGTTGCGGCGCAGGAATTGCATGGAGATTCCAGCCATGGTCCGTTTAGTTGCGCAATCGGAACGTTTGTTGTGCATTGCAATGTCGCAACTTGCCGCGATGCCGCGTGAGCGCGCCAATCGCCGCACCGGCGGCACCTTCGGCGTGCGCACGGCGTGGCGTTGGGGTTACGCGGAAGGAACATGGCGCCGCGCCGGCAGACAGCGAGGCATAAGCCGGAAGCCCGCGCGCGAGCCGGCAACGACAGGCAATGCCGTACCGCCGCTGGCGGGGCGATTCGGCCAGCCGATGGGCGGCGCACAGTCATGAAAGCTTAACGTAATATTTTTGTTTCTGAAATAGAACCAATGTAGCTTATTGGATTCAATTCCGTGCTGCGGAGCGGGCATTGCGCTATGTCGGCGAGAGCCGACAAGTAGCCTATTTCGTTTAGTGTCGTTGTTCCAATGTGATATTGATACGTTATATCATATCGTTTCCGGTGCGAGGCAGCCGGCGAATCTCTGTCTCACCTTCCACTCGCTATCGATGAATCCAGCAGACTCATTCCGTATCGTTCCGCCCTTCGTGCGCAGGTTTTCGCCGCTTCGTCCGCTGCCACTGCTGCTTGCCGCCGGCCTCGCGCACGGTCAGAGCGCCGCGTCGGGCACCGCCCCCGCGTCCGCCGACGCGCCCGCTACAACGCTGCCGCCAATCTTCGTGACCGCGAATCCGCTTGGCTCCGCTGCGCTGAGCTCGCCCACTGCGTCGCTGTCCGGCGACGCGCTGACGCTGCGCCGCACCGATTCGCTGGGCGATACGCTCAATGGTTTGCCCGGCGTGTCGACGACGACCTACGGGCCGATGGTCGGCCGTCCGATTATCCGCGGGATGGACGGCGACCGGATTCGTCTGCTGCAAAACGGCGTCGCGGCATATGACGCGTCGTCGCTGTCATACGACCACGCCGTTCCGGAGGACCCGTTGTCGATCGAGCGCATCGAGATCGTGCGCGGGCCGGCCGCGCTGCTGTATGGCGGCAATGCGGTCGGCGGCGTCGTCAACACGATCGATAACCGGATTCCGCGCGAGCCGGTCAAAGGCGTGTCCGGCGCGCTCGATGCCAGCTACGGCGGCGCGAACAACGCGCGCTCGGGCGCGGCGCTCGTCGAAGGCGGCAACGGCCGCTTTGCGTTTCACGCGGATGCGTTCGATCGCCAGACGAGCGACCTGCGCATTCCCGGTTTTGCCCATTCGGCCCGCCAGCGCGCGCTCGACGGCCCGGACGCGGACGAGCCGTCCGGCCGTCTGCCGAACAGCGACGGCCGCCGGTACGGCGGCGCGGCAGGCGGTTCGTACACGTGGGCCGACGGTTACGTCGGTGCGTCGTATAGCGGCTACGAGTCGAACTACGGCTCGGTCGCGGAAAGCGACGTGCGGCTCAAGATGCGCCAGCAGCGCGTGGCGATCGCGTCGCAGGTGCGCAACCTGAGCGGCCCGTTCTCTCAATTGAAATTCGATTTCGCGTACACCGACTACGAGCACAAGGAAATCGAGGGCGGTGTGACTGGCACGACGTTCAAGAATCACGGCTACGAGGCGCGCATCGAGGCACGGCATCGCAAGTTCGGTCCGTTCGAGGGCGCGCTCGGCGTGCAGGTCGGCCAGAACACGTTCTCGGCGCTCGGCGACGAGGCGCTCGCGCCGACCACGCGCACCACGAGCGTCGCGCTGTTCGGCCTCGAGCAATGGCAGGCGACGAGCGCGCTGAAGTTCTCCGCCGGCGTGCGCTACGAACACGTGAGCCTCGATCCCGCCGTCGTCGACGGCACCCGTTTTGCGTCTGCGCGTTCGCGTTCGTTCAATGCGGGCAGCGTATCGGCGGGCGCGTTGTATCAACTCGCGCCGGCGTGGGTGCTGGCGGGCAACGTCTCATATACGGAGCGCGCGCCCACGTTCTACGAGCTGTACTCGAACGGTCCGCACGGCGCGACGGGGCAGTTCCTGATCGGCAATCCGGACGCGCAGAAGGAAAAAGCGATCTCGACCGACCTGTCGCTGCGCTACGCGAGCGGTTCAAACAAAGGCAGCATTGGCGTGTTCTATAGCCGTTTCAAAAATTATCTGGCCGAATACAACACGGGCCGCGTCGTCGACGACAGCGACGAGCCAGTGCCGCCCGGCGCAGACGGTGCGTTGAACGAAGCCGTTTATCGCGGCGTGCGTGCGGAATTTTACGGCGTCGAACTCGACGGCAAGTGGCGCGTGTTCGACAAGCGCGGGCATCGCGTCGATATCGAGGCAACGGCCGATTACACGCGCGCGCGCAACGCCGATACCGGCGAGCCGCTGCCGCGTATCGCGCCGCTGCGCGCGACGCTCGCGGCCGATTATGGCTACGGGCCGTTCGGCGCGCGCGCGCAGCTTACGCACGCGTGGGCGCAGCATCGCGTGCCGCAGAACGATTTGCCGACCGACGGCTACACGTCGTTGGGCGTGGTGCTGACGTATAAATTCCGTGTCGGTACGACGAACTGGCTTGCGTACTTGCGTGGTGACAACCTGACCAATCAGGACATTCGCTACGCGAGTTCGGTCGTGCGCGATATCGCACCGCAAGGCGGACGCAGCGTGATGGTCGGGATGCGCTCGACGTTCTGAGCGGCCGGGCGCGTGCGCAAGTCGGCAGGCACGGCCAGGATGGTGCCGACGGCCGTGCGCCGCGCCGATGCCGTGCAATCCGGCTTTTTGCCGCCGCTCGCGCGATGCGCGATTTCATGCGGCGCACGTCGCCCGCAGCGCTCGCCGCGGGCCGGCAGCAGTGCTTATGATTCGTCGCCCTGTTCGGTGCGCGCGTAGATGTCCCAGCTTGCCATGAACAGCGCGGCAACGAGCGGGCCGATCACGAAGCCGTTGATGCCGAAGAGCGCCATGCCGCCGAGCGTCGAGATCAGCACGACCCAATCGGGCATTTTCGTGTCCTTGCCAACCAGGATCGGCCGCAGCAGATTGTCGACGAGGCCGATCACGCCGACGCAGAACGCGACGAGGATCACGCATTTCCAGATTTGCCCCGTCACTGCGAAATAAGCGGCGGCCGGCACCCAGACGAGCCCCGCGCCGATCGCGGGCAGCAGCGACAGGAACGCCATCAGCGAGCCCCACAAAATCACGCCCTGGATCCCGAGAATCCAGAAGATAAGACCGCCGAGCGCGCCTTGCACGGCCGCGACCGCGATGTTGCCTTTCACGGTCGCGCGCACGACGGTCGTGAACTTCGTCAGCAGGTGCTGCTTGTGCTCGTCGTTGAGCGGCAGCGCGCGCCGCACGCGGCGGCCGATCTCGCCGCCGTCGCGCAGCAGGAAGAAAACGAGATAAAGCATCACGCCGAAGCTGACGACGAATTGAAACGTGTTCTGTCCGATGCTGAGCGCCTGCGACGCGACGAACTGGCTGATTGCCGCCGCGCCGTCAGTGAGTTTTTTCTGGATGCCGGCGATATCGGTCAGCCCGTAATTGCGCAGTACGCGCTGCACGGAGTTCGGCAACGCGTGCATGATGTCGTGGAAATACTGCGTCATGTTCGGCTGCATCGCCTTGATCTGCTGGTACGCATATGCGATTTCCTGCACGAGTGTGCCCGTGACGAACACGAGCGGCAGAATGACGATCAGGATGATCAGCGAAAGCGTGATGAGCGCCGCGAGGTTGCGCCGCTTGCCAAGACGCGCTGCGAGCCAGCGCTGCACCGGCTGGAACAGGATGGCGAGAATGGTGCCCCAGAAGATCGCACCGAAAAACGGCAGCAGGATCCAGCAGAGGCCGACGGTGACGACGAACAGCAGCAGATGGAAGAATTTTTGATGATCGTTCCCGCTATCCATGGTGTGCTCGGGGAGGTAGGTTGATCGGATCGGCAAAGCCGCGCCGCCCCGATTATGCCTGCGACTGGGCGCGCGCGGCATTAGGAATGCCGCGCGCCGAACGCGCATCGTTCGGGCTCCGATGGAAAAGGGAAAAGGAGTGCCGCCGCATCGCGGCCGGCCGCAGCGGGTGCGACACGGTGCAACGTGACGCCAAACGGCTGCCGCGCCTGCTCGGGGCATGGGCAGCCGTTTGGTAATGGCCGGATGTCAGAGTTTCAGACGCGTCACTTTAGTGCCGTTTACCGACAAATCGCCCATCAAGCCGGCGTTCGTCAGCACGATCACTTCGACGGGCGAGGTCGCGCTCGACGAATCGACCGCGCCGTTCGCGCCCATCTTCACGAGCGCGACCGACGCATCGGCGCCGGCGGCCCAGCCGTCCGAGCTGCGGAATTTGTCGAGCGCGTCCTGAGTCATGAAGAGGAAGATGATCGCTTTCGACTGCGCGCCCGCCTGCAAGCCGACCGAGATCGACGACGTATTGTAGTAGCCGAGCGTCGCGCCGCCGACGCGCAACGCGCCATTGCCGCTTTGCCCGCCGACGATGAAGCCGGCTTGCAGCACGCTTGGGAACACAAGCACGCCGCGTGCTTTCGCGACCAGCTCGCGCGAGCCGGGCACGGTCGAGTACAGGCGCGAGAGCGTCGCGTTCACGCGTGAGTCGATCGCTTCGCGTGTCGATGCGTCGGATGCCGACGTCGACGGCTTGTCGGGCGTGGTGGTGCAGCCGGCGAGCGCCAAGCTGCCGAGCATGACCGCCGTGGCCGCTTTTATCGCAAGTGTTTTACGCATTGCCTCGTCTCCGATAGTACAAACGAAATGAAATGCCGGATGCGTTTGCCGACATCAGATCAACGCCGGGCAAGCAGCAGCCCCGCGACGAACGCGACGCCCGCGAGGATGCCGGCGGTTTGCCACGGGTTGTCGCGCACGGCTTGGGCGGCACGCTCGGTCGATGCCCGCAGGCGGTCGAGCGCGTCGTCGGACGCATCCTCGAGTGCGCTGCGCGCGGCGTCGATTCGCTGATGAAGGCGCTCGCGCAGCGCCGCGATGTCACCGTCGTCCTTTTCCTTCAGCAAGTGCTCGAGTTCGTCGATCAACGAGCGCAGATCGTCGTTGACATCGGCATGCAGATCGCGCGCCGCCGAACGGGTGCGGCGCGCTACGCGGCGTCCGGTGCGGCGCGCCTCGGAGAAACCGCGGTCCAGTTTGTGCTCGATGTGATCGGTCAGTGCCATAAAAATCGCTCTCCTGAGTGATGAATGAACAGTCGGGACAACCAAGCCTTGCACTCAATGCGATCGGCTTTGGCAGGCAGAGTTCCGCAATTCCTGTGCCCGTAACCGTGGCAGATCGTTCCGCTACGTTGCCTGGTAAAGGCGCGCGGGGATTTCAGGCGAATGACCTTCGACGAGAAAATGGAAGATTTTCCGGATTATTTGCTTGCGCCGGTAAAAATGGCGTTGCGCAAATGGGCTGTCAGCGTCGGCAGGGGGATACGGGATTGATCGGCGCTGTGCCGCGAACGAATCGACGAAGCCTTGCGGCTTCGTCGGTGGTCCGGCGTTGTTTGATGGCGCGCTGGATAGTGCTGAGAACGAAGCGCCGTCGTTTGCGCGGCGATGCGGGCCTGAGCAAGGCGGCGCGGGTGCGCGCGCAAGTCATGGCGCTCTTCATTGCCGGAGTGCGCGGGGGCGATCCGGCAATGAACATGCGAAGCATTGCTTGAGCCGAAAACGCAGGCACCACGTTGACTCGCATGCCGCCGCACGACGGTGTACGTTCGCTCGGCAATCAATCAGCGGCCGCCCGGCAGCGCGATGTCGACCAGCACAGGATCGTGATCCGACGAGCGATATGCGTCGGGGGCGTAATACGTGCGTTGCTGCTCGGCTGTCTTGTATGCGAGCGGGTACTGCAACGCGACCGGCTCGTCCGCGTTGATGTGCCACTCGTGCACGGCCTTCACGTGCGCCGCGAGCGGCAGCGTCGCGAGCGCATGGTCGATATAGCCTGCTTCGCCGTTGTACACGTAGCTATACGCGTCGGCGCCTATCCAGCGCGACACGAGATTCCGGTAGCCGCGCGATTCGAGCAGGCGGATCGGGTCTTCATACGCGTAGCTGTTGAGATCTCCGATCAGCAGCACGCCTTGGCCCGATACGCCGGTGGGCGTGTTGGCGAGCCAGTCGGCGAGCTTCGCTGCCGCGCGCGTGCGCGTCGCGTTCCAGCAGCCTTGACCGTCGCCTTGATCGAGATCGTCGGCCGCCGCGTCCGGGCAGTTCTTCGATTTCAGATGATTGACCACGACCGTCAGCGCTTGCTTGCCGCCCACGCGCCGGAACGTTTGCGCAAGCGGCTGCCGGTTCTTGTCGTCGATCGCAAGCGTGGCTGCGCGGCCGATCGGCTCGACCTTGCGGCTGTCGTAGATCAGCGCGACCGCAATCGCGTCGCCGCCGAGCCTGGCCGTGCCTGGATCGACGACGCGCCAGCTGTCGCCAAGCTTTGCCGCGAGCTGGCGCACCGCGCTCAAGTCTCCGTAGCCGTTGTTCTGGATTTCCATCAGGCCGATCACATCGGCGTCGAGCGCCTTCAGCGCGCTGACGATCTTTGCATCCTGACGGAGGAATTCCTGATAGGTCTTCGCGCCGCGATTGGCAGGATCGTCGAAGCCGCCGCCCAGGCCGTTGCCGTTGAAATAATTGAGCACATTGAACGACGCGACCCGCAGGTTCGAATGCGGATCGCGTGCGGGGGCCGCGGTGCGCGGATTGCCGCGCGTGTTGAATGCCGGCGCGCTCGTGCCGGGCACGGGCTGCAGACGCCATGCGCCGTAGCGCATTTCGAGCACGCCTTCGACGTTGCTGACCGTGTAGCCCGTGCGCAGCGTATTGGCGGCGGAGAGCGCGGGCGCCGGATACGGCACGGTTGGCGGGTTCTGCTTGTTCGAGCCGTCGTCGAGGATCAGCCGGTTGCGCGCGTTCGCGTCGGCTTGCGCCTGCGCTTGAGCGGGCGGCGCCACGCTCGTCGGGGTGCGCAGGCGGCCATTGCTGAGCAGCATGCTGCCGTAGCGGCCGAGTTCGTAGACATCGGTGACGGTTAGCGTTTGCGGCAGCCGCACCAGCATCCCTTCATACGCGGCGAACGTGTTCGGGGTGTCGACCGGCAGCGTGAGCGTCGCGGGCGTGACCGACTGGCCGCTCGCGCAGACCGCGATACCGCCCGCGAGCGTAAGCTGCGTTTGCCCGTACTTCTCCTCGACCTTGCCTGTCACATGCACGAGATCGCCGGCCTGCGCGCGTGCTTTCGGCGCATAGACGAAAAGCCCTTCGGAGACGCCGGGCTGGTTGCGTCGTTGCGGATCGGCTTGCTGGACGAAGAAGCCGCCGAAGCCGTCGGGACCGCCGAAATCGGCGGTGACCACGGCTTCGATCGACACGTTCTGGCCAGCGAGCGGCGATGGCGTACCGGGACCTTGAATTTCGGCGATTGGCGTTGCGCTGCCGCCGCAGGTCGGACTGACGGGCGCGGCGGTGGCCGCGAGCGCCGGCGAGCACGCAATGGCTGCGACGGCGGGCAGAAGCGACAGGGCGGAAATCAAAGGCGTTGGAGTGCGCATGACGGAAGGTCCTGGTGGTGAGGATGACGAAAGCTTAGCGGTGCATGTTGACAGTTTTTGGTAAAAGTTGGACAGGACCGTGTAATTTGGCCGATTTTCATGGATGGACCGACATGCGCCGCCCGTTCAGAATAGGCTGGTGGCGGATTGCACGCGCCGCCGGCCTGGGCTGGCGCGTGTCGCCTGGCCAGTGCGATACGCTCTGTCGGATCGTTAGGAGGAGGACACTGATGAGTTATCTGCTATTGATCGTCGAGCCGCGCGGCCAGCGTGCGGCGCGCACGCATGAAGAAGGCGAGGCGTTATATGCACGGATGCGCCACTGGGCGGACGCACTAAGCTCGCGTGGGGTGCTGCGCCTGGCCGAATCGTTGGCATCGGATGACGATTCGCCGCGAGTGCAGACGCGCAACGGCGAGGTGCATGTCGTCGATGGGCCGTTTGCCGAAGCCAAGGAAATGATCGGCGGCTTCTTTTTGCTCGATGTTCAAACGCAAGGCGAGGCGCTCGCGATTGCGAAGGAGTGTCCGGCTGCCGAATGGTGCACGGTCGAGGTGCGGGAGATCGGGCCGTGCTTTTTGTGACTGGCGCGGTGGGCAAACGTGTGCCGCGACGGGCGTTCGCCGTGCGCTGGGTGGGGCCAACCGGCGCGATCGCTTCTTTATGTTGCGTCCGTTTGCCGCCGGAGGGATAAAGCCCGGGTTTTCCCTGATTCGATGCATTGCGTGTCGATCGGACATTGCCTCGCACGTCGTAGCGATAGGACGCCGCTTCCGGTGCCCGTTCACGATAGCAAGGAGAGTGCGATGCGTTTCATGATCATGGTGAAAGCCAATGCGACGAGCGAATCCGGCGCGGTGCCCGACGAATCGCTGATCGCCGCGATGGCGAGCTATCACGAGGAATTGGCGAAGGCGGGCGTGCTGCTTGACGCGTCGGGGTTGCAGCCGTCGTCCAAAGGGTGGCGTATCCGCTATTCGGGCGGCAAGCGCTCGGTCATCGACGGGCCATTCGCCGAAACGAAGGAGCTGATCGCAGGCTATACGCTGATTCAGGTGCGCTCGCGCGACGAGGCGCTCGAATGGACGCGCCGCTTTCCTGCGCCGTTCGGCGCCGACGATGACGGCGAGATCGAGGTGCGGCAGATTTTCGAACTCGACGATTTCGAGCCGAGCGCCGCGCTCGAACGGTGCCGTGAGCTCGAAAGCAAGCTCGGCTGACGTGAGTGCAACGCAAATTCGATGGGCGGAGGAGCAGGTGATGAGCATGGTTGCATTCGTTGAAGCGTTACCGCGTTGCTCGGCGGTGCGCTCACGCGACTTTGGCAGCGGCCTGGCTGTGGACGGTGGCGCGCGGCGTGGGCAGGCCCTGCTCTACACCGGGCCGGTGAGTGCAACGAGGCTAGCCGAAGGGCGCACATGACCGAGGCCGCCGTTCATCGCGCCATCGACGCTGTCTGGCGGATCGAGTCCGCGCGGATCATCGCGCATGTCGCACGGCTCGTGCGTGACGTCGGTGTTGCCGAGGAGCTTGCGCAGGATGCGCTGGTCGCGGCGCTGGAGCATTGGCCGCGCGAGGGCGTGCCCGACAAGCCGGGAGCGTGGCTGATGACGGCCGCGAAGCGCCGCGCGCTCGACCATTTGCGGCAAAGCGCGCTGCATGCGCGCAAGCAGGAGCAACTCGGCCTCGAACTCGATGCGCTCGGCGCACACGTCGCACCCGACGTGGCCGACGTGTTCGAGGCCATGCGCGACGACGACATCGGCGACGACCTGCTGCGGCTCGTGTTCACGTCATGCCATCCGGTGCTGTCCACCGACGCGCGCGTGGCGCTGACGCTGCGCCTGCTCGGCGGACTGACGACGGGCGAGATTGCGCGCGCATTCCTGGCGCCCGAGCCGACGATCGCGCAGCGCATCGTGCGTGCCAAGCGAACGTTGGCCGCCGCGAAGGTGCCGTTCGAGGTGCCGCGGGCGCCCGAACGCGCGGCACGGCTTGCTTCGGTGCTCGAAGTGATTTATCTCATCTTCAACGAGGGTTATTCGGCGACGGCGGGCGACGATTGGATGCGGCCCGCGCTGACCGACGAGGCGCTGAGGCTCGCTCGCGTGCTCGCCGAACTCGCGTCGCACGAGAGCGAGGTTCACGCGCTCGTTGCGTTGATGGAACTTCAGGCGTCGCGCATGCATGCGCGTACCGATGCACAAGGGCGTCCGGTGCTGCTGCTCGATCAGGATCGCAGCCGCTGGGACCCGCTGCTGATCCGCCGCGGTCTTGCCGCGCTCGCGCGTGCCGAAGCGTTGGGCGGCGCGCGCGGCCGCTATGCGTTGCAGGCGGCGCTGGCCGCATGCCATGCGCGGGCGCGCAGCGCGGCGCAAACCGATTGGATGGAGATCGTCGCGCTCTACGACGCGCTCGCGCAAGTCGCGCCTTCGCCGGTCGTCGAATTGAATCGGGCCGTGGCGCTCAGCATGGTTTTCGGGCCGGCCGCGGGGCTCGAGATTATCGACGCGCTCGTCGCGGACCCGGCGCTTGCGCGCTATCACTGGTTGCCGAGCGTGCGCGGCGATCTGCTTGCGAAGCTCGGCCGCCGCGATGAGGCGCAAGCGGAATTTCGCCGCGCAGCCGAGCTGACGCGCAATGCGCGGGAGCGCGAGCTGTTGCTCGCACGCGCGGCAGAATGATGGCGCGCTTCGCATGGGATTTCGCACCGGCTTGCACATGCGCATCCTCCGTTACCCATCTCATCCTTCGATGTACCTGCAATGCATAAATGGGCTGCGCAACGAACTTGAACTTACGTTGAGCTAACGACTCAGAGAGTCGCGTGATGCTTTCTTGCGCATGTCATGAGCCCGGCGCAATGCGCCGACCATCAATCGCAGGTGACGACTTGAACGGAAAAGGTATGGCCGACGACGAAACGAAAATCATCAATGAGGGCAGGCGCGGGTTTCTCGCGCGTTCGCCGGCATTGCCGGCGGGGGTATTGGCATTGCCGTCGCTCGTGGGATGCGGCGACGGCGTGATCTCGAATGCGCATGCAGAGAACTCTGCGTCGGCGGGCGGGGCTACCAGCAACGAGAGCTACACGATCGACAAGTCGATCAAATCGCCGAATCAGGATTCGCGCGTTCGGACGCTGGTGCTGCACTACACCGCGCAGACGTTGGCGGATTCGTTGGCATCCCTGACGGATCAGAACAAACAGGTCAGCGCGCACTATCTCGTGCCCGATGCGCCGGACAACGGCCGGCGCTTCAAGGTATTCGAACTCGTACCGGAAGCGCGCCGCGCTTGGCATGCGGGGCTTAGCTACTGGCAAGGCGACCGGATGCTCAACGCAGGCTCGGTTGGCATCGAGATCGTCAATCTCGGCTTTCCGCCGGAGGATGAAACGCTGCCGCTGATGAGCCGGCGCTGGTATCCGTATCCGGATGCACAGGTGGCCGTGTTCGGCAGGCTTGCCGCGGATGTGGTCGCGCGGCACCAGATTTTGCCGCACAAGGTTGTCGGACATTCGGACGTCGCGCCTGGCCGCAAGACTGATCCGGGCCCGCTGTTTCCGTGGAAGCGGCTTTACGACGAATTCCGCATCGGTGCGTGGCCGCAGGCCGAGGCCGTCGCATATTACCGAAGCAGCAGACCGTTCACGGGCGATATCGCGAGCTTGCAATCGAAGCTGCTCGCATACGGCTACGATACGCCGCAAACCGGTCTGCTCGATGCGCAAACGGTCAACGTCGTGTCGGCGTTCCAGATGCACTTTCGGCCGTCCCGCTACGACGGCGTGCCCGATGTCGAGACCGTAGCCATTCTCGATGCATTGCTCGAGAAATACTTCAACCGGCCGCGCTCGCTCAGTATCAATCGGCAACTGTTGCCGAGCGTGCCGACAGGCGAAAAGGGCGGTGATGTGTGGCCGCTTCCTGCCGCGCCGCGCTGACCCGCTGCCGATGGGACGCGCGCCGCATGACAGTGGCGCGCGTCGTGCGAATCGGCGGCACGAATCGGCAGCGCGGCCGATGTTTGCGCGAGCGCTACCAGGTTGCCGTTGCGCACCCAAACCCGCGAATTTGTCCATTTTCAGCATGGCCATTTCCGCAGTTACGCGGATATCGCGGTCATCGCTGCGGCTCTGCTATCTCAAGCCACCTCCACCACGCTTGCCGCATTATCACCGGCTTTAAGAAAGCCTATTGGGAGCACGCGTGCGACCGTCTAGATTGGAATGCACGCTGGCGGACGGCTATCGCTGACGTGCATCGATCATTCCCCACAATATTCGTTCCCGTTCGGTGTCGCGTGCGCGGGCCCTCGATTCGGAGAGGCGTAAATGGCACAGCTCGAGGGCGGCGAGACCGAGCAGAGCGTTCGCGGACGAGTCACTGGCAAATCGCCGCCATCTGTATTTTTCGGCTGAAGCGGACGTCGACGGGCAGAGCGATGTCGCTGCGTTGTTTCGTTCGACCGCCGAAGGCGAGACCAGCCATGCGCGCCGCCATCTCGAATATCTGGAGACAGTAGTCGGCGATCCGGCGACGGATTTGCTGTTCGGTGCGTTGCGGCTGCGACATGATGGAGTCTGCGATGTCTCACCGAGAAGGCGGTCTGGAGGCCCCACGCGGCTTGTTACGTGATCTGCAACGAGCCTGGCATCGGTCATGATTTTGCTTACCCTGCTCGAACACAACGGCATTCCATATGAACTCGTCAAGAGCGGCACGTGTTGCGGAATATCGTTGCCCACTCGAACAGATAAATCTCGAAATCGTCGGAAGAAGAAAGCGGTGAACATTCCTGCGCTTGCCGATTATCCGCGCGCGGGCTACGTGCTGATCGGCGCGACTCCGAGCTACGTGCTGATGTACAAGAGCGAATTGCCGCCGATGTTTCCCGATGATCCTGACATACACACGCTTGCCGATGCGTTCTGGAGCCCATTCGAATAGATAGTTGCGTGCCATCGCCACGGCTTATTGAAAACCGATTTCAAGAATGAGCTTGGCACAGTGCCGTATCACGTGCCGTGCCAGGTGCGTGGTGCGCGAACAAGAAAACATCCGCCGTGCTTTTCGCGTGATTAAGGTTCAGCGAAGCCGCACCGATCGACTCAGACGCCGTCGCTCGCGAGCGATCCCGATTGAGTGCCAAAATTCCATCCTGCACGGTCAACGCGACATATCATTGATCGAAGTTAAGTGGCTCTGATATCGCATGAAGCGAAGATAATGGATTGTGGAAATTATTCGGTTGCCGATCTATAAAAAATATCGCTCGATTTTTATGAATTTACCGCTGTTGCATAAATCGGAAAATTGATTCCGAGTGCGGCCGGGGTTTGTGTTCGATGCTATTTTCAGTGTGGCGTTTCATTTCGCATTTATTTTTTTAGAGCGGTATCGTTTGGGAGTGTGTGTAAAAATAAAAATATTAATCAACCCCTTCTTCATGATTTTGATTGTTGTTTGAGTGGATAATGTCGAGCAAGCTATATATTGCTATAAAACTGGGTGATGATATGCTCCATGCATAAAAAGAATTGCATCGAGTGAGACAGAGGCTTGTGCATCGGAGGTGAAAATGCCGGCATTGTGCCAGTGCTTGACGTGCCGGCGCGCACAACCCTGGCGTTCATGTGCAACCTGGTTACAGCGGCAGGCACGGGGTGCTTGCGGTCTGCGGCCAATCGCAGCCCGGCCTGGCTGCGTGGAGAAACCTATGTTCTTCGATGAGCTAAATGATGCCGAGTGGGCCCGTCTCTCGACATTGATTGTGGATGAACCCGTCCGGCTGAATCGGCGAGGCAGGCCGCGTGCTGAGAATCGAATCGTCGCGAATGCCGTGTTGTGGATTCTCACGACTGGCGAACCATGGTCGAAATTGCCTAGCCGCTATCCGTCCGGTCCGACGTGCCGGCGGCGCTTTGAGGATTGGCTCGCGAGCGGTTTGCTTGCGGAAATGGTGAAGGTGCTCTCCGACGAGAGCGGCCGCAGGTTCGCGTATGTGCCGCCACCGCCCGCGCCGGATGCGGCGGTGCGCCGGGCACCATCTGAGGCGGCGGCCGATTGTGATCGACTGCGCGGCGTGTTTTGGCAAAATCCGCAGTCGTGGCGTTTGCCGCTCGCTCAAACGGGTATGGCGGCTACCGAGGTAGCCGTGAGCGTCAGGCGCTTCGTGAGTGACGATGATCGCGACAACGATTCACGAAATGACCTCAGCGTTGCCGCCTCACGCGCGACGGTAATGCACGATGGCCGACCTGGACATCGCAGAACTCACCAGACGTCGTTCCATGACGCGACGCGCGTTTCGCAGCAGACTGAAACTTATCGCGGCTATACCGTGTACGGAGGCGCACGGCCGGTGCGAAACCTGATGTATCGCGCGTGGGCCGAGATCGTGCAGGAAGATCGCCGAGTCGAACGCTCGGGGCTGATTGGGCCGCGCTTCACCGACGCGGAATCGGCGCAGCATTATGCCCTCGATTGGGCGCGCGGTTGGATTGACCGGCATTGCCCATCGGGAAACGCTACGCCGGCCGAGAAGGCGGAGACCGAAGTTGCTTGCGCTGCGGACCAGACGGTGGCGACGATCGCGGAGTTATCCGCGATCGCTTCGGCCGAATCCAAGATCACACACCTTGCGGCCGAGCGGTGCCGCCCGGCGGATAATCGCGACGATGCGCCGAAAATCCAACTTGATCGGCATGAATATGCCGAATATCGGATCGGTTGAAAAACGTTTCATCGCCACGCGCGATGTGCAGCGGTGTTGCGCACGACGATCCGGTGTTCGGTGCGAGGGTGATGCATTTACAGCGGCAGCCGCGCGCCCGGCTTGATGACGACCCGCTTGCACCGAAGACGTCGGCCGCTATCGGCCCAATCGCAGCATTCCCACGGACGGTGAACTTTGCGGTGAGCTAATGCTTGCGCGCCAGACCCGTCCTTCAGGTGGCTGGCGATTTTCTTGGCCTCCTGCAGATGTGTGCTACCGGCGACGAGAATCGCGTCGGAGATTTCGACCACGGCTCGATTGCGTGTGCAGACACATGCGAACAGGCGTTCGTCCGAATGCGCGAATGTCGATGAGGCATGCCCGATGCACAGATGGCCGCGTGCGATGTTGCCGTTTTTGCTGCTGAGCTGCCGGAACGCATCCCACGGGGCGGCGTCGGGTCCGACCATGTCGAACGCAATGAAAAAATAAATGCTTTGAATTCGATGGAATTAATGCGGCCTTGGGATTGATAAGAAATCTCGGATTTGGTCGGTTTTGTCCATGATAAAAAACATAAAAATATCGACATGAAAAAATTATTAAAAAATAGCGACTTATTTTTTAATAATTCTGCTCTTGCAGCGAGAATTTTATTGAGGGTTCAATAGCGTCATGCACTGTTTTGACCAGATGCTGTTCGGCAGCGCGAGGACGTAACCATGTTGAGCGTACAGGCCAGAGTGATCGATATCGCGATGGCGGTTGCGGGCGCGTTGATCGCCGCGCTGCTGTACCGGCGGGAGTGCATGTGGCTCGATGATCTCCAGCAAACAATGCTGGTGTTCGACTGCATGCTCGTTGTGGTGCTTTTTCCCGCGTTCGGCATTTATCAATCCTGGCGCGGCATGCCGATGTTCGGTCTGATGTGGCGCGTGCCGGTTGCTTGGCTCGTCGTCGAAGGAGCGGGCATTTTAATGAGTTTCAGCGTGCATCACGCGAGCGAATTTTCGTATTTATGGCTCGGTTATTGGGCGGTTGCGACGATTGCATTGCTGGTCGCATCGAAGGCGTGCGTGTATGCGGTGCTGCGGCGATTGCGGCGCGGTGGTTACAACCACAAAGCGGTGGCGATCGTCGGTAGCGTGCATGCGGCCGCGACGAAGCGTCTCATTGCGTATATGTGTGCGCGTCCGGATGCGGGCTTCAAGCCTGTCTGTATCTATGACGCATCGGGCGATGCCGTCGATGCGAAAAACTGCCCGATGCCGTTTGGTCCGGACGGCATCGTGATCGAGCGCTGCTTTGCCGAGCTGGTGCGGCGCGTGCGAGGCCGTGAGATTCGCGAGCTATGGCTCGTGCTGCCACTGTCGGAGGAGCCGCAGATTCAACGGATCGTGACCGAGTTTCGCCACGATTTCGTCAACATTCGTTTCATTCCTGATGTGCGTAGCGTGTCGCTTTTCAATCAGGACGTGGTCGAGTTGCTTGGCGTGCCGGCGATCAACCTTGCCGCATCGCCGATCACCGACATGCGGATTCTGCCGAAGTTCGTGTTCGACCGGATGTTTGCGCTCGCAGCGCTCGTATTGCTCGCGCCGGTGATGCTGATGATTGCTGCGCTCGTCAAGTCGACTTCGCCCGGGCCCGTGTTTTTCCGGCAAAAGCGCAAGGGAGTCGACGGAGGCGAGTTCGAAATCTATAAGTTTCGCTCGATGAAGGTTCATCAGGAAAAGGCCGGGCAAATCACGCAGGCCGCGAAGAACGATTCGCGCGTGACGCCCGTTGGCCGGTTCCTGCGCCGCACGAGTCTCGACGAATTGCCGCAGTTCATCAATGTGCTGAAGGGTGAGATGTCGGTGGTCGGCCCGCGCCCGCACGCGCTGGAACACGACGATATCTACAAGGATCTCGTGAACGGCTACATGTTTCGCTACCGGATCAAGCCGGGCATCACGGGGTGGGCGCAGATCAACGGTTTTCGCGGCGAAACGGCTCGCATCGAGCAGATGGCCGCCCGCGTGAAGCTGGATTTGTACTACATGCAGAACTGGTCGCTTTGGCTCGACATCAAGATCGTCGCGCTGACGTTATGGAAGGGCTTTACCTGTAGCAACGCGTATTGAGCGCGGCAAATTTTACGGCTCACTGGCTAAGAGGTTCGACGGATGAATCTGACAATCATCGGCAGTGGATATGTAGGGCTTGTCACGGGTGCGTGTTTTGCCGATATCGGCCATGATGTTTTTTGTCTCGATGTCGATCCTCGAAAAATCGGCATCCTGAACAGCGGTGGCGTGCCGATCCACGAACCGGGGCTCGCGCAGATCATTGCACGCAATCGCGCGGCGGGCCGCCTGCGGTTTTCGACTGACATCGAGGCGGCGGTTGGGCATAGCGACGTGATGTTCATCGCGGTCGGCACGCCTGCCGACGAAGACGGTTCGGCCGATCTCCAATACGTGCTGGCAGCCGCGCGCAACATCGGCCGTCATATGACGGGCTTCAAGGTCATCGTCGACAAGTCGACAGTGCCCGTTGGCACTGCCGAGCGTGTGCATGCCGTGGTTACGGAGGAACTGCACAAGCGCGGCGAGGACCGGGCGATGTTCTCGGTGGTGTCGAATCCGGAGTTTCTGAAGGAAGGCGCGGCACTCGAGGATTTTACGCGGCCGCAACGGATCGTGATTGGCGTGGACGACGATGTGCCGGGCGAATGCGCACGTGAGCTGATGAAAAAACTCTATGCGCCGTTTAACCGCAATCATGAGCGCACGCTGTACATGAGCGTGCGTTCGGCCGAGTTCACGAAGTATGCGGCGAATGCGATGCTGGCGGCGCGCATCTCGTTGATCAACGAGATGGCGAATCTCGCGGACCATTTCGGCGTGGATATCGAAGCGGTTCGGCGAGGAATCGGTTCAGATCCCCGGATCGGCTATCACTTCCTGTATGCGGGCTGCGGCTATGGCGGTTCGTGCTTTCCGAAGGATATCGAAGCATTGATTCGCGCCGCGGACGAGCGTGGGCAGCCGTTGCGCGTACTGAAGGCGGTATCGAAGGTCAATGACGAGCAGAAGCGCAGGCTCGCGAAGATGGTAATCGCGCGCTTCGGCGAAGACCTGGCGGGCCGCCGCTTCGGCGTTTGGGGACTCGCGTTCAAGCCGGACACCGATGATATGCGGGATGCACCGAGCCGCATGCTGATCGCCGAACTGCTTACGCATGGCGCGCACGTCACCGCCTACGATCCGATTGCACGCGCCGAAGCCGAACGCGTGCTCGCGCTCGATTTGCATGCATGGCCGCAGGCGCTTGCGCGTCTTACGTTCGTCGACGACGAGAGCGAGGCCGCGCGGGACGCGGACGCACTCGTGATTGTCACTGAGTGGAAAGTGTTCAAGAACCCGGATTTCGATGCACTCCGCAAGCGTTGGAAAACACCGGTGATTTTCGACGGACGCAATCTGTATGAACCGCTCGCGATGCGCGAACTGGGCATCGAATATCACGCGATCGGGCGCACTGGCGCGCTGTCGCGCGCCGTCGCCTCGGGCGGCGGATTTTCACTGGCTGCGCGCATCGGAGTTTGAACGCATGGCGTAGGCCGTGTCCCGCTATTTCGAATCGGCGCAACCGTTGTCAGGCGGCAAAGTGACCTTGTAGGTAAGGGAGCGCGGAGATCGCAGGCGCGCGAGCGCTGCCAATTGATCGAATGCCTGGCCCAAGGAGGATGGCTGCAAAAACCATGATGAATCGCTCGCTTAGACCGATGGTGCTTGTCGTCACGCTCGCGTCGCTGTTGCAGGCATGCTCGACCGCGCCAGGTCATTATCTGAATACGTCGCGGCTGGACGACAACGACAAGCAACCGGATATGCATTACCGCGTGCGGCTCGTCACCGCCGAGTTGATCGTGTCGCAGGCAGAAGCGCAACGTACCGATCAGCCGCTGCCGCCGGCGCGCTACACCGATGCATCGCAATACGTGTACCGAATCCAGCCGCAGGACATTCTCGGCGTTACGGTCTGGGATCATCCGGAACTGACGACGCCGCAAGGACAGTCGTTCTCCAGCGGCGGTAATACCACGCAGACGATTGCTGGCGCGCTGCAGCAGCCTTATACGACTGCGCTGCCGGGCCAGGCCGATCCTTACGGGCAAACGGTCGGCTCCGACGGCACGATCTATTTTCCGTTCGTCGGCCGCCTGATGGTCGCGGGAAAGCCGGTCGGCCGGGTGCGCGACGAACTGGCCGCGCGGCTCGCACGCTATGTGAGGAATCCTCAGATTGATGTGCGCGTGCTGTCGTATCGCAGCCAGAAAATTCAGGTGACGGGCGAGGTGAAGACCCCCGGCCCTCTCGCTATGACGGATGTGCCTCTCACGCTGGTCGATGCGCTCACACGCTCGGGCGGCACGACTGCCGAAGCGGATCTGCAGCGCGTGCGTCTCACGCGCGGCGGAAAGTTCTATCAGCTCGATGCGAATGCAATGCTCGACCGCGGCGACGTCACGCAGAACGTGATGTTGCAAGCGGGCGATGTGGTCAACGTACCGGATCGCGCCGACAGCCGCGTGTTCGTGATGGGCGAAGTGAGAATGCCCGTTACGGTGCCAATGCTCAAAGGTCGATTGACGATCGCTGATGCGCTAACGGCGGGCGGCGGAATCCTCGATACCGATGCAAACCCGCGCCAGATATACGTGCTGCGCGATCTGCAGGATAAGCCCAATACGCCGGACATTTTCCGTCTCGACATGACACAGCCCGATGCGCTGATGCTCTCGAGCCGCTTTCAGTTGAAGCCGCTCGATGTCGTTTATGTGGGCACGGCCGGATCGGCGCACTTCAACCGCATGTTGCAGCAAATCTTCCCGACGATTCAGTCGATTTATTACATGAAGCAGATCACGCACTGACCGGCCGCCGGGCTGCCGTGCGGTCCGTGTCAACCTCAAACGGGAAAGCATGGTGAATACGCAAGCGCCACATCCGTATGCCAGCCTCGCGGTGAAGACCGATGAGGAGGATGTCGTACTCGGCCATCTGCTCCAGGTGATCGTAGACGATATCTGGCTGCTGCTCGGTATCGCGCTCGTTGTCGTTGCGTTCGCCAGCCTCTACTGCTATGTCGCGAAACCGGTGTATTCGGCGGATGTGCACGTGCGCGTGGAATCGGGCGACAGCACTTCTCAGGCGCTCACGCAGACGCAGACGGGCGCCGTGATTAATAGCGGCCCGCCGACGCCGCAGACCGATGCCGAAATCGAGATCATCAAGAGCCGCGGCGTCGTCGCACCGGTTGTCGAGCGGTTCAAGCTGAATGTATCGGTGATGCCGAAGACGTTTCCGATCCTCGGTGCGATCGCCGCGCGGCTTGCGACGTCGGGGCATCCGGCGAATCCGTGGCTGGGCATGCCGTCATACGGATGGGGCGGCGAAGAGGCCGCGATCGATTCGATCATGGTGGCGCCCGCGTTCGAGGGCAGAAAGCTGACGCTGACGGCGGGGGCAGCAGACGATTTTACGCTTACCGATCCGGACGGCAGACTGCTGCTGCGAGGCAAGCTCGGAAAAATCGAACGTGGTGCCGCGGTGACGATGAAAGTGACGAAGCTTATCGCGCGGCCCGGCACGCAGTTCGTCGTGGTTCGGCTGAACGATCTCGATGCAATCACCGGATTTCAGTCCGGTATTCAGGTAAGCGAACAGGGCAAGCAGACGGGAGTGATTCAGATCTCGCTCGAAGGCAAGGACCCCGAACAGACGGCACTGATCGCAAATGCGATCGCACAGTCGTATCTGCATCAACACGTGACGAGCAAACAGGCGGAAGCGACCAAGATGCTCGAGTTTCTAAAAAGCGAGGAGCCGCGCCTGAAGGCAGATCTGGAACGAACGGAAGCGCAGTTGACCGAATATCAACGCAGGTCTGGATCAATCAACGCGAGTGACGAGGCGAGAGTCTATCTCGAAGGCAGCGTTCTGTACGAGCAGCAGATCGCCGCTCAGCGGCTACAGCTCGCGTCGCTTGCGCAGCGTTATACGGACGAGCATCCGCTCGTCGTCGCCGCGCGCCGGCAACTCGGTCAACTCGAAGCCGAGCGAGCGAGGTACGAGCACAAATTCCGCAGCTTGCCCTCGACGGAAGCGAAGGCCGTGGCATTGCAACGCAATGCGAAAGTTGCTGAGGATATTTACGTGCTACTGCTGAACCGCGTGCAGGAACTGTCGGTGCAAAAAGCGGGCATGGGAGGCAATATCCGGCTCGTCGATGCTGCGCTGCGTCCCGGCCAGCCGATCAAACCGAAGAAGGCGCTGATCCTTTCAGCGGCGATGCTGCTTGGTTTGATCGTCGGCACGGGTGTCGTGTTCCTGCGCCGCAATCTGTTGCATGGTATCGAGGACCCGGATCGTGTCGAACGCATATTCAATTTGCCGCTCTACGGCATCGTGCCGCATAGCGCTGAGCAAGCGCGTCTCGATACATCGGCGAGCCATGCGGCTGGGCATGTGCCGAGGCCGATCCTCGCGTGTGTGAAGCCAAAGGATATGAGCGTTGAAAGTCTGCGCAGCCTGCGCACGGCGATGCAGTTCGTCTTGACGGAGACGAAGAACCGCGTGGTCGTGCTGACCGGTCCGACGCCCCGCATTGGCAAGAGTTTTCTTGCCGTCAATCTTGCCGCACTCGTCGCGCATTCGGGTAAGCGGGTTTTGCTGATCGACGCCGATATGCGGCGCGGCATGCTCAAGCGCTATTTCGATGCCGGGCCGGCAGGCGGTTTATCGGAACTGCTGAGCGGTCAGGCCGCGCTGGAGGAGGCGATTGGCGAAACGACGGTGCCGGGGCTGTCGTTCATTGCGTCCGGCGCCTGTCCGGCGAATCCGTCCGAGCTTCTGATGTCGCCACGGCTGCCTCAATATCTCGACGGTATCGCGAAGCGATACGACTTGGTGCTCGTCGATTCACCGCCAATCCTTACCGTCACCGATGCCGCGATCCTTGGCGGACTCGCAGGCGCGACCTTCCTGGTGCTGCGCTCCGGCATGCACACCGAAGCCGAAATCGGTGATGCGATCAAGCGGCTGCGCACGGCGGGTGTGTATCTGCAAGGTGGAATCTTCAACGGCGTGCCGCCGCGCACGCGCGGCTACGGCCGAAGCTATGCGGCCATGCACGAATACCTGAGCCCATGACACCGGCTCGTTCGTCAATCAACCAAATAACGATGAAACTCTCCGTACTCGTGCCGACTTATCGACGTCCCGCGGATCTTGCGCGTTGCTTGATCGCGTTGCAACGGCAGCGCGTGGCGCCTTACGAGGTGATCGTCGTCGTGCGTTCCGACGACGCCGCATCCCAGGAGCGGCTCGGTGATCCGCTCGTGCGCGGCGCGCTTGCGCTGCGCGTCGTCGCGATCGACGTGCCGGGGCAGGTGGCGGCGTTGAATTGCGGGCTCGATGCCGTAACGGGCGACGTCGTCGCGATCACCGACGACGACGCCGTGCCCCGCGCCGATTGGCTCGAGCGAATCGGCGCGGCGTTTGCCTCCGATGTGCGGCTCGGCGCGATTGGCGGTCGGGACTGGGTGTATGAGAACGGGCGTTTGCTCAATGGGAAGCATGCGCTGGTGGGCCGGGTGACCATGTTGGGCAAGATCGTCGGCAATCACCATCTCGGTGTCGGGCAGGCGCGTGAAGTCGATACGCTGAAAGGGGCCAATATGAGCTATCGCGTTGCGGCAATCGGCAGGTTGCGCTTCGATACGCGTCTGCGCGGAGCCGGTGCGCAGACGCATAACGACACGTTGTTCAGTATGTGCGTGAAGCGTGCGGGCTGGAAGCTCGTCTACGATCCGGCCATTGCCGTGGATCATTACCCGGCCGAGCGCTTCGACGACGACCGGCGCGGCGCTGCATCGATAACCGCGCTGTCGAACGCGGCCTACAATCTGCATTTGACCTTGCGCGAGCATCTGTCGCCCGTGCGGTGCGAGATCGCGTGGTGGTGGTGGACGTTCGTCGGCACGCGCTTATATCCGGGGCTCGTGCATGTCGTGCTGACACTGGCGGCGAGCAACGGCGCGATTACGCGCGAGCACTGGCGCGCAGTGCGGCGGGGCGCACGCGACGCACGGCGCGCGGCGCTGTCTGCACATCGGCGCAAGGCATGACCGGATATCTGTCGAAGTGATTTGCATGCCGAACCGATTCGAACTGGCTGGAGTCCGCAGTATGAAGGCTACGAGGGTTCACGTTCATTTGTTCTATGGTGCCGATCCGCGCACATATCGCCGCGGCGACGGCATCGGCTGTCTGTATGGCTATCACCACGCGGAATCGGACGAATTCGCGCTGACGTATTCGCGCGATGCACGGGAAGGGCGGCTCGCCGGCATCGGCCGGCGCGCGCTGAAGATCGCACTCGGTTTTGATTTGGTTCACGCGTGGCGCAATCGTGAGGCTCTTCTCAATAGCGACGTCATTTGGACGCATACTGAACAAGAACATCTCGCAGCGGCGTTGACGCTGCGGCTTTCGGGGAAGCGTGGCGCGAGGCCGCTGTTGCTCGCGCAGAGCGTCTGGTTGTTCGATCGATGGCCGGATTACGGCTGCGTCCGCCGTTGGCTGTATCGCGCGCTGCTGAACCGTGCGGACGTGCTGACGACGCTTGCGCGCGATAACGGCGGATTGTGCCGCCGTTATCTCCACCGCGACGCGGTACACGTGTATTACGGGCTCGATACGCGGGACTTTCCGGTGTGTATGCCCGGCGCGTGGACGCCGCATTGGCCGCTGCGGATCGCGGCGATCGGCAATGATCGGGATCGCGATTGGAAAACCTTCGTCACGGCGTTCCGGGACGATGACAAATATGAGGTGCGTCTTGCAACACGGCGCCGGATATCGCGTGCGCTACACGCGCCGAATATCATGATCGCGCCGGTGTCGGGGATCGCCGGGCAGCGCGAGCTTTATGACTGGGCGGATCTGATCGTTGTACCGCTGCGGCCGAATTTCCATGCGTCGGGCATCACGGTGATGCTCGAGGCAGCGGCATTGGGCAAGCCAATGATCGTCGCCGATGTCGGGGGATTGCGCGATTATTTTCCCGCTGACACCGCGGCCTATGTACCGCCGTTCGATGCGCCCGCTCTGCGGCGCGCGGCCGACGCGTTCGCCGCGCGACCCGAACAGGCGCTCGCATGCGCGCAAGCTGCCGCGCGACGGATTGTGCAGCGGAATCTGACCACTCGGCAATTTGCCGCACAACATGTGCGGATCACGCGCGAATTGATGAAGCGCCGCCGCGCGCATGCGGCCGACGAAGCGTCGTTGGCGCCGGCGAAGCCAAGTACGCGTTCGAGTGGATGAGGGTGCAACCGATGCATGCAAGCACGATTTCCGTCCATGCTGGCGACAGTGGCTTGGGGCTGAGGAAATTTTTTGGCGATCCTGAGCATTGGGTTGCGCAGACTGGTTTATGGGCGACCACGGTAGTGCTGATCGCGGCCAGACAGGGCGCGCTGCTCACATACGCCTTTCCATGCATCGCGGTGGCGGCTGGCCTGTGGCTGTATTTCAGGAGTCCCGCGCGTTATGTCGGTTTCATCTGGTGGATATGGTTTCTGAGCCCGGAGGTACGGCGGCTCGCAGACTGGTCGCGAGGTGCGTATGTGCCGACGAGCTTGATTCAGATCGCGCCGCTCGCGGTCACGATGATCGCGTGCTTCGGATTGCTTCGCCACCATCGGGTGTTGGCCGAGCGGCGCGGCTTGCCGGTGCTGCCGATCCTTTTGGGTATCGCCTATGCGTATTTTGTCGGCATCGTGTCGAGCGGCCTGCTTGCCGCGACCTACGATCTCGCGAACTGGCTTTACCCGGTGCTGATCGGATTTCACATCACCGTGCATGCGCGGAATTATCCGCTGTACCGCGCGACGATTTTGTCGACCTTCATTTGGGGCATGCTCGTGATGGGCATTTATGGCGCCGTGCAATTCTTTGTGATGCCAAACTGGGATGCGTTATGGATGATCGGCTCGCAGATGAACTCGCAGGGCGATCCAGTGCCGTATGGCGTGCGCGTGTTCAGCACAATGAATTCGTCGGGTCCATTCGCGTTCGTCATGATGGGGGCGCTCGTATTCATGTTTGCCGCAACCGAGCGTGTGCGTTGGATCGCTGGCGCAGCCGGATTTGTTTCGTTCATGCTTTGTCTCGTGCGTTCGGCGTGGGGCGGCTGGGCAATCGCGCTGCTGATCCAGCTCGTGAAGTCGAGCAATCGCGCGCGCATGCGGATCATCGGCGGCGCGATCGTGCTGGGTGCGCTGTGCTTGCCGATTCTGACGGCGGGCCCGATCGGTGATCGGCTCGGGCAGCGTCTGCAATCGATTTTGAGCCTGAAGGACGATCGCAGCTACGACGATCGAAACAAGTTCTTTGCAGCGTTTGCGCAGACTGCGTTTACCGATGTCGAGGGCGAAGGGCTCGGCGCGACCGGCGCGTCGACGAAGCTGTCGAGCGACAGCGGCGGCCTCGGCAAGTACGGCAGCTTCGACAGCGGCGTGATGAATGTGCCGTTCGTGCTCGGCTGGCCCGGCACGCTGCTCTATCTGTGTGGCTTGGTATGGCTTCTGGTCCGAGCGGTGCGCGCGTCGTTCAGGCTGCGCGGCGACAAGTTCGCCACCGCGTGTTTGAGCCTGTGCCTGTCGATCTTCGCGATGCTTGTTTTCACCAACTCGTTTATCGGAACGGGTGGCTTGTTGCTGTACACGAGTGTCTTTTCGATCTTGTCGGCGGCGCATTGGCAAAAACTACAGAAGATAGACGCCGCGCATTTTACGGGGAATTGTCAGTGAGAATTGCGATCGTCACGCATGTCGTGCGCCACAACGATGGGCAGGGGCGCGTCAATTACGAAATCGCGCGGGCGGCGCTCGCGCAGAATTGCGAGGTGACGCTCGTGGCGTCGCACGTCGCGCCCGAGTTGCTTACCGACACACGTGTGCGTTGGATTGCGGTGAGAGCGGGCCGCTTCTGCCCGTCGAAACTCGTCGAGCAGCAGGTGTTCGCGATCAAGAGCGCGTGGTGGCTGCGCAATCATCGCAACGCCTATGACGTTCTGCACGTGAACGGCTTCATTTCATGGATACGCGCGGATGTGAATACCGCGCACTTCGTACACGCTGGCTGGTTCGCAAGCCGCTACTACCCATTTGGATTGACGAAGGGATGGTGGTCCGCATATCAGTACGTCTATACGTGTGTGAATACGAGGCTCGAGCGTTGGGCATACCGGCGTTCGCGCGCGATCGTCGCGGTCTCGCGCAAGGTTGCCGGCGAGATCGAGCGGATTGGTATCGACGGCGGGCGGATCGCCGTGATCTACAACGGCGTCGATACCCGCGCTTTCGCGAGCGCGGCGCCCACGCGCGCGACGTTCGGACTGCCGGACAATGTGTTCATGTTGCTGTTCGTGGGTGATCTACGCACCCCGCGCAAAAATCTTGGTACCGTGCTGAAGGCACTCGCGCAATTGCCTTCGAGCGTGCATCTTGCCGTTGCCGGCCATTTGCCCGGCAGTCCGTATCCGAGCGAGGCGCGCGTGTTGAAGCTTGATTCTCGCGTGCATTTTCTCGGACTCGTGAAAGACATGCCGGCGCTGATGTCGTCGGTCGATGCGTATGTGTTTCCTTCGCGATACGAAGCAATGAGCTTGTCGCTGCTGGAGGCGATGGCCGCGAGCCTGCCTGTCGTGACCGCCCATACCGCGGGCGGCGCGGAAATCATCACACCGGAATGCGGAATCGTGCTCGACGATCCCGATGATCCGCACGCGCTGGCCGGCGCGATCGGCCGCCTCGCTGGCCGGCGCGACGTCTGCCGCGCGATGGGCCGTGCCGCGCGCACGTTGATGGAAGGATTCGGCTGGGCGCGCATGGGTGCGCAGTACGTCGCGCTGTACCGGCGGTTATATCAGTCGTCGCGGCCGTGATCCCGGCCGTCGCTCGGCAGTACCGAACATGCAGCTACACAGGAGCCGTCACGATGAACCCGACCCACAAGCTCACTGCGATCAAGTCACTGCAGATTGGCATGCATTGGTTTCCCGAGCGAGCGGGTGGACTCGACCGGATGTATTACTCCCTCATCGGCGCGCTGCCGGCGGCGGGTGTTGCCGTGTGCGGCGTCGTCGCGGGCTCGCCGCGCGTGGCGGCCGACACAGGCGGCGCGATTCGCGGTTTCGGGCTGGCGACGCAGTCGCTGCCGCGCCGGATGGTTGCGGCTCGCCGGGCGTTGCGCGACGTGATTCGCGCGGAGCGGCCCGATGTCGTTTCGTCGCACTTTGCGCTGTATACGTTTCCCGGTCTCGACGTGACGCGCGGCATTCCGCAGGTGTCGCATTTTCAGGGGCCATGGGCCGACGAGAGCCGCGTGGAGGGCGCGCATAGGATCGGGCGAAAACTCAAGTACCGGCTCGAGCGGGCGGTCTATGCGCGCTCGTCGCATTTGATCGTGTTGTCGCGCGCGTTCGGAGAGATCCTGACGTCATGCTACGGGATCGATCCGGCGCGCGTGCGCGTCGTGCCAGGGTGCGTCGACGCTGCGCGATTCGATTTGCCGATGACGCGAGCCGATGCGCGCCACAAGCTGCAATTGCCGCAGGACCGGCCGATCGTGCTCGCGGTGCGAAGGCTCGTGCGGCGCATGGGGCTCGAGGATTTGATCGATGCGATGCGGATTGTCAAGCGTCGCCATCCGGACGTGTTGCTATTGATCGCAGGCAGAGGGTTGCTTGCAGGCGAGCTTCAAGCGCGGATCGACGAAGCCGGCGTCAACGGCAACGTGAAGCTGCTCGGCTTCGTCCCGGATAACCATCTGGCGACGCTGTATCGCGCGGCAATGCTCAGCATCGTGCCGACTGTCGCGCTCGAAGGGTTTGGTCTCATCACGGTCGAATCGCTTGCATCCGGTACGCCGGTACTCGTCACACCCGTTGGCGGATTGCCGGAGGCGGTGGCCGGGCTGTCCGAGTCGCTCGTGCTGCCGCAGACCGGCGCCGGCGCGATTGCGGGCGGGCTGATCGACGTACTATCGGGTTCGCTCGCATTGCCGGATGCCGATGCTTGCCGGCGCTATGCGATCGATCATTTCGACAATGCGGTGATTGCGCAGCGGGTGGCCGCGGTTTATCAGGAAGCGATTCGCTCCGGGGGCTGATGCATCGGCGGGGTGGGGCGGCATGGAAGACGCGCGTCGCCAACGGTGATGAAGCTGATTGGCCGTGCGAGCGCATTCGCACGGAAGGCATTTGAAGCGTGGAGGGCGTGCAGAGAGGGAGATTCGGCTTCCGAAACGGTTACGCCGGCGAACCCTGTGCCCGCAACTTGGCCAGCGCGCCGGCATCTGCATGCAAGCTCATCGGCGGCCGCGCCACTGTCCCGGCGCGAGTCCGAACCGTTTGGTGAACGCGTGCGTGAATGCGCTTTGGTCGGCGAAGCCGACTTCGCCGGCAATTTCGCTAAGTGAATATTGGGAGTTGCCCAACAATACGATTGCGGCGTCGAGCCTTAGCCGTTGTAGATACCGATGCGGCGTTTCACCGAACGCGTCGCAGAAGAGTTGGTGAAAGCGCCGCATGCCGAAGCCGCAATGCGCGGCGAGATCGGCGACGCGCAGCGGCTCAGCCAGGCGTGCTCGCAGCCAGCGGTCGATTCGGGTGAAATCGAGGCCAGTGGCCGGTGAGAGCGGCACGCGGTTGTCGTTGACGAGCGCGCCGCATAGTTGCGCGGCCGCTTGCCAGTGCGAGCGTCGCACGCCTATCGCATCGGCTTGCGAATCGAGCGCGGTGCGCGAAGCAAGTTCGGCGACGAGCAATGTGAGTGCCGGTTCGATCGATATGGTTTTCGCTCGCTCGAACAGCCGCTCGGGTATCGCGAGCGAGCCGAGGGGCAGATCGAGCACGAGCTGGCGGTTTTCGCCGAGCCCCGCATATTCGTGCCGCGAGCCGGCTGGGATCAGCCATGCGCGGCGGCGGTCGATCTGCGCCTGCCCGCCGTCGACGGTCATCGTCATCGTGCCTTCGACGCCCAGCACGATCTGATGGAAGTCGTGTACGTCCGATTCCTGCACCGCGCCGTAACGGCGCAGCGACAAGGTCGGAGAAGCAGGGCGGCGGGTCATGATCTGGCGAAATGTCACAGGGCGGCAGAATGGGCGATGACGGGGCCGGCGGTGTGGGCGAGCGCTCGCGCGGCCCGGTATCGGCGGCCCGGCACCATATCGTTTGGGCTGGACCGCCTGGCCACACCGGGTCAGACGTCGAGCAATTCGACTTCGAACACCAGCGTCGCGTTAGGCGGAATCACGCCGCCGGCGCCGCGCGCGCCGTAGCCGAGTTGCGGCGGAATCGTCAGACGCCGCACGCCGCCCACTTTCATCCCCTGCACGCCTTCATCCCAGCCCTTGATCACCATTCCGCCGCCCAGCACGAATGCGAACGGATCGTTGCGGTCCTTGCTCGAATCGAATTTCTGACCATCGGTGAGCCAGCCGGTGTAATGGACGCTCACCGTTTGGCCCGCTTGGGCTTGTGCGCCGGAGCCTTCGGTCAGGTCTTCGTACTGGAGGCCCGATGCGGTGGTGACGACTGCCATGAGATGCTCCTGAATTGAATTGAAATGACCCGCTATTGTAGGGGAGCCGTGGCGGGCTGGCTGGATTTGCCGGTGCGTCATGCCGACGGCGGCGTTTGGAAGACAGCTACTAACGAGTGTCTTGCGGATTCGCGCTTTCACGCCATATTGTTACATTTAATGATGTAACAATTGTCGTGTTTGCTGTAGTTGGCGGTTGTGCTGCCGTGCTGCGACGAAGCCGCGCGTGGGCATACGAGCGCCGGACGCAGGGCCGAATCCGGCGCGTCCATTCTGCTGAAAGAGCAAGCAAAATAGGAGACAGCGATGGAGCATTCAGTAACTTCCGCGGACGCCGTGTTCGCGATGCCTGTTCGCCGCGATCTGCACTTCAATTTGCCGGTCGAGCGCGCGAAGAATTGGCACGGACAGGGTCCGCAAGTCTCGCACTTCTTCAATGCGTTGTCGCTGCTGTTCCCGGCTGGCGAGCGCTTCTTCATGGATTCCGTGCGCAATTACCGCGACCGCATTGAAGATCCGGTGCTGAAAAAACAAGTGCTCGGCTTTATCGGCCAGGAGGCCATGCATACGCGCGAGCATGTCGAGTACAACGAACTGATGCAGGCGAACCGGCTGCCGGCGCGACGCATCGACAAGCGCGTGTGGAGCGT
This sequence comes from Burkholderia singularis, assembly GCF_001718875.1. NCBI lineage: Bacteria > Pseudomonadati > Pseudomonadota > Betaproteobacteria > Burkholderiales > Burkholderiaceae > Burkholderia > Burkholderia singularis. The sequence continues at coordinate 364,153 of NZ_CP013449.1, forward strand.
GACTCGCTGGATGAAGAAAGTACTGCCGCATTCGGTGCAACTCGCTCATACGGTTGCGCTCGAGCACTACACGGCGATGTTGGCCAATTGGCTGCTGACCCAACCGTCTGCGCTGGCCGGCTCGCACGAAAGCTACGCTCAGATGTGGCTGTGGCACGCGCTCGAAGAAACCGAGCATAAGGCGGTGTCGTTCGACGTCTGGAACGCCGTGATGAAGCCGGGGCCGGCGCGCTATTTGATTCGCGTCGGCACGTATTTGGTGACGACGCTGACGTTCTGGCCGAACGTGTTCCTGATACATTCGCAGCTGATTCGCTGGGATCGCACGTCGGACAAAAGCGTGCGCGGTCTGTGGCGCGTGGTCAAACTGCTGTACGGCCCGCGCCACGGGATGTTTCCGAATATCGCGCGCGAGTGGCTGAGTTTCTTCAGGCCCGATTTTCATCCGTGGAATTTCGACAACCGTCATCAGTTGTCGCGCGTCGATGAGATTGCGGCGAGGGTGCGCGCACGCGACGCGCGGAGCTTTTCGCCGCCGGTCGCCGCTATTGATGCGGCGCGGCCGGCTTGATCGGCTCTGGGTATCTGTTCAATTTCATCTCATTCGATTTCGATTTCGTCCAGGCGGTTCGCGCGGTTTGTTTGCGCGAACCGATTTGTGCGATCGCAATAGCGGTCGCGTATCCCGCTCCCGAACTGGCTCTATTTTTCTCCCTCCGATTTTGAAGGGGCGGCGACCATTTTTCTTGCAAAGATCTCAAAATGGACTAATCTTGTTAGTGAATCTTTTTTGAGACTAACTGTCATGCCCCGTTCCGCTGCGAATCCGCTTCCGAATCCTCCCGAGGCCACGGTGGCGCAAATGTCGGCAGCCGGCTTGCGCGCCTTTTTCAATATTGCTCGAGACTGGGATCTGTCGACCGACGAGCAGATCGTGCTGCTCGGCTCGCCCGGCCGCTCGACGTTCTTCAAATGGAAGGCGTCGCCGCACACCGCGCGTCTTACGCACGATACGCTCGAGCGCCTGTCGCTCGTGCTCGGCATCTACAAGGCGCTGCAGATTCTGCTGCCGCAATCCGCCGCGGCTGACGCATGGGTCAAGCGGCCGAATGATGCCGCGCCGTTCCACGGTAAGCGCGCGATCGACCGGATGCTTGCGGGGAACATCAGCGATCTCGTCGCGGTTCGGCAATATCTCGATGCGGCGCGAGGCGGATGGGCGTGACTGTCTCCGGAGTGCAGCCCCCTTGGCCCACCACGCTGCTGAGCTGGACGCCCGCCTACCGCGTGATCCCCACGCGCTTTCCCGCGATCAATCTGTTCGACCGCGTTGCATCGGCCGAGGATTTCGACGCGCTCTACGCGCTGGAGGCGTTGACCAACGACCGCGTGCGCGCCGAGGTCGGCACGCTCGAACTCGTGCCGCCCGGCGAGCGCCGCTTCGGCCCCGGCTACGGGCCGATCATGGCAGCGTTTACGCACTTGAACCCGGACGGCAGCCGTTTCTCGGATGGCAGCTACGGCGTGTTCTATTGTGCGCGCTCGCGGACCACGGCAATTGCCGAGACGCGCTACCACACGTCATTATTTCTCGCGGCGACCAGGGAGCCGCCGATGCGTCAGCAGATGCGGCTCTATACGGTGGCCGCGCAAGGCGACGTGGCCGACGTGCGGGCCTGGCGCGCACGCGATCCGGCGCTGCTCGATCCGGACGACTATGCCGCGGGCCGGGCGCTTGGCCGCGCGGTGCGAAACGCGGGCGGTGCGGGCATCGTCTATCCGTCGGTGCGCGATCCCGGCGGCGAATGCCTGGCGGCGTTCAGGACAACGCTGCTGCGCGATTGCCATCACGCCGCATACCTCGAATACAACTGGAATGGCGCGGCCGTCGATGCCGTGTTCGAGCTGAATCAGGTTGGCTGACGGCATCGTGCGGCCCGGCCCGCCGCCGCGCTACGGCAGCGCAATCTCGGCGGCGCGTTGACGTCGCGCGGCCGCGACCGACAGCGACCAATGTTCGCCACTTTTCGTGTCGAGCAACGTGAGCCGGCCCGACGGGTCGAACGCGCCGGTATCGATAAACGTTTGTGCGCCGATGCGCACGATGTCGTGCATGGGCGTATGTCCGCAATAGGTCGTGGACAACCCAGCTTGCCGCGCCGGATCGGCGCGTCCATACGCAAGCTCGCGGCCCCATAGCAGCCGCGTCGCCACGTCCGGGGCGTATTCGCCGCGATCGAGTTCGGCGTCGCTGCCGAGAAACTCGGCGTGCAGCACGTTGAAGCGCGTGTCGCCTTCGCCGACGGTGCGCACGAGCGGCAATTCGCGCAGCCGCCGCTGATAGCGCGCGAGCGTGGCGTCGGGCAACCCGGCCGCCCAACTGCCGCCAATGCGCTGCCAGACGCTCATCGGCAGTGAGCCGGTTGCGACCGAGCACAATACGTCCTCATGATTGCCGAGCACGCAAAAAAACCACGGGCGCTCGAGCAGCGCGAGCGCTTGCTCGGATTGCTCGCCGCGATCGATCAGATCGCCGACCGAGAACAGCCGGTCGCGCACCGGATCGAAACGCACATTGCGCAGCAGCACGCGCAGCGGATCGACGCAGCCGTGCAGATCGCCGACGACGAAATCGCGGCCTGCGCGGTTTGCTTCGTGATGAAAAATCAGCGGGGCAGTATCCATCCGCCCATCTTAGGGCACAGTCGCGCTTGGCGCAGCCGTTGCGGGGACGCAATAATCGCAGCGTTGCGCAATGCCGCAGACACGGTCTTTCATTCCACTTTCGAACGTTAATTCTCCACGACTATGACGCTCTACCCGCAAGTGCTACGCAACCGTCCGCGCATGATGCTCGCGCTCGCCGCGGGCATCGCGGTTGGCCTGCTGCTGCCGGGGCCTTTGCGGCCTTTCGTGCGCGCGCTGATCGGCTGGGACTGCACGGTCTGGCTGTATCTCGCGCTGATCTGGACGCAGATGATCCGCGCGCATCACGATCAGGTGCGCAAGATCGCCATGCGCGACGACGAGAAAGCAACGATCTTGCTGACCATCATTTGCGTCGCGACGGTCGCGAGCATCGCGGCGATCGTGGTCGAACTCGTCAGCGTGAAAGGCATTGGCTTTCGCTCGGGACTCATGCATTACGCGGTGACGGGCGCGACGATGTTCGGCGCGTGGTTTCTGATTCCGACGATCTTCACGCTGCACTACGCGCGGCTCTACTATCAATCGCCGCAGGACGAGCGGGCGCTGTCGTATCCTGACAGTCATCACGAGCCGGATTATTGGGATTTCCTGTATTTCTCGTTCACGATCGCAGTCGCGTCGCAGACGTCGGACGTGTCGCTGCGCGGCCGGTCGATTCGGCGCGCGGCGCTCGCGCAGTCCATCTTGTCGTTCTATTTCAATATGGCGGTGCTAGGTTTGTCGGTGAACGTCGCGGCGGGGCTGCTCGGCTGATCGAGTGCAGGCGGACGCGCAAGTTGGCCGCGAGCGTGGAGAAGCGATGGCGTACGCGCACGTCCGGCGCGATCGGCCTGCGATGGAACCGGGCATCGCCGCGAGGCGAGCGGGGCGTCGGCTGGGTGCGGCGATGCGGCCGGTTGGCTACGCGCATCGCCGCGCACGCTGTGTCTTATCGGACTACTGACCGAGCTTCGACGCCGCGCAGCCCGTGCCCGCGCATTCGCGCTCGCGTTCCGCGGGAACGGCAAGCGTGCCTGCGTCATCCCGGTGGCGCATTGCGGAGTCGCGTAATGGCCGCCGTCGCGGGTTTTGCTGCACCGACCTGTCGCGCTGCCGGATTCACGCGGGCTGGCCGTTTTCGTTCTGATTCGTCGGCTTCGCGATGCGCGGGCCTGGCGAAGCGGCCAACGGCCGGTTTGCCCGGTTCGCGAATGCCGGCTGTCGGGTGAGATTAGCCAGCGGACCAAGCCGAATCCCGCGCTTTCGGGGTCGTTCCATGATTAAAACAGCGCTCCGGCGCTCGCTTCGGTGTGCGAATCGGCGCATACTGAATGCCCTTCTTCGTCGGACTGAAGCGTTACATGCATGCGCGCCGCACGCGGCGTTTCGCCATGCCTCTGAACGCAGGAGGAGTGCGTCATGTCCGAATGCCCTCACGATCCGTATGCGCGTCATTATTCGCACTGCCTGCCATTCGGCGCGCAGCCGTGCGGCGCGGCTTGCGCCACCACTCGCACGCATTTCCGTATCTGGGCGCCCGCATACACGGCCGTCACGCTATTGATCGAAGCCTCCGGCGGCGATGCCGGCGAGCAGCCGATGACGCCCGCGGGCAACGGCTGGTTCGAGACGTTTGCCGATTGCGGCGCACATGCGCGCTATCGTTACCGGCTCGACGATACGCTGATCATTCCCGATCCCGCGTCGCGCTCGCAACCGGACGGCATCGAAGGCCCGAGCGAGGTGGTCGATCCGCGCGCGTTTACGTGGCGTCACACGTTCTGGCGCGGCCGGCCCTGGGAGGAGATCGCGCTTTACGCGGTTCAACCCGGCGCGGCAGGCGGCTATGACGGTATACGCCGCCGCTTGCCGCAGCTCGCGCAGCTTGGCGTGACGGCGCTGGAGCTGCTCGCCGCGCCCCACGCGCGCGACGACAGTTTGCCGTTCGCTCCGTGTGCCGCGCATGGCGGCCATGACGCGCTGAAGCGCCTGATCGACGATGCGCACGGCTACGGCCTCGCGGTGCTGCTCGATCTCGATTACGCCCGCTTTGGCTGCGGCACCGACGCGTTGCGCGCATACGCGCAGCCGTTTTTCCATACGCGCGACGATCCGCTGCAAGCGCCGCCGCTCGCGCTCGATCATCCTCAGGTGTGCGATTTTTTCTGCGACAACGCGTTGTTTTGGCTCGATGAATATCGCCTCGACGGACTGCGTATTCGCGAAGCGGACCGTATCGGCAACGTCTGGCTGCGCGAAATTGCCGACCGGGTGCGCGCGGCATTGCCGGCTGACCGGATCGTGCATCTCGTGCTCGGCAGCGAACGGCATCCGTCGCATCTTGCCGATACGCATTTCGACGCGCAATGGAACGGTTGCGGCGAACGCGCGCTGTACCGGCTCACGGGCCGCCGCGAACGCGCGCATGGCGATGGCGTATCGACGCATCAGTCGATTCATGCGCTCGCGCGTGCGCTGACGGCGGGCGGCGCGGTGTTCCAACGCACGCGCGCGGCCGGCTGCGACGGCGCAATGGCGGACATCGCGTTGCCGCTGACGTCGCTCGTGCTGTCCGACGGCATCGTGCGCAGCGTGCGCGAGGCGGATCTCGCCGCGCTTGCGTTGTCGTTGCTGACGCCGCAGATTCCGCTGATCTTCGATGGCGTGGCAGGCGACCCGTCGCGCCGCCACTTCGTGCAATCGGCGCTTGCGGTGCGCGCGAAGCTGATCGCGCCGCGGCTCGTCGACGTGCGTCCGCGCAGCACCGACATGCTGCGCACGGCCGACGGTGCCGAGGCCGATGCGCTGATCGCGGCTTGGCGGCTTGGCGACGGCGAGACGCTCAGCATTGCGCTGAACCTGTCGCCGCGGCCGCTGCCGTTTCGCAACGCGCCGGCAGGGCGGATCGTGTTCGAGACGCCTGCGCGGGCGCGGGATCGGGTTGCGGACGGCGAATTGCCGCCGTATGCGCTCGTCGCGTGGCTGACGGGCGACGTCAACCGTTACGCGCTGACGCACGATGCGCGGCAGTACGCGGACGTCGCGCCTGCCTCGCTGCGCGGCATGTGATGCGCGGATCGGCCGACGCGGCCGGCTCGATCACCAAAACCCGCGAATTCCCGCGATACCGTGCGCACGATGCGCGCGGGCCAAAGGCAAATGTTCGCGCGTCATGCCGCCGAGCGCGTAGACCGGCATACGCGTTTGTGCCGCATAGTCTGCGAAGCGAGGCCAGCCGAGCGTTGGTGCGCCGGGGTGCGTGAGCGTCGGCAGGACGGGCGACAGCGTCGCGAAATCCACGCCGATACGCTGCGCGTGCCGCAGATCGTCGAGTGAATGGCACGCGGCCGAGAGCAAACCGTCTGACGCGATGGGGCGTGCACGCGCCGCGCGCAATGCGACGCTGCCCAGATGCACGCCGCTCGCACCGAGCGCGAGCGCGGCGTCGCCATCCAGCGGCCCGTTGACGATCAACCGCGCGCCGCTCGTGCGGCAGCGTGCGATCGCCTCGACGGCGAGCGCCGCGTAAGCGGCGGCATCGAGCGTTTTCGCGCGTAGCTGGACAAGCGAGCAACCCGCCGCGAGCGCGGCCGACAGCCGCTCGACGAACGCTGCGAGATCCGCGTCCGAATCAGACGCGGGCTCGGGCGTGATCAGATAGTGCGGCGGCAGCACGAGCGGGGAGGGCATTGCGTCATCCTCGGGTCGGTTCGTGGCGATAACGGGCTGGCGCGGGCCGCCATGCTTCGCCGCGCGGCGAAGCGGCTTCGACGCGAAACCGCCACGCTCGGCGAACCGGATACAACGAATGCGTCATACATCCGGCATGCGCCCGTGATGCGCGCGGCGCGCTCATACGGTCCGCACTTGGCGGCGCGACAGGCCCAAGCGCGAGGGCGCGGCGTCGCGTCGAGCCTGCCCGCTCATTCGTCCGCATCCTTGAGCACCTTCGGATACACGCGCACGAGCACGATTCGCGGCCCGCTCATTTTCTTCACGACGATATCGAAGCGTTCGAACGACACGCGCTGGCCTTCGGCCGGCAGATCGTTGAGCGCCTGGATCACAAGCCCGCCGACTGATTCGGCGCGGCCCTCGTCGATGTCGATGCCGAGCGCCTGCTCGAGCGACACGACGGGCAGGCTGCCCTTGCCGATCAAGGTACCGTCGTCGAGGCGATTCCACTCGGCGTCGCCTTGGCGGAATTCGTCGTGAATCTGTCCGACGAGCGCGCCGAGCAGATTGTCGAGCGTCAGAAAGCCAATCGGCTTCGAGTGCCGCTCGCCGACGAGCGCGAAGTGCGGCGCGCCTTTGCGGAAGCGCCGGAACAGGTCGAGCGCGGGTGTATCGGGCTTCACGTACTGAACAGGGCGCACGTAGGCGGACAGATCGTCGAGCGACGCGTTCGCGTGCCGCGCAAGCAGCAGATCCTTCAGATGAATGAGGCCGCTCACGCGTTCACGCGCGCCGTCGTCGAACAGCGGATAGCGGCTGAAGCGGTGCCGCGCGACGACTTCCATGTTGGCCGCGAGCGGCACGTCGCGGCGCAGACCGATCATCTCGTGAGCCGGGCGCATCAGGTCCGATACGGTCATCGACGAAAAATCGAGCGAGTGCGCGAGCGTATTCCATTCGTCGGAGCTGTACGCAAGTTTCGGCGATTTCGATGCGCCGCTCGCGTTGCGGCGGCTCTTGAGGATCAGCTTCAGTTCGTCGGTCGAATAATGCGTGTCGCTGTCGTGGCTCGCGGACAGGCCCGCGAGCCGCAGCACTGCGTTCGCGCTGGCGTTGAGCACCCAGATTGCCGGGTACATCGCCCAATAGAACGCATACAGCGGGAGCGCGACCCAGAGGCCGGTCTTCTCAGCCTGCCGGATCGCCATCGATTTCGGCGCGAGTTCGCCGACGACGATGTGCAGGAACGAGATCACCGAGAACGCGAAGACGAGCGAGATCAGGCTCACGATCCGCTGCGATTCGATGCCGGCAAGCGCGAGCACCGGTTCGAGCAATTGTGCGAACGCGGGCTCGCCGACCCAGCCGAGGCCCAGCGACGCGAGCGTGATGCCGAGCTGACACGCGGACAGATACGCGTCGAGCCGCGAGTGGACGACTTTCAGGATGCGTCCGCGCATGCCGTGCTGGCGGGCAAGGGTTTTGACACGCGTAGCGCGCAGCTTCACGAGACCGAATTCGGCGGCGACGAAGAAGCCGTTGAGGGCCACAAGGAGCAGCGCGCCGGCAAGCGCGACGATCTGAATCAACGAAGGGACTCCAGAAATGAACGAAGCGTCAGTATAAGGCTGGAAAGGAAAATGTAATGATTGCCAGTCAACATGCGGCAGCTTCGTGGCGCGGATGGCGTGGTTATTTATACGGTGCGGGCAGGGTCAGCGCGATGCTCGTCTGCATGCCGCTCGCGAGCGCATCGGACGCGAACGCGCCGCCGTGCGCGCGCGCAACCCGGTCGCATAGCGCGAACACGGCTGCGGGGCGTTTGCCGTGGCGCTCGGCGAGCGCGTCGCGCCGCGCGAACGCCTCGAACGCGTGCGGCAGCGTTGCGTCAGTCAGCGCGTGCGGCTGGGCGGCGAACGTCACGGCGAAACGCATCACGTCCGCGCCGGTTTCCCATGCGAGCGTGACTTCGCCGCCGGGCGCGCTCGCGTCGATCGCGAACGTCAACATGGTCCACAGCGCCTGGGCGATCCGTTCGCGATCGCAGTCGAGCGCTTTATCCGGCTGCACGCGCGACGCGATCACGATCGCCGTACCGCGCGCATCGCCGAGTGCGGCGCGCGCGAGCGCGACGCATTCGTCGACAAGCGCGGCGATCGGCGTGCTCGCGCGCTTGAGCGCGAGCGTGCGGGTTTCGGCGCGCGGCGCATCGACGATCGCTTCCAGCAGCGCCGTCTGCTGCTCGATGCCGGCCCGAATACCGGCGAGCGCGCGTTGCAGGCTGTCGTCGCCCGGCGCGAGCCGGCGTTCCAGCACATATGCCCAGCTTTGCATCGCGTTGAGCGGACTGCGCAGATCGTGCGACGCGATCGACAGCGCATGATCGCGCACGAACAGGGCCACTTCAGCGGCAAAGCGCGCGGCCCGCTCGTGCAGCAGCGCGGCGCCAGGCTTGGCCGGGTCGACGACGGACGGAGTCACGGTGTTTCCCTTCGCGAAATAGTCAGGAAGACAAAGGAAACGACATTATAGGGAGCGGCTTGCGGCTCAGGCGGCCAGCACGTCGTTGTCTTTGCCGCCGGCGCGGCGGCGCGCGTGATCGGGCAGCAATTGGCAGACGAGCAGCCCCCCGAGCATCAGTGCGCAGCCGAGCAGCGCACGTACCGACAGCGTTTCGCCAAGCACGGCCCAGCCGGCGATCGCGGCGAATACGCCTTCCATGCTGAAAATGACGGCCGCGTGCGCGGGCGCCGCGTCGCGTTGCGCGACGACTTGCAGCGTATAGCCGACGCCGACCGACAGCAGCCCGCCGTACAGCACCGTCGGCAGCGCGTGCTCGAGCGCCGTGACGCTGACGGGCTCGATCGTGAGCCCGAGCAGCAGGCACAGCGTGCCGCACACGGCGAATTGCATGAACGACAGCACGAGCGGATCGTGCCGGCGCGCGAAGCGGCCGACCGCCATGACGTGCATCGCGATCACGATCGCGCTGCCGAGCTGGAACCAATCGCCGTACAGGATCGAGAAACGCTCGTCGACACTCAGGAAATAGAGGCCGATCGCGGCGAGCAGCGCGCCGAGCCACGTGCCGATGCCGGTGCGGTGCTGAAAGAATACGCCGATGACCGGCACGAGCACGACATAGAGCGACGTGATGAAGCCTGCGTTTGCGATCCTCGTGTACTGCAGGCCGACCTGCTGCAACGAGATCGACACCGCGAGCAGTGCGCCGAGCACCAGCCCTGGCAGCATCAGCGTGCGATCGCGCGCGATCGCCGCGCACTGCGAGCGCGCCGCGCCGTTGAATCGCAGGAGCGGCACGAGCACCGCCGCGCCGAGCAAAAACCGCAGCCCGGTAAACAGGAACGGGCCGATCACGTCGAGGCTCAGCCGTTGCGCGACGAATGCCGATCCCCAGATCGCGGCGGCGAGGAGCATCAGCAGATTGGCGCGGAGATGTTTGCGGGTGTCGAGATTCATGCAGTCAACGGTGGAAGGCGAATGACAGGCGTCGAACAGGTCGGCGAAATCCGACAGTCTACCGGTGTCCGGCCGTTTGCGCCGGGCCTGCGAGGCTGCCGGCAAAGCGGCGTAGCGTGTCTTTCGAGCGGGCGTCGCGCACCCGCGAATAGAGCGCGATCTGCGAATCCGGCAGCGCGGGCAGCCCCAGGCGCGCGCCGACGTCGATCAGCTCGCGCGGCGCGACGCGGCGCGCGAGCGGGCACACGGCCAGACCTGCGGCGGCCGCAGCCGCAACAGCCGCGACGCCGCCGCCCGTGAAACGCTCGCTCCACGCAATTCCGGCCCGTTCGAGCGCGCGCAACGCGGCGGCACGCACGCCGCACGGGCCGGCCAGCACGGCGAGCGGCAGAGGCTCGCCCGCGCGCGGCACCCAGCCGGGCGCGGTGAGCCACGCGAGCGGCTCGGTGAAGAGCGTTGTCGCATCGTCGCGCGGCGGATCTTCGCCGGGTTCGTGGCGCACGAACACGGCGTCGAGGCGGCGTTCGTCGTATTGCGCAAGCAGCCCCGCCGACATACCGACATGCATCGCCAGCACGAGCCCCGGATCGTGCCGGTGCAGGCTGCTGAGAACGGCCGGCAGATCCGGCACCGCGACGTGTTCGCTCACGCCGATCGACAGCCGCCGCGGGCCGGCCGACAGCGTGCCGAGCGCGCGTTCGTGCGCGTCGAGCAGATCGCGCACGGCGGGCAGGAATGCCGCGCCTTCGGCCGACAGCATGACCCGCCGCGGCGTGCGCTCGACGAGCTGCCGCCCCAACTGCGATTCGAGCCGTTTGAGCTTCAGGCTCACGGCCGATTGCGTGGTGCCGAGCGCATCGGCGGCGCGCGTGAAGCTGGCGAGATCGGCGACCAGCACGAATGCGCGGACGGCGTCGAGATCGAGTGGTTTCATTTAAAATGAAAATAGATGAAATATGGATTGATATCTGTTCATTATAGATAACTGAATCTAAGCTGCATGCATGTTCATTCCACCAGGAGGAAGACCATGCCGTTCACCCGGATCGCATTGCGCGAAGGCAAATCCGCCGAATATCGGCAGGCGTTGTCGGCCGGCGTTCATCGTGCGCTGCAGCAGGCGTTCAACGTGCCCGTCGACGACATTTTCATGATCATCACTGAGCACGGCGCCGATAATTTCTTCTACGGCCGCGACTATCTCGGCATCGCGCGCAGCGACGATCTGGTGATGATCCAGATCACCGCGAACAATACGCGCACGCTTGCCCAGAAGCGCGAGCTGTACCGGCTGATTGCCGATCAGCTTGCCGAATCGCCCGGCGTGCGCCGTGAGGATGTGTTTATCAATCTTGTCGAGGTGCTGAAAGAAAATTGGTCGTTCGGAAACGGAATCGCGCAATACGCGATTTAAGGGCGGACCTCTGCCCGCCGAACGATCGCAGGGTGCGCCGGGTTGAACGCCCGGAAATCCGGGCGCGGGGCGTGGCGTTCAGTCCCGCTGCGCGGGCGGGGCGTGCTCTGCGGCCCGGCTGCGCTCCGCGTTGCCGCTGCGCTCAACGCCGCAGGCATGCGGCGGACGGCGACATAAACGACGGATGGCGGCTGTTGAGCGGCGTTCAGCCACATCGGCCGCAAAAGGGGCCGTGTACTATGTAGAGCATCGGGGGGCACGGCGCGCATGCAATGCGCGGGGCCGGCTCAGCCAACTCCGGAGCTTTACTTCATGGTGCGTGTTCTGGAAATCGTTTTGCACTTCCAGCCTCAAGCCGGGCAAACCGGGCGTGACGCGCGCTCACGCGCCGCGCGGGATTTCGTCGCGGAGCTGGCAAAGGCGTGGCGGCTCTGTTCGACGGTAAAAATGCGTCGCGGCCACGAGCGCGTGACGATCGAGCCATGCTGTTTCGGTGAAGCCGAACCCGAATCCGAATCCGGAGATGGCTGGCATTGGCAAACCTGGACCGAGACCACCGCGCAAGCGCGGCGCGTGCTTGCCGTCCGTAGTCATGCGCTCGCGCCTGGCGTGACGGTGCGCGAGCAATTCGATGGCGCTTGCAAGGACGTGCACGTCGCCGCGCCCGCGATGCAGCACGCGGAGACGGCTACGCCGGCGGATGCGGTGCGGGCCGACGCATCGGCGAAAGAGCGCGATACTGCCGCTTCCGCTTCCGCTTCCGCTTCCGCTTCCGCTTCCGCTTCCGCTTCCGCTTCCGCGCGCGGGCAGCAGCTTGTCGTCGATCGTCGGCGCGGGCGCTGGCTCGATGCGCACGGCGTCGAAGTGGAACTGACGCTCGACGACGTCACGCTGGCGAGCGCGCCCGGCGTTGCCGCCGCTGCCAATGTGCGTGCGCTGCCGTTTGGCGGCGACGTTGCCGCCAGGGCTGTTGCCGCCGGCCTTCGCGCGGTTGATGGTGCACAGACTGGGACGATTGCCGCCGACGCAGGCGCGCCGCCCCGTGCGGCTACGTCGGCGGATGCCGCGAGTTCCGATGCCGGCGCGGCTGCTGACTCCGCGACTTTTGCCGCTGCCGGGCCGTCGGGAAAAAAGGCCAGGGCTGACGGAGTCCGCCACGCCGGCGCGGCCGCGAATGGGAGCGTGAGCCGTGCCGCCGCTGGCGGCGCGATTGCCGCTCATTGCGTCTCGTCGGCGACCGGCACGGCCAGCATCGTCCCCGCACTACACCGCATTTGCGAGCTGCGTCTTTCGGTTGCCGACCCGCGCACGCCCGAGGCCCGCATCGCCGCATTGCGGGCGCTGTTCCGCGCGGCGCGCGAATTGAGCGGCGCGTGGCCGGCGTTTCCCGCGCTCGCGAGCGTGCTCGATCGCGCATGCGCTGCCGACGCGCCCAATATCCTCGGTGCGCCGCTCAAAGCGAAACCGGTCGATTTGTCGAGAATGCGCGCGCAGCGTGCGGCGGTCTTCGCGCTTGGCTGCAACGTGACCGAACAATGGTTCGGCAACGAAGCGGGGGTGCGCGCGAGCAGTGACCCCGAATATGTGCACCAGATGCGTGTCGCGCTGCGCCGGCTGCACACGCTTGCGCGGCTGTTTCCGCGGTATGCGGATGCCGGATGGAAGGAGGCGTTTTCCGCCGACCTGCGCTGGTTGGGCGGATTGCTCGGCGCGGTGCGTGATTGGGACGTCTGCGCGACGTCGACGTTTCCCACGTTCGCCGATACGGACGGTGACCCGGCCGGCTGGGCCGCGATGCTCGACGCGGCGGGCGCGCACGGCGAAGCGGCGCGCGCCGAGTTGCGGCAGGCGCTCGGCACCGCGCGCTATGCGCGGCTCGCGCTCGCGTGGCTCGAATGGCTGTGCATGCTGGCTCATGACGATCCGTCGCACGATGACGACGCGCCATCGCTCAAGCGTCACGCGGCGAGGTGCGTGAGACGGCTGTTCGGCCGCCTACACGGCCGCGCGCGGTTGACGGTGCTTGATGCGGCCGCGAGGCATCGGGTACGCATCGATGCGAAACGGCTTCGCTATGCGCTCGAATTCTTTTTGTCGCTTACGTCGCGCCGCACGCGGGACGAGACGCTCAAGCATCTCGCGAGCATCCAGACCGTGCTCGGCGACGCGAACGACGCAGCTGTCGCGCTCGGCTCGCTTGAACGGCTGTCGGCGCCGCCGTATCAACTCGGCTTTGCGCGCGGCTACGGCGCGGCGGCGCAACGTCATGCGGCAGAGACGGCCGAAACGTTGTTGTGCCGGATGCGGGCGCCGAAAATCAGAGGCAAGCGCGCGTAATCGGCGTGACTATAATGAGTGTCTCTTGCGCCAAACTACGTCGATGACCGCTGTCGATCCGGCCGATTCCCCTTCATCCGCCTCCCGCACCAATGCGCCGCCGCGCGATAGGCGCGAGCCGCTTGCGTTGCACGGCGAGCTTTGGGTGCGCGCGGGTGCCGAGACGCTTGGCGGCGCGGCGCGGATCGCGCTGCTCGCGGCGATCGGCGAAACCGGCTCGATCACGCGCGCCGCGAAGGCGGTGGGCCTGAGCTACAAGGGCGCGTGGGACGCGGTCGATACGATGAACAACCTCGCCGGCGAGCCGCTCGTGCTGCGCTCGACGGGCGGCAAGGGCGGCGGTGGCACAACGCTGACGCCGCGCGCGATCGCGTTGATCGCCGCCTATCGGGCGATCGAACGCGAGCACCGCCGCTTCATCGATGCGGCGAGCGCGGCCGTCGAGGGTTTCGCGCTCAATTGGGAACTCATCGGGAGAATCGGCATGAAGACGAGCGCGCGCAATCAATTGTTCGGCAAGGTCGCGTCGGTCCGGCGCGGAGCCGTCAACGACGAAGTATCGCTCGTGCTGCCCGGCGGGCAGACAATCGTCGCGGTGTTGACGCATGAGAGCACTGATGCGCTCGGGCTCGCGCCCGGCGTCGATGCATGCGCGCTCGTGAAGGCGTCGTGGGTCGTGCTTGCGGTCGACGATGGCGCGCCGCTCAAGCTGTCGGCGCGTAACCAGTTGCACGGCATCGTCGGGACGGTCACGCGCGGCGCGGTGAACAGTGAAGTGCTGCTCGCGCTCGATGGCGGCACGACGCTTGCGGCAATCGTGACGAATGACAGCGTTGATGCGCTTGGGCTTGCGAAAGGCGCGCGCGCGATCGCGGCGTTCAAGGCATCGAGCGTGATTCTGGCGGTCAGCGGCTGATGGCTGATGGTGTGGCGGCACGGGAGCGCCGGACCGAGCGCGGTCGCCACCGTGCCGTCACCGTACGCGCGACATCCATTGCGCGTGCGGCGCCTCATGCAGCACGCGTCCGTCCTGAAGCCGCACTACCTGATCGCCGAACGCGGCGACATCGTCCGGGTCGTGCGTGATCAGCACCATTGGAATGTCGAGCCGTGCCTGGAGATCCGTCAGTTCGCGCCGCATCCGTTCGCGCATCGCGATGTCGAGCGCGGAGAACGGCTCGTCGAGCAGCAGGATTCGCGGGCGCGCGATCAGCGCCCGCGCGAGCGCGACGCGCTGCTTCTGGCCACCCGACAACTGCGCCGGATAATGCCCGGCTAGCTCATCGAGTTCGAAAGCCCGCAGCCAATATGCCGCGTCGTCCGGCAACTCGTCTGCGCGCGGATTGCGCCAGCCGCGCTTCAGCCCGAACGCGAGGTTCTGCCGCACGTTCAGGTGCGGAAACAGCGCGTAGTCCTGAAACAGGTAGGCGACGCGGCGCGCTTGCGTCGGCAGATCGATGCCGCGTGCCGGGTCGAACAGCGTGTCGCCGGCGAGCGAGATCGCGCCGCGATCGGGCGTGAGCAACCCCGCGATGGCTTGCAGCGTCAGGCTCTTGCCCGCGCCGGACGGCCCGAACAGCACGATCCGCTGCGCATTCGACGAGAACGATATGTCGAGCGTGAAATGGCGCTCGGGCGTCGCATACGTCTTGTGGATATCGACGACGAGGCTCATCGCTTGCGTGCTCCGGCGGGGGCGGCATGACCGATGGCAAGGCCGTCATGAACGGCGGAGCTGACTCGCAGCGGCTCGCTTTCGCCAAACGGAGGTCGACCGTGCGCGGCGCCGGCGCGCGCGAGTGAAACGCATGAGATAGGCGAAACGGCGGTAACAGGCATCGTCGCGCGCATCGTCAACGTGCTCCGGCGAGCGCGCGCGGCGGAACGAGCTTTCCCGCAACCAGCAGGATCAGCACACAGACAGCCGACGTAATCAGCACGAGGAAATTCGCAGTCGCGTCGTCGCCCGCCTGCACAGCCGCATAGACGGCGACCGACAAGGTCTGCGTGCGTCCCGGCAGGTTGCCCGCGATCATCAGCGTCGCGCCGAATTCGCCGAGCGCGCGTGCGAAAGCGAGCAGTGCGCCGGCGAGAATGCCGCGCGCGGCGAGCGGCAGCGTCACGCGAAAAAAAATGCCGGTTTCACTCACGCCGAGCGTGCGCGCCGCGCGCTCGAGTTGCGGATCGACCGCCTCGAACGCCGCGCGCGCCGATTTCAGCACGAGCGGGAACGCCACGACCATCGACGCGATCACGGCTCCCTGCCACGTGAACACGAGCTGGACGCCGAGCGTGTCGAGCCACGCGCCGAATACGCCACGTCTGCCGAGCAGCACGAGCAGGTAATAGCCGAGGACGGTCGGCGGCAGCACGAGCGGCAGCGTGAGCAGCGAGTCGATCACGTCGCGCGCGCCTGAGCGCCAGCGCGCCAGCGCGTAACCGGCCGCGACACCGAGTACGACGTCGAGCACCGTTGCCCAACCGGCAACTTTCAGCGATAGCAGCAGCGGAATCCAGGCGTCGTGCATCGGCAATCTCTGATTCGGTATCGGGCGATTGAGTCTGGCCCGGCGTTGCTCAGCGGGCCGCCGGCGCAGCAGTGGCGGCGGGCTTGAACCCGTATCGTGCGAGCACCGCCTGGCCGTCGGGCGAAAGCACGAATGCGATGAATCCTTGCGCGGCAGCCGGATGCCGGCTGCCCTGGACGACGGCAACCGGGTAGGTGATAGGCGTTTGCGTCGGCACGTTCAGCACGACCTTCACGCGATCCGGCATCACGGCGGCGTCCGTGCCGAACACGAAACCCGCGTCGACCTCACCGCGCGCGACATAGTCGAGACTCTGGCGCACGTTCGCCGCAAGCACGCCTTTCGCGCTGATCTCGCTCCACACGCCCGCGGCTTTCAGCGCGCCTTCGGTGTAGCGGCCCACGGGCACCGACGCAGGATCTCCAAACGCCACGCGCTTGACCGCGGGCGCCGCCAGCTCACGCAGCGAGCCAAACGTTGCGCGGCTGTCGGCGGGCACGATCAGCACGAGCGAGTTCGCGGCGAAATCGCGCCGCGTTCCGTCCGCTATCACGCGCTCGGCCACCGCACGGTCCATGGCTTTCTGGTCCGCCGATGCGAACACGTCGACCGGCGCGCCCTTGGCGATTTGCTGCATCAGCACGTCCGATGCGCCGAAGTTGAACAGGATCTTCGTGCCCGGATGCCGCTTCTGATACGCATCGCCGATCGCTTGGAACGCGTTGGTCAGGCTCGCGGCCGCGGAGACGACCAGTTCGTCGGCGGCATGCGCGACGGATGTGACGCCGAAGCCGGCAGCGAGCGCGGACAGTGTTGCAGCATGCAGGAACAGGCGCCGGGCGGAAGAGCGAAGCGAAGCGGACATGGCGGGTAGCGATCGCGTGGACGAAAGCTGTAATCGTAATATATGCGAGGTTATAACGCGTGACGTATCGGTGGATCGGCCGCTACGCGGCAAGGGGCGGCATAAGTATTGTCGGGGCAGGACAAAAGACGCTCTGGCGCATATGCTCGACCTGCCGACCTGCCGACCTGCCGACCTGCCGACCTGCCGACCTGCCGACCTGCCGACCTGCCGACCTGCCGACCTGCCGACCTGCCGACCTGCCGACCTGCCGACCTGCCGACCTGCGCCGCTACGCGTGCCGCAGCATCGGCTGTATATCGAGCGTTTGCTGAGGCTGGGAAAGCGGCCGCGACGCCGGCCGGTAGTTCGGATTCGCCTTCCAGCGTGCACGCACATACGGGCGCTCGTGGCCGGACAGCTGCAACGCCACCGCGGTCACCCAGCGGTGCGATGGCACAGTGACGCCATGCAGCGCGATCGTGACGGCCGCCAGACTTGCCGCGACCGCCGGTGCTGACCAGCGGTGCGGCACCGCGTGCCACGAACCGACGATGAACGACAGCGCGGCAATCGCACCGATGATGCAGCCCGTGACGGCTTCGGATGGCGAATGGGCGTCGAGCGCGACGCGCGACAGCCCGACCGCGATACCGGCCGCGAAGCCGGCCATGACGCCGGCGATGCGAATGGCCGGCCGCGTGCGCGCGAGCGCGAGAAACAGCGCGACCGGGTAGACCGACGTCGACAGCATCGCATGCCCGCTGAAGCCCGTGAAATCCCAGGCGCGCACGCCGATTCCCCAGCCGAGAAACGCAATCTTGGTGAGCGCGACAGCGCCGATTGCTGCGCCGAGCACCGCCAGCCACGCAGCGGCGCGGCGTACCGAATAGCCGAGCGCCAGCCACACGGCGATCGTGACGGCGAGGGGGAGGGTCAGTCCGGCACCGCCTAGAGCGGTGACCGACATCCACAATCGGGGCGGCAAATCGAACATCGGGCGCTGCGAGCAGGTAGGCGGAGAGATGGAATACTTGTTTAACGCACGAGTCGGTAATAGCGACTACAACGAAGACAAGCGGCGAACCTCCCCAGTATACCGACAGCGCACGCCGGTTGCGGATCGGTCGGCGGCCGGGCATTGGGCCGGGCGGTGGATAGGATCAGGAAAATAATGCTATTGTGCATTGCACAAAGCTGAATGAAGCCGCCTGCAAGGCGTCCCTAAATTTGACTGCGAGCCCCGACCCATGACAAAAAGTCTGACGAAACTATGGCTGGGCAGTATGAAGCGCATGTTGCATGCCCAAACCCAGCCGATCCGGGAGTCCGCTTCCCGCTCCATCCGCCGCGCGAGCCGGGCCGCCGCGGCGGCCGCCAAAGCAGGGGCGGTGACGCCGCAAGAGTCGCGTGTGCGTCCGCGGGCGGCCGCGTGGGTGAATGGCGAATGGAGCCGCGCCGATCATCCGCTGCCGCCGTCGTTCGGGCGCTTTGTCAAGCATCTCGAATACGGTCTTTATGTGCCGCCCGTCAAGTACACAGGCAACCTGCCGCTCGTCGTGATGTTGCATGGATGCAAGCAGAACATGGAGCAGTTCGCGCAAGGCACCCGGATGAATCTGCTGGCCGACCAGTATGGTTTCGCGGTGCTGTATCCGGAGCAATCGCACCGGGCGCACGCGCACGGCTGCTGGCATTGGTATGAGGATACGGCGCGTGCCGGCGGCGGCGAGGCGCAGGCGATCGTCGATCTCGTCGATACGCTGGTGGCCGAGCGCGGATTCGACGCATCGCGTGTCTATGCGGCCGGGATGTCGGCGGGCGCAGGGCTCGTGTCGTTGCTTGCGCTGCATTTTCCACAGCGCTTCGCGGCGGTTGCGTTCCATTCGGGGCCGGCGTTCGGCGATGCGAATTCCGGCGTCACTGCGATGGACGTGATGCGCCGAGGTCTGCACCGCAATCCTGCCGCTATTGTTGATGCATTGGTTGAGCCCGGCGCGTACCCTGGAATGCCGGCGATCATCGTGCATGGCGACGACGATCGCGTCGTCGCACCGAAGAACGCGGAGCAACTGGCAGTCGAATTTTTGCGGCTCAACGGCTTGGCGAATGCGCAAGGGCAGCCGGTGGGCGCCGAGCATTTCGAGACGAGTTCAGCCGGCATGCATATGCTCGATTATCGGCGGGATGGCGAATTCGTCGTGCGTCTTTGCCGGATCGAGAAGCTTGCGCACGCGTGGGCCGGCGGCGACGACAGCGTGCCGTTTCATTCGTCGATTGGGCCTGATGCGAGCGAACTGATCTGGTCGTTTTTTGCATCTCACGTGCGGGCTGGCGTCGCGTCGTAACGACGCTCGGTTAGGGTGGCTGGCATGAGATCAGGGTTTTCCCTATAATTAGGGTTAACGCTTAAGATAAAACCCTTGGATTGGAGTTGCCGATCATGTACCTGCTGAGCCGTTTGTTCCTGTTTCTGACAAAATCGCCCGAGCAACGTGCGAAAGAACGTGCCGATGCCTATCTTGCCGGCGCATCCGATTTGTACGACCTCGAGTTCCGGATGCGCAAACTCGACCGCGAAGCGGTATTCGATCGTTGAAGCTTGAGTATTAAGTACTTACAGAATTTATACGCATAAAGATAAAGGGCGCGCTGGCTATATAGCCGCGCGCCCTTTCGTTTATCTACGCGCGGCGCAAGCCGCGACTTAGACGATGACGAGCCGCACCGCGACATTGTTGCGCGTTGCGTTCGAGTACGGGCACACCTGATGCGCGCGGTCGACGAGCGCTTGCGCGGCCGAGGTATCAAACCCGGGCAGCGACACGCGCAATTCCACGTCGAGCGCGAATCCGCCTTGTTCGTTCGGACCGATGCCCACTTGCGCCGTAACGGTGGTGTCGGCGGGCAAAGCCTGCTTGTTTTGTCCGGCGACGTATTTCATCGCGCTCAGAAAACATGCTGAATAACCGGCGGCGAACAGTTGCTCGGGGTTCGTACCTTCGGCGCCCGTGCCGCCCAACTCGCGCGGCGCGGCGAGCTTCACGTCGAGTTTCTGGTCGGGAGTCGTCGCGCGGCCGTCGCGGCCGCCGGTGCTGGTTGCGGATGTTTGGTACAGGATGTGCATGGTGAACTCCTATCGATTAGAAAATGGGCTCGGCGAATCGCGAAGCGCGGGCCACGAAATAAATATATCACGCTAATAATTAGTGTACAAATTAATTTGCTTGGAGCGGCACACTCACGCAGACATACTCGGTTCGTTAACCTTGGTTGGCTTCGGTGAGCGCTTGCCGCAGGCGGGTCAGATCCTCCCGCAGCCGAATCAGGAAATCGGGCGTTTGCCGCATCGCGCAGAATAGTTCGCCTGGCACCGCCTGGGCGTTCTGCTTGAGTGCGGCGCCGCTTGCAGTCAGCCGCGCACGCACGATCCGCTCGTCGGCTGCATCGCGCGCCCGCTCGATGTACCCCAGTGCCTCGAGACGCTTGAGAAGCGGTGTCACTGTGGCTGGATCAAGGTTGAGGCGCGCGGCGATGTCCTTGACTTGCATATCGTCGGTTTCCCACAGCACGAGCATTGCGAGGTACTGCGGGTAGGTTAGCGCGAGTTTGTCGAGCAGCGGCTTGTACGCTTTCGTCATCGCGAGCGACGTCGAATAGAGCGCGAAGCAGAGTTGGTCGTCGAGCGTAAGCGGAAATACGGGCGAGTCATTCATCATGGTGGACTCATCACGGTACAAAATATTTGTGTGCAAACGATTGTGCGCGCAATTCTATCGATTGGCGAGCGTGGCCGACGCCGGAGGGCGCGGCCCATCGATTTTGATCGTTATCGTGATTGGGGCAGAGTCGGCGCCCCCGGCTCCTGGATTCCGTAGCAGCCGCGATAGGTTGCGTAGAACGAGCAATAGAGCATGGCCGTGATCACGACCGACGCGGGCATCATCACCGTCAACGCATAGGCGCCGGCACCGAGTGCCTGCATCAGCGCGGCGAGGCCGAACGACACGCCTAACGCGACTGCGAACCACAGCAGCCCGTAGACCGTGAATGCCCCCTTGTTGCGCCAGCAGCTCACGATGCTGAAAAAAAGTGCCTTGACGGGCGGGATGTCATGCCAAGCGGTCAGTGTCGGCGCGAACCAGAACATCATCGCGACCGGCAGGTACAGCGTGGCGGCGATCATCATCGCGACGAGCACGCCCGGCGTGGCGAGCGCTTCGGGCTCCGATGCGTCGATGCCGAGACCGAACATGATCTTCAGCAGCGTGCCGCCGTCGCCGAGCGACGAGCAGGCGAACACAAGCGCAATCGACGCGATGTAAATCCCGCCGAGCGCGAAAAGCCTTTGCGTGACGACCGGTCCATACGAGCGGAATCCGTCGATCAGGATCGTCGGCAGCACCTGCTTGCCGGCGATCGTATCGCGGCACGCCGCCATGAAGCCCACCGCGATGCCCGGGATGAACAGCAGCGGCAGCGCCGGGCCGATCAACGGCACGAGCGATATCAGCATCATCGCGAGCAGGTATGTGAAGAACAGCGTGACGAACGCGAGCGGATTGCGCCGGAACAGCCAGATGCCCTGGCGGAACCACACATAGCCGGTCTTGGCGGGAACTTCGATCAGTTGCATGAGATGTGGGTCTTGGGGAGCGCACTCGCGCGGGCGATGCGCTCGCGCAGGATACGTTCGAAATGGCCCGGGTCGTGCGGCTTGAGCACGTGCGCGGCGCGGGGCAGGTGGAAATCATACAGGCGCGACACCCAGAAGCGATACGCGCCCGCGCGCAGCATGTCGTTCCAATGGCGGCGTTCGTCCGCCGTGAAGGGACGCACGGTCTGATAGGCGCGCAGCAGCGCGTCGGCGCGCGCGCCGTCGAGCGCGCCCGTGTCGAGATCGACGCACCAGTCGTTGACGGTCACCGCGACGTCGAACAGCCATTTGTCGCAGCCGGCGAAATAGAAATCGAAGAAACCGCCGAGCCGCACGGTATGCCCGCTATCTGGGGCCGCATGCGCGAACAGCGCGTTGTCGCGGAACAGGTCGCAATGGCACGGGCCTTCTGGCAGGACAGCGTAGCTGGAGGACGCGAAGAAATCGGTCTGGTGCGCGAATTCGCTTTCAAGCAGCGCGCGTTGCGCCGTATCGACGATCGGCGTGAGCACCGGCACGGTTTCGCGCCACCACGACAGACTGCGCAGATTCGGCTGGCGGCGTGGATAGTCGCGGCCCGCGAGGTGCATTCGTGCGAGCATCTGGCCCACCTCGACGCAATGTTCGACACGCGGCGCAAGCTCGGCCGTGCCTTCCAGTTTCGTGACGATCGCGCACGGCTTGCCGTGCAACTCGCCGAACAGCGTGCCGTCCGCGCGCACGACCGGCGCCGGCACAGGTATTCCGTGCCGCGCAAGATGGCTCATCAAATCGATATAGAACGGCAGTTGCCCGGCCGTCAGATTCTCGAAGATGGTGAGCACATACTCGCCGCGCGTCGTCGTCAGGAAGAAGTTGCTGTTCTCGATACCCGACGCAATGCCGCGGAATGCGACGACGTCGCCGAGATCGTAGTGGCGCATCCAGTGTGCGAGGTCAGCATCGGAAACAGCAGTGAAAACGGCCATGCAAGAAAAACGTCGGTTCGGGTTGGCGTGCCGGCGGCGCGGCCGGTGTCGCGAAAGGGCGTGGGAGGCGCGGCGCCGTGCCGGCGCCGGGCAGAGTCAATAGTGCAGATTGACCGACGGCAGGCGGGTGATCGGCACGCTTGCATCGTGCGGCCGCGGCGACGTGTCGGGCGAGGCGCTCATCTGATAGCGGGTGCCGAAATTCGACTTCACGTTGATTTCGACCGGCTTGCCGCGATCGCGGTATTCGGTGACTTCGGTGCCGTTCTTGCTTTTTTCGTAAAAGCTCGGCGTGCGCCGCACGTCGTTGAGATCGACCTTCGACGTGACTTCCGCGGCTGGGCGGTTGATCTTCGTGAGATCGGGCAGCCCGGCCGCCTCGTTGGCAGCCGCCTGGGCCTGCGCGTCGACGCTTGCGTCGGCGGCGTAAGCCGGGCCGCCGAGCGCGACGGCGGCGAAGGTTGCGGCGAGAAGGTGCGGCTTCATCGTGTTTCTCCCATTGAACCATTCGATTCTAGCAAATACCCGCGCCGTGCCGATGGGTGTTCGCGGGCCGGCGGGCAGCCTCGTTGTCTTTCCGCCCTCTTGGCTTCGTTGCCGGAATCGGGCTCGGCCGCGCGGGCGGGTTCCGTGGTAATGTCGAAACGATCTGAAGAGGCCCTGATAAATGAAGAACGATCACGATCACCGCATTCGCACGCTCACGCCGGGTGCGTCCCCCGTCGAGGTGTTCGACGACCCAGTCGCCGCCGTCGCGCGGCTTTCCGCGCTCTACGAGACGAACACTGCGTTCTTGCGCGACGCGTTCGCGCGCTACCGTCGCAACGACACGTTCGACACCCGCGTGCGCGCATGCTATCCGTTCGTGCGGATTCGCACCGACATCAATACGCACATCGACTCGCGCCGTTCCTACGGTTTCGTCGCCGGCCCAGGCGTGTTCGAGACGACGCTCACGCGCCCCGATTTATTCGCGAGCTACTATCGCGAGCAGTTGCGTCTGCTTGCGAAGAACCACCACGTGCGCATCGAGGTGGGCGTTTCGTCGCAACCGATTCCGATTCATTTCGCGTTTCCCGAGGGAATCCATCTGGAGGGCGATCTCGATCGCGACCGTCTCGTCGCGATGCGCGACGTGTTCGACACGCCCGACCTCGCCTACCTCGACGACCGGATCGTCAATGGCACTTACGAACCCGCACCGGGCGAGCCGCAACCGCTCGCGCTGTTTACGGCCGCGCGCGTCGATTTTTCGCTGCACCGGCTGCGTCACTACACGGCGACGTCGCCCACGCATTTTCAGAACTACGTGCTGTACACGAACTATCAGTTCTATATCGACGAATTCGTGAAGCTCGGCCGCACGCTGATGTCGGCCACGGACGATGCGCAGGCGCGTGCGTATCGCAGCGAGTACACGGCGTTCGTCGAGCCGGGTGACGTGATCACGTACAACGCGAATCTCGGCGATGCGTCGACGGAAGGCATGCCGCCTGCGCGTCTGCCGCAGATGCCCGCATATCACCTGAAGCGCGCGGACGGCAGCGGGATCACGATGGTCAATATCGGCGTCGGGCCGTCGAACGCGAAGACGATCACCGATCACATCGCGGTGCTGCGCCCGCATGCGTGGGTGATGCTCGGCCACTGCGCCGGGTTGCGCAACACCCAGCGCCTTGGCGACTACGTGCTGGCGCACGGCTATGTGCGCGAAGACCATGTGCTCGACGACGACTTGCCGCTGTGGGTGCCGATTCCGGCGCTTGCCGAAGTGCAGGTGGCGCTCGAGCGTGCGGTGGCGCAGGTCACGCAGCTCGACGGAGCGGAATTGAAGCGCGTGATGCGCACCGGTACGGTGGCGAGTGTCGACAATCGCAACTGGGAATTGCGTGATCATCGTGAGCCGGTGCAGCGGCTGTCGCAGAGCCGCGCGATTGCGCTCGACATGGAAAGCGCGACGATCGCCGCGAACGGTTTTCGCTTTCGGGTGCCCTACGGCACGCTTCTGTGCGTATCGGACAAGCCGTTGCACGGCGAGCTGAAACTGCCTGGGATGGCCGATCAGTTCTATCGCGCGCAGGTTGATCAGCATTTGCAGATCGGCGTGAAGGCGATGGAAATTCTTCGCACGAACGGGCTCGACCGGCTGCATAGTCGCAAGCTGCGGAGTTTTGCGGAAGTGGCGTTTCAGTAGGAAACCTTTGCTGCACAAGGCTCCCCGGTTGGTTCGGGGAGCCTTCGTGTCTAACATGAGCGTTAGTGTCTAACTTGCACGCGTCAATGGAACTGGTTGGACGCGTTCGACTTTGCGTGCTTTCCTGTAGTGCGCCGTCATGCTCTCGCTCGTGTGGCCGGCCAGCGATTGCGCTGCCGCCGCGCCACGCCGTCATTTTAGGTCGGTCAGCGCCTTTGCCCGCAGATCGTGGAAGTGCATATCGGTTAGATACAGCGGGTTAGCTCTTGATGTGTTCGACGTTCACGCGCCACGGCTCAATCTGCTGTGTTTGTGGGGCATCCATTCTTTATCTTTCACACAGTTCTATTCATGAGCAAGCGCTGATCGCGCGCATCGCGCCGCTACTTAGTCGCGCCGCACAAGAGTGCCGACAGCGCGAAGCCGGCGCGCATCGAGATCTTCACGTTCGACGCTCCCATGCCCATCATGAACCGGGTCGAGATTTTCGATTGCATCGAGTATTGGCCGAACGACGAATGGCTAGAACTGGCGGTTGGTTTCGCCGGCCTGGCGAAATTGTTTCGCGGCCTGCACGTACCACCGCTCGGCGCTGTATTTCAAGGCGAACATGCTGGCGTCGACGTTCTGGCCGCATAAACGGCCGTCGCGGCACGCGTTCGAATGGTGAGTGCTCGATTTCCTGACGTCTGGCAACGGCTACCTGCAGCGTAGACAAAATCGGCTCGGCAACACGCTGCACTTTGAGTCGATGCTGACGAAATACACGCGGCGCAAGGCGGATTTCAGCGGTTTCGTATATGTGAACGGCTGGCAGGATGGGCATGAGTTCGAGCCTGACAGCGTGTTTCAGCTCATGCGGCCGGATATCGATCAGGGAGTGTATGGCCAGCCGAATTATCCAGGCTCGTTGCATTGAGCCTGGTTGAACGAATCGTCGATGCTGCTCCGGCGCAGGTACTACAAGAACGGCAGTCATGCCGGGTTCATCCTGCACATGACGGACGCGACGCAGGGTCGGGACGGCGTCGACAACCTGCGGGAGGCGTTGAGGAACGCGAAAGGACCGCGCAAGTTCCGCGACGTGTCCATGTACGCGCCGAACGGAAAGAAGGGTGGGATTCAGCTCATTCTCTTGTCCGAGGTTGCGGCAAAGGATGCGTTTTTCAATATCAAGAACGTGACGCGTGATAATTTGTTCGCTGCGCATCGGGTGCCGCCGCAGCTACTCGGCATTGTGCCGAGCAACTCCGGTGGGTTCGGCGCGCTGGATACGGCCGCGCGCGTGTTTGGGCGGAATGAAATCAAGTTGCTGCAGGCGCGCTTTGGTGAGCTGACCGACTGGTTTGGCGAAGCGGTCGTGTCGTTTAACGTTTATGAGATATCTACCGGGCTGGTTGTGGGATAGCTGCTGGGCTCGTACTTTGCTGAATGTTACATATTGGTAGGGCAAGGTTTAGTGCCGCATGGTTGTTAGATATGCTGATGAAATATAGAAACTATGTGACCATGCGGCTCTTAAATTTTAATTCAATTGATTAATGAATTAATGGGATTTTTTAAGATGCGTAGTTGAATGTCA
Source organism: Burkholderia singularis (assembly GCF_001718875.1). Taxonomy (NCBI): domain Bacteria; kingdom Pseudomonadati; phylum Pseudomonadota; class Betaproteobacteria; order Burkholderiales; family Burkholderiaceae; genus Burkholderia; species Burkholderia singularis. The sequence goes on from NZ_CP013449.1 coordinate 390,520, forward strand.
TTGTTCCGCTTGCATTAAAGCCGTGTAATGATTGTGCGCTCATGGAATAGCCGTTAAATAGGAGTAATGTCGTGTTATGAATATCGACGCATTGAAGAGTTACGTTGTTGCCATTGTTTATGGTCACGGTAAATGTGCAGGTCTTTATGTTCAAAAGAGTTTCCGGTAGTGCTGCTGTTCCAGCCAAATTAACCGAAAAATTAAAGGGGGCTGGAGGAAGTGCGGTTGTGGAACCAAAACAATCTAGCGGAATAGAAGAACCTTTGAATTTAATCAATTCGCTCTCGATGGAGAAGTGGCGCAATTGAGTATTGCCTTCCAAGGTAAATGAGCCGCTTGCCTTTATGTACTGATAGCTTTCTACAGGGAGGCGATCGCGAACTTTGGGATATTCTTTTCTGATTAGTTCCATTCGTTCGTTGTCGAGATCAATTCCAAGTTCTGTAATAATTCCGAATGCCGAAATTTGTTCTTCGGTAAGAGGTTTGATATTTTCTTGCATTTTTTTGCTCCGATTGGATTGATTTAATGCTCTCGCGGATTTGTATCGAAAAAATTCAATCGATTTCAAATCAGTTGTAATAATATAAAAATCCAATTAATCTTCAACCTATAAGGTCTAGTAGTGTGCGCTTCGGGGTGTAGTTTATTTTTTGCAAGAATATTGATATTGATTGGATTTTGATTTTCGTCAAAATAATATTATAATATTTGCCTGTATGCGGCGATATTTTAAGATATTAAAATTTTCTGCTTAATCTATGCGATAGTGTTGCTACCAGGTGCGTTCTTATGGATATGCCATGGAAACCGATTGGTGCGTCGGGTACTACAGCCCGTGTGTTTGCGTGATCTGAAATCAAGTTTCTGCAGGTGTGCACTTCGCTGATCTGAGCGACTGGCTTGGTGAGATGGTTGTTTGGTTCGACGACAGCGAGATTCCGTCGGGGTCAGCGGCCGCATAAAAGGGCGCTGACCGGTGCTTTATGTGCTGTACCGATGGCGTTACATGTGTCGTTGCGCGCGAGCGCTTGCGTGTTGGTCCAGCGCCGATGTTGCTTCGGCGGCCTGTGTAGCCGGTGTAATGGTCAGGTGCAATCCCAACGAACCGGCAACCTTCATGATCGTTGCGAATTCCGCGTTGCATTTCGCTTAGGCCAGTTGTCGACGCTTACCGCTTAGCTGATCGCAGGGGAAGGTTGCGGACCTAATGGCGGGCGGATTGAGATGGCGGATATTACGCCGGACGACGCTATGGTTGACGCGCCAGAAGGGCGTCGATATGTGCGTCGGGGTTAGCGTTCAAGAAGCAAGTTGATCAGATCGTTCTGATAGCTGGGGATACTGACTTTGTACCGGCCGCAACACAGGCCCGACGCGAGGACATCGATTTCATCCTTGATCCGATGTGGAAAGGGATCACACCGAACTTGAACGAACATATCGACGGACTGCGCGCCATCTGTCCTCAGCCGCAACGAAGGCCCTAACCTGCATGGCTGGATGCGGTGTGGGGACAGTGAAGTTACAGTTTGGACGAGCTTGGGTAGTCCTGATTGACTTTGATTAGCTTTGGTTTTGTCGATGGCAAGTCGTGCAAAGCTTTGATTTTTATGCGTTTTGGGACGGGTAAAGCTCCGAAGGCAGCGTTTGATTGCACGCAAGAGTCGTCTAATTTGCTCCCAGATTGCTGCCGAAATCGCGGTGTAATCGCGAATGGTATTTCCGTAAAACATTTGAGGAAATGATGGAACACCTTGATTTGACGTAATTTCGTGCCTGGAAGCCGCGCAGCTTTGAGAAAGTGGCGTTCCAGTAACGGATCGGTTCGCGGCGCGACGAGGGTTCCGTGCGCGCCCGCGAATCCTTGCGAAACCCCCTTGTGTCTGCGAATCTTTACGCAACAGCGCCCCCTGTGCTCACGCGTCTTGCCATCGCCGTCATCTAGTTCAATTCTTCATACAGCTCGTTGACAGTATTCAGCTGTGGCCTTCCTGTTTATCGACTTCGTCTGAATAAAGGGTGTTTCGTAGTGGCGCCTAAACTTTGTTATGCATCGACTAACGTTGATTAGAGATGCGCTGAGATTTCAAAAAAGGCGGCGCGTTCGATAATTCTCTGGCGATGGTTTTCGAGCGGAAGGATCAATTTAATCGATTCTTTCCCATTTTATTGGGCCGAGAGAATTTAATTTGGTTAATGTGCCGTTTGCACTTGTACGGCTTTGAGGGGTGTTTCATTGATTTGCTGTTCTGGAAATATATATTCGCATAAGCGAAAAGATGCGGATTCTGCATCAAAGTAACTTTCAAGCATGCTCTCAGGGGAATGAAGGTTGGGGTTTGAGCTTGTATACACCGGACATGGTGTGCAGGGAGGATGGGGCGCGGCTTCGGATGCAACACCGGATACACCGCTGTTAAGCCCAAGCGAATTCACGCATCAGGTCGTTTTGCCGAGAATAAGTGATCACACGAAGAAAATCGACTTGCAAGTATGCCATTCTGCCGAGGGGCGCTATCCTCTTGCTCAAATAGTGGCAAACATGGCAGGGATTCCCACTATCGGTTATAAGGGGGAAATGCGTGCCATGTCCAATGCCGATAAAATTTTCAACTCGAAATTATTTTTCCCGGAAGAGGGTGGCAAGGCGAAAAAAACAATTGAAGCGGCCGAGTGTCAATTTATGGAAAAACAGAATGCTTCTGATAATGCCAATATCATGTCAATGATGTTGATGTGCTTGCCTTGTCGGTTCGGTGATAATCAAATTGAGGAAAGTGATTCAAATAACGCTTTTCAACATGGTCCTGTAGAGGGAAGGCGAATCCCGGGTAGCACGTCGAGTGACTCTCTCGGTATATTTTCCGACGCTCCTTCATCGTCTCAAGGGGCCGCACGGATCGACAACCTGTTGAATGCGGGTGCCTCCGGATCTGAATCTGTACAAAGAGAGCGCCTAAGAAATGCGTTTCTGGAAATTATGAATGATCAGTATGGACAGTTATTAGTTGATGAGATTGAGCCGGCAGTGCTTGATGAGCGTATTAGGTTTAATTTTCTGGATAATTCTTTGGGTAATCACATGGATGTGTCGGATGCGGGCACTCATCATGCGATTGTTAACATTAACTTCCAAAACGATAATGTAGGACAAAACTCAAGCGCTCTTCGTAATGCGCTACGACAGGCGTTGGATATAACTGATGGTGTCGACATAGTACCCAAAGAAGACTTGTAAGGTCCCGCTTGGGCAGCGTTCAAATGCCGTAGCCGTCGGCGCGCTGCGCTTCGTTTGTGAGTCGATGCGCGCTTTGGGTATGGGTATCGGCGAGTAGTGGCAGTGATGTCCTCGATGAGTCGAGGTGGGCGATTGGCGTATTGCACGCAAGCCGGAAATGCGACGCGGGCCGGGCTGGGCATCCGGCCCGCGTGAATGAAACGAGTGGTGGTGCGGCACATCCGGATCGGTGGCAAGCCGAATGCGCAATCGCAGTTGGGGTGGGTGCCGGTGCGGCACCCACCGCGCCAATCACAAATAGAACATCCGGTCTTCGTCCGGCCGCGGCGGCTGCGCTTCCTCGGCCTCTTCGCCGCGATCCTCATAAAACGCGAGCACAGCCTCGAGCACCTGATCGGGATCGTCGATCACCTGCATCAGATTCATGTCTTCCGGATTGATCAGACCCATCGGGATTAACTGATCGCGGAACCATTGCAGCAGGCCCTGCCAGAATTCGCTGCCCACCAGCACGATCGGCACGAGGCGCGACTTCTTCGTCTGGATCAGCGTCAGCACTTCGGACAGCTCATCGAGCGTGCCGAAGCCGCCCGGCATCACGATCACCGCGTCCGAGTTCTTGACGAACGTGACCTTGCGCGTGAAGAAATGGCGAAAGCGCAGCGAGATATCCTGGAAGTTGTTGCCGTGCTGCTCGTGCGGCAATTCGATATTGAGCCCGACGGACGGCGCCTTGCCGGCGTGCGCTCCCTTGTTCGCCGCTTCCATGATGCCGGGACCGCCGCCGGAAATCACCGCGAAGCCCGCGTCGGACAGCTTGCGCGCGATCTGCACGGTGAGCTGGTAATGCGGCGAATCGGGCTTCAGACGCGCGGAGCCATAGATGCTGACAGCGGGGCGGATCTCCGACAGATACTCGGTCGCCTCGATAAACTCTGCCATAATCGTGAACATCTGCCACGAAGCGCGAGCCTTCTTCGCTGTCGCGCGTTCTTGATCTGCGAGCGAGCGCAGGCTCGGAATCACTTTTCTCTTGTCCATAATGCCTGAAGAACGAAATCTGGAAGGTAAGACCCTGCTATTGGTTGACGGTTCGAGCTATCTGTATCGGGCTTACCACGCGTTGCCTGATCTGCGCGGCCCCGGCGGGGAGCCGACCGGAGCGCTCTATGGAATCATCAATATGCTGCGCCGTATGCGCAAGGAAGTTAGCGCAGAGTATAGCGCGTGCGTGTTCGATGCAAAGGGCAAAACTTTCAGAGATGATCTGTATGCCGAATACAAGGCGCATCGGCCATCGATGCCGCCTGATCTCGCGCTGCAGATCGAGCCGATCCACGCGGCCGTGCGCGCGCTCGGCTGGCCGCTGCTGATGATCGAGGGCGTGGAGGCCGACGACGTGATCGGCACGCTCGCGACGCTGGCGCAGGCGCGCGGGATGAACGTGGTTGTGTCGACGGGCGATAAGGATCTCGCGCAACTCGTCACCGAGCGTGTTTCGCTGATCAACACGATGACGAACGAGGCGCTCGATCGCGACGGCGTGCTCGCGAAATTCGGCGTGCCGCCGGAACGGATCGTCGATTATTTGACGCTCGTCGGCGATACCGTCGACAACGTGCCCGGTGTCGAGAAATGCGGGCCGAAGACGGCCGTCAAGTGGCTCACGCAATACGGCTCGCTCGACGGCGTCGTCGAGCATGCGCACGAGATCAAGGGCGTGGTCGGCGACAATCTGCGCCGCGCGCTCGATTTTCTGCCGCTCGCTCGCCGGCTCGTGACGGTCGAAACCGCGTGCGATTTGCAGCCGCACGTCGAATCGATCGATGCATCGCTTGCGACGGGCAGCGAAAGTGTCGACGCGTTGCGCGAGATCTTTTCCACCTATGGCTTCAAGACCTGGCTGCGCGAGCTCGACAGCATGGCCGCCGCGAACGGCACCTTGGGCGAAACCGCCGGCGATACGGCGGGCGCGCCGAGCGGGACCACTGCGCCGCTGCTGCCCGCCGCCGAGCGCCATTACGATACGGTGCAGACGTGGGAGCAATTCGACGCGTGGTTGGCGAAGATCGACGCGGCCGAACTGACGGCGTTCGATACCGAGACGACGTCGCTCGACCCGATGCGCGCGCAATTGGTGGGTGTGTCGCTGTCGATCGAGCCCGGCCACGCCGCCTATATTCCGCTCGCGCATCGCGGGCCGGACCTGCCGGCGCAGTTGCCGCGCGACGAGGTGATCGCGAAGCTCAGGCCGTGGCTCGAGGATGCGGACAAGAAGAAACTCGGCCAGCATCTGAAATACGACGCGCAAGTGCTCGCGAACTATGGGATCGCGTTGAACGGCATCGAGCACGATACGCTGCTCGAATCATACGTGCTTGAATCGCATCGTTCGCATGACATGGACAGCCTCGCGCTGCGCCACCTGGGCGTGAAGACGATCAAGTACGAGGAGGTCGCGGGCAAGGGCGCGCAGCAGATCGGCTTCGACGAAGTGCCGCTCGACAAGGCGGCCGAATACGCGGCCGAGGATGCGGACATCACGCTGCAGTTGCATCACGTGCTGTATCCGCAGGTCGCGCGCGATCCGGGGCTGCTGTCCGTCTATCGCGACATCGAGTTGCCGGTATCGTTCGTGCTGCGCAGGATGGAACGTACCGGCGTGCTGATCGATGCCGAGCGGCTCAATCGGCAAAGCGCCGAGATCGCGGCGCGGCTGATCGAACTCGAACAGCAGGCATACGTGCTGGCGGGCGGCGAATTCAACCTTGGCTCGCCTAAGCAAATCGGGCAGATCTTCTTCGAGCGGCTGCAACTGCCCGTCGTCAAGAAGACGCCGAGCGGCGCGCCGTCGACCGACGAAGAGGTGCTGCAAAAGCTCGCCGAGGATTATCCGCTGCCGAAGCTGCTGCTCGAGCATCGCGGGCTGTCGAAGCTGAAGTCGACCTACACCGACAAGCTGCCGCGGATGGTCAATCCGGATACGGGCCGCGTGCATACCAACTATGCGCAGGCTGTCGCGGTGACGGGGCGGCTCGCGTCGAACGATCCGAATCTGCAGAACATTCCGGTGCGCACGCCCGAAGGGCGGCGCATTCGCGAGGCGTTCATCGCGTCGCCGGGCTGCAAGATCGTGTCGGCCGATTATTCGCAGATCGAATTGCGGATCATGGCGCACATTTCGGAAGACGAAGCGCTGCTGCGTGCGTTCGCGCAAGGCGACGACATCCACCGCGCAACCGCGGCCGAGGTCTTCGGCGTGACGCCGCTCGAAGTCAGTGCCGATCAGCGGCGCATCGCCAAGGTGATCAACTTCGGCCTGATCTACGGGATGAGCGCGTTCGGTCTGGCATCGAATCTCGGCATCACGCGCGACGCGGCGAAGCTTTATATCGACCGCTATTTCCTCCGTTACCCCGGTGTCGCCCGCTATATGGAACAGACGCGCGCGCGCGCGAAGGAGAAGGGTTACGTCGAAACCGTGTTCGGCCGCCGGCTGTGGTTGCCCGAGATCAACGGCGGCAACGGTCCGCGCCGTCAGGCGGCGGAGCGCGCGGCGATCAACGCGCCGATGCAGGGCACCGCAGCGGACCTGATCAAGCTGTCGATGATCGCGGTCGACGATTGGCTCGAACGCGGCGGCTTCGGCGCACGGATGATCATGCAGGTGCACGACGAACTGGTGCTCGAGGTGCCGGACGCGGAACTGGCCGTGGTGCGCGAAAAGCTCCCCGAGATGATGTGCGGCGTCGCGAAGCTGAAGGTTCCGCTCGTCGCGGAGGTGGGTGTCGGCGAGAACTGGGAAGAAGCACATTGACGCCCATCCTTGATGCCGTCGTGCGAACTTTTGGAAAATGCTGGCTGACTATGCCGCGTGTGATCGCGATTCGGCGCATCGCACAGCGCGTTTTGCGCGACGCAGTCAGGCGAACCGGTTACGATGTGGCGTGGCTGCGGATCGTGGCGATTGCGAGCGGTATCAAATCGTAAGGGGCACTGAATGCATCGTTTCATCATCGTCGGCGGAGGCGCGGGCGGGCTCGAACTGGCGACGCGCCTCGGCGATCGTTATGGCGCGCGCGGCGATCGCCCGGCGCGTGCGCTCATCACGCTCGTCGATCGCTATCCGACTCATATCTGGAAGCCGCTGCTGCACGAGGTCGCGGCGGGCAGCATGGACCCGTTCACTCAGGAACTCGAATACGCGGCGCAGGCTCGCTGGCATGGTTTCGAGTTTCATCAGGGGGAGTTGACCGCGCTCGATCGCGCGGCGCGGCGCATCACGCTCGCGCCCGTGGCGGATACGGACGGCGCCGAACTATTGCCTCGGCGCGAGCTGGAATACGACACGCTGATCATCGCGATCGGCAGCACCACGCACTATTTCGGCGTGCAAGGCGCGCAGGAGCATTCGATCGCGCTCGACACGGTCGCCGAGGCGGAGCGATTCCGCAAGCGCCTGATCGCGGCGTGCATACGCGCCGAACATCAGCAGCCCGAGGCTGCCGACTCGCGCGTCGATGAGTCGGGGCGGGCCGAGCCGCGCATCCAGGTTGCGATCGTCGGGGGCGGCGCGACGGGCGTGGAGCTGTCCGCGGAACTGCGCAATACCGCGCAGGTATTGTCGGCATACGGGCTGCACAAGCTCGATCCGCGTCACGACGTCGGCATCGTGCTAATCGAATCCGGCCCGCGCATCCTGCCCGCGCTGCAAGAACGTGTGTCGACGGCCACCGCGGAACTGCTCGACAAGCTCGGCGTGCGGCTGATGCTCGGCGAGCGCGTGACCGAGGTGGCGCAGGGTGTCGTGCGCACGGCGAGCGGCAAGAGCGTGCGAGCGGATCTGACTGTCTGGGCGGCGGGCATCAAGGCACCCGCGGTGCTTGCCCAGCTCGACGGGCTCGAAGTGAACAAGCTGGGCCAGTTGATCGTGCGTCCCACGCTGCAGACCGAAACCGATCCGAATATATTTGCGCTCGGCGACTGCGCGGGTTGCGCATGGACCGGCCATGACCGCAACGTGCCGCCGCGCGCGCAGGCCGCGCATCAGCAGGCGAGTTTTCTATTGCGGGCGCTCGCGTGCAGGCTCGAAGGGCGGCCGTTGCCGGCATTTTCCTATCGGGATTTCGGCTCGCTCGTGTCGCTGGGCCATTTCAGCGCGGTTGGCAATCTGATGGGCGGGCTGATCGGCGGCAACATGCTGATCGAAGGGCTCTTCGCGCGCTTCATGTATATGTCGCTGTACCGGCTGCATATCGCGGCGCTGCACGGCTATCCGCGGATGGTGCTCGATACGGTCGCGCACTGGTTGCGGCGCTCGACGCTGCCGCGCGTGAAGCTGCACTGACGGCCGTCTTTTGCCGGATCAAAGGTTGACGCATCCCCGCGCCGTTCGGCATGGTATGCGAGCCCCGCTTCCGCGGGGCGCAGCGCGATGCGTGCCGCAGTGATGCAGCGCATCGCGCTGCTCGGTTCGAATGCCTCCCGCCGACGCCTTGCAGCGCGGCGGCGGGAGCCAGACTAGAGGAGCGCATCGATGTTGAAATCCGAAGTCGACAGCCTGGTTCCGCACATTCCGTTCGACCGCCGCAAGTTCGTCAAGACCGTGCTCGGCAGCACGTTCGCGGCGGCGGTGCTGCCGGTGTCGGCGCAAACCATCACCACCGACAGCGCCGGCCTCGATGCCGGCACCGTCGAAATCCGCTCGGGCGACGCAATCATCCCTGCCTACCGTGCTCAGCCTGCCGGCAAGCGCAACTTGCCCGTGATCGTCGTGATTCATGAAATCTTCGGCGTGCATGCGCATATCGCCGACATTTGCCGACGTTTCGCTAAGCTCGGCTATTTGGCGATTGCGCCGAATCTGTATGCCCGACAAGGGGAGCCGTCGAAGTATCCGTCGATCCAGGCGCTCGTGGACGAGGTGGTCAGTAAGGTGCCGGACCGTCAGGTCAGTGAGGATCTCGACGCGACCGTCGTGTGGGCGGGCAAGAACGGCGGCGATCTCGCACGGCTCGGTGTGACGGGCTTTTGCTGGGGCGGCCGGCAGACGTGGCTGTTTGCCGAACATAACCCGCGCGTGCGTGCGGCGGTCGCGTGGTATGGCAAAGTGATCGGCGAGACGAACGAGATGACGCCGTTCAATCCGGTCGATCGCGCGGCGCAGTTGAAGGCGCCGGTGCTGGGCCTCTACGGCGCGACCGACGACAGCATCCCGCAGCGTTCGCTTGCCGAGATGCGCGAGCGCCTGAAGGCGGCCGATACGAAGGCGGCGCGTGAATCGGAGATCGTCGTCTACCCGGATGCGGGGCACGCGTTCTTTGCCGACTATCGTCCGAGTTACGTAAAGGCGGATGCAGACGACGGCTGGAAGCGCGCGATTGCTTGGTTCAAGCGTTACGGCGTCATGTGACGCAGCCGGCGCGGCGGCCGCCCGTGGCGCCGCCGCAGGCAGTGTGCTCGTCGCAATCGGCATCGTGTTGCCGATGCGATGCGGTGTTGTGCGGTCCGGCTTGCGATCCGGTTGCGGCGCGCCGCCAATGCTTGTCTGGATCGATCGGCGCACGTCGTCCGCATTCATCGTTCTTTTGTGCGAACCGGTTACGGGTTGGGGCCGGTCGCGACCGGCCGCGACGGATCGGCGCTCCATTCGCTCCACGAACCCGCATAGAGCGCGGCATCATGCAGTCCGGCGATTTCCATCGCGAGTGCGTTGTGGCAGGCGGTCACGCCGGAGCCGCATTGCAGGATCGCGCGGTTCGGCGGCGTCGCGCCGAGCAGAGCCTGAAACGCTTCGCGCAGTTCGTGACCGGACTTGAAGCGGCCGTCGGCCGTCAGGTTGTCCTTGAAGAAGCGATTGAGCGCGCCAGGGATGTGCCCGCCGACCCGGTCCAGCGTTTCATTCTCGCCGCGATAGCGATCGGCGGCGCGCGCGTCGATCACGATCCTGTCCTTGGCCGTCAGATTGGCGAGTACGGTTTGCGCGTCGACGACCGTCGCCAGTGGCGCGAGCGCGCGGAAGTTGCCCGCGCTGGCCTGCGGCGCATCTTGCGTCGACGGCTGGCCGGCGGCCTGCCAAGCTTGCAGCCCGCCGTCGAGCACGGCGACCGAATCGTGGCCGAGCCAGCGCAGCAGCCACCATAGGCGTGCGGCGTACATGCCGCCTTGCGCGTCGTATGCGACCACCTGCTGATTCTGCTCGAGCCCGCGAGCCTTCAGCGTTTCGGCCAGCGCGTCGCGCGCGGGCAGCGGATGGCGGCCGTTCGTGCCGGTTTTCGGGCCGGACAGATCGCGATCGAGATGCAGATAATGCGCGCCGGGGATATGGCCGGCCGCATACGCCTGCTCGCCCGCGCCGGGATCGGTAAGGTCGAACCGGCAATCGAAAACGAGCACGCTGCCCGGTGCGGCTGCGAGCCGCTCGGCGAGATTGTCGGCGCTGATGAGTGTGGTGTAGTGAGTGTGTGGCATGACGCCCCCCAGGAGAAACGGGCCAGATGATCTAAGTCTAAACAAAAAAAGACGGGCCGAAGCCCGTCTTGCTTATCGATTTCGCCCGCCGGAACGAATTGGTCCGGTATCGCGGCGCACCGCTCAGATCGTGCCGAGTTCCCGGCGCAGGAACTCGTGAAAGTGCTGCATGCCGTCTTCCATCGGGCTTTGATACGGCCCGGTTTGCGATTCGCCGCGCGCCATCAGCGCCCGGCGTCCGGCGTCCATCCGCAGTGCGATCTCGTCGTCCTCGACAGCGGTTTCCATATAGGCGGCACGTTCCGCTTCGACGAACTCGCGCTCGAACAGCGCGATTTCCTCGGGGTAATAGAATTCGACGATGTTCGTCGTTTTCTGCGGGCCGCGCGGAATCAGCCACGACACCACGAGCACGTGCGGATACCACTCGATCATCAAGCCCGGATAGTAGACCATCCAGATCGCGCCAAATTCCGGCGGGACACCGTTGCGATAGCGCAGCACCTGGTCGTGCCACTTCTGATAGGTCGGGCTGCCCGGTTTCGCGAGCGCACTGTGCACGCCCACCGTCTGCACGCTGTACCAGTCGCCGAACTCCCATTTCAGATCGTCGCACGATACAAAGCTGCCAAGACCCGGATGGAACGGCACGACATGGTAATCCTCGAGATAGACCTCGATGAAGGTTTTCCAGTTGTAGTCGCACTCGTGAATCTCGACGTGATCGAACAAATACTCCGAAAAGTCGAAATGGTGCTTCGTGCCGAGCTTCGCGAGATCGTGCGCGACATTGCGGCCTTGCGCCTCGAACAGCAAACCTTGCCAGTTTTGCAATGGCGTTGCGTTGAGATGCAGGCACGGCTTGTCGTCAAAGTGCGGCGCGCCGAGCAACTGGCCTTTCAGATCGTAGGTCCAGCGGTGCAGCGGGCAGACGATGTTCTGCGTCTGGCCGCGGCCGTTCAGCATGATCGCCTGGCGGTGACGGCACACGTTCGACAGCAGCTCGATCTGCGAAGCCTGGTTGCGCACGAGCACGCGGCCTTCGTTTTCGGCAGGCAGCGCAAAATAATCCCCCGCTTCTGGCACCATAAGTTCGTGCCCGACATAGCGAGGTCCATTCTTGAAAAGTGTTTCGATTTCGCGCGCAAGAAGCGTCTCATCGAAATAAGCGGTGACCGGAAGCTGGCTGTTGGCCGACTTCAACTGCAGAGCGTCGCTCAGATTGGACATTCCCACTCCCGATGAAAGCGTGAAAGCAGTGAACAACCCAACCATCGAAAATTCGATTTAGGGGAACCGGCGATTATACCCGGATCGGTATCCACGGGGTGGGATAAGTGACTGATTTGTGTCAAAATTTTTGTGAGGGCGGCGCACCCGGCCCGCTTGCGGGGTGGGCGGCGCGGGGCGCGCGGGCTCTGAATGGCCAAGTCGTCAGGTCGAAAAATTCTCTTTTGCCGTAGAATGTCCGACTTGTTTTGAATTTTTACACCCCGTCCATGGCGAAAACCGCAACTCCAGGCGCGCCCGCGTCCGACCCTGGTTCCGAGCCGCTGCCGGAGAATTATGAGATGGCGCTGGCGGAGCTGGAGGCGCTGGTCGCCCGTATGGAGAGCGGGACGCTGAGCCTCGAGGATTCGCTTGCGGCGTATCGCCGCGGCGCAGCGCTTGTTGCGTTTTGCCAACAACAATTGGAAAAAGCGGAGCAGCAGGTGCGCGTGCTCGACGGTGCCGCGCTCAAGCCGCTTGCCGCCGGAACGGCCGCCGTGGACGGCGGAGACGACGATCTATGACATTCGACCAATGGATGCGTTCGGTGCTCGAACGCGTCGAGTCCGCTCTCGGCCATTATCTGCCGGCTGAAACAGTGGCGCCCGCGCAACTGCACGAGGCGATGCGCTATGCCGTGCTCGGTGGAGGCAAACGGGTGCGTCCGCTGTTGTGCCATGCTGCCGGGGAACTCACGGGCGCATCCGAAGCCGCGCTGAACGCGGCGGCGGCGGCGCTCGAAATGATTCACGTGTACTCGCTCGTGCATGACGATATGCCGTGTATGGACGATGATCCGCTGCGCCGAGGCAAGCCGACCGTCCACGTCAAGTACGACGAAGCGACGGCGCTCCTCGTCGGCGATGCGCTGCAATCGCAGGCTTTCATCGCGCTGACGGATGCCGGCGCGCTGCCGCCCGAGCGGCAGCCCGCGCTCGTGCGCGAGCTTGCGCTCGCGAGCGGCTCGATCGGCATGGCGGGCGGCCAGGCGATCGATCTCGCGAGCGTCGGCATGGCGCTCACGCGCGAGGCGCTCGAAAAAATGCATCGGATGAAGACGGGCGCGTTGCTGCGCGCGTCGGTGCGCATGGGAGCGCTCGCAGGCGAAGCGCCATCCGCCGATGCGATGCATGCGTTGGATGCCTATTCGGCCGCGGTGGGGCTCGCGTTTCAGGTGGTCGACGACATTCTCGATGTCACCACCGATTCCGCGACGCTCGGCAAGACGGCCGGCAAGGACGCGGCGAACGACAAGCCGACCTACGTGTCGATCATCGGCCTCGACGCGTCGCGCGCGCTTGCCGCGCAACTGCGCGTCGATGCGCACGCCGCGCTCGAGCCGTTCGGCGCGCGGGCGCGCCGTCTGGCCGAACTGGCGGACCTGGTGGTCAACCGGGTGAGCTGACGAAAGCCCGCCGCCGCGTTCGCGCGTTTTGGCGCAGCGTGCGCGAAAGAGTGCGGGCGCGGATGTTTTCCTACAATGGAACGACGATGTACGACTTGCTGAAAACCATCGACGACCCGGCGGATCTGCGCCGTCTCGATCGTCGCCAACTGCAGCCGCTCGCCGACGAGCTTCGCGCGTTTGTTCTCGACAGCGTATCGAAGACGGGCGGCCACTTGTCGTCCAATCTCGGCACGGTCGAGCTGACGATTGCGCTGCATTACGTGTTCGATACGCCGAGTGACCGGATCGTCTGGGACGTCGGCCACCAGACCTATCCGCACAAGATCCTGACCGGCCGCCGCGACGGCATGAAGACGCTGCGCCAGTTCGGCGGCATCTCCGGCTTTCCGCGCCGTTCGGAGTCCGAATACGATACGTTCGGCACCGCGCATTCGAGCACGTCGATCTCGGCCGCGCTCGGGATGGCGATCGGCAACAAGCTGAACGGCGAGCGCGACCGGTTCTCGATCGCGGTGATCGGCGACGGCGCGATGACGGCCGGCATGGCGTTCGAGGCGATGAACAACGCCGGCGTGTCCGAGGACGCGAAGCTCCTCGTGATTCTGAACGACAACGACATGTCGATCTCGCCGCCCGTCGGCGCGCTGAACCGCCACCTCGCGCGGCTGATGTCGGGCCGCTTCTACGCGGCCGCGCGCGCGGGCGTCGAGCGGGTGCTGAGCGTCGCGCCGCCGATGCTCGAGCTGGCGCGCAAACTCGAGGAACATGCGAAGGGCATGGTCGTGCCCGCGACGCTGTTCGAGGAGTTCGGCTTCAACTACATCGGCCCGATCGACGGTCACGATCTCGATTCGCTGATCCCGACGCTGCAGAACATCAAGGAATTGCGCGGCCCGCAGTTTCTGCACGTCGTCACGAAGAAAGGGCAGGGCTACAAACTCGCGGAAGCCGATCCGGTGCTTTACCACGGCCCCGGCAAGTTCAATCCGGCCGAAGGGATCAAGCCGTCGGCGGCGCCTGCCAAGAAGACCTACACGCAGGTGTTCGGCGAATGGCTGTGCGACGCGGCGCAGCTCGATGCACGCGTGGTCGGCATCACGCCGGCGATGCGCGAGGGCTCGGGGCTCGTCGAATTCGAAAAGCGCTTCCCGGATCGCTATTACGACGTCGGTATCGCCGAGCAGCACGCGGTGACGTTCGCGGCCGGTCTCGCGACCGAAGGGCTGAAGCCGGTCGTCGCGATCTATTCGACGTTCCTGCAGCGTGCCTATGATCAATTGATTCATGACGTCGCGCTGCAGAATCTGCCCGTCGTGTTCGCGATCGATCGCGCGGGCCTCGTCGGCGCGGATGGCGCAACGCACGCGGGTGCATACGATCTCGCGTTCTTGCGCTGTATTCCGAACATGACGGTGATGGTCGCCTCGGATGAGAATGAGTGCCGCCAGATGTTGCACACGGCGCTGCAGCAGCCGAATCCGACCGCCGTGCGCTACCCGCGCGGTGCGGGCACGGGCGTGGCCACCGTCAAGGAATTCACCGCGATTCCGGTCGGCAAGGGCGAGGTGCGGCGTCGTACAGCGCAGCCGGAAGGCAAGCGCGTCGCGATTCTCGCGTTCGGCACGATGGTCGCGCCGGCGCTTGCGGCTGCCGACGCACTCGACGCGACCGTCGCGAACATGCGTTTCGTGAAGCCGATCGATGCCGAGCTTGTGCGCGAGCTGGCTGAAACGCATGATTATCTCGTCACGGTCGAGGAAGGTTGCGTGATGGGCGGCGCAGGCTCTGCGTGCGTCGAGGCGATGATGGAAAGCGGCGTGGTCCGTCCGGTGCTGCAACTCGGCTTGCCCGACCGCTTTATCGATCACGGCGATCCGGCGAAGCTGCTGTCGCAATGCGGCCTCGACGCCGACGGTATCGAGAAATCGGTGCGGGCGCGCTTTCCGGCCCATGCGGCGAGCGTCGCGAGCCAAGCGAAGCGCGTCGCGTAGGTGCCGCGCGACGCCTTTTTCCGGAAGAATTCCGAATCCACATGGGCCTGCGGGCCCATGTCGCATTTTTAGCGGTTGCGCTGCATGCGACCTCACGAGGATCAAATAAGATGAACCAAATGAATCCCGAATTTGCGATGCCCGACGTGCAAAGCACGGTCGATACTCGGCAGTTGCCGATTCAGCGCGTCGGCGTGCGCGCCGTGCGCCATCCGCTGACGGTGCGCACCGCCACGGGCGATACGCAGGCGAGCGTTGGTATGTGGAACCTCGACGTGCATCTGCCGGCCGATCAGAAGGGCACGCATATGTCGCGTTTCGTCGCGCTGCTCGAGGCGAATGACGGGCCGCTGACGGCCGATTCGTTCCGCGCGATGCTTGCAACGATGTTGGAGAAGCTCGAGGCACAGGCGGGGCGCATCGAGGTGTCGTTTCCGTATTTCGTGAACAAGACCGCGCCCGTGTCGGGCGTGCGCAGCCTGCTCGATTACGAAGTGACGCTGACCGGCGACGTGCGCGGCGGCGTGATGCGGCTGTTCGCGAAGGTGCTGGTGCCGGTGACGAGTCTATGCCCGTGCTCGAAGCAGATCTCGCAATACGGCGCGCACAATCAACGCTCGCACGTGACGATCGACGCCGAACTCGCCGCCGACGTGCCCGTCGAGGAGTTGATTCGGATTGCCGAGGAAGAGGCGTCGTGCGAGCTGTGGGGGCTGCTGAAGCGTCCCGACGAGAAATTCGTCACCGAGCGGGCTTACGAAAATCCGAAGTTCGTCGAGGATTTGGTGCGGGACATCGCGAAGCGGCTCGACGCCGACGAGCGGATTGTCGCTTATGTGCTCGAGGCCGAGAATTTCGAGTCGATTCACAATCACAGCGCCTACGCGTTGATCGAGCGCGACAAGCGCTTGCCGGCGTAAATAGTACGCGCCGCGCTACGTCTTATGCTGCACGAGAAGGGTCGTTCATTGCGAACGGCCCTTCGTGTTTCGGGCGCGGCTTATCGATCGAGCGTCTGCGGGTGCGCGCGGTTGTCATTGTCGAATGCCGCGCTGGGCGACCGCCGGCGTGCGGCGCATGCGCGCCGGTTGGCAGCGTGGCCGTTGGGTCATACGGCGATACGCGGGCATGTCGGCAGCGTGTATCCGTTGCCGTCATGTCGGCGCGGTGAACGCCGGGTGCGGCCGCTGTCTCGGCCGCGCGGCGCCGGCATAAAAAAGAGCCGCCGGATTTCGTCTACCGCAAAGGGCGTTGCGCTCAATGCGCAAGCGAAGCCAGATCCCAGCGCGGTTTGACGGTGAATGCGTAATCACGGCTCGCCTGCGATGGCCAGCGCGCGAGCCGCAGCGCGCCCGCGAGCGCGATCATCGCGCCGTTGTCGGTGCAAAGCGCCAGGTCCGGGTAATGAACGTCGAAGCCGCGTTTTGCCGCGGCTGCCGACAACGCGGCGCGCAACTGCCGGTTCGCGCCGACACCACCCGCAACGACGAGCCGCTTGAGCCGCGTTTGCTTCAGGGCCGCGAGCGATTTCGCGACAAGCACGTCGACAGCCGCGTCGACGAAGCCACGCGCGAGATCGGCCTTCGCGCGCTCGAGTGCCGCGCCGCTCGTATGGGCCGCTTCGAGCTTCTTCATCTGCGTGAGCACGGCGGTTTTCAGTCCGCTGAAGCTGAAGTCGAGATCGCCGGAATGCAGCATCGGCCGTGGCAGCACGACTGCGCCCGGCGTGCCGGCCTCGGCGAGCTTCGACACCTCCGGCCCGCCGGGATAGCCCAGGCCGATGAGTTTCGCGGTTTTGTCGAACGCCTCGCCGGCTGCGTCGTCGAGCGTTTCGCCGAGCGTCTCGTAGACGCCTACGCCGGTAACGCGCATCAGCTGCGTATGGCCGCCGGAAACGAGCAGCGCGACAAACGGAAACGGCGGCGGTTCGGCGACGAGGAGCGGCGACAGCAAATGGCCTTCGAGGTGATGAATGCCGATTGTCGGCTTGTCCCACGCGAACGCCAGCGCGTTCGCGATACTCGCGCCAACCAGCAGCGCGCCTGCCAGGCCCGGGCCTTGCGTGAATGCGATCGCGTCGATATCTTCGCGGCGTGCGCCGCTTGCGGCGAGCACGTTCTCGAGCAGCGGCAGCGCGCGGCGAATATGGTCGCGCGATGCCAGTTCGGGGACGACACCGCCGTATTCGCGGTGCATCGCGATCTGCGAATGGAGCGCGTGTGCGAGCAAGCCGCGCTCGGCATCGTAGAGCGCAAGGCCGGTTTCGTCGCAGGAGCTTTCGATGCCTAGAACGAGCATGGTGGTGTTCAAAGGCCGCGAGCCAGGCGCGGCCGGGAAATCGACGTAACAGAAAAGTATACCAGTGCGCACGCGTAGCCTGCCCGTGCGCGGGGCGCCGGCGCGTCACGGGTACAATCCGCGCCATGGAAAATTTCGATATCGCAGTGATCGGCGCGGGCGCTGCCGGGATGATGACGGCTGCGGTCGCCGGCCGGCTTGGCCGGCGCGTCGTGCTGCTCGATCATTCGCCGCGGCTCGCGGAGAAGATTCGTATCTCCGGCGGCGGCCGCTGCAATTTCACGAACCTGTACGCAGGGCCGGACAATTATTTGTCGTCGAATCCGCATTTCTGTCGATCGGCGCTCGCACGCTATACGCCACGCGATTTTCTCGGGCTCCTGAAGCAATACCGGGTCACATGGCACGAAAAGCATAAGGGACAGCTATTCTGCGACCATTCGAGCGATGCGGTCATCGATGTGCTGAAGAGCGAATGCGAAGCAGGGGGCGTCGCGTGGCGGCGGCCGGTATCGGTGGAGGCGGTCCGGCGAGCCGAGGCCGGCGGTTTCGCGCTGGATACGAGTGCGGGCACGATCGCGGTGCGCGCGCTCGTCGTCGCGACGGGCGGGCTGTCGATTCCGAAGATCGGTGCGACCGATTTCGCGTATCGGATCGCCAAGCAATTCGGCCATAAGCTGATCGACACTCGGCCGGCCCTCGTGCCGCTGACGTTCGCGGCCGATGCGTGGGCGCCGTTCTCGGCGCTCTCGGGCGTATCGTTGGAGGCGCGGGTGTCGACCGGGCCGAAAAAAGGCGGTGGCGAGTTCGTCGAAGATATCTTGCTGACTCACCGGGGGTTGTCCGGGCCGGGCATCCTGCAGATTTCGAGCTACTGGCGCCCGGGCGAGCCGATTCACATCAATCTCGTTCCGCAAATCGACGCGGCGGACGAATTGATCAATGCTAAAACGGGGTCGCGGCGGCAACTCGGCACATTGCTTGCCGAATGGGTGCCGGCGCGCCTTGCCGACGCGTGGCTCGTGGCGGCGCGCGTGCGTGCTGATGCGCGCATGGCCGACCTGCCCGACAAGACGCTGCGCGCGCTCGGCGGCGCGTTGTCGCGCTGGACGCTCACGCCGGACGGCACCGAAGGCTACCGGAAGGCGGAGGTGACGAAAGGTGGGGTCGATACGCGCGAACTGTCGTCGGCGACGATGATGAGTGCGCGGGTGCCGGGCCTCTTTTTCGTCGGTGAGGCGCTCGACGTGACGGGTTGGCTCGGCGGCTACAACTTCCAGTGGGCGTGGGCGTCGGGCGTTGCGGCAGGGCGGGCCGCCGCGGACTTCACTCGAGACTTGACGGATTAGTGCGTTTGTGCGCAGCCTCTGCTATACTCAAAAGTCCTTTTCCCGCAATACAATATTTTGTGACGGATCATGACGATCATCCGCGTTAAGGAAAACGAGCCTTTCGAAGTTGCGATGCGCCGCTTCAAGCGCACGATCGAAAAGAACGGTCTGTTGACCGAGTTGCGCGCACGGGAGTTCTACGAAAAGCCGACCGCGGAGCGCAAGCGCAAGAAGGCTGCTGCGGTGAAGCGCCACTACAAGCGCATCCGCAGCCAGATGCTGCCGAAAAAGCTCTACTGAGTATTCCTGCGTCGCGTGGCTTGCCAGGCGGCGCCTCGATGGCCGGCGCCAGGCGCGCGGGCCGTCGATGCCCGAATTGCAAAAGGGCAAAGCGTGCAAACCCGCTTGGGAAAATGTCTCAAGCGGGTTTTTGTGTTGATGCCGCAAGGTGGCGGCGCGTGAGATTTTTCATACCGGGTGTGTGATGAGTTTGAAAGAGCAGATCAGCGAAGACATGAAGGCCGCGATGCGCGCGAAGGAAAGCGAGCGTCTTGCGACAATCCGCCTGCTGTTGGCCGCGATCAAGCAGCGCGAGGTCGACGAGCGCGTGACGCTCGACGACGCCGGCATTACCGCAGTCATCGACAAGATGATCAAGCAGCGCAAGGATTCGATCGGTCAGTTCGAGGCGGCGGGGCGTGCCGACCTTGTCGCTAAAGAGCAGGCCGAGGTGACGGTGCTTGCCGCGTATATGCCGGCGCAACTCTCGGAAGCCGAGGTGGCGGCTGAAGTGCAGGCGGCCGTCGAGCAGACAGGCGCGGCCGGCCCGCAGGACATGGGCAAGGTGATGGGCGTGCTGAAGGGCAAGCTGGCCGGGCGTGCCGATATGACCGCCGTGTCCGCGCTCGTCAAGGCGGCGCTGTCGAAATAACCCCCGGCCGGCGCGACGCGCGCCCGCCTGTCAAACGGCTCTTATGGGCCGCGGCGGTGTGCGTCGGCCGGCGCCTCTTCCGATTGATTCAAAGGTGATTCCGCACTCATTTCTGCAGGATCTGCTGAACCGCGTCGACATTGTCGACGTGGTCGGCCGGTATGTGCAGCTCAAGAAGGGCGGCGCCAATTTCATGGGCCTCTGCCCGTTCCACAACGAAAAGAGTCCGTCGTTTACGGTCAGCCCGACCAAGCAGTTCTATCATTGCTTCGGTTGCGGTGCGCATGGCACGGCAATCGGTTTTCTGATGGAACATGCGGGGCTCACGTTTCCCGAGGCCGTGCAGGAACTTGCGCAGTCCGTCGGGCTTACGGTGCCGCACGAGCCTTCGCCGTTGCGCGGCAGCGGCGGTGGCGCGGGCGATGGTCATGCACCCCCGCCTGCCGCATCAAAGGCGGTCACGACCGCGCTGTCGGACGTCATGCAGACGGCGTGCGACTTCTACCGCAAGCAATTGCGCGGCGCGCCGAACGCGATCCAGTATTTGAAGCGGCGCGGCTTGACGGGTGAGGTCGCCTTGCGTTTCGGGCTCGGGTACGCGCCGGACGGTTGGCAGAATCTGGAGGTGGCGTTTGATGACTACCGCCACGATTCGCTCGTTGATGCCGGCCTCGTGATCGTCAGCGAGAAAACCGATGCGAGCGGCGTTGCGCGCCGCTACGACCGTTTCCGCGAACGGATCATGTTTCCGATTCGCAATGTGAAAGGGCAGGTGATCGGTTTCGGCGGGCGCGTGCTCGATGGCGGCGAGCCGAAGTATTTGAATTCTCCCGAGACGCCTTTATTTAATAAAGGCAGCGAACTTTACGGCTTGTTCGAGGCCCGGCTCGCGATCCGCGAGCATAAGTACGTGCTTGTCGTCGAAGGTTATATGGACGTGGTCGCGCTTGCGCAGCTCGGTTTTCCGAATGCGGTCGCGACCCTCGGTACCGCGTGCACGCCGATCCACGTGCAAAAGCTGCTGCGCCAGACCGATACCGTCGTGTTCAGTTTCGACGGCGACGCCGCTGGCCGGCGCGCCGCACGGCGTGCGCTGGAGGCGTGCTTGCCCCATGCGGCTGACAATCGGACGATCCGCTTCCTGTTCCTGCCCGCCGAGCACGATCCGGACAGTTACGTTCGGGAATTCGGGGCGGATGCTTTTTCGGAGCAGGTGAGGCGGGCGATGCCGCTGTCGCAGTTTTTGCTGAATGAGGCGGTCGCGGGTAAGGAACTCGACCAGCCGGAAGGGCGCGCGAAGGCGCTTTATGATGCGAAGCCGCTATTGCAGGCGCTGCCCGCGAACGCGTTGCGCGCGCAGATCATGCACATGTTCGCGGATCGCCTCGGCATTGCATTCGACGAGGTCGCCACGCTGATCGACGTGGATGCGCGTATTGCCGCGCCCGCCCGTCAGGCGCCTGCGCGTAGCGATAGGCGGCGGGTGACGGACAACGAAAAGCGCGCGCTGCGCAATTTGGTGATGCATCCGCGCATCGCGGCGGTGCTCGACGATGAAAGCGTCAATACGCTGCGCATGCTGCCGAGAAATGGCGAATTGTTCGACGAAGTGATCGCTCATGCGCGCGCGCTGGGCGACGCAGCGGAGTTCCGGCTGCTGTCGGACGTATTACGTAATTCGGTTAACTCGGCCACGTACGACGAAATTTTCAAGGAAATTCTGGTCTATGATGAAAATGTCCGCGACTTGATGCTACAGAATCCGGAGGGCGATGACGCGCTGCAGAGCGGGCGCGAGCAGGAACGGATTGCTGCGGAGGAACTTCAGGCAGCGGTGCTCAAAATGCGCTACGACGCGTGCCGCGACAGGCTTAACGCTTTGTCGAAGCGATCGACGCCCACTGCCGAGGAATTGGCGGAAATCAAGGACTTACATCACAACTTGGCAGACATGAAGCGGAGGCTGGGGTTGTAAACCGGCCGGGGAGGGGCTACCTCAACGTGCTATAATATAAGGTTTTCAGCGGTTTGTTTTCTGAGCTGAGGTGAATTTCGCGATGGCAAAGACTACCGGCGGGAAAAAAGCGGCGGGCAAGGCAGTCGAAGCGGCCCTGAGGGGCCAGGCAGCCAAAACCGCGGCTTCTTCCGTGGAGTCGTCTTCGGCCGGCGCGACGCCTTCGGCGGGCAAGCAAACCGCGGCCGGCACCGCGAAGGCTGCGCCGGCGCCAGTGGTCAGCGCATCGCGGGCCACTGTGAAGTCCGGGGCGAAGGCGGCCGTCAGGCCGGCTTCGGCGCGGGCGAGTGCGAAAAGCCTCAGGGGAGCGGCAGCCGGGCAGGACGAAACGGCAGTTGCTCGATCCACGGTCCAACCGGCTGTAGTCAAGCAGCCGCGAGTCGATTTAGCCGGTACGGCGAACTCCATGACGAAAAAGCTGAACGAAGTATCCGTCGATGACGACGCAAACCAAAGCGACGAGCAGCAGCCTGTCGCTGCGGCGGGTAAGGGCGAAAAGGCCAAGGCGCGAGATCGCCGCGCGAAGGAAAAAGCGCTGCTGAAGGAAGCGTTCGCGACGAGCCAGCCCGGCACCGCCGAAGAGCTCGAAGAGCGGCGTTCAAAGCTGCGCGCGCTGATCAAGCTTGGCAAGGAGCGTGGCTTCCTCACGTATGCCGAGATCAACGATCACCTGCCGGACAATTTCACCGAGACTGAAGCGCTCGAAGGAATCATTGGCACGTTCAACGACATGGGCGTCGCTGTGTACGAGCAGGCGCCCGATGCCGAAACGCTGCTGCTGAACGACAACGCGCCTGCCGCGTCGTCCGACGATGAGGTCGAGGAAGAGGCGGAAGTCGCGCTGTCGACTGTCGATTCCGAGTTTGGCCGCACGACCGATCCGGTGCGGATGTACATGCGTGAGATGGGCACGGTCGAGCTGCTTACGCGCGAAGGCGAAATCGAGATCGCGAAGCGGATCGAGGACGGCCTGCGTCACATGGTGATGGCGATCTCCGCGTGCCCGACCACGATCGCCGATATTCTTGCGATGGCCGAGCGTGTCGCGAACGAGGAAATTCGCGTCGATGAACTCGTCGATGGCCTGATCGATCCGAACGCGGAAGATACCGACGGCTTCTCCGAGAAGGATGCCGAGGAAATCGAGGCGGAAGGCGAGGAAGCCGAAGAGGACGAAGAAGAGGAAGAGGACGACGACGACGGTTCCGCGCAGGCCACCGCCAATGCGGCCCAGCTCGAGGCGCTCAAGCGCGCGTCGCTCGAGAAGTTCGCGCTCATCAGCGAATGGTTCGACAAGATGCGTCGCGCGTTCGAGAAGGAAGGGTACAAGTCGAAGTCGTATCTGAAGGCGCAGGAAACGATCCAGAACGAGCTGATGTCGATCCGCTTCACCGCGCGTACCGTCGAGCGTCTGTGCGACACGCTGCGTGCGCAGGTTGACGAAGTGCGTCAGGTCGAGCGTCAGATCCTGCATATCGTCGTCGACAAGTGCGGGATGCCGCGCTCGGAATTCATCGCGCGCTTCCCGGGCAATGAGACCGATCTCAGTTGGGCCGAAAAGATCGCAAGCGAAGGGCATGCATACAGTGCCGTTCTGCTGCGCAACATTCCGGCGATCCATGAGCAGCAACAGCGTCTGCTCGATTTGCAGGCGCGCGTCGTGCTGCCGTTGAAGGATTTGAAGGAAACCAATCGCCAGATGGCGGCGGGCGAGTTGAAGGCACGCCAGGCGAAGCGCGAGATGACCGAGGCGAACCTGCGTCTCGTGATCTCGATCGCGAAGAAGTACACGAACCGCGGTCTGCAATTCCTCGACCTGATCCAGGAGGGCAACATCGGCCTGATGAAGGCGGTGGACAAGTTCGAGTACCGTCGCGGCTACAAGTTCTCGACCTATGCGACATGGTGGATCCGCCAGGCCATCACGCGCTCGATCGCGGACCAGGCGCGCACGATCCGTATTCCGGTTCACATGATCGAGACGATCAACAAGATGAACCGCATCTCGCGGCAGATCCTGCAGGAAACCGGTCTCGAGCCGGATCCGGCCACGCTCGCCGAGAAGATGGAGATGCCGGAAGACAAGATCCGCAAGATCATGAAGATCGCGAAGGAGCCGATCTCGATGGAAACGCCGATCGGCGACGACGACGATTCCCATCTCGGCGACTTCATCGAGGACACCAACACAGTCGCACCGGCGGATGCCGCGCTGCATGCGAGCATGCGCGACGTCGTGAAGGACGTGCTCGATTCGCTGACGCCGCGCGAGGCGAAAGTATTGCGCATGCGTTTCGGTATCGAAATGAGCACCGATCACACGCTCGAGGAAGTCGGCAAGCAGTTCGACGTCACGCGTGAGCGGATTCGTCAGATCGAGGCGAAGGCGCTGCGCAAGCTGCGTCATCCGAGCCGTTCGGACAAGCTGAAGTCCTTCCTCGAAGGAAACTAAGCGCGTCTAATCGCGATTGCCGCCGCCGTGGCGTAAAAAATGGCGGCGGTTTATTCGTGAACGGTTACAACGAGGCCCCGGCTTGTATGGCCGGGGCTTTTTTTGATCGGGGCTTTTTCGGCAATTGCGGCTACTATGCTTCGATACGAAAGATCCCTGTATTGCGCGAGCGTCGGTAGGGTACAATCTTGCGCTCTGGGCCTCTAGCTCATGCTTGGTTAGAGCAGCGGACTTGATCAGTGTTGCCCTACGGCCCTTGCGGGTACGGGCGGCACAACACGGGTTGCCGCAGAGTAAGTTCACTCTGCTTTGCGGTAGAACTGCTCAAATTCGGGGAAACCTCTGCTGCTGGGTGGTAGGTGCGCGGCGTGGCAATCCCGAGCGAAGCTCTCGATAGAGAGAACGTGTAGAGACTGGACGGGCAGGTCGTAAAGACAAGAGACAGTCCAGACCACAAACTCGAAAGGGGTGGCGAAAGCCATAGTTGGTAAGCATAATCCGTTGGTGCCGGGTTCGACTCCCGGGGGGCCCACCAAATATCTGTCTCGAGATGTTCGGAGACATCTGAAAACCCGCGTAGCTGAAAGGCTTCGCGGGTTTTTTGCGTTTAAGGGGACGGGATTGACCCTGACCCAAGAAATAGTCCGGTGCAAAAGTAGAGAAATTCGGCATGATGTGTCCAAGCGGACACGAAGGCCATGCTATGAAGACGAGCAAGTTTACGGAAGAGCAGATCGCATTTGCCCTGAAGCAAGCCGAGCTGGGTACGAAGGTCGAGGAGATCTGCCGCAAGCTCGGAATTAGCGAGGTGAGCTTGGATAAGTTCATATCGCAGGATCACGTCCAACACGAATCTGCGTGTCGCGGGCCAGTCGGTCGACAACGGCAGCGGCCTGTTGCAGGCCGCGCGAAACGTTATGGTCGATGCCGGCGCGCATCTCGCGAACAACGGCGGCTCGATCGCCGGCCAGACGGCGACGGTCAGTGCCACGACGCTCGACAACCGCGCCGGTACCGTGCGTGCAGGCTGATCAGGTGTCGTTGAACGCGGCTGACCTCGTGAATCGCGGCGGCATGATCATGCAGACCGGCACCGGCCCGATGACTGTCGCGGTCTCGAACTCGCTCGACAATTCCGGTGGCGGTCGCGGATCCCCGTCTTATGTGCGTGTTTCGTGATCGGGGGAATCGGCTTCGCTGTCTTTAATATCAACGTCAGCACGCTGCGCGCTGCGGCAACGCCACCGGCGTTTCGATCGCGCATGACCGCCGGAGTGGCTTTTTTATCGTCGTGCCTTAATCCATTTGCGACGCAAACGATGGGCTTCGTCGTCGCGCACAGCAGCGCGATGACCGGCGTCGCGATTTCCGGCACACTGATTCTGATATCGACGGCCCTTTTGCTCCGGAATGCGGACGCGAAGTCACTTCTAAAGCGCTCGGATGAGGAGCTCGCCGGCGCCTACGGCAAGCTCTATCCGGCCGCGTTTATCGAACGTCAACCAACCGTGTGAAAGCCATCGATGAGCAGCCCCTTCATCCGTGGGCGGGCGCGTGCGGTTCGCCCGTGCTTGCATTGACCACGTCATGAGCCACGATTAGCAGAGATGGACGAAACTAGCCGGATTGACTTGTTGTCGCATTACGCAACGCATTGGGGCCTTGAAATCGAGCCGAAAGTCCGTTCTGCCACGCGAGCGACCATTGCATTCGGACGTCAGTGTCGCAGACCGGTCGTCTTGAAGATCATGCGCGGCGCAAGCGATAAGCCCGTCCAATGCACTTTATATATTGTTTTCCCTGATCCGCAGACGCACACCCTTCGCCACAACAGTATTGTCCGGCCTGTTACCCCTTACAGAGCATGCGCGCTTATCGAGACGGCCGGCAACGGTCGGTGAGCGATCTCTTGAGCCTCGACGCGGGAGAGCCCGAGTGTTTGCAGCAGGACACTCGCAGTCCGCTCCGGGAAGTCTTCGTTGCCGAATCCAAGTGTCCCAAATCCATGCGCCATAGGGCTGGAAGGTATGGCGAACTGCAAGTCTGCGGCAATCGCGGCGAGGACCGTGCCGCCAACAGAAAGAACGGACATCAGCGGATCCGCGACATCGAACCGTCCATCGGCGGCACCTTTCTGCACGTCCCGCAGCAGCCGCTGTCCGAGCCCTTGGCTCAACGCACGCGCAGATAAACCCTCCCGAATCAGGAATTGCCCCCAGACGGGTTCACGTCGCGCGCGCAGCAACGTGTGTCGAACTGATACTGAAATGACCTCGGCGGGATCCAACAAATCTGCTGTGGCACGGTCGAGCGTATCGGCAAATTCCTCGAACACCCACTCCACGAGCGCTGCATAGATCGCTTCCTTCGATTCGAAGTGGTTGTAGAACGAGCCGAACCCGACATCGGCCGCCTCGGTGATCTCGTTGATCGCCACACCTTCCGCCCCTTTTTCCGACATCAGCCTGAGCGCCGCTTCAAGCAGCCGTGCTCGTGTTTCGCGCTTACGGCGGGCACCGCGCGGCTCGCGCTCCGGGGCGACGGTGTCAGGCGTGCCCTCTGGCGCGCGCTTGCCCACGCGGGACTCGAATGAATTTGGCATGGCATCACAGTCGTGCATCGAATCTCAAGTATAGACTCAAACATCATTGTTGACAAAATTATCAGTTATGAGTTGAATGTCATTTGCCGGCCGAACCGAGCCGGACGGATCGCTCAATGGAGTGCTTGTGGAGACAAATGTGCAGCTGGATGCCGGCTCCGAGGCGCAGTTCGGCCTTGACCGGAAGGTCGTCGAAAATCTGCCTTCGGACGTCGATGTACTGATCGTCGGCTTCGGGCCGGTCGGAGCCGCGGCAGCCAATCTGCTCGCGCGCTACGGCGTGAATGTGCTCGTGATCGACAAGTCGACCGGCATCTACATGGCACCCCGGGCCATCGCCCTCGATAACGAGGCGTTGCGCATCCTGCAACTCATCGGCGTGACGGAGCACGAGCTGGAAACCGTGGCGATTCCTTGCGTGCGGATGCGTTCACCGCTCTTGGGAGAGTTTGGCAAGGCCAACACGCTGGGCAGCATCGACGGGCATCCGAAGCTCGTAACGTTCTATCAACCGGATCTCGAACGATGCCTGCGCCGCCGCCTGCAGCAATACGGCTGCGCGCGGGCGGCGCTCGGCGTCTCACTGCGCAGCATCGACTCGGGGCAAGAGGCGATAGCGGCGACGCTGGACCTGGGACAGGGATATACCCACAAAGTCCGGGCTCGTTACCTGGTCGGCGCCGACGGTGCAAGTTCACTCGTTCGTCAATTGATCGGGCAGGCATTCAAGGGCAAGACTTTCGCGGAGGACTGGCTCATCGTGGACGCCCGCAACGTCCCCCGCCCGATCGACCACGTCGAATTCATTTGCGATCACCGGCGGCCGACGCCGCACATGGCGGCGCCCGGAGCGCGCGAGCGCTGGGAATTCATGCTGCGCCCCGGCGAGACGCGCGAGGAGATGGAGTCCGACGCGCGTATCCGCGAGTTGCTCGCGCCTTGGGGTAATGTCGACGACATGGTGATCGAGCGCAAGGCGGTCTACCGTTTTCACGCGAGAACGGTGAATACGTTCAGCCAGGGGCGCGTGTTCCTGGCGGGCGACGCGGCACACATCACACCGCCCTTTGTCGGACAGGGGCTCGTCGCAGGGCTGCGCGACACCGCCAATCTGTGCTGGAAGCTCGCATTGGTCATAAGGGGGCACGCGGCGCCGCGAATTCTCGCCACTTACGACCAGGAACGGCGGCCTCATGTGAAGGCGATGATTCGATTCGCGAAGCTCATGGGGCGGTTGGTGATGCCGCGTAATGCCGGCGTCGCGCTGTTTACGCACGGCCTGATGCGCGCAACTCGGCTCGTGCCGAAGTGGCGTGCCTATTTTGAAGAACTCCAGATCAAACCCGGGAACGCGTGCCGGCGCGGGCTCTTCGTTGCAGGCTGCACGAAGTCCGGATTGGTGCGTGGCGCGGTCTTGCCGCAGGGTTGGGTGCGTGGCGCAGATGGCCGGACCTGTCTGAGCGACGACGTCCAGGGCTCGGGTCTTACGTTGATCGGGTTTGGTCGCGACGCAGGCGCAGCACTCGACGATGGAACGGCTGCGGCGTTTGCCGCCGCCGGTGGATCAATCATCCAGATCGCACATCGCGGGCAGCGGTTGCATCTTGCGGCGAGCGGTAGTTGGGAGGATCTCGAAGGCGTGTTCTTGCCGCGCGCCGTGCCGTTCGGCTGGGCCGCCGTGGTACGGCCCGACCGGGTGGTCGTCCACGACGGACCGGCGAGCGAAGCGAATCGTCTGGTTTCCGAGAGCTTGGCTCTGCTCGGCACACCGATCGGCACGACGTCGTCCGTCGCCGAACCTGCCCAATCTTCTGCCTGAGGCCTTGGACATGCAACTGACTACACCGCAACCGGCTCGCCATGTGCGTCCCACAACGAAAGCGTCTGCGCTGGCATACCTGATTTTCGATCGTCCCGACCTTGCCAAAGCCGAGCAATTTCTGAACGACTTCGGGCTTCGGACCGTTTCGCGCGACAGTGAGCGCATGTTCCTACGCGGCACCGGGCCGGCGCCGTTTTGCTACGTCGTCCGAAAGGCGTCCAAAGCCCGCTTCGTCGGCTTTGGTCTGTCCGTGAATCGCATCGACGATCTGCATGCGCTCGCGCGCGTGCCCGGTGCATCCGATGTCGAGGCGTCGGACTGGCCGGGTGGCGGGCATCGCGTGCGTCTCGTCGATCCGTCCGGCTTTCGCGTCGATGCCGTGTTCGGGCAAGCGCAGGCTGCCCCGTTGCCGCACCGGCCGCCTCTGCTGCTCAACACGACAGATGGCACCCCCCGCATCAACGACACGCAACGCCTGCCACAAGAGCCGCCGGAGGTGATCAAGCTCGGGCACGTGGTGCTGGAGCTGGCGGATTTCCAGCAAACCTGCGCGTGGTACACCCAGCATTTCGGTTTCATCCCGAGCGACGTGCAGGTGTTGCCCGACGGTTCGCCTGCGGTGACGTTCATGCGACTCGATCTTGGCGCGACGCCGGCGGACCATCACACGCTCGCGCTGGCCCAGGGCTTCGCGCCGCTCTACAGTCACAGCGCTTACGAGGTCGTGGACGCCGACGCGGTCGGCATGGGCCAGCGCGTATTGCGCGACAAGGGCTGGACACATGCATGGGGCATCGGGCGGCACATCCTCGGCAGCCAAATCTTCGACTATTGGCAGGACCCGTGGGGCGACAAGCATGAGCATTACTGCGACGGCGATTTGTTCACGTCCGAGCTGCCGATGGGGGTCCACGCGGTCAGCCGCGAAGCGATGTCCCAGTGGGGGCAGGCCATGCCGCGCAGCTTCACCAAACCCAAGTTCACGCTGGCCAGCGTAGCCGCGCTCGTGCGCAGTCTCCGGCGCAGTCCCGACGTGACGGTCGGCAAGCTGAAAACGCTCGCCAAGCTGTTCGCGTGACGCATTGCCGATTCGTTCAGTCATTCGAGGCACATTCATGTCATTGCACGTTCTGCATTACAAGCATCAAGGCCATGCCCAGTGGGGCGTCATCCGGCAAGGCGCGATCACGCCGATTCCGGGCGAGTTCGAGACAACGGCCGATTTCATCCGCGCGAACCGCATCGACGTATTGGCCGCACTGTCCGGGCCGACGATTCCGGAATCGGACGTGGAGTGGCTGTCGCCTATCACACGCAATCAGCAATTCGTGTGTCAGGGCGCCAACTATCGCCAGCACATGATCGAATCTGGCATGAACCCCGATGTAAAGACCTTCAACATGATCTTTACGAAGGCGCCGGGCTGCATCGTGCCGGCGGATTCGCCCGTCGTGCGGCCTCGACGAGTGCGCTTCCTCGATTACGAGATCGAATTGGGACTCGTGATGAAGCGTGACGTCATCGCCCGTCAGACAATCACTGATGCGAATCTGCACGAGTACCTTGCCGGCGTCGTCATCGTGAACGACTATTCGGCCCGTGACGTGCAGATCCCGGAGATGCAGTTCTACAAAGGCAAGAGTTACCGGACGTTCGGCCCGGTCGGCCCTTACCTGTGCATGCTGGAGGCGCGCGACATTCCGAAGCTTCGTGCGCTCGATCTGACGCTGACGGTCAACGGACAGGTCCGGCAGAAGGATTCAACGGCCAATCTCGTCTACGGACCCGCCGCAACACTAACCGAACTGTCGGGTGTGCATGACCTGCATGTCGGCGACCTGATTGCGACCGGCACACCATCCGGCTGTGCGTTAAGCGTTCCGTCGCCAGCGAAGCAGCGAATCGCGGCGCTGCTGCCCGAGGCTGCCAAGTGGCGCATGTTCATGAAAATTCAGGCGGGAAGAAGCCAGTATCTACGGAGCGGCGACATCGTCGAAGCGCACATCGCCAGCGCGGACGGGCTGATCGATCTCGGCGTGCAACGCAATTGCATCGTGGACGAAGTCGCATGAACGGGATCGCCAATCAAGCGGACGTCGTCGCGATCGAGGCAAGCGGCCCGCCGGCGGATTTGCCGGCCAGCACATACGAGATGATCTGCCGCGGTGCCGCGCACGATCCGTCCGCGCCCGCGCTGTCGTTCTTCCTGCGTGCCGACGATCATCGCAACGCGGCGCGCTGGACTTATCGCGAACTGGTTCATGACATCACGCGCACCGCGAACTTTTTCGCACGCGTCGGCGTGCGCCGAGACACGGTGGTTGCCTATATCCTGCCGAACCTGCCCGAAACGCATTTCGTCATCTGGGGCGGCGAGGCGGCAGGCATCGTCTGCGCGATCAACCCGCTTCTGGAGTCGGCTGCAATTGCCGAATTGCTGAACGCGGCGAAGGTGGAAGTACTCGTGACGCTGGCGCCGTTTCCCGGCACCGATCTCTGGCCGAAAGTGCAGCCGGTGCTCAACCGAGTCGGTACGCTGCGGCATCTGGTGCTCGTTAATCTGGCTGATCGCGTGCGCGGGCCGAGACGATTCGTGGCGCGCCTGTTGCAGCTGAGGGAGTGCGCGAGGCTGCACGGCTCGGGCGGTGTTCGGAGCGCGGTGCCAGCGCAAATCGGCCTCCACGACTTCGGCCGGTCGATCGCACGTGAGTCGGAGGTGGCACTCGACAGCGCTCGCCACTTCGACCCCGAGGATCTTTCGTCGTTCTTTTGTACTGGTGGCACGACCGGATTGCCGAAGATCGCAATGCGCCGCCACGGCAACGAAGTTGCCAATGCGTGGAGCGTCGGCCAGTTCTTCGGCGCCGGTATCGGCCCCGGCAAGACGATTTTCTGCGGCCTGCCGTTGTTCCACGTCAATGCCGTTCTGGCGACCGGGCTCGTGCCGTTCTCACGCGGAGCCCACGTCGTGCTGGGCACGCCGCAAGGGTATCGCGGTGAAGGTGTCGTCCGGCGCTTCTGGGAACTGGTCGAGCACCATCGCATCAACTTCTTCAGCGGCGTGCCCACGCTCTATGCGTCACTGCTCGACGTGCCGATCGGCGACAGACACATCGGTTCTCTCGAATACGGGCTGTGTGGCGCGGCCCCGATGCCGATCGAGGTGCTCCGCACATTCCAGGAGCGGACCGGGATCCGGATTCTCGAAGGTTACGGACTCACGGAAGGGGCGTGTGTAAGCAGCGTGAACCCGCCGTTCGGTGAGCGCCGCCTAGGATCGATTGGGTTGCGCA
Organism: Burkholderia singularis; assembly: GCF_001718875.1. Taxonomy (NCBI): domain Bacteria; kingdom Pseudomonadati; phylum Pseudomonadota; class Betaproteobacteria; order Burkholderiales; family Burkholderiaceae; genus Burkholderia; species Burkholderia singularis. Next base: position 422,642 of record NZ_CP013449.1, read on the forward strand.
TCCCAGGCCAGATGATGAAAGCCGTCGTTATCGACGACGACGGCCGTTACCTCCGCGACTGCGTCCCGGGTGAAGTCGGCCTGCTCGTGATCGCCGGCCCGAACGTCTTTGCCGGTTACGTACAGCCGGAACAAAACCGGGATCTCTGGGTGGAGCTCGGTGATGGTCGCCGCTGGCTGAACACGGGCGACCTTGGGTGTTGCGACGAAGACGGCTATTTCCACCTCACCGGCCGCAAAAAGGATCTGATAATCCGAGGCGGTCACAACATCGATCCAGCGACGATTGAGGAGCCTCTACATCGCCATCCTGCGGTTCAGATCGCCGCAGCCGTTGGTCGACCCGACGCGCATGCCGGCGAGTTGCCGGTGGCGTATGTGCAGCTCAAGGCGGGCGCACGTGCGTCCGAAGATGATCTCGCGGAATTCATGCGCGCAGAAATCGGCGAACGAGCCGCACTACCGAAGCAGATCCGGATCGTCGACGCGATGCCATTGACGGCCGTAGGAAAGATCTTTAAACCGGAGTTGAAGCGACGGGAAACTGCCGACGCGCTTCGCTTCGCACTCTACGCAGCCGGCATGACCAATGCTCGTGTCACGGTCGAAAGCGATGCGCCGCGCGGTGTATCGGTACGGGTCGCCCTTGTGGACCCGGCGCTAGAGGCGCAGGCAAGTGCCGTGTTGGGACGCTTCCCGTTCGCATTCACGATCGATACGACAGTGCAGTCTCCATTAGATGCACAACCTGACAACGGACGGGCCGGTCATGCGCGGAACCGATAATGCCGGCATCGAGCGCACTCGCAACTGCTAATTGAGCAGCGACGCCGCAGGGTCCGCAATGAGGCCAATGAAGGTTCTTTTTTTGAAGATTATGGATATACGAAAACGCGTTCCTGCCGACAATCCGGTATTGGTCGAAATCTGGCTGCGCTCTGTGCGAGCGACTCACACATTTTTGTGTGAGCAGGATATCGAGGATCTCTATCCGCAGGTCAGAGACACCTATTTGCCAGGCGTAGATGTATGGGTGTGCGAAGATGCCGATGGCGATATCACCGGATTCATCGGCATGCATGAAGCACAGATCGAAATGCTGTTTGTCGATCCGGAGAGATTCGGTCAAGGGGTTGGCACAAGACTTCTTGACCACGCGAGAAAGCTACATGCGAATCTCACGGTAGACGTCAATGAGCAGAATCCGAGAGCACATGCGTTTTACCGACGCTATGGCTTCGAGGACGTTGGGCGCTCGGCAACCGACTCTGCAGGCAGACCATTTCCTTTGGTTCACATGAAGCTGCGCTATTGAGCCCTTGCCGCACGATGCGTAGCGAGCTTGAGGGGGCATCGTGTAAGGTTCGCTGCATGCCTGCTGCTCCTGCCGATCTCCCCAATGAGATTGACGTACCGACGGCGGTGGTCGCCAGTTTGCGCGAGCGGCTCTCGTCAAGCGCGATCGAGATCAGCACATCTGAAGCTGACGATCGCCAAGCTGCGCCAGATACAGTTCGACCGGAAATCGGAGAAGCGGGATCGCCGGATCGAACAGCTTGAATTGCGACTGGAAGACCTGCAGGCCGGCGAAGTTTCGGCCGGTATGACTATGACTGCTGCAGCGAAGCTGCCGAGCCGTGGAGACGCGGGCCGCAACCGTTGCCGGATCACCTTGAGCGTGCAGAGCCCATCCACCCGCCCGCCGACGGACTGCCCCGATTGCCGCGGGCAACTCAAGCCACAGGGCGAAGATGTCGCGGAACAGCTCGAATACGAGAGGGCGCACTTTCGCGTGATTCGTCATTGCCGTCCGAAGCTGGTCTGCGTGTGCTGCGTAGAAGCGATTGAGGCGGTCACAGGCAAGCGGTCGCGAAACTTGTCACGATTTACTTTGCGCGTCACTGTAGCTTAAACAGGGGGGCTTATTTTCATTTTTCAAACCACCTATTAGCCTTGACATTCCCAGGGATTTTTATTTCCAGCTTGTTTTTGAATTTTGCGTCAATTTCATTGAGAATTACCTTTGCGGTCATTGTTTTAACTGCTATTGGTTTAAGTTTTGTTTTTTCGAGAAGAATCGACTTTAGGTCGGAAAGTTTTCCCTTTACAGCGGGAACTTTGCTCAAATCTTTTTCGTTTATTAAATCCGGCGATGCGAAAAAATCTGCATTTTCAAGTCCGAGCGATTTGAGTTCATCAGGATTTTCAATATCGATCTCGGCATAGTGCGTTGTATTTGATAAAAAATTACGCTGAGATACTTCCTCGTTAATTGAAAGCAGAAAGAATGTAAAGGATGTATTTCCGAGTCTGATCCAATCGTCTTTGTTTGTATTGCTTCCGGATTCTTTTGTATCAAATAATTCTGGATTTTTGTGGTGTAAATCGAAATTTGAAGCGATCTCATCGAATGGTTTTTGTCCGGGCTTTAATTTGGTGTAATGCCTGATTGTGAATTTTTTGTTCTTGGCGGAATCTAGTATTTTTTCATCCACCTTATTTTGTTCGAATATTATCGCTTTGCCTGTTACGTCATCCATTATCTCAAATGGAAGGGTTCTGTCGTAGGCGGTTCTTTCCACATGGGCGGCCTTGTATTTGTTATAAAGCTCCTCCTTTGGATTTGTTGGCGCCAGACCGGTGGCGTCAACAAACTTAGATGGGTTATTCATGACCATCCGATAGAGGTTTAGGCCATCGACCGTACCGGCCGGATCGGGATTGAGCCATCGTCCGATCCACGGCTGATAGGCGCGCCAGCCGTAGTCGTATAGGCCGGTTGCATCGCGCTCCTTGCCCGAGTAGCGGACATATTTGGTGTCCGCTTCCACTTGGCTGCATGCAGTCCACACCGCAGTTCCGCCGTATGGGTAGTACTCTTCCCGGCTGATCAGGTTCGCCTGCTCGTCCAACTCGAGCCCGATCGAGTTGATCAGATCGCCGATGCCATAGCGCGTCGTGTCGTTCGCGATGCCCGACGGTTGGCCGGCTTCCCAGTGCAAGGTTCGCGCGCTTAAACGGCTGGCGTCGACTTTGACTTCCTGTAGCACCGCGACAACTTTCTCGGCTCGCCCATCGTCATTCGTCGTTATCCGCAGCGTCAGCCCCGGAAGGTAGATCACTTCCGATGTGCGGATTGTGCCTGATGTCCGCAGGGTTGCGTGCTTGCGCACCCGCATCCCGTCAGCACCGTATTGGTATGTCTCGCGGTCCGGCTGGCTGGGGCGCGGAACCAGCGTGACGCCCGAGAGTCGGTTGCGATCGTTCCAGTTCAGCGGCTGCAGCCGATCCGGCAGCAACATGCGCTGGTTACCGGACGCATCGAACCATGACCCGTCGTCAACACCGGCCGGGGTGATGGTGCCTGTGGCATTTTGCTGGAGCGCATGATTGCTGCGGTCGGACACGACGATCTCTTGCGTGTAGTTCACCGCGCCCCGATGTTGGATTCGCGTCAGATTTCCACCTCGGTCGTAGGTATAGGCGCGGGTGTAGTTCGTATAGACGGAGTCGTCATTCGGCAGCGGAATGAGCGGCTTGGGAAGTTCCGCGCCTTGTCGACCACGGTTGATCATTTCTCGACCCGTTGCCGATATCAATTGATACAGTGCATCGTATGTATAGATGTGTGCCGGCTCGATTTTCTGGTTGCGCCAATAGGTGGTCGGCTGTGCGTCGTCGTATACGTTGAGAAGATTGCCGACCGGGTCATACTGGTAGCGTAGATCCTGCAGGACCGGCGAATGGCTTGCCTGAGCCGGGCGCGTTGCGCTCAACCTGATCAGGCGCTGCGTCTGCGGTTCGTACTCGCAACGCGCGATCACGCCATTGCTTGCCGTTTCGCTGAGCACCTGCCCAGCCGCACTGTAGTCGATCGCCGATAGCACCGGCTGCCAACTGCCGCTGGCGAGCTTCAATCTGCTGTTGGCCAATCTGCCAGCCACATCGAAAGCGCGGACTTGGACGTTGCCTTTCGCATCGGTCTGAGTGAGCCATGCTTCGGCCGCGTCGTAGGTCCAGGTGGTCGGATAAGCGGTGACGCCGAGTGCTGTCACCCATGCTGCTTCGTCGTCGCCGTTCCAGTTGGGCATTGCCTCGGGATCAGCGAGCAGGCGGCGAATCTGGTCGAGCGGTTGGCCGTTCAGCGTAAAGCCGGATGAGGCCAATCGCCCGGCGGTATCGTAGTGGCGCACGCACTGCCCTCGCAGATTATGCACTTGCGCATTGAGTTCCCCCTCGCCGTATTTCCACCTGTCGCGGGTCTTGAACGCTGCGATGCCGGTCGCTTCCTGGGCGGCCAGGGGTCTGCCCAGCGGATCATAGATCCACGTGGCGACAGTGCCACGTCCGTCATGGGTCCAGGCTGGACGGCCATCGACGTCGACGAGTGTCACGGTGACGCCGGCATCGGCGCTGTCCACTCGCAGCACGCGGCCGGTAAGCGAAGTCACGTAGGAAAAGTTGGGCGTACCGCCCGCGCTGAATAAACGGGCATCGATGCGCGAAGCGACGAAGCCTGCCGGACTGTGTACGATCCGCTCGATCCGCTCGTCGAGTTCGGCATTTGCCACCTGCCGGTTATAGGTCAGCGTGCGCACCTGCGAACCCCGATTGCTCAACACCGTCAGGGTTGGGGTACCGAACGCCAGATTTAAAGAGGAATGCATGGCATTTCAGTCTCGAATGATGTTGATTGCGATGGCGTCAGCTAGGCGGCAGCCATGTGTCGTTTTCATCTTCGGTCACGGTGAACCATGGGTAATAGCTTGTACGGCGTAGATAACCTTTGGCGGTCAACACTTGCACTTCGCGTCCGGTCGCATCGTAAAAGTGCGTGTCTGCATAGCCACAGGCTCGCATCGCCGTGTCGATCACATAGCGCCAGTCATCGATGAAGTAAGGCTGATAGATGCGGACCGGTTGAGCCTTGTTGTCGTATTCGACTTTGCCGGAAACCGCCCACCGTGTCGTGGTGGGCAGGCTGACGGGTTTTCCTTTCTGATCGACAACGATTTCACCCCGTGCATCGCGCTGCCACGCTATCCCCGGCGGTACCTTTTGCGTGTTTTGCAGTGCTTGGCCATTACCATCAACGTAGCCGACACTGACCCTAACCTGCTGCGCGCTGTCAGCCGGGTAACGATCCGCGACCAGGGATGCATGTTGGACGGGAAGGCGGAGCAGTGTCTGAATGTGTATCCGGATGGCCTCCGGAAGTTCGAGCATCGGCGCTCCGACGGCCGCCCATGTCCGGCCAGCCGACAGAATGCGGCCGTCGGCGGTCATGAATGCGTGCGTTTGCAATGCACTCCAGGCCGATACGGCTCCGTCCGTTACGGCTTTCAGCGCTTCCTGATCGACGTGCCCCATCCAGCTCAACGGATCGCTCAGGTAAATGCCAGCGACTTGCTGCACCGATTTTCCCGCTTCCTCGATCGCTTTTGCGATTGTCAGGCCGTTCGGCTTGAACGTCGTCACTGGCGCGAAGCCGACATTCTGTCCGTCCTCGGTACCGTAGAAGCTGCTGGCCGTCACACGACCTAGTGCATCGAACAGCACTTCGTGTACGTTTGCATTCAGATCCACGATATGTTCAGGCAGCAGAAAACGATAGTCGTAGCGCGCTGTGGTTTGATTGCCGACGGCGTCCGTCGTCTTTTTCAATACACAGGCGTACTCGTCGTATTCATATCTCACGAACCCAGTCAGCAAGCTTGTCCGCTGGCATTCCGGACGATAGAACTCGGACGCCTTTCGATATTCGGTGTATCCGCGCGGTGCAATCCAGACTTGCGGTTCTGCCTCATGATTGGGGGGCAGCAGGCGATCGGCCAGCCGATAGCCGGCGTTGATGAGCAGCGCGTCGCGCGCCGATTCAGTCAGCACGCCGTCGAACGCATCAAGCGCCGGGGCGTCGAATTCGGCCGTCTCGATATGATCGACGAGCGCTGTCAGGCCAACCTGCGCGTCCGTATAGACTGTCAACTGCTGTCCCGCGTAAGTGCGCGGCCGGGACGCATCCAGCAAACCGCCCGCCTGGGTCAGCACCTCGAAATTGACCCCTCCTGGAGGCACCCGCTCCGCACCGTAGGTCAGCACATTTCCACGCTGCCGGTAAGGAAGTCCCAGTCGCCATGCGTGTGCCGCGTCGAGATCGATGAACTGGCTCCGCGTCTCGTTCAAGATCAGGTCGCGTTGCTGGTCGTCGTAGCTGCTTGACCAGCTAGTGGCAGGCAGCGTGTCTGGATACGGATCGACCGGTGGTTTCGGGCGACGCGGATAGTGGACATCCACTTGCCAAGTCGCTGCGCCGTAGCGATTGCGCCGAATCCAGATCTGTTGTCCGACCATCGGGTCGACAGCGATGCGCTCATACGAATAGTTGACCTGTTCGAGCGCATCGGGCAGTGCAACCGGACTTGCATGCTCGGCCTTGGCTTGAACCTGTCGGATCTGATAGCGAAAGGTCGATACCGAATAGGGCACATCTTGATTGCGGTTACCGTCCCGACCATAGACTTCTTGGCGCAACGGAACGCCCTTGAGGGCTCTGAAAAGCCAACGGCGAGTATCGGGATCCGTTGTTCCGAGGTCGACGTCATCCTGCAGAGTTTCGTCGAACCGGGTCAGCCGCGTTGGCTTGACGCGCACGGCAGCGGCGTCCTGATAGGGTGAGCCGGGCAACGCGGATTCATCGCCTTCCCGCCCGGCGTGATACCAGCTTTTGGTGAACTGTGGCGGGGCGATCGGAATCTGCCGGTGGATCGTGGTCACGACTTGCTGCGCATCCTGGGCGGTCACGAGCCTAAAACCGCGAAATTCCCGCTCGACGCCGTCGTAGACGCCATGGTGATAGCTGTACTGTTGTGTCGACGAGTTGCCGGTGATTTCGTCGATCATGTCGATTTGCGCAAGCGTGAGGATCGGCATCGGCAGTGCCGAGGTCAATTGCGGATGGGCTCGCTTGTCGTCCAGCCAGTATTGCGCCGAGCTGCGATAGCTGAATGCTTTGCTTGCTCCCATGTTGTTATTGACCGACGTCATCAGGTACGGCTTCGTCTTGGTGAAATCGAGCCGCCAATGGCTCGGCGTCATATGTGGATGAGAAATCACGAGACTGGCGACGCCAATGCCTTGCAGATCGGCAAACGTCAAGCGGCACAACCTATCGAATGTGAGGCCGCTGGGTAGCGGCAAATTGACCGGCGCGGCAAAACCGTTGCCGGACTCATTCAAGTACAGCGTCAAATGATCTTGTTCGACATAGATCAAATCAGTGGCGCCGCTGCCGTCCAGATCTGCAAGCAGAACTTGCTTCGGATTGAAGGTGGCGGGATCGAAATCCAGAGCTGCCAATTCGAAAGGTTGACCGAAGCGGCCTCGACCCAGGTTCGGCCAGCACATGACGCCATTGTGGCGGATACGAACCAAGTGAGGCTGTCCGGAACCCAGCATGTCGCTGAAGGCGACCAGCTCGCTGGCGTCGCGGCCCGCGATCGGCAGCGCGCTATTCGTATCGTGCGCGACGTCCGTCCCGCGCGCGAAGCCGCCGCGCTGGTTCGCATACAGCCGCACACTCGTCGGCCCAATGAGCGCCAGGTCGGGCAGCCCCGCGCCAACCAGATCGGCCAGTTGCGCCCGCGGATGAAGAAATTCCGGCGGCAACGCATTGAACGGGATGAAATCCGACCATTGGTTGCCTTCCTTGAAGGAAAAGTAACCGCCCATGTCAGGTTGAACGACCAGCCAATCGAGGCGAGCGTCACCGTCGATATCCGTCAGCGCCAGCCGTACCGGCTGCATTCCGGGAACAGTCGGCAGGGCTTGCCAGTCGCCATACGCGACATTGTCGGTGCCGACCTCGCGTCGGATCGGTGCCCGGTAGCGCCAGCCGGTACCGTGACGAAACAGCACGCCCGGCAGGCCATCGCCGTACAGGTCCGCCATCTGGTAATGAACGCCGTCGTTCAATTCGGGGACGCCATCGAAGACGCGATAGCTGTCAGCGAGCACGTTCGGGGCGAAGGTGCTATACCCGAACTCGAGCGGCGGCAGGCTTTGCACGGTGCCGTCGGTTTCATAGGCCAGAATCCGCGCCTGCGTGAGTTGGCTGAGAACCGTCGACTCGCGATACGTGAGAAGCAGGCGCCGGACCAGCATATGGTTCTGCTTCAGCTCGTTCGGAAAGTGATGAAACATCAGAACCTGGCGGCACAGCCGATGTGTACGCACTTCAAAGCCATACTGGTAGCGGGAGAAGCTGTCCGTGCGCAGCGGCCAAGTTTGGCCGGGCGGGACGGTGTAAGGGGGCGCCGTGTTGAAGTCGACGCCGCGCTCGCCATAATCCAACACGACACTGAACAGCCAGCCGACGCTGCCGGCGTCCTCGCGATCCCAAAGGTACAGGTCAGTCGCGGCTGTCCGATTGCCGTAGAAGACCTCGGCGAGATAGCGATTGGCCGAGTGATCGCGTGTTGCTTCGTTGCTTGCCGTGACGCCATCTCCATTTTCGGCAACATAGTGGTAATAGATATGCTCACCGAACGGATTGACCGATTCCTCGATGCGCCATTCCGCGATCTGTTCCGGATGGTCGGGGTTCGCCACGCGCGCGGCCGCCGTTTTGCCGAGGCAATGCAGTTGACCGTCCGCACCATGAATCAGCCAGAAGTCGTCCGTTGCGCGCTCGCCTTGCCAATGCTCGATCCGATCGAAAGCGCTTTCGATGCGCGGGAAATAGCGCGTGACACGGTATGTCGTCTGTAGATCCTTGTCGTTGTAGCGGGTGACCGTTGCCGCTACCGTTACGCCGTGTTCGTCGCGCTCGGCGACCAGCACCTCCTCGTTCGGGCCGACGAATTCGTCGGTGGGGCCGTTGTCGTAGCGCGGCACACCGCGATTGGTTCGACGCCGAACATAGGGCAGTGCAAGTAGCCAGCCGACCCCGAATGTGCCGTTGCCCGCGCCGCTACTGTAATTGAGCGTGAGGGTCGGCGCATACCCGCGGCCGGCGGAAACCGGCAACGGCATCGATATGCCGGCCATTCCGCTCGGGCCAATCGGACTAAGGGTATCGCCTATTCCCGTAACGGCTCCGCCGCTTTTAGGCAGCGTCAAGCTTTGAACTGCGAGAGAAGCGTCCTGCTGCATAGCGGATCGATCCTGATAGACCGGCGCCGCACGCACCGGTGAATGCTTGAATCCCGATTGGCATCGGATAACGGGCCCATGCGATGCACGCGGAGGTTACGCGGACAGCGTGCCTTCGACGTCTCGGGTGAACTTTGAATCGCCAACGAGCGCCGTATAGCGTATGTGCACGATCACGTCGGTCAATGCTTTTAACAACGCTTTCTGTGTATCCGACTTGTCGAACCGAGGGAACGAGAGGGTCCATCTCGAGACTGCTCCAGTCCCTTCGAACGGCAGATAACGTTCGTCACCGAAGTTCAACTCAAACTGGCCTGCATCGTTTAGGCCCGATGACAAGGCGATTTGCTGATTGGCACGCAGGTTGGTGACGATATTGGTGGCGTTGCCGGTCTTCGGGTCATCTAGATACTTCACGCCATCGATGTCTGCCTTGAGCAGCGTACTGCTCCTGGTCTGAGTCAATATGGCCTTGACGTCCTGATACGGTCCCAGCAGCGTCGGCAGACTAATCGCTATAGATTTGATTTGCCGCAGATAATGGCCAGGATAGTCTTTGTCGAATAGTTGCTCCGTCAGGCTGAAGTCAAATGCGCCGGAGGCCTTTTGGGCATCGAACATGGTTTGCCCGAGAAGATTCAACAGCGACGTCGTTCGTGTAATCTCCAGCCGCCGCTCATTGCGCGCCAGATAGGCTGCTTCCATCTGATGCAGATTCAGTTGCAACGTCTCGCCGACCAGCAGGCCACGATAGTGATCATTCCATGCGCCGGTCTGGATAAATGTCGTCGAAAAATCCCCGAGTTCATACTGCCAGCACGCCTGCGTCGACAGGCACAGCGATATGACGGCATCGTAAATCTGATAGTACAGAGCGGATAATTGGCCGCTTAGCCATTGATACAGTGTCGCCTGCGTGAAGCGGGTTTTCAGGAAATTCAGCATCGCCTGCGTTTGTGTCTGCTGAGCGACGAGGCGCGCCAGCTCGGTCTGCGCGGCCTGCTCGCGAATCGTTAGCGCGTCGAGCTGCTTGTTCAGCGCGTCGACCTCGGCTTGGGCCTGCTCGTACTGGATCTGCCAGTCCTGACGCCGCCGTCGATAACCTTCGCTCGTCGCCACCCTGTCAGCGATGACGTTCAATGCTTCGCTGCTCGCGATCAGTCCGTTGGCGATCGCCTCGGTTGGCCCCTCATAACGCATGCCGCCGTCCGCGAGACCGAAGATGTTCGGCGTGAGCTTCAGCGCGCCGCTGGCGATCATGAAGCCCTGTGCGCCGATCAATAGAGTTTGCGCCTCGGTATGCACGTCCATGACCAGTTGCTCTCCGCTCGAGATATTCTCGTCGTAGAGGGTGTAATAGCTGTCATGGCGCTGTTGCGCGGTGCTGCGATTGGCTTCCAGTGCCTGCCGGTCTGCGGCCAGTCCGTCGATGGCTTGTTGCTGCAGCGTGATCGCATAGCTCGACATGTCAAGCAGCTGCTGTTGTTGCAATTCCTCTTGGCCGGCGCGATCCGCTCTTTCTATCAGCGACAGCAAAGTGTCGCCAAAGCGGCTCAAGGTTGACACGGCGTTATACGCCCGCGGCAGGATCGCACTGAAACGATAGTGGGGAACCGTCAGTTGCGCGGCGCTGATGCCGCTCACGAGCGTACCCGATTGCGCGCGTTGCGAGAGCAATGCGACCGGATCCGCCGGCGGGGCGTAAAGTGGGAGCGATAACGGTTTGCCGTCGACCGTCAGGTTGTGCCGCAGGTTATACAGCCGTGAGTCGATCGTATCCCAGTGTGCGAGCATCAATGTATTCAGCGGCGCCTTGAAATACTTGTTGTCCGTCAGGCGAAGATAGCCGGCGTGAGCGCTCGGCAGCGTCAGCCACTCCTTGCTGTCAGCGTCGGACGCCCGCTCGAATTCACGCAATTCTTCATTGATCGCGGAGGCGAGTTTGTCCACGGTCCGCGGTATCCATGTGCTGCTCAACGATACGTCCGGGCGCGGCCCTAGCAGTTCCACCGCTAGGTTGTAAAGCACCCGCGCCTGTGTCAGACCGTCTCGCGTGAGCTGACGATACCACTGGTCACCTTGCGAGATCAGGTTGCTGACATACGAGATGAAGACGGCTTTTTGATAGATCTCAGGAGAGGCGTAAGCGAGCGCATCGGGGTCCAGCGGCGTTGCAAGAAGGCGGGAAAAATTCCCCCGGTCGACCAACGGACGCACGTTCCAGTAGGGCGGCGGCTGGATGCCGTCCACGGACGGTTTTTTTCCCATCGCCGGATCGAAAATATAGTGCAGCCACTGGCGCGCCTGGTCGAACGCCTGGTCGTTGCCGAAGCGCCACGCAACCAGGTATGGCAGATGGAAAAACAGTTCCCAGAAGTACAAGCCATTGGCGCCGCCGAAGTCCATCGGTTCGCCCTCGCTGCCGTCGACTTCGAGATCTGCCTCGAGCGGTTCCGCTTGCAAGACATAATCGAGCAGTGCATCGAGCCCCTTGTCCGCGGTTTCAATCAATTCGCGCACGAAGGTCGTATTCAGGCGCGTTTTGGCCGGCAGCGACGCGACGGGCAGCGACTCCTCGCGGAAGTCCAGGTATTGAACCAGGCCTCGCTTGCTGTCGTAGCGTGATTTCAATTGCGGCGGGTTGAGCGGTGCCTTCAGGTCAACTTTTTGGAGATAGACCTTGAACCATTTCCAGACGTAATTGAAATTTTTCGTGTCGGTATTACTGGGACGATAGAAGTGATCGTCGCCGACGATCAGGCAAACCGAGATATAACGCCGCTCCGCTGTAAAGTCGGATTCTGTAACTTGATGAATTTTACTGTACGGTGCGCCGGGCGAGCTGTTGGTGAGCGTGTAGAAGGACTCTCCATAATCAACTTCATTTGATTTGGCCGTGTAGAACCGGATTCCTTCGAAGAATTTTCGGGTGTCGCCGATCTTGCCGAAATTTTTAATCGACGCGAGTTTGTTGTTCTTGTTGTCGAGAAAAAATAGTGAATTGAGTGAATTGTTCTTGATGGAATTATTTGTCACGTCCTGCCCGTCGGACAAGCGGCACCCGGAAATATCCAAGGTCACGCTCTTCGGAGGGTCATCGTCCCATGCGATGTAATCGTGGAGTCCGATGTTGACGTGGAGATGGTCGTCGATCAAGCTGGCAGGGTTGCCTTGCGCGTCCAAATTGCACAGCGAGTATTGGTTTATCGGCAAGCTGTAGTCGCCAAATAAATCTTGCGAATACCTGATCGCGGTATTTTCAAACGTATAGAAATTGCCATTATTGCTGGCGTCTTTGCTGAGAGTATTCGCGTCGTCACCATGATATCGAATGGTTACGCCCCATTTCCCATCTGGTCGACAGAAGCCGAACCCAGTATTACCGTCAGAATTGGTGTCTTGCTGGGTGAACGTAAAATCATTCACAAAATCATCCTTGAGCATGAGTGTGGCTTTTATTTCGAAGGGGCCTTGCATGTGAATATAAGAACTCACTCCACGATCGCCGTGCACAAGATCCTCGATTCTCTCCCACCATTTTTCCAGATAGCTCTGGTCGCCCTTCGATGAACCGTGAATGTCGCCGCCATCAGGTGCTCTTTCATTCTCCTTGTACGCTTCTACTGACTCGATCTCGTACTTCTGCTTGTACAGCGCGTACTGCAACGTATTATCAGTATCTGTTCGGTCCTTGAATATCGCAAACAGCTCTTCCTTGAGTTGCGGCCCCAATGGAATGTGATGAAACGCGGAGTCGCAATATTGGTAGCCATAGACGGTCGGGGAGTTTTTCCCCTTCTCACCCTCAGCATTGAAGTTCCGGACGAATACGCCTAGCATCAGCCGACCGTATGGATTGGAGTCTGCGTCAAGGCTCGGTTCGTGGCTATGATCCACCGTTGCCAACAGGTTGACGGCGCGCAGATCAAAGTTTGACACTTCATCGATCGTCACCGAGGTGCGGTCGATCTCGCCGAATCCCGGATCGCCTTGCTGCCGAGTCTTCAAACTCGTGCTGTTGGGTGCTGTCCACGAGTCGTCAAAACGCTTGTAACCGAACTTCACGCGATAGACATGGCGCGTGGTGTTGGCGCCCGCGCCATCCTTGATTGGCACAGGATCGCGTTCGACCCAGGCGACATAGAGGCGTTCGTTATAGAACACGGGACGAACCGTGTGCTCCAGTATCGTGTCGCTTGCCAACGACAGGTCGATCGGCAGCCAGTCGCTCCAGCAATTGGGCGTGACTGGCTCGCCAGGGCGGCCGCCGTTCTTGCTCAGGTCCATCTGCCGCCAGAAGTATCGGTATGGCTTGGTTGTGGTGCGTCCGATGAAGTAATACGCGGCCGTTTTCAACTCGTCTTGCGTGATATAGCCGCTCAGCAAATAGAGATTGCTGACAGCTTCAAATTGATTCAAATAGGCGAGCGCCGCACTTTGCACACGATCAGGGTCGAGCTGGTTTTGATTGAGCGTCGTTTCGAGATCCTTGAAATAATGGCTTTTCTCGAGGCGGGTGATCGGCGAAATGTAATCTTCCGCGTAATTATGAACGTCGACGCCTGCGGCCCAGACGGCGTATTGGTTGTCGCCGTCGCGCCACGCATTCACATTTCCCGGCTCGACGGGTTGAAAGCCGGGTTCGGTGCCGTTAATGATGCGCGTGACGTATTGTTGGATGCTCGAAATCGCGCTGGCGACGCGGGTGGTGGGCACCTCATCGCCAACTTCGGGATCGATCAACAGATATTCGTACAGATCCTCGATTGTGAGCGGTGTATTGCCGACGCCCTTCAACGTCGGTGCGACAAAATTCATATAACCCGCCACCAGCGCATCGCGCTGCGACTCGTTCAATTGCTTTTCCATTGCGAACATCATGGAGGTCTACCTCATTACGATTGGAGCGAGCCGGCATGTCGCGCGTTCGCAAAATGGGTTGAGGGGGGCTTGCATGCACGTGTCATGTGCGGCTAGTGGCCGCCGCCGTTGACGTGAGTGGCGCCCGCGATCGATGCCTGCCCGACGGCTTGCCAGATGTCGTAGCTGCTGTCGCGGCTCAACTTGAAAGCTTGTTGTTGTTGGTTCACGGTCAGCCCGGTCTGGCTTTCCGCCTGTTGCAGTCTCAGGACGATGTCCAGTTGCGGCACTGTTTTCGCTATGCCGCCCAGCACCGACCACGCTGCGCGGACTTCATTGCGTTCCCAGCCCAGCAGGGTGGCCAGTGTGGTCGTCGCATGGTCTTCGTCCGGCAGCACGGTCGCATTGACTGCCTGCAGATAGGCCAGCACGTCGTCCTCGGTTCCATTGCTGCTGATTTGTGCGAGCAGCGCTTGATAGCGGCTCAGCATGTACATCATCTGCAGCGTGATGGTCTGGACGTTCTCCTTCGTCAACGCAAAGTACTCGGGATAAGCCAGTAACATCTGCAGGAGTGCGGGGCTCAGCGAGAAATACTGGCAGAGCAACGCACGACGCGCCAGTTCGCGTAAGACATTCAGCGGCAGCGACGGGATATTCAGCGGCGTGGTGACGGAATTACGCAGCGCCCAGGTCTCGCTTAGCCATTGGTAGATCGTATATCCGATCCAGCGCATCAACAGCGCGGGAAACGTCTGGTCCACATTCAAGGTTTGGGCGAGCAGGCTGATCGCCATGCCATGTTGGGTTTGGCGGGACTGAATGATCGTCGCATTCAGCGCCAGTTTCGCAAGGCTCTTATCGTCGTTAGTCAGTGCCTGGGCATCAACGGTGTCATTGATCGCCTTGATGATCCAGACATTTCGGCCGAGGATCTCCACATAAACCTGGTCGTCTGCGAGGTCAGTGACGAGGCCGGATGAATCCACGAGCTTCGCGGCAGACAATTCTTTCAGCCAGTCGATGCTGGGCGGAGCGCCACTCTGCTTGAGCAACGCATCGTCGACGAACGTCGCGGGCAGGGACTGCCAGACCTGCTGAATAAAGGACAACTGGCCGGCCGTTCCCTGAGCGTTACCTGCGTTATCGCCGAGGATGCCGCCCTGGAAGAATGGCAACTGATATTGTTGCTGCCAATTCGCAATGGCACTCAGCGCTTGCAACAGGCTGAGGAAGTCGTTGGTCAGCGGCGCGTCTTTTGTCGGTAGCGCGATTACGGGTTGACCTGCGAGTTGCTGCCACACCTCATCGGTGCCGCCATCGATCTGGTCGATCAATGCGCAAAAATCCTCGGGGCGGATACCGAGTACGCGCGCGAGCGACGCCAGCCGATAGAACGCGGACACGACGAAGATGCTGCAATAGAGCGTGCGCTCATTGGGGTTGCCGAATTGCTGGGCGATCTTGTCGGCGAACAGCAGGAACTGACGGTGATTCAGTCCGAGCGCCGTGCATATTTTTTGGACGCGATCATTATCGTCGTCGGTTGTTGCGGTATAGACGAAACTCTGGTTGTCGATCACGAGCGGGGTGTCGAATGCGCCGCTACTGTTGAATATTTGGTCGAAGAACGGCAGATCTGGTGTGATGGCGAACGGCGTGACGATATAAAGCCATGCGGCAAACTGCTTGGGCGTGACGCCGTGCGTCGATTGATAGTGCTTGAAAACGCCGAGCATGCGCAGCGTATTGTCATTCATCAGATAGGCTGGATTCTCTTTGTTCTCGGCTTCAATCGCAGAAGTTACCAAGAGGTCGATATCCTCGAACGGCAGACCAAGCCATTTCTGGAGCCGTACCATGCGGTTGATGCGATCCAGGCGATCGTCCGTCAGATTAGCGATGGAAAGCGTCTGATTGGCACTTTCCTTGAGATAGATCGCGTCGGGTAATCCAGCATGAATGTATTTCGCGCCATAGACGAAGGGCAATGCTGCTCCGATCGAGACAGGGTAAGTGCCATGTCCATTGGTGAAGATGGGATTGAGCTTTTCGAAATTGCCGGATTGAATGACCGTGTACGTGAGCTTTCCCCCCGCGGTGGCGCACAGCATTTTTTCGACATCGGGCACGGTCAATCCCGTTCGGGACGTCAATTCCGACATCAACGCCAATGCGAATACGTCGAGGTTGCCGCTGCCAAAGTTCTTCTGGTAGAACTGTTTTTGATTGCTGTTGTAACGCGCTTGACGGTCGTCGCTCAGAAAGAGCGAGATGGTCAGGTCGCGATACGGATGTGGTCGCGTAAATCCCTGGAAGCTGAGTCTGAATTGGTTGTACCAAGGCCCTCGAGATAAATTCAAGCTCGTGTTGTCGGCTTTGGAAAACCGGAGTAAGGGGCGGGAGTTATAGGGTTCACCTTGGATGGCGACCGCATCATTGATTTGAAATAAATTTTGGTCTTTATCGTTTCTTCCTCGAAGCGTAAGAAGCGACGTACCACTTCCGTTGGTAACGTATAGTTTGATGATCGAGTCCAGCGTGGTTTCGCCCGACACGATTACTTGTCCGGGGCGGCCACTGTAGTCGTCGACGATGCCGCTCTGTAGCGGCAGGACAAAGGCGCCGCTCGAGTAATAAGCCTCGTAAGGCAGCGATTCTGTCAACGATGGGCCGAGCCACTTATCCGACAACTCCGATAGTGTGAGATGGCGATGTCCGAAATAAGCCGGTTCGATGATGATTTGCTGCTGCTCTGGTGAGAACTGACTAGCCATGACCTGCAGGCGCACGAGTGCACTGGCTGCCATTTCGTTCAAGCTGGTACGGACTGCCCAGAAGTTTTGCGGAAAATAGAGGGATTGCGCCAGCGTTGCGTCCTGCAGTGTCGTGCCGATGACACCTTGCGCGGCCTGGATTTGCTGATGTCCATAGTGATACGGCAGCGTATTGGGGTAACGCGTTGTCGCAAGTAACGCGTTGACTGCATCTTGTCCGCTCAGCTGTTTGACGTTCTGAATTGCCGAGTTGAGAATCTCGTTGACCAGTTGGATCTGCGGAATCACTTCGTTAAGCGCCGCGTCGTTGATGACGAGTTGACCAATATCCGGCCGACGGTCCGCTAACTTGTTCACGTTATCACCGCTATCTTCCTCACCCAAAGCATAGTGATAGATATAGGCCAGGTAAGAGACAGGACCGTCGTTTGCCTCTGGCGAACCGACGGGCGCCTTGTTCTTCCAACTGCTCTTTTGATCCGGAAATAAATGCGAGTACTCGGGACCTTGCGCGGAGAATGCGCCATGCAAGGTTGAGTACTTGCGTTGAAATCGGTGGCTGATTTGGTGAGCGAAACCGATCGCCAAATCATAGATATCTCCGGTGTGCCGACCAAGCGAAGCATGATGCTTGCGAATAAATTGCTCGCGGGAAATGCGAGTGAAATCGAACACGGAGCGGTATCCCAATTTCGCTAGCGGCTCCTTGGCGAGTTTAAAGATATCTTCGATCCGTGTGATGAAAGGGCTGGCCGACGTCATATCGCTCTCTGGGTAGGTATGGCGAATAATTGCCTAGTGAATTGCGTAAAAATTCTGGAGCCAATATGCGCATCCCGATTAACAATGATTCGATATGACTGGTTTGCATGTTGGCGGACGGAGCTATAAATTTAAGTGCGCGAATGTTCTGAATTCAATCGAAAGTGACCGATGCATGTTTGATGCGTGGGTACGATATCTGGTGCCACCAGGTCCGAATAGACCTGAGTGAGGGTGAAATGAGGCATCTGATCTGTTATCCAACGGAAACGAGGCATGGAAGGCCAAGAACATTTGACGCAACTGTAGTCACGATCCGTTGGATACAGCGGATGCCTCGCTTCGGAATCGATCAATCGATAAAACTTGGAACGATCACGATGGCACCCAATTCTATCGAGGGTTCAATAATGAAATTGACGGTGCCGTTTTCAATTACGGGTATTCGGTAATTGTGCACAACACCGCATTGTTGTTCTTCTTCGAAGAGTTCTTCCGATTCTTGTCGGAGGGTGTGTTTCTGACGATACTCGATGGTAACTTTACCGTCTTTGGGAAACGCTTGTCCAGAAGGAGCGGTAAACGTAAATGCCATTTGCATCGACTGTGTTCCACCGCCCACATGGGCTGGTACGATAATCGGCTTGGTACTTACCTGGTCATGCTGAAATGTCCCGCTGTCACTATACGGAGAGGACAATCGTCGGTCGCTGCATTGCGCGCCCCAAGTTGTTCCGGGTTGCACGTTATGTGGTGTCAAAATAAAGTAGAATTGGCCGGGTTTCGAATTTAAATTGCTAATGGTTCCATATTGTGTAACATTGGAATTGGAACCCGAATTGAGTGAAATATTTCGTTGGGCTACGTTTGGATTTTCCTTGACCCATTGAGCGAATTTCGCATTGCTCGAAAATTCAGTTGGAATTTGAAATTTCTTGTTTTTATTGTTAACAACGGCAATGAAACACCAGTGTCTGTCGGGTGGCAGTTTGCTTAAATTGAAAGGCGCTTCTACTAATCCAATTTGGTTTTGAGGGATGTTTTGACTGAAATTGGATCCGGAATTGATTCCAAATTGATTGTCTTGAGCTGGGAGTGTGACGGAATTCCATTTTTCTGGTGACAAAAATAAAGAGGACTCTGCGTAGTAAAGGTTGACGTTGCCATACGTGGTTTGCTCGGAGAGGTTTATATTTTTGCAGCGGACATAGACATTGTTGTTGAGATTGTTGACTATGGGCTGCGCAATGTCCCGATTGTAGGTATCGACGGCTTGTTCGTAGGTAAGAACCTGTGTTCCATACGGAATGATGTCTGGCGATACCCATTCCATGCCTTCGGCGGGTATGTCGCCGACGTCTTCAGGGTTGATGCGCACTAGTAAACCAGAATACTTGGACATGAATTTTCTCCCGATGAATTCTCTTTCGTGAATCGAATAGACGGCTTGAGCTGATTCTGACGGATGACATCGACTGCACAATCGTTCAGCGTTGATGCGGGAGCGCTATGGCGACCTATTACCCGTGCCGAGGCGAAGCGGCATCCGTTCCCTCACGCTGTGTTTGGCGGTGCGTGAATGGTTTGCCGGATATGTCACTTAATATCGGAGGTTGGTCGATGTGTAATATTTGCTGGTATTCAGTGTGGTACGTGAAGTGCTCGACTTCATTATTTCAGGTATTTTTTTAGGGGGCAACTAATAAAATGGTGGGCTGAATGATTAATGCGGAATATTGCATTCCGGATTTAATTGTTTTGTTGAGAGTGGATAATTTGATAACTTGATATCGTTGTTGTGGTGTCGATATTGTGTTTTATATGAGATGGCATGAAGGCTGCTTCGTTGAAATGGAAATACACCGATCCTTCGCATCGCATCCGGTGCGATTTATCTGATTCAGTATGTCAGCTTGAGTTGAACGCACGTGACGCTTTGGCTACGTGCCCCGGTATTCGGGTAAGACAGATTGAACCTTCGTCAGCACGACAGGAATGCGGTGGCCGAATGCAAGTGAGGCGCGGGTCGTTTTGGATCGGTTAGCCTTTCGTAGACATCTTCGAGCCGTAATCCACGGCAACCGAGAGGTCAGCATGAGCGGCGCGCGATACACGGCTGAGTTCAAGGTCGAGGCTGTTAAACAGGTAACCGAGGGGAGCTACTCGGTGGCCGACGTGGCGAAGCGTCTGGCCATCGCGACATATAGCCTGTATGCCTGACATGCGAAGTTCGGTAAGCCCGATGAAACGCGCCGCCGCCGTGTGCTCCGGCTGATGAAGCGTGAAGCTCTGCGCGCATAGGTTGCCGCGCCCCGCGAAACGCCCGAGACGGCGCGGCAACGAAGCGGCATTCAAGTCATGGCGCGAGCCGCGTGAAGACGTAATCGTGGTTCTTCACGCGCGTCTGATGGCACGCGAAGCAGGTCTGATGCTGACCGATATCGGCGGGCGTGCCATTGACGAAGCGCCCGAACCCCCATCCGCCCGTGGATGGATAGCGACGCGAATCCTTCACCATTACCTGCACGGTCGTCGCCTGGCCGGGCACTGTCGCCGTCGGCAATTCGTCGGACTGCTTGCGTTTGTAGGCGAGCTTGACGAGGATCGTGCCGTCCGGGAACGGCAACGTTGCCTGCTCGAGCGCGCGGATCGCGACCGGATTGCCGAGCACCACGCGCAATTCGTCGAGCGGTGCGGCTTCTTCGGCAGGCGCGACCATTTCCCATTTGCGATAGCCTGGCGGAATCGTTACGCCGTAGATCGGCGACGTGGCCGGTTTCGACGAGTCGGCGCGCGCGGCCGGACCGCTCGCCGCAAGCGTGCCGGCCAGCAGCGCGACCGCCGCGAGCGCGCGAGCCGAACTGCGAAGCCCGATATTGATTGCCGGGCGCATCATAGATGCTCCACCTGCAGGATCGCATCGGCGAACGCCTGCGGCGCTTCCTGCGGCAGGTTGTGGCCGATGCCGCCGCTAATCGTGCGATGCTGGTAGCGGCCCGTGAATTTCTTCGCATACGCGGCGGGCTCCGGATGAGGCGCGCCATTCGCGTCGCCCTCCATCGTGATCGTTGGCACCGTAATCGTCGGTCCGGCGGCAAGACGCCGTTCGATTTCGTCGTATTGCGCTTCACCGTTCGCGAGCCCGAGGCGCCAGCGATAGTTGTGAATCACGACGGCTACGTGATCGGGATTACGGAACGCCGCCGCAGTGCGCGCATAGGTTGCGTCGTCGAACTGCCATTTTGGCGACGCGAGCTGCCAGATGAGCCTGTTGAACGCATCGCGGTTTTCGGCATAGCCGAGCGCGCCGCGCTCGGTCGAGAAATAGAACTGGTACCACCATTGCCATTCCGCCTTCGGCGGCAGCGGCTTGCGATTCGCTTCCTGGCTGCCGATCAGGTAGCCGCTCACCGATACCAGCGCCTTGACACGCTGCGGCCATAGCGCCGCGATGATATCGGCAGTGCGCGCGCCCCAATCGTAGCCGCCGAATACGGCGCGATCGATTTTCAACGCGTCCATCAGCGCGACGATGTCGGCGGCCGTCGCCGCCTGCTGACCGTTGCGCGGCGTATCCGGCGAAGCGAACGTCGTCGAGCCGTAGCCGCGCAGATACGGGACGATCACGCGATAGCCGGCGGCCGCGAGCAGCGGTGCGACATCGGCGTAGCTATGGATGTCGTAGGGCCAGCCATGCAGCAGAAACACGGCCGGGCCGTCCTTCGGACCGGATTGCGCATATCCCACGTTCAGCACGCCTGCGCTGATCTGATGGATCGTGTCGAACGACGCGCTGCCGCCGCTCGCGCGATTCGTCCGCGGCTCGTCGGCCGTCGATTGCGCACGGGCCGGACTGCCGAATCCCAGTTCGGCAAGGCTCAGGCCGGCCAGCGTCGTGCCTAGGATCAGGCGGCGTCGGGTATTCACGGCATCGGGCATGATTCGTTCTCCATGATGGGTCGCTTATGAAAGCGCTCTCGGTAAAGGCGTGGGCGCTCGGGAATCGCCGCGTTCGAACGCGATGTCGGTGACGTCACGCCGCCGCGCGCAACACTACGTTGATGTTTTATTCGAATCGGCCGCATGCTGTGTATCGCCGTGTATCCGCATCGGCGTGCGACACACGGCAATTCAAAATCCCGCGTCCATGCATGCGGCACGCCGCCGAACGGCGGCGCGGCCACGCCGAAGCCGTGCGGCGAGCGCGGATGCGCCGCCATGCGGCTGCTCACGCATGGGCGGGTATCGGAGGCGGGTGGGGGCGGGTAAGTAGATTGCAGGCGGGCGACGGGCGTTTGGCCATACCGCCGGTTACATCGGCGAAGCGGGTTCGAGCATCAGAAATCGCCCGCGCGGCGCTCCGCTTGCGGGCGGACGGGCGCGCGTTGCGCCCCGTTGAGCGTCAGCAACGCGCTTAGCCCGCCGCCGGGGCGATTACGCAGCACCAGCGTAGCATCTATCGCCTGCGCCAATTGACGGGAAATCGCCAGCCCGAGCCCCGTGCCGCCCGTGCCCCGGTTGCGCGACGTCTCGATCCGGTAGAACGGCTCGAATACCTTGTCGAGCAGCTCTGCCGGAATGCCCGGCCCGCGATCGAGCACGTCGATGGCGACGCTTCCGTCCGCAAGCAGCGTCGCCTCGAGCGTTGCCGCCGAGCTGAATTTCAGCGCGTTGTCGATGAGGTTGCCGATCACGCGGCGCAGCGCCTGCGGCCTCACGACGACAGGCGTCGTCACCCGCTTCGTGAGCGACACGTCGTGGCCGGCATCGACATAGTCACAGACGAGGCTGTCGAGCAGTGCATCGAGATCGATGCGGCACGGCGCTTCCGCCACGCCGTGCAGCGTGCGCGCGTAAGTCACCCCCTCGCGCACCAGATTTTCCATTTCGAACAGATCCTGGCGCAGTTTCGCGGCCTCATCGCTGTCGTCCATCACGTCCACGCGCAAGCGCATTCGAGTGATCGGCGTCTGCAAATCGTGCGACACCGCGGCGAGTATCTGCACGCGCTCGGCCGTGTAGGCCGCGATGCGCTCCTGCATCGCGTTGAACGCCCGCGCGGCGCGCGCCACCTCGGACGGCCCCGCTTCCGACATCCGCGCGCTTTTCAGGTCCGGTCCCAATCCGTCGGCGGCGCGCGCAAGCTCATGCAGCGGCCGCGTCGCAAGCCTGACCGCAAACCAGCAGCAACCGGCCAGCATCGCAAGCTGCGCGACGAGCACGAGCGGCAGCCAATTCGAAAGCGGCACGCCGGACATCGGCCGGAAATCGATCGTGAGCGGTGCGCCGTCGGTGAGCGTCAGATGGGCCTGAAAGCGTTCGCGGCCGCCCGGGATCGCGTTCACCTTTACCGCATACGTGCGGCCGACTCCGTCCGTTATTGCTTGCGCGAAACGCTCGGACAGGCTCGCATCGATCGGGCCGCCGTTCTCCCCCGGTCCGAGGATGAATTGATAGCTGCGCCGGGAAAGCCGTGGCAGCCACCGTGAGCGCTCTGCTTGCGGCAAGCGGTCGAGCAGCGCAACGGAACTCACGACTTCGCGCTCGACATAGCCTGTCATCAGGTCGACGGTGGCCCGATCGCGCTCCATCCACGTCAGCCAGAACGACAGCGCCTGCGCGAGCGCGAGTCCCGCGAAAAGTATGACGGCGAGCCGGGCAAACAGCGTGCGCGGCCAATGCCAACCCGCGGACGGTTTCATTGCGGCGCGTCGATCACGGTGACCGCCGACGAAAACACATATCCCTCGTTGCGCAGCGTCTTGATGTAGCGCGGCTCGCGCGCCTCGTCCCGCAAACGCTGCCGCAAGCGGCTGACCAGCAGGTCGATCGAACGGTCGAACGCGTCGGCCTGGCGGCCCTGGGTCAGATTGAGCAGTTGATCTCGTGTCAGAACCCGCTGCGGATAGTCGAGGAAGACCCGCAACAGCCGGTATTCGGCGCCGCTCAGCGCGACCATGATGTTCTCGGCATCGAGCAGGTGACGCGCAGTGGTATCGAGCCGCCAGTCGCCGAACGCCAGCAGTTGCGCGACCTCCGTCATCTGCATGCCGGGCGGCAGCATTCGGGTGCGGCGCAACACGGAGCGGATTCGCGCGAACAGCTCGCGAACGGCGAACGGTTTGGCAAGATAGTCGTCGGCGCCCATTTCGAGGCCGACTATGCGGTCAGTTTCGTCGCCGCGCGCGGTGAGCATCAGCACGGGCACGGCGCGAAACTTGCCCGCGCGCAGATCCCGGCACAGAACCAGCCCGTCGTCTCCCGGCAACATGAGATCGAGCACGATCAGGTCGGGTGCGCCGCTTTCGAGCACATTGCGCATTTCGCGGCCATTGGCGGCCAGCGAGACGCGCATGCCGTTCTTTTCGAGGTAGCTTCCCACCAGTTCGCGAATGGCGCGGTCATCGTCGACCACGAGCACATGATCCGGCTTCTCCGTCATCGGTTCGCCTCTCTTCGATTTTCCGTCCGCCAAGCACGCTCCTGAATACACGGACAATACGCCGGCTGCATGATTTCCGTGAAAATCGCCCCCGCCGCTACCCAAACGGCCATGATGACGCGTTTCATTTCGAGGCGATCGGCGCTCATGTCGCTCTCCATGTGGATGACGTGAGCTTTATAGCGCAACGGGCGGGCCGATACGTATCCTAATGTATCCGCGCCGCGACCGGACACAACACCTTGCATTCGGCCGGTCGCGGCGACACAACCGGGATACAGAGCAGGCTTTCAATGGCGCCATGCTGTCCAATCGGACAACGGGAGCCTCGTCATGCCCAGCCTGCTCGAACCGCTGTTAGCGCGACTCGCGGGTCTGTTCACCATTGCGTCGCGTTGCGTTCTGCCTGGGATGCCCGCTCTGCCGGGCGCGGGCGCTGAGCGTGCCGACCGCGCCGACTGCGTGCGGCCGCTGTGCATTGTCGCCGGGCTCATCGTGGCCTCGGCGCCGCTGGCGCTGACTCGGGCGCGGTGCCGAGCGCCGTGCACGCCGCACAGCACGCTGCCTGCGCCGCCGCCGCGGCCTTGTTGGCGCTGTTCGGCCTGCTGCGGCTGTGGCACGAGCCCTTCGATCGGCTCGTCGCACGGCTGCCGTTGCCCGTCGCGGCCACGGGCAACGCGCGCTGCGGCAATCGCGCAGCGTTGCGCGAATCTCGCCCCGATTGCAGCCATGTTTCGGCGTTCTCGGGATCATCACGGCCGCCGCGATCGACTTTCAGTTCGACACGCTCGCCCTGAGCGTTCTTTCCACGCACCTTCCTACCTTCACGGCACACTGAAATGTTCAAGCGCATCAAACTCGTCTGTACTGCCGCCTGGGTCGGCGCCGCAGCCGCGCTCAGCCCTATTCCGTTCGCTCAAGGCCGGATCGGCAACACCGGCGCGGCACCCGAATTCGCCGGCATCGACCAATGGATCAACAGCAAAGCGCTCACCATGCAGCAACTGCGCGGCCAGGTGGTGCTGGTCGACTTCTGGACTTACGGTTGCGTCAATTGCATTCATACCGTCCCATATATCGAGCGCTGGCATGAACGATACAAAGACCAGGGCCTCGTCGTCGTCGGGGTACACACACCGGAGTATCCGTTCGAACAGGAAACCGACAACGTGAAGAAAGCGATCGTCCGCTTCGGCATCAGCTTTCCGGTCGCTCAGGACAACCGCTATGCGACGTGGAATGCCTACGGTAACCAGTACTGGCCGGCGTTGTATTTGATCGACCGGCGCGGGCACATTGTCTATTCGCATTTCGGGGAGGGCGCCTACGCGCAGACCGAAGCAGCAATTCAGCGCGCATTGGCCGATAAGGGGTGACGCATACGGCCGCTCGCGGGCCGCGCTCGGATGGTGGTTGCTGGGGCATCTATCGGCAGATGTTATTCAATTCCTTTAAGTGAGCGTCAATCGATGTGGCAGGGCCGCATGGAATCGTTCCTGTTCGAATCAAATCGCGTATCGACGGAATTCATAACGGTCGAACGAGCGTAGACGGCATCGTCCGGCGCGCGCGATGCGCCCGAAATATCGATGGAGGATGCGGCATGCGAATTGCGCGCTGTCGGTTACCTTCAACCTGGGAGATGTCATGGTATTTGATCTATTTCGCATCGTGTCGCGTGCGCTCGTCGCCGGTCTGGTGATGACCGGCATTGTAATGAGCGCCGGATGTTCGAAGCAGCGCGACGACACATCGAATTCGAGTTCGGGCGCGGGCGCTTTGCAGCCCGCGCAGCCTGCGCAGCCGGCCACGCCTGCCGTGCCGAATGCAGCGTCGGGCGCGGCTTCCATGCCGGGCGCGAGTGGGCAGTGAACGGGCATCGCGGCGGGGTGGCGCCCAAGCCGTGCTCGGCGGCCCGAGCATCGGCCGCGCCGACGCGGAACCTGCGGCGAGTAGGCAAAAGCTTCAATCGATTGCAGAGAGGTGTAGTCGTCGCGCATTGTCGGCCGTAGCCGCCGGCTTCGATTGGTGCACGCATCGGCGTGCGGTGTGCCGCGATTTCGCGCTGTCACGTGAACCGGGGCAGGGAGCCGTCGAAATGGCTATCGGCGCTCGATGGAAGCCGGGCTGCGACGGCCGTGCGCCGAACGGCGGTGGGAACGCGTATCGGGCACAGGCGAGCGGCATGGATTGCAGCGGATTCGTCCGGTTGGCGGTTACCGATCGGACGCACGATGGATGAACGGAGGTGATGATGGATGTCAAAGAGAATCAGGTCAATGCCAGCCGGCGGCGGCGCTGTTTGGCGGGACGGCTGAGCGTCACGCTGGCCGTTGTTGCGGCTGCGTCATGCGTGGCCGTCGCACCGAGTGCGACGGCAGC
Source organism: Burkholderia singularis (assembly GCF_001718875.1). Lineage (NCBI taxonomy): Bacteria > Pseudomonadati > Pseudomonadota > Betaproteobacteria > Burkholderiales > Burkholderiaceae > Burkholderia > Burkholderia singularis. The sequence goes on from NZ_CP013449.1 coordinate 449,014, forward strand.
CGATGGCGGCGCGTCGTCGTCGCGGACGGTCGGTGCGAAGGTCCGCGACGCGACGCTGACCGCGAAGGTGAAGACAGCGCTTACCGGAACGGCGGGACTGTCATCCGGCGATATTCACGTGAGGACACGCCACGGCAACGTTACGCTGACGGGCAGCGTGCCGGACGACCGCCAGCGCGCGATTGCGATCGACGTCGTGAAACAGATCGACGGTGTGCGGGGCGTGCACGATCAACTGACGATCGCATCGCAATGACCGCGGCGTGACGGCAGTGCCGGGCGGCGCGTTCGTGCCGCGTGGCCGGTGCACGGGTCCGTCGCTCGAATTGGTGTGGGCGGTGGCGGGCTCGCAAGCGTGCCGACGCTCGTGCCGCGCGGCGGGTTGCCGGTGCGCGTCGTGGCGTCGGCGGCTGGCGTCGGCGGCAATTGACAGGACGATGCGTGCAAACGATAGCCCAACCATCGCGCACTGACTGACAGCGGAAGCGCCAACAGGAAGGGCAACAACATCGTGGGCAACAACATCGCACCAACAGCGCGGCAACATGGCAGAGCGGCAGGACGCCCGCGAATCACGCGCACGTATCTCCCCGCTTCGTGCGGCGCCAACTCCAGCCCCAGTGTAGTCAATAAGCCGGCCTGATCATCATCGCGCCGCATAATCGAGGCCGCGCGAGATCGCGCGACTGCCGCGATCGCCTTCCATTTCGCACCATGCGGTCAGCTTCGCGACCCATTCGTTTTCCCTGCCGAGTATGTCTAATCACGTGCAGCTGACGCGTGCGACGCATGGTCATGACGAGCATCGGTATCGTGCTGCTCGCGATCTTCGTGCTCGTCAGCCGGCGCCGACGGTTCGATACGCGTGATGCCGCCGGTCGCGGGCGCGTCGCTGGCAGGGAAGGTTTGTTCGAGCATTTCGTCGATGTGCCGTTCCGAGTGACGCGTGCGGGCGCGTTCCCGATTCTTTAGCGGTGGCGAAGCCCCGTGCTGACGGGCCGGTGTGTCACGGTCGGGGTGTTTGGGATGAGTCATGTCGGAGGCTCCGGACGAAGTCTGCTTCGTTGGAACGACGCAATTGACGTGCCCGTATCCGCGGTAATGGGCGGCGAAGCGCGGCCGCATCAAGCGCGGGAGCGTGACGGCGGCCTATGACCGGCCCGCTCGGCACGCGGATGCCGGCACGGCGTGAAAGATTTGCAGAGGCCGATGTAATGCTGGCGCGAATCGCGAATATCAACGGCCGTGCCGCCACGCAATGAGCGATGCCACGGTCAGCGGCGGCACACCGCGGGGCCGGCACGCGGATTGCGGGCGGTTGCGAAGCGTTCGCAATTGGGAAGTCAAATGGAACAGAATTTCGCGATATTGCTGCACCGGCCCGATCCGCCGATGCCGGACGTCGACCCCGATCCTGAGCTTCCGGACCCCGACAATCCGCCGCCCGACTTACCGGAACCGTATCGGCATCCGGAAGGGGACCCGCCCGAGCATCCGCCGCCCGAGCACGAGCCGCCGGAGCGGCAGCCGCCGGTGCGTGCGTACTCGCGGCAGCGGCGGCCTAGGCAGATGGCCTCCGAGGGCGACGCACTGGCGGATGCAAGCGGCGGCACCCGTGGATGGCGTGCCAGCTTCGATGCGCGCGCGGCAGCCGTCGTGCTGACGGCAGTGCTCGGCGCTGCGTGCGCCCAGCCGGGACGCGGCTGCGGCCCGCTGCCACGTGCGGCGGATTGGCCGGGCCGCGAAGGCGGCGAGGGCGGCGCGAGCGCGCCGGTTGCGCCACGCGCCGCCGCGTCGCCTTCGGGCGCGCTGTCGCCAACGGATGCGCCTCTGTTGCCGGTATCGGGCGCAATGACACGCACGCACGGCGCCCTTTGCGCGGCGCGGCAAGCATGATCGGAACCCGGCGCGTTTTCAGCAGTATCGGCATGCCCGGCCTGCGATCCCGATCGCGGCGGTCGGCGCGCATTGCAGGGACATGGTTCGCTGCATGCTGCGCATGCGGTTCGGCTGCGGACACCGTGCGCGCGCAGACGCCGTCGCCGCTGGCGGAATGGCAGTACTCGGCGGGCGTGCCGCTCGCGAAAGTCCTTGCGCCTGCGCAGCAGCCCGTCTGGCAGATCGACACGGGAGCGGCGGTGGATCTGCGGCCGTCGTATCCCGGCGCGTCCGCGTATCGCGTGCGGATCGGCCCGAGCATCGACATCCGTTATCGCGATCTGTTTTTTGCGTCGACGGGCGAGGGCATCGGCGTCAATGTGCTGCGAGGGCCGAATTGGCGCGTGGCGATATCTGCCGGCTACGACCTTGGAAGGCGCGCCGCGGACGATCTCGATCACCTCAGGGGCATGCCGAACATCGGCGCGGCTGCGCTAGTCAGGCTGGCGGCCGACTATGTGATCACGAAGCCGTTTCCTTGGGTGGCGCGTGTGGCCGTGCGGCGTGACATCGGCGGGGCGAGCGGTTGGCGTGGCGATCTATCGGCGTATTTGCCGCTGCCCGGCAGCAACGAGCGGTTTTTCTGGTTCGCGGGGCCGAGCGTGACGTTCGCCGATGCGCGTTACATGAATGCGTGGTTCGGTGTGTCCGATGCTCAGGCGCGTGCCGGAGAACGGCGCGGCTATGCGCCTTCGGCGGGCCTGCGCTCGGTGGCGTTCGGAACGACGGCCGTCTGGTTTGTCGACAAGCACTGGTTCGTTACCGCCGCCGGCGCCGTGGAGCAGCTCGTCGGCGCTGCGGCGCGCAGCCCGCTCGTCACACGTTCGACGCAGGCGGTGGTCGATGTTTCAATCAGCTATCGGTTTTAGCGCAGGCTCGATGCGGCCGGCGCCCGACCCGAAACACGGAGGACCCGATGTCCAATGCCCATTCGAATCCCGCTCGTGCGACGCACGATGGAATGCCCGCCCGAAATCCGGCGAAGCGTTCTGCGGCAGCGCGCGATAGGCGCGATACGCCCGACGCCGCGCAGGCAAACGAAGCGCCGCGTGCGCCGAAGCTGTCGCCCGAGCGGGCGGCGGCGAAACTGCCGACCGGACTGCCGCCGATCGACCGCGATGCATATTCGGCCGACAGCGGCGATCCGGTTCGGCGGGCGGCGAGCCGCATCGTGTCGATCGACAACGCAAACATGGCCGCGACCGACAATTCGGTCGACGTGGACGGCAAGGGCATGGAAGCGCGCCAGGGTGCGTCCGAGTGGCAGGACAATGTGATCTATTCGAATGCGTCGCTCGACGACAGCGTCGATACGCCCGACGACGGCCTCGGCGGATTCGAGAGCCGCCCCGCCGGCAATGTGCCGCAAATCGCGTTGCGCCGCGGTTGGCGCGTCCGTTACGTAGGCGCCGTGGAAGTCGAGCGCGGCGACGGCAGGCGCGCCGAGCACGTGATCTGTCTCGAACCGCTCGACTGAAGCGGCACGCGCATTGCGTGCGGATTGGCGCGCCGCATGTTGCGTCGCACGGTGTGCCGCACCGCGATGCGGTAAGGAGCAAAGCGATGACCAGTCCGCGCGAATATCTCGAAGATTGGCTGCGGGATGCATATGCCATGGAGCGCCAGGCCGAGACGATGCTCAGTGCTCAGTTGAGCCGGCTCGACAACTATCCGTTGCTGCACGCGCAGCTCAGGCAGCATCTCGACGAAACGCGCATTCAGCAAACGCTTGTCGAAGGTTGCTTGCGCCGGCTCGGTACGACGCCATCCGCGATCAAGGATCTCGCTGCGCGAATTGCCGCATATGGGCAAGTCGCGGGCGGTTTGCTGGCCGAAGACGAGGTGGTCAAGCATGCAATGGCCTGCTACATGTTCGAGCAGGTCGAAATCGCCGCCTATACGGTGCTGATCGTCGCGGCGGATGCCGCAGGAGAGTCGGAGATCCGCGCGAACTGCGAGCGGATCCGGCAGCAGGAATTCGATATGGCGTCGTGGCTCGCGCGCCAACTGCCGGACATTACGACGGCATTTCTCGAACGCTCGAGCGTCGAGCGCAGCGATGCGAAGCGCTAGCCTGCCGTCGGGGCCGCAGGCGGACGGGGCGCATCGCCGTGGGCGCGGCGGCACGAATATGCCGGGTAGCGACATGCCGCGCGCAATATCCGAAAACGTAGCAATCCGAACAATGGCGCGCAATGCGCGCGTCATGATCGCACCCGCGACAGGAGCGAAACCATGCCAGCCAAATCCCAGGCGCAGCAGCGCGCGGCAGGCGCCGCGCTTGCGGCCAAGCGCGGCCGGACGAAAGTGAAGCGTTTGAAACCGCCGTCGAAGTCGATGTACGAATCGATGAGCGAGCAGCAACTTGAGGAGATGGCGTCGACGCCAGCAAAAGGTAAGCCCAAGCGCAAACACGATGCATGAACGGTGGCATCGTGTATCGATATCGTCTGGCGCGTGTCGCGAAATGACGGGCACGGCAACGCGGTTCCCCGCTGGGGCCGCGTTGCCGCCAGCGGCATGACGAAGAGCAGCGCGGCTGGCGCGGACAGCGCGCCATGCGAAGACGGCCGCCCGTGCGCATGCGCGACCCCGTTCGCGCGAATCAAGTCAGCGCTTGCGGCCGAACGCCTCGCGCAATTTCCGCTTCGCGCGTTCGAGCGTGGCCCGTTGTGATGCGGACAGATTGCGGCCCGCGCGGTTCGCGTAAAAATTCAGCATCGACATGGCCGACTGAAACGGCGACGCGCGGCGGCGCGTGCTGCGTTCGGCGGACCGCTTCAGTGACGCGGCGATTTTGCCGGGATCGTCCGATTTGAAGATATCAGGCTCGAGATCGAGCGCATGGCTCGTTTGCGTCACCTTGGCAGACCAGCGCTTGCGCGGCCGGGGGGCGCCGCCGCGGCTTCGGCCGGGACGTTTGGTCGGGCGTTTGCTGCGTGGTTTCGCTGCCGGTGAATGGCGCATGGTGCGGCCTCCGGTAAACGGTGCGCGTGGGGCCGCTAGCGGCTTTGTCATTGCTTCGCAATTTGCGTTCCGCTCGAATGGCCGGCAAGACGGGCGGCATGGCGGCGGCGCGATGCCGATTCCGTGGGTATCGGGCCATGCGCTCGCGCGCAGCGTCGAAAAGGTCGATATGTCGCGCGGCTGCCCTGGCGAGGCGGGTTTTGATACCGAAGCGCGGCGGGAGTCGCCGAGCCGCTGAGCGGCACGAACGGCCGGTCGCGACGCTGTTCTTGCTGCCGGCCAGCAACGCCCCCGCGCTTGGCAGTCGCTTTCCGGCGCCCGCTCGATAATACGTAGACGCTCGGCGGATGACCGCTGCGCCGCCGCCGTTCGCCGCCGCATGCCGGTATAAGTCTTCCGCCAATCGAATATTTTCAATGCATCTAATCGATCGATTCGATTTTCATAACCGTCGCCGTATGCGAAAAATTCAATGTGAAATTGAATAGTAAAAATAAAAAATTACATTGAAATTGTAATTTCGAATAGAAATATTTGATCGTTTATTGATGCGTAGAAATGCCTTGATGGCGCTTTTTCGGCTTATCATTAGCTCGAATTTTTCATGTGAAATTCATCTAATTTTTGTCCGTGACATTCATAAAAAATATCTCTTTAAATTAAAGGGGATTATAAAGAAATAATTTATTTATTCAGAAAATGGAGCGCCGATGCCACATATCCTGGTCGTGGAGGATGACCCCGCCGCGCGAGCGTTGCTGAGCGAGCTGGCGCGCGCGCGACGGCTTGCATGCGATGCCGTCACAACGCTCGAGGCGGCGCGCGCACGGGTCGCCAAGCACATGCCGGATCTCATATTGTGTGATCTCGTGTTGCCCGACGGTAACGGCATGATGTTGTTCGATGCGCTGCCGAAAGGGGCGCATTGCGAGGTGGTGCTCATGACCGGATACGCCAGTCTCGATACTGCAATCGACGCATTGCGTCGCGGCGCAGCCGATTATCTGGTGAAGCCGCTCAATATGCAGCGGCTGAACGCGATCCTCGAGCGCGTGCCGCGCACCGGTGCGTCGCATGATGGGTGCGCGACGGTGCGCGCCGAGCGCAAGCAGCTTGAACGCTTTGGGCAACTGCTCGGCAGTTCGCCCGCGATGCAGGTGGTGTACGGCGCCATCGGCCGCGTTGCCGGCACCGATGCGTCGGTACTGCTCACCGGCGAGTCCGGCACCGGCAAGGAGCTGGCCGCGCAGACGATTCACGATCTGAGCCCGCGCTGCTGCGGGCCGTTTCTCGCGGTCAATTGCGGCGCGATTGCCGCGAACCTCGTCGAGAGCGAGATGTTCGGTCACGATCGCGGCAGTTTCACCGGGGCGCAGCGGCAGCACAAGGGCTTCTTCGAGCGTGCGGACAGCGGCACGCTGTTTCTCGACGAGATCACCGAGATGCCGATGGACTCGCAGGTCAAGCTATTGCGCGTGCTTGAAACCGGCCAACTGACGCGGCTCGGTTCCGCACGCGAGATCCGTGTCGATGTGCGGATCATTGCCGCGACGAATCGCGATCCCGAAGCGGCGGTAGCCGGGGGCAAGCTGCGCGCGGATCTCTATCACCGTATCAACGTGTTTCCGGTTGCGTTGCCGCCGCTGCGCGAGCGCGGGGGCGACGTGCCGATGCTTGCCGAAGCGTTCCTGCGCAAGCTCAACGAAGACAGCGGCCGGTCGATGGTTTTTTCCGAAGCGGCGCTCGCGGCACTGAGCCACTACGCGTGGCCGGGCAATGTCCGCGAATTGCGCAACTTCGTGCAGCGCGCGTGCATCTTCAACGACGGCGATGTGATTGACACGCTGCCGCCGCCGGTCGTCGTCGAAGTGCCGGGCATGGCGAGTGCGGTCGGCGATACGGTGAGCGTGCCGTTCGGCACGCCGCTCAGCGAGGTCGACAGACAGATCATTCTCGGCACGCTGGCGCGCTGCGGCGGCATGAAGTCGCATGCGGCTGAAACGCCAGGCATCAGCCTGAAGACGATGTCCAACCGGCTCACGCAATTCGGCGGCGGCAAAGGCGCATGAGCCGCCGATCTCGCCGGGGTACAGCACCTGCGGGCGGGCCAGCGAGCATTCCGCTGTTTCGCCGCAGCGCGGTGATTGCGCCGCGCTCGTCGAAAAAACGGCAAGCCGGCGCGCACGCGCGTGCTGCGCGTAACGCATCGAGCGCGCGGGAATACGCATTGCACGATGGCGGGGCCGGTCAATCAGAGGCGACCTCGCGATGCATCCGATCTTGCCTGCCGCCGCCGTGGCCTGCAGTGTGACGGCGGCATTCGTGACCGCCGGCTCGCACGATTGCCTAGGCCGACGTGCTGGCACGGCGACGGGGCAGCGATGCGGCAGGTTCTCTGGGAATCGAAGCGCGGCGCCCCGGCAAACGGCACGGTAGTCACAACGCATAAGGAGGCACACAACATGAACCCATGCAGATCGACGTGGCGCGCGGCCGCCGCGGTCATTGCGTTCGCGTTGGGCGGCGCGCGCGCGCAGATGCCCGGTACGGACGCGGCACCGAACGCGCCGCTTGGCGCGGACGTCGTCAATCCGGCACCGGACGTCGGCGATAGCCGGATCGCGAAGCCGCCGCGGATAACGGACGCCGAATTTGTCGATGAAGCGGCGCTTGCCGGCAAGAGCGAGATCCAGGCAAGCCAGCTTGCCGGTGAACAATCCGCCACTGCCGACGTGCGCGCCTTCGCGAAAATGATGATCGACGATCACTCGAAGATCGACGCAGCACTTCGTGCCATCGCGTCGCACAAGCGGATCACGCCGCGCACTTCGCAGGTTCATGATCCGAACATCGAGGTGCTGCGCGGCAAGCGTGGGCACGATTTCGACGTGGCGTATCTGGCGGCGGCGGGCCCCGCCGCGCACCGCCGGGTGATCCAGCTGTTCGAGCAGGAAGCAAGCTCGGGCAGCGATGCCGATTTGCGTGCGTTTGCGCAGCAGACGTTGCCGACGCTGCATCAGCATTTGCGGGCCGCGCAGGCGCTCGCCCGCGAAGTGCAACGATGAGACCGGTCCGAGGCGCGCGTACCGGCGCGTCGTTTTGAATGTCGGCGGCCGATAGGCGGCACTCGATGGGAGACTTTTTATGTCGAAACGGAACGATCACGCCAATTTGCAAGAGGGCGTCCGGGAATTGCTGTATCAGACGCTCGAAACGGCGCTTTGCGGCGCGGCGATCTATGCGGCCGCATTGGAATGCGCCGGCCGCACGGCGCTACGTGACGAATGGACGAAGCGTCACGCGCAGACGCAGGTGCATCAGCAGGTGCTGCTGTCCGTGTTCGAAGCGCTCGGGCTCGATCCGATGGCGCAGACCCGCGGGCGTACCGCGGTGTCCGCATGCTGCCGGGCGTTGTTCGAGGTCGTTGCCTACGCGCGGCGGAGCAAGGAGCCGGCCATGGCGCAATTGATTGCCGCCGAGTGCGTGATGCTTGCCGAAGCCAAGGATCGCCAAAATTGGGCGCTGATCGGCTTTGCCGCCGATGCGTTGTCCGGTGCCGTCGCCAAGGTGCTGAAGGACGCCTATGCATCGATCTGGGCCGACGAGGCGCGCCACTTGTATCATGCGAAAGGGTGGGCGCGCGAGCTATGGATCGAGTCGATGGGTTTCGAGCCGATGTTGCCGCCGCCCGAGGAGCGGGAGACGGCCGAATTCGCGAGCGCGGCCGCGCGGGCGCAATGGCCACGCAGCGGCACGGTCCATTGATGATGACGGCGAGTGCAACGGCGGCGGGGTGGAGCCGTAGCCGCTGGGAGCCGTGCGTGGCGATACGGGCGGCGCACGGCCCGGCTCGGGGTCGGGCGTCGCAACCGCGCGGGTGCGCCGTCGCGCTTCGGCCGCCCGCGGCTCACGCCATGCCGCCGAAGTGGGGCCGGTCATATGCGCTCAGCGCTGGCTGGTTAACGGGGCACGCCCCGGTCCGGCCAAGCCGAACCGGGAATCACATTTTCTGGATCAGAAATGGATTTCAGTTTTGTGATTTATCGAATTTGATAAATCGTGCCGCCGAGGCTGGTGGATTGCTGCAGAGATGCCGGTGTGCCGATATAACCGATTCTGCCGAGAAGGGAGGCGGTGGCATTGACATTTCTCGCATTCACGAGGGCTTGCGCGGTGGTGGATGCATTGACCGTCGCGCTATTGATCGGCAATCCGGTCGAATCAAACGAGGCGGCGGTCGTCACCGTGATATTGGCGGAGGCGTTCGGACCATTGCCCGAGATTTTCCCATTGCCGGTCGCCGAAAGATTGGCGCTGATCTGATTGACGTTGCCGATATCGGCGACATTGAAGGAACCGGATGCGTTTGCCTTCAGCGTCAAGTTGTTGATTTGCTGCTGTTGCAAATCGAGATTGATCTTGCCGGCCGTTTCCGCATCAATCGTGACCGTACCGGCGGGATTACCGAAGAATCCTTGCGCATTCACCGATGCAGCGTTCAGCGCCGTCAGCGCGTTGAGGTTGGTCGTCTGCACTTCGACGGTCACCGGGTTCTTCAACACGTAAGAATTGCCCGGCGCGAGCCCGACGCTCAGCACGCCTTGGCTGTTGACGCTCGCCGATACGTAAGGAAGGATGTTGCTGTCCGCGGAGATGCTGGCCACGTTGCTCGTGCCATACGTAACGCGCACGGTGACCGAGCTGTTTGCCTGGACCGACGTGAATGCGAGGTTCAGCGGGCTCGACGTTTGGCTCAGATTGCCGTCACCCTGAATGACGTTGACGTTCGATTGCCCACCCACGACGATCGGGCTGATTTGGCCGATCGACGAACCCGATACGGTCGTCCAGGTTCCTCCGATGACCACCGGCACGGCGATATCGGCACGAGCCGCCGGGGCGGCCGTCATGAAAAGCGCGCCGATTGCGGCACTCAAAGACAGCGCGCGCACCCATTTTTTCATATTGCCGAACGGTGCTTTTTTATTTCGACCATCCTGGTTGACGAAAACGTTCACGGCTGCTTGGCGATCAGAATCTTGCATCATGTTTCTCCAAAAGGACCAGATATTGGATCTGGCACGGTGTTAATTCACATCGTGGTGCCTGATTGAAACTCGATATTCATTAATTCCTATTTTGAATAGATATCGTTGTTATCGGTGATGCAGTAGCGGTGTTGATTCGTCAAAATCAGAATATAATCGGTTCGATTTGAGTTTTTGCGGGTGGGTAAAAGTATCAAAAACTACTAAATGAAAAAAGTGCGCTGGCCTACTCAATGATAATATGATTTGAATAAATCGAACCAACGATTATGAATATGCTTGGTGGAATAAATTGAATATGTAATGACGGGATGGGGGAATGTAATAACCGACCGTAAGGTCGATATAGGTCCGAAAGCAAATTCAACCGATGTGCAGCTCGCGCGCGCTTCGCGTTATCGCTGCGATCCGGCGGGTCGGTGATTCGGTCGGAGCAAGCGGAGCAATCGGAATGCCCGAGGCTGCGCAGTCGCCGCGTTGCCACTCCATGTGCCCAAGTCAGGGTTCGCTGGCAAATCAATGCCGTGTAAACCCGGTTTTTGACAGAGTTGTCTATACAATTTGACGCGGCTATCTTGAGCGCTCCGAATGCCTTGCCGCTCATCCGACAACTATGCCGACTTCCTCGACTGCTCGTCAGCGGGCGCTGCGCGAGCGCCGTACCATCGACTATATTCCCGACGGCGAACGCCACGGCAAGCTGCTGAGCCAGTTCACGCTGTGGCTCGGCGCCAACCTGCAAGTCACTGCGATCGTGACGGGCGCGCTCGCGGTCGTGCTTGGCGGCGACGTATTCTGGTCGCTGATCGGCCTCGCGCTTGGCCAGTTGCTCGGCGGCGCGGTGATGGCGCTGCACGGCGCGCAAGGCCCTCGGCTCGGCTTGCCGCAGATGATCTCGAGCCGTGTGCAGTTCGGCGTCTACGGGGCGATGATCCCGCTCGTGCTCGTCTGCCTGATGTATGTCGGCTTTTCGGCGAGCGGCACGGTGCTGGCCGGGCAGGCGCTGTCCCAACTGCTCGGCGTGGCCGATGCGCTCGGGATCGGCATGTTCATCTCAGTGGTGGTCGTGCTCGCGGTGTTCGGCTACCGGGCGATTCATGCGCTGGGCCGCGTCTCGAGCGCGCTCGGCGTGCTCGCGTTCCTTTATATGTTCGCGCGGCTGCTTCAAGGGCATCAGATCGGCGCGTTGCTTGCCATCCGGCATTTCTCGCTCGCGCACTTCCTGCTCGCGGTTTCGCTGTCCGCGTCGTGGCAGATCTCGTATGGGCCTTACGTGGCCGACTATTCCCGCTATCTGCCGCGCACGACGTCGGCGCGCCGCACGTTCTGGGCGATCGGCCTTGGCTCGGTGCTCGGCGCGCAGGTGGCGATGGTGTTCGGCGTGTTCGCCGCCGCGCTCGCGGGCAGGCAGTTCGCCGGCCACGAGGTGCAGTTCATCGTGAGCCTCGGCGCGAGCGGCGCGACGGCCGCGCTGCTTTATTTCGCGATTGCGTTCGGCAAGCTGACGATCACGACACTCAATGCGTATGGCAGCGTGATGTCGGTGGCGACCATCGTCACGGGCTTCTCGGGCCGCGCGCGGATTTCGCAGCGCGCGCGCATCGGCTATGTGCTCGTGATGGTCGCCGCGGTCGCGTGGCTCGCGCTCGCCGGCCGTCACGCATTCCTGAAGGAGTTCTCCGCATTCATCCTGTTTCTGCTTGCGTTCTTTACGCCGTGGAGCGCGATCAATCTGGTCGATTTCTATTGGGTGACGAAAGAACGTTACGACGTGCCCGCGCTCTTCGATCCCGACGGTCGCTACGGGCGCTGGAATGTCGTGGGCGTGACGGTTTATGTGGTCGGTGTGCTCGTGCAGCTGCCGTTTCTCGCGACGAGCTTTTATACAGGTCCGCTCGTCGCGAAGCTGGGCGACACCGACATTTCATGGATCATCGGCCTCGTCGTGCCCGGCGTTCTGTATTATCTGATGGCACGCAGGCAAGCGGCGCATATTCCCGAGCGGCTGACCCTGCCGGACGAACCTTCGATGCCATGACCGATTCCATTGCTCCATCGCCGGTGTTGACGGATGCCGCGCCGGCCGCCGATGCGCATTCGCTCGATGCGTTGCATGCGTTCGTCGAACGTCATCCGCGCCTTTTCGTGCTGACGGGCGCGGGCGTGAGCACCGATTCCGGTATTCCCGGCTATCGCGATCGAAACGGCGAATGGATGCGCTCGCAGCCCATCCAGTTGCGCGAATTTCTCGATTCCGACCATGCGCGCCGCCGTTACTGGGCGCGCAGCATGATCGGCTGGCCGGTGGTCGCGCACGCCCGGCCGGGCCCATCGCATCATGCGCTCGCGCGGCTCGGCGCGGTGCGGCGCATCGCGCGGCTCGTCACGCAGAACGTCGACGGGCTGCACCAGCGCGCGGGCAGTGCGGACGTGATCGAATTGCACGGCGGCATCGGCGGCGTGACGTGCGTCGATTGCGGGGCGCATCATGCGCGGGCGGCCATCCAGCGCGTTCTCGAAGCAGACAATCCGGCGTTGCTCGATGCCCGGGCGGCGCCGGCCGCCGACGGGGACGCGCATATCGAGTGGCATGCGCTCGATACGTTTCGCGTGCCGGCATGTCCCGCATGCGGCGGGCTATTGAAGCCGGCTGTCGTGTTCTTCGGCGAGAACGTGCCGCGCGAGCGCGTCGAGCAGGCCGCGCAGGCGCTCGACGACGCGGATGCCGTGCTCGTCGTGGGTTCATCGCTGATGGTGTATTCGGGTTATCGGTTCTGCGTGTGGGCGCATGCGCAGCACAAGCCGATCGCGGCGCTCAATCTCGGGCGCACGCGCGCCGATCCGTTGCTGTCGCTGAAGATCGAGGCATCGTGCGGGCAGATGCTCGAGGCGCTCGTCGCGCGGCTCGGATGAGCGGGCGTGTTACGCGCGCTGCCGCGAGGAGTACGGCGTCATGCGCCGCGGCGCGCCACGTTCCCTGATCCACGGCTTGTTGCCGCCTGCGCGTGCCGGTTTGGGCCGCGCATGGCTATGCCTGCCGACGCAATCCCCGCCACGCCTTCATGTCGCCGTTGCTATTCGCAAACTGCGCGCGACCGGACACTTTTGATTCGGCCTTTGCGACGGACTCGCACGGTTTCCCTTATCCTTGCGCCTGTACGCGCGACTTGCACAAGTCGCGCCCCGTTTTTTTCCGGAGAATTGAATAATGGGTAAGCAAGCAATCGGTGTGGTCGGTCTCGCGGTGATGGGGCGTAATTTGGCGCTGAATATCGAAAGCCGTGGCTACGCGGTGTCGGTATACAACCGCAGCCGCGAGAAGACCGATGAGCTGATCGCCGAATTTCCCGATCGCAAACTCGTGCCGACCTATACGCTTGAGGAATTCGTCGCGTCGCTCGAAACTCCGCGCCGGATTCTGCTGATGGTGAAGGCGGGCGAAGCGACCGACGCGACGATCGCGGCGCTCAAGCCGCTGCTCGCCAAGGGTGACGTGCTGATCGACGGCGGCAACACGCACTTCACCGATACGATCCGCCGCAACCAGGAGCTTGCGCAAGCCGGGCTGCATTTCATTGGCACGGGCGTGTCCGGCGGCGAGGAAGGGGCGCTGCACGGCCCGTCGATCATGCCGGGCGGCCAGCGCGACGCATACGAGCTGGTCGAGCCGATCCTCAAGCAGATCGCCGCGAAGGCTCCTGCCGACGGCGAGCCGTGCGTCGCGTACATGGGCCCGGACGGCGCCGGCCATTATGTGAAGATGGTGCACAACGGGATCGAATACGGTGACATGCAACTCATCGCCGAAAGCTATGCCGTGCTCAAGCAGGTTGCGGGGCTGACGAACGAGGAACTGGGCGCGGTCTATACCGAATGGAACCAGGGCGAACTCGACAGCTATCTGATCGAGATCACGTCGAAGATTTTCGGCAAGAAGGACGACGAAACGGGCCAATATCTCGTCGATGTGATTCTGGATCGCGCGGCGCAAAAGGGCACCGGCAAATGGACGAGCCAGAATGCGCTCGATCTCGGCGTGCCGCTGCCGCTCATCACCGAATCGGTGTTCGCGCGGGTGCTGTCGTCGCTGAAGCAGGAGCGCGTTGCCGCGAGCGAAGTGTTGAGCGGACCGGCAGCCGCGCCGCTCGCGGGCGATCGCGATGCGTTCGTCGAAGCGGTGCGCCGCGCGCTGTACTTGAGCAAGGTCATTTCGTATGCGCAAGGTTTCGCGCAACTCGGCGCCGCGTCGAGGGAATACGGATGGAATCTCGACCTGGGCGCGATCGCGCGCATTTTCCGCGCAGGCTGCATCATCCGTGCGCGCTTCCTTCAGAAAATCACCGACGCGTATGCGGCCAATCCGGCGCTCGCGAACTTGCTGCTCGATCCGTATTTCCGCGAGATCGCCGCGAATTATCAGCAAGCGCTGCGTGATGTCGTGATTGCCGCGGTAAAGGCGGGCGTGCCCGTGCCGGCGTTTGCGTCGGCCATTGCGTACTTCGACGGCTACCGTTCCGCGCGGGTGCCGGCGAACCTCGTTCAGGCGCAGCGCGACTTCTTCGGTGCACATACGTTCGAGCGCACCGACAAGCCGGGCAGTTTCCACGCGAATTGGTCTTAATGGGGGCGGAACCGGTAATTGTTGCAATCATCTATCTTATCGATAGAGTTTTTCTAAGGCCGGGCGGCGATTGTTATTAAGTAGGAAACAGTGTTTTCGTTGATTCATGGTTTTCCCTAAGTGCTTCGGTGACTAGACTACGGTCAATCGCAGTACACATGGTGTGTGCCGCGACGCCAAAAAAGTTACGGAGGTTCCATCATGAAATCGTTGATCGCTACTGTCGCAGTTGCCGCCGCTCTTGCCGTTCCCGCCGTCTCGTTCGCCCAGCAGGCCAATGGCGCGGTGAGCCGCGCCGAGGTGAAGGCCGAACTGATCCAATTGGAGAAGGCAGGTTACAACCCGGCCAGCGACCGCGTGAACTACCCGGAAGAAATCCAGGCCGCCGAAGCGCGCGTCCATGCGCAAAGCAATGTCGCCGCGAAGGCTGATACGAGCGGCTATGGCGCGCAACCGGCCGCGACGGTCGAATCCGGCTCGCCGTGGAAGGTCAACCGCATCGCCGATGGCGCGCCGGTCTACAAGGGCCATTGAGCGGCATCGCCGCGCGCCGCGGTTCGATTTGGCGGCAGCGGTTCCAGTTGTACGCATCATCCTCTCGTCAGCCCGCACGTTCCGATCAATGGAGCGTGCGGGCTGATTCTTTTGCCCTTCCGCGAACGAAGGCGCAAGCCTCCAAGCGCTCACCCGCCGGCGATTTACACCGTGCCGGCCGAGCGGGTTACTATCCATGCCATAGGAAGGCGCGCCCGGCTCGGGCGGCATCGGGGCGCCTATGAAGGTCGTTCACGGTCAACGCAATGCCATATTGCGTGCATGGGGTGCCGTCGATATCGCCTGCGCGGGCGTCCTCAGCGCGCGCGGATTGGGCCGGCCAGCCGTATCCATGACAATGTGAACGACGGTGAGCAAGCCATTGCCGGCTCGATCGGGTGTCGAGATCGAGATGCGTTATCGGGATGTGACTGCGAATAGGCGGAAATTTCCGATACTGGCGGCATCTTTCATGCGTCGGAATGAATGGAGCGTGTTGCGCATCCGTTCGGCGAAGCGGGGATTTCCGTCATCGAACCCGACGGCGGTATTTGAGGTCCGATAGGAGCGGCCGGTTTGGCTGGTTGGGCCGTTGCATTGGATGCGCGGCCGCAAGTGTGGAGAAACGACGGAGGTACGTTTGAGAATAACCCTGTTCCCGGATTGGCTCGACACGCGCCACACGATCCGCGTGATGCTCGTGGCGGCGGGCGCGGCGCTCGTCGGCGGCTGCACGGTGACGCCGTGGACCGATATGTGGCAACCCGAGCATGCGCGGCAGCCTGCGCAACCGGTTGCGCGACCGCCCGGCGTGCTTGCCGGCTATTACCGGGTCAATCCGGGCGATACGCTCGCGAGCGTGGCAGCCGCGTTCGCACAAAGCACGCAGGATGTCGCGCGCTGGAACCACATCGCGCCCACCGATATGGTGACGCCCGGCCAGGTGCTGCGCGTGGCGCCGCCGCCCGGCCTCACGGAGCCGGCGCCGCCGCCGAGCGCGCAGACGCTCGAGCCGCCGGCCGCCAGCGCGCAGCCCGAAGCCACGACGCCTATGCTCGCGTGGCCTGCGCGCGGCACCGTAACGGCGCCGTTCGGCGCGGGCAGGAACCACGGCATCGAGATCACCGCCGCCGGCGACGACCACACGGTGCGTGCGGCCGCGCCCGGCCGGGTCGTTTATGCAGGCTCGGGCGTGGCCGCATATGGGCCGCTCGTGATTTTGAAGCACGACAATGGCCTCATCACCGCGTATGGCCATAACGACAGGCTGCTCGTCAATGAAGGCGATGCGGTGAGCGCGGGCCAACCGGTCGCGGAGATGGCCACCGATGCGAGCGGCCGCGCGACGTTCGAATTCGAAGTGCGCCGCAACGGCAAGGCCGTTGATCCGATCGGGCTGCTGCCGCGCAATGGCTCTTGAACACCGGAAGCGACAGGTGTGTGTGCGTTTTCGCCGCATCCGGCGACAAGCCGGATGCCTGGCCACAGGACGCGCGCCGGCGGCGCATCGTTCACGCGCCGCGCCCGGCCGCGGCGGCGCCGGCGCGCGGATCGTCGCAAGCATGAACCTCAACGGCTGTCCCGTATATCGGGCGGCTCGCGCTCAACTGCTTTCCAAGCGCATCGCCGACGCGCCGGACCGATTGCCGAGCAGGACGATCATCGCGGCGAACATCACGCTGCCCGCCGTGATCGCGCCGCAATACACGGCGACATTCAGATAACCGTGTGCACGCGGATCGACGAACGGGTATGGATACCAATCGACGAGTGCTCCGCGCACGAGCGTATAGGCGAGGTAGGCAATCGGAAACGCGAGCCAGCGTGCGAGATGGGCCCACTCGATCCTCACGCGCGGCGCGACATAGACCCAATCAAGAAATACGACGATCGGCATGATCCGATGCAGGATCCAGTTCGTATAATGCGGCGTTACATGGTGGGTCGAATCCAGGCGGGACAGCAGCAGAGCATAGACGATGCCGGTGATCGCCAGGTAGAGCACGACCGCGCCGCGCGCCGATTCGTAGCGCGGTGACGGCGGCCGCGCGGCGAGCCACGAGCCCGCAAGCAGCACGGCCGCCGCGAGCAGGTTGCTCAGTTGTGTGAAGTAGCTGAAGAAATTGCTAAGCCGGAACGTCGGCGTGCCCCACCGGAGCGCGAGGCTATACAACGTCGCGGACAGGATCAGCATGCAGCCGAGGAGCCGGTAGGCTGCGACGAAAACGGCTTTCTGCACCGACGAACCTCACGTGATGTGATGAATGACGCCGTCGCGGCGCACGCGACGGCCAGGGTGTTGTTCGAGGATAGCGCAATCGATGCCGCACAACGTGCGGTGGTTATCTCAACAGGAATGCGATTCACGATGAACTCTATTTTTGCCGATCAAGCACGTTACAACCGTCCCGCCGTGTTCTTTCATTGGGCAATCTTCGTGCTGGTCGCGCTTGCGTATCTCGCGATCGAGATTCGCGGGCCGAAAGGTACCGATAGCCGCGTGTTCTGGTCGAACGTCCATTTTTTCGCCGGCACGCTCGTGCTGACGCTCGCCGTCCTGCGGATCGTCTGGCGTTTCGTGAGCCGCGCGCCGCAGGCATTGCCTCAGTCGGCATGGCTCTCGCTGCTGGCCAAACTCACTCACGTCGCGCTTTACGTGTTTATCGTCGTTCAGCCGCTGCTCGGAATCATGCTGCTGAATTTCGGCGGAAAGCCAGTTACGCTTGCGTGGGTCGACTGGTCGTTCACGCTGTTTGGTCCGAATCCCGATCTACGGCCGCTGGTCAAGGAAGTGCATGAGACCGTCGGTAACGTGTTTTATTACGTGATCGGGCTGCATGCGCTTGCCGCGCTTTGGCACCATTTCGTCAAGCGGGATGCGACGTTGCGCCGCATGACGTTCTGACGATTGTGCCGCGAGCGCATGCATCGTGGCATATGCAACGTGCCATGCGCTCCCGGTAACGCGATACGCGTTCGGCGCGCCGCCGGCGCGCTATCCAAGCAGGTAAATATTCTGTAACATTCGGGCGGCATTACATTCCCTTTACGCCTGCTCGCCTCATGCCCAACCGATTTCGCAAATTGACTGCCTGGTTAGGCATGCTTGCGATCTGGTTGGCGATCGCCGCGCCGCTCATATCGCAAGCATACGCGCGGCCAGCCGTGCAGCCCGAGGCCGCGATCTGCGGCGTTGGGCATGACGCGGCTGGCGTGCATGCATCCGGACACGGCGCCGGGGACCATGCGTTGCATCTCGACGCATGCGGATATTGCGCTTTCTTCGCTCACAGTCCGCCGCTCGGCACTGCGGCAGCGCCGATATTCGCCGCTTATTCGGCGGCAGCCGCGCTTCCCGTTTTCTTCGACAGGATCGAGCGTTCGCCCGAACGCCATTCGCACGCGTACCCGCGTGCGCCTCCTCGAAACGCCTGAACGTTCGACGCCATTTCCGTTCATCCAAGCCCGTATCCGTTCGATGCTTCGATCGAGCGGACGGGGGCCTTTCGAGTTTAGATCCATGTCAATCCGATTTCCGCGTCACGCGCTTGCCGCGCGTGCCGTTCGCGCACGCAGCCACCGGCGCGTCGCGCCGCTGAGTGCGCCTGCCTTCGTCGCCGGCGCGCTCGCTTTCCATTACGCCACGGCTGCCGCGCAAACCGCCGGGCCCGCGCCGCGGCACGACGCCATCAACGTTCCGGTCGCGCCCGTTTTGCCGACGATCGAAGTCGTCGCGGCGCCGGAGTCGACGCCGCTGGTCGTGATCAGCCATCCCAAGACGCCGCGCCAACCGTTGCCCGCAAGCGACGGCGCCGATTATCTGAAGACGATCCCGGGTTTCGCGTCGATCAGGAGCGGCGGCACCAACGGCGATCCGGTACTGCGCGGCATGTTCGGCTCGCGGCTCAACATTCTCGCGAACGGACTGCCGACGCTCGGTGCGTGTCCAAACCGGATGGATGCGCCGACGTCGTATATCGCGCCCGAGAGCTATGACAAAGTCACCGTCGTCAAAGGGCCGCAGACCGTGTTGTACGGGCCGGGCGCATCGGCCGGCACGGTGCTGTTCGAACGCGTGACGCCTCGCTTCAAGGCGCCGGGCATACGGTTCGACGGCAGCGTGGTCGGCGGCTCGTTCGGGCGCAACGATCAGAACGTCGACGTGACCGCGGGTACGCCGGACTTCTACGGCCGCGTGAGCGCGAATCACGCGCACGCGCAGGATTACAAGGACGGCAATGGCCGCACGGTGCCGTCGCAGTGGGACAAGTGGAATGCGGATGCGGCGCTGGGCTTCACGCCTGACGACAACACGCGCATCGAGCTGAGCGCCGGCACTGGCGACGGCTATGCCCGCTACGCGGGCCGTGGGATGGACGGCGCGCATTTCCGGCGCGAGACCTACGGCCTGAAATTCGACAAGAAGCATATCGGCGGCGTGCTTGATCGGCTCGAAGCGCAGGTCTATTACAACGTCGCCGATCATGTGATGGACAACTACACATTGCGCATGCCCGATCCCACCAGCAGCATGCCGATGCGGATGGCCTCGGAAGTGCGGCGGCGCACGGCCGGCGCGCGCGTGGCCGCGACGCTGCGTTTTGCCGATGCCCTCAAGCTCGTGACGGGCGTCGACGCGCAATCGCATCGGCTCGATTCGCGCTCGGCAATGGGCACCCAAAACTACGGCGACCAGCCATGGAGTCAGCAGGCCAACATGTGGAACGCGGGGGTGTTCGGCGAACTGACCTGGCATGCGAGCAGCGCGTCGCGGGTGATCGGCGGGGCGCGGCTCGATTACGCGGCGGCGCGCGACAAGCGCGCAACGGCGGGCGGCATGCACATGAGCATGCGCAACCCGACGTTCGATGATGTGCGCTCGCGCGTGTTGCCGAGCGGCTTCGTCAGATACGAGCATGATCTCGCGTCGTTGCCGCTCACTTGGTATGCGGGGCTGGGCCATGCACAACGCTTTCCCGATTACTGGGAATTGTTCTCGGCGCGGCGCGGCCCGAGCGGCTCGATCAATGCGTTTTCCGCGATCCGGCCCGAAAGGACGACGCAGCTCGACGTCGGCGCGCAGTACAAGACCCGCGCACTCGATGCATGGGTGTCCGCCTATGCGGGCTATGTGCAGGACTTCATTCTGTTCGATTACGTGACGGGCTCGATGGGACAGACGACGCGGGCGACGAACGTGAACGCGCAGATCATGGGCGGCGAGATCGGCGCGTCATGGCGGCCGGCCGCGCCGTGGCGCTTCGATTCGTCGCTGGCCTATGCGTGGGGGCGCAATGTGCAAAGCGGTGCGCCGTTGCCGCAGATGCCGCCGCTCGAAGCGCGTTTGGGCATCGAATACGCGCGCGGCGCATGGGCGGCGGGCGGCTTGTGGCGCGTGGTTGCGCCGCAGCGTCGCTATGCGCTGAATGAGGGCAACGTGGTCGGCAAGGATTTCGGGCCGAGCGCCGGCTTCGGCGTGCTGTCGTTGCATGCGCAATACAACGTCAGCAAGGGCGTGCAGATTTCGGTCGGCATCGACAACGTGTTCGATAAAGCCTATGCGGAGCACCTGAATCTTGGGGGGAACGCTGGGTTCGGGTATCCGGCGAATGCGCCGGTGACGGAGCCGGGGCGTACCGCGTGGGTACGCGTCAGCGCAAAGCTGTGACGTCGAGTTTTGTCGGGCACGGCTGAAAAAGAGGGGCGGTCAATTCTGCTTACGAATCGCTGTCAATAGATTGGAACGCCCTATCTAATTGTCTGCGTAATTTTGCCAAACGTGATTCACTTCGCTCTCCGGTGCGAAAACGTTCGTTTATGTTCGTTTTTGTTCATTTGTCTCGTATCGGAGTGTTTCGAGCGATGCCGTTGAGAGCGGTGTCGCCGAGGCAGCGCACGGGCGATGCTTCGTAGCCGGAAGCATCGTCGCATCTGCGGTAGTTGCATCCTCATCCTCGAATCATTGATACGCATTTAAAGCAAGGAGAGAAAGATGGGCAGATCGATGCGGGCGAAGGCAGTGGCGAGTGTGGTTGCTTTCGCAATGAGCGCGGCGCCTGCCGCGAGTGTGGGAACGTTGCTGTCATTGGCCGGCGTGCGCGCTGCGTCCGCGGCAACGCTCGCCGTCGACGATTACGCTGCGACGCAATATCCGATCATCCTCGTGCATGGCTTGACCGGCACGGACAAGTACGGCGGCATCGTCGAATACTGGTATCACATTCCGGCGGACTTGCAGGCTCACGGCGCGAAGGTCTATGTCGCGAACCTGTCGGGCTATCAGAGCGACGACGGGCCGAACGGCCGTGGCGAGCAATTGCTTGCATACGTAAAGCAGGTGCTCGCGGCCACGGGGGCGCAGAAAGTGAATCTGATCGGCCACAGCCAGGGCGGACTGACGTCGCGCTACGTGGCGGCCGTCGCGCCGGACCTGGTCGCTTCGGTGACGACGATCAGCACGCCGCACCGGGGTTCGGAGTTCGCGGACTATGTGTCTGAACTGTTGCAGAAGGATCCGACCGGCCTGTCGTCGACGGTGCTCGGCGCGTTTGCGAATGCGCTCGGGACGTTGACGAGCAGCAATTTCAACACGAATCAGAATGCGATCGAGGCGCTGTCGGTGCTGACGACGGCGAAAGCGGCTGCTTATAACGAGAAATTCCCGAGCGCGGGACTCGGTGCGCCGGGCTCGTGCCAGACGGGCGCGGCGAGCGAGACGCTCAACGGCAACACCCATCTGCTCTATTCGTGGGGCGGCAGCGCGATTCAGCCGACGGCGACGGGCGTTGTCGATACGAGCGTGAGTGGCCCCACGGACGCGGCGAATCTGCTCGATCCGTCGACGCTTGCGCTGCTCGGCGCCGGCACGGTGATGATCAATCGCGGCGCCGGCCCGAACGACGGTGTCGTGTCGCAGTGCAGCGCGCTGTATGGCCGGGTGCTCGGCACCTATCACTGGAACCATACCGATGCGATCAACCAGACCCTCGGCGTGCTGGGCGCGAATGTCGAGGATCCGGTCGCGGCCATCCGCACGCAAGCGAATCGGTTGAAGACGGCCGGCGTGTGATTGCCGGTCAAGGCAGTCTTGCGCGATGCATCGCGAAGGTTTCAGGGCCTGCGTGACGCGATGCGCCGTGCGAAGCGGCGGGCCGTGTGCGTTTGTCGGCGCGGCCCGACGGCAGGCCGGCAGGATCGGCCATTAACCGGGCGATGAAAAAGCACGCGGCAAATCTCGACGCCGTATCGAACGAGTTTCGCTTAGTGCTTTGATATCGCTATTTCCAAAGCGATTTTTAAAAACAACATGATCGAAACCATACGAACCAGGGTAGCGGCGACGGCGCTCGCATGTGCGATGAGCGCAGCGCCTGCGGCAGGGGCAGGTATTTTTCTATC
Organism: Burkholderia singularis; assembly: GCF_001718875.1. Taxonomy (NCBI): domain Bacteria; kingdom Pseudomonadati; phylum Pseudomonadota; class Betaproteobacteria; order Burkholderiales; family Burkholderiaceae; genus Burkholderia; species Burkholderia singularis. The sequence continues at coordinate 471,520 of NZ_CP013449.1, forward strand.
GCTGGCAAGCGCGCAGACGGCGGTTGCCGCGACGGCAGCGGCCGACGATTACGCGGCCACCCGGTATCCGATCGTCCTCGTGCATGGCTTGACCGGCACGGACAAGTACGGCGGCATCGTCGAATATTGGTATCACATTCCGGCGGACTTGCAGGCGCATGGCGCAAAGGTCTACGTTGCGAATCTGTCCGGCTACCAGGCCGACGACGGCCCCGACGGCCGCGGCGAACAGTTGCTGGCATATGTGAAGCAGGTCCTTGCCGCGACGGGCGCCAAGAAAGTGAATCTGATCGGACACAGCCAGGGCGGTTTGACGTCGCGCTATGTGGCGGCTGTCGCACCGGAATTGGTCGCGTCGGTGACGACAATCAGCACACCGCACTGGGGCTCGCAATTCGCCGATTATGTGTCGGAACTGTTGCAGAAAGATCCGACGGGTCTGCTCACGTCCGCGATCGCCGGCTTCGCCAATGTCATCGGAACCTTGACGAGCAGCAGCCTCAACACGAATCAGGATTCGCTTGAAGCGCTGTCGGTGCTGACGACGGCGAAGGCGGCTGCCTATAACGAGAAATTCCCGAGCGCGGGTCTGGGTGCGTCGCTCGATGCATGCCGGACGGGCGCGGCGACGCAAACCGTCAACGGCAATACGCAGCGGCTCTATTCATGGGGCGGCACGGCGATTCAGCCGACCGTATCGGTGCTGGGCGTGACCGGCGCGATCGACAAAAGCACGATTGCGCTCATCGATCCGGTTTATCTGCTCAGCCCTTCGCCGCTGGCTTTTCTTGGCACCGGCACGGTGATGATCAACCGTGGCTCGGGGCCGAACGACGGCGTCGTGTCGCAGTGCAGCGCGCTGTACGGTCAAGTGCTCGGAACTTATCGCTGGAACCACAGCGACGCGATCAACCATGTGCTTGGCCTGCATGGCGCATATGCGGAAGATCCTATCGCGGCGATCCGCACGCATGCGAACCGTTTGAAAGCGCAGGGCATATAGCGCGTGAAATCGGTGCGGCGCATCGGTTTGGCGCGGCGTGCGCGATATGCTGCGCCGCGTCGGCGCCGATCGTGATGCAGCGCGTCATCGGAATCGTCAGACCGTGAGTGGTCTGACGATTTAATAGAGAGTTGGTTTCAAACGGTTGGTCAAATTTAGTTAGGCATGCTTCAATACATAGACATACCTATGTTCGCATGTTAAATGTATATCCGAACATAGATGTGTCTATGTTGAACCGTCAGCCTCGTGTTTGCGTATGTACGCGAGCCGCGATGCGGCCCCCGAGAAATGTCTGCGAGCCAACTGACTTCGCTCGTTGCTTCTCAATATTATTGACCCATAATCCACAATCTGGAGACAGTTATGGCCAAACCGATTCGATCCAAAGTAATGGCGGCTGCAGTCGCATTCGCAATGAGCGCGGGGCCTGCAGCAAGCGTCGGCACGTTCCTGTCTCTGGCGGGGGCGCAATCAGCATCCGCTGCGACGACCGTGGTCGACAATTACGCGGCGACCCAGTATCCGATCATCCTCGTGCATGGCCTGACTGGCACCGATAGGTACGCGAACGTTCTCGAATATTGGTATGGCATTCAGGAAGATCTGACAGCGCACGGCGCGAAGGTCTATGTCGCGAATCTGTCCGGCTTCCAGAGCGACGACGGCCCGAACGGCCGCGGCGAACAATTGCTGGCATATGTGAAGCAGGTGATGGCGGCCACGGGTGCAACGAAGGTGAATTTGATCGGCCATAGCCAAGGCGGTTTGACGTCGCGTTATGTCGCGGCGGTTGCGCCGGATCTCGTCGCTTCGGTGACGACGATCGGCACGCCGCACTGGGGCTCGCAATTCGCGGACTTCGTGCAGCAAGTCACGAGCGTCGATCCCACCGGTTTGCTGCAGGGTGCGGTTGCAGCGTTTGCCAATGTGTTCGGAACACTGACGAGCAGCAATCTCAACACGAATCAGGATGCGCTTGCTGCGCTGAAGGCGCTTGAGACGTCGCAGACCGCGGTTTTCAATCAAAACTATCCGAGCGCCGGCCTGGGTTCGTCGCTGGCCGCATGCCAGACGGGCGCGGCGACGGAGACGGTCAATGGCAACAAACATCTGCTCTATTCGTGGACGGGAACGGCGATTCAGCCGACGATATCGTTGCTTGGCGTGGTGACCGGCGCAGTGGATACGAGCACGATTCCCGTCGTTGATCCAGCGAACGTGCTCGATGCATCGACGCTCTCGTTGCTCACCACCGGCACGGTAATGGTCAATCGCGCTTCGGGTGCCAACGATGGGTTGGTCTCGCGCTGCAGTTCGCTGTATGGCCAGGTGCTCAGCACGAGCTATCATTGGAATCACATTGACGAAATCAACCAATTGCTCGGTGTGCGTGGCGCGTTTGCCGAAGATCCGGTGGCGGCGATTCGTACCCACGCGAACCGGCTGAAAACTCAAGGCGTGTAATCGATGACAGGTAGTCAGAGCGGCGTCGCGCGGCGCGTCGCGCTTTACGGGGTAGTCGCCGCTGTCGCGGCCGGTGCAGTTTGGTACGGAGTCAGTGCCAGGAAGGCCAGCGATGCCGGCGCGCCGAGCGCCGCATCCGCTGCATTGGCCGCATCGGCGAGCGTCGTGGCGGCGAGCGCCGATGCGGGCTCCGGCGCAGGCGGCTTGCCGCCTGCGCTTGCCGGTTCGACCGCGCCACGCTTGCCGCTTGATGCGCAGGGCCATCTGGCGAAGGTGGTGGCCGTGCGTGACTTCTTCGACTATTTTCTGACCGCGCAAAATCAGGTGAGCGCTGCGGCGCTCGATGCGCTCGTCGTTCGCGAGATCGCCGCGCAACTTGACGGCACGGTTGCGCAGGGCGAAGCGCTCGACGTCTGGAAGCGCTATCGCGCATATCTCGCCGAACTCGCGAAGCTGCCGGGCGGTGGCTCAGTCGACAACAAGGAGGATCTTGCGGCACTGCAACTCGCGCTCGATCAGCGCGCGACGATCGCAAGCCGCACGCTCGGCGATTGGAATGCGCCGTTCTTCGGTGTGGAGCAGGAGCGGCAGCGCTACGACCTCGCCCGCTTGAAGATTGTTCGCGACCGGTCGTTGAGCGACGATCAGAAGGCAGCGCGCCTCGCTGCGCTCGAGCAGCAGTTGCCGGCCGATCAACGCGCCGAACTGGAGCGTCAGAAGCAGCAAAACAACGCGATCGCGCAAATCGAAAAATTGCAGAAATCGAACGCGACACCGGACGAGATGCGTGCGCAGCTTACGCAGACGCTCGGGCCGGAAGCTGCCGAGCGAGTGGCCAAGATGCAGCAGGCGGATAACGCGTGGCGTGCGAAGTACAACGAGTATGCAGCGCAGCGTGCGCAGATCGAGGCGCAGAATTTGTCGCCGCAGGATCGCGACGCACAGATCGCGCAATTGCGGCAACGCTACTTCACGGAACCGGGCGAAGCGATGCGCGCGGCATCGTTTGATCGTGGCGGCGCGTCATCGAGCGCGCGATAGCGGAAAAATGGAGCGGGCGGCGGCTCGGGTGAGCCGCTGTGTGCCGAACGGGTTCCGTGATGTCGTGCATGGCCGATGAAGGAAGCAGGCAACCGGCATGATGATCCGCACGACTAAATTTCGATCTGCTTTAAGAGGGTGGGTCTTTATGATGTATCGGCGCCTCATCTCGGGCGGCGCATGACGCGCCGCTCGTGAGGGCTGCTTATCTGAAACCGCCTGACTGAATCAGTCGATTCAGATTCGCGATATCGAGACTGCCCCAGCCGGTCGTGTAATCCCAGCCCCGGCTGGCGTTGTAGCCATAACCGTCGTAGCCGTTGTTGCCGGACACGACGTCATACCGCACGAGTGACGGATTCGATGGAATCGAGTTGTACAGGCTCGCGGCGGGAAAGCCGAGGTCCGCACCGTTCGCGGACAGCAGGCGAGCCCAGAAACCGGAGAAAAGCGGGGCGGCGAGGCTCGTACCGCCGATCTGCTGAATCTGCCCATAGTTGTAGATGTACGCGCCGGTGCTTTGTGCAGCGTCGAACGAGACGTCGGGCAACTGGCGGTTGCTGCCTGTTTGCCACGACGGGTTCGGCAGAATCGTGCTGACGCCGCCGCCCGTCGCCCACAGCTTGCCGGCGCTATCGAGCCCCTCGTTCCATACCGTCTCGCTCGACAGCGCGCCGGATGACGTCGTGTAGAGCGTCGTGCCGCCGATCGCGAGCACGTGCGGCGATGAAGCAGGCCACGATACCGAGTAATTCGCGCCGTCCGGATAGCCGCGGTTGTTGCATTCATAAACACCTTCGTCGCCCGACGATACCGAGAACGTTTGTCCTTGCGCGACTGCCTGCGTGAAGATCTGTTCCTCGGCGCTGAGCGAGCCGTCCGCATTCGCATCGTTCTCGCACCAGCCGAGCGAGACGTTGATGATCTTCGCGACGTTGTCCGACACCACCCGATTGAATGCCTGCGTGAGCCCGGTATTGCCGGGCGCGTTGAGGTCGGCCATGTAGAACACCAATTGGCCGACCCGGCCGCCTGCCGCGCCGACGATCGATTGGCTGTCGAGATCCCATTCGCCTTGGCCTTCCTGATCGTCGCTGTAGCTGCCGCTTGTGCCGGCGTCGTTTGTCTGTACAGTCTGCGTGTTGACCGCCGGATAGCCGTTCGCGCTTGTGAACTGCTGCAGATCCTGAATCGCTTGCGAAACGCCGCCGATCGTCACGATGCCGACTGTCGCGTTCGCCGCCGTCGGCACGCCCGATGCGTCGTATAGCGCGGGGAATTCGGACGGGTAGTGGCCGGTCGCAGTGCCGGCTGCGGCCGCCTGCGGTTTCGCGATCGTGCCGGTTTTCAGCAGCGGCCGCGCGCGTGCGACGTTTTGCAGCCCGAGCACGGCGTCGACGACACCGCCGAGCGCGCTTGGCACCTGGGCCGCGGCGGTATTCGCATAGCCGGATCGGCCGGCGAATTGATAGTGGACGAGCGGCGTATTGAACGCGCGTTTGACCGCGCCGGCCGTACCGCGTGCGGAGATCAGCAGCCGGTTCGGCGCGATGGCGATATCGACGAAGCCGTTCTTGCGCAGATAATCGGCAGCTTGCTTGACCTGCGCGTCGGTCGGCGCGTAATCCGACAGGAATTGCCGGCTCGTGATGAATTGCCGGTACTGCGAACTATGCGGATTGTTGACGTTGCGTGCGATCGTTTGCAATTGCTCGGCATGGCGCAGCTTCAGACTGACCACGATGCGCACCGCTTCGCCGGGGACGAGTTCGAGCGATGCGGGGTTCGCGTTGCGCGTGAGCGCTTCGGTCTGCGCGTGGTTCAGGAATGCATGAGTGTGCGTGTCGACCCAATCCGTTGCGCCGTATGCGGCGCCGGCGACCAGCGCGAGCGGCCAACCACACGCAACGCGCTTGCACAACGACGAAAAGGGGAGGGCGAAGCAGGCGTTCTTTTTCATCGGGTGTGTCCTTTTGAGAAAGTGCGACGTTATTGGGCTCGACGGCCCTTGTGGGGACGTGAGCGCGCCAAGCGTATGCGAACGCCTTGTTTCAGATAACTGCTAGTTTCAACGGAGGAAAAATGGGGGGACTGTTCACTATCTGGTGCGTGGACGAAGAAGGAAGGAAAAAGAAGGGGAGATGAAAATGATCGGGATGGCTAATGAAAGAAAGTGATGCGTGAATGCGACAGCTTTCTTTTCGGCATACCGCCGCAAGCGCCCGCTTGAGCAGCCTGCGCGCCGAAGCCGTCACGCTTCATGGGCGCAGCAGGTCAAACCCCGCAAGCGCGACTACGCCGCTCAGCGCGATCATCGGCACCGAGTGCCGGCCGAGATAAAGCATCGCGGCAGCTGTCCAGCTTGCGACGAAAAATATGCCGATTCGTTTCATGATGGAGGGATGGCGGAATTGCCCGGTCAGAATGAACCGCAGAGGGGCTCGGTGGCGCGCCCCGCATCGGATGCGATACGTGTGGTCGCTATTATAGGGTTTTCCCTTGGTTTTTGTCGGCGTGAGCGGCAGGCAGGCTGCCGCCGGCCGGCCGATTGCCCGTTTGTGCAAGGCTGCCCGCCGCTTATCAAGCTTTCGGTTTTCTAATCGGTTCGGACGTTCGTCTGCAGAATCCTGACGCCTCTGCAACAATGCAGGACACGGCACGATTCCATGCCGTGTTGCCGCTCGATTTGCGATGTAGCGGCGCGTCGCCTGTCTGCCGAGTCCAATCTTGTCCGAAACCGCTTTTGCCGCCGGTGCCGTGCAGCCGGCGTTCAACTGGCGTGCGATGGCCGCGATCATGCTTGCCGTCGCGCTCGCCACGCTCGATACCGCGATCGCCAATACCGCGCTGCCCGCGATCGCCGCCGATTTACATACCGCGCCCGCCGCGTCGGTCTGGATCATCAATGCATATCAGCTTGCGATGGTGGCGACGCTGCTGCCGTTCGCCGCGCTCGGCGATATCGTCGGTCATAAGCGTGTCTATGTCGGTGGGCTGTTCGTGTTCACGCTCGCATCGCTCGCATGCTCGCTCGTGTCGACGTTGCCGATGCTGATCGCCGCGCGGATCGTGCAGGGGCTCGGTGCGAGTGCGATCATGAGCGTCAATACCGCGTTGATCCGCTATCTGTACCCGCCGCATCGGCTCGGACGCGGTGTTGGGCTGAATGCGCTGATCGTCGGCGTGTCGTTCGCGGTCGGGCCGACGGTGGCGTCGCTGATTCTGTCGGTAGCCGCGTGGCCGTGGTTGTTCGCGGTGAACGTGCCGCTCGGCGTGCTTGCGCTCGCGGTGGCGATTCCGTCATTGCCGCGGACGCAGCGCAGTGCGCAGGGCTTCGATCCGCTTGCCGCAGGCTTCAATGTCATGACGTTTGCGGCCTTGATCTTCGCGCTTGGCGAGGCGGCCCAGCGCGGCTCCGCGCATGTCGTGCTGATTGCGGCGGCCGTCGCGCTCGTTTTCGGCACGCTGCTGATCCGCCGCGAGGCGGGCCGGGCCGCGCCGATGCTGCCCGTCGATCTGTTTCGCCGGCCGGTGTTCGCGCTATCGGCGGTGACTGCTGTATGCGCGTTTGCCGCACAAGGGCTCGCGTTCGTATCGCTACCGTTTTACTTCGAGAGCGTGTTGCACCGAAGCCCTGTCGAGACGGGATTCCTGATGACGCCGTGGTCGGCTGTCGTCGCGTTGGCCGCGCCGGTTGCCGGCCGGTTGTCAGACCGCTATCCGCCAGGGTTGCTCGGCGCGCTCGGGCTGGCGTTGTTGAGTGCGGGAATGGTGTGGCTTGCGGCGTTGCCGCCTTATCCGCATGTGATCGATATCGGCTGGCGAATGATGTTGTGCGGCGCGGGTTTTGGTTTTTTCCAGTCGCCGAATCTGAAAGCGCTGATGGCCAGTGCGCCGCCCGAGCGCAGCGGCGGTGCGAGCGGCATTATCGCGACCGCGCGCTTGATCGGACAGGCCACCGGCGCGGCGCTCGTCGCTCTGTGCTTCGGCATCGCGGGCTCGCATGGGCCGACGCTTGCACTGACGCTGGGCGCATTTTTCGCAGGCGCGGCGAGTTTGGCAAGCGGGCTGCGGCTGCTGGCGCCGTCGCATCGCGCTGGCGCGGGTGTCGCGCCGGAGGCGGAGCGGGAGTAGGGGCGATGCATGAGCCGGGCGCAGCGCGACGGCAAGGGCGTTTTCCGGGGCGAGCGGCGCGCGTGAGGGCGGCGCGGGCGGCTCCGGCGCACGACTGGTCAAGCGCTATCGTGAGCAGGCCGCGCAACGGCGGTTGCATGGCGCGGACGCGCGAGTCGATTTAGCCGCATCAGAGGCCGAAACATCAAGCGTCCGGCAGACCGGAAAACGCAATATCGATCAAGCATTTTTCAGCGCGGCACGCATGAACGAGACGAACTGCTTGGTCACGGCATCGTCCCGCGTCGCAGGCCAGGCCAGCCCCACGCGCCACTTCGCGTTCTTGCCGGGAAGCGGCAAGATCGTCGCATCGCGCAGCAGATGCCGCGCGCTCGAAGGAACGAATGCGGCGCCTACGCCGGCAGCGACCGACGCGAGCACTGACTGAACGTCTTCGGCTTGCTGCGTGACATTCGGCACGAACCGGCGCTCGACGCACCACCGGTCGATCTGGGCGGCGAGGCCGGGTCCGCGCGCCCGCTGCAAAGCGATGAAGCCGATTTCATTGAGCACGCAGAGGTCGCCCGGCACCCGTGTATGGCGAAGGTGCGACGGCAGCGCCAGCGCCAGCCCCTCGTCAATGACTTTGAACGACGACAATCCGTCCGCGGGCGGCAGACGCATGAAACCGGCGTCCAGCTTGCCCGCGAGTAGGCGGCGAGTTTGCTCGGCGGAGGAAAGATCGCTCAGTGTAATTGCGACGCCGGGATGCCGTGCGCGGAAGTCGGCGATGAGCCGCGGCACGATCGTCAGGACGGACATACAGATGCCGATGCGCAAATGACCGCGCCGGCCGCTGCTCGATTCCCGTGCGCGCGACAGAATCTCGTCTGCGTCGCGCACGAGCATTTGCGCATCGGGCAGAAACGTTTCGCCGAACGAAGTGAGTACCGCGCCGTGCCGCCCGCGCTCGAACAGTTTGCCGCCGACGCTCGCCTCCAGCATGCCGATTTGCTTGCTGAGCGCGGGCTGACTAATGTGCAGCGCATCGGCCGCGCGGCCGAAATGGCGCAGTTCGGCCACCGTCAGGAAGGCTCTCAGCAGTTTCAGTTCCATTCTAAAAAGCGATTATATCGATCAAAACATTCATTTTACTGATCGATTCGAAGCGCGTTCAATATGCAGACGCTCTTCTTGAAACCGTCTCCCGCCATGTCTATCCGAAGCTCGACCAGTTGCCTGCCGCGTGCGATGCAGGTATGCGCCGATCCGCCCGAAGCGCCGGCCCGCCGCGACGCGCCACAAACGCCTTCGGCATTGGATGCCGGCTCGTCGCACCGGCGCGGCCGCCGGCGCTTTGGCGATGCGATACCCGACATGCCGCCGCGCGGGGCGACCGGCGCGATCGCCATCAGCTTCGCCGTCGTTTCACGCCGGCATTGGCCGCGCTGAACGCGGTCCATGCCGGGCAGTGCGGCGGCATGCGCGATGTGCCGGCGTGCACGATGACGCCCGCGCATCGTCGAGCATCGTCGCGGTTCGGCCGGAAGTCCGGATCGGCGTAACCGCCGGCCCGCCAACCGGGCGCGAGAATGCACGAGAAAAACAAAAGCCCGGCCGGGGCCGGGCTTTCGATGATCGGCCGCGCACCCGCATCGCTGCGGGCCGCGGCGTTGCCGCGCAAGCAGCTTGGCTTATGCGGCCAGCAGCGAGCGCAGCACGAACGGCAGGATCCCGCCGTGCTTGTAGTAGTCGACTTCGATCGGCGTATCGATGCGCAGCAGCACCGGCACGCGCTTCGTTTCGCCATTCTTGCGATGGATCACGAGCGTGACGTCCTGCTGCGGCTTGAAATTGTCGCCGAGGCCCTCGATGTCGTAAGTTTCATCGCCGGTGATGCCGAGCGATTGCACGCTGTCCGAGCCCTTGAACTGCAGCGGCAATACGCCCATGCCGACGAGGTTCGAGCGGTGGATCCGCTCGAAGCTGCGTGCGATCACCGCCTTCACGCCGAGCAATTGCGTGCCCTTTGCCGCCCAGTCGCGCGACGAGCCGGTGCCGTATTCCTCGCCTGCGAATACGACGGTCGGCGTGCCGGCATCGATGTACTTCATCGCGGCGTCATAGATCGACAGTTGCTCGCCGCTCGGCTGGTGGATCGTCAGACCGCCTTCGACGCGCGTGCCGTCTGCCTTCGCCGGGATCATCAGGTTCTTGATCCGGACGTTCGCGAACGTGCCGCGCATCATCACGTCATGGTTGCCGCGGCGTGAGCCGTAGCTGTTGAAGTCGGCCTTCTGCACGCCGTTCTCCTTCAGCCATTTGCCGGCCGGGGAGTCTTCCTTGATCGAGCCTGCCGGGCTGATGTGGTCGGTCGTCACCGAATCGCCGAAGATGCCGAGCGCGCGCGCGCCCTTGACGGCGGCGATCGATGCGGCCGGCGCCATCGAGAAGTCCTTGCCGAAGAACGGCGGCTCCGCGATATAGGTCGACTTCGGCCAGTCGTACACCTGGCCGCTTTCGCCTTCGATCTTGCTCCACAGGTCGCCCTTCTTCGTGAGCTGCGCGTAGTTCTCCTCGAACTTTTTCGGATCGAGCGCGTACTTGAGCAGCGCGTGGACTTCGTCGCTCGACGGCCAGATGTCGCCGAGGTAGATATCCTTGCCGCCCTTGCCCTGGCCGACCGGCTCGGTCATCAGATCCTTCGTGATGTTGCCGGCGATCGCATACGCGACGACGAGCGGCGGCGAAGCGAGGAAGTTCGCGCGGATGTTCGGGTGAATGCGCGCCTCGAAGTTGCGGTTGCCCGACAGCACGGCCGCCGCGACGATGTCGTTCTTCGTGATCGCTTCATTCAGCTCCGGCGTGAGGTCGCCCGCGTTGCCGATGCAGGTCGTGCAGCCGTAGGCGGCCACTTCGAAGCCGAGCTTCGCGAGGTACGGCAGCAGGCCCGTCTTCGTCAGGTATTCGGTGACGATCCGCGATCCCGGCGCGAGCGAGGTCTTGATGTGCGGCGCGACGGTGAGGCCCGCTTCGACGGCCTTCTTCGCGAGCAGGCCGGCGGCGAGCAGCACGCTCGGGTTCGACGTGTTCGTGCACGACGTGATCGCGGCGATCAGCACGTCGCCGTTCTTGACGTTGACGCCGTTCGACGTCTTGTAGTCGGCCGTCAGGTCGGCGGCCTTCTTCGCGAAGCCGTTTTCCGCGACCGGCTTCGAGAACAGCTCGGTGAACGTCGACTTCACGTTGCCGATTTCGATGCGGTCCTGCGGGCGCTTCGGGCCCGCGAGCGACGGCGCGACAGTGGCCAGATCGAGCGTCAGCACCTTCGTATAGTCGATGTCGCCTGCCTTCGGAATGCCGAACAGCTCTTGCGCCTTGAAGTAGTTCTCGAACGCGGCGATTTCCGCCTTGGTGCGGCCCGTGCCCTTGAAGTAGTCGATGGTTTTCTCGTCGACCGGGAAGAAGCCCATCGTCGCGCCGTATTCGGGCGCCATGTTGGCGATCGTCGCGCGGTCCGGCAGCGCGAGCGACGCGGTGCCTTCGCCGAAGAATTCGACGAACTTGCCGACGACCTTTTCCTTGCGCAGCATTTCGGTGATCGTCAGCACCAGGTCGGTGGCCGTCACGCCTTCGCGCAGCTTGCCCTTCAGCTCCACGCCGACCACGTCCGGCGTCAGGAAGTACACCGGCTGGCCGAGCATGCCCGCTTCGGCCTCGATGCCGCCCACGCCCCAGCCGACCACGCCGATGCCGTTGATCATCGTCGTGTGGCTGTCGGTGCCGACGAGGGTGTCGGGGTAGTAGACCGTATCGTCGCCGTTCTTTTTCTTATGGACGCCGCGCGCCAGGTATTCGAGGTTCACCTGGTGGACGATGCCGACGCCCGGCGGCACGACCTTGAACGTGTCGAATGCCTGCATGCCCCACTTCATGAACTGGTAGCGCTCGTTGTTGCGCTGGAACTCCAGCTTCATGTTCAGATCGAGCGCGTCTTTCTGGCGGAAGTAGTCGATCTGCACCGAATGGTCGACGACGAGATCCACCGGCACGAGCGGTTCGATCTTCTTCGGATTCTTGCCCGCGCGCTTCGCGACGCCGCGCATCGCGGCGATGTCGGCGAGCAGCGGTACGCCGGTGAAGTCCTGCAGCACGACGCGCGAGACGACGAACGGAATTTCGTCGACGCGCTTCGCATTCGGCTTCCAGTTAGCGAGCTGCTCGATATGCTCTTCGGTGATCTTCTTGCCGTCGTAGTTGCGCAGCACGGATTCGAGCACGATCCGGATCGAGACGGGCAGCCGCTCGATCTTCGTCTTCAGTTCGCGGCCGAGCTTCGGCAGCGAATAGAATTTGCCTTCTTTGCCGGAACCGGTGTCGAATTCCTTGAGAGTCTTGTGGAGATTGTGGGCCATGGTGTCTTCCTGGGTTTGAGGCTAGGAAAGAATTCTGTATTTGACGGCTTTGACGGCTAGATCACATACAGATCGACGTATTCATTGACCGGCATCGCCTCGAGCTTTGCCTGATCCAGCGACACGTCGAGAATCGCTTGTTGCTGCTTGGCCGGGAAGCGGCGCGCGAGATTCGTCTTGAACTTGTCGATCAAGAGCGCAATGCCATCTGCGCGGCGCCGCATATGGCCGATCGGATAGTCGACCGCCACCTCGGCGAGCCTCGATCCGTCGTCGAATTCGATCGTCAGCGCATTGGCGATCGAACGCTTGTCCGGATCGTGGTAATCCTTCGTGAACTGCGGGTCCTCGACGCATGCGATCTTCGCGCGCAGCGCGTCGATGCGCGGATCGGCGGCGACGCCGTCCTCGTAGTCGGCGGCCGTCAGGCGGCCGTAGAGGAGCGGCACGGCGATCATGTACTGGATGCAGTGGTCGCGGTCGGCCGGGTTCGCGAGCGGGCCTTGCTTGTCGATGATCCGCATCGCGGCCGCATGTGTGCGCACCGTCACGCGGCGGATTTCGTCTGCCGTGCGGCCCGCGGCGGCCAATTGCGCGTGCAGCGCGATCGCGGCTTCGACGGCCGTTTGCGCATGGAACTCGGCCGGATAGGAAATCTTGAACAGCACGTTTTCCATCACGTAGGTGCCGTATGGACGCTGGAACGTGAACGGCTTGCCGCCGAACAGCACGTCGTAGAAGCCCCATGTCGGCGCGCTCAGCGCCGACGGATAGCCCATCTCGCCGGTTTTAGCGATCAGCGCGAGACGCACCGCGCGCGACGTCGCGTCGCCTGCTGCCCACGACTTGCGCGAGCCCGTGTTCGGCGCTTGGCGGTAGATGCGCAGCGGATGGCCGTCGACGAACGCAAGCGACAGCGCGTTGATCAATTCGTCGCGGCTCAGGCCGAGCAGGCGGCCGACGGCGGCTGTCGACGCAACCTTCACGAGCAATACGTGATCGAGGCCGACTTGGTTGAACGAATTTTCGAGCGCGATACAGCCTTGAATCTCGTGCGCTTGGATCATTGCGACGAGCACGTCTTTCATCGCGAGCGGCCGCTTGCCCGCCGCGATGGCGGTGCGCGACAGCCAATCGGCCGTGGCGAGGATGCCGCCGAGATTGTCGGACGGATGGCCCCATTCGGCGGCGAGCCAGGTGTCGTTGAAGTCGAGCCAGCGGATTGCCGTGCCGATGTTGAATGCGGCCTGCACCGGATCGAGTTGGAACGACGTGCCGGGCACTTTCGCGCCGTTCGGCACGATGGTGCCCGGCACGATCGGCCCGAGCAGTTTCGTGCAAGCGGGATACGAGAGGGCTTCGAGCCCGCAACCGAGCGTATCGATCAGGCAGTGGCGCGCGGTATCAAGCGCGCGCGCACTGTCGATGCGATGGTTCAGCACGTAGTCGGCGATATCGACCAGCACTGGATCCGGCGCGGGCCGGACGTTCGGAATCGGGGCGGACATCTAGGCTCCTGTCGGCCGGAGTCGGCGCTTCAGCGCCTACTCCGGCCCCATGCCGCAGTTGGCGGGAATTGGCGCTTCAGCGCCTAGTCCCGCCCTGCGGCGGTCGGCCGGAGTCGACATTTCAGCGCCTACTCCGGTCCCATGCCGCAGTTGGCGGGAATTGGCGCTTCAGCGCCTAGTCCCGCCCTGCGGCGGTCGGCCGGAATCGGCGTTTTTGCACTTATTCCGGTCCCATGCAAGATAGCTTGACTGCCGAGCGCGGCCTCAGTTGCCGGTCTTCAGTTCGTTCGACTGGGTCGGCGCGGCCGTGCCGGCCGCAGCCATTTCGGCCGTCTTGCATTCGTCGGCGAGGCGGCTGTCGTCCTTGTCGCTGAACAGCATCCCCTTGGTCGGGATCACGACGAGCTTCATGCCGCTTGCCGGATCGTAGAACACGTCCGCGCCCGTCGTCGTTTGCTGGCGGGGCAGCTTGTAGTTCTTGCTCGCCCAGTGGACCGTGACGATCTGGTCGCGTTTCATGTCGCCGGCGAGTTCATACGACAGGCCTTCCTTGCACGACCACTTGACCGATCCTTCCGGCACCGGATCCACCTTGGCTGCCGCGGCCGCTTGCGCCTTCTTGCTGCGCGGAATCAGACGCCGCTTCGGCGCGGGGCGCTTCGGCGTGGCCTTCTTGGCGGTGGACGATGAAGTTTGCGCGACTGCGCTAGGCGCCGCGGCCAGCATCGAGGCGGACAGCGCGCCAATGACAGTGGCGATCAGCAGTTTCTTCATGGAATCAAAGCCTTATGTTAATCAGTTAGCAACGGCGGACACACGCACGTCCACCGGGTTGAACTGCACGCGCCCCGGAACGCACAGCGGCCGCTATTTTCACCTATTTAGCCGTGCAAAATCAGCTTTTGCGCGATCCTGCACGATTCATATTTTGATGTTCCCCATCGTTGGCGTCCGTTCATCCGTGCCGCGAAAGAGCGGCGCGGCATCCGCCGGCAGCGGCTGGCCGGTGGCTTGCGCGCGGCGCAGCACCGACCAGTAGTAACGGTAGCTCGCGCGATCGTGCAGCGCGTCATCGTGGCGCGTCGGCCCCCAGCCGGCCGCCTGCGCGGCAAGCAGGATCTCGGTTGCGCGCGCGATTTCGCCGGCGCGCGGCGCGAAGGCGGCGACGATCTCGCGGATCTGCGCGGGATGGATGCTCCACATCCGCGTGTAGCCGAATTCGTCGCGGGCGCGCCGCGCGTCGCCGGCGACCACCTGCACGTCGCGGACCTCGGTTGTCACGTTATGCGACGGCGTTTTGCCATGCGCATGGCATGCGGCGGCGATTTCCAGCTTCGCGCGGCGCACGAGCGGATGATCGAACTGGCCGGGCGTGCGCATCGCCGCGTCGGCAATCGCGCCGTGGTGAGCGGAAACGAAGTCCATCAGGCCGAAGCTCAGCGTCGCGACGTTCGGCAGCGCGGCGATCTTTGCCGCGTCGGCGAGCGCGCCGTGGGTTTCGATCAGCACGTCGACGGGAATCGGCTGCGCAATGCCGAGTTCGCGGCGCGACGCCTCGATGAACGCGCACATTTCGGCTGCGTCGGCCGCGCTGCCGACCTTCGGCAGCGTCAGGTACGCGGGCGGGCGCGCCGCGCGCAGGATGATGCGCACGTCGTCGCGCCAGTGCGGATGGGAAATGTCGTGGATGCGCGCGCCGACGCGTCCGAAGCGGTTCGCGTCGCCGCCGACGAGCGCCGCGACGAGTTCCGCATGCTCGGCCTCGTGGCCCACGCGCGCGCCGTCCTCGCAATCGAGCGTGACGTCGAATACCGGCCCGAGTTCCGCTTGCAGCGCAAGCGACTTCAGCATCAGCTTTTCGCTGCCGGCGTAGTGATCGCAGCAGGGCAGGATCGCCGGAGGGGTAACGCCTTCGTACAGCACTTCTGCGGGGGTAAGCGCGGACATCTTTTCTGCGTCAGGTCGTCAGGATCTGGGCCAACTGGGAAAATCCGATTCGAACGGGCTCTGGCGGCGCGGGCAGTGTTGAGCGCAGAGGCCGTGCGGATCGGATCGCGGGGCTCGGGATCGCCGGAGCCGGCCGGGCGTGACGCCCGGCCGGCCGGTTGCCGGGCCGCCCCGCGCGACTTCGGCGCGGCAGGCCCGGCGCGTCGCACGTGCTTTACTTCAGCAGGTGAGCGACGCCATCGCGCTCTTCGAGCAGCTCGGCGAGCGTCGCGTCCATCTTCTCGCGCGAGAACGCATCGATCTCCAGGCCTTCGACGCGCTTGTATTCGCCGTTTTCCGTGGTGACGGGCACGCCGTAGATGATGTCCTCGGGAATGCCATACGAGCCGTCCGACGGGATGCCCATCGTGACCCACTTGCCATTCGTGCCGAGCACCCAGTCGCGGATGTGGTCGATCGCCGCGTTCGCCGCCGACGCCGCCGACGACAGCCCGCGCGCCTCGATGATCGCCGCGCCGCGCTTGCCGACGGTCGGGATGAACGTGTTGCGGTTCCAGTCGTCGTCGTTGATCAGCTTCAGCAGCGATTCGCCTTCGGCCGTCGCGAAGCGGAAGTCGGGGTACATCGTCGGCGAGTGGTTGCCCCATACCGCGAGCTTCTCGATCGACGCGACCGGCTTGCCGGACTTCGCCGCAAGCTGCGACAGCGCGCGGTTGTGGTCCAGGCGCAGCATCGCGGTGAAGTTCTTTTTCGGCAGATCCGGTGCCGACTTCATCGCGATGTATGCGTTCGTGTTCGCCGGGTTGCCGACGACCAGCACCTTCACGTCGCGGCTCGCGACTTCATTGAGCGCGCGGCCTTGAACCGTGAAGATTTCGGCGTTCGCCGACAGCAGATCCTTGCGCTCCATGCCTTTCGAGCGCGGACGGGCGCCGACCAGCAGCGCGACATCGGCATCCTTGAATGCGACCTTCGGGTCGTCCGTCACCACGACGCCCGCGAGCAGCGGGAACGCGCAGTCTTCCAGCTCCATCACGACGCCTTTGACGGCCGCTTGCGCTTGCGGCAGATCGAGCAATTGCAGGATGACCGGCTGATCCTTGCCGAGCAGATCGCCGTTGGCGATGCGAAATAGCAGGGAATAACCGATTTGACCTGCGGCGCCGGTGACGGCGACGCGCTTTGCGGGCTTAGCCATTGAAATCTCCAGGACGATGAGCGTGGAACGCTAGGAAAAACGCCATTTTATGCGCGTTATGCGAAGCGTTGCGTTGTAGCAGGGGAGGACTCGCGGTTGCAGGCGCGACGCTGCCTGAAAACAGCCGGGAGCGCCGGGGCCGGCTCACGCTAATGACGGGCAACGCACGTTCCCCTGATCCCAAAATCCGTTTGCGGGGCAGGCCGCCGGCGCAAGCCCGTGATTAGCGTGAGCCGGCCCGATTGGGGCGCACAGCCGGCATGCGTGCGGCAACCCGCGAACCCTTGCTCGCCCCGGAGTTTAGGAGTCGCGGCAGGCAAAGTCAAACCCTATCTTATGTCTTATATAAGACAGATGTTTTGCAGGAAAAATCTAGACGGAAAAGCGGGGTTTATGTTGAAATGCGCGCCATGACTTCCAATCAGGCGAGCGCACCCAATCCGACTGGCGCAGCCGGCGCTTCGCAGCCCGGCGGCGAAGCCGCGGCCGCCCCTTCGCCGACTTTCAGCCCGCTCTATCAGCAAATCAAGGCGCTGATCACGCAGAGTCTCGAGGCCGGCGAATGGAAGCCGGGCGAAATCATTCCGAGCGAGGTCGAACTCGCGGCGCGCTACAAGGTCAGCCAGGGCACGGTGCGCAAGGCGATCGACGAACTCGCCGCCGACAATCTGCTCGTGCGCCGCCAGGGCAAGGGCACGTTCGTTGCGACTCATAGCGAGGAGCGCGCGCAGTTCCGTTTCCTGCGGCTTCTGGCCGACGACGGCGTCGAGCATCCGCATGTGAGCCGGCTGCTCGAGTGCCGGCGCATGCGGGCGCCGGCCGAGATCGCGCGCCAACTCGATCTGAAGCCGGCCGATCCGGTCGTTCAGGTGCGGCGCGTCCTGGAGTTCGACGGCGCGGTGACGGTGCTCGACGAGATCTGGTTGCCGGGCGCGATATTTCGCGGACTGACTTTCGAGCGCTTGAGCGATTACAAGGGTCCGCTTTACGCGATGTTCGAAAGCGAGTTCGGCACGCGGATGATTCGTGCGACCGAGAAGGTCCGCGCGGTGGCGGCGGAGCCTGCGGTTGCCGACGCAATTGGCGTGCCGGTGGGCTTTCCGTTGCTGTCGGTCGAGCGCGTGTCATATACGTATGGTGACCGCCCCGTCGAGGTGCGGCGCGGATGGTATGTCACGACCGGGTATTACTATCAGAACGACTTGAGTTGAAAGTTGAACAGTTGAACTGAAGATCGGTAGCAACTCAGGCTGAGCCTGAATCAGCATAAGGCAAAACAATAGGTGATTGCGCCCCCACGCGCCAAGCATGTTTCGCGCCTTGTTTACCGCTGTGAAATGCAACGCTTCAGCGCTGACTTTCGCTGCAGCGCGAAATAAAAAGGCGCTAAAATCTCGGATTAGTGTCACAACATCGTAGGGGTCTAGCATGACTGAAGCAGTTAGAAAGCCGAGGCCGGAGTATCGGAACATCGGATTTGGCGATATCACGCTGAAGTACCGTCTGCCGCTCGCGGCCAAGGTTTCGATCCTGCACCGGGTCAGCGGTGCGCTGCTGTTCCTGTTTCTTCCTTTCCTGCTTTATCTCTTCGATCAAAGCCTGACCTCCGAACTCAGCTTCGAAGTCTTCAAGGCGTTTCTCTCCAACATCATCGTCAAGCTGATCGTTCTCGCGCTGTCGTGGGCGTTTCTGTTCCACTTCTGCGCGGGTGTGCGCCATCTGCTGATGGACATGAATCACGATGCGGTGTCCAAGGAGCGCGGCAAGCGCACGTCGGTCGTCGTATTCGCCGTGTCGACGCTTCTCACGGTCGCCGTCGCGCTCAAACTGTTCGGAGCATTCTAAAAAATGGCAGCCCACAATCGTATCGGCTCGAAGCGCCTCGTCGTCGGCGCTCACTATGGTCTGCGCGACTGGCTCGCGCAACGCATCACCGCCACGATCATGGCGGTCTACACGGTGATCCTGCTCGTGTGGTTCTTTACCGCGCGCGATTTCTCGTATGAAGGCTGGGCGTCGATCTTCGCCACGCAATGGATGAAGCTCGCCACCTTCGTCACGCTGCTTTCGCTCTTCTATCACGCATGGGTCGGCGTGCGCGATATCTGGATGGACTACGTGAAGCCCGTCGGCGTGCGTATCGTGCTGCAATCGTTGACGATCGTCTGGCTGCTCGCGAGCGCGGGTTACGCTGCGCAGATTCTCTGGAGAGTGTAAAGAATGGCTGCAATCAAAAATTCCCTGCCGCGTCGCAAGTTCGACGTGGTGATCGTCGGCGCGGGCGGCTCGGGGATGCGCGCGTCGCTGCAACTGTCGCGCGCGGGCCTTTCCGTCTGCGTGCTGTCGAAAGTGTTCCCGACGCGTTCGCACACGGTCGCCGCGCAAGGCGGGATCGGCGCGTCGCTTGGCAACATGAGCGAAGACAACTGGCACTATCACTTCTACGACACGATCAAGGGCTCCGACTGGCTCGGCGACCAGGACGCGATCGAATTCATGTGCCGTGAAGCGCCGAACGCGGTCTACGAACTCGAACACTTCGGCATGCCGTTCGACCGCAACGCGGACGGCACGATCTACCAGCGCCCGTTCGGCGGCCACACCGCGAACTACGGCGAGAAGCCGGTGCAGCGCGCGTGCGCGGCGGCCGACCGCACCGGCCACGCGCTGCTGCACACGCTGTACCAGCAGAACGTCGCCGCGAAGACGCAATTCTTCGTCGAATGGATGGCGCTCGACCTGATCCGCGATGCGGACGGCGACGTGCTCGGCGTGACGGCCCTCGAAATGGAAACGGGCGACGTCTACATCCTCGAAGGCAAGACGACGCTCTTCGCAACGGGCGGCGCGGGCCGCATCTTCGCGGCGTCGACCAACGCGTTCATCAACACGGGCGACGGCCTCGGGATGGCCGCGCGTTCGGGCATCGCGCTGCAGGACATGGAGTTCTGGCAGTTCCACCCGACGGGCGTCGCGGGCGCGGGCGTGCTGATCACCGAAGGCGTGCGCGGCGAAGGCGGCATTCTGCGCAATGCGAACGGCGAGCGCTTCATGGAGCGCTATGCGCCGACGCTGAAGGATCTGGCGCCGCGCGATTTCGTGTCGCGCTCGATGGACCAGGAAATCAAGGAAGGCCGAGGCGTCGGTCCGAACAAGGATCACGTGCTGCTCGACCTGTCGCACATCGGCGCGGAGACGATCATGAAGCGCCTGCCGTCGATCCGCGAAATCGCGCTGAAGTTCGCGAACGTCGATTGCATCAAGGAGCCGATTCCGGTCGTGCCGACGATCCATTATCAAATGGGCGGCATTCCGACCAACATTCACGGCCAGGTGGTCGGCACGGCGCGCGGCCATGAGGAGCCGATCAACGGCTTCTACGCGGTCGGCGAATGCTCGTGCGTGTCGGTGCACGGCGCGAACCGTCTCGGCACGAATTCACTGCTCGATCTCGTGGTGTTCGGCCGCGCGGCCGGCAACCATATCGTCGAGCATGTGAAGAACCAGCGCGATCACAAGCCGCTGCCGGCGGACGCGGGCGATTTCTCGCTCGAGCGTCTCGCGAAGCTCGAGAAATCGTCGTCGGGCGAATATACGCAGGACGTCGCGAACGACATCCGCTCGACGATGCAAAAGCATGCGGGCGTGTTCCGCACGTCGGCGCTGCTGTCCGAGGGCGTCGGCAAGATGGCCGAGTTGAAGGAGCGCGCCGCCAACGTGCATCTGAAGGACAAGTCGAAGGTGTTCAACACCGCGCGCGTCGAGGCGCTCGAACTGGCGAACCTGATCGAGGTCGCGCGCGCGACGATGGTGTCGGCCGAAGCGCGCAAGGAAAGCCGCGGCGCGCACGCGCACAGCGACTACGAACACCGCGATGACGATAACTGGCTGCGCCACACCCTGTGGTTTAGCGAAAACGATCGCCTCGACTACAAGCCCGTCCATATGAAGCCGCTGACGGTCGAGTCCGTGCCGCCGAAGGCGCGCACGTTCTAAGCCAGCGCAAAGGAATCTGAAATGGCCAAACGCATTTTCGAAATCTACCGCTACGATCCGGATAAGGACGCCGCGCCGCGCATGCAGACGTACGAGCTGGAGATTCAACACGAGCGGATGCTGCTCGACGCGCTCGTCAAGCTGAAGGCGCTCGACGAGACGTTGTCGTTCCGCCGCTCGTGCCGCGAGGGCGTGTGCGGTTCGGACGCGATGAACATCAACGGCAAGAACGGCCTGGCATGTCTGACGAACCTGAACGACCTGCCGCAGAAGATCGTGCTGCGTCCGCTGCCGGGCTTGCCCGTCGTACGCGACCTGATTTGCGACTTCACGCAGTTCTTCAACCAGTATCACTCGATCCGCCCGTACCTGATCAACGACGAGCCGCCGCCCGAGAAGGAGCGTCTGCAGTCGCCGGAGGAGCGCGACGAGCTGGACGGCCTGTACGAGTGCATTCTGTGCGCGAGCTGCTCGACGTCGTGCCCGAGCTTCTGGTGGAATCCGGACAAGTTCGTCGGCCCGGCCGGCCTGCTGCAGGCATACCGCTTCATCGCGGACAGCCGTGATCGCGCGACGGGCGAGCGCCTCGACAATCTCAACGATCCGTACCGCCTGTTCCGCTGCCATACGATCATGAACTGCGTCGACGTGTGTCCGAAGGGCCTGAACCCGACGAAGGCGATCGGCAAGATCAAGGAACTGATGGTTCGCCGTGCGGTTTAATATGAAACAATCTTTGCTCGCTTCGTCCGCCGCCCGCTGCGCGCCCGCGTGTTCGTTCGGCGCGGCCCGGCTTGGCGCGGCGCGACGCGTACTGCCATGAGCGAGTCGCATCAATCCGATCCGCACCGCCGCGCGCGTCTTCGCTGGCGCGCCCGGCGCGGTCTGCTGGAGAACGATCTCATTTTCGAGCGTTTCTTCGAAAGACACGAGCATGACCTCAGCGACGCCGACGTGAGCGCACTGTCGCGCCTGCTGG
Source organism: Burkholderia singularis (assembly GCF_001718875.1). Taxonomy (NCBI): domain Bacteria; kingdom Pseudomonadati; phylum Pseudomonadota; class Betaproteobacteria; order Burkholderiales; family Burkholderiaceae; genus Burkholderia; species Burkholderia singularis. The sequence continues at coordinate 493,187 of NZ_CP013449.1, forward strand.
ATCTGAGCGACAACGACCTGATGGACTTGCTGCTTGCGCGCAAGGAACCGGAGGGCGACCTTGCCGGCCCGGAAATGTCCAGGCTGCTGGAGATGCTGCGCAGCGTTTGAGAGCGTTGTGCCCGTTATCGAAAACCATTTCTTTTTTCGATTGAGGATGTGCCATGACCCCGTCTGATGTTAAAGCCACGCTATCGTTCAGCGATAATTCGCCGAGCGTCGAACTGCCGATCTACAAGGGTACGCTGGGCCCGGATGTGATCGACATCCGCAAGCTGTACGGCCAGACAGGCAAGTTCACGTATGACCCGGGCTTCATGTCGACAGCGTCGTGCAACTCGGCCATCACGTACATCGACGGCGACAAGGGCGAGCTGCTGTATCGCGGCTACCCGATCGACAATCTCGCCGAGAATGCGGACTTCCTCGAAACCTGCTACCTGCTGCTGAAGGGCGAACTGCCGAACGCGGCGCAAAAGAAGGAATTCGTCGCCACCGTCACGAAGCACACGATGGTGCACGAGCAGATGCAGTTCTTCTTCCGCGGCTTCCGCCGCGATGCGCACCCGATGGCGATCCTGGTCGCCGCAGTCGGCGCGCTGTCGGCGTTCTATCACGATTCGCTCGATATCAACGAGCCGCGTCACCGCGAGGTGTCGGCGATCCGCATGATCGCGAAGCTGCCGACGCTCGTCGCGATGGCGTACAAATACAGCATCGGTCAGCCGTTCGTTTATCCGCAAAACAATCTGTCGTACAGCGCGAACTTCATGCGGATGATGTTCGCGAACCCGTGCGAGGAATATCAGGTCAACGACGTGCTGGTGCGCGCGCTCGACCGTATCCTGATTCTGCATGCCGATCACGAGCAGAACGCATCGACGTCGACGGTCCGTCTTGCGGGCTCGTCGGGTGCGAATCCGTTTGCGTGTATCGCGGCCGGTATCGCATGTCTGTGGGGGCCGGCGCACGGCGGCGCGAACGAAGCCGCGCTGAATATGCTCGAGCAGATCGGCTCGCCGGACAACATCCCCGAATTCATCAAGCAAGTGAAGGACAAGAATTCGGGCGTGAAGCTGATGGGCTTCGGCCACCGCGTGTACAAGAACTACGATCCGCGTGCGAAGCTGATGCGCGAGACCTGCCATGAAGTGTTGAACGAACTGGGTCTGCACGACGATCCGCTGTTCAAGCTCGCGATGCAGCTCGAGAAGATCGCGCTCGAAGACGAATACTTCGTGTCGCGCAAGCTGTATCCGAACGTCGATTTCTATTCGGGCATCGTCCAGCGCGCGCTCGGCATCCCGACGTCGATGTTCACCTGCATCTTCGCGATGGCTCGCACGGTCGGCTGGATCGCGCAGTGGAACGAGATGATCGCCGATCCCGAGCAGAAGATCGGCCGTCCGCGCCAGCTCTTCATCGGCGAAACGCAGCGCACCGCGAAGCCGATCGCGCAGCGCTAAGCGGCCGGAATTGCGTGCGGGCGATGTGCCGCGCGCGCTGTTTGATTCGCGCCTCGACGGTTTCGCCGTCGAGGCGTTTTCTTTTTTGCGCGGCGGGCATGGCCGCGATCTAGCTGCGCAGGCGTTCGTCTGGCGTTTCGGCGCAGCGGCTTTCAGCGACGCGTTTGCCGAGATGAACGGCGTTCGAGTGACGGCGAGCGCACGTTCAGTGGGGCCGGTTCTTCGGGCGAATCGGCTGCGCGACCATGCGCGGCGAACCACTGCCGGTATTCGCGCGGCGTCATGTTGCGCACTGTGCGGAATTGCCGGTTGAAGTTCGAGAGATTCGAAAAGCCCGCGCGAGCGGCAATGACGGCAATGGGCCAATCGGTGGCCGTGAGTTGGCGCGACGCGTAAGCGATCCGCACGCGTTGCAGATAACGGCCGATACTTTCGCCGACGTGCTGCGCGAACCGGCGTTGCAGCGAACGCTCCGACAGATGCGCGGCCGCGGCGAGTTCCGCGATGCGCAGCGGCTCGTGAAAGCGGCGCTCGAGCAGATCGAGCACGCGGTCCAGGCGCTCGGCTTCGGGGATGGGGCTTGCCGCGACGGGGCCGGCCGGTGTCGCCGAGCTTTGCGCGCAGTTCGAGTTGGCCGGAATAGATACGGTCACCAAGGTCTGGGCTGGGTTTGTTTCGCGCGACTCGGTTTCGGTTCCGCGCGAAGTCACTCGGCCTGAGCCGCCGTCGGTCAGACGCGGACAGGCCGCCGCAGGCTCGGTCCACACTTGGCCGGTAGCGGACCGTGCTGCTTGCGCTTGCCCTTTGCTTGCCGCTACACCAGCCGCTTTCGCACTGTATGCGGCTGCGGTCGCGAGCGGTTGCGCGGCGGTTTCGGCGAGTTCCGCGAGCGCGTCGAGCACCGCCGCCAGCCGTGCGCGCGGCGAGGCATCGAGCAGCGCCGGCAGCCGCGCGCGCATCGCGGCGGCGGCCTGCTGGCCGAACGCCAGTCCCGGCGCGGCGCGGCGCAGCAGCGAGTGCAGCTTGCCGAATTCGGGGCAGCAGTCGGCGACGCGGCGCGCCCAGTCACCGGTGAACCAGACGACGAGCGCGACCTGCGGCGCATCGGGATCGATGCGTTCTTCCGACGCCCATGTATGCGGCAGATTCGGCGGCACGAGGGCGAGATCGTCGCCATCGTAGTCGGCGGCGTGATCGCCGATGAAGCGGCGGCCGCGGCTGTTCAGCGTGAGCGTCAGTTCGTATTCCGGATGATGATGCCATTCGAATGGGATCGCGGCGAGTCTACGGTGATAGACGCGGATCGAGCAGCCGGCGGGGATCGTGACACGTTCGTACTGCGGTTTCATCGAAAGCTCTCTGTAACGTGGCCGTGCATGCCGGCTCTTAAAAGGGGGGATTGCCGCGCATATTTGCCATCGACATCAGCGATGTCGACCGCGCATACGCGTTTTATGCGCCGCTGATGGACGCGCTCGGGCGTCGGCTCAGGTTTGGCGATCCGGCAACTTGGGCGGCATGGATGCCGGGCGGCGCATCGCGGCTGCTGTTTCTGACCGGCCGGCCGCACGACGGCGGCCCTGCGTCGTCTGGAAACGGGCAAATGGCCCGGTTTCTTGCGCGCGAGCGGCCGATCGCCGAGCGCTTCCGGCGGATGGAACCACCGAGGGCTCGCCGGGGTTGCGGCCGCATTACCGCCAGGACGACTACGGCGCGTATTTTCGCGATTCCGGCGGCAACAATCGGGGGCGCATCTGTCGCCGTGAACCTGCCCGATACGCGGCCAACTGCCGATCTTCGCCATTGACGCAATAGTATCGAAATTCGTCTGAATACCATCGCTTTCGCTGTGCCGCGCGACCTAAGCTCACGGCACGCACTCAGCCCAACGAAGGAGACATCAATGCCGTTTGTTATCGACGACGATCTGCCGAGCGCGATCCGCACGGCGAAAACCGCGCTGCGCGCCGCGCTGCCTGGCCGGGCGCGGGTGTTTCGCGAGTTGGAAGGCGAGATTGCGCGCCAAGTCGATGCGATTCGCAGCGATCGGGACCGCGGCGCCGACACGATTCCCGTGCTGCGCTACGCGGATATCGCGGCGCAGCGCGTCGATCCCGCGGCCGTCGCGGCGCTGCGCACGCGCGGCGCATGCGTGATCCGGGGCGTGTTCGATGCGCGGCGCGCAAGCGACTGGAACGACGAAATCACGCGCTACGTCGAATCGAACCGGCTCGACGACAAGCTGCCGCGCCGCGCGGATGACAAATATTTCGGCACGCTGGCGTCGAGCCGGCCGCAGATCTACGGGATTTACTGGTCGCGGCCGCAAGTCGACGCGCGTCAGTCGCCGGAGCTTACGCGCGTGCGCGTGTTCCTGAACCGCCTGTGGCGTGCGCAAAGCGACGGGCGCACGCATTTCGATCCCGACCGCGTGCCCGCGTATGCGGACCGCATTCGCCGCCGGCCGCCGGGCTCGTCATCGCTGGGCTTGTCGCCGCATGTCGACGGCGGTTCGGTCGAGCGCTGGCTCGGTCCGAATTTCCGCCGCGTGTACCGGCATGTGCTTGCTGGCCATTGGCGCGAGTACGATCCGTTCGACGGCGCGTTCCGGCCGGACGTCGAGGAGATTGCGTCGCCGGCGGTGTGTTCGATGTTCCGCACGTTCCAGGGTTGGACTGCGCTGACGCCGCAAGGGCCGGGCGACGGCACGTTGCAATTGATTCCGATCGCGAACGCGATGGCCTATGTGATGCTGCGCGCGTTACAGGACGACGTGCCGGACGACGATCTGTGCGGCGCTCGCCCTGGGCGCGCACTGTCGATCCTGCCCGAATGGCATGCGTTGCTGCTCGACGCGCTCGTGCCGATTCCGCCGATGCAGCCCGGCGACGCGGTGTTCTGGCATGGCGATGTGGTGCACGCGGTCGAGGATACGCATCGTGGCACTGGCCATAGCAACGTGATGTATATCGCGGCCGCGCCCGCTTGCGCGAAGAACGATGCGTATCTACGGCGGCAATGGCCGAGCTTCGTGCAGGGTGAAAGCCCGCCGGACTTTCCGGCCGATCACTTCGAGACGGATTTTGCCGGGCGGGCGCGGCCGGACGATCTGACCGCGCTGGGCCGCGAGCAGATGGGAAGCCGCATGTAAGCGTGAGCGCGGGTGAGCGTGCACGGCGGGCGCGCGCGGGCGGTGCGTGGAGCGCGGCTTGCGCCGCGCGCCCGTACTCGTCAGAACGATATGCTTTGACGCAGCGTATCCGTGCAGCGCCGGGCGTCGTCGAGGAAGCGGCCGAACGCGTCGCTCGTCAAGTCGTCGTGATTCAGCCAGCGCGTTTTTTGCGCGATGCGATAGCGGTACGCGATGCCGCCGCTCGCGGCTTGCGGCGTCACGTCGAGGTCATACCATGGCGAGCGCGCGGCGCACGCGGCGAGCGGCCGCACGGGCTTCACGCCGTCAAGCTGCACACGGACGGTCATGATCGACGCGTCGTGCAAGAACACGTCGCCGACCTTGCTGGTCTGCCGGTAGTCGGCATACTGCTCCCACAATTGCCGCAGCTTCCCGCCGTCGTATACGTGCTGGCCCGACAGCTGTTCGAGCGCGCGGCCGTCGATGCCGTCGATTTCGACGCGGTAGCGTGCACCGGGCGCGTCGTCGCTGCGCATTCGCTTGATCTCGCACGCGCGCGGTTCGTTGAGCCATTTCTTGCATAGCGCCTGGTCGCCGGCGCTCGTGCCACGGTCACGGTCGAGATCCATCAGCCCCAGCCGATCCTCGCCGCCGAAATACGCATGCCCCGTGACTTGTGCGCTGCCGTCGGGCTTTGGGCGGCTGTTCAGTGTCGCATCGATGCTCACGATCGGCGCTTCGGCGCCGATGTGCTCGTTGCGCACGCCGCCGCCCGCATCGACGACGAGCGCCCAGCGATCCTGGAGCGCCGCCGGCGTGCGGCCGGGGAGGCGGACCGGCTGGGTCGGATCGAGCCACCAGGTCTCGCCGTCGACGACAGCGCGCACGATCGCGTGATTGGGCGCCTGCGCGCCGGGAATCAGCAGCGATGGCGCGAACGAGCCCGCGTATACCCAGGCGGGGCGCGCGTCGATGCCGCTCGCGTTCAGCATTGCCGCGAGCAGGATCGCGAGGTCCTTGCAGTCGCCATAGCCGTTCGCTTCGATCTGCGCGAGTTCGAATGGCACATAGCCGCGTTCGCTCGCGCGCCAGTCGCCGAGATAGCGGTAATGCGCATCGATGTGTTTCATCAACTCGGCCACGCGCGCGGCGGCGGGCAACGCCCGGGCGTCGCGAACCGCGGCCGCCGCGGCGCCGGGCAGCGGCGCGGCGAGAATCTCGTTGTAGCGCTTCGCATAGGCGCTGAAGTGATCCTGTGCGTTCAGGCTGCTCGCCAACTCGATGCGCGGCGCGCGGCGCAAAGTCGTGCCGTCCTCGTCGACGACGTTGACGTAGCGCGGCTGCTTTTGCTCGATGACGAGCCGCTTGCCGCCGTTCGACGACGCAACGCGAAACGCGTCGATCTGCTCGGCGCGCCAGAGGATCGGCTGCTCGGCCGTGTATTCGATGCGGTACGCATCGTTGCGGATCGGCATCGGCCGCAACCATATGGCTTCATGGAACTGCCGTGCGAGCGGCAGCGGCGCGGTGTGCTCGAACGTCGTGAAAACCACGGTGCTGCCGACCCGCAAGCCGGGAAATGCGATCGACGTCCGCTTGTTGCGCACGAAACCGGCGGCGGGGTTCGGCGCGGTGCGCGTGTCGATTTGCGCGCCGGATACCGGCGTGCGCTGCCCGTCCGGGCCGATTACCGCGGCGTCCTTGATCTCGAAGCGGTCCTGCTCGCGATAGTCGAAGTCGAGGCGGGACAGCAGGTCGCGACCGACCGGCCGCAAGATCGTCAAGCGCCGCACGGTCGTGCAATCGGTGCCGGTATCGGGCCGAATCCGGCACGTCTGGTCCACGCGTTGCGCGACGGGGGCCTCGTCGATCGGCTGCAACGCGGCGAACGAGACAGTGACGCATGCGCTTGTGCTGATGGTGGCCGCGGCGCGTGCGAGGACAGCGGTACAACGAAACTTCATCGGAACAACCCCGTGATGTGTGATGGCGGCGGATCGCGCCGCAAAATGGCTGCGATCCGATGGTGAGTTATTTGATTGATTTCCTATTGTATGGCGAAAAATGAATTAAATAGTCGATAAATATGAATATTTAGCGAGATATCTGCCGATTGTCATGGGCGACGCGCGCGTTCGCGCGTTGCGGCATCGGTTGCGGCGATGAGCGTGGCGGCAGCGCGCGGCCCGTGCGCCGCATGTGCCGGGTAGTGCTGATACAGGTACTTGCGCTACCACTCAACTCGCTGTTTTTTATGGTTTTTTTCGATTTCTGAGCGTAATGGCGAGCGTGTCGCGTGGCATAATCGGCTCTATCCTGACGGCTTGTACGTAGACACTCTCCCCGCATATCGAAGACCCTATGACCCAGACCCTCTACGACAAATTGTGGAATTCGCACGTCGTGCGCACCGAGGAGGACGGCACCGCGTTGCTCTATATCGATCGGCACCTGCTGCATGAAGTCACGAGCCCGCAGGCGTTCGAAGGGTTGAAGCTCGCCGAGCGCCCGGTATGGCGGATCAGCGCGAATCTCGCCGTGTCGGATCACAACGTGCCGACGACGGACCGCAGCCACGGCATCGCCGATCCGGTGTCGAAGCTGCAGGTCGACACGCTCGACGCGAATTGCGATGCGTTCGGCATCACGCAGTTCAAGATGAACGACGTGCGCCAGGGCATCGTCCACATCATCGGGCCGGAACAGGGCGCGACGCTGCCGGGCATGACGATCGTTTGCGGCGATTCGCATACGTCGACGCACGGCGCGTTCGGCGCGCTCGCGCACGGCATCGGCACGTCCGAAGTCGAGCACGTGCTTGCCACGCAGACGCTGTTGCAGAAAAAGAGCAAGAACATGCTGGTGAAAGTCGACGGCCAATTGCCGCGCGGCTGCACCGCGAAGGACATCGTGCTTGCGATCATCGGCAAGATCGGCACGGCGGGCGGCACCGGCTACGCGATCGAATTCGGCGGCTCGGCGATCCGCGCGCTGTCGATGGAGGGGCGCATGACGGTCTGCAACATGGCGATCGAGGCCGGCGCGCGCGCCGGCATGGTCGCCGTCGACGACACGACGATCGAATACCTGAAGGGCCGTCCGTTCGTGCCGACGGGCGCGCAATGGGATCAGGCGGTGGCGTACTGGAAGACGTTCAAGTCGGACGACGGCGCGCATTTCGACCGCGTCGTCGAGCTGAACGCGGCCGAGATCGTTCCGCAGGTCACGTGGGGCACGTCGCCGGAGATGGTCACGTCGATCGACGGCCGCGTGCCCGATCCCGAGCGCGAGAAGGATCCGGTCAAGCGCGACGCGATGGCGCGCGCGCTCACGTACATGGCGCTCGAGCCGAACACGCCGATCGAATCGATCAAGATCGACAAGGTCTTCATCGGCTCGTGCACGAACGCGCGGATCGAGGATATCCGCGCGGCCGCGTATGTCGTGAAGCAGCTCAATCGCCGTGTCGCGCCCAACGTGCGGCTCGCGATGGTCGTGCCGGGCTCGGGGCTCGTGAAGGCGCAGGCCGAGCGCGAGGGGCTCGATAAGATATTGACCGGCGCGGGTTTCGAATGGCGCGAGCCGGGCTGTTCGATGTGCCTCGCGATGAATGCCGACCGGCTCGAGCCGGGCGAGCGCTGCGCGTCGACGTCGAACCGCAATTTCGAAGGGCGTCAGGGGCAGGGCGGCCGCACGCATCTCGTCAGCCCGGCGATGGCCGCGGCGGCGGCGATCGAAGGCCATTTCGTCGACATTCGCAAGCTGGGGTGAGCCGATGAACGCACATCAGCTGAAACGGATCGTCGCGTGGCTCGCGCTCGCGGGCCTCGCGTGGGCGGCCGCCGGCTGCAACACCGTCGCGGGCATGGGGCAGGACATCGACGCCGCCGGTCATGCGATCAAGAAGGCCGCGCAGTGACGGCATGCGGGCGCGCGGTTAGGCCGCGGCTCGCGATTCGATTTCGCCGGAACGTCGCCGTGGCGGCGGCCGGCCTCCAATCTGGTTGACCGATCATGGAAAAATTCACAGTGCATACCGGCGTCGTCGCGCCGCTCGATCGCGAGAACGTCGACACCGACGCGATCATTCCGAAGCAGTTCCTGAAGTCGATCAAGCGCACGGGCTTCGGCCCGAATGCGTTCGACGAATGGCGCTATCTCGATCACGGCGAGCCGGGCCAGGACAACTCGAAGCGTCCGCTGAACCCGGATTTCGTGCTGAATCAGGCGCGCTATCAGGGCGCGTCGATCCTGCTCGCGCGCAAGAATTTCGGTTGCGGCAGCTCGCGCGAACATGCGCCGTGGGCGCTGCAGCAGTACGGCTTTCGCGCGATCGTCGCGCCGAGCTTCGCCGACATCTTTTTCAACAATTGCTACAAGAACGGCCTGTTGCCGATCGTATTGACCGAACAGCAGGTCGATCATCTGTTCAATGAAACGTATGCTTTCAACGGCTATCAGTTGAGCGTCGATCTCGACGCGCAGCTCGTGCGCGCGCCGGACGGCCGCGAATATCCGTTCGAGATCGCCGCGTTTCGCAAGTACTGCCTGCTGAACGGTTTCGACGATATCGGCCTCACGCTGCGTCATGCGAACGAGATTCGCCAGTTCGAGGCGCAGCGGCTCGCGCAGCAGCCATGGCTCGACAACAAGCTGATCGGCTGATCAACCGAGCCGTTTTTATCGCGAAGGCGCGGGCCGCGCGCCTTTTGCTCGACTCTCCACGGTCATCATCCGTTTTTATCAGGGATTGCGCATGAAGATTGCAGTGTTGCCGGGCGACGGCATTGGTCCGGAAATCGTCAACGAAGCCGTGAAGGTGCTGAACGCGCTCGACGAGAAATTCGAACTGGAAACCGCGCCCGTTGGCGGCGCGGGCTACGAGGCGAGCGGCCATCCTTTGCCGGATGCGACCCTCAAGCTCGCGAAGGAAGCGGATGCGGTCTTGTTCGGCGCTGTTGGCGACTGGAAATACGATTCGCTCGAGCGCGCGCTGCGCCCCGAGCAGGCGATTCTCGGCCTGCGCAAGCATCTGGAGTTGTTCGCGAACTTTCGTCCGGCAATCTGCTATGCGCAGCTCGTCGACGCGTCGCCGCTCAAAGCCGAACTGATCGCGGGCCTGGATATCCTGATCGTGCGCGAGCTGAACGGCGACATCTATTTCGGTCAGCCGCGCGGCATCCGCCAAGCGCCGGATGGCCCATTCGCGGGCGCGCGCGAAGGCTTCGACACGATGCGTTATTCGGAGCCCGAGGTGCGGCGCATCGCGCACGTCGCGTTTCAGGCCGCGCAAAAGCGGCAGAAGAAACTGCTGTCGGTCGACAAAGCGAACGTGCTGGAAACGTCGCAGTTCTGGCGCGACATCATGATCGACGTGTCGAAGGAATACGCGGACGTCGAACTGTCGCACATGTACGTCGACAACGCGGCGATGCAGCTCGCGAAGGCGCCGAAGCAGTTCGACGTGATCGTGACCGGCAACATGTTCGGCGATATTTTGTCCGACGAGGCGTCGATGCTGACGGGCTCGATCGGCATGCTGCCGTCCGCGTCGCTCGACAAGAACAACAAGGGGCTGTACGAGCCGTCGCACGGTTCCGCGCCGGACATCGCGGGCAAGGGCATCGCGAATCCGCTCGCGACGATCTTGTCGGCCGCGATGATGCTGCGCTACTCGCTGAATCGCGCCGAGCAGGCGGACCGGGTGGAGCGCGCGGTCCAGAAGGTGCTCGAGCAGGGCTGCCGCACCGCCGATATCGCGACGCCGGGCACCACCACGATCGGCACCGCGCAGATGGGCGACGCGGTTGTGGCCGCGCTCTGACGCGACGCGATTCGAATCGCGGGCTCGAATATTTCGGCAAAAGGGTATGAACGCGCGGCGCAGGCGATGCGTTCGTACCCCATGTGCGCTGCGGCATTAGCCGTTGTGTGGCCCGCGAGGTTTGTGTAGACTCGAACGATGGCGCCAATTTCCCCGATCTCCCCGGTCCTGACACTCCACGGCAAACAAGCCCGTGCGGGTGCGCGCGCCATTGCCGTTGTCGCCGGCAAAATCATCATCACGAAAACGATCACGAAAACCTGATCGTCGTCCGTCGTGCCCGCCTGTTTCCCCGCGCGGTCGCGCCGGGGGCGGAAAAGGCGGGGAAGCTCCAGCAAAGGGTGAGTCATGAACGTAGGTCTCGTAGGTTGGCGCGGCATGGTCGGCAGCGTGCTGATGCAGCGCATGCAGGAAGAAGGCGATTTCGATCTGATCGAGCCGGTGTTTTTCAGCACCAGCAATGCGGGCGGCCAAGCGCCGTCGCTCGCGAAAAACGAGACCACGCTCAAGGATGCGGCGAGCATCGACGATCTGAAAAAGTGCGACATCATCATCACGTGCCAGGGCGGCGACTACACGAACGACGTGTTCCCGAAGCTGCGCGCGGCCGGTTGGAACGGCTACTGGATCGACGCGGCATCGGCGCTGCGAATGAACGACGATGCGGTCATCATTCTCGATCCGGTGAACAAGAACGTGATCAAGGATGCGCTCGTCAGGGGCACGAAGAATTTCATCGGCGGCAATTGCACGGTCAGCCTGATGCTGATGGCGTTGGGCGGCCTGTTCCGCGAGAACCTCGTCGACTGGATCACGGCGATGACGTATCAGGCCGCATCGGGCGCGGGCGCGCAGAACATGCGCGAGCTGCTTGCGCAGATGGGCACGTTGCATGGTGCGGTGACGGCGCAGCTCGGCGATCCTGCGTCGGCGATCCTCGACATCGACCGCCGCGTGCTGGCCGCGATGACGAGCGACGCAATGCCGACGAGCCAGTTCGGCGTGCCGCTCGCCGGCTCGTTGATTCCGTGGATCGACAAGGATCTCGGCAACGGGATGTCGAAGGAAGAGTGGAAGGGCGGCGCGGAAACCAACAAGATTCTCGGCAAGCCGGCGATGGGCGAAGCGGGGTCGATTCCCGTCGACGGGCTGTGCGTGCGGATCGGCGCGATGCGCTGCCACTCGCAGGCGCTTACGATCAAGCTGAAGAAGGACGTGCCGCTCGACGAGATCAACGGCATCCTTGCATCGGCCAATGATTGGGTGAAGGTCGTGCCGAACGAGCGCGAAGCGTCGATACGCGATCTGTCACCGTCGGTCGTTACGGGTACGCTGTCGGTGCCGGTCGGCCGGCTGCGCAAGCTGGCGATGGGCGGTGAATATCTGTCGGCATTCACGGTCGGCGATCAGTTGCTTTGGGGCGCAGCGGAGCCGCTGCGCCGGATGCTGCGCATTCTGCTCGACAAGTAAAGTAGACTACGCGGTTACGACGCGTATACAACCCGAAAGCGTCGCGTTTCACGCGACGCTTTTTTATTTGCGGTTCGATTTTGTCTTATTCCAAACGCGAAACCAGGCCGCGCGCTGCCGCGGCGAGTAAGCCGATGACGCTTCAATTCCTACAGACTCCGGCGGCAATGGGCGGCGAATCTCCGTGCGTGCGGCACGCCGTTGCGATGGCCGTTCTCGCGCTGGCCAGCGTGAGCGGCGCACATGCACAGACTGATGCGGCGGCGAGCGCGGCCGCCACGGCCAGTGCGGCCGAGCAAGCCGCACCGCTCGCAATCACCGTGCATCCCGGGCAGTCGCTCAACGATATCGCGATTGCCGTCACGCAGTCGCGTGATCCGGCGGTGTTGGCCCGTGCGGGCCGCGCGCTGTTCGATGCGAATCCGCAAGCCTTCATGAAGCGCGATCCGAGCCGGCTCAAAATCGGCGCGCAGCTCACGGTGCCGGCGCTCGATGCAACGGGCGCGGCGCTCAATGCGCACGCGGCGTCCGGCGGCGCAGCGGCGAGCGGCGTGACGGCGAGCGGCAGTGCGCATGCGCAGAGCGCAGTGGCGGCGGTGACTGCATCGGCCGGTAGCGCGGGGACGCCCTCGGCGGGGGAGCCGGTAGGCGCGTCGCATGCCGTTGTGACGGGCGCTGCCGCGGCTCATGGCGCGTATGCGGCCTCTTCGGCTGCTTCCGCGCGCCCGGCAGTGGGCGCGAGCGGGGCGTCGGCGGCCGAAGCCGTGCCGCCGCACGCGCAGCCGGCCACGCCGGGCATTGCCGCAGCTTCGTCTTCGCCCGACACGGGCGGCCCGCATGTGTGGAACGGTTCGATTCAACCAACGCCCGCACCGAACGGCACGTCGGCGGCCGGCGCGGACGGGGCGGTTTCGGCAGTTGCGGCAAATCCGTCGCTCGCCGGTTCGGCTGCCGTGGGCGTGTCGCAGGCGCGTCCGTCCAGTTTGCAGCAACTACTCGCGTTGAAGAATCGCGTGCTGATGGAATTGCAAAAGCACGGGATCGGTAAGCCGACGGGGGACGCGAAGCCGGCGGTGGTGGTCAATGCCGATGGCGCGCGCCAGTCGGCGCAGGATACGGCGGGTCCGGCGTCGGCATCGGCGTCGGCGATCGCGAGTTCCGTTGCGGTGACGCCGGCGTCGGTGTCGAGCGATGCGTCGTCCGCGCCGTCGGCCGTTGCGCCCGCGCCTGCGGCGCCGTCGCGCGCGGCCGTGGTGCATCAACTGCCGTTCGATATTGGCGTGGCCGCGGCTGCCGGTGCCGCCGCGCTCGCGCTGATCGTCGGTCTTGCACTGCGCCGGCGCGGCAAGAAGCGTTCGTCGGCCGATGAGGCCGTTGGGCCGAGCGCCTTGGAGCCGGCTGCCATGCCGGCTCCGGAGGCCGCCGCCGCGCCGGATGTTGCCGGCAGCGTACACGGAGCGAGAAAAGCCGATGACGATTCGGTTGCGGCTCGCCGTGAGGGGGGCGGCGGGACGTCCGCCGCGCATGCGGCGTCCGAGTCTGAGGCGGCAGCGGCGCGCGAATCGCACGATGCGCCACCGCTCGCAGCGGCGCGCTCAGTCACGCCGGAGCCGAACGAGCAAGGCGGCGGCGCGCTCGCGGGTGACGCCGACGAGCATTCCGGCGCGTCACCGGACGCGGCGCAGCAGCCGGCGCATGCATGGCGACCAGTGTTCCCGCGTGATGCGATCGCCGCGCTCGATAGCCTCGATATGCCGCTGCCGCCGCGCATGTCGGCTGCGGCCGATGCGGATCATGCGCCGTCATCGCGGCCCGCCGATTCGAGTCTTTCTCTGGCTCGTCAAAATGCAACTAACGGTCAATCCGCCGCGGGCCGCCCAGTTGGTGCGACTGACCCGCATGATTCTCAGCCACAACGAACAGCAAGACAGCAAGAGGCGGAGCGACCAGGGGAGCCGCAGACGGGTGAATCGCGTCGACACGGACCGGCACTGGCGTCCGATGGAGAATCTGGCGCGCAGCCGTCGCCGATGGCGCGGCCGCAGGCAGTGCCGGATGCGAACCTGCCGTCGCAGCCGCAGCCGGTGGAAGCGCCCAACGGTGGCGAACGGCGCGAATCCGACGCCGGATCGGTGGCCGAGCAGTCGCAGGCGGCGCCTTCGGCTCCGGTTGCGCCGGTTGACCCCGGTGCGCTCCCGCAACGGCCCGCACTGCAATCCGGCGCGATGTCGGCCGGCACGACGGCGTCGGCTTTGCCGATTGCGCCATCCGAACCGAACACCGAATCGAACCCCGCACCCGCGCCGTCACCGGCTCCCGCGTCGCTCGGTGTCGCGCAGTTCGGCCCGCTGAACCTCGATTTCGACCTCGAACTGCCGGCCAGCCCAAGCGCGTCGTTGCCGGCGTTCACGCCGGAGGCACTCGCGAAAATCGCGCGCAACAAGCTCGAACTTGTGGCTGAATATGTCGAGTTGGGCGATCTGGCGGGCGCGCGCACGTTGCTGCAGGAAGTGATCGAAGCGAATCACGCCGGCACGCGCGACGAAGCGCGCGCGATGCTCGCGAAGCTGGACGAACTGTCGCGATGAGGATCGCACTCGGCATCCAGTACGACGGCGCTGCGTTTTGCGGCTGGCAGTCGCAGCCGCACGGCAGGACGGTGCAGGACACGCTTGAACGCGCGCTTGCCGAATTCGCGCAGACGCCGCTCGCCACGACGGTCGCGGGCCGCACCGATACGGGCGTGCACGGGCTCGGCCAAGTCGTCCATTTCGATACGGACCTCGATCGCGCGGATTTTTCGTGGGTGCGCGGCACGAATGCGTTTCTGCCTTCGACGGTCGCCGTGCAATGGGCCAAGCCGATGCCGGATACGTTCCACGCGCGTTTTGCCGCATTCGAGCGCACCTATTACTACGCGTTGTACGTTCACCCGGTGCGCTCGCCGATGCTCGCCGCGCGTGCGGGCTGGGTGCATGCGCCGCTCGATGTCGACGCCATGCGCGAAGCGGCGGCTTGTCTCGTCGGCGAGCACGATTTTTCGGCTTTCCGCTCGTCCGAATGCCAAGCGAAGTCGCCGGTCAAACATCTGTATCAGATCGGCATCCGCCCGGACGGCGATTTCATCCATTTCCGCTTTCGCGCGAACGCATTCCTGCATCATATGGTGCGCAACCTGATGGGCTGCCTCGTCGCGGTGGGGCGCGGCCGCTATCCGCCGTCGTGGCTGGCCGAAGTGCTCGAAAGCCGCGACCGCAATCGCGCCGCGCCGACTTTCATGCCTGATGGGCTGTACTTGGCGCAGGTCGGCTATCCTGCGGAATTCGCGGTGCCCCCCGCGCAACTCGGCAGCGTGCCGTGGAGTGGCGTGTGGGCCGATCTTGACGGACGACTATGATGAGCGACTCGGATATGAGACACGGCACGCGCGCAGCGATGCAAGGCCCGATCGACCGCGCCAGCCCGGCATGCACCGCGGCGGACAGTCTTGCGCAAGACGCGCGGCCAGGCGCGCCGAACGGGGCGCCGAGCGGCGTACTAAACGGCGCGCTAAGCGTGAGCGGCGAAGCGCCAAACGGAGCGCCGCAGGGCGGCACGACGCCGGATTCGCCGTCGGCCGCCCGTCATTGCGCGCCCGCGCATGCCGGAGCCGGAGCGGCAACTGCGGCCCAAACCGAGTCCGAAGCCGGCCTGGCGGGCGCCGCCGGTCTGCCGCACCGCACGCGCATCAAGCTCTGCGGGCTGTCGCAGCCGGGCGACGTCGAATGGGCAGCCGAACTTGGCGCCGATGCGATCGGCCTGGTGTTCTATGAGAAGAGCCCGCGCGCGGTGACGCTCGAGCAGGCGGCCGAGTTGGCGAAGCGGGTGCCGCCGTTCGTGTCTATCGTCGGGTTGTTCGTCAATTCGAGCGCCGACGAGGTGGCGCGTATCGCGCAAGCCGTGCCGCTGTCGCTGCTGCAATTCCACGGCGACGAAACGCCGGCGCAATGCGCGGCGTTGGCTGCCGCCGCGCGGCTGCCGTGGCTGCGCGCGCTGCGTGTCGGCGCGTCGGCGCGCCCGGCCGATTTGGTAGAATCGGCACTTCACTATTCGGCAGCCCGCGGCCTGTTGTTCGACACGCTCGTCGAACATTATGGCGGCAGCGGCAAAGTCTTCGATTGGTCACTTATTCCAGCAGAGCTCGCGCGTCGGGCCGTTTTGAGTGGTGGGTTGAACGCGCAAAACGTCGGTGACGCGATTCGTCAGGTGCGTCCGTTTGCGGTCGATGTCTCGAGCGGCATTGAAACGCCGGGCGCGAAGGGCGTGAAGGATCGCGCCCGGATGGCGGCGTTCGTGCGCGCGGTGCGCGAAGCGGACGCCAACTGATCCCAGCCCGCGCGGCATGCCGGAAGCCCGGAAGCCGGCCGGTCGCCGCGCGCTGAACCGAGAGTGACGTCATGTACAACCTTCCTGATGATCGTGGCCATTTCGGCCCTTATGGCGGCGTGTTCGTCGCCGAAACGCTGATTCACGCGCTCGGCGAGCTGCGCGCCGCCTACGAGAAGTTCAAGGGCGAGCCCGAGTTCGTCGCCGAATATAACCGTGAGCTGAAGCATTTCGTCGGCCGACCGTCGCCGGTCTATCACGCGCAGCGCTGGAGCGAGCAGCTCGGCGGCGCGCAAATCTACCTGAAACGCGAGGATTTGAACCACACCGGCGCGCATAAGGTGAACAACGTGATCGGCCAGGCGCTGCTCGCGAAACGCATGGGCAAGCCGCGCGTGATCGCGGAGACGGGCGCGGGCCAGCACGGCGTCGCGACCGCGACGATCTGCGCGCGTTTCGGGATGGAGTGCGTCGTCTACATGGGCGCCGAGGACGTGCGCCGGCAGGCGGCGAACGTATACCGGATGAAGCTGCTCGGCGCGACCGTCGTGCCGGTCGAATCCGGCTCGCGCACGCTGAAGGACGCGCTGAACGAAGCGATGCGCGACTGGGTCACGAACATCGAGAACACGTTCTACATCATCGGCACGGTCGCGGGCCCGCACCCGTATCCGATGATGGTGCGCGACTTCCAACGCGTGATCGGCGACGAATGCCGCGTGCAGATGCCCGAGCTGGTCGGTCGCCAGCCGGACGCGGTGATCGCTTGCATCGGTGGCGGCTCGAATGCGATGGGAATTTTCTATCCGTATATCGAGGACGAGTCGGTCCGGCTGATCGGCGTCGAGGCCGCCGGCGACGGGATCGATACCGGCCGCCATTCGGCTTCTCTGCTCGCGGGCACGCCGGGCGTGCTGCACGGCAATCGCACGTATCTGCTGCAGGACGAGAACGGTCAGATCATCGAGACGCATTCGGTGTCGGCGGGCCTCGATTATCCGGGCGTCGGCCCCGAACACGCGTGGCTGAAGGACAGCGGCCGCGCGCAGTACGTGAGCATCACCGACGACGAGGCGCTCAACGCGTTTCACGACTGCTGCCATATCGAAGGAATCATCCCGGCGCTCGAATCGAGCCACGCGCTCGCGTATGCGACCAAGCTCGCGCCGACGCTGCCGAAGGACAAGATTCTGCTGGTGAACCTGTCCGGGCGCGGCGACAAGGACATGCACACGGTCGCCGAGCGATCGGGCATCGTGCTTTGAGCTGAATCCTGAATCCAAACGATGCGTGATCTGATCGAAGACCCGGCCGGCGGCGCGGCGAGCGAAGCGCAGGCGACGCTCGCCACCGTGCCCGAGCGCGTGCTGCCCGCCGGCGTCGAACTTTACAACCGCGATTTCCTGACCGACGCCGCGCGGCTGCCGGACGCGTCGATCGACCTGATCGTCGCCGATCCGCCGTATGGGCTCGGCAAGGACTACGGCAATGATTCCGACAAGCGCTCGGCCGATGCGCATCTTGCGTGGACGCGCGAGTGGCTGGGGCTGGCGATTCCGAAGCTCAAGCCGAGCGGGTCGCTGTACGTGTTTTGCACATGGCAGTACGCGCCGGAGATCTTCAGCTTCCTGAAGACGAAGCTCACGATGATCAACGAGATCATCTGGGACCGGCGCGTGCCGAGCATGGGCGGCACGACGCGCCGCTTCACGTCGGTGCACGACAACATAGGTTTTTTCGCGGTATCGAAAAGCTATTATTTCGATCTCGATCCGGTCCGCATCCCGTACGACGCCGAAACGAAGAAGGCGCGCTCGCGCAAGCTGTTCGAAGGCAGCAAGTGGCTCGAGCTGGGCTACAACCCGAAGGACGTCTGGTCGGTTTCGCGCCTGCACCGGCAGCACGCCGAGCGCGTCGATCATCCGACCCAAAAGCCGCTGGAAATCATCGAGCGGATGGTGCTCGCGAGCTGCCCGCCGGGCGGCCGCGTGCTCGATCCGTTCATGGGCAGCGGCACGACCGCGGTGGCCTGCGCGCGGCAGCGGCGCGACTTCATCGGCTATGAGATCAACGAAAGCTATTGCGAGATCGCGCGCGCGCGCGTCGCGTCGCTGGTCGCGCCGGCCGGCGCGTGAGCCGCGATGTGCCGTGCGAAACGCGCGCGCACGATCGCTTTGCATCGGAGCGCGGCGCGCTGACGCGCCCGCTCCGAATCGACACAGGAACTTTTCATGTCCCGTATTCAGAACACCTTCGCCGCACTCGCCGCCCAAGGCCGCAAAGGGCTGATTCCGTTCATCACCGCGGGCGATCCTGATCCGGCGCTGACCGTCGAGCTGATGCACGCGCTGGCCGACGGCGGCGCCGACGTGATCGAGCTTGGCGTGCCGTTCTCCGATCCAATGGCCGACGGTCCCGTGATCCAGCGTTCGTCCGAGCGCGCGCTCGCGAAAGGCGTGACGCTGCGCAGCGTGCTTGCCGACGTGAAGCGCTTTCGCGAGCGCGATGCGAACACGCCCGTCGTGCTGATGGGCTATGCGAATCCGATCGAGCGGATGGGCTCGGCGGCATTCGCCGCCGCCGCGCGCGACGCAGGCGTCGACGGCGTGCTGGTCGTCGACTATCCGCCCGAGGAATCGGCCGATTTCGCCGCGGCGATGCGCGCGGCGGGCATCGATCCGATCTTCCTGCTCGCGCCGACGTCGACCGACGAGCGGATCGCCGCGCTCGGCAAGGTGGCGAGCGGTTATATCTATTACGTGTCGCTCAAAGGGGTGACGGGCGCCGCAAATCTGGATGTTTCCAGCATTGCGGGTAAAATCCCGGCCATCAAGTCGCGCGTGCCGCTGCCGGTCGGGGTCGGTTTCGGAATTCGCGATGCCGAAACCGCGCGGGCGGTGGCGGGCGTCGCGGATGCCGTCGTGATCGGCAGCCGTCTCGTCCAGTTGCTCGAGCAGGCCGAGCCGGCGCGCGCGGCCGACGAGTTGAAGGCGTTCATCGCCAGCGTGCGTGCGGCGCTCGACCGTGCGGACAAGCCGGCCGCGTAGTCGTGGCGAGTGGCGCGGCGCCAACCGATAGCAAAAGAATCGCGGGTCCGGGCGTCGTTCGTCCGGCCCATCACCGAACAGGAAACCATACGATGAGCTGGCTCGACAAACTGTTGCCGCCGAAGATCAAGCAGACCGATCCGAAAAGCCGCAAGGGGATTCCCGAGGGCCTGTGGGTCAAATGCCCGTCGTGCGAGGCGGTGCTGTACCGCAACGATGTCGACGCGAATCAGCACGTGTGCCCGAAGTGCGATCATCACATGCGCATCGGCGCGCGGGAGCGTCTCGATTCGTTGCTCGATCCGGAAGGCCGCTACGAGATCGGCCAGGAAATCCTCCCGGTCGACACGCTGAAGTTCAAGGACAGCCGCAAGTATCCGGATCGTCTGAAGGAAGCGATGGACGACACGGGCGAAACCGATGCACTCGTCGTGATGGGCGGCGCGATTCATACGCTGCCCGTCGTCGCTGCGTGTTTCGAGTTTTCGTTCATGGGCGGCTCGATGGGCTCGGTCGTCGGCGAGCGTTTCGTGCGCGGTGCGCAGAACGCGCTCGAGCAGCAGGTGCCGTTCATCTGCTTTGCCGCTTCGGGCGGCGCGCGGATGCAGGAAAGCCTGCTGTCGCTGATGCAGATGGCCAAGACCACCGCGATGCTGACCAAGCTCGCCGACGCGAAGCTGCCGTTCATCTCGGTGCTGACCGATCCGACGATGGGCGGCGTGTCCGCCAGCTTCGCATTCCTGGGCGACGTCGTGATCGCCGAGCCGAAGGCGCTGATTGGTTTCGCCGGCCCGCGCGTGATCGAGCAGACGGTCCGCGAGAAGCTGCCGGAAGGGTTCCAGCGCGCCGAATTCCTGCTCAAATCGGGCGCGATCGACATGATCGTCGATCGCCGCAAGATGCGCGACGAGATCGCGCAGTTGCTCGCGCTGCTGCAGCGTCAGCCGGTCGACGCGCTTGCGTGACGCATGCCGCCGCGCGTGACGCGACGGCGCCCGCGCGCCGCCTGGTTCGCGCCGGGCGGCGCGTTTGCTTTTGGTGCGGGCGCGCCGGACCGGATTTCCGCGGCGCGGCCGGGCTTGGCTGCCGCTGCGCCGACACAGGTGCGGCGAGCGTTCTTCCCAACGTGGCCTCCGCTCGAGCCTGTTGCCGCCGCCCGCGATGCCACTCTGATTTCCGGCTGAAACGATGAACACTTTTCCCACCCTAGACGCGTGGCTTTCGCATCTCGAAAGCGCGCATCCCGTCGGCATCGACATGGGCCTGACCCGCATCGGCAAGGTAAAGGACGCGCTGAAACTCGCGTTCGCGTGCCCGGTGATCACGGTCGGCGGCACGAACGGCAAGGGTTCGACCTGTGCGTTTCTCGAGGCGATTCTCGTGCGCGCGGGCTACAAGGTCGGCTGCCATACGTCGCCACATCTGCTGCGCTTCAACGAGCGTGCGCGGCTCGATGGCAGGATCGTCGAAGACGACGAACTGCTGCCGCACTTCAATGCGGTCGAGGCCGCGCGCGCGAGCCTGCCGGAGCCGGTGACGCTTACCTACTTCGAATTCACGACGCTGGCGATCATGCACCTGTTCGCGTCGCGCGGGCTCGACGCGGTCATCCTCGAAGTCGGGCTCGGCGGCCGTTTGGATGCGGTGAACGTGATCGACACCGATTGCGCGATCGTCACGAGCATCGATATCGATCACATCGAATATCTCGGCGGCACCCGCGAGCAAATCGCGTTCGAGAAAGCGGGCATTTTCCGGCCGGGCAAGCCCGCGATCTGCGGCGATCCGGCCGTGCCGTCCACGCTCGTCGATCATGCGCAGTCGATCGGCGCGGATCTGTGGCTCGTCGGGCGCGACTTCCGCTTCGTCACGCAGCCTGGCAGCGAGCGCCAGCAATGGTCTTACGTCGGGCGCGACAGGCGCTATCCGTCGCTCGCTTACCCGGCGCTGCGCGGCGCGAACCAGCTGCTCAACGCGTCGGCCGCGCTTGCCGCGCTCGAGGCGTTGCGCGAGACGCTGCCGGTGTCCGCGCAGGACATCCGGCTCGGGCTCGCGAACGTCGAGCTGCCGGGACGTTTCCAGGTTTTGGCCGGCAAGCCGCTCGTGCTGCTCGACGTCGCGCACAACCCGCACGCGGCCGCCGTGCTCGCGCAAAACCTCGACAGCATGGGCTATTACCCATACACGCATGCGGTGTTCGGCGCGATGGCCGACAAGGATCTGCCGGGCATCGTCGCGCGCCTGAAAGGCGTGATCGATCACTGGCATTTGACCGACCTGCCGCTGCCGCGCGCGGCAGCGGCAGACGTGCTTGAGCGCGTGCTGCACGGCGCGGGCGTCGACGACGGCGAGCAGCACAGCGTCAAGCGTTATGCGACGCCGGCCGAAGCGTTCATCGGCGCACTAAAAAGTGCATCCGACAATGATAGAATCGTGGTTTTCGGCAGCTTCTACACGGTAGCGGGTGTGATGCCCGTCGTGGACCGCCGCCATGGCCCGGCTTGACGCACGGGTCGTCGTTTCGGATTCAGCCATTCATGGGAATTTTCTCGTTCGGCAAGAAGGATGATGACGCGCCGCAACGGCGCGGCTCGCGAACCGGTTCTCGGAGCGTTCGCAGCGAACGTGTCGAACGCGTCGAGCGTCGTGCGCGCCGCACCGAGCGGCCCGACACCGATGCGCTGATGCTCGATCCGACCCTCCCTGAAAAACAGCGTGCGCGCCGGCGGCTCGTCGGCGCGATCGCGCTGGTGATCGCCGCGGTGGTCGTGCTGCCGATGGTGCTCGACTCGCATCCGAAGCCCGTGACCGACGATGTCGCGATCGATATCCCGAATCGCCCGTCGCATCAGGCGGCCGCCGCGAATGACGAGGACGCGTCCGACGCTCAGTCGGGCGTCGCGCAGGACGAGCCTGCGGCGTCCGAGACAGTCGCGCCGGCGGACGCCGCGCCTGCGCCGGCTGCCCCCGCGAAGGCGAAATCAGCGAAATCTGTTGCGAAGCAGGCCGATGCCGCCGTCAACGCGCCGGCCGCTACACCGAAGTCCGCCGAGCCGGCGGCGCGCGCGAGCGCGGACGCGAACGGCGAGTCCAAGCCGTCCGCGCCGGCATCCGGTGCGCGCTTCGCGGTGCAGCTCGGCACGTTCCACGACGATACGGCCGCCCGTGACTGGGCGACAAAGCTCAAGGCTGCGGGCGTGCCCGCCTACGTTGAGCATCGCAAGCAGGCCGACGGCAGTACGGCTACACTGTTGCGCGCGGGGCCGTTCGCCGATCGCGCCGCCGCATCCGCCGCGATCGCCAAGGTCCGCGACGCGGGCTTGACGCAGTAACGGCCGGCAGTCACGGACGACGGGACGATGCTGACCGCTTTCGATTACGCTGTTTTGCTGGTGGTGGCGTTGTCGGCGTTGCGCGGCGCTTGGCGCGGCTTCGTCGGCGAGGTGTTCGGCTTGGTCGGCTGGATCGCCGCATTTTTGATCGCATGCCGCTTCGTCGGCGCGGTCGTGCCGTATATTCCGGCGAACTGGCCGGGTGGCGCGTTGACGCAATGGGTCGTCGCGTTTGCGCTGATCGTGATCGGCATCGTGCTCGTGGCGAGCGTCGCGAATGCGCTGTTGTCGCGCATCGCGCAGGCGACGGGCCTGGGCGGCGTCGACCGCTCGCTAGGCATGATGTTCGGCGTCGTGCGCGGCGTGCTGCTGGTGCTGCTGCTCGTTGCCGCCGGCGGGCTGACCGAATTGCCGAAGCAGGATTTCTGGCGCGACGCGTTGTTGCGCCCCTACGCCGAGCAAGGCGTGCGGGAGCTGAAGCCGTTCTTGCCCGACGGGCTCGCCACGTACATCCATGTTTGATGCGCGGCAAGCCGAACCGATTTTTGTATCCTTGAAGGACATGCCATGTGCGGCATCGTAGGCGTTATCTCCCAGTCTCCGGTCAACCAACTCATTTATGACAGCCTGCTGCTGTTGCAGCATCGCGGTCAGGACGCGGCGGGCATCGCGACGGCGGACGGCAGTAATCTCCATATGTACAAGGCGAACGGCATGGTGCGCGACGTGTTCCGCACGCGCAACATGCGCAGCCTGCCCGGCACGGCCGGGATCGGTCAGGTCCGTTATCCGACGGCGGGCTCCGCGTCGAGCGAGGCCGAGGCGCAGCCGTTTTACGTGAACGCGCCGTTCGGCATCGTGCTGTCGCACAACGGTAACCTGACGAACTGGGAGCAGTTGAAGGACGAGATGTTCCGGATCGATCGCCGGCACATCAATACGAATTCCGATAGCGAAGTGCTGCTGAACGTGCTTGCGCACGAGCTGCAGCTGTCGACGACGGGCCTCGAACTCGATCCGGATTCGTTGTTCAAGGCGGTTGCGGGCGTACACCGCCGCGCGCACGGCTCGTATGCGATCGTCGCGCTGATTGCCGGCTACGGGCTGCTCGCGGTTCGCGATCCGTTCGGCATCCGCCCGCTTTGCATCGGCAAGCTCGAGACCGAGCGCGGCACCGAATGGATGGTCGCGTCGGAATCGGTCGCGGTGGAAGGTATCGGCTTCGAGTTCGTCCGTGACGTGCAGCCGGGCGAGGCGGTGTTCATCGACAACGACGGCAAGTTCCACAGCCGTCAGTGCGCGGAGCGCCCGAGCCTGAATCCGTGCATGTTCGAGTACGTGTATCTCGCGCGGCCCGATTCGTGCCTCGACGGCGTGCCTGTCTATAACGTGCGGCTGCGCATGGGCGACTATCTCGCGGAGAAGATCAAGCGCGAGTTGCCGAACGTGCCGATCGACGTCGTGATGCCGATCCCCGATTCGTCGCGGCCGGCCGCGATGCAGGTGGCGGCGAAGCTCGGCGTCGAGTATCGCGAGGGCTTCTTCAAGAACCGTTATGTCGGCCGCACCTTTATCATGCCGGGCCAAGCGGTGCGCAAGAAATCGGTGCGCCAGAAGTTGAACGCGATGAGCATCGAGTTCAAGGACAAGCATGTGCTGATCGTCGACGATTCGATCGTGCGCGGCACCACGTCGCACGAGATCGTGCAGATGGCACGCGACGCGGGCGCGAAATCGGTGATCTTCGCGTCGGCCGCGCCGCCCGTGAAGTTTCCCAACGTCTACGGGATCGATATGCCGACGCGCGGCGAACTCGTCGCGCACGGCCGTGCAGACGACGAAGTCGCGCGGATCATCGGCGCGGATTACTTGATCTATCAGGACGTCGGCGATTTGCGCCGCGCGGTGCGCGACATCAATCCGAAGCTCGAGAGTTTCGAGGCGTCGTGCTTCGACGGCGTGTACATCACCGGCGACGTCACTCCCGAGTATCTCGATTCGATCGAGCGGGCGCGTTTGACACCGGCGTCGCAGGCCGACCGCGATTCGAGTAGCGACGGCGCGCGTTCGCAGATGAACCTGCAATTATCGGCGCAATGAACGGCCGGCCGCGCGTACCGGAAAGGCGTGATACGATGGCACCTTGCGTCGATTTGATTTCAGCTTGCGGACGCGGGGCGACCCGAAACAGCTAAAGCGAAGGCCGACAGCGTTCCGCCGGCCCGAGTCGATAAGCTGTCGTACCGCACCAAGCCCGCTGATGCCGACGCATTAGCGGGCTTTTTGTTGGGTCCGCGCATTTCGTCTTTGCCCGCCGCGCGCGGCGCGCGATGCAAATGCGCTCGAAAACGGAAAACGAAACATGCACGACTCCCTGAACTTCGATACGCTGGCCGTCCGCTCGGGTACGCTGCGCAGCGAATTCAACGAGCATTCGGAAGCGCTCTTTCTGACATCGAGCTTCTGTTACGCGAACGCCGCCGAGGCGGCCGAGCGATTCAAGCACTCCGAGGACTACTACACGTATTCGCGCTTCACGAACCCGACCGTCACGATGTTTCAGGAGCGGCTTGCGGCGCTCGAAGGCGGCGAGGCGTGCATTGCGACTGCCTCCGGAATGGCGGCGATCACGTCGGTCGTCATGGCGGCGTTGCAGGCGGGCGATCACATCGTCAGCTCGCGCAGCCTGTTCGGCTCGACGCTCGGCCTGTTCGGGCAGATTTTCAGCAAGTTCGGTATCCAAACGACTTTCGTCGATCCGGCCGATCTCGACGCATGGCGCGCCGCCGTGCGGCCCGAGACGAAGCTGTTGTTCGTCGAGACGCCGTCGAATCCGCTTACCGAGCTTGCCGACATCGAGGCGATCGGCAAGATCGCGAAGGAAGCGGGCGCGCTGTTCGTCGTCGACAACTGCTTTTGCAGCCCGGTGCTGCAACAGCCGCTGAAGCTCGGCGCCGACGTCGTGATGCACTCGGCGACCAAATTCCTCGATGGTCAGGGCCGCGTGCTTGGTGGCGCGCTCGTTGGCTCGAAGGCGTTCATCATGGAAAAAGTGTTTCCGTTCGTGCGCACCGCGGGGCCGACGCTTTCCGCGTTCAACGCGTGGGTGCTGCTCAAGGGAATGGAGACGCTGTCGCTGCGTGTGAACAAGCAGTCGGAAAACGCACTCGACATTGCTCGATGGCTCGAAGCGCATCCTGCCGTCAAGCGCGTGTTCTATCCCGGGCTCGAATCGCATCCGCAATATGCGCTTGCGAAGCGCCAGCAGAAATCCGGCGGCTCGGTGGTGTCGTTCGAACTGAAGGGCGACACGCCCGAGCAGCAGCGCGCGAATGCTTGGCGAGTGATTGACGGCACGAAGATCGTGTCGATTACCGCGAACCTGGGCGACACCCGCACGACGATCACGCATCCCGCGACGACCACGCATAGCCGGATCACGCCGCAAGCGCGCGAAGCGGCGGGCATCACCGAAGGGCTGATCCGGCTTGCGGTCGGCCTCGAGGACCCGGTGGATATCCGCGGCGATCTCGCGCGCGGGCTCGCAGGCTGACCGGTTTTTTCCTGACTATTGGCAATTGCAGACGATGAACCGATACGTTCCCTCCATTCGCACCGCGCTTGCCGGATGCGTGCTGTCGCTCGCGACGGCATGGGTGTGCGCGCAAACTTCGCCTCAGTCCAACGGCAATGCATCGCCGCCGTTTGGCTATCGGCAGCCGCCGAAGGCCATCCTGGACGTGATGCGTGCGCCGCTTCCGCCCGTGCCCGTGATCAGCCCGACGACCGACCGGATGTTGCTGGTGTCGGTGCAGGAATATCCGTCGATCACGCGCGTCGCAACGCCGTTTCTGCCGCTGGCGGGCGTGCGCATCGAGCCGGGCAATCGCAGCCGGCACGATACGCCAGGCGGCTATGGCATCCCGAAATGCGCGACAGCCTATTCGCTTGCCCGTATCCCCGGCGGAGATTCACATCCCGTCAACTTGCCGGCGAACGGTTGCGCGGGCGAACCGTTATGGAATGCGAACGGCCGGTCGTTTGCGTTCTCGAACGTGACGACGAACGCGGTTGAGCTATGGATCGGCGACGGTGAGACGGGCGCAGTGCATCAGGTGCGCGGCGTCAAACTCAACCCGATGTTCGGTGGAGATGTCTTTTGGATGCCTGATCAAAAGACGCTGCTCGTCAAGCTCGTGCCGCCGGGGCAGGGGCCCGCACCAGCGGCCGGCGATGCGCTGGCCGGCCCGAGCGTGCAGGAGTCCGACGGTCGCTCTGGCCAGAGCAGCACATATGAAGCGCGTGACACGCTGAAGAGCGCGCGCGACGAGGCGCTGTTCGATTATTACGGCACGTCGCAACTCGCGCTCGTCGATGCGCGCAGCGGCGCGGTCACGCTGCTCGGCGAACCGGCGCTTTACGATGGGCTTTCTCCGGCGCCGGACGGTCGCCACCTCCTGGTGTCGACGATTCATCGCCCCTATTCGTACATCACGACGGCCAGCCGTTTTCCGCACGACTATACAGTCTGGGATATCGCGGATCGCGCGAAGATCGCGACGCGCAGGATCGCGGCGCGCCCGCTCGCGGACCGCGTGCCGATTCGCGGCGTGCCGACCGGGCCGCGCGATTTCTCGTGGCGACCGACCGAGCCTGCAACCCTGGTCTGGGCGGAAGCGCTCGACAGCGGCGACTGGAACGTCAACGTGCCCGAGCGCGACAAGGTGATGATGCTGAAAGCGCCGTTCGACGGCGCGCCGCGTGAAGTACTGCGGTTGCGGCAGCGTTATGCCGGCTTCGCGTGGACCGAACGGCCGGATCTTGCGCTGCTGACTGAATACGACGAGAACCGCCAATGGCAGCGCAGCTTCATTGTCGATGTCGATACGCCGAATCCCGCGCCGCGCCTGTTGTGGGATATGTCCGTCAACGAGCGGTACGCGGACCCCGGCAATCCGGTCAGCCGCGTGTTGCCGAACGGGTTTCGCGTTGCCCGCGTCGCGGACGGCGCGATTTTCCTGCGTGGTGCAGGCGCGTCGCCGGACGGCAGCCGCCCGTTTCTCGATCGGCTCGATCTCGGCACGTTGAAAACGGAGCGTTTGTTCCGCAGCGAGAAAGCCGCATACGAGTGGTTCGTCGCATTTGCACCGCATGATCTGCATACGCTGTTGACCTGGCGTCAGTCGTCGGTCGAGCCGCCGAATCTGTTTTTGCGTTCGCTGGGCGAGCGTATCGACGCGCCCGCGGGCGAGGCGATCTATGCATCGAACCGCACTCCTGTCACACATCTGAGCGACCCGACGCCGATCGTGCGGCAAATTCATAAACGTCTCGTTCGATACAAGCGTGCCGACGGACTCGAGCTTTCGTTTACGCTGTACACGCCGCCCGGCTATCGGGAAGGTACGCGAGTGCCTGCGGTGCTGTCAGCCTATCCGCTCGATTATGCGGACGCCGCGACAGCCGGGCAGGTCAGCGGTTCGCAGGAAACGTTTACGCGGTTGCATGGCTATCAGCTTCTGCTGCTTGCCGGCTATGCCGTGATCGACAACGTGTCGTTCCCGATTATCGGTGATCCTAAGCGAGCCTACGACACCTATAACGAGCAGCTCGTCGCCGATGCGAAGGCGGCCGTCGACGAGGCGGTTCGGCTCGGCGTAGTCGATCCGCAGCGTATCGGCGTTACCGGCCACAGCCACGGCGCGCTGATGACCGTCAATTTGCTCGCGCATTCCGATCTGTTCCGCGCCGGCGCCGCGACGAGCGGCTCGTACAATAAGACGCTGACGCCGTTTGGATTCCAAAACGAAAGACGAACCGTGTGGCAGGCGCAGGATGTTTACCTGAAGGTGTCGCCGTTCTTTTATGCGGACAAGCTGAAAACGCCGCTGCTGATCGTGCATGGCGCGGACGACGCAAATCCGGGCACGACGCCGCTGCAGGCGACGCTGCTGTACGAAGCGATTCGCGGTAACGGTGGCACGGCGCGTCTGGTGATGTTGCCGCATGAGCCACACTGGTATACGGCGTTCGAATCAAACGAGCAGTTGGTTGCCGATATGCTGGACTGGTTCGATCGCTATGTGAAGCCGGCGCCGCCGGCGGCTGGTTCGAACGCGGGCGGCGCTGTGCCGCCGCAGCACGAACCGTCATGATGTGAGAGGGCGCCGGCGCATGGGAAACCATGGGGCCGGCGCCCAATGGCGCCGTCGGTTCGCAGCGATGACCGGCGCCGCGGATATATGGCCTCGGCCCCGATATTCACCGCGTGGCGCGGATGAATCAAAAGCTGCTCATTGCCAGCTGCCCGCTTTACACGGCGTCGTGCCCATTTGTCACACCGCCGGATTTTCCCCGAATCATCAGATATTTGCCTGATCGCTCACATGCCGCGATCTGCGCGTCCACCTGGCGGACATGCTTGTATTGCCGGTGTCTGCTTTAGCGAACGATAGCGTTTAGTCATTCTAATTTTTAATAAGAACCCGCTTGCTCATTAAAATTGACGTCGGTAGCATGTGCCGGATCGAATTCGCGGTGCCCTATTTCTGGGGGAGACGATCTCGGATTTTGAGATTCATTAAATAAACAATTAACTGACGAATCAATTGATCTTCCTGTGGGGGCAATCGAAGGAATCGGAAATAGTTTGATCGATTCGACGATCGTGCGCGCCCATTCACATTCGGTCGATGCGCAAAAAAGCTGGCTGCAAGCGCTCGGGCAATTCCGAGCCTGGCTCAGCGCCGAGTGGTGTTTGTCGGCGGATACATAGGGAAAACCACTGTGGGTCGATCGAGATCGACAGATGGGCTCATGGCATTGGGTGTGCGCAGGCTATCGTGCCGGGCATGCGCGCAGAAAGCCGGCCGTCATCCGCTTTGCTCGACTCTCGAAGGGACGCGCTGATCCAGCCGTGCGCTGGGGCGCGCACGCGACATCGTCGAGCGCTTGCGACCGAATCGAACATTTCCTCCGGGTTTCTCCGTGGCGCGCTGAACGTGCCTAAAAACCATTGCGTATCGACGGCACACGCCGCCGCATTTGGAACTTGTGCAAAAGGGCGCAGTGCGTGATTTCGGCGACTCAATGCGAATTGATGAAAGGGATGCGTAAGTCATCGGCGGCACACGCGACGCCATTTTTTTGGCTGCATTTATGCACCTGAAATCAACATAAAAAGAATCGATAGCTGGCGAGAAAGTATGCATGGAATGAGTTGTTGCGATGCTGACGAGCGGCAAACATGAGCAACGGAGCTGAAGCCGTTGGCTCTATCAAAACCATTCTTCAAGGAGCTTCGTCGTCATGCAGGAAATCGCGGTGTTATGCAGCCTTGCTGCAGTATTTTTCGTGCTCATTGCGAGCCCAGGGCCCAATTTTCTCGTCATCACCCAAATCGCTATTAACGAATCCCGGCTTCATGCGATTTGCACGGGATTGGGCGTCGCGTCCGGCAGCGTGCTATGGGCAAGCGCAGCCGCCGCCGGGCTCGGTCTGGTATTTGCGCGGTGGCCTTTGACTCAACCAGTGCTGCAATTATTGGGAGGAGCCTATCTCGTGCATGTGGGACTGAAAATATGGCGTAACGCACATCAGCCGTTGGGGCAGAAGAAAGTCGATAAGTCTGCTTATCAATCGTTGTTCAAGGCGTACCGTTTCGGCCTGGCCACCAACCTGACCAATCCGAAAGCACTGGTTTTCTACACCAGCGTATTCACCAGCCTGTTGATTCCAGGTCTCGCGCCGTGGACCAAGCCGGCCGCGATCGCATTGATCGCCGTGCTGGCGTCATCGTGGTTCGTCACGCTTGCGACGCTGTTCTCGGTGAACCGCGTGCAGCACGTCTATCGCCTCGCAAAGACACGTATCGATCAGATCACCGCCGCATGCTTGACGGTATTCGGCGTCAAGCTGATCTGGGGTCTCGTCAGCATGCTGCCGATTCATTTGCATGCCTGACCATTTCGTCGTCGCAATCAAGGAGCGCGAACCATGACATATCAAGAAGTACCGTGTATCGACTGGCACTACCCCACCGCAATCAAGGTCGGTCCGGGCCGTATACGCGAAACCCCGCACTGGTGCCTTCAGCACGGCATCACCCGGCCGCTGCTGGTGACGGACCCGTTCATCGCGAAGCAGCCGTATACCGGCACGCTGATCGAGAGATTTCGCGCTGCCGGGATCGACGTGCAACTGTTTGATCAGATCAAGGGCAACCCGACCGGGGGCAACGTCGCAGCCGGGTTGGACGTATATCGGCGCAGCGAGCGCAACGGCGTGGTTGCGCTCGGCGGCGGATCGCCGATCGACGCTGCCAAGGCTATCGCACTGATGACGGGCCAGACGGGGCAACTGTGGGACTACGAGGACGTCGGCAACCCCGAGGCGACGATCAACGCCGCCGGCATCGCGCCGATGATCGCGATTCCGACCACGGCGGGCACGGGCTCGGAAACGGGCCGCGCAGCGGTCATCACCGATGAGCAGGCGCGCGTGAAGCGCACCATGCTGCACTTGAAGATGATGCCGCGCGTCGCGATTCTGGATGCGGAACTGACGCTGGGTTTGCCGCCCGGGCTGACTGCCGCCACTGGCATGGATGCGTTGACCCATTGTCTCGAAGCGTGGTGTTCGCCGGTGTATCACCCGATGGCCGAAGGCATTGCCGCCGAAGGCATGCGTCTGATTCGACATGCACTGCCGGCGGTGCTGAGCGACGGCAACGACGTGCATGCGCGCCAGCAGATGCTGGTTGCGTCGGCGCTTGGCGCTGCGTCGTTCCAGCGAGGACTGGGTGCGGTGCATGCGATGGCGCAGACGTTGGGCGCGTTGTACGACGCGCATCACGGTTTGCTCAATGCAGTGCTGTTGCCGTATGTGCTTCGCGCGAATGCGGCGATGCCACAGGAGCCGCTCGAGCGGTTGGCCCGTTATTTGGATCTGCCCGGCACGGGGCTCGAGGCGATCCTGCAATGGGTGCTGACGCTGCGCCGCGAAGGCGGCATCCCGCACACGCTGCGCACGTTGGGCATAGACGGTTCGCAGACCGATTTGATTTGCCGGATGGCCGTGGCTGACGGTTGTTCGAACACGAATCCGGTAGCGGTGTCGACCGACTATTACCGTCGATTGCTGGATTGCGCGTTGGACGGCGTGCTCTGATCCGTCCATGGCCGCGCCGGCGCTCCGCTCGCCGGCCGGCGGCACCGCTTTTTTCCGTCATCGTTTGGAAATCGTTCGAGGGATGTTTTGATGCCTGCGCCGGGCCGAGGCGAGGCTATCGCGATACACGGGATTCGATTGCGTAAGTGACCGCGCATCCGATTCCTGTCGCAAACGGCTTTTCGTACTGGTTACGAAAAGGCCCGGTTTCTCCTGGGCGTAAGAATCAGTGCGAATAACCCCAGTATCTAAGAAATTACGCCAGAGATTTGACGAATTTATGAGAATAAGTCATTTTAATGCGTTCAGGGCAGTAGCGGAAACGGGCAGCTTCAGTTCGGCGGCGGCCGAATTAGGCTGTACGCAATCCAATATCAGTCATGCGATATCCGAAGTCGAGAAATTCGTCGGCGAGCGCCTGTTCGTGCGCTCCCGGGCTGGTTGCGTGCTGACCGACGCGGGTGCGGAGTTAATCATCAAGACGGGCAATCTGCTCGATATCGTCAACGACATGCTTGGTAAGACACTGTCGTCGCGGCCGGTGCGCATTTCGACGCTACGCAGCGTCGGAACCGGATTGCTTGCGCAACTGATGTCCGATTTGAGCAAGGTGCGTGCGGACATCCGGGTGGAAATCCTCGACGACACCGAGCGAGAGGAATCCGTGCTCGATGTGCTCAACGAGCTTGGTGCTGATATCGCGATCGTCACCAACATGGAGGCAGAGAAGTACATTTCGCGCGCGTTCGTCAAGGACCGATACGTCGCCGTGTTGCCACCCGATATCGCAATGCAAGGCACGCTGCGTTGGGATCAATTGCAGTCGCTAAATTTCATTCAGCAGAACAACCCGCATAGTATTCAGGCGGTGGCGAGCCTGCGCAATTACGGCGTGCATTTGCGAAGCTTCTACAAGATCGCCAGCGTCGACAGCATTTTGTCGATGGTGGAAAATGGGGTGGGTTTTTCGATCGTGCCGCAACTGGCATTGCCGGAGAATCCGAAGACATACCGGATTGCCGTGTTGCCGCAATTGATTGAACGCGAACTGGTCGTGTTGAGTCGACCCTATTCGATGCTGAGCCATGCCGCCCGCACGGTGCTGGATTTCATTTGCGACAAGCCGACGCTGCGCAAGACGTCGGCCTATCGGCGCCAAGTGATCGAACTGGCGGCGTGAGCGCGGTGCGGTTTCGCCGCCGCAGCCGCTGCATGGGCATGCGTGCGGCTCATCGCGCGGGAGCTTGACCGAAGCGTGCGCTCAAGGCTGCTGCTGAGCGCACGCTGGATTGAACACCCGCTTGGTCGACGGCGGATTGTTCGCCAGCTTGTTCGCCGGGCGGCGCGGCCGGACCACCAATTCGCCACCGCAGTTCGGGCATTTGCCTTTCAGTACGTTGGTTGCGCAGTCCGCGCAAAACGTACACTCGAAAGAACAGATCCGCGCATCGGCATCCGGCGGCAGATCCTTGT
This sequence comes from Burkholderia singularis, assembly GCF_001718875.1. NCBI lineage: Bacteria > Pseudomonadati > Pseudomonadota > Betaproteobacteria > Burkholderiales > Burkholderiaceae > Burkholderia > Burkholderia singularis. The sequence goes on from NZ_CP013449.1 coordinate 526,464, forward strand.
CGCAGCATTCACATCCCGGTCTGAGTTCCAGCATCGGCTTCTCCTTTGTTATCGAGGTGGTGAAAAAACGTGCGTGCCTGGCGATCCGGGTAACGCATCACCGGGCTCGGATGTGGCGTTGAGGCGATGGGCAGCATAGCAGGTTTTCGCCCTGCACAAAACGGGTTTGCCCACGCGTAATAAGCATGCCAAATCGGGCCGTACCTGCATATTCCCACGATTAAAACCGGCATATCAAGCATTTCCATTGATGCTTGGAAATGAGTTATTAGCGCAATCGGTTGTTCGCGCAAAGGCGCCCGCTCAGAATCGGCAGCTCATCTTCAACACAAATAGGGTGGATGAACATCATGCCGAAATTCGATCTTTATCGAAAAATCAGATGGCACGCGCTGGTGCACGAATACGGGCTCGACGGCCAGCGCCTGCTGCCGTGGGACGGATATTCGATGCCGTTCGGCGGCGGTTGGTGTGTCGTGCGTCCCCATACGGTCAGCGAGCCGCACACGCAGATCGACCAGGAATTGTTCATCGCGATCAAGGGTAAGGGTTCCGTAGTGATCGGCGAGACGACCTATCCGTTCGAGATCGGCGACATCGTCGTGATTCCTAAGCACACGAACCATTACGTAATCAACGATTCGGACGAAGACTTTCATTTTTACGTGATCTGGTGGGACGAAGCGCATGTCAAGCGCTATATGAACGAACTCAATGACGAGACGGGGTGCCTGAATGACTAAATTCGTCGTTACCATCACGCCGCCGACGCCGAACGGCGATCTCCACATCGGCCATCTCGCCGGCCCGTTCCTGGCCGCCGACGTATTTGCGAGGGCGCAGCGTCAACGCGGGCACGAGTGCGTGCTGATCTCGTATTCGGACGACTATCAGTCGTACATGCTGCGCAAGGGCCGCGAGTCGGCAACCGACCCGGTCGCGCTGGCGCGTGCCAATACCGAGAAGATCAACGCGACTCTGGCGGCTGCGGACGTGCAGATCGACCATTGGCACCAGCCCTATGAGAACGCGTATTTCGCCGAAGCCGTGCGTCGCGTCTATCGGGCGGCGCAAGACAAGCAGGCGTTCGACATCAGGATTTCGGACGAACCCTATTGCCCGTCGTGCAATGTTTGGGGATACGAAGCATTTGGGCGCGGCAATTGCAACTACTGCGGCGCGGATTCGGATGCGAGCCAATGCGAAGGTTGTGCGCAAGAGCCCGATTCGAAGCAGATGGCCAACTTTCGTTGCAAGCTCTGCGGCGGCCGGCACACGTGGCGGCCCGTCGAGCGTGTCTTTTTGCGCTTGCCGAAATTCCAGTCGCTGTTGCGCTCGACGTTCCGGCAGATGCCGTTGCGCCGCCCAATGGGCGACTGGATCGCGGACACGATCGACACGAAGCTGCACGACTGGGGCGTGACACGTCCCGAGGATGGCGGTCTCGACTTGGCGGCCGACGGCAGCCGGCGCGTTCATACGTGGTTCATGGGGCTGGCCGGATACATGGCGGCATTTCGCGAATACGCGGAAGTTCGTCAACACGACCCCGGTTTGTTCGAGCGGTACTGGCATTCGGACGACAGCCGCCTCGTGCATTTTCTCGGTTTCGACTGCGCATTCAGCCACGCGATCGTTTATCCGACACTGCTTGCGAATATGCCTGAATTACGGATTCGTCAGCACTTCTATCCGAACCAATTTCTGACGCTTGACGGCCTGAACTTGTCGACGAGCCGCAATCATGCGATCTGGATGCGCGATCTGGTCGCCGAATCGTGCTCGGACAGTGCGCGGCTCTACCTCGCGTCGATCTCGCCGGAGGAAGGCGAGGGTGATTTCAGCCGGCAGGGCTTTCGCGATTGGCGGCAATCCGTATTCACGGAATTTCTCGAGACGCTGCCGCTGCCGTCCGAGCGCGCGACCGAGCCGTGGACGCCAAGTGCGCCCCAGGACGTCGCGTTGCTGATCGCCGGATTCCGGCAGCGCTGGCTGAGTGCGACATCGTCCGAGCGTTTCTCGATGCGGCAACTCGCTCACGTCGTGCTGGATTTGATCGCCGTCGCGCGCGAGCGGCATGCGGCGCAGCGTCTGGACATCGACTTGATCGTCGCGATTGCCGCGTTCGGCAAGCCGCTGATGCCGAAGTTTGCCGCGCGGGTTTTCGATGCCTATGGGGTGGGCGAGCGTGATGCAACCGCCTATCTGGTGAACGGCACGGCCGCCGAATATTCGATCTGACAGCCTGAACGAGGACCGCCAATTGCAAGCGAACGACGTCATGTTGCGCGTGGAAGCCGCCGTGCTCGGGGCCGGCATCATCGGTTCGGCCATTGCCGCCGCATTGGTCGAGCAAGGCATTCACACCGCGTTGATCGATGAAGGCAGTGCTGGTAACCACGGCGCGAGCCGATACTCCGGCGGTATTTCGCGCATCTACGACCGCGATCCGGCTATCTCTTCGCTCGCGGCCCATGAATTCCGGTGCGCCGATTCGGTCGTCACGCGCACGATCGCCGCGACCCGCCGCAAGACCGGCATGCTGTATCTCGGCTTGAACGAGTCCGATCTGTCGCTGCGCCGCTGTATTGCGGCGCATGCGAGCGCCGAATATCCGATGCGACTGCTGACGCGAAGCGAAGTAGCTGCGATTTCATCGTTTCCGCAGCCGCGTTCGGACGAGGCCGTGCTGTATGAGCCGAATGCGGGAATCGGCAATGTTCGGGCAGCTGCGGGAGGGCTTGCGAACTACGTCAAGGATCACGGGGTGCTGCTCGAAAACCTCGGCGTCAGCAGCGTTCACTCGAGCAGCGACAGTGTGTGCGTGGAGACTGACGGCGCGACGCTGTTTGCCCGTGTCGCGGTGATTGCATGCGGTGCGTCGTCGGCTTCGTTGCTGGGCGATCTGCCGTTGACCGCGCGCTCGATTCCGCTGATGCGGGTGGCGGCGTCGAAACCGCTCGAGCTGCCTGTGATCGACGCGATCGCGGACAGCTATGCGGTGCCGCTGAGCGGCGGTCTGATTCATGCCGGCTCGCGCGTCCGGGAGGGCGCGCGCCTGCCCGAGCAGCTCCAGTGGCGATTCGGCGATGCGATCAAGAAAGACGCGCTGCATCGGTTGAGCGTCATGACCGGCGTGCGGGAGCGCGGCCCGGTGATCGACATCCTGCGTGGGCACGATTGCTACTCGCCTGACGGAAGACCGATCGTCGGATTCGTCGACGCCGCGGCGACGCGCTATGCGGCCACGGCGATGAACGGAATCGGTTACAAGCTCGCATCGCCGCTGTCACAGCTTATCGCGCAGCAGATTGCACAGCGGCTTCGCAATGGGGTCTCGGCGACGCCCGATTTGCTCGTGCCTTTCGCGCCGGACCGTTTTTCGGCAATTCGCGTGATCGGCCAGGCGGAGGGCGTCTAGATGAAGCGTGTTTCGCCGACGATCGGCGTGGCCATCCGCTACGACTTGCAGGCCGCTCCGCATGCACGCACGTTCTTTCGCACGCTCGCACTGGCGAGAAACGAGTATCCGCGGATCGCCGCGTTGCGCTTCGTATTTGCCGACGACCTCGGCACGCGCGAAGGGGCATTGCGCGCGGCCGAGCAATTCGAGCGGGCCGGCGCGCGCATCGTCATCGGTCATATGTCATCGGATGCGGCGCAGGCTGTCGTGTCGCGCTACGCGCAATCCGGAACGTTACTGCTGCTGCCGACCGCAACGGCCAGTTCGCTGACCGCCAACGGCTCGCCCGTGCTGCGCCTATGCGCGCCCGATTGCGTGCTGGCGAGCCGGCTCGTCGCGCATCTCGCGTCAAACGGGTGGCGACGGTTGCGCATTGCTTGCGAGCCGACCCGTCACGGGCAACAACTCGCGGCCGATATCGCGGATGCGGCGTCGTTGCATGGCATTGCCGTATTGAACGACGGCGACGCTTCGCCTGGGACGTGCTCGGTCTTCGTCGGCAGTGCGCAGGCGAGCGCCGACTATGTGCTGAAGCGGCGCGACGCGGGCTGCACGGAGCCGATCTTCCTGACCGACGACGCTGCTTCGGCGAGCTTGGCCGAGCGGATCGGAGACGCCGCGCACGTGCGCATCGTCGGTTTCGCACCCGCTTATGCGTTGGCGCGCGGCGAGGCATTTGCGCGCAGCTACGTTCGCTGGTATGCGGAAAACCCCGGCGTCAACGCGCTGGAGACGTTTGCCGCATTGCATATCGCCGCGCAGCTGGCGGCCGGACCGGGCGTCGATCCCCAACGCATCGGTGACATGAGCTTCGATACCCCGGCCGCGCGCGTCCGGTTTTCGGCGCGGCAAAACCGCGATACCGCGCATGCGATCTGGTCGCTGAAATCCGGGCGTTTGATGCTCGAGCAGGTGATCGAAGCAGGCGTATCCAATGAGTCAATATGAGGAACCTGTAATGAAGAGAGATCTACCGAGTGCATTTGATTCAGATCTGATCTGCGTGGGTTTCGGCCCTGCCGCGATCGCGCTCGCGTGCGCGATCGCCGATTGGAGCGAAGCGAACGGCAGGCCGCCTTACGAGGCCGTCACGTTTCTCGAACGCGCGTCGAGCACGCAGTGGCAGCCCGAGCTGTTGCTGCCCGGCACCGACATCAACCACCATCCGCTGCGCGATCTCGTCACGCCGCGCGATCCGCGCAGCCGTTATTCGTTTGCGATGTATTTGAAGGAGAACGGCCGCTTGTACCGGTTCAGCCAACTCGGGCGGCCTGCGAGCCGGTTCGAGTGGTCCGACTACGTAAGCTGGGTGGCGGGGCAGTTGAGCCAATACGTGGCTTACGACGAACCGGTTCGCCAGATTCTGCCGCAGACCGCCGACGGCCGCCTCACCGGCTTGCAGGTCGTGACGTCCAAGGGCGTGCGGCGCACCCGGCGGCTGGTGCTCGCGAACGGCAGTCATCCGCGTGTGCCGGAAGTCTTTCGCGCGCATCTCGGTGAACGGGTGTTTCATACCGCCCAGTATTTAAGCGCCGTCGCCGCGCCGGCGCTTGCCGACTGTAAGCGCTGGCTGGTCGTCGGCTCGGGGCAGAGCGCGAGTGAGGCCATTGCCGATCTGCTGCGCCGTCATCCGGACGCCTTGATCGAGTCGCTGCATCGGTCGAGCGGCTTCAAGATCACGCAGCTTGGCCATTTCCCGAATCTGGCGTTTTCACCGGAGCGCGTCGATTACTTCCACGATCTCGAGCCCGACGCGCGGCGACGTCTGCTTGCCGAAGTGAAGGCGACCAACTACTCGGGTATCGACCCCGACGAAAGCCTCGCGCTGTATTCGCTGGTCTACGAAGACCAACTGGCGGGACGCGAGCGCCTGAATGTGCACGTGTTTCAGGAGGCAATCGAGATCGAGCGGGATGGCGAGGCTTATCGCGTGGCGGTGCGTGATGTGTTCAACGGCAGCGTGACATGGCTGAACGTGGACGCGATCGTCATCGCGACCGGTTACGAGCAACCGCTGATTCCACCGCTGCTTGCCGAGTTGCAGCCGTGGCTTGCGATCGATGGCGACGGCGGCATCACGATCGGCCGCGACTATCGGATCGAGACGGAAAACGCCGATGTCGAAATTTTTGCGAACGGCTTGTCGGAGCGCGCGCACGGTATCGGCGACGGGCAGTCTTTCTCGCTGATGGCGATGCGGGCCGAGCGGATACTCGCGTCGCTGCTGGCACGGAATGAGCAGCCGCAGGAGGTGCGATCATGTTGATTGCGAGCATGGACGTCATCGCGCGCCGCTCGCGCGCCTCGGTGGCCGAATTCGTCGACGACGGCGCGTTCCTGACGCTGGCGGGCCTCGTTCCCGCCGACGTGCATCTGAAGCTCGAAGGACTGAACCTGGCCGGCTCCATCAAGCTAAAGACCGCGTTGGGTTTGCTCGAAAGTCTGGATGAGCGGGGATTGATCAATCAGGATACCGTATTGATCGAGTCGTCGTCCGGAAATCTGGGCGTTGCGCTGAGCATGGTGTGTGCATCGCGCGGCTTGCGCTTTACATGCGTGGTCGATCCGAACACGTCTGCGCACAACAAGAAGATCATGGCGGCATATGGGGCGACCATCGTGATGGTCGAGCAAAAGGATGCGAACGGCGGCTACCTCGGCACGCGAATTGCCTATGTCCAGGACTGCCTCGCGCGGGACGCTCGATACGTATGGCTGAATCAATATTCGAATCCCGCGAATGCGGCGATTCATCGGCGCCTGACCGCTGCGTCTATCGCGAACGCGTTTCCGGAAATCGACTATTTATTCGTCGGCGCGGGTACGACCGGCACGCTGATGGGCTGCGTCGACTACTTCCGTGCGTACCGGCCCGGCACCCGGATCGTCGCGGTCGATAGCATCGGCTCGGTGACGTTTGGTCAGCCGGCGAGCAAACGCTATTTGCCGGGGCTGGGCTCGAGCCGGATGCCGCCGATTTTCAAGGCAGACGGCATCTTTGCGATGGAACAGATTCCCGAGTCGCACACGATTGCGATGTGCCGCCATCTCGCGCGCACGCGCGGGCTGCTGGTCGGCGCGTCGACCGGCACCGTGCTGGCCGGGCTCTTCGGCTGGCGTGAGCGTATCGCGCGTGGCGCGACCGTGGTTGCCATTTCACCGGATTTCGGCGAGCGATATCTCGACACGGTTTATGACGACGACTGGGTCCGCGAGCGATTCGGCGCGGCTCCGCTTGACGGCGATATTTCGCAGATTCCGTCTTTTCATTCACTGTTGGCACATTCGTAGAGGAGTTGCGTCAATGACACATGATTCATTGCCGTTTCACGTCGTAACAGGCGTAAGCGTGCGCCGCATTCTGGACCGGACGTTGCGACGCGCGATCACGTCGGTCGAGCAAGCGTACCTTGCGCATCATGACGGACAGACGATCAATCCGGACAGCTATTTTCTGCGCTTCCCGCAGCGGCCGTCGGATCGGATCATTGCATTGCCCGCAGCGGTCGACGGTTCGATCAACGTCACCGGCATCAAGTGGATCGCCAGCTATCCGTCGAATCTCGGCAAGGGTCTCGCCCGTGCGTCCGCCACGTTGGTATTGAACGATCCGGCCACCGGCTATCCGTTTGCGTTTCTCGAGGCATCGCAGATCAGTGCGGTGCGCACGGCCGCCTCGGCCGTACTTGCCGCGAACTGGTGTACCGGGCATGCGCGCCGCGCGGCGTCGGTTGCTTTCATCGGCGCAGGCGTCATTGCGAAGAACATTTTCGACATGTTCGTGGCGGACGAATGGACGTTCGACGAGGTAGTGGTCCATGATCGCGATCTTCAGTCTTCCGAATCGTTGAGCGCACATGCGGCAAGGCGCATTGCCGCCAAGGTTCGCGTCGACACGCTGTCGGCGGCACTGGATGCCGATTTGGTCGTGTTCGCGACGAACGCTGGCACGCCATACGTCGATACGCCGACCCGCTTGCGCGCCGGCCAGACGATCCTCAACATCTCGCTGCGCGATCTTGCGCCCTCGTTGCTCATGGAGGCCAACAACGTCGTCGACGACGTCGACCATTGCCTGAAAGCCGACACGTCGCCACATCTCGCGGAAAAAATGTCGGGCGGCCGCGCGTTCATCAACGGAACGATCGCGCAATTGATTCGGGGCGAGATTGCGCTGGACCCGGCGCGAGCCACGGTGTTCTCGCCGTTCGGTCTGGGCGTTCTCGATCTCGCGATCGGCAAGCAGGTCTATGACATCGCGGTGGCCGACAATTTGGCACTGTCCGTGCCCGGTTTCTTTCCGGAGGTCGCGAGATGGTAGACCGCGCGGATTCGGAAACGGCGATCGGCATCGTCGGTCTGGGCCCGCGCGGGCTCGTCGTGCTCGAACGCCTGGTTTGGGCAGCCAGGCAGCGGCCGCATCGTTCGGTCACGGCCGTCATCTTCGAGCCCGGCGTGCCTGGGGTAGGCGTGCACTCGCCGGATCAGCCCGATTACCTGATGCTCAACACGATTGCCGGGCAGTTGAGCATCTTCGCGGATTTCGGCGCAGCCGGCGGCCGGCTCGAGCGCCTGGGGCCGACTTTCCATGAGTGGTGCGTCACACGCGACGTCCGGATGCGCGAGGACCGGGATGCGCACTGCGCCGAACGCAGGGCATCGGAACTCGACTACTTGCCGCGGCGGCGGCTCGGCCAATATCTCGCATGGTCGTTCGAGCATTTGTGCACGCTCGCACCACCGAATCTGCGGATCGTGCTGCATCGGCAGAAGGTGATCGATATCGTTGCGTTGGATGATGCAAGCGGATTGACGCTGCACGGCGCCGACGGTGAGCGTTGCAAGGTCGCGCATGCGTTCGTCACCATCGGCCACACGGGGCGAAAGCGCAAGAGCGGCGACGCATTCGTCGATGTGATTCCTGGACCTGTCGGTTGCGCTGCGACCCAGACGCTGCTGGCCGATGTTTCGGCCGGCGAGCGTATCGCGATAGCGGGCCTTGGGTTGACCAGCGCGGATTTGATTTCAGCGTTGACGCTCGGCCGTGGCGGCCGTTTCGTCCGATGTGCGGACAACGGGCTTCGCTATGTCCGCTCGGGACGTGAGCCGCGGATGCTGGTCTATTCGCGCTCGGGGTTGCCTTTTTTCAGCCGGCCGGACACGACGCTCACGCGCGAGCGGCACAAGCCCGTTTTCCTGACTGCCGAGCGAGTGGCGATGTTGAGACGGCGGGCGGGATCGCTCGATTTCGTGCGAGACGTGCTGCCGATCATGAAGGATGAAATGCGAGCCGCGTTTTATTTGACGGCTGCGATGCTGGCGGAACCTGCCAGCGTGGTCGCACTGCGCGGGCAAATGACCGGCGCGCAGGGGCAGGCGTCGATCGAGCGCATCTTCAGCGCATGCGCGTCGCGTTTCGGGCCGTTCGATCCTGACACGCTGCTGCGTTTGAGTGTGCCCGCGTGCGGCACGGGGCAGCGCTATCCGGAATGGTTGCTGAGTTTTTTGAAAGACGACATCGCGGAAAGCCGCAAGGGGCTCGCTGCGAGCCCCCGCAAAGCGGCACTCGAAGTCTGGCGCGATTTGCGCGATGCATTGCGCGATCTCGCGAATTACGGCGGATTCTCGGCACAATCGCACGCGCTTTTCTATGGGCCGTACAGTGCGTTGATCAACCGGATGGTTGCCGGCCCGCAGAAAGAGCGGCACGAAGATCTGGTCGCGTTGATCGACGCCGGAATCGTCGAGATTTTCCCCGGCGTGAATCCGGACGTGCGGCGCGACGAACGAACCGGCTCGTACACGATCGCAAGCCGCGACGCCGCCGCTGCCGATATACGGCCGCGTGTCGTGTCGCGGGTGCTTGCCGCGCGGGTGGACAGCTCCGGCGTGCACGAGTCCGGCTCCGCACTGCTGGCCTCGCTGCACGCAAAGGGAATCGTCACGCCGGTACAGCCGGCGATGGGGCTGGACGGCGTGCGCACGGACAGTGACGGTCATCCGATCGGCATTGCCGGCGCGGTTGCGTCCAACCTGTGGATTTTCGGCCCGTGTGTTGAAGGCGCGTCTTACTACAACCATTACGTGCCGTCGCCGGGTGCGCCATCGCGTGCCGTCAGCGATGCTCACCGGGCCGTGCTTTGCTGTATCGACGGCGTCGCCGCGATGCAAACCGCCTGAACTGTCGAGGATACCGATGCTAGTTTGTTTGGATATCGAAGGAACGCTTTTGCCGGAGCTGTGGGGCAAAATCGCTGAAGCCACGGGAATCGCGGCACTGCGCATCACGACGCGGGACGAGCCCGACTATCACGCGTTGATGGCCGCGCGCATCCGCAGCCTGAACGAGCATGGCTTGTCGATCGAGCGTCTGGTGTCGATCGTGCGCGAGGTCGAGCTTCTGCCCGGCGCGCGCGAATTTCTTGACGAGGTTCGCGCGCGCTGGCCCACGCTGCTCGTATCCGATTCGTATCGGGACTTTCTCGGGCCGCTCGCCGCGAAGCTCGGTTGTGCGCCGGCGATCTGCCACCGCTTGACGCTCGATGTGGCCGGCAGGGTCACGGGCTGGGCTGCGCGTCTGGACGATCAGAAACCGAAAGTGGTGCGGGCGATGCAGGATCTCGGTTACTCCGTATTTGCGGCCGGCGATTCGTTCAACGACATCGGTATGTTGAAGGCGGCCGACGCTGCGCGTTTCATCAACGTGCCCGAATTGATTGCCGCGGCGCATCCGGAGATCGGCGTATGCCGCGACTATCACGAGCTTTTCGATGCAATGAGCACGCTGGCCCGCCGCTGCGGATTGCGCGAGTTTGAATGACCCGGCGCCGTGCGGGCGGCAGGCGGCCAGCGAAAAAAAAGCAAATAAACAGCCATTACTCGATGACTATCAACGGAGACGATCATGTTATTGGCTAGGTTGAGAGAAGACATTGACGCAATCCGGCGGCGGGATCCGGCTGCGCGCGGCCGTTTCGAAGTATTGACGTGCTACCCCGGATTGCACGCGGTGATACTGCATCGGATGGCCCATCGATTGTGGCGCATGCGCATTCACTGGCCGGCACGTTTTATCGGTTATCTGGGCAGACTGCTAACCGGAATCGAGATTCATCCGGGGGCAGTGATCGGGCGCAGAGTGCTGATCGATCACGGGATGGGTGTCGTGATCGGCGAGACGGCCGTAGTGGGCGACGATTGCACGATCTACCAGGGCGCGACGCTCGGGGGAACGTCGCTGCGGCGCGGCACCAAACGCCATCCGACGTTGGGCGATGGCGTCGTCGTCGGCGCGGGCGCCAAGATTCTCGGGCCGTTTACGGTTGGCGCTGGCGCGAAGGTTGGGCCGAATGCGGTGGTGATGGAAGCCGTCGCGCCCGGCGAGCGGGTGACTGCAAGCGCGGCGCGTGCTGTCGCGCGGCCGCCGTTCAGGGGCGGCGGGCCGGAGGTTCGCGATGCTGCTGCGGCGGGCGAGGCGCTGGCGCGTGCGCGGGCGGCAGTCGACGGGCCGCATCATGCCGAGTTCGAATGAGGGTGCGGCAACGATGATTTCGATGCGTACAGATGGGATCGATCGGGCGCTGATCGATTATTACGCAGCGGCGAGCCGTGCGTTTGCTCCGGTGCCCAGGACGGCGGGCGCGGCAGCCGTTCGCGCGCGATTCGAGCGAGTGGCGGCCGCGTTCAGCGTGCCGCTTTCTGCTGGCGTCCGGCGCGAGCGAATCCGCATTCCGCTCGAACGCAGAACGTTGTCGGCTAATCTCTATCGTTCTGCGGCAGGCGCGCGTAACTTGCCGTTGCTCGTTTATTTTCATGGTGGCGGATGGGTGGTCGGTGATGCGTCGACGCACGAGGCCATCGCGTCGAACCTGGCGCTGGATGCGCGGTGCGGTGTCGCGAGCGTCGAATACCGGCTCGCGCCCGAGCATCCGTTTCCCGCGCCTGTCGACGATGCGGTGGATGCGCTCGGCTGGCTCGCGCGGCACGCATCGCGGCTGGGCTTTGCCGCACGGCGCATTGGCGTCGGCGGCGACAGTGCGGGTGCGCATCTGGCGATGGGGGCGGCGCGCATGGCGGCCGAGCGCGATCGGCTGGCGGTTCGCGCGCAACTGCTGCTCTATCCGGTTGCCCGTGCGCTCGCTTTTGGGGGGAGTGCCCGGATGCACGCACATTCTCCGGGGTTGAGCGCTGACGAAATGCGCTGGTACTGGGCACAGTTTTTGTCGGCGCACGCGCCCGCATGCGACGACGTGCGTGCGTTTCCGCTCGCGCGCGCACCGCTGCACAGGCCGTGCCGCACGATCATAGTCGCCGCGCGCGTCGATCCGCTGTATGACGACGCATGGGCGATTGCCCGGTTTATCGGGAACGCGCGCGGTCGGGTCGAATTGATCGACGCGGTCGACATGACGCATGGATTCGCCCGGCTGCAAGCGCATTCGAAATCGGCTCGCGAATGGATGCGGCATGCGGGCCGGCGCCTGGGCGAAGCGCTTCGCGAATAGCCGCGCGGGTGGTGGACGTGATTTTGTGTCGGCTCGCCGTGCCCGCCGCGAATAGTTGCCGTGTTTGCGGCATCGCGCTTCGTATGTGCTTAGGCGTGGCGGGATGCTCGGGACTTGCCGCACGACCGCTTCGGTCAGGCGGTGGACGCAAGTGCGTAGATACTCAGCGCACTAGGAGGTTGGCGTGCTTCGGCGGTGCGCTGCGCATCTCGTCGTACATCCAGCGCAACGTTTCTTCGAGCGGCGTGATGCGCGTGTCGCCGATCGCCTCGTTCAACTTGCGTCGCGAACCGACGAACTTCTTCGCTTCGTTCTCGCGCGCAAAACACGGATCGACGCTGACATCGATCACATATCCGGCGATGCGCGCGAGCATCGCGAGCACTTCTTTCGGCGTATAACCGCGTGCCGAGCAGACGTTGAACGTTTCGCCAGCCGGGGCGGCATCGATGAGCCTTGCATATGCGTCGACGACGTCGCGCACGTCGGAGATATCGCGGCTCGCATGCAGATTGCCGAGCGAGATTCGACGCGCGCCGCTCGCATAGTGCGCGACGAGGTTGGGCAGCCGCCACATATCACGCCGTTCGCGCTGGCCGACGCCCGTATAGTCGAATGGCCGCACGATCACGATCGGCAATCGATCGAGCCACAGCTGCGCCAGATATTCCATCGATAGCTTGCTGACCGAGTAATCGTCTACCGGTTGCGGCGGCACGGTTTCATCGAGCGCTTCATCACACAGATTGCCGTAGACGCTCGCGCTGCTCGCGAGCAGCACTGCGTCGGGGCGTGTGCCAAGACCGGCGAGCGCTGCGAGTAGATTGCGCGTACCGATGACGTTGACGATATACGTGTCGTATGGGTTGTCGTGCACGACGTGCGCGCGCGCCGCGAGATGAGCGACCGCATGCGGCTGCGCGTCGGCCGCGGCCACGTGCAGCGAATCGAGATTCAGCAGATCGGCTTGAATGCAGCGGTATCGCTGCAGCAGCGGATCGCCGCTTACGTTCGTGCCGGGCGTGACGATTCCCCAGACTTCGTAGCCAGCCGCGTCGAGCCGTTGTGCGAGATGCCGCCCGGTAAAACCGGCGATGCCGGTAATGAGCGCGCGCCGCGCGTGGCATTCAGAAAATTTCATTAGTGCGGGGTACTCCCGTTTTGTGAAACCGCTCGCACGTTGCGGAACTTCTCCGAGGCCAGCGTTCGATGGCCCCGCGTCTTCAGATTCACGGCGCGCACCGCTTCGGGCAGGTTCAATGCGCGGGCAGCGATGCGTCGCGCGGCCGTTCCGGATCGATCGAACGAAAGATGAATGGAGTGCATGCTGTAGATCATGTGGACGCGCGCATGGCGCTTGCGGCCGTCTGCCGCGCCGCGTTGCGCACCAAGCGCCGCTCGAAGCCGTACCAGCTCGCGGTGGCATACGTGAGCGTGGCAGCCAGTGCGAGCAACGTCGTCAGATAGCGATTCCAGTGCAGCGGCCAGAGCGCGTACAACATGCTCACGTGAACGAGATAAATCGAGTAGCTGACGCTGCCGATGTAGACGAGCACGGGGTGCGTCAGAATGCGCTGAACGATGCCGCGACCACGCAGCGCGATCACGACGATCGACGTGCAAAGCGCGACTGAGATGCTATAGAGCGCCGCATTCGATAGCGGCGTGTGCGCCGCACGCAGGCGCGGATACGATAGATGCAGGCACACCAGCGCTGCCAGCGCCGCCAGTGCGAGCGCGGCGGCCGCGCCATAATACGGCTCTAGTGCGTGCCGGTCGCGCGTGATGGCGATCGCGAGCAGCGCGCCGGCGGCAAGCAAGTCCATTCGGAACGGCGTCAAATAATAGACGGGCCAAGACGAACTGAACCATGGCGTTACGATTGCGCGCATTGCCGGCGCGGCGACGATCAGCGCACCGGCGATCCATGCCAGCACGCGTATCGGGCAAAGCAGCACGACGAATGGCCAGAGTAGGTAGAACTGCTCTTCAACCGCGAGCGACCACAGCACGTTCAGACTGTCGTGCCCGATGCTGCCGAGCGACAGCCCCAGGTTCGTCAAAAAAAACGCATACCACGGCCAATGGCGAACCCATTCGACACCGAACAGCAGTGACGAAACGGCCAGCAGCAATAGATACGGAGGCAAGATGCGGCGCGCGCGGCGCGCGTAGAAATAGCCGAAATACGACTGGCCGCATGCCTTGCGTTCGAGCAGGATGCCGGTAATCAAAAAGCCGCTCAGCACGAAGAAAAGATCGACGCCGATCCACAGCGGCACTTTCAGCGCATGATGAAAAAACACCGACAGCACCGCGAATGCACGCAGGCCGTCGAGCTGAACGATGCGGCCGGCCTGACCGGGCGAAGCGGCAGGCATGTCGGGTATGCTGGAATTGATCGCGACGGTCATCGATATGCCGATAAATAAAAATTCGATCTTTAGTCAATTTTAGACAAAATAAATTGGTAAAAAACACATCTTAATTCGACGAATTCGGATTGCCTTCGAGGCACGGTGCCGCTATGGAATGGCATACGGTGCGCCGGACTGCACTGCAAGTTCTACTTGAATAGTCCGCTGGTGGCCGGTCGTTATTACACGCAGGAAAAAAGTTGAGTGAGAAATTGCACAACGGTATTCCGCGGGGATTTATTCGTGAATATTTCCAATTTCTTATGAATATTTTTGCTTGTAACCTGCGTTTCATCGTTTGAAATCGATTTGAAACATATTTTGCGATGTGCTCGGCACCGCGCAGGCTCGCGTCGTCTGCGAGGTTCGAAAGGAGATGGCGTTTTGCGACGTCCGATGCTGATGGGAGCGGCAATACCTCTGGTTATGGCGGCGGAATCTGGCATGAGCGACGCACGGTCGGTCACGAGCGGACATGCGGCCACGCGATGCAATCATGGATAAACGCATTTTGAGGAACGTTGCAATCAATTTCGTCGGCATGGTCTTGCCGACATTCGTTTCGCTCGTTACCGTGCCAGCCTATATTCACACGCTGGGCGTCGAACGTTACGGCGTCGTGAGCCTCGTGTGGACGCTGATAGGCTATTTCGGAATCCTGGATCTCGGGATGAGCATGGCCGCTCAGTGTCACATCTCGAAGGCGTTCGCGAGCGGCGACAGTGCGCTGAGCGCGCGCGTGTACTGGAGTGCGTTCTGGCTCAATCTCGGAACCGGGGTGGCGGGGGGCTTGCTGATCTATTCCGGCGCGTTTGCCTATACCGCGTACTTCGCGAAGGTATCGGCCGGGTTGCGGCACGAGGTGTATCTCGCGCTGCCGTGGCTCGCGTTTGCGGTTCCGCTTGCGAACGTATCGTGGGTGTTCGCCGGGGCGATCAACGGTGCGGAGCGTTTCGGCGTCTATAACGCGAACCAGACAATCGGCACGTTCCTGTTTCAATTGCTGCCCTTGATCGCCGCGTGGTTTGTCGCGCCGACGTTGCAGGCCGTGCTCGCCGCCGCGGTCGTCGCGCGCTTGATCGCGGCCGTGATGCTGGGTTCGGCGAGCATCAAGGTACTGGGTATCCGCTCGATCGAACCGCCCCGGTTCGGCATTGCGAAAGGGCTTTTCAATTTCGGTGGCTGGATGCTGATCGCGAGCGCCACGGGCATGATTGCCGATACCCTCGATCGCGTGATGCTGGGCGCGGGGCTCGGCGCGAAGTATGTGACGTATTACGCGGTGCCACAAAATCTCGTCACGCGGTTGAGCATGTTGCCCAACGCGTTCGTGCGCACGCTGTTTCCGCGGTTGTCGGCGCTCGGTCGCGATGCGGCCGACACGCTCGTCGAGCAGTCGCTGGAATTTTTGAATGCCGTGTTCACGCCGGTCGCGATCGTCGCGATTTTTGCGCTCGATCCATTCCTTTCTCTATGGGTCGGCCGCGATCTTGCAAATCTGTCGTCGCCCGTCGGCGGCGTGCTCGTCATCAGTGTGTGGTTGGCTGGGCAGGCGAGCGTCGCGCGCATCCTGATCCAATCGCAACTCAATCCGGCACGCGCAGCTGCGGCCGGCCTCGTGCAGATGCCGCTCTTCATCGGGGCGCTATGGATCGGCATCCATCATTTCGGGCTGGTCGGCGCGGCGGTTGCCGTCGCGGTGCGCGCACTCGTCGATTACGGGTTGCTGCTGTTGTTATGCGCGATCCGGATTCGTGCCATCGCGCTCGATATGAGCGCGCATCTCGCATGCCTGCTCGCGAGCCTGTATGCCGCGCATGCGCTGCCGGGATTGCCCGCCGCGATCGTCGCGTGTGCGGCGGCACTCGCGTTGAACGCCGGCTGGTCGATTGCGATGACGCCTGGCATCCGGATGCTCGCACGCGCCGCACTCGTGCGCCTGAATGTGACGAAAATCATATGAAACGAGATCTTGCCGAACAGGCGGCGCGGCGCATCGCACGCGATGCGTGCGGTGCGCGGCTCACGCCGCCGCGTGCGAGTGCTACTGCACGGGCGTTGCGCGTGGCGATCGTGCACGACTGGCTCGTCACCTATGCAGGCGCCGAGCGTGTGCTCGAACAGATCGTCGCGTGCTTTCCGGACGCCGATTTGTTCAGCGTCGTCGATTTTCTCGGCGACCGCACGTTCCTGCGCGGCAAGCCGGTGAAAACCTCGTTCATCCAGCGGCTGCCGTTCGCCCGTACTCAGTACCGCAGCTATCTGCCGCTGATGCCGATCGCGATCGAGCAGCTCGACGTATCGTCTTACGATCTTGTGATTTCCAGCAGCCATGCGGTTGCCAAGGGGATTTTGACCGGCCCTGACCAAGTGCACGTCAGCTACGTGCACTCGCCGATTCGTTACGCATGGGATCTGCAACATCAGTACCTCGAACAGACTCAGTTGACCCGTGGCGTCAAATCGGTGCTCGCGCGGCTGATTCTGCATTACATGCGGAACTGGGACGTGCGCACGGCAAATTCGGTCGACCGGTTCATCGCGAATTCGGCGTTTGTCGCGCGGCGGATTCGCAAGGTGTATCGGCGCGATGCGGCGGTGGTGTTTCCGCCGGTCGACGTCGACGGATTCGCGCTGTGCGCGCAAAAAGAGGATTTTTATGTCACGGCGTCGCGCATGGTGCCGTATAAGAAGATCGATCTGATCGTCGACGCGTTCGCGCAGATGCCCGAGCGGCGGCTCGTCGTGATCGGAGACGGGCCGGACATTGCCAAGATCCGTGCGAAGGCGACGTCAAATGTCGAGATCATGGGTTATCAGCCGTTCCCGGTGCTGCATGACAGGATGCGTCGGGCAAAAGCGTTCGTCTTCGCGGCCGAAGAGGATTTCGGAATTTCGGTTGTCGAGGCGCAGGCGTGCGGTACGCCCGTGATTGCGTATGGCAAGGGCGGCGCGCTCGAGACGGTGCGCGACGTGCCGCACGAGCGTCCGACTGGTGTGTTTTTCGGCGAGCAGAGCGTGCGTGCGATCATGGATGCCGTGGGTGATTTCGAGCGCGCGCCGCAATGTTTCGATCCGCAGGATTGCCGAGCGAACGCGGAGCGGTTTTCCGCTGCGCACTTCCGGCGCCGTTTCCTCGCGCAGATCGATACGCTATTGCCCGATGCGCAGGCGCGAGCGAGGTTCACGCGGCGCACTGAGCCGCCTGCCGTGTCGTTGAAGTCAAGCGGGTTGAAGGCGCTCGTGCTCGATCAGGCCGGCGTGCTGGGGGGCGCCGAGTTGTCGTTGCTCGAGGCGATGATGCAATTGCGCGATGCCGCCGACGTTGTGCTGTTCGGCGACGGCCCATTTCGCGACGCGCTGATCGAAGCGAGCGTGCGCGTCGAGGTGGTCGGTGAGCGTGCGCTCGCGGGTGTGCGCAAGCAGGGTGGCATGTCGTTGCGCACCGCAGGCAGTTTGCTGGCGCTCGTGCGCGATATCGCGCGCCGCGCGCGCGGTTTCGACGTGATCTACGCGAACACGCAGCGTGCGATGGTGGTCGGCGCGATCGCCGGACGGCTCGCACGCAAGCCGGTCGTCTGGCATCTGCGCGACATCGTCAGCCAAGCGCATTTCGGGCCGAAGCAGCGCGCGGCGATTCGGTATTGCGCGCGGTTCGGCGTGACGCGTGTGATCGCGAACTCGGAGGCTTCCGCGCAGGCGTTTGTCGCACTGAGCGGTTTCGATCGCGACGCGGTGCAGGTTGTCTTCAACGGTATTTCGGCCGAGCCGTTCGTCAAGTTGGAACCGGTGCGCCAGGCTGCGCTGCGCGTGCGCTTCGGGCTGCCGCGCGATGCGTGGATCGTCGGGTCGTTCAGCCGGCTCGCGCACTGGAAAGGCCAGCACGTTTTGCTCGAGGCGGCCCGGCTCTATCGGGACATGCATGTCGCGCTCGTCGGCGCGCCGCTGTTCGGCGAGGACGATTACGCGGCTTGGCTTAATGAGTATGTCGTCGAGCACGGGCTCGCGGAGCGCGTGCATTTCCTCGGCTTTCAGCGCGACATCCCGGCTTGCATGAAGGCAGTCGATGTCGTTGCGCATACGTCGATCATGCCGGAGCCGTTTGGACGAGTGATCGTCGAGGGGATGCTCGCGAAGCGGCCGGTCGTCGCGGCCCGTGCGGGCGGCGTCCTCGAGATCGTCGACGACGACGTAAACGGTCTGCTATGCGAGCCCGGCGACGCACACGCGCTTGCCGACGCGCTCGCCGCGCTGCGAACCGATGCCGTGCTGTGCAATCGGCTCGTCCGGAACGGCTATGAAACCGCGCTAAATCGCTTTGGCGTGCGGCGGTATGTCGAGCAGGTCGAGCGGATGTTGGTCGAGACGGCGCAACGGCGCGCAGGCCGTCCGTGCGACAGCGCGTGAGCGGCAGCGGGCGTGAAGGTCGTGACGGATACGGTGATCGGCCGCGCGTTCCGCAGTGACCGCATGGGCCGCAGCTCGGCAGCCGCGCTCGGTGACCGCGGAGCCGTCGTTTTTCCGAGGCCGATTTACCGTTTTGCGCGCACCGGCGGCGCATCGATGCGGCTGGACCCGGAAATGCGCGTGGGCAGTGCGGTCATGCATTCCGCGTTGGCTGCCTTCCCATTTTGGGAACGATTGCCGGATTCACACCGGCATTCGTTGTCGCGCGGCAGCCGTGGCGGCCCGCTTCGGCTTCAGACTGGCCGACCAACGTATCGCCGGCCGCTCGACCGCCAGATAGAACAGATACGCGAGTGGCACGACGGCTGCGATGAACGCAAACGATGGCCAGATCGACATCTGCAGCGCC
Organism: Burkholderia singularis; assembly: GCF_001718875.1. Lineage (NCBI taxonomy): Bacteria > Pseudomonadati > Pseudomonadota > Betaproteobacteria > Burkholderiales > Burkholderiaceae > Burkholderia > Burkholderia singularis. The sequence continues at coordinate 545,664 of NZ_CP013449.1, forward strand.
GACCGATAGAGCACTGAGCCGATGCATACGAAAAGCGGTAAATGGATCAGATATAGCGAATAGCTGAAGTTGCCGAACCACGACAGCACGCGCATCGGTAAGGACGCCGAGCCGGGCCGCGCCAGCGCCGCGTACAGATAGCAGGCGAAACCGGCGGCCCAGAGCTGGAATGCGCCGTACTGCCCAAAATGGAACGCGATACAGCCGAGCGCGGTGCCGGTGGCTGCCGCCGCATACCAAAGCCTTGACGGCATGGCGCAGGCCATCCGTCGCTGCGCGCGTCCGTCGGCAATCCACGCGCCGAGCGTCCACGACAGCCAGTACGATGTGAAGAACTGGATATCGTGACGTATGCACACCCATGCGGATACCAGGTTGACGAGCGAGATCGCGATAACGATCGGCAGGATGCCGAAACGCCGGCGTGTCGCGAACAGCAGCGGATAAACAGCGTAGAACTGCACTTCAAGCGACAACGTCCACAATGCGCCGTTGGACCCGTAGGTATAGCCGGCTACCCCTTGCAACGATAACAGGTTGACGACGAACGCAGTCGGTCCGATATCGCGGATCTTATGGCTGACGGGCTCGAATTGCAGGCTGATTGCATCTAGCGCGAGCGTGAGCACGAGCGCGGCGAGCAGCACCGGGTAGATCCGCACGAAGCGGCGGGCCCAAAAGTTCGGCGCGTCGAGCCGGTACGACGGATCGGCGGCGAATCGCAGCGCTGCGTTGCGGTGAATGCAGTAGCCGCTGAGCACGAAAAAGATCGGCACGCCCGCGCTGCCCCACGCGAACGGAAACGTCAGATAGCCGAGCAATACGTCGGGCGCGAACGAATGGCCGTGTGCGCGATAAAAGCTCTGCATGCCGACCCATACGACCTGCCGGCAATGAAAATATGCGACGGCGAGCGCCGCGAAGCCGCGCAGCGCGTCGATCAGATGTTCTTTCTCGGCGATGGCCGGCCGTGTGTCCGGCGCCTCGCTCCACGCATCCATTCGATCCGGCTCCTTGTAATGACAAAATGAGAAACGCGCTAAAGACGACGGCCGATCGTAAATCGCAATAAATTCGAGCGGGGAATAAAAAATATGAAATCAGACGAGTACAAATAATCTCATGGGTTTGCAAAATTGACACAAGCGCCGACATATAACTAATTATTTGCCGATTTTTTTCTGTTAGCTTGTGACTTCAACCAAACGGGGTGGGGAGTTTGCAATGGATATTCATTGGATCGCGATCGGTGCCATATTGCTCGTAATGGCCGTTTTGTCGGCTTATCGGGATGCGTTGAAGAACGAACCGATCAATGGCCGTGGCTTGGGGCGGCGCGATGCGCGTTATTCGGAGGAGTTCGAGCAGTACCGGTAAATGGAGCGTAGGATCGAATCGGCAAGCTATCGAAAAGCAAGTGGCGCGGCGGAGGGATTGACCGGCTTTTCGGAAATTATAAGCTCGAGCGTATGAAAGTGAATCCGGACGTCTCATATCGAATAACAAAAGATTTAATTGTCGGGTGCTAAATTTAGTGTGATGCTTTCCGGCTATCGACATCCGATAGCCGGGTTACCTCCAAATATTCGGGATGTGATCATGTTGAAAGTCACCAAAGCCGTGTTTCCCGTTGCCGGCCTAGGCACACGGTTTTTGCCGGCGACCAAGGCGAGTCCCAAGGAGATGCTGCCGGTAGTCGACAAACCGCTGATCCAGTATGCGGTCGAGGAGGCGATCAATGCAGGCATCACCGAAATGATCTTCGTGACGGGCCGCAGCAAGCGTGCGATTGAGGATCATTTCGACAAGTCGTTCGAAATCGAATCCGAGCTGGAGGCGCGCGGCAAGGAAAAACTTCTCGCACTCGTGCGCAGCATCAAACCGAGCCATGTCGATTGCTTTTATGTGCGTCAGCCCTCCGCACTCGGGCTGGGCCATGCGGTGCAGTGCGCGGAAAAGCTCGTGCACGGCGAGCCGTTCGCCGTGATTCTCGCCGACGATTTGCTGTACGGCGATCAACCCGTGCTCAAGCAACTTGTCGACGTTTTCAATCACTATCACAGCACGGTGATCGGCGTCGAAACCATCGAGCGCGAAGATAGCCGTTCGTATGGCGTCGTCGAGGGGCGCGAGTGGGAAGAGGACATCATCAAGCTGTCGGGCATCGTCGAGAAGCCTGCGCCGGAGCAGGCGCCGTCGAATCTGGGCGTCGTCGGGCGCTACATACTGATGCCGAGCATCTTCGATCATCTGCGCAGGATCAAGCCGGGCGCGGGCGGCGAAATGGAACTGACGGACGCGGTGCAGTCGCTGCTGACGGAGGAGCAGGTGCTCGCGTACCGCTATTACGGCACGCGCTTCGACTGCGGCAGCAAGCTCGGCTATCTGAAGGCGACCGTCGAGCTTGCGCTTCAGCATCCGGAAGTGGGCCGCGATTTCGAAGCTTATTTACGAACCTGTTTGCCGGTGGCCGCATCGGTTGCATGACGGCGCTTTGTTCTGAATTCTGAAATGTCGCGGTGTGTGGCGATGGTTCCATAATCCCCGGTTCTCTCGAGACGGGGATTTTGATCGATGCGCCATTGCAGGCACGGGCGTCGGTGCGGGCGACGTCGCGGAATGATGCGTTCGGCGGCGCGCGGCGAGTCGGTAGAGAGGGGGATCGGAGGCCCGGCTTTTCGCGTCGCGTAGCGATCGCGCAATGCGGCATTGAGCGGTTCCTGGTAGTCGAGCGCACATTCGGTACTGCGTCGTAGTTGGACAAGCCCTGCTGCGAGCCGCAATGGCAGGATTCCGAAGGGGGCGCGCAGCGGCGGCAGTATGGGCAGCCTCTGGCGGGCTGCCTGTATCACGCCGGAATGCGCCGCAATCAGAGGGTAGCGCATGCGGAAACCGTAGCCGACGGTACCGTGATCGCCGATCGGCCCGCTTCTTCGCGCAGCTTCTCGACCGAATGCTGACCTGTTCGCCAGCCGGAAACGGGTCGCGCCAGCCTGGCACACCGGGCCCGATCGTGCGCCGACTGCGGTGGGCTGGCCCACGATCAGCGCGCCGTTGATCGGGAAAATTACCTTGGACGCGGAGCTTGACTGCATCGACCGAGCGGGCACGCCGCTCGATGAGCGACGAAAGCGGATGTGACGGCGGCAGCATGTATGCCGTCCAGATCCCTCACGTAGCGGAGTTCGCGCAATCCAGGTTCCGAGCGATGCGATATTGGCGCAAAGCATAGGAATGCAAATCCCGAGCATGATTCCCGGTCGCCGCAGGCTTGAGCGCGGTACGAAAACCTTTGCCTACACGGGCGAATGCGGGATCGTAGTCGGCAGCGCGCAACAAAATCTGCGGGAAACCCGCTAAATACGCACAAAAGTGCTGCACGAAGCGACGCGGCGCTTGTAGAATCCGGCGTTGAAGCTCGCATGTTGCGCGCTTCGTGTATCCAATGACCACACCTGGTAGGAGAAACATGGCGACTTCCGCAAAAAAGGTAGCCAAGAAGGCTGCCGCACCGGCCAAGAAAGTGGCTGCCAAGAAAGCAGCGCCCGTGAAAAAAGTCGTAGCCAAGAAGGCCGTCGCGAAGGCGCCCGCCGCTCCGACGCCGATCAAGGATTCGTTCACCAAGGCATCGCTCGCCGCTCACATCGCCGAGCGCGCCGAGGTCGAGCTGAAAACCGTGAAGGCAGTGCTGGCAGCGCTCGAGAACACGATCCTCGGTTCGATCCACAAGAAGGGTGCGGGCGAGTTCACGCTGCCGGGCCTGCTGAAGATCACCGCACAAGCCGTGGCAGCGAAAAAGAAGCGCTTCGGCAAGGACCCGTTCACCGGTGAAGAGCGCTGGTTCCCGGCCAAGCCGGCGAGCGTTCGCGTCAAGGCGCGTGCGCTGAAGAAGCTGAAGGACGCAGCAGCGTAAGGACGGCGTGCGGTTTGCCGGAGTCGTCCGGCTTGTGATAAGTCCGAAAAAAACCCCGCGTGTGAAAGCGCGGGGTTTTTTTGTCCGTCTGCCGAATCGTTCGAAGGATGTAGAAAAACAGCCGTCGGTGTACGTATCGGGTTGACTGCGGGGTTGACTGCGGGGTTAAGTGCGCGGTTTCGGCTTCGCGACGCACGAATGTGCTGCCGCGAAGCCGAAGTACGTGCAGGCGGCGCCGCGTTTAGAACTTGTGGCGCAGGCCGACCGCGACCATTTCCTGGTTCTTCGTGCCGTTGTAGCCATACGAGCCGATCGATGCTTGCGCCGGCTGCGAAACCAGCGTGCCGCCGGCATTGATCAGCTGTGTACCGCTGGCGTGCTGGTACGCGCCTGCCAAATAGACGTCCGTGCGCTTGGACAGCGAGTAGTCGGCACCCACCGAAACTTGGTGATACTTCGCGTCCGCGTCGCCACGCGCCTTCGTGAAGATATAGCCAAGGCCGAGCATCAGCGCCGGCGTGGCCTGATAGATCACGAAGCCGCGGCCGGTGTCATAGTATTGGCTCTTGTGGAAGCCCGCCACCGAGTATCCGTCGCGGTCGAATTCCGAGTTCGCATAGCCGGCGCCAAACGTGAACGGACCATACACGTATTGCGCGGCCACTTGCGCGATCGCTACGCTGCGCGCGCTCATGTAGGCGTCGTTGATGTGGCTGTCGAACAGCGCGTCCGCCGATGGCGCGGTCCATGCGTTGTTCGGGCGATCCGCGGTGAGCAGGTTGTTTGCGTTGAAGTAGCCGCCTGCGATGCTGAACGGACCGTTGTTGTAAGCCGCCGCCACCGAATACGTGAGGCCCGAACCGGCGCGGCCCGCGATGCCGCCGAACGAATACATGGCTTCGAATTGGAGGCCGGCATACACGGGCGACGTGTACTTGACCGCGTTGTTCACGCGCAGGCTGTTGTCGTTGTTGTCGACATCGCCCGGGGTGGCGAACAGCGAGCCGAAGTAGTTGTCGGCAGTGATCGGCTGGACGAGGTCGACGAGCGGATCGTATTGACGGCCGAGCGTGAGCGTACCGAGCTGGTTGCTTTGCAACCCGACGAACGCTTGACGGCCGAAGATACGGCCCCCCTGATTGAGCCGGCCATTGGACGAATCAAAGCCGTTTTCCAACTGGAAGATCGCCTTCAAGCCGCCGCCGATGTCCTCGACGCCCTTCAGGCCCCAACGGCTGCCTTGCAGGTTGCCGCTACCCATTGCCCAGAGATTCTTGGACTGACCGTCGACACCGTGAACGTAAGTGATCGACGTGTCGATGACGCCGTACAGCGTAACGCTGCTTTGCGCATGAGCTGCGCCGGCAGCGCTTAGGAGTGCAAGAGACAGAGTCGACAAAGTGAGCTTTTTCATTGGGTTTTTCTCCACGCGAGTCAATCGTTTTTGTTGCGATTTGCAGAATAGCGTAATGCGCCCAACGTAAGAAATCATAAAAACAAAAAGTGTCTCATAAAGGTGACAGTCGCTATAAACCCCTTTCGCATCAAATACATAATGAATTGTTTCTATTTGTTGCGAGAATTCCAGGTGCTGTTCTGCGATTGTTTCGGCAAGCAGGGATTGTTTGCGGCGCTGTGTGTTTTTGCTCGTTTGATGTAAAAAAATGAGCGCGCAAACGTTTGCGCGCGAGATATGGGCGCGCTTTCCCAACCGAGTGCGCGATAAGAAGAATCTGAGAAAGTTAAAATAAATAAAACAGTATGGAATTCGAAGGGATATTGCGATTCTGGGATCGCATGGCCGTCGAATTAACTGGATGAACGATCACGCATTGCGGCTGGGGAGGGGGTTTCATTTTGGGCGTGAAGATGCGTGGCATTGCGCGCTGCAGCGAATTCCGCGCCGAGCAGCAGCACGGCGGCCGAAAAGTACAGCCACATCAGCAGCACTGCGAACGAACCCGCTGCGCCGAATGCGCTGGCGGTGCCCGCATGCGCGAGATACAGCGCGAAGAGTTTCTTGCCCGCCGAGAACAGCACGGCAGAGACGATGCCGCCCGTCATCGCGTCGCGAAACGGTACGCGCGCGTCCGGCAGGAACTTCATCAGCGTGCCGAACGCAGCGGCGAGTACGGCAATGCCAACCGAGAATTGCAACGCATTGCCGATGACGACATACGGCGAGTTGCCCCACAGCCAGTGGCCGATGAACGTGATCGCCGTATCGAGCACGAGCGAGACGATCAACAGGAACGCGACGCCGAGTACTAGCCCAAACGAAATCAGCCGGACCCGCACGAGCCCGAGCACTGACGACGCGCGCTCGCCATCGGCAGGCCAGATGATGCTCAGCGCTGTGTTCAGCGACGCGAACGTCGCGGATGCGCCGATCGCGAGCATCGCGAACGAGATCAAGGCCGCTATGCCGCCGCGGCTGCCGCTGCGGTGAGCATTCTCGACGATCGTCTGCACGCCGGCCGCGGCTTCGTTGCCGATCAGCTCGTGCACGTGGTTGAACACTTCGCCGCGCGCGGCGTCGGCGCCGAAGAACCAGCCTGCGACGGCGATCACCATCACGAGCGTGGGCGCAAGCGAAAACGCCGCGTAAAACGCGATGCTTGCCGCCATGGCCGGACAACGGTCGGCTGAGAAGCGTTTGAAGGCGTTCAGCACCCAGTTGACGTTATGGCGCACGAGTTTGTCCGATTGCTGAGGAATCTGAAGTTTCATCGAATATGCGTACCGGCGCGCGGGCGGCGCCGGTGTGATTGGCTGTCCTGCGTTCGGACGCCATTCGGCACGAAAAGTTTATTCGGATTGCGCATGGCGGAGCAGCAGGCGGCAGCCGCGCCGGTCCTTGCGGCCGGCGGCCATGCGGAATCGGGACGGGCCGGATCAGTCCGGTTCCGGAAGATCGAGGCGCTTGACGTTGCCTTTGTCAGGGGTCGCGCTCTCATGGAACAGATCGCCGAGGTACTGGCCCAGCTCGGCGGCGTCGAGAAAATCGGGGATCACGAAATGTGCGGGGCGGCGCTTGCCGTCGTTGCCGGGATAGAACGGCACCCAGCGATCTTGTACACGCTCGACCCAGATCTGCTTGCCGAACACGTCGAACTGATATTCCGTTGCCATACGTCGATCTCCGTGGGAGGGAGGACTCTCGCCGCCGGGGACGGCGAAGCGCGCCGACGGCCGCGATTGCCTCGGCGCATGCGACAGTGCGCATTGCGCTTGCTCGATTCTCCTATTTTGCCCATTGCGCGTGCATTGCCTGCGACGCAGGACCACGTTAGCAGAATCGGCGGATTGCGGCTATTCGTGCGGCGGCAATCCCGTTCGTCCGCTATCCAAAGCAACACGATGCGGATAACGATCGGACGCTTCCATGGTTTCAGCCGGTATGGCGGCGCGTTACGATCCTGTCGTCCGCGAGACTGCGCGCCGTTCACGCGAGAACGATTCCGAGTAAGCTTTTCCGCATCGCCTCGTTTGCCCTGTGGCCGTCGCCGGCCGATGCCGATCATGACCGATACCCCTGGCTTTCGCAATCCGATCCACTGTGAAATCGATCTCGATGCCGACGGCAAGCACGCAGGCTATCTGCGTTTGCCGCATTCGGTCCATCGTTCGGCATACGGATGGATCCCGTTGCCGATCGTGTCGATTCGCAACGGCAGCGGCCCGACGGTGCTCGTGCTGGCGGGCAATCATGGCGACGAGTACGAAGGGCAGATTGTTGCGTCGCGGCTTGTGATCGAGATCGATCCTCAAATGGTCGACGGGCAGCTCATCGTTTTGCCGATGGCGAATTTTCCGGCGGCGGAGGCCGGATTGCGCGTGTCGCCGCTCGATGGCGGAAATCTGAACCGCAGTTTCCCCGGCGACCCGATGGGCTCGCCGACCGCGGTGATCGCCGACTACATCGAGCACACGCTGCTGCCGCGCGCGCAGTATCTCGTCGATTTGCATTCGGGCGGCAGCTCGCTGCTATATCACGGCGGTAACATGCTTGCACTCGAACCGCGCGACGCTGCCGAACGCGCGCGTGTGCGCGCGCTGCTCGCCGCATTTGGTTTGCCGCGCGCGTTCGTGCATGCGCCTAATCCAGTGCATGCGTCGTCTGCCGCGCGCCGGCAAGGCGCAATCTCGATCCTGACCGAGCTTGGCGGCGGCGGGATGTCCGATTCCGCGCTGATTCGCGACGCGCGCCAGGGGCTGCTGCATTTTCTCGGCTTCGTCGGCGCGCTACACGGCCCTCTGGTGCCGGACGGCCCGCCGGCCCGGACGCGCTTCATGCGGGTGGCCGGCGCTCGGCATTATGTCTACGCATACGACAAGGGGCTCTACGAGCCGCTCGTCGAACTCGGCGAGCGGGTGCGGGCAGGTCAGCCGGCCGCGTTGATCCATTTTCCGGACACGCCGCTGCGCGAGCCGGTCACGCAATGTTTCGACAGCGACGGCGAGGTGATCTGCAAGCGCGTGCCCGCCCAGGTGCAGCGCGGCGATTGCCTGTTCCAACTTGCTGAGGACGATGCCGCGGCGTGACGCATGCGCCGCATCCCATCCTATTGTCCCTTCTCGTTGACGTTGCGCCGCAGCATCGGCGATGGCGGGCATCGTCAAGCCGGTGTCGGTTTTGGCCGCTTGGTCCACCGGCTTGCAAGCTACGCTCGATAGGCGTGCGCGACGCCGGCTGACGCCTGGGCGCCGGCCCGGCGGCGTGCGGCGCAATGCCAACGAGACATGGAGACAATGCGATGAGCAGCAACCGAGGTGTCGTGTATCAAGGGCCGGGCAGTGTCGAAGTGCAGAGCATCGACTATCCGAAAATGGTCGATCCGAGCGGCCGTGCGATTGGTCATGGCGTCATTCTGAAAGTGGTCAGCACGAATATTTGCGGCTCCGATCAGCACATGGTGCGGGGCCGCACGACCGCGCCCGTCGGCCTCGTGCTTGGTCACGAGATCACGGGCGAGGTGATCGAGGTGGGGCGCGATGTCGAGACGCTGAAGATCGGCGATCTGGTGTCGGTGCCGTTCAACGTCGCGTGCGGCCGCTGTGCGATGTGTCGCGAACAGCACACGGGCGTGTGCCTGAACGTCAACCCCGCGCGCGCGGGCGGCGCATACGGCTATGTCGACATGGGCGGCTGGATCGGCGGTCAGGCCGAATACGTGCTTGTTCCCTATGCTGATTTCAATCTGCTGAAATTTCCCGATCGAGATCAGGCAATGGCGAAGATTCGCGATCTCACGTGCCTGTCCGACATCCTGCCGACGGGCTATCACGGCGCCGTGTCTGCGGGCGTGAAGCCGGGGTCGACCGTGTACGTCGCAGGCGCGGGGCCGGTCGGGATGGCGGCCGCCGCGTCGGCGCGCCTGCTTGGCGCGGCATGCACGATCGTCGGCGACATGAATGCCGAGCGCCTCGCGCACGCGAAGGCGATGGGATTCGAAGTTGTCGATTTGTCGCAGGACGCGACGCTCGGTGAGCAGATTGAGCAGATTCTCGGCAAGCCGGAGATCGATTGCGCGATCGATTGCGTCGGCTTCGAGGCCCACGGTCATGGTTCGTCCGGCCACGAAGCGGAGGCGCCCGCAACAGTGCTGAACGCGCTGATGGAGATCACGCGGCCGGCCGGCGCGATCGGGATTCCGGGCCTTTACGTGACCGACGATCCGGGTGCGGTCGACACCGCCGCGAAGCACGGCAGCCTGAGTATCCGTTTCGGTCTGGGCTGGGCGAAGTCGCACACGTTCCATACCGGCCAGACGCCCGTGCTCAAATACAATCGCAATCTGATGCAGGCGATCTTGTTCGACCGGCTGCCGATCGCGCAAATCGTCAATGTAACGGTGATCTCGCTCGATCAGGCGCCTGAAGGCTACCGGAAGTTCGACGGCGGCGCGCCGCGCAAATTCGTCATCGATCCGCATGGAATGCTGAAAGCGGCTTGATATTCGTTTTCGCGGTGCGCGGGCTGCCGGTGCAATCGAGCGTGCCGGCAGCGTTGCGCCGCTCCTTCGCGGGGGAGCGGCAGGCCTCAAATCATTCGGAATTCCGAGCGGGTGCCGAGCGCAGTCTCATGCGTGAAGCAACAGCGGCGACGCGGTTGCGCTGCCTGGCAGCGCGGATTGAGCGAGCGGGGCAACCTGCTTGCGGCGTTCGCGCGTCGGCGCGGTGCCGAACGCATCACGATAGCTCTTGCTGAAGTGGCAGGCGGACTGGAAGCCGCAGGCCATCGTGATGTGCATGATCGACATGTCGGTCTGCAGCAGCAGTTCGCGGGCGCGGCGCAGGCGCAGGGTCAAGTAATAATGTGTCGGCGTCATGCCGAGGTGCTCGCGAAAGAGCCGCTGCAACTGCCGCTGCGACATGTTTGCCAGCCGAGCGAGTTCCTCGCGCGACAGTGGCTCCTCGATGTTGTTTTCCATCAGCGAGATCACCTCGAACAGCGATTTGTTCGCGGAACCCAGCCGGGCGACGAGCGGCATCCGCTGCTGCGCATGCGTGTCGCGCACGTGCTCGACGATGAACTGTTCGGCGATCTGCGTGACGCGTGCGGTGCCGACGCGCGCGGCGATCAGGTTCAGCATCATATCCAGCGGCGCGACGCCGCCCGTGCAGGTGATGCGGTCGCGGTCGATCACGAACAATTCCTTCAGGAAGCGCGTGTCGGGAAATTCCTCCTTCAGGGCCGACAGATTTTCCCAGTGGATCGCGCACGCGTAGCCGACCAGCAGACCCGCTTTCGCAAGCGCATAGGTGCCGGTGCACAGGCTGCCGAGCGTGACGCCGGCGCGGGCGAAGCGGCGCAGCGTGGCCAAGTGTTCGGGCAGCGTCGAGTGCTGCACGTCGACGCCCCCGCAGACAAATACGGCATCCGGCTGCCCGACGCATTCGGCCGGACCGGTATCGACCGAGAGCCCGTTGCTTGCGGTGATCATGCCGCCGTTCGGACTGATGATCGACCAGCGATAAAGCGACTGACCGCTCAAATAGTTTGCCATCCTGAGGACTTCGATCGCATTGGTGAACGCGATCATCGTGAAGTTCGGCAGCGGCATGAACGCGAAATGTGACATCGACGCGGTGCGGTCGGGCGACATGGGGGAACGTTCCTTATTTGAGCTCGATGCGACGCCGGGGCACTCGGCTCGCGTATTGTGGGAGCGAGCGCAACAAGCGTGCCATACGGCTAAACCCTAGATCGAAGCGTCCGGCGCACACATGCGCGTTGCTGCATTGCACCGTGTGCGGGAGCCGTGGCTCGACACGGGTGCAGCAGCGGCACCGTGTCAGTGCCGCACGCGGTACGAACGCCATGTTTTAGTGGTCGGATCGGGCAGCCGAGCGCTACTTGTTCAAAACGGACGGGGATGTCGGAAAAGGAAAAGAAAGCGTCTGAATTCATCAATAGGCAAAAAATCCGAACGACAAGAATAGAGCCGTCGGCGCTTGCTTCGAAGGCACGCCGGAACGCCGCGAGACGGGCTTGGCCGGGTCTTGCGGCCATCCTCCACTCCAGTGACGGAAAGCTCGATGTCGAACGCCAACCCATTCTTTTCGCAATCGCTTGCGCAGCGCGACGCGTCCGTGCGCGGCGCAATCGTCAAGGAACTCGAAAGGCAGCAGTCTCAGGTCGAATTGATCGCATCGGAAAACATCGTGTCCCGAGCGGTGCTTGAAGCACAAGGTTCGGTGCTGACGAACAAGTATGCGGAGGGCTACCCCGGCAAGCGCTATTACGGCGGCTGCGAATGCGTGGATGAAATCGAGGCGCTGGCGATCGAGCGCGTGAAGCGCATTTTCGGTGCGGCGCATGCGAACGTGCAGCCGCACTCGGGCGCACAGGCGAACGGCGCCGTGATGCTGGCGCTCGCGAAGCCGGGCGACACGGTGCTTGGAATGTCGCTCGACGCGGGAGGGCACCTGACGCACGGGGCGAAACCCGCGCTGTCCGGCAAATGGTTCAACGCGGTTCAGTACGGCGTCAATCGCGACACGATGCTGATTGATTACGACGAAATCGATGAACTCGCGCGTCAGCATCGGCCTGCCCTCATTATCGCGGGCTTTTCCGCGTATCCGCGCAAGCTCGATTTTGCCCGCTTCCGCGCAATTGCCGATGCCGTCGGTGCAAAGCTGATGGTCGACATGGCGCACATCGCCGGCGTGATCGCTGCGGGGCGGCATTCGAATCCGGTCGAGCATGCGCATGTCGTCACGTCGACGACGCACAAAACGCTGCGCGGCCCGCGCGGTGGTTTCGTGCTCACCAATGAAGACGAGATTGCGAAGAAGATTAATTCGGCGGTGTTCCCCGGTCTGCAAGGTGGCCCGCTGATGCACGTGATTGCCGGTAAAGCGGTGGCGTTCGGCGAAGTGCTGGAGGGCAGCTTCAAGACCTACATTGATGCAGTACTCGCGAACGCGCAAGCACTCGGTGACGTGCTCAAGGCAGGCGGCGTCGATCTCGTGACGGGCGGCACCGACAATCATCTGCTGCTTGTCGATTTGCGGCCCAAAGGGTTGAAAGGCATGCAGGTCGAGCAGGCGCTCGAACGTGCAGGCATCACATGCAATAAGAACGGGATTCCGTTCGATACGGAAAAGCCGACGGTCACCTCTGGCGTTCGTCTCGGCACGCCGGCTGGTACGACGCGCGGTTTCGGCGTCACGGAGTTTCGTGAGGTCGGCAGGCTGATCGTCGAGGTGCTCGACGCATTGCGCGCAAATCCCGAAGGGGATCGTGCGACTGAACAACGGGTGCGTCGGGAGATCTTCGCGCTCTGCGAACGTTTTCCGATCTATTGAAAATCGTACCCCGGCCGCTGCGCCGCCGAACCGGATTACGCGCGAAATAAACTGAGACTGGAGCCTTCAACCCATGAGTACGCTGCACGAAGACAGCATCGTCATCGACGGCCTGAATATCTCGAAATTCGACCGTTCAGTATTCGAAGATATGCGCAAAGGCGGCGTGACGGCCGCGAACTGCACGGTGTCGGTGTGGGAGAACTTCGCGAAGACGGTCGACAACATCGCGCAGATGAAAAAGCAGATTCGCGACAACAGCGAACTGCTGACGCTCGTGCGCACGACGGACGACATCCTGCGAGCCAAGCGGGAGGGCCGTACCGGCGTGATCCTCGGTTTTCAGAATGCGCATGCATTCGAGGACAACCTTGGCTATATCGAGGCGTTTGCCGACATGGGCGTGCGCGTCGTTCAACTCTGCTACAACACGCAAAATCTTGTCGGCACCGGCTGCTACGAGCGCGACGGCGGATTGTCCGATTTCGGCCGCGAAGTGATTACCGAGATGAATCGCGTCGGGATCATGGTCGATCTGTCGCATGTGGGTGGCAACACGTCGTCGGAGGCGATCGCGTTCTCGAAGAAGCCCGTTTGCTATTCGCATTGCCTGCCGTCCGGGCTCAAGGAACATCCGCGTAACAAAAGCGATGCACAGTTGAAGGAGATCGCCGATGCCGGCGGATTCGTCGGCGTGACGATGTTCGCGCCGTTCCTGAAACGTGGGATCGAAGCGACGATCGATGACTATATCGAAGCAATCGACTACGTCGTGAATCTGATCGGCGAGGATACGGTTGGCATTGGCACCGATTTTACGCAGGGCTATAGCGTCGATTTCTTCGATTGGCTCACTCATGACAAGGGGCGTTACCGGCGGCTCACGAATTTCGGGAAAGTCGTGAACCCTGAAGGTATTCGCACGATCGGCGAATTTCCGAATTTGACGGCCGCGATGGAGCGTGCGGGCTGGAAGGAGACGCGCATCCGCAAGATCATGGGCGAAAACTGGGTGCGCGTGTTCAAGGAAGTTTGGGGTGCCTAGTTTCAGACGATCAGATATCCGAATTCCCGTGTATTGGATCACTTGATTCAATAAGCCGCGATTCGCCACGGCAGATGGATAAGTGCCGCGCACAAGCCGCCGCGGCGCACGCAATTCTCTCGGAGCCACACGATGCAACCACAATTGCCGATCGACGTCGATCCGACCACCGGCGTCTGGACCACCGATGCGCTGCCGATGCTGTACGTGCCGCGTCATTTTTTCACGAACAATCACACGGCGGTTGAGGAGGCGCTTGGCCGCGACGTGTACGCGCAGATTCTCTATCGGGCCGGCTACAAGTCAGCCTATCACTGGTGCGACAAGGAAGCGAAACAGCACGGGCTCGCCGGGCTTGCGGTGTTCGAGCATTACCTGAAAAGGTTGTCTCAGCGCGGCTGGGGACTGTTTTCGATCGTCGACGCCGACCCCATTCAGGCGCGCGCCCGGGTCGAACTGCGCCACTCGTCGTTCGTACTCGCGCAGCCCGGCAAGGAAGGCAAGCTCTGCTACATGTTCGCGGGCTGGTTCGCCGGCGCGATGGACTGGGTCAACGATACGACACCGGAAAACAATAACGCGCCGCGCGCGTGGTCTCGCGAGACGCAATGTGCGGCCGAAGGGCACGACTATTGCGTTTTCGAAGTGTCGCCGCTCGCGCACTGACACGGTATTCGTCAGGACAACATCACATTTCGCTAGCATAAACGTCAGAGGTCGACCGAAATGCGTTACCCCCACTTGTTCAAACCACTGACGCTGAACCAGCTCACGCTGCGCAACCGGATCGTCAGCACCGCGCATGCCGAAGTCTATGCCGAGCCGGGCGGGTTGCCGGGCGAGCGCTATATTCGCTATTACGAGGAAAAAGCGAAAGGCGGCGTTGGCCTTGCTGTCTGTGGAGGATCGAGCCCGGTATCGATCGACAGCCCGCAAGGCTGGTGGAAATCGGTCAATTTGTCGACCGACAAAGTGATAGAGCCGCTCGCTCGCCTTGCCGAAGCGATGCATCGGCATGGCGCGAAGATCATGATTCAGGCCACCCACATGGGCCGCCGATCGGCGTTCCATGGCGAGCATTGGCCGCATCTCATGTCACCGTCCGGTGTGCGTGAGCCTGTCCATCGCGGCAATGCGAAAGTGATCGAACCGGAGGAGATCCGCCGCATCATCGGCGATTTTGCCGCGGCCGCCAAGCGTGTGAAAGACGCCGGCATGGACGGCATTGAGATTTCCGCTGCGCACCAGCATCTGATCGATCAGTTCTGGAGCCCGCGCACGAATTTCCGGAACGACGAATGGGGCGGCAGCCTCGAGAACCGCTTGCGCTTCGGTCTGGAAGTGCTGCGTGCGGTGCGCGAAGCGGTCGGCAGCGATTTCTGCGTCGGCTTGCGGATGTGCGGTGACGAATTTCATGAGGACGGTCTCGATCACGTGCAGTTGAGGGAGATTGCGCATGCGATGTCCGACACGGGCCTCATCGATTATCTCGGCGTAATCGGTTCGGGAGCAGATACACACAATACGCTCGCGAATTGCATGCCGCCGATGGCGTTGCCGCCGGAGCCGTTTGTGCACCTCGCGGCAGGCATCAAATCGGTCGTCAAGGTGCCGGTGATGCATGCACAGAGCATTCGCGATGCGGGGCAGGCCGAGCGGCTGCTCGCGAACGGGATGGTGGACCTCGTCGGGATGACGCGTGCGCAGATTGCCGATCCGCATATGGTCATCAAGATTCGCGATGGCCGTGAGGACGAGATCAAGCAGTGCGTCGGTGCGAACTATTGCATTGACCGTCAGTACAACGGGCTCGACGTGCTGTGTGTGCAGAATGCGGCGACGTCGCGCGAAGCGACGATGCCGCACGTGATCGAGAAATCGCGCGGTCCGAAACGCAAGGTTGTCGTCGTCGGCGCGGGGCCGGCTGGACTCGAAGCGTCGCGCGTCGCGCGTGCGCGCGGTCACGATGTCGTGTTGTTCGAAAAGAATCGCGAAGTCGGCGGGCAGATCCTGCTGGCGGCCAAGGCGCCGCAACGCGAACAGATGGCGGGCATCGTGCGCTGGTTCGATCTGGAGACGAAGCGCTTGGGCGTCGATCGGCGGCTCGGTGTCGAAGCCGACATGAAAGCGATTCTCGCCGAGAAGCCGGATATTGTCGTGCTTGCGACCGGCGGCGCGAGTTTCACTTCGCAGGTGAGCGCATGGGGCGTCGCCGACGGTCTCGCGGTCAGCGCGTGGGACATCCTGTCGGGCCGCGTTGAGCCGAAGCGCAACGTGCTGGTTTACGACGGGGTCAGCATGCACGCAGGCGCGGGTGTGGCGGATTTCATCGCGAGCCGCGGCTCCCAGGTCGAGATCGTCACGCCGGACGTGAAAGTTGCCGACGATTGCGGCGGCACGACATTCCCGATCTTCTATCGCAGGTTGTATGCGCAAGGCGTGATCCATACGCCGAATTATTGGCTCGATCGCGTGTATGAGGAAGACGGCAAGAAGATCGCCGTGTTGCGCAACGAATACACGGAAGAACAGGAGGAGCGCGCGGTCGATCAAGTCGTGATCGAGAATGGCATCACGCCGAACGATGCGCTGTACTGGCAACTGAAACCGGAATCGGTGAACCGCGGGCAGATCGACGTTCATAAGCTTTTCGCTGCGCAACCTCAGCCGTGTTTGTCCGAAGCGCTGGGCGACGGCCGTTTCCTGTTGTTTCGCGTCGGCGATTGCATCTCGATGCACAACATCCACGGCGCAATCTACGATGCACTGCGACTTGCTAAGGATTTCTGACAGATGAATCCGGCCATTCTGATTACCGTGCTGCTGTGGCTGTCGATCATAGGGCTCGCGTTTGCCGTTGCGAAGCGGGCGGCATATTGGCGGCTTGGCCGCGCGAGCGTGCCCGGCACGTTCGGCATTACCCACTTGTTGACGATTCCGAAGCGCTATTTCGTCGATTTGCATCATGTCGTCGCCCGTGATCCGTATATCGCGAAAACGCATGTCGCGACTGCCGGCGGCGCGATAGCCGCGCTCATGCTCGTGTTCGTCAACTACGGGCTGGCGCTCTATTCGCCGTGGCTCGATGTGTTGATCTTCATTGCAGCGCTCGCGATGTTCGTCGGTGCGGTGTACGTTTGGCGCCGGCGGCATGCGAAGGACGTGCCGACCAGACTGTCGCGCGGCCCCTGGAATACGCTGCCGTGGTTGCTCGGGGCATTCTCGCTCGGTCTCATGCTGCTGGTGTTCGTGCCAGCGTCGGTGATGTCGGGCGGATTCGCGTTGCTCTGTGCGCTGATGACCGGCGCGGGCGCGTTCGCGATGACCGTCGGCGCGGCGCGCGGTGGCCCGATGAAGCATGCGGTTGCCGGTTTGCTGCACCTTGCGTTTCATCCGCGTCAGGAGCGCTTCGATGCGACGCGCACCGCGTATGCCAGTGGCCCTGCGATACCGCCGAACGCGCTGAAGCCTGCCGATGTCGAACATAACGAATTCGGCGTGGCGAGACCCGTGGAATTCCGCTGGAATCAGCTATTGAGCTTCGATGCATGCGTGCAGTGCGGTAAATGCGAAGCCGCGTGTCCTGCGTTCGCGGCCGGCCAGCCGCTCAATCCGAAGAAACTGATCCAGGATCTCGTCGTCGGGATGGCGGGCGGCACCGATTCGGCCTATGCGGGCAGCCCCACACCGGGCATTCCGGTCGGCAAGCATGGCGGTGCGCCGCAACGCGCGATCGTGCCCGAGCTGATCGAGGCCGATACGTTGTGGTCGTGCACGACATGCCGCGCCTGCGTGCACGAATGTCCGATGCTGATCGAGCATGTCGACGCGATCGTCGACATGCGCCGCAACCAGACGCTCGTTCACGGCGCGGTGCCGGGCAAGGGTGCGCAAGTGCTCGCGAATTTGCGCGAAACAGGCACGATGGGCGGTTATGACGTGGCAGCGCGCTACGACTGGGCGGTCGATCTCGGCGCACGCATCGCCCAACCGGCACATCCTGTCGATGTGCTGATCGTCGCGGGCGAAGGCGCGTTCGACATGCGCTATCAGCGCACGCTGCGCGCACTCGTAAAAGTGCTGAATCGCGCAGGTGTCGACTATGCGGTGCTTGGTGCGGCGGAAACGGATACGGGCGACGTCGCACGCCGGCTTGGCGACGAGGCGACGTTTATGCAAAGCGCGACGCGCCTGATCGATACGCTCGGCAAACTTTCGTTCACGCAGATCGTGACGGCCGATCCACACGTGATGCACAGCCTGCAAAACGAATATCGGGCTTTTGGTGTGCGATATACCGTGAAGCATCATACGGCGTTCATCGCGGAACTGGTCGCGGCGGGCAAAATTTCGCCGCGCGCGGCCGAAGCGTTGCGCGACAAGCGTATTACCTATCATGATCCTTGCTATCTCGGCCGTTACAACGGGCAGATCGATGCGCCGCGCAAGCTTCTGAAGACGATCGGCATCCAAATCGTCGAAATGGAGCGGCATGGCGTGCGCGGCCGCTGTTGCGGCGGCGGCGGCGGTGCGCCGCTCACCGATATTCCCGGCAAGCAGCGGATTCCCGACATTCGGATTGCCGACGCGCGGGCGGTGGGCGCCGAAGTAGTCGCGGTGGGCTGCCCGAATTGCACCGCGATGCTCGAAGGCGTCGTCGGCCCACGGCCCGACGTGCTCGACATCGCGGAACTGGTCGCCGCATCGTTGGAGTAACCCATGACGCTGCTCAAAAGAATCGATCCACGCCGGCCGTTCGTTGTGACGGCGGCAGGGCTCAGGCGCATCACGCTTGGCGAGACGGGCGGCATATCGGCCGATGCCGCGCAGTGGCAGCCGCGCGCCGGGCACGTGGAATCGGCGAAGCCGCTGCGCGAAGTGCGCGATGCAAAAAGCGTATTGCTGGTTGCATGCCACAGTGAGCGCGGCACGCTCGATGATCACGCACGCCAGGCGATCGCGGCGGCTGCGCTGATTGCCGACGCGCAAACCGAAGTCGTGCTCGTCGTTTTCGGCGCATTGATCGACGACGCAGGAGCGCTTGGCGCCGATGCGCTGATCGTCTTGCCTGATTTCGATCGCCGGACGTTTGACCCCGAGCGCGAACTCGACGCATTGCGAACGTGTGCTGCCGCATTATCGCCGCGGCACGTGTTCATGCCTGACGACGCGTCAGGTAGCGGCGATCTCGGACGCCGCTATGCCGCCGCAATGAATGCGAGCGTCGCGACGCATGTTGTCGAGATCGACGCCAAGCACGTGGGTGTCTATACCGACGCAAAACGCAGTTTCGCGACGCGCTCGCTGCCCGACGTCGTGCTGCTTGCACCGAACGCCGTTGAAATGAAGCTCCCGTTCTCGGGCGCGGCGCGTGCGCTTGCGATCGACTCGTCCTCCAGCTTCGGCTCGGCTGCTGGCGATGCGTATCGGGATTTCGGCATCGAAGCGATCGATGCGGCTCAAGTCGCACTCGAAGAGGCGGATTTCATCGTGTCGGCCGGCAACGGCGTGACCGATATCGCGGCATTCGAGCAACTGGCGACGGCCTTCGGCGCGGCGATCGGCGCAAGCCGTGTCGCGGTCGACAACGGCCACTTCGCACGTGACAAGCAGGTTGGCGCGACGGGCAAGACGGTCGAAGCGAGTGTCTATATCGCGTTCGGCATTTCGGGGGCCGTCCAACACTTGCAAGGAATCAAGGACTGCCGACATGTGATTGCAGTGAATCTCGACGGCAGCGCACCGATCGTCAAGCGCGCGAACCTGACTATCGTCGGTGATGCTCAGCAAACGATCGCCGCATTGACCGAGGCGGTAGGTGCCGCACGCGCGGCGAATGCACAGGCAGGCGTCGTGCGGCATTCGCATGAGCAGGAAGGAGTGATTGCATGAACTCGTATCGCCGGCTCGAAACTATCGCGGTGCTGGTGTCGATCGGGCGCAACCCGGTATCAGGGGTGCCGCGCTACAGCCGCAACGACGCGGCGGCGCTCGACATCGGTCGCGCGCTTGCCGCGGAGCATGGCGCGCGGCTCAGCGTGATCCACGCGGGCGATCCGGGCAATCCGGCGCTTGCCGATTATCTTGCGCTCGGTGCGGCAGAGATCGAAGTGCTCGAATGCGCGGACGGTGACGATGCGATCGCCGCGCTTGCCGCACGCGTGCGCGGTTGCGATCTCGTGCTGACCGGAACCCGAGCGGAAGGGGCGTATGACTCCGGCATGTTGCCATATCGCTTGGCGGCATCACTGGGCTGGCGATTTGCCGGGGCAGCGGTCGATGTTGGCGTCGAGGCGGGCAGGGCGACGCTGCGTCAGTTCTTGCCGAAAGGTCTGCGAAGACGTGTCGACGCGGCGTTGCCCGCTGTCGTCGCCGTGCATCCGCTCGCGAACGCTGCGCCACGCTACGCGTATGCACGATTGCGTGCGGGCGCCGTGCGCGCGGGGCGCGCGGGGCGCGTTATGGTGGACGCATCGACCGAGGCCGCGCAATGGACGAAGCGCACAGCGACTCGCCCGCCGGTGAAGCTCGCGGCGGCGGATAAGCGTTCGGGCCATGCACGGATGCTGAGCGCGACGACCACCGAGAGCCGTGGCGGAAACGTCGTAATTGAAGGGAGTTCGGTCGAAAAAGCACAAGTGATTCTCGCGTATTTGCGCGAGCATCGACTTATCGACTATTGAATCGACGATGCCTGTCGGCAAAAACCAAGGAATCCGGAGCAAAAGATGACAGTATCGGCAGACATCCGCGCGCTGGTGGCGCGGCGCAAAACAGGCCATAGCTTGGAGGCGCCGTTTTATCTGAGCGACGAGGTTTTCGCACTTGATATCGACGCGATATTTCGTAGGCACTGGATCCAGGTGGCGGTCGAACCGGACGTGCCCGAGCCAGGCGATTACGTAACAATCGAAATTGGATCAGATTCGATTCTGATCGTGCGCGACGACGATATGGAGATCCGCGCATTTCACAACGTCTGTCGCCACCGGGGCGCGCGATTGTGTAACGAGGAGAAGGGATCGGTCGGCAATATCGTCTGCCCATATCATAGCTGGACCTACAATTTGACCGGCAAACTCATGTTTGCCGAGCACATGGGCGAGCAATTCGATCGTTGCAAGCACAGCCTCAAGCCGGTGCATCTGCAAAATCTGGCGGGGCTTTTGTTCGTTTGTCTCGCCGATGAACCCCCTGCCGATTTCGCCAGGATGCGCGCGGCGATGGAGCCGTACATGCTGCCGCATGATTTGCCGAACACGAAAATTGCGGCACAGGTCGATATCGTCGAGAAAGGTAACTGGAAGCTGACGATGGAGAACAATCGCGAATGCTACCACTGCATCGCGAACCATCCGGAACTGGTCGTTTCGCTGTACGAATATGGATTCGGCTATCAGCCGTCGCCGACCAATGCGCAAGGCATGGCCGAGTTCGAACGTGTCTGCGTCGAGCGCGCCGCGCAGTGGGAGGCGCTGAATCTGCCGTCTGTCGAAATCGAGCGCCTGACCGACGTGACCGGTTTTCGCACGCAGCGTCTGCCGCTCGATCGCAGCGGTGAATCCCAAACGCTCGATGCAAGGATCGCGTCGAAGAAGCTGCTTGGCGAATTCCGCCGCGCTGATCTTGGTGGCTTGTCTTTCTGGACGCAGCCCAACTCATGGCATCACTTCATGAGTGATCATATCGTGACTTTTTCGGTCATTCCGTTGTCGCCGGGCGAAACGCTCGTGCGAACGAAATGGCTCGTACACAAGGATGCGCAGGAAGGTGTCGATTACGACGTGAAAAATCTGACTGCCGTCTGGAACGCGACGAACGACCAGGATCGTGCGCTCGTCGAGTTTTCCCAGCGAGGCGCATCGAGCAGCGCCTATGAGCCGGGCCCGTATTCTCCGTACACCGAAGGGTATGTCGAGAAATTCTCAGAATGGTATATCGACCGGCTGGCCGCCTATATTGGCATCTAGCACGGCGACGGAGTGCAACATGATGCGAGATACCGAGAATTTCGAGCCCGTCGACAGCCGTGTGACGCGTCCAGCGTTCTGGCGGGAATTGCCGGAACGCTGGACGAGCGATGTCGAGGAATCGCTCGTCTGCTGCCAGGTGCGGCAGGAAACGCACGATGTCAAAAGCTTCTTCTTTCGTTCACGTCAAGGGCGGGCATTTTCGTTCGAGCCGGGGCAGTTCGTCACGCTGGAGCTGGACATCGACGGCGAAACGCTTAACCGCTGCTATACGATTTCATCGTCGCCGGCACGGCCGCATACGATTTCGATCACGGTGAAGCGCGTGCCCGGCGGAAGGGTGTCGAACTGGCTGCACGACAATCTGCGGCCCGGCGCGGCGATCCGTGTGCTCGGGCCAGCGGGCGTATTCAGTTGCGCCAGGCATCCCGCTCGCAAGTATCTGTTTTTGTCTGCGGGCTCAGGCATCACACCGCTGATGTCGATGAGTCGAGCGCATCACGACCTTGCCGAAGATCGCGACATCGTGTTCGTGCACAGCGCACGCACGCCGGACGACATCATCTTTGCGCGCGAACTCGATCTGATTGCCGCGTCTCAGGCGAATTTCCGCACGGCGTTCGTTTGCGAGCGGCTTGGCGCGCGTACTAACTGGCACGGCGTAACCGGTTATTTGTCCCTGCCGCTATTGAAGCTGATCGCCCCGGATTTTCTCGATCGGGAAATTTTCACTTGCGGGCCGGCGCCGTATATGAAAGCTGTTCGGGATCTACTAGACGAAGCGGGATTCGATCGCAGCCGTTATCACGAGGAGAGTTTTTCGTTCGAAACGCTTATCGAAGAGGACGGGCCGACGAGCGGCGGCAATGTGCAAGGTGAGCCGTGCAGTGCTGAGCCGGGGAGCGCAGGCGGCACCCAAGCCCGGCAGTATGCGGTCAGTTTTGCGAAAAGCGGGCGCGAAATCATCTGTAATCCGGATCAAAACGTACTGGACGCCGCGCGGTTGGCAGGCGTGCGCTTAGCCGCGTCGTGTACCCAGGGAATGTGCGGCACCTGCAAGGTGAAGCTGGTCTCGGGACAGGTAGACATGAAGCACAACGGTGGCATCCGTCAGAGGGAAATCGATCAAGGCATGGTGTTGCTATGTTGCAGCAAGCCGCTGTCCGATCTGGTCGTCGATAAATAGGCACGCTGCGTCGTGGTTGGGCAAATGCATGTCGCAAAGACGGAGTATCGGGGATTTCTGATCGACGAATCTGAAGAGGTCATTCGCGTCTTGAAAACCTCGGGGAGATCGAGCATGAAGCGCTTTGCAAAATGGGTAAGCGGCGGTGTGCTGTCGATGTTTTTGTTTGCGGCTTCATCGACATTTGCTGATACGAAGCCGATATTGAAAATCGGTTATGTCGAAGGCTGGGACGATAGTGTTGCGACGTCCAATGTCGCCGCACGGGTCATCGAGACGCGGCTGGGCTACCCAGTCCAACTCGTTCCTGTTGCAGCCGGCGTAATGTGGCAGGGCGTTGCGCGCGGCGATCTCGATGCGACGTTGTCTGCATGGTTACCCACCACGCAGGGTGCCTATTGGGATCAGTTCAAGGCTAAGGTCGTCAATCTCGGCGTGAATTTTCCGGATGCGCGGCTTGGCCTGGTGGTGCCTGCCTACGTGAATGCGAAGACGGTCGAGGATTTGAACGCCAATAAAGCCGAATTTGGCGCCCGCATCGTCGGTATCGATGCGGGTGCTGGCCTGATGCGCAAGACCGACGATGCGCTCAAGGCATACCGCCTTGACTACACGCTGATGCCGAGTTCGGGTAGTGCGATGACTGCGGAGCTGGCACGCGCGATTCACGCGAACAAAGCGATCGTCGTGACCGGATGGGCGCCTCATTGGATGTTCGCGAAGTGGAAATTGCGCTTTCTCGACGACCCCAAAAGGGTTTACGGCGCGGCAGAGCATGTCGATAGCGTCGCGAACCCAGGCCTCGAGGTGAAGGCTAAGCCGGTTGTCGCGTTCCTGAAGAAATTTCAGTGGAAGCCAGGCGAGATCGACACCGTGATGCTCGCGATTCAGAACGGTACGAAACCGGCCGCCGCAGCCGATGCATGGATCGCGGCGCATCGCGATCGGGTAGCCGATTGGCTCGGCTCAATGCCCTGACGAACCCCGTGCGAGCCTGCTCATGCGTGCATTGGGAGGATAAATAAAATATGCAGTTATCCGAACTAATTAACAAAAAATTGAACTTTTAAGCGGAAAAATCAGCATTTTTTTAGTTTTGTTTAAAATTGTTGGTAGAATGTAATCTTGTTCGGGCTCCTCACGGGAGGGCTTTTGATGAGTCAAGCAGGACTGCGTACGCGCAGCACCAGCGATATCGAATCAACGATCTCACATGAAGAAGAAGGCCGCACGCTGCATCGCGGCTTGGATTGGAAGGATGCTTTTTGGGTAACGAGCGGTGTGCCTGCGGGTGTGCTGTTCACGATCGGCGGCGTATGTGCGACGGTCGGCCAACCCGCGTGGGCGATCTGGATCGCCGCGATCACGATGGGTTTGATTCAAAGCGCGACTTATGCGGAAATTTCCGGGCTATTTCCCCATAAATCGGGCGGCGCATCGGTATACGGTGCGATGGGTTGGGTGCGTTACAGCAAGTTGATCGCACCCGTTTCGGTGTGGTGCAACTGGCTCGCGTGGTCGCCGATGCTGGCGCTCGGCTGCGGTCTTGCCGCGAGCTATGCACTCACCAGCTTGTTTCCTGCCGACGCGGCTATCCTCAATTGGAAGTGGACGCTCCTCGATCTCGGCTTCATCAAGTCCGGTCTTACTCTGCGTGTCGACGCAACTTTTGTGATCGCGGCAATTCTGTTGCTCGTCACTTTCAAACTGCAGCATAGCGGTGCGTCGAAAGCCGCGCGTACTCAGCGCATCCTCGGCATCGCGTCATTGACGCCGCTTTTGATCGTCGGCATCGTGCCGTTCGTCACGGGCGATGTGCCGATATCGAATCTGCTGCCTTTGTTACCGCTCGGACGCGATGCACACGGCAACCTGACTGCGGCTTCGTTCGGAAGTTGGAATGGGCAGGGTGTCGTGATGGCGCTCGGCGCGATGTTTATGGCCGGCTGGGCGTCATACGGTTTTGAAACGGCGGTGTGTTACACCCGCGAATTTCGCGATCCGCGCCGCGATACCGCGAAGGCGATCTTCTGGTCGGGCGCGCTGTGCCTGATCGTCATGACACTCGTGCCAATGGCGTTTCAGGGGGCACTAGGCACTGCGGCAATGCTCGATCCACATATCGGGGATGGCACGGGTGTTGCTGCTGCGATGGCGCGTATCGTCGGCGGCGGTGCATGGGTGGCCAATGCGATCGTCGTGATGCTGATGCTATCGATCCTGCTGATCGTGATGACGTCGATGATGGGCTCGTCCCGCACGCTCTATCAAGCGTCCGTTGATGGCTGGCTGCCGAAATACCTTTCGCACGTCAACGAGCATGGTGCGCCGA
Source organism: Burkholderia singularis (assembly GCF_001718875.1). Lineage (NCBI taxonomy): Bacteria > Pseudomonadati > Pseudomonadota > Betaproteobacteria > Burkholderiales > Burkholderiaceae > Burkholderia > Burkholderia singularis. The sequence goes on from NZ_CP013449.1 coordinate 570,927, forward strand.
CGCGCGCGATGTGGACCGATCTCGGTTTCAATCTCGTGCTGCTGATGATGTCCGACTACATGACTGTGCTGTCGGTCTCGAATGTCTGCTACATGCTGTTCGTCTTCCTGAATCTGCAGTCGGGATGGATTCATCGAATGGATCGTGGCGACCGGGCGCGGCCGTTCCGGTGCCCGACATGGTTGCTTGTGCTTGGTGCCGTATGCGGCTACGCGAATCTTGTCTATGTAGGCGTCGGGGCGGATCTGCAAGGCAAAGGTACGCTGCGTAACGGTTTGATTGCGATGCTGCTAATCGTGCCGGTTTTCGTCTATCGCCATTACTGGCAGGACCGTGGTCGTTTCCCTGAGCAAATGGCCCGTGATATTTCACTGACGATATCGCAGCGCAGCCGCTGGTTCAATATCGCGCCTTATGCTGCGCTGGTTGGTGCAGTGCTGACCATCGGCATTTCTTATTACGTTGCGTGGGGCCGCTAAGGCGCTCGTCGCGGCCATCTCACTTCCTTTCCCATATCTGTTCGATTGGAGCACGCGACGCTTGCAGTCGCGTGTGGAACATTCGCTGTCGCGTTTACGCGGGTTGAATGAAATATGGGTTTGTATTTTTCGCGAACAGTATCAGCGAGCGACGCCGTGGCTTGGCGTCATTCGACGGTGCTCGCGGGCGCGTGAACCGCGCGTGAAATTTTCCGATGGCTTGGGGAGGGTGATGATGAAAAGCTCGAATGTCGCTTGGCTGAGCGCGATTCCGGTCGCGGTTGCAATGGCTGGTATGCCGGCTGCGGTCCGTGCGCAAAGCAGCGTCACACTGTACGGCATCGTTGATGGGGGCGTGACCTACGTGAATAATTCGGGTGGCTCGCACGTCTTCAAGTTCGACGATGGCGTCTCGTATGGAAACCGAATCGGCTTCAAAGGCACCGAGGATCTCGGTGGCGGCTTGAAAGCGGTGTTTACACTCGAAACCGGCTTCCGGCTCGGAACCGGCGCGCTCGGTTTCAATGGAGCGGAATTTGGTCGGCAGGCATATGTCGGATTACAAAACGATTGGGGCACGCTATCGTTCGGCAATCAGCTCGACATGACGGAGGAGATGGTCTTCCTGACCAACGTATCCGCATGGGCAAGCGGCTATGCGATTCACCAGGGTGATTTCGACCGGTTCAACGGCGACCGGTTGCCGAACTCCGTGAAGTTTCTGTCGAATACGTTTGGAGGCTTCAAGTTCGGCGCAATGTACTCGTTCGGCAACGTTGCCGGAAACTTTCACCGCAACAGCGCATACAGCGTCGGCGCCAACTATACGCAAGGCGATCTGTCGGTGGGTGCCGCGTATACGCGTCTGAACAATCCGAACGGTATCTATGCATTCGATCCTTATGCAATGCTCGGCGTGAAGACTTTTCTCGGTCAGCCGACGGTTCGCGTCGATCCGGTTACAGGGCAAGTTTCCGATTTGTTTTCGAGCAGGCCGATGGACGTGGATAGCCAGAGCACGTTGGGCGTCGGCGGAAGCTATACGATCAAGGATTTGACGCTGATCGGCAATTTCACTTACACGACGATCAAAGGGTTCGGCCAATCGTCGCACATGCAAGTCTACGAAGGCGGGGCGAGCTACCAGATCACGCCTGCGTTCAGCTTCATCGGCGGCTATCAGCACACACGTTTTGAGGGGCACCACTGGAACCAGGGCTCGGCGGGGTTCCACTACTTGTTGTCGAAGCGGACCGATGTCTATGTATCCGGCGATTATCTGCGCGCGTCGAATGGCGTCGATGCGGTGATCGGCTACAGCTTTACGCCGTCTACGACTCAAACGCAGGCCGACATCCGAATCGGGATGCGGCATTCGTTCTGATTCGGGCGTGCGGTGTAATCCGCACGCCCCGATGGAGTCCCGGCGAAGCCCGGCTCTCGTTACATTGCCTTAGGCACGGTCACGCCATATGTACAGCTCTTGTTGTATGCGTTGCCGATCGCATTGATCTGTGTGCTGCTGTAGCCGAGTGCCGCCGCCGCAGTCAGCACGGCTTGGGCTGCGGATTTCTGGCTGGTCGAGCTGTTGGTCATCGACAGTCCTTTGAGGAATGCCTTGTCCATGGCAGCGCCGCCGATCGCATCGCGCGCGACGAGGTTGCACGAAGCCCAGTATTGTCCGGCGGAATGGATTTCCTCGTTACGAATCTGGGTGTAGGTACGCCCTACGTTGTAGTTCGTCACGCGGCCGGCCCAGTATTCGTTGTGACCGTCCCAGACGAACACCCAGTTGTATTGCGCATCGGACGAGCTCCAGCGGCCGTGATCGCGGTTGTATCCAGCCGCGAGGTAGTCGCCTGTGCCTTCGGACAGTCCTTCGACTTGCGAGAGTCCGCCGTTCGTGATCCAGTCGTGGATGCCGTGTCCCAGCTCGTGAATGACGACGTCCGCGTCTTCCGCATCGTCAACGCCGCCCTGACCGAACGACAGCTTGCCGGAACTCGGTGAGTATGACGAATTATCCGCGCCAGATTGACCGTGCGGATCGTATTGCACGCCTCCGACATACTGATACGGCGTTGCCTTGATACCCAGATCCAGGTTCACATAACGCAGGAACGTATCGATATGGTAGTACGCATTCACCGCTTCGAAATACGGGCTGGAGCGTGTGAAATCGAATGTTGTCGATGTTTGGACCGGGCATGCATTGTCATTGGGCGCATCGAAATCGACACATACCGCGTAGGGGCCAGCGAGTTTGTAATTCGTTCCCGACTGAGTGAGATCCTTGAGCGTCACACGCACCCGTGCTGCGGTTAATTGCGTCGAATCCGCATTGTTGTTGTCCTTGAAGCCGGTACTACCGTAACTGCTTCTTGTCGCCGAGAGGGGATCGGGCAAAAATACGAACCCTGCACCGTCCGTTGCGTAGGACGCCTTGTCTTCTGCGCGCAGCACTTCGCCGCTGTTTGCATCGATGATCAACTCCCAATCACCGTGCAGGCTGTCTTGCGGTTTGCCGCGCACCTTCCATGCCGTGTGCGTGCCGTTACCGTCAACGAACGCGACGAGTTGTGACCGAACGTTCGCGAATCCGCCAATGCCTAGATAGGCGCGTGCGCGATCGAGTGCTTGTTGACTATCGACGGCTTGCGATTTGCTCGATACAAGCGTGACGCCGTTCACCGCATTGCTGGCGACGTATAAGACGCGGCCGTCCGGCGCGACCGTGACTGCGATGTCGCTGTCGTAGACGGGAAGCCCTGCTGCGCGTTGCTGGAAGCGCACGACGGTAAAAGTGTCATCGCGTCGCTCGGCCGCAACCGCCAGATTGGCGACTGAACTCTGATCGATCCCGAGTTGAGCGGCGTGCGCGGCGATAAATTCGCGTGCCATCGTCACGGCATCGGCTTTCTTTGCACGAAATGCCGGGCTTGGCAACGTAATCGAAACTACTCCAGGGCGGATTTGCCCAGTTTTGCTTGTTTGGTCGAGGGGAGCGACGATGCCGCGTGTCAGACTGGCACGGCGGCTTTCTTCTTGTGGATTCGGTGCTTTCGAATCTGCCCAGGCCGTCGATGCGGTGCCGAAACCGACGGCGAGGCTCAGTGCGAACGGCAGTGCTTTTAGGGATGTCAGCATCATCTCTCCTGATCTAAAAAGATTTGGATAGCGAAACAAATACGAGAAAATTCTCGGACGACAAAATCCCTGCGCCGGCTAGATCGAGCCGACGCAATTGGACAGATAAAAGAGTGAAGCGGCGTGTCGCCGCTGGATATCAGCGCAAGTGGCGCGAGCCGGGCGATGGATGGAAGGGGACGTGCAGGACGGCGTGCGAATCGACAGACAGGTGCGGCGAGAATAGATCGTGCATCGTCATAATAAGCCCCTCGGAATCGATATTCGATATGCAGCTTTTCTATTCACGGACCCCTCGTGTAGAGCCTCGAGTTGTCAGCGTGACCATCTATTTGTAGCCATGTTACAGAATATTTTCAATGCTATTTCGATGTATTTTCGATAACGGACTCGGCGTGCAAGATCAGTAAGGTGGTGCACAGTCAGGTGATGCGATGCAAAAATTCAACGCCGGGCACGCCGATCGTCTGTCGGGCTCAAGCCGAATTGCGCGCGATAGGTTCGTGAGAAATGAGAAGGTGATTCGAAGCCGCAGGCCGCACAGACGGCGGCGACCGTCATATCGGTCTGCTGAATGAATTCGCGTGCACGTTCAAGCCGTAGACGCTGATAGAAACGCGCCGGCGTATCGTTCAAGGTCGAGTTGAATAGACGTTCGAGTTGACGGCGCGTTACGCCGACTTCCCGAGCGAGCATAGCGGACGTCAGCGGACTGTCGATGTGCCGCTCCATCATGCTGATCACTTGAATCAACTTGCGATTGTGTACGCCGTACCGCGCGGCGATTTCGAGGCGCTGGCGATCGGAATGCTGGCGAATGCGGCCCAGCACGAACTGCTCGGAAATCGTGGCGGCTAGCTCGGCACCGTGCCGGCGCGCGATCAGGGCGAGCATCATATCGATCGATGCCGTGCCGCCGGCACAGGTGATGCGCCGCCCGTCGATCTCGAACAGCTCCTGGGTCGTCTTCAGGTTCGGGTAGCGTTCGCGGAATGCTGCAAGCGCTTCCCAGTGCAGCGTCAGCACGTGTGACGGATCGAACAGGCCGGCTTGCGCGAGCACGAAGCTGCCCGTATCGATCCCGCCGAGCGTCGCGCCGTGCCGGTATTCACGTTTCAGCCAGTCGCCGAGCGCGCGCGTATAGCAAGCAAGCGGATCGAAGCCCGCCACGACGAAAATCGTGCTTGCACGCGTGATTTGTGCAAACGCGGCATCTGCATTCAGCAAAATGCCATTGCTCGCGACAACCGGCATACCGTCGCTGCTGATGATGCGCCATCGGTACAGATCGGGCTTGAAGCGGTTCGCGACACGCAGCGGCTCGACTGCCGACATGAAGCCTAGCGCGGAAAAGCCAGGCAGCAACAAGAAATAGAAATCTTCTGGCATGGCTCGCGCATCTGACCGATTGCGACTGAGCGTATCAAGCAAGGCGCACCGAGGCAAGGCAGGTTTTCTAAAAATGCCGGAAAAGCGCCGTTCCATTCGATCTTTCGGTCACCTAGTGGTTTTTACGAAGAGTCGCAAACAGGCAAGGGAACGTCGCCGCTGGTCGCTTCACCACGAATATGACTCGTTACCTTTGATTCCACGATGCAGACCGAACGGTTTTACCGGAATCGGCATGCATGATCCGTCGAATCAGGAGGGAACGATGAAGCCGATCGAAACACTTGCAGCCGGTGTAACGCTTTTCGCAGTCGGCTTGCTCCCACAGCCGTCGTTCGCGCAGGATTCGGCCGCATGCCGAAATGTGCGGTTCGCGGATATTGGCTGGACCGACATTACGTCGACCACGGCGCTCGCGTCGCTACTCTTCGCTGGCCTCGGTTACAAGCCGACGACAACGATTGCGTCCGTGCCGATTTCATTTGCAGGCCTGAAGAATAGACAACTCGACGTTTCGCTAGGTTATTGGTGGCCGGTGCAACAACATCAGATTCAGTCGTTTATCGACTCGAAGTCGATCACGGTCGTCGAGCCGCCGAATCTGTCGGGGGCGAAAGCGACCCTCGCGGTGCCAGCCTATGTTTATCAGGCGGGTTTGAAAACATTCGACGATATCGCGAAGCATCGCGCCGAACTCGGCGGCACGATCTACGGCATCGAACCAGGCAGCAGCGCGAATGCGACGATCCAAAAGATGATCGATACGAATCAGTATGGGCTTGGCGGTTTCAAGCTCGTTGAATCGAGTGAGGCGGGGATGCTCGTTGAAGTGAATCGGGCGATTCGTAACCAGAAATGGATCGTATTCCTCGGGTGGGAACCGCATCCAATGAATATCCAGATCAACATGAATTATCTGTCGGGCGGCGATGCGGCATTCGGGGCGAACTATGGCGAGGCGCGGGTCTATACGCTCACCGCACCTGATTATATGGTGCGTTGTCCGAATGCAGGCAAGCTCGTCGGCAATCTGCGCTTTACGACACAAATGGAAAACCGGCTGATGCTGTCCGTGATGAACAAAGTCAAGCCGGTGGATGCGGCGAAGGAATACATCAAACAGAACCCGCAAGTGCTCGATGCGTGGCTTGCAGGGGTGAAAACCTATGATGGCAAGGACGGTTTACTTGCAGTGAAGGCTTATCTCGGGCTTTGAGCGGCGAGTTGACGGTTGTTATCGAGCATACTCATTTTCATTCGAACAAGGTGGGCGCGATGAATCAGGAAGTCATAGTGACTTGTGCAGTGACGGGGGCCGGCGATACGGTCGGCAGGCATCCGGCGATTCCCGTGACGCCGAAGCAGATTGCCGACGCGGCGATCGAGGCGGCGAAAGCGGGCGCGACGGTTGCGCATTGCCATGTACGCGATCCGCAAACCGGCCGCGGCAGTCGTGATCCGGAATTGTATCGGGAAGTGGTGGACCGGATTCGCTCAGCCGACGTCGATATCATCATCAACCTGACTGCGGGCATGGGTGGCGATCTCGAGATCGGTCCCGGCGAGGATCCAATGCGCTTTGGCAAAGGTACGGATCTCGTGGGCGGACTGACGAGACTCGCGCACGTCGAGGAATTGCTGCCTGAGATTTGCACGTTGGATTGCGGAACGCTGAATTTCGGCGACGGAGACTTTATTTACGTGTCGACGCCCGCGCAATTACGCGTGGGTGCGAAGAAAATCCAGGCGCTTGGCGTGAAGCCCGAGTTGGAAATTTTCGATACGGGTCATTTGTGGTTCGCGAAGCAATTACTGAAGGAAGGGCTCCTCGATGATCCGCCACTTTTCCAGCTTTGCCTGGGTATTCCATGGGGGGCGCCCGCCGATACAGGCACGATGAAGGCGATGGTCGACAATTTGCCCCCCGGCGCGCATTGGGCCGGCTTCGGGATCGGCAGAATGCAGATGCCGATGGTTGCGCAGGCGATGCTGCTTGGAGGACATGTGCGGGTCGGTCTCGAAGACAATCTATGGCTTGATCGCGGAGTTCATGCATCGAACGGTTCACTCGTCGAGCGTGCGCGGGAGATCGTTGAACGATTGGGCGGGCGTGTGCTGGATCCGGCTGAAGGGCGGCGCAAGCTCGGGCTTGCGCCGCGCGGCGAACGGCAGCTCGAACGGCGGGCGATCACTGACTATGCATAATGCATCGGACTGCTTGATTTAGTTTCATTTTTCACCAAGGGTAGATCGTCCATGGCTGTCATCACTAAAATCAATACGTTCGCGGCGGTCGGCACCGGTGTCATCGGCAGTGGCTGGGTGGCGCGCGCACTGGCAAACGGGATCGACGTCATTGCTTGGGACCCCGGAAAAGATGCAGAGCAGCAATTGCGGGCGAATGTCGAAAACGCGTGGCCCGCGCTCGAGCGCATCGGGTTGAAGCCTGGTGCATCGCAACAGCGATTGCATTTTGTCTCGACGATTGAAGCGTGCGTCGCCGATGCGGATTTCATTCAGGAAAGCGCGCCGGAACGGCAAACGCTGAAGCTTGATCTGCATGAGAAAATCAGTCGTGCGGCGAAGCCCGATGCAATCATTGGCTCGTCGACGTCCGGCTTGTTGCCGACCGATTTTCATGCGCGCGCGCTCCGACCAGAACGATGCGTGGTCGGGCATCCGTTCAATCCGGTCTATCTGCTTCCGCTGGTTGAGGTGCTTGGCGGTGTGCGAACCGCATCGGAAACCATCGACGCGGCGATCGATATCTACCGTTCACTTGGAATGCGGCCATTAAGGGTGCGTAAGGAAGTGCCCGGCTTTATCGCGGATCGTCTGCTCGAAGCACTGTGGCGAGAAGCATTGCATCTTGTCGATGAAGGCGTTGCGACGACGGGCGAGATCGATGACGCAATCCGTTTCGGCGCGGGAATACGCTGGTCGTTCATGGGGACCTTTCTGACGTATACCCTGGCGGGCGGCGAAGCGGGCATGCGCCATTTCATGCAGCAATTCGGTCCCGCACTGGAATTGCCGTGGACCAAATTGGTCGCGCCGCGCTTGACCGACGCGCTGGTCGATCGCATTGTCGAGGGTACGGAGAAACAGCAGGGACAGCGGAGCATTAAGTCGCTCGAACGCTACCGGGACGAGTGCATTACAGAAGTGATTGCGGCGATTGCCGCGGTGAAAGCGCGTCACGGAATGCGCTACGAGGAGTGACGATGACGACGGCGTCAATGCATGGGACGGAGCTGACGATTTACCGCGATACGGTGCGTTCGGATTGGACAGATTACAACGGGCACTTACGTGACGCGTTTTATCTGCTGATCTTTAGCTTCGCCACCGATGCGTTGCTCGACGCGATCGGCCTTGACGATGCTGCGCGCAGATCGCGCGGCCGATCCGTTTATACGCTCGAGGCACATATCAATTACCTGCGCGAAATCAAGGAAGGCGCGAGCGTGCGAGTGGATGTCCGCGTGCTTGCACACGACGCGAAGCGGCTGCACTTATATCTCGAAATGTTCGCGAATGGAGCCGATGAAGCCGTGTCGGCGAGCGAGCAGATGTTGTTGCACGTGGATACGAGCGGCCCCAAAGCCGTACCGTTCGACGATGATGTCGCCGAGCGTATCGCGCAGTTGCATGCCATGCAGCGCCGATATGCGGCTCCGGCTTACGCGGGACGCTTGATCGGCTTGCCGGCCCCACGCTGACCCGCTTCCGATCGACAAATCGTTTCAGATCCAGGCAAATCATGCTGGAGCCGGAAATTGAAGCTTTTATTGCTCGGGCTGCCGCATGGTATCCAGGCGATGCGTCATCGCTGCCGATCATTGAGCAACGCGCGCTTTACGATCGATTTGCTGCGGCTTTTACGCGGCCGCTGCCGATCGGCGTTACCGTATCCGATGCCAGATTCATCGCCGCCGACGGCCGAGCGATACGGTTACGCCGTTATCGATCGCACTGCCGCGTTGCGCGTGGGACGGTCCTGTATTTTCACGGCGGCGGCTTTGTCGTCGGTTCGCTGGATAGCCATGCGCCGATCGCAGCCAGAATCGCGGCTGATACTGGGCTCGACGTGATCGTTGTCGATTATCGGCTTGCACCCGAGCATCGCGCGCCCGCCGCAGTCGACGATTGCCTGTGCATCGCCGGCGCCGCACTTGACGGCTATTTGCCTTTCGATTCGACTTCGGGGCCTTTTCGCTTGGTTGGCGACAGTGCGGGCGGCACGCTCGCCGCATGGGTTGCCGCATCGTTGCGCGATGCCGGGCGTGATGGCATTTGTGCTATCGCACTTGTTTATCCGATGCTGGGCTTCGAGCCGCAGCGGCCGGCTCGCGAGACGGAAGCCCATGCACCAATGCTGACGCTCGCGGACGTCCGTGCATATCTTCGGCTTTATTGGGGCGATGTGCTACCGCCACACGGTGCCATGCCGCTTGATGCGCATCGTTTGGACGGCTTACCACCGGTGCTTGCGATCGGCGCCGAACATGATCCGCTGCGGGATGATGCATATGCATATGTTTGCCGCATTCGTTCGGCAGGCGCTGACGCGCGCTATTGGCTCGGCAGGGGGCTGGTGCACGGCGCGTGGCGAGCGCTCGACACGAGTCCGCAGGCGGCGCGGATGCATCAGATCGTCTGCGATTTTCTCGTTCGGGCAAAACGCTTTTAACAAGATCTCTGCATGTTGGAGTCAGCAGCGCTTTTCCGTCAAAGGATTGGCCGCATAACGACGCGTTATCCGTACCGGGACGAGCGTTGTCGCATTCGCGATGCGATACCTGACGATCGCAAGAATTCCATGCGCGCAAATACGCTGAGGGCGGCACGGATTTTTGTGACAATTCAATTAAGAAGATGCTTAATCAAAATTTTTTTACCGGAATGATTGGCATATTTTTCTGTAAAAAAATTACTTGCATTAATGATTTGATTTGGGTATATGCGTTCCGATGGGGCAAAATCATCACTGATTTCGAACAGGAATTCACTCGATTTGGGCATAAATAATAAGCATTGAATTCTATAGTGTTCATTTTGTGTGGCCATAATAAGGAAATTGCGAAAAATAGCTTGTGCCGGTAGACTTCTCGGGTTTTCAAGTCAATGTATGTATTAAAAATCAAATAGTTACATATAATGCCCGACGTAACCCAAGGGGTATTGCAATACGAAACGAAAAGTACTATTACTATCGTACAGTGCAACTATCGCTGCTCGCATGTTCACAGCAATCCGCCTATTCGTCTTTGAGTGACGGGTCGGCATGTACGGGGAATTTCCAAGTATGACCACTCGACAACCATCCGAAAAGGATGCGCTGTCTGGCGACGCACTTATCGAAATCCATTCGGAAATATCGAACGGCTCGGAAATTGGGCCGGGGGTATGGGTGCGCGCTGCTTCGACAGTTACGGAAACGAAAATCGGAAAATCCTGCTTTGTCGGGTTTAGATCGATTTTGGAGTTTGCCGATATTGAAGAGGGAAGCATGTTCGCGTCGCGCGTGCATTTGCGCGGCACGCGCGAGCGAAGAATTCGAATCGGGCGAAATGTCTGGCTCGGTACGAATGTAACCGTTGCCGCCGGCGTGACGATCGGCGACGGCGCTGTGGTGGCGGCAGGTGCGCTCGTTATGACGGACGTGGCGGCTGACGAAATCGCGGTCGGTCGGCCGGCACGGATCGTATCGAAGCGGCAAGCGGCCGAGGACGGTTTCCCCGATCCTTCGCCGATATTGAGCAAGGTGCGACATCGAGCGCAAATGGGGCTTCCGACGTTTCTCGAGGAATCGTCGTTGTCCCCGCAGCGGGCGATCGCCGAAGGCGGTTTGGAGAACTGGCGTGTATCCGGTTCCACCTTCGTCGATGCGGAGTTGACGGGCGGCGTGGACGTGTCGATCGACGACGGCTGCATCCTGATCGGCCGGAGTGCGAAAAAAGGCGGGGTATCGCCAAAAGGCGGGATTCACCTGGGTAGTGGCGTGCACATTGCGCCGCTCGTGATCGTCGAAGGCGCGGGTGGTCTCGTCGTCGGCGAACGTTGTGTGATCGGTCGAGGCGTGACCATTGTCACGTCTACGCATGACCACCGTTTTCGGTCTCTTCCGTGGGTTGAGGCACCCGTAACGATCGGGCCAGGGTGCACCATCGGAGAGAGAAGCGTAATCGTGGGGCCAGTGAACATCGGCGAGGGCGCAACGGTAGAACCCTACTCGGTCGTGATTCGCGACGTTCAGGCAGGACATCAATCTCGAGGCGTAGTCTCAATACAGGAGAAGTAAAAATGATCATCTTCGCACCGAATCCGACCGGTTCCGGGCACAACATGCGTGCTCTTTCCATCGGTCAGGCGATCAAACGGCAGAACAGCACCGCCGAACTCGCGGTGGCGCTGGGATCGCTTCAGCAGACGTTTACGCCGCTCTTCGAAAAATCCGGAATCAAGGTAATCGACATTGCCGGACGGCTCGTCGATTACTCGAAGAAAAGCAACCTGTCCAAGACATTGGACTGGACGAACTATATTGGCGGCTATATCGCCAATACCTTCATGTCCGGCGAGCGGGTTCTGTCTTATCTTGCATTGATCGACGAGCTGAAGCCCGATGTTCTAGTCTCCGATTACAACATGGCTGCTTGCATGGCCGCGATCTTCAGCGGGACACCGTTGGTCTTCGTGACTGAGCGTTATGACTTCACGCTTTGCCAATTGACCGACGAAGAGCTGGGGCGTGGCGGATTCGATGTCAACGCAGTCGAATTGCAACGGGCGCGCGTCGCGCTGCATCGGCAATTCGCATGGATGATCGAGAGCAGTCAACTGGTTCTCACCGACAAGCCTTACATCGAAAGCATCGATACGGGCACGCCGGTCGAAGCCGCATTGATTTCCGGTCGGGCGCACTTTGTCGGGCCGATGATTCGCGAGCCCGCGAATCAGGATGTGTCTACGGTTCGCGCGGATCTGGGCATCGGCGATTCGCCGTACATTATCGCGTCGATCAGCGGCACCACGATGTTCGCCGAAAGCAAGCAAGGGTTGCTTAACGGCTATATCGAGAGCTACGAAATCCTCAAGAAGCAACGTCCGGATCTCAAGATGGTTCTGCTCGGGCGAGACGAGGTCAAGGCGGGCGACGGCATCATCACCGTTCCTTACTATCCGAACTGGATGGGGTTGCTCAAAGAGGCGGAACTGCTGCTGTCGGCCCCAGGTTGGATCACGGTGACCGAAATCTCGGCGCTGAACATCCCGACGCTTTTCATTCTCCCGTCCAACTCGGAATACCACGAAGTCGAAGCGCTGCGCCGCTTGTGCGAGCTGGGGTTCCCGACCTATGTCGGTTACGACAAGGATGAATTGGCGGAGATCATCGAGGCCGAGCTATTGAAGGACCGCAAGGCCGACGAATATTTCCTGCCGCACTCGAAGGTTGCCTCGCCAGATTGGAAGGGGGCGGATCGGGCCGCCGTGAAGATATTGGAGTTGGCTGAGTCGGCTGAAGTCACGGACAAGGACGAGGAAGTGAGCTATGCAGTCTGACGTGCTCAAGTTCATCGAGCTTCGGCTCAAGGATGGCGAATACGGCGGCTATTTCCCCGTTACGGACTGCGAAGGAAAAATCGTTGTCAGCACGGACAAGCGATTGATCGATCAGGTCAACGCGGCGATTTTGTATATCGAGCAAGGCGACGAGGCGAATGCAGAATTCGCCGTTGCTGCGCTCGACAAGCTGTATCGTCCGGAGCAGGGCGGTTTTTCCGAATTGACTGACCGCTATTGGAATCCTCAAGCGGTGGGAGGAGCGAGAACGCTGCATGTGCAACTGAATGCTGCCAGGGCGTTGTTGCTTTATGCGGAAAAGTTCGGAAAGCCAATTTATTCGACGAGAGCATTCGATCTGCTTGAGAAGGTGCGGACGCTGGCGCAACAAGGGGAACTGGCCGGCATCTATAGCGCGGATTGGACCGTTGCGTTGGATGATGCAGGCGGTCTCGATCTGGAGATCAGTGCGACTTGCCTTGCCGCAACACTGAAAAAACTCGGCATTGACCGAGGGCTCGACGTATTGTCTGCGCTCGTCGATCGGCTGAAGCAGCGCCTCGAGGCAGGCGCCGGCAAGTGGCAGTCCAGAGCGTTTCTCTCATGCGAGGTCCGGGCGAAAACGGCTATTGCATTGGCGAAGTGGGCCAGCGCGAATGCCGACGGCGCACTTGCCGGAAAAGTTCGCTCGTTCCTGAAAGCAACCATCGATCTTTATCGCGATACGCGATACGGCGGCTTCTGGGATCGCGTCAACGCGAGCGAACAAGTGAAGGTGGACTGGCAGGTTTCGTATGTGAAGAACGAATCGCCGTTTCCGATCAAGCGGACGATGGATGCGGCATTGCTGCTGAAAGCCGTTCGCGAATCCGGCCATGCCGATGCCGCGGTTGAGGACGAATTGATCCACGCTGTCGCGCATTTCCGCGATGCTCAGTCCGGCGGCTTTTTCCTTGGAATGGGATATTTCTGGTCGACGCCGGAAGATCCCACGGTGCCGTTCGCACGTCAGTTTTGGGCGGCGCCCCGCCAGCCGGGTGTCTTTACGATCGGAAATCTCAGCTATCTGCCGTTGCACGTCAAGACGCTGGAGACGCAGATCGTTTGCGCGCAGGTCGCGCAAGCATTGCCTGAAGCGCCACGTGCCGGTGCAGCCGATATCGACAGTGAACTGATTGACCATGCGCTCAACGGTAATTTTCGAGATCCGCACACCGGCGCGGTTCCGACGCTTCCGGTCAATGTGGACAAATATTTGAACTGGCTGGATCGCGCAAGGCCGTCCAAGTCGTTGCCGTATGGGTTGACTGCCGAGATCTCGCCGCTCGGATTTCGCGCCGATCGCACTTGGCAAGTGTTTTCCGCGTTGCACGTGCTGTCCGATTTGCGCGCGCTCGATATGCCGATCGCCGCGGCGGAAGACTTGGTCAGATCGATACGGAATTGCCAGAACGCGGACGGCGGATTTTCGGAACAACCGGGGCAGCTCAGCGATGTGTTCGCAACGTATTGCGCGACGGTTTCGCTGCGCTTGCTCAATAGCGAGCCGCTGAATCCACAGGCATGCATCGACTATGTCAATCGCTGCCAGAACCCGGATGGCGGATTCGGAAACGTGCCTGGCTTGCGCTCGGATATCTGGCATACGAATTTGGCCGTCTTGTCGCTGCATGCATTGGAGGCGGAGCCTGCCGACAAGAATGGTGTGTTCGCGTTCGCGCTTGCGTGCCGCTGTGCTGACGGCGGATTCTCGAATATGCCGGGCTTACCGCCGGATACCTTTTCCACGTACCGCGCGGTGTCGACGCTTGGCGCGCTGGGCAAGCGGCTCGCTCATGCAACGGCAACGGTCGACTGGCTGCGCGCGCTCCAGGATCCCAGCGGCCCGTTTCTGTATCGGCCGGGGCGTGCGCGCAGCCTGGTCGGGACTTACATGGCGATCGCGTCGCTTTACCTGCTGGATTCGGAGCCGAAATTCCCCGAAGAGGTCAAGCAGTGGGTGGCTTTGCACCAGAAAGAGGACGGCGGCTTCGGCCCATTAGGGACGACTTCCGCGACGACGGACGAAAGCTTTACCTGTATCCAAACCCTTTTGATTCTGCAGCGCTCACTGACTCCGTATTGGGTTGCTGTCGTCAACTGAAAATCGCTTGTTAAATTGAGCAGGGCAACGCTATGAGAATTCTCGTGACGGGTGGAGCCGGTTTTATCGGTTCTGCTTTGATTCGATATTTGGCCACGTCGACAGATGCCGTGATCGGCAATATCGACAAGCTTACCTACGCAGGAAACATCGACTCCCTGCAAGACGTGTCGAGTTCGGGGCGGTATTTTTTCTTCGAGGCCGACATCTGCGATGCGGAAGAAATTCAGTCGATCTTCGAAAAGTTCAAGCCGGATGCAGTCATGCATTTGGCAGCCGAGTCGCACGTCGATCGCTCGATTACCGGGCCGGCCGATTTTATCCAGACCAACGTGAACGGAACGTTCGTGATGCTCGAAGTCAGCCGCCGTTATTGGTCGGGGTTGCCGGCAGCCAAAAAGGAGGCGTTCCGGTTCCATCATATTTCGACGGATGAGGTCTTTGGCGATCTGGAGAAAGACGACAGTCCGTTTACGGAGAAAACGCCTTATGCGCCGAGTTCGCCGTATTCCGCATCGAAAGCGGCGTCTGATCATTTGGTCAGAGCTTGGCATCGCACTTATGGGATGCCGGTCGTTATTACGAATTGCTCGAATAACTACGGCCCTTATCACTTCCCCGAAAAGCTCATCCCGCACATGATTCTCAGTGCTTTGGGCGGAAAACCATTGCCGGTATACGGCAACGGTCAGCAGATTCGAGATTGGCTGTATGTCGAGGATCACGCACGGGCGCTGTATCTGGTGGTGACCAAGGGAACGGTCGGCGAAACCTACAACATCGGCGGTGGGAATGAGCGGACGAATCTAGAAGTGGTCGAATCGATCTGTGATTTGCTGCAGGAACTGCGGCCCGCGCGCGAGATCGACCATTATCGCGATCTCATTACCTTTGTCGCGGACCGGCCTGGGCACGATGCCCGATATGCGATCGATCATCGGAAGATCACGTCGGAACTCGGTTGGCGGCCGGTCGAAAGTTTCAGCACTGGGCTGCGAAAAACGGTTGAGTGGTATTTAAATCATTCCTGGTGGTGGGAAAGAGTGTTGTCCGGCGCTTACCGGCTCGAACGGATCGGTGTGGTCTAGGCCGCCGGTCGAAAGTATAAAATTTCATGAGATTGAATGATGGCCACTTATAAGGGAATCGTTTTGGCCGGAGGCAGCGGTACGCGGCTGCATCCGCTAACCTTCGGTGTTTCGAAGCAGTCGCTTCCGGTTTACGACAAGCCGATGGTCTACTATCCGCTGTCCGTGCTTCTTTTGGCGAATATCCGGGACATACTCATCATCAGCACACCGGACGACATTGGTAGCTTTCAGCGAATGCTAGGTGACGGCAGTCAATTTGGCGTTTCGCTCAGCTATGCAGTTCAGCCGAGCCCTGATGGTTTGGCACAGGCGTTTTTGATCGGAAAAGAATTTATCGGAAACGACAACGTCTGCCTGATTCTCGGCGACAACATCTTCTATGGCAGCGGCTTGTCGGGGATTCTGGGCGACGCTACATCCAGGGAAACCGGCGCCACGATTTTCGGCTATCACGTGCTCGATCCGGAGCGATTTGGCGTGGTGGAGTTCGATGCGTCCGGCCGGGCGATCAGCCTGGAGGAAAAGCCGCGCGAACCGAAATCGAATTTCGCTGTTACAGGCCTGTATTTTTACGACAACGATGTAGTGGATATCGCCGCGTCGATCAAGCCGTCCGCACGCGGCGAGCTGGAAATAACGGATGTCAATCGAGCCTATCTGGAGCGAGGGGATTTGTACGTCAATATGCTTGGGCGCGGCTTCGCGTGGCTCGATACTGGCACCCATGATTCTTTGCTCGAGGCGTCGAACTTCGTTCAAGCGATTGAAAAGCGGCAGGGGTTGAAAGTCGCTTGCTTGGAGGAAATCGCTTTCTCCAAAGGGTGGATCAGTCAACAAGCGTTGCATGAGCGTGCATCGTCTTTGAGCAAGAATAGCTACGGACAATATCTTTCCACGCTGTTGGCATAACAGAGCATTGGGCAGGTTGTGACTCAGGTAAGCATTGCAGCTTGCCTGGGTCTTTTTTATTGGATTGGCAGGTTCGGAGACGCGGTGGCGCGAGTGCTTCGGCCCGGTATGGGTGCAGGCACCTGGGCTCGTTATTGTTGTCGCGCTTGCAGAAGGGTATTGCCGGGAATGATGTCCTGAATGAAGTTGCACGCTGGCCGCTTTCATGGCGGAACATATCGTGCTCCTGAGATATTTTTCATGAGATGGGTTTGAAAATGGAGTGGTGATTTATTTGAATTGAATTTTTACCGTCAATCGCCTCGATCGCGGCTTGTTTATTGAAGCAAGGCTGGTTGGGATTGATTGGCTGTCAGGGTCCAAAGTTCGCTGGATGCCGATTTTATTCTTTCATTCAAGATCTCTTCGGTTTCCTTCTGAGCCCAATCCTTGGACGTGGCGAATATCGCGGTAGGTACCACCCAAGCACGCAAATAGCCGAAGAGGGTTCTCATTGCACCGTCCAGCATCAGCGAATGCCTGACGCTGCCGCCCGTGGCCGCCAGTAATACCGGTTTGGCGGTTATTCCGTCCGGACGCAGCAGATCGATGAACATCTTGAAGAGCCCGCTGTACGATCCTTGATAGACGGGGGTTGCCACGATTAAGGCATCCGAGTCCACGGTGGAGTCGATCGCGTTTTGCAGTGCGACGCCTTTTTCCCCCGTCACAATAGCTTGACTGATTTCAGCAGCTAGCTTTCGCAACTCCACCCATTCAAATTCCAGTTCACCGTCTTCTCCGGATACTTCCTTGACGGTATCCATGATTCTGGATGCCAAAAAATCGGTGGATGATGGAAAGCTTACACCGGCAGTGACGATGGCGATTCTTTTCATTTGGGTCACCTCATGCTTGTTGATGGGATCGGAAATCGAGTTTTCGTATCAATGAATTTTAAGAACTTGTGTAGCTTTTAAGAATTTCGTTGTTTTTATGTGCTGCTTTCCTGTTTTCATGAGTCGGCGGATCGACAGCCAAAGGGTTTCGATTCTTCTGGGTTTCTTTTCTCAACACGGGGAGCACCTGACTGCCGAACAGATCCAGCATGTCGAGCACGGTTTTCAGCGGTATCCCTGCATGATCGAAAAGAAAAAGCTGGCGTTGATAGTCGCCGAAGTGCTCCCTGAAGGTCAGCGTTTTGTCGATGATTTCCTGCGGGCTGCCGACCGACAGCGGCGTGGCCTCCATGAATTCTTCGAGAGAAGGCCCGTAGCCGTAAACCGGCGCATGGTCGAAATAAGGGCGGAACTCTCGCTTGGCGTCTTGCGAATTGGGTCTGATGTAAATGTGCCCACCGAGACCGACGATGGCCTGCTCAGGCTTACCATGGCCATAATGCGCATAGCGTTCTCGATAAAAATTGACGAGTTGCATGAAGTGTTCGCGTGGCCAGAGGATATGGCTCGCGAAAAATCCGTCTCCATAATATGCGGCCTGTTCGGCGAATTGCGGCGTGCGAATGGAACCGTGCCAGACGAACGGCGGCACATCGTCCAGCGGCCGGGGTATGGAGGTGAAATTCTGTAACGGCGTCCGGAATTTTCCACGCCAATTAATGGATTCCTCACGCCATAGGCGATACAGCAAATCGTAGTTTTCCAATGCAAGCGGCACCGCATCCAGAATATTCTTGCCGAACCATGGATAGACCGGCGCCGTGTTGCCCCTTCCAAGCATGAGGTCGACTCGGCCGCCGGCCAGATGCTGCAGCAGTGCATATTCTTCGGCGAGGCGCACGGGGTCGTTGGTCGTAATCAGGGTCGTCGATGTCGACAGAATGATTTTTTTGGTTACCGCAGCGATATAGGCCAGCGTGACTGGCGGAGCAGGCGTGACAAAAGGCGGATTGTGATGCTCGCCGCTCGCGAATACATCCAGGCCGATTTCTTCAGCCTTTTTCGCGATTTGAATCATGGCCTGTATGCGCTCTGCTTCGGTGGGAACGGTATTGTTCGTGGGGTCGCGCGTGACATCGCCAACGCTGTAAATTCCGAACTGCATGTAGCCTCCGTTAAATGACGGCCTGACGGCACTGCAGCCAACATCCGAACGGCTCACCTTCACCATTCGCGCCGACACCCGAATTGCTCGGTGCACGGCCAAGTGCAGAACATCAGATCTATTGTTCGATTGTACGTTGATACGTGTACAATAACAACGAGCGGCACGAAATATTGCCTCGACGGCATGTCCGCCGGCCGTTTACCGGCGGCGGGAAGCTACGAATGATCGATTTTCGGGAGATGTGAATGAAGCTCGGGTTTATCGGGTTGGGTACCATGGGCAAGCCGATGGCTGCCAATCTCGTCAAGGCCGGATACGAGGTCCGGGTTTGGAATCGCTCATCACCGGCTATTGAGGAACTGAATAGGCTCGGAGCGGAAGTCGCCGAAACACCTGCCGACGTAGCCAAGGTTGATGTGTTGTTTTCGATGTTGTCCGACGATGATGCGGTTCGGTCGATATTGGTGGACGGCCGTGTCATTGATGAAATGCAGAGCGGAGCGATTCACGTCAATATGGCTACGGTCTCGGTGGCACTGGCCGCAGAGCAGGCGTCATTGCATCAACAAAGAGGAATCGGGTATATCGCGGCGCCGGTATTGGGGCGGCCCGACGTCGCAGCATCGGGAAAGCTGAATATTCTCGCCGCCGGGCGATTCGATTTGATCGATAAGGTTCGGCCGCTATTAGTACCTTTAGGACAAAAAATCTGGCAATTCGGAGAGAATCCGGCTCAGGCCAATGCCGTCAAATTGTCGGTCAATCTCATGATCGCGTCCGCTATTGAGTCGATGGCCGAAGGCGCTGCCCTGGCCGAAAGTCATGGTATTTCCACCGAGGATTTCATTGAGCTGATCGGCTCCACGCTATTTTCCGTTCCGGTATATCAAGGATATGGTCGGCTGATGGCCGAAAAAAATTACCAACCGGCTGGATTCAAGCTGGCGTTGGGTCTGAAAGATATCCGGCTTGCTTTGCAGGCGGGCGAGGCGGCACGCGTTCCATTGCCCTTTGCGGGCGTTTTAAGAGAAAACTTGCTCGATGGCCTGGCCCATGAGCAAGGCGAACACGATTGGGCTTCCCTATTTGAGGTGGCAAGACGGCGAGCGGCGCTGGATTGATGCCGCGCCTTTTGAGGTCGAATTCATTGGAGGAAGCATGGGTATTTTTCCGATTGTCCGTAAAGGGGCGTTGCTGATTTTATTGGCGCTTTCGTATTCCTGTGGCGCTCAAACGATGGCTGCCGGAATCGATTCGGCAGACCAATCCGGCAAGAATAAGAGTGAAGAGGCCGGGCGCGCGAATCAGCCGGTATTGTTGACTGTCGTTCTCAAGCATGATCAGAGCAAGCCTTTGCCGGATATTATTAATCAAGTCAAAAAACAAGGGTTCTACGATAAATTTCCACCTAAAGATGTTGAAGTGGTATCTTGGTACGTATGGATGGGGGTCGGGCAAGTGATTACTCTAAAGGTACCTGCGGGGAAATTACGGGAAGTCAATAGGGTATTGGAAGAGTCGGCTTGGGGAGGGTTTAGGACCGAGGTGTATGCAACATACGATTACATGGACCTCGGAAAGCGTTTGCATGCTGGTGCATTTTCTAAGTAATTTGCAGTTTTGATGTGATGGTGCCGATATGGGCGTATGGTGTGTCATACCGGTAGTGCCCCCGGTAGCGATTGCACTTACTGTCCAGGTTTGATGTTGGCTTTTTACCAGTCAATTGATTGGCGGTGGCGTCTGTAACGTCGTCATGCCGGTTTCTTGTTTTTGCAGTTTGCTTGGCTGCGATGCGCGTATTTTTCGACCAATGCGCGATCTGGCGGCAGCCGTATTTCGTCCGAGATATTCGAATGTCGTAGGTGTCGTGTGCCCGGCACTGCGATGGTTATCGGGTTCCCGGCCAGTCTAAGTCCGCGCGTCCGTGTGCTCTGGTATTCGCCAAGGGCGCTTTGGCGGCGTGTGTTTGGCCTGCTGACGTGATTCGGCAACGCATGCGGCAAATGCCGACTCAAACTGAAGAGCTTTTTTCAATGGCCATATGCCAAATGGCGGAAGCAAGGCAGCGGTGGCGCGCGTGCGATGGGTTGCGGCCATGTGTGTCGCAATCGGTTGTAATTTTGAATTTCGGGGATCCTTTGAATGGTGGCAAAACATTCACTGGCAGCATCGTTGAGAATATTCCGGAAGGCCAGGGGGCTGAGCCAGGAGGCATTTTCAAATGTGTCCAGTCGTACGTATCTGAGCTCGTTAGAGCGAGATCTCAAGTGCCCAACTCTGAATAAGTTGGCGGAACTCTGCGAAGTTCTGGACATTCATCCGCTGACTTTGCTGATATTGGCTTATGCGGATGGCAGCGTTAACCAGACAGATCAATTGTTGCTGCAAGTTCAGTGCGAATTGGCGTCTGTGCTAAAGAACGATCGGGCGGTGTCTTAGATCTGCTTGTCGGATCGTTTTTCGCGTGCTGGGTGTGCCGAGGCTGGTTATTGCACACTCCGTTCTTGGGCACCGGATGGGCTCGTTTTCGGTAAAAACGGCTTGCTCCGGCGAATCGGCATGTGTTCCTTCGTGATGTGTGATAGACGAAGCAACCAGTGACGATATCTGCCTATTTCGCTACGAATAACTCAGATGAGACTGGGTTCCGATGCTCAGGGTTGTCCATAGTTTTTTTGAATTAAAAAAAACTATCCAATTAAAAATAAATTTCATAAACCCACCGAAAGGTCATGCGCGGCCTCCCATCCGCCTGTTTGGTGCGGAGATAGAGAGGATGGCGGGTTTGGTTGCCGCACAGTGCAATAGTCGCTTGCGACTGTACTATTGTTTTCGTACAATTGAATAACGACGACCCGCTACCACCACGCTCCGGCCCCTGGCCAGACCTGCGTCAGAGGGCGAGGTCACTGCTTCTCGCAAGAACCCGTTTTTCGTTAGCTATAAGGAGCTGGTAATGAACACGCTGATGCTGCGGAAGAATCTTTCCGAAGATGCTGGTAGCTGGATCAACAAAATAGATGCATTCGGAGAGATGCTCGCCGGACATCGAGAGTATTCCGAGCAAAAAAAGGCGACCCATCCAGAGGTGATGGATGAGCTTTTTAAGGCCGGTCTGGGGAAATTGTCGATTCCAAAGGCTTTTGGCGGGCGTCAGGTTCCTTTGGCGACGATCGCGGAAATTCTGCAAACCTTGTCCAAATATGACGCTTCGGTTTCATGGCAGGTCGCGGTTCAGGTTGCAATGGGGCGTTTGGCCGACTACTTGCCTGAAGAGGCAGCCCACGAGATTTATAGCGATACCCGCCGGTTTGTCATTGGCGCCATTCACTCCGGCGGCACAGCGGTTCCTGAAAAGGACGGCTACCGATTGAGCGGTCAATGGACGTTTGCGAGCGGCTCTCCGCACGCGGATTGGCTGGTATGTACCGCGGTCGTTCAGAATGACGATGCAGCCGCCACGCCTGAAACACGGATGTTCTTCGTTCCGGCGAGCAAATGCCAGATATTGGATACCTGGGACACGCTGGGCATGCGAGGCACGGGCAGCAATGATTTCACGTGCAAAGACGTATGGGTCGACAAAAAACTGAGCGTTGACGCGAGTCTTCTGAAATATCGTCCGAAGGAGCGTTCGACGCTAGCCTATTTCACGGGTTACTACGATTTCGGCACTATCGCCGCAATGGCAACCGTCTATGGGATTGCCAAATCGGCACTCGAATTCTTCCGTGACAATCGAAAGAAACCGCTCGATCCGAATGTCGGTCCGGTGATCGATGAGAAAGTCGGGCGTTCGTTGTCGCTGCTTTATTCCGCGAGATTGCTTTTGGACGACGCTGTCGAGCAAGCGGCGGTTCCCAACGACGGGAACGTGGTCGGCACGCATCCGCGAGTAGCGGTGGCGGCTGCGACGATGACTGAGAATTCGGTTGCTGCGCTCAATCAGATTTATACCCTGGCTGGCGCCGGTGCGGTCTATAAACGGAACTACCTTGAGCATTGCTTCCGGGACATTCATACCGGTTCCAAGCACTTTACCCTTTCGCCGTTGAATTTCTACAGCATCGGAAACGCTTTTCTTGAAAAGCAATAAGTCGGAATGTGGATGCGTGCCCTTGATGCGCGATATATAAAAATCTTCGAGGTCGGAAAATGAAGAAGCGAGGAAGTTATATTTTTGGTTTTGTGCTCATATCTGCCATTGCTGCCGGCGGTATGTACATGACGCTTCAGCACTCAGCCGCCCAAGCGCAGGAGGGCAGTCAAAACGGCGGGCCCGCCACCCTGGTTGCAATGGCAAAAGTGGCGTCTGCGCCATATGTCTACTATGTGGAAAACATAGGAAAGCTCGAAGCAAGACAGCAGACTTTGCTATCGGCGGAGGTGGGCGGTCGGGTTGCATCCATCAATTTCGATTCCGGAAAGGTGGTGAAGGCCGGCGACGTATTGGTCCGCATCAATGACGAACCGGAACAAGCCGAGCTGATTCGTTTGAGAGGCGAGCTGGCGACGGCCAAGGCTCAATTGGATCGGGTGCAGGAGTTGCAGAAGACCGGTGCGGAGAGCCGTCGGGCTTACGATGATGCAAAAGCTCAATACGACGCCGCGCGAGGGGGGCTCGAAAAAATTCTGGCCAACATCAACCAGAAAACGATTCGGGCTCCCTTTGACGGAATGTTGGGAATACGGCAGGTACATCTCGGGCAGTATTTGCAGGCCGGTAATCCGATTACGACGTTGACGAATCCGAATGGCATCAGAGTGGATTTCAACGTGTCGGAAAGCGATAACTCGAAGCTCCGACCCGGACAATCGGTGACGATCGTAACAGATAGTTATCCTGACAAAGTTTTCGAGGGAAAGATCAACGCAATCGATCCTCAGTTGAACGATTCGCATATCGTCAGCGTTCAAGCCGATCTCGTCGACAAGGAAAAGCTGTTGAGGCCCGGTATGTATGCGCGAGTCCGGGTGGCGGCTGAGCAGCGTAACGAACTGGTCATACCCGAATCTGCGATTACCTACAACGCATACGGGGAAACCGTGTTTCAGGTTTATAAGGACGATCACAAGCGCAGCCGTGTGCGCCGGGTGAATGTAAAGGTCGGTGAGCGTAGGGACGGTTACGTGGTTGTCGCAGCCGGTTTGAAGGACGGCGACGAAGTTGTGACGTCGGGGCAGGTGAAACTGACCGATGGAGTATTGGTACAACGAGGCGACGATTCGCTCGCTCTGAACAAGTCGGGCGGTACAGTGAAATGAAATTTACCGATATTTTTCTGCGCAGGCCGGTGCTTGCGTTGGTGGTGAGCACGCTGATACTGATGGCAGGCGTGATTTCGGTATTGAATTTGCCGATACGGCAATATCCGATGCTGGAAACCTCCACGATTACGGTTACGACTCAATATCCCGGCGCGTCGTCGGATCTGATGCAGGGTTTCGTGACCCAACCGATCAGTCAGGCCGTCGCGTCCGTCGAGGGGATCGATTATCTGTCGTCGACGTCCACGCAGGGGCGCAGTGTCGTTACGGTCCGCATGCAATTGAATAGCAATTCGATTGCTGCACTGACCGAAGTCATGGCCAAGGTGAATCAGGTCAAATACCGGCTGCCGGAAGGGGCCTATGATCCGGTTATCGAGCGGACGTCGGGCGGCTTTACGAGCGTGGTGTACGTCGCGTTCTCGAGCAAACAGCTTCCGATACCGCAAGTCGCGGACTACATCTCCCGTGTGGTCGAACCGATGTTTGCCGGTATCGAAGGCGTTGCCAAAATACAGGTGCTTGGTGGGCAGAGCCTCGCTATGCGGCTATGGCTCGATCCTCAGCGCCTCGCTGCTTATGGCATTACCGGCGAGGATGTTGCCGCGGCTATTCGCGAAAATAACTTCCAGGCCGCACCAGGGCAGGTGAAGGGACTGTATGTCGTGAGCGATTTGCGGGTCAATACCGACCTCAAGAGTATCGACGGATTCAAGAATCTGGTGCTCAAGAATGTCAACGGCGCGATCATTCGAGTCCGGGATGTCGGCACTGTGGAATTGAGCGCATCGTCCACGAACACCAGCGGCAGCATGAGCGATGTTCCTGCGATGTTCCTGGGATTGGACGCCGCACCTACCGGTAATCCGCTCGTCATCGTAAAACGCGTTCGCGAGTTGATTCCTGAGATCGAAAAGACGCTTCCCCCGGGTGTGACGGTTCAAATTCCGTTCGAAGTCGCCACCTTCATCCAGGCTTCGATCGACGAGGTCGCGCATACGTTGCTCGAGGCGTTGGCGATCGTCATTTTGGTGATCTATCTGTGCCTGGGAACCTTCAGGACGGTGCTGATTCCGCTTGTCACGATTCCGTTGTCGATGTTCGGTGCAGCGATGCTCATGCATGTGTTTGGGTTCAGCCTGAATTTGCTGACTTTGCTGGCGATGGTATTGGCAATCGGGCTCGTGGTCGACGATGCGATTGTCGTGGTGGAAAACGTCCACCGGCATATCGAGGAAGGGCGCACGCCGTTCGATGCGGCGTTGATCGGCGCACGCGAGGTTGCAGGCCCCGTGATCGCGATGACGCTGACGCTTGCTGCGGTCTATGCTCCGATCGGCTTTATGGGCGGGCTGACCGGTACGTTGTTCAAGGAGTTCGCACTGTCTCTTGCCGGGTCGGTCGTGATTTCCGGCGTCGTTGCGCTCACGCTCTCGCCGATCATGAGCACCAAACTGCTGAGCGAAAAGACGAGTGAAGGCTACATGGCGGTCAAGGCCGAGAAATTTTTCGAATACTTGGCCGTGCGCTATGGAAAGCTGCTCGGTAAATCGCTGCATCATCGGTGGATCACGTTGACCGTCGCGGTCGTGATATTCGTTAGTTTGCCGATTCTGTATAAATCGGCCCAATCGGAATTGGCTCCGATCGAAGATCAGAACATTCTTCTGACAGCGATCAAAGCGCCGCAGCACGCAAACCTGCATTACCTGGAGGCATTCGCGCGCAAGTTCCATGAGGTGGGTAAAGGGATTCCCGAGAGCTATTCGACCTGGATCGCCAACGGTACGGACGGTTTTGCCAACAGCGTGGGCGGTCTCAATCTCGTGAAATGGCAGGATCGGAAGAGGGACGCCAATGCAATCCAGGCCGATCTGCAGAATCGAGTTGGCCAGATCGAGGGCACCAATCTCTTCGTTTTCCAGATGCCGCCTTTGCCAGGATCGACCGGGGGCCTTCCGGTGCAGATGGTCATCAGAAGTGATCAGGGGTACTCCGCGATCTATGACGCGATGAACAACCTGAAGAAGAAGGCGCGCGATAGCGGTTTGTTCGCAGTCGTCGACAGCGATCTCGACTACAACAATCCCGTTACCCAAGTCGAAGTGGATCGGGAGAAGGCGGGTTCTCTCGGTATTCGTATGAGTGATATCGGGCAAGCTTTGAACGGCTTGATTGGCGAGAATTACGTTAACCGATTCTCGTACTACGGACGGGCGTATGACGTTATTCCGATGTCGATTGCGTCGCAGCGTCTTACTCCTGATGGGCTCAAGAATTACTATGTCCAGGATCGAAACGGCCGTCAGATTCCGTTATCCGAGGTCGCGCGCATCCGTATGAAGGTGGAGCCGAATGCTTTGACGCAGTTCAATCAGCTCAATTCGGCTACGTTCCAGGCCGTTCCCGCACCGGGAGTGGCATTGGGCGATGCCGTTGCCTTTCTCGAGCGCGAGGCGGCCAATTTGCCGGTCGGTTTCTCCTATGACTGGCAATCCGACGCACGCCAGTACATCCAGGAGGGGAGCAAGCTGGTGTTGACCTTCGTCTTCGCGATGATCGTCATTTACCTGGTTTTGTCCGTCCAGTATGAAAGCTTCCGCGACCCGCTCATTATTCTGATCAGCGTTCCGTTGTCCATTTGCGGTGCATTGTTGCCCTTGGCATTGGGATATACGTCGTTGAATATCTATACGCAGATCGGTTTGATTACGCTGATTGGACTGATCAGCAAGCACGGGATTCTGATGGTCGCATTCGCGAATGAGCTTCAGGCGTCGGAAAATATCGGAAGACTGGAGGCCATTCACAAGGCCGCTCAGGTGCGCTTGCGCCCGATCTTGATGACCACGGCGGCCATGGTCGTCGGTCTTGCACCGCTTATTTTCGCCAGCGGCGCGGGAGCGAACAGCCGATTTGGGCTCGGGCTCGTGATTGTGGTCGGCATGCTGATCGGAACGACTTTCACGCTGTTCATTTTGCCGACGTTCTATACGGTATTGGGTTCGAAGAAACACGTGTCGCACGTGGCTCCGTTGGAGACCGCGGCGGAAGCGTCATAACACCGGGAACTATTGCTATGTTGTCGACGCAGTTTAAGCTCGCATTGTCTGCGATTTCCGTTGCGGTCCTGGCCGGTTGTGTCAACTATGCTGGCATTCATGCGAAAGGAAAACTGAATACGCCGCAGGACATTCCGTCCGAAACAGTATTGGACGCGCATGCTCCCGCAGCGGTGAACTGGCCGCAAGACAAGTGGTGGGAAAAATTCGAGGATCCGCAGCTCAATCAGTTGATCCAGGATGCGCTGGCAAGCAATCCCGATATCGCGGAAGTTCAGGCGCGTATGGATCGTGCGACGGCCTTCATGGATTATGCGAATGCCGATCGGTATCCGAGCGTCGATGCTGGGGCCGGAATTTCCAGGAGCCGGTTGGCCCGAAGCGACGACTATGCGGGATTGGGCAATCGGTATATCACGCTCAGATCGCTGGATGTCCAATTCGGGTACACCTTCGATCTATGGGGCGGAAAGCGCGCCGCTTGGGAATCAGCGCTCAATCGCGCAACCGCGGCTGAGGTGGATGTGCAGTCGGCTCGTCTCAACCTGGCGGCGAGCGTGGCGAAGGCCTACAATCAGCTCGCGTTTTCGTGGGAGTTGCTCGATTTATCCGAGCGGGATTTGGATCGCCTGGAAAAGATGCTCACGCTTTCCAAGCAACGGTTCAAACTCGGTTTGGATAACCAGTCTCAACTCAAGCTTGTCGAGGGACTCAGGAATCGCGCCAGTGCGCAAGTCATCGAGGCGAGAAACGATATTGAAATTTCGAAGCTTCAGTTGGCGACCCTGAGCGGCAAGGGGTTGGATAGAGCGCTGAGCATCCAAAGACCGCAGAGGATGAAACCTTACGTCGATGGGCTGCCGAGCAACATCCCGGCCGAGCTATTGGGGCGTCGGCCGGACATTGTCGCGGCGCGCTTGCGAGTCGAGGCCGAATTGAAAAATACCGATGCCGTGAAGGCGGATTTTTATCCAAATATCAATTTGGTGGCATCCGTTGGTGTTCACTCGCTACTCGGTGATAGTTTTTTTGATAGCGTGAGCAAATTCTGGCGGATAGCGCCGGCGGTTACTTTGCCTATATTCGACGCTGGGAGGTTACGCTCGACTCTCAGAACGAGTAATGCGGATTTGGATGTGGCAATTGCTCAATATAATAAGACATTGAATACGGCTTTTCACGATGTCGGTGCTTCCGCCACGCAAATCCGTTCACTTTCCGGCCAGATATCGGAGCAAGAAAAAGCTCGAACCAGCACTTTTGAGTCTTTTACGCTTGCGCATGACCGTTATAACGTAGGTCAAGATAGTTTCCTTGATTATCTTAATGCTGAACGTCAGTTGATTTCCGATGAAACTCAATTGGCATTGCTTCGCAGTAAGCAAGTTGATGCTTCAATCTCGCTGCTGCTTGCCTTGGGAGGAGGGTTTCGCGCCGTGCATTGACTCGTGTTTCGACCCTAAGACTATGGCGCCCAGATCGCTTGGGTGCCGTGGTTGAGGAGAGGGCAATCCTCCTAAGGGATTGTCGGGATTTCAATCTGGGGTGCTTTGGTGTACAG
Source organism: Burkholderia singularis (assembly GCF_001718875.1). NCBI lineage: Bacteria > Pseudomonadati > Pseudomonadota > Betaproteobacteria > Burkholderiales > Burkholderiaceae > Burkholderia > Burkholderia singularis. The sequence continues at coordinate 599,591 of NZ_CP013449.1, forward strand.
TACGAAAACAATCGTATTGGCTAAATGTCAATAGATTGATTGCGAATTGTACCTTGGTGGCCCATGTTAACTGCTAATCATCCAACGAAAGAGCAGATTCGAATTGAAAATGTTCTAACTGCTCTAGGGAACCCTTTAAGATTAACGGTTTTTAAAGTTCTTGCTGATGGAGCTGAACATAACTGTGGAAGCATTCTTAAAGGGGCGACTAAATCTACCATGACCCATCATTGGCGTGTTTTGCGTGATGCTGGCGTCATTTGGCAACGTCCGTATGGCCGGGAAAATCTGTTGTCGCTACGGAAAGAGGATTTGGACGATCGTTTCCCTGGATTGATCGACAGTCTGCTGTCCGCGGTGCGTCATGATCCATTGACGCGTGAGATGGTGGCCATGAACGAGGTAACTGTTTGATCGAAACCCGTTAGGGCGTTTGTGGCCTCCCAACTTATTGAATGCATGTAAATGGGGCCTCAAATGCATTGGGTAGATTCGATCGACTTTGATGTATCGCCTGTCGAAGCGTGCTGGCTGCAAGCCGGCGGTTCATTGACGCGTAGGCTGCAAGTGTTGGGAGAATACTCGCTGTCCGTTGTCTCCGAGCACCGCGCATTTCCTCATGCCGATGAAATGGCGGGGCTTGAGGGTTTTGGTGCGCAGGATTGCTGGGTTCGCGAGGTTGTCATGTCACTCGACGGCGTGCCTTGTGTGTGCGCACGAACCTTGGTTCCCATCAGCGGAATCGATAACGATTGGCAGGACGTCCGTAAATTAGGCAACGTCCCGTTGGGTCATCTCCTTTATCATCCGTCCATCACTCGAACCTGTTTCGAATACTCGGTGGTCGAAGGCCGTTCGCCTTTGGCGGATCTTTCATTGCGATTCGGACGTATTTCCGGCCGTCGCTTGGCGCGGCGTTCCCGCTTTTTTAAATCAGAGATTCCTATCCAGGTTTCGGAGTGCTTTTTGCCGGATTTCTGGTCGTTTGCGGCGCCTCAGGTACTGGAGGCGGAATGTGCGGACTGACCGGTCGTCGATCGGGATATTGCAGTGAGGCCGCCTGCCGATCCGGAATTCGGAATTGAGGCGGCATCGCGCGGGGAGTGCGTCAATCGGAAGCAACGAGAAAAAAGGAATTCGATAAAGGACCCGCCTTGCAAAGGGCATGACGCGGATCAACCCTGCTTTCGTTCCTCGGTTCGCATCGCTTGTGGAGTGCGCCTCGGCGGAAAAAGCGCCCGGGCGCCAGGCGCCCAGGCTAAGCCGCTCCAAACGGAGCGGCGGAGGTTAGGGGCCCAATATCGATAACGAACACAGCGAGCCGAATGACTTGCTCGCCGTACAAATCACCATGCGCGGCTACCGAACTGCGTAGCCGCGTGATTCTTGCTTACTGCCCAAAGTAGATCGATTGACGCGGAGAACTGCCGACCGGCGCGCCGGCATGTGCGACAGGGGCGGCCTGCGCACCGTAGCCGCTCGTATCGGCAGAACCTTGTACGCGTGCTTGTGCAGCCTGGATGTCAGCCGGATAGTACGGGCTCGATACGCCCGGATGGTAACCGGCCTTCTCGAGCTGAACCAGTTCCGCGCGGACCTGGGCGCGGGTCACGGGCTCGTTGGATTGCGCCATTGCACTGAACGAAGCGCCTACGGCGCAAGCGGCAGCCATAACGTAAACAAGCGTTTTCATAAAAACCTCCGAGTATTTTGTCTTCACTTCGCTTTCGGCGGGTTTGCTTGAGCGATTGATTACATCGTAGTCATCGAGGTCCTACGGGTAAACGCTTGGTTGCGCGAAAGATCTTTGCGGGAATGGAAAAAATGGCGCGGGAGGCGGCGCTGTGCAAAGCGCGGGGAATTGTGCTGCGTAGTTACGCTTTCAGCGGACGTAAGTTGCCGATTCTCCGCTTGATGCGCTGCCGCGCGGGCCCGGCGCAGATGCATTCAAATACCGCACGCCGGTCAATTGCCCGGATTTTTCCCAGAGGCGCGCGCTCATCGCCGTGTCGCGCGCTTGGTGGGGAATGCGCGCGGCAGCCGGGTAGCCGCGTGTCTCGCACATGCGCGCAGGGCCGACGTATGCGCCTGCGCCGAGATGTGGCGCGGTTGCCGCGTGGATCGCGGGAAGTGCGCCCACGTCGGCGGGCTGGGCGGCGAACCGGTTTGATACGCGCATTGCGAGTGTGCCGAACGGGGAGTTTTCCATTGCCGGTCCTGCGAATTGCAGATTGGTCGCGGCATAGCCCGGATGCGCCGCGACACTCAATATCGGCAGCCCCGCCAGTTCAAGGCGACGCTGCAGTTCAAGCGTAAACATCAGGTTGGCAAGCTTGCTGTCGCAGTAGGCGCGGTACTTGTTGTAGCCTAGCTCGGCAAGCATGTTGTCCAGACGAATCTTGCCGAACCGGTTGAAGCCGCTTGACATGGTCACGATGCGCGAGCTGGCTGACTTGCGCAGCGCGGGCAGCAACAGGCCCGTCAGCGCGAAATGGCCGAGATGGTTGGTTCCCATCTGCATTTCGAAGCCGTCATGTGTATGGCGCAGAGGCAGGAACATCACGCCTGCGTTATTGCAGAGAATGTCGACGCGGCCGTGGCTATCGATGACGGTATCGGCAAAGCGGCGGACCGACGAGAGATCCGCGAGGTCGAGCGGCATGACTTCGACGAGCGCGTGCGTGTGTTGATGACGGATTGCCCGCGCGGCGTGTTCGCCCTTTCCGGTATCCCGGCATCCCATCACGACTTGCGCGCCTTTGGCCGCGAGCGTTTCCGCGATTTGCCAACCGAGACCGCTGTTGGCTCCCGTCACGACGGCGACTTTGCCGTGTTGAGGCGGCACATGCTGTTCGCTCCATGGATGCATCTTTGTCTCCGTCTATGAGCGCTGGACTGCAGCGCGTCGGATTCGGCGTATTGAGGCACCGGCATTTCCGGTGGCCTGCGTACCGCCTATCGTTACATTGTGAAATGTAACGATAGTGCCGAATGGCAAGGAAAACAAAGGGAGAGCTAGAGGCGCTGATCTACAAGCGCCGGAGCGTACACGGGCGAACCGGCCGAATGACTCGTTACTTGCCGTCCGAATGGCCGAGCACTTCGGCTGCGGAGATCATCGCGCCCGCATTGGCTGGCGCCGGGCGCTCGGCGGGACGAAACACCTCGTCACCGCGATGAATGACCTGGCGCGACAGCGCGCAGGTGCCGGTGCGTTGCGCGAAGCGGCGGCGCCAGCGCTGCTCGCCGTAGTGGCAGCGGCCGGGCTCGACCCAGCGGACGACGAGCAACGTTTCAGAGCGTTCGAGAATTTCGACGTGAACGTCGACGGGATCGAGCACAGGCAGGGAGTGGGGGGGCTTCATATTGCCGTTTCCTAAAGCTCGTGCGGTATCGGCCTAGGCAGTCATTGCAACCGCGTTGCGTCGATTCCGTAGCGATTTCCATGAGTGATTGCGGTAAATGTAAGCGGGCTCGCCGGGAAAAAACATCCTGCTTAGGTCAAATTACTTTTTGTCGATTCGGAAACAATCGAATGCGATTGCAGGGGCCGGGCGGCTGCGTATTTTCCCTGATTCGCCGGCGAATCTGATCTGATGGGGCAGAAACGATCCTATAATCTCGCCTGCCTTACCTGCGGCTGCCGGTGTATCCGTCCGGCGTGCGGCCTGGTAAGCGGGGCAGGCGAAACGCTTGCGCAATACAAGACGCATCACGTTGTCTTTCCGAACCAAGGTCTTCCATTGCGGAAGATCGACACAGCCGGGCCCCGCGAACACTTTCCTTCTGCAGGTCCGTCTTTCCGCTTGGACGTTTCAGCCGTCTCGTCCACGGGTGTTGTTCGATTGCGCAAGTCATGCTGCCTTGCCCGTATGACTAAACCAATCGAGGAGCTCCTGATGACTTTGTTCCGTCTTTCGACCCTTTCCGTCGCCGCGATGCTCGTTGCCGCCGGCGCGGCCGCTCATGCGGAAACCGTGAAAATCGCCATCGCCGGTCCGCTCAGCGGCTCGGTCGCGCAGTACGGCGACATGGTCAAGGCCGGCGCGCTCACGGCGATCGAGCAAATCAACGCGGCAGGCGGCGCGGGCGGCAATAAGTTTGAGGCCGTGCTGATCGACGACGCGTGCGAGCCGAAGCAGGCGGTGGCAGTGGCGAACAAGATCGTCAGCCAGAAGATCAAATACGTGATCGGCCACGTGTGCTCGGGTTCGACGATTCCCGCGTCCGATATCTACGAGAACGAAGGGATCGTGATGATCACGCCGTCGGCAACCGCGCCGCAGCTCACCGAAGGCAAGAAGCGCAAGTTCATCTTCCGCACGATCGGCCGCGACGATCAGCAGGGGCCGGCCGCCGCGCAGTACATCATCGCAAAGGTCAAGCCGAAGAAGGTGGCGGTGCTGCACGACAAGCAATCGTATGGTCAGGGCATCGCGACGTCGGTGAAGCGCGATCTCGAAGCCGCGAAGATTCCGGTCGTGCTCTTCGAGGGGATCAACGCGGGTGATTCGGACTACTCGGCGATCGTCACGAAGCTGAAATCGCAGGGCGTCGACTTCGTATACTTCGGCGGCTATCACCCGGAGATGGGCCTGTTGATGCGCCAGGCGCGCGAGCAGGGCGTGAACGCGCAGTTCATGGGGCCGGAGGGCGTCGGCAACAAGGACGTGACCGCGATCGCCGGGCCGGCGTCCGAAGGGATGCTCGTCACGTTGCCGGCCGATTTCTCGGCCGATCCGGCCAACGCAGCGATCGTGAAGGCGTTCGCCGACAAAAAGCGCGATCCGAACGGCCCGTTCCAGATGCCGGCGTACTCGGGGGTCAAGATCATTGCCGATGCGATCGTCGGCGCCAAATCGACGGATCCGACGAAGGTCGCCGCCTATATCCACCAGCACAACTTCGACACGCCGATCGGCAAGGTGTCGTATGACGCGCAGGGCGACCTGAAAGCGTTCAAGTTCGTGGTCTACAAATGGCATAAAGACGCGACCAAGACGGCCGTCAATTAAAACGGAGCATCTGCCCGCCCGGGCCTAGGTCCGCCCCGCCGGAAATTCGCGCGGGGCGGCGCGCATTGGCGGTGGCCCGACGGCGCCATCGCATGAGCTGTGGCCGCCGCGGCGGGTGTGTCGAGATCGGGCGTTCGTGCGCCGCGGGCGGGGTCGCTCCATGAGCGGTGATGCTGCGGCGCGCCGGCGCGAACCGGGATTTCCCGCATGAATGAATTCTTTCCGCAGTTTGCCCAGCAGCTCGTCAACGGCCTGACGCTGGGCGCGATCTATGCATTGATCGCGATCGGCTACTCGATGGTCTACGGGATCATCGGCATGATCAATTTCGCGCACGGCGAGATCTATATGATCGGCGCATACGTGGGCCTCGTGACGCTCACGGCGATCGGCACGTCCGCCGGTTACCCGTTGCCGCTCGTGCTCGGCGCGGCGCTCGTGGTATCGGTCATCGTGACGGGCGCTTACGGATTCGCGGTCGAGCGCGTCGCCTATCGGCCGTTGCGCGGCGGCCCGCGCCTGGTCCCGCTGATCTCGGCGATCGGCATGTCGATCTTTCTTCAGAACTATATCCAGATCGGCCAGGGCGCGCGCGACGTGTCGGTGCCGGTGCTGATCTCCGGCGCGTTCGATATCCATCTGGGCGGCAATTTCGACGTCACGGTGCCATACGCGCGTTTGCTGATCGTCTGCGTGACGGTCGTGCTGATGATCGCGCTCACGCTGTTCATCGCGCATTCGCGCATGGGGCGCGCGTGCCGCGCATGCGCCGAGGATATGCGCATGGCGAACCTGCTCGGTATCGACACGAACCGCGTGATCTCGTTTACGTTCGTGCTCGGCGCGATGCTCGCCGCGGTCGGCGGTGTGCTGATCGGGCTGACGATCGGCAAGCTCAATCCTTATATCGGCTTTGTCGCGGGGATCAAGGCATTTACGGCAGCCGTGCTGGGCGGCATCGGCAGTATTCCCGGCGCGATGCTGGGCGGCGTGCTGCTCGGCCTTGCGGAGACTTTCGCGTCGGGCTACATGCCCGCCGAGTATAAGGACGTGGTCGCCTTCGGCCTCCTCGTGCTGATCCTGCTGTTCCGCCCGACTGGCCTGCTCGGCAAGTCGGACATCGAAAAGGTTTGAGATTGTCCATGAATCAAGCGACTACTCTTCGCCGCCCGGGCGCCGGCGCGCCGGGCCAGACGCTCAAGCACGCTGTATTCGCCGCCGTGCTGACGGCGATCCTCACGGTGCCGATCCTCGGCCTGCAATTGAAGCTCGACGGCTATCAGGTCGTGCTCGACGCGCACTGGCGGCCGGTCTGGATCGCGGTCGGCGCGGTGTTTCTGTTCCAGTTGTTCCAGCCGGCGATCGCGCGCGCGAAGGCTGCAGTGCGTGTGCCCGCGATGCCGCCGCTCGGCGCGCGGCAGCAGCGCGTCGTCATCTGGGCGCTCATCGCGCTCGGCTTCGTGTGGCCGTTTTTCGGCTCGCGCGGCGCGATCGATGTCGCGACGCTCGCGCTCATCTACGTGATTCTCGGCCTCGGGCTGAACATCGTCGTCGGTTTCGCGGGGCTGCTCGATCTCGGTTACGTTGGTTTCTACGCGGTCGGCGGCTATACGTATGCGCTTCTCAACCATTACTTCGGCTTCACGTTCTGGCAATGCCTGCCGCTCGCGGCGCTCGCGTCGGCAACGTTCGGTTTTCTGCTGGGCTTCCCGGTGCTGCGGCTGCGCGGCGACTACCTGGCGATCGTCACGCTCGGCTTCGGCGAGATCATCCGGTTGCTTGCGAACAATCTGACGAGCATCACGGGCGGCCCGGACGGGATCTCCGATATCCCGAAGCCGACGGTGTTCGGCTTCGAGATGGCGCGCACCGCGAGCGTCGATGGCGCGAGAACGTTTCATGAGCTGCTCGGGCTCGAATACAGCAGCGAGCACGTTGTGATCTTCATGTATCTGCTTGCGCTCGTGCTCGTCTGCTTCACGCTGTTCGTGACGGGCCGGCTGATCCGCATGCCGATGGGCCGTGCGTGGGAAGCGTTGCGCGACGACGAGATCGCATGCCGTTCGCTCGGACTCAACCCGACGCGCATCAAGCTGTCGGCGTTCACGCTCGGCGCGTCGTTCGCGGGCATCGGCGGCGCGTTCTTCGCGGCGCGTCAGGGGCTCGTGAATCCCGAGTCGTTCACGTTCATCGAATCCGCGCTGATTCTCGCGATCGTCGTGCTGGGCGGGATGGGCTCGCAACTCGGCGTGATTCTGGCCGCGATCCTGTTGACCGTGCTGCCGGAGGTCGCGCGCGGGTTCGCCGAATACCGGATGCTGATGTTCGGCCTCGTGATGGTGTTGATGATGATGTGGCGTCCTCAAGGTTTGCTGCCGGCGAGCCGTCCGCACGTGGAGTTGCCGCAATGAGCGTGACGACCGAGATGTTGAAGGTGTCCGGGTTGCAGATGCGTTTCGGCGGCCTGCTCGCGGTGGATGGCGTCGGTTTCGACGTGTTCAGCGACGAGGTGTTTGCAATCATCGGACCGAACGGCGCGGGCAAGACGACGGTGTTCAATTGCATCGGCGGGTTTTATCGGCCGACGGGCGGCAGCGTCGTGCTCGACGGCCAGGCGATCGGCGGCTTGCCGAGCCATCAGGTCGCGCGCAAGGGACTCGTGCGGACGTTCCAGAACATTCGCCTGTTCAAGTCGCTGACGGTCGTCGAGAACCTGCTCGTCGCGCAGCATCGGCAAGTGAAGCCGGGGCTGCTGCACGGATTGTTCGCGACGCCGGCCTACCGGCGCGCGGAGCGCGACGCGTTGGCGCAGGCGGCAGCGTGGCTCGAACGGATGCAACTGACGGCGGTCGCGAACCGGCCCGCAGGCACGTTGTCGTACGGCCATCAGCGCCGCCTGGAAATCGCGCGTTGCATGATCACGAACCCGCGCCTGCTGATGCTCGACGAGCCGGCCGCCGGGTTGAATCCGCAGGAGAAAGTCGAGCTTCAGCAATTGATCGACCGGCTGCGTCGCGAGTTCGGCGTCGCGGTGTTGTTGATCGAGCATGACATGAGTCTCGTGATGGGCGTCTCCGATCGCATTCTGGTGATGGAGCACGGCCGGCCGATCATGATCGGCAAGCCCGATGAAGTGCGTAACGATCCGCGCGTGATCAAGGCCTATCTGGGAGAGGAGTGATGCTGAAGCTGGAGCAGGTCCACACGCATTACGGCGCGGTCGAGGCGCTGTCGGGCGTGTCGATCGAAGTGAACAAGGGCGAGATCGTCACGCTGATCGGCAGCAACGGCGCGGGCAAGACGACGCTGATGATGACGGTGTGCGGCACGCCGCGCGCGTCGAGCGGGCGTGTGCTGTTCGAAGGCGAGGAGATTACCGGGCGGCCTACACACGAAATCATGCGGCTGGGGCTCGCGATTTCGCCGGAGGGCCGGCGCGTGTTTCCGAGCCTGACGGTGCTCGAGAATCTGAAGATGGGCGGTTTTTTTGCAAGCCGCGATGAGATCGAAGCGGGCATCGAGCACGTCTACCGGCTGTTTCCGCGGCTCAAGGAGCGTTCGGGGCAGCGGGCGGGCACGATGTCGGGCGGCGAGCAGCAGATGCTTGCGATCGGCCGCGCGCTGATGAGCCGGCCGCGTCTGCTGTTGCTCGACGAGCCGACGCTCGGCCTCGCGCCGCTCGTGATCGCGCAGATCTTCGACATCATCCGCACGATCCGCGACGAGGGCGTGACGGTGTTTCTCGTCGAGCAGAATGCGAACAAGGCGCTGCAGGTGGCCGATCGCGGTTATGTGCTGGAGACGGGGCGGGTGGTGCTGGCGGACACCGGCGCGAATCTGCTCGCGAACGATCAGATCAGGCGCGCGTATCTCGGCGGGTGAGCGTGGTGCGGGGCGGGCCTCGCAGACCGGGGCTCGCTGCGGCGTCTCACGGCGGTGCCCGTGCGGCGGCCGGCGCGCTGTCGGCGAGGCGTTGCGGTGCCGACCATGCGCCGGCAACGGCGAAGCCTCCGACCGGCGATGCGCCGCCGCCGGTTCACGCGCGGCCGCTCATCGCCGCTCGGCTTCCGGCACTTCGATGACGAGATCGGAGCGGGCGATCGCCACACAGGGCAGGATCAATCCTTGCGCTTTTTCGTCGGCGCTGACGCCGGGCCATTCGATCCGATAGCTGATCGCTCCGTCACGCAGCCTGCACAAGCAGGTTCGGCACGTGCCGTTGCGGCACGAACGCGGCAACGATATGCCGGCAAAACCGGCGGCTTCCAGCAGCGACAGCGATTCGGGCGCTTCGAAATCGACGCCGAGCGGCTCGACGCGAACCCGGTGCCGGCGTTCTTCCCATGCGCTCATGCCAGTGGGGCGCGCGTGGCGCGCTCGGTGGGCGGACAAGCCGCAAGGATAACCGATGCCGCCGGCGGGTGGGGCGGCACGCCTGCCGTTCGCGGACCCAACGCTCAACGGCTTGGCCGCTGTCTGCGCAGGTGCCGGTAAACCGTATTGCGTGCCAGCCCAAGCTCGCGCGCGGCCGCCGAAACGTTGCCGCGATGCCGCGCGAGCGCACCATCGATCAACACCGCTTGATGATCTTGCAGCGTTAGCGTAGCGGCGGATTCGTCCGGATGCGGTTGTGTTGCCGTTTGCCGTGGCATCGGCGACGAGCAATCGAGCCAGAAATCGTCGGGCAGGTGTTCGACGTCGATCTGCGCGGCGCCGTCGGCGAACATGCCGGCGGTGCGCAGCACGTTCGTCAACTGGCGCAGATTGCCGGGCCAGCGGCAGCGCGCGAGCGCGGCGAGCGCCGCGGGCGAGACGCGCGTGGGCATCGGCTCGCGGCGAGCGAGCCGGGCCAGCACGCGTGCCACCAGCGTTTCCAGATCGGTACGCGTGGCCAGCGGCGGCAGCGTCACGGCGAGCCCGTTGATCCGGTAGAACAGATCCTCGCGGAACGTGCCGTCTGCGACCATCGCGCGCAGATCACGGTGTGTCGCGCAAACGATGCGCAAGTCGACCGGCAGCGCCCGCGTGCCGCCCAGCGGAACCACAGCGCGCTCCTGCAGCACGCGCACGAGCCGCACCTGCTGCGCGAGCGGCATGTCGCCGATCTCGTCGAGAAACAGCGTGCCGCCGTCGGCCTGCGCGATCTTGCCGGTGCTGCCGCGCTTGCGCGCGCCGGTGAAAGCGCCGTCCTCGTAACCGAACAGCTCCGCCTCGATCAACGTGTCGGGCAGCGCCGCGCAGTTGACGGCGACGAACGGCCCGTCGCTGCGCGGCGACGCATGGTGCAGTGCACGCGCGAGCCATTCTTTGCCGGTGCCTGTCTCGCCGAGCACGAGCACCGGCAGGTCGCGGCCGCGCACCTTGCTGATGCGCTGCAGCACGGCGGCCACTTGCGGGTCGCCGGTGTCGAGCGTCGCCAGCGTGATCGTGTCGGAATCGGCATCGGCGGCGCCAGGTGGCAGCGTGGCGGTGGCCGGCACGGTCACTGCGGTGCGCCGCGCTTGCGCGAACTCACAGCGCGCGTGCACGCGCACGCCGCTTGCGAGCGTCAGCGTGACGCATGTGAGCGGCTCGCGCGCATGTTGCACGAGCGTCGCGAACGCCGCGCCGAACAACGCTTCGCAATTGCGTTGCTGCAGCGTGGGAAGACTCGCGCCAAGCTGGAATTGCGCACTGCGGTTTGCCGCGATCAGCGCACCGCTGGGATCGATCGCGACGAGGCCCGCGAACAGCGAATCGACGAACTCGCCGTGCGCATGAAACCGCACGCGCAACACGTCGGCGCATTGGTTCGCGAACAACTGGTTTTCGATCAACTGCGCGGACATCTTCACGAGTGCGAGCGTATGCGGACTGAAGCCGCGGGGATCGCCGCTGACGTCGAGCGCGCCGAGAATATGGCCGAACGGATCGACGATCGGCGCGCACGAGCAGGTGAGCACGTGATTGGCCTGCAGAAAATGCTCGTTGCCGTGGACGGCGAGCGCCTGCCCGGCGGCAAGCGCGGTGCCGATCGCATTGGTGCCTCGCTCGCCTTCGGCCCACGAAACGCCGGGGCATAACGCCACGCGCTTGGCCTTCGCGACGAAATCGGCGTCGCCGACGCTGTGAAGGATCACGCCGTCGCAATCGGTCAGCAGCACGAGGCTTTGCGTATCGGCGATCTGCGCGTGCAGCGCATCCATCGCGGGGCGTGCATGCGTGTACAGCGACTGACTGGCGTCGATCCGCCCGCGTAGCGCGACGCGAGACAACGGCGAAAAATCCGGCAGATCGGACGCGCGCAGGCCAGTCGACATCGAGCGCGCGTGCGCTTGCGCGAGAAGATCGACGCGGCTTGCCACGGCGGGCAGCACGGAAGATTGACGCATGGCTTGCCTCCATGAAGCCCGCGGACGGGGTTGGCTTTCCCCGCTCGGCCGCGCTGCTGCGGGGAGCGTTGCGGTACGGGCACGCGTCATCATACAAGCGTGGCGCGCGATACGCGACCATCTGACCATTTGCTGCGGCGCGGGATGCAATCGAACGGATATTTCTTGCTTTTGCCTACTGGCCTGCAATGATGAAAGCAGGGCGCGCACGCGTCGCGCCCTGCCCGGATCGGCCTGCTGCCCGGCATCCGAAGGCCGGCGAGCGCGCCTGATCCCGCCATCCCGCATGTGCCGCGACATGCATCCGTTCGGGGAGGCATCATGGTTCGGACGGAACTAAGAGTGGTGCTGGCGGCAATCGCGACGTTCGTCGCATTGGCCGGCATCGCCGTGGCGATCCACGGAATGTTGTTCAATCAGGACTCCGCATTGCACTACGGTGCGGCGGCGATCGCGCTCGGGGTAACCGCGTGCGCGGTCGCGCTGAACGTGTGGCCGAAGGACGAAAAGCAATAGGGGGGCGATGCCTGATTCGCATGACGAAGCGTTTCGGCCGCCAGGCGGTGCGTCCGCACGCGGGTTCGGTTTCAAGTCAAGCCGCCAGCTGTTCAATCCGCCGACGAATGAGCCGTCGTTTGCGGGGGCGCAGCGTTTTTTTGACGAAATTTTGTGTCGCGCCGGAAAGCGTCTAAAGTGGATTCAACCGAAGCCGCTTGGCGTGCGCGGCTTGCCGCGCACCGTATGCTTCGGTCGGCCCGCATGCAGTTCGAGCAGGTTCGACGGCAAGCGGATGTTGGCTCTTCACGCTAACGCAGAGGCGGTTCCGATGCAAATCCAGTTCATGAACGATGCCCCCGAATATTCGGGACGCGAATTGACACTCGCGTTCAAGGCGATGGTCGACGGCGAGCCGATTCAATGCCACATCACTGCCGAGGCGATGGAGGATCATTTCGGCGCGGCTTCGCCGCGTTTCGAAGACATGGTTGGCGCGTTCGACGCGCACCGGCAGCGCATCGAGGCGGCGGCGCGGCGCCTGCTATCCGAGACGCGCGCGCAGTGTGTGGTGTTGAGAAGCGGGTATGTGCGGTTTTACGAGGCGAACCGGGGCTAGATCGGATTGCGCCGATGCAGGCAAGAAGCGCCGCCGCGAGCGGCGCTTTTCGTTGGTGCGGTAGCACGTGTTTGGAATATCGGCGTGGCGCGCGCCGGCGGCGCGCGCGGCACGCGTTGCGCGGGATCGCCACGGCGGCCGCCGTTTTTTTGCCGGGCGCCGCTTGCGGCCGGGGATGGTGCGCGACGGCGCAGAAGTACCGGCGCCGCGCCGAAGCCGGGGCTTATTCGGCCGCGAGATAGAAATAACGGAACAGAAAGACCGCGGCGATGATCCAGACGATCAGTTTCACCTGCTTGGCCTGCCCCGTCAGCAGTTTGAGGCTGGCGTAAGCAATGAAGCCGAATGCGATACCGTTCGCGATTGAGTATGTGAACGGCATCAGCAGCGCGGTGAGCGCGGCGGGCACCGCTTCCGTCGCATCGTCCCACGGCACGTCGACCATGTCGCGCAGCATCAGGCACGACACGTACAGCAGCGCCGGCGCCGTGGCGTAGCCGGGCACGACGCCCGCGAGCGGCGCGATGAACAGGCAGGCGATGAACAGCGCGGCAACCGTCAGCGCGGTGACGCCGGTGCGCCCGCCCGCCTGCACGCCGGAGGCGCTTTCGATGTACGCGGTCGTCGACGACGTGCCGAGCAGCGAGCCCGCGACGATCGCGGTGCTGTCGGCGAGAAGCGCCTTGTTGAGCCGGTCCATCTTGCCTTCGACGAGCAGGCCCGCGCGGTTGGCCACGCCCATGAGCGTGCCGGTCGCGTCGAACAGCTCGACCAGGAAGAACACGAGGATCACGTTGACGATGCCGGTCGACAGCGCGGCGCCGATGTCGAGCTTGAAGAGCGTCGCGTCGATCGACGGCGGCGCCGAGAAGATGCCGTGGAACTGGTTGCCGCCGAAGAAGAACGACAACACTGTCACACTGATGATGCCGATCAGGATGGCGCCGCGCACGCGCAGGTAGTCGAGCGTGACGATGACGAAAAAGCCGATGATCGCGAGGATCGTGGTGGGCTTGTGCAGGTCGCCGAGGGTGACGAGCGTTGCCGGGTTGCCGACGATGACCCCCGCCGTTTTCAGCGAGATGATGCCGAGGAAAAGGCCGATCCCCGCGCTGATCGAGATTCGCAGCGATGTCGGAATGCCCTTGATGATCACTTCGCGCACGCGGAACAGCGTGACGACCAGAAACAGGCAGCCTGAGACGAACACCGCGCCGAGCGCGGCTTGCCACGTGAAACCCATGCCCTTGACGACGGCGTATGCGAAATATGCATTGAGGCCCATGCCGGGCGCGCACGCGATCGGGTAGTTCGCATACAGACCCATGATCGCCGATGCGATCGCGGCGACGAGGCAGGTTGCGACGAACACGGATTCCTTCGGCATGCCTGCATCGCCAAGGATCGCCGGGTTGACGAAGATGATGTAGGCCATCGTCAGGAAGGTGGTGACGCCCGCGAGTATTTCGGTGCGTAGGTCGGTGCCGGCTTGCGCGAAGCCGAAATACCGTTTGATCGATTCCATGGAGGCGTTCTCCGGTCGTGATGTCGTGTGCTGAATGAAAGCGAGTGGTCGTTGGCCGTGCGGTGGGGCGTACTGTAACCAGCTACTATTGGCCGGCCAACGGCGGATTGTAATAGCTGAGATACGCCGGACGATATAGTGTCGGCGAGGAGGTGCGTGCGCGGCGCGTCGTCGCCGGCACGGCGTCTTGCGTGGCCCGCCGGCGCGAGCGCGGCATCGCGTGTGCGGCCGTGAATCGTCGATGCAACGGCGGCTTGCCGGATAACCGTTCATTCGCAGTGGGAGAACACTTCATGTCCGTGACTCGACAGCCGCAGCGGCAGGTGCAACCGGAGCGCATCGCGGTGCAGCGCCTGCATGACGGGCACACTGGCGCGGATCATCCCGCATGGATGCCGGTTGCGCTCGGTGAGGCGGGCGTGCGCCGTTTCGGCCGTGGCGCGTCCAACCCGCGCATCGTCGAATACAACGGTTGCACGAATCTGGCCGGCTATGACGACAAGATTTCATGGTGCTCGTCGTTCATCAACTGGTGCTTGGCGCGTGTCGGCGTGGCGGGAACCAGATCGGCGCTCGCCCGCTCGTGGCTCGCATGGGGGCAGCCGCTCGCCGAGCCGGTTTATGGCTGCATCGTCGTGCTGATGCGCGATCGTCCGACGAGCTGGAAAGGACATGTCGGCTTTTATCTGCGGCACGACGACGACTTTTTGTACTTGTTCGGCGGTAACCAGCGAGGCGCGGTGCGGGAGCTGGCTTATGCGCGTTCGCGCTTGCTTGCCTATCGATGGCCGGACGATCCGAGCGCCGGGCCGCGCGCCGGCCGATGATGCCGCAAGCCGTCCGCCAAGCAGGTGAAGCGGGCCGCTGAAAGGCAGGCGCGGCATCCGCGCCGAAGCAAAACCGGATGGCGCGCGGGCATTTTCAAATACTAACGGAGTGCTTATATTTTCGAGATATGAACTTCATTGACATTGGGTGAGGTATTGTCATTGAAATGAGGATTTCCTTTATTTTTCAACGTGATACGGATAGCAAAAAGTTATATAAAATAGCTTCGTTATGTAAAAAATTGCAAGGTGTCATCGCATTATCTCGATTCACTCACTAGGATAGAGAAAGTGCTCGCATCAGGGGTTTCGCCAATACGGGGTGCGATGCGAAAGCCGGTGCCTTCCATCGTCATGGCGAAGCGGAAAGCACCGCAATGGTGCGGGCAGTGCGCCTGCGCGCGAAAGCGATTTCGTTCGTCATACGGAGGCAAGCATGTTGAATTGGATAAGCCGATGGGCATTGCGTCACGCCCCCACGCCAGAGAAGACCGCCGCATCGATGCTCGTGACCGCAAGGATGGAACTGTTCGCGGCCGAACAGCGGGTTATCGATGCCAAGCTGCAAGCCGACTATTGGCGCACGCGCGTTTCGTTTCTCGAGGAAGTGCAGAAGGAAGGCATCAATCCTTGGGTAAGCACGCAGCCGCCGCAGTTGCAAAAGACCGGCGACGAACAGCCGCCGGCCGTGCGCGGTGCGGCGCCGGGCCCGCGGCTGGCGGCGAGCACGTAATGCCGTGGGCGCGATTCGCGGCGAACGGCGCAAGCCGGTTCGCCGCGCGCGCCGTTTTGACGGGCATGCCGCCGTTTCCTTTCCGTAGACTTGCTTGCCGCGCTGATGTTTTTCACGGCGCCGCGCTTGCGCCGCATCGCATCGCATCGATAGCGATCCTGACGATCGCGCGTAACGCCGCTCCATTGCCGCCCGCTACACACACGCTGCGCACTCGCGGCGGCATCTATCTGATTTCCTAACTTTTTTCCTGGCCGGGCGCGTTAGCGCACGCAGGCTGTGCGCCGGCGGAATGCGGCCGGGCCGCCAAGTCGTTGTCGAGCACGGGCATCAGGCGGGCGCTTTGTCGTTATCCGCGTGACGCCGCATGCCGTCACGATGCCGCCGGTTTTTGCGCACCCCAATTACCGCCGTGTGCGGCGGCTTGAGCGGCGGGAGAGCGCGCGAGATACGCGAGCGCTTCCTCGGTCGAGCCTTCGTTGTGCGGCGTGTAGCTCGGCCGGTAATAGCGCAGCGCGGCGGCGATCGTCTTCACGAACGACGGCAGATGATTGCGCCGCTTGCCGAGCCACCATGCGATTGCGAAGCCCGGGTAGAAGCCCGCTGACGGATCGCGCTTATACATGAATCGCGAACCCGTGACGATGAAGTACAGCAGTACTCCGATCACGATCGTCATGTGAATCGACCGCTCGACGTAGTTGCCGCCGAGATGGCGGTAGATGTCGAATGCGACGGTCCGATGCTCGACCTCTTCCGCGCCATGCCAGCGCAACAGATCGACGATCGCCGGATCGGCCGAGCCGTCGTCGAGCCCGCGCGCGTGCAGAATCCAGTTGCCGAGATAGCCGAAGAAGTGCTCGAGCGCCGCGATGACTGAGAGCTGCTGCCGCAGCCAGAAGCGCGTATGGCCGATCTTCAGGCCGAACGGCTCCTCGCCGAGCAGTTTCGTGAACAGCCGGTTCACGCGCTGCGTGAACGGCTGCGTATCGATGCCGTGCCGTTCGTAATAGTGCTTGAGCACGCCGTTGTGCGAGCGCGAGTGCACGGCTTCCTGACGCAGGAAACCTTCGGCGTCGGCTCGCAGCGCCGGATCGGTGATGAGCGGCAGCGCCTTGTTGTAGACGCGGCAGAACCACAGCTCGCCTTCCGGGAACAGCAGGTTCAGCGTGTTGATGATGTGCGTGCTTTCGGGATCGCCCTTGATCCATTGGATCGGCGTTTTGCTGAAGTCGAATTTGACGTGTCGTGCTTTGATCAGATAGTGGTTTTCCGGGGCATTCATCGATGTCTCCTCCGTTGATCTGGCCATTGCCGTTAATGCGATGCCATGCTCACGCGCGCGATCATCCGGCCGAGCCACGGCATGTAACGGCCGACGAAGCGCATCGCGTGCGCCTCTGCGCCGATCGCGACGACGGGCTTGTTTTGCAGCACCGCAGCGGCTATTGCCTTGGCGACGGTTTCCGGCTTCAGCCCGCGCATCTGGTACAGCTTGGTCGCGCGCTTGCGCAACTTTGCTTCGTCGGCCTCGCTCGCGCCCGCGTATTGGGTCGCGGCCATGATGCCCGTTTCGGCGAAGCCGGGGCACACGGCGCTCACGCCGATGCCATGGTCCGCCAGCTCGGCACGCATGCATTCGGAGAGCATCAGTACGGCGGCCTTCGTCGTCGCGTAGGCGGGCAGGTCGCGCGATGGCCCGAACGCGGCGGCCGATGCGGTATTGACGATGTGCCCGCCCGCGCCGCGCGCGGCCATCTGCTTCGCGAACAGGCGCGAGCCGTGAATCACGCCCCACAGATTCACGCGCAGGATGCGCTCCCAATGCGCGGCGGACGTATCGAGGATGCCGCCCGCCATGCCGATGCCCGCGTTGTTGACGACAATGTCCGCGCCGCCGAGCGTGTTTTCGACCCAGTTGGCGAGCGCTTCCATTTCGTCGGGCGAACCGACGTCGACGCGCCGAGCGTGTGCGTCGGCGCCCAGCAGTTGCACGAGATGCACGGTGCGCTCGGCCGCTTGCTCGTCGATATCGACGGCGACGATCGACGCGCCCTGTTTGGCAAATTCGACGGCCGCGCTGCGCCCGATGCCGCTGCCCGCGCCCGTGATCACGACCAGCTTGCCGGAGAACGGCCCCGTGCCGTTGCGGCGGCGCACGTGCGCGAGCGCGGGCGGCTCGGTGCCGGTCTCGACGGCTTCGATCAGCTCTTGCGCGATCGTCGCGAAACGCTCGGGATGGTCGACCGGCATCCAGTGCCGCTCGGCGACTTCGCGGCGGTAATAGTGCGGCACCCAGCGCGCGAGATCGGCGGACAGCGCCGGGCTCACGTATTTGTCGCGCAACGGTACGATCACTTGCACGGGCGCGTGCGCGTAGCGCTCGCGCGGCGCGAACAGGCGCCGGATGAAATTCGCGCGATACAGACGCACGCCGTGCGCGCCGTCGTCCGCCTGGGTGGGGCGCGGCTCGATCGTGGTGCGCTCGATTCTGCGCAGCAGCGCCGGCCATGCGCGGGCGAGCCACAGCCGCCAGCTCAGTTCGGGCAGCAACGGCAGGTGAAACAGGTAGACGTACCACGAACGCACGAGCTGATTGCCGATCCGCGCGAGCGACGCGGGCGACGGATGCGCGAGCTGATGCCGCATCCAGTAGCCGACGTGATCGAGGTTCGGCCCGGAGCACGACGTATAAGACAGGATGCGGCCGGCGAGCCGCGGCTCGGTGACGAATTCCCAGCCCTGGATCGAGCCCCAGTCGTGGCCGATCACGTGCACGGCGCGGTTCGGCGCGAGCGCGTCGATGAGCGCGGCGAAATCGTCGACGAGCTTCTCGAGCCGGTAGTCGGCCGTGCGTTGCGGCGCGCTCGACAGGCCCGCGCCGCGCACGTCATACGCGATCACGTAGTACGACTGCGCGAGGATCGACGCGACGCCATGCCAGACGCTGCTGTTATCCGGATAGCCGTGCACCAGCACGACGGCCGGGCGCGACGCGTCGCCCCAGGTCTTGGCGGCAAGCGTGACGTCGCCGGCCGGCACGGACGTTTCGGTATGGGCCGCGTCGAACAACGCGCGCGGCGCTTCGTTGGAAAGGGGCTGCATGTTCGTGTCTGGTTCGGGTGTCGGGTCGGGCGATAAGCGGCTTGGCACGGGGTGCGAGGCCGGGCTCGAGGCGGGCTCGGCGCGGCGGCGCCGCGCGCTTGCCGCGCCTGCGTTATGCCGCCGCGTCATGCGCGAGCGCACTGTTTGCGTGGCGCGCGTTCCAGCGGCGCACGTGCGGCAGATCGTCGTCGAGCCAGTACGCGTCGTCGCCGGTGATCACCAGCAGCTCCTCGAACTTCGCGCCGACGCCGGCAAAGCCCAGGTGCGGCTCGACGGCCCACAGGCCGGGCGTCGGCGCGTGATTGGAGCGCTCGTCGATCGACCATAGCGGCGACCAGCCTTGCGCCTTGCCTTGGCGCGTTTGCTCGAGCATCAGGTTGCGCGTCGAATTGAGGCCGAAGCGCGCGACGAAGCGCGGTTTCGACAGATGGCGCAGTTTCGCGACACGGTGCGCGAGCACCTTGAACGGATAGGCCTTGTGGCGCGGCTCGACGCCTTGCTTGCGGCACAGCGCGTCGACTTCGCGCGCGACGTCGGCCAGCGTATGGCGCTCTTTCACGAGGCGCACGATCAGTTCGCGATGCGCGATCAGATCGTCCTGCAATTGTTCGAGGATCGGGTTGTGGCCGATGCAGGTCGCGTAACCGACGTCGGCGACAATGCCGTCGACCACGGGCGCGACGTCGAGAATCACCGGCATGTCGGCTTCGAGCTGGCGGTCGCTGGGAAAGAACGCGAGGTTGAAGCCGCCGAGATGCCGCACGCCGGAAAAGCCTTCAGCGAATGCGGTGCGATCGCCAAACCATGCAAACGGCTTATGCAGCCAGTCATGCACGCCATGATCGTGTGCCCATTCGATCATCAGCCGCACGGCTTCCTTCTCGGTGATGCCGGGGCGCAGCATCTCGCCCACGGTTTCGACGCAGCGATACGCCAGTTGCTGAACGGAGCGGAATTGCTCGAGTTCTTCGAGGTGCACTTCCGGCAGCGTATGCTCGGCCATGACGTCGTCTCCCATTCTTTGAGTGCCGGATGGCAATGCCGGCCATGCGGGGTGCGGCCAGCATTTCCACCTTCAATAATGTCACATTGATCAATGTAATAATCTTATATGAACGGACGGCGAACGGGAGGAGTTTCTGATGAGGACTTTTACTAATCCGGCGGCACAATCCCGCGCGTGAGTGCGGGCAAAGCGGGGTCGCATCATGCCGGCCGGGACGGCGGCGGGCTGACCGAAGCGCTGGGCCTGGCATGCGGCCAAGTCGAGCAGCGGCACGCACGACCGGCGCGCATCGGCTGATCCCTTGCCGGATCGGCGGCACGGAAATACGTCGCTGCGTTCACTTCACTTCGCCGGGTTGACGGCCGCGGCGGATACGGCAGCCGTAGCGGGGCTTGGCTTGCCGGTGCGCTTGTCGGGCGCGGCGGCGGCCGCGCACGCGAGTAGCAGGCCGACGAGCACGACCGCGCGGGCGATTCGTGCGGGCCGCGTGCCGGGCCGCGCCGGCGGACGCGGCAAAAAACGACGCGTGTGCATGGCAGTATCGGCGGGCGGCGGTGCGGCAGCACGGTGTGCCGTTGCCGCCCGCCGTCGAAAGGGCGTGCGCCCAGTGCTTAAAGAGTAGGCGTTTTCCGGCGAAAGCGGGAAACGCCGCGCGTCGCGCCGGCCTTGCCATGGGTCTTGCTGCGGTAATCGGCCGGGCTCATGCCGCACCATTTGCGAAATGCGCGATAAAACGCGCTGGGCTCGGCGAAACCCGCTGTCGCGGCGATGTCCGCAATCGTGCGGCGCGGATCGGCGAGCGCCGTATAGGCAAGCTCGCGGCGCAATGCATCCTTGATCGATTGATACGAATGGCCTTCGTGCGCCAGTTTGCGCCGCAGCGTCGCCTCGGCGACGTTCAGCCGCGCCGCGAGCGCGCGCGCGCTCGGCCATGCCGTGGGCGGCAGCGTGCGCAGCACCGCGCGCACGCGCTCGCCGAACGCATGCGGATTGCGGTACTTGACGATGAAGCTCGCAGGCGCGTCGCGCAGGAACGGCTTGAGCGTTTTCGCGGTCTGCACGACGGGCAGCGTCGCGAAGGCGGGGTCGAAATCGACGTATGACTCGGGCTGGCGAAAGCGCAGGTCGTCGCAGAACATCAGCCGGTATTCGTCGACCGCGAGCGGCTCGTCGCACCGGAAGCTCGCGTGCGACAGCGGGATGCGCCGTCCGACCAGCCAGCAGGTGAGGCCGTAGACGATCACGAAGTAGGTCGCATAAGTGAACATCGGCGGCGGCTCGCTCGCGTGCGGCGCGGTGCGATGCACAAAACGCAACCGCACGCGTTCGGGGGTCGCATCGATCGTCGCATGCAGATCGTCGAGCACGCAGTGCATGAAGTTGACCGCGCGCGCGAGCGCGCGCAGGCCGTTGCGCGCGCCGAGCGCGGCCTGGCTCATTGCAATGAAGCTACCACAGCGCATCGGGTGCGTGTCCTGGCCGAAGAATTCGTCGTCGAGCGCCTGCGCGATTGCGTTCCACAACGCGCCGTATTGCCGCGCGGACACGCGCGCGTGCGGCGACGCGAGCAGCGTGGCGGCAATGCCGGCGTGCGCGAGCAGCGGCGCATCGGCGACGCCGCGGCGCCGTGCGAGCGCCAGGCTGGTGTTGACGAGTTCGATCGAAACGGTGCCTTTCTGCGCGTGCTTCATCGGACGGGCGCGCGGGGCGCGGTATGGCAAAAACGCTCAGTGTAATTGAGCGCTGCGAGCATCGAACAGAGCCCGCGCGTTGCCTACACTTGATTCATCGATACAAAACGCATGCTGCGGGCTGCATCCGACGCGGCTCGTCAAGGAGACACACGAGCGATGGGCGATTTCTACACTGACGATCAGCGGATGATTCTCGACGCGGCGCGCGCGTTTTCGGCCGAGGTGCTCGCGCCGAACGCCGCGCAATGGGACCGCGACGGGCATCTGCCCGATGCGGTCGTCGCGCAGATGGGCGAGCTTGGCTTGCTCGGGATGATCGTGCCGTCCGACTGGGGCGGCGCGTATACCGACTATGTCGCCTATGCGCTGGCACTCGAGGAGGTGGCGGCGGGTTGCGCGTCATGCGCGACGCTGATGAGCGTGCACAACTCGGTCGGCTGCGGGCCGTTGCTCGCTTATGGCACGCCGGCGCAGCAGGAGCGCTGGCTGCGCGATCTCGCGACTGGCCGGACCATTGCCGCGTTCAGCCTTACCGAGCCGCAAGCCGGCTCCGAGGCGCACAACCTGCGCACGCGTGCGCAGTTGCGCGACGGCCAATGGGTGCTGGACGGCAGCAAGCAGTTCGTCACGAACGGCGCGCGCGCGGGTCTTGCGATCGTTTTTGCCATGACCGATCCGGAGCAGGGCAAGCGCGGGCTGTCCGCGTTTCTCGTGCCGACCGATACGCCCGGCTTCATCGTCGGCAAACCCGAGAAAAAGATGGGGATCCGCGCATCGGATACGTGCCCGATCACGCTCGAACATTGCGCGATTCCACAGGAAAATCTGCTCGGCGCGCGCGGCGAGGGGCTCAAGATCGCGCTGTCGAACCTCGAGGGCGGGCGCATCGGCATCGCCGCGCAGGCGGTCGGCATCGCGCGCGCGGCGTTCGACAAAGCGCGCCGCTACGCGCGCGAGCGCATCCAGTTCGGCAAGGCGCTCGCCGATCATCAGGCGATCGCCGAAAAGCTCGCGAACATGGCCACGCAGATCAACGCCGCACGATTGCTCACGCATCACGCCGCGCGGCTGCGAACGGCGGGCTTGCCGTGTTTGTCGGAGGCGTCGCAGGCGAAGCTGTTCGCCTCCGAGATGGCCGAGGCGGTGTGCTCGGATGCGATTCAGATTCATGGCGGATATGGGTTTCTCGTCGATTACGACGTCGAGCGGCATTATCGCGATGCACGCATCACGCAGATTTATGAAGGAACGAGCGAAGTGCAGCGGATGGTGATCGCCAGGCAGTTGTGACGAGCGTCGCGCGAACAACGACGTGATCGGTGCGTGGCGGGGCGCCGCCGCGGGCGCTGGGCGACGCCGGGCGGTGGCAGAGCGCACCGGCGTGGCCGAAGCCTAGTCGTCCACGCGCTCGGCGGCCGATGCCGGCCGGCTGCGCACCGCACCGGAGCCAACGCTCCAGCACCAACCTCGGCCGGCGGACGCGCGCGGGCACGCACTCCGGCCAACCAATGCATGGGACGGCAGTAAGGGCGACGCACTCGCTCACGCCGACACAGGAGACACCACAATGACAGCTCAGCCGTTCGTCGAAGCGCGCGATTTCCTGCTGCGCCACCGCACCGATTACGACACCGCCTATCGCGATTTCAGATGGCCCGTGCTCGACACGTTCAATTGGGCGCTCGACTATTTCGACGCGATCGCGCGCGGCAACGACCGGCCGGCGCTGTGGATCGTCGATGCGGCAACCGGCGACGGCGTGCAGTACTCGTTCGCGCAGATGTCGGCACGCTCGGCGCGGATCGCGAATTGGCTGCGCGGCATCGGCGTCACGCGCGGCGAGCGGCTGCTGCTGATGCTGCCGAACCGCGTCGAACTGTGGGACGTCATGCTTGCCGCGATGAAGCTGGGCGCGGTCGTATTGCCCGCGACGACGCAATTGTCGGCCGATGATGTGCGCGATCGCGTGCAGATCGGCGGCGCGCGCTATGTAATCGTCGACGAAAACGAGGCGGCGAAATTCGAGCAGCCGGAGCTGGACGTCACGAAGATCATCGCAGGCGCGCCGCGCGACGGATGGTTGTCGCTCGCGGACGGCTACGCGGCGAGCGCCGAATTCGAGCCCGACGGCGCGACGCACGCGAACGATCCGATGCTGCTGTACTTCACGTCGGGCACGACGTCCAAGCCGAAGCTCGTCGAGCATACGCACCGCACCTATCCGGTCGGCAGTTTGTCGACGATGTACTGGGTCGGCCTGCAACCCGGCGACGTTCACTGGAACATCAGCTCGCCCGGCTGGGCAAAGCATGCGTGGAGCTGCTTCTATGCGCCGTGGAATGCGCAGGCGTGCGTGTTCGCGTTCAATTACGCCCGCTTCGAGCCGAAGGTCGTGCTGGATGCGCTCGTCCGTTACCAAGTGACGACGATGTGCGCGCCGCCCACCGTTTGGCGCATGCTGGTTCAGCAGCCGCTTGCGTCGTATCCGGTGAAGCTGCGCGAGATCGTCGGCGCGGGCGAGCCGCTCAATCCCGAGATCATCGAGCGTGTGAAGCACGCCTGGGGCGTGACGATCCGCGACGGTTACGGGCAGACCGAGACGACTTGTCTGATCGGCAATCCGCCGGGTCAGCCGGTGGTGCCGGGCTCGATGGGCCGGCCGATGCCGGGTTACGTACTCGCGCTGCTCGATGCGGACGGCGCAAGCGCGAACGAAGGCGAGATCGCGCTGCCGCTCGGGCCGGGCGCCGAGCGCCCGGTCGGCCTGATGAAAGGCTACGCGAATCATCCGGAGGCGAGCGCGCATGCGATGCGCGACGGTCATTACCGCACCTCCGATATCGCATTGCGCCGCGACGACGGCTACTACGTCTACGTCGGCCGCGCGGACGACGTATTCAAATCGTCCGATTACCGGCTGAGTCCGTTCGAACTCGAAAGCGTGCTGATCGAGCACGAGGCGATTGCCGAGGCGGCCGTCGTGCCGAGCCCGGACCCGGTGAGGCTGTCGGTGGCCAAGGCGTTCGTCGCGCTGCGCGCGGGCTACGAGCCGAGCGATGCGCTCGCGCGCGACATCTTCCGTTTTTCGCGCGAAAAGCTCGCGCCATACAAGCGGATCCGGCGGCTGGAATTCACCGAATTGCCGAAGACGATCTCCGGCAAGATCCGCCGCGTCGAGCTGCGCCGCCGCGAGCTGGAGCGCGGCGACGACGCGGCGAACCGGATCAGCGGCGAATATCGGGAAGAGGATTTCGCGGCGCACGGCCAGTGAGCGGCCGCCGCGCCGATGCATCAACCCCCGGCCCGCGCGCGCGATGCGCGCGGCGGCCATCGTCACGATGAAAACCAGCGCATATCAGGACAGGAGAATCTCGAGATGAACGCAACCCCGTCGCCCCAAAAAGGGCACCACGTGCCGACCGTCAAGCTGCTGGTCGGCGGCGAATTCGTCGAGTCGCACGCCACCGAGTGGCGCGACGTCGTCAATCCGGCGACGCAGGCGCTGCTCGCGCGCGTGCCGTTCGCGACGCGCGCCGAGGTCGACGCGGCGATCGACGCCGCGCAGCATGCATTCGCGTCGTGGAAGAACACGCCGATTTCGGCGCGCATGCGCATCATGCTGAAATTCCAGGCGCTGGTGCGCGAGCACCTGCCGCGCATCGCGAAGACGCTGACGGCGGAGCAGGGCAAGACGCTGCCCGATGCCGAGGGCGACGTGTTTCGCGGGCTCGAAGTCGTCGAGCATGCGTGCTCGGTCGGCACGCTGCAGCTCG
The DNA here is from genome assembly GCF_001718875.1 of Burkholderia singularis. Lineage (NCBI taxonomy): Bacteria > Pseudomonadati > Pseudomonadota > Betaproteobacteria > Burkholderiales > Burkholderiaceae > Burkholderia > Burkholderia singularis. The sequence goes on from NZ_CP013449.1 coordinate 624,754, forward strand.
GCGAATTCGCGGAGAACGTCGCGGGCGGCGTCGATACCTATACGCTGCGTCAGCCGCTGGGCGTTTGCGTCGGCATCACGCCGTTCAATTTCCCGGCGATGATTCCGCTGTGGATGTTCCCGATGGCGATCGTCTGCGGCAATACGTTCGTGCTGAAGCCGTCCGAGCAGGACCCGCTGTCGACGATGCTGCTCGTCGAACTCGCGATCGAGGCCGGCGTGCCGGCGGGCGTGCTGAACGTCGTGCACGGCGGCAAGGACGTCGTCGATGCGCTGTGCACGCATCCGCTCGTGAAGGCGGTGTCGTTCGTCGGCTCGACGGCCGTCGGCACGCATGTCTACCGGCTCGGCAGCGAGCATGGCAAGCGCGTGCAGGCGATGATGGGCGCGAAGAACCATGCGGTGGTGCTGCCCGATGCGAACCGCGAGCAGACCGTCAATGCGCTCGTTGGCGCGGCGTTCGGCGCGGCGGGGCAGCGCTGCATGGCGACGTCGGTGGCGGTGCTCGTCGGCAGCGCGCGCGATTGGCTGCCGGATATCGTCGCGAAAGCGAAGACGTTGAAGGTCAACGCCGGCGCCGAGGCCGGCACCGATGTTGGCCCGGTCGTGTCGCGCGCGGCGAAGGAGCGCATTCTCGGCTTCATCGACGCGGGCGTGAAAGAAGGCGCGACGCTCGCGCTCGACGGCCGCGGCGTCAGCGTGCCCGGGTATGAGCACGGCAACTTCATCGGCCCGACGGTGTTCGCGGACGTGACGCCGCAGATGTCGATCTATACGAACGAGATCTTCGGCCCGGTGTTGTGCGTGATGACGGCCGACACGCTGGATGACGCGATCGCGCTCGTCAACGCGAATCCGTTCGGCAACGGCGTGGGCCTGTTCACGCAAAGCGGCGCGGCGGCGCGCAAATTCCAGAGCGAAATCGATATCGGCCAGGTTGGCATCAACATACCGATTCCGGTGCCGGTGCCGTTTTTCAGCTTCACGGGCTCGCGCGGCTCGAAGCTCGGCGATCTCGGCCCATACGGCAAGCAGGTCGTGCAGTTCTACACGCAGACGAAAACGGTGACCGCGCGCTGGTTCGACGACGACGCGAGCGTGCCTGCGGTCAACACGACGATCCGTCTGCATTGAGCGCTTCGGGAGACGATCATGAAAATCGGCTTTATCGGCCTGGGTCACATGGGCGCGCCGATGGCGCTCAATCTGCTCAAGGCGGGCCATGACGTGCACGCTTTTGACCTGAGCGACGACGCGCTGCGGCTCGTCAAGGACGGCGGCGCGCAAGTCGCGGGCTCGCCGCGCGACGCGGCGGCGGGCGCGGCGTTCGTCGTCACGATGCTGCCGGCGGCCGCGCACGTGCGCGCTGTGCTCACGCAGCCGGACGGCGTGCTCGCGGGCCTCGGCGCGGGCGCGATGGTGATCGATTCGAGCACCATCGATCCGGCGAGCGCGCAAGCGTTCGGCACGCTCGTCCATGAGGCGGGCGGCGCGTTCGCCGACGCGCCGGTGTCGGGCGGCACGGGCGGCGCGGCGGCCGGCACGCTGACGTTCATGGTGGGCGGCGCCGCCGCCGATTACGAACGCGCGAAACCGGTGCTTGCCGCGATGGGCAAGAACATCGTCCATTGCGGCGCGACCGGCATGGGGCAGGTCGCGAAGGTCTGCAACAACCTCGTGCTGGGAATCACGATGGCGGGCGTGTCCGAGGCGATGGCGCTCGGCGCGGCGCTCGGCATCGATCCGAAGGTGCTGGCCGGGATCATCAACACGTCGACCGGGCGCTGCTGGAGTTCGGACACGTACAACCCGTATCCGGGCGTGATCGACGCCGCGCCGTCGTCGCGCGGCTACACGGGCGGCTTCGGCACGGACCTGATGCTGAAGGATCTCGGCCTGGCCAACGACGCGGCGCGCCAAGTCAGGCAGCCTGTCTATCTGGGCGCGCTCGCGCAGCAGCTTTATCAGACGATGAGCAGCCGCGGCGACGGCAAGCTGGATTTCTCGGCGGTGATTCGCTTGTACCACCCCGCACAAAAGAAGGATGCCTGATGATCGAGCTTGATCTGGCCGACGACGGCGCGATCGCGCTCGTCACGCTCAAACGTCCATCCGCGAACACGTTCGACGCGCACGGGCTCCTGCAACTGCAACGCACGCTCGAACGGCTGCAGGCCGATGCGCGCGTGCGCGCGCTCGTCGTGACGGGCGACGGCCCGAAGTTCTTTAGCGCGGGCGCGGATCTGAACACGTTCGCCGGCGGCGGTCACGACGCCGCGCGCACGATGGCCGCACGTTTCGGCGCGGCGTTCGAGACGCTGGCCGACGCGCGCTTCGCGACGATTGCCGCGATCAACGGTTATGCGATGGGCGGCGGCCTCGAATGCGCGCTGGCGTGCGACATGCGCATCGCCGAGCGGCATGCGCAGATGGCGCTGCCCGAGCCGTCGGTCGGCCTGACGCCGTGCGGGCTCGGCACGCAGACGCTGCCCTGGCTCGTCGGCGAAGGCTGGGCGAAACGGATGATTCTCGCGGGCGTGCGCGTCGATGCCAATACCGCGTTGCGCATCGGGCTTGTCGAGGAAGTCGTCGAGACCGGCGGCGCGCGCGACGCCGCGCTCGCGCTCGCCCGCCACGTTGCCGCGCTCGGCCCGGCCGCAGTGGGCGCGGCGAAATCGCTGATCAGTCTTGCGCGGCAAGGCGTGCCGCGCAGTGCGGCGCTTGCGCTCGAGCGCGAGCGTTTCGTCGCATTGTTCGACGGCGACGAGCCGCGCGAAGGCGTCGCGGCGTTTCTCGGCAAACGGCCGCCGCAATGGCAGCCGCGCACGGGGGGCGAGTTGCGATGAGCACGTTGCCGACGAATCGGGAGGGCGCGCGCGCCGTGGAGGCTGGCGTCGATGCCGAGCGCGACGTGCTGATGCGCGTCGTGAACCGCGTCGCGCTGATCACGCTGAACCGGCCGGCCGCGCTCAATGCGCTGTCGCACGGGATGGTGCGCGCGCTTGCCGCGCTGATCGAGCGATGCCGCGACGATCGCGAGATCGTCGCGATCGTGCTGCGCGGTGCGGGCGATAAAGGTTTTTGCGCGGGCGGCGACGTGCGTGCGCTATATCACGCATCGGGCGCGGGCGGCCGCGATTGGCTGCCGTTTTTCGTCGACGAGTATCGGCTCGACCATGCGCTGCATACGTTCGCGAAGCCTGTCGTCGCGTTGATGGACGGCGTGACGATGGGCGGCGGCATGGGGCTCGCGCAGGGCGCCGCGCTGCGCGTGTCGACCGAGCGCAGCCGGATCGCGATGCCCGAGACGCGCATCGGCTTCGTGCCGGACGTCGGCGCGACGCATTTCCTGGCGAAGTTGCCGGTCGAGCTGGCGTTGTACATTGGGCTGACGGGCGCGGTGCTGTCCGGGGCGGACGCGTTGTCGGCGCGGCTTGCCGACCTCTGTGTGCCGTCGTCGTGGCTCGATACGTTCGAGACGCGGCTCGAACGCGCGGATTGGTCGGACGGCGCGCCGCGCGCGCTGCGGGCCGTGTTCGAGCCGCCATGCAACATCGTGCCGCACGCGGCGCTCGACAGTCAGATGCCGTGGATCGTCCGCCACTTCGACCGGCGCTCGCGCGTCGAGCGGATCGTCGCGACGCTGCGCCACGATCTCGCGCGCGATGAGTTGCCGCGTGAGCAACGCCAGTGGCTTCAGGCGACGCTCGATGCGCTCGCGTCGCATTCGCCGACGATGCTCGAAGTCACGCGCGGCGCGCTGCTGCGCGGCCGGCAGATGACGCTGGCCGAATCGTTCCGCATGGAGCTGGGGATCGTCGTGCGCGCGATCGAGGACGGCGATTTTCGCGAAGGCGTGCGTGCGCATCTCGTCGACAAGGATCGCCGGCCGCGCTGGGCGCCGATGTCGCTCGTCGAAGTGCAGGACGAGCGGGTCCGGTATTTCCTGACGTCGCCGTGGAAGTGCGACGCGCATCCGCTCGCGGATCTCGGGCGCGCGTGATCCGAAGCGGGGCGGCGGCGCGGCCGCGCGCCGCCGGCTCCGGTTCGCACGATCCGGCTTTGTCCGTGCGGGGCGGCGCCGTGCGGGTCAGCGCGCGGCGCCGCGGAGTTCGCGGCGCAGAATCTTGCCGACGTTGCTTTTGGGCAGTTCGGTGCGGAATTCGACGTATTTAGGCCGCTTGTAGCCGGTCAGGCGCTCCTTGCAATAAGCGAGAATTTCGTTGTCCGTGAGCGCCGGGTCCTTTTTCACGACGAACAGCTTCACCGCTTCGCCCGAATGCTCGTCGGGCACGCCGACGGCCGCCGCCTCGAACACGCCCGGATGCGACGCGACCACGTCCTCCACCTCGTTCGGGTACACGTTGAAGCCCGATACGAGAATCATGTCCTTTTTCCGGTCGACGATCTTCACGTAGCCGCGCTCATTCATCACGCCGATATCGCCCGTTTTGAAAAAACCGTCCGCCGTCATGACCTTCGCGGTTTCGTCCGGCCGATTCCAGTAACCCGCCATCACCTGCGGGCCGCGAACGCAGATTTCGCCGGGCTGGCCGAGCGCGACGTCGGCGCCCGCATCGTCGCGGATCGCGATTTCGGTCGACGGCAACGGCAGGCCGACCGTGCCGCTGTATTCGGTTGCCGTGACCGGATTGCAGGTGGCGGTAGGCGACGTCTCCGACAGCCCGTAGCCCTCGATGATCGGCACGCGCGTTCTTTCCTTCCAGTGCTTCGCGACGCTTTCCTGAATGGCCATGCCGCCGCCGTTCGCGATTTGCAGTTTCGATAAATCGAGCTGACCGAAATCCGGATGATGAAGCATGGCGTTATAGAGTGTGTTGACCGCCGGAAACGCGGTGATCGGATAGCCCTTCAGTGCGCGAATCATGCCCGCGATGTCGCGCGGATTCGGAATCAGAATACCGGTGCCGCCCATGTGAATCGACAGGAAGCCGCATACGGTCAGTGCGAAGATGTGATAGAGCGGCAGCGCCACCGCGGTAATCGGCGCTTCTTCCTTCGGCCATTTCGCCGCGATCGGCTCGCGCCATGCTTCGGACTGCAATACGTTGGCGACGATGTTCCGATGCAGCAGCGTCGCGCCTTTCGATACGCCGGTCGTGCCGCCCGTGTATTGCAGGAACGCGACGTCGTCCGGCTTCGGCTTGGCCGGCTTGAGGCTGCGTCTGGCGCCTTCGGCGAGCGCCGCGTTGAAGCGCGTAAACGAGGGCAGGTGCCACGCCGGCACCATTTTCTTCATGCGACGCACCGCGTAATTGACGAGCATGCCTTTCGCGCCCAACAGATCGCCCATTGCCGCGACGACGACGTGCGTGACTGATGTTCTGGCGATCACCGCTTGCAGTGTGGCCGCGAAGTTCTCGAGAATCACGATCGCTTGCGCGCCGCTGTCCTTGAGCTGGTGTTCCAGTTCGCGCGGCGTATAGAGCGGATTGACGTTGACGACTATATAACCGGCGCGCAACGCGGCCGCGATCGCCACCGGGTATTGCAGCACGTTCGGCATCATGATTGCCACCCGAGCGCCCGGCGCGAGTCCGCACGATTGAAACCAAGCGCCGAGCTTGCGCGACAGCGCGTCTAGCTCGCCATAGGTGATCGCCTTACCCATGCAAACGAATGCGTTGCGTTCGCGATAGTCGCGAAAGCTCGTCTCGAGCAGCTCGACGAGCGATGCATAGCGGGAAAGATCCACGTCGGCCGGTACGCCGGGCGGATACGATTTCAGCCAGACTCTCTCCATGCCGATACATCCTCCTTGATCTTCGCCATGAGCGGAATTTTTTTAACCCAATCTAACCTTCCGCCGCGTTTTGTCTGTACGGTGTACTACTGGGGTGCCGGCGCCGCAGAGTGTCCGGCGCTATCGTCCATCGGGTGGCGCGGAATTCGCTGATACATTTATGCCGCCGTGGCTGGCAAGAGCGGCTCGAGGTTGCGGCTGCCACCGCGCGCTCGTTCGCCGCACGGCGCTTGCCCGCCCGTCGCGCGGCATCCGCGCATCAATCGGCGAGCATCGGCGGAATCGCGGTGGCGAGTGCGTCGATCGCGCAGCGCATCTTGAGCGGCAGGTAACGCGTTTGTTGCCAGATCACATGAATTTCCTGCTCGGGCACGAAGCAACGGTCCATGAGTGCGATCAGCTCGCCACGCTTGACGTAATCCGCGAGCAACCAGCTTGGCAGCCACGCAATTCCGAAACCGGCGACGGCGGCCGCCGCGATCGCCGGCACGTCGTCGAAACTCAATTGATGCCGGGTCTCGACGCGCACCACGCTGCCGTTCACGTCGCGCAGATCCCACGGCATCGGCACGCCGCCGCGCGAATAGACGATCGTCTGATGCCCGGACAGCGCATCGATGCTTTCGGGCCGCCCGTAGCGCGCGACATATGACGGCGCGGCGCCGAGGCTGCCGTATTGGGTGCCGAGGCGTCGCGCGACGAGGCTCGTGCTGTCGCGCAGCCGGCCGATCCGGACCGCGAGGTCGAAGCCCTCTTCGACCAGATCGACAGCGCGGTCCGAGATCGACAGATCGATCTCCAACTGCGCATGCGCGCGCGCCAGCTCCAGCAGCACAGGCGCGACGCAGTGATGGCCGAACGCGAGCGGCGCGCTCACGCGCAGGCGTCCGCGCGGCTCACGCCGGCCGCTGTCGAGGTCGTTCTGCGCCGCCTCGAGTTCGGCGAGCGCGCGCACGCAGCGGTCGTAATACGCGTGGCCGTCGTCGGTCAGGCTTTGGCTGCGCGTCGTGCGGTGCAGCAGCCTGACGCCGAGCCGCTTTTCGAGGCGGGCGATCGTCTTGCCGACCGCCGAGCGCGTGATGTGCAACCGCTCGGCCGCCAGCGCGAAGCTGCCGGATTCGACGACTTGCACGAAGGTTGCGATGCCGTCGAGCTTGTCCGTGATCATGGTGTCGGCTGTCCTTTATTGGTTCCTGTAAGGCCCCATTAAGGCGAATAAAACGAATCAATAGGGATAAATATTCCTCTTATATTACTGACTCCTGGTGCCTGCCTGCGGTATCGCGCGCGGCGCATTTTTCCGATCCCGAATCTGGAGGTTCGACGGCGTTCGCGTGCGGGGCGCCGTCGCGATATCGATGCCCCTGTCCCATTCGTCCCGAAACGCGGTCGCATTGGCGGCCGTCTGCCTGACATCGCTGATGTTCGGCCTTGAGATTTCGAGCGTGCCGGTGATTCTGCCGGTGCTCGAGCGTGTGCTGCATGGCGATTTCAACGGCATGCAGTGGATCATGAACGCGTACACGATCGCCTGCACGACTGTATTGATGGCGACCGGCACGCTCGCCGACCGGTTCGGCCGCAAGCGGGTCTACGTCATCGGCACGGTGCTGTTCGGCGCGACGTCGCTCGTTTGCGGTCTGGCGCAAAGCGTGCCGGTGCTGATTGCCGGTCGCTTGCTGCAAGGCGCGAGCGGCGGCGCGATGCTGATCTGCCAGATCGCGGTGTTGTCGCATCAATTTCAGGACGGGCGCGAGCGCAGCCGCGCGTTCGGCATCTGGGGGTGCGTGTTCGGTATCGGGCTGGGCTTCGGGCCGATCATCGGTGGGGCGATCGTCGCGCTGTCGAGTTGGCAGTGGGTGTTTCTCGTTCACGCGCCGCTTGCGATCGTCGCGCTCGTGCTGATTTTCGGCGCGGTGCGCGAGTCGCGCGATCCGCATGCCGGCCGGCTCGACGTCGCGGGCATTGTCACCTTGTCGCTCGCGGTGTTCGGCCTGGCCTACTACATCACGCAAAGCGGCGAGCTTGGCGCGACGAGCCCGGCCGGGCTCGGCGTGCTCGCCGCGACGATGGCTGCGCTCGCGGCGTTCGTCGTCGCCGAGCGCGTGAGCGAGCGGCCGATGTTCGATTTCTCGGTGTTCCGCAACCGCACGTTCTCGGGCGCGCTGTTCGGATCGATGGGAATGAACTTCAGCTTCTGGCCTTTCATGATTTATCTGCCGATCTATTTCCAGATCGGGCTCGGCTACGGCAGCGTGACGGCCGGTTGCGCGTTGCTCGCCTACACGCTGCCCACGCTCGTCGTGCCGCCGCTCGGCGAGCGGCTGGCGCTGCGCTATGGGCCGGGCGTCGCGATTCCGGGCGGCTTGCTGACGATTGCCGCCGGTTTCGCGTTGATGCGCTTGGGCAGCGCGGCGGCGCATCCGGACTGGCTGACGATGCTGCCTGGCTGCATGATCGCGGGCATCGGGCTGGGCATGACCAATACGCCGGTCACGAATACAGCGACGGGAGCGGTATCGAACGAGCGCGCCGGCATGGCCTCGGCGATCGATATGAGCGCGCGGATGATCTCGCTCGCGCTGAACATCGCGATCATGGGGTTCGTGCTTGTCGCGGGCATCGTGTCGGGCTTGTCGGCGCGTCTGCCGGGCGAACTCGACGTGGCGGCGTTGCGGCGCGTCGCGCAGCAGATTGCGTCGGGCCACGGCGGCTCGGCGGGTGACGCCGTGCCGGCGCTCGCCGCGGCCGATCCGTCGGGCCTCGCGTTGCATGCGGCGCTGGTGCATGGGTTCGGCTGGGTGATGATGTACGGCGCGGTGTGTGCCGCGATACTCGCGGTGGCGAGCCTGGTGGTGTTCGCACCGGCGCGGTGGCGGGCGGTGGGCGTCGGCGTGCCGGGCAGCCACGGAGCGTGCGGCGGAGATTGACGCGCTCACGGCCGGTGGCTGGCGCAGGCGGGCGTGTGGCGCGGCGCGTGCGCGTTTGCCGCGGACGGCGGCGATCGGGCATCGGACGCCGGCGGCTCGCGCCTTTGCGAGCCGGCTCACATCGCTCGCCTCAACCTGCTGCGCCGCCGAGCGCCTTGTACAAGTTCATCTGATTGTTGAGCCGGTCCAGCCGATTCAGCGCGGCCGCGCTCTGCGCGTCGCGCAGCCGCTGCTGCTGGTCGAGCCATGGCTGCACGCCCGTCGCGCCTGCCTCGAAGCGTATGCGGGCGAGCGTTTCCGCCCGTTGCGCCTGCGCGAGCGACAGCGTGCGCTGCTGCGCTTGCCGATCGAGCTGCACGCGCGCGGACAGCGCGTTCTCGACCTCGCTCAACGCGGTGTACAACTTCTGACGGAAATTGACGACGGCTTCCTCGTATTGCGTCTGCGACACCTTGATCTGCAACTGCATGGTGTTCCACTGGATGAACGGCAGCGCGAGTCCGAGCCCGAGCGTCGCGATCGGGTTCGCGAGCACCCGTTCGAGGCTTGTGCTCGACGTGCCGACGTTGCCTGTCAGCGTGAACGTCGGATAGAAGCTCGTGCGCGTGGCGTCGACGTTCGCGAGCGATTCGCGCAGACGCAGTTCGGCGGCGCGCAGATCGGGGCGACGGCCGAGCAGCTCGGCCGGCAGGCCGGCCGGGACCGTGGGCAGGGGAGCGTCGGGCAGGGCGGCGGGTTCGGCCGCCGGTGCTTGCGGGGGGCGGTCGAACAGGATCGCAAGCGCGTGGCGATTTTCGGTGCGCTGCTGGACGAGCTGTGTTTGCGCGGCCCGTTGCGCGGACAAACTCTGTTCCGCCTGCGCGACGTCGAGTCCCGAAACCGCGCCGGCAGCGTGACGCGAGCGCACGAGCGCGAGCGTGCGCTCGGCATAGGCGATGTTCGCGTCAGCCAACGCGATTTGCTGGTTCAGATAGCCGATCTGCCAATACAGCGCGGCCGTCGTGCCGATCAGGGACAGCCTCGCCGCATCGCGATCGGCTGCTGTCGCATCGGCCTCCCAGCGCGCGGCATCGCGCAGCGCGGCGAGCCTGCCCCACAAGTCGAGTTCGTAGTTCAGCGTGCCGGCGAGGCCGCTCGAGCGGCCCATCTGATGCGTGTCGAGCGTGCGCGACACGCTGCCCGTCGCGCCGAGCGTCACGTTCGGCGTCAGGTTCGTGTCGGCAAGCCCGGCTTGCAGGCGCGCGCGATAGACGCGGATCGCGGCGGCGGCGAGATCGTTGTTGGTGCGCAGTGCGTCGTCGATCAGTTGCTCGAGCACCGGATCGCCGAAGCTGCGCCACCAGTTCGCCGCTGTAGCGGCGGTTGATGCGGCGGAAACGGGCGGCGGCGCTGCCGAAGCCGTTTGCGGGGCGTCCGAAGGCGAGGTGGCGGGCTTCGTCGCGGGGGCATTCGAAACGATCGCGGCCGAAGCGGCCGAAGCGGCTGGTGCGCCGGCTGCCCCGGTTGCGGTAAGGGATTGGGAGGCGCCCCAGGGCGAGGCCGGCTGCACGGCGGGCGGAATAGAAGCCGCGGGTGCGGCCGCGGCAGCGGAGCGAGCTGGAATAGGTGGCGTGAGCGGGGCTTCGGTGCCGGAAGCGCCGGGCGCGCCGGAAGCATCCGGTGAAGCCCAATGCGCGGGCACCGCAACGGCGGGCAGCGGCCCATGGCGCGTCGCGGCGCAGCCGGCCGACAGCGCGGCGGCGCAGGCGAGCGTGCAGAGTCGGGAGGCGGGGAATCGGATCATCGTGTCGTTACCTCGTCTGTCAGTCGCGCGCGAGCGCATCGATTGGATTCAGCCGCGACGCGTTGCGCGCGGGCATGAAGCCGAACACGACGCCGATCAGCGTCGAGCAGACGAATGCCGACACGATCGAGCCGGCCGAGAACACCATCTTCCATTGATCGACGAACAGCGAGAACACGAAGCTCATCCCGAACGACAGCACGATCCCGATCACGCCGCCCATCAGGCAGACGGTCACGGCCTCGACGAGAAACTGCTGCATGATATCGGCCTGCCGCGCGCCCACTGCCATCCGGATGCCGATTTCGCGCGTGCGCTCGGTCACCGACACTAGCATGATGTTCATCACGCCGATGCCGCCGACGACGAGCGAGATCACCGCGATCAGCGACAGCAGCAGCGTCAGCGATTGCCCGGTTTTCTCGACGGTCTTGACGACGCTGTCCATGTTGTACGTGAAGAAATCCTTGCGGCCGTGCCGCTGCGTCATCAGCTTCGTCAGGCTTTTCTCGGCCGCGTCGCTCGGCTGGCCGTCGCGCACGCGCACCGTGATGGTGTCGAGATAGCGCTGGCCGAACAGGCGGCCGGCCGCGGTCGTATACGGCACCCATACGTTGAGGTTTTTCATGTCGCCGAACGCGCTCTTTTTCTCCGCGGTCACGCCGATCACGACGCACGGCAGATTGTCGATCAGGATCACTTCGCCCAGCGGGTTCGGATTCGCGCCGAACAGCTTGCGCCGCGTGTTTTCGTCGATCACGACCACTTGCGCCTGGCGGCGCACTTCGTGCGGCCCGAACGCGATGCCTTGCGCCATCTTCATGCCGCGCACTTGGAAGAAACGCTCGCCGACGCCGCTCACGAGCGCGGTCGCATCGATGTTCCGGTAGCGCAGCAGCAGGTTGCGCGCCGTCTCGGGCGTCGCGCTGTCCACGTAGATCTGCTCGGCGAGCGCGGCGGCGTCGGCCGGCACGAGCGTCTGGATCGTGTCCGCGCGGCTGTCGCCCCAGTCTTTGCCCGGATAGATGTTGATCGTATTCGTGCCGATGCTGCCGATTTCGTCGAGCATGTAGCGCTTCGCGCCTTCGCCGATCGCGACGATCGACACGACCGACGTGATGCCGATGATGATCCCGAGCATCGTCAGAAGCGTGCGCAGCCGATGCGACACGAGTGCGATCCACGCCATCCGGAACGCTTCCGCGAAACGGCCGACGTTTGCCGACAGGCGGCGCGCATGCGGCAGCGCGGCGGCGCCGTTCTCGCCGCGCTCGGCACCGGCGCCGTGCGCGCGCGGATTAAGCCGGTCGCCGACGATCCGGCCGTCGCTGATCTCGATGATGCGCCGCGCATGCGCGGCGACATGTTCGTCGTGCGTGACGATGATCACCGTGTGGCCGAGTGCGTTGAGTTCGAGCAGGATGCGAATGACTTCCTGCCCGCTTTTCGAATCGAGCGCGCCGGTGGGCTCGTCGGCGAGGATCACTTCGCCGCCGTTCATCAGCGCGCGCGCAATGCTCACGCGCTGCTGCTGGCCGCCCGACAACTGGCTCGGCCGATGCTCGGCGCGCTCCGACAGGCCCAGCCGCGCGAGCAGCTTCTGTGCGCGCTCGCGCCGCTCGGCATGCGCGCTGCCCGCATAGACGGCGGGCATCTCGACGTTTTCCGCTGCGCTCAGATGCGCCAGCAGATGATAGCGCTGGAAAATGAACCCGAAGTGCTCGCGGCGCAGGCGCGCAAGCTCGTCGCTTTCGAGCTCGCGCGTCTCGCGCCCGCGCACCCGATAGCTGCCCGAGCCCGGATGATCGAGGCAGCCGAGGATGTTCATCAGAGTCGATTTGCCCGAACCCGACGCGCCGACGATCGCGACGATCTCGCCTGCATCGATCGTGAGATTGACGTCGTCGAGCACGACGACGTCCTTGTCGCCGGCGGGAAAGCTGCGCGTGACGCGCGTGAGCTGCAATAGCGGTTCGCCCATCGTCAATGCTCCGCGCCTGAGGCCGCCGCGGCCGCGCCCGCCGGTTCGCTCGCGTCGCCAAGAATCACGCGCTCGCCTTCGCGCAGGCCTGCGAGCACTTCGACCTTGACGTTGTTGTTGATGCCGGCGCGGATCTTGCGCGTCGCCACCTTGTTGTCGGCGCCGAGCACGCGCACCGCGTATGTGCCGTCCTTGTCCTTCGCGCCGAGCGCCGCGACCGGGATGTAGAGCGCGTTGGACGCGGTGCCGAGCAGAATGTTGACTTGCGCGGTCATCGAGATCCGCAGCCGATGGCCGGGATTCGGCACGTCGAACAGTGCGTTGTAGAACACGGCGGTGTTCGGCTTCGACGATCCGCCGCCCATGCCGCCCGCGCCGCCTTGCATGTCGAGGAAATTCTGCGGCGCGGGCTCGATCGCGCGCAGCTTGCCGTAGTAGCGCTTGTCGGGCTCGCCGAGGATCGTGAAGTAAGCGGTTTGGCCCGCATGGATGCGAATCACGTCCGCCTCCGACACCTGCGCCTTGACGGTCATCGTGTCGAGTTCGGCAAGCTTCAGAATCACCGGCGCCTGCTGCTGCGCGATCACGGTCTGGCCTTCCTGGGTGACGATCGCGACCACTTCACCGTCGATCGGCGCGACGATGCGCGTATAGCCGAGGTTCGCGCGCGCGGTCTCGATCTTGATCCGCGCCTCGCGAATCTGCGCGTCGAACGCGACCAGGTTCGCGCGCTGCACGTTGAGCGTCGCCACCGCCGCCTCGTAATCCTGGCGTGCCGTCGCATCGTCGGACAGCATCTGCTGCTGGCGCTTGAACGCGAGTTCGGCTTGCGTCAGTTGCGCGGCGGTCGAGCGCTTTTGCGCGCTCAGGTTGTCGACGTTCGCTTCGGCTTGGCGCAGTTCGTTTTGCGAAATCACCGGGTCGATCTCGGCAAGCCATTGGCCTTTCTTCACGTTGTCGCCGAGTTTGACCTTCAGCGATTTCAATTGGCCGGACACCTGCGCGCCCACGTCGACCTGCTTGGATGCCTGCAGTGTGCCGGTCGCGAGCACGGCGTTCTCGAGATCGGCGCGGGCGACTGTCGCGGTGAGGTATTGCGGATCGCGGTTTTTGGCGAAAAAGTGCAGATAGAGCGCGGCAAGCGCGATCAGCACGATAACGCTCGTGACCGCGACGGCCCGGCGGCGTAGGAGTTTTTTCATCGGAAACTGAAAACTGGCGTGTGGCGAAGGTAGGCAGGCGATTGTAATGAAAATGCAAACCGGTCATTGGAATAGGGGAAGCGGGACGCGGTTCAATGCGGCGACAAATTTCCTCAATATTTCGACAATTTGCTACAACGGGGCGTCGTCTCGGCTTGGGGCCGTGAGCGGGCGGCGGGCGGCGCGGCGCGTCACGCCATCCGTTCGACGAGCGGCCGGCGCGGCCGTAGGCGTGCTCGCCGATGCGCTCACAGGCGCGCGCCGCCGCGTTGCATGAAATGCAGGATGTCGTCGAACGTGACGTAGCCGGTTTGGGCTGCGTCGATCTCGTCGAAATGATTGACGACGTAGCCCCAGCCCGCGCGGCGTGCCTGATCCCGTGTGATGCGGCCGGTCGCGTCGGTGTCGGCGTTGTCGAAACGTTGCTTGTAACGGTCGCGCAGGTGCCGTTGCAGCGCAGGCCCCGATAGCGGCGGCTGCGTCGACGGGCGGACATCCCGGGGAATGCGGATGCGCTCGGGGTTTTCGTTTGGCGGCGCGGCGCGCGGCGGATACGCCGGGCTCGCTGTCTGAGCGCAAGCCGAGGCCGCGCACAACAGGAGCGCCCACGCGTGAATCCGGCCGGCGGCGAGGCCGCGCCGGCGCATCGGCGGGCTTTCCCGGCGGACGTCGCCAAGCGGTGCGGCGCGCGGGCGTGTCGGGCGATGCGGCTTGTTCATGAGCGATCTCCGGCTTGGCGATAGAGGTCGCGCAGCACCTGCCTCATCGGCTGGCGCGACGCTTCGGTCAAGTAGGTCATATGTCCTCCGGCGAACGTATGCGACCGGACGCGATGCGCATAGCCGACTCGCTCCAGCTCCAGCTCGGTCTGGAGAAACGGGCAATTCAGATCGTGATACCCGTTCAACGCCACGACTTGCGTGCCGGGGCTCTGCGCAAGCGCCGATGCGAGATCGGGTATCGCGTCGGGCAACGGCAAACCGTCGTGTTCCCATGTCCAGGCGTCGCCCGCGACCATCGAATAGGCCGAGCGGGCGCGATAGCCGAGAAATTCCGGCAACAGCGCATGAATGCCGGCTTCGAGCGCATCGCGATACGGATCTTGCCAGTCGCTTCCGGCTGGCGCGCTGTTGCGTCCGTCGTTGATATCGATGACGTAACCGGGCCTGACGCGGGTGACGTAGAGGTCCGGCGTCATGTTCAGATGGCGGGCCCACTCTGCCGGCGCAATCCCGGTGTATCCGGCCAGATCGGCGAGCAACGCGGCGGACGGAGCGGCGCCGCGCCGGAGGTAGTCGAGCAGCGCCGGGCGATAGATGTCGACGGCGAAGCGGCCGGCCTGCCGCGCGTAGTCGGCGGCCGGCATCGCATCGGGCTTGTTCGACACGCGATGATGCGTCGACACGGCGGCATAGCTGGGGATGAAGCCGGTGCAATCCGGCGCGCCGAGATCGCATGCGGTGTTGAAGTTGAGGATCGGCGAATTCAGCACCACGCCGCCCAGCGTCGCGCCGGACGTCGCCAGCAGATTGGCCAGCACGGCCGCGCGGATGCCGCCGTATGACTCCCCGTAGAGATAGATCGGCGATGCCTCGCGGCGATTGACCTCGATGTAGCGCAGGATGAAACCATGAAATGCCGCCGCATCCTGGTCCACGCCCCAGAAATCGCGGTTGACGCTCGGCGCGATGGCTTGCGAGTAGCCGGTGCCGACTGCATCGACGAACACCAGGTCGCTCTGGTCGAGCAGGCTGTCGTCCGAATCGATCAACGTTGGGTGGAGCGCGTTCGTGCCGCGCGCTTCGGCGGCGATGCGCTTGGGCCCCCAACTGCCCAGATGCAGCCAGACGCTCGCGGTGACGGGGCCGCCATTGAACAGGAATGTCACGGGGCGTTTGGAGCGGGCGCGATCGTCGACTGTGTAGGCGACGTAGAACATCGACGCGCGCTTGCCGGAATCGACGGCGGCGGTCAAATGCCCCGTGGTTGCCGTATATCGAAGCGTGCGGCCGTCGAGTTCGATCTGACGATGGGTCACTGCCGCCGCTTCGGATGCGTCGGGCAGCGCTGCGTCGCCGCGATTCGAGTATTCGCGCTCATCGATGAGCGGGCGATCGGCGGCGGCCGGTTGCGACGCCGATTGAGCAGACGCCGCCGATTGATCGGAGAATGCGCCGCGATCCTGATCGCCGCACGCATGTAGCGCCACGGTCAGGACGATGAGCCACCATCGCAGCGATTTCGGGAACAAGTGCTTTTGTCTCATAGGATGACCTTGGAAAGCCCGAGGGCTACAGGCAGCGCAAGCTCGAACGGAAAGGGCGCGCCGGCTGCCGATGGGTATTGCCGATGGAGTTTGACGGTCTAATTGATATATCTCATTTTGGTTGGGAAATTATATAGTAATGTATTTGTTAGAATGTTTACTCTATCATTACATCGAGATGAATCCTGTATATTGATCCGGCGAACTTCAATAAAGAGGTTCGTTATTCCGATTCGTCTCATATCGCGGATATTTCCGCACTAAGGAGAAATGAAATGGAACAGAAGCAAGATGTTGTTGAAGTCGTGGATTTCGAGGAAATCGAAACGGTGAATGCGACGGAAGCCACGCAGGGAAGGCCTGGCGGGGCTATTCTCGAAATCAGCCAGTTTGTCTATAAACTTTAAACCGATGGTCGCTTGATTCTTTCCCGCTCCGTTATTCGGGGCGGGTAATTAATATATGAATGATAATACCCGTTTTGTCTGGTTCGAGGATCAGCTTATCAGTCTCGATATGACGGGCGATATTTATACGGTATTTTCGGAAGCGCAATCGAGAGAATTGAAAAGACGCGTCGATGCTATTTTGGCGCGTGAAAATGATCAATCCGGCGCGGCGGCGGACGACAACGTCGGATTGCCGATTCATCGGTCCGCGTTCGAAGCGATCAGCAATGGAGCGCGTCGGACGTATTCCGGCGTGTCGTTGAATTGCTGGACGATCCTGCGGCGCGACGTCTCGTTTTCGAATGGCTTGGTCGTCGCACGCGCGCTCGCGACACTCCATGCGGTGCATCGTTGCGCGAACACCGAGCGGATGATCGGGTTGACGCGCATGATTGAGCGGGCGAGGCAGGCGCGCCGCCCGCGCGCCGCGCTGCGTGTCGATGTCCTGATCCGGTCGCTCAATGCGGCCTGCATGCTGTATCCCAAAAAGACCAAGTGCCTGGAATGGGCAACGACGCTGGTTTTGCTCGGCTTCCGGTATGGCCATGATCTCCGTCTGGTCGTCGGTGTGCAGAATCACCCGTTCTATGCCCATGCATGGGCGGAGCTGGATCGTGAGGTGGTGGGAGACGAGCCCACGTTACGAGACCAGCTTGCGGTCATTCTCGAAACCGGTTGATTCGACGGCGCGCTCATCATGGCCTATGCGGTATTGCAACCCTCAATGCGGCAGGAGCCCGCGTCCCAGCTGGCGCACGAGCGCGTATGGGCGACCGAGGCCGGTTGTGTCGCCGTGTTTGCCACGACGGATTCAGCTCGCGGGCAGGCCGTGACGTTCGGGGAGGACGCGCGGGCGGCATGGGTCGCCAACGGGCGGCTGTTTGCGCACGGCGACGGCGCCCGGGCGGCCGCGGCTGACGTCGTGCGCGCGGCGCTGATCGATTACGAGGACGTGAGCCGGCGGTATTGGGGTGACTATTCGCTCATCATCTATGACAAGCGCTCGGATGATTTTCTGATCCTGATGGACCCGTGCGGTCAGTGCCCGGTTTTCTACCATCAGGCGGTCGACGGAGCGATGCACGTCGGCGATACGATCAGTGAATTGATCACGCTGGCGGGCTTGCCGCAGGAGCCGGATGCGCATTATCTCAGTCAGTACGCGGCGTATGGCTGCGGCGAGCCGACGCAAACCGGTTGGCAAGGCATTTCTCTGTTGCCGCCAGGGTTCGCGATGCGCTGGAAACGCGGTCGGCCTCCCGAGCTTCGGCGAGCATGGTCGCCGTGGAACTGGCATCGGCGTCGTGCCAGCCGGGATTTCATCGATGTGCTGACGATGGTGCAGCGCTCGATGCTCGATGGCGAGTCGAAGATTTTTCTCGAACTGTCGGGCGGTATCGATTCGACGTCGCTTGCGGTGGGACTGAAACGCACGGAATTACATCGGCGGACGGTGGCGGTCACGCATTTCGATCCTGCGCGCGCGTCGTCGAACGAAGTGTCGATTGCACGGGCCGTGGCCGAGCATTGCGGGATCGAGCACCAAACTTATCCATTGCTCGCACGCTTGCCGTTTACACCGTTCGAGCGTCCGCCGGCGGTGCCGAGGCCAGGCACCCGGCTCTGCTTCCTTGCTCACGACGCCGGTTTCGCGCAGAGCGGCCTGGCGGACGGCGGCGGGGTGATGTTGAACGGGCACGGCGGCGATTCGTTGTATCTCGCACCGCCGCCATTCAGCGCGGTCGTCGACGCCGTAACGGGCTTGCGCGCTGCGCGCGTCGCGGGCGCGTTGCGGGATCTCGCGATTCAATACCGGCTGCCGATCTGGACGGTGCTCGCGCAAGCGTGGCGGGAGACGGCGAAATTCTTCGGCGAGCCGGCCGTTCAGCCGGCGATGACGTCTGTCGTGCCGAGCGGCGTGAAGCCGCCGACCATCGGCCTGTACCATGACGTCCTGCGTCACGCGTCGCTCCGGTTGAAGCCGGGCAGGCGCTATCAAATTGCGATCCTGGGCGCGAGTCTCGAAGACGGGCTCGTCCACATCGGAGCGGGAAGCCGTCGCCCGGTCATGCCGTTCCTGTCGCAGCCGGTCATCGAACATGCGTTGCGCTCGCCTATCGAAGACATGTTTTCCGCGGATCACAGCCGGCTGCCCGTGCGTCGATCGGTCTTCGCCGCCTCCGGCTTGCCGAATCTCTGGCGAACCGACAAGGGCGATATCATGCACTCGGCGCTCGCGGGCATCAAAGCCTATCACGCTCATGTGCGCGAGACGTGCGCGGGCGGATGGTGCGCGGCCCGCGGGCTTGTCGACCCGGACGGCATGGCCAAGCTGATCAAGCGGGCGGCGTTGGGCTATCCGGTCGGCATGGTGGAGATCACCCGCATTTATTCGATCGAGATGTTCGTGCGCGGCCTGGCAGGCTCGGCCTGATGCGGGGCACGGCGAGCCCGCCCGTGGTTCGGTGGCGAGCGGGTCGACGCCCGCGAGCGGCGTTCGCGGTCTGACGAGGGATTCAATGCCATTCGTGCTGGAGTTGTTTAACGATTACGCCACTGCTTACCGGATCACGGCGAGCCGATATCCGAGGCTCGCCGCGCATTTCGTGCTGGCGACGCTCTTGATGGCGGGCATCTCTGCGCTGTATACGCTGGTGCCGTATTTGCTGAGGCAGGCAACCAATGCGCTGTCGATTGCCGACGCGCACCGGTATCCGGCGTTGGCGGTGATTCTCGCGCTCGCGTATGGATTGACGTGGACCGCCGCGCACGCCGGCGAATGGCTGAAGAACATCTATTCCGCAGCCTTGCTCGCGCGATGCGACGCGGCATTTCAACAGGCGGTTTATGCACGGCTGATCCGGGTCGATTACGCGCGCCTGATCGAGACCGACCCTGGCGCGCTCGTGTCGGTCGTCGCGCGCGGCCGCGATGCGTTCAGCGCGATCACGTTCGCGGTGTTCTGGGTCATCGTGCCGACCGCGTTTCAGTTGCTGCTGTCCGGGGCCGTACTGTGGCGCGTGACGAGCGGTGCGTTCGCATTCGCGTTCGTCGGAGCGATGCTCGTGCTCTTTGCGGTGACCTGGGCGATTGCGAAGCAGAGCAAGCACGCGCATACGGAGATCTTCAGCGCGTCCGATCTGCTGTCCAGCCATCTCGTCGAGAAACTGAATTTCATGCTCGACATCAAGCTCAATCATGCGTATGCGCGGGAAGACGCGGCGCTGCGCAACGTGCTCGATGTCTACGTGGGCAAGGTATCCCGCGGCAATGCGCGGCTGTCCGTGCTGCTCGCCGCGCAGGCTGCGTGCACCGGGCTGCTGCTCACCGCCTTCACCGTTGCCGCGGCGATGCAGGCGGCGCGCCACGCGTTCCAGGTTGGCGATTTCGTGATGATCGTCGGCTACATCGTCGCGCTGACGTTGCCGTTCACGAGTCTCGCCGCGTCGCTCTCGGATCTGCGGCGCAACCATATCGCGTTGCGCGACGGCTTCGGCCTGCTTGAATTGCCGCTGGAGCGGGAAAGCGCGAATGCGTCGTTCGACCGGTCCGCCTCCGATGTCTACGTTCTCGAGCATGTCGACGTGACGTCCGGCGGGCGCACGATACTGCGCGACGTGAACATGAGGATCGGGCGGCAGGAACTGGTCGTTCTGATGGGGCCGTCGGGCGGCGGGAAATCCAGTCTGGCGAATCTGATGCTCGGGCTGACGCAGCCTGAACGGGGCATGGTGACGTTGTACGGCGCGAACGTGCGCGACATGGCGATCGCCGACATTTCGCGCGAAGTGGCCGTCGCGCCGCAATCCCCGCTGATCCTGACCGGAACGCTGCGGGACAATCTCGTCTACGGCTGCGACGAGCCGCCGCCGGATTCGGCGCTGCGCGAACTGGTCGATCTGCTGGAGCTGGATTCGCTTGAGCGCGGCAGCGGCGGCGATGCGCTCGATCGGCCGCTCGGGATACAGGGCAGGGCGCTGTCCGGCGGCGAGCGCCAGCGCATCGCATTGGGGCGCGCGTTGGCCCGGCGCCCTTCGGTGGTGATTTTCGACGAACCGACGTCGTCGCTCGACGCCGCGCGCGAAGCGCGGATATTCGCCCGCATTCGCGAGCGTGTGCCGACGCTCATCGTCATCACGCATCACCGTTCGTTGCTGAAGATCGCGGATCGCGCGTATCGGCTGGAGAACGGCACCGTTCGCGAGTTCTCCCCGCAGCCGTAGTCTGCCGGCCGATTCGGCGCGCATCGACCAACGGCCGCCGTTCGGCGTTTCAATCGGACGCCCGAAATGACGGCCGCAGTTCCCGTCGTTCCACCCGCGTCCGCATGGCGGACAGCCCGCCGCGTCATTTGCTTATCAACGCGCACCGGACATCGATAGTCGAATTCATTGGTTGGCCGATCGGCGAGCGTCCCCCTACGATGCGGCGAGACAGACGCTGCGTGACGAGCAGCGCATGCGAGGGCGCCTTTCGACCGGCTGGCCGAGTGCCGCCGACATCCTGAATTTGATGATCAGATTAGAGGAACGAACCGATGAGTCGCGAGCGGGAACAACTCAAGTTCGCCTACTGGGTGCCTAACGTCAGCGGTGGTCTCGTCGTCAGCAAGATCGAGCAGCGCACGAGTTGGGATATCGATTACAACCGCCGCCTGGCGCAGCTTGCCGAGCGCAACGGCTTTGATTACGCATTGTCGCAAATCCGCTTTACCGCCGGCTACGGCGCCGAGTATCAGCATGAATCTGTCGCGTTCAGCCATGCGCTGCTCGCTGCCACCGAGCGTTTGAAAGTGATTGCCGCGATCCTGCCGGGGCCGTGGCATCCGGCAGTTGTCGCGAAGCAGCTCGCGACGATCGATCAGTTGAACCAAGGACGCGTTGCGATCAACGTCGTCAGCGGCTGGTTCAAGGGCGAATTCACCGCGCTCGGCGAGCCGTGGCTCGAGCATGACGAGCGCTATCGCCGCTCCGAGGAATTCATCCGCGCGGTCAAGGGCATATGGACGCAGGATCGCTTCACGTTCAAGGGGGATTTCTACCGCTTCAACGATTACACGCTGAAACCTAAACCGTTGCAGCAGCCGCATCCGGAAATTTTCCAGGGCGGCAATTCGGCGGCCGCGCGCCGCATGGCGGCAGCGGTGTCGGACTGGTATTTCATGAACGGCAATACGCTCGAGGGGCACCGCGAGCAGATCGAGGAGATTCGCGCGGCGGCGGCCGAGCAGGGGCGGCGCGTGAAGTTCGGCGTAAATGCGTTCATCATCGCGCGCGACACCGAATTCGAGGCGCGCGAGGTGCTGGACGAGATCGTTCGTCATGCGGACGTCGATGCGGTCAATGCGTTCGGTCACGCGGTCAAGCAGGCCGGAAAGGCCGCGCCGGAAGGGCGCGGAATGTGGTCGGATTCGAAGTTCGCCGATCTCGTTCAGTACAACGACGGTTTCAAGACCAACTTGATTGGCACGCCCGAGCAAATCGCCGAACGCATCGTCGCGCTGAAGTCGATCGGCGTCGATCTCGTGCTGGGCGGGTTCCTCCACTATCTCGAA
This sequence comes from Burkholderia singularis, assembly GCF_001718875.1. Classification (NCBI taxonomy): domain Bacteria; kingdom Pseudomonadati; phylum Pseudomonadota; class Betaproteobacteria; order Burkholderiales; family Burkholderiaceae; genus Burkholderia; species Burkholderia singularis. Next base: position 646,682 of record NZ_CP013449.1, read on the forward strand.
GAAGTCGAGTATTTCGGCAAGCGCGTGTTGCCGCTCGTGCGCGAGCTGGAACGGCGGCGCGAAGCCCAGCCCGCGTGAGCCGCCGCAGCGCCGTGCGCCGGTTGCGTGCGGGCGCAACCGGCATGGCGGCGAGCCGCGATCTGGAGCCGGCCCGCCGGACAGGCGCACGCGGGCCAGCGGGCGTATTGTCTGAAAAAAGTCATCGTGTTGAAATATTGATGCGAGCACAATAGACCCGGCAGTTGCTTACGAATATCAACGTCGCGGCGCCGGTTGTGCGGCCGTCGCGCTTATTCTCCAGAGGGTCGCCCATGTTCCGTCCATTCGCTCGCGCCGCGTGCGCGCTGGCTGTCGCATCGACTTGCACTCCCGCTCACGCGTATGACTATCTGTTGCTCGCCTCGTCCTGGGAACCGGGCTTTTGCGCAACGCACAGCGCGACCGAATGCAATACGCTGTCGGGTTCATATGCGTCGACGAATCTGTCGTTGCACGGCCTTTGGCCGAACAACTACGACAGCACCAGCCAGCCGTTCTATTGCGGCGTGCCGCAGAACGAGATCGATCTCGACAATGCGCATCAATGGTGCAGCATGGACAAGTACCCGGTCAGCGCAGCGACGTTGAGCACGCTGTCGACGTACATGCCGGGCGTCGCGTCGTGCCTCGACAAGCACGAATGGTACAAGCACGGCACTTGCGCGCAGTATTCGTCGGCCGACGCGTACTGGAACGACGCGAGCGGGATGATCAGCCGCCTCGCGACCACGTCGTTCAATACGTTCCTGCAAACGAACGCGGGCAAGAGCGTGACGCGCGAGCAACTGTTGAGCGCGTTCGATGGCGCGTTCGGCACCGGCGCGCGCGCCGCAGTGTCGCTGAAGTGCACGAAGTCCAACTACGTCAGCTATTTCACCGAGGCTTGGATTGCCGTGCGAACCAATGCGACCGCGCAGTTTCCGAGCCCGACGTCGCTCGTGACGGACGCCGGCACGCAAGGCACGTGTCCGACGACCGGCATCTATATCGCGAAATAAAACGAGCCGGGCCGCACGTTGGCTTCGTGCCGGCGCAGGCCTGCGCCGGCACGGCCCATGCCGCGTCAGAAAATCGATCGCCCCGAGTAGGTCGTCAACCATTCGAGCGCGAGCACGCCGGCAAGCGAGTTGCCGTTCGGATCGAGCCCCGGCGACCAGACGCAGGCGGCCATCTCGCCTGGCAGCACCGCGACGATTCCGCCGCCCACGCCGCTTTTCGCCGGCAGGCCGACGCGATAGACGAAGTCGCCCGCGGCGTCGTAGGTGCCGCATGTCAGCATGAGCGCCGACAAGCGTTTGGCCGAACTCGGATCGAGGATGGACTCGCCCGTCGCGGGGGCGATGCCGCCGTTCGCGAGAAAAAGCGCGGCTTGGGCGAGTTCGACGCAACTCATCGTGATCGCGCATTGACGGCAATACGCGTCGATCACGGTGTCCGGCGGCATCTGCATGTTGCCGAAGCTCGCGATGAAATGCGCCATGGCGCGGTTACGCTCAGCGTGCTGCTGCTCGGATAGCGCGACGCGCGCGTCGTAGTCGATATCCGCGATGCCGGTCAGACGCCGGATGAACTCGACGAGCGCCGTCTCGGCGCGCACGAAGCGGCGGCACAGCACGTCGGTGACGACGAGCGCGCCCGCGTTGATGAACGGATTGCGCGGCTTGCCGCGTTCGCTTTCAAGTTGCACGAGCGAATTGAACGCGGTGCCAGACGGCTCGCGGCCGACGCGTTGCCACAGTTCGTCGCCGAGCAACTTGAACGCAAGCGTGCACGCGAAGAGCTTCGAGATGCTCTGGATCGAGAAACGCTCGTGCGCGTCGCCGATCGTGAAAATATCGCCGGCGAGCGTGACGACCGCCATCCCGAAGCGCTCGGCGGGCACCTTCGCGAGTTCGGGAATGTAGTCGGCAACCCGGCCTGTGCCAATCCAGGGCGCAAGTTCGGCGCGGATGCGTTCGAGTATCGGTTGGTAATTCAATTCGGTGTAGCGTGCTGAAAACATCGTATGTTACAGAGGCGGCGCCGCGCCGTCCCGCCATGCTCGGGGCTGGGACGGGCTACGCGTGCATACAAGGCGCAACCCCTTTCGAGAGCGTGATCGTACCTGCTTTTCAGGGGGCGCCGATTTCTTCCGCGCGTTTAAGTGCGCGGCGGAATAAGCGCTCGGCTCGAGCGTTTGGCCCAGCGATGGTCTCATGGCGCTTGCGGTAAATACCGCGCGAATGCGGCGCGTGCGGGCCGCTCCTTCTCCGCTATGCCGGCTTGCGGCGCGCGTCAGAACTCGACAGCCTGACGCAGCGTGTTCGTGCAACGCCGTGCGTCGTCGAGAAAGCGGCCGAACGCGTCGCTGGTCAAGTCGGCATGACTGAGCCAACGAACTTTCTGGACGATCTGTTCGCGGTAGGCGATCGCGTTGTCCGATGGCTCCGGCGCGACCTCCAGGTCGTACCACGGCGAATGCACCGCGCACGCTGCAAGCGGCTGTGCCGCCTTCGCGCCGGTCAGCCGCACGTGGAGCTTGAAGGTGAACGGGTCATTCAAATACAGATCGCCCGCATCGCCCGCGTGCCGATAGTCGGCGAAGCGGTCCCATAGCTGGCGCAAGCCTTGTGCGGCATCGTATACGCGCGGACCGTTCTGACCGGACGGCGCTTCGAGCGCGCGCAGATCGATGCCTTTCATGTCGATTCGATAACGCCCGTTTCGCGCCTCGTCGCTGCGCGGCCGCACGATTTTGCACGTTCCCTTCTCCTGCTCGTTGAGCAGGCGTTTGCAGATTTGCTGGTCGCCGGCGCGCACGCCGTCGTGGCGGTCGGTGCGCATGAGATCCAGCAGCTCTCGACCGTCCAGATACGCGTGTCCCGACACGACCGCGCTGCCGTCGGGGCGCAGTTGCTGGTTCACCGTCGCGTCGACGGCGACGATCGGCGCTTCGGCCGGGATGTGTTCGCGGCGCACGTCGCCGTTTTTTTCGACGACGAGCGCCCAGCGGTCCTGTAGCTGCGCCGGCGTGCGGCCGGGCAGGGCGTTCGGCTGGGTCGGGTCGAGCCACCAGGTGCGGCCGTCGACGCTCGCGCGCACGATCGCGTGGTTTGGCGCCTGCGTGCCGGGAATCAACAGCGGCGGCGCAAACGAGCCCGCGTGAACCCACGCGATTCGCGCGTCGATTCCGCTTTTGTAGAGCATCGCGGCGAGCAGAACCGCGAGATCCTTGCAATCCCCGTAGCCGTGCGCTTCGATTTGCGCCAGTTCGAATGGGATATAGCCGCGATCGCACGCGCGCCAGTCGCCGAGATAGCGGTAATGCGTGTCGATATAGTGCATCAGCGCGGCAACCCGTTGCGCCGCCGGCTCACGCCGTGCGGCGTCGACCGCGCTTGCCGCGCCGCGCGGCAGCGGTGCGGCGGCGATCTCGTTGTAGCGCTTCGCATATGCGCCGAAATGCGCCTGTGCGCTCAGGCTGCTCGCCAACTCGATGCGCGGTATTTGGCGCAGCTCGCCGTACTCTTCGTTGACGATGTTCAGATATCGGGGCTGTATCTGAGTGATGACGAGCCGCTTGCCGCCGTCTGACGTCGCGATGCGAAAATCGCCGGCCGCTTCGCTGCGCCAGACGATAGGCCGATCGGCCTGGTATTCGACGCGAAAATGGTCGGTGCGCACGGGCGTTGGCGGGAACGCCAGCACCTCGTGAAATTGCTTCGCGAGCGGCAGGGCGGCGGTGTGCCGGATCGTCGTGTACGCGATCGTGCTGCCGACGCGCAAGTCGGGAAAGGCGACCGATGTTTGCTTGTCGCGCAAAAAACCCTCCGCCGGATTCGGCGCCGTGCGCGTGTCGATTTGCGACGCGGCAAGCGGCGTGCGATGCCCGTGCGGATCGATCACGGCCGCATCCTTCAGTTCGAAGCGGTCGTTTTCACGGTAGTCGAAGTCCAGCCGGGACAGCAGATCGCGGCCGACCGGCCTCAGGATCGTCAGCCGCGTGACGCAAGTGCAGTCGGTGCTCGTATCGGCGTTGATCCGGCAGGTTTCGTCGACATGCCGCGCAATCGGCGCTTCGTCGATCGGTTGCAGCGCGGCAAACGACGCGTTCGTGCACAGACAGGCAATGGCGATGGCGGTGCGCACGAGCGCCTGCCGAATGCGGGATATCGTCAATTCTGAATCTCCTGACGTTTGCGGAAAAGTTGGCGGGCGAACGTGTTTGGGCAGCGGATCGCGACGTGATTCGCCATTCGGCGCGAGTTTTTTCTGCCCGGAATGATTCGATGGACTTGAATCGAATAAGTGAGTTCCTCGGAATCAGGGGATTAATGGCGAAAGAGATGATGCGGTTTGGTATGTTCGATGTAATATGATTTATTTTTATTTAATTAAATATGGCGGTGAATTTGTTTAAGTGCCGGGCGTAATAAATGCCGTTTTGAACGTGCGAAAGTTCTCGGCTGGGCGGCGCCTTCACTCGTGCCCGACGGCGGTCTGGTGCGTGACGCCGCAAAGACGCTGCCGCGCCGCCGAGGCCGCCATGTATTGGCCGAATCGAAGTGCGATATCGCGGGCGAATGGGTTGGCCGTAGCAGGCAGCCGCGCCGGCGGATAAGAATCGAACCGGCTATAAGGTTAATTGCCGCGGTGTTCGTTTAGTCGATTTGATGAATCGTGTTGCAAAAAAATAATAATGAAATTTGGTGTGCTGCCGGCGATGATCAAATGTTTTTCCGTATGATTTTGCTTCATTGTCAAGCTATATTCGTGAGAGACAACGGAGTATGCTTTGTTTTCGACAGCACTGATTCCCCAGCCCGTTGTAGGCAGCGTTTGGCGTAACGCCATTCAAACGGTAGCCGTGCTTTGCCGAGCAGCCGTACCGAGCCCGCGGGTGTCTTGGCAACACTTTCCGCGTTGCCCGATTGCCACCGTTCGGCGGCCCGCGTAAGCAGTATCATTCGGATTGTTTCAGAATCTTACAAAATCTCATGCCTTTCAGGATTCTTCTCGTCGAAGACGATAACCGTCTGTCCACGCTGATCGCAGGCTACCTGCGTAAAAACGATTACGTCGTCGACACCGTGTTGAACGGCAACGATGCCGTCGATGCGATCCTGAGCACGCGCCCGGATCTCGTGATTCTCGACGTGAATCTGCCCGGCAAGGACGGTTTCGAAATCTGTCGCGAGGCGCGCGAGTTTTACAGCGGGATCATCATCATGGTGACGGCCCGCGACGAGCCGTTCGACGAATTGCTCGGCCTCGAATTCGGCGCGGACGACTATGTGCATAAGCCGGTCGAGCCGCGCATCCTGCTGGCGCGGATCAAGGCGCAACTGCGCCGCGCGCCGGCGCGGCTGCCCGAAGGCGGGGTCCAGCCGGAACGCTATGCGTTCGGCAAGTTCACCATCGACCGTGCGAGCCGCACGGCCAGCCTGCCGGACGGCACGACGCCCGATTTGACGTCGGCGGAATTCGATCTGCTGTGGGTGCTGGTCTGCCATGCGGGCGAAGTCGTGAGTCGCGACGATTTGATGCTGCAATTGCGCGGCGTCGAGTTCGACGGGCTCGACCGGACCATCGACGGCCGGATCTCGAAGCTGCGGCGCAAGCTGAACGACGACGCGGGCAACCCGCAGCGGATCAAGACGATCCGCGGCAAGGGCTATCAGTTCAGCAAGAGCGCGTGGGAGTAGCCGTGCGTCGAAATCCGACGATGAACCCGAACCACGCGGCAGCGCCGCGGCTTTCGCCGCTTCGGTATTGCAAATGGCGCTGGCTGCATTTCCGCCGCTCGTGGACGGACACGCGCGCGGACCGGATTCCGAGCTGGTCGCGCCTGTATTTGCGCACCTATTTGCATCTCGCCGGCCTCGTGCTGCTGACGGTCGGCGTGACGGTCGCCGCGCTGTGCGCGGCGCTGACGCCGCGCACGCTCTGGCACGCGTTCGATGCGCTGCCGGGCGGCGAATGGCCGGTGATCGCGGCGGTGCTGGGTCTGCCCGCGTTCGCCGCCTATCGCTGGATGCGGCCGGTGTGGTCGGATCTCGTGATGGTGCGCGAGCGCGCGATCGATTTCACGGGCGGGCGCTTCAACACGCGGGCGCGCGAATCGCGCAGCGTGATCATCGGGCCGCTCGCGCGCACGCTCAACGCGCTCGCGATGCGCATGGAGCGCCTGATTGCCGCGCAGCGCGATCTGACGAACGGCATTTCGCACGAATTGCGCACGCCGCTCGCACGCGTGCGTTTCGCGCTCGAAAGCCTGCGCGAACCGGGGTCGGCGGCTGAATATGAGAACGCGATCGCGAGCATCGAGCAGGACGTGACCGAACTCGACGAATTGATCGACATGAGCCTGACCTACGCACGGCTCGAATACAGCTCGTTGCAGTCCAATCTCGAGCAAACCGCGCTGGTCGCATGGTTCGACAAGCAGATCGGCGATGCCGCGCTGTTGTATCCGGACAAGGTGATCGAATCGCGCATCGAACTGGGCAGGAACGTGCGCGTGAGGATGGATAAGCGGCTGATGTCGTATGCGGCGCGCAATCTGCTGCGTAACGCGAGCAAGTACGCGCACGCGCGCATCGTGGCCGGGCTGCGGATGCGCCACGGCAACATCGAGATCTATGTCGAGGACGACGGGCCGGGCGTGCCCGACGCGGAGCGCGAACGGATCTTCGATGCGTTCGTGCGGCTCGATCGCCATACGGCCGGCTACGGCCTTGGTCTTGCGATCACGCAGCAGGTGCTGCATGCGCACAACGGGCGTGTTGCCGTGGTCGATCCGGTCATTTTGTCCGGAGCGCGTTTCGAGATCAGTTGGCCGGTTTGAGCCGCCGTCTTTCGGGGCAAGCGCCGGGGAGCCGCCGGGCGTATCGTTTCGACGCGCACGGGCGGCCGCACGTAGTGCCGCGCATGGCCGGACGCCGGTCGCGCGTGGTTTCGCGCGGCGGCGCACGCATTGCGCCCGGCCCAGCCCGACCCGGCGGCAGCGCCGGATCGTGCGCCGTCAGTACGTCCGCCCGAGTTGCAGATACAGGTTGCGCCGCCCGCCCGGCGCGAGCGCGACGCCCATGTATACGGGGCCGAACGAAGTGGTCAAGCTGGTGAAGAACGTATAGCTCTGCTTCAGCGTGCTGCCGCCGATGCGCGCGCCGCCATTCCAGACATTGCCGAGTTCCGCGCTCGCGCCGACGAAAAGCGCTTTGACGGGCGACGCGTTGAACGTCATCAACTGATTCATATAGGTGACTTGCCCGTAGACGAGCGCGTCGCCCGTCAGTTGGTCCGCCGCGTAGGCGGACAGGTGCTGGAACCCGCCGAGCGTGAAGTTGAACATGTTGAGCAGGTTCTTGCCGCCGAAGATCTTGCCGCCTTCGATCGTCGCGCTGACGCTGTGGCGGCCGAGTTGCTGCGCGACCATCAGCTTGCCGTATACCTCGGTGTGCCGCGCGTCGGCGGCATTGTCGAAAAAGTCGCCTAGTGTGTCGCTGCTGCGCGTCGACAGCGAACGCTCCGCCCGGAATTCCGTGAAGTAGCCTCTGCGCGGGAACAGCGGATCGTCGAGCTGGTCGATCACGAGCCGCGCCCGCACGCTGAGCGCGTGGGCGGAGAGCCCCGGAAACAGGAACACGCGCGACGGGAAGAGGTCTCCCTCGTCGAGCGGCAGATTGTAGGTGGGCGCGCCCGTGCCGTGCGCATACGCCAGGCCGATGCGGAAATCGCCGAGGTGGCCGATCGGCCAGCCGACGTCGACGCCGACGCGCTGCGTCTGCAACCGGTACTGGGTGAACTTGACGTCGTCGTCGTACATGTTCACGAAGCGCCGCTGGTATTCCGCGTAGGGCGCGACATACAGGCCGGGACGGTTCAGCAGCGGCTGGCGCAGTTCGACGTGCGCCGATTGCAGATCGCTGCCGAGCGTCGTGTCGACGCGGAATTCGAGGCCGGACGGCGTCAGCCACGGACGGCGGTAGCCGATGTGCAGCCGGAAGCCGCCTTCGTCGCTCGAACTGCTCGACAGGCCGAGCCCGAACAGCAGGAAGTTCGGCCCCCAATATTTCTCGCGCGCGTCGATCACGAGGCGATGTTTGTCGCCGTCGCTGACCACCTGTTGGGTGACGCTGTCGAAATTGCCGCTGGTCGTCAGCGCAAGCAGATCCTGGCTGACCTGCTTCGGATCGTAAGTGTCGCCGGGTTTGATGTGCAGCGCGTCGCGCACGATCCGTGCCGGGACGGGGCCGTTGGTTTCGACGTCGATCGCCGTGATGCGGATCGGTTGCGGCGGCGGTTGCGTGTGCGCGGCGCGGTATGCCGCGTATTGTGAGGGCGACAGCGCATAGCGCTTCAGGCTGGGCAGTGCGTGGGTGGCGGCTGCCTCGCCGGCTGCGATCGCATCCTGCGCATTCTGGAAATCGGTGAAGCTGAGCTTGCCGAGCGCCGGTTCGAGCAGCACGTCGCCCGGCCGCAATTGCTTGCGCTGTCCGGCGAGGTTTTGCCGGATCAGGATGCCGACCATCTGCTGCATCACGTCGGCCGGCGACGCGAGCGAGTCGAGCGGCTTGAGCTGCGAGCCGATGTTGACCGCGATGACGACATTCGCGCCCATCTGCCGCGCAGTGTCGACCGGCAGGTTGCTGACGAGCCCGCCGTCGACGAGCGTGCGGCCGTCGATCTCGGCGGGGGAGAACAGGCCCGGCATCGCCATGCTGGCGCGGATCGCGAGCGGCAGTGAGCCGTGGTCAAGCTCGACCATCTCGCCCGTGCGCAGATCGGTCGCGATCGCGCGAAACGGAATCGGCAGTTGATCGAACGGCTGATTGGTCGGCACGGCCGCCGTCCAGGTCGATAGCAGCCCTTGCAGCCGGTTGCCCTGCACCAGCCCGACGGGCGCCTTGAAGCCTTTCTTGCTGAAACCGAGCGTCAGGCCATCGATATACAGCCGCTCGTCCTCGCGCCGTTTTTGCGGCAGATCCGAGCGCTCGGTGACGTCGAATGCGATGTCGGACAGATTGACCTGCGACAGCCGCCGCTGCATCTCGTCTGCGGTCATGCCGCTCGCGTACAGGCCGCCGACGACCGCGCCCATGCTGGTCGCCGCGATGCAGTCGACCGGAATGCGGTTTTCCTCGAGCACTTTCAGCACGCCGAGATGCGCATAGCCGCGCGCGCCGCCGCCGGACAGCACGAGGCCGATCGCCGGACGGCCGTCGGGGCCGCCATCGGCCGCGCAGGTCGCCGGCCCCGTGTGGCGGGCGGCGGCCGCCGCAGCGGCCGGCGCCGGCGTGGGTGAAGGGGACGCGGCAAGCGTCGCGGCCGGCTGCGCCATTGCCGGCGCGGCTGTATGGGCGGCAGCATCGGCGGGCGTGCCGGACGCATCGGCGGCCCGGGCGCGCGCGGGCCATCCCGCTGCGGCGCAGACGATCAACAGCGCGGCGACAAGGCCGGTGCAACAAGGAATGGGCCGGATGGAATCAGGCGTGGGCGCCGTCATTGTCTTGGCTATCGCTGAAGTGAACGGGATAGTCGGAATACCGGACCAGGGCCGGCGGAAGCGAGAGAGTACCGCTTTTGTCCATCTATCGCTAATCGGTCGAAGATATTCGATAAAAATCAGCGAAATTGCCTAAAGTATTTTTGCGTCCTGCCGCTAAGCGACTGAATGGATGGCGCGCGTCGCAGCGGATTGCGCTTGAGGCGCCTGCGGTTTGCCCGCATCGTCGTTTTACCGATTCGAATAGAGGCTTCACCATGGCGGCACCGTTTCTCGAAAGGCTCTTTGCGCACCAGGTCGCGGTTGATCCGGGCACGGCGAGCACGTTGATCTATGTCCGCAACCGCGGCGTCGTGCTCAATCAGCCGTCGGTCGTCTGTTTCAGCAAGCGCGGCGACGCGAGCGCGAAAGCGCGCGTGGAGGCGGTCGGCGAGCAGGCAAAAGCGCTGCTCGGCCGTTCGCCGAAGCATCTCGAGGCGGTCCGGCCGCTGCAGCACGGCGTCGTTGCGAACTACCACGCGGCTGAGCAGATGATGCGTCTGTTCGTCGGCATGTCCAATGCGCGCTCGATGTTCGGGCGACGCGTCGCGTTCACGCTCTGCGTGCCGTCGAATGCGACGGCGCTCGAACTGCGCGCGATCCGCGATGCAGCGCTCGCGGCCGGCGCGTCGCGGGTCAGCGTGATCAGCGAGCCGCTTGCGGCCGCGCTCGGCGCGGGGCTGCCGGTGTCGGCCGCGATCGGCTCGATGGTTGTCGACATCGGCGGCGGCACGACTGAGGTTGCGGTGATCGCGCTCGGCGGCATCGTGTATCGCGAGACGGTCCGCGTCGGCGGCGAGCAGTTCGACGCGGCGATCATCAACTACGTGCGCAACGTCTACGGTGTGCTGCTCGGCGAGCAGACGGCCGAGCACGTGAAAAAAACGATCGGCGCGGCCAGCGGCCGCGTGCCGCGCGTATCGATGCAGGCGGTGGGGCGCAGTGTCCGGGACGGCTTGCCGCGCACGATCGAGCTGAGCAACCATGACATCGCCGATGCGCTTGCGATGCCGTTGAATCAGGTGGTCAGCGCGGTGAAGGGCGCGCTTGAGAATGCGCCGCCCGAACTTGTCACCGATATCGCGGATCGCGGCATCGTGTTGACGGGCGGTGGCGCGCTGCTCGCGAATCTCGGCAAGCGGCTGTATGACGAGACGGGGCTCGTCGCGCGGGTGGCGGACGATCCGCTCACGTGCGCGGTTCGAGGCGCCGGCATCGCGATGATCGAGCGCGGCGGGTTCGACGTCGGCGCGCAGCAGATGAGGGTGCGATGGGGTTCGATGCGGCTGCTGGGGCGAAGCGGGGTATCGATTTGACCGCGGTGGCAGGCCGCCCCACGTTTCGGCGGCCGCGCGCAGGCCCGTCATCGACGAGCTTGGCCGCCAAGCCTCGCGGCGAGCCGGTAGGCCGATAGGCCAACGTGCGGCGCGAGGCTGCGCGCCGGGCGCATTCTGCCCTATGCTGTGCCAATCCTGTCGCGCACACCGCGCGTTGCACGCAGCATGGGAGTTTCGATGTCGACGACTGCAGATGATTCCTCCGTTCGCGGCCCGGCCGCCGCGCCCGCTTCCACATCCACGCTGACACATGCACCAGCAACGGCTTCGCCGGCGCCCGTGCCGTCGCCCGCCGTGGCGTTCGTCGCGCCCGAGCCCGACGTGCGCAAACCCGCGCGCGGCAGCCAGCACGTGCTGAAGGCGGGCAGCGCGTTCGTGGTCGGCGATGCGCTCGGCGACATCACGGGGCACGACGACGGCTTTTTCGTCGACGACATGCGTGTGCTGTCGCAATGGCGGCTCACCTTCGGCGGCCGCGCGCCATCGCTGCTGTCTGGGGCAACGAGCGCGGACAACGCGTCGTTTACCGCGCATCTGACGAACCGGCCGCTGCCGCCGCTCGGCGGCAGCGAGACGCCCGAAGGCGTGATCCACATCGAGCGGATGCGCGTGCTGGCCGGCAATGTGCTGCACGAGGCGCTTACGCTGACGAACTATGGAACGGCCGATGCCGAAGTGCCGCTGTCGATATCGTTCGGCGCGGACTTTCTCGACATGTTCGAAGTGCGCGGCACGCCGCGTGCGCGGCGTGGGGTGATCGCGCCGCCGCGAATCGACGCGGGCGGCGTCCAGTTGCGTTACGACGGGCTCGACGGCGTGTCGCGCTCGGTTTGCATCGGTTTGTCGCCGGCGCCCGCCCGCTTGTCGGTCGACCGCGCCGATTACGCGCTGAACATCGCCGCGCAAGCGTGCGTGTCGATCTATCTGAGCGTCGACGCACGCGTGGGCGAAGCCGCCGGCGCCGCGCCGCCGATTCCCGACACAGGCCGCGGCGCGCTGCGCGGCGCACTCGTCGGCGTGCACCGCGCGATGCGCGAGCGCCGCCGCGCGATGGCGCGGGTGCGCACCAGCAATCCGCTGTTCAACGCGTGGCTCGACCGTTCGCTGGCCGATCTCGGGTTGTTGACGACCCAACTCGACACCGGCCCCTATCCATATGCGGGCATTCCGTGGTTCTCGACGCCGTTCGGCCGCGATGCGGTGATCACGTCGCTACAGATGCTGTGGCTGCAACCCTCGCTTGCACGCGGCGTGCTGCGCTTTCTTGCCGCGCACCAGGCGCGCGAGACGTCGGCGTTTCGCGATGCCGAACCCGGCAAGATCATGCACGAGTTTCGCCGAAGCGAGATGGCGGCGACGGGCGAGGTGCCGTTCGCGCTGTATTACGGCGGTGTCGATACGACGCCGCTGTTCGTCGTGCTCGCGGGCGCCTACGTCGAGCAGACCGGCGACGATGCATTGATCGACGAGCTGTGGCCCGCGCTCGAACGGGCGACGCAATGGGTGATCGACGTATGTGACCGTAATCCGCGCGGACTGCTCGATTATCAGCGCACGTCGGAGCGCGGTCTCGCGAATCAGGGGTGGAAGGACAGCCACGATTCGGTATTTCACGCGGACGGCCGGTTTCCGGATGGGCCGATCGCGCTCGTCGAGGTGCAGGCGTATGCGTGCGCAGCGTTCGAAGCGATGGCCGAGTTTTCGCGCCGGCGGGGCCATGCGGCCGATACTGGGCGCTATGCGCTGCGCGCGAAGACGTTGCGCGAGCAGGTCGAGGCGTTGTTCTGGATGCCCGAGGCGGGCTTCTACGGGATCGCGGTCGATGGGCACGGCCAGCTCTGCCGCGTGCTTGCGTCGAACGCCGCCCATCTGCTCGCGTTCGGGCTGCCCGAGCAAAGCCGCGGCGAAGCGGTCGCGCGCGTGCTCGACTCGACGCTGTTCCAGACCGGCTGGGGCGTGCGCACGCTCGCGGCGGGGCAGCCGCGCTTCAATCCGATGGCGTATCACAACGGCTCGGTCTGGCCGCATGACAACGCGCTTGCCGCACGCGGTCTCGCGCGCTACGGCGACAAGCGCGCGGCGATCGAACTGCTGCGGGCGCTTTTCGAAGCGGCCGTGAGCTTCGACATGCGGCTGCCCGAACTGTTTTGCGGCTTCCCTCGCCAGCGCGGCGAGCCGCCGACTGCGTATCCGGTTGCGTGTCTGCCGCAAGCGTGGGCGGCAGGTGCGCCGTTCATGATGCTGCAGGCGTGCCTCGGCATTGGCGTCGACGCGGCGCGCGGCGAGGTGCGCATCGAGCGGCCGGCGTTGCCGGAGGGCGTCGACTGGCTGCGCATCGACGGCTTGCGCGTCGGTGACGATAACGTGTCGCTGACGTTCCGGCGCGTCGACGGGCAGGTGGTCGCGGTTGCCGACGGCGGCGCGCGGGTTGTCGCAGTGCTGTGATACGCGGGGATTTCGTCGAAATGCGCGCGGATTGCGCCGAATCGAGGCGGCGCGCGTTGCGCACCATACAATGGGATCGCGGTGCCGAAGTTCGGGCGGTTGGATATCCGCGATGTTGACGGGCAGCGTTGGCTAGCCGCTCGAACGCCGGGTCAACCGATGCTGCGCGCCGGTGATCGAACACCGCAGCGTGACGCGCGCCGATTAACCGCCCGGCGCTGGCCGATGGGAGTGCAGGCGCGCCGAGTGCAACAAACCGTATGGCGAGGTATTCACGATGACGAACGACAAACCCGGCAACACGCGTTCGCAAGGCGAGCAGCCGAAGCTCGAACAACTCGAGGCGGCGGTCGATCATCTGCACGAGTCGATTCAATCGCAAAGCATCGCGCTCGGTGCGGCCAAGGGCATCTTGTTCAGCCTGATCGAGACGCTTGGCGCGCTCGTCGGCGATCCCGATTTGCCCGAGCACGCTCGCTCCGGCTATGAAGCGTTGCGCAACAAGGCGAGCGAGCTGACGGCGAACCTCGACAAGCATTGACGCAGTGTGTCGAATGCCGGGTACGCGGCGGCGCGCGGGATCGCCGCCGCGCCGCGTTGCCCGTGGATTGCCGCGACGCGGAAACCGTCGTGGTTTCAACGGTTTGGCGCTTGCATGCGCAGGATATCCACATGTTTGTCGACAGAAACTGTGGAAAACCGGCCGGGCAGATTGCGTCGCGCCCCCGTCTATCCGGTAAGCGCGGCAATGCGTATGGGGCGGTACTCTTTATGGGTCGGTACTCTTCACTCCTCCGCTGCGGCGTTTTTTTGCGCTGACCATGGGAGCTGAGATTCGGTGCGGACCAGTATCCGATTCGACAACCGGTCTTTACCGTGCATCGGGTATCGGCGCGATGCTCGCGGTTTCGACGTTGAGCGGCGTATCGATCATGCTGCCGAGCGTTGCGCGTGGTTTCGCTGGCTACATTCGGGCGCAAGAGGGCTCATCGAGTTGAGCCGCCGTAGTGATCGCGCGGCGGCGCGCAGGACGATTGTTCCTGCTTTGGCCGTCGAAGCTAAAAAATGTCGTGGCTTGTGTCGATTTCGGACGAGCTGGTTCGTCGTGGTGATAGAGCGCCCACACGTGGCGCGCTCGAATCGTCCGATTAATTACCCATAGTCCAGGAGCCGCACCATGTCCGCTGCAGTCAAACCGATCCCCGAAGGGATGCACTCGCTGACCCCCCATCTGATTTGCGACGGCGCTGCCGCCGCGATCGAGTTTTACAAGAAGGCGTTCGGCGCCGTCGAACTCAGCCGGCTGCCTTCGCCGCACGAGCCTGGCCGGCTGATGCATGCATCGGTCAGGATCGGCGATTCGACGCTGATGCTTGTCGACGAAATGGCCAATTGCGGCGCGCTCGGGCCAATCGCGCTGAAAGGCTCGCCGGTATTCATCCATCTGTACGTGCCCGACGTCGACGAGACGATCGCGCGTGCGGTCGAAGCCGGTGCGAAGCTGACGATGCCGGCCACCGATATGTTCTGGGGCGATCGCTATGGGCAACTGGACGATCCGTTCGGCCATCGCTGGTCCGTGGGGACTCATAAGCAGGATCTGACACCGGAACAGATTCGTGAAGCGATGCAGAAGGCGATACCGCCTGCGCGGTAAGCGCGTCGTGGTCGTTTCCCGATGACGGATAGGCGGCGTGCGGGACAGGCGCCGTTTTCATCGGAGGAGTGCGATGAGCACGGAAGTGCTACGGCCGCCTTTCCTAGTGGGGTCGCGTATCGACAAGGCCGCTGCGTCCGCGCGCGGCTGGCTGCGCGAACAGCGGCGAGAACCGTCCGAACGATATGTCCGTGTGGCTATACCTCGATGCCATACTCTGCATGGGCGGTACGGCGACGTGACTCACAATGAATGAAGAATGCGCCTAGGCGTGTGCCCGGGCGTTCGTGCGAAGCGTTCCCCGCCGTGCGTCGAGATAGCCGCGTGCGCGCGCTGCCGCGTTTCTGATGCCCTCCCGAAAAAGCGAGTCCGATCAACGTGTTGGCCGGCACATGCCCAGGATGTCCACAGGCTTGCCAACAAAAATTGTGGAAAAAGCGCAGGACGGCGGCCAGGGCGGTGTGTGGCGTGATGAACGGCCGGGCGGGCGTGCGCCGGCTGCCGCGCGCCTGATACGATGGAAAAAATATCGCCGGATCAATGGGTTGAGTGGTGGATGCTCAGGATGTCCACAAGTTTGCTCACAAAAATTGTGGACAAGACGGGGAAGAGCCCTCGCGAAATCGCGGCGTCGAACGTCGGCGTGCCGTTTATCTGGCGCATTGCCGAAATTACTGTTGCATCAAGGAGTTGATCGATCGATGCTCAGGATGTCCACAAGCTTGCCAACAAAAATTGTGGAAAAGCGGATTCGTCAACGAAACGGGCCTGACGATGCGTGACGGCTTGCGTTGCGGCGAACGTCGCGTTGTGGGCGGCCCGCTTACCGGCGTGTCAATGAACTCCCTGAAGTGAAGATTTCCTCGCCGTCCGGATTTCCCGCCGCGTGGCCGGCTCGCATGGCCGTCACGCTATCGACGGCACTCCCGGCTTATTCGGCAAAGTCGTTCTCCCGGATTAATAAGATTGAATGGCTTTTGCTAAATCCATCGCCACCTTTCTAATTGGAAGATTATCAAAAATTTATAAAAAGTAGTTTCTTCATATCTTCTGAATATAATGGATATATCTTCTGTCGTTGTCATCGCTTCAAAAACAAAAAGCAGAATCCATTAGACGCGTAATCACATTTTGATTCACCGATACGCGGGCTGCGAGATTGGCCGACGGCGATGAGGTCTAGGCCGATAATCTGGCCAGATGGGGCATCTGGCATATATATCACCCTATAGGAATGCTGAACATGCAAGAACTCAACATGCAGGAAGTGGAGGCTGTTTCCGGTGCGGGTTTGCTCGGCGGGGTCCTCGGTGCTCTCAGCGGTTTAGTCAATGGTGCGTGGGGCGGCGGATTGACGCTTGCTCAGCAGGGCGGCTGGATTGCCGGCCAGGACGGCGGCGCCGGTGTGCTGGCTCCGGTGACGTCGCTGGTCGGCGGCGTGCTGGGCTACCCTACCGGTCTGGTGGTGGGCGGGCTTGCCGGAGCCGTCAACGGGCTTATCTCCGGTTTTACCAACTCGGGTTTGTAATCGCGGCGCTAAAATAAAAATTGATCGGGCGGCTTGTTGGCTGCCCGTTTTTTACTACCGAGATTTTATGAGAAATGGGGAAAGACGGAGGGCGGGAATTTTTTGCAAATGCCTGGCTTCTGTGCCTTCCCCATTTTTATTTATCGAAAAATTCCCGCCGAGTTTCTGTCGAGCCGATCATTGAATCGAATAGATGGCGAAATTGCCGCGTGCATGTTCGAGCGCGGTCAATTACGTTTGCGAAGCCGGAAACCGCACCTTGACCGTCAATCCGCGTCCGTTCGCGCCGCTTTCGAGCGATACCGCCGCACCATGCTGCTCGGCGATGCGCTTGACGATCGACAACCCGAGTCCGCTGCCCGATGTCGACACGAGCTGCGCGCCGCCGCCCCGATAGAAGCGCTCCCAGACTCGCGGCCGATCCGCTTCGGCAATGCCGGGGCCGTTGTCGCGCACTTCGAGCGCCGTGCCGCCCGAGCCGGGGTTGGCGTGCACCTCGACGTCGACGCGCGCGCCGGCGCCCGCGTAGCGGATTGCGTTGTCGACGAGATTGTTGAGCAGCACCCGCAGCATGTCGGCGTTGCCCGACACATGCACGGGCGCCGCGCCGCCGATCATGCCGAGGTCGACGCGCTGCGCGCTTGCCACGCGCGCGCGCTCGGCGACGACCGAGCGGCCCAGCGCGACGAGATCGACATCGGCGAACGACGCGGCCGGTGCGTCGGGCTCGAGCCGCGCGAGCGTCAGCAATTGCTCGGCCAGGTGTGCGAGCCGGGACACGCCCGCGTGAATCTGCGCGACGATGCGCGCGTGTTCGTCGGCGCTCGCCGCGCGGCCGAGAAGCTGGGTCTGAATCGACAGGCCCATGATCGGCGTGCGCAACTCGTGCGCCGCGTCCGCGATGAAGTGTCGCTGCAGCGTGAACGAGCGGTCGAGCCGCGCGAGCAGATCGTTGATGGCGGCGGCGAGCGGCTTGGCTTCCGCCGGTACGGTCGCGATGTCGAGCTGTTCGAGGTGGGCGGCGTGGCGGCGCTTCAAGCCGGCCGCGATTGCGCCGAGCGGTCGCAGCCCGTAGCCGATGCCGAACCACAACCCGAGCGCGAGCAGCGGCAGCAGCGACAACACCGGCCACAGCAGATGCACGGCGATGCCCGCAATCGCTTCCCAGCGCGCTTGGCGCTGTTGGGCGACGCGGATCGTCGTGCCCGCGCTTTCGCGCGTGAAGGTGTGCCAACGCTGGCCGGACGTGTCGAGTTGCACGAAGCCGGTTCGATCGGGGGGCGGCAGATGCGTCGCGGGATCAGTCGTGAATTCGAGCTTGCCGTCGCGCCAGACTTGCAGCAGCACGTCGTCGGGATCGTAGTCGAGCGGATGGTGCGTGCTGCTCTTGTCGCGGCCCGCGATCGACAGCTTGCCGGTGGCATCGACTTGAATTTGCTTCGACAGGCTGCGCATCTGGTCGTCGAGCAGATCGTCGAGTTCGCGCAGCGCACCCCAGTAGGTGCCCGCGCTCGCCAGCAGGCCGATCACGCACGCGGCGGGCAGCAGCCATGCCAGCAGCCGGCCGCGCAGCGACGCCGGCAGGCGTGCGAGGCGGCGCCGCTTGCCGCTCATGCGCCGTCTCCGATCCGGTAGCCGACGCCGCGCACGGTCAGGATCGCTTCGTGGCCGAGCTTCTTGCGCAGATTATGGATATGGACTTGCACGGCGTTGCTCTCGATTTCTTCGCCCCAGCTATACAGCCGCTCCTCGAACTGCTCGCGCGAGATCACCGCGCCGGGTTCGCGCATCAGTTCGTGCAGCAGCACGAACTCCTTGGGCGACAGCGTGATTTCCTCGCCGTCGCGCCAGACCTGGTGGCGCGCCGGATCGAGGCGTAGCGCGCCGGCCGTGAGCATCGTCTGCGCGCGGCCCGCCTGACGGCGGTTCACCGCGCGAATGCGCGCGAGCAGTTCCTCGAGCGCGAACGGCTTGACCAGATAATCGTCGGCGCCGCAATCGAGGCCGGCGATGCGCTCGGGCAGCGCGTCGCGCGCGGTGATCACGATCGCGGGCAGCGTGTCGTCGCGGCGGCGCAGCGCGGCGAGCACCGTGAGGCCGTCCTTGTCCGGCAAGCCGAGATCGAGCAGCAGCAGGCCGTATGGCGTGGTACGCAGCGCGAGCGTCGCGGCCTCGCCGTTTTGTACCCAGTCGACCGCGAAGCCTTCGTGTCGGAGGCCCTGTTCGAGCCCGCTGCCGATCAGCGGGTCGTCTTCGACGAGCAATACGCGCATGGGGATCATCCATTCGAGTCCGGCGCGCGCGCTTTCGCGCGCGCCTCTGCATGCATGATAAGCGCGGCAACCTTAGCTGCGGCTTAAAGGCGCGGCGAGGGCAGGCGAACCGAACGGCCGGACGGCGCTGGCCGGGCGCGCTTGACCGGCGTGCCGGTTCATGCCGGATAGTGAGCGGAAGCGGGCCATACGACGCGCTCGCGAGGTTCGGCCCGACGACCGGCTAGGCGCACGGAATCGCCAGGCGCGCACCCGCGCGCGATGAGCATGGCGTGCGCGGGCGTGCTGCGTGCTGCGATGCACGATCGCACCATGCCGCACGGGGCGATGCCGATTTGCCGCCGGATATGTTGGGCGATATGGCTTACCGCGCCGATCTGGCTGAAATCCGCGCGCGCCGGACGAATGCGGGCCCGCCGGATTGCGGCAATGCCGCAATATCCAATTAAATAATCTGATGTAGATGTTTTTGCAAAATCAAAAATTAATTTTTGTATATTCCGATTGGAAAAATTCGGAGAATGGAAGGCGTTTCCCGAGGTGATTCGGGGGAACTGGCCGTGAGACGATCGTATCCCGTGATGAAATCGGTTTGCTTGCGCTCTGGCAAGTCAGGCGGGCATGTGAGGTAGGTGCCACATAGTTGCGCAATGTCATCAGTTATTAACTCAAGTCAGAAAAAATCTCTGAAGAGTACTTGCCGGTTATTTTGACGATTGCTAATCTCTGGGTGATGCGGAATGGCAGTACCGCAGATATCGAGAAAATGAATAAATAAATGACTTCGAGAAGGGCCACCAAGATGATGACTTACCGTGATACGGATACTCCGTCGTTTCGAATTGGCGATGTCGTGACGCTCAGGACGGGCGGTCCGCGCATGACCGTTACCCACGTCGGCCCGGTCGTGTTTGATCAAGGTGAATGGGTGATCTGTCAGTGGTTCGACGAGCACGGCGAATTCCGGCAGGAGATGTTTCCGAACCACGCCGTCGTGGGCGAGCCACGCACGATTCCTGCGGGGCTCGTGCGGATGCGCTCGTTGGCGGCTCGCGGCCCCGCGCAAGCTTGATGCGCGGCGCGGCGCACGGGGGTATTCACTGGCTGGGCCAAGCCGGCGGAGCATCGGTGCGACGCGTTTGCTTCGTGCCCCGGCTACCTTTGCTGAGTGGCAATGCGCCGCTGCACGCGTTCGACGAGGCCGGTCGAGAAAGCCTTCATGCTGAGTGCGCGGCGCTTGAGCCGCACCTCGCTCGCGATATCGCCGGGCGGGTTCGGTTGCGTCGCCCACGTGAGCGTCAGCAGCCAGCCGATGATTGTCCAGCCGAACAGTGCGTTGAACAGCGCGATCGTCAGCTTGTCATGCCGGCGGCGGCGATCGGCGATGATTGCCGGCAGGAAGTAGAGCGCGGCGGCGGCGACCGAGCCGGCGATCTGAACCAAAATGCTTGTCTGCATGTTGCTGCTCCATCGTGCGTCGGTGCAACGGCATGGTCGTTCGACTTGACGCTGAACCTGCAATGGAGCCGATTGTCGCGCGTTTTGCGTGGTTTTGCAGGCAACGCATTGTTGCGGGTTTGTCATTGATCGAAGGCAGCGGACGGCGGCGCGGCCGCCGTCCGCGCGAGCGCGAACCCTTCGGCTAGCCACCCCGTGACGCCGCCTGCCATCAGTTTCACCGGCCGCCCGAGGCGGGCGAGCCTGAGTGCCGCGCGCGCCGCGCCGTTGCAATGCGGGCCCGCGCAGTAGACGACGAAACAGGTGTCGCGCGGAAATGCCGATAACTTGCTTTCGATGATCTTTCGATGCGGCAGGTTGTGCGCGCCGGGCACGTGTCCGGCGGCGTAGCGTTCAGGACTGCGCACGTCGAGCAGCACGAAATCGGGCGCGCCGGACGTCAGCGCATCGTGCACGTCCGAGCAATCGGTTTCGAAGCCAAGCGACGCTTCGAAATGGGCGATGGCGGCGGCGCTGTCGGCGGGGGCAATATCGGTGACGAGGGACATGCTGAGGGCTCCTGTTTCTGGCGAAGCTGTGATGAACATGCGCTCAGTATCCGCAATGCACGCCCGGCGCGACAGTGGCGCGATCGACAACTTCCGGTAACATCGCGCCATGCACAATCATCTCGTTGTCGCGCTTGCCTACGATCGGCTCTGCACCTTCGAATTCGGCTGTGTGGTCGAATTGTTCGCGTTGCCGCGGCCGGAGCTGGGCGTCGACTGGTATCGCTTCGCGGTTTGCGCGAGCGAGCCGGGGCCCGTGCGCGCGGCGGGCGGCATCACGGTTGCCGCGCCGTACCGGCTCGCGCTGATGGACCGCGCGCAGACGATCGTGATTCCCGGCTGGCGCGATCCCGACGAAACGCCGCCCGAGCCGCTGCTGAAGAAGATTCGCGCCGCGCACCGTCGCGGCGCACGTCTTTGCTCGATCTGCTCGGGCGTTTTCGTGCTCGCTGCCGCGGGCATTCTCGACGGCGTCACCGTGACCACGCATTGGCGTTATGCGCAGCGTCTGCAGGCGCGTTATCCGTTGCTGCGCGTGAATCCCGATGCACTGTATGTCGATGCGGGACAGATCGTCACGTCGGCGGGCTCGGCCGCGGGCCTCGACATGTTGATGCACGTGGTGCGCCGCGATTACGGCAGTGCAATCGCGAATCGCGTCGCGCAGCGGCTCGTCCTGCCGCCGCATCGCGACGGCGGCCAGGCGCAGTTCGTGCCGCGTCCGTTACCTCGTGTCAGTGGCGACCGGCTCGCGAAACTGATCGACTGGATGCGTGCGCATGCTGCACAGCCGCATACGCTTGCGTCGCTGGCCGCGCGCGCGGCGATGAGCCCGCGCACGCTGCAACGGCTGTTCCGCGACGCGACGGGGCTTGGGCCTTACGAATGGCTGATACGCGAGCGTGTCGGGCTGGCCAAGGAGTTGATCGAGCGCGACCCGGCGCTGAGCGTTGCACGGGTCGCTGCGCTGGCCGGATTCGGTTCGGAGGAATCGTTGCGACGTCACTTCAGACGCATTGCCGCGACGAGCCCTGCGGTGTATCGCCGCAATTTCGATGCGCGTTAGCGTGCATTCGCGCCGGCGGCAAGCGGCTTGGGCCCGGGCCGGCGTGGCGGGCGCGTTGGCGGTCGAACGTGCGGCCAACGGGCTCGCGACGCGCATGTCAAAGCGGGCGTATCGGCGCTATCATCGCCACTTCATCTCGTCATACATCTCGCGCTGCTCATTGCCATGACTACCGCCACTGCCCGCGTCATCGACCACGACCGCCTCGCCGATTTCATCGAACGCAAATGGAACGACGAGATTCTGCATGCGCTGACCGACTACATCGCGGTGCCCGCGAAAAGTCCTGCGTTCGATCCCGACTGGGCGAAGCACGGCTATATCGAGCGCGTCGTCGCCGATGCCGCGCAGTGGGCAGAGCGGCAGCCCGTCAAAGGGCTGAAGGTCGAGATCGTGCGGCTTGCCGGCCGCACGCCGGTGATTTTCTTCGAGACGCCCGCGACACGCACGGGTAGTACCGAGACGATCGCACTGTACGGTCACCTCGACAAGCAGCCCGAATTCGACGGCTGGCGCGCCGATCTCGGCCCGTGGACGCCGAAGCTCGAGAACGGCAAGCTGTACGGCCGAGGCGGCGCCGACGACGGCTACGCGATCTACGCGAGCCTCACCGCGCTTGCCGCGCTCGATGCGCAAGGAATCGAGCGGCCGCGCTGCGTTGGCCTCATCGAGACATGCGAGGAATCGGGCAGCTACGATCTGCTGCCTTACGTCGACGTACTGCGCGCGCGGCTGGGCGACGTCAGCCTCGTCGTGTGCCTCGATTCGGGCGCGGGCAATTACGATCAGCTTTGGCTGACGACGTCGCTGCGCGGGCTCGTGTCGGGCGACCTGCAAGTCGAGGTGCTCGAGGAGGGCGTGCATTCGGGCGTGTACGGCGGCATCGCGCCGTCGAGCTTCCGCGTGATGCGGCAGTTGTTCGAGCGGCTGGAGGATGCGGCGACCGGCAACCTGCTGCCCGCGTCGTTTCATTGCGAAGTGCCGGCAAGCCGTCTGCGCGAAACCGAGGCGGCCGCGTCGATTCTCGGCGACGCCGTCTGGAAGGCGATGCCATGGGCCTGCGGGCAGGACGGCAAACCGGTACTGCCCACTACGGCCGATCCGCGCGAGGCGCTTCTCAATTCGACATGGCGGCCGTCGTTGTCGGTCACGGGCGCACAAGGCTTGCCCGCGCTGGAAAACGCGGGCAACGTGCTGCGGCCGCGCACCGCGTTCAAGCTTTCGCTGCGGCTGCCGCCGCTCGTCGACGCGGCGCAGGCTGTTCAGCAGTTGAAGGCGCTGCTGGAACTCGATCCGCCGTACAACGCGAAAGTCACGTTCAAGCCCGACGCGGGCGCGGCGACCGGCTGGAGCGCGCCGGATCTCGCACCGTGGCTCGCAACGGCGCTCGACGACGCGTCGCGCCGGCACTTCGGCGCGGACT
Source organism: Burkholderia singularis (assembly GCF_001718875.1). NCBI lineage: Bacteria > Pseudomonadati > Pseudomonadota > Betaproteobacteria > Burkholderiales > Burkholderiaceae > Burkholderia > Burkholderia singularis. The sequence continues at coordinate 669,982 of NZ_CP013449.1, forward strand.
GCGCGTACATGGGGCTCGGCGGCACGATTCCGTTGATGAACGTACTGCAAGCGGGTTTTCCCGCGGCGCAGTTCATGGTGTGCGGCGTGCTGGGCCCGAAATCGAATGCGCATGGGCCGAACGAGTTCCTGCACGTGCCGTATGCGAAGAAGCTGACGGCGGCGGTTGCCGACGTGATCGCCGTCGCGCATTGATGCCGGCCCGGTGAGCTGGCAAACCGAAAAGCAGCGCGCCGACGAATTCGCCGAGCAGCTTGCGGATCTCGGCCGGATCGCCGTTACGCGCTTTTTCAGCGGCGCGGCGCTCAGGCTCGACGGCGTACTGTTCGGCTTTGTCATACGCGGCTCGCTGTTCCTGCGCGTGGACGAGGTCAACCGCCCGGCATTCGAGCGCTGCGGCATGGGGCCGTTCTCGTATCTCGCGCGCTCGCGTGCGGTGGTCATTGGTGGTTATTACGAAGCGCCCGCCGACGTGCTCGAGGATATTGGCGCGCTGCGCGATTGGTGCCGTGACGCGTACCGCGCCGCCGTGCGCGCGGGGGCGGCGATGAAAACGAGCGCGCGCCGCGCGAAGCGCACGCCATAGCGCACCGGCGCGTTTGCGTTGCGGGTGGCGGACGGCGGCGCGTGCATGTACGATGCTCGGCGCAACACATGCCGATTGAGTCGATAAAAAATTCCCCATCTGGAGACGCGCGCATGGTCGTCCTGATTCTCGGTTTGTTGATCTTCCTGGGCATGCATTCGATTCGGATCTTCGCCGACGATTGGCGCGCCGCGCGGATCGCGAGCCTGGGCGAGCGTCGCTGGAAGGGCCTTTATTCGCTGGCATCGGCGGCGGGCCTCGCACTGATTGTTTGGGGCTATGCGCTTGCTCGCGAGAACGCCACGCTATTATGGCTGCCGCCTGTCGGCATCCGGCATCTGGCGGGACTGCTGACGGCAATGGCGTTCGTGCTGTTCGCTGCCGCCTATGTGCCCGGCACGAGAATCAAGGCGCTGGTCGGCCATCCGATGCTCGCCGGCGTGATGGCATGGGCGATTGCGCATCTGCTTGCAAACGGCATGCTCCATGCGGAGCTGCTATTCGGCGCGTTCCTGGTGTGGGCGTTCACCGATTTCATTGTGTCGCGTGCTCGCGATCAGCGCGACGGCAAGCGCTATCCGGCCGGGTCTCTCATGCGTGACAGTGTCGCGGTCGGCGCGGGGCTCGTCGCCTGGGCGCTATTCGCGCTCGTGCTGCACGGTTTGCTGATCGGCGTGCGGCCGTTGGCGTAGTCATCGTTCAAATGCACGCGGCTCGGATGAGCGTTGACGCTCGACGATCCGGCGCAAGTGCGCAGAACCTTCGGATGATGAAAGATCGAACGGGCCATCGGCATGAGCATTCGAGCGTTCGACGCCCGATGGTCCGTGACGCCGATCAGCTCGGCATCGCGCCGCAACGGCGGCCACGCGCGTCGATCGACGCCGGTTCACGCTAAAGCCACGCGTGCCTGCGTTGCCGTTTCTGCCATTACGCGTTCCCGCGCTGGAGCTTTACCGTGCCTGTCCAGCCGCATGCTGCCTATGTTTTTGACCGATGAGATTGATTGAGCGCGGCTGACCCGCTGTCGCCGCGTGCGGCGGCTTGCGCGCATACAATACGCGCTCGTCGATTTTATGGAGCATGCGATGACTGAGCAGGAAGCCGAACGAATTGCGACTCACCGCCATTACAAGGGCGGATTGTATCGCGTGATCGGCGTTGCACGGCATTCGGAGACGGAAGAATCCGTTGTCGTCTATGAGCAGTTGTGGCCGAAAGCGCGCAGCCTATGGGTGCGGCCCGAAGCGATGTTCAACGAGACCCTCGCAGACGGTACGCCGCGATTTCGTCAATTGGGCGATTGACCGGCCATGCATGGACGGTGCGGATGGCTTGGACCTGTTCCGCCTGCCGGTAATGGGTCGGGGAGCGGGCGCGGCTAAACTCGGACCGTTCGTTAGCGGCGCGCGACACCGGCAGGTTTGTGCGGTGGAGGATCTGCTGTTTCGTTGTCGCCGCCGCGTACCGCTTGCCGGAAACGGGCGCTGGAACTGCAAAAAGGACGCACGCGCTATCCACAGCCGGCGATCCGCGAATCGCCGAGCCGCGCACGCCGGTCGAACGCGCCGCGCCATTTTTTTTGGCGCACGGCGTTGATCGCGTCGCGGCGGCGTTCAGCGTGTCTCGAACGCACGCACGATTTCCTTTGGCGCATTGCCGACCTTGACGACCGGCGTGTCGTGCCAGTCGGCGAGCTTGCGCACCGCACGGCCAACATCGGCCAGCAGCCCAGCGCCAAGCCGCACGCCCGGCTCGATATGCACCGACTTCAGCTCGAAGATGTGCTGCGCGCGATGCGCTTTCGCGTCGACGCGGCCGATCAGTCGGCCGCGGTGCAGGATCGGCAGGCAGAAGTAGCCGTAGCGGCGCTTGTGCGCGGGCGTGTAGCACTCGATCGTGTAATCGAAATCGAACAGCGCCGATGCGCGGCGCCGGTCCCAGACCACTGGATCGAACGGCGACAGCAGCGTCGTGACGGTCGAGCGCAGTGCGTCGCGACTTACGGAGTCGACGAGCGGCGCGAGATCGCGGTGCACGAATGCCTGTTCCTTCCAGTCTTCGATCGTCGCAGGCAGCAAATCCCCCGCATCCGCAAGCGCATGCAATGTATCGCGATACGAGCGCTTCGGCAGACGGTAGTAGTCGGCGATCCAGTCGGCACGCACGACGCCGAGTGCGCGGCACGTGTTGTCGATGAGACGCGGCAGCACCGCATCGCGCGGCGGCAGGTCGCGCGCGTCATCCCAGCTTGGCAGCACGCGCTCGGTAACGTCATATACGCGCTGGAAGTTGCGTCGCTCGGCAACCATCAGGCGTCCTAGCGAAAACAATACTTCGAGATGCTTCTTTTCAGGCTTGCGGTTCCACCAGCCGCTGCTAGTATGGCCGTCGTTGCGCATGAAATCGGCCGAGCGTACTGGTCCGTTGATTCGAACGTGGGCAAGCAGTTTATCGATCTCGTCGCGATGCTGCGCGTGCCAGTCGGCCGGATATTTCCAGCCCATGCCGACTGGATTGAGCATCGTATGACGCATCAGTCCGAAATCCTCGATCGGCAAAAAGCACGCTTCATGTGACCAGTATTCGAATAGCTTCGCTTGCGCGAGATGCTCGTCTAACCACTGCGGTGCATAGGGGCCGATGCGGCTGAACAACACCAGATACGGGCTGCGTGCGACGACGTGGATCGTGTCGATCTGCAACTGTGCCATCTGGCGGATCGCGGCGAGCACGTCGGATTTGGTCGCCTTGCGGCGAGGCGGAGTCAGCAGGCCCTGCGCGGCGAGATGTAATGCGCGGGCGCAAGCAAGCGAGAGCGTTAGGGACACGGGTGGGGCATGCTGGAAATGGGATGCGTCACTTTAGCGCGAATCAATGTGGGATACTGAATGGAGTGAAACAACACTTCAACAGAATGCAAAAGTTGGATAGCATGCATACGTCTGACAATCGTTGACAAAAGCTCGTCCAAAGTTTCCTTATAGTTTGGACTAGTACGTATTTGCTTCCGACGCACGATATTTCTATGGCACGCAGGAAGCAAGTCCGGATGTCTCAACCCCCGTCGAGACGTCCGGAGCCGTTGAAGCGGACATCCATGCGGCTTAAAGCCGGCCCCGAGTGGATGTCCGCTGATTTTTTTAGCGGCGTCAACGGTCTTTTACTTCATTTAGTCTGACGAGATTCTGAACGTGAGCCCTGTCAGGGCGGCCCGCTGGTGCGCGAACGGCGTATGTCGTGTCTCGTACCGTGGACTAACTGTCGCGAACATTCGTCACGGACGGCGTCAACCCCGCTTGCCGCGCGCGACTTCATCCCCGGCATTCGGCGCGAGCCGGCGCGTGATCGGAATCGATGCGAACGAGCAGAGGCCAACCACCACGAACGCTGGCCAGAAATCGGACCAGACGATCGTCTCATGGCCTTGTATCCAATGCGACGCATGCAGCACGAGCCCAGCGACGGTCACGCCGAGGCCGAGCGACATTTGCTGGACGACGCTGCCGAGGCTCGTCGCGCGAGCCGCATCGCGTGACGGGATTTCCGCGTAAATCATCGAATTGAGGCTCGTGAACTGCAGTGCGGGGAACAGTCCGCCGATCAGCACGACGAGCCAGATTGCCCATACCGGCATGCCTGGGTGGAACGTTCCGTATGCGGCGATCGCAAGGCCCGACAGCGCTGCGTTATACATCAATACGGTGCGGAATCCGAAGCGTTTGAGTGTGCGCGATGCGATGACTCGCGTGAACGCGCCGCCCACCGCCGATGCGCACGTGATCGCGCCTGAATGAAATGCGCTCATTCCGAGCCCTTCCTGGAGCGCGAGCGGTAGCAGGAACGGCACGGCGCCGAGCCCGATTCGAAACAGCGAACCGCCGACGACGCTCGCGTGATAGGTAGGAATGCGCAGGAAGCGCAGATCGAGAAGCGGGCGTTTGGCTCGCCGCGCATACAGCACGTAGAGACCCAGCAACGCCGCGCCCGCCGCGCTCATCGCGAGCGCGGCGCCGCGCGACGTGAGCGCACCGTCGATGAGCGTGAGGCCCATCAGCAGCAGCGCGGCACCTGTGGCGGACAGCAGGAAGCCCAGCCAATCGAGCGGGCCGGGGTCCGGCTCATGCGTGTTGGCAATGTGCTTGTTCGCGAGATAGATGCCGATGAGGCCGACCGGTACGTTGATGAAGAAGATCAGCCGCCAGTGCAGGTAGGTCGTGATGAATCCGCCGAGCAATGGGCCGGCGACCGGCCCGAACAGCGCGGGCACGCTCAGATAGTTCATCGCGCGCACAAGTTCCGAGCGCGGTATCGCGCGGAAGATGATGATGCGCCCGACGGGCACCATCATCGCGCCGCCCACGCCTTGCACGAAGCGTGCAAATGTGAACAACTCGAGATTGAACGAAGCCGCGCACATCAACGAACCGACGACGAAGATGCCGATCGCGGTACGGAATACTGCGCGTGCGCCGAAGCGGTCCGCGAGCCAGCCGCAGATCGGAATAAACACGCCGAGGCCGACGACGTAAGTCGTGATCGCAATGTTCAGTGTGACGGGATTGTGACCGAAGTCGCGCGCCATCGCGGGCAGTGCCGTGACGATGATATTGGCATCCACGCTTTCCATGAACAACGCGCAAGCAACGATCAGCGGTGCAATGAAAGCGTGAATGGCGAGCGGCATGGGAACAATGCGCGATAAAGATTCCATTATTGCATCGATTGGTCCGTCATGCTTGCGCGCACAACGACTCTTCGGCACGCATTGCGGCAAGTGGGCAAAAGAAGCCGCGCCGTTCCCGGCCGCTTCGCGCTCGTGAATTTCCGAACCCGCCGGCGCGGTAGCTGCGATCTCGAAAAGACGCATATGCGGCGCTGCGTGCGCTATGTGCGCTACATGGCCGTTTGCGCGCCGCATCGACGGATCCGCTTGCTAGACCGCGGATTTTCATGCGAAGCTGCGCGCCGCGGCATCCGATAGATAAACCAGCCGCGCCTGCAGGGGGCTGCGGGACAGGAGACCATATCGCCGTTCATTATCAGAATAGGAGCAGACATGGTCACATCACGGCGTTTTCCGCTTCATGTCGAAAATCCGCTGTATCGCCGCTTGTTGAGCGCGCCCGTGTGGGCTGCGCTCGTTGCGTCAGCCGGCATCGGTTGCACGGGCACGCTTGCGCATGCCGATTCGCTGCCCGCGCCGGCATCTGCTGCAGCGCTCACCGCTTCGGCACCGGCCGCGACGATTCTGCCGCCGCCGAGCGTGCTTTATGGCGATCTTTTTGTTGCGGTGCAAACCGCGCAAATCTTCCCGGACCAGAAAACCTTCGTCGATTCGACGCCGAACACCGATCCCGCGACGATTGTCCAGCTCTATCAACAGCAAAAGGGCACGCCGGGCTTCTCGCTGCAAGCGTTTGTTTCGAAATATTTCACGCCGCCGACCGATCAGTCGGTGACGCCGCCGGCAAATCAGACGCTGCGCGAGCATATCGATTGGCTATGGCCGAAGCTCACGCGCACGACGGAGACCGTGCCGCAATACAGTTCGCTGATTGCGCTGCCAAAACCCTATGTGGTGCCGGGCGGACGTTTCCGTGAAGGTTACTATTGGGACACCTATTTCACGATGCTCGGCTTGCAGGAGTCCGGCCACGAAGATCTCGTCGACGACATGCTCGACAACTTCGCTTATTTGATCGATACCGTCGGCCACGTGCCGAATGGCAATCGCACGTATTACGTGAGCCGCTCGCAGCCGCCTTTCTTCGCATACATGGTGGCGCTTGCGGCGAAGGTCGAGGGTGAGCGCGTCTATCAGAAGTACCTGCCGGCGTTGCGCAAGGAATATGCGTACTGGATGCAGGGCGAGCGCTCGACGGCACGCGGTTCGGCCACGCGCAACGTCGTCAAGATGCCGGACGGCTCGGTGCTGAACCGCTATTGGGACGAACGGGATACGCCGCGCGACGAATCGTATCTCGAGGACGTGCAGACCGCGCAGCAGGCGAGCGGGCGGCCCGCGGCCGAAGTGTGGCGCGACCTGCGCGCGGCGGCCGAAAGCGGTTGGGATTTCAGCTCGCGCTGGTTTGCAGACAGCAAGACGCTTGCGACGATTCGCACGACAGCGATTGTGCCGGTCGATCTGAACAGCCTGATGTTCAATCTGGAGACGACCATCATCAAAGGCTGTGCAGTGGCGCGCGACATGCGCTGCGTCGTCGAATTCACCGGCCGCGCGACGAAGCGCGCGCTCGCGATCAACCGATATCTGTGGAACGATAAAGGTTATTACGGCGACTATGACTGGAAGCTCGGCAAGCCGCGCGACAACCTGTCGGCCGCGGCGCTGTATCCGCTGTTCGCCGGTGTCGCATGGCCTGACCGCGCGAAGCGAACCGCCAGCAATGTCAAAAAGACGCTGCTGCAGCCAGGCGGCCTCGCGACGACGGCCTACAACACGGCGCAGCAGTGGGACGCGCCGAACGGTTGGGCGCCGTTGCATTGGATCGCGCTCGTTGGCCTCAAGCGTTATGGCGAGACTGCGCTCGCGAACGATATCGGCACGCGTTTTCTTGCCGACGTGAAAAACGTCTATGCGTCGCAAGGCAAGCTCGTCGAGAAATATATCGTCGAAGGAGCGGGCTCGGGTGGTGGCGGCGGCGGCGAATATCCTCTGCAGGATGGATTCGGCTGGACCAACGGCGTGACGCTCAAGCTGCTCGATCTGTACGGCGGGTGATGCCGGGTATCGAGCGTTTCCGGCGCTTGCTTGCTTACTTGCGAGACGAGCGCCGGCGCGGTCGCCACGCATGTCGTTGCGCCTATAGCAGGAAATCGAACAATGGTGGATATCGACTCGTATCGATTGGCAATCTCCATCAATCGATGAAAAAGCGCCGGGCAATCCGGCGTTTTTTTCGAGTTATTTTTCTTTAAAAAAAGAATCCGGCACACAAGCGCGAATAATTCGCGAATATTTTCTCCGTAATAATTTGTGGACGCACGGCGCTGCGTCCCGTTGCGCCGCGTCGCCGATCGACTTCAAACGGGGATGCTCGCCATGTGCGGAATCACGGGTTTCTGGCGTCCAGAGGCATGCAGCCGGCAGACAGCGGGCGAGGTGCTCGCCCGAATGACAGACAGTCTCGCTCATCGCGGTCCCGACGATGCGGGCGCATGGTTTGATACCGCGGCCGGTGTCGCATTCGGCCATCGGCGGCTGTCGATCGTCGATCTGACATCGAACGGTCATCAGCCCATGGTGTCGGCTTGCGGCCGCTACGTGATGACCTTCAACGGCGAGATCTACAACTTTCGCGAATTGCGTCGCGAACTCGATGCATCCGCTCATGCGCCAAACTGGCGGGGTAATTCGGATAGCGAAGTATTGCTTGCCGCATTCGAAACCTGGGGAATCGACCGCACGCTGAAAAAAGCGGCCGGCATGTTTGCGCTCGCGCTGTGGAACCGCGACGCTGGCGTGCTGACGTTAGCGCGTGACCGGATCGGTGAGAAACCGCTTTATTACGGCCGCATCGGCGGTGCGCTGGTGTTCGGCTCGGAACTCAAGGCGCTGCGCCGCTACCCGGGCTTCGACGCGCGAGCGATCGATCGCGACGCATTGTGTTTATATTTGCGCTACGCGAGCATACCTGCACCGCATACGATCTATACGGCGATCCGCAAGCTGCCGCCCGGCACCTACGTGCAGTTCGAAGATGCAGCGCAGGAGCCGACCGCGCGGTGCTATTGGTCTCTCGAGCAGACGGTCAGCGCAGGTCAGGTGAACTTGGTCGAAGGCGATGCCGACGCGGTCGTGGATCAGCTCGATGCAGTGCTGCGCCTCGCGGTCGCGCAGCAGATGGAGGCCGACGCGCCGCTTGGCGCGTTCTTGTCGGGCGGCGTCGATTCGTCGGCAGTTGTCGCGCTGATGCAGGCGCAATCTGCGCGGCCGGTGCGCACATTTACGGTCGGCTTTCATGAGGCGGGCTATGACGAGGCCGGTTATGCGAAGGCTGTCGCGCATCATCTCGGTACCGACCATACCGAGTTGTACGTGACGCCGGCCCACGCACTCGATCTCGTGCCGAAGCTGCCCGACGTCTATGACGAACCGTTTGCGGACGCATCGCAGATCCCGACGCTGCTTGTCTGCGAGATGACGCGGCGGCACGTCAAGGTGAGTCTGTCCGGCGACGGCGGCGACGAACTGTTCGGCGGCTATCCCCGCTATTTCTTGACGCAGTGCCTTTGGAAAAAGCTAAGGCGTGTGCCGACGGCGATGCGCGCGCAAATCGCCGCCGCGCTGCATGCGCTGCGGCCCAATCACGCGGATCAGATTGCCGCGTTTGTGCTGAGTGCATGGGGCTCCGCCACGCCGCGCGTCGGCGATCGGTTGCACAAGCTTGCCAACGTGATGACGGCGAACAGCCGAGCTGGGCTCTATCGGCTACTGATGTCGGTTGTGCATCATCCCGAGCGGCTCGTGCTGACTGGCCGTGAGCCGCATACGCTGCTCGACGCGCCGGACGCATGGCCTGCGGGCCTCACGTTTGCCGAACAGGCGATGATGGTCGATGCGCTCACATATTTGCCGACCGATATTCTCGCAAAAGTCGACCGTGCCGCGATGGCGATGAGCCTCGAGACGCGCATGCCGTATCTCGACCATCGCGTGGTGGAGTTCGCGTGGCGTGTGCCTGCCGCGCTGAAGGTGCCGGACGGGCAACAGAAGTGGCTATTGCGCCGCTTGTTGTACCGGTACGTGCCGCGCCAGCTGATCGACCGGCCCAAGCAGGGCTTTTGTGCGCCGGTCGGCGACTGGCTGCGCGGCGAGTTGCGCGACTGGGCCGCGGCGCTTCTCGAACCGGCGCGACTGCGTGCGGAGGGCTTCTTTGATGCGGCACACATCGAGCGCCAGTGGCGGCAGCATCTTGCAGGGCGGATGAATTGCCAGCATCCACTATGGACGGTGCTGATGTTTCAGGCTTGGCTCGATGCGCACGGGGGCTGACAGTGGAGAGTGCTTGCTGGGAATCTGAAGAAGCGTCTGGCGCGGCCGCGGTTTCGCGCTGTTTCTTGAAATGTCCGGCGCGGCACATTAAGTTCGGATTGTGGCGGGCAGTGATTCCTATGATGTATTGAAAAAATGTTTGCCGAGTTAATTCGTCCTGCAAATGGTTTCTCAGGCTTGGCGTGTCCTGGATTTGCCGGGCGACGTTGCTACCTGGTTGGCAGAATCACGTGATGTGGGCTGCTGGCATCCGGCGCCCGATTAGGCTTGTTGCTTGCGAGCAGGTGCTATATGGCGAATATCGCGACATGTCGCGGTAATATCGTGTTGCCGTATCTTTTGCTCGTTACCCCGAAACAGTAGGAGGTACGCTGGCGAATTGGTGGCATGTACGCTCTGAATGCATGCCGGATATCCCGGCATAACGCAGGCGAACCAACCTTTTTGCCTTCGCGAGGTTTCCATGAGCACAGACGGTAATGACCAAGATAAAGCGCCAGTTAGAACGATAGCCGCTGACAGTGAGCCGTATGGCGTGGTGTACTTGGCCGGATCGGTTAATGGATGGTATCTCGGCACCGGCGTTAGCAATAGCGAACCCGGGGTGCTGATGGCGATGTCGCCGGAAATAATTGGTAAATTGACTGGTCTCAACAATTCCGCCTACTGGTGGCAGGTGGAGACTCAGGAAGGATCGCCGCTAATAAAGGCGGTGAAGTCGGTCAAATATGGAACATATTTGACCATATTCAAACGTGGCGGCGATAATCCATGGGGCCTCAAACCATTAGATACGGTGCCTGCAGTCAATTCAACGTTTAGAATTGGTCCCCATCCTAATTATCCAGGGAACATCTTTTATCACGGCACCAGCTTGACTTGGCAATTATATGATGCTGTTTCCGAAGGATATGGCATGATTGCACTCCTTCCCGGGACTGGCGGTGCATATCCTTTGCAGATCATTCCCAGAGATTGAATGACGGGCGTTATAAATCCATAAAAACTCGTCGGTGAGTGTGCAGGGGCATGGCAATTTTACCGACTGCGGAATTTGTGACGTCTCATCATGCGGCATTGCTCGTTCAAGAAGGCAATCTGCGGGAAATCCTGCGGCGCGGCTTCCAGCCGCGCCGCTTGCGCACATGCGTGCGACGCAGTAAATGCGTTAGCGTAACTCGACGCTGTAATCGCGGGAGTCGATCGTGCTGCTGCGCACCGCCGGCGGGCTCGGGGGCGTAGGCAAGCGAGACAGCGATGCCAGGCCGGCTACGCCCGATGTGCCGGACAAGTCTTGCATACTCGACGCCGCCGGCAAGGCGGGCAACTCGGGTGCAGGCGGTTCATCGTGCGGTTCGACGTAAGTCGTCGCTGCCCCGAACAGTACGAGCCGATAGCCGATCGAATAAATCGGGATGATGCGCATGTTCTTGTCATGATCGAGACCGAGCTTCGAGCGGATGCGTGAGATGTGCGTGTCCAGCGTGCGCGACGATACGGCAAGTTCCCGCCCCCATACTGCTTCCTGAATCGCCTGGCGCGACACAACCTTGTTCATGTTGTCGAGTAGAAATTCGACGACGTCGAATTCGCGTGGGGTCATGTTGATCGGCTCGCCGCCGATCTCGATGTTGCGCCGAACAAAGTTGATCTTGATGTTGTCGATGTGCAGGTGCTTGCAGTCCATGATGGTCCTCGTAATTCGCGGTTGAGTGGCGAATGGCTGAGGGGATTACTGCAATTGGCGGGCCAGCTTGCGCAACGCAACAGGCAAACTCTTTGAAAGAAATGGTGTGACGATATAGTTGATTGAATATAAAGTGTTTTTTTCGTGGATGAGCCGTGTGCGATTGCACGGGCGGCGTCACAATTTGAAGTGGGTTGAAGGTGTGTTACGTAGCACGGGAACGTTGGTGTTACGTTTGCGCGGATATCGCCGTAACATGGGCGGCGGTCGGCCTGGGACACTGAGAGCGCAAAGCGTCGATCGGCGAGGCGAGCCGCAGTTTCGGCGCGATGCAGGACAGCGTTCATCGGAGAAACCGCGTTACGCGAACCGGGCCGCTCGACGCAGCCCGGCGCATAAGGCGAAACCCGCCGCCCGATTACCGGACGTTGACCGCGTCCCACGCCTTCGCCACGGTCTGCGCTTCAATGGAAGCGGCTCCGTACAAATCGCTTGCTGCTCGAATTGACGCTGCCCGGGCGTTGGGATAGGTCGAACCGGATGTCAGATAGACCGACAGCGTTCGATACCAGATTTTCCCCGCCTTATCGCGTCCGATTCCGGTAAGCGATGTGTCGCCGTTGCATACGAGCTGACTCTTGGATAGCGACGGATCGGTGGAGGGAACCGTCGCTCCTTCGGCAAGCAGATAAAAGAATCGGTTGCCGACTCCCGAAGAAAGGTGCGGATTCGTGTTGGTGAACCCGCCGCTCGGATAACAACTGGACGAGCGATTATCCAAATCCTGCTTGTACATCTTACGCAAGCCGCCTGGCATTAACGACGCGCCTATGACGTAGTTTCCCGGATCGTTCGGATTGTTTGCATAGAACTTAACCAACGTCCCGAAAATATCGGAAGTCGATTCATTGAGCCCGCCGGAATCGCGGTAGTTGTATGAAAGCCGCGCGGTGTTTTGAGTGACGCCGTGGGTCATTTCATGTCCCGCCACGTCTAGCGTTACCACCGGCTGGTTACCGAGCGACGGGCCGCCGTCTCCGTACAGCATGACGCCCGAATACCATGAAGCATTGGCTCCATCGTCGCCGAACAGCACGTGAGCATAGCTTCTCACGCCGTTTCCATCATTCGCAACGCCGGAGCGGCCATGGGTATTTTTATAGTAGTCCCAAGTAATTGCCAGTCCATAATCGATATCGGCAGCAACCGTCTGGCGATTGCTTGTATTGTAGGTTCCCCATGTATTGGTGGTACTGGTGTAGATCGGAAGACTGTCCGCCTGGGACACGACAACGTAATCCTGAAGATCGGCGCCGTCATGCACGGACCCATTGCCACGTTTGGGGTCCAGCATCCGATAGCCGTTCGCGGAGGTCTGATCGGTCGTCAACGTGACGTCACCGTAATAATATGACCGCCCGATACCCGTTGCGGCGCTTTGCTGTATCAGGCTTTCGGTTTCCAATACGCGGCCGGTGCGCGCATCTATCGAATAGCGCATCACCGACGAATGGTCGCGCGTGGAAGGACCATACACGTCTACCTGATAGGCGAGAACGGGCGCGGTATTGCGTGCATAGATTACTTTGACGGGGCTGCCGGTATGATCGACGCGCGTCGCGAACTGGGCTGCCGCAATTTTTTCCGCAGCGGCCGCGCCGATGTCGGATGTGCTCGAAAGCGCTTTTTGACTGGGGACTAGATTAGCCAGGTTTATTGGGGCGTTCAGCGTCGTGCTCGGCTGCTGCAATTGACCTTGCTTCGAATGCACGACGACGTCTGCGCCTATCACTGGTAATCCGCCGTAAAACCGGTCGAATCGAACGTGCTCCGCCCCGTTCTGATCCACGATGACATCGCGGACCTTGAATTGATCCGTGGCTGCGCCGGAAATCGTGTCAGCGCTGCTGGTCGCGTTGATATCGAGCGCTTTTGCTGTCCGTGCCACTCGGCTTGGCGCGAGTTGGAAGATCGATGGATTGGCTTGAATCAGCGCAAGCGCGCGATCGACGGCGGCCTGTTTGTCGGCAGCTTGGGCAAATGCGCTGGCACAGGCTGTTGCAATGATTGATGCACAAGCAATGCGATACAGCTTCTTCATATTGCCTCCTGAGAAAAGAACGAATTGCGTGAGCGACTCGGGCTTCATCTGCGATGTGATGCAATGGGACATATCAGCCGGCACTGCTGAATTGATGTGCTTGGTCGGCATATTGATTCGACGCGTGAAACGGCCTGCACGTCATCCCGGCATTGGCGCGTGCCGGTCCGTCGAATAAACGTCGAGCTGACGACAGGCGGCCCTATACGCTCAATTAATTAGGCTTTCTAATTAATTGGTGAAAAAAACCAAACCTGGCCTGTCAAGCCGACGTCAATCTAATTGGGAAATCTGTGCGGGAAATCGCGAAGACACGTCGTGAAATCGGTGGGTCTTTTCGCTCCTTTGTTTGAAACGCTCGATCGGCCCTCGGTCGTTTCTTGGTGTAATGAACATGACGTATGAATCCAAGGTTCATTGCGTCTTCCTTTCGGTACGTTAGTTCTGCAAAAAGCGAACGTCAAACTTTTTTTTATGGAACTTAAAAAAGTTGGATTCGAGGCGAAGCTGCCTGGCCGCAGCAGGGCGGGCGGCTCGGATCGGATAGAGGAGCGGTTGCAATGCGCGACTTTCTTAGGGCAACCGTGCGGTGGAGATAACCGCCGGGCCTCAAATGGGGCCGGTTTGAAGGGCGAAAACGCGTAGACGCGTAGACGCGTAGACGCCGCGCCCGGGTGGTGGGCGCGGCGGCGCGGGCGGTCAGGCCCGCGATGCGGGAATGCGTTTGCGGTTTATGTTTATACGCTGCCGTGCTGGTCCGGCGCCGACAGCGGCAGCGTGTACGTTCGCTTGCCGGTTGCCGAGAAGATCGCATTCGCAACGGCCGGCCCAACCGGCGCGACGCCCGGTTCGCCAACGCCGGTCGGTGCTTCGCCTGACGGCACGATATACACTTCGACTTTCGGCATCTCGGCGATCCTCAACACCTGATAGCCGTCGAAGTTATTCTGCTCGACCTTGCCATCCTTTAGCGTGATCGCGCCTTTCAACGCCGCGCCGAGCCCGAAGCCGATGCCGCCCTCCATCTGTGCCGCGATCACGTCCGGATTGATCGCGGTTCCGCAATCAACCGCGCAAACGATCCGCTCGACCTTCACCGCGCCTTGCTCGTCGACCGACACCTCGGCGACCTGTGCGACGTAGCTCTTAAACGCCTCGGCGACCGCGATTCCGCGCCCGCGTCCTTTAGGCAGTGGCGTGGCCGAATCCCAGCCGGCTTTTTCCGCGGCGAGATCGAGCACCGCGCGCATTCGCGGCTCATGCGCGAGCATATCGCGCCGGAAATGGTATGGATCCTTGCCCGCCGCATGCGCGGCTTCATCGATGAACGCCTCGACCGCATAGGCGGTGTGCGAGCTGCCGACGACGCGCCACCATAGCACCGGAACGCCTGTTTGAGTGGTCGTCAGTTCCACTGATATGTTTGGAATGGCATATGGCAGGTTCGACGCGCCTTCCACCGAGGTCGCATCGATGCCGTTTTTCACCAAGCCCGCGGCGAAAGGCGTGCCGGCGACGATCGATTGACCGACGATCCGGTGCCGCCAGCCGACGAGTTTGCCGTCCGCGCTCAACCCCGCGTCGAGCTTATGGAAGTACATCGGCCGGTAGCGTCCGCCATGGAGATCGTCCTCGCGGGTCCATTGCAGCTTGATGGGCGTGCCGTTCGCGCCAAGCGCTTTTGCGATCGACACCGCCTCGACGATGTAGTCGGACGCCGGGTTCGCGCGCCGCCCGAAGCTGCCGCCGGCGTACAGCGTGTGGATGAACACCTGCTTCGGGGCGAGCCCCGCCGCGCGTGCGGCGTTCTCCTGATCGATCGTCTGGAACTGATCGCCCGCCCAGATTTCGCAGCGATCGGCTGTCAGCTTGACGACCGCGTCGAGCGGCTCCATCGGTGCATGGGCGAGAAACGGGAATTCGTAGGATGCCGAGATCCGCTTTGCCGCCTCTGCAAGCGCCGAGTTCACGTTGCCATCACGGCGGGCGGAGGCGCCTGCACGCTCCGCCAGTTGCCGGTATTCACGCATGATTGTGTCGGAACTGCGTTTTTCGGCGTGTGCGTCATCCCATTCGATTTGCAGCGCGTCGCGGCCTTGTTTTGCGGCCCAGAAGCCTGTCGCGACGACGGCGACGCCGCGCGGCACCTGAACGACCGACGTGACGCCGGGCACGGCCTTCGCCGCCGACGCATCGAATGACTTCACGGTCGCGCCGAATAGCGGCGGGCGCTGCAGTAGTGCGACCAACATGCCCGGCTGCGCGACGTCGATCGTGAATTGCGCGGTGCCGTTGGATTTCGCGGCGGCATCGACGCGAGGCACCGGTTTGCCGATCAAGCGGAAATCGGCCGGTGATTTCAGTGCGACCTTGTCCGGCACCGGCAACTCGGCTGCAGCGTTCGCAAGCGCGCCGTAAGTCGCGCTGCGCCCGCTTGCGGCGTGACCGACCACGCCGTCGCGCGTGCTCAGCTCGGCAACCGGTACGCGCCATCGCGCGGCTGCCGCCGACATGAGCATCGCGCGCGCCTTGGCGCCCGCTTCGCGCAATTGCATCCACGAATTCGCCATCGCGGAACTGCCGCCCGTGCCCTGCAATTTGCCCCACTGTAAGTTCGCGTAGCGCTCGGCATCGGCCGGCGCGCTTTCGACGCGCACGTCGCGCCAGTTCGCATCGAGTTCCTCGGCGACGATCGTCGCGATGCCGGTGTACGCGCCTTGGCCCATTTCGACGTGCTTAGCGATTACGGTGACGCTGTTGTCCGGTGCGATGCGCAGAAATGCATTGGGTGTGAATGCGTCGGCACAGGGCGATGCAGCGGCTTGTGCCGCCCGGCTCGCGTCGGGCCATTCGAAGCCGATCGTCAGACCGGCGGCTGCTATCGCGCCGGCGGCTTTCAGAAACGTGCGGCGGGACGCGCGCACCGCGTCTGTTTCGGGTAGATCGAGATGGTTCGTCATCGTTTTCAGGCCTTCAGCGCGGACGCGGCTTCGTGAATGGCGGCGCGAATGCGAGTATAGGTTGCGCAGCGGCAGAGGTTGCCGTTCATTGCGGCGTCGATGTCGGCATCGGTCGGCGCGGCATTCTGCTCGAGGAGCGCCGTCGCCGACATGATTTGCCCAGACTGGCAGTAGCCGCACTGCGGCACTTGGAGCTTGACCCACGCCGCCTGGACAGCTTGCGCGGGCTTGCCCGACAGCCCTTCGATCGTCGTCACCCGTTTGCCGGCGACAGCGGCAAGCGGCAGTACGCACGAGCGTACCGCTTGGCCTTCGAGGTGAACCGTGCAGGCGCCGCATTGTGCGGCGCCGCAGCCGAATTTCGTGCCGGTGAGCCCGGCGCGTTCGCGTATCGCCCAGAGCAGCGGCATCGCGGGATCGGCGTCCAGCGTCAGATTCTTGCCGTTCAGCACAAACGTCGTAGACATGGACTTTCTCCGTGGGAGGGCATCCCCGGACTTGGCGCCGGGTAACAGCCGGCAGTGTGACGGATGGGCTGCTGGCGCGTGTATATACGATTCTGCAAAAATATTGAACAATCCTGCAAATTGCCGGCTCGGCGCGAGGGCGCTGCGCGGCTTGAGTCTTCGCCTGTTACGATCGGAGCCGGAATGCTTCCCATGCTGTCTCATTGAAGGTGTATTGACGATGAATTCGCGGCTCGATACGGTCGAAGCGCCTTCACGCATCGCCTCTGGCGCCTCTGCGTTAGCACAATCGTCGGCGTTGCACGACGCGCGCCGCGAGTTGGCCGCGCGCGTCGTGCGTTTCGCGCCAGTGGACGGCGCGCATCAGACGGCGATTTCCGCACTGTCGTTCCATCGCTTTTCATCGCCCGTCGATCTCGGTTGCAGCGTGCCGCGCGCTTCGTTCGTGTTTGCCGCGCAGGGGGCAAAGCGGGTGACGGTCGCCGGACATGTGTACGAATACGATCCGCAGCATTGCCTCGTTACGTCGGTCGATTTGCCGATGCTGTCGCAGGTCACGCGCGCATCCGTCGACGCGCCATATCTGTGCGTGTCAGTCGCGCTCGACTTGCAGCGCATCGCCGAGTTGGCGGCCGAGATGCAAATGCCTGCGCCGGATGCGCTGCCGGCCGGTGAGGGGATCGTCGTCGGCGCATTGTCCGAGCCTCTTTTCGACGCGGCGCTCAGGCTCGTCCGATTGCTCGATACTCCGGGCGATATCCCGATTCTCGCGCCGCTGATCGAAAAGGAATTGCTGTACCGGCTGTTGACCAGCGAACTGGGCGCGCGACTGCGGCATATCGCGATCGCGGGTAGCCAGACGTATCGGATCGCGCGCGCGATCGAATGGATTCGAACCCATTATGCGCAGCCGCTTCGGATCGAGACGCTCGCGCAGCAGGTGAACATGAGCGTGTCGTCACTGCACCATCATTTCAAGCATGTGACGACGCTCAGCCCGTTGCAATATCAGAAGCAACTGCGGCTGCATGAGGCGCGTCGGTTGCTGCTCGCGCAGGGCGGCGATGTCGGCTCGATCGCGTTGCGGGTCGGGTACGAGAGTCCGTCGCAGTTCAGCCGGGAATACAGCAGGTTGTTCGGCGCGCCGCCGTTGCGCGACGTGGGTCAATTGCGACGGCGCAATGGCGGCGGTACCACGGGGTGATTTCGCAGATGAGCACTGATCGGGACGACGAACGATTGGCGGTGGATGTCGTGCGCGCATTTTGGCGTTTGATGCAAACGAATGATTTTCGCTCGGTCGCAGCCGTGCTTGCCGACGATTTCGTACTCGAGTGGCCGCAATCGAACGAGCGAATTTGCGGTGCGGCGGATTTTGCAACATTGAATCGCGAATATCCCGCGCATGGCCCGTGGAAGTTCACGCTCAATCGCGTGATCGGCGACGCGCGTGAAGCGGTGTCCGATGTGTCCGTAACCGACGGCGTTCAGCGTGCGCGGGCAATCTCGTTTTTTACGATCGAGCACGCGAAGATTGCGCGCATCGTCGAATTTTGGCCTGATTCTTATGATCCGCCATACGACCGCTCGCATCTCGCCAAGCCGATTACGTAAGCGTACCGGCTGGTACTGGCCCGCGTGGCTGCGTTACTTTGCTTCACTGAAGATTCCGTCGACCATTGTCTCGGCGGCTTTCATTTGATTGCCTGCCTGCGTTGCATATTTCATGCTCTCAGCGGGTGACGACGGTGAACTCCCGGTTTTCCGGGCGAATGGACTCCGTATCGATTGCTTGTAATCGCCATGCGCCGCGAAGCGATTGTTTGTCGAGCACTGCTGCGCCGTGTTCCTGCTCTTGCGTCGATGGTTGCAGGCCGGAGAGCGACAGCCCTTGCAGCCGGCACAGCGCTTCGCCGCTGTCGGCGGAGCACAGCGCAACCGCACCCGCGACATCCGTCACCTTGCCCCACGTCGGCAGATCGATACCCTGATGCGCTTCGCGCGACCACAGATGTTCGTCGGTATCGAGCCACAGAACCGCGAAAGACGGCTGTGCGGAAGTACTGTTGCCGCTGATTCGAATGGTGAGGCGCATATTTCGTCTCCTTTCGAAATTTGTTCGGTCAGCTATCCAGTCTAGATGGATCGGGGCGGAACACAAGCGTATGACGTGCAACAGTTTATGTCCATTCCTTCGACTATCGATATGACGAACCCTTGGTTCTCGAATGCGCGCTTGCTCGCTACGATCGCGACTTGGTTCGATAAAGCTTGCCACGCAATGCTCAACGATGTCTGAAACCGTTTTCGCCGCACGTGCGGTTGCGAAGCGCTTCGGCGCGACTGCCGCGCTCGATTGCGTCGATTTGTCGCTGCGCGCGGGCGAGGCGGTTGCGCTGATGGGCGCAAACGGTGCGGGCAAATCGACGCTCGTGAAGATCGTCAGCGGCGTGCTCGCACCCGACGCCGGCACGCTTACGCTGCGCGGCGCGCGCTACGCGCCGGCTTCGCCGTATGCGGCCAAGCGCGCGGGCGTTGCAACGGTTCATCAATCGGTTGCCGACGCGGTCGCGCCTTCGCTGTCGATTGCCGACAATCTGCTGCTCGATACGCTGTGCGATTCCAAGTCGCGCTGGCTCGCGACGCCCGCGTCGCGTGTCGCGGCCGCGCTGCCGCTTGCGCGCCGGGTGGGCCTTCAGGTCGACCGCATGGATCTGCGCGCGCCGCTCGGTACGCTTTCGCTCGCCGCGCAGCAACTTGTCGTGATCGCACGTGCGCTTGCTGCGCAGCCTGCGCTGTTGATCCTCGACGAACCGACTGCCAGCCTCGGCGCGGCAGACGCCGAGCGTTTGTTGACGCTCGTCGACGCGCTGCGTGCCGATGGCGTTGCAATTCTGCTCGTGTCACATCGCACCGGCGATCTGCGGCGTATTGCCGATCGCATCGTTGTTCTGCGAGACGGCCGTATCGTATCGACGCAGGTTACACCATTCGATTTTGATTCGGCGCACGAAGCAATGATCGGGCGGCGGGTGCCGGGCGGCTCGCGTGCGGTGAAGGCAGCGGTGACACCGGGTGCGGATCATGTGCATGTGGTCGAGGCGGAATGTGCTGGAAGCGCCGCACCTGAGCTTACATCCGTATCGACTGCAATCGTTGCGCGTTCCACCGGATCGATTGCGGCTTCGGACGAGGCACCGCCTGCCCGTGCTGATCCGGCAGATGCCGTCTTTTTTGCCGATGTCGAATCTGTTGATGCTGTAACGGTTACCGCGTTAACTGCCGCATATCCGGATTCGGTGCCGCTGTGTACACACCACACCGGCAGCGTTTCATTCCCGGCTGCAATGACGGGTGGAACCTGTTCGAATCCGGCCGTGCAGTGTTTCAGTGCGCGCGGCATTCGGCTTTCGGAGGACAGCGAGCCGTTCGATCTCGATGTACGGCGCGGCGAGATCGTTGCGATTACCGGGCCGGTCGGCGGCGGCAAATCGCGTTTCGCGCGCGCGGTATTCGGCGCGGAGCGCCTCGCGGCCGGCTCGATGAGGTTGGATGGTATGCCGTGGCGTCCACGTTCGCCCGCGCACGCGATTCGTGCGAATGTGTTTCTCGTGGCCGAGGATCGTTGGCGCACGTCGCTGTTTCCGGACAGCGTGCCGTTCGCGACGCTTGCGGGCACATTGTCGTTGCCGTTTCTGTCTCGCTGGTTTCCATTCGGTTTCGTGAGCGCGGCGCGCGAGCGGCAGGTTGCGCTCGATGCGATTGCGCGCTTCGGCATTCGTTGCATGGGGCCTGACGACCGCTTGACGCATTTGTCGGGCGGCAATCAGCAGAAGGCCGCAATTGCGCGCTGGCATCTCGCGCCGGCGCGGCTGCTGCTGCTCGACGAACCGTTCCAGGGTATCGATGTCGGCGCGCGCGCCGAGTTGATCGCGCTGTTGCGCAATGAAGCGGCTGCACGCGCGACGCTCGTGTTCGTTAGCGATCTCGACGACGCCTATGCCATTGCCGACCGCGTGTTGCCGTTCGATCGCGGCACACTCGATATTCAATTCCGATTCGCTGAACCGGAGGCTTCGTCCGTATGAAAAACTCCACGCCCGCCGAGGTTGTGGCGGCACCCGCGCAGCGATCGGCGGCAGAGCGTGCCCAACCTTGGATCGCCGTCGCGCGCGAGCGCATCGAGCGCGTTGGCATCGTACTCGTGCTCGCCGCACTCGTGGCCGGCTTCGCGGCGCGCGAGCCCGCGTTTGTCGCAATCGACAATCTGTTCAGCATCTTGCAGGCGGTATCGATCGTCGCGTTGCTCGGCATCGGCGTGACGATCACGCTGGCGGCAGGCGGCTTCGATCTGTCGGTCGGCAGTGTCGCGGCATGTGCGCAGATGGCCGCGAGCTATGTGCTGATCGTCTGGCACGGCGGCGCTGCGGCAGCGGTTGGCGCGTGCGTCGCGCTCGGCGTCGGTGCGGGCGTGTTCAACGGAATCCTGATCACGCGCTTGCGCGTGCCGGATCAGCTTGCGACGCTCGGCACGCTGTTTTTGCTCGCGGGGTTGCAACTGATTCCGACGGGCGGCCGTTCGCTCGCAACGGGTGCAATCCTGCCCGACGGCACTGAGGCGACAGGCAGCTTTCCGCAGGCGTTTGTTGCACTCGGACGGCTGCGCGTGCTGGACGTCGTGCCGTTGCCGGTGATCGTGGTGGCTGTCGTCACACTCCTCGCATGTGTCGTGATGGAGGCGACGCGGTTTGGCCGCGTGCTGTATGCGATCGGCGGCAACGAGACAGCCGCGCGGCTGGCGGGTGCGCCGACCGCGCGTTATCGGATCGCCGCCTATGCGGCGTCGGGAGCGATCGCGTCGCTCGGCGGTGTGTTGATTGCCGCGCGGGTCGGCCGCGGCGACGCGAGCGCCGGCCATTCGCTGCTGCTCGATGCGGTGGCGGCATCGCTGATCGGCTATGCGGTGTGGGGCGCGAAACGTCCGAACGTCGCGGGCACCGTGCTCGGCGCGGTGTTCGTCGGCGTGCTGTTGAACGGACTCACGATGCTGAACGCGCCATACTATATGCAGGATTTCATTAAAGGCGGGCTGCTCGTGTGTGCGCTCGCGTTCACGTTTCGGATCGGCAGCGTGCGATCCACGCGCTAGCGTCGGGGTATCGGGTTCGCCGAGCGCGATGCGTGCACGCGGAGGCATGCATCGCAGCCGCTTACATCGCGCGTGACGCGCCGAATCCGCGAGCGGGGTCGATTCACGACGGCGGGAGTGGCGTGATCTCGGTCTGTTCGCGCGGATGCGCGGCGCATTTTGCAGACGCGGGAATATCGTTTCCAGAAACCATCGGTTTGTGCCGAGGCGCGGCGTTGTTAGATTGATCCATTGTTCCAGACAATGGAGAAGCCAGATGTCAGCAACATTGGAGACGCCCGGCGATGTGCGTGATGCGGCATCGGATCAGCTTGGCGTTGCGCGCGTCATCGCGAGCGATGCGCAGGCGCTCGAGGTCGCGCGCGAACTCGCGCAACGGCTCGCCGAGGGCGCGATCGAGCGCGATCGTGACCGCCGGCTGCCGTATGCGGAAGTCGATTGGTTTTCGCAAGCGGGCCTATGGGGCATCACGGTGCCGAAAGCCTACGGCGGCGCGGGTGCGTCGTATGTGACGCTCACCGAAGTCGTGAAGATCATCTCGGCGGCGGACCCGTCGCTTGGCCAATTGCCGCAGAACCATTTCGGTCTTGTCGACGTGATCGCCCTGACGGGCACCGACGAGCAGAAGCGTTTCTTCTTCGGCGAGATCCTGAAGGGAAAACGTTTCGGCAACGGCTTCTCCGAGAAGGGCACCAAACACGTGCTCGACTTGAAGACGAGGATCACGCGCGACGGCGACCGCTATCGCGTGAGCGGCACGAAATTCTATTCGACCGGTGCGCTGTTCGCTCACTATGTGCCCGTGCTTGCGCTCGACGAGAACCGTAAGGGCTGGCTCGCTTATATTCCGAAGGGCACGCCGGGGCTTTCCGTGATCGACGACTGGTCGGGATTCGGCCAGCGCACGACGGCAAGCGGCACTGTGCAGCTCGACGACGTGAGCGTGCCCGCGTCGCATGTCTTTCCGGCGCATCGCGTATCGGATCTGCCGACGTTGAACGGTCCCGTTTCGCAAATCATCCAGGCGGCAATCGACGCGGGTATCGCGCATGCGGCGCTTGACGATACGCTGCGCTTCGTTCGCGAGCGCTCGCGTCCGTGGATCGACAGCGGCGTCGAGCGTGCGAGCGACGATCCGTTGACGGTGCGGGAAACAGGGCGGCTCGTGATTCAGCTTCATGCGGCCGATGCGCTGCTGGAACGCGCGGCGCGCACGCTCGACGCCATTTCGGCGCAGCCCGCGATAACCGAGGACGACGTTGCGCGCGCATCGGTCGCGGTGGGCGAGGCAAAGGTGCTGACCACCGAGATCGCGCTGCTTGCAAGCGAGAAGTTGCTCGAACTGGCCGGCACGGCCGCGACGCTTGCAGAGCACGGTCTCGATCGCCACTGGCGCAACGCGCGCACCCATACGCTGCACGATCCGGTGCGCTGGAAATATCACCTGGTCGGCAACTACTACCTGAACGGCGTCAAGCCTGCACGCCACCCGTGGAATTGATCTGATGAACGCGATTGTCCAACCGAGCAGTGGGCCGGCACCAGCGGTCGCGCGCCGCATCGCCGATGATCGGCAGGCGCTCGACGTCGCGCGCGAGTATGCCGCGCGAATCGCCGAAGGAGCTGCGCAGCGCGATCGCACGCGCAGGTTGCCTTACGACGAGCTCGACGCCTATTCGGCGACGGGGCTCTGGGGCATAGCCGTGCCGCGCGAGTTCGGCGGCGCGGCGGTATCCGCGACGACGCTCGCTGAAGTGACAGCGATCGTATCGGCCGCCGATCCGGCGATCGGCCAGATTCCACAAAATCACTTCTACATGCTCGAAGTGCTGCGCGTGAACGGCACGCGCGAGCAACAACGCTTCTATTTCGAACGTGCGCTGGCAGGCGAGCGTTTCGGTAACGCGCTGTCCGAACGCGGCACGAAAACCGTGCGTGATTATCGGACGACGATCGAGCCCGACGGCCCTGGTTTCAGGCTCAACGGACAAAAATTCTATTCGACGGGGGCGTTGTTCGCTCACTGGATTCCGATCGTCGCGAAGGACCGCAACGGCGTGCTGTATGTCGCATTTGCGCCGGCGAGTGCGCCGGGACTGTCGGTCGACGATGACTGGAGCGGCTTCGGCCAGCGCACGACGGGCAGCGGCTCGACGCGGATCGACAACGTGTATGTCGACGCATCGGCAGTCGTGCCTTACGGCGCGGCGTTCGACAAACCGACGCCCGTCGGCCCGCTCGGTCAATTGATCCACGCGGCTGTCGATCTTGGTATTGCACGTGCGGCGTTTGCCGATGCGCGCTGCTTCGTGCGCGAGC
Source organism: Burkholderia singularis (assembly GCF_001718875.1). Lineage (NCBI taxonomy): Bacteria > Pseudomonadati > Pseudomonadota > Betaproteobacteria > Burkholderiales > Burkholderiaceae > Burkholderia > Burkholderia singularis. The sequence goes on from NZ_CP013449.1 coordinate 694,269, forward strand.
GCGCGCGGCCGTGGGTGGATGCGCATGTCGAACGGGCGAGCGATGATCCGCTTACGCTCGAAATCTTCGGCAAGCTCGCAGTCGAACTCGATGCGGCCGAAGCGTTGACCGAACGAGCGGGCCTGCGCGTGGACGCATCGATTGACGATCCGAACGAGCGCACGGTTGCGGCCGCCTCGATCGCGGTCGCGAAGGCGCGCGCCGCGACGACCGAAGTCGCGCTCGCTGCGTCATCGCGGCTGCTGGAACTTGCCGGTACGTCGGGCGTGCTTGCCGAGCACGCGCTCGATCGGCATTGGCGCAATGCACGCACGCATACGCTGCACGATCCGGTGCGCTGGAAATACATCGCGATCGCCGACTATCTCGTCAACGACACACTGCCGCCGCGGCACGGCGCGCTGTAAGCCTGTTATTTCGCTGTCCGGAGTGCTTAGCCGTCATGACTCGTCAAATCCGTTTCAATGCCTTCGACATGAATTGCGTCGGACACCAATCGCCTGGATTGTGGGCGCATCCGCGCGACCAATCGTGGCGTTATCGTCAGATCGGTTACTGGACCGAGCTTGCTCGATTGCTCGAACGCGGCAAGTTCGACGGCCTGTTTATTGCCGACGTGCTCGGTATCTACGATGTTTATCAACACAGCGGTGAAGCCGCGATCAGGCAAGGCGCGCAGGTGCCCGTGAATGATCCGATCCTGCTCGTGTCCGCGATGGCCGCCGTCACGCAGCATCTCGGTTTCGGTATCACGTGCTCGCTGTCATATGAACATCCGTATCCGTTCGCACGGCGGATGTCGACGCTCGATCATCTGACGAACGGGCGCGTTGGCTGGAATGTCGTCACATCGTATCTCGACAGCGCCGCGCGCAATCTGGGCCTGCCGCGCCAGACCGATCACGACGACCGTTACGCGCTCGCCGACGAGTATCTCGAAGTTTGCTACAAACTGTGGGAGGGTTCGTGGGAGGACGATGCGGTGGTGCGCGACGCGGTTCGGCATGTGTTCGCGGAGCCGTCGAAGGTGCACGCAATCGGCCATCACGGCAAGCATTTCGACGTGCCAGGCATCCATTTGTGCGAGCCGTCACCGCAGCGCACACCGGTGCTGTATCAAGCCGGTGCGTCCAAGCGCGGCAAGGATTTCGCCGCGCAGCATGCGGAATGCATTTTCGTCGCGGCACCGTCGCGCACGATCCTGAAGGCGTTCGTTGCGGACATTCGCGAGCGCGTGCGCAAATACGGCCGAAATCCGCGTGACGTGCTGATTTTTAATCTACATACGGTGATAACCGGCCGCACGTCGGCTGATGCACACACGAAGCACGCTGATTACCGGCGCTATGCGAGTGACGAGGGGGCGCTTGCGCTGATGTCCGGGTGGACCGGCATCGATCTGTCGAAGCACGGGCTCGACGAGCCGCTCACGCACGTCGAGAGCAATGCGATCCAGTCGGCCGTCGAGGCGCTGTCAAGCGCCGACCCGACACGCGTATGGACGGTTCGCGAAATTGCGAAGTGGGGAGGCATTGGCGGGCTCGGTCCGGTGTCGGTCGGCGACCCGCGCGAGATTGCCGACGATTTGCAGTCCTGGGTCGACGAGACCGACGTCGACGGTTTCAATCTTGCTTATGCGGTGACGCCGGAAACGTTCATTGACGTTGTCGAGCTTGTCGTGCCGGAGCTGCAACGGCGAGGCGTCTACAAGACCGAGTACGCGCCGGGCACGCTGCGCGAAAAATTGCATGGCGCAGGGCCGCGTCTTGCAGCGCCGCATCCCGGAGCACGCTATCGCGTGCCGACCGAGTATGCGCTCACGCGCTGATGGCGAATTGGTTGAGCGGCAGGGCGGCGCAATGCAAGCTGCTTGCCGCGCGCGATGAATGCCCGGCTCGTCGCTTGGCTGATTCATCGACCGGTGCACTAACGCATCATTCGCTTGCCGAATCGAGGCGAGCCCCATCCACCTGCTTATACTGATAGGAGTTGCCATGCGTGTGCCGCTGCGGGGGCTGTGCCGGATCGCGTGCGCCGTTTCGTTATCCTTGATATTGCCGGTCTCGGGCGCATGCGCCGCGCCGCCTAAGGATGCGCCGCCGCCGTTCGATAAGGCCGGCGTGAAGATCGCGCTCGTCAACTACTTGTCGACGGGCGATTTCTTTCAAGCATACGAGGCCGGCGCGCAGCGGCAAGCCAGGGCGCTCGGCGTGGATCTGCGCATCTACGAAGGCCGGCAGGACGCGGCCGAGCAGCGCGAGCAGATTCAACAAGCAATCAGCCTCGGCGTCGCGGCGATCATCGTCAATCATGGGCTGCCGGAAGCACTGACGGACGTCGTTCAGCGCGCGCTCGACAAAGGCATAAAGGTCGTCGCGTTCGACGTCGACCTGAATCATCCGAAAGTGCCGCAGATCGAGCAGAGCGACCGCGATATCGCGACGCTCGTGCTGGAGCAGGCGGTAAAGGACAATGGGCCGTCATTTGCGGCGGGTTACGTGTACGTCGCGGGCTTCGCTCCGCTTGACCGGCGCGACGCGGTTTGGCGTGAGTTCAAGCGTGCCCGGCCGGGCATCCAGGAGAAGGCGCGCTGGGGAACGGTCGATGCTCCGATTGCGCAGTCGGTCGCGAACCAGGCGGCTGCCGCGTATCGCGCGCATCCGGATATCCGGGTGGTATTCGCCCCATATGACGAGTTTGCGCGTGGCGCACTGATTGCCGCGAACGAAGCGAAGCTCGGCTCGCGAGTGAAGATCTACAGCGCGGACATCTCCACGGCCGATATCGAGGCGATCCGTGCGCCGGGCAGCGCATGGGTGGCGACCGCCGCAACCAATCCGGCCGTGGTCGGCGCGGTGTCGGTGCGGGCGGCGGCGCTGCTCGTCGCAGGGCAGGATCCCGGGCGGCATATTGTCGTGAAGCCGGCGTTGATTACGCGGGACGACCTGATTCGTAATCGTATCCGCACAGTCGGCGAACTGAGCGCGAAATATCCAGCGTTCCGTGACAGTGACGCGGCAACGGCGAAGTGGATCCCACCAGCGGAGTGAGCGCGGCTGTCCGCCGCCGGCCGGTTGCGGACAGCCGCGCACGCATCACGTCACCATGCTCGGCGCGTTTTGGCCGCGAGCCGGCAATTCGAGTACCGGCAGCGTGATGACGAAGCGGGCGCCGCGTGTCGACGCGTCGTCAAGCCGTGCTTCGCCGCCGTGGGCGAGCGCGACGTGCCGGACGATCGTCAGGCCAAGCCCGAATCCGCCCGTCTGCCGGTCTCGGCTTGAGTCGAGCCGGCAGAACGGCTCGAACACGCGGTCGCGATCGGCGGGCGCGATGCCGGGGCCGTCGTCTTCAACCGCCAGCACGAGCGCCCCTGCTTCATTGTGCGATGCGCTTAGCGAGATTGTCGTCGACGCATAGCGCATGCCGTTGCGGATCAGATTCAGCAGGGCACGCGCGACGAGCTTCGGATCGCAGATATGGCTCGCGCGCGCACCGTGCGTCGAGACATCGAACGTGAGCCGGCGATCGGCGATATCGTTCGCGACATTAGCCGCGACGCTATCGATCAGCTCGGCCACCGTCACTCGCATCAGTGCGAGATGCGCTTCGCGTTGTTCCAGCCGGCCGATCGTCAGCAGTTCGGTGACGAGATCGTCCAACTCGCGCACGTCGCGGCGCAGCGCATCCTGTCGCTCGCGTATGCGGACGGGCGCATCCGGTTCGGCGAGCAGTGCAAGGCCGAATTCGAGCCTTGCGAGCGGCGTTTTCAGCTCGTGCGAGATGCTGTGCATCATCTCGCGTTGCTGCTGAATCGACGTTTCGATACGTTGCGCCATATCGTTGAACTGCTGCGACAGCTCGTAGATGTTCGATTTGCGCGACAAGCGCACGCGCGTCGCCAGCCGCCCTCGGCCGAACGTGCGCGCGGCCGCTTGCAGCTTGCGCAAGTCGCGCCAGTGGTAGTGCACCCATAGCACGATCGCGAGCAGCATCGCGAACGAAACGGTCAGGTATGCGTAGATTTGGATGTCGAGATTTGCCGGCTGGACCGGCCGCGCATGCAATACGGAGCCGTCGGCGAGCGGCATGTAGTAATCCTTGCCGTCATAGCTGATTGCGATGTCGCCGCGCTCGAGGTCGTGCAGCGGCGTGCCGTACAGCGCGCGGCGCGCGGCATTCATCGAAATGAAATTGAATCCTTCGTTGCCGTGCAATGCAAGCTCGCGCAGTGCGAGTTCGCGCTGCGCGCCCGGATGACGTTCGAGATAGTCGTTGAGCACGAACGCGTAGGTGGTCAGCGACGCGCGTTGCGCGGTTGCGAGCCGCTCATAGAAGAAGCGGTCGAAAGACGTGTTGATGAACACGACCGATGCGGCGAAGCATGCGATCACGAACAGGTACAGTTTGATTAGCGAGCGCAGCATTCAATCGTCCCATGCCGACGGGCTGAACAGGTAGCCGCGTCCCCAGATCGTCTTGATCCGATGCGGTTCGGACGAATCGTCCTCGAAGCGGCGCCTTAGCTTCGAGATGCCTGAGTCGACCGAGCGGTCGAGGCCGTCGAACTCGATGCCGCGCAATTGCTTCAGGATATCGTCGCGGCTGAGCACGGTGCCTGCCGCGCGCGCGAGGATCAACAGCAAGTTGAATTCGGCCGTTTTCAGATCGACGAGTTCGCCGCGCCACGCGACAGTGCGGTTCGGCGGGGAGATGGTCAGTTGACCGAACGATAGCGTCTGGCTCGTCTGCACGTCGGCGACGGGGCCGGGCTGCGCGCGGCGCAGCAGCGCGCGGGCGCGTGCGACGAGCACGCGTGGTTCGATCGGTTTCGTCACGTAGTCGTCGGCGCCGGTTTCGAGGCCGGCGATCTGATCATATGCATCCGCGCGCGCGGTCAGGATCAGCACCGGCACGTTCGAGAACGCGCGGATGCGACGGCACACTTCCATCCCATCGAGATGCGGCAGCATCAAATCGAGAATCACGAGTGCGGGCTGATGCTCGCGCGCGGCGGCAACGGCGAGATCGCCGCGCCGGACGATTGTCACGGAGAACTCGTAGCTGTCAAGGTATTCGCGGATCAGTTGCGCGAGCCTGTCATCGTCTTCGACTAGCAGCACGCGATATCTGAGCGGCACGTCTTTCATGATCTCCTCGTTATATTTGCGCCGCATGCGCCCGGCCGGCATATGCGGGACCCGCGAATTCTAGCCGTGCGTATATCCGTGCAGCGAGGGCGTCACAATTACCGACAATCGAACACAAATACGCACATATTCCCGAAACATTCGGGACAGAATCGTCAGACGCATGCTCATAGACTGCGAGCTTCTTGACCCTCGTGCCAATATCGTGCGCCTGTTCCTTCATCCTCTACGGTTTTTCCAGTATTGCGTGCCGCTCGTCGGCTTGATAACCGCTGCGGCTTCTCATGCGGAAAATGTCTATACGGTTTCGCTCGGCGGCGGTTTTGCGCCGCGCTATGCGGGCAGCAATCAATACCGCGGCGTGTTCGCACCGTCGTTTTCCGCGACGTTCGACAACGGCTGGTTCATCGGCCCGCTCGACGGCGTCGGCTACAGGTTGAATCTGCCGGGCGACACGTTTGTTGCCGCGGCGCTCAGCTATGACGAGGGCCGCATCGACGAAAACCGCTTCGGCCGCTCGGGATCGGACTATCTGAAGGGCATGGGAAGCGTACCGGGCTCGGTGATCATCGCGGTGCAGGCGGGCATGAAATTGTATGGCAACAGCGTGTTGAGCGTGACGCTCGATACGCCGGTCACCCATACGGCGCGCGGCTTGTCCGGGCATGTCGATCTCGCCGTGCCGGTATTTAGCGCCGGGCGTCACGCAGTCGTCGTGACCGGGTCCGTGCATGCGGGCTCCGGCCGCTATATGCAGACGTTTTATGGCGTGACCGACGCGCAGTCGGCGGCAAGCCGCTTTCGGCCGTACTCGACGAAAGGCGGTATCGACAGTGCGTCGATGGCGCTCGCCTGGACCTACACATTCTCGCGTCATTGGTCGGTGGAGACGACGCTCGGCGTGTCGCGTCTGCTGGGCAGCTACGGCAACAGCCCGATCGTGCAGGCCAAGAGCAATTACTTCGGACTGTCGTCGGTGAGTTATCGCTTTTGATGCTGAATTCGCGGAAAAACGGAGACTATCGTGTTGATCTGGAAACGGGCCTTATCGTTTACTTGGCAGACCGGCCTCATGTCGCCGGCGAGCGTGCCTGCCGCGGCCGCGCACGTCGAGCGTCTCGTGCTGACGGGAGCGACAGGGTTCATCGGCGGCTCGGTGCTGGTTTCGCTGATCAATGCCGGGTTGATCGACCGGGTGGTCTGCGTGGTTCGCGCCTGCAACCGTGCGCATGCGCTGACGCGGCTGCGCGCGGCGGCACTCAGAAGCGGCCTCGCGCCGTACTGGGCCGAGCGCCTGAGCGAGGCGAACGTGATCGCGGGCGCGCTCGAAGGCGAGTTCGACGATGCCGACGCGGCGCGTTTGTCGGCGGCGTCGCACGTGATTCATTGCGCGGGGATTGCGTCGTTCTCCGCAGCGCCCGTCGTCAATGCGACGAACCGCGACGCAACGTTGCGCTTCGCGAGCCGTTTCGTCGGCAGCCGGCGGCTGAAGCGCTTCGTGCATGTGGGCGCAGCGTTCGCAACCGGCGCGCGCGAGCGCGGCGCGATTCGTGAGGACGCCGCCGCTTTTGCATCGCGCGATCGAGACATCGACGCGATGCCATATGCGCGCGGCAAGCGCGATGCGGAAACGGGCTTGCGCGCGCTGGGGCTGCCGCTCGTCGTCGCGCGGCCTTCCTGTGTCGTCGGTCATACGCTGCTTGGCACGCGGCCGTCGGCCAGCACGTTCTGGATGTTCCGGATCGTACACGCGGTGCGCCGCTTCACCGCGCGGCCGATGACGCGCGTCGACGTCATCGCGGTCGACGACTGCGCACGCGCGCTGATGCTGCTTGCGCTGAAACCGGCGCTGGCTTACGACGCCTATCATGTCTCGGCAGGCGACGAAGCGCCGAGCGTCACGCAGATCGTGCGGGCAATGGATGAAGCGGCCGGCATCGAAGGCCAATCGCGTTACGCACTCTGCTCGAACGCCGAGCTTTGTGCGATCGCGCGCGACGTGCTCGGCCGCCGCGATCCGGTGCGCGAGCGGGTGATCGAGCGGGCCTTGCTGTCCTACGCGGCGTTTGCCGATCTCGACTGCGTGTTCGACAACGCGCGCATCCGTGCTGAGATCGACTTCGAGCCGCTGCCGTTCGTCGATTACATACACGAGTGCATGCGCACGTCGCGCGGCATCGACGTGTTCGCGCAGATGCCGAGAACGGGCCGCTGACGGCGTGCGTGACGGCGGCCGCCGGTTATTGCAGGCCGCCGACCTCGATTAATTTGTCGAGTGCCGCATACATTTCGCTTAATGCATCGACCCCGAAACGTTCTTCGATGAGCCGGTATTGTTCGTCGATGCGCGGGCCGATCTGTTTGACGAGCTGGCGGCTTTGCAGGGTCAAGCTGACCATCAGTCGGCGCTGATCCTCGGACGCGCGCATCCGGCGAATCAGGCCGTCGCGCTCCATTCTTTCGAGTACGCCCGTGAGGCTCGGGCTTAAAATGCTGCAGCGCTTCGCGATCTGCCCGGCGTCGAGTTCCTGGTTCGGAGCCCCGTCCAGCAAGCGGATGATCCGCCATTGCTGCTCCGTCAACGCGAATTCTTTGAGAATCGGCCGGAACCGTCCCATCAGCGTTTCACGAGCTTCGAGCAGCAGCATGGCCAGATTGCGGTGATCGACCGTTCGATTCATGAAGTATCCGGAAAGCGATTGATCCGACAATCTTAGCAGGACGAAATCGCCGAGGCGACCAATCAGGGTTATTGTGGTTGTATGTTGGCCGGCAGTTAGTTAATATATTAACAAATTAGGTTTGGCCGCGCGACGCGGCAAAGGAAGGAACGGATGGAGTTGCCTTTTATCGTCGATGGCGAAGCGGCGGAGGCGGTCCGCGTGGGCACCGTGTACGGCGCTTTGCTGAACGATCGCGGCGCGCTCGCCGCGTTGGGCGACGCGGTGCATGCGCCGCCCTACGGCAAGCCGCCGGCCGCGCCCGTGCTGTATGTGAAACCCGCGAACACCCATGCGGCCGACCGCGCGGCCGTTGTGGTGCCGGCGGGCATCGATGCGCTCGAAATCGGCGCGACGCTCGGCGTCGTGTTCGCGCGCCGCGCTACCCGGGTGCCGTGCGAGCGAGCACTCGATTATGTGCTCGGCTACACGCTCGCGAGCGATGTATCGGTACCGTCTCCCGATTACTACCGGCCTGCAGTGCGCTTCAAATGTCGCGACGGGTTTTGTCCGCTCGGCCCGGCAATCGTTGCGCGCGCAAGCATTGCCGATCCGGACAGGCTCGAAGTGACCGTGCGCATCGACGGCGTGCCGCGCTATACCGCGAGCACCGCGAACCTGGTCCGGCCGGTGGCGCAATTGATCGCCGAGGTGTCGTCGTTCATGTCGTTCGACGCGGGCGATGTGCTGCTGGTCGGCGTCGGGCCGAACGCGCCGCGCGCACCGGCCGGCAGCGCGATCGAAATCGCCGCGCCGGGCCTGGGCGTGCTGCGCCACTCGCTGATTGCGGAGGATACGATATGAAAACCGCGCGCGTGGTGTTCAATGGCGCGTTGCATACGGCCGAGCCGGCAGGCGAAGGGCGTGTAAGGCTCGATATCGGTCGCGTGCTTGACGAGACGGACGTCGCATGGTTGCCGCCGCTGGTGCCGCGCACAACGTTCGCGCTTGGGCTGAACTATGCCGATCACGCGAAGGAACTCGCGTTCAACGCGCCGAGCGAGCCGCTTGTCTTCCTGAAAGGGCCCAACACGTTTGTCGGTCATCACGCGCGGACAGTGCGTCCCGCCGATGCGACGCACATGCATTACGAATGCGAGCTTGCGGTGGTGATCGGTCGCGCCGCGCGCAACGTGAAGCGCGCGCAGGCGCTCGATTACGTGCTCGGCTATATGGTTGCGAACGATTACGCAATTCGTGATTATCTCGAGAATTACTATCGGCCGAACCTGCGCGTGAAAAATCGCGACACCTGCACGCCGCTCGGGCCGTGGCTCGTGAGCCGCGACGAGATCGGCGATCCGTCGAATCTTACGCTGCGCACGACAGTCAATGGCCATGAAACGCAGCGCGGCAACACGCGGGACATGATTTTCGACGTCGCATCATTAGTCGAATATCTGAGCTGCTTTTTGACGCTCGCGCCTGGCGACCTGATCCTGACTGGCACGCCGCAAGGGCTTGCCGATACGAAGCCGGGCGACGAGGTCGTGACCGAGATCGAAGGCGTCGGCCGGCTCGTCAATACGATCGTGAGCGAGGACGATTATTACCGTGCGGGCTGACGCTGCCGCACCAGGAGAGATGCATGACCTTCATCAAGCATTGGATCGACGGCAAAGAAGTGGAAAGCCGCGAGACGTTTACAACGTTTAACCCGGCCACGGGCGAGCCGATTGCCGATATCGCATCGGGCGGCGCGCAGGAAATCGACGCAGCTGTGCGTGCCGCGAAGGAGGCGTTTCCGAAGTGGGCGAACACGCCGGTCAAGGAGCGCGCGAAGCTGATGCGCCGGCTCGGCGAGTTGATCGAGCGCAACGTTGCGCCGCTTGCCGAATTGGAAACACAGGATACGGGGCTGCCGATCTCGCAGACGAAGAAGCAGTTGATTCCGCGTGCGTCGGAGAATTTCCATTTTTTCGCCGAAGTGTGTGCGCAGATGAACGGCCGCAGTTATCCGGTCGACGACCAGATGCTGAATTACACGCTGTATCGGCCCGTTGGCGTGTGTGCGCTGATCTCGCCTTGGAACGTGCCGTTCATGACGGCGACGTGGAAGACCGCGCCTTGTCTCGCGCTCGGCAATACCGCAGTACTGAAGATGTCGGAGCTTTCGCCGTTGACCGCGGACCAGCTCGGGCGTCTGGCGCTCGAAGCCGGCATTCCGCCGGGCGTGCTGAACGTCGTGCAGGGTTACGGCGCGACAGCGGGCGACGCGCTCGTCAAGCACCCGGACGTGCGTGCGATTTCGTTTACCGGCGGAACCGTCACCGGCAAGCGGATCATGGCGAACGCGGGATTGAAGAAATATTCGATGGAACTCGGCGGCAAGTCGCCCGTGCTGATTTTTGACGATGCCGATTTCGACCGTGCGCTCGACGCATCGCTGTTCACGATATTTTCGATCAACGGCGAGCGTTGCACGGCGGGATCGCGGATTTTCGTACAGCGAACGATTTACGATAAGTTCGTTGCCGAATTCGCGCGTCGCGCGAGTAACCTGCTCGTCGGCGATCCCGCCGACGAGCGCACGCAGCTCGGCTCGATGATCACGCGTGCGCACTGGGAAAAGGTGACGGGCTACATCCGGCTTGGCGAAGAGGAAGGCGCGCGTCTCGTCGCGGGTGGCGCGGACAAGCCCGAGCATTTGCCCGAGCATTTGACGAATGGAAATTTCGTTCGGCCGACCGTGTTCGCCGATGTCGACAACCGGATGCGTATCGCGCAGGAGGAGATCTTCGGGCCGGTCGCCTGCCTGATTCCGTTCGATAATGACGAGGATGGGTTGCGTTTGGCGAACGATACGAATTACGGCCTTGCTTCGTATCTGTGGACGCAGGACGTCAGCCGTGTGCATCGGCTCGCGCGTGGGATCGAGGCGGGGATGGTGTTCGTCAACAGCCAGAACGTTCGCGATCTGCGCCAGCCATTCGGCGGCGTGAAGGAGTCGGGCATCGGCCGAGAAGGCGGCGAATACAGCTTCGAAGTGTTTGCCGAAATCAAGAATGTCTGCATTTCGATGGGTAGTCATCACATTCCCCGTTGGGGCGTGTGACGCCCGGCGATCAAGATACGCCGCGCGCCGGTGCGGGAAGCGCCGACGTGCGGCTGGAGACTCACGATGGGAAAGTTGTCTCTTGCCGCGAAGATCACTCACGTGCCGTCGATGTATTTGTCCGAGCTGCCGGGTAAGCATCATGGCTGCCGTGCGGAGGCGATTCGCGGGCATCAGGTGATTGGCGAGCGCTGCCGCGCGCTCGGCGTCGATACGATCGTCGTCGCCGACACGCATTGGCTGGTCAATGCCGGCTACCACGTCAACTGTAACCAGTCTTTCTCGGGCATTTACACGAGCAACGAACTGCCGCACTTCATTCGTGACATGCGTTATGCGTATCCGGGCAATCCGGCACTCGGGCATCTGATCGCAGAGGTCGCGAACGCGCATGGGATTCACACGCGCGCGCATGAAATCGATAGTCTCGAACTCGAATACGGCACGCTCGTGCCGATGCGCTACATGAACGCCGACCAGCATTTCAAGGTCGTGTCGATCGCTGGCTGGTGCATGTGGCACTCGCTCGACGAGAGTCGCCGTTTCGGCATGGCACTGAAGGAGGCGATCGAAGCCAGCGATGCGAATGTCGCGTTCTTCGCAAGCGGCTCGCTATCGCATCGGTTCAACGACAACGGCAGCCCGGAAGATTCGATCCACGAAATCAGCCGGGAGTTTTTCCGGCAGGTCGATCTGCGCGTGGTCGAGCTGTGGAAGCAGGGCGATTTCGCCACGTTCTGCAAGATGCTGCCCGAATACAACGAACACTGCCACGGCGAGGGCGGCATGCACGATACCGCGATGCTGCTCGGTTTGCTTGGCTGGGATCGTTACGACAAACCGATCGAAACCGTCACCGATTATTTCGCAAGCTCCGGCACGGGCCAGATCAACGCGATTTTCCCGCTGCCGTGACACGGGCCGCGCTCTCGCCTCTACAACGAAAAACCGTTCGGAATACGGAGAATTTCCATGCCGCACATCATCGTCGAATACACCGCGAACATCCGCGAAGCCGCCCGGATTCCGGTGCTGCTCAAGACGATCAACGATACGCTGATCGCGCAGGACGGCGTGTTCCCGATAGGCGGTATCCGCTCGCGCGCGATCGAGTTGCAGGATTACTGCATCGCCGACGGCACTGCCGACGACGCGTTCGTCCATGTGACGTTCAAATTCGGCTCGGGCCGCGACGAGGCGACGAAGAAACGGGCTTGCGACGCGTTGTTCGACGCAATCAAGGCCCATTTTGTGCAGCTGTACGCAAGCCGCCCGCTGGCGTTGTCGATGGAGGTGAACGAGTTCAGCGACGCGGGCACCTACAAGCACAACAACATTCACGCGCGCTATAAGCGCGATGCGTGACGGTGATCGGCGATCATGACGACCATGCTGGATTTAACTACCATCGATCTTCTCGCGCGCAAGTTGCACACGGCGGAGCGCGAGCGCAAGCAAATCCGCCAGATTTCGCTCGATCATCCGGATATCACGATCGACGACGCGTATGCGATTCAACGCACGTGGGTCGACATCAAGCTCGCCGAGGGCCGCGTTCTGAAAGGGCATAAGATCGGCTTGACGTCGAAGGCGATGCAGGCGTCGTCGCAGATCGACGAGCCGGATTTCGGCACGCTCCTCGACGATATGTTTTTCGACGACGGCGCGACGATTCCAACGCAGCGCTTCATCGTGCCGCGTGTCGAGGTGGAACTCGCGTTCGTGCTCGGCAAGCCGCTGAGCGGGCCGGGCTGCACGCTGCTGGACGTCTACGATGCCGTCGATTATGTGGTGCCCGCGCTTGAGATCATCGACGCGCGCAGCCAGTCGATCGACCCGGATACCAAGCGCCCGCGCAAGGTGTTCGACACGATCGCTGACAACGCGGCGAACGCGGGCGTGGTGATCGGCGGCCGGCCGGTGCGGCCTACGGACATCGACTTGCGTTGGGTCGCGGCGATCATGTCGCGCAACGGGGTGGTCGAGGAAACGGGCGTCGCCGCCGGCGTGCTGAATCATCCGGCAAATGGCGTCGTGTGGCTCGCGAATCGGCTGGCGCGCTTCGGCGTAACGCTCGGTGCCGGCGAGATCATTCTGGGCGGTTCGTTTACGCGGCCGTGCGCGGCGAAAAGCGGCGATACGTTCAGTGTCGATTACGGCCCGCTCGGTGCGGTTCATTGTCATTTCGAGTGATGAACGCAATGATGATGTGTACACCTGATAATTCGTTCAAGGCGGCGCTCGCACGCGGCACCGCGCAGATCGGGCTATGGCTCGGGCTTGCGAATCCCTATAGCGCGGAGCTTGTCGCGGGCGCCGGATTCGATTGGCTGCTGATCGACGGTGAGCATGCGCCGAACACGGTGCCGACGATACTTGCGCAATTGCAGGCGATTGCGCCGTATCCGTCGCATCCCGTCGTGCGCGTGCCATGGAACGACGCGGTCGTCATCAAGCAGGTGTTGGATCTCGGCGCACAGACGCTGCTCGTGCCGATGGTGCAGAGCGCCGCAGAAGCGAGCGCGGCCGTTGCAGCCACCCGTTATCCGCCGCGCGGCGTGCGCGGCGTGGGCAGCGCGCTGGCGCGCGCGTCGCGCTGGAATCGCATCGACGACTATTTGCAGCGCGCGAACGATGAGATCGCGCTGCTCGTGCAAGCCGAGACGCGCGCGGCGGTGGACGCGATCGATGCGATCGCGCGCGTCGAAGGCGTCGACGGCGTGTTCATCGGCCCGGCCGATCTGGCTGCCGACCTCGGGCATCTCGGCAACCCCGGGCATCCGGACGTGCAAGCGGCGATCGATCGCGCGATCGCGGCGATCGTCGCGACAGGCAAGGCGGCCGGCATTCTTTCCGCCGATCCGGCCGCCGCGCGCCGCTATCTCGATGCGGGCGCGACATTCGTGGCGGTTGGCGTCGATACGACGTTACTCGCACGCGGTGCAGAACAGCTTGCCGCGCACTTTGGCCGCGGGGCGCACGAGCGCGCGCCGGCGGGCGGCGCGGCGACGTACTGATTGTCGAATCGGAGCATTGAGCAAGCGCGCGTGCGCGATGCCGCGCACGCGCGCCGCCTGCGTGCCGCTGGGCGCGCGCAGTCCGCCGCGCGCGCAGCCGCCGGCATCAGGCCAAACTCAATCAAGTCGGCTTGCTCAATCGCCGAAGCCGATTTCCGCTTCGACTGCTTGCCCGAGCGCGAGCGATGCACCGGCGCCGTTGACGACGATGCCGTTCTTGCCGAACGTGAGCGCGCCGTTGAGCCGGGCATTGCTGCGATAAGCGCTCATCGTGTCGAGCGGTTCGTGCGGCCACTCGGGGGCCGGCATACCGGTGCGCTGGTCGATCGTCGGCACCGGGCAGCGTGTGCATAGCTTCACAAGATTGATGCGCACGCGGGCGCCTTCGGTCTCCACGTCGAGCGAATCGACATAGTCTTCTTCATGGGCGTCGAGCCCTGTCAGCACAAGGTTCGGCCGGAAGCGGTCCATCGGTACTTCGGGCGCGCCCTTGTCGCGCAGGCGCTTGTTCAGTTCGTCGAGCGATGCTTGGCCGAGGACGAGCAGCGGGAAGCCGTCCGCGAAATGCGTATGCGCTACTCGTTGCCCCGTCCATTTCGAATCGACCACGCGGCGCGTGCCAGGCGCGAAGCGCACGAGGCGCGCGGGGGTTTGCAGGAATTCGGTGAACCAGCGAGCGGTATGCTCGCCGGTGTCGAGCGCATGGACGGTATCGCGCCAAACCGTCGCCGCGATCGCCGTGGCGTGCGGCTGGAGCGCCACAACGGCGAGCGGTGTGCGCAGTTCGGGCATTCCCGGCGCGCAGAGCACGAGATCGTGCTCTCCGATCGCGGTGTGCACGAGCGCGAGCTTCGGGTGAGTGCGCTGCGTGAGCATTGCGCCTGTCGGGTCCGTCACCATCCAGTTTCGATCGTATTCGAGGCCGGTGTCGAGCAGGCGCGCATGCGTGACGGCGATGCCGCGGCAGGATTTGATCGGATAGACGAGAAGATCGCTGATGACTGGCATGGGGCGGAAAAAGTGAACGGAGTGGGCGGGCTCGGTCGTAACCGGCGTAATGGCGGATATTGTATTGGCTGAACGGCTGCACTGCCTTCCCGCTGCGGACTTTCGTGGTTTGTCTCAAGGCCCGGGCGGCTGCCGCATTGCCGATCGGAAATCCGGCGATCGCGTTTTAGACGAGCATCGCGCGCCCGCGCCGGCAATCGGCACGGGCGCCGCGGCGCCGAACTTCGTTCGGCCAAGTCGGTTTATTGCGCGGTATATCCGCCATCGACGACGATGCTCTGCCCGGTCAGATAACGCGCGCGGTCACTCGCGAGGAACAGGATGGTTTCGACGACCTCGTCGGTCGTGCCGGCCCGCTTCGCGGGTACGGCCGACAGGAAGCTCGCTTTCGCATCGGCGTTTCTCCCGGAGAAGCGCTCGAGCATTTCCGTCTGGATGGGGCCCGGCGCGACGGCGTTGACGCGCACGCCCGCTTGCGCGCCTTCGAGCGCGGCGCTCTTCGTTAGCCCTTCGACCGCATGCTTGCTCGCGACGTACACCGACGCGCCAGCGAAGCCCACCCGCCCGGCGATCGACGACAAATTGATGATCGAGCCGCCGCGTTGCGCGAGCATCACGCGCAGCTCGTATTTGAGAGACAGCAGCGTGCCGAGCGCGGATGCGCCCAGCGTGTTGTTGTAGTTGTCGACGGTTTGCTCGACGATGGGCGCGACCATGCCTTCGGTGCCTGCGTTGTTGACGGCGACGTCCAACCGGCCGAAGCGTTCGACAGTGCGCTCGACGAGGCGGCGCACGTCGTCCTCGACGCTTACGTCGGCGCGCACGAATTCGGCTTGCGCGCCCAGCTCGCGTAACGTTTGCACGAGCGCTTGACCTTTATCGTCGTGGCGTCCGCTGACGACGATGCTGCTGGATTCGCGGGCGAATGCGAGAGCGGCCGCGCGGCCGATGCCGGTCAATGCGCCGGTGATGAGCACTACGGGTTGAGCCATGAGAATCTCCATTGATAGGCGAATTGGCAATGACAACTCGTAAACTGTAACTGTTTATGTTCGGTTTCGAAAGTAAACTAGTTTCATCATCATGCCTTTAGGCCGGCATGACGGAATCGACCGGCACCACGCACGGGCGGCTGCCAACTTTCGATCGATACGATCCGCTCGCACCCATGGCGCTGCGGGTGCATTTCGATCGGCAATCCGTGTTTAATGGTTTGCCCGGCCGCGAAGGCTCGTATCGCTTCGACGCCTGCGGCGAGCCGCTTGGGATGACGCGCTGGGTATCGCACTGTTGTGCGAAAGCATTCTGGAAGGCATGTGGAGGGATTGTTTGAATGTAAATCCGGGTAAATCCCGGTTTAACAGGAACCGGTTCCAAAAAAAGGCGCGGGTGCCGTGAAATCCTTGCTGGGCCGGCATAAAAAACTAACTGGTTAATGAATTCCCGCGTTGCGCGGACCCGACGCCTTTTTATTCTCCGTTTTACAGAAAAAATGAATCGGTGAGAATGGCGGCCGCATGGGCAAGCCATGAGTGCCCGGCGTCATACGAGAAAAATTTCTTGAGGATGGGGATTCAATGAAAAAGCGTGTAGCGGTCGCGATGACGACCGTCGGACTGGCGGCCGTTGCCACGGCGCATGCCCAGAGCAGCGTGACGTTGTACGGCATCGTCGACAACGGCATTGCATATCAGAACAGCAGCGGCTCGCTTGGCTCGACGACGGGGGGCCGCTCGGCCGTCAAGATGTCGACGGGCGTATGGGCGGGCAGCCGCTTCGGCCTGAAGGGCAGTGAGGATCTGGGCGGCGGCTCGAAAGCGATCTTCCAGCTCGAGGCAGGCTTCAATACCGCTAACGGCACGTCGCAATTCGCAGGCGGGATTTTCACGCGCCAAGCCTGGGTCGGCTTGACCAACCCGGCCTACGGTACGCTGACGGCCGGCCGTCAGTACACCGCGTACTACACGCTGCTGTCGCCGTACAGCCCGACGAACTGGCTTACCGGCTATTTCGGCGCGCATCCGGGCGATATCGACTCGCTCGACACCAGCTACCGCGCGAACAACTCGCTCGTTTATATGTCGCCGACGTTCTACGGCTTCAAGGTCGGCGGCTCGTATGCGTTCGGCGGCGAGCCGGGCAGCGTGAACGCCGGCTCGACGTGGAGCGCGGGCATCCAGTACCTGAACGGTCCGGTCGGCATCGCCGCGGCGTTCCAGCGGGTGAACAACTCGACGTCGGGCGGCGGCGATTGGGGCCCGTATTCGACGACGTCGAATGGCGGCGCGCAGGCAGCCGTGTCGGCGATCAACAACGGCTACAAGACCGCGCAGGCACAGCAGCGCGTGGCGGTGACGGCGGGTTACCAGTTCTCGTCGGCATGGGACGTATCGGTGTCGTACTCGAACGTCCAATATATCCCCGGTGTGAAATCGGGATTCCGCAACACGGCGATCTTCAATACCGCCGGCGCGGTGCTGCACTTCAAACCTTCCGCAACCTGGGATTTCGCGGGCGGCTACAGCTACACGCGGGCGACTCAGTCGAACGGCATCACGAGCGCCGCGCAATATCACCAGTTCACGCTGTCGCAGTACTACAGCTTGTCCAAGCGCACGGCCCTCTACGCGCTCGAGGCCTATCAGCGCGCAAGCGGCAAGACGCTGGCCAACGGCAAGATCATCAACGCGACCGCATCGATCGGCGACGGCTTCAATTCGTCTCCGGCGACGTCGCGCAGCCAGGTGGGCCTGGGTGTCGGTCTGATTCACCGTTTCTGATGCGCGGGACTTGCCAGTGTGCGGCGTGAGTCGTGTGCTGGCGGCTCGACGGTTTGGCAGCCGGTTCGTTCGAACCGGCTGTTTTTGCTTGCGGCGACGCGTCGGCGGTGTTTTATAGCGGCAATTGCGACGCGGGCGGGATTTTCACGCGAGTGCGTCGAGACGGTGCATCAAAGCGCGGCAGCACGGATGCGCGCGCAGCAATATGCGGGATGCGATGCGCGAGCGTGCACGCGGTGCGCTCAGCGCACCACGCCTGCACGATAGCCGCGGGCACCGACCCGCAGGACGTTGCCATCCGGCGTGAATAAACGCGGAATTTCGGGGGACGAAGGCGCGGGCGTCGCGCGCGGCGACGCGCCGTCGAGCCCACGCGGTTTAGGCGCGATCCGCGCGACCGTCGGCACCGAGGGGCGGCGGATATGCGCGTCGACGACGTGCGGTGCGGCGCGCTTGCGCTTCAAGGCGGGCTTCTGCGCAGCCGGCGCGGCGGGGGCGGCGGGCTCATGGTGCGTTACGCCCGCGCGCGCTTCGGGTGGGTTCCAGATCTCGACATAGTGCTCGCCCGCGAACGTCGAGGACGTGAAAGTGAACAGCAGCAATCCGTATCCAACCAGTTTCACTATCTCTTCTCCGTGGCACGTGCGATGTCCAGGCAGTGTCGATCGGCTTGTTTTCGCGCGGCCGCCGGCTTGCGGCTGCCGCGCGGCACGCGATTTTCGCATGGGTGGCGCGTTTTGCGCCATCGCTGCCGACTGTATGAATATACAGGTTTGACGGGCGATGTCCATGGCGGCGTCGATCGCGGTTCGACGATGTCGGTTTTTCGCCGCGCTCGCCCATGCATGACCATTTTTTGCTTGACGCACAGCGGTTCGCTTCATCCGGATACCATTTGCCAGTGGCAGGACGCCGGGCGGAATTGTTGCCCGTATGGGCCGTTATCGGCGCATATCGGCCCGTATCTGTCTGGCAACGAACATACATTCCATCCAGGAGGACGACATGGACACGCCCAACTCACCGCCGTCGCTGCCGCCGCTCGTGCGCGACGACGCCGACGGCGTCACGACGCTGCGACTGAACCGGCCGGCTCAATTCAACGCGCTGTCGGACGCGCTGATCGATGCGCTGCTGCACGAACTTGCCGCGCTGGCCGACGATCCGCACGTGCGCTGCGTCGTGCTGGCTGCGCAGGGCCGCGCGTTTTGCGCCGGGCATGATCTGCGCGAGATGCGCGGCCGTCCGGATATCGAGTATTACCGCGACCTGTTCGGCCGGTGCAGCCGCGTGATGCAGGCGATTCAGGCGTTGCCCGTGCCGGTGGTCGCGCGCGTGCACGGGGTGGCGACGGCGGCGGGTTGCCAGCTCGTCGCGTCGTGCGATCTGGCGATAGCGGCCAATACTGCCCGCTTCGCGGTGTCCGGCATCGACGTTGGGCTGTTCTGCTCGACGCCCGCCGTTGCGTTGAGCCGTAACGTATGCGCGAAGCGCGCGTTCGACATGCTGGTCACCGGCCGCTTCATCGATGCCGCGACGGCGTGCGACTGGGGGCTCGTCAACGAGGCGGTGCCGGCGGAGGCGCTCGATGCGGCCGTCGCGCGCACGGTCGAGCGGATCGTGTCGAAGTGTCCGGCAGCGGTGCGCTACGGCAAGGCGATGTTCCACCGGCAGCGGCAGATGCCGCTCGCCGACGCTTACGCGTATGCGGCCGACGTGATGGCGCGCAATATGATGGAGGCGGACACGAGCGAGGGCATCGATGCATTTCTGGAGAAGCGGCCCGCGAGCTGGCATGTGCGAGCGCGCTCGTGACGGTTCGCGGCCGCGGCGGAACGCGGTAGGCCGTCGGCCGGCATGCGCCGAAGCGGGCTTTCGATTAACCAAGGCCGGGCCGCCGCGATTGTGTCGCGGCATTGTGCGCCGATGCCCGCATGTTCGACGCCGCGCCGGTAAGCGCTCGGCGTGGCCCGCCGAGGCCGCCCGGCCAGGTTTGACGCCGCGCTTTGCCGGTGCGAGCGGGTGCGCGCCGCGGCGATGTCGCGGCTATCGGCCGAAACTTCCGGTGCGCGTGCCGCAGATTAGTTGGTGCGCGGTTGCGTCCAGCGGGTCGACTCCGACCGGCACCCGCCGCGCGAGCGCGCACATCAGCTCGTAGCCGATCGTGCCCGCCGCTTCGGCCACCTCGTCGACGCGAACCTGCGTGCCCCACAGCTCGACCGCCGAGCCGACGCCGGCCGTCGGGCACGGCGTCAGGTCGACGGTCAGCATGTCCATCGAAACGCGCCCAACCACCTGCGTGCGCACGCCGTCGACAGCAATCGGCGTACCCGTCGGCGCGTGCCGTGGATACCCGTCCGCGTAGCCGCAAGCGACGACGCCGATGCGCATCTCGCGCTCGGCGGTGAAGCGGCGGCCATAGCCGACCGTTTCGCCTGCCGTGACAGTTTGCACGCCGATGATGCGGCTTGTGATGGTCATCGCCGCGCGCAGCGGTACGTCGGTGATATCGCGAACCGCGCCCGTGGGCGATGCGCCATACAGAATCGTGCCGGGGCGCACCCAGTCGCGATGCGCGCGCGGATGCCACAGCACCGCGGCCGAATTCGACAGCGTGCGCTCGCCGGGCAGGCCGGCTGTCGCCGCATCGAACAGGCGTATTTGCCAGTCGATCTCGCCTTCGTCGGCGTTCGCGAAATGCGTCATCAGCGCGATCTTGCCGATCGACGGTGCAGCCGCCGCGCGCTCCCATGCGGCGCGGAACGCGTCAGGCCGGAAGCCGAGCCGGTTCATTCCGGAATTCATCTTGAGTTGGATGTCGATCGGCCGGCTCGGCTTGGCCGCCGTCAACATGTTCAATTGATCGTGGCCGTGCACGGCAACCGTTAGGCGATAACGGTCGGCGATCTCGATATCCGTCGCATCGAAAATTCCTTCGAGCAGCAGAACGGGCTTCGTCCAGCCGAGTTCCCGCACCCGTACCGCTTCGTCGAGATCAAGCAGTGCGATTCCATCGGCGGCATCAAGCGCCGGATAGACGCGCTCGATGCCATGACCATATGCGTTTGCCTTGACGACCGCCCACACGCGCGACGCGGGGGCTTTCTGGCGGACGAGCGCGAGGTTGTGCGCGATCGCGTTGGGATGGATGCGGGCGGCGATGGGACGGGGCATGGAAATGTCTGCGAATGGACGAAACAGAGAAAAAAGCGGCAACGAACCGCAGGTGCATGGCAGCATTGCGCTGCCAAAGCACCGGCACGTGCCCGAGATGCGTATTTTCCGTATGAAGCGAGATAGCCAGTGTTACGCGCTATGATATGTTGATGTGTATGGTTGTATTTAACGTATTTATCGATTTTTTAGTAAAAATTGACGTAAATTCTTTACGGGCACTCGCGCTGCAGCTAACGGTTAATGTGCCGGCGATGGTTCGAAGGTTCCGGCATCGGAATTCGCGGCTGGCCTGTCGCAGAGCGCGCCATAGCAGGATACGATGACGCCGAAGTCCGACGAGTTTCGCAACCGGAGGCGTTGTCATGTCTGAGCACACCCTTGCCGTCAAGATTCCCGGCCCGGATCATCCGATCACGATCGAAGCAACGGGCGCACGGGTTGTCGTCACCGTGAACGGCCGTCCGCTCGCCGATACGCGCAACGCGTTGACGCTGCGCGAGGCGGCGTATCCGCCCGTGCAATACATTCCGCGCGACGATGTCGACATGACGCGGCTCGCGCGCAGCGCGCATGCGAGCTATTGCCCGTACAAGGGCAGCGCGTCGTACTACAGCGTCGACGATGGCGACGGGAGGCGCGTCGACGCCGTGTGGTCATACGAATTACCGCACGACGCCGTCAAGCAGATCGCCGGCCATCTCGCGTTCTATCCCGACCGGGTCGATTCGATCGCGATCGGCTGACGCGCATCGGCCACCCTGGCGTCCGGCGCGCACCGCGTCAGACGTGCCGATTGCACGTGCGGCATGGCGATGTCACAGGTATGTCCTATTCTCTTTGAGATGTTTTCCGTTGAGCGCATTGGCCGGTGCAGTGCATGAGCCGGATCATCCTGTCGGGACGCAACGCAATGACGAACCATGAAGAACCGGCGCGCGACGTCGCGCGCCGCCTCGAGCGTGACTTCGCCGATGTGCGCCGGTATAGCGTCGAGCTGGCCAGGCCGCTGTCGGCCGAGGATCAGTCGTTGCAGTCGATGCCAGACGCAAGTCCGACGAAATGGCATCTCGCGCATACGACGTGGTTTTTCGAGACTGTGATCCTGGCGCGCCATGCGCGCGGCTACAAGCTGTTCGATGCGCGCTATCCCTATCTTTTCAATTCGTATTACGAAGCACTCGGCCCGCGTCACGCGAGGCCGCAGCGCGGGCTGTTGTCGCGCCCGTCGCTCGACGACGTGCACCGCTATCGCCGCTACGTCGACGCCGCACTGCTCGAGTTGTTGCGCACCGCCGACGCGTCGTCGCTGTTCGCGCTCGAGCCGGAGATCACGCTCGGTCTGCACCACGAGCAGCAGCATCAAGAACTGATGCTGACCGATATCCTTCACGCATTTTCGCTTAACCCGCTATTGCCCGCGTACCGCAGCGACGCCGGCACCGTGCCCGCCGATGCGCCCGCGCGCGCGAGCCGCGCGGCGCGCTGGATCGTGCGGCCGGGAGGCATCGTCGAAATCGGCCATGACAGCCGCGGCTTTTCGTTCGACAACGAACGGCCGCGCCATGCGGTGATTCTGCAGCCATACGAGATTGCCGAGCGGCCCGTGACGAACGGCGAGTACGCGGCATTCATCGAGGACGGCGGCTATGCTCGCGCGGAGCTTTGGCTCTCCGATGGCTGGGCGCTGGTTCAGCGCGACGCATGGAAGGCGCCGCTGTACTGGATCGCGGCGGACGCGTGCGAGGGGCTCGGCTGGCGCGAGTTCGGGCTCGACGGCCTGCGGCCGCTCGCGCATGACGCGCCGGTGTCGCATCTGAGCTTCTACGAAGCGGCCGCGTATGCGCAATGGGCAGGCGCGCGGCTGCCGACTGAATTCGAATGGGAGGCGGCATTCGACGCGCCAGGCATCGAACAGATGACCGGGCACGTGTGGCAATGGACGCGCTCGTCATATGAGCCGTATCCGGGCTTCAAGCCGCTGGCGGGCATCGCGGCCGAATACAACGGCAAGTTCATGGTCGGGCAGCAGGTGCTGCGCGGCAGCAGCATCGCGACGCCGCCGGGCCATGCGCGTGCGACATACCGCAACTTTTTCGCGCCGGCCGCGCGCTGGCAATTCACGGGGGTACGCCTTGCGAGAGATCACTGAACCGATCGACGATGCCGCGCACGCGGCGCACAGTGCGATGCGCACGAGCGCGTTCGGCCGCGATCTGCTGGCCGGATTGCGTAGCTCGCCGCGCAGCATCGCGCCGAAGTATTTCTATGACGTGGCGGGCTCCGCGTTGTTCGATCGGATCTGCGAGTTGCCGGAATACTATCCGACTCGCACCGAACTCGCGATCCTGAAGCGTAGCGCAAGTGAGATTGCCGAGCGCATAGGCCGCGACGCGAATCTGATCGAGTTCGGCGCGGGATCGCTCTCGAAGGTTCGCGTTCTGCTCGATGCATGCGCCGTGTCCAATCCGCCCGTGCGGTATCTGCCCGTCGATATTTCGGCCGATCATCTCGCGCATGCGTCGGCCGCATTACGCGACGCTTATCCGTGGCTCGACGTGCGGCCGGTTGTCGCCGATTATCTGCATGCCGAACAATTGAGCGTGATCGAGCAACTGCCGGGGCGCCGCGTCGGCTGCTTTCTCGGCTCGACGATCGGCAATTTCTCGCCGGACGAGGCCGCGTCGTTCCTGCGGCGCATGGCCGTGTTGCTGGCGGGCGGCGGGCTGCTGATCGGCGTCGATCTAGTGAAAGACGTGGCGATCCTGCATCGCGCATACAACGATTCCGCAGGCGTGACGGCGGCGTTCAATTTGAATCTGCTCAAGCGAGCGAACGCGGAGCTGGGTGCGGATTTCGCGCTCGATGCGTGGGCGCATCGAGCGTTTTACGATGCCGAGCATCAGCGCATCGAGATGCATCTCGTCAGCCGGCGCGCGCAAACGGTGCGCGTAGCCGGCACTGCGTTCCGGTTCGACGAGGGCGAGACGTTGCATACCGAGAATTCGCACAAGTTCACGGTCGACGGGTTTCGCGAACAGGCGAGGGCAGCGGGATTCCAGCCGGCGGCAGTTTGGGTCGACCCCGCGCGGCTGTTCAGTCTGCATTGGCTCGAAAGCCGGGGGTGAGGGTGCGGGGTCGGCCGAGGCGGCAACGCGCATGCCTCGGTGGCGTCGGTGATCGTTCATCGCAAACGGCTTTGATGGCGCACACATGCAATGGCTCTCACGTCTCGTTCGTTCTTGGGCCGGCTTGCGCGAGCAGTGCGCCGTCGCCCGTTTTTATATAAGCTGCGCTTGCGTGCATTGCGGCGCTGCATCGGCCGGCGGGCACTAACGCTCGCGTGAACGGTTTTTCTGCTTTTTGCTATTGGCGGCGCGTGGCGCGTCGTTGCCCGCCGCTGCGTTGTCGCCGGTCATGTGCTCGACCCAGGCGAGCGCATCCACATACGACAGGAACTGCTGCAAATACCCCGGAGACAACTCGCGCATCGACAAAAGCGAGCGATGCACGAGGCTGCTCGAATTGAGCGGTCCGGCGTTTTTCGGCACCTGATTCAACGATTGCCGCAACTGCCTGTCGGTGCTGAGTTTCGACCAGATCTGGCGGAATGCGCCGAGCATCTCGAGTTCCGGGTAAGCATGACGCGGGTGCAATGCGTGATGGGCCGGGTCGCGATCGTCATCCGGCGCCGTATGCCGCGCGGCGATGTCGTCGATCAGCCGGCCCAACTCGCCGCGTGCGGGCGGATGCGCCGCTGCAGACGGCGAGGTTCGAGCGGTCCCGCCGCCGATGGACGCGGCGTGCCGTTCCACCGCATTCGCATAGGACGACAATGCTTCGGATAACTTCTCGTCCAGCAGGCGGCGCGCCTCACCGCTATGGTTCGCCGCGCGCCGAGCGAGCGCGGCGATGAAGCGAAAGCGCACCGGGTCCAGCCGATCGGCACCGCACTCGCGCCACGCGTCGAGCATTGCTTGCGCACGCACGCCGACGCTATTCACGATGCTCACCGCCGGAAGCCGTCGCCCTCGGCACGGGAGCAATCTCGACGCGCCGGTTCTTCGCGCGGCCTTCGTCGCTCGTATTCGCACTCACCGGCTGCTCGGAGCCGAACGCCGCGACGAACACCGACGACGACGGCACGCCTTCGCTGATGAACGCGCGCGTCACGGTCAATGCGCGCTGCGCCGACAGCTCCCAGTTGTCGGCGAATCGGCGGTTGCCCGCATGCACTTGCTGATCGTCGGCGAAGCCGCTGACCATCAGGATTTCGTCATGCGTTTTCAAGTAAGCGGCTAGCGGCCCGGCGAGGCTCTTCAGCAGATCGCGCCCTTCGGGCTGCAACTGATCGGAATTCAGCGCGAACAGCACGCTGCCGCTGATGCCGATGCGGCCGTTGACGAGCGTCACGCGTCCGGCCGCAAGCGGGCCCGCGAGCGCCTGCTCGAGCGTCTGGCGGCGCTGCGCTTCCATCTGACGTTGCTTGAGCGCGTCGTCGAGCCGCGACGACAACTCCAGCTGCACGCCGATGACGCTGACCAGGATCAGCATGAAGGCGCCGAGCAGCACCGACATCAGATCGCCGAAGGCCGCCCAGATCGGCGCGCCCGATTGCGCGCCGTCGTCGATTTCGTCGCTCATGCCGTTTCGGCTCCGGCCGATGCACGCTGGTTCGCGAGCCGTTGCAGATCCTCGATGATCTGCTTTTGCGCCAGCATGCTGAGATCGACGACTTCCCGGGCTTGCGCGACGTAATAAGCGAGTTGCTCGTCGCTGCGCGCGACGGATTTGTCGAGCGCGGCCTCGATGCGTTCCAGATGGGCGAGCAGCTTGTCGTTCGACTGTCCGAACAATTGGACGGCCGCGCCGAACGCATCGCCGAGGCTCGCCACGTCGACGGCGCCTGCGGCAACTTGCGCGGCGGCCACGGTCAGCTTGCCGGTTTCGGCTTCGACTTGATCGGCAAAGCGGCCGCCGACGCGTTCGAGCAGATTCGCCGACGTCGAGATCAACGCGTCGATCGCCGTGCGCTGATCGGTGCACGTGTGGTTTACCGCGTCGAGCAGCGTCTCCAGCGTCGCGAGCAGGCGGCCGCGCTCGTCGAGCATCGCCGTGTCGCGGGCCAGACTGTCGGACAGCCGCTCGCGCAACTCGGCGATGACGGCGGCCGCGGCTTTCGGCGCCTGTGCCGCGGCTTGTGCGAGCTGCGAGATTTCGGCGATCGTGTCGCGCGCGTGCGCTTGCGTTTGCGCCGAGATGTCACGGGCAGTTTGCGCGAGCGTGTCGCAGATTGCCTGCTGCCGGCTGGCGGTGTGCGCGCCGGCTTTTTCCCATTCGCTGCGCAGCTTGGCGGCCATCTCGCCGAGCGCGTCGGTCCAGGCCGTCAGCCGTTGCTGGTCTTGCGATTTCAATTCGGCGTGCCAATCGGCATGCGACTGTCCGAGCGTGTGCAGCAGTGATGCGCAATGCTGCTCGAAGGTTGCCGCAGCGGTTTCGAGCGCGCGCTGATTGCGCTGGGCTAACTGCTCGTTGAGGTCGGCTTGCCGGGCGAGCGCATCGTCGCACGTTGCCGATACCGCGCCCGCCGTGGTTTCGACGCGCGCCGAAACGTTCTCGAGCAGGCTGGCCGAGCGCTGATCGAAGGTTTCCGCGAAGCGATCGAGCGCCGAGCGCAGATGTTGCACGAGTGCTTCGTTCGTGCGCCGATGCTCGACGAGCGCATCGTTCCAGACTTGCGTGGCGGCGGCCGCCGCCGCGCCGAAACCGCTCGACAGGCTGTCCAATTGCCGTTGGACGGCATGCGAGACGCTGTCGTGCAGCGATGCCGCTTCGCGGGCAAGACCCGCCATCGTTGCTTCGATGACCGGCTGAAATGCATCGCCGGCAACACGCGCGCTTTGCGCGGCGCTGTCCTTCAACGATTGCGCAACCGACGACGCAAGATGCGCATAAGCGGTTTGCGCATGACTCAGAAAGGCTTGCTGACTGGCGAGCTGACGCTCGCTTGCGTCGACGCTGCGTTGCTCGACGGCCGCCATCATCGCTTGCAGCCGCTCGGCGAGAACCGGCATTGCTTCGGCTTGCCGCTGCAGCAATCTGATGGTTTCGTCGCGCCGATACGCGTGCGAGTAGACGTGCAACGCCGTGGCGATCTTGCCGTCGAGCGTCTGCGCGGCGACGAGCCGTTCGCGCTTGCACAGTGCGGACAGCAACCCGAGCATCGCCGACGTCGCGACGCCTGCGATCGACGTGCCGAACGCGAAACCGAGCCCGTTGACGGGCGCCGCCAGCGACGCGCGCACTGCCTGTAGGTTCGTTGCGCTTTCGAGCGCCGCGCCGGTGCCGCGCAGCGTCGCGACCATGCCGAGCAGCGTGCCGAGCATGCCGAGCAGCACCAATAGGCCGACGAGGTAGGGCGTCAACGCAGGTCCGGGCAGCGCGGCGCGCTCGCCCTCGATGCGCAGGCGCACCGCACCGTGCAGGCTCGGATGCAGCCGTTCGAGCCATGCGCCGAGCGCGGGCGGTGGCTCGGGCAGGCCGTCGAGCGCTTGCGACAGCGTGGTTGTCGCTTGCCGATAGCGGCGCAGCTCGAATGCGCCTGCCAGATAGCAGGCGCCAATCAACGCAGTGACGGCGAGAGCGAGCAGGTTCGAGCCGGCGTAGCCGGCAGCGATCCAGCAGACGACGGCCAGACCGGCCAGAAAGACGACGAGATTGAAGTTGAAGCGATGTCTGGACATGATGCTCCAGTTAGCGGGTGCGAAGGGCCGCGAGCAAGCCCTCGACCGGTTGAAAACGAATATCCAGCTCGGCGAGCAGCACGCGCTGCATGTCGTGGCGGAACGTGTCGAGCCACGCGCCCGCCGCGACGGGCGGGCTGCTTTGCGAAGCCGGAGCGTCGGCCGCGAGCGCCTGCTGCTCGGCATCGCGCAGCCGTGCGAAGTACGTGCCGAGCAACGCGGGCACGCACGTCAGCAGTTTTTGTTCGCGCGTGCCGAGCGCCTGTTCCATGGCCGCGTCCAGTGCGGCGAGCCGGGCGAGGCGTGGCGTGGCCGTGGCCAGCATGCTTCTCAAGCGCGCGCGCAAGGTGCCGATATCCGTCAGCATGACCTGTTGCATCGACAGATAGTGCTGGCGGAATTCCGCGTAATCGGCGGTGGCGGGCGCGGTGGCGGCCGCATCCCGCGCGATCGCGTGATGCGGCTGCGCGCGATTGCGCTTGGCGTCGGCCGTGCCGGCGATCGCATCGGCCAACGACGCACGCGCGCGCGCGCACAGACGCTCGGCGTCACGGCCGACGCCGGCGGCGGGCCGAGCGTGATCGGCCGTGGCCGGCGGCTTGACGTTCAGTGCCGACGACAGCGTGATCGCATCGGTCCAGCCGAGCCATTGGCTCAGCCGGTCGGACAACGGTTGCCGGGGCTCGGAAACGTCGATTTCCGCCAGGCGAGCGAGTAGGCGAATCAGCATGGGTCCGCTGAGCGCGCTTCGCTGCGGGACTTGCTCCATGTCGCGAGTGAGGAAAAAAGGCAGAAGTTTACACTCTGGCGACGGCGAGGCCGGCGAATTGGGAAATCGACGGTGTGCGAGGGGCTGCCGTTGCTGGAGCGGCGGCGTTCGCGGACCTTCGTTTTATTCGCGCGCGGCGTCTCGCGACGGCCGGCTAAGCCCGTGTCGTGATCGGGCCGGCTGCCGTGTTCGCGGCGCAAGAGAGGCGGGGCGACGGCGTGCTTGTCGTCTGTGGAGCGGGCCGCTGCGCGATGGGCGCACAGGCGCAACGGCGGTTACCGGGCCCTGGGTTTCATTGGAGCGCAGCCCGGCCGGTGTTCGGAAGGCGCAGGGGCTCGCCCCCCGCGCATCAGGCCGGGCCGGCGTCACGCACCCGGCCCGTGCCCGGCGAGCGGATCGAACCGTCAGCCGCCCACCGTCATCGCAAACACGTGCTGGCGTCCCCGATCGACCTGATAAGGGAACGTCACGCTTTTTACGGGCCGCGCCGGATCGAGCGGCTGCGTCCACTGGAACACTTTGGCGGGCACGCCGTCTTCGGTGCCGTCCATTCGAAGACGCGTGGGCGTCGTCAGCACGACGGTATTGTAAGGGCCGGGCTGCCGGCTGCCGCCGTTCAAGGTCCAGTCGTCGAAGGTCAGCTCGAGCGTGGCTTGGGTGCCGTCGGCATAGGTCACCACCAGCTTGCCGGTGGATGGCCCGTTGCTCGCGCTGCCGAGCAGCGACAGCGATTTGCCGCGTACCGGCGTGGCGAAGGTGATCGTTTGGCCCTGGACGATCATGTTGTCGAGCCCGGTTTTGCTGTCAGGCCAAGCGAACGTCAAGCCGTTCAGGGTCAGCCGCGAGTTCGGCCGCACGCCGATCGCCGCGAGCGCATCCCGAGAATAGCGCGCGCCCGATCCGTCGAACGTATTGCCTTCGGCGGCCTGCTCCGGCGTCGAGCCTCTCGCGCCCGTGCCGACGTTGTTCAGCGCGTCTGCGATGCTCACGAAGCCGTCGAGGCCGTAAGACGGCAACCGTTCCGCCGCCGCCGCGCCCCACTGCGACGGCGCGCTGCCCAATGCGATGTCGAGTCGCGCCACCTTGCGCAGATCGTCCTTCAGCCAGACCCACGGTGCGTCGAGCGCGGCGCCGTTGAGCGTCGCGCTTTGGATGTAGCGCGATTGCGCGCCGTTGCCGGTCGTGTTGATGATGAGTTGCTTGTGGCCGTCGGCCCAGCGCACGACGGCCTTGTCGAACACGGGCGAATGCAGCGCGAGCCCGCCGACCGACTGGATGGCCGGGTACGCGCCGAGCGCGGCCCATACGTACCACGACGAGACCGCGCCGAGATCGTCGTTGCCGGGCAGGCCGCCTGGCCCGTCGTTGAATACCGGATCGATCCTCTCGTCTGCGTTGCCGTTGATGATGTCGCGCACCACCTTTTGCGTTCGCCACGGGGCGCCGGCCCAGTTGTAGAGCCACGGCGACGAAAAGCTCGGCTCGTTGCCGATATAGAAGTGCGGCGGCGACATGCCCGCGTTCAGGTTCGAGAAATAGGCGTCCAGCCGCTTGACGACGGCGTCGTTGCCGCCCGACAGCGCGAAGAGTTCGCGCGTATCGTGCGTCATCATCCACGTGTATTGCTCGGCGTTGCCCTCCACCATGTCCTGGTTCGCCACCGGCGACAGATTCCATGAGCCGTCGTCATAGCGCGGCAGAATCTGCTTTTGTTGCACGTTGTACATGTTTTTCCATTGCGCGGCGCGCGCGAGGAACTGGCGATACGCGGTTTCGTCGCCCAGCGATTTTGCGAATGACGCGATCGCGAAATCGACCGTGCTGAATTCCGGCGTAAGCGAGCCCGCCCACCAGCCGCGGTTGAGCGAGACGTAGCCGCGCGTCAGGTGGTCGTTCATGCGGTCGTCGCCGTCGCGCGGAATCGTGCTGCCGCAGCGCACGACCCGCTTGTTGCCGGCCAGCTTCATGTACTTCAGCGCGCTCGCGGTATCGAACCGGGTCGCGCCGAACGCGTAACCGCCGACGACGGCGGGCACGCCGGAGTCGCCGGGCATGATGCCCTGGTCGACGTTGATCGGCGACCAGCGCGGAATCGCGCCGCACTGTTCGGCATCGGTGACGAGCGATTGAAGCATATCGCTCGTCTCGCGCGGGAACAGCATGCCGAGCAGCGGCATCAGGCTGCGGTAGGTGTCCCAGTTCGAGTAGTTGACGTATTGCGTGCGGTTGCCCGTGACGCGATGAATCTTCTGATCGAAGCCGATGTATTCGCCATTGACGTCACTGTTGACGTTCGGCGACAGCATCGAGTGATACAGCGCCGTATAGAACTTGCGCTTGTCGAGCATCGAGCCGCCGCTTACCTGGATCGTGTTCAAGCGGTTGTTCCATGTTTGGTCGGCGGCTTTGCGCACGCCGTCGAAGTCCCAGTTTTTCGCCGGATTCTCCGCGTCCAGGTTCTGCTTCGCGTTGGCGACGCTGACGTATGACAGCGCCACTTTCATCAGAACCGGGCCGGACTTCGCGGCGAAGCGCACTTTCGCATTGCCCTTGCCGAGGTCGGTGGCGGACTTGTCGATGTTGCGATCGAATTGGATGTAGAAGTAGACCGTGTAGTTGCGCGCTCCGCAGAAGCCGCCGCCGACGGTCGAACCCGACAGTGCGTCATTGCCGCTGTAGCCGATGCTGCCTTGCGTGGACGGTTTGGTGTTGGTGCGCGTCGCATCGATCACGAGCGTAGCCGGCTGCGTGTTGGCGGGAAAGGTGAAGCGCCCGAAGCCGGTGCGCGTGGTGGCGGTCAGTTCGGCCTTGATGCCGTCGTTCAGGACGACGCGATAGTAGCCTGGCGATGCGGTCTCGTTCTCGTGCTTGAAGTTCGCGACCGGCTTGACGATATTCGACGCCACGGCAGCCGGATCGAAGGTCGGCATGATCGGCAGTTCGCCCGAGTTGCCGTCGCATCCCGAGCCGCTCATCTGAGTCAGCGGAAAGCCGATGATGGTGTTCTCGGTGTAGACATAGCCGACCGGCGTATCCTTGCCGCCGCCGGGCTTGATGCTGGGCGTCATCGGCGACCATTGCACCATGCCGAACGGCGTGGTGGCGCCGGGGAACGTGCCGCCGCGCTCGCCTGCCGGCACGGGGTCGGTTGCCCGCACGCTGGCGTTGGCCGTGCCGATGAACGGGTTGACGTACTGGGTGAGCGCCATCTGCACATTACGCTCTTCGGCTACATCGCTTGCGTTCGCGGATGCGCGCACCGCCTCGCCGGGCGCGGCGGGTGCGGAAGTCTCGGCGCCCGCCCGATTGTTCGCGGCGTTCAAGACGGCCGGCGACGCTGTGCCGTCATCGCCGTTGCAGCCGGCGAGCAGCAAGCTCGCGGCCAATACCGCCAGTGCGGCATGATTGCTTCGTCGCATGAATCGTCCTCGTGAATGGTCGCATGGGCATACCGGAACTATCGCCGCATGCATTCGCGTTCATGTGGCCGCTCGCCGGTCGAGCGGCAGAGTCGAGATAAAAATCGCATTCCTGATTAATCGAATCGGCCGTAAACGCAGATGGATTCGACGGCGAACGACATCTGCGTGTCGGGTTGTTTGCAAACTATGGGATTCGTGGCGGAGCTGTCAAGGAAATCGCGTGATTGCAATTACTTAAACAAGCTAAACACCCCGTGACGAATGCATGAGGTGCGGCTGGCGGTGCCGAGACAAAGCGCTCGGGAGCGGGGATTTTCGCCAGTGCGAACAGAGAGGCCGGCGTTGAAAACGGCAGCGCCTTCGCGTTCGATCGAACTTACCGTGCAAGCTCTTTTCGGCAAGCCCCGCATGTTCAGGTGTGCGCGCGGACACGAAACATGTCCGCGCAAAAGCTAAACTGAAGCGTGGCAGGGTTTTCCCAGATTGCCCGGCCGATTCCGGGAAACCAATACTGCCACCAAAACATTCCGAGGGCCGTGCGTTCACGGGTTTTCCGAACGGCTCATCCTTTTCGGCCACGCCGGTATTGCAACCATCACGGCATGGAATCGATCGCTACATTTGACATCCTAAATAAAAGATGAAGCATCTTCGATCGTCGATTGTTGCCGCGCTGGCCGGTGCGGCGCTTGCCGCGTGCGGCGGGGACGACACGGTAACTGGCGGGCCGTCTGTTGCCGGCATCCTGTCGCCGGGATCGGTTTCAACGGAATCGTCAATGGCGGCGATGTACCGGCAGCAGTCGGCAAAGCCCGAGCGGGTCGACTTGGCGTTGACTCAATACGTGAATCCGTTGATCGGCACTGCCGTATCCGGAGACAGCGGATATGCGGGCAATGTCAACCCCGGCGCCAAAGTGCCGTTCGGCATGGTGACTTTCGGACCGAACACGCCGCGCCACGATTTCAACGGATCGGGCGGTTATCTCTCTGCCGCGTCGTCGGCAAACGGAACCATCGATTTTTTCAGCATGACACATCTGTCCGGCGTCGGCTGCCCAGGCCAGGGAACGGTCGCCATGCTGCCGAACGACAACGGCGCTCCGATCATGGGCGCGTGGGGACCCTCCGGCGCAGGCTACAGCTATCGCAACGAGGCCGCGGAGCCGGGCTACTACAAGGTCAAGCTCGACACCGGCATCATGATCGAGTTGAGTGCGACCGCGCGAACCGGCAGCGCGCGCATTCGCTACACCGACAAGAACAAGGGGTTTTTATCAATCGACACGACGCTTAACGGCAACAGCGATGCATCGGGCGCGACGCCGATCTCTTCGTCCAACGTTGCGTTGACCGTGGGCCGCGACGGCAAATCGATATCCGGCCAAAGCGTGGCTCCCGCGTTCTGCACGCCCTATGGCACGCCCTGGAATTCACCGGTGTACTTCCATGCGACTTTCGACAAGCCGTTGCGCGCGCAACCGGGTTCGTCTCGGCTCAATACTGCGAGCAACGGCGCGGCAATCCTGCAATTTGACTTGACCGATGCGGACAAGACCGTTCACATGAAGATCGGCATTTCGGCTGTCAGCATCGACAACGCGAAACGCAACCTGCAAGCGGAAAATGCGAACGCGTCATTCGACGACGTGAGGAAGCGGGCGTCGCTCGCATGGAA
Source organism: Burkholderia singularis (assembly GCF_001718875.1). Classification (NCBI taxonomy): domain Bacteria; kingdom Pseudomonadati; phylum Pseudomonadota; class Betaproteobacteria; order Burkholderiales; family Burkholderiaceae; genus Burkholderia; species Burkholderia singularis. Next base: position 727,781 of record NZ_CP013449.1, read on the forward strand.
CGACCGACTGAACGCCGTGCAGATCGATCAAGCGGCGGCCCCCGCCAAGCTGACCGGCGCGCAACGCGACAATCTGACCAAGTTTTATACCGCGCTTTACCACGTGTTCGGCTCGCCGACTGTCTATAGCGACGTCAACGGCGATTTTCGCAGCATGCGCCAGCCGAAGGTCGGCGGCAGCTATCCGAAGCGGGACCCGGCGGGCTCGGTTCCCGTTCGCGATACCGTCAACGTAGCGGACTATCGTTATCGCCAGATGGACGGCAAGCCGGGATCGTACCGCACGCATTACACGGGATTTTCGCTTTGGGATACTTACCGTTCGCAGGCACAGTTGCTGGCATGGCTCGCGCCGCGCGAATCCGGCGACATGATGCAATCGCTGACGGTGGACGCGCTGCAGTGCGGTGCATTTCCGCACTGGGTCGATGCGAGCGACGATTCGACGCCGATGGCGGGCGACAACGCGCTGAACGTGATGGCAGGCGCGTACAAGTTTGGCGCAACGCATTTCGACGTGGTGGCTGCCGCGCGTTTGATGAAGCAGTCGGCGTTCAATCCGGCAAGTGCCTGCAATGACAATGCGAGTGCGCCGAATCTGACCGCCTATTTGACAGCGCATTACTACACGAGTGCGAATTCCGGACATCCTTCATCCGAGCAGATCGAGCGTATCAATAGCGACCGTTCCGCTGCCGCATTCCTGCAAGCGCTGCCTGCGAGCGTGCTGGCCGATCCGTCGGTCCAGGTGACGCAAGCCGATATCGACTCGCTGTTCAGACGGGCGTCATGGTGGACCAACATCTACGATCCGGCCAGCAAAACGCTTGCCGCCCGCGCGGCGCCGCCACCCGGCTCCGTGCCCGGCACGCTGGGTCCGTTGACCGCAGGCTCGTTTCACGAGTCGACCGAACCCAACTACTTCTGGAGTTTCGCTCACGATTGGACGGCGCTGATCCATGCGATCGGGGGCAAGGCCGCCGCCGTCACGCGGCTGAACAAGCTGTTTTCGATCGATACGGCGCTTTCGGTCACGCCCGGCTCCGCGCAACTGAACGGCGGCGAAAGCTCGAACGGCTACTACATCGGCAACGAGCCGTCGTTTCAAGCGCCGTGGGCCTACAACTGGGCGGGCACGCCGAGCGCGGCGCAATACGTGATCCCGATCGTGATGAGCAAAGCGTTTTCGACCGCGCGTGACGGCCTGCCGGGCAACGACGACATGGGCGCGACGTCGAGCTGGTATGTGTGGGCGGCCCTCGGCATGTTTCCCGTGATTCCGTCGGAGGCCGGGCTGGCATTGTCGACGCCGCAATTCGGCGGCATGACAGTCTGGTTCGGCGACGGCAAGAAGTTGCGCATCGAGACCGACACGCCGGCCGTCGACGAAACGGGCCGCGCATCGCAGCGGTTCGTCCGCTCGCTGAAGCTCAACGGCGCCGATTACGCGGGCTCGTGGTTGCCGCTGGGTTCGATCGCGAATGGCGGGACGTTGCGTTACGCGTTGTCGCCTGGGCCGACCGATTGGGCGGCCGCGGACAGTCTGACGCCGCCGTCCGGAGCGAATGCGGACTATACGCGCATGACCGCCGGCGCTCCGCCGGACGCAGGGCGAACGCGCTGACGCTGATGCGGGGCGGGGCAAGCATGCGCACGCGGTATTCGGCCGGATGCGGGCCCGATGCCGGACAGGCGTTGGCTTCGGCGGTGGGAGCGTGAGCACGAGCGAGAGCGATGAAATCGACACAACGCCGCAAATTTCTGGTGCGCAGCGCTGCGCTGATCGGCAGCGGCTGGTTGGCCGCCTGCAACGACGGCGCAGGCGATCCGGCCGCGACGCCGGAACGCCTGGCCGGCAACGCGCGCGGAAATCCCGCAGATAGCCCGCCGGACGAGATTCCGGCGACGTCGCCGACGAATCTGGCAGCATCGGGTGAAATCTCCGGACGATGGACATTCGCCGCCGCGTCGGACTGCCCCGGCCTCAACGGCGCGCGGCTCGCGAGCGCCGGCGGCATGGCGCGCATGTCGGCCGCGACGGTGCCGGGCACTGCGTTGAGCAGCATGATCGCCAACGGAAAATATCCCGACCCGCTATACGGCAGGATCGTGACCGACACGATTCCCGACACGCTGAAAGATACCGACTACTGGTATCGCACGACGTTCACCACGCCCGCGCTGCGACCGGGCCAACGTCTGTGGCTGCGCTTCGACGGAGTCAATTACAGGGCGGCCATCTGGCTCAACGGCGCGTTCGTCGGCACGCTCGAGGGCGCATTCAAGCACGGCTATTTCGACGTCACCGAGCTTGTCTCGGCAGCGGGCGGAACTGCCTATTTGGCGGTTTGCGTGATCAAGCTCGATTTCTCGGAAAGGCCGCTGAAGCCCAGCTATTCGAGCGGCGTGACGCGCGGCGGGCGCAATGGCGGCCCGAGCGGCGTCACACTGAAAAACGGTCCGACGTTCTTCTGCTGCGCCGGATGGGATTGGCTGCCGACGATTCCCGACCGCAACCTCGGCATCTGGCAGCCGGTGTCGTGGTTCACGACGGGCGCGATGCGGATCGCCGATGTGCGGGTCGACAGCGTGCTGTCCGACGACTTGAGCCAGGCGACGCTGCGGCTCGACGTATCGCTCGATAACCGCACCGGCCAATCCGTCGCTGCGGTGCTGATCGGCAAGATCGGCAACGACATCGCATTCAGGCGCACGATCATCGTTGAGGCTGCCGATCAGCCGGTGACGTTCTCGCTGACGCCCGCCGAGATACCGGCACTCACGCTGTCGAATCCGAAGCTTTGGTGGCCGAATGGATATGGCGAGCCGCATCTCTATGCGGTGTCGGTCGCCATCGAATGGCGAGGGCGGATCTCCGACGAGCGAACCGTGAACGTCGGGCTGCGGCGCATCGAGTACGCGCGTGACATCGGCTTCGGTCCGCAGTTGAGCATCACCGTCAACAAACTGCCGATTCTCGTGATGGGCGGCAACTGGGGGCTCGACGAGGCGCTCAAGCGAATCCCGCGCGAGCGGCTGTTTCATCAAGTCAGGCTGCATCGCGACGCGAACCTGAATCTGATTCGCAACTGGAACGGCCAGAGCACGAGCCGCGATTTCTTCGATGCATGCGACGCCTACGGCATCCTGGTGTGGCAGGATTTTTTCTACTCGACCGAAGGGCCCGCGGCGGAAAACGTGATGCGCGATCTCGACAACATCCGGGACGTCATCGTTCATTACCGCAACCATCCGTCGATCCTGCTGTGGTGCGGCGGCAATGAAGGCTCGCCGCCGCCCGCACTCGTCAGCGGTCTCGACGCGTTGGTGACGGAGTTGGACCCCAGGCGCCTGTGCCTGACGAGTTCGGCGGGCGATACCGGCGCCGGCGCGATGAACGGCTACTCGTCCGGCGGCCCGTACAACTGGGAAGCGCCGCGCGCTGCCTTCGGGCGCGGCTACGGCGCATCGCAGGTTGCGTTCCATAACGAAGTCGGCTCGCATTCGATTCCGACGCTGGAATGCGTCGAAGCCATGCTGCCGCCATCTTCGTGGGAATGTCCCGACGATTTCTGGGCGGATCGCGACATCAACGGCAATGGCGCCTATTACGCCCAGGTGGGGCTGCAAGGCGGCGCGGGATACATCGCGACGACGGGCGCGCGCTACGGCGAAATTCGAAATCTTGCCGATTTCGTCCGCAAGTCGCAGATGATGAACTACGAATGCATCAAGTCGATCTATGAGGCGAACGCCGCCGTGATGATCGGGCCGGTAACCGGCAAGGTCACGTCGCCCGCGACAGGCGTGATCATGTGGATGACGAATCCTGCGCAGCCAAGTTTTGTCTGGCAGATGTATAGCCACGACCTTGAGCAGCACTCGTCGTTCTTCGCCGTCCGGCGCGCTTGCCGGCGCGTCAACGTGATTCTCGATGCGAACACGTTCGACGTCACGATCGCCAACCATACCGCGAGCGCGGTATCGGGGCGTGTCGAGACGCGCGTGTACAACCTCGACGGCACTCCGAGCGGCAAAGCCGCATGGAGCGATGGGTACGCTGCGCCCGCGTCCTATCGGATCGTTGCGAATCTTCGCGCACAGATTGCGTCGGCCACGTCGGACGTTTGCATCGTGACGCTTGCGCTGCACGATGCGATCGGCTCGACGCTTGCCGAAAATCTCTACTGGTGTCAAAGGAACGGGCAGGACGCCGCTTACGCATCGCTCGATACGATGCCGCCGGCCGCTCTCGCGATCCGCGCATCGGCAGCGGAAGTGGACGATGGCACCGCGCGCATCACCGCCGATGTGAAAAACATCGGCCGCACGATCGCGCTCATGACGCACCTGCAGCTATTCGATCAATCGAGCGGCCAGCGCATCTTGCCTGCGTTTTATAGCGACAACTATCTAAACTTGCTGCCCGGTGCGTCCACGCGGATCGTCATCGACGTGCCCCGTGCGGCGATGCGGTCGCTTTCCCGTGCGGGGCTGCGTGTCGATGGTTGGAAGATCGACCGCGCCAATTCCAGATTGGGCGCGCATGGCGTGCCGGTGACCTTCAACGAGCGGGCGCTTGCGGTTGCGCCCGTGACGGGCGTGTTTGGCAAATGCTAGAAATACTGGGCGGGCGGGCTTGTGCCGGACACGGCGATGCGTTGTTCAATTAACCAGTCCGATCAAGTCCCTTATATTGGAGCGCTATTACGGAATTATTAAAGGCGCAGTGTGGTTGACCCGTTGATTTTTTGAATTATGGTCGATCCTGTTCAGTAATTAAAAATAGAATAAGCCGTCTGCTAATAAAATAAAAAATTGCTTTTCGATAAGCCTGGGTTGCTTGAATATGATCTTGCTTCAATCAATAAAAATGTGAACGGAAAAATAAAATTAGATCGCAAGGAGCGAGAAAATGAAACAGCAACTCGTGGTTACCCTGGCAACATATGCCCGGCTTCAATTGAGGATCTGTGCAATGGCCCCCATGCTGGTGGTCTTGGCCAGTTGTGGAGATGCCCGCGCGGGTTCGCCAGTCTCGACTGCCTCGATAAAGGCGGTCGCTCCCGTCAATACGAACGGCATATACATGAGTTCCAACGAACCTCTGCCGACGAGCCTGGACCAAGAAACCATCGCAAATGGCTTCAATGCGGCGGTTAACGAGGCAGCCAAGCTTGCGTTCACCGATGCCAATTACAGTTGGCTATACAATCGATTCAATTGGGCCAATGCGGGCAATGTGGATTGCAGCCAGCAAGGCATGGATAGTGGAGGGGGCGGATATTTTGCTTCGTTGTCGGGGCGGTGCGCATATTATTCGAGGGATTACGCGCATTATTTAATCGGCGCATACTATATGGGTTATCATAGTCATAATCTGAATATGGCACTGAAATTCTCAACGGTGCTTGATTACAATGATCCCTCGAACCCGCGGCCCTGGTGGGCTTTTGGTATTAACGGAAAGCCTTACGAATCCAAGGCGGTGCAGCCCGCCATATTCGAGATCGGGGATAGTATTCTGACGCTATACAAAATGACGGGGGATCAAAAATATCTTGGGTTGTCATCATATATCAACAATGAAGTGAATTCTGTCTATTGGAGTGCCTCGGATGGAAAGGGAAACCAGTTCATATCGACCGATGGCTTTAGAATAACAAAAAATCCTTCCTATGATGCTGCGACCTATAACGAGTTTGCCTATAATCCATCCGAGGCAAATATCATACCGGCTGGATACGATATTTTTTTGGGGGGAGATTCTGCTGCGTCGCAGATTTCATATTTTTGCAATCTAGCGAGCCATCCGGAGTTTTTGAGTAATCCTGGCGCGGTTTCAACCTATGTGGATCGCTGCAATACGCTTCGATCCAATTTTAATACCAACTGGTGGTCCGGCGCCCAGAATGTATTTTCCATGGCACAGATCGGCCTGAAGAATTATGTTTACACGACGCAGACGACATCGAGTGGAACGTCCAAACCTGCTTCGGACTTGACGCCTCTTTACGGCTATGTGGAAGAGCCCAATTTTTTTCCTCTCTATAAGAATGTCATTATCGGGGAGCAAAAATCAATCAAGCAGGCAGACTATGTAAACTCATCGGCGGAAAGCAAGTACGTCAACAGCAATAATAATTACACGCCCGGGATCGAAAGTTTCACTTATCTTCCGTCATCGTTTTTCCACGCCAGTGACGGTTCGGCAAACCGTTACGACTACGCATGGAAATGGATGCGCCGGCTTGCGCGTACTCAGTACGTGAATGCATCGAATAGCAGTGACGGGATTGCAGCCACCTACCCGGAGGTTCCATTCGTCTTGATCTCGGATGCCGTTACGAAAATCATAGGCTTGGATTTCGACGGCATTCGCAATGCATTCTCGACACTCCCGCGTCTGCCTTCGAATTTCTCGGTAAGCCACTATATTTCGCTGCACAACGTACCGCTCTACAGCAATGCGCCGAACTCTTCTTACAATCTGCCCGTCGACATCATCGCCCAGAAGGTCGATTCGACCAACAGCTATGCTATTCAGCTTGCCTTCAACGGACTGAAACCTTGGCAGATAACGACTTCGTCGGCATCGCTCACGTGGACGCCAAAATTTTCAATGGCGGTTGTCGCGACCGGCTGTGCAATTCAAACGACATACGATGACGGTACTGTTTCGCAGAAAACTTATGCCGTCAGCAACGCGCCAGGCTATTACACTTGCATAGATTCGTCGGGGAAGGTCGTGACGGTGAATATCCCGATCGGCAGCGCGGCGTCTACGCATGTGTCGAAGATCATTGCGATGACTTATTACAACGCCTCGGCGACGAGTATTTTGAAAACGGGGCTGCCGGCCTATCAATGATGTCTGAATAAGCATGTCGAATGCACGCCGTGGCGGAAGTGGCTGCGGCTGCATCGATAGACAAAACCGCGTGGCCTGGCCAGCACGACCGAAAGCGCATAGCGCATGGACCTTTACCGAGCATGCCCGTTATGGGCGCAACCGCAAGCGCCCGTTTGCTGAAGATCACTGGCACGTCATCTGATCCGAACAGGGATTGACGCGATCGATTTTGCCGTCATCGGCATGCAGCCCCGCGCAGGAAAGCGGCTGCATGCCGCACGACGCGCATCGATGAAGGCCTGCGAGGAGGGAGAAGAGGCGAGCCGGTCGGCGGCTGGCTGCCGATCCGTTGATCGCGCCCTGGGAAAATCGTGTGCGACGCCGCTTTGGTTGGGGGGAGCGGGGAGCCGAGCCGGTCAGGCAGATCAACGTAGAAGCACGGAATCCTTACGATCAACGGCCCGCTGCTTGCCCGAAAGTCCTGCTCCTTCTATGGTTTCTAGACGACCGGTCTAATTTATCGATATCATCACGGTTCGTTACGTCGGCGTGGGGCTGCCATAGCCTGGGCATTGCGCCCGGCGTCCACGCTGGACGGCACAACGAGGGCCCCGCAAATCGTATTTTTTGATTTTTGAGACGACCGGTCTAATAGGCTCGTGTGCCATTCGTGCAACTGATCGGTAGCCGTCGCATCCACTGTAACCCGCAGCAAATAGGAGCATTACATGCCCGCATTGTTCGAACCGTTTCAACTGAAAGACATCAAGTTGCGCAACCGCATCGCCGTTCCGCCGATGTGCCAGTACGTTGCCGACGAAGGCGTCGTCAACGAGTGGCATCACGTGCACCTCGCGAGCCTTGCGCGGGGCGGCGCGGGGCTGGTGATCGCCGAGGCGACGGCGGTGTCGCCCGAAGGCCGGATCACGCCGGGATGCGCGGGCCTCTGGAACGACGCGCAGGCACAGGCGTTTGCGCGCTCGGTCGACGCGATCAAAGCCGCGGGCGCGGTGCCGGGCATTCAGTTGGCTCACGCGGGCCGTAAGGCGAGCGCGAACCGCCCGTGGGAAGGCGACGATCATATTCCCGATGGCGATCCGCGCGGCTGGCAGACGATCGCACCGTCAGCGGTGCCGTTCGGCGCACATCTGCCGAAGGTGCCGCGCGCGATGACGCTCGACGATATCGCGCGCGTCAAGGCCGATTATGTCGCGGCGGCGAAGCGTGCGCGCGACGCGGGCTTCGAATGGCTCGAGCTGCATTTCGCGCATGGCTATCTCGCGCAGAGCTTTTTCTCGGTGCATGCCAACCGCCGCGACGACGCATACGGCGGCTCGGCGGAAAATCGCGGACGCTTTCTCGTCGAGACGCTCGCGGCGGTGCGCGAGGTCTGGCCGGAGCGTCTGCCGCTGACCGCGCGTTTCGGCGTGATCGAGTACGACGGTCGTGACGACGAAACGCTTGCCGAATCGATCGAGCTGACGAAAAGTCTGAAGCGCGAAGGGCTCGACATGCTAAGCGTTTCGATTGGTTTCTCGACGCCGGAGGCGAACATTCCATGGGCGCCGGCCTTTCTCGCGCCGGTTGCGCAGCGGGTCCGTCGCGAAGCGCAGATTCCGGTCGCCTCGGCATGGGGAATCGATACGCCCGAACTCGCGGAACGTGTCGTGGCGAACGGCCAGCTCGATCTCGTCATGGTCGGGCGCGCACATCTGGCCGACCCGCATTGGCCGTATCGCGCGGCGCGCGAACTTGGCGCCGAGCGGCCGTCGTGGACGCTGCCCGCGCCTTACGCACACTGGCTCGAACGTTATCGCGTGGCCTGAGCGACTGAGCGACTGCTCGGCCGGCGGCGGGGCATACGTGTTTCGGCGCGCACGGCCGGCAAGCCGGGCAAGAGCGCAGCGCAATGCCATGGGTGGGGCGGCGGACGGCATGGCTTGCGCGCTATGCCGTCCGCGCATCACGAAAATCTCCATGATGGAAACTGCCGCGCACAAGGCTGGCGGAATTCATCCGCGATGTTGCGCGGCAGCGGAATCGGCGGCGAAGTGCCGCGGTTGCGCTGGCTGATCGATATCCCGCCATCGGCGCCGCCGACTGGCGCGACGGTTGCCCATCGCACCGGCTGGGCCGCGCGCGTCCATTAAGATGAGGGCTTCGCTGACATCGAGCCCTTCTTCTTTCAGGCATCCTCATGGTTCAAAACGCTAGCGTCGCCCCGGATTCTCCCGGCCGCCCGAGCCGGCAGTCGATCGCACTCGGTGCGTTGTATACGGCGCTCGTCGCGCTTGCGTTGTGGGTGATCCGCGATTTCATTCCCGCGATCGCATGGGCAGGCGTGGTCGCGATCGCGCTGTGGCCGGCACTGCGCCGCATCGATACGTACCGCTGGTTTCACGGCCGCACGACGCTGGTCGCGACGGCGCTGACGACGGCCGTTGCACTGCTCGTCGTCGTGCCAATCGCGGTAGGGCTTGCCGAGGCGGTCGATCAGAGCCATGAGCTGTTCGGATGGCTGCATCGCGTTCAAGAGACCGGCATTCCGGCGCCGGATGCGCTGTCGCATTTGCCGTTCGGCGCGCAGCAGGCGCGCGCCTGGTGGCAGGCGCATCTGGCCCAGCCGTTGCATCCGGCGACCGCGGTCAAGGGCGTCGACGGCGGCGCAGTGATGACGTTCGGCCGGCATTTCGGTTCGCGGCTCGCGCACGCGGCGATGCTGTTCGGCTTCATGTTGGTTACGCTGTTCGTGATCTTTCAGGCGGGGCCGCGCCTGTCGGGCGCGCTGCTGACGGGCGTGCAACGCGCATTCGGCGAGAACGGCGCCGCGCTGCTCAAGCGAATGGCCGCGGCGGTCTATGGGACGGTGACGGGGCTCGTCGTCGTCGGTTTCGGCGAAGGTGTGCTGCTCGGCATCGCCTATGCACTTGCCGGTTTGCCGCACGCGGCGCTGCTCGGGCTCGTGACGGCTATCGCGGCGATGCTGCCGTTTTGCGCGCCAGTCGTATTTTGCGGTGCGGCATTGTGGCTGTTCGCCCAAGGCGCGGTAGGCTGGGCGATCGGCCTGGCGGTATTCGGTTTCGTGGTGGCGTTCGTCGCCGAGCATTTCGTGCGGCCGGTGTTGATCGGCAGTTCCGCGCGGCTGCCGTTTCTGCTGGTGCTGTTCGGCATCCTGGGCGGCGCGGAGACGTTCGGGCTGCTCGGGCTGTTCGTCGGTCCGGCATTAATGACGGTGCTGACCGTATTGTGGGCGGAATGGGTCGATTGATCGTTGAAACGGGAGGAGTTCGCGTTGTTTTTCGGACTTCTTTTAGAAATTCAACAAAAGGCAGCCGAAACGTCGATTACGATCGGATTTTTCACTGCGCCGGCGTTGTGCCGCAGGGTTACGCAGCATGGCATTCCAGACGACGATCCGAACCGCCTCCGCCCAAGCGCTCGCTTGCCCGCTCGCCGCTGCGTTGGTGGTCAGCGGCTGTTCGTGGTTCGGCGGCGCCGAAACGTTTTCATACGCGAAGCTGCCGGTGCCCAGGGCGGCCGCGCAGCCCGGCGCGACACAGACGCAAATCGTCAAGGCCGGCGGCAATCCGGCGAGCGTGCGGATGATGCGCAACGGCGCGGGCGTTTGCTACAACTACGATCTGTACCACGGCTACGAACATCGTTCGTACTACGTCGTGTTCGACCGGCGCGGCGCGGTGGCGCGGCACGGTTTCGCGACTTGCGCGGAGGCGGACCGCAAGGCGTTGCTGCACGACAGCGGTAACGGCGGCCGCCTGGCCACGCATACTTAAGCGTAGGCGGCCCGCTCGCGGCGGGCGGCCTGCACCGCAGACGGCCGATTCGGCGCGCGGCGCAATGCCGGCCGCCGGGCCGTTCTGCCCGGCCGGCATGGCGCACGCAGCAGCCCGCGTTATGCGATCGTGTCGACGACACCGCCGTCGACACGCAGCGCGGCCCCCGTGGTTGCCGACGCCTGCGGCGAACACACATAGACGACGAGATTCGCCACCTCCTCGGCGCTGGCAGGCCGCTGGATGATCGAACTCGCGCGATGCGTGCGGACGAATTCGAGGGCGACCTGCTCGACCGTCTTGCCGGTTTCGTCGGCCGTGCTCTTCAACATCGTTTTCACGCCGTCGGACATGGTCGGGCCGGGCAGCACCGCGTTGACGGTTACGCGGGTGCCCGCCGCGAGTTTCGCAAGCCCGCGCGAGATCGAGAGCTGCGCGGTTTTCGTGAAGCCGTAGTGGATCATGTCGGCTGGAATGTTGAGCGCCGATTCCGACGAAATGAAGACGACCCGGCCCCAGTCGCGCTCGATCATCGTCTTCAGATAATGTCGCGCGAGCCGCACGCCCGACATGACGTTGACCTGGAAGAAATGTTCCCATTCGGCGTCGTCGATATCGAAGAACGGCTTCGGGCCGTAAATGCCCGCGTTGTTCACGAGGATATCGACGCTTGGCGCGGCGTCGATCACGCGTTGCGCGCCTTCGGCACTCGACAAATCGGCGGCTATGCCCTGTACGCTCGCGCCGGGCGTGGCCACGCGCAGATGCGCGAGCGCGGCTTTCACGGATTCGTCGCTGCGGCCGTTGATGATCAGGTGCGCGCCGGCACGCGCGAGTCCTTCGGCGATCGCCAGGCCGATGCCTGCGGTCGAGGCGGTGACGAGGGCGGTTTTACCGGTCAAATCGATATGCATGGGCAGACTCCGCAAATGGATCGAATGGCGCGCCGCGCGGCAGCGGGCGGGGGACGATTAGCTTAGACGAAAGCGGAAATGTTGGGTGACTGCAGGATCTGCGGGTGGGGCGGCGGGTTTCGCGGGGCCGAGTTTCGTCGCGGAACTCAAGCGGGATGCGATGCCGGCTTCGTATCCGGTCGGTGTGCACGTGCGTTGCACCGGGCGCATGCGGACATAGGCGGGCGTTGGTCGGAGGGCGGTGCGGGTGACCGCGCGCGGCAGCCGCCGGGCGCCATGCACGGTTTTTCAACGCTTGGGATGGCGCGGCGCACCGCGCCGGCACGCCGCGCTTGGCCCGTATCGGAAGGCGCGCGTTGGCATCAAGCCCGGTGCCGCGTGCGCCGCGCCTCGTCGATTGCCGCGCCGAGCCGCCGCACACATGCGTCGATCTGTTCCGTGCGCACCGCCCCGTAACCGAGCACGAAGCCGTTATAAGCGGCGCTCGCGGACTCGCCCGTCGCCGGGTCCGGCATGCAAAAGCGTGACAGCGCGCGAACTGTGATCGAGTGTGCACTTGCCGCGCGCGCGACGTCGGTGTCGGCGGCATCCGTATCGAGGCGCGCGGATAAATGCATGCCTCCCGCGCCGCCCGATACCGTCAGCACGCCGCCGAGATGGCGTATCAGTGCATCTTGCAGCGCGTCGCGGCGCTCGGCGTACAGTCGCCGCATCCGGCGCAGATGGCGCGCGAAATGGCCGGCGTCGATGAAATCGGCGAGCGCGAGCTGCTCGGCGAGGCGCCCGCGCGGTGCGAGCACGCCGACGGTCTTGCGCAACGCCGGCTCGAGTGCCGGCGGTGCGACGACGAAACCGATCCGCAACGCGGGAAACATGGTTTTGCTGAACGTGCCGAGATAAACGACGGGTGCGTCGTCGCCAAAGCTTTGCAGCGCGGCGAGCGGCGCGCCATAGTGGCGGAACTCGCTGTCGTAGTCGTCCTCGACGATCCATGCGCCTGCCGCCCGTGCGCGGCTGACGAGCGCGATGCGCCGCTCGACGCTCATTACCGCGCCGAGCGGATATTGATGCGACGGCGTGATGTAGATGAGCCGAGGCGGGCGGGTGCGCCAATGCCGCTCGGTCGGCGCGAGCCCGTCGGCGTCGACGGGAATCGGCACGAGCCGCAAATCGGCCGCTGCGAACGCGGCGCGCGCGCCGCCATAGCCGGGGTCTTCGATCCAGGCGGTGTCGCCCGCGTCCGCGAGCGTGCGCGCGCATAGATCGAGGCCGTGCTGTGTGCCATCGGTGATGAATACCTGCTGCGCGTCGCAGCCGATGCCGCGCGACACGCGCAGATATTCGGCAATCGTCTGACGCAGCCGCAAATTGCCGTCGGCGCTTGCGTACCGGAGCTGCTCGGCGCCGATGCGCCGCCATGCGCGCTCGAGCGCGCGCCGCCACGATGCGAGCGGAAATTCGTCGAGTGCGGGCATGCCGGGCAGGAACGGCAGCGGGTCGTCGTGATCGTCGAGTTCGCCGTCGGCATCCGGCAACTGCGCGATGCGGCGCGACAGCGCGGGTTTCACATGGGCCGTGCGCGCGCCAGGGGCGGGTGCGCCCAGGCCCACGCGCGCGACCATCGTGCCTTGCCTGGTCGCGACGGCGAAACCTTCGGCCGAAAGCCGCTCATAGGCATACAGCACCGAATTACGTGCGATGCGCAGCGTCTCGGCGAGCGCGCGCGACGACAACAGAAACGTGCCCGGCTCGAGTGTGCCGTTCAGGATCGCCGCGCGCAGGCACGCATACAGCCGATGCTGCTGCGATGCGCGGGCGAGCGCGTCGTTCGCGTCGTCGCGCTCGAAGTTCGACAGCAACACGCCATAGTCCATCGTGGCTCCATAATTAATTGATTGCGTGGGTCTATGAATGGTGCCATGAATTTTTTATCGTGGCGCCTGTTCATCACACATCCATCCAATCAGATAGGGACCACGCCGATGACATCACCCGCCACCGATTTGCCGGGCACCGCGCCCGCCGAAGCTTCCGCGCCGGCCGCTGCCAGCCCGCGCACCCGCGTGCGTCGCGAAGCGCATCGCGCGCATTACGACCGCGCGAGCCTCGATGCGATTCTCGACGATGCCTACGTGTGTCACGTCGCGTTTGCCGACGCATCCGGCATCCATTGCATTCCGACCGCCTGCTGGCGCGAACGCGATCATTTGTATATTCACGGCTCGAACGGCAGCCGGATGCTCAAGCTCGCGGCGACGGGCGCGCAGGTCTGCGTGACCGTGACGCATCTCGACGGCATCGTGCTTGCGCGCTCGGCATTCAATCATTCGATGAACTATCGATCGGCCGTGATCTACGGCGCATTCGAGGTGGTGCCGGATGCGCGCAAGGCGGCGGCGCTCGAGGTGTTCGTCGAGCGGATCGCGCCGGGCCGCAGCCGCGACGCGCGGCCCGGCGACGCGAACGAGCTTGCGGCGACCACCATATTGCGTATTGCGCTCGACGAGGCCGTGGCGAAGATTCGCACGGGAGGCCCGAACGACGACGAAGCGGATCTGAATCGGCCGGTATGGGCGGGCGTGCTGCCGCTGAAGGTCGCGCGCTTCGCGCCGCTCGCGGATGCGGCGCCGACCGGCACGCCCGATTATGTGCGCCGCTGGCAGGACGCGGCGCCGTTGGCCTGAACTGACGCGGCGCTCAGGCCGGTTCGTTCCATTTCGTGCGGTGCATGATGCATTTCGGAATACGTAAGCGGACGTTTGCGATTTATCGATTAGGCTGTCTCCCGATGATTTTTCCGCCTCGCGCACGGTGCGTGCGGGAAAGAAAATAGGAAGTTTTATTGGGGATTTCTAAATACCGATGATAACGAATTCGAACAGTCAATTGCGCGGCCCGCAGCGCGTATCCAACGCTCCGAGCTTGCAAGATCCGGCGCAGGCAGGCACCAGCGAGACGGTATCGACGGGAGCCGTCCAGGGGTTGAATCCGGGCGTGTCGCAACATCTGAGGCAAACCGTTTATACCGATGGAGCGACAAGTCCGCAAGCGCCGGAGCAAGCGGCGCTTCAAGGGGATCAGGTGCCGCTGCAGCGCACGAGGCGCGGCGGCTACGATCACTATCGAGTCAATCCCTCGTCGGGAGCCTTGCCGGCGTCGGTTCATCGCGTGATGGACGAAGCCGAGCAGGTTTACGATGAGGCGAGGGTCATCATCCTGCCTGGCCGTCAAGCAGTCGGGCAGGTTCAGGAGATCATCGATCAGGCCAATCGCGCAACGCATCTCGTTACAGATGTGCAGAGCGAGACCAATGAGGCTACCCGCCTAACCAATGAAGCGATGACGTTGTCTAGTCAGCGTGGCTCTTCACAGCGGATATGGCCGGCCATCCACGCTGCGCGGCACAATATCGATCTGGCTCGCGAGCATATGACGCAGGCCCGCGCTTACATGGATCAGGCCAGGGTACGGATTCAACCGGCGCGCGGTGTGGTCGATCAGGCGCTGGAGGGGCTCGCGGCTCCCGCGGAGCAGGCGCGGCACGAACAGGCGCTGACCGACATTCAGCGTGTATTGCAGGATATCGACCATGAAATCAATAACGCGCCTATCAATTGGGATCTGTCGGGCTTGCGAGCCGGTCGGCATCCCTTGCGGCAGGCGCGCGATAATTTAATCGCTCTTCAGCCCACTTTGACTGACGCGCGCGCCAGGCTCCAGGAAACCGACGACAGGCTGACGGTGTTGCAGCGGGAACTGGCCAACGCCGAGGAAGTGTTGCGCACGAACGAGCAGAATCTTCAGCGCGTTCTGCGAACGCTGGAATCCACGCAGGATCGTGGCGCGGGACCGGGGCCGGGCGGATCTGGTTCCGGCTCGGGTTCTGGCCGCATGGACGCGCCAAGCGGCGGTTCGCTGCCTAAAAAACCGCGGATCGATGCCGGCCGTCAGGAACCTAGCGCCGGGGCTGAACCGTCTTCCCGAGGCGCAGGTTCGAGCCAAAGTGATTCCGTATTGGAATCGTCTTATGGCCGACGCATTCACGGCAGTACGTCGGAAGATCCCGCGGGCGAATTTGCCGCGCCTTCGCCGTCGGGGCGGGCCGAGCAGGTGGACCATTTGCTGGACGAAGGCGTGGCCGGATTCGAGCCGGTGCAAAGACAGCGACTGAGAAGCGCGCTGCTGAGAACGCTCGATGATCAACATGGCCAGATATTGGTCGATAACATCGATTCGGCGATACAGGATGGCCGTATCCGCTTCAACCTGATGAGTAGCCTTCAGAAAAGCGGCATGAACGTGATGGACGCGGGCGATCATCACGCATGGATGAACATTGATTTTCCGAGCGGCGACGTCGAACACAATTCGGACCTGCTTCGTGGGCTGCTGCAGCAGGCGCTCGATATCAGCTCGGGCATCGAGATCGTGCCGATGTCACGATGAGGATTGCCGACAAGGCTTGCGCGACGGCGGTTATTTTTCGCGTGATGCAGTGAAGTCAGGCATGGGCGCGCCCGCCGGCGCGCCCGATAAAACCGTCGGCGAGCCGATCATGGTGGCCCGCTTGCCGGCGAGCCCGGCACGACACCTGGCGCGTGCATAATCGGTCGGCACGCTCACGATTCGTTCACGCGGCGGCCGGAGCGCGGATGGTTGCCTGACCGATCGACAAGCCGGCGTCCGCATCCGTCAAGGGCGCAACCGTCGGCGTTCGTCCGGCAGACCGGTTCATGCGCGGCTCAATCCGGAGCGGCGCGCAAGCGGACGATATGAACATGCAAGCCCGGCGCACGCTCGCGCCGGCGCGTCAAAAGCGGCCAGCCGCAGCTTGCGTCCAAGCCGAAGCCTCGGCTCTGTTCGGCCGTGACTCGCGCGATGACGGGCGTGAGCCGGCCCGACAGCAGGCGTCGATGCGATAATCCCGCCTGCGCCGGCAATCTGACGAATCCCACCTGTAAGCTACCTTCCAATCGACGTTGCATTGGCTCGGCCACGATAGGCCGCGCGCAGCGGCGTTTCCGTACCGAAAGCGGGCTCGGAGGCGCGGGACTACGCGCGGGACGATCGCGCCAACGGGGCGGTTCGAGCCGATCGTGCGCCGGCTGGCTTTGCGGCGCCCGGCGCGGCGGTCCCGACCGGGAAAGGCGGGCCGCAGTGATCTCCGGTTCGGCTCGTGGGTTCGGGGGACAGGAGCGGGCAGCGGTCTTGTCGAGCCGCGCGATCTTGCTCGATCTGGTTCGTCAGCGTCGGTCGCGGCAGGCGCGGTGCGTGCGACGCATTGTCGAGCCGCGCGAACGATTTTGGGGGGCGCAAGAGCGAGGCTGACGGTGATCGCCTGCCGCCGGCGATGTCGTGGGCCGAATCTCGGCGTGTCTCGCCGGACCGATGTCGCGTATGCCGCCAGGCAACTGGGCAGCGCGCTTTCGAACCGATGGCGGGATAGTTTGCATCTCGAATGAATGGATTTGTATATTCCGGATCAAGATGAAGAGTGGAAAGTCGTGGTCGTTACGGCGTAGGCGGAGTTGGCGGCGGTATGCGCGGCTCGGAGGTGGACTCGGCGCGATGCTGATCGCCGCACCGGCGATGGCGCAGGCAGAGGGGGGCGTTGCCGCGTCGCAAGCCGACGCGAATGCGCGCAGTCAGGTATTGCCGACGGTCGTCGTGAACGGCGAGCGTGACAATGCGTGGCGAGCGCGGCGGGCATCGGTCGCGGGCTACGATGATGCGTTGTTGCGCGATACACCCGCCTCCGTCAGCGTCGTCACGCGCGCGCAGCTCGACGACCAGCAGGCGAAGCGATTGAGCGATGTCGTCAAAAACGACGCATCGGTAAACCATGATTACGCACCGATCGGTTATTACGAGGGTTTTTCGATTCGCGGTTTCGCGATCGATCCGGCCAGCGCCTACCGGATCGATGGGCTGACGATCTCCGGCGAGCAGAACGTGCCGCTCGAAAACAAGGAGAGCGTCGAGATCCTGAAGGGGCTGGCCGGTATCGACAGTGGCGTGATCGCGCCCGGCGGCGTCGTCAACTTCGTCACCAAGCGCTCGGCGAACGTCGCGAGCGTGACAGCAGGATTCGATAACCGCGGATCGGCGTCGGCCGCGCTCGATTTGGGCAGGCGCTTCGGTGTCGACAATCAGTTCGGCATCCGGATCAATGCGGCGAAGGAGAATATGCACTCGTATGTCGACGGCGCGAACGGGCGGCGTAGCTTCGCGTCGATCGCGGCCGATTGGGACATCAGCCCGCGCGCGAGCCTGCAGCTCAATGCCGAGTTTCAGCAGTGGATTCAGCGCTCGGTGTCGGGCTATCAATTGCTCGGCGGCGCGATCGTGCCGGGCGTCGCGTCGCGCTCGAAGCTGCTCGGCGCACAGCCATGGGCGAAGCCGCTGACGACCGATGCGCTGAATCTGAACGGCCGCTTCGACTACCGGTTCGACGATGCGTGGCGCGCATATGTTGCGGTTGGCCGCAGCCGCACGATGATTGACGACAACGTCGCGTTTGCGTATGGCTGTGCGTATGTGCCGACTTGCGGCGCGGGCGGCACCTCGCCGTTTTTCTTCGGCGCGAACGGTGATTACGACGTCTATGACTTCCGCAGCCCCGGCGAGTACCGTCGCAACGATGACGCACGCGCCGTCGTGACGGGGAAGTTTTCGAGCGGCGCGATCCGGCACGAGCTGACGTTCGGCATGGGGGTGCAGCGGCGCGTGGTGCATCTGGCCGAGGCGGTGTACGACTATGTCGGCTCCGAGAACGTTTATGGGCCGGACCAGACCTTTTCGCCGTCGCCGAATCTCGCGGGGCAGTCTTATCCGCAACTCGACGCATGGCAGTACACGGCATTCGGCATCGACCGGATTTCATTCAACGATCGTTGGCAAGTGCTCGCCGGCGGCAAGCAAGTATGGTTGCGTCAGAAGAGTTGGACGAGCATCGACGGCGCGGCGTCGCGCACCGATCGCACCAAGTTCTTGCCTCAGGTGGCGCTCGTCTATAAGCCGGTCCGGGCGTTGTCGCTCTATGCGTCGTATAGCGAAGCGTTGTCGCTCGGCGAGCAGGCGCCCGTGCGCGCGAGCAACGCGTATGCGTTTTTGCCTCCTGTCGAGTCGCATCAGTACGAGCTTGGCGCGAAATACGATTGGTTGAACCGGTTGAGTTTGACGGCGGCGGTGTTCTCGATCGACAAGCCGTTCGAGTATGCGCAGCCCGATGCGTCGGACGCCGGTTATACGTTCGTACAGCGTGGCACCGAGCGTCATCAAGGTATCGAACTGGGCGCGGCCGGGCGGGTGACGCAGCGGCTGTCGGTCACCGCGAGCATGGCGGCAATTCGCGCGCGCGCGCATGGTTCGGGCACGCCCGCTTATGAAGCCCATCAGGTGATCAACGTACCGGCGCTGCGCGCGTCGCTCTACGCCGCTTACGCGATGCCCGGCGTCGCGGGGCTCGATTTGCTCGGCGGCGTGAACTACAGCGCGAGCCGCAATGCGAACGAAACGGGAACGGCGCGCGTGCCGTCGTGGTTCGTGTTCAATGTCGGCGCGCGCTACACGACGAAGCTCGGCGCTCACCGGGCAGTAGTGCGTCTGTCGATCGATAACCTGTTCAACAAGACCTACTGGCAGGACGCGGGAGAACAACAGGGCGACGCGTATCTGTTTCTCGGTGCGCCGCGCACCGCACGCGTTTCGGTCACGTATGATTTCTGATGGCGCTGCTTATCGAAACTTCACACATGAGCCGTGTGATGCCGGTACGCGAGCACATTTGTTGGTGGACCAACGCGGCGGGTTTGTATGCCGCACGCGACGCGGCGAGGGCCGATGCCGCCAAGCCCGGCGTCGAAATCGCCGTGCGAGGCCCGGCGTGCGGCGGTGTGCTGCCGCACCTTGCACGGCAGTGCTGTCGCGCTCCTGTGTGCAATGGCTCGCATCGCACGGGGTGCTACGTTATCCTGAGCAAAGCGTTCGCGCGGCGACTCGTGCATATGTGCCGGGCGCGGGCGGCCGGCGATGCGCCGGCACTCTTCCGAAACCGGAGATCGATAGGTCATGTCGATAGTTGAAATCGTCGGCGTTGCGGTCAGTGCGCTCGCGATCTGGCTCACCGCGCAGCGGCAGATGTGGTGCTGGCCAGTCGGGCTCGTGTCGGTCGCGCTGTACGGGTGGATTTTCTTTGATGCGAAGCTGTATTCCGACATGCTGCTGCAGGGCGCGTTTGCGGCGCTGCAGATCTATGGCTGGCGCCGCTGGCTGGCACAGCGCGGCAGTGAGGGCGCTGGCGATGGCAGTGCCGCGGGGCACGGCGACGTTGCACCTGCCGCCGACGTCGGAATCGCGAAACTGGCGCCCGGCATGCTCGCGGCGATCGTCGGCAGCGTTGCGCTCGGCGCCGCGATGGCGCACTGGACCGACGCTGCGCTGCCGTTCGTCGATGCGTCGCTGACTGCGTTCAGTCTGGTCGCGCAATATTGGACCGCGCGCCGCTATATCGCGTCGTGGGTGTTGTGGATCGCCGTCGACATTGTCTACGTCGGGATGTTCGTGTTCAAAGCGCTTTATCCGACGGCGGGCCTGTATGCGCTGTTCGTGGTCCTTGCCGTGATCGGCTGGCGTGACTGGCGTCGCGCGCTTGCGCGCCATGCCGACGCCGGTTCGCGCGCGCATTCGCATTGCGCCCGCCATTCGTGACGCTCAGCCGGATTATCGAGGAAATCAGTTCATGTCGATTCCATCCACGCGCGCCGGGCATCGTTCGCGCAACACCGGCGATGCGGCCGCTCATGACGTCACGCCGCCGCAATTCGGCGTGTATGGCGAGCAGGCCGAGCGTGACTGGCCGTTGATCACGCACGACGAGGTGTCGGCCGTGCTCGCGAACTATCCCAAGCTCGGGCCGCTTGCGGCGCTGTCGTGGCACAGCCCGCGGCCGTTCTCGGCGGCCGTGCTGGCAACGACGGCCCACGGCGGCGAGTGGTTCGTCAAACGCCATCACGTGAGCATCCGCGACGTCGCGGGGCTTGAAGAGGAGCATCGATTCATCGCGCATCTGCGCAGCCGGGGCGTACCGGTTGTCGACGTGCTGCTGGCGCGCGACGGCGCGAGCGCGATCACCGTGGGCGACTGGACCTACGAAGTGCATGCGGCCGCGCCGGGCATCGACGTCTATCGCGGCGTGATGTCATGGAAGCCTTTCGCGCATCCGTCGCATGCGTATGAGGCCGGTCGCGCGCTGGCCCGGCTGCATCGGGCGGCGTCGGACTACGCCGCACCCGCGCGCCCCATCCGGCCGCTGTTGTCGAGCTTCCGGGCACTGGCTTCGGCGGATCTGATGGGCGCGCTCGATCAGTGGGTGGCCGCGCAGCCGACGCTGGTTCGCGCGCTCGCCGCATACGATTGGCGCAGCGATATCGCGCGAACGATCGGGCCGTTCCATGCCCGCCTCGTGCCGCTATTGCCGGCGTTGCGCTCGTTGTGGACGCATGGCGACTGGCATGCGTCGAATCTGCTCTGGACCGATGGCGCGCCCGGTGCGCAGGTGCGCACGGTGCTCGACTTCGGATTGTCGGACCGGACCTGCGCGGTGTACGACATCGCGCTCGCGATCGAACGCAATACGATCGACTGGCTCGCTCCGGACGATGCCCGCTGTGTGGAGCGCGCGCAGATCGATGCGCTGCTCGACGGATACGAATCGCTCGCGCCGCTCACGGACGACGAATATGCGGCGCTCGTCGCGTTGCTGCCGATCGTGCATGTCGAATTCGCGTTGTCCGAGGTTGCGTATTACGACGGCATTCTGAATTCGCCGCAAACGGCTGCCGAGGCCGCTTACGATGGCTATCTGCTTGGGCATGCGCGCTGGTTCGGCGCCCGCGACGGCATGCGCTTGCTCGAGTGGCTGCGTGATCGCCCACGTGGGTCGGCCGGTACGGACAATGCGACGGCACGATGAGCGGACGGTTCGGCGAATCGCAACACGCGGCGGCAACGGCGGCGCACGCTATTTGGTTGACGCGGATGCGCCGGCGCGGCGGCCCGCCAGGCGCCAATCACCGCCGCTCGGCATGCCTGTCGATTGACCGCCGCCAATCTCTTGCATCGCATAACGAAAGCTGAAAATCATGGTTCGAGCGCGACGCGTGCGTTTCTATACTATCGGTCCCATCATTGGCGCGCTTGCGGTTCCTACGCAAGCGCGCCGCATTCAACGACAAGGATTCCACGCATGAATGCCCCTCACGTCGCCGTTGCGGACAACCGGCTGCAGGCGGCGCTCGACGCATTGCCCACGCTTGCGAAAGCGATCGGTGCGGATGCGGCGGCGCGCGAAGCGAGAAGGGAACTGCCGTATGACGGCTTCGCACTGTTTCGCCGCTCCGAGCTGGGGCAATTGCGCATTCCGGCGGAATGGGGCGGGCTCGGCGGATCGCTCGAAGATCTGTTTCAGGTGATTACGGCGCTTGCCGCCGAAGATTCGAATCTCGCGCACGCACTGCGCATTCATTACGACGTGACCGAAACGCTGCGCCTGTCGCCGCGCACGCCATTCAACGATGTGCAGACTCGGCGCGTGCTCGCGGGCGCGATTTTCGGCGGCGCCTCGACCGAGCGCGGCACGGCCAGGCCGGGCGAAAACACCGCTCGGTTGCGGCGCGACGGCGAGCATTTTCGTGCCACGGGCAAGAAATACTACGCGACCGGCACGGCATTTTCCGACTATGCGCGTATCAACGTCCAGGACGAGCAAGGCACTGACGTCGCGATCGTGATTCCAGTCGATCGGGAAGGCGTGCAACTGCTCGACGACTGGGACGGAATGGGGCAGCGGATGACCGCAAGCGGCAGCCTGCTGCTCGACGAGGTGCTGGTTCGCGCCGACGAGTTCGTCGAGCGTGACGGCTCGACGCTGATCGGCCGGCATACCGGCGCGTTGCGGCAACTGCATCTCGTGGCGACGGCCGCGGGTATCGTGCGCAACGTCGTCGCCGATGCGCGCCGCTATGTGACCGAGCACGGCCGGCCGGTGCTGCACAGTCCGGCGCCGTCGGCGCGCGAAGATCATTTCATTCAGCAGGTGATCGGCGAGCTGTCCGCGCACAGCCATGCGATCGATGCGTTGGTGCGTGACAATGCCCGCGCGCTCGACCGCTCGTCGGACGCGATCCGTGCGAACGCCGCCGATGCCGATGCGCTCGTGCTCGATAGCGCACTGGCAACCGCGCGCACGCAACTCGTCGTCGGCAAGCTGGCGTTATACGCGGCCGAGCGGATGTTCGAGGCGGGCGGCGCGTCGGCGACGTCGCGCGTGCACAACTTCGATCGCCACTGGCGCAATCTGCGGACGATCTTCAGCCACAACCCGCTGCTGCACAAGGCGCGCGTGGTGGGTGATTACGAATTGAATGGCGTGACGACGCATTTGAATGAAGGGCGCGTGTTTTGATTCGATAGTCGCAGGCGGCGCTGCCGGAACAAAACGCCACGCTTAGCCTTCTCTCTTCGTAAGCCAATTGCTCTTGATTGATCGTGAGCGTTTCTCCGGCGGAGTTGCGGACCTCGGCTGGCGAGTCCGGCCAATCTCCGTCGGATATAACCACGGGCGGAGGTTATGGAATTTTTTTCGAGATTTGGAATTGCATTTAAATTAGAGAAAAATATTTTAAATGAAACTTGGGTTGTTCGATTTTCTCTGTAGAATGAATCGCTGCCTGCAACGAGCGATTGCCAGTTTTTTATGCGATTCTGGGCCGTGGTTTCGATTTCATGTCGCATGTTGCATGGAAAATTCAATTGAATATTAAATGGTGACGTGTCTTCTGCAATGCATCTGTATTGGAATCAACGGCATCCTGATTGACTCGGTCATCGTTATCGAATACCCATTGGGGAAATCCTGAGGAGATCCCCGAAGCGGATCAGCCTTGCCCTGGCGCCAAGGGTGATTTCGTTTGAGTGACATCAAGGTTTCTGTAATATCCACCGTAGGGTTGGAAATTTTGCAATTGACCATTGGGGCCGCGGGCCATCGGCATTTGCGAAGGTTGATCTTTGGAATAGGTTTCATAATAATGATAAAACTTTCCAAGATTTCGCAATGCGGTGTCTGCCGCTGAGTCGAACTTGGCATTTTTGAATGCTGCCGCGACAAGAGAGTAACTCAGCGGGTCTTTTTTATTGACATACGCATCCGCCAAATCTCTCATGATCTGAACCGATGCCCTCGTGTTGTTAATCGTAAACGGAGATGGCAAGGGATTCGATTCGCTCAGCACGTAATTCAGAGTATCCCTGGCTTTTTGGCCAATTGAAATATCATCATCTACCGTGTTTTCGCCTATCTTGAATATTCCTTTCAGGGAATTGATGATAGGCGCTTCTTCCGGCCCCATGGTAACCATGCCTAATGCATCCTCGAAGAAGTTAACGGCGGCCTCTTTCCATTTTCCTTGCGTAGCGTAGTCAATGGCAGAGGTGAACGGAACCGAATTCTTAACCACGTCGGAAGTCATCTTTGTCCAGAATTCCTTGGGCGTCATTTCCCTGTAAGGTTCCCGGTATTGCTCCACGTTGGCGTCCAAGGACTGGCGGACGTAGGATTTCAAATCGCCTGCCGAGACTTGCTGGTATACGGGTGAATTGCCTTTGGTATCGCCATTGGGAGTTCCGCTGAGAAAAAATTGGCTTTCGGGGGCACCGGTGGCAGGATTGGAAAAGAAGGAGGGGTCTGGTCCGGGCTTGCTTATTCGGCGAATGGCTCCGTTTGATAGGGAAAGTTGATAGTGAGCGCCCGAATATTGAATATTTGCAAGATAATTTCGATCGCTGGAATCAAGTTTTCCATCTTTGAGATGTTTTTTGAATATTTCCGTGGCGCCGTCCGGTACATAATTATGCCCAACTGTCATGTCCAGGCCGACCGGCGTGCCGCTTTGTGGGTCGATAACCCAGGCCACCTGCATGGGCAATTGTTTTTCACCGTCGCTGGCCTTGCCGTCGAGAATGTTTTTTAGCAAGCCGTCGGTGGGAAGTTGCTGGGCTGAATCCCGAAATAGACTCATCATCGAATCGACCATTTTAGTTTTTTCTTTAGTGAAGTCATCATCATAAGCTTTATTTGCCTTGCCAATTTTACTCATGGGATCGATCGCACCATGTCCGCTTATTAAGTTTGCAAGTATTTTCCCCGGATTCCATGTGCTTGCATTGTCAAGCCAATATTTGGCATAGTCGGAGTCAGTCCATTTTGAAGGGTCGCCATAGCCATCCTTTATCGAGATATTTCTTCTCGACTCGATGGCCGTATTGGGACTGGCCAATGTTTGCGCACTTTGATAGGCGTTATTTGAAGAAGGTGGGGCTTTCGTGTCAAGCATGTACTGATTTGAATTGCCCTGAATCGGCTCGATATGCTGATTTTGATATTGTCCCCGTGTTACAGGTGACGTCGAGCCGTCCGCCTGCTGCACGGGAAGCGGATCGTATTTTAGACCTTGCATTCCGGTCTGTAGATAGAGCCCGATGTCTCGGCTTGCCCCGTTCCGGATGGCTGGTTGATTGTCTCCCAGATTCGCCCGTGTCTGAGCGCGCTGCTCGATCGCGGTTCGAGGTGTGGGGGCGGTTATCGAATATTTATTCAATTCTTCGTCGGCTGTCGAAATGGCCTGTTGTGGCGTAACGGATATCACTTTAGTGGAGGAAATATTCGAATTTTTGTTTGGGCTGACTCCGCCGGCGTTTTGGGGGGTCGATGGGTTTGGCTGACTTGAAATTTCCGTGGAGGATTTTATTTGACGATTCAACGCCGTTGACGAAATGTTTTTGTTTTTTGTAATTTGATTGAAAGTGGCCGTACTAGGGGCGCCACTGGCAAAGCTGCCCGGCTTGCCGGTGACCGGTGCTGAAGTACTTCGCTTCAGATTGTTTGTCATTTCATTCTTCAAACCCTGTGTTGCCTGGTTCGATCCATTTTTAACGGCGTTGAGATTTCGATTGTTCTGGTGGTTCGATTGATTGGCGGTGTTTGCCGTATTATTTGCATGGCTGGTGGGATTTGTTTTGGGCGACATACTGAGTTCCTCAAAAAATATAGGCTTCTTTTGAAGTAATGTGTGAAATCGAATTCAAAAAAAGAAACCCCGGTGTTCGACGTGCCAATCCGCATGGTCAATTTATGTCGCTATCGTTGAAACTTCATTCAATACGCGAAATCCGGCGCACGTGGTACGAAAAATTGAAAAAGGTCATGTAAGTCTGGCGAACGTCATTTTCACGATGCCTGAATTGTGAATGGAGTATTTGGCATCAATCGAGGAGGGATGTGGGGATTTTGAATGGACAAACAGAAACACGGCTCAATCGAGTTCAGATATCCGTCAGGGCAAAAACGGACTTGGCCGTGAAGTTGTATTTGACCGAGGGAACGCGGAGATCAGAAGGGATTGGCGATGGCTACGGGCGGATTCGCCGCGCTCAATCGGTGCGATCGTTTGCGGCGGCGAACGGTAGGTTGTATGTCGGTGCCGAAGGAAGGACGGGCAATCAACGCAGGTGGCGAGGCCGGCCCCGTGCATCACCCGCCAAACGCACTCAACGCCGCACGCCCGGCCTGACTGCGCAGCAACGCATTCGACGGCGCATGAATGCCGCCGCACAGCACGTTGCGGTGATGCCGTTCGAGCGGATTGCGCCGCGCGAGACCGTGATTGCCCGCCAATTCGAGCGCGAGATCGACGGCGCGCGTCGCATTGTCGATCGCGGTTTGCTTGACGACGGCGGCGAGCGACGATGGCGCGTCGCCGGCGTCGAAGTGCCGCGCATGGCTGTCGAGCAGCCATGCGTTGACGGCGAGCAGCGTCTCGATGCGCCCGACGTGTTCCTGCACGCTCGGCAGGCTCGCGAGCGGCGCGCCGCCGAGCGCGCTCGGGCGGCGCTCGTTGAGAAAACCGATGAGCCAATCGCGCGCGGCGCGCGCGACACCGTCGTACACCGTGCTCACCAGGCTGAAGTACCACGCGGTGGCGTGCGGATCGCGTTGCAGGCCGAGCCGCGCGGGCCGCAAGCCGACGACGTCGTCGAGCGGAACCGCTACGTCGGCAAGAATCACGTCGTGGCTCACGCTTGCGCGCATGCCGATCGGGTCCCAGGTTTCGACGATTCGCACGCCGCCCGCATCGCGCGGTACCAGAAAATGCCCGAGACGCGGCTCGGGCTCATCGGTTCGCGCGAGCACGCTGATCCACGACAGCAGCGGCCCGCCCGTCACGTAAAGCTTGCGTCCGGACAACCGCCACGTATCGCCGTTGCGGCGCGCGACGGTATCCGGCAAACCGCCGTGCGACGGCGAACCGAGTTCCGGCTCGACCTGGGCGGCGTTGACGAGCGCGCGGCCATCGCCCGATTGGCGTGCGAGACGGCGCGCGAGCGCGATGGGCCAATCGCCGTTGCCGGACTGCGCAGACTGCGTGATCGCCGCGTGCTGGCAATAATGCATAGACAGAATCAGCGCGACCGACGGATCGCCGTATGCGATCGCGCCGATCACTGCGCGCGCGGCGGCGAGGCCCGCGCCATCGCCGCCGTATTCGCGATCGACGGTCAGGCGCAGCAGACCGGCTGCCTGCAGCGCATCGAATTGCGCGGCGGGCGGCTCGCCCGTCGCGTCGTGATGGGCCGCGGCTTCGGCGAATTGAGCGGCGAGCTGTCGCGCACGCGCGAGCGGTGCGGGATCGGCCGCGGGATTCGGCAGAGGCGGGGTCGAACTCATCGTGGCTTCCTTGTCGAACGAAGAGGTGTTGTGCGCGGGCACGGTGCGCGCAGTGGAAAAGCCGGCGGCGTCGCGGTGGCGGCGTGCCGGGCCGTGGCGGCAATCGCAAGGGTGACCGCAACGGCTGGGGTAACGGCGACGCCAGGGGCGATTGCGATCGCCGCGGCCGCGGCAGCCGCAACCGCAACCGCAGCGGCAGCGGCAGCGGCAACGGCAACGGCAACGGCAACGGCAACGGCAACGGCAACAACACCGCCGCCAAGCCGCCCCGCCTGGGGCGCGGCGTTCATCGCTGCAGCCACAGCTCGGCGAAGCTCGCGCCGACGCCGTCCGGCGACACCGTGTGGCCATGAACCGCGCGCGACGACACGGTCACATACTGCGGCGCGACGAGATTGATATCGGGCAGATCGCGCTCGACGATGCGTTGAATGCGGGCGAACGTCGCCTTGCGTTCGCGTTCGTCGGTTTGCTCGGCGGCCTGCGCGAACAGGCGGTCGACTTCGGGGTTGCGGTAGTGCGAGCCGTTCGTGAACGGCACGCCGGGCCGGAAACCGTCCGTCGTATATAGACGCGCGACACCGACGAGCGGATCGAACAGATTGCTCATGCCGTTGATGCTGAAATCGAAATCGCGATCGGTGTAGACGCGCTTCAGGTACGCGGGCAGATCCTGCGTGCGCACCGTCACCGCGATGCCGGCGCGCGCGAGCGCCGATTTCACGTAGGCGGCGGTGCGCGCCGGAATGTCGCCGATCGGCAGCGCATCGGCGACGAGCGCGAAGCGCGTGCCGTCGGCCTTGCGCGGATAGCCGGCCTCGTCGAGCAGCGCGTTCGCGCGGGCCAGGTCGAACGGATACGGATTCGGCGCCGGATCGTAATAGCGGTTGCCCGGAATGATCGGGCTGACGATCGGCGTCGCGTAGCCGTAATAGATCACCTTGCGGATCACTTCGCGATCGAGCGCCGAAGCGATCGCCTGCCGTACCTTCAAATTGCGCAGCACCGGATGATCGAGATTGAACTCGATGCGCGCGACGCCCGCTTGGAATTCGTAGCCGCGCGTATCGAGCGCGAGCTTCGGATTCGCCTTTAGCCGCGCGAGTTCGGACAGCGGAACGGGCGTGTCGCCGGCGAGATCGGCCGAGCCGCTTTCGAGCGCGGCCACGCGTGCGGCCGGATCGTCGATGATCTTGACGAACAGGCGGTCGAGCCACGGCTTGCCTCTGTCCCAGTAATCGTCGTTGCGTGCGTACTCGATATAGTTGCCGCGCACCCATTTGACGAAGCGGAACGGACCGGTGCCGATGGGCGCGTTGTTGGCAGGATGAGTCAGCGGATCGCGGCCGTCGTACACGTGTTTCGGCAGGATCGGCGTTTCGGTCGCGGAAAACGCGTTGATCAGATACGGCGCAGGCTTCGACAGCGTCAGCACGACGGTGTACGGATCGGGCGTCGCCACGCTTGCCAGGTTCGCGAATGTGGTTTTCGCGCGCGGGTGGTAGCGGCGCAGCGTGGCGAGCGAATAGGCGACGTCCGCGGCCGTCAGCGGCTGGCCGTCGTGCCATTTGACGCCGCGCCGCAGGTGGAACACGTAGCGGCGCGCGCCGTCGCTCACTTCCCACGACGTCGCGAGCGACGGCTTCGGCTTCAGGTCGAAGCCGTAGTCGAGCAGCCCTTCGATGACTTTCGGGCTCACTTTCAGCACGTTGACCGCGGTGGTCGCGAAATCGACGAGCGTGGTGGGTTCGGGCGTCACGATGAAGTTCAGCGTGCCGCCGCGCGTTTGTGCGAGCGACGGGCCGTGCGGCGCGACGATCGCGGCCGCGGCGACGCACAGCGTGCCGGCCGCTCGCTTGGCCGCGCGCATGGCGCGGGGTAGGCGCGGGCCGCGCCGCGCGGCTCGCGTAAGCGCGATGAGCGGCATGGCGAAAACGGGCGCGGCGCACGATAAGCGCCACCGCAACGCTGGCAGCGGCGAAGCGGCTGCGATAACCGGACTGGACGGAATGGCGGAGCTGGCCGGATCGATTGCATTGATCGATCCGGCCGCCGCGCGCATGAGGCGGACGATGCGCACGGCGTTACGCGGCCGCGTATTGCGCATGCGCGCGCCGTGCGTGCGCGGCGGCGAGCGGCGCGGGATCGATCCAGCTTGCGAAATCGAAGTCCGCCGCAATGAATCCCCATTGATGAAGGAACGATTTGAAGTCCTCGAGCGCGGCGAGCGCGTGCGGATCGAGTCCGATCGCAAGCTGCCGATGCAGGTGGGGTCCATACGCGCGCCGGACCCAGTGCTCGGCGCTGCGCGTTTCGCGTGCGACATAGCCGACGGCGTCGTCCGGATGCGCACGCGCCCAGTCGTCGACGTCGAGCGTGCGCGCGAGCACGCGCTCGACGAGATCGGGGCGCTCGTCGAGCAGGCGCGCATCCACCGTCAGCGGGCGCGGCGTGCCGTTGTTCGCGTGTTTGCGCCGATCGCGTTGCGCGCTGATGTCGACCAGCACGGTCGCGCCGAGCAGATTGACGATGTCCAGGCCGGGCGCACCCTTGACGAATACCACGTCTGCGTCGCCGCGCAGCAGCGCCTGTACTTCGCGCGAATATTCGTGCGGCCGCTGCGCGGCAAGCCATTGCGCGAGCGGCGCGTTGGCGGGCGGCGCGGCGTCGGCGAGATTGAGCGGCGAATGCGGCAGATCGACGAGCGTGACCGCTTCGAGCGGCACGTCGAGCGCGTCGAGCAGCGACGAAAATCCGCGCAGCGCGGTTGCGCGATGAAAATCGACGATGCCGGGCCGCGTGTTCAGCGGCAGCCCGAACCGTGCGCGGCCGAGCGCGGCGGGCGTCGGCTCGAGTGCGGGATCGAGCGTGATGAGCGCCTGGAATTCGTCGACCCAATTGAGCGCGATCACGCGCGTATCGCTGCCTTGCGCGCGCGCCCACAGCGCGGGGATATTGCCGCCTTGCCGGAACGACCACGGCTGGCTGTGCGTGAAGTGCGAGCGGCGGATGGCCGGATCGTCCGCATCCTGAAGCGCGCGGATGTCGAGGCCGTCCGGTGCGAATTCGTCGTGCAACCAGCCTTTTTGGATGGCGATGCCGAATGGTGTCGGCGCGGGGCAACGGGTGTACCAGAGCAGGTTCATGGTGTGGTCGGATCGAAAATAAGCATGAAGGAAAGACGAACGCAACGCGCTCAGCGGCGCAGGCCCGCTTCGCGCAACAGCGGCAGCACGCGCTGGCCGAAGAAATCGAGGTCCGGCTTGAAATCGAAGAAGCTCAGCTGGATGCCGTCGATGCCGGCGCGGTGCAGCCGCACGATCGCATCGGCGACTTCGTCCGGCGAGCCGACGATCGTGATATTGCCGCCGAGCGCGCGCGCCGCCGCCTGCGTGCGCTGCGCGAGGCCGCCGCGCCATGCGTGCGCGTCGCTATCGAAGCGGTGGAAGCTGCCTTCGTCCGCGTGCGCGACGATCGCATCGCGGTACGCGCGCGCTTCGGCGGCGGTGTCGCGGCAGATCACCATCGGGTTGATCAGCGTGCGGATCGTGCGCCCGTGCGCGGCGGCGGCAGCCTTCACGCGCGCGGTGTGCGCGGGCAGCGCGGCGAGCGCGGGTTCGATGTCGGGGCCCGCCGGGCTCGTGACGAACACGATGTCCGAATAGCGCGCGGCGAACGCGATGCCCGCGTCGGAGCCGGTGGCGTTGATCAGCAACGGGCGGCCGTAGCGCGGCTTCGGCGTGACGAATGCGCCGCCGAGCCGCCAGCTCGACAGTTCGGGCGTGAACGTGAAGTTGTCCGGCTGCGCCCACAGCTGTTGAACTGCGTCGACGAATTCGGCGGCGAGCCGGTAACGCGTATCGTGCTCGATGCGCGGCCAGCCGAACATTTCATGTTCGACTGCACGGTGCCCGGTGACGATGTTGATGCCCCAGCGTCCGTTCGAGATGTGATCGAGCGTCGCGGTGAACTTCGCGAAATGCAGCGGATGCCACGGCCCGTACAGCACGTGGCTCGTCGCAACGAGGATGATGCGTTCGGTGCGCGCGGTGAGTGCGGCGAGCGTCATGAACGAATCGAGCGCGTCGCCGTTGAACACGCCGCCGTATCCGCCCTTCGGCAGCCACTGCGACAGCGCGAACACGAGATCGAAGCCGAGCGCCTGCGCGGTAAGCACGAGGTCCGCGTTGTAGTCGAACGACCAATCGGTCGTGCGCGGCAGCGTCGACGCGCTCCAGCCGCCCGCCTGGATCGGCAGAAACAGGCCGAGCATCAGCGGCTGCGCGAACGCGCGCGCGACGGGGCTGTCCGGAAAATCGGCCGGCGCGCGCACGTCGACGAAAGGTGTCGGCGCGACGGGCGGCACGGGGAATTCGGTTTCGACGAATGGTGCGTGACTCACGGCGGGTTTCCAGGATGGGCGTTACGCGTCGGTGATGCGTCGGTGCAACGGTTCAACGGTGAGCGAAGCGCCGCGCGCCGTGACTTGACGACGGCGGGCGGCGATCCGGTTTCGATCGCGAGAGTTAAGCATGCGGGTGCGGTGTATCGCAAAGAACGATTTCTGCTTTTTATTTGAAACTAGGCGTGCGCTCCGGTGCGATCGCATGTGCGCGTGGGCACGTTGCGCATGAAGGCGTGACGTGCCCGGCTTGCAGTCAGCCTTGATCGGCATTCGAGTGAGCCGGTCGGGCAGCCCGGTGAACCGCACCGGTTTCGCGCGCCATTTGCATTGGATATGGCCGTCATGGCTGGCTTGTCAATCGAGGCTGATCGGCAGCGTGCTGAAGCCGTGCAGGAAGTTGGAATAAATCGGAGCCGGCTGCCCAGCGAGGGTGATGCGGGTTACCGCCATGCGCACCGCATCCAGCAATGTGACGAGTTCGAGCCTGGCCAGTTGAGCGCCAATGCAGAAGTGCGGCCCGTATCCAAACGACAGGTGCGGATTGGGCCGCCGGTCCAGACGAAACGAGTCGGGATCGGCAAACCTGCGCTCGTCCCGGTTCGCGGAGACATTCCATAGCGTTACGATGTCGCCGGCGCGGATTCGATGCTGGCCGAGCTGAACGTCGGTCAGCGCGACCCGGCCGAAATGCATCGTAGGAACGTGCCAGCGGACCACCTCCTCGGCCACCAGTTCGAGATCCACGGGCGCGAACCGGAACGCGCGCCACAGCTCGGGGTGTTGCGCGAACGTGTGCATCGCGCCGATCATGGACAGCCGGCTGGTCTCGTCCCCGCCGAGCAACAGGCTGTAGCAGTTGGCCACCACTTGCTCGTCGGTCAGCCTCGCTCCGTTCACCTCGGCCTGGACCAGCCTGCCGACGAGGTTTTCGCCGGGGTGGCGGCGTTGCCGTGCCACGTGCTCGAGAAAGTAGAGCAGGATGTCCTGCCGCGCGGCTGTCCCGTCCGGATCGGCTTGATCCTCGTGTTCGCTGCTCAGCGCTTGTTTGTCCCAGGCGATCAGCAGTTCATGGTCGTCCTCGGGCACGCCGAGCAGGTCGCAGATGGTCCAGATCGGCAATCGGGAGGCGATGGTGCGGGCGAAATCGAAAGCGCCTGCGCCGATGTGTTCGGCGAGCAACGCTCCGGTTCGGCGGCGAAGCAGGTGCTCGATGCGCGCGATCGCGTCCTTGGACAGCGCGGGGGCGATCAGTTTGCGCAGCGCGCCGTGCCGAGGCGGATCGGTGACGGCCAGCATCTGCCCGGCGGCGGAATCCCCACCGGCCAGCAGAGTCAGCAGCACGTTGCCGCGCTGCGAGCTGAACCGGTCGGCGTCCCGGTACACCGCGATCAAGTCGTGGTAGCCGGCCAGCACCCAGAACCCGGGCGCCGCCCCGTTGACCGCCGGGTGCCAGCGCACTGGCTGGTGGGCGCGTGCCCATCGCCAATAGTCGGTCATATCGGCACGCAAGTGCGTCCGCGGATCGGTGAGGTCGAGGTCGACGAACGCCGTCGTGCAGGATTGTTCAGTGGGCATAGCCGTGGCCGAATTCGTTCCGTTCCAGTTCGTCGGCCAGCACGCGTCCGATCTGCGCGAGGCTGGACTCTGCGCTCAGGCTGTTGTGCGTTCCAGCGACCGGCCGCTCGACGGTGTTTCCGTCTACGTGGACCGCCCATTGTTCGGCCTTGCGCTGCGGGTCCGGGCTGCCAGGCTGGTTCGTCTCCAGCGCCCGGACGTAGATCAGCCGGCCCCGGAATTTGCCGCGCGGCACGTATCGCCGGGAGAGCACGTAGTTTCTCCTGTGCAGATCGAACATTCGCTGGAAATGGTCGTCCGACAACAACGCGTATGGACTGCCGAGGCGATCCAATTCCACCTTGATCTCGGACAGCGGCGCGGCGTCCCAGATGCCTGGCTCGATCGGCGTGGTTTCCGCGAGCATGGTCAGGAAGTATCGGCGCAGTGTTTGGTCCCGATCGAAGTCGTCGGTGGATGCGTCGAACGGTGTCGGTGGCGGCGGCGAGCTGTCCAGCAGGATCACCGAGCCTACCTGCTGCCCGGCCCGCTGCAACGCGACAGCCATTTCGAACGCCACTCGCCCGCCGAACGACCAGCCGAGCAAATGGTATGGCCCGGCGGGTTGGAATGCGATGATCCGCGCGAGATAGTCGGCGGTCAGTTCCTCCACCGATTCCGGCCAATAGCCGGCGTCGCTGAGCGTCCTGGCCTGAAGCGCGACGATCGGCCGATCCGGCAGGTGCCGCAACAGGCCGGCATAGCCCCAGCCCAGGCCGGTTGCCGGGTGCATGCAAAACAACGCTGGCCGGCGACCGGTTCGGCGCAACGGCAGCAGCACGTCCAACGAATCGGTCACGCTGCCCGGCAGATCGAGCGATGCGGACAATGCCTGCGGCGATGGGGCTTCCAGCAGCGATCTCATCGACAGGTCCGCACCCAGCATGGTTCGGACCTTCAGCACGAGCTTCGCGGCGAGCATCGAATGCCCGCCCAGTTCGAAGAAATTGTCCGCGCGGCCCACCTGGTCCCGGCCCAGGACTTCGGCAAAGATCTGGCAGAGCAGATGTTCCTGCGGAGACTGCGCCGGCGCCTGCGCACCCATGCGCGGGTGGGCTGGCGCAAGCGCCTGGGCTGAGGCCAGTTCAGGCAACGCGTGATAGTCGATTTTGCCGTGCCGGGTGCGGGGTAGGCGATCAACGACGATGACCCGGTCCGGCGTCAGATAGCGCGGCAGCCTGTGCGCCAGATAAAGCACCAGCGCGTGGGGCGCGGCTTCACCGGCGAGCACCGCATACGCGAGCAGTTGCTCGCCGGTGGCGATCACCGCCGCTTGCCGGACGTCGGGGTGCGTTTGCAGCGCGGCCTCCACCTCGCCAGGTTCGATCCGCTGGCCGCGCAGCTTGATCTGCCGGTCGCACCGGCCGACGAATTCCAACTGGCCGTCCGGCAGTTGCCGAACCCGATCGCCGGATCGGTAATGGCGTGTCCCATCCGGTCCGGTGACGAACGGCTCGACGGTCAGTGTGGGGTGGTGCAGATAGCCGAGCGCAACGCCGTCGCCGCCGATCAGCAGTTCTCCGATCGTTCCGGCGGGCACCGGCCTGAGCTGCTCGTCCACCACTTGCGCGGTGCAGCCGGGAATCGGCCGGCCGATGGGCACGATGGCGAGATCGTCGAGTTCTTCGCTGATCGTGGCGCATACGGTGGCTTCGGTAGGCCCATAAGCGTTACGTAACCGGTGGCGCGCGCGCCACCGGCGCAGCAATCCCGGGCCGGGACGCTCGCCGGCAACCACGATGCGCAGCCCGGCGGGCACCCGCTCCTCAGGGACGGTCGCCAGCACCGACGGCACCATGATCAGGTGTGAGACGCCGTAAGCGGTGATGACGCGGGCGATGCCGTCACCGTGGCTCAGCTCGTCGGAACCCGCGAACACGGCGGTGGCGCCGCAGCACAATGCGAGCGTCAGTTCCGCGATCGATGCGTCGAATGTGATCGGCGCAAACTGCAACACCCTGGCTCCCACGCCAGCGTTCATCGCGTCCGCATGCGCGCGCGCCATGCCCGAAATTCCCCGGTGGCTCACCATCACGCCCTTGGGATGACCCGAGGAGCCCGAGGTGAAGATGAGATAGGCGGGGTCCTGAGGGTGGAGCGCAGACGGCGGCATCGCGGCATCGGCATCGGCGTCGTGCGCGACGTTGTCGTCCGCGTCGGCGCATGGTTGCGGCAGCGGTTCGGCGACGACGGTAGGGATATCAGCCAAAGCCGGCGCGCCGACGGCGTCCGGTTCGACGATCGCGATGACCGGCGCGGCTACGTCGAGCATGTGCGTCAGCCGCAACGTCGGCTGCCCGAGATCGAGCGGCAGGTAGATCGCGCCGAGCCGCCAGACGGCCAGCATCGCCGCGGCGGCGAGCGGCGAAGGGCCACCGGTCACGGCGACCACGTCGCCTTTCACGACGCCGTGTTGCGCCAGCCGTCTGGCCAACCGCGCGCACCACGCTTCAAACGCCTGATAGGTCAACGATCGCGAACCAGCGGCGACCGCGGGCACGAACGGGGTCCGCCGCGCCTGTTGCGCAAATGCGGCCGGCCAGCTCTGCCATGCCGGCACGGGGGCCGATGGCCGCTGGCGACGCGCATGCGCGTCATACGCGGCATTCAGCTCGCGCACGGTGCCGCGCGGCGAGTGCACCGCCTGCTCGATCAACGCGCACAGTCGCTCCAATAGACCGCGCAGCCGCGCGACCGGATATTGCGCCGGATTCCCGGCCAATTGCAGCTCCAGCGAACCGCCGGCCGCCGGTCTGCATACCGTCAGTTCCAATCCGGGCACCGGCCCGTAATTGCGCGGATGGATCGTGGCGCTCACCGCGCCGAAATCGGGCCGCAACTCGTCGAACAACAACATGTTCAGCCCGACCCCGGTGGGAGCGGGCCGGCCCGCGGCAAGCAGATCACGCCGGATGTCTTCCCTGCGGTATCTCTGATGCCGCAACGCCGCCCGGATTGCCGCACGCGCCGCTCCGATCACCGACTCGAGTGCGTCGTCGGGGCGCATGGGCACCCACAGCGGCACCCGATTGACCGCGACGCCGGCGGTACGCCGCAGCGCGTCGGAATTGCGGCCGCTCACGCTCAGCTCCAGCAGCGCGTTGCCGGCGCCAAGCAGTACCGCCAGGCAACCGGCGATGACCGCCGTGGCCCCCGGCCGCCGCTCGCTCACGGATTCCACGGCGTCGGACAGCGGCTTCGGCAACCGCCGGCGGACTCGCGCCGGCGCATCGTCCGCACGCGCAGGCGGAATCAACGGCTCGGTCACGGCGCTCATCGCGCTCAACCAGTAATCCCTGTCCCGAAGGAACGCGTTGGACTGCCGGTAGTCCGCTTCCGCGCGCAAAAGCGTGACCACGCCGGTGTTGTCGATCAGCGGTGCGCCCGTGCCGGCACAGAGCGCGCGGTAAGTCCGCGCAATCCACCATAGCCGCCAGCGGGCGGTATGGCCGTCCACCACCGCATGATGGCCGCGCGCGGCCAACAGATGCAGATGCGGCGATACCCGGACCAATACGAGCGTCCAGGCGCGCTGATCGGCAGTCGTGACCGGCTTCGACATCCATGTCGACAGCCATCGCCATCCCGACGTGAGCGCATCCGGCCGGCCGGTCATATCGACGACCTCGAAGACGTTTGGCGGCGAGCCGCACTCGGCCATATGCGTGCGATCCGCGTCTTCGACCACGATCCATCGCGCGGTTTCGTCGTGCTCGACTACCCACCGAGCCGCGTCGACCAGCCGATCCACCTCCAGGCTCCCGGCCAGCACCACGATCTCTGCTATCAAGTAAGGGTCTGCCCGTCCCAGCGGCGCCTGCGCGAGCCAGATCTCCTGCTGCGCCCTGGACAACTGATTGGCGGATGGCTGCCCTGGCCTTGTTTGTGCGCCGGTCATAGGAGGACCTCCCCGCCGACGGGCGCCGTCAGGCTGAGCACGCCCTTCAGCAGGCAGCGCTCCCCCCAGAACGCGTACCGCCCGTGCAGAACCCGGCGGTTGTGCATGAATACCGCATCGCCCGCCATCAACGGGATCGGCGTCACCAGGCCGCCATCCACCAGCCGTTGTTCGCAGAACGCGGCGAACCGGGCGCACATGTCGATGACCGGGGCCGGGTTGTCCGGGGCGACCCGGGTGCTGCTCCAATTCAATACCGCACCCGCGCCGTCATAGTCGATCACGCGCCTGGTCACGGTGCGCTCCCCCTTGGTGAATCGCACGTCCACCTCGCATAGCGACCGCAACAGAGCGGGATCGCAGGCCGCAAGGTAGTCCGCGACGAGCGAGCCGTCCACCGCGAAGGTCGCGCCGCCGAACCGGGCAGGGGTTTCGCAACAGAGGAAGAAGACGTCGAACGCCACGTCGCTGTATGCCCCGTCGACATGCAGCGGCATCCGGCCGTTGCCGTACCGGTATTGCGCGGTAGCCGCCAGCGTGGCGTCGTAACGGATGTCCAGCCAGCCGGTCCGGTCCAATCTGCCGGTTACCGGGTCCTCGTCGCGGAAATGAAAGTCGCCGATCTCGCCGGCCAGCTTCTGATAGAAGGCGCCGTTGCCGGCGTGCGACGCGCGCCGTACCACCACCACCTTGTGCCCGGTCAGCGCGGCGCGCAGCCGCTCGCCGGTGCCGGCGCCGCGCGATTCGCGGATCTCAGTGAGAAATCGCATGGCTTGCCTCCCGTTGTCGGGCCCGGCTCGGCGCGATGCCGTCGCTGACCAGCACGCGATGAATCTCGCGCCGCTGCCCGTGATAATCGTTGAGCGCGTAGTGCTGCACGCAACGGTTGTCGATCACCACGAGCAAGCCGCGCGTCCATCGAACGCGCCCGACAAACCGCGTGTCGACGATTTGCTGGGACAGCTGCTTGATCAACTGGTCGCTCTCGAGCATGCTCATGCCGACTATGCCGGTCATGTGGCAGGCGCTGACATAGAGTCCGTTGCGGCCCGTCGACGGATGCGTCCGCACGATGGGATGGATGTACGTCTGGTCGGCACGGGACCGATTGTCGATTCGTTGCACATCGCCGATCGAGAACCGCGGCGTACCGCTGCCGTGAACCTTCGACGCGGTGAAAATCCCGTCGAGTGACGCAATCCGTTCCTTCATGTCGGCCGGCAACGCTTCATATGCCGCGCACATGTTCGCGACCAACGTGTCGCCGCCATGGCGAGGAATGTCCACGCCACACAGCACGGTATAGGCCGGCGGGATCGCGTGGTACGGCGAATCGGTGTGCCACACGCCGCCGAAGTTGCTGGTCGAATCGCGTTCCTTGACGATGCGAAAGATTCCCGGATAGCCATTCAATGGCTTGCCGAACGGATATTCGGCAATCGTCCCCAGGCGCCGTGCGAACGACAAATGCGCATCGGGATTCAGCGCTTCGCGCCCGTCGATACACACAACATGCCGGTCTAGCAGCACCTGCATGATCTTGCCGAACTCGTCCGGCCCGAGCCGGTCGATCCGCATGCCACTGATCCGCGCACCGATGGCCGGTGCGATATCGACAACCTGCATTGCCACCTCCGCGTTTCCTGGTTGATTCTTTGTCGAACGTCCCGGCGGGGCACACGGCACGGGGTCGCACGCGCGAGGGCCGCGCCGCGCACCGCTGGCGCAGCGGCGCGCGGCACGAAGCGAGCCGGCGCGGTGCGCAACAGGGCGCTCTGCGCGCCGTGGCCGGCCACTTGCCGAGCGCCACGCAAGCCGGATGCCGCCGCCCGTGCCGCAGGCCCGCTTCGTGCGCTCCAACATGCCCGGTGAAAGCGTGGCCATGTGCTCAGATTTCCCGCATGGGCTGCCATGTCTGGAAGACCCCGCATTGCCGCGGCTTGGCCAATTGCCGGCCGGATCTCACCTCGTCATGAGTCGGCACCGGGTCGCGCCGCCAGGCGTCCAATTGATCGAGATCGAGCGTCGAACGGTGTCGCCACGGCAATCCCGGGTAGTCGGCGGGCATGGACGTGATGGTCGGCACGGGCAGCCGGTCCGCGTAGAGGCGGCCCGCCCATAGATCGCCGCTGTCTTCGAGCACGCCGACGCGATCGCGGTCCAGCAACCGGCTCACCGGCAGATGCGGCGGAATGCGCAAGCTGTTCTCCGCGCCCGGAAGGTCATGCCGCCAAATCCACTCGACCAGTTCGTCCTGCCGCCGGTTGAGCCGCTCGTCGGCGAAAACCGAACTCATCACCACCGGCACGGCCACGCCGCCCGCCTGCCGGTAGGACAGCAGGCCAGCCAACCGTTGCCGCAGTTGGCCCGGCGTGTCCAACGCGCTTACGGACACCCGCAGTTCGGCACCGGTCTGAACTAATCCCGATTGCGTGTCCGGGGCGATGACCCGAAAGTACTTCGTGACGAATACGGTGCATCGGCCGGCATCGCGGATCAGCTTCGCGAGCGCATGCGCTTTGGGCCAGTTCCACGACGCGTCGCTGTTCCAGCCGTTGCGCAAAAAGCGCTGCTCCGGCGGCAAGGAAAGGAGATCCTTTCGCAGCTGGTCCGCGTCGAGCACGTTCTCCACGCGAATGCCGAAGTCGTAGTCCGCGGCGAACGCGCCACGAGCGGCGAAGCAACTGCCGTAGCAAATCTGCGACGCGGGCAGGCAGCCCATGTACAGATCGGTCGTGAGGCTGTCGAATGGAAGCCCGCCATGCCGTCCGGCTCGAATCGTGACCGGCGTGGGGGAGCACAGCGCGTGACCTTCGGTCATGCCCTGGCCGCTTTCGGCGATCAACGAATGCACGTCGTGCAGTACCGCGATGGGGATGACGGGCACGGTGTCTGAGTGGTGAGACATGGCGGTTTCTCCTCTGCCGTCGGAATCATTGTTGAAGGTCCGGACTTGCGAGCGCTTCGCCGCTCGGGACCGCGAACATGTGCGCGGGGGCGAAGATCTTGGTGGCCTTCAGCCAGCGTTGGCCACGAAAGGCTTCCCGCCGGTGCAGCAACTGGGCGTTGTCGTAAAGCGCGAAATCGCCGGTGGCCCACCGATGAGCGTAGATGCGCTCCGGCCGCAGTATCCGGGCCAACACGCGGCCCTTCAGCGCGGCCGATTCGGCCGCATCCAAGCCGCTAAAGCCCTGGGTGTTTTCGCTGACGTAGGCGAAGCGTTTGCCCGATGTCGGACTCACGAGCAATGCCGGGTGCGACACTCGGAGTTTTGGCACGTTGTCATGGTTGTACGCCGGCTCGTAGGCCGCGCGCCGGGCGGCAAGATTCGCGATGGCGGGCTCGTCCAAGCCGGCTGTCGCGACATCGGTCGACACGAAGCTGGTCGCGCCGCCGGAACTCGCGGGAATCACGCAATACAAGACCGCGAGCGTCGCCGGATTTTGCCGATGCTGCTGATCCGAGTGCCAGCAGTCCGTGTCGGCCCCGGCGAAACCGATGGGCTTGCCATGTTCGTCGCGCAAATTGGATAAATAGCTGATTGCCGGATAGTCGGGGGACAAGCAGACCCTCCGCGACGACTCTTCCAGCGGACCGATCCGTCGCGCCAATGCGTGCAGCTCCCGATCGTCGAGACATTGACGCCGGAATATCACCAAACCGGCCTGCGCGACCAGTCGCAGAAAGCCCGCGTGATCGTCGGGCGAGCACGCCTGGAGGGCGACGCCGCTGACCTGCAGGCCGAGCGTGTCCGATAGTGGCTCTATTTTCACGATATCTCCTGAGCCGGGAATGAGAGCCGAATGCCGGCGGCAAGCGCCTCGGGATTCGGGGTTTCAAGTGCGGCTGCTGCGGGATGCGTCTAATTAAGGTTGGTGAAATAAGATCGGTGGATTTTTGATATTGATCTTTTCGGAATTGTGATGTGATTGTATTGTTGTGGTTATGGCTTAATATTTTCGATGGTTGGAGGGTAATTTTCCCTATGATCGGAATGAAAGGAGGTTTGTGTAGGTCGTAATGAAATAGCACGAATTGTGCGGGAAATTTCTAATAAAAAGATTAGAAGGGTGCAAGAAAAAACTCAAGAACTTATTCGAATGATAAGGCGTCGGAATGGTGAATAAAGATATGTAATTTTCGTGAATTGATGTGTGAGTGGTTTCCTGTATGATGACGATGATTGATTTGCGGATTAATGTATGGTTTATGGATTGATCTTGGTTTTATCGAAAAGCATTTGCTGCTCTATTGGAATGCTTTCTATTTAATTTTTCCTGTCTTTCATTTGCCTGCTCTAATTCCTTTGATGCGAGAAGGCATCCGGACCGCGGCGGTGATCGACGTTCCATCCAGCGCGCAACACGTCCAGCGGAACTGCACGGCGTTCACCGGCTGGCGCGTGAAGCGCCAGGTTATACGGGCCAGGCTGCGCGTAAGCCGCGCGGCGTTGTCGTATCGAATCGGCGGGTTGGAACGCAGGCGAAACGCGGATGAGGTTAGCTTGCTCGGCGAACATAGGCCCGCTTGCCGACTATGTCGGTCCTATCGACCGAACGGCATCAAAAGCATCGCGCCGCTCGCAGGCGCCGTATTGGCTTTCCCCAAAGTCGTCGAGCCTCGCACGCGAATGGCCGACACGTTGTCCGACCACGCGTTGGCGACATAAGCCGTCGCCCCGTCCGGCTTGATTGCGATTTGCGCCGGCGACTTGCCGGAGAACGAGGCGACCGTGCCGATCTGGATATTATTGGCCGCGTAGGCGGCCATCGACGCGGTTGCCGCCACCATGACAGCCAGAGCGAGCGCGGAACACGCTGTGGCGAATCGTCCGGCATTCATTAGTTGACGCGGCCGTGCCAGCGGCATGAGTTGTCGACGCATGATGTTTCCTTTTTACCGATAAGTGAAGTCTCGCGCTGGCTCGGACGGAGTCAAGGCGTCTGAAAGGCTTGACCATCGGCAGCCTTCTTTCCGATGGGTTGATTGACCGATCCGGGCAAGAACGCCGCCAAGCGGATTTAATGCGTTTTCTTTCCCGATATCACCGGCTATCTTCCGGAGGATAACGTCCCAATATAAAGCGGAATGCCATTCTCTATTCGATGAATCGATGGGCAAGTCATGATTTATTTAAATGCCTTTTTAATGAAGATGGCATCGATGTGGCGGCATTAGGCCCCGGGCAAAACGGCCGGCCGCGGCTGCATGGTTCGAGTCGGTTCGAACGCGGACGCGAATTCCATTTGATGAAGCGATTGCTTAATCGGCTCGCTTTATTTGCGCGGGTGGCTTGCCGATTCGGTTGGCGCGTGTTTCATGTGCGCTGCGCAGTCCGGAATGATTTCCGTTTCTTTGAAATTCGATACTTGAGGTGCCGGTATGCGGGGCATGATGTGCCGCCGCGGTGGCGCAGGGCGCCGCGCTGTATTCAGCGTTTATCCTCCCGCAGATGACCGGTGATATCGGGAAAGAAAACGCATTAAATCCGCTTGGCGGCGTTCTTGCCCGGATCGGTCGATCAACCCATCGGAAAGAAGGCTGCCGATGGTCAAGCCTTTCAGCCGTCTCGACTCCGTCCGAGCCAGCGCGGAATCTCACTCATCGGTAAAAAGGAAACGTCATGCGTCCACAACTCATGCTGCTGGCGCGGCCGCGTCAGTCAATGAATGCTGTGCGGTGTGCCGTGAAGCGCTCCGCGTGCGTCTTGGCGGCGGTGGTGGCCACCACCGCGTCGATGGTAGCGCACGCGGCCGACAACACCCAAATCGGTACGGTTGCCGGATACTCCGGCACGATGCCGTGGGCGGTGGCCGTCACGCCGGACGGCAAGCGTGCGTATGTTGTTAACACGAGTTCGAGCACGATCTCAGTGATCGATGTCGCGTCGAACACCCAGACCGGCACCGTTGCCGGCTATACCGGCCAGCTTCCCCTTGATATTGCCGTCACGGCGAACGGGGTGCAGGCTTATGTCGTTGCCGGGAATCCGGCCTCCGTCTCGGTGATCGATGTCGCAACGAACCGGGAGATCGGGAAGATATCCGGCCTTGCCGGGCGGCCTCATTGCGTCGCGATCACACCGGACGGAAAGAAAGCTTTCGTCGGCACCGACAACGCGGACACAATCACGGTAATCGATGTCGGTTCGAGAACGGTGACGGGTTTCGTCAAAGGCTACACCGGC
Organism: Burkholderia singularis; assembly: GCF_001718875.1. Lineage (NCBI taxonomy): Bacteria > Pseudomonadati > Pseudomonadota > Betaproteobacteria > Burkholderiales > Burkholderiaceae > Burkholderia > Burkholderia singularis. The sequence goes on from NZ_CP013449.1 coordinate 771,230, forward strand.
CTCTCGTCCAGCAGCATCGCGATTACGCCGGACGGCACAAAAGCCTTCGTCGCCAACTCCGTGTCGAACACGGTTTCGGTGATCAATGTCGGCACGAACACGCAGATCGGCACTGTCGCGGGCTTCACCGGCGCGGCGCCCGCGGGCGTCGCGATTACGCCGGACGGAAAGAAAGCCTATGTCACCAACTCCAACTCGAATACGGTCTCGGTGATCGATGTCGCGTCGAACACTCAGACCGGCACTGTTTCCGGCTTCACCGGCGTGGCGCCCAGCGGCGTCGCCTTCACGTCCGCTCCGACGAGCGCGGGAACGATCGCGTATACCGCCTACGTGACCAACGCGTACTCGAACACGGTCTCGGTGATCGACGTTGCGTCGAATACGCAGACCGGCGTCGTAAGCGGTTTCACGGGCAGCTGGCCTGTCAGAGTCGCGTTCACGCCTAACGGGACGATCGCCTATGTCGTCAATCCCGCATCGGCCAGCGTGTCGGTCATTCGCGTGCGCGGCGCGACGACTTTGTGGAAATCCGATACGGCACCCGCGAGCGGCGCGACGCTTTTGATGCCGTTCGGCCGGTATGGCCGATAAGCGATCCTGGGTTGAGCGATCGCGTCCGGTCACGTTTTACCCCGCCTTCGCCCACTCGAAGCGACGAAGCCGCGCCGCTTGCCGCGCGGCTTCGCCTGTGTCGCCTGAGCCGACCGCACCGGCTTCATGCCCGGGCTGCACGATGTTAGAACGGCGCAGCTCACCTGATCCCGCCCGTTGACGACGGCGGCGCGCAACGCCGGCAACCGCTTCGTCACGCCGATCGTCGAATGCATTTGCGCGCGCTTGCGGCGCTCGTCGCGCGCGTGGAGCTAGGCCGCGAGTCATCTGAGACGTCAGCCGTCATATCGATAGCACGATGTGTTGGTTCGTTCCGCCGGAGCGCATTGCTACGATTTTCGGTCTGCCCGTCGCGCGATGCGACGGCCTAACGCTCACGCATCCCGACAGGAACGACGACGCATGTCTTGGCTGACCCGACGCGGCTTTCTCATCGCATCCGGCGCAACGCTCGCGAGCGCGGGCCTTCCCGCCGCCGTGCTCGCGCAAACGAACGGCGCGGCACGCAAGCGCGGCGGCACGCTGAACGTTTCGATCAATCCGGAGCCGCCCGTGCTGGTGTCGATCTTTCAGACCACCGGCCCGGCGCTGCTCGCGAGTTCGAAAGTGCATGAAGGGCTGCTTGCATACGATTTCGACATGCGGCCGAGGCCGCAACTGGCGAGCGCGTGGCAAGCGAGCCCCGACGGTCTCGCGTATACGTTCACGCTGCGAAGGAACGTCAAATGGCACGACGGCCAGCCGTTCACGTCGGCGGACGTCGCGTTCTCGATCGAATTGCTGAAAGCGATTCATCCGCGCGGGTGCAGTACGTTCGCGAACGTCGCCCGCATTCGCACGCCCGATGCGCACACGGCAATCGTCGAGTTGTCGAAGCCCGCGCCGTTTTTGATTCGTGCGCTGTCGGCCGGCGAATCGCCGATCGTGCCGAAGCATCTGTATGCAGGCGGCGATCCGCTGTCGAATCCGCACAATAACGCGCCCATCGGCACGGGGCCGTTTCGCTTCAAATCGTGGACGCGCGGCGCGAGCATCGTCTATGAGCGCAATCCGGATTACTGGGAGGCGGGCAAGCCGTATATCGATACGCTCGTGTTCAAGGTGATTCCGGACCCGGCCGCGCGCTCGGCCGCGTTCGAGACGGGCGCGCTCGATTTGGGCGGCGAGAACCCAGTGCCGCTCACCGAGCTGCCGCGCCTGAGCCGGTTGCCGCAACTCGCCGTCGAGACGCGCGGCTACCGGTTTCTCGCGCCGCAGACCGAGATCGATTTCAATCTCGATCATCCGGTGTTGAAGGACCAGCGCGTGCGGCAGGCGATCGCGCAGGCGATCAATGCGCAAGTCGTGCAGAAAACGATCGCTTACGGCTATGCGGACGTGTCGCCGACGCCGATCACGCCCGCGTCGCCGTATCACGATCCGACGCTCGTGCCTTATCCGTTCGATCCGGCGGCGGCCGGCAAGCTGCTCGATGCGGCCGGCTATCCGCGCGGGGCGGCCGGCGTGCGCTTTCGGCTCACGCACGACTATCTGCCTTACGGCGACCTGTTCCGGCGGCTTGCCGATTACACGAAATCGGCGCTCGCGCGCGTCGGCATCGACGTGACGGTGCGCTCGCAGGATCTGCCGTCGTTCCTGAAGCGCGTTTATACCGACCGGCAGTTCGATTTCGCGAGCACCGGCGTCAACACGCTGTTCGATCCGAGCGTCGGCGTTCAGCGGCTGTATTGGTCGAAGAATATCCGGCCCGGTGTGCCGTTCTCGAACGCGCCGCACTACAGCAATCCCGATGTCGACCGGCTGCTCGAAGCGGCGTCGATCGAGCCGGACGAGAGCAGGCGTGTCGCGCTGTACCGGCAATTCCAGCAGATCGTCCATCGCGATCTGCCGATCCTGAACCTGATCGCGCCACGCTCGATCACGCTCGCAAACCGGCGCGTGCGCGATCACACGGTGTCCGCGCAGGGGCTCGAAGGCAATTTCGCGGATGTCTATTTGATTTGAGCCGGGCGGCGCCGCGCATGCGCGCGAAAGGCTACGCGCCGGGCGCATCCGGGCGGCGCATTTCGGCCGCATTGGAACCACACGAGGAGAACCCATGAGGCGAAACGCGCGCTGGGGCGCGATCTTGCGCCGGACCGCGTGGCAGGCTGTGCCGACGGTGATCGGTATCGTGATCGTCAACTTCTGCCTGCTGAAGCTGATGCCGGGCGACGCCGCCGACGTGCTCGCGGGCGAATCGGGCTCCGCGAGCGCCGAGACAATGGCGATCATGCGTGCGAAGTTCGGCCTCGATCAGCCGCTCGTCAGCCAGCTTGGCGCGTATCTGTCGCATCTCGCGCACTTCAGCCTCGGCTATTCGCCGCGCTACGACATGCCGGTGATGCAGCTCATCCTGTCGCGGCTGCCCAACACGCTGCTGCTGATGGGCGCGGCGCTCTCGCTTGCGCTCGTCGTCGGCGTCGCGCTCGGCGCGGTGATGGCGCATTGGGCGGGCAAATGGCCGGATCGCGTGCTGTCGGTGCTCGCGCTGCTGTTCTATTCGACGCCCGGCTTCTGGATCGGCCTGCTGGCGATCGTGCTGTTCTCGGTGCGGCTCGGCTGGCTGCCGAGCGGCGGCAATCTGACGATCGGCGCGCCGCTGCATGGGCTCGCGTATGCGGCCGATCTCGCCAGGCACGCATTGTTGCCCGCGACCACGCTCGCCACCTTCTTCGTCGCGATCTACGCGCGCCTCACGCGTGCCGCGATGCTCGAAGTCGGGCAACAGGATTTCGTGCGCACCGCCCGTGCGAAAGGGCTGTCGGCCGCGCGCGTGAGCGTGCGCCACGTGCTGCGCAATGCGCTGATGCCGCTGTCGACGGTCGTCGGCATGCATTTCGGCACGCTGCTCGGCGGCGCGGCCGTCACCGAGACCGTGTTCAGTTGGCCGGGGCTCGGCCGCCTCGCGCTCGACGCGGTGCTCGCGCGCGATTTCAGCGTGCTGCTCGGCGTGCTGTTGCTGTCGTCGCTGCTCGTGATCGTCGCAAACGCGCTTGTCGATCTGATTCAGGCGTGGCTCGATCCGCGCGTCGGCTGATGCGCGCCCGCGTGTTCCAATACCTGTTTGTGTGGGGAGATTTCCGATGACTGTCGATTCGTCGAATTTCGGTTCCGTGCCGTCCGATGCGCGACGCGCCGCCCCGTGGCGCCGCGCGTCGCCGTGGCGGCAGCGCGCGGGCGCGCTGTCCGGGCGGCATGACCACGAGGGCGGCCACAGCGCTGCGCTCGAGGGGCTCGCGGCGGGGCAGGCCGACGTCGGCATGGCTGCCGGCGCCGACGTCTGGGCCGAGAGTGGCGTGGCGTCGACGCATGCGCGCCGCGCTGCATGGCGCGCGTTGCTGCGCAATCCGTCGGCGCTCGCCGGCCTCGTGCTGCTCGCGGCGTTCGCCGTGCTTGCGCTGATCGCGCCCGTATGTTTTCCCGGCGATCCGCTCGACATGGTTGCCGCGCCGTTCGAATGGCCGTTTGCCGATCCGGCCTACTGGCTCGGCACCGATTCGCTCGGCCGCGACGTCGCCGCGGGCATCGCGCACGGCGCGCGCGTGTCGCTGCTGATCGGCGCGTCGGCCGCCGCGCTCGGGCTGGCGATCGGCACGCTCGTCGGCGCGCTCGGCGGCTATTTCGGCGGCATTGTCGACAATGTGTGCATGCGCGTGACCGAACTGTTCCAGACCGTGCCGTCGTTTTTGCTCGTCGTCGTGATCGTCGCGATTGGCCGGCCGCAGGTCACGGTGATTGCGTTCGCGATCGGCGTCGCGTCCTGGCCGAGCGTCGCGCGGATCGTGCGCGCCGAATTCCGAGCGCTGCGCCATGCGGATTTCGTGCTTGCCGCACGCAGCCAGGGCTTTGGCAACGCGCGCATCATCTTCGGCGAGATCCTGCCGAATGCGCTGCCGCCCGTGATCGTCACCGCGTCGGTGATGGTCGCGAGCGCGATCCTGATCGAATCGTCGCTGTCGTTTCTGGGGATGGGCGATCCGAACGTCGTGAGCTGGGGCGCGATGATCGGCGCAGGGCGCGACGCGCTGCGCACCGCGTGGTATTTGAGTGCGATTCCCGGCGCGGCCATCGTGCTCGCGGTGCTCGCGCTGAATCTGCTCGGCGACGGCTTGAACGAAGTGCTGAATCCGCGTTTGCGGCAACGCGTTTAAGGATGCGGCATCGTGAGCCACGATAGTCAAAACACGTTGCTGGAAGTGCGCGATTTGCGCGTGAGCTTCGGTGCGCACGACGCAGTGCGCGGGATCAGCTTCGACATCGCGGCGGGCGAGACGCTTGCACTCGTCGGCGAGTCGGGCAGCGGCAAGTCCGCGACGGCGCTCGCGCTGATGCGGCTCTTGCCCGAGCAGGCGCGGGTGAGCGGCAGCTTGCGGTTCGACGCGCGGGAGTTGCTCGCGTTGCGCGAGCGCGATGCGCGCGACGTGCGCGGCCGGCAGATTTCGATGATTTTCCAAGAACCGATGACGTCGCTCAATCCGGTGCTGACGATCGGTGAGCAGATCGTCGAGACGTTGCGCGCGCACGAGCCGCTGTCGAAAGCCGCGGCATTCGCGCGCGCGGTCGAACTGCTCGATCTCGTCGAAATTGCCGAGCCGCAGCGCCGCGTGCACGATTATCCGCACGAACTGTCGGGCGGCCAGCGGCAGCGAGTGATGATTGCGATGGCGCTCGCATGCCGGCCGCGCTTGCTGATCGCCGACGAGCCGACCACCGCGCTCGACGTGACGATTCAGTCGCGCATTCTGTCGCTGCTCGATACGCTGCGGCGCGAACTGCGTATGGCGCTGCTGCTGATTACGCACGATCTCGGCGTGGTGGCGGATCGCGCGGATCGCGTCGCGGTGATGCTGGAGGGAAGGATCGTCGAGCAGGCAAGCACCGCGCAGACGTTTTCGACGCCACGGCATCCTTATACGCGCGGATTGCTGGGTGCGTCGCTGACGCTTGCCGACGAGTTGCATTATCGCGAGCGGGCGCTGCCCGAGATTCGGCATCGCGCGGTGGCGCAGGCTGCGGGGACGTTCGAGGCGATGCGGCTTGAGGGCGGGCGCGGGGGCTCGGGGGCGGCGCGCGGGCAGGACGCCGAGGCGGGGACGGGCTGCCCGGAAACTACTGCGGCTGATGCGGCTGATGCGCGGCCTTTCGCGAAAGTGGGCGCGTCGCGTGGGCGATTTGATGGCGACGAGGCGGTCAGTCCGGAAACCGTCGCGGCTGCCGCGCAATCGCTGGCGAATGAAGCGATACGCGGACGAAAGGATCGCGACGAGGCGGCCGGCCCGGAAATCGTCGCGGCTGATGCACGGCATGCGCGCCGCTCGGCGAAGGCGGCGGTGCACGCACCGGCTGCCGCATCGGATGCGTGCTTCACCCAAACCGCGATGGCCGACGCGGCGCATGCGCAGGCCGCCGTCATCGATGCCGCGGGGCCGCACCGCACGGCAGCCCCCGCGCACGAGCCGTCCGCATCCGCTGGTTCGCCGCCGGTCACGAACGGCGCTCCGATGCTGCTTTCCATTCGCGATCTGCGCGTCGATTATTCGCAACGGCATGGCGGTGCTGCATTGCGCGCGGTCGACGGCGTGTCGCTCGACATCGCGCGCGGCGAATCGGTCGGGCTCGTCGGCGAGTCGGGCTGCGGAAAATCGACACTGTCGCGCGCGATCATGCGGCTCGTGCCGGCCGCGCACGGCGAGATCCGGCTGCATGGCGTGGATCTCGCGCCGCTGCGCGAACGCGCGTTGCGCCCGCTGCGCCGGCGCGTGCAGATGGTGTTTCAGGATCCCTACGCGTCGTTGAATTCGCGCCGCACGATTGGGCAGATGCTCGATGCGACGCTCGCTGTCAATGGCGTCGCCGATACGCGCGCGCGGCGCAGCCGCGCACGCGCGATTCTCGAGCGCGTGCGTTTGCCGGCGTCGGCGCTCGGCCGTTTTCCACACGAATTTTCCGGCGGCCAGCGGCAGCGGATCGGGATCGCGCGCGCGCTCGTGCTGGAGCCGGAACTGCTGATCTGCGACGAGCCCGTCTCGGCGCTCGACGTATCGATCCAGGCACAGATTCTCAATCTGCTCGTCGAGTTGAAAAAGGAACTGGGGCTTGCGCTGCTGTTCATTTCGCACGATCTGTCGGTCGTCCGCTATATCGCGGATCGCGTGCATGTGATGCGGCAGGGGCGAATCGTCGAAAGCGGCGATCATCGGTCGATCTGGCGTGAACCGCAGCATCCGTACACGCGTGCGCTGCTTGACGCGATTCCGGGGCGTGCGCGGGTTGCGCGGGATGATTGAGCAAATGCCGTCGTTGTGGCAATGCGATCGTTTTACCGCGGCCGCGCGATAGCAATGCCCGCGCCGCCGCTCGTGCTTTCTCCCATGACGCCGATACGCAATGCGTCGATGCACGGATTGAGCAGCGTGCCGGAAGGTCTACGCAAGCCCGGCATACATGCGGCGCATTGATCTGGAGTTTTAGTCGGAGAACGAGCGTTGCTCTAATAGCCTCGGATGCTATCCCATTCTATGCGCTTGCCTCACAGTGCTGTTGGAGTGTCATAGTTGACGAGTAACCGTTCGAGTCGGGCATTTCAATTAGCTGATCGAAAACTACTGCTACTTCCGAAAATATCCGCATTCGAGCGAAATGGGTGCTTGTATTTCTTCGGAAGTTCTGTTTTTTTCCAATTGAAGTCCACATTCTGATTTTGGAATGTAGTAATTGATGTTATAAAATCATGATGTGTGGGAAATTTTCGCTTAATGTGGATTTTGCGAAAAAATCCACCAAAACAAATCGACATTCATGAAATAATTGAAAAATGTTTGGTGGGGCGTTCCAAGATGGAAGGGGCGTAACGTTGTTTGATTTGTTGTGTAATCTATTTTTTTAATAAATTATATTATATGAAAAATTTAAATAAATTTAATCGCAAGAGGCGTGCGCTCTTGTCGGCATCTGCAGTGCTACCTGCAACGGCATTGCTTTCACTCAAAAGTTGGTCTGTTGAGCCAGATCCAACATTAAAGACAATTGATGTTGTTGGTCAGCGGCCTGCGAATGGCTTGCCATATTTGGGAGCTCCTATTCAACAGCCAGACGGGAGTTTTATAACTCCCGGTCGAGCCAATATTGTTACGATAGGTGGTTTCCCCATCAATAATGGTAAGAAAATTTTAGAAGCTGTGGAGCAAGAAAAACCATTGGAGGCATTAACGCAATTCGCTTTTGCCCTTGCAAATGCGGATGAAATGTATGTGCGCTCTCAAGCATCAATTTACGGATTGATGACGCAATGGTTGGCGAATGGGGGTTACGTAAATCAGCCTGGTGCGACACCATATGGATTTTTGGAAGGTTCAGCTGGCGGGATGCATGCGTTATTTGGAGTGTGTGGGAATGAGTACCATAGAACGTGGATAACTCCTCCGCCCTCGGAGTTTAAATTTTATGGGACGCCATTCATGCCAATTGCTGCGCTGTATTATTGGTTATTTGGAGACGGATCGGCTCGATCTATGAATTTGGAATCACTTAATCTTCATCTTGGAGTTGAAGATTTCTCTCCGGTTAGTAACGCAATCGGTAACTTTGGATATGGGCCAGGAAAATATCCAATTGATGCCCAATTTAGCACTAATACATTTAACAATCCCAAAGATCTGATGCAGGCGTTGGCGTTCGGTCGGATAAGTGGCCATATCGTTGGAGTACTGGAGTTGACCCAGGATGGGCGATACTTATTTGATGGAAAGTATGAACTATACTCGGATAGATATAAAGCGTATGAGTCAAACCGACCGGGATATCAGGAAGTACTCACGAAGTTCCTCACGAAAATAGGCGATGCATTTGGTCATCGTGATTACGATGTGATTTTTTCCGGAAGTAAGGAAATTCATTTTTCCGGCGCACGGTCGGCTGTTAGTCGGCCATAAATTTTGAATTCGATTTGTCGTATGTTTTGCGATAACCTGCGCGGATAATAGTGGTTGATATCAGGGGTGATGTGTTAGATAATATTGATTTCATTGCTTATTTTGGTGTTATTTAAATTGGTGCCGATGAAATTTTTAATGAATGGATGAGGTAATGGAGCTGAGTTGCTATATATTTATTTTGATTTTAACTTTTTGTTGGGCAATGTATCAGTCTGTTTTCAAAAAATACGCCTATGGTTTTAAGTGGTGGCGCCTGCTTTGGGGCGCATGTTCGATATTGATTTTTGTGGGGGCGGGATTTACTTTTTACGTCGCGAAGCGCTTACCTGATGCAAATGCACTGACGTCGCTAGGTTATGCCGTTACAGTTCTTGGCGTTGTAGGCGCTTGGCTGGCAGGGTTTTCCCGAATTGTCGTGTGCTTGTATCGCTACCTTAGAAAATCTCGTTAAAAAGAAATTTTCAACACGAAGGTTGGTGAGATCGGTTTGATGATTAAACAAATCCTAGGATATCGACAAGTTTCGAGACGGTCGCAAGAGCGTGGGGACATCGTACAAATGTATCAGCATCGCAGGGTGGCTAAGACTTTCGGCGGAACTATGTGAGGGAGTCGATATTTCGTCCATATCACATGCCGCAAAGCGGAAATCGCTCGCCATCCGTTCAGTTTGCCGTATCGCGAATATTCATCGGCGCATCAGTTCGATGCTATCGGCATGCCGACAGGTGGTTCTTCAATCGAGGCTGACTGCTGGTTACCCGATCTAACCTATTGCCGAGTGGCGTCGCTTAGAACGATTTCCGTTGCTGTTGCATCGCGCCGCCACGCCGCTCAAAACTTCACGCGCAACCCGCCGAACACGGCGATCTGACGATCGGTCGACGATGGCGCGCCGGCGTCGGCGATCGATGCGATCTTCCGGTAGCCGCTGCGCGTCGACGTCGACGCGTCGCCGGCCGCGAGTTGATAGACGCCCGACAGATACAGATCCGTGCGCTTGGACAGCGCGTAGTCGACGCCGAGCGTGAACTGATGCCAGCGCGGCTTGAGCGTGCGGCCGTTTGTGTTCGGCAAACCAGACGCGCTGCCGTCGGTGAACGTATAGACGCCGATCAGCGTCGTCGCAGGCGTGAGCTGATAGCGCGCGTTCGCATCGTAGTTGTTGAACTTGCGCGACGAGCCGTCGACGTAATCGAGCTGCGTGTGGCTCCACGCGAAGCCGAGCCGTGCGGCGCCGATCGTGTAGTTCGCACCGGCCGCGGCGATCTGCTGCTTCAGCACGCCGCCGTTGAGTCCGTAGAAAAATGCCGGGCTGTAGTCGCTGCCGGTCGTCGAGGTCGCACCGCCGACCGCGCCGTTTGCGTTCGATGCCGCGCTCGGGTGATGCAGCACGACATAGCCGCCGCCGATCGACAGCGGGCCGTTCGTGTAGTTTGCCGCGGCTGCCCATGCGTTGTTGTTCGAGAAACCCGTGCCCGCGCCGCCATTCGCCTGGTTGCTGAACGCGTACAGCAGATCGAACGCGAAGCCGCCGAGCACTGCGCTGCGGAACTTGACCGCGTTGTTGATGCGAAACGACTGGTTCAGATTGTCGTTGTCGCCCACGTGCGTCGCCGGGCTCCAGAAACCCGGCCCGGCGTATTGCGCGACGAGATCGGCGAGCGGTTCGTATTGACGGCCGAGCGTCAGCGCGCCGATGCCTGTCTTCGACAATCCGACCCACGCTTGCCGGCCGAATTCGCGCCCGCCCTGGCCGAATGTGCCGTCATTGGTCTTGAAGCCGTTTTCGAGCGTGAAGATTGCCGAGAGCCCGCCGCCCAGATCCTCGATGCCTTTGAGGCCCCAACGGCTGCCGTTGAGCTTGCCGCTCGACTGCTGGAAGTTGTGCGCGCCGCCCTGATTGTTGGTATACGCGATGCCGGCATCGACGATTCCGTACAGCGTGACGGAGCTTTGTGCGTGTGCCGCGGTGGACGCCAGCGAAGCCAAACCCAGTGCGATCGATTTTCTGATCATTTTGTTTTCCTTTATTTTGTTGAATAGATTTTTGAGAAAACCGATGCTATTAAAATCTTATGTAGGATTAAACGTGCAAATTCCGATTTGAAAATCTGCAATCCGATGCTTAACAAATCCGGACGCCGCCCGGTGCACCGATCGGAGCAGATGTTGCCGGGGAGCGCGGTAGCGGCCGGAGATTCGCGGTACGAACGGATGGTCGGGGGGCGGCACGCGTCGTCGGCCGCCTATCGATAGAAGAAAATGATCGTAGGGCACGTGTCGCGAGCGCGGAAAGTGATGCGTCGGCGCCACATCGCGCCTGGCGGGGAGAAGCGCCGGGCGGCTTCGGCACGTGCGGCGGATCTCGGGCGGTTCGACGGGATTCGGGAGCGATTCGCGGGACATCGGGCGGGGCCTCGGCGCTCGATGCGTCGACGATAGTGCCGCGCGCGAGGTTTTTGGGTCGCGCGGGAGCCGCGGATGCGCGTGCCGCGTTCCCTCACCGACGGTGCTTCGCAAGCCTGGGACTGGCTGGAAGACGACGGACGGCGGCCCCACGGCCGTAGCCAACGGACGCTTGTCTGGCAGGCGCGGGATGGACGGTCCACGCATCCGGTGCGCAGTGCTAGAATTTTTGCCCGGCGTTGCTCAACTGATGAGCCGGAGCATCGATTTTCACGCGCCGGCGTGACTTTCCGGCTTCATTTTCGCGGCGAAGACGACATGGAAAACGAGGGGGGCAGCGCAATGCCGGGCGAGCCGCTGGACAACCCCATGCCCGACACGCGTGCCGATTGGATCCATCGGACGTCGCACGGCGGCCTCGAGCGTATCGAAGCTTATTTCCATGCGCATGCTTACGACATGCACCGGCACGATACCTATGCGATCGGTTGCACGCTGTCCGGCGTGCAATCGTTCCATTACCGGCGCAACGTCGTGCATAGCCGGCCCGGCCGCACGATCGTCATTCATCCCGACGAACCGCACGACGGCGAAGCCGGTACGGAACGGGGATTTCGCTACCGGATGATCTATGTGGCGCCGGCGCTCGTCCAGCAGGTGCTCGGCGGACGGCCGCTGCCGTTCATCGATGGTGCAATGTCGGACGATCCGCGGCTGCACGCCGCCGCCGGCACGCTGCTGCTACAGCTCGACGGCGGGGGCGATTCGTTCGAGCAGGACGACGCGCTGTTCGATCTGGCGATGGCGCTCGACGCGGCGAGCGGCGCGAAACGCGCGCGCCGCACGGGCGACTATCGCGCGGCGCAACTCGCGCGCACCTGCCTGCACGATGCGCCCGATTACGCGATATCGCTCGACGATCTCGCGCGCATGGCGGAACAGGACCGTTGGAGCTTGTGCCGCGATTTCCGCCATTTCTTCGGCACGAGCCCATACCGATATCTGACGATGCGACGTCTCGAGCGCGTGCGCGCGCTGATCGTCCGGCAAGTTCCGCTCGCTGATGCGGCTGTGCGCGCCGGTTTCGCAGACCAGAGCCATATGACGCGCCATTTCAAACGGGCTTACGGGTTGCCGCCGGCGCGGTGGCTCAGGATGCTGTCGGCTCGCGCAGCGTGAGCGCCGGCCGGCCGGGCCGTCCGTTCGGGGCGGCCCGGCCGGCGTGCGCGTCTGTCTAGGTTGCCGCGATGCACGCGCATGGGAATCAGGCTCGCCCACACCCGCCGCTTTCCGCCGCGACGGATGCACGATCGTTCAAGACGGCCAATTCGCGCCACCGGTACGATCGGCTCGATTTCATCCGACAGTGAGCAAAATGCCCATGACAGTAACCGAATCTGCACGCGCATCGTGCGCACCCGTGGAGTATGCGTGCGTCAACCTCGACGAGAAATTCGCGCGAATCCACGATCTTTGGCAGCCGCGCGTCGTGGCGGAGATGAACGATTATCAATTCAAGGTCGTCAGGATCGAAGGCGATTTCGTCTGGCATGCCCATACCGATACGGACGAAGCGTTCATCGTGCTGGACGGTACGTTGCGCATCGATTTCCGCGATGGCGCCGTGCATCTTTCAAAAGGCGAAATGTTCGTTGTGCCGAAAGGGAAAGAACACAAACCCTATGCCGAGCGTGAAGTCAGGCTGATGCTGATCGAGCCGCGCGGCGTGCTCAATACCGGACAGGAAACGAACGAGAGGACGGCGAAGAATGATATCTGGATCTGATTTCCTGCCGGTTGGGGCTGATGCTTCGCCGCACTTGGCGCCGGCGGCGTTCGACACCAAGATCGCGATCGTGGTTCGAGACGATCTTGCCGTCTGGCAGAAGCTCAATGTCACGGCGTTTTTGATGAGCGGCGTTGTTGGCGCGGCGCCGGAGATCGTCGGTGATCCGTACCGGGATGCCGACGGGCACGTATATCACAGCCTTTGCGTGCAGCCGGTGATCGTGCTGTCGGCGGACCAGGCGACGATGCGCGCGATCCAGCGGCGTGCGCTGGAGCGCAATGTGCGGTTGGGGGTCTATATCGAGGAAATGTTCACGACCGGTCACGATGCGGCGAACCGGGCAGTATTTGCCGAGTATGCGCAGGCCGATGCAAAGGTGGTCGGGCTTGCGCTGCGCGAGCACAGAAAACTCGTCGACAAGGTGACGAAGGGGGCGTGCATGCATGCCTGATCTGAGTCTGCCTGACATAAATCATGCACACAGTCAGATGGGAGAGCGGTAACGAATTTCCGGGCGAGAGAATTGGAAATTGATTTTATCTCCATTTAATCGGCTTCAAAATATATCGGCGATCGGCCTGCTTTAATCGAGTTTCAATTGTAATTTTGTGTTTTGAAACATATGGAAAATATAATGAACGAACGGAAAATGCGGTGCGCGGAGATTTTAGATCCATTTGCCGGCGGCCTTCGGGCGGCATGTGTGGCATTAAAAATAGGCGGCTGACTCAGGTTATATTGCGGATTATATTCCCGTATTCCTTAAATAAAAAAGGCGCGGCCGTGAAGGTCGCGCCGATCAATGATTCTGATATTGACTTGCCACGGGGAGAGGCAAGCCGGTCCGATATTAGAGGCTGAAATGCTATTCGTCAACGGATTGAGAAAAGTTGCACGCATGGATCAATCGCTTGACGGTACGGGGATGAACATTGAATTGCGCGGCGACTTCGTTGATCGACACGGTTTGAATGAGTTGTAAAACCTCCGCGCGTTGATGGGCGGACAACGCGGAGCGGCGGCCGAGCCGTTTGCCGCGTGCGCGGGCGGCGGCGAGGCCGGCGCGGGTGCGCTCGCTGATGAGGCTGCGCTCGAATTCCGCGAGGGCGGCCATCAGATGGAACACCAGGACGCCGCCCGGCGACGCGGTGTTGATGGATTCCGTGATGGACACGAAGTCGACGTCGCGCCGGCTCAGAAAATTGACGAGATCGACGAGCTTCGCCAGCGAGCGTCCGAGACGGTCGAGCCGCCAGACGACGAGCGTATCGCCAGGTTTGAGCAGCTTCAGCGCGCTGTCGAGACCGGGACGGCAGAAGTCCATGCCGGAAATGCCCTGGTCGGTCAAAATGTGTTCGCAACCGCAGCATTGCAGCGCGTCGATTTGCAATTGTAGATTTTGTTCGTCAGTCGAGACGCGGGCATAACCGATTTTAACGGGTGGGCGGTGGTTCGGAATAACAGACTGTAGAGCGCGAGTTGCGTGGTTTTGACGCATGCGTGAAGGGTGGGCAGATTGACTGGTCATTGGCGTACCGAGGTGACGAAGACAGCACAAAGGAATAGCCCATAAATGGAGCGCGTCGGGCATCGACGAGTGGATTGAATTTCTTCGAGCAGATCATGCATCGCATCGAAGATGCGCGTTGCCACGCAATAAGCAAATAGATTGTTCAACAAAGATAAGCTTGCGGGTAGGGGCAAAATCCTCTAGACAAAAAGGTCCGTTTTTGTCGAGCGGTCGAAATTTACCACGAACCATTGTTAAATCAATCAGATGGTCGTGACGTCAGTGCTCGAATTCCGCGGTGATAAAAGCTGATTTTTTTGCATTATATTCAATTTTCTTGAACAACGTTCATGAGTAATTCATTGAATGATAGTTTTGATGGCTGTTTCGGACAGCGCGGAGCTTCTTATGAAACGGCACGGTAAAGAGAATGAATACCGGCAATATCGATGAACGCGACGAATGCGGAAGATAAGCCGGATGAGAAAGAGTTTGAGCGACGTTTGCGCCGAAGGCGCGAGCCGGGATCGCAGTCCGCGAATAGCGGTCTTCCAATAATCGCGTGTTCCGTTCAACGCGCCGCGCACGCGGTTCCGATCGGGCATCGGCGCGGATCATGTGAAAGCGTGCCGCAAGCAGGCGGGCTCGCGTCGAGCAAACGGATAAGACGGAATTTCTATTTTTGTTTTGGGTTGCGGCGAACATCACTGACCGAGTGCCGGCGATGCTGGGCGAGCCGCTCCACGGGCGGTGAAATACACGGATGAAAAAACCGAGCAGGCCGCTCGCAGGCGGCGATCGACGCACGCGTGCGAACCCTTTATGACCGGGCGTTTTCGTGATGCCCGGCGAGGCGAGGTCGGTGCTAACGTCCAAGCTCTTCGAAGACCGCACATTGGATTGCGTGAGAGATGATGTTGCGATAGACGTGATTGGAATGGGCGAAGCCGCGCGTGTTACGTAGAAAGGCCCGATCCTTGTTTCGTTGCGCCTGAACGAAGCGCAGGATTTCAGCCAACTGCGGATCGCCGCACGCGTTGGTTGCCGGATCGAAGTCCTCGTAGCGGTAAATTTTGTCGATCGCTACTTGAATCGCGTCCTTCGCTTTTTTTTCGTTGACAAAATGACTGAGAAGATTTTTGACGAACGTTTTCTCGTCTTCATCGGACAACGTATGGCCGCCGAGCTGGCGCGCGATGTGTGCATCGGCAAAAGACCTGTTCAACTGCGGGGCGATGATGCTTCCGAAATTCGCGTCGTAAGTTGCGGCGATCTTTTGCTGAAGGAAAAGCATCGCGGCGCGCGCGCGTGCGCTATGGTGTTCGCTGTTCGCCGTCAGGCCTTCGGCGATGGCGTTGCGGTCCGCCTTGAATTCGGAGAACGGCGGCTCGCCTCTGGTCGTGTGCAGCACAAACGAGCCGAGCAGCATCGCGAGCAGCGGGAAGACCGCCGGATTGCGTGCGGAACCGCCGTTGGTGACCGCGTTGACCATATTGAGTGCTAAAAAGCCGGACTGCGCGCCGAATTCATGCATGAAATCCAACGCGGCGTGCAAACCCTGGTCGACCAATCCGTGGTTGCGCGCAAAATGGGTGAATGGATGGGTTTCGGCGGGGAAGCGGGTGTTTTTGAGCTGGGCCCATTCGTAACCGTGATGCAGGATTTCCGGCAAATGCGTCATCATCAGCAGGTTGCCTGCCGAACCGGCAATCGCCGATGAAAGGTCCCGCCCCAATGCGGCCATCGTCGGATTGAGCGTCATCGCGGTAATCGACATGATCGACAGCGCCGGCAGGATGGCGTCCTTATAGCGCTTGTCTCGCACGGCCGCCATGAGGATCGGCAGGTTCTTGCCGATGGTGGGCACGAGCATGAAAAGAGCCGTCAATGCTGCCGAGGCGATATTGGCGTTCGTCAGCGTGTTGTTCGTGCCGATCTTGTCGAAAAAATAAGTATTGACGGTGGAAATCAGATCGTCGATTGCCAAATCCCGGCCGCCGAATGCCGTCAGGTATTTTTTGGCGAGTTCTTTGACCGATTCCTTCAAACTACCTTCCATCTTGCAATCCTCGATGTGTTCGAGGAGTTGCGCATTGATCACCGGCAGAAGTGCCGCGGCGATGTCCAGTTTCGCCGGCGTCGGCTCCATCGTCATCCATGCCTGGCAGACCTGCGCGAGAACTTGTCCCGACGGTGGATATTGAGCCTCGGCCGCTTCGAGATCGCGGTGGCGGGTCACGATCAATTTGTTTTCGCGAAGCGCCAGATCGAAGCCGGCATTCTTCAGAAAACTGTTTGCGACGTCGTTGGCTAGATTCCTCGGCGACACGAAACGACCATATGGCCTTGCCAGGCCGATGGGGCGCCGTGCCGGAAGATGATCGGCGGAAATCCTGGCCGGCAGACTTTCCGAGCGCTTCATCATTCTGGCTGGAGCGGCGGCGGGGCTGGGAAGGGGAGGTGCGCTGGGCGCAAACGCCGGACATGGCATCGCAGTGGTGTTGGTGGTGGTCGGCATGGCATTCGTTTACGCAGGTTGAGGGTTGCGCTGATCCGCCGAACTTTGTCCGGCATCGATCGCTTGCGCCGATATGGCATCGAATGACCATATCCGGTGCGACGGCATTTTTAATTCGGTTTTATCTGTAATTTAATTTTCAATGTTTAACGAATATGAATCAATGATGATAGTTTTACTTTAATGGCGCGAAATTGACGATGTGATCGATACGCGAAATCGATTTAACGCATGCGAAAAGCCGGATATGATCCGCGGCACGCCATCTGTTGCGGCAGTGACTGTATAAAACCGTGGATGAAGGTGCAGGCGCCGCGAACGAAACTGCTTGGCGGTGCGTGGCAAGGGCGGTGGTTCCGCTAGCGGATGCCGAAGTAAATGGGCGGCGGCTTCGCAATAAATCTACCGATGCGGTACTGGAAGTGGCGCTGTCGGTCCGGCGACGCACGTGTTCCGGTTTGGATTAAGAATGAAACCGTCGATTCAATCCAGGCAAGCTTGGTTCTATCGTGGTTTTCGAAAGTGGGTTGCGTTTCGTATCGAAGAAAGGGGCAGGTGTTCGGGCGGTATTCGCGAAGGCATTTCGTCGATCGGCCGGCGTCATACCGGTTCGATACGGAACGGCTGGGTTGGCGTTGCTGCTCTGAACCCAGTGCAAGTGCACGCCGGACTTTCGTGGATCGATCCGAAGACGTGGTGCCGAGGAGCAACTCGCCGCGAACCGCGAGGCGCCCATGCTGGGCGCCCCGGCAGCGTAGATAAACTTCGTTGTTTTCAATCGGCCTTTGCCATTGCCTCGACGAACGGACCGGCGTGGCCGTCAAAGATTCAGCGCGGACAGGAATCGCTTGGTGAATCCAAGCGTTCCAGCTTGTCCATAGCTGTTACAGATGGGCGATGCATAGCCGGGAGGGCAATCGTTGTCGCGATCGAACGACCAGAAATGGATGCCCGCGAGGCCATTTTGTTGCGCAAAGGACGAGATGGTGTTGACGTCGTTGAGTGTAAACGTTTCGTCCTGCGTATCGTTTCCTCCAATCATCGGCGTCAATTCGATTTGTGAATACGGGGTGCCATAGTAATTATGCAGATTGACGGCTGCCTGGATGGCGGATTTTCCCATGTCACACAACCCATTGCTGCCGATTACGCAGTTACCTGGATTGGCGCTGCCGTAATCCATCGTCATCAAATTGATGGTGTAATTGGTCAGCCCGTAGCTCTTGATTGCGTTCATGACCATGGCGCCGGTCTGATTCAGGCTCTGCGCAGAATTGCCGCCGAGCGTCGCGAGCGTGAAGCTGAAGCGCAGTTGTGGGTAGATCCGCGCGGCGTTGATCACGCGTTGAACGAGATTGTTGATTGCGTCCTGACTCTGGCCTGCCTCGATGTCGAAGTCGACGCCGACCAGATTGGCCGAATAGTAGGTTTGAATGAATTTCTGAAAGCCGGCATCCGAGCTACAGGTAAATGAGCCGGCCGCGCCGCCGGTCGACAGGATGTATTTCTTTCCGGCGTTCACCATGCTTTGCACGTTGGCGCTGGCCACCATTGCAGGCTGAAGCCCTCCCCAGTTCTCGCTGCCGCACTCTCCGGTGGCGAATGCCCAAGTCAATGTATCCAGATTGCTCGGCATGACGTTGAGGATGGGTTGAAGCGAACCGGTCACGTTGGTGGAGATGACATTCGTGTTCCAGTTCATGCTGATCGTGATGTCTTTATAAGGACTAAATATCAATCGGGGCGTGGCCGCAGCTGCCGCCTTCATCGATTTTTGCGCTATGCCCGATATACCGCTGGAGCCGCCATCTCCACATGCTGCCAGCAAACATCCGGCAAGAATCGAAACGGCGCGTTTTAGCATTTCTTTTCTCATGATCGTCCTTGTTGGGGGGATGGAACCGCAGTTATTTCGTCCTACATAACTTATACAAAGCTTCTGTTTTGTCAAATTATTTTGTGTGGATTTTGAAGGTGAGGAATTGGGTGGCAGAAATAATTTTGCATCGATTGACGAAAAAAATTGGCTTTTCCTGAGTTGCGATGCTGGGTGGTCTGCCGAATTTTGTCTTCAAATTATTGACTCAAGATAATTTGTGAAAATTATTGAGTAATTCGAATCGATGGGATGATTTGGTTGGGGGAAAACGTTTTTTTTAAAACTATCGATATTGTCTGGATTGTTTGTGATGAACTATGTAGCCCATAAAAATTGATTCGAATTTTTCTCGTTTGAATGGTTGTTTGCCACATTGGATTTTTCAATGTGCCGGATATTGAATCCACTTTGTGTCTTGGCAAATGGCGTTGCGGCATGGTTTTCCGCTCCGAATCAACGGACATTGAGTAACAATTTCCGGAATATCTGACACGGTGGTTTGCGTTAAATTGACGGCACCTCTACGTAGGTAGCGCCGACAGCGCTCCGTAGGCCGCTTCGACCGGTGCCCACAAATGCGGGCCGATTCGGTGCAGCTCCGAGAGCCGGGCATATCGATGCCTGGATGACCAGGAATCCTGATCATCTGGCGAGGCGGAAATCGCCGAGAAATGCAAGTCCGCTGGCTTTCCCGATGATGCCGGCGCTATCCGTCCGGCGCATTTTCCGAGGCGAGCCAGGCATGCCGAATGCCACTCGAGCGTGGCGAGCCCGCGCGGCAGTGGCATGCTGCGCATGTTCCGAAACGGCCAACCTCGAGTACGCACGTTCTCGTTACGGCTTGTTTCGCGAGCACCGTTGCGCGGCCGCGTAAAGACGAGCCGGTTTGCCGATGGCCTTGCGCGGCGAATCGATGCACGCGACGGCGGAATGTCCTGCCGGCGGCTGGCTACAGCGGTACCGCGCTGGTGCATTTGATCTCGTCAAGGCAGACGCTCGAATGCACGCCGCTCACGCCGGGAATGCGCATCAGCGTATCGAGCAGGAACGTCGACAACCCTTTCAGATCCGCGGCGACGACCTTCAGCACGTAGTCGATATCTCCGGTGACGGAAAAGCATTCCTGGATTTGCGCGAGTTCGGACACAAGCTTCTGGAACGTCGACAAATCGCGGATATGTCCGCGCTCCATCGTGACCTGCACGAACGCGGTGACTCCGAAGCCCAGCATGCCGGCATCGAGCCGGGTTTCGTAGCGTTTGATCGCGCCGATTTCCTCGAGCCGGCGATGTCGCCGCAATGTTTGAGCGGGCGACAGCCCAACTGCACTCGCCAATTCCAAATTGGAGATCCGCCCACGTTCCTGCAGGATGTCGAGCAATTGACGATCGATGCGATCCAGAAGCGCTTCTTGCATTTTTGTTTCCTGATTTGTCTCCTGCATGCAATTTTATCTCATAATGTAGGGTTTGCATGAAGGGGGTACGAAACCCGATTTCGTCCCGCCAGCGATAAACTGAGCGCCGGCTTTTCGGCAGTCCCCAGCCCGGTAAGCCCGGCGTGAAACCGCGACCGGGTGCCGGAAACACTATATAAGGCGCCCCGGCCGGTCTGGATGCGCGTCGCCGCTCCGCCGCGGGCGGACCCAATGGAGAAGACATGGTTTTGGATCAGAACGACGATGGCCTCAAACGGGGGTTGAAGAATCGTCACATTCAATTAATCGCGTTAGGCGGCGCGATCGGCACCGGGCTTTTCCTCGGTATTGCTCAGACGATTCAGACGGCGGGGCCGTCGGTGTTGCTCGGCTATGCGTTGGCGGGCGTCGTTGCGTTCTTCATCATGCGGCAGCTTGGCGAGATGGTCGTCGACGAGCCTGTCGCCGGTTCGTTCAGCCATTTCGCGTATAAATACTGCGGGCATTTCACCGGCTTTCTGTCTGGCTGGAACTATTGGGTGCTGTATGTGCTCGTCAGCATGGCCGAGCTTTCCGCGGTCGGCATCTACGTTCAGTACTGGTGGCCGGGCGTGCCGACCTGGATCTCCGCGCTGGTGTTCTTCTGCGCGATCAATGCGATCAATCTCGCGAGCGTCAAGTCTTACGGCGAGACGGAGTTCTGGTTTGCGCTCGTCAAGGTGGCCGCGATCGTCGGGATGATCGTCTACGGCGGTTATTTACTGATGTCGGGGCACGCGGGGCCCGAAGCCGGCGTGTCGAATCTGTGGCGGCACGGCGGTTTTTTCCCCAACGGCGTCGGCGGGCTCGCGATGGCGATGGCGGGCATTATGTTCTCGTTCGGCGGGCTCGAGCTTGTCGGTATCACGGCTGCCGAGGCGGACGATCCTGGCCGCAGCATTCCGCGCGCAACCAATCAGGTGATCTACCGGATTCTGATTTTCTATATCGGCGCGCTCGGCGTGTTGCTCGCGCTGTATCCGTGGCAGAAGGTCGTCACCGGCGGCAGCCCGTTCGTGATGATCTTTCATGCGCTATCGAGTGATATCGCGGCGAATGTGTTGAACGTTGTGGTGCTGACGGCCGCGCTGTCGGTCTACAACAGCGGCGTCTATTGCAACAGCCGGATGCTGTACGGGCTTGCGCAGCAGGGCAATGCGCCGCGCGCGCTCGCCCATGTCAACCGGCGCGGTATTCCGATTGCGGCGCTCGGCATGTCGGCGCTCGCAACCGCGCTGTGCGTGCTGATCAACTACTTCATGCCGGGTAAGGCATTCGAGTTGTTGATGGGGCTCGTCGTATCGGCGATCATCATCAACTGGGCGATGATCAGCATGATTCATCTGCGTTTTCGCCGCGCCAAACGTGCTGCGGGCGCCGAAACGCGCTTCAAGAGCATCGGCTATCCTCTGACGAATTACCTGTGTCTCGCGTTCATGGCGGCCATTCTCGTCATCATGTACCGAACGCCGGATCTGCGTCTGTCGGTCTATTTGATTCCGGTATGGCTCGCGGTGCTCGCGATTGGCTACCGCCTGCGGCCGCGCGGCGTGCAATATGCGCTGACGGACGGCGCTTCGGCGCGTTGACCCGATTTCCCTTTCCATTCATCAGTCAGAAACCGCCATGTTTGAACATATCGATGCGTTTCCCGGCGATCCGATTCTCACGTTGAACGAGAATTTTCAGCAAGATCCGCGTGCGCGCAAAGTCAATCTGTGCATCGGCATTTACTTCGACGACGAAGGCCGCATTCCGGTGCTGAACGCCGTGCGCGAAGCCGAGGCGATCGTGCAGCGTGAAGGCGGCCCGAAACCTTATCTGCCGATGACGGGCTTGGCGTCGTATCGCGACGCCGTGCAGACGGTTCTGTTCGGTGAGGACAGCGAAGCGCGCGCGGCCGGCCGCATCGCGACGGTGCAAACGCTCGGCGGATCGGGCGCGCTGCGGATCGGCGCGGATTTCATCAAGCGCTATTTTCCCGGCGCGCAAGTGTGGATCAGCGATCCGAGTTGGGAGAATCATCGGTTTATCTTCGAGCGCGCAGGACTGACGGTCAACACGTATCCGTACTACGACGACGAGACGGGCGGCCTGAAGTTCGACGCGATGCTCGCGGCGATCGACGTGTTGCCGCCGCGCAGTGTCGTGTTGCTGCACGCATGCTGCCATAACCCGACCGGCGTCGATCTCGACGAAGCGCAGTGGCTCAAGCTGATCGATGTCGTGCAGGCGCGCGAGCTGTTGCCGTTCGTCGATATCGCATACCAGGGTTTCGGCGCGGGGCTCGCGGCAGACGCGTTCGCAGTGCGCGAGCTGGCGCGTCGCGGTGTGCCGGCCCTCGTTGCGAATTCGTTCTCGAAGAACTTCTCGCTGTATGGCGAGCGCGTCGGCGCATTGTCGGCTATTTGCGACGATGTGGCGGTTGCGCAGCGCGTGCTCGGTCAACTCGCGGGCGTCGTGCGCTCGAACTACAGCAGCTCGCCGATCTATGGCGCGAAGATCGTTGCCCAGGTACTCACGACGCCCGCGCTGCGTGCGCAGTGGGAAGAGGAGCTTGCGGCAATGTGCCGGCGCATCGCGAAGATGCGTGCCGCGATTCACGACGGCCTGCGCGCGCATGTGCCGGCCGATGCCCTTGCCCGTTACGTGAAGCAGCGCGGGATGTTTACGTATACGGGGCTGAGCGCGTCGCAGGTCGACCGGCTGCGCGAGGAGCACGGCGTGTATGTGTTGCGCTCGGGGCGGATGTGCGTCGCCGGGTTGAACGAGGCGAATGTCGGCATCGTGTCGGAGGCTTTCGGCGCGGTAATCGCGAGCGGCGTTTGATATGGTATCGATCGTTACAGCACGCAACGGCAAGCGCGTATGAGCATCAGCATCGTTCAGCTTGGCACGCCGCGCGCGGCCGATGAGGGAGTGCGAATCGGCACCGTGCGGCGTCCGCCGCGCGGGGTTCCGAAAGCGCAATTTGCGTCGCGCAACTACTACGACGTATGGCTGCCGACGCTTTCGCCGAGTGCCGAACTCGTCGCTGAAGCGCAGGCCGCGAGTTCGGACGCCGAATGGCGCGCGTTCGAGCGCAAATTCCGCGCCGAGATGAGCCATGGCGATGCGAGCAAGGTGCTCGACGTACTGGCGGCGCTATCGGCGACGGCGAATTTTGCCGTCGGCTGTTATTGCGACGACGAGGCGCGATGCCACCGCGGTATTCTGCGCCGGTTGTTCGAGGAGCGCGGCGCGTCGGTGCGTCCGTGATGCGGCGCGCACGCTCGTATCGGCGATTGGCAAATGTTGGTCTCCTCGCGCGCGCGCTCTTGCCGCCGAGCGGCAAGAGCGACGCACAGTCAGGTTCGGCCGTCGGTGCTTACGGCATGCTACGGGGCCGCTCACGATCCCGTGTACGGATTGCAGAACGTCCGCGGGCCGACGCAGCGTTCTTCCTGATACGCTTCCGAAAGCTCGCGCGTCGAGCCTGAGCGCGTTTCGCTGCGGGTATCGGCGACCGCGTGCACCGGCTGCTGCGATTTCGTCTTGTTCGCAAAGCGGTGTGCATAGAACGGCGAAATTTCGGGGTACGACGCGTCGGTTATGTAATCGAGCCCATTGGCCTTGGCTTCGACCAATTCCTGATAAACCTCGGCGCGAGTTTTGCCGACGGGCATGTCGGCGAATGCCGCCGGCGAAACGATTGCGGCGGCGAGGGCGGCGGTAAGGAATTTGGCTTTCATACGTTCTCCATATCGATCTCGAATCCAACAAGCGAATTCGATGATTGACATTCTGAAGAAGAGTCCCTCCGTCAACGTGACCCGCCTATGATGTTTTTGTCATTTTGATGACAAGGGCGAGGTCGAATATAAAATAACTCGCGAAACGGTTCAGGTTTGTTCCAGATGCAGGCGCGATTCATGGTGGGGCGAAGCGCGATCGCCGTAATTGGCCGCGTGCTCGCGAGGAAAGCGCAGAAAGAACGTCGTAAAGACGTTCGGCACGCTCTCCACCCAGCAATCGCCGCCATGTTCGGTCATGATCGAGCGCACGATCGCGAGCCCCAGCCCCGTGCCCGAGGCGGAATCGTATCGCGAAGGATCGACTCGGTAGAAGCGGTCGAAGATGCGCGGCACATGCACCGCTTCGAGTCCGCGGCCGGTATCGGTCACGGCGATCACGACGTGCCGCTCCGATGGCTCGCAGCGGACGACGACACTCGAATGGTCCGGCGCATGACGGACCGCATTCGACAGCAGATTGCTTAGCGCGCGTTGCACGAGCATCAGGTCGCCTTGGAAGTGGCCGCTGCCTTCCACCGTGATGCGGATGCCGCGATCCTCGGCAACCGTCTCGTAGTAGCGCACGATCCGGTCGGACATTGCATAGGCGTCGATCGGCTCGATCGCGAGCGTGTTCTGATGGCCGTCCGCACGGGCGAGAAACAGCATGTCGTCGACCATGCGCGCGAGCCGTTGATACTCTTCGACACTTGATTCGATGACCTGACGATATTCGCTGACCGAGCGCCGCTGCGACAGCGCGACTTGCGCCTCGGCGAGCAGATTGGTGAGCGGCGTGCGGATATCGTGCGCGAGATCGGAAGAGTATTCCTTCAGGCGCGTAAACGATGCGTCGAGCCGCGCGAGCATCCGGTTGAACGATACCGCAAGCTCCCGCAGCTCGCCTGCCATTTCCGTTTCAGGTAACGGTTGCGTGAGCCGGCTGCTCGAAATCTGGTCGGCCTGCAATGCGAAGCGGCGCAATGGCCTGAGCGTATACGCGGCAATCCACTGCGCGAGCGCCGCCGCACAGGCCGTGCAGGCAAAAATGATCGCGATGATGCTGATTGCGCAAGTGCGCAGCAGTGATTGCTCGCGACGAAAATCGTACTGGATCGCAACGCGCAATGGCTGGTTTGGTTGATCGCCGATGTGTATCGGTGCCACCAGGTAGCGTTTGGCGTGACGTTTGTCGTCGACGATCGATTCATGGCCGCTCGCGTTCGCCCGCAATACGCCATCGTATGCGACGAACCAACTGCTTTGCATGCGCGCGGTGCCTTGCGCGTCGTAGATCGCGAAATCGACTTTTTCGTCGCTATGAAACGAGTCGTAGAAACGATGCGCCTTTTCACGCAGATCCGTCATATCGCTTGCATCGCCGACGTGCGCGATCACGCCCGCGAGCGTCGTTTCCATTGCACGCTCCGATGAATAGGCAAATGTACGCGTCAGCGTTTCATAGAGCATCAGACCGCTGATTGCGAGCAGCACCGTCGTGGACAGCGCAAACCGGATCGTCAGCTTCGCGCGCATGGTGCGCCCTTCCCAGCGGCGGATTACGCGAAGGATTCGCATGACTCGTCTCGCTGTTCGAGCACATATCCCATTCCCCGAACCGTATGGATCAGCTTGGGCTCGTAGTTTTGATCGACCTTCGCGCGCACGCGCTTGATCGCCGCATCGACGACATTTGAATCGCTGTCGAAATTGATGTCCCAGATCTGGGAGGCGATCAGCGAGCGCGGCAGAATCTCGCCTTGCCGGCGCATCAGCAACCACAGCAACAGGAATTCCTTGGTGGTCAGCAGAATCGTGTTGCCTTGGCGGCGCGCCTTGCGTTGAATCAGATCGAGTTCGAGATTGGCCACGCAAAGCACCGACGTATCGGACGTCTGTCCGCGCCGCAGCAGCGAGCGCACGCGTGCGAGCAACTCGGCGAAATCGAAAGGTTTGGCGAGATAGTCGTCGCCGCCGAGTTCGAAACCTTTCACGCGATCGTCGACTTGATCGCGGGCAGTGAGAAACAGTACCGGTGTGCGATGGGTTTTGCGCAGCTCGCGCACGATGGTCCAGCCATCGCAGCCGGGTAACATTACGTCGAGAATCGCGAGGTCGTAGTCTTCGGTCTGCAATTGATGCAGACCGCTGACGCCATCCTGTACCCAGTCGCAAACGAAGCCCGCCTCGGTGAGCCCGCGCTTCAAATACGTACCCGTCTTCGGCTCGTCTTCTACGATGAGGATCTTCATTTCAAAATCATGGAATTGCGTGAAGTTATGTTTGAGCTTATGGGCGGTTTATAGTTCAACATTTTGTTATCCGATTAAATATGAATTTTTTGCACTCTTAAAAGACACCGGATATGCGGCGAAAAGTCGCATGGCAAGCTGGTCGGATAACGCATTGAATCGCACGGAGGGGACGGTTCGGCGTTCGAACATGACGAGTTTGTCATTTATCCATTAAGCGCGCGTAAAAAGACCATGCTCTGGCGCAGCTGAACATGAATTAATTTGAAGCGCGAATATGTTGGGATATCGATCGAGCGGATCGATCGATGGAGCAAGCCATTTCTCGACGCCGTTCAGGAATTCGAGCCTGCGTGCCGCGTCGCCAGTTCGCGTCGGTCTGCAAGATCGCGTGCCGCGCGCGCCTTATTCAGCGCATTCATATCGATACCCGATTTGCTTTTTTGCCGGTCCGTGGCGCGTCGGTAGAATTCGCGCACCTCTCGATCGGTACCCGCTGGCGGGAGGGCTCAATCCCGTCCACCAATCAGGGTATGCGCCATGAAACTCATCCGCTCCATGCTGCTCGTCGTATTGTTCCAGGCCGTCTTGGCGACAAGTGCATTTGCTGACGATCTCGCTCAAATCAAATCGTCCGGCGTATTCCGGGTCGGCACCGAGGGCACTTATGCGCCGTTTACGTACCATGACGAAGCCGGCAAGCTGACGGGTTTCGACGTCGACATCGCCACCGCGGTCGCACAGCGGCTTGGTGTCAAGCCGCAGTTCGTCGAGGGCAAGTGGGACGGGCTGATCGCAGGGCTCGATGTGAACCGGTTTGACGCGGTCGTCAACGAAGTGGCGATCACCGATGCACGCAAGGCGAAGTACGATTTCTCGACGCCGTACATCACGTCGCGGGCCGTGCTGATCGTGCGTACCGACAATGCCGCGATTCGCTCGTTTGACGATCTGAAGGGCAAGAAGTCGGCGAACACGTTGACGAGCAATTTTGGCCGACTCGCAGCCGCGCATGGCGCGGATGTCGTGCCGGTGCAAGGCTTCAACGAAGCGGTGGATCTGCTGACTTCCGGGCGCGTCGATGCGACGATCAACGATTCGCTGTCCTATTTTGATTTCCGCAAACACAAGCCCGATGCGAAGCTGAAGATTGCCGCGACGGATGCAACCGGCGCGGGCGAACAGTCGGGCGTGCTGATCCGCAAGGGCAACCCGGAACTGCTTACCGCAATCAACAAGGCGCTCGCCGACATTAAAGCCGATGGTACTTACGCGAAGATCTCGCACAAGTATTTCGGCCGTGATGTTTCGCAGTGACGTGGAGCCGAACGATGCCGGCTTGGCTGCATTTGATGACGCAATCGCTGTGGCCGCTGCTGTACGCGGGGCTGGTGTTTACGGTGCCGTTGACACTCACATCGTTTGCGATCGGACTTCTGCTCGCTTTTGCCGCTGCGCTCGTGCGCCTGTTCGGGCCGCGCGGCGCGCGGGCGGCGGCGCGCTTCTATATCTGGTTGTTTCGCGGTTCGCCGCTGCTGGTACAGCTTTTCGTGATTTTTTACGGATTGCCGAATATCGGCATCGTGCTAGATCCGTTGACGGCTGCCGTCATCGGTTTTTCGTTGAACGTCGGCGCATATAACGCCGAAGTGATTCGCGGCGTGATCGAATCGATTCCGAAAGGGCAGTGGGAGGCCGCATACTCGATGGGCATGACGCGCGCGCAGGCGTTGCGGCGTGCGATCTTGCCGCAGGCGACGCGAGTCGCGTTGCCCGCGTTGGCGAACTCATTCATTTCGCTCGTCAAGGATACGTCGCTTGCGGCGGTGCTGACCGTGCCGGAGATTTTCCAGGCCGCGCAGCGCATCGCGGCGGTCACATACGAGCCGCTCATTCTCTATACCGAAGCGGCGTTGATCTATTTGCTGTTCAGCTCGGTATTGTCGGGTGCGCAGCGGCGTCTCGAAACGTATTTCGGACGCTATGCGCTTTTCCAGGCGCAGTGGCGATGATCCAGCTCGAACGCATCGACAAATCTTTCGGCGAGCACCGGGTGCTCTCGCAAATCGATCTGGTGCTAAAGCCCGGCAGCGTCACGGCATTGATCGGCCCGTCAGGCAGTGGTAAGAGTACGCTGCTGCGCTGCGTGAATCTGCTGGAGGTGCCCGAGTCCGGTGTGCTTACGGTTGGCGACGCGCGCATTGCGTTCGCACCGGGCCAGCGGCTGTCTCGCGACGCGCTGTTCGCGGTGCGCCGTCAAACTGGCATGGTGTTCCAGAATTTCCAATTATTTCCGCATTTGACCGTCGTGCAGAACGTGATGGAGGGGCTGGTGACGGTGCAGATGTGGGGCCGTGAGCAGGCGCGGCAACGGGCGCTCGGTCTGCTCGATAAAGTCGGCATTGCCGACAAAGCGGATGCGTGGCCGGCGACGCTGTCGGGCGGCCAGCAGCAGCGCGTTGCGATTGCGCGTGCACTCGCGCCTTCGCCGCAGGTTTTGTTATGTGACGAGCCGACCTCCTCGCTCGATCCCGAACTGTCGGCTGAAGTGGTCGAAGTGCTACGGCAACTGGCGCGCGATGGCACGACGATGTTGATGGCGACGCATGATCTGCGTCTTGCCGCGTCGATTGCGCACGATGCGATATTTCTGGCGGCAGGCCGGGTTGTGGAGGCCGGCGCGTCGCGCGATTTGTTCGCTCGGCCGCGCGATCCGCGAACCGTTCGCTTCATCTCGACGCTCACGCAGCACATGGGGGCACCCTGAGCGAATGGCCCGGGCAAGTGTGTCGACTCGGTCTGCTCGATGCGGGCGCCCGGCTGTCGAGTCAAACATTCGTAATGGCGCAATGGGGCGGGCGGCAACGCGCGAATCGTGTGGGGCGCAGCAGGGCGGTAACCTTGGCAGTGCCTAACGTGTGTTTTTTTTCTCGCCGCGCCGCGTGGCGACCCGGCGGATAGCAGTGGCTGGCGCAGCGTCACGCATGGGAGCATCAGGCAGGCTCGCGCCGCGCTTTGCGCGCCGCGAGCCCGATGCGGGCGCGGCTTGTGCGGCAACTCGAGGCTTCGATTGGCGCGCGCCCGGCGCACGCGCCGGTTTTTGTTCGCCCGGCAGCGACGGAAATGCCGGCTGCCCGTCGCCGAAGAGCGGCAGCGTGCCGACCGCGACCAGTTCCGCAGGTTCGTCCCCGGCGTTCGCGACGCGGTGCCGGGTATGCGCGTTGAAGTGCAGCGAATCGCCGGGACCGAGCAGGTAGTCCCGCTTGCCGACCGTATAGCGCACTTGTCCCGACAGCACGAAAACGAATTCGTCGCCTGCATGGGCGACCCATTCCGAACAATAGCCTTCCATCATCGACACTTTGACGGCATTGAGCTGATTGCCCGGAAAGGTGGTCGACAGACGCTCGTAGCGCTGCCGGGCGGGGCGGATCGAATATGATTCGCGGCTGTTCCGGTGCGAGTTGGGCGCATCTTGGCGCGGCTGGTCGATGAGCGCGGAAAGCGGCGTTTGGAGCGCTTTCGCGACGTTGACGAGCGAGGAAATCGAGATGCCGGTCAGGTTACGCTCGACTTGCGACAGGAATCCGACCGACAGGCTGGCCTCGGTGGCTACTTCGAGTAACGTTTTTTTCAGCTCGCGGCGCAGGCGGCGGATGCGTCCGCCGATGTGCATGATGTCCGAATCCATGAATCTCCCACGAGGCTACGGTTGCCGTTCGATGCAACAAGCACCGGCGCCTGCCGGGCATTGGCACGGCTGCGTCTGTTGGGCGGACGCGATGGCTGATGCCCGTGCATTGTACAGCGCCGGTTTCGGCTTTTCGCGCTATGACGAAAAAGAGCGGGCCGTCGCAGGTTGACGGGGCTGTAATGAAACAAGTTTAGAATGCGAAATGCCGATTCACGCCGCGCATGCGCCGCGGCCGGCGCCGGGCACTATGCCGGCGCCGCTGCAACCGCTCGGCATTCGCTGCGTTCGAGGTGTGTTCCGTGTGGCATTTTCCGCAGGCTATTCCCGCATCGCTTGGTCCGCTGGCCGTATTCGTCAGTGTGCTCATCACACAACTTGGCATTCCCGTGCCGGCCGTGCCGATGCTGATCGTCGGCGGCACGATGGCGGCGATGGGGCAGGCATCGTATGCGAGCATGCTATGCGCGGCCGTCGGCGCGACAGTGCTTGCCGATTCATTGTGGTTTTTTGCCGGCCGTGCGCGTGGCCGGCGTCTTCTCAATTCGCTGGTGCGTTTCTCGCTGTCGCTCGACACGACGCTGCGCGTCGCGCGCAAGGTGTTCGAAAAGCACGGCGCGCCGCTGCTCGTGCTCGCGAAATTCCTGCCGGGGCTCGGCCTCGTTTCCGCGCCGCTTCTTGGCACCACGGCTGTGGCCGTGTGGGTGTTCCTCGCATGGGACATCGCGGGCGCGTCTTTGTGGGCGGGCGTGTGGTTGTTCGGCGGCGCCGCGCTGCATGACGAGATCGCCCGGCTGATGCAGTGGGTGAGCGCGAGCGGCGGCACGCTGTTCGACGCGCTTGCCGCGATCTTCGTTACATTCCTGCTGTATAGATGGGTTTGCCGGTTGCGCTTTCGCCGTTGGCTCGCGAAAGTCCGCATCAGCCCGCAGCAGCTTGACGAGATGATGCGCTCGAGCGCGCCGCCCGTCGTTTTCGATGCGCGGCCGCGTGCGGTCCGCGCGAAGGAAGCGTACCGGATCGCCGGTGCGTATCCGCTCGATCTCGATTCTCCCGACCCGCTGCACCCCGATTTGATGGTGCGCCCGATCGTTGTCTATTGCGTATGCCCGAACGAAGCGAGTGCGAAGCGCATCGTCAGCCAATTGCATCGCAAGCAAATGCGTCACGTGCTGGCGCTGAAGGGCGGCCTCGACGCATGGGAGAAGGAGGGCTTCCCGGTGGAGCCGTTGCCCGCCGATTTCGATGCCGCGCGCTATGTCGCGCCGGCCGCGGATCTGTCCGTGCGCGACGGCGGCTATGCGGTGCCGCCGGTTTGACGGAGTGTCGCACCGGGCGCCTGCTGTGCCCGAGCGCGGCGGCGGTACTGTGATGCCGTGCAGCGAACTTGCCCCGACCGATTTCGACGCCGCTCATGCCCGAACGCTCCTCCGTTTTCGGCCGTAAGCCTGCCCGCGCACGGATTCCGCGCACCGTATGGGCGCTTGGCCTGGTCAGCCTGTGCATGGATTTATCGTCGGAGCTGATTCATGCACTGTTGCCGATCTATCTCGTCATGACGATGGGCATGAGCGTCGTGACGCTCGGCGTGCTCGAAGGCATGGCCGAGGCGAGCGCGATGATCGTGAAGATCTTTTCCGGCGCGCTGAGCGATTGGCTCGGCCGGCGCAAGGCGCTGCTCATCGCGGGCTACGGCCTCGCAGCATTGACGAAGCCGCTTTTTCCGCTGGCGAACGGGCCATCGGAAGTCGTCGCCGCGCGGCTGCTCGACCGGCTCGGTAAGGGCATTCGCGGTGCGCCGCGCGATGCGCTCGTCGCCGATGTCGCGCCGCCAGAGATGCGCGGCGCATGCTTCGGGCTGCGGCAGTCAATGGATACGATCGGCGCGTTTGCGGGTCCGCTGCTCGCGATCGTGCTGATGTTCGTATTTGCCGAGCATATTCGGCTCGTGTTGTGGTGCGCGGTGGTGCCCGCGTTTTTGTCGATTGCGCTGATCGTGTTCGGTGTCGACGAGCCGGCTCATAAGGGCGTTTCTGCCCGTGTGTTCCGCTCGCCGATGCACTGGCGAGCGCTGCGCGCGTTTCCCCCGCGTTATTGGTTCGTTGTGTTGATCGGCGCTTCGTTCACGCTGGCGCGCTTCAGCGAAGCATTTCTCGTGCTGCGCGCACAGCAGGCGGGCATCGGGCTTGCCTGGATTCCGGCCGTGATGGTCGTGATGAATGCGGCATATGCGTTATCCGCGTATCCGGTCGGCGTGGTCGCGGACCGGCTCGGCGCACGTGCGCCGCTGGCGGTTGGCATGGCGCTGCTGATCGCCGCCGATCTGCTGTTCGGCGCAAGCGCGTCGCCGGCAGCGCTGTGGTCCGGCGCCGTTGTCTGGGGGCTGCACATGGGCTTCACGCAAGGGATGCTGGCCGCGCTCGTCGCTGAAACCGCTCCGGCCGATTGGCGCGGCACGGCGTTTGGTGTGTTCAACCTGGCGAGCGGGGTCTGCGTGCTGGCGGCAAATGCGATCGCCGGTTGGCTTTGGACGCGCTACGGCGCATCGGCGGCATTTTTTGCCGGCGCGGCATTTGCCGCGATGTCGCTCGCGATGTGCAGCTTCGTCAAAGGCGGCGGCGGGGCGCTTGCCGATGCTCGCCATTGACGGCGAGATCATGGCGTGGGCGCTCGACGGGGCATCGGCCGACGAGTAATTTTGTCCGCGTATGAACGATGTCGCGAAGCGTCGGCGATTGTTTGTTTATCAGTCGCGTGGCGCACCGTTTGATCTGATCGACGGCGGACAATGCATCAAATCTCGGCCCATGGCTGGGGCTCGATGATCGGACGCTGATCGAGGAACTGCGATCATATTTTGTCCGGCGCAGTGCCGAACCCGCTCATCTTGGCGCCCGCGAAGCAAACGCTGGCAACGCGCAGTCGATTGTTCATATAATTGGCGCTGCATTCCGACCGGATGTACAGGATCGATCAAAACGCCGACGCATTTGCGCCGGCGTTCGCTTGATCGCCATTGCCTGCTCGCGTTGTCCAATGCGAGCGTGGCCGCGTTGCTGGTGCCGGCGGCGCGGGGCACGCCGCATGTGTCTTTCCCGCATGCCGGGCATGTCTTCGGCGGCTCGCACGGCGTCGAATCGCAGTTGGGGCCGCGCCTCGGCGCTCCGGTCGGTTTCTTTTTTCCACCAAAAGCGGCGGCGTGTGCAGCGCCGTCAGGAGACTATTCGTGACATCACAAGAAGAACGGCTGCATCGCGGGCTGGAGGAGCGGCATATCAATTTGATGGCGCTCGGCGCAACCATCGGCGTCGGGCTCTTTCTCGGCTCGGCCACGGCGATCCGGGCGGCCGGTCCGGCGATTCTGCTGGCATACATTGCCGGCGGCCTCGCAATTTTCATCATTATGCGAGCGCTTGGCGAGATGGCGATTCATAATCCGGTCGCCGGCGCGTTCAGCCGTTATGCACAGGATTATCTCGGGCCGCTCTCGGGCTATCTGACTGGCTGGACCTACTGGTTCATGTGGATCGTGACATGCATGGCGGAAATCACTGGCGTCGGCATCTATATGCATATGTGGTTTCCCGATGTGCCGAACTGGATTTGGACTTTCGCCGCATTGATCGTGATGGGCGCGGTGAATTTCATCGCGGTCAAACTGTACGGCGAGTTCGAATTCTGGTTCGCGTTGATCAAGATCGTGACGATCGTACTGATGATTGCCGGCGGTGGGCTGATGATCGTCGCGGGCGCCGGCAACGGTGGTATTGCCACCGGTATCTCGAACCTGTGGGCGCATGGCGGCTTCATGCCGAACGGCTGGTCGGGAGTGGTCGACGCGTTGCCGATCGTGATGTTCGCGTATCTCGGCGTCGAAATGCTCGGCCTTACGGCGGGCGAGGCGCGCAATCCGGAGAAGTCGCTTGCGAAGGCGGTGAACTCGGTGTTTTGGCGCGTGGTGATTTTCTATGTTGGCGCGCTGTTCGTCATCATGTCGATTTACCCATGGAATCAGATCGGCACGCAGGGCAGCCCGTTCGTGATGACGTTTTCGCGGCTCGGTATTCCGGCTGCCGCCGGCATCATCAATTTCGTTGTGCTGACGGCCGCGCTGTCGTCGTGCAACAGCGGGATCTTCAGCACCGCCAGAATGCTGTTCAATCTGGCGGAGCAGGGGCAGGCGCCCGCGCGCCTCGCGGCAGTGAACCGGCGCGGCGTGCCGGTGTATGGCGTGCTGGTTTCGGTGCTGCTGCTTATCGTCGGCGTCGTGCTCAATTATTTTGCACCGCAAAAAGTTTTTGTATGGCTGACGTCGGTGTCGACGTTCGGCGCGATTTGGACCTGGGGCGTGATCTTGTTCGCCCAGTTGCGCTTTCGTCGCCAGGTGCCGGCCGCGCGTCTCGCCCAGCTTGCGCTGCGCGTGCCGGCTTATCCATTGTCTTCGTTCGTCGCGCTTGCGTTTCTTGCGTGTGTCGTCGTGCTGATGGCGTTTTCGCCTGATACGCGCGTGGCGCTCGTCGTCGGGCCGTTGTGGATTGTCGCGTTGACTGTTTGCTACTACGCGTATCAGGCGGGGCGGCGTGCGCCGTCGATGTCATCGACGGACGCTTGAGTGGTGAATCGCGGCCGGCGCGTAGCGATACACGTCCGGGCCGCGGCGGTTGGCAGTCATAGCGCGCGCAAACGTATGCGCGCGCAATTCGCAATTCATAAGTTTTTAAATAATGGGATTGTGCGATGCCGGTTTTTCATGCGCCTGCATCAATTAATTCCGATACGGCCTGATCCGGCTCAACACCGCAGTGGCGGCACCAATCGAGATAAAAGAGAATGTCGACATAACGTTCTCCACGTTCGATTTTGGAAAGGTAAGACTGATCAATACGAAGACGTTTGGCCAATTGCGTCTGGGTGAGGCCTGCCGCTCTTCTCAGCGCGCGCAGATGCATGCGCAGCGCGGCGTAACGGGGGTGATGGATGGAAGGGAGCATGGGCGAATGCTCCCTGCTGAATTGGAATAGTCCACCTTGGCCTAATTCGGCTATTATAGCCAAAAACCGGCTCGGCAGCTCAGTATTGGATATAACAACAGAATTTCAGCAGCCGGTCAAAAAAGAGGCAGTCACTCTACGGGGAAATAGTAATGGCAACATACAAGGAATTGCTTGCGCAATTGGATGATCTGAAGCAGCAAGCGAGGACCGCGCGCGCGGCCGAATTGCCCGAGGTTATCGTCGAGCTTCGCCGGTTGATCGATACGTATGGTCTGACCCAGAAGGATTTGTTCCCGCCGCGCCTCGGGCGGCCGAGAAAAGCCGACACCGAACCGAAGCCGCGCTATCGAGATCCGGAAACAGGTTCAACCT
The DNA here is from genome assembly GCF_001718875.1 of Burkholderia singularis. NCBI lineage: Bacteria > Pseudomonadati > Pseudomonadota > Betaproteobacteria > Burkholderiales > Burkholderiaceae > Burkholderia > Burkholderia singularis. The sequence goes on from NZ_CP013449.1 coordinate 806,464, forward strand.
GGACAGGCCGTGGGCGTGCTCCAGCTTGGATCTTGGGCCGGGACCGCGAACAATTCCGGATCGAATAACGCATAGCGTTCGATTGCGCCCGCGTCTCATGGCGCGGGCGATTTACGGCATGCCGCAGTCGCGCCGTGACGCGCGATCACAGTGCGGTATCACGCTTGGACGTGGGGTACCAAGGCACCGCCGGTGCCGTCAACGGCCGGCCGATGCTGAGACGCACTGCAGCATTCAATTGAGGCCCTCAGGATACCGAATCGACCAATCTCCAATATGCGGCGTGCGTCACCAGTATGCCGGATGTCGGCGAGTTCATTACCGCACATGTAGGCTGACCGCGGTCCGTGTCGATGGCCGAATTCGCGGCGGGACTGCCCCTCACATATCCGAAGGCAGCCCGCGCTGCCCTTATGACGAGATGGCTGCTTGGGGCGAAGCGGGTACGTTCTCGCCGTGGCGCGCGCTCCAGGGCGTTTTCGCTGGATGCGTGGGGCGTTGCCTCCGAGATCGATCGCACTGGCTGCCGTTGCATGCTGGCGCACGTTGGGTTGCCGCGAGTCGGCCGTCCGTCCTGCATGACGATGCGGCGTTCAACCCACCGGCCCCGCGATCGCATGCAGCGGAACGCGCCGCGGCGATGCGTTCGCCGCATATCGTGCGTTGCTGGCGTCGATATTGGCGAGCAGCTTGTCGAGCTGCGCAAAATGAGCCCGATTGTCGTGGCTCCACGGGTGGAAACCGGGTTTGAAATAGGCAAGCGTCTTGGGGGCCAAGCGGGCGATGCCTTTCACGAAGAACCGGAGAAACGCGAGCTTGCCCGGCACGTTACCGTACATGCGCCGGTGCGCTTTCATGAACGCCAAGTGGAAAAGGAGGTTCGTCCCCCAGAATACGATGCTCGTGAGCAGCATCGAACCGGTACGCATCAGGTAACGCATTGGCCCCGGTTTGATGACCGCATTCCACACCTCGAACGCGACCGCCTTGTGCTCGGTTTCTTCCATCGAATGCCAGAGCCACATGTTTGCGTATGCGTCGACCGAACCGTGAAAGCGCTCGAAATCGCTGAGCAGCAAATCGGTCATGATTGCCGTGTAATGCTCGAACGCAATTGTCAGAGCGAGGCGTATCGGTGCCGGCAGCCATTTCGTCATCAGCCCCGCGAATGCCCAGAAGGCTCGGTCGAGCCGGTGTGCGGGATAGCCCGCCGCTTCGGCGATATCGTTGAACTCGACGTGTTCCCGGCTGTGCATCGCCTCCTGTCCGATGAAGCCCTGAACCTGTTTCAATAATTCGGGATCCTGAATTTGATCGCGGTAATGGCGGACCGCGTCGATGAAAAATCGCTCGCCGGCCGGGAACATCAGCGAAAGTGCATTGAAGTAGTGCGTGTTGGCCACGCCGTTGATGTGCCAGTCGCCGATGCGCTCGGGCGGAAGCGCGAAGCGAATGTCACGCCGGATGATCGGGTGCATGAGTTGTCTCCCTATCGAATATGCAGTGGCGCATCCGCATCGAACCAAAGTCGCATGCAGATGCGGACGGTCGAACCGGCGATTGGATCAAGATCGACCGGCGCGGCGTTCTTAAAATAACGATCGTTACGGTACGAACCTTAGGCAACAAATTTTTCTCTGTCAAATGTTTCATTGATCAATGTATTCGTACTATGAAAAGAGTGAGCAGATCGCGCATGGCAGCCGTTGGCTTGCTGATCCTTTCGCCTGGGGCGATGCCGTTTGGCGTGGAGCGGTGTCGATTCGGCCGGCCGGATGCGCGATTCGCGGCATCCGGCCGCTGCGATGGCGCGGCCGTCGGCGTCATTCGTTAGCGCGGCCGCGCATATCGATCTACGGATAAATTCGTGGTGATGCGCGATCAATCGCATGAGAATCGCCGGTATTCCCATCGATATCCGTTGCAAACGAGGCCGACAACCGATGAGCCGTGATCTGTTGCTTCTTCTGGAACCTGGATTCACCGATCCTCAATATCCGAGCGAGCGTTTCGTTTGTCCCGGCAGCGCGCCGATCGAAGGGCTGCTTGCGAGCGATCCGCCGAAGCAGGTCCGCCTCGACATTCGCCGGCTGCCTTTCGCGCGGCCGCGCGAAGCGGTGATCGCCGCGCTCGACGCCGACCATCAAGGGTTACCCGTGCTCGTGCTCGGCGATGAGCAACCGGCGCCCGACGATGCGTTGACGCTCGGCGACAAGCGCTTCGTCAACGATCCGCGGCGCATTCTCGAATTGCTGGCGGAGCGGCATGGTTTTCCGAAGCTGCATTGAGCGCGGCGGTGGTGACGGCGCGGCGCAATAACGGCCGGTTCGGGATTGCGGCGGCCGCCGCGGCACGGGGGCCGCGCGCCGTGTATCGCTTCGCTGCAGCCGCATCGCGCGGGATTGCACGGCCATGACTGCCGCGCCGCAACGGCCGCATCGCCGGCAATTACATCTGAACGTCAACATCCTGCATTCGGGGTTTGTACCCTCCGCGTGGCGGCTCGACGAAGCGGACCCGCGCGCGTTCGTCGACGTTGGACACTATGTGCGCGTCGCGCGGATCGCCGAGGCGGCGAAGTTCGATGCGGTATTTCTGGCGGACAACGCATCGATCGTCGACCAGCTCGATTTTCGTCCGATCACCGCACTCGAGCCGACTATCCTGCTTGCGACGATCGCGGCGGCGACGACGCATATCGGCTTGATCGGCACGGCATCGACGAGCTATAACGAGCCGTTCAATCTCGCGCGTCGCTTCGCCTCGCTCGATCACGCGAGCGGCGGGCGAGCCGGTTGGAACGTCGTGACGACCGCCGATTCGGGCTCTGCACGCAATTTCGGTCTCGATGCGACGCCTGATCACGGTGGGCGCTATGCGCGAGCGACGGAGTTCGTCGAAGTCGCGAAGGCACTGTGGGATAGTTGGGATGACGATGCAATTATCGGCGATAAGGCCAACGGCCGCTTTGTCGATTCGAGCAAGGTACGTCCGATTGCGCATCGCGGTATGCACTTTCGCGTGCACGGACCGCTGAATTTGCCGCGTTCGCCGCAAGGGCATCCGGTGCTGGTGCAGGCCGGCGGCTCCGCCGATGGGCGAGCATTCGCCGCCCAGCACGCGGAGGTGGTGTTCTCGGTATCGCAATCGTTCGACGAGGCGCTCGGCTACGCGCGCGAGCTAAAAGCCGCGGCGGCCGCGCATGGGCGAAGCCTCAAGGTGTTGCCGGGGTTGACGACGATCGTAGGGGCGACTGAGACCGACGCGCAGCGCCGCCGCGACGAGCTCATCGATCTGATTCCGCTGCGCTACAGCTTGAACCGGCTTGCGGCTACGCTCGGCGTGCCGGTCGAGCGGCTGAATCCCGATGCGCCGCTGCCGGACGATCTTGCGCCGCCGGACGGTGGAAACGGCAATCACACGTTTTTTCACGCGACGCTTGCGTATGCGCGGCAGCATCGCTGCACCGTGCGCGAATTCGTGCGCGCGATGGCGGGCGGCACGGGGCATCGGGTGATCGTCGGTACGCCTGAGCAAATTGCCGACGACATCGCACACTGGTTCGACGCCGGTGCGGCCGACGGCTTCAACCTGATGCCGGACGTGCTGCCGGGCGGGCTTCAGGATTTCGTCGACGGCGTCGTGCCTATCCTGCAACGGCGTGGGATTTTTCGTACCGAATACGAAGGAGCGACGCTGCGCGACCACCTCGGCCTTTCTCGGCCGGCGAACACGCGTAGCGGCGGCATGGCAGGGGGTTGAAACCGGTTTGGTGAGGCGGGCGCAGTGGCGAGGTTATCATTCGTCACTGCTGCATCATTGTGTGGCGCGAACGCGGCCCTCACCACGGAACACCTATGAGCCTGCATAAGATCATCTACGATACAGATCCCGGCGTCGACGATGCGCTGGCGCTCGTTTTCCAAGCGCTTCATCCGGACATCGAATTGCTCGGCGTGACCAGCGTATACGGCAATGCGACGATCGACACGACGACCCGCAACGCCCTCTATCTCGCGGGCCGCTTCGCACCCGGCGTAAGCGTGGCGCGCGGCGCGGCCAAGCCGTTGAACCGCTCCGCGCCCGCGCCGATCGGCTGGATTCACGGCGACGACGGCCTCGGCAATACCGGGCTGTCCGAATCGACCGACGCCGCGCGCGCGCCGAACCTGGATGCGCGGGCAGCGCACCGCTTCATGATCGATACCGTGCGTGCGCATCCGAACGAGGTCACGTTGATCGCGGTCGGCCCGCTGACGAATCTCGCGCATGCGCTCGCCGAAGATCCGCAGATCGTAACGCTCGTCAAGCAGGTGGTCATCATGGGCGGTGCGTTCGGCACGAACGGCGTGCTCGGCAACGTGTCTCCTGCCGCGGAGGCAAACATCGTTGCTGATCCGGAGGCAGCGGACATCGTGCTGTCCGCTGCATGGCCGCTGGCGATCGTCGGCCTCGACGTCACCGAGAAGACCATCATGACGACCGACTATCTTGCCGCGCTGCGCGACGACGCGGGCGATGCCGGCCGGTTTGTCTGGGAAGTGTCGCGTCACTACGATGCGTTTCATCGCATGAGTGCGGGTTTCGACGGCACGTATACGCACGATCCGTCGGCGGTTGCCTATGTGCTCGCGCCGCATCTCTACACGACTCGGCAAGGGCCGGTGCGCGTGGTGACCGAAGGCATTGCCGTGGGCCAGACGATTCAGAAACCTTCGACGATGAGCACCCCCGCGCCGCAGTGGGACGGGCGGCCGTCGCGCGACGTATGCATCGACGTTGATGTGGACGCAGTGCTCGCGCTGTATCGCGATACTTTGATTGGTTGACGGGCGGCGCGTCGCGGCGGGGCCGAGCTGCTGGATGTCGGCGGGCTGGTTGGTGAGATCCGGCTCGGCTGGGTGCGGCGTGCTCTAGCCGGTGGCTGCGATGCGCTATCATCTGCGGATGACTTGAGCGGTCGGCGCTTGCATTTGCCGCCATGACGGATGCGTGGCGCCCGGCCGATACATTCTGTGATCGCCGCATTCCGTGTCGTCCGATTCTTCTTCTCCTTTCGCGTTCTACTACCTGTCGAATTTCGAGCGGGCGCTCGAATGGCTGCTCGAGCGTTACGACGGCGTGCTCGACGCATCCGAACGTGCGTTCATCTCAGCGTTCGGTGAATTGCCGCGCGCATCGCGCGCGCTACTGGTGCGGATGCTGATGCGTAAAGGGCCGTATTTCCGGGCGAGCAAGCTCGCATACGACGAGATCGGTTGCCCGCTCGCGGCATCCGCCGCGCTCGTCGAACTGGGTTGGGTTGAACGGTCGCCTGCGCTCACGCTCGATACGCTGTTTGCGCTGTCGACGAAACACGAATTGCTCGGTGGATTTCCCGATTTGTCGTCGTTGGCCGGCGCGGGCCGCAAGGCCGATTGGCTGACCGCACTGCGTGCCGCGCACGAAGGCGAGCGAACCTGGTCCGAGTGGCTGCCGTCGATCGACGATCATGTGCTGCGCGTCACGGTCGATGCGCTGTGCAATCGGCTGCGGCTCATGTTTTTCGGCAACCTGCATCAGGACTGGTCGGAGTTCGTGCTTGCCGATCTCGGCTTGCTGCAATACGAAACCGTTGCGTTCGAGCCGTCGTCGCGCGCGTTTCAGCGGCGTGACGATGTCGATACGTACCTGAAGCTGCACGCGTGCCGGGAACGGCTCGACACATGGCCGGACGAGGCTCCCCTTGCGCCGCTCGTCGCGCAGGCCGCCGCCATCGACTGCGGCAATGCGTGGCTGACGATGCGCCGCGAGAAGCTCGCGTTCGCCATCGGGCAAGCGTGCGAGCGCCGTGCGGACTGGGACGGCGCACTTGCCGCTTATGAGGCGAGCGCGTGGCCCGGCAGTCGTTGCCGGCGCGTGCGCGTGCTCGAGCGCTGCGCGCGTTTGGACGCGGCGCTCGCGCTTGCCGTCGACGCGCTGCGCGCTCCCGAGAGCGACGCGGAACGCCAGCAGATCGAGCGGATGCTGCCGCGGCTGCGGCGGCAAGCCGGCTTGCCGGTTGTGCGCGCCACGCCGCGCGCGCAACCGATTCCGCGCGACTGTATCGAACTGGCGCGTCCGCACGAACCGTATCCGGTCGAATATGCCGCGCGCGATCATCTGAGCCGCACGGATGCGCCGGTCTATTACGTCGAGAACGCGCTGATCAACTCGCTGTTTGGGCTGCTGTGCTGGGAGCCCGTGTTCGCGGCGGTACCCGGCGCATTCTTCCATCCGTTTCAACGCGGTCCGGCCGATTTGCATGCGCCGGACTTCCGCGCGCGCCGCGCCGCGCAGTTCGACGCATGCCTTGCGCAGCTCGACGGCACCCAATATCGCGACACGATTTGCCGTCACTATGCGCAGAAGCAGGGTATGCAGTCGCCGTTCGTGTTCTGGGGCGCGCTCGACGGCACGCTGCTCGAACAGGCGCTCGCATGCTTGCCGGCCGCGCATCTGCGTTTATGGTTCGAGCGGCTGCTCGACGACGTGCGCGGCAACCGCTCGGGGTTGCCCGATCTCGTGCGCTTCTGGCCCGGCGAGCAGCGCTATGAATTGATCGAGGTGAAAGGGCCGGGCGATCGTCTGCAAGACAATCAGATCCGCTGGCTCGACTATTGCCTCCGGCATCGGATGCCGGTGCGGGTGCTCGACGTGCGCTGGAGCGGCAATGCACGGCAGAGCGACGAGGTGCGCCCATGAGCTATGTGGTCGCGGTGCGCGCGATGTGCGAATTCACCGCGCGCGAGGGCGATCTCGATCTGCGCTTCACGCCCGCGCCGAGCGCGCAGGAGGGCATCGCGGGCCACGCAGTCGTGGCGTCACGGCGCGGCGCCGGTTATGAGAAGGAAATCACGCTGGCCGGCGAGCACCGCGGCCTGACGGTGCGCGGTCGCGCGGACGGCTACGATCCCGTGTCGAACCGGGTGGAGGAAATCAAGACGCATCGCGGCGATCTCGACCGGATGCCGGTCAACCAGCGTGCGCTGCACTGGGCTCAGGCGCGTGTGTACGGACATCTGTTGTGCGAAGCGCGCGGGCTCGGCGAACTCACGGTCGCACTCGTCTACCTGGACATTTCCACGTTGCGCGAAACGGTGCTGACCGAGGCGCATACGGCTGCATCGTTGCGCGCGTTCTTCGTCGAGCAGTGCGAACGATTTTCCGATTGGGCCGCGCGCGAAGCCGCACACCGGGCCGCGCGCAATGCGGCGCTGCATGCGCTGGCGTTTCCGCATCCGCAGTTTCGCGACGGGCAGCGGCCGCTCGCGGTCGCCGCGTATCGTGCCGCGCGCGACGCCCGCACGCTGCTCGCGCAGGCGCCGACCGGTATCGGCAAGACGGTCGGCACGCTGTTCCCGTTTCTCAAAGCGTGTGCGCAGGATCGTCTCGACAGGCTGTTCTTTCTGACCGCGAAAACGTCCGGCCGCGCGCTCGCGCTCGATGCGGCAGATACGCTGCGTGCGGCCTCGGGTGGTGCGCTGCCGTTGCGCGTGCTGGAACTCGTCGCGCGCGACAAGGCGTGCGAGCATCCCGGCGCGGCATGCCACGGCGACGCCTGTCCGCTTGCCCGGGGTTTCTACGACCGGCTCGCGGCTGCACGTGCCGCCGCTGTCGAACAGGGCCGGCTCGAACGCGCGGCGGTGCGCGCGGCCGCCCTCGAGCACGGCATATGCCCATACTATCTCGCGCAGGAACTGGCGCGCTGGTGCGACGTGATCGTCGGTGACTACAACTATTACTACGACGGCAGCGCGTTGCTGTACGCGCTCGCGCAACAGAACCAGTGGCGCGTTGGCGTGCTCGTCGACGAAGCGCACAATCTGCTCGATCGCGCACGCGGCATGTATAGCGCGACGCTCGATCAGCGCGAACTCACGGCGATTCGCAAACTCGCGCCCGCGCCGCTCGCCAAAGCGCTCGAACGCTTGAACCGTGAATGGAATGCGCTCAATCGCGAACAGAGCGACAGCTACGCCGTGCATCCGGATGTGCCGCCGCGCGTGCTGTCCGCCGCGCAGAATCTGATCGGCCGGTTTTCCGAACTCGCGGCGCAGACGCCGCTCGCGATCGATGCCGATGTGCAACGCTTTTGCTTCGACGCGATGCACTTCGTTGCGCTTGCCGAGCAGTTCGGCGCGCATTCGATTTTCGATTCGACACTCGTGCGCGCAACGGCACGCGGCCGCCGCGCGAACGCGTCGCTGCTTTGCGTGCGCAACGTGGTTCCGGCGGATTTTCTCGCGCCGCGCCATGCGGCGGCGCATGCAACCGTCATGTTTTCGGGCACGCTGAGCCCGTTCGAGTTCTACCGCGATACGCTGGGTTTGCCGGACGACACCGGTTGGCTGGATGTCGACGGGCCGTTTCGCGCGGAGCAATTGACGGTCAAGGTGGCCGCGCACGTGTCGACGCGCTGGCGCGACCGCGAACATTCGATCGAGCCGATCGTCGAGCTGATTGCCGGGCAATACGCGGCGCGGCCGGGCAATTATCTGGCATTCCTGAGCAGTTTCGACTATTTGCAGCAGGTGCTCGCGCGGCTGCGCGAGCGGCATCCGGCATTGCCGGTCTGGGAGCAGGCGCGCGGCATGGACGAGGCCGCACGCGACGCGTTCCTCGCGCGCTTCGATGCGCTCGGGCAGGGCGTCGGCTTCGCGGTGCTGGGCGGCGCTTTCGCGGAGGGCGTCGATTTGGCGGGCGATCGGCTGATCGGCGCGTTCGTCGCGACGCTCGGACTGCCGCAGGTCAACGACGTCAATGAACAGATGCGCCGTGCGATGGAGGCGCGCTTCGGCCACGGCTACGATTACGTCTATCTGTATCCGGGGCTGCGCAAGGTGGTGCAGGCGGCGGGGCGTGTGATTCGCACCGAGCATGACGAGGGCGTCGTTCATCTGATCGACGACCGTTTTTGCCGGCCGGACGTGCAGCGTTTGTTGCCGCGCTGGTGGCGGTTGAGTTGATGCGAGGCGGGTGGCGCGCCGGGCGTGGAGCGCCGGGCCGCACCGGGTGCCCGCTGCCGCCGGCGAGCGCGCCGTTGTGCGCAATCGGCGCAATCGGCGCAATCGGCGCCAGCGCGGTTGCCCGGAATGCAACCGAACCTGCCGCCGATTGCACGATCGGGGGCTTGATACGCTGGCCTCCGCCAGCGTTTGCTCGCGCTCGATCGCCGTGCGGCCGAGCGACGTTTCGCGATGGACGCGTGCGAGGTGCGGCAGCCGAGCCGCTGTTTGCCGTTGCCCACACGTTGTCTGCTCCCGTTTGCCGCTACCTGTCCCAATCCGGCGTGTCGCCGAAGCGCTGGGCAAGAAAATCGATCAGCGTGCGCATCGCAAGAGACATTTGCTTGCGCGATGCGTAAACCGCGTAAATGCCGAGATCGGGCGCCACGCAATCGGGCAACACGCGCACGAGCGCGCCGCTGCGAAGCAATCCGGCCGCCGCATACGTGGGCAGCAGCGCGATGCCGCCGTTTGCGGTGGCCGCGCGCAGCAGCACGAGCGAATCGTTGGTGCTCAGATTGCCTTGCACGGGCACATCCGACGGTTCCCCGTCGCGTGTCAGATGCCACAGGCTCTGCCCGAAATACGCGTAGGTCAGGCAATTGTGCCGAGCCAGATCGTGCGGCCGCTTGGGCGTTCCGTGCGTGGCCAGATAACCGGGCGACGCGCAAATCACCGAGCGGCACGTGCCGATCCGGCGTGCGATCAGGCTGGGGTCGACTTCGTTCGTAATGCGGATCGCGAGATCGATCCGCTCGCTGATCAGATCAGCGGTGCGATCCGTCGTCTGCAGGTCGACCGAGACGGCAGGGTGGCGGGCGAGATAGTCGAGAATCGCGTCGGTCAGCCGCGCCTGTGCGAACAGCACGCTCGTGGTGATCCGTAGCAGGCCGCGCGGCGCGTCGCCGGGCTCGGCGAAGGTCGACTCGACGTCGTCGGCGAGCCCGAGCAGATCGCGCGCGAGCGGCAGCATTTGCGCGCCGGCGGTGGTCAGCGACAGACGCCGCGTGGTCCGATGCAGCAGCCGGGCACCCGCCCATTGTTCGACGAATGCGACATAGCGCGACGCCATCGCGCGCGACATGTCGAGATGCTGGGCGGCTGCCGACACGCTGCCGCGCTCGGCGGTTTCGACGAATACCTTCAATGCGGTGATTCGATCCATATTCGATCAATCTACGCAACAAATTGTCGACAACTCTATTGTATTTGATCGGGATTAGATCGAATAGACTCGCTTTTTATTTGACTTATCAACGAAACAGCGATGGACCGCTTCACACTTCAGTATTTCTTCGATCCGCTATGCGGCTGGTGCTATGCGAGCGCGCCCTCGCTTGCGGGTCTTGCCGAAGCTTATCCGGATAAGCTCGAGCTGATGCCTACCGGTCTCTTTGCTGACGAAGGCGCGTGCGATTTGACGCCCGAATGGGCCGAATACGCGTGGCGCAACGATCAGCGTATCGAGCAGATGACCGGCCAGCGTTTCACGAGCGCGTATCGCGAACAGGTGCTGCTGCGCGGCGGCGTGCGTTTCGATTCGGGGCCGGCGAACCGGGTGCTGACCGCGATGCACGGAATCGACGCGCGGCTCGAGCGGCCGCTGCTCGAAGCGGCGCAGCGCGCGCGCTATGTCGACGGTTTCGATACCGCGCGTGCCGATGTGCTGGCGCGCTTGGCCGCGGAAGTCGCTGCGCGGGCCGGGCTGACGGTGGACGCCGATGCGCTGGCACGCCGCATCGACAGTGACGCGGCGCTCGCCGACGCAACGGCCGCACGCATCGAGCGCGCGCAGCATGCGATGCGGCAACTCGGCGTATCGGGCGTGCCGCAACTGCTGCTGACGACCGGCGAGCGCGGCTATGTGTTGAACAGCGCGAGCTTGTATGCCGGTCCGACTGCCGCGGTGTCTGCGGTTGAGCGGGTATTGCAAGGCGGGGTTTGAAGCGGGATCGGAGCGGCGTTCGACGAGAAAGCCTCGGCGCACGGATGGATCGTGCCGCGCGCGGGTGAGCCGGCGCGAGCGGGCGGCGCTTCGTTGCGGCGGCGGATGCGTTCTGTGGCATCGCGGTTCTGTGCCGCGCAGGCCGCGCCCGCCCGATTGCTGCATCGGCCGCCGATTCGCCGATCAGTGCATTGACGGCGCCGCCGGGTGCCGCGCCTTACCGGCGCTTGCGTTGCCGCGGCGCCGCTTCATGGTCCGTTCACGGGCCGTTTTCGCGTTGTCATTGCCGCTATCGGTCGTTTGCCATTGATGATCCCTTGTCAGTACGTGGTCTTTGGAAATCAGCTTTAATCGGTTTGTGCGGCGCGCTTCGCGCGCTACGATCGTTGACAACCCGGCTCGGGATGCGCCGCGTGCGCGCCGAGTCGTTCCTCACCTCGGAATGCAAAACGGAGAGAAAGATGGCATTACGCTCACTCGGCACCTCGGCCATTCAGGTATCGCCAGTCGTATTCGGCGGTAACGTGTTCGGCTGGACCATCGACGAGAAGCAGTCGTTCTCGCTGCTCGACGCGCTCGCCGACACCGGCATCAACTTCATCGATACCGCCGATGTCTATTCGGCCTGGGTGCCCGGCAATCAAGGCGGAGAATCGGAGACGATCATCGGCAAGTGGCTCAAGCGCACGGGCAAGCGCGACCAGGTCGTGATCGCGACGAAGGTCGGCATGCTGCAGGCGCGCGCGGGGCTGTCGCGCGACAATATCCTGAAGGCCGTCGACGATTCGCTGCGGCGCTTGCAGACCGATTACATCGACCTCTATTTCTCGCACCGCGATCTTGCCGACACTCCGCTCGAAGAAACGCTCGGCGCATACCAGACGCTGATCGAGCAGGGCAAGGTGCGCATTATCGGTGCGTCCAACTACAGCGGCGCGCGGCTGCGCGAGGCGGCCGAAATCAGCTGGCGCGACGGGTTGCCTGCGTATCAGGTGATCCAGCCCGAATACAACCTGTACGACCGCGCGGAGTACGAGCGCGACATCGAGCCGGCCGCGACCGAGCTGAAGCTCGGTGTCGTCACGTATTTCGCGCTGGCGAGCGGGTTTCTGTCGGGCAAGTACCGGTCCGAAGCCGATCTGAAAGAGCGTGCGCGCGGCAGCCGCGTCGAGAAATATTTGAATCCACGCGGTTTGCGGATCGTCGATGCGCTCGTCGCGGTGGCCGACAAACACGATACGACGCCCACGGCGGTCGCGCTCGCATGGCAAATCGCGCGGCCGAGCGTCACGGCGCCGATCGCGAGCGCGACGTCGCTCGATCAACTGACGGCGCTCGGTGCGGCGATCCGCCTGCGACTCGATGCAGGCGACATCAAACAGCTTGACGACGCAAGCGCGCCTTAAGCCGGGGTGTTGCCGTAGGCGGCTCGGCTGGCACTGGGTAAAGGCGTTGCGCGGCAGGTGCGGCTGTTGGTCGTTGAAGGTCTGGCCATCCGGCGCATGGGCTTCAACGTGCGGCGGCGCGGGTTCGTCGCGCATGTCCATGAGCGCATCGAGGCGCTGGCCAGCGGGCAACGCGTGATTGGCGCCCGGCCGTCATGGGCTTCATCCTTCCGGTTGATACCGCGCGCCCCCGGTGTTCGTGCACCATGGCTTCGTGTCCCGCGGCCGCGCCAGCCGGCGTGCCGCTCGATCGGAGAAACGCATGGGAGCAGACCCGGTATTCATCCAGGTGGGCGAGCTGGCGGAAGGTTTCGCGCCCGATAGCCATATTCTCGAGCCGGCCGGCGATCTGGCCGGACGGACCATTGCGCTTACCGCGCAAGACGGCGCGGCTTGCGAATACGTCTTCGTCGACGCGTGCACGCTGCGCTGGCACGAGCGGCCTGGGGCGCGGCACGAGCGCGGCGCGCGCAACGGCAGCGTCGATGAGCACGGCGAAGGCGGAGCGCTCGCGTATCGCGCGACGCAATTGCGCCCCGGCGTCTATCTCGTCGATTATGTCGATCCGGCCCGCCGCGCAACCTCGACCAGCCTCGTGCTGGATTGGGCGCGCGGCGTGTGGACATCGGTCGAAGGCGTGCTGCCCGGCGAAGCGGATGTGCGTCTCGACGCGTTTTCCCGCGTCGCGCGCGGCCTGCCGCTAACGGGCGTCGCGGTGACGTTCCGCCACGGCACGATCGACGGCGCGTCCGTATCCGGCGAGCTGCATGCGCCAACGCGCGAGCTGATCGGCAAGCGCGTGATGTACCGCTACAGCCCGACCGAGTGCTACGAGCATATTTACCTGAACGACGGGTTCTATGCGTGGCATTGCATCGAAGGCGTCGAGCGCGGTCTCGCGGACGTCGACCGTTGCCACTACTTCAAGCTTGCCGATGCGCTGTATCTGTTCGTCTGGCGCGAAAAAATCGTGCCGACGCTCGGCGTCGTGCTGATCGATTTTGACCGGTGTAAGACAGACGGCAAGATCTTCGGCTACCGCGACGGCGATTTCGGCGCGTTGTCGAATTTTCCGGTCGGCGCGCATGCCCGGATGCTGAACGAAACCGTTTATCCGCTCGCGCGATGAGCCGTGCCGATTCGAGCCGCGCCGATTCGATGCGGGCAGTGCCGCTGCGCGGGGCGTTCGTCGCGGATTTCCGCGGTCGCGTGGTGCTGGTCACGGGCGGCGCGCAGGGCATCGGCGCGGCGATTGCCGGCGCATTCGCGGCGGCGGGCGCGACAGTGGCGATCGCCGATCTTCAAGCCGACGCGGCCGCCGCGTGCGCCGGCGGGCTTGCGTTGCGCGGGCTTGCCGACGGACAAACGGTGCGCGCCTATCGCGCCGATGCGGCGCAGCGCGACGAGTTGACCGGGCTCGTCGAGCGGATCGAGGCCGACAGCGGCAGGCTCGACGTGGTCGTGCACAATGCGGCGTATTTTCCGCTCACGCCGTTCGACGCGATCGGTCCCGACCTCCTTGCACGCACGCTCGCCGTCAATTTGTCGGCGCTGTTCTGGCTCACGCAGGCAGCGTTGCCCGCGTTCGAGCGGGCCGGGCAGGGGCGCGTGCTCGCGACGTCTTCGGTGACGGGGCCACGGGTCGCGTATCCGGGGCTTGCGCACTACGCGGCATCGAAGGCCGGCGTGAACGGTTTCATCCGTGCGGCGGCGCTGGAGCTGGCAAGCCGGAACGTGACCGTCAACGGTGTCGAGCCTGGGATGATCCGCACGCCGGCGGCGGCTAATCTCGGCGATGCGGTGCACGCCGCCCGTATTGCGCGGAGCATACCGCTCGGCCGTCTTGGCGAGCCCGACGACATCGCGGCCGCGATGCTGTTTCTCGCATCGGATTGTGCGGGTTATATCACCGGACAGACGATCGTGGTCGATGGCGGTGCGACGTTGCCTGAAACGGGGGCGGCGCCTGTGTAGCCTGCGTGGCCCGTGTCGTGCGATTGTCGCGGGCGATTGCCGGGCCAGCCGCTGCGGCAATGCCATGCGCTGCCTGTCATCCGCGCACGGTATTCGCGACGCGCGGCCTTATCCGTCGAGCGCCAGCGTGGGCACATCGACGATTGTCGCGCCGCCATCGACCACGATCGTCGCCCCGGTCATAAACGATGCATCGTCGGACGCGAGAAAGCCGCACACGGCCGCGATTTCGCCGGCATCGGCCGCGCGGCGCAGCGGAACGTCGGCGCTGACCCGCCGGTATGCATCGTCGAGCGTTTCGCCGTGGCGCCGCATCAGCGGCGCCATTTCGGCGTCGGCCATCGGCGTGCGGACCCAGCCTGGGCATACGGCGTTCACGCGAACGCCGGCTGGCCCGTAATCGCGTGCAAGCGAGCGCATCAGCCCGATCAGCGCGTGTTTCGCGGTGGTGTATCCGCATACGCCCGCGCCGGCCGCAAGCGATGCAATCGACGCAACGAACACGATCGAACCGCGCCGCGCGATCAAATCCGGCAAGCATGCGCGTGCGCTGACGAATGCGGTATCCAGATTGGCCGCAAGCGCGTCGCGCCATGCCGCGTCACCGGTTTCGCCGGCGCGGCCGAGCCCGTGTCCGCCCGCGCACGCGACCAACGTATCGATCGGACCGAAGCGGGCATGAATGTGTTCGATGTGGCCGGCCCATGCTTGTGCGTGCGCCGCATCGCCGGCCAGCGCGAGGCCGCCGGTTTGCGCCGCGATCGTGTCGAGCGGCGCTCGCCGGCGGCCGATCAACGCGACGCGCTCGCCGCGCGCAGCGAAGCGCAATGCGCATGCGGCACCGATTCCGGTTCCGGCCCCCGTCACGACGACCGTGCGCGGCGATGTATTTTCCATTCGAAGCTCTCCTGGCATAGGGCGATGTTTTCCGGTTCACGAACGAGTGTACGGCGCGGGCTTGGTGTCCGGCATCGACCGTTCGGCTGAATGGACGCGCGCGATTTGCCGATTTGCGCTCATCGCCGTGGCGATCGCGCGCCTAAGCTGTGCCGACGCACATCCGTCTGCGCCCGAGGTGTTTCGCGATGAATCCAGTTCCGGCCCGTCACGGTATCGACGCCGATTGCGCGTCGTATGCACGCGCGTTGCACGCCTGCGTAACCGCTCTGCAAACGCTCGCACGGCCGAGCGCGACGGTGTTCTACCGGATCGACACGAGCGGCGAGCCCGTCGACTTCGAGCTGTTCGGAATGACGGCCGCGATGCATCGCGCATACGTGAATCGCTACAGACCGCTCGATCCTCTGCATCCGTTGCGCTGCGCGGCGCAGCCGGGCGCGGTCGTCACCCTGGCATCGCAACTGCCGGACGAGCGGCGCGCCGCATCGGCGTACTGGACGGGTTTCTTGCACCGGTATCGCGTCGCCGATGTCGTCGAAGTGCTGCTGCGCGACGGCGGCACGCCGCTCGCCGCGTTTTCGCTGTTGCGTTTTGCAAGCGGCGGATGCTATTCGACCGGCGACATCGCGGCGCTGCACGCGCTCCAGCCGCTCGTCGAGACGGCGCTCGTGCCGCCATTGCGGGCCGTGCGCGGAATTCGCAGGATCGTGTCCGATACGAGGCTCACGCATCGCGAGGAGCAGATCGCGCGTCTCGTGCGCGCAGGCCGCTCGAACAAGGAGATCGCGCGCGATCTGGCGCTCGGCCAGCCGACGGTCAAGACACATTTGTTGCGCATGTTCCGCAAGCTCGGCGTGTCGAATCGAACCGAACTCGTTGGCGCGCTGTTTCTTTGATGGCCGCCCGCGCGGCTGGCTGGCGCGCCGCATCGCTCTGCCTCGGACATGGGCAGGCGCGGCTCGAATTTCCGGCCGAGGGCCGCCGGGCTGCCAATTTGCGCTAACCGATTGCAAACGGGCGCGGCTACAGTGATGCGAATCGTTCGCGTGATCGCTGCCGCGCGGGCACCCATTCCAAAATTGAGAGCCGCCTATGACCCAGACGAACATCGTCGCCGTGAGCGACGCGGTACGCGCCTTCACCGGGCGCGAATTCGGTCTTTTCATCGACGGCGTGATGCACGCCGCGCATTCGCCACGGCTGCTCGACGTCTATGATCCGTCGACGGGCGAGCGCCTCGCGCGCGTGCCCGACGCCGACGCGCGCGACGTCGACGCCGCCGTCGCCAGCGCGAAGCGCGCGTTCGACGCGCGGGTCTGGAGCGGACTGCGGCCAGCGGACCGGGAGCGCATCCTGCTGCGGCTCGCCGACGTGCTCGAAGCGCATGCGGAAGAACTCGCGCAGCTCGAGACGCTGAATCAAGGCAAATCGATTCTTGTGTCGCGCGGCGTCGAGGTCGGCGCGACGATCGAGTATGTCCGCTATATGGCGGGCTGGGCGACCAAGGTCACCGGCCAGACGTTCGACGTGTCGATCCCGTTTCCGCCCGGCGTGCGCTATACGGCGTACACGCGCAAGGAGCCGGTCGGCGTCGTCGCCGCGATCGTGCCGTGGAATTTCCCGCTGATGATCGCTGTCTGGAAGCTGGTGCCGGCGCTCGCGGCGGGCTGTACGGTGGTGCTGAAGCCTTCGCCGGAAACGCCGCTTACCGCGCTGCGGCTTGCCGAGCTGGCGCGCGAAGCGGGCGTGCCGGCGGGCGTGTTCAACGTCGTCACCGGAGGCCGCGAATGCGGGGCCGCACTCGCCGGCCATCCGTCGATCGGCAAGATTTCGTTTACCGGCTCGACGCCGACGGGCAAGCTGGTCGGCGCGGCCGCGGTGCAGAACATGACGCGGTTCTCGCTCGAGCTGGGCGGCAAGAATCCGGTCGTCATGCTGGAGGACGTGGATGTCTCGCAAGCGCTCGCCGGCGTCGCGGCCGGCGCGTTCTTCAATCAGGGTCAGGTGTGCGCGGCCGCATCCCGGATCTATGTGCATCGCAGCCGGTTCCGCCAGCTTGCCGACGGCCTGGCTGGCGTTGCCGCGTCGATGCGGCTCGGCCCGGGGCTCGATCCGGCCGCGCAGATCAATCCGCTCGTGTCCGCCCGGCATCGCGATAAGGTTCTCGCGCATTTGGAGCAAGCCCGCCGCGACGGCGTCACGTTTCTCGCGGGCGGCGATCCGGCCGGCGATCGGCCCGGCTATTTCGTGCGTCCGGCGGTGATTGCCGACGCGAAGCACGACAGCGCGATCGTGCGCGACGAAATATTCGGCCCGGTCGTCGTCGTGCTGCCGTTCGACGATCCCGCGCAAGCGGTGCGGCTTGCGAACGCGTCGCCTTACGGGCTGGCCGCAAGCTTGTGGAGCAACGATCTGAAGGCGGTGATGGATCTCGTGCCGCGCATCGAGGCGGGCACGGTCTGGGTCAACTGCCACGTGCCGCTCGATCCGGCGATGCCGTTCGGCGGTTACAAGCAATCCGGCATCGGCCGCGAATTCGGCCAATACGCGATCGAGGGCTTCACCGAAACCAAATCCGTCTGCATCGCGCATTGAACGCGCTGACAGCACGTTTTTCCGGAGCAATGCAATGAGCGACAACGATTCCCGTTTTTGGCACCCGATGCTGCACCCGAACGACATGACGCGCCGCGAGCCGATCCGCATCGTGCGCGGCGACGGCTGCTACGTATACGACGATCGCGGGCGTCAGCTCGTCGACGGCGTGGCCGGGTTATGGAACGTCAACGTCGGCCACAACCGCGCCGAAGTCAAGCAGGCGATCGTGCGCCAACTCGACGAACTCGAATACTTTCAATTGTTCGACGGCATCACGCATCCGCGCGCCGAGGAATTGTCGAAACGGCTGATCGACATGATGGAGCCCGAGGGCATGCGCCGCGTGCTGTACAGCTCGGGCGGCTCGGATTGCGTCGAGACCGCGCTCAAGATCGCGCGCCAGTACTGGAAAGTGCAGGGGCAGGCGGATCGCACGAAGTTCATCTCGTTGAAGCAGGGCTATCACGGCACGCATTTCGGCGGCGCGTCGGTGAACGGCAACACGGTGTTCCGGCGCAATTACGAGCCCAATCTGCCCGGCTGTTTTCATGTCGAGACGCCGTGGCTCTACCGTAATCCGTTTACGCAGGATCCCGAAGCGCTGGGCCGGATCTGCGCGGAGCTGCTCGAGCGCGAGATCGTGTTCCAGAGCCCGGACACGGTTGCCGCGTTCATTGCCGAGCCGATCCAGGGCGCGGGCGGCGTGATCGTGCCGCCCGCGAACTACTGGCCGCTCGTGCGCGAAGTCTGCGACCGTTACGGCGTGCTGCTGATTGCCGACGAGGTCGTGACGGGTTTCGGCCGCAGCGGCAGCCTGTTCGGCAGCCGCGGCTGGGGCGTGAAGCCGGACATCATGTGTCTTGCGAAGGGCATTTCGTCCGGCTACGTGCCGCTCGGCGCAACCGCGGTCAATGCGCGCATCGAGGACGCGTTCGCGGCAAATGCGGATTTCAGCGGCGCGATCATGCACGGCTACACGTATTCGGGGCATCCGGTCGCGTGCGCGGCGGCATTGGCGAGTCTCGATATCGTGCTGCGCGAGGATTTGCCCACGAACGCGGCGCGCCAGGGTGCGCATCTGCTCGACGCGCTGCAGCCGTTCGTCGAGCGTTTCGAAGCGGTTGGCGAGGTGCGCGGCAAGGGGCTGATGGTCGCGCTCGATCTCGTCGCCGACAAGACGACGCGTATACCGATCGATCCCGCGTCGGGCTACGCGAACGCGGTTGCCGAGGTCGCGCGCGAAAACGGCGTGCTCGTGCGGCCGGTCGGCACGAAGATCATTCTGTCGCCGCCGCTCGTGATTCAGCGCGAGCAGATCGAGCAGATCGTCGCGGGGCTGGCGGCCGGATTCGAGGCGACGCCGTTCAACGCGGGCTGAGTGCGCGCGAAGGGCGCATGACGCCTGCCCGGAGCCTCGTGGGCGCGGTTGCGGGCGTTTTGCCAATTTGCGCTACATCCGGGAATTTTGGTCTTCGTATTTTTTCGACATCGACGCAATCATCGATCAGGAGGCGCAGATGTCGGATTGGTCAGACAGTTCGGACACACCGGCCGTGCCCGCCGCGAAGCCGGCGGCGCAGCCCAAGCCGGCGGCGGGCTCAGTCGGTTTTCCGACGGCGCTTGCGAGCGCCGTCGGTCTCATCATGGCGAGTCCCGTGATCCTGACCGCGACGTCAGGCTTCGGCGCCGGCGGCTGGGTATTCGCCCTTGCGATGGCGATCGCGTTCGTGATGATGCAGGCGCAGGCGACGACCTTCTCCGAGGCGGCGGCGATGCTGCCGACGGCCGGCTCGGTATACGACTATCTGTCATGCGGGCTCGGCCGCTTCTGGGCGATCACCGGTACGATCTCCGCCTATTTTCTCGTTCACGTGTTTGCCGGCACCGCGGAGACGATCCTCAGCGGCGTGATGGCGCTCGTCAACTTCGAATCGCTGAACGCGGCATTCGAGCGGCACAACGGCGCGTGGCTCGTCGGCGTGGGGCTCGTCACGGTATTCGCGATCACCAACATCGTCGGCATTCAGGTGTTCAGCAAGCTCGAGGTCGTGCTGACGGCCGGTATGTGGCTGTCGCTGATGATCTTCGGCGTGCTGGGGCTCGTCGCCGCGCCCGCCGTGCATTTCGACGGCTGGTTCGGGCCGTCGTCGCTGGGCGTGTCGGCGCCGGCCGTGCTGTCGCTCGTCGGGATGGCGATGTTCATGTTCGTCGGCTGCGAATTCGTCACGCCGCTCGCGCCGGAAATGATGGCGCCGGGCAAGACAATTTCGCGCGCGATGGCGCTCGGGCTCGTGGGCGTCGCGGTATGCATGTTCGTCTACGGCGCGGCGATCAAGCGGCAGGTGCCGAACGTCGCGCTGAGCGCCGACGGCCTCACCCATCTGCTCGATACGCCCGGCGCGATTCCCGCATTCGCGCTGCAGGTGCTCGGGCCGCTCGGACGCATCTGGTTCGGCATTGCGTTCCTGTGTGCCGGCGCGGCGACGATCAATACGTTGATGGCGGGGCTGCCGCGCATCCTGTATGGGATGGCGCTCGACGGCGCGTTGCCCAAGTGCTTTGCCTATCTGCATCCGCGCTTCAAGACGCCCGTGGTCGGGATCGTCGTGGCGGCAGTCGTGCCGATCGCCCATGCGTGGCTGATCAGCGGCAATCCCGGCAGCATCCTGCATCTCGTGCTCGCCGCGACTTGCGCATGGGGCACCGCGTACCTGCTCGTCACGCTGTCGGTCGTGCTGCTGCGGATTCGCCGCCCGGACCTACCCAGACCATACCGGTCGCCGTGGTTTCCGCTGCCGCAAATCGTCTCGAGCATCGGCATCGTGCTTGCGATCGTGTACATCGCCCCGCCGGGGATGAGCGGTCGCGACATCTACATTCCGTTCGGCACGATGCTCGGGCTTACCGCCCTGTATGCATTGTTCTGGACGATCGTCGTGCAGCGCAAGCATCCGTTCAGGCCGGTGCCCGTCGAGGAGGCGCTGCACAACGGGCTGGCCCGATGAGCGGCTGCTCGATCTGACATACTGTGGCGCATGTCATGCACGGACGCCGCTGGCTGCCGTCGGGCTGCCGCGCCGCCGCGCGCATGCATTGGCCCGTGATGCGCGGTCCGGCTTGCCGTAGCGGAATTGTCTGGAGGCACTCATGTTGTTTCAGTCGCATTCGCTCGAAGACGTCCACGATCACGGGCTTGCCATTGCCGGCTGGCAGCAGATCTATCGGCAGATGACGCCCGGCCGCTTCAAGGGCACGGTCACGCAGGTCTTGTGCGACGATTTCCATTTCTTCCGCGAGACGACCAACCGGCGTGTCGCACAAACCGGCGTATCGCCGCACGGGCGGACTTCGCTGGCGATGCCGGTGCTCGCGCCGCTGGCAGGCACGTTCCAGCGACAGCACGTCGACGGCTATGCGCTTCTTGCGCTGCATCCCGGCGAGGACTTCGAATTCCATACGCCGGAGGGAATGCGGCTCGTGGGCATCAGCGCGACGCCCGATATGATCGGCGAGCTATGCGAAGTCGAGTTCGGTACGCGTGGAGGCCGGATGCCGCGGCACGTGACGCGTCTCGCGCACGAACGGGGTATCGCGCTCGGTGCGCGGTTGTCGTCGTATATCGACGACGCGCAGCGCAATCCCGAAGGGCTCGGGTACGATGCCACCCGCGAGATGTTCCGCGACGCGCTGCTCGGCGTGTTTCTCGATGCGCTCGCCGACGTGGCTCACGAAGCGCGGCGCGATATCACGCATGCAACCTATAGCGATATCGTCCGGCGCAGCGAGCGCTATTTGCGGCAGCGGCCCGAACAGCCGGTAACGGTGCTCGAGCTGTGCCGCGCATTGCGTTGCAGCCGGCGCACGCTGCAGACGAGCTTTCAGCGGGTTGCCGACGTGACGCCCGTTACCTATTTGCGCACGATCCGCCTGAACGCCGTGCATCGGCTGCTGCGCATGACTAGCGCTGACGAACTATGCGTCGGCGAGGCGGCTGCGCGCTGGGGCTTCACGCATCTTGGTTATTTCGCGCGAGCGTATCGCAGGCTGTTTGGCGAATTGCCGTCGCAGACGCAGCGTTTGTCGTGAGCGTTGAAGGGCGCGCTTTGTCGCGTGCGGCGTGGTTGACCGCGGCTGCTGGATTCGTCAAGCCAAATCCGCGCATGGGAGACGGCCCGCATGAGCGGCCGCGCGTGAGCATTCCGCCAGGCGGTTGGCATTTCGGGCAATGCTAACGAAAGACAGGCGCAGTGGCGGATACGGTCGCCTCGAGCGCAGCGAGAGTGACTACGTGAATACTTGCCAGGGTTTTCCCTGCTTTGACCGGTCGCTGGCCGCAGGGCAGGGCAAGCGGGGCGCATGAGGTTCTGAAACAGTCGGGTTTGACGCGGCCGGGTAATTGATAGAAGGGCTGACTCTAGCCATCAAATATTTTTTGCCCAGAGTCTCGCTCGGATATGGCCGCTGTCTTTTCGACGCCGGCGCATCCTCGGTGCGCATCGCTCGCCCGCGATACCGTCGAACCGAATGCGGCTCATGCGTTTACCGCGCGGCCGCCTAGCTGCGTTTGCGGATAATTCAACCGCGCGAAAGCCGATGGCCGGGAAGCGGCGCGCTTTCATCGACCGAGCGTCGGCGCAAACGGCAGCCTATCGAAGCGGCCCGCGCGCTCCAGGGCGGTGACAGGCGCAAATCGCGGCCGAAGGCGGCCGTGAATGCGCTGGCGCCCGGTTTCCTCAGCGTGCCGCGATGGCGATCGCCGCACCGGCCATTGCAGCCGCGCTTGCGCGGTTGGCCGCCTTGATCGCGCGACGGCTCGTCAATAGCTTGCGCGCACGGGTGGCAAGCAGCGCCCATCCGAAATCGACGGTGATCAGCACGGCGAGCAGCGTCAGCGTCAACTCGAACCACGCGACAACGCCGACGTGCGATACGTCGACCATCGTCGGCAGCAGCGCGACATAGAACACCATGATTTTCGGGTTGCCCATCGTGATCGCAAAGCCGGTCAAAAACATGCGCAACGGCGAGCTTGTGGCCGGCAGCGCGTCTGCGGGCGTGTCTGCCGGCGCGAACCACATCTTCCACGCAAGAAACAGCAGATAAGCGATGCCGGCGAATTTCAGCACAAGAAATCCCAGTGCGAACCCATGCGCGAGCGCCACAAGCCCGGCGACGGCGCAGGTGAGCCAGATGACCTCGCCAAGCCACATTGCTGCGAGAAACGGCAGGATGTCGCGCAATCCGTTGGTCAGCACGCGCGCGACCAGCGCGGCGATGCTGGGGCCGGGCGAGCCTGCCGCGACCAATAACGCGGCGGCGAAGATAGCAAGGCTGGACAATGGCACGTCGAATTCTCCCGTTGCGTCGTGCGACGATATTCCGAGGCGGAAAGTCGATTATATTGACGCCGATGCGAAGCCCCTCGTTCTATTTCAGTTCTCGCCCGTGACCGGATACGATCTCGAAGCCCTCTCGATACCGCCCCGAACCAGCCCCTCAATCCTGATCCGCGCCGCGCGCGCCGACGAGGCGTCGACGATGGCCGACCTCGAATCCGCCGCCGCGCAACGTTTCAACGACATCGGCATGCCGCACGTCGCGTCGAGCCCGCCGACCGATCTTGCCGATTTACGTGCACGGATCAGCGAGGGCCGCGCGCTTGTCGCGCTGGACGGCGGGCGGATTGCCGGCTTCGCGATCTATCGGATGCTCGATGCCGCGCGCCTTTATCTGGAGGAACTGGACGTGGCGCCCGAGCACGCCGGCCGGCGGATCGGCGTTGCATTGATCGACGCCGTCGTGGCGCGTGCCCGGGAGGCCGGCGCGGGGCAGGTGGTGTTGTCGACGTTCAGGCACGTGCCGTGGAATGCGCCGTACTACCGGCGTCTCGGCTTCGTCGATCTCGACGGCCACACGCTCGACGCCACGCTTGTCGCGGTGCGCGCGGCGCACGTCGCGCATGGGCTCGACGAATCGCAGCGCGTGTTCATGAGCCGCGCGCTCGGCGACGGGCGGCGTTAGGCGGCGTCGTCCGGCGGCCGGCGCGTGTCTATCTAGAAAGAAAATAGACAGAGAGGGCGCATCGGCTCAACCGCGCGCGGGCTGGCATCACGCAGCGCCTTCAAGCACGGGGTAGTCGGTATAGCCCGTTTCGCCGTCAGTATAGAAGGTCGCGGCGACCGGCCGGTTGAGCGGCGCATTCAATTCGAAGCGGCGCGGCAGGTCCGGATTCGCGATGAACAGCGTGCCCCACGCGACCGCGTCGGCGCGTCCGGTTGCGAGCGCCGCCTGTGCGCTGTCGAGCGTGAATCGCTCGTTTGCAATGAACGGGCCGCCGAACGCCTCCTTCAATTGCGGGCCGAGCGAATCGTCGCCGGCCGATTCGCGCGCGAACAGAAAAGCCATCCCGCGCCGGCCAAGTTCGCGGGCGACGTAGCCGAACGTCGCGGCAGGGTTCGAATCGCCCATCGTATGGGCGTCGCCGCGCGGCGCGAGATGCACGCCCACGCGTCCCGCGCCCCAGACGTCGATCGCCGCATCGACCACTTCGAGCAGAAGCCGCGCGCGGTTCTCGATCGGGCCGCCATATGCGTCGGTGCGTCGGTTCGAGCTGTCCTGAAGAAACTGGTCGAGCAGGTAGCCGTTCGCGCCATGCACTTCGACGCCGTCAAAGCCTGCCGCACGCGCATTCTCCGCGCCGCGCCGAAATGCTGCGACGACCTCGGGAATCTCGGCAAGCTCGAGCGGACGCGGCGTCGTATAGGCCCGCTGCGGGCGAACCAGGCTGACGTGGCCTTCCGGCGCCAGCGCGCTCGGCGCGACGGGTAACGCACCGTCGAGGAAAATCGGGTCCGATACGCGGCCCACATGCCAAAGCTGCAGGAAAATGCGGCCGCCCGCGTCGTGCACGGCGTCGGTGACGAGCCGCCAGCCAGCGACTTGCTCGGGCGACCAGATGCCGGGCGTATTCGCGTAACCGACGCCTTGTGGCGTGACCGACGTCGCCTCGCTAATGATGAGCCCTGCCGATGCGCGCTCCGCGTAGTAGCGGGCCATCAGAGCGTTGGGAATGCGCGCGGCGCTTGCGCGGGCACGCGTGAGCGGAGCCATGATGATGCGATTCGGCAGCGTGAGGTCGCCGATGGTCAGCGGGTCGAACAGGGTGGGCATGGCAGGGGCCTCGAGTATGCAGTGGGGAGAATGGGTACAGCCGATTCCCGAAGCTTAGACCGGCGCAATGCCGGAGAGCCAACAACACTGCATCGAATAGGGATGTTTGATAGAAATTCTCGATGGGCGATGACGGAAAGTCCGATGTCCGGTGGCATTTCTCCGCACACAAGCTTTCGGTTGATCGACGATGTGAGTGTAAAATACGGTAAAAATTGCCGGTCACGGCATTGTCAGGCGTTTTCATGCAGATGGAATTGTTGTTTCTATGCAACCGTCAAGACGCTGACACAAAGTAATGGCCGAAGTGACCCCACCAAAAAAGCGCCGTCAATAACCCAAAAAGTTTATATAAAACAAAAGCTTATAAGGAACGGGCATTTCTATTATTTCTAGTTCTGGAAAAGCTTATTTCGCCACGTGTGAATGGTGACCCTAGGGTGCACCCCTAAACTCTCGGTTCCAGAACGGGCAACCATCCGGGCGCGGCCATGTGGATGTTTCACAAAGCCGACGTGGCGCTTCCGGGCGGTTGTGGACCGTTTAACAAACGAGGCCGCAAGGTCTGACCTTTTTTGTAAAGGGAGCTTCACGCATGAAAAAGACTCTGATTGTTGCAGCAGTCGCTGCATCGTTCGCTACTGTCGCACACGCTCAAAGCAGCGTCACGCTGTACGGTGTGCTCGACGCGGGCGTCACGTACCAAAGCAACGTCGCTACGCCGTCGGGCAGCGGCAAGTCGCTGTGGTCGGTTGGCAGCGGCATCGACCAAAGCCGCTTCGGCCTGCGTGGTTCGGAAGACCTCGGCGGTGGCCTGAAGGCGATCTTCACGTTGGAGAGCGGCTTCAACATCGGTAACGGCAAGTTCCAGAACAACGGTGGCATGTTCAACCGTCAAGCGTTCGTCGGCCTGTCGAGCAACTACGGCACGGTCACGCTGGGTCGCCAGTTCGATTCGACGTATGACTACCTGGCTCCGCTGTCGGCAACGGGCACCTGGGGCGGCACGTATTTCGCGCACCCGCTCAACAACGACAACCTGAACACGAACGGCGGCTACGCTTCGAACAACACGATCAAGTTCACGAGCGCGAACTACGCCGGCCTGCAATTCGGCGGTACGTACTCGTTCTCGAACAGCTCGCAGTTCGCGAACAACCGTGCGTATAGCGGCGGTTTCTCGTATCAGTACCAAGGCCTGCGTATCGGCGGTTCGTATTCGCAAGCGAACAACGCTGGTCAGCCGGCTAACGGCGGTAACAGCGTGATCGGCGCAATCGACAACTCGGCTTACGCCGTGCAAGGTCGTTCGCGCGTCTACGGTGCTGGCGCGAGCTACGCTTACGGCCCGCTGCAAGGCGGCCTGCTCTGGACGCAATCGCGTCTCGACAACCGTGCAAACGGCGCTGGTACGCTGCGTGCCGACAACTACGAAGCGAACCTGAAGTACAACCTGACGCCGGCTCTGGGTCTGGGTGCTGCTTACACGTACACGAACGCGAAGCTGAACGGCGACAGCGCTCACTGGAACCAGTTCGGTCTGCAAGCCGACTACGCGCTGTCGAAGCGCACCGACGTGTACGCACAAGCTGTGTACCAGCGTGCGTCGAAGAACGCTGGCGGCGCATCGATCTGGAATGGCGATCCGACGACGCCGGCAAGCACGTCGATCAACCAAACCGCAGCGACGGTTGGTCTGCGTCACCGCTTCTAAGCGTGACGGCTGGCTTGTCCAGTCTCGAAAAGGCGCCTTCGGGCGCCTTTTTTTCTGCATGATGCGCATGCAAGCAAGCGCGGAGCAAAAGCAAAAAAGCGAGGATGCCGGCAGGCAATCCTCGCTTTTTCGTTGGCTGGCGATCGTCGGTCAGTGCGCGTAATCGCCGCTCGCTTCCGGCTGGTACAGAATTTCGTTGATCGTCAGTACTGCGGTGCCGCCGTCGGGCGACACGACTGTCACGTGCTCGCCCCGGCGCGCGCCGAGCAGCGCGATGCCGACCGGCGAAAATACGTTCAAATGGCCTTGGGCGAAGTCAGCCGCGTCCGGATAAACGATCGTCCAGGTCATCTGCTGGCCGGATGTCTTATCGATCAAGCTGACTTGCGAATTCATCGTGACAACATTGGCGCGAATTCTCGGCGATTCGACGATATCCGCGCGCTCGAGCAGCGTGTCGAGCATCGCCTGATAGTGCGGATTGCGTTCCGCATGCCTTTCCAGGCGTGCGACGTCGAGTTCGGTGAGCTGGTAAATGCGTTTTTTCATGACCGTCTCCGGGTAGGCGATAAGGGAAAGGCGACGAGGCCAACCTGTGTGCGGAATCGCCCGGAGCCTGGCTGACGCGGCTCCGGCGGAGGGATGACGTCAGATCAGGCGCCGGGCGTCGGCGAGCGGCGCGGCAAGCATGCTTCGAAGAAGCGGGAGCGTTGCGCTGGCGGCCATGATCGCGCGCACGCCGCATGGGCTGCGTGTTGCGACGGTGGAGGTGGCCTGCGGGCGCATGATCGGGAGAATAAGGCGGCGGAAAACGTAACTTTACAAATATACAACAAAGCGGCAGAGCAGGCAGCTATGGCTTGGCTTTCGCATACATCCGACTATTGTTGCCGATACGATGCTTTTTGCTTTTTGTTGACTGACCAAGGCCTGCGATTTTTTTCAACATTGCAACAGTGTATGTTCGAACTAGGTATTTTCCCTTGATGGCTTGCTGACTAGACTGAAATCAATCGCCTCGGACACGACGAATGAGTTCGGAGCGACGCTACTAAAACATTTCGGAGGTCAGCACCATGAAATCGTTTGTCCACGCAGCCATAGCCGTTTCCATTCTCGCCGCACCGCTCGCTTCTTTCGCGCAAGCCGATCAGCAACCGCTGACTCGCGAGCAGGTGCGCTCGGAATTGGTCCAACTCGAGCAAAACGGTTACAAGCCCGAAGTCAGTGATCCGCAATACCCGGCAAACGTCCAGGCGGCGACGCGCCGCGCGCAGCCGGCGCAGCAAACGCTCACGCACGCCGACACGAGCGGCTACGGCGTGCAGCCGGTTGGCATGGCCGAATCCGGCCGCCGCGCGGCGAAGCCGGCTTCGCCCGTCAATTCGATCTACTTTGGCCATTGAGCGCGGCGCGTGCGGCCACCCCGGACGCGTGCCGTTGGTGTGCCGCGCGCAAAGAACGATTCGATCAGCGGCGGGCCGCGCAGGTTGCGCGAGGCCCGCGATGCAGGAGGCGAACACCTCCGTCGCCGCGTCCCGGCGGCTTTGCCCAAACGTGAAGCGTTTGGGCATTTTTTGACGACAGCGGGGCCGCGCTTATTGCAAATGCGAAGCCGCGTGCGGCGTGCCGTGGATGTAATGCTCGAGCTGATTGATCGTGAATTGCTGGTCGGCGATCACACTTTTCACGAGATCCCCGATCGATATGAAGCCCATGAGATGGCCGTCGTCGAGAACCGGCAGATGGCGAATCCGATGTTCCGTCATCAGCGCCATGCATTCGTCGCTCGTTTGCGACGGTTCGACATAGCGCACCCTCGACGTCATGATTTCCTCGACGCGCGTTGCTTTGGACGACCGGTCCAGAAGAACGACCTTGCGTGCATAGTCCCGCTCCGTCACGATGCCGACGATCTTCGCGCCTTCCATCACGAGCAGCGCGCCGATGCCTTTTTCCGCCATCAGCTTGATTGCGTCATAGACGGAATCGGATCTTTTGACCGAATGAATCGTGCGGCCGGAATCGGGCTTGGATTTGAGAATCTGTGCGACGGTGATGCTCATACGCGGTCTCCGTTGGCTGGGCGATGCACAGAATGCGGCGCTGGCTTGGCACCGAGGAAGAATTCAGTATAGGCCTGCTCGGCGGCTGGCAGGACATTCTGTTGTTAGATTAGCGGTAAACTTTATTCACCCGCTATCCAGTACATTCCTTAATTTCTTTATTCGATGCATTCCAAGATGTCTTCGTGTCCCTTTTCGACGCAGCCGGACGACGGCGCCGCCTCCGAGTGCGTGACGCTTGTCGCAACCGCGATGCTCCCGACCCGCTACGGCACGTTTACGTCCTACGCGTTTCGTGTTGCCGGCAGCGAGGCCGAGCATCTGGCGTTGGTGGCAGGCGACGTCACCGGGCAATCGCCGGTGCTGACGCGGCTCCATTCCGAATGCCTGACGGGCGACGTATTCGGGTCATACCGGTGCGACTGCGGCGAGCAGCTTGATCTTGCATTGCGCTATATCGCGGCTGAGGGGCGCGGCGTGTTGTTGTACCTGCGCGGGCACGAAGGGCGTGGAATTGGTTTGAGCAACAAGATTCGCGCGTATGCGCTGCAGGAGCAGGGGCGGGATACCGTCGAGGCGAATCTCGACCTCGGCTTGCCGGACGACGCGCGCGAGTACGATTCCGCAGCCGCGATCCTGCGCATTTTGAAGGTCACGTCAGTCCGGCTGATGAGCAACAATCCGAAGAAATTCGACACCCTCGCGGCACACGGCATCCCGGTGTGCGAACGCGTCGCGCTCGCGGTGCCGGTGCGCGAGGAAAACGAGCGTTATATCCGCACCAAGCAGCTCAAATTCGGTCACTATTACTTCGACGAAAACGAATAGCCCGACGGGCGGTGCGGCTTGCGCATGCCGAAGCGCTGTTCGGCGATCGGCAGATCGAAGCGGCGCCGGACTTCGGCGGTGATCCAGTCGCACGTGCGCCGCGCGCAGTCCGTGAGCGTTTGGCGGTCGGCATGGCCGTCGATGTCATAGACGAAGCGCACGTCCACCTCGTCGCCGGTCTGCCGATGTTCGAGCTCATTCAGATGCAGGCCGGGCGAGTGGCCCTGCGCGAGCGCGCGCAACTCGTCGAAGTGATATTCGAGCCAGTCGACGAAAAAGCGCGCGTCGCCGCGATCCGCGAGACGGAAGGCCGCGCTGCGTGTCGGGCGGGCATCGGCGGGCGTGGCTGAGGCCGGGGATGCTCCACGTGACGCGGCATCGCTCGGCGCGGCCTGCGCCGCGCCATCCTGCTGGGCGAGCATGCCGGCATCCCGGCAATGTGCGTGCAATGCGTGCCAGAGCAACGCGTCGCCGTTCGTGGTCGAGGGCTGCATCGTCAGATCGTGCGTGCCGTCATCGCGTGGCGTGCTCTGGCGTACTATCAGCCGCAGCGTGCAAAGCGGCACCTCGTCCAGATAGAGCGTCGCCGAGCGCGGCACGCCGAAGACAGGTGGCATCGTGCCGTGCGCGCGGAAGACAAGCCCATGCCGGCCAAGCCGCACGAGCGGTAGACGGCTGGCAAACGGCGGGTAGGCGATGGTGATGTGCGTGGTCGCGCCGTCGTCGAGTGTGGGCAGCATCGTGCGAAAGACCGATGAGTGGTCCACGATATGTCGTTCTCCTTAAATAGGCGGGTAACCAACTGGACGGGTACGGTGCGTGCCAGCCGGTGGGCTCAGGCCATTTCGGCCTGCTGCGTGGTAAGTAGTGGCGCCAGCGTGGGAGCGAGGTCGAGCGCGGCGAGCGTCTGGCTGTCCAGATCGATCCAGCACGCGACGACCATCCGTCCGTCGATCCGCTGCGCGGGGCCGGCCCGGTGAGCGTGAACGCCGATGCGGCGGAACAGCCGCTCCATGCTCAGAAACGTCACGCCGATGAGCTGCTTTGCGCCGAGCCGGACGGCGCATTCCACGACGGCCGCCAACATCGGCCGTACCATCCAGCTTGAATTGCCTGCGCCGGACGGATCGTCGCCATTCGCCGCGAAGCGCGACAATTCCCAAACGGCGGCGGACTGCGGCATCGGAAGATCGTCGGCGACCAGGTTCGGGAACAGTTCTTTCAGCAGATAGGGGCGTGTGGTCGGCAACAGCCGCGCACAGCCGCAGATGGCGCCGGCGTCGTCGCGGGCAATCACGTAGACGGTATCGTCCCGGTCGTACTGATCGCGCTCGAAGCCTTCGCCGGCCGACGGCAGTTTCCAGCCGAGCTGTTCGACGAAAACGCGGTGCCGATAAATGCCTAGATCATTCGCCAGACTGTTGGGCAGATGCCCGTCGCCATGAACGAAAGTTTGCATGCTGTCGTCCTCGTTGCGTGTGCTTTGGATTGGGCGCATTACATCGCGCGCTCCGAGGACAGGTAACTGTTAACCCTAACAGGGTCGGGACAGCGGGGAAGGAATATGGGGACGGGGACTTTGGGGTGATTCGCCGGCGAAAAATTGATAAATCGCTTGCCAATCCACTATGTTCGAGGAATATTGGACAATATGGGTTGCGTAGCAGCCGGGCTGGTCATTGCAGCGTTTGCCCCGCGTGAGGCCAGAAGCCTTCGCGGTGGCCGTAGTCGTGTATTGCCGAGGCGACCACGGTTTGCCAATTGAGTTGGGCGAGCCGGCGTGAAAGCTCGGCGGCCGTGAACGCCATGCCGATGTCCAGGCCGTTTTGGTCGATGCCCATGACGTTGCTGCGGACGTCGCCCCATGCAATGACGAACGCGTGGGTGGCTCCGTCGATGTACCAATCCCAGCCGAACGTCAGATGCGGGGCGCCGGCGGATGGTGGGCGCTCCCATTCGGTGTAGCCGGCGACGCGGGCGTCGATCGCACTCGTGCGCAACTCGGCGAGCAATTCGGAATCGAGTCCGGACGATACATGGACGAGTTCGAGCCCGGCGAGCGCCTGTATGGGCAAACGGACGTAGCCGTCAGTGGATGGGCCGCGAAAGCGGTGGAGCAAAGGTGAATTCATGCCGCAATGTATCAGCCGGCGCGCGTGCTGAAACCTAGCAAGTATGACAGCGTGAAATAGCCGGAGATCATATGGAACTGCGTTGGCAGGATGCCTATCTTCAACTCAGCGCTGCGAAGAACGAGCAGGAGCTCTTTCAGCAGATCGCCGCGTATTCGATGCGACTCGGCTTTGAATATTGTTGCTACGGCATACGCGTGCCGCTGCCGATCTCGAAGCCCGCCGTTGCGATCTTCGACACCTATCCGGATGGCTGGATGGAGCGCTATCAAGAGATGAATTATCTCGAGGTCGACTCGACCGTGCGCGACGGCGCGCTCAGCCCGAACATGATCATTTGGCCCGACGCGGACGCTTCGGACGGGACGTCGCTCTGGAGCGACGCGCGCGAGCACGGGCTCGCGGTCGGCGTTGCGCAATCGAGTTGGGCGCCGCGTGGTGTGTTCGGTCTCCTGACGATTTCGCGGCACGCGGACCGTCTCACGCAAGCGGAGATCAATCAGCTCACGCTGCAAACGAACTGGCTGGCCAATATGTCGCATTCACTGATGAGCCGTTTTCTGGTGCCCAAGCTCGCGCCCGAGGCGTGCGTTACGCTGACGCAGCGCGAACGCGAGGTGCTCTGCTGGACGGGCGAAGGCAAGACGGCGTGCGAGATCGGCCAGATCCTGAGCATCTCCGAGCGCACCGTGAACTTTCACGTGAACAATATTCTCGATAAGCTCGGCGCGACGAACAAGGTGCAAGCGGTCGTCAAGGCGATCTCGATGGGATTGATGGACGCGCCTTGAGGGCTGGAGCGCGGGCGTGCAATCGCGGCCGGGGCATGCCGCCATAACGCGCGCCGAACCGCGTCGGCCGCCGCTGCGGCGCCGGATCGAAGCGCGAGCGCTCATGCGGCGCAGCCCGCATGAATGTTCCGCGCGGCCCGTTTGCCGCGGCAGATCGTTCTCGCCGGATCACTCCATCAATGGTTCGGCTTCCTTAGCAGTCCAGCTCACGCTCGAAATGCTTTTTTCCATGCTCATCCGGCTTGCGATCTGTTCGAGCCTCGGCTGATCCTTCGGATGCAGCTTGAGGGTGGCCGTCACTTTGATGCGCTCGGGCGCATTCGGCTCCTGCGGCGCGTCCTCGCTCGTCAGACTCTGGAACGACAGCGGCTTCGCGTACATCGAGTTCGACAACAGCGTGCGCACGTGCACTTCGTCGGCTGCCAGGCAGATCACGACGATCTGGTATTCGCGCACGAGGTCGGCATTCGATACGGGCGTCGCGTTGATCGCGTGGCTCACGCCGCGCAGCAGCGTGTTCGTGGCGAGCACGACGCCGGTGCCGGCGAGCGCGGGCAGATAGTGGCCCGCGCCCGACAGCACGCCGACCGCGGCCGAGCACCAGAGCGTGGCCGCGGTGTTGATGCCTTGGATCGAGCCCTTGTCGCGCATGATGACGCCGCCGCCGAGAAAGCCGACGCCGGATACGACATACGCGGCGATTTGCGTGACGCCGGCAATGCCGTTGCCCGTGAGCACGCCGAGCGTGACGAACAGGCATGCGCCGCTGGCGACGAGCGTGATCGTCCGCAGCCCGGCCGTGCGCTGGCGTATCTGCCGTTCGAGGCCGATCGCGACGCCGCATGCGAAGGCGGTGAAAAGACGAAGTGCGAATTCGAGAGTCATTGGTGTTCTGCCATGCTGAATGCGCCGCGCGCGATGCGTGCGGGCAGCCCTCGCGGGGTCGCGCATATCGCGGACGCCGCACGCGACTTTAGCGTGCGAACGAGTGCGGTTGTGTGAAACGGAGATCGCCCGCGTTCCGTTGAACGCGAGCGGCGGCAGACCAATGCGGCGGGCTGGGCGTTCAGGCGAAACGGCGTGCGGACTTTCTTCTTATGCTGCTACTGTCCACGACGGTTCCTGACAAAAATGGATGGCCGGGATTCTAGGGGGGACTCGTCGTGTGCGTCAACCCGAGCGACGCGGTGATCTAACCTGCTTCCGCCTCAGGACGCACGAGACGCACACGTGTGATTTCCGACGGCGCGCCGAACCGCTTGGGCGGCCCCCAGTATCCGGTGCCCCGGCTCGTATAAACCCACAAGCCGTTCAGGCGCGCGAGCCCGGCGGTAAACGGCTGCTGCAGTCTGACGAACAGATTCCACGGGAAAAACTGGCCGCCGTGTGTGTGGCCGGACAATTGCAGCGTGAAGCCCGCGTCGGCAGCCGCACTTGCGCTGCGCGGCTGGTGCGCGAGCAGCACGCGGATTCGCACGTCGACCGGGGCGCCCGCAAGCGCCGCATCCGGATCGCTGCGATGCGCGGGGTCGAAGTGGCCTGCCGAGTAGTCGGTGACGCCCGCGATCACGAGCTGGCCTTCGCCGTGCTCCAGCGTGCGATGCTCGTTGAGCAGTACGTTCAGGCCGAGCCGGCGGAACTCGGCGATCCATTCGTCGGCGCCCGAGTAGTACTCGTGGTTGCCCGTCACGACGTAGGCGCCGTGACGCGCGCGCAGCTCGCCGAGCGGCGCGGCATGGCCGGCGAGCTGCGCGAGCGGGCCGTCGACGATGTCGCCCGTCACCGCGACGAGGTCGGGCTCGAGCCGGTTGACCGCGCTGACGATCGCCTCGACATAGCCGCGCTTGATCGTCGGGCCGACGTGAATGTCGCTGATCTGGACGATCGTGAAGCCGTCGAGGGCGGCGGGCAGATCGCCGATCGGCACGTCGACGTCGACGACGCGCGCGCGGCGCCGCGCATTGAAGAAGCCGACGATGCTGACCGCGAGCGCGGCAAGCGGCACGCCGACGGCCGTCAGCGTGCGCCAGTGCGCGAGCGATACCGTGCGGGGCGCGAGCGCGTCGATGCTCAGCAACGACGCGAGCAGCACGTCGCGCGCGAGCGTCAGCACGAACAGCGACGAGAAAAAGCCCATCGCGATCAATCCGACCCATGCGACGCGATCGCCGAGCGGCTGGCGCTCGAAGACGCGCGACAGCATGCCGAGCGGAATCAGCACACACGATGCGACGAGCCATGACGCGCCTGCATAGCGTGCGACGGGTGAATCGAGGTCGGGCAGGAGCCGCAGGCCGACGTAGACGTGCAGCAGCACGCCGATGGCAATGAAGCGCAGCAGAAACGAGGAGAAGCGTCGCATGGGCGAGGGGGGAAAGGCGGAGAAGGTGGGTGGCGCGCGCGCCACCCGCGATGGCGTCACGTCATGCGATGCGTGCGATTTCGTCGAACGACAGGCGCGGATTGCGTGGGAACAGCCCGGCGGGGTCACCGTAGCCGAGATTGATCAGAAAGTTCGACTTGATCGACGTGCCCGCGAAAAACGCGGCGTCGACAGCGGACTGATCGAAGCCGGACATCGGGCCTGCATCGAGGCCGAGCGCGCGCGCTGCGACGATCAGGTACGCGCCTTGCAGCGATGCGTTGCGAAATGCGGTGGCTTCGATCAGCGCGTCGTTGCCGGCGAACCAGCTGCGCGCGTCGGCTTGCGGAAAGAGTTTCGGCAACTGATCGTGGAACGCGAGATCCATGCCGACGATCACCGTGACGGGCGCGCTCATCGTCTTCGCGACATTGCCTTCGGATAGCGCGGGCTTGAGCTTGGCCTTCGCTTGCGGCGATTTGACGAACACGAAGCGCGCCGGGCTCGCGTTTGCCGACGTCGGCCCGAGCTTGGCGAGATCGATCAGTTCGTGGAGCAATGCGTCGTCCACGGGCTTGTCGAGCCAGGCGTTGTGCGTGCGCGCGGTGCGAAAGATCAGGTCGAGGGCGGAATCGGGGAGTCGTGCCATGATGAACGTCCAAGTGAGCGTGCGAACGGCGGAGCGTGGACGAGTGCGTCGGCGTCGCGTTCGCGCGGCTAGAATTTCGGTGAAACGGCGGCGCGCCTGATGGAGCGAAGCGAGCGCCATGCCGCGATGATAGCCGGATGCGGAGATTTTGACCGACGATGCTCGATTTGTTCGACGATTTGCCCCAACCCGATGTCGACTGGTATCCGGACTGGCTCGCGCCGGCCGAGGCCGGGCAGCTGCGTGCGCGCATCGTCGACGAGGTTGCGTGGCGGCAAGACGTGATGCGCACTCCGCGCGGCCCGTTGCCGCTGCCGCGGCTGACGGCGTGGCAGGCGGAGCCGGACGCGGTGTACGTGTATTCGGGCATCCGCAACGTTCCGGCACCGTGGACGCCTGCCGTGTTCGAACTCAAGCGCCGGGTCGAGGCGGCGTGCCGCGCGCGATTCAACAGCGTGCTGCTGAATCGCTATCGCAACGGTTTCGACAGTATGGGCTGGCACGCCGATGATGAGCCCGAACTCGGCCCGCAGCCGGTGATCGCTTCCGTGAGCTTGGGCGCCGCACGCGTGTTCGATTTGCGGCACAACAGCACTGGCGCGGCGCACGCGTATCGGCTGACCGACGGCAGCCTGCTGGTGATGCGCGGCCGCACGCAACAGGAGTGGCGGCATCGGGTGCCCAAGGCGCCGGCGGTGCTGGGCGAGCGGATTAATCTGACGTTTCGCTGGGTGACGGCGCGGCCCGAGGTGGTGCGCTCGCGTGCGCACGGCTGATGCGGGCGGCTTGATCGGAGGGCGTGACGCGCCGGGCCCGCGTCGCCGAGCGGCAGTGGCTGCCGGCGCGCGGCGTCGAAACCGCATGGCCATCGCGTTGTGATTCGATTTCTTTCCGCCTACTGCCGCCGGGCTTGCTTTTCTCGCCGCTTGCCGTCGACGGCGCGGCCCGCAAGCCGGTAATCGCCGGGCCGTTCGTGTCGTGCGTGCAAGCGGGGCATCACGCGACGTGTGTCTATGTCGTCGCGGCATTTTGCTCGCTCGCGCTTGGCCTGATGGCGTCGGATTTCATCGGCTCATCCGTTTCCCGCCCGCGCATTATCCGGCCAGCATTCGCGCAGCCGGCTGCGTGTGGCTGACGATTGCGCCATTCGTCGCACCCATCACGATGTCGCGTGCGATCGCGCCGTCCGCTAATGGGCTGACACTGCATTTCGTTGGCTTCAAAACGAAAGAAAAGGCCGATGCTCGAAAAACTGCAGACATGACGCGCCCGCCGCTCTTAAGCGGATATTGAAATCGCAGACCCACTGCCCGGGATTTTCCCGGGCAGTTTGTTTTTGTGCGTTGGCAAAAAAACACAGTGGACGAAGGCGTGGCGCGAGCGATCGGATAAGCGTCGCTTTTAACTGCGCTCGGAATTATCTGATTTTTTCTTTTTTGAAAAGACAAATTTTGTTTTGAAAAGATGCCGAGTGTTCGGTGGCTTACCGTTCAATGTAAAAAATAACTGCGCAATTATTAAATGACCCGCTATTTCAAGTTTTTTGAAAGTATGTTCGTTGGTCTACTCTGGTTTTTTAGCTGTTATTCGCAATGTTGGTTAGGTCACTCTTTTAAAGTGTTTGAAAGATCAAAAGGTAGAAAGTACTTAATATCCGTGGCTGCGAGGAGTGACCAGGGTTTGCGGGCAGTAGATCGAAAATCGCTAAATGATTTGACATTCTCGATGCGCCGCAGGTTTCCGTTTCCGGCAACTGTCCGGTAATCGTTTTTATCGGATTATTCACCCTGATAACGCCCCGCGCGAATCCGATTAATAGGGGATATTGCGTGAACAAAATCTACAACGTTGTCTGGAATAAGGCGCGAGGCCAATTGGTTGCGGTTTCTGAAATCTCGGGATCGAAGGGATCGACGGGAACGGTTGCATCGGCGGATCGGGTCATGGCTCGTGCTGAAGGCGAAGCGGCGGTTTCCCGCCAAACGCGTTTTTCATGGGTGAAGCTGAGCTTGATGTCGCTGTCGGTTTTCGCGGCGACCGGCTGGATGGCGACCGACGCCGTCGCACAGGTCAGCTATGCGGCAGGTTATAACGCGTCCGCCGGCCCCGGTGCGAATACCGGGTACGCGCCCGGCTCGCCGTGGGTGCTCAACAATCCGGCTTTCAGCGCAGGCTCGCTGCTGTACGGCACGGCCGTCGGCAATTACGCGAATGCGAACGGCGAAGGCGGCTCGGCTTACGGTGATCACGCGAGCGCGATCGGCCGCCTCAGCTCGGCGTTCGGCGCGTATGCCAGCGCGAGCGGCGACGGCGCGACCGCGATGGGCACCAGCGCGATCGCCGACATGCCGTATAGCGTCGCGATCGGTCTGAACGCGCAAGCCCTGCGCGACACTGGCACGGCGGCCGGCGTGCAAGACAGCGGCGGCGTGGCGATCGGTTGGAGCGCGAAGGCGCAAGGCGATAGCAGCGATCCGCTGCACATCTCGTCGCCCACCGCGGTCGGCACGAACGCTGCGGCGACGGCGAGCGGCACGGTGGCCCTCGGCGAAGGCGCGCAGTCGTCCTCTTACTATTCGAACGCGCTTGGCGCTTATTCGACCGCCGGCGGCCCGGGTGCCGTCGCGGTAGGCGGCGGCGCGCAAGCGACGGCGCAGGGTGCGGTGGCGATCGGCGGCGCAACGAGCGTCAACAATGCGTCGGCGCTGTCCGGCTTTGCGAGCGCCACTGGCGTCAACGCGGTGGCGATCGGCTCGGGCTCGCAAGCAAGCGGTAGCCAGGCGATCGGCATCGGCACGGGCAACGTCGTATCGGGTGCCAATTCCGGCGCGTTCGGCAACGGCAACACGATCCAATCGAGCAATGCGTTCGTGCTCGGCAACAACGTGACGATCGGCTCGGGCCTCGACGGCTCCGTTGCCATCGGCAACGGTTCGTCGGTCGCGGCGGCCAACCCCACCAGCAGCGCGACGATCACGACCGCGTCCGGCGGACAGATTACGCTGTCCGGCTTTGCCGGCGCGAATCCGACCAGCGTCGTCAGCGTCGGCGCCCAGGGGGCGGAGCGTCAGATCACGAACGTCGCGGCGGGCCGCATCTCGCCGACGTCGACGGATGCCGTCAACGGCAGCCAGTTGTATGCGGTGGCGAGCGCGGTGGATACCGCTGTCAACGGCGGCGGGATCAAATATTTCCACGCGAACTCGACCCGCACCGATTCGTCGGCGGCGGGCACTGACAGCGTCGCGGTGGGACCGGCGGCGACTGCCTACGGCGACGAGTCGATCGCGCAGGGCTTGAACGCGGTGGCCGGCGTGAGCGGCAACACGGCGGTCAAGGGTGACGTCGCGCTCGGCAGCGGTGCGCAGGCAACGGGCGGACAATCGCTCGCGCTGGGTGCGAATGCATCGGTGGCGACGGCGGGCGGCGTGGCGCTTGGCGCCGGGTCGGTCGCGAACCGCGCGGCCGGCACCTATACCGACCCGATCTCGGGCAGCAGCTTCACGACGACGATGGGCGCGGTGTCCGTCGGCCTCGAAGGCTCGCTGCGTCAGATCACCAACGTTGCGGCGGGCACGCAGGCGACGGATGCCGTGAACCTCGGCCAGCTTCAATCGGCCGTCTCGCAACTGAATCAGTCGATCGCCAACATTTCGAACGGCGGCACGAACGGCGGCAAGCCGGCGCAGCAATGGGCGACGGGTAATCCGTCGAACTACACGGCGCCGGTGGCGAGCGGCACTGGGGCGACGGCGGTCGGCAGCGGTAGCGTGGCGTCCGGCTCGAACAGCGTCGCGATCGGCGACGGCGCGTCGGCATCCGGCAACAACTCGGTCGCGCTGGGCGCGCATTCGGTTGCGAGCGCATCGAACACGGTGTCGGTCGGCTCGGTCGGCAACGAGCGCACGATCTCCAATGTCGCGCCGGGCGTCAACGGCACGGATGCGGTGAACGTCAACCAGTTGAACGCGAGCGTCGGCGGTGCGGTGAACCAGGCCAATCAGTACACCAACCAGCAGATCGACAGCGCGCGCCGTGACATGTACAGCGGCGTGGCTGCTGCGATGGCGGTGGCCGGATTGCCGCAGGCGACCGGCGCGGGCAAGAGCATGGTGGCGGTCGCGGGTTCGACGTGGCATGGCCAGCAGGGCTTCGCGCTGGGCGTGTCGACCGTGACGGACAACGGCAAGTGGGTGTTCAAGGGCTCGGTCACCACCAGCACGCGCGGCGGCGCCGGTGCGACGTTGGGCGCGGGATATCAGTGGTAAGCGAGCGGGAAGCCTGAAGTAGCGGTTTCACGGCGCCGGCCTCGCTCGCTGTTTCGCGAGGCGGCGCCGGCATAGGCGGATCGATGCGCCTATGCCGGCCGGTGTGATCAGCAAGCCGATATTTCAGTCTGTTTTTCTCGACCGCCTGCCGGCTTATGCCGGCAGGCGGTCGTGTCGTATTGGCGCACATGTTTCGAGCAGGTGCGGCGGCGCTCACCGCTCACCGCTCACCGCCGCGCGGCTTCGCATGGCGCACGGCTCGCGCGCGGGGGCGATGGCCCGGTTCGGCCGCGAGCGGATTTGCGCGAACGGGCTCGAGCGTCAGCGCACGGCGGTGACGGGAACGGTCGTCACGCGCACCAGGCGATCGAGGACGCTGCGGCGAAAGAAATGGGTGAGGGTGTGAAACAGGTCGCGGCGGGGCGCGGCGACGACGATTTCGTCGCAGCCGTTTTCAGCCGCGCAGGCTGCGATCGTATCGGCGATCGGCCCGATCTTCATCGTGACTGAGTATTTGACGTGTGCATCGTTGAGGATGCGAATGGCTTGGGAGAGATCGCTTGTCGAAAACTCATGCTCGATCCGGCGGAGTTTCGCGAGCGAATGGAAGGCTTCGAGACGGGTGGATTCGAGAGGAGGCTGGACGTTGACCAGGACGACTTCCGATGCGCATCGCTCGCGGTACAGAAACACGGCGTGCCGCACGGCCTGCAGCGAGCGCGGCGAGTGGCCGATGGGGACCAGCAGCTTGAGCATGACCAAACCTGTTGCGTAACGAGATGCTCGTAGGCTAGTGCGGTTGCTGTCGATATGGGCTAAAGAAAATCGAGGGACGCATAAAAATGTCGTAAACGGCGCCCCGCTCGTTTTAGAGTTATTGAAATTATAAAAAATATAAGTTTATGCGCATAAATAATCGGCGCCGATCCAACAGCGCATGATTTGCGCGAAATTGGCTCGCGGCGCGTCGTCGAACGAGGGGGGCTGCCTTTGAGCTTTCGGACTTTAGGTGTCCGGGCAGGGACATGTGCGAGGGCGGCGGCTATGCGCCCGCCAGGCGAAGCGGCGTATCGGTTGAGCCGGTCGAACCTGTCGAGCCGGCGACGAAACCCGTTATGCCGGAACGAACCGAATGCGAATCGAGTGGCGCTTGCGCGTTGTCGCATCGGCATCGGCATCAGCATCAGCGCAGCCGGCGGAGAACAGGCAAGCGGCCTCGCTTTAAGGCATCAACTGTCAAAGAGCCCGCCGATTCATGTCCGGCGTGCGCAAGCCGATGATCGGCGAACCGTCGGAAACTGTTTTAACGCGGCCCGGATTCTGCCGTGCAAACGGAATTCATCCCCGCTGGTCGATGTACTCGATATAACCGCGCCCGCTCTCGGGCTTGCCGTTATAGGAGCCTTCCCAGCGATAGCCCCCGACATAGCCGGCGGCAAGGCCATAAAGCATCTCCGTATCCACCGTCGCATTGATTTCGAATAGCTGTTTGCCGTTGCGATCGGTAATCGTCCAGCGAAACGTGCGCGGCAGGAACATCACGCTTGCATCAGGCGCAACGGCCGGGGTGTCCTGCACAGTGAGCACCGTGAAGCTGATTTTTCCGTCGATCTGAGTGGCGCCGCGTCCCGCGCGCCGCAGGTGGGCAAGGCGAGCGGCCGGCCGGCCCATGAAGGTCACATATGCGAGCAGAAGCTGGGTGTCGCTGTCGAGATTGATGATCTGGTAAGTGAAAAAGTCGAGCGGAATCCTGAAGCGGGGCGGCAGCGGGGCGTTGCGCAGCAAATACGGCGAAATCGTCCGGTAGTACTCCCACGAGGCGAGCCCGGAGACGGGCATCGAATTGCCTTGCCATGAAACGACGCCTTCGTAGCGTGCCAGCAGCGCGATGTGCTGATACAGGCGGCTATGGACAAACCACGTCCATTCGCCCGTTGCCGATAGGTTCAAATCGACGTCGAAGCCCGGACGCGACGTTTTCAGCCTGAACCGCGGATAGCGGCCGGACAGTTCGGCGTCTTCGCCGAAGCGGACCAGGCTGCCGTCCGGCGCGAAGGTCATATCGCGCTTCATCGAGTACGCGGTAAGCGCGCGGTTCGCCGCCGCCGCGGTGCCATGCACCAGCACCGCGGTATGCCGCGGGCCGTCCATGCTGACGATGTTGGCCGCATCCGTGATTTTCATGCCCGTCATGCCAAGCAACGATGCGAATGCCATATACGAGTGCGGCGCCGGAAGGTCGGGAATCATCACGCCGAAATGGGTTGCGCCATAACGGCGCGAGTTCTCGTGCGGCGCAAAGACGAGCGGCGACGGCATCCCGAAATGCTGATGCGGCTGCACGGTTCCAAGCAGGCGGCTGGCGAGCGTCGCGCCAAAGCCGGCCAGCCGGCCTTTGATATCTGCGGCGGGACGCTCGCTATCGACGGTTGGGCAGGGAATTCGCGCGGGTTTGCTACTTTCTGGGTTTGTCGACATGGGTATCCCAATCGATCGTGCGATATGAGGGCAATAACGGCGGCGCGCAGCATGTCGCGCTACCGGCAATATCATTACATTGACCAATGTAATGATATTGCCGGGGCATGAAAGTTGGGAGAAACCCGTGCAGACAACGCTTGGCCCAAGCGGCCGGCGACGATGTGCGTGCAGTATCGTTAGCGCAAAATCGCGACTGGCGGCAGCGTGAACCGTTCAGCGACGGGAGCGCCGATCACGCGCGCTCTGCCCGGGCAGATGCCCGCGCCGCTGCGCGCGGCGGCAGGAGACGTCGAGCAGAGCGTGGCTGCTGTCCGGCAGAGCGACGGCCCGACAGACTGTCCCATCCACCGCTCATTACATCAACAGGAGGGCTGCATGTCCGAGCCGAATGCACCGCGTGGCGCCCAGCTCGATCCGATCGTCGAGATGCCCGCACACCGGCTTGCCGATGCGATCCGGCGCAGGGAGGTTTCGTGCGTCGAGACGATGCGCGCGTATCTCGATCACATCGAGCGCGTCAATGCCGAGATCAACGCGATCGTCGCGTTGCGCGAGCGCGGCGCGCTGCTTGACGAGGCCGCGCACAAAGACGCCGCGCTTGC
Source organism: Burkholderia singularis (assembly GCF_001718875.1). Classification (NCBI taxonomy): domain Bacteria; kingdom Pseudomonadati; phylum Pseudomonadota; class Betaproteobacteria; order Burkholderiales; family Burkholderiaceae; genus Burkholderia; species Burkholderia singularis. Next base: position 849,415 of record NZ_CP013449.1, read on the forward strand.
GCGCGGCGAGTATGCAGGCTGGTTGCATGGAATGCCGCAGGCGCCGAAGGATCTATCGATGACCAAGGGGATCGTGACGACGCTCGGCTCGCCGATCTTCCGCACGATGACGCCGTCGGCCGATGCGCTGGTGGTGGCGCGCATGCGCGCGGCGGGCGCGGTATTCATCGGCAAGACCAACACGCCGGAGTTCGGGCTCGGTTCGCATACGTTCAACGAAGTCTACGGCGCGACGCGCAACCCCTACGACCGGACGAAGAGCGCGGGCGGCAGCAGCGGCGGCGCGGCGGCCGCGCTTGCCGCGCGGATGCTGCCCGTCGCCGACGGCAGCGATTTCGGCGGATCGCTGCGCAATCCGGCCGCGTTTTGCAACGTGTACGGCATGCGGCCTTCGCAGGGGTGTGTGCCGCACTGGCCGGCGCTCGACGTGTTCGTCCAGCAACTCGGCACCGAAGGGCCGATGGGGCGCACGGTCGCCGACGTCGCGCAATTGCTCGCGATCCAGGCCGGCTATGACCGGCGCGATCCGCTGTCGCTCGCCGACGATCCGCGCCGCTTCGCGCAATCGCTCGATGCCGATCTGCGCGGCACACGCATCGCGTGGGTCGGCGACTGGAATGGTTATCTCGCCACCGAGCCGGGCGTGCTCGAGCTGTGCGAAGCGAGCTTCGGCGCGCTGCGCGCGATCGGCTGCGAGATCGACGCTGCGCTGCCGCCGTTTTCGCCCGAGCGGCTGTGGCGAACCTGGCTCGCGCACCGGCATTGGCTGGCCGGCGGCAGCCTGCTGATGCATTACCGCGAGCCGGCGCGGCGCGCGCTGCTCAAGCCGGAGGCGATCTATGAAGTCGAGGGATTGCTGAAGCTGGGGGCTGCGGACATCCTCGAGGCGAGCGCCGCGCGCAGTGCGTGGCATCAGACGCTCGCGACATTTTTCGACCGCTACGACTATGTAGCCGCGCCGGCCGCGCAGGTTTTCCCGTTCGACGTCGACATGCGCTGGCCGGCGACGATCGCAGGGCGCGAGATGGGCACCTATCACCGCTGGATGGAAACCGTCGTGCCGTGGACGCTGGCCGGCTGCCCGGTCGTCAGCGTGCCGGTGGGCTTCAATGCGGCGGGCCTGCCGATGGGAATGCAACTGATCGGCCGGCCGCGCGATGACTTCGCGGTGCTCCAGCTCGCGCATGCATACGAAAGCGAATGCGACTGGGTGAGCGCGCGCCGTCCCCCGTTGCCGGGCGCGTGAGCCGGCCGGCGATTCGTTTCGATATGTATCCGTGATTGCATTGGCCGCAATCCCGCCCCGACAATTCGACTCGACACGATTTGATTCATAGGGAGATTCGCATGAAGACGATTCACCGTTTGGCAAAGCGCGCAGCGCTTGCCGGTTGCGCGGGCGCCATGCTGCTGGCGGGCAACGGTGCGTTCGCGCAACTCGATTTGCAGAATCTCGGCTCGTCGCTGTTGGGCGGCGCAGGCGCGTCGCAACAGCAGGCGGGCTCGACGGGCGTTTCGCAATTGCTGCAATCGTATGTCGGCGCGAACCAGCAGGTGCTTGCCGGGCAAGCGAGCCTTGCGTCGGCGATGGGGCTCAGCGGTGCGGCCGGGCAGGCGCAGCAGGCGGCAGGTTTGTTGACTCAGCGCGGCGCGGCGTCTGCATTGACGCCAAGCGCGCTGTCGCAGGTGGGCGGCGCGCAGCAATCGGTCGGACAGGCGCTGACGCAGGCGTTCGCGTCGCGCGGCGCAAGCGGCGGGGCGGCGGCGGGGGCCGGCGTCGACAAAGCTGCGTTCACGCGTGGACTCACGTCGCTTGGCGAAGGCCTCACGCAGTATTCGCACCTGCAATCGGGTCTCGGCGGGCTGAGCGCAGAGAATCCCGCTTCGTTGTTGCAGGCGGGGCTCGATCCGAACAATCTGAAGGCCGCGTCGTACATCGCTCAGAGCGCGCCGGGCCAGCTTCAGTCGATCGGCAGTACGCTCGGCGCCGCCGTGCGGTATGCGACGAGCCACGGCATTGCGGTGCCGGACGTCGCGTCGTCGGCGCTCAAGCTGCTGCCGTAATGCCGCCTCGGTCGCACTCGTAAGTGCGCCGAGCCTTTTGCGGCGGGCCGCCGCCCGCCGTGCGCGAGGCGGCCCGCTTGCCCCCCGCTCGCGCGGGGTTATTCGCGCAGTGCTATGGTGTGGCGTTTCGTCCTTTGCGAGCGGCACGATGCGCGACACTGTCGATCTTTCCCGTTATTTCACCCGTATCGGCTATCGCGGCCCAGCCGAGCCGACGCTCGACGTGCTGCGTCAATTGCAATTGCACCATCCGCTGGCGATTCCGTTCGAGAACCTCAATCCGTATGCGGGCTTGCGCGTCGCGCTCGATCTCGATTCGGTGTGCGGCAAGCTGATCGAGCGGCGGCGCGGCGGCTATTGCTTCGAGCAGAACAAGCTGTTTCACGCGGTGCTCACGCAACTCGGCTTTCGCGTGGCGCCGCTGATCGCGCGCGTTTATTGGCAGCGGGCGCCCGAACTGCCGCCGCCGCCCCGCACGCATATGCTGCTGCGCGTCGAACTGGACGGCGCGACGTGGCTCGCCGACGTCGGTTTCGGCTCGGTCACGCTGACGGCGCCGCTGCGCGTGTCGCTCAATCAGGCGCAATCGACGCCGCACGGTCAATTTCGCGTGACCAATGCGCCGGCGGCGGGTGAACTCGATCTCGAATGCGAGACGCCGTCCGGCTGGAAACCGCTGTACCGTTTCGCGCTCAGTCCCGTCGAATGGATCGACTATGAGGTGGCGAACTGGTTTACGTCGACGCATCCCGAATCGTTTTTTACGCACGATCTGGTGGTGTGCCGCGTGATGCCCGATTCGCGCGCGAATCTGTTCAACGACATGTTGACGCTGCGCGGATTGCGCGGCGATGCGCAGACGTCCCGGCTGCCGGATTTCGACGCATGGTCGGACTGTTTGCGCGAGCGGTTCGGACTCGATCTGGCTGGATTCGACGCGCCGGCACTTTATGCGCGCGCGGTCGCGCGCACCGATGCGGGCAGGGCGGCCGCCTGAGCCGGCCGGTGACCGGCGGCGGCTTGACGGCCCGGCGGGCTGCCGGGGGGCTGGAGTCGGCCCCGGCCGACGAACGGCCAGCGGCTGACAGCCGCTGCGGCGGTGCGATTTGATTTCGCGCGAGGACGGATGGCCACTGGCGGGCGCGGCGTGGTGGCGCATCCGGCGCATCCGCGCCGCCCATATTTCCTGCGACCGCCTGCGCCCGTCCGCGACAAGGCTCGCGCGCACGCTTATCCAGACGTGCGCCGAATCCGGCTGATCATGCGCCAGAATCGCGGGCACGCGGTGTGCCTATGCGAACCGCGAGCGCTTCGTTGCCGCTGCGCACCGCCCGCGCGTGCCGCAGGCGGTGCTTGCGATTGCGCTCAGGACTGCGCAGCGGCAGGCGTCGGATGCAGCGGCACGCGGCGCGGCGCGGCCTGATCGGCATAACGCTCGTTGGCGGCGTCGATGTTCGCGAGCAGCGTATCGACGTTCTTCAACAGATGGCGATTGTCGTAATCCCACGGATGGAAGCCCGGCCGGAAATAGTCGAGCCATTCGAGCGCGATGCTGGCGAATACGCCCTTCGTCGGGCTGTACAGAAACTTGAAGAGCCGCCACATGCCTTTGAGCTTGCCGTGACGCAACCGATGCGCCAGCATCAGCCGGACGTGGAAATCGAAGATCACCGTCCAGAAGATCACGGTCGTGACGAGCATCGTGCCGGTGCGCAGCAGATAGGTTTTCACACCGGACGGCATCACCGCGTTCCAGACGTCGTAGGACACCGATTTGTGCTCGGTTTCCTCCGTCGCGTGCCACAGCCACATTTGCGTATAGCCTTGAACCGAGCCTTCGATCCAGCGCGACGGGTAGGCCAGCAACTGATTCGCGAACATCGCCGTGTAATGCTCGAGCGCGATCGTGATCGCGAGCTGGACCGAGTGCGGCAGCACTTTCTTGCCCCAGCCGAGGAACGTCCACAGGCGCTTGTCCAGCTTATGCGCGGGCAGGCCCGCCGCTTCGAGCAGATCGTTGTATTCGATGTGCTCGCGCGTATGCATGGCTTCCTGGCCGATGAAGCCCGCGACCTGCTTCTTCAACTCGGGATCTTGAATCTGATCGCGGTAGTTGCGTACCGAATCCATGAAGAAGCGCTCGCCCGCCGGAAACAGCAGCGACAGCGCGTTCATGAAATGCGTGACGGGCGCGCCCTGGACGTGCCAGTCCTGCACGCGATCGGCGGGCAGCGCGAAACGGATGTCGCGCCGCACCGGCAGCAGATGAGGATGAGTCATGATTGTTCGCCTCCGTGGTTGGCTGCGTTGTCGTAGGTGGCATGCACCGGAGCCGGCGCGGGCGGCGTGCGGCCCGATGCACGGCGCGCCCGCGAGCGTTGCAGTTTGGTCGCGAGCACGACGAGCGATTGATACGCGCTGGGCAGCGTGCGTGCGAGCCAGTCCGCGCCATGCGCGTCGCGGCCGATCAGCACGCGGCGCTTGTTCTTGCGCACGCCGTCGAGGATCACGCGCGCGGCTTCGTCGGCGGTCGTGATGAAGAACTTCTCGAAATCCGCCTTGCCCTGCTGCTCGCTCTCGACGATGAAGCCGACCATGTTCTTCGCAAGCCGCGCCGATTGCGCGATATTGGTGCGGATGCCGCCCGGATGCACGCAAGTCGCCGACACGCCGCACTTCATCAGATCGAGTTCCTGGCGCAGCGATTCGGTGAAGCCGCGCACCGCATATTTCGTCGCGTTGTAGCCGCTCATGCCCGGCTGCGCGAAGATCCCGAAAATGCTCGACGTATTGACGATATGGCCGTCGCCGGACGCCTTCAGGTGCGGCAGGAACGCCTTCGTGCCGTGGACGACGCCCCAGAAATTGATGTTGACGATCCATTCGAGATCGCTGTATTCCATGCCGTCGATCGTGCTCGACAGCGCGACGCCTGCGTTGTTGAAGATGAGGTTCACGCGGCCGTGCGCCGCGGCGGTCTCGTCGGCCCATGCGTGCATCGCGGCGCGATCGCCCACGTCGAGCGCACGGGTGGTGACCTGGATGGAAGGCGCGAGCGCGCGCACGATCCGTTCGGTCTCGGCGAGACCGGTTTCGTTCTTGTCCGCCAGCGCGACGTTGCAGCCGTCCAGCGCGAGCTGCACGGCGAGCGAGCGGCCCATGCCCGAGCCTGCGCCCGTGATTGCTGCGACTTTGTTGGTGAAACTCTTCATGTTCGATGACCTCGTGCGGTTCAGGCTTCAGCGGGCGCCGGCGCGGCGGCGGCGGGCGCGGGCGCGTCGGCGGGGGCCGTGCGCTGCGCGTCGCGGGGCTTGGATTCGTAGTAGTACGGCTGGTAGGCCAACATCGAGAAGCATTCCGTCTCTTGCCGGAAACGCCAGGTGAAATCGGGCCACAGCGTTGTGTTTCTGCCGGTTTTCGGGTCGAGATACCAGCTGTTGCAGCCGCCCGTCGACCATACCGTGCCTTTGAGCTTGGTCTGTATCCGGTCGTTGTAGTCGTGCTCGACGCTCGGGCGCACGTCGATCGCCTCGACACGCTCGGTGCGCATCGACTTCAGCGCGCCGAGCACGTATTCGATCTGCGACTCGATGATGTACACCATCGAGTTGTGGCCGAGACCGGTGTTCGGGCCCATCAGGATGAACCAGTTCGGATAGCCGGGAACGGTCGCGCCGAGGTACGCGTGCAACCCGTCGCGCCACGTGTCGACCACGTCGACGCCGTCGCGTCCGATGATCGTGCCGCGCGGGAACGGATTGTTGATCTGGAAGCCGGTGCCGTAGATCAGGCAGTCGACCTCATGGCGCTTGCCGTCCTTCGTGACGACCGCATCTTCTTCGATCCGCTCGATGCCGGTCGTGACGACATCGACGTTCTTGCGCGTGAGCGCCGGGTAGTAGTCGTTCGAAAGCAGGATTCGCTTGCAGCCGATCGTGTAATCGGGCGTGACGGCCGCGCGCAGCTCCGGCTCGGAGATCTGGCGGTGCAGATGGCGCAGCGCAAGCTTTTGCACCAGTTTCATCGCCGACGGGTGAACGGCGAAACCGAGCACGCGCGATTCGAGCATCCAGTACAGGCCGCTGCGCAGCAGCTTTTGCGTGAACGGCAGATTGCGGAACAGCCATTGCTCGAGGCCGTTGATCGGGCGATCGGGCTTGGGCATGATCCACGGCGGCGTGCGCTGGAACAGCGACAGCCGTGCGACGCGCGGCGCGATCTGCGGCACGAACTGAATCGCGCTCGCGCCGGTGCCGATCACCGCGACGCGCTTGCCTTCGAGCGGGTAGTCGTGGTTCCAATGCTGCGAGTGGAACGCTTCGCCCTTGAAGCGTTCGATACCGGGAATGTCCGGCAATGCCGCGCGCGACAGGCCGCCCATGCCCGAGACCAGCACGCGCGCGACCACGCGCTTGCCGTTGGCGAACGCGAGACGCCAGCGGCGCGCGGCTTCGTCGTAGGTCGCGTTGACAAGCTCGTGATCGAAACGCAGATGCGGATACACGCCAAAGCGCTGCGCACAGTCTTCAAGGTATGTGCGAATTTCCGGCTGTGGGGCGAACATCCGCGTCCAATTCGGATTGGGAGCGAACGAAAACGAATAGACGTGCGATTGAACGTCACATGCACAACCGGGGTAATGGTTGTCGCGCCAAGTGCCGCCGACCGAATCCGCTTTTTCGAATACCGCGAAATCCTCATGGCCGGTTTGCCGGAGGCGGATCGCCATCCCGAGCCCGGAGAAACCGGTGCCGATGATTGCGATGTCCAAGGTTTCTTCCGCGTTCGCGCCGTCTAGCGGAACGAGGGGCAACTTGCTGCGCGCGTTCATCCAAGCGTCTCCTATTGGCTCACTTTTAAATGTGACATTAAATGATGTCACAATAAGCCAGGAAAGCCTGATCCGCAAGGCGGGTAGACCGGAGACTCTAGGCGCTCGCGCGCGTTTATTGCACCGCGATAACAGCGGTAATTCGTATGGACAAGGGCTGGATTCGCGGCCCCGTTAATTCGATGTGCGCCGCCGCAATACGCCGAACGTGATGGCGAGTTGCGCGGCCGCATAGAGAAACCAGATCCATTCGTCGATACCGGCGAATGCGAAGGCGGGGAGAAAACGCCCGATGCCGATCATCGCATCGGAGCCGACGAACGCGAGCGCGCCGGCGGCGATCTGTGGGCCGGGCGTGCGTGCGCATAGCGCGAGGCTCGCCATCACGCTGAGCGTCGCGATGTAGGCGGCGACCGGGGCCGCGAGCACGGCCAGATGCGGAAAGAACGCGGCGTACAATCCGGGCGCCGCCGCCCACAGCGCCGCGAGCGCAACCGCCCGCGGCCCGCGTGGCGCGGCTCGCCACGGCGCGAACAACGCGCAGTAGGCGAGATGGGCGAGCAGGAACGCGCCGAGGCCGGCGACGAACGACAACGGCCACTGCGGGAGCGCGAGCAGCACGTCGCCCAGCACCGACGCGCCGAGCGCCGCGACAAGCCAGCCGCGCTCGCGTGCGGCGGGATGCTGGAGCGCCGCGACGAGCAACAACATGCCGAGCGCCGCTTTGGCCGCAGGTTGGCCGGGATAGGGTGTATGGCCGAGCGACAGCCCGTACAACAGCGCAGCGAACGCCGCGGCGAGCCAGAGGCCGCGCGTGCGCACGGGCAGATTGGATAACAAAGTTGTCTCCTTGCATGTAGCGGATTGACGCGCGCGGGCGGCGGCCAAGTCTGCGGGATGAGCACGAAGACAATTTCAGGGACGGATAATTATCCGTCAAGCGCAGCGAAGGACGGTTGATCGCGACAGCGCGCGCCAGCGGCGAGTTAAGAGCGGGCGAAGCGGGAAGGCGAAGCCGGCCGCTGGTCGTTCCGCTGCCGCCCGGCGGCCCGGCGCCGCAGGGGATGACCTGCGCACGCGCGTGGCCCGCGAGCGGGACGCGGGCCGGCCGCTATGGGCGCGGGTGCGCCTAGCGCTTTTTCGGCCCGCCTTTTGACGCTTTCGATGCCGCCTTTCCGAGCGCGAGCGCCGTGTCCTGCGCGGCCTGGTTGCTCAGCTTCTTGTCGAGTATCGTCGCGACCCTGCCGCCCAGATAATCGCTCGACGCCGCTTCAAGCGCGCGATTCATCTCACCTTCGACGAATACCGCCGACAGCGGCCGCAGCCGCCAGATCGCGTCGACGAGCGCCGGTACGTCGGTGGGCGGCGGCAGCGAGCCTTCGTCGTAGCGGTCGAGGCGGCGCACGACGAGTTCGACGAGTACGCGTGCGATGGCGTCGAAGTACGGGCGCGTGAGCGAGATCGCGTCAAGCAGTTCGCGTGCCGGAATGCCTTCGCGCACCATCGCCGCCGCGGCTTCGATGAGCGCCGGGCTTTTTGCGATGAACGACAGGCCGCGCCGCTCGAGCAGGCCCAATTCGGCGACGCGCCCGAGCGAAGCGGGCGTCTGCGGGCCGAACATCTGGATCAGTTGCGCGAGCGAATAGCTTTGGGGGCGCTCGTGCGACCAGCGGCCGCCTATCGCGTTCTCGAGACCGAGGATCGAGCGCAGATCGTGGCCGTCGTCGATCGCCTTGATCAGATCCTGGATGTTCGACAGCGTGTAGCCGCGCGCGAGCAAGTGATTGATGACTTTCAGGCGCGCGACGTGCGTGTCGTCATAAATGCCGACGCGGCCGCGCTTGCGCGGCGGCGAGAGCAGGCCGCGATCCTGGTACGCACGCACGTTGCGTACCGTCGTGTCGGCCATGCGCGCAAGCTCGTCGACCGTGTATTCGCTCGGCGCCGTTGCTTCGTCGGCGCCTTCGGCTGATTGGGTAGGGTTTGATTTCGACATGCGGCGATTTTAACGCGGCGATGTGTCTCAATGTGAGACGTCGATGACAGCTTCTGACGGCGGGTGTTGCGCGCCGTCGCCAAGCGGGCGCTGCAGCAGCGCGGTGTCGATCCAGCGGCCGTGCTTGAAGCCGACCGCGCGCAAGGTGCCGGCCGGCTCGAAGCCGAGCGTGCGATGCAGCGAGGCCGAGCCGCCGCGGCCGCCGTCCGCGATGACGGCGATCATTTGCCGCCACGGCCCGGCTTCGCAGCGCGCGATCAACGCGGCGAGCAGCGCGCGGCCGATGCCGCGGCCGCGATGCGCATCGGCCACGTAGATCGAATCCTCGATCGCGTAACGGTACGCGCTGCGGGACCGGTACGGCGTCGCATACGCATAGCCGGCGAGTTGCCCGTCGAATTCGGCGACGAGATACGGCAAACCGTGCCGCAACACCGCGTCGCGCCGGGCGCGCAATTCGTCGACGGCGGGCGGCGTCTCTTCGAGCGAGGCGACACCCGTCAGCACGTGATGAGCATAGATCGCATGGATCGCGCCGAGATCGGGGTCGACCGAGTCGCGCACGGCGACGCAATGGGCGGGCGCGGGAGCAGTGCTGGTCATGACAGGGGCAGGCAAGGTTGGGCAAACCGTCACTATGCGCGTATCCAAAATTGTTCGCACAAAGGCGGGCGCGCGGCTGCCGGCTGGCGGGCGTCGCGGCGTGCGGCATTGAGTGCGCCGGTTGCGGCGCATGACGTCGCCACCGGAGATTGGCGCGAGAGGCCGGCACGATAAAGCATGGCGCCGATCGCGGCACCGCGCCGCACCGGCTGACGGCTCGCTCAAGTTTTCGCGCGGCGGGCCGTAATAACGCGCGACTGTCCTTCGAACCAGGCGGCTACGCCGCGACATCTTTCGGTCATGAACGCTTTTTTCTCCCGTTTTACGATTCGCACCCGGATTTTCGCGACGCTGGGGTTCGTCGCGGTGCTGCTGGCCGTCGCGAGCAGCGTCGGCTTCTACGGCATGCAGCGCTCGAACGACGCACTCGACGACGCATACGCGCGGCAGCTCGCCGGCAAAACCGCGCTGTCGGCGGCAAGCCTCAATCTCGCGATCGCACGCACCACGCTCGATCGCGCGATTCTGCATCCGGAGGCGCCGGACGTTGCGGCCACGGTCGCGAAGGCCGAGCAGTACCTCGCGTCATCCGATCGCGCATGGCGCGATTACGATGCGCTGCCCGACAATGACAGCGAGAAGTCGCTGATCGCGCAGGCGGGCACGGCGCGCCGCGCGCTGATCGATAGCGCGATCCGCCCGATGCTCGACGCATTGAAAGCGGGCCGGCACGACGAAGCCGACCGCCTGGCGATGACGGTCACGCCGCCGCTGTCGGTCGCGTGGGTCAAGGCCGCCGCGGCGCTCGACGATGCGCGCGCGGCGCGCGGCCAGGCCGCTTACGACGAGGCCGAGCGGATGTATGCGTGGCTGCGCATCGCGATGGGCATCGGCATTGCATGCGGGCTGGCCGCGTGCGTGGGGTGCGCGATCGGTCTGCACTACGCGATTTCCCAGCCGCTCGCCCGTATCCTCGCGCACCTGCGCCGCTTGGCGGACGGCGACTTGACAGCCGAACTGCGCTGGACGTCGCACGACGAAATGGCCGAACTCGTGAAGGGGCTGACGACGATGCAGAAGAGCCTGGCCGACACGGTACGCAAGGTGACGGACGGCTCCGAGACGATCGCCACCGCGACGCGCCAGATCGCGGCCGGCAACACCGACCTGTCCCAGCGCACCGAGGAGCAGGCGGCCGCGCTGCAACAGACGGCCGCGAGCATGGAGCAGCTCACCGCGACGGTCAAGCAGAACGCGGACAACGCGCGCGAGGCGCAGCACTGCGCGGACAGCGCGACCGAAATCGCGACGAAGGGCGCGACCGTGGTGGGCGAGGTGATCGGCACGATGACTGAAATCGATCAAAGCTCGCAGAAGGTCGCGGATATCATCGGCACGATCGAAGGGATTGCGTTCCAGACGAACATCCTTGCGCTGAACGCAGCCGTCGAGGCCGCGCGCGCGGGCGAGCAGGGGCGCGGTTTCGCGGTGGTCGCGGGCGAGGTGCGAACGCTCGCGCAGCGCTCGGCGTCGGCCGCGAAAGAGATCAAGGCGCTGATTGGCGAATCCGTCGAGCGGGTCGCGACGGGCTCGCGTCTCGTCGGCTCGGCAGGCGACACGATGCAGGAAATCCAGCGTGCGATCGCGCGCGTGACGGGCATCATGACCGAAATCGCGGCGGCGTCGAACGAGCAGCGCGACGGTATCGAGCAGGTGAACCGCGCGGTGTCGCAGATGGACCAGGTGTCGCAGCAGAATGCCGCGCTCGTCGAGCAGGCGGCGGCCGCGGCGGCATCGCTGGAGGAGCAGGCCGACGGGCTGCGCCGCACGGTTGGCGTATTCCGCGTGGCCGAGGCGGCGTGAGCCTGGCGCCCGGGCGGCGCTGGGCCCGGGTGCCGGTTGATGGGCGTGCCGTATGCGCGGCCCGCCGCCGCGCATACGGCGTCAGGCCGGCGCCGGCGCGATCGACGCAGCCGCCCGTTGCGATGCGACGATGATCAGTTTCATCGTCGCGCGCGTCGCGCCGACGAACAGCTTGCGCGCCGCGCGCGCGTCGAACGCGTCGAAATCGACTTCGGTCAGGATCACGCATGGCGCGGCCTGCCCCTTGAAGCGGTAGATCGAATCGAGCATCACGTCGCCTTCGCGATATTCGGGGTTGCCGAACAAATCGTAGCGGCCGGTGAAGCTCTTCACGCGATGCGGGCCGAGCTGCTCGAGCGCGGTGAACACCGAACCGTCGCGGCCGCGGAACGACAGCACCGCGATGTCCTGCTTGCGAAAGCCGAGCGACAGCGCGTGCGTGATCGCGCGCTTCGTCGCGTCGATGCACGCTTGCGCGCCCGCGTCGCCGGATGCCGGATCGTAGGTGGAAATCGAGAGGTCGGAGCCGCCGAACGGGCTGCCCGAGACGAGCCGCGCCGCGAGCGGTTCGATGCCGCCGACGATCTCGCGCACATAGTCGAGGATATCGCGCGGGCTGCGGTAGTTGGTCGTTTCCTCGATCGTCACCCAGCCGGGCAGCGGCACGCTCTCGCGCATGTAAAGGTTCTGCAGCGGATCTTCGAGCCACCACCACGCGCCGCCGGGCGCGACAAGCCGCTCGAGCGCGGCGGCCCACGGCGGCTGAAAGTCCTGCCCTTCGTCGACGATCAACGTGTCGAAGCGCCAGCGCTCGGCGATCGGCGTTTGCGCAAAGCGCGCTTCCAGTTGCGCGAATGCGTCGCGCGAGCCGAAATCGGGCGCATAGCCGCTGTCGCGCAGCACCCAGTCACAGAGCTGGTGGTAGTTCGCGATTTTCGCGTGTTCGGGCGCGATACGCGCGACGTGATCGGCAAGCGGCCGATTGAAGCACACATAAAGCACGCGCCGGCCTGCCGCGACGGCATCGCGCATCGCCTGCACCGCGAGCTGCGTCTTGCCCGAGCCGGCAGTGGCGATCACTCGCAGCCTGAACGGCTCGAACGCGAGCCGCCGCGCCCACGTCGCGAGCCCTCCGGACAGCCGCGTGACGAGCGTATCGGCATGGCCGACGAGCGCGCTCGTGTCCGGCGTCAGCGCCAGTTCGTCCGCGAGGAAGTGATGGATTTTCGCCGCGCCTGGAAACGGCGGTTCGTCGGCGGGCAGCGCCGCGACAATCTGCTCGGCGAGCAAATGCTTGCGCGCCGCATCGACGATCTGCGCGGGCGCGACTCCCGCGATCGCCGGCTCCTTCACGGTGTAGTCCGGGCAGTAAAGCAGCGCGTCGACGCCGTAAGCACCCGCGCCGAATGCGGCCGTGAGCCGCCTGCGCAAATGTTCGAGCGTGCGCGCAAGCTGGATCGACACGTTGCGCTCGGTTTGCAGATAGACCTTGACGAGCCCCTTGGGAGTCTCGCGCAGAAAGCCTGCTTTCTGCTCGATCAGCATGATGCGGCCGGCGGGGCTCACGATCACGAAATCGGCTTCGCCGAACACCGAGAAATTCTGGTCGGCGCGCGTCCAGTGCACGCCGTGGTAGACAGTGTAGGCGTCGGGCAGCGTCCGCTCGAGAGTCGCGAGCGTCTCGCGTTCGCGCTCAGCCGCGCCGGCGGCGGCAAGATGTTTCCAGTCGTCGGGAATGATGCGGGCCATCGTCGGTCCTGACAGTGCGTGCGTTCGAAAGACGTCGGCGTATTGTACGCACGTCGTGCGCAAGCACGCTGGGCGGGCCGCAGCGCAACGTTTTCGGTGAGGAATGCGGTCGGCAGTGGGCGCCGTTAGACCGGCAAGATCGAAGGTAACGCGGTACGAGGCCGGCGCGAGTCGAGGCCCATGCTGTCCGCGGGGATGGCGGAAAAATTCAAGCAGCTTGGCTGCTGCCGTCGGAGGGGGCGCTGTTTGGCGGCGAAGCCGCTTGCGGTGGCGCGCCATGTGCTTGACACAGCTCGAAGGCTGGAGCGGGCGGCCGCGATGTTGTTGAAACCAGCGTTATTTAAAACGGATTTGATTGGGCGCCGAAGCCCAAGCCCGGCGGCCCGGCGCAACTCGTGCCGTTGCCCCCAAGTTCGGCTCGCCTCGAGCGCGCTGCTTTTCGGATGGAGACCGCCGCGCCGACGGCGCCATCCGAAACGGACGCTCGCTGAATTCTCGCAGCCCGCGTTTGCCACCAAGCTACGCCACCCCGGGCGCGGCGCGTTCGCGCGCTCAGGAGCGCGACAAACGCTTCGCCAAGTCGGCGCTCAGAATCGCGAGGCGCGCGGGTTTTTCGTAGCAGACGACGTCGTACATACGAATTACTTCGCTGATCTCCACCTCGCTCGCACGGCCGGTCAGCAGGTCGCCCGTCAACACGAAAATCGGCGCGCCCGGATTGTCCGAGGCGCGCACTGCCTGAATCGCGTCGGCCGCGGTGCGATTGTCGAACATCCATTCGGTGACGATTGCGTCGAACGCCTGGCCTTGCAGCGCGTCAATGAACGCGGCCGCGCTCGCGAAGCGCACGGTCACGAAACCTTGCTCGTCGAGATAGCGGCAGACTTCGTTGGCGCTTACGGTGTCGGCGTCGATCACCGCGACGAGCAGCTTGTCGTTCTCCGCGCGTCGCGGATAGATTTCAATTTTGTGAACGTCGTATGCGTTTTGATAGAGCGTGCCGGTGTGACGCATCACGCGCCAGCGGCCGTGCTGTTCGTAAGCGACGAACTCGGGGCGCGCGCCCGGTTCGAGCAGGCCGCCAATCCATGCGGTGCATGGAATTTCGGCGATGCCCGAGTACAGCATGGCGTCCTGAGCGCATGCGCCGACCATGCCTGGATCGAGGGCTTGCGCGCCGAACAGCTGCGCGGCGGGCTCGCCATATGCTTCGGCGACTTTCTTGATTTGCGACAGCGTCCACGGGCTGCTGCCGCGCAATTTGCGATGCCCCTGCGAAAAACTCAAATCAAGAATGCGGCAAAGCTCGGTGGTCTGTTGACGCTTGCCGATGCCGTGGCGAGTCATGAGCTCGCGCACACGCTCTGCGACGGCAAGAGAGTCCGTAGTGATTGCTTCGTTGGCCATGTGCTGCGCAAAACGATCGGATCGAATGACGTTCGAACATGCACGCCTCGCGGCGCACGGTACGGCATCGCACGATGCCCCGGTGTGAAGCGAGCCGACCGGCCACGCGTGAAAGTGTGAACTTTACCGCAAAACAAAGTTCGCTCCGCGCACCTATGTGCGCTTTTTCTGTGAAAGGTGTTTCCGCAGGTAACAACCGTTCGCGATGGACGTCCGGCGGTATCCGGCGTGACGACGAATAAGCCGCGAATTGCCTCGAATCGCCGCGAATGGACACGCGCAGGACGTTCGCTGAGCGATGCCCGGCGCTACCCGAGTGGATCGTAGGGTACAGGCGCGGCACCGCCGGCCGATAGCGCGACGATCGCGCGCAGCTCGTCCAACGTGAAGCGTCCGCCCAGCAGGATCTGGCCGTTCAGCCAGCCGGGCCGGTCATGTTGGCGATCCCAGGCAACGCGGCCGTCATCCTTCGCAGAACTGAGCATGACGCGTGCGATTTCCTCGTTCACATCTGAAACTCCGTATACGTGTAGCTGATTCATATGTCCTGATGAGGTACGGCCGGTCTGGTGCAACCGGCTTGTGGGCGCTTGCGGGCCGTCAATCCGACAAAAACCGCGACGGCGTCGGACGAGCGAGCGAAGGGCGGCGGCGCTGCCGCAACAACATTCCGTTAACGGCAATTTTGTTAAAAAACTTGAAGTCGATGTGCATCGCGCCGGCGCTTGCGCCAAGGCAATGTTTCTTTCGGTAAGGCGATCGTCCGCGCCGGCGGTGTTTCATGCCGAGAGGTATGGCGTGCGAGTCGCCCGGCATGAGCCATTGAATCTCATTGGGAGATTGTTGGAAAAT
Source organism: Burkholderia singularis (assembly GCF_001718875.1). Classification (NCBI taxonomy): domain Bacteria; kingdom Pseudomonadati; phylum Pseudomonadota; class Betaproteobacteria; order Burkholderiales; family Burkholderiaceae; genus Burkholderia; species Burkholderia singularis. The sequence goes on from NZ_CP013449.1 coordinate 864,780, forward strand.
TTATCTTTCAATATTGATTATTGGGATGTAATTGCGGGTGCACTGCGATGTCAGCCGGGCATGGCGGCCGTGCGAAATCGAGGCTGTCCGCGCCTTTCTTGCGAACGGCTCGACCGTGTTTTTGCAAAGCGCGATGCGAAAGCGGCTCATTCGTGAACGGCCCAGGGCCGGCAACGAATCGCGTGCGGCGCAGTGCGCGCATATTGGGCGCCGGGCGCCACCATTCGCCGTGGAAAGCGGCCCCACGCAAGCCGGCCAGCGTGGCGACGAACCGTTGCCGCAGGCATGCACGCTATTGCGTACATCCGTTAAATCGTTTGAACTGCTGGTTTTCCCGATTATCAGGATCAGGAGAGCAGCATGAGCGAAGCAGACCGCGAGCAGGGCAAGGCGCGCCGGACGCAGGTGATGGGCGAAGCATTCGTCGAGCGCGCGATGAGTGATCTAGACGGCTTTTCCCGGCCGCTGCAAAACTGGCTCAACGAGCATGCATGGGGCAGCACGTGGCAGCGCGGCGGTATCGATTTGAAGACGCGCAGCCTCTGCACGTGCGCGATGCTCGCAGCACTCGGCCGAGGCAACGAACTGAAGGGGCATATCCGCGGCGCGCTCAACAACGGCGCGAGCCTCGCCGAGATTCGCGAGGTGCTGCTGCATAGCGCGCTCTACGCGGGGGCGCCTGCGGCTGTCGAGGCGTTCCGTCATGCGCGCGAGGTCATCGATGCGCTCGGGCTGAGCGTGCCCGACGATGAATGAGCGCCGTCGAACGGGCCGTGCGCGGCGACGGCCTCGGGCGACGGCGCATAGCCGGCTGATGAGGCGCGCAGCCACCGGTTGCTGTTTGCGATGCCGCGGCGTTTGCGTAGTGCCCGGTAGCGCCGGTTCAGGCGGCGGTGAGCCGGGCCGTGAGCGGGCGCGCCGCGATCGATTCGAGGATCAGCGCCGCAAGCTGCCCGGGGTTTTGCTCGGGAATCCAGTGCGTCGCGTTCGGCAGTATCTCTAGCCGAAAGGGCCCGTTCACGAAGCGTCGAGCCAGTTCGGCGCCGCGTGGCGACAGCGCCGAATCCCGCGCGCCGAAAACATGCAGCACGGGCGTGGACACCTTGCGGGACAGATCGCCCGGCGGTGTCAATGTCATCGCGCGATACCAGTTGAGCGACGTCGTCAGCGCGCCGGCATCGAAGATATCGGCATAAACGCCATCCGCATCGGCCGGCGTCATGCCGGTGCTGAGCAGCAGCCGCTTGAACAGCCCTCGAAAGCGCGTGATGAACCACTCCGGCAGTCTGGGCAACTGGAACAGCCCCATGTAATACGAGCGCAGCAATTGATCGCTCGTCAGCATCGAGAGCATGAACGCGCCCGAGTGCGGCACGGATACCGTGGTCAGCGTCTGCACTCTGTCCGGGCGCTTGCCGGCGAGCGCCCAGGCGACGGCCGCGCCCCAGTCGTGGCCGGCGACGTGGACGGCTCCCGCGCCCAGCCGCTCGATCAGCGCGACGACGTCGCCGACGAGCCGCGACATCCGGTAGGCGCCGACGCGCGGCGGCCGTGCGCCCGGTGAATAGCCGCGCTGGTTCGGCGCAACGGTTCGATAACCTGCGGCGTTGAGCGTGGCGCTGACCTTGCTCCAGCATTTCGCGGTTTGTGGCCAGCCGTGCAGCAGGACGATGGTTTCACCGTCGAGCGGGCCGGTATCGATGACGTCGAAAGTCAGTCCATCGTTGTTGAACGAAGTCACGCGTTGCGACTGTTCCATGATGCTATCTCCCTGATTTTATTGTCGGTGTCTGCGGTTTTGCGATGCGGCGGTGAAGACGTCGCGGCACACGGACACGAACGTTCGTGCGATAAAAGTCTAGCTGATGACGACACGATATGCGGAAGCAAGCGGATGAAATATTCGTCGCTTGGATGACGGAGCTGGACGGTTTTTTACGGCCATTGCAGCATTGACCGTATGAAACGTTTGGCCGAAGCCGGACGCCGCACGCGATATGAGCCGGCCGGTTCGGCCGCGCGGCGGCGGCCGAACGCGTGCGCACGCCGCGCATTCGCGCGCGAAGCGGCCGGACATGCTTGAGTTTGGAGAACCACGGGAGACGCGATGACGGCAACAGTATTCGACGCCGCACAAACGGCACGGCTGACGCCGTTCGCCGAATTGGTGGATGCGTTGGGGACAGCGGCGCTCGACGCCGCCGATGGCCTGATCGCGAGTCCGGCGCGGCTCGTCGTGCCGCTCAACGAAGGCGGCGTGTTGTTGTCGATGCCGGCGGCGGCATCCGATCTCGCGATTCACAAACTCGTGACGGTCTGCCCGCGCAATCGCGCGAGCGGCTTGCCGACGATACGCGGGCAGGTCAGCGCGATCGATCCGTCGAGCGGCGCGCCGCTGTTCGCGCTCGACGGCCCGACCGTCACCGGCCGCCGCACGGCGGCCGTTACGCTGCTCGCGATCCGCACGTTCCTGGCCGCGGCGCCGCGCGACGTGCTGTTGATCGGCACGGGAACGCAGGCCGAGCATCATGTCGCTGCGCTGGCCGCGCTGTTTCCCACGGCCCGGGTGCATGTGAAAGCGCGTACTGCCGCGCAGGCGGCGGCGTTCTGTGAGCGATTGCGCCCGGCGTCACCGGCGCCGGCGCGGCTCGAACCGCTCGCGTGCGATGCCGCGTTGCCCGATGCGCTGGATGTCGTCATCACGTCGACGACGAGTGCCGCGCCGGTCTACGACGAGCCTGCGCGCGCGGGGCGGCTCGTCGTTGGTGTGGGAGCGTTTACGCGCGATGCGGCCGAGGTCGGCGGCCGCACGATCGCGGGCAGCGCGCTCTATGTCGACGATCCCGACGGCGCGCGCCATGAGGCGGGCGATTTGCTCGTCGCGGGCGTCGAGTGGTCGCGTGTGCATTCGCTGGCCGATGCGCTGCGCGAGCGCGCGGCGCCGGCCGGCGGGGCGGCCGGCCACGCGGCGCGCCGCCCGGTCCCGCACGATCGGGCAACGCCGGTATTCTTCAAGAGCGTCGGCTGCGCGGCATGGGATCTTGCCGCGTGCCGGGTCGCGCTGGCCGCCGCTACTTCACGCACTCAAGCGTGTATTTGAGCGCCGAGCCGAGCAGCCGCCGCCACACGTCCCACGTATGCGCGCCGCCGACGATCCGTAGCGCGGCGGGATTTTGCGCGCGCCGCAAGTTCGTATAGAGCACGCTCGATTCGGCCTGGATCGACAGGTCGTCGTCGCCGGCGGCGATGAACATCGGCAGGCGCAGCGGTTGCGCGAAGTAGCCGTGCCAGAGTGCCGGATAGTTGAGCTCGTGCCAGATCTTCGGGTCGAACTGCTTGTCGCCGAACACGCCGACGTAGCGCGCGGCCGACCCGGTGGGCGGCTCGTTCGAATAGATCGCCGGGCTGAGCAGCATCGCGCCGCAAAAGCGCTCCGGCTCGAGGAGCGCGAAGCGCAGCGCGCCGTAGCCGCCCATCGATACGCCGCCGATCGCCCGCCCCGCACGCTGGTTCGACACTGCATAATGCGCTTCCACATCCGGCAGCAGATCGTCCAGGAACGCGCTTTGCATCTTCTCCTTGCGATCGACGTACCAGTCGGTGCCGCCTTGCGGCATCACGATCACGACAGGGGGAATCTCGCGGCGCTCGATCAGTGCGTCGGCGGTGGTTTGCAGGCGGCCTTGCGTGATCCAGTCGTAGGCGTTGCCGGCATTGCCGTGCAGCAGGTACAGCACCGGGTAGCGTGCACCTTCCGGGTTGTAGCCGGGCGGCAGATAAACCAGGTAAGACCAGTCGCGGCGCAGTGCCGGCGAGCGGAACGAGCGGGCGACGATGCTGCTGGTGGCGGCGGCGGCCGGCGCGGGCGGGGCCGCGTGGGCGGCGAGGGTAACGGCAGCGAGCGCGGTGACGAACAGCGTGACGAGAGGCGAAAGGAATCGGCGCATGGCGGCGTCATTATCATGGCGAGCGCGTAGGCTATCAGCGTCGGATGACAGCCGTCACTCGGATTTTCAGCGTTTGTTGTGCCGGCGATGCGGCAGCCGGATCGGCCACTGCGGCCCAGGCGTGCGCGGCGGCCGCGCCGGCGGCATTCGCTGGAATCGCGCGGCAATGCGTGCGGCCACCGGCGGATACAGCTTCGCCACGACGTACAGCAGCCCGAGCGCCGCCGCATCCGCGGCGAGGCCGAGCGGCACGTTCAGATAGCCTTGCGTGGCCGCGTACAGCAGCGAGTCGACCAGCAACGAGATGCCGGTGCCGGCGACGAAGCACAAAAGCCCCTGCCGGCCGATCGTGCCGATCCACGGCATGGCCTGCGCCACCCGATGCATCCAGCCGAGATGCACGAGCTTGGCCGCGAGCCACGCGATCGCCAGGAAGTTCGCGAGCCGCCACGCGCCGAGGTTCTGCTTGATCGACGGATCGGCCGGGAACGGCTCGATGCGCAGCCGGTAATACGCGCCCGCCACGACGACGGCCAGCGCAATGGCCGTCACGCAATGCGAGCGGGCGGGCCGCCGCGCGAGCACGCGGTAGACAGGCTGGCAGCGCGCGACGATGCCGAGTACGAACAGGAATTGCCACGCGAATGGATTGAAGTCCCATTGCGTATCTTCGGCGGTGGGCAGATAGCCGACGATATTGCGCGCCGCAAGCCAGAGCGCGGCGCTCGCCGCAATCAGCAGCCACCATGCACGGCTTCTCGCGGCCGGCAGCGCGAGCGGCACGAGCAGCGCGAAGAATGCGTACATCGGCAGCACCGAGGCCAGATAAGGCTGGCGCCGCAACAGCAGGATATCGCGCAGCGCGGCGAGCGGCGCGCTCATCAGCCCGTCCAGATCGTTGGTCGGCATGTTCGGCGCGTCGATCGCGAATGCGCTGAGCGCCGCGGTGATCGACAGCATCAAGCCAGCCGTCAACAGGAAGGCGCGATAGATTTCAAACGCACGTTTGATGAAGCGCTGGCGCGCGGCCGCTTCCGTTTGGCGCTCGGCGAGCGAGTTGTATGCGATCGCGGTTGCAAAGCCGCCGAGAAACACGAACACCTCGGCGGCATCGCATAACGCATACGCATGCAGCGTGACGCGCGACAGGATGCTGCCGCCGATATGGTCGACGACGATGACGAGCAGCACGAGGCCGCGAAAAAAATCGAGTTCGACGAAGCGCCGCGACGGCGCGGCCGCAGCGCTCATGCGGCGCGGCACGCGTGAACCGCGCGACGACGTGGGATGGACATGCAAACGGGGACAGACAATGGCGGCATGGCGAAAAGCGGCACGGCGAGGCATCCGGACGATAGCTGCGTATTTTGCCATCGATCGCCGCTTTTAAGGGTTTACACCGGGAAAATGCCGTTTTTGCCCTGATTCCGGCGCTTTGGCGGCGCATTAGTTGGCCGCACGCAACATAGGTAAGCAATTCCATGCACCGACATGGACAGTGTATTTTGTGCATGACAGTATTGCGAACATCGTATCAATCCTACGAAATGATTCGTTGAGGTTGACACAATGGATGCGCTCCGGCGCCGGGCGCCAGGACGACCACTATTCAAGGCTGCGTTGCCAGGCAGCCGATTGAGCAACTAGAACTAGGTTTGGAGATACCGATAATGAAAAAGCAAGTTGTATGTGCAGCGGTTTCGCTCGCCTTCGCCGCGCCGGTTTTCGCGCAGAGCAGCGTGACGCTGTACGGCGTGATCGACGAGGGCTTCAACTATACGAATAACGTCAACGTCAACGGCGTCAACAAGAGCAACTATCAGCTCGCAAGCGGCTATGCGCAGGGCAGCCGCTGGGGCCTGCGCGGCTCGGAAGACCTGGGCGGCGGCTTGAAGGCGATCTTCACGCTCGAAAACGGCTTCGACGTGAACAACGGCCGGCTCGGCCAGGGCAGCCGGATGTTCGGCCGCCAGGCGTTCGTGGGCCTGTCGCACAGCCAATTCGGCTCGCTCACGCTCGGCCGCCAGTACGATTCGGTCGTCGACTACCTCGCGCCGCTGACGGCGAACGGCAACTGGGGCGGCACGTTGTTCTCGCACCCGTTCGACAACGACAACACGGACAACTCGTTCCGTGTGAACAATACGATCAAGTACGCGAGCCCGGATTGGAACGGCCTGTCGTTCGGCGGCACGTACAGCTTCAGCAACGGCACGGGCTTCTCGAACAACCGCCAGTACAGCGCCGGCGCGCAGTACACGGTTGGCGGCCTGCAACTCGCGGCGGCTTATCTGCAGGCGAACAATCCGGGCAAAACGGCGGCCGGCGCGATTTCGGGCGACGACGCGAACTTCACGGCCGACCGCCTGCGGATCTTCGGCGGCGGTGTCAACTACACGTTCGGCCCGGCCACGGTCGGTTTCGTGTATACGAAGGCCGACATCAAGAACCCGGTGTCGACCGTCTATCTGCCGGCATCGACGTTCGCGGGCCTGGGCCTGACGGCGACGAAATTCCAGAACTTCGAAGTCAACGGCAAATACCAGCTGACGCCGGCGCTCTTCATCGGCGCGCAGTACGTGTACACGGACGGCAAGTTCGACGCCGCCGCGAGCAACGTGAAGCCGAAATACCACACGGTTGGCCTGATGGCGGACTACAACCTGTCCAAGCGTACCGACGTCTATCTGCAAGGCGCGTATCAGAAGGTCGCGGGGGACAAGACCGGCACGATCGCGGATGGCGGTTATGTGGTGGGCACCGACGGCCCGTCGGCCTCGGGGAACCAGTTCGCGGTTCGCGCGGCGATTCGCCACAAGTTCTGATCGGTCCGCTGTTCGACTGTTTGACCGCCTGACGGCGGGTCGGCGGCGGCGTGCACTGCGTGCCGCCGCCGTTGCGCTTACGCCGCTCAGTTTTCGCTTTCCGGCTGCGTGCCGTCCGGCTGACGCGACAGGAATGCGATGAAATCGCGCGTGTACTTCGGTAATTCGTCGAAACGTCGCGCGCAGATCGTCAGCCGCCGATGCGACCATGCGTCGGTCAGCTCGATCAGGCGGATTTTCATCGTTTGCTGCGCGCGCAGCGCCGCATGCCGCGACACGATGCCGATTCCGACGCCGCGCTCGATCAGCCGGCAAATCGCGTCGAAACTCTTCAACTGCACTCGGTAATCGATCCGCTTGCCCAGCGCCTTCGCCTGCTCGGCGAGATGAACTTGCAGTGCGCTGCCGTCGGTCATGCCGATGAAGTCGGTGTCGACGAGTTCGGCGAACGCCACCCGCTCGCGCGCGGCGAGCGGATGATCGAGCGCTGCGACGGCGATCAGCCAATCCTCGCGAAACGGCTTTTGTTCGAGCCCGTCGACTCCGACCGAATCGGCAACAATCCCGAAATCGGCTGTCTTGCCGCGAATCGCATGTACGATTTCCTGGCTCGAACGTTCCTCGACGCTGACCGACAGCGTTGGATGGCGCGGCAGATATTCGGCAAGCGCATCCGGCAGGTATTCGCTGAGCGCCGCGGTGTTGCAGAGCAGGCGGATGTGGCCGCGCAGGCCGCCGCCGTACTGCTGTAGCTCGCCGCGCATGTGGTCGATCTGTTGCAGGACGACGCGTGCGTGATGTTCGAGCGCGCGGCCGGCATCGGTCGCGCGCGTGCCGCGTTTGGCGCGTTGCAATAGCGGCACGCCGAGTTCTTCTTCCATGCCACGGATGCGCTCGCTCGCGGATTGCAACGTGATGTGCGCGCGCTCGGCGCCGCCCGTGATGCTGCCTGCGTCACAGACATGTAGAAAAAGGCGCAGATCGGTCAGGTCGAATCGCATGGGGCGGGGGCTGTCGTTGTAATGGGCGATACGGTAACAGGAATGTTGCGGGCCGCGTTCAGGCGATGCCTGAGCCAGGCTTCGCCCGTTTCCGCATTTTTCCGCGGCGAAATGCCGCGCATCATGTTTGCCGATGGGCTGACATGGGGGCGGAGATGGACGGTGACGATTCGTCTTGGTTGCTGGCGTTCAAGCTTGCGTTACATATTTTCTTTGTTTGCTGCGGCGTTGCGGTGGCGATCGATGCGGTTTTTGTCCGGCTGCCGCAAGCCGGTTTCGGCGCGGTGCCGGAAGGTTTGACGCGCGCGAACGCATCGGCCGCTGTTGAGCCGAGGCACGCGCCGGTTTCGTCGGTCACGGCGAATCGCGCGGCGATACCGCTACGTTGTTGGATGTGCATGCGATTCTGATGGCGCTGCAACAACGCAACGGGCCGGCTGACGTCGTCGTCGCGCATTCGCTTGGCGTGCTGTATGCGTTTTACGCGCTCAATCATGGTGTGCATGCGTCGCATCTCGTCGCGCTGTCCGGCATCTGCGATTTTTCGTATCTGATCACCCGCTATACCGCGTCGCTGAACCTGCGGCCGGAAACGGTCGACCTGCTCAAGCGTCATCTCGAAGCCCTGTTCGGCAAGCCGACGATCTGGCATGAGTTTTCGTCCGACAACAATCTCGCCGGATTACGGGCGCGAGTCACGCTGATTCATGATGCGGATGATGAGTTTGTCGAATTGTCCCAGTCCGAAAAACTTCTGGCCGCGCTCGATGGCATCGCGGACCTACAGGTGTTCAAGGGCCTCGGGCACCGCCGCATTCTGAGCGAGCCGGCGGTGGTCGCGCACGCGCTCGACAGGATCACGCGCGCGCAATCATGAATGCGAAGGGATTCGGTGCAAACCCCGCGCCGGCGCGGCGCGTCGACTCGAGTTAGATGCTGGCGCGAATCGCGTGGCGTTGAGGCTCCCGCGCGCCAGCGACGATGCGCAATCGTCAGGAATCCGTGCTTTCGATCGCGGTATCCGTTCGTTATCCGCCATTCTGGTTTTCGACATGACATTCTCCACCGACATCCGAGTCAGATACTGCGAAATCGATCAGCAGAACGTGGTATTCAATATGTGGTACGTCGCATATCTCGGCGAAGCGTGGGCCGCGTTCCTCGAGTTCCGCGAGTTGCCGTATCGCGTTCTCGCATCGGCGGGCACGGAAGTGCAGTTGGTTCATCTCGAAATAGACTGGCGCGGCAGTTTGTCGATGGGCGATTCGGCGCGCATTGACGTGCAGCCGATTCGGATCGGCACGACCAGCTTCACGCTCGGTTTTGACATCTGGCGAGACTCGGCCGAGATCGCCAGTGCGAAAGTCGTCTATGTGTGCATTGCAACCGACGGCAGCGGGAAAAAGCCGGTGCCGGAGGTGTTGTTGCGCGCGCTGAAGGGCCATGAGTGAGCAGGCATTCGACGGACCGGCGCCAAAGTATGAAAGGTCACCGAAGATCACGCCGCGCCGGGAAGCGATTGGTGGCCGCGAGCACTTTGTCATCATTGCTTGCATCCGGTTACATGTGTGTACCGCCGATTTTGAGATGCTTGGGAGCTTCATCGTTTGGAGTTGACTCGAGCATGAGCAAGAGCGAGATCGACCGCCGTGTCTTGTGGCTTTCCGGGATAGCCGCCGCGCTGATCGTTGCCGGTTGCGCGACGCAGTCGTCACCGGTCGAGCCGACCGACACGCTCGCGAGCGCAGCCGTTGCATCGCAGGCGAGTGCCGCGCAGGCCGCAACGGCGGCGCTTGCGCCAAACGGCCAGGATCAGGCCGCGTCGCCGCTGGCCGCAACCCGTTACGTGGTGAAGCGCGGCGATACGTTATCGGCGATCGCGCAGGCGAAGGGCTGCACGGTCAAGGAGCTGCAAAAATGGAACCGGCTTGGCCGCCGCACGCGGATTGCAATCGGCCAAGTGCTGTGGACCGCGGCGCCGGATGCGCGCGGCGCGGTCAGTTCGCAGGCGACGCGCCCGGCCGACGCGGCAAAGCCGGGCGGCTCGGACTCGGCCGATGCAGGTGACGCAGCGCTGGCATTCACCGGTTTGGCCGGTTTGCTGCCATCGCCGGTCGATGTCGCGACCGGCGATGCTCGCGCAGTAAGCGATGTGCTCACGATGAGCGATGCGCTCGCGGCGATTCCGGCGAGCGCTGCATCGGGTGGCAGCTCGAATGTGTCCGAGTTGGCCGGGGCGGGCGCGGTGCCGTCGCAAGCGTCGCAAGTGCAGCAAGCGTCCCAAGCGCAGCAAGCGTCGCAAGTGCAGCAAGCGTCCCGAGCGTCGCAGGCGCAGCAAGTGCCGCAAACGTCCCAAACGTCCCAAACGTCCCAAACGTCCCAAACGTCCCAAACGTCCCAAACGCCGGCGGCTTCCGGCAGCGCCGCCGAGCGCGCAGCTGACCGGCGCGTTGTCCAACAGACGAAGCGTCATGCGCAGTCGATCGCGCTTGCGTGGCCGGTGGCTGGCACGGTCGTCGAAACATTCCAGCCGGGCCGCAACCGTGGCATTCAGATCGTGGGCCGTGCGGGCGATCCGGTGCGCGCGGCCGCAGCGGGGCGCGTGATGTATGCGGGCGCGGGTTTGAACGGTTACGGTACGCTGATCCTGGTCCAGCACAATGCAGATTTCCTGACGGCTTATGCGCGCAATCGCAAGCTGCTCGTGAAGACGGGCGATGTTGTCCGGCAAGGCGAGCAGATTGCCGAGATGGGAAGCGGTGCCGACAATGGGCGTGCGGCGATGCTGTTCGAAGTGCGGCGCGACGGCAAGCCGGTCAATCCGATGCTTTATTTGACGGGCAAGCAGCAGGGGTGAGCCGATGCAGGCGTGCGAAGCGCGCAATGCCGGCCGTGCTGCCCGTCAGCGGCCGGGCGGCGGCGGTTGGCTGTGCGTCGCATCGCGGCAGCCTGCCGTACCGCGATGCGACGCGCAAATCAGACGGCGTTTTACCGTTACCGTGCGCCGGGTGGGGATCGCATGTCATGCGGCCCGTGTGTAACGCCGCGCATCGGGCGATGGCATCGGACACTGTTGACGAACGCTTGCAAAGCGGCTTGTAACGGCCGTTGCGTTGCGGCGAACGCATGCGCGATTCATGAGTTTTCTCGACACGGCCTGCGGCCTGACGCCGAGTGACGGCGCGCCATCGTCACGCAAGCAAATCTCTCCAAAGGCCGGCACATCGCCGGCCACGCACGCTGCCGGGAGAGCACAACGCACGTCGACGCGGCGACAAATCCGCACGATCGCGCACATCAAGAACTGATACGCTCACCGGCGTGCGAATCCGGCATGCGAGTGCCGCGCGTCGGATTGGCCGACATCCATACATCACTTCACCATTCACCCATCGATCATGAAGCATTCCCTATCGCGCCGCTCAGTACTGATCGCCGCCGTTTCCGCGCCATTGATCGGCGCGTGTGCACCGCTTACCGGACATTCGGACAACGTCGGCACAGCCGATGCCCAACGGGCGCTCCGTGAGCTCGAGGCATCGTTCGACGGCCGTATCGGCGTGGCCGCGCTCGATACGGCGACGAACGCGAAAATCGCGTACCGCGCCGACGAACGCTTTGCGTTCTGCAGCACGTTCAAGATGATGCTGTCGGCGGCAGTTCTCGCACGCAGCGCCGCCGAACCTGATCTGCTGCCGCGCAGAATCGTCTATGCCAAACGCGACCTCGTCGAGTATTCGCCGATCACCGGCAAGCACGCGGGCGCAGGCATGACGACAGCCGAGCTATGTGCGGCGGCGCTGCAATACAGCGACAACACGGCCGCGAATCTGCTGATTTCGCTGTTGGGCGGTCCTCAGGCAGTGACCGCCTATGCGCGTTCGATCGGCGACGCCGAGTTTCGTCTCGACCGTCGGGAGACCGAGCTGAATACCGCGATTCCCGGCGACCTCCGCGATACGACCACACCGTCGGCGATGGCGGCGAGCCTGCGCCGTCTGCTGCTCGGCGATGCGCTCGGCCAAGCGCAGCGCGAGCAGCTCAATGCATGGATGCTCGGCAATACGACGGGCAACGAGCGGATTCGCGCGGGCGTGCCGCCGGCATGGCGCGTTGCCGACAAGACGGGGACGGGCGATTATGGGACAGCCAACGATATCGGCGTCTTGTATCCGCCGGGCCGCGCGCCGATCGTGCTCGCGATCTATACGACGGGGCGCGCTCAGCAGGCGCGCGCGCGCAATGACGTGATCGCGTCGGCTGCGCGGATTGTCGCGCGTGCGTTCGGCTGAGGTCCAACTTATTACCGCCCGTCGCGATGCCTTGTCTTGTCTTGGATAGCGGCATACGTCAGCGGACGATCCGGCGTCGAGCTGCGCGGTTTCGCTGCACATCGCGCACTGAGCGCGCAGGCGGGCGATACGCCGATCTGGACGGACGAAGCGATAAACGGACGGTTCGCCATGAACGGCTTGTCGTAAAGGCGCGCAGCATCGGAGGGCTCGCTGTGCCGGGCCGCCCGGCGCAGCCGAATGCATGGATGTGACCGGTGCGGCGCCGGCTTCAGCCGGCGCGCCGGTATCCCTGCGTCGCCGCGAGCAACGTGCGGGTGTAATCGGTTCCGACACGCGCCGCACGCACGTCCTCGATGTCAAGCTGCTCGATCATCATCCCGCCGCGCATGACCGCCACGCGGCTGCACAGAAATCCGACGACCGCGAGATTATGGCTGACGACGATCATCGTGAGTCCCCGTTCGCGATGCAGCCGCTTCAGCAAATTGAGAATCTCCGCTTGAACCGATACGTCGAGCGCCGACGTCGGCTCGTCGAGCAGCAGCACGCGCGGCTCGATGATCAGCGCGCGCGCGATTGCCACGCGCTGCCGTTGCCCGCCCGACAACTGGTGCGGATAGCGGAAGCGAAATGCGGGCCCGAGGCCGACTTCGGCGAGCGCGCGCGGAATTCGTTCGTCCGGGTTAGGCAGCCGATGGATCGCGAGCGGCTCGCGCAGCGTTTCGTCGACGGTGAAGCGCGGATGCAGCGACGCATAAGGGTCTTGGAACACCATTTGCACGTCGCGGCGCCATGCGCGCTCGAGCTTGCCGCCGATCGGGCGCGAGCCGATCGACAGCGTGCCGTGCGCAAGCGGCACGAGGCCCGTCAGCGCGCGCAGCAGCGTCGACTTGCCGGACCCGGATTCGCCGACCAGCCCGAACGCGTCGCCCGTGCCGATCGATACGCTTACGTCGCGCACCGCGTCGACGTGACCGGCGCGGGTCGTAAAACGGATCGACGCATCGCGGATCTCAATCATGGGGGCGGTCGTCATGGTGGAGGCTCCTGTTACTGATTCCATGTTCGGCGTGCTTTTCACGTGGAGCCGAGCCACGCGGGATCGCGCTCGAGCAGCGGCAGCGTGTCGGGCGGATCGGCGAGCGGCGGTGTCGCGGCAAGCAGGCCACGCGTATAAGGATGGTTCGCATGGGCCAGATCGCGCGCCGCGCAGGTCTCGACGACGCGCCCCGCGTACATGACCGCGACCCGGTCGCAAAACGACATCACGAGCGGCAGGTCATGGCTGATGAATACGAGCCCGGTGCGATGGCGGGCGATCATGTCGTCGAGCACCGCGAGCACCTGCATCGACACGGCGACGTCCAGCGCGGATGTCGGCTCGTCGGCGATCAGCAGGCGCGGCCCGGTCGATACCATCATCGCGATCATCACGCGCTGCCCCATGCCGCCCGACAATTCGTGCGCATACGCGTCGGTAACGCGTGCCGGATCGCGAATCTCGACGGCGGCGAGCGCATCGACGATCCGCTCGCGCAGCGCGCGGCCGCGCAAGCCGGGTTCGCGCAGCCGGAACGCCTCGGCCATCTGCTGGCCGACCGTCATTACCGGGTTCAACGAATACTTGGGATCCTGAAGGATCATCCCCATTGCGCTGCCGCACAGCCGGCGGCGCTCGCGCGGCGCGAGCGCGAGCAGGTCGCGGCCTTCGAAGCGCAGCGCTCGCGCGCGCCATTGCGCGGCAGCAGGCAGCAGGCCCAGCAGCGCACGGCCCGTCAACGATTTTCCGGAGCCGGATTCGCCGACGATGCCGAGCCGCTCGCCGGGCTCGAGCGACAACGACAAATCGTGCACCGCGTCGACAAGCGTGCCGTCATGGGTGCGAAAACCGATTTGCAATCCTTCTATTTCGCAAAGAGGCGGGGCCGATGCCGTGCGTGTCAGGGCGCCGGCCGTGCTCCCGTGTGCCAATCCGCCCGAAGCACGCGCGCGCTCGGCGTCGGGCGAAGGTGCGTGAAGCGTATGTGCAGGCAATCGCATGTCAGGCTCCATGACGCGGATCGAAGACGTCGCGCAATCCGTCGCCGAGCAGGTTGAACGCGATGCTGACGACGAGGATTGCGATGCCGGGCAGTGTCGCGACCCACCAGGCGTCGAGCAGCACGTTGCGCCCGGAAGCCACCATGAAGCCCCATTCGGGGCTCGGCGGCTGCGCGCCGAGCCCGAGAAAGCCGAGTCCGGCGACGGTCAGCACGATGCCCGCCATGTCGAGCGTCGCGCGCACGATCACGGACGACACGCACAGCGGCGTGACATAGCGCGATAGGATGCGCAGTGGCGATGCACCTTGCAGCCGCGCGGCATCGATGAAATCCGCGTGCGCGATGCGCAACGTTTCGGCGCGCGCGAGCCGGGCATAGGCCGGCCACGCGGTGATGGAGATTGCGACGACCGCGTTGACGACGCCTGGCCCGAGCGCAGCCGCGAATGCCAGCGCGAGGACGATTTTCGGGAATGCCAGCGCGATATCGGTGATGCGCATCAGCACGCTGTCGACAAAGCCGCCGCAGAAACCCGCCGTCGTGCCGATCGCGAGCCCGATAGGCACGACGATCGCGACGACGAGGATCGCGATGCCGAGCGTCAGGCGCGAGCCGGCGATCATCCGCGACAGAATATCCCGGCCGAGCTGATCGGTGCCGAACCAGTGTGACGGCGAGCCGGGCGGCAGCAGCCGGTCGGCGAGCACCTGCTGCAGCGGATCGTGGGGCAGGACGAATGGCGCGACGATCGCGACGGCCACGAGCGCGGCCAGGATCGCAAACCCGATCAGGTTCAGCGGATTGCCGGCGAAGCGCCGCCAGCGCCGGTATGCGAGGCCGAGCGCCGCTTGGCGGCGCGACGCGGGCGTATCGGTGAGCAGCCATTCGCGCAGCGTGGGCGCGGCCGATGATGGCGGGCGGCGATGGGAGGGCGAAGGCATGTCGAAATCGTTCAATCGTTCGATGAGGATAAGGGGCGTGGTAAATCAACGGGCGCGCGGATCGAACACGCGATAGAGTGCGTCGGTCAGCAGATTGATCGTGATGAATAGCGCGCCGATCACGAGCGTACAGCCGAGTACCGCATTCATGTCGGCATTGAGCAGCGCCCCGGTCAGATACGAGCCGATGCCGGGCCATGCGAACACGATCTCGGTCAGCACCGAGCCTTCGAGCAGATTGCTGTAGGTGAGCGCGATCACCGTCAAGAGTGGCACCGCGATGTTGCCGAATGCATGCCGCCAGATCACGGCGCGCTCGGCGAGCCCTTTCGCGCGCGCCGTGACGATGTATTCCTGGCTCAATTGATCGAGCATGAACGAGCGCGTCATCCGGCTCAGGTAGGCGACCGAGTAATAGCCGAGGATCGCCGCGGGCAGCACGATATGCGACAGCGCATTGCGCAGCACGTCCCATTCGCCCGCGAGCGCCGCGTCGATCAGCAGGCTGCCGGTGCGCGGCTCCACCATGCCGTCGTAGACGGGATCGAGCCGCCCCGGCCCCGCGACCCAGCGCAATTTCGCATAGAACAGCAGCAGTCCCATCAATCCGAGCCAAAACACCGGCACCGAATTGCCGATCAGGCCGACGAAGCGCGCGATGTGATCGATCGGCCGGTTGTGCCGCGCGGCCGCCGCGACGCCGAGCGGCACGCCAAGCGCGACGCCGATCAGCGTGGCGAGCGTCGCGAGTTCGAGCGTTGCGGGAAACACGCGCTTGATATCGTCGAGCACCGGGTTCGACGTCAGCAGCGACATGCCGAGATCGCCGTGCAGCACGTCGCGCGCATAGATCATGAATTGCGTCGCGAGTGGTTTGTCGAGCCCGAGTGCGATTCGCTCGGCCGCGTAGGCTTCGGCCGATGCACGGTCGCCGAGCACGGCGAGGACGGGATCGATCGGCACTTTGCGGCCGATCACGAACGTTAGCGCGAGCAGCCCCGCGAACGTCACGGCAAGCGTGAGCGCCGCGCGCGCCGCACGCAGCGCGCGGCGCACGCCGGGGCGGCGCGCGGGCAGTGTGCGCAGCGCTTCGAAAGCGGTGGCGGGTGTCGACATATCGGGATTGGCAGGTTGCGTCATTGTTTCTTCAGATGCCGATACGATACGAGATCGTTGATCGGGCCCACTTCGAGGCCGCTCACGCTGGGCCGTGTCGCCACCTGCGCGACCTTCTCGAACAGGATCACGAACGGCGATTTCGCAAGCACTTCTTTCTGCATCGCCTGGTAACGCTGTGCGCGCTTGGCCGCCGACGGCTCGACGAGCGCCTGCTGTGTCTGCGCGGTGAGCGGCGCAATGTCCCACGCGTTGCGCCATGCGAGCATCTTGTAGCTAGACTGATCGCTGTTGTCAGGGTTCCATGCGAAACCCTGCGCGTTGCTATGCGGATCGATGTAATCGGCCGACCATTCCCCGATGTAGATGTCGTGCTGTCGCGCGCGGTATTTCGCGAGCGTCTGCTTGTTGTCGCCGGCAATGAGCTTGACGTTGATGCCGGCCAGCGCGAAATTCGCCTGCACGGCCTGCGCAATTTCGGTGTACGGATAATCGTTGCGCACGTCCATCGTGATCGTGAAGCCGTTCGGCACGCCGGCTTTCGCCAGCAGCGTCTTTGCTTTCGCGACGTCCTGCCGGTACGGGTTCGCGTCGAGGGCGCCGAGAAAGCCGTCCGGCATGAAGGTTTGATGGACCTTGTAGGTCGTCTTCACGACGTGGTTCTGGATGCCGTTATAGTCGACGAGCCATTTCAGCGCTTCCTGCACTTGCGGTTTCGCAAGCGTCGGATTTTTCGTGTTCAGGCCGAGATAGAGCAGCGTCGCTTGCGGCGCTGCCGTGGCCTTCGCGGTGCCGTTTTTGACGACAGCGGCGAGATCGTCGGGGCTGAGATCGCGTGCCGCGTCGACATCGCCGCTTTCGAGCAGCAGACGCTGGCTGGCCGCTTCCGGCACGTGCCGCAGCACGATGCGCTTGATCGCGAGCGGCAGCCGGTAGCGGTCGTTACGCTGCAGCACGATGCTGTCGCCTGCCGTCCACTTGACGAGCTGGTACGCGCCCGAGCCAGCCTCGTGTGTCTTCAGCCAGCCGTTGCCGAAGTCGTTGCCTTGCTGGTGCGACAGCAGCAGTTTTTTGTCGACGACCGATGCGGGCCACGAGCCGAGCACGTTCAGTACAAAGGTCGGTGCATATTTCCTGTCGGTGGTGACCGATATCGTCAGATCGTCAATCTTCTTCACGTTCGCGAGCACGTTCGTCTTCGTGAGCCCCAGGCCCGCGAGCACGGTGGCCGGCCCTTTGTCGAGCAGCACGGCGCGCTGGATCGACCAGGCAACATCGTCGGCGGTGAGCGGATTGCCCGAATGAAACTGGAGGCCCGGCCGCAGCTTGAACGTGAAGGTGAGTCCGTCCGGGCTCACGCTCCACGACTGCGCAACGTCGCCGTCGAACTTCGACGGATCGGCCAGATTGACGCGCACGAGCCGGTCATAGGTGTTCGCCACGTACTCCTCGGGCACGAGTTCGTAAATCTCGCCGGGATCGAGCGAAATGAATTCGTCGAGCAGCGTGGCCATCACGAACATGTCCTTCGGCGTCGCCGCGCGCGTGCAGGGCGCGGCCGAGAACAAGGTGCAGGCGGCGAGCGCCACGGCGAGTTTGGGCAGCGGGAATTTCATACGTGCTCCATGAGGCAGGGGGGGCGGCGTGCGGCCGGGTTCACATCAATCGCCACGGTCCGCTCGCCTGGTTGTCGATCAGCGGCCAGGCGCGCGAGTCGGGCAACTCGTAATGCCACCATTCGCTCGCGATGTGCGTGAAACCGGCGGCATGCATCACGCCGAGCAGCAGCAGCCGGTTGCGCTGAACGGATTCGGGCAGGCCGTCGTGGAAATGATTCGATGTGTTGATCATTTCGTCGAAGCCCGTGCCCATATCGAGCGCGGCGCCGTTCGCGTCGACGAGCGTCAGGTCGAGCGCGGTGCCGCGGCTGTGATTCGAGCCGCGTTCGAGGTTCGCGACATAATCCGGATCGGGCAGGAAGTGCCATAGCACCTGCTGGGCTTGCGGTGGCCGGTAAGCGTCGTAAATGCGCAGCTTCAAGCCGAGTCGCGCCGCAATCGCGACCGCGCGGCGCAGCGCGGCTTCGGCGGGTTCGAGCAGCAGGCAGTGCGCACGTTGGTAGATCGGCCGGCCGGTCAGGTTGCGTGCGCTCGCGTAGACGAGGTCGATGTCGACGCCGTGTGTGTGCGGCTTGATTTCGACGAGCCGATGGGCGCAGGTGTCAACGGACGGCTTCATGGTTCGAATTGATCGAATTCGCGCTGCAGCTCGCGATTGCGCTCGACACGCGCGTCGAGCGCGCTGCCGAGCCGATCGACTACCGCGCTGATCAACAGATTGAACAGGCAGGTGAGCGGCGCGAGCGAATCCCAGAACAGGCCGACGTCGGTTTTCACCTGCAGCAGATCGCAGCGCAGTTCGCGCGCCCATGGGCAGTAGACGTCGGTCACGAGCGCGAAGCGCAGCCCGCGCGCGGCGGCCGCTTCGCAATAGCGTCGCGCGATGCGCGAATACGCGCGGATGTCGGTGACGATGCAATAAGGATCGGTGAAGCCGGAGTTCAGCGAATCGACATACGAGCCGGACATGCCATCCGAGTAGAAGACGCGCGGCCGCAGATATTCGAGATAACTGTGCAGGGCATTGCTGATCCCACGTGTAGATTGAATGCCGAGAATGAAGACTGCGTCCGCATGCGCGATGCGATCGGCGATTTGCGCGAACGCCGGCGTGCGCGCGAGTTCGTATACGTGGCCGATTGCGTCGAGTTCGCGCGCGAGCGCGTCGTCGAGGTGGGCGGCTGCCGAGGCGGCAGGCGAAGCCTCGCGCGCCGCAAACGGCGCAGGCGCGCCCGTCACGCGCCGGTATTCGTCGAGGCGATCGGTGATCATCCACGGGCGTTCGGATACGCCACGCAGTTCGCGCTTCAGATCATCGAGGTTGCGATAGCCGACACTGCGCAGAAAGCGCCCCACCGAAATGCCGCTCGTCCCGGTCTGCCGCGCGATCTGGTCGGCGCTTTCGAGGCCGAGCCGCTCCAGATTGGCCAGCATGTAGCTCGCAATGCGCTTGGCGGTGGGCGTCAGCTCGGCAAAGCGGGTTTCGACGGTCTGAACGAAAGCGGACGGCATCGGGCGTTTGAACGGTGGTTTGTTGGATCGTTGTCGTTTGGTTGTGCGTTGTCATCGATCTAACAAAGACAAAAACCTGCGTGCCAGTTTATAAAATAAATAGAGATAAAATATCGAATAGCTGGAAATTATCCGTTGCCGCACGAAACGGCGCCGATGCGCCCTCGCATTGGCCGGCCGGCGGCCTGCTCCGGCCGCCGGCCGCGGCCACGCTCACTTCTTCAGCGTCCGGTACGACACGAGATCGTTGATCGGCCCGATTTCCGGCCCGGTCACGCCGGGGCGCGTGGCGACTTGCACGACCTTCTCGAACATGATCACGAACGGCGAGTTCGCGAGCACAGCTTTCTGCAACGCCTCGTAGCGCTGCGCGCGCTTTGTGGCTGACGGCTCGGCAAGCGCCGCATCGGTCTGCGCGGTGAGTTGCGCGATGTCCCAGCTATTGCGCCAAGCGAGCAGCTTGTACTTTGCGTTGTCCGAATTGTCCGGATTCCATGCGAAGCCGCGCGCATTGCTGTTCGGGTCCATGTAGTCGGGCGACCACTCGCCGATGAAGATATCGTGCGCGCGTGCGCGATATTTGCCGATCGCCTGCTTCGCGTCGCCGGGGATCAGCTTCACGACGATTCCGGCTTTCGCGAAATTCGCCTGCAGCGCCTGTGCGATCTCGATGTACGGGTAATCGTTGGGCATGTCCATCGTCACGGCGAAGCCGTTCGGCAGCCCGGCTTTCGCGAGCAGCGCTTTCGCCTTCGCGACGTCCTGCCGGTACGGGTTCGCGTTTAGCGAACCGAGAAAGCCCTCCGGCAGGAACGTCTGGTGGACTTTGTACGTCGTGCCAACGATGTTGCGCTGGATGCCGTCGTAATCGACGAGCCACTTCATCGCTTCCTGCACGCCGGGTTTCGCGAGATTGGGATTCTTCGTGTTCAGGCTCAGATAGAGCAGCGCCGATACCGGCCACGACGCCACTTGGATCTTGCCGGCCTTCGTCAGGGCCGCGAGGCTGTCCGGGCTCAGATTGCGCGCCGCGTCGACGTCGCCGTTCTCGAGCAGCAGCCGTTGCGCGGAGGCTTCCGGTACATGGCGCAGCACGATGCGCTTCATTGGATACGGCGTGCGGTAGCCTTCGAAGCGCTGCAATACGAGGCTTTCGTTTGGCGTCCATTTGACGAGCTGATACGGGCCGGAGCCCGCATCGGCATTTTTCAGCCAGCCATTGCCGAGGTCGCCGTTCTTTTCGTGCGACAGCAGCAGCTTCTTGTCGACGATCGATGCCGGATCGGCGCTCAGCACGTTGAGCACGAAGCTCGGCGCGTACCGGTGCGCGGTTTCGATCGAGACGGTTTGATCGTCGATGCGCTGGATCTTTTGCGCGACGTTGTCTTTGGTGAGGCCGAGATCGGCGAGCACGCCGGCCGGTCCCTTGTCGAGCAGCACGGTGCGGCGCAGCGACCACGCCACATCGTCGGCCGTCACCGGATTGCCCGAATGGAACTTGAGACCGGGCCGCAGCTTGAACGTAAAGGTCGTGCCGTTGGCGCCGACGCTCCACGACTGCGCGATCCGGCCTTCGAACTTGGACGGATCGCGCAGATCGACGCGAACCAGCCGTTCGTAGGTATTCGCGACATATTCGGACGGCACCAGCTCATAGATCTCGGCCGGATCGAGCGTCGTGAATTCGCCGAGCTGCGTGGCGATCACGAAGATGCCGGGCGGAGTGGCGGCGTGAGCGCAGAACACGGGCGCGAGCGAAAGCGCGCCGAGCGCGGCGCCGATGGCGAGCTTGGACAGCAAATGCTTCATCGATGCTCCGTCAGAAAAAGAACGAACCCGATTTTCGCATTACGGGCCGGAATCCAGAAATCGGCGATGCCACGCCGCGTCGCTGCGTGGCAGCCGCGCGGCGGCGGCCCGGTCATGCCCGCGCCGCCCCGAGGATTACAAACTTAAAGGGAATCAGATTAATTCATTAACCCATCTTGACAAATCATTTAATTTTTCTGGTGATTTGTATTTAACTTGTGTTGCGGAACATTTGATTGAAAGAAAATCGAATGATTAATCCGTTGGGTTTTATTTCCAAATTAGAATCGATGAAGAGGATTCGATGACAAATCTATCCCGGCGCAAAATGCTTGCGCACACGGCCGGCGCGGTCGCCGCCGCCGGCATTGCCGTGTCCGCCAAGGCCGCTTCGTTCGGCAATCCCGACAGACCGCCGGAGGGCGCGGTCAATGCACGCAATCCGCAGAGCCTGGCCGATCCCGGTCCGAAAAATCAGGCGTTGATGGGGCAATTCCCGTCGTTTCAAGATCCGCCGGCAACCGATATAAACGGAATGCCATTATTCTGGGCGTCTTTCAATAATGCACATAAACGGATTCAAAACGGCGGTTGGGCGCGTGAAGTCACGCAGGACGATTTTGCAATTTCCGAAACCATTTCCGGCGTCAATATGCGCTTGACGCGCGGCGGCATTCGCGAAATGCATTGGCATCAGCAGGCGGAATGGGCGTTCATGCTCGACGGCCGCTGCCGGATCACCGTGCTCGACGAGCAGGGGCGGCCATCGGTGCAGGACGTCAAGACGGGCGATCTCTGGTATTTCCCGCCCGGCCTGCCGCATTCGCTGCAAGGGCTTGGCGTCGATGGCGCGGAGTTTTTGCTCGCATTCGACAATGGTCGGGCGTCCGAATTCAACACGCTGCTCGTTACCGACTGGATCGCGCACACGCCGCCGGACGTGCTCGCGCTGAACTTCGGCGTGCCCGCCGATGCGTTCAAGCAGATCCCGCTCGACAACCTTTGGATCTTCCAGGGCGGCGATCCGGGGCCGCTTGCCGATGCGCAGCGGGCGTCGGCGTCGTCTCGGGGGGCGCCGAAGCAGCCGTTCGTCTTCTCGATGGGCGACATGAAGCCGAATGTGCAGACGCGCGGCGGCGAAGTGCGGATCGTCGACAGCACGAACTTCAACGTGTCGAAGACGGTGGCGGCCGCGCTCGTCACCGTGCGGCCGGGCGGCATGCGCGAACTGCACTGGCACCCGAACGCGGACGAGTGGCAGTACTACATACAGGGCAAAGCGCGGATGACGGTGTTCGATACCGGTCCGAAGGCGCAAACGGCCGATTTTCGCGCGGGCGACGTCGGTTATGTGAAAAAGAGCCTGGGGCATTACGTGCAGAACACCGGCCAAACCGATCTCGTGTTCCTCGAGATCTTCAAGGCCGATCACTACGCGGAGGTGTCACTGTCCGACTGGCTTGCGCATACGCCGCCGAAGCTCGTCGAGGCGCATCTGAATCTCGCCCCGGACGTGATCGCACGCATCCCGCGCAACCGGCCGGACGTGGTGCCGATTTGAACGCGACGGCCCGGCGCGGCGGCGAACGAGACGATATTGGCGCGTGACTGCCGCTGTGCCGGCCACATTGCGAATCCAACATTCGAACGGACTTCACTATGCCATCCACTCCCGCATCGCCGGCATCCGCCGGCGATTTCCCGATGCCCGGCGCGGCGACGTCACGCACGATCAGCGCGGCGCGCGATGCGCTCGACGGGCGGCGCAAAGGCCTGTCGGCCGTGCTGCCGTTCGTTGGGCCGGCCGTGATCGCGTCGATCGGCTACATGGACCCCGGCAATTTCGCGACCAACATCCAGGCGGGTGCCGCCTACGGTTACACGCTGCTGTGGGTCGTGCTGCTCGCGAATGTGATTGCGATGGCGTTTCAAGCGATGTCGGCGAAGCTCGGCATCGTGACGGGGCGCAACCTGGCCGAGCTGTGCCGCGAGCACTTTCCGCGGCCGGTGGTCTGGGGGATGTGGGCGGCGTCTGAAATCGCCGCGATGGCGACCGATCTTGCCGAATTTCTCGGCGGCGCGCTCGCATTCGGCCTGCTGCTTCATTTGCCGCTCCTCGCCGGCATGGCCGCGACGGCGGTGCTGACCGGCGCGATCCTGACGCTCGAGAAGCGCGGGTTCCGGCCGCTCGAGGCGGCGATCGCGGCGCTCGTCGGCGTGATTGGCGTGAGCTATCTCGGCGAGCTGCTGATCGCGCCGCAGAACTGGCATGCCGCTGCCTATCATCTCGTCGTGCCGCAACTGCGCGACGGCGCCGCGCTGACGATCGCGGTCGGCATCATCGGCGCGACGATCATGCCGCACACGCTGTATCTGCACTCTAGTCTCACGCAACGGCGCACGACGCCGCGCGATGACCGCGAGCGCCGTCTGTTGTTGCGCTTTTCGAACTGCGAGGTAGCTGTCGCACTGGGCATTGCCGGCTTCGTCAATATCGCGATGGTGATGATGGCATCGTCGGCATTTCACGCGACGATGCCCGGCATGACCGACATCGGCGACGCCTATCACACGCTGATCCCGCTGCTCGGGCCGGCCGCCGGCGCGCTTTTTCTCGTCGCGCTGTTTGCGTCGGGCGTGTCCAGCTCGGTGGTCGGCACGCTCGCGGGGCAGGTCGTGATGCAGGGCTTCCTGCGCCGCCAAGTGCCGATCTGGGTGCGCCGTGCCGTGACGATCCTGCCCGCGTTCGCGGTGGTTGCGCTTGGTTGCGACGTCACGCATGCGATGGTGCTGAGTCAGGTCGTGCTGAGTTTCGTATTGCCGCTGCCGATGGTTGCGTTGATGCTGCTGTCGAGCCGGCGCGACGTGCTCGGCGAGTATGCGCTGCGTGCGCCGATGATCGCGGCGGCTGGCGTGGCGAGCGCGGTAATCGTCGGCTTGAACGGGTATCTGGTCTGGGTGGCGCTCGGTTGACGCGGCGGTGAGTGGGGGTATAGCGAACCGGCATCGATTGCGCGGGATTTGTGAGCGCTGGAGGCCGGTAATTCGCTGCATGGCGGGCACTCGCCGTCTGCGGTGTTCCAGCCTGATTCTGCGGGACTGCTGCGCAAGCGCGGCCCGGGCGGCGGCGCTTGCAATTCTCGTCACGCCGCTTGCGGCGCGACCGTGCGGGCCGGCCGATGTATCAGCACCGGGATCGACTTCGAGGTCGGGGTATTGCAGACGTCGCCTACGCTGTCGAGCGGCACGAGCGGATTGGTTTCCGGATAGTACGCACCGAGACAGCCGCGCGGAATGTCATACGCAACGAGCAGGAAACCTTCGACGCGCCGTTCGATGCCGTCGTCCCACACCGTTTCGAGATCGACGCGTTCGCCCGCCTCGAAACCGAGCATCGCGAGATCCTCAGGATTCACGAATACCACGCGCCGCTGCCCGAACACGCCGCGATAGCGGTCGTCGAGTGCGTAGATCGTGGTGTTGTACTGATCGTGCGAGCGCGTCGTCATCAGCGTCATCAAGCGCTTGCCGTGGCGCGCGCGGGCGCGCTGGATCGGCGTGTCGGCGGGCAGCGGATGGACGATGAAATTCGCTCGGCCGGTGGGCGTCAGCCATTCGCGCTCGCGCGATTCGATTCGCAGATGAAAGCCACCTGGCCGGGCGATCCGCGCGTTGTAATCGTCGAAGCCGGCAATGGCGGCTTCGATCGCGTCGCGGATCTTCGCGTAATCGTTCATGTAGCCGAGCCAGTCGATCGCGCCTTCGCTGCCGAACAGCGCGTCGCCGAGCCGCGCGACGATCGCGGTCTCCGACAGCAGGTTCGGCGACGCCGGTTTGTTCATCCCATACGACACGTGCACCATGCTCATCGAATCCTCGACCGTCACGCCTTGAGCGACGCCGTTCTGCATGTCGATCTCGGTGCGCCCGAGCGTCGGCAGGATCAGCGCGTTGCGGCCGTGAACGAGATGGCTGCGGTTGAGTTTGGTCGTGATATGGACGGTCAGGTCGCAGTTGCGCAAACCTTGCCAGGTGCGCGGCGTGTCCGGCGTCGCCATCGCGAAGTTGCCGCCGAGCCCGATGAACACGTCGATGCGGCCGTCGAGCATTGCCTCGATGGTTTCGACGACGTCATAGCCGTGCTCGCGCGGCGGCTCGAAGCCGAATACGCGGCCGAGCCGCGTGAGGAAGGCCGCGCTCGGCTTTTCCTCGATGCCGACCGTGCGATTGCCCTGGACGTTCGAATGTCCGCGCACGGGGCACAGGCCGGCGCCGGGGCGGCCGATATTGCCGCGCATCATCATCAGGTTCGATAGCATCTGCACGGTGGCCACCGAATGTTTGTGCTGAGTGAGACCCATGCCCCACGTCGCGATCACGCGCTTGCCGCGTGCGTAGACTTGCGCGAGCGCATCGATCTGTTCATATCGCACGCCGCTTTGCGCGCTTAGCGCGGCCCAGTCCTGCGCGCGCAGATCCGCGGCGAACGCGTCGAAGCCGTGCGTATGCGCGGCGATGAACTCCACGTCGAGCACGCGCGCGCCGCCGCGCTCGCGCGCGGCATCGTCAAGTTCGAGCACACGTTTGGCGACTCCCTTGATCAGCGCGAAATCGCCGCCGATCGACGGCTGCACGAACATCGACGCGATCGGCGTGCTAGACATCGCCAACATTTCCGCCGGATGTTGCGGGCTCGCGAAGCGTTCGAGTCCGCGCTCCCGAAGCGGATTGATCGATACGATCGCCGCGCCTCGCCGCGCGCATTCGCGCAGTTCACCCAGCATTCGCGGATGGTTGGTCGCGGGATTTTGGCCGAAGATCAGCAGCGTATCGGCCTGCTCGAAATCGTCGAGCGTGACGGTGCCCTTGCCGACGCCGACCGTCGCCGGCAGCCCGCGGCTCGTTGCCTCGTGGCACATGTTCGAGCAATCGGGGAAATTGTTCGTGCCGTAGCGCCGCCCGAGCAGCTGATAGAGAAACGCGGCCTCGTTGCTTGCGCGGCCTGACGTGTAGAATGCCGCGCGATTCGGATCGTCCAGCGCGCGCAGATGCCGCGCGATCAGCGCGAACGCGTCGTCCCATGCGATCGGCGCGTAGCGGTCGGTCGCGGCGTCGTAGATCATCGGGTCGGTGAGCCGCCCGTGCTGCTCGAGTTCGTAATCGGATTGCGCGAGCAGCGACGTGACGGTGTGCTCGGCGAAGAATGCCGGCGTCACGCGCTTCGCGGTCGCTTCGGCCGCAACGGCCTTCACGCCGTTCTCGCAGAATTCGAAGGTCGACGCGTGCTCGCGGTCGGGCCACGCGCAGCCGGGGCAGTCGAAGCCGTCCGGCTGGTTCTGGCGCAGCAGCGTGCGGTAATTGACGCCCGGCACTTTTTCCTTGATCAGGTTGATCGCGACGTATTTGAGCGCGCCCCAACCACCGGCCGGATGGGCATACGGTTCGATGCGTGCGTCGGAATCCTTGCTTTTCATGAAGAGCGGATCGAATGGCAACGAGTCAAGCGTACGCGTGCGGCGGCGCCTACAGCGGCACACCTCGTTCGAAAGAAAAAGAGTACAGTTTGTGTTTTCGGCAAAATTTGACGGAAAACTGTACTTCATCGAAGCGATGAATCGACCATCGAAAAACAACGTGAAGCGTTACGAACAGCTTGCGGACGAGATCGACGCGATGATCCGGCGCGGCGTCTACCGGCCCGGCGAGCGCATTGCGTCGGTGCGGCAGGCAAGCCGCCAGCACGGGCTCAGCATGACGACCGTGGTGCGCGCGTACCTGGTGCTCGAAAGTCGCGGCGCGATCGAGAGCCGCCCGCAATCCGGCTATTTCGTGCGTGCGCGTGCGGATGCGGCGGCGCTCGAGTTGCGCGCGTCGGCGCCCGATGCCGCGCCGTCGGCCGTCGACGTGAGCCGGCTCGTGTTGTCGACGCTGCGCTCGATCGCGCGCGACGACGCGGTGCCGCTCGGCTCGCCGTACCCGGATTCGACACCGTTCCCGTCGCAGCGCATCGCGCGGCATGCCCATGCGATCGCGCTGCGCCGTACCCGATGGGGCGTGATCGACGATCTGCCGCCCGGTAACCCAGCGCTCGTCAGGCAGATCGCGCGCCGTTACCTGGAGCATGGCCTCGCGCTCGATCCGCACGAGATCGTCGTGACGATCGGCGCGACCGAGGCGATCAACCTGTGCTTGCAGGCGGTCGCGAAGCCGGGCGATACGATCGCGGTCGAATCGCCGACGTTCTATGCGCTGCTGCATGCGATCGAGCGGCTCGGGATGCGTGCGGTCGAAGTCGCGACGCATCCGGGCGACGGGATCGACCTCGATGCGCTCGCACGGCTGCTCGAGCGCGAGCGCATTGCCGCCTGCATGGTGATGCCGAACTTCCAGAATCCGTTAGGGTTCCTGATGCCCGATGCACGCAAGCGCGCGCTCGTCGATCTGCTCGCGCGGCACGACGTGCCGGTAATCGAGAGCGACGTCTATCACGAGCTGTACTACGGCGACACGCGCCCGAGCACGTTAAAGGCGTTCGATACGCGCGGGCTTGTGCTGCATTGCGCGTCGTTCTCGAAAAGCCTGTCGCCTGCCTATCGGGTGGGCTGGACGATGCCGGGGCGTTATCGCGATCAGGTCGAAAAACTGAAATTCCTCAATACGCTCGCGACGCCCGCGATCGATCAGCTTGCGATCGCCGAGTATCTGCAGCACGGCGGCTATGATCGTCACCTGCGCCGCATTCGCAAGCTGTATGCGCAACAGGCGGGCCTGATGGCGGCGATGGTGCGGCGCTTCTTTCCCGATGGCACGCGGTTGTCGCAACCGAAGGGCGGCTACGTGCTGTGGGTCGAACTGCCGCGCGACGTCGACGCGATGGAGTTGTACCGGCTTGCGCTCGCGCAGCGGATCACGATCGGCCCGGGACACATGTTTTCGACGTCGGATGCGTATCGGCATTTCATCCGGCTGAATTACAGCTATCGTTGGTCGCCGCAGATCGAAGAGGCGATCAAGACGCTCGGCAGGCTGGCGGCCGCCTGTGCGCGGCGATGACGGGCAGACGAAAAAAGGCCAGGCGATGGATGCGAATCGTGAACATGACGGCGGCTCTGGCGGGCGCGCGCGTTTAAGCGAAGAAAGTGATGGGCAGGCAGGCGGCGACACACTCGATCCAGCGATCGTCGCGGTACTGTTGCGGCTGCGCGAGGCCGCTGTCGAGACGCCCGGCGGAGCATGGTCGCTTGCGAAGCTCAGCAAGCGTGCGCGCCTGCCGATGAGCGCGTTGCGGCGCGCGCTGACCCAGCTCGATGCGGCGGGCCTGACGCAAACGCTGATGCGTGACGACGCAACGGGCCGCGCCGTGCTGACCGCGCTGGGGCGCGAGTTGAGCGACGCGCTGGCCGAGCAGTGAGCGACGCACGCAGCCGGACCATGCGTGCGGCCCACGTCGCGCGGGCCGCGCACATGGCGGGCGGCTTACCTTAGAACCACCGCTTGTAACGCCGCACGTAGAAGGTCTTCACGGTCTGCGCGAGCGCGATATAGCCGGCCATCGTCGCGACGAGCCACAGCCAGTAGCTGCCCGGCAGTTGCGTGAAGCCGAGCGCACCCGCGAACGGCGAGAACGGCAGCCAGCAGCCGATCGCGATCGCAATGGCCGTCGACAGCAGCACCGGCAGGGCGGCGGTGCTTTGCAGGAACGGAATTTTCTGCGTGCGCAACAAATGCACGACGAGCGTTTGCGACACCAGACTCTCGATGAACCAGCCCGAGTTCATCATGATCTGGCCGCCCGCGCCGCCTTGCGCATGATATATCGCACCCGCGCCGAACACGGTCCACATCAGCACGTAGGTCGTGATGTCGAAGACGGACGAGGTCGGCCCGATCCACAGCATGAAGCGCCCGATGTTGTTAGCCTCCCACTTGCGCGGCTTCTTCAGGAATTCGGGGTCCATACGATCCCACGGCAGCAGCATTTGCGACGTGTCGTAGATCAGGTTGAGCACGAGCAATTGTGCGGCGAGCATTGGCTCCCACGGCAAAAACGCACTTGCGACCAGCACCGAGAGCACGTTGCCGAAATTCGAGCTGGCGGTCATGTTCAGATATTTGAGGATGTTGCCGAACGTTTCGCGCCCTTTGATCACGCCTTCCTCGAGCACCATCAGACTCTTTTCGAGCAGGATGATATCGGCGGTTTCCTTTGCGATGTCCGCGCCGCTATCGACCGAGATGCCGACGTCGGCGTCGCGCAATGCCGGTGCGTCGTTGATGCCGTCGCCGAGAAAGCCGACCGTGTGGCCGTTCGCCTGCAGTGCCTGGACGATGCGCGCTTTCTGCAGCGGCGTGAGCTTCGCGAACACCGTGGTTCGTTCAGCGGCCGCTTTGAGGGCGTTGTCGTCGAGCGCGTCGATTTCCGCGCCCACGAGCGGTCGGCCCGGCGCGAGGCCGACCTGGCGGCAGACGTTCAGCGTGACGCTCGGATTGTCGCCCGTCAGCACCTTGAGCGCCACGCCGTTCTCGCGCAATGCGGCGAGCGCCGGCGCGGCCGAATCCTTCGGCGGATCGAGAAAGGTGAGCAAACCGCGAATCACGAGATCGCGCTCGTCCGAGTTCCGGTACTGCTCGCGTTCGTCGCCGGGTGCGATCGCGCGAGTGGCGACGATCAGCACGCGAAAGCCGTCCTCGGCGTATGAGTTCGCGTGCGCGAGCAGCCGCTTGCGCCGGGCGGCGTCCAGCGGATGCACGCCGCTGCCGTCCTGCACATGTGACGACACGGCAAGCATCTCCTCGACCGCGCCCTTGCAGATCAGCAGATGCGCGCCGCGCGTATCCTCGACGACGACCGACAGCCGCCGCCGCACGAAATCGAACGGCAGCTCGTCGATCTTCCGGTAGTCATGGGGTTTTGCGCGCTCGCCGATCTGGTTCGCACGATTGACGATCGCGATGTCGATCAGGTTCTTCTGGCCGCTTTGATGAAAGCTGTTCAGCCAGGCCAGGCGCAGCACGTCCTCGTGCTTGCGGCCGCATACGTCGAGATGATGCTCGAGGATGATTTTGTCCTGCGTGAGCGTGCCGGTCTTGTCCGTGCAGAGCACGTCCATCGCCCCGAAGTTCTGCACCGAGTTCAGCCGCTTGACGACGACCTTGCGCCGCGCCATCGCGACCGCGCCGCGCGCGAGATTCGCGCTGACGATCATCGGCAGCATCTCCGGCGTGAGGCCGACTGCCACTGCGAGTGCGAAGGTGAGCGCGCTCAGCCAATCGCCTTTGGTGAGGCCGTTGATCGCGAAAACGATCGGCACCATCACGAACATGAAGCGGATCAGCAGCCAGCTCACGCTCGATACGCCGCGATCGAAGCTCGTTTCGACACGCTTGTGGCTGACGACGTTTTTCGCCAGCGCGCCGAAATACGTGTCGGGGCCGGTGGCGACGACTACCGCGCTTGCCGTGCCGCTCACGACGTTCGTGCCCATGAAGCACACGTTGGACAATTCGAGCAGCGAGCCGGGTTGCGTATCGCCGCCGGGCATCTCAAGCGTCGCGCATTTCTGCGCGACCGCGCCGAGCGTGTCGTACTTCTCGACGGGAAGTGCTTCGCCGGTGAGGGCCGCCTGACTGATAAACAAATCGCGTGATGCAATCAAGCGCACGTCGGCGGGAATCATGTCGCCGGCCGACAGATGCACGATGTCGCCGGCGACGACCTCTTGCATCGGCACATCCTGCTTGACGGGCTCGGCTGCATCGTCGGACCGGCGCTGAACGGTCGCCGTCGTGCGGACCATCGCCTTGAGCTTTTCGGCGGCGTGCAGCGAGCGGAATTCCTGAACGAAACGCAGCAGTGCGCTGATCGTCACCATCGTCAGCAAGATCGTGATGCCCACGTAATCGCGATCGTCCGGCGCGGCGAAATAGATGTCGGTGAAAAAACTGATCGCGGCGAGCGCGAGCAGCACGTAGACGAACGGATTGTGAAACGACTGCACAAGCTGACGGCTCCAATGAGGAGGTCTGTCGTGCGCGATTTCATTCGGGCCGTCCAGCAGCAGCCGATTCGCGGCGTCGGCCGCGGTGAGGCCGTGCGCGCTTGTGCGCAGATTCTTCAAGGTATCGTCGAGCGATTGCGCGGCTGCTTGCGCGATGCGCATCGAAGGGTGGCCGTTGGCGTTGTTGCGTGCGCCGTAATTCAGGAAGCCGCGCTGTTTGCGTTTCGATGGGATGGTTTGTTTCATTGGACGCTCCGTTTGCCGCGCGCGGCAAGCGGAAAGCGCCCGCGTTATCGACGAACGAGCGCGTCCCGCCGCTTCGCGCCGCGCGCGTTCGGCTGAATGGCAAAGAGATAGGGAAGGCCCGCCGGCGCAGGCGACGCGACGCGTGCGTCGCGCGCCGCCGCACCGGCGAGCGGTAATCGGCTACTGTCGTCTGCTTCCATCCGGACTCCTATCGATGGTTGACTTGGCGCGATCGCGCATCGGCGATCGACGTGGCACGGCACGCAGCGCAATTAAGCGAGCGAAGCGGCGTGCAAGCAATGGCGCGCATGGCGGCGGCCATACGCGTGCGGGCGAACGCGTGCCGGCGCGCGAGAGCGCGGGCATGGTTCATTCAAGAAATCGTCGCGGGAAAGTCGGGCCGCAATGGCCTGAAAGACGCCGCATCCTGCTGGCCGGGATGCGGCAGAAGCGGGGGGGCTCTGCGCGAATGCCTCAGTCAGCAGTCGAGCCGGTGTGGGACCGACTACAACTCGCATCGGGGTTCACGGAACGCTCCAGATATTAAGACGGGGCGATGGTAATGGGTCGGTGTGCGAAGCGTCAAGTTTTTTACGGCCGGTTGACGTGTGGGCTGCGGACCGCTTGCGAACGTGGCGCGGGGCTCGGCGGCGGCGTGACCGCCGAGCGCGGTGTGACGCACGCAGATATGCGTTGGCCGCGGCGTGCATTGTCCGTCATGGGGTTGCGGATGCAACGGCCTGCCCCGCATCGACGATTCCGGCGCCCGGCGCACGGGCGAGGCACGATGCGCTTGCCGCAGACGCCCGTGCGGTGCGCGTGAGTTTCTGCGCGATTTGCGCGGGCGTGAGCGCCGGATTGGCCGCGAGCATCAGCGCAGCAACGCCCGCAACCTGCGGCGCGGCGAAACTCGTGCCGGTGCGCACGCTGTAGGTGTCTTGAGCCGGCGCTGTCGTGCCTGTGTTGGACGTCGACAGAATATCCGTGCCCGGCGCGCTCAACGTGACATATGCGCCGAAGTTGCTGTACCACGCGCGCAGGCCGGTGTGGTCGGTCGCACCGACTGCGATCACGCCTTTGCAGTTTGCCGGACGATCGAGCGTCGTCGAGCGGCCGTCGTTGCCGGCTGCGACGATGACAGTCGCGCGTTGCGCGGTCACGTCGTCGATTGATGGAAGGCGGGATCGGTCGGCGTTGCATGGGCGAACACGCGGCGATCCGGCTCCGCGTAGGAGACATCCGGATCGGATGCGAATGCTTGCGCAAGCGTATCGGCAGTGTCGGCATTCAGTTTTTGTCCGAGTGCGATCAGCAGCGCGCCGTCGGAGATCGTGCGCTCGGCCTGCATCGAGCCCGATGCGCTTCGTTGTGCGTAGGCGGACACGGCTCCCTGTTTGCCGCTCCATCGTGCGGCAACCCGCCGGATAACGGCGTCGATGCGCGCCGCGCTGCGCGCCTCGGCCAGGATGTGCGCCCCCGCGGGCGCGGCGGCAGACGTGACGGGCGCGGCAGCCGCTTCGCGCAGCTTGACGATCAGATGATCGACGCTCGCGGGTGCACGCTCGTTCGCCCGCGCAACCGATGTGCTGTGGGTATTCGACGGGGCTTGCGTGGCGGTGCAAGAGGCCGCCGTATTCGGCGGGGCGGCTTGAGAGGGAGGCGAGGGCGCCGGCGTGGAGGCGGGCATGGGCGCAGGTATGAAAGGAGCCGGCATCGGTTGTGCTGCCGGCGACGGGGTGGTGCTTCCGTCGCCGCCTCCGCAGCCGGACAGCGCGCCGAGGAGGCACAGCGAGACGGCGCCGGCGAATGCGTGGGGTTGACCGGGCCGCGTCTTGTGGGCTTGGTTGCGGGTTCGATTCATGACGCCTGGGTTATCGCTGGGGCCGCACGGGTTGGTTCGGGCTCCTCGTGATCGGCGCGGATTCGTCCGATTGGGGCTTTGAGGCGGGTAACGGCAGGGATCGGGATTTCTTGATGGCGCAGCGGCAGATATTGCCGATCGAGACGACCCGGCGCCGTAGAAACTGCCTGGTCGCGGCGTATACCGGACAGATCGATGGCCGAGTATTTTTTGATCGCATTACGATCGGTTTTCGTTCACCCTTTCAGGAGGCAATCATGGGCGTCCGATTGAATTTGCAATGGATCGCGGCTGCCGTTGTTTGCGTCGCGGCGGGCGCGGCGCATGCGCAGGAATTGGCCGGCACGCTGAAGAAGATCAAGGAGACGGGCGTTGTCGGGCTCGGCATTCGCGAATCGTCGGTGCCGTTCTCCTATTCGGACAACCAACAGAAGAACATCGGCTATTCGCGCGACATCGCGGCGAAGATCATCGACGAGATCAAGCGGCAGTTGAAACTGCCGGCGCTTATCGTCAAGGAGATTCCGATCACGTCGCAGAACCGCATTGCGCTGGTACAGAACGGCACGATCGATTTCGAATGCGGATCGACGACGAACACGCTCGAGCGGCAGAAGCAGGCGGCGTTCTCGAACAGTATTTTCTTGTACGGCATTCGCTTCAGTACCCGCAAGGATTCGGGCATCAAGGATTTCGGCGATCTGGCGGGCAAGACCGTCGCGACGACGGCCGGCACCTCCGACGAGCGGCTGCTGCGCAAGCTCAACGAAGACAAGGCGATGAACATGACGATCATCAGCGCGAAGGATCACGCGGAAGCGTTCATGAACGTGACGACGGGGCGGGCGGTGGCGTTCGTGATGGATGAGCCGCTGTTGTATGGCGAACTGGCCAAGGAGAAGAACCCGTCCGTGTACCAGGTGACGGGCACGCCGCTCGTTCATGAGAACTATGCATGCATGATGCGCAGGGACGATCCCGCATTCAAGCAATGGATCGACGCGGTGATTGCGAGGATGCAGACCTCCGGCGATGCCGAAAAACTCTACGACAAATGGTTTACGCAGCCGATCCCGCCACGCGGGCTGAATCTCAATTATCCGTTGTCACCGGAAATGCGGGCGCTTTTCCGCAGCCCGAGCGATCGTGCGCAGTACTGAACTGCGCAGGCCGTCGCCGGGATTTGCTCTTTGATGGGACTGCCGGAATAGTGCAATACGCTGATACGAAATAACTTCTTGCTAGAAACGCAAAAACGGCTAGAACTCATATTGTTGCAAAAAGCTGGCGATATTTAGATCGCCGGAGGGGATTGTTCAAATCGCGGCGAGCGCGTACATTTCGAGTCCGCATCGAAGTTTGAGAAATATCAAGATAGGTTTTCCCGTATTCGGTGCAAGAGAGAAGGAACAATGAACAACGACATCACCCCCCATACGCGTCGCTCGGGCGACGCCGCCGGGCCTGCCGCGGGCGGGCTCACCCGGCGCCAATGGCTGCAAGGCGCGCTGGCGCTGACGGCGGCGAGCCTCGCCGGCTCGCTGACGTTGCGGGCGCTGGCCGATACGCCGAGCAAGGCGCCCCTCGACGCGTTCATGACGTTGTCCGAAGCATTGACGGGCAAGACCGGGCTCGATCGCACCGTCGGCGAACGGTTGCTGGCGGCGTTGCAAAAGGGCTCGCTGTCGTTCGGCGATCAGTTGCCGAAGCTTGCGGGCGCGCTCGCATCGAATGCGCTCACCGCCGAGCAGGAAGCTGTCGCGCTGAAGATCCTGGAGGCGTGGTACACCGGGCTCGTCGACAACACGGTGATCACCTATGAGGACGCGCTGATGTTCAGCGTCGTGTCCGATACGCTGGTGGTCCGCTCTTACTGCCCCAACAAGCCCGGATTCTGGGCCGACAAATCGATCGAGAGGCAAGCCTGATGGCCGATACACAACAAGCCGATGTCGTCGTGGTCGGCTCGGGCGTCGCGGGCGCGATCGTCGCCCATCAGCTCGCGTTGGCGGGCAAGTCGGTGATTTTGCTGGAAGCGGGCCCGCGGCTGCCGCGCGGCGAGATCGTCGAACGCTTTCGCAACCAGGCGGACAAGATGGATTTCATGGCGCCGTATCCGTCGACGGCGTGGGCGCCGCATCCGGAATACGGTCCGCCGAACGATTACCTGGTATTGAAAGGCGAGCACAAGTTCAACTCGCAGTACATCCGTGCCGTGGGCGGCACGACGTGGCACTGGGCCGCGTCGGCATGGCGCTTCCTGCCGAACGACTTCAAGATCAAGACGGTGTACGGCGTGGGGCGCGATTGGCCGCTTCAATATGACGATCTCGAGCACTACTATCAACGCGCCGAGGAGGAACTGGGCGTCTGGGGGCCGGGACCGGAAGAGAACCTGGGCTCGCCGCGCAGCCAGCCGTATCCGATGCCGCCGCTGCCGCTGTCGTATAACGAGCAGACGATCAAGACGGCGCTGAACGCGCACGATGCGTCTTTCCATGTGGTGACGGAGCCGGTGGCGCGCAACAGCCGGCCATACGACGGCCGGCCGACCTGTTGCGGCAACAACAACTGCATGCCGATCTGCCCGATCGGCGCGATGTACAACGGGATCGTGCATGTCGAGAAAGCGCAGCGCGCGGGCGCGAAGCTGATCGAGAACGCGGTGGTCCACAAGCTCGAA
Organism: Burkholderia singularis; assembly: GCF_001718875.1. NCBI lineage: Bacteria > Pseudomonadati > Pseudomonadota > Betaproteobacteria > Burkholderiales > Burkholderiaceae > Burkholderia > Burkholderia singularis. Next base: position 900,675 of record NZ_CP013449.1, read on the forward strand.
GTCGGCGCGCAGAAGAAGATCACGGCGGCGCTGTACAAGGATCCGCAGGGTGTCGAGCACCGCGTCGAGGGCAAATACTTCGTGCTGGCGGCCAACGGGATCGAGACGCCGAAGCTGATGCTGATGTCGACGAGCCATGATTTCCCGAACGGCGTGGGCAACAGCTCCGACATGGTGGGCCGCAATCTGATGGACCACCCCGGCACCGGCGTGTCGTTCTATGCGAGCGAGAAGCTGTGGCCGGGCCGTGGCCCGCAGGAAATGACCTCGCTGATCGGGTTTCGCGACGGCGCGTTCCGTGCGACGCAGGCAGGGAAGAAAATCCATTTGTCGAACCTGTCGCGGATCGATCAGGAAACGCAGAAGATTTTCAAGAGCGGCAAGCTGATCAAACCGGCCGAACTGGATGCGCAGATCCGCGACCGTTCGGCGCGCTACGTGCAGTTCGACTGCTTCCACGAGATCCTGCCGCAGCCGGAGAACCGGATCGTGCCGAGCAGGAGCGCAACGGATGCGATCGGCATCGCGCGCCCGGAGATCACTTACCGGATCGACGATTACGTGAAGCGCGGCGCCGTGCATACGCGCGAGGTATACGCGACGGCGGCGAAGGTGCTGGGTGGCACGGACGTGGTGTTCAACGACGAATTCGCGCCGAACAACCACATCACGGGCGCGACGATCATGGGCGCGGACCCTCGCGATTCGGTGGTCGACAAGGACTGCCGAACGTTTGATCACGCGAACCTGTTCATCTCGAGCAGCGCGACGATGCCGACGGTGGGCACGGTGAACGTGACGCTGACGATCGCGGCATTGGCGCTGCGGATCTCGGACCAGTTGAAGAAGGAAATCTGACGTGCTGAAACATATTCTTTCCTTCGTGCTGGCCGGCTGCTTCGCATGGCCGGGGTTGTCGAGCGCAGCGGGCGCGTCGTCGTCGCCGGCGGCGGCCGCGCCGGCCGCTGCCGCAGTCGCGCCGGCGGCAGCTGCGTCGGGCGACGCGGCGCTCGTCGAGCGGGGCCGCTACCTGGCGGTCGCGGGCGACTGCATGGCTTGTCACACTGCAAAGGGCGGCAAGCCGTTCGCGGGTGGGCTGCCGATGCCGGTGCCGATGCTCGGCAAGATCTACACGAGCAACATCACGCCGGACGCGGACAACGGCATCGGCAAGTGGACGCTCGAGGATTTCGAGCGTGCGGTGCGTCATGGCGTGTCCAAGAACGGCGACAATCTGTATCCGGCAATGCCTTACGTGTCGTATGCGAAGGTCAGTGACGACGACGTGAAGGCGCTATATGCGTATTTCATGCACGGCGTCGAGCCGGTCAAGCAGGCGCCGCCGAGCAACGAGATTCCGTGGCCGCTCAATATGCGCTGGCCGTTGAAGATCTGGAACGCGCTGTTCCTGAAGGACGGCCCGTATCAGCCCAAGCCGAATCAGAGTGTCGAGTGGAACCGCGGCGCGTACCTGGTGCAGGGGCTCGCGCATTGCGGGACGTGCCACACGGCGCGCGGCGTGACCATGCAGGAGAAGTCGCTGGACGAGACGGGCGGCAGTTTCCTGTCGGGCTCGGTGCTGGCCGGCTGGGAAGGCTACAACATCACGTCGGACCGGAACGCGGGGATCGGCGATTGGACACAGCCGCAGCTCGTCCAGTACCTGCGCACGGGCAGCGTGCCGGGGCTGGCGCAGGCAGCGGGTCCGATGGCCGAGGCGATCGAGCATAGCTTCTCACGAATGACGGACGCAGACCTCGGCGCGATCGCGACGTATATCCGCACGGTGCCGGCGGTGAGCGACGGCAGCAAGCAGTCGCGCTCGTCATGGGGCAAGCCGACGAACGACGGCGTGAAGTTACGCGGCGTCGCGCTGTCGTCAGCGGGTGTCGATCCGGCGCGGCTTTACCTGGGCAACTGCGCGACATGCCACCAGATGCGTGGCAAGGGCACGCCGGACGGTTACTATCCGCCGCTGTTCCACAATTCGACGGTGGGCGCGTCGAATCCGACGAATCTGGTGCAGGTGATTCTGCACGGCGTGCAGCGCAAGGCGGGCAGCGAGGATGTCGGGATGCCTGCATTCGGCTACGAACTGTCTGATGCGCAGATCGCCGCGCTCACGAACTACGTGACCCAGCAGTTCGGCAATCCGGGCGCGAAGCAGGTGACCGATCAGGATGTCGCGAAGCTGCGCGCCGCGCGGTAACGTTCGCATTCCGCGCGCTGAACCAGCCGCGCGACGAGCCGCCGGGCGCCGGCCTGGCGGCTGGAAGAATCTGGGCAAGGGGGCACGCTTGCGCTGCCAGCGTCGCCGCCCGTGCGAACGGTCAACATGCCCATGATTCCCCGTTTGCTGCAATGTGCCGCATAGGCCGGTGGTTCCGTCCGGACATATCCGTCGGCACTGGCTCGGCTATTGTTGCGATCGCCGGCGGCACGGTAATGCCGATTGACCGCGAGCCCGTTGCCGGCCGGCAGACTCGTCGCGAGCGGCGGTAACGCAAGGCCGTGCGGGCCGTATCCATGCCGATGCCGCCGCATGGACACCGGGCTTCGCATGAGCGCAAACCATCAGCGGTTAAACCGTCGGCAGTGACGAACGGCTGCGCGGGACCGCAAAGCCTGTTTTTCACGGGGTTATCGTTGATTTATTGAGTTTTTGACTCTATTCTTCGCCCCTTTCGTCCGGGTTGGGCAGGCGGGCGCGGATGTCGGCGTCTGTCGGCAGACGTGCGTCGGGCGGCGCGTGGTGTGCCATAGAGAAAAGTTTATCGAGATGTTCAGAACAATACGCTGGGTTGTAACGGGTTTGGTGGTTTCGTTGACTGCGCTGTCCGCGCAGGCGGCCGAGACGAAGAAGGTGGATGTGCTGCTGGTGGGCGGCGGGATCATGAGTTCGACGCTCGGCGTGTGGTTGCACGAACTGCAGCCCGATTGGTCGATGATGATGGTCGAGCGGCTCGACGGTGTTGCGCAGGAGAGTTCGAACGGCTGGAACAATGCCGGCACCGGCCATTCCGCGCTGGCGGAACTCAACTACACCCCCGAAAAGCCGGACGGCTCGATCGATATTTCGAAGGCGATCGAAATCAACGAGGCGTTCCAGGTATCGCGCCAGTTCTGGGCGTGGCAGGTGAAGAACGGCGTGCTGAAGAACCCGCGCTCGTTCATCAACTCGACGCCGCATATGAGCTTCGTCTGGGGCGACGACAATGTCCGCTATCTGAAGAAGCGCTACGAAGCATTGCAGGCGAGCCCGCTGTTCCGTGGCATGCAGTATTCCGAGGACTACGAACAGATCAAGAAGTGGGTGCCGCTGATGATGGAGGGCCGCGATCCGAAGCAGAAAGTCGCGGCCACCTGGACCCCGATCGGCACCGACGTGAACTTCGGCGAGATCACGCGCCAGTTCGTCGCCTATTTGCAGAGCCAGCCGAATTTCGCGCTGTCGCTGTCGAGCGAGGTGCGCGAGATCAAGCGCAATGCCGACGGCACGTGGCATGTGGCTTACGTGAACACGAAGACCGGAGGCGACGAGCAGGGCGTCGATGCGAAGTTCGTATTCATTGGCGCGGGCGGCGGCGCGCTGCGGCTGCTGCAGGCGTCGGGCATTCCCGAGGCGAAGGATTACGGCGCGTTCCCGGTCGGCGGCTCGTTTCTCGTGACGGACAATCCCGATATCGTGCGCCGGCATCTCGCGAAGGCTTATGGCAAGGCGTCGGTCGGCTCGCCGCCGATGTCGGTGCCGCATCTCGACACGCGGATCATCGACGGTAAGAAAATCATCCTGTTCGGGCCGTTCGCGACATTCTCGACGAAATTTCTGAAGCAGGGCTCATATTTCGACCTGCTCAAGAGCGCCAATATGCACAACGTAATGCCGATGATGCATGTGGGCGTCGACGAGTTCGCGCTCGTCGAATATCTCGCGGGGCAGTTGATGTTATCTGATGACGACCGCTTCAACGCGCTGAAGGAGTATTTCCCGAATGCGAAGAAGGAAGACTGGCGCTTGTGGCAGGCTGGCCAGCGCGTGCAGATCATCAAGCGCGATAGCGGCAAGGGCGGCGTGCTGAAGCTCGGCACCGAGATCGTCAGTGCGAAGGACGGCAGCATCGCGGGTTTGCTCGGAGCATCGCCGGGCGCGTCGACCGCCGCGCCGATCATGCTGAGCCTGTTGCAAAAAGTGTTCAAGGACAGAGTCGCGACGCCGGCATGGCAGGACAAGCTTCGTCAAATCGTGCCCAGCTACGGGACGAAGCTCAACGACGATCCGGCCAAGGTCTACCGGGAGTGGGTCGAAACGAGCGAGGTGCTGCAACTCGCGCCGCCGCCGCAGATCGACTTGAGTGCGCCTTCGCCGCGCGCGGCCGTGCCGGTTGCGCCGCGCCCCGCGAAAGCGGCGCAGGATATGGCGCTGTAACCGCAACGGCGCTCGCGAAGCGCTCAGTTCCGGCCTGCCGGCGAGCGGAGCGTCTTCGCCCCGGCGCAGCGGCGATCCGGCGAGTTTGGCCGGCCGTGATGCCGGCCGATTGCAGGCGGCGGATGATTCGCGTTGGCGCCATGCCGCGTAACGACGCTGAAGCGGCATGGCTGTATGCATCGATCCAGAGGGGCTGATTCGGCGCGCGTGCGCCCGCTATCCGGCCGGGCGCGCACGGATTGCCGGGTGATATTCGCGCCGCGCCGCCCGCGAGGCAGCGGCCGTTCGGCATCAACGGCGTTCGACGAATATGTCGCGGTAGCTGCCGTAGATTGCCAGCAGCGGCAGTGCCGTGACGAGCGGCGTGGCAACGAGCGCGCGCAACATCGCGCTCATCGCCGGCAGCAACGCGGCGGCGCAAACGAATGCAAGCACGCAAACTAGCGCGATCCGCCAATTGAGTGCGGCGGCCTTCAGGCTTGCCGCCATTGCTTCGAGTGGCGAGGCATCGTGCAGCACCACGAGCGCGGGCGCGAACCCACTCGCAGCGAGCGCGATAATCAGCGCCGGCACGCCGGGCGCAATCCCGGTCATGCCGTGCGGTGCGTGCGCGAATGCGCGCACGTCGTTCGACGCGGCAATCGACTGCAAGATGTCCCGCATGCCGATGGCGAACACATAAGCTATCGCCCAGTACGCAAGCATCGCGAATGCCACGACGAGCAGCGCGTCGCGCCGCGCAAGCACGATCGACTTGATTTCGCTGAACGTGGCGGCGCGCCCGGATTGCGCGCGATGCTGCGCGGCAATCAGGATGCCGACCGCATACGGCACCAGTAACAGTGCGAGCGGGCTCAGCAGCGGGGCGAGTTGCGCGAACGTTGCGATGTCCGCGCACAGCAGCATGACGCTCAGCCACAGCAGCGGTTGTGCGCAGGCGGCCTGCCAGCCGTGCGCAAGCCAGCCGCCGATGCGGGCGACGCGGACCATGCGGCCGTCCGGATACGGCAGCAAGGCAAGCGGCGACGGGCGGGCGTTCCGGTGAACGAGTCTTAAATATTCGGTGCTCATGTTGGTCTCCTTGCTTGAGGCGAAGCGAAGATAGGCTCAGGCTCGGCGCGCCGGCTGCTCAAGCCGATGCGTCGCGCTCCAGGCTGGCGGAGATCGCGCCGATCTGCCGCCTGACGTAGCGGGCGAGCGCGCGCCACGTGATACGGGTAAGCCATATGCAGAACAACAGGCCGGCGATACCGATCGGCAGCATCGCGAGCGACGCGCGCGACGAGTAGCCGGAAAGCGCGTTGATGTCCGACGCGACGATGTGCACATGCTGGTTCGCCGTGTCGATCGCAATCTGTCCGTTCTCGATCGCGACCGATGCCGGTCCGTCATGAACGGCCGCGCCGGTGGTTTTACCGTGCTCGTCCTCGGTGAAGCTCGCCGTCTTGCCGTCGTCACCGGCAATGCTCCAAATGGTCGATGGATTGTCGCGGCCGGTGCGCGCAAGCGACACGCGGTCGCCGTCGTCGGTGTGAAGCTCGAGTGAGATGACGTCGCGGCGCGCGATCGTGAACGCGGCGTCGCCATCGGGCGTGAGCAGCTTGCGCGCGGCTTCGCTCGGCGTGTCGATCACGGGCTTGTCGTCCTGCACGCGCAGGACGATCGGGCCTGCGGATGTCACGATCGAGATGCGCGTGCCGTCGTCGAGCATCAGCCGGTAGCGATCGCCGACCACCTTCAGCGCGTCGATGTCGTCGAGCGTCAGCGTGCCGTGGCGGGCGTCGCGATGCTTGGCATCGCCGGCACTGCCGTCGAACAAATGAATGCTGAACGGTGCCGTCTCGGCCGGCTTGCCGAGCAGCGCGTGGCTGCCGAACAGCGCGAGCGCGACTAGCCCGGCAACCGTGAGCGCGCCCGAAGCGATATAGCCGGCCGTGAGCACCAGCATGTAGAGCATCAACGGCACGAGCAGCACCAGATGCAGCAGGCCGAGCCCGGCGATCGAGCCGACGACTCGCATCAAGTTGCCGAACGAGCGGCGTTTTTCCCAGCGCCGGTAATTCGCCTGTGCTTTCAGCTCGCGCGCGAGCCTGGCCGGATCGCCGAGCGCGGCGATCACGTCTTCTTCATTGCGCCCGGCCGCGATTGCATCGCCGATGTATTCCCGATAATCGGCGACGATCTCGTCGACCGCCTCTTTGGGCAGACTGCGCAGTTCGTGCCGCAATTGCTGAATGAACGCATCCTGTTTCATCTTGGCTCCTTATCGTCCGCTGTCGGGCCGGGCAAGCCCAATACGCCGTTGACTTCGTCGACGAAGCTGCGCCATTCGTCTTCCATCTCACGCAGCGCGCGCCGTCCTTCGGCCGTGACCGAGTAGTACTTTCGGGGCGGCCCCGAATTCGATTCGACGAGGTAGGTCGACACCCACGATTCGCCCTGCAAGCGCCGCATCAGCGGGTAGATCGTGCCTTCGCTGATTTCCATCGTGGCCGACAGCGTCGATACCAATTCATATGCATAGCTGTCGCCGCGTGCGAGCACCGCGAGAACGCACATGTCGAGCGTGCCTTTCTTCAGTTGGGTCTTCATGCCGATCGGTTTAACCTGCGTTGCAAGGTATTGTGTAATGCATGATACTGCGTGACAGCACAGACCTTGGAAAACGTGGTTGCACTATAGCAGCCGCTATTGTTCTATGCAAGGTACCGTTTTATACAAGCCTTTTAGATACGATGCGAGGCGACGAAGGGCGGGCCGGACGCATGCGCGGGGCCCGCTTGGGCGGCCGTCAGGCGGCCGTCATTCGCTGCTGGTCCATTCGACGTTTGCGCCGACGGAGCGCAGGTTCTCGACAAAATGCGGGTGCGCGCGGCGAATCGGCTGGGCGTTGAGGATTTCCGAGCGTCCGTCGATGCTCGATGCGACCATCAGCAGCGCGATCGCGACGCGGATGATGTACGGGCTCTCGACCCGTGCCGGGCCAAGCGGCAGTCCGCCGAACGTGATCAGGCGGTGCGGATCGGACTGGAACACATGCGCGCCGAATTTCGACAGCTCCCCCGTCCAGCCCATCGCGCCGTCGTAGATTTTGTTCCAGAACATCACGCTGCCCTGCGCCTGTACGCCGAGCGCGACGAAGATCGGCAGCAGGTCGACGGGCAGGTACGGCCATGGCGCCGCTTCGACTTTCGTCAGAATGTTGCGGGTAAACGGTTGCTTGACCTTCAGCGGGCCGTCGCGCAGCGCATGCGACCAGCCGTTCTCGTGTTTGACTTGCACGCCGAACTTCGCGAAGGTCCGGTCGATCAGCGGAAACTGCTCGGGGGAGCCGTTGCGCACCGCGATGTCGCCGCCCGTGATCGCGCCGAGCGCGAGGAAGGTGGCGATTTCGTGGAAATCCTCGGCGAAGCGGTGCTCGCCGCCGCTGAGCGGGCGGCCGCCCTGCACGCTGAGGTGCGATGTGCCGATGCCGTCGATCGGCACGCCAAGCATCGCGAGAAACCGGCAGAACTCCTGCACGTGCGGCTCCGAGGCGGCGTTGACGAGCGTCGACACGCCGCCGGCCGATGCCGCGCACAGCACGAAGTTCTCGGTGGTCGTCACGGAGGCGTAGTCGAGCCAGTGATGATTCGGCGTGAGCGGGCCGTCGGCGCGCACGATCAGCGAATCGGCGGTGCGCTCGATGCGCGCGCCGAAGCGCTCGAACACTTCGACGTGCGGATCGATTTCGCGCACGCCGAGCGTGCAGCCCTTGACGTCGTTTTCGAGCCGCGCGACGCCGAAGCGCGCGACGAGCGGCGGCACCAGCATGATCGACGAGCGCATCTCTTCGGGCAGCCGGTGCACGGTTGGATCGAACCGCGTTTCGCGATGGTGCAGATCGAGTACGCCCGTTGCATAGTCGATCGATACGTCGCTGCCCAGCGTGCGGAAAATCTCGAGAATCTTGCGGACGTCGGTGATGTCCGGCACGCCGACCAGCCTGAGCGGCTGATCGGTGAGGAGCGTCGCGCATAGGATGGGCAAAACGGCATTCTTGTTGGCGGACGGGGTGATTTCCCCACGAAGCGGGGCGCCGCCGTGGACGATCAGATTCGACATAACTGAGTGCAGGTGGGTAATGACGCGCAAGGTCGTTATCATGCCATCGTTCCGCCGGACTTTCGCGCTTTCGTTGCACGGCGAAGGCGAGGCCGCGTTCGCATCGCAAGCCTATCGCGCGCGTCACCGGGGCCGCGCGAAGCGGGACGGTTATTGGCGCGCGGCCGCCGATCGTGCCCTTTCAAGCGAGGCGGCACATGTCAGCCGAAAAGCCCTCTTTTACGAAGGCGGCTGTACTTGCCGCGCGGTACGCTGCCCAATGGCCTGCGCGCTGCTCATCGTGCATGGTTGCCATTGCCGCTGGCGTCTGCAGGAGACGGGCGCGTGGTTCGCGCTGCGCGGGAGCGCGGGGCCGGCGCGCTCGTCATGGCCGGGCGATTTCCGGGCGTCGAGCGGCGCAAGCGCGTATATATGGGCAGGGCGGCAATGGAAGGATGTGACGGAGCGGCGTAGAGGCCGCTGCGGGAGAAAGCGCGCAATCCATCCGCGGCTTCCCGTCGGTCGACACGCCGGCGCGTGTTGCGGTACGCCCGCGCCGGCGCGTGGTCGATGCCGGCGTGAGCCGGCATCTCAAGCATTACAGACAGCTGTTGATGTCGCTTGTGGCTGCGCCGTCGGCCGAGCCGCTGCCGCTGCGAAAGCCAACCCAGGTCTTCGCGTTGCTGGCGAATGCCGGGCGCACAACGGCGGCTGCGCCATTCGGCGGTTGCTGACCCGGAACGTACACGTCCGTTGCCAGACCGTTCGCGAGTTCATACTGTGAGACGACCTGCTGCTGCGCCTTGTCGGCCCAGGTCTTCGCAATGCAGGTTGCGACTTCTTCGGCCGGCTTCTGGCTTTGTCCGACGTTTTGAACGTCGGCGGCCGGCGCAGCAATGGCGGAAGTTGCCGCAACCAACGCGATCAGCGGTAAGTATTTCATGTTATCTCCTTCTGGTCGTGATTCACGATTCGGTTCTTAACGGGTACTGCGATGAAATGGAGTGTGCAATCGCGCCAATGTTCCGTCGATTCGGAAACAAGTTGTTAAGGCGCTTGCCAAACGACGAAGTTTGGCTCTGCGAAGCGAAGGAAACGAAGAGGAATCGGGAGGGCAGAAGGAATGAAAGATGCGATCGAAACCGTCAGCCTACGCCACGGCTCTGATGGCCGCTTGGCGTAGGGTTCGTGCTAACGGTGGCCCCGTCGCTGTTTGAGTTCATCATCGCAAAGTGACGGCGCAATGTCTGTTAAGCACTTTCAAATCGATCGTCCGAATTGTCATAGATTGTTCAGGGTGCCTTATTTGTTTGACGGTCAATGCAGGCTTCCTTACACTGACTAAACGTTCAGATCACGGGCTTACGTTTTGAACAGCGATAGTCGTATTCGCAAGGTTTTCCCGCCTGACATGCAGAACGCCTGCCGGTTTCCCGCTTCATCATTCCAGCCGCCGTTCCGCTAGTAGGCGAACGGCGCGCGTCGTGGCATTGCGCTACGCGTTTCAATGCTTCCGCGCTTCGTGTTGATTGGCCTGTGCGGCATCGGCATGCCGATGCCGCGCGGGCCTTGCCGCACCGCGCATGTTGCGACGGTGCGGGGTTGATGCATGCGCGAGCATGCGACGAAGGAGGATCAATGCCCGACGACAGTGACCCTTACCCTTTATGCCGACACCCCGACGCTTTTCATGGTCGGTTCGTGTGATAAACCGTTTCGCACGCCGCACGCCGCCTTCTCGGCCTGCCTGAGATACCGCGCTGCTTGTCCCGGTTCGTTGCACGAGCACTTCACTTCAACGCAATGAACCAGGACATACACCATGCATTTCGCACTTCTCGTTTCCGATTTGCCCCACCTGAATGAATCGCGGGCGTATTACGATGCGCTGCTTTCTCCCGATATCCGCGAGCCGAAAAAGCGGGGTTGGCTCGGCGCCTGCAAACGCTTGCTCGGCGCGCTGTTTCGATAACGCATTCGCCGCTGGGGGGCAGTTGAGCCGCCGGCGCCCGAATGGGGCGCCGGCGGCTTTTTGGTTGACGGCGGCCGTGGCGGCCGCCGCTCGGGCGCTCACCGCGAATCGTTCGAAGGCCGTGACGAGCCTCGGATAATTCCGGTCCGGCGGCGGGCCAACGGAGCGCTCTGCCATATTGCGGGGCGGGGGCGGGTGCTTGGTCGTCATGTCCGTCAGGCTGACGAATCACGCGCTCGATAAGCGATCGGCAGCGCGCGCTCCGATGCATCGGCGTACAATGCGCCGCATCCGATTCTGACGAATTCAAAATAATTGCCGTCCGCGATGCCCGCCTTCAGCTTGCCCAATGGCCCGCGCATCCGTTCGGCCGATTATCGGTCAGCGTATCGACCCAGGGCCGCATTCAGCGGCATGCGCCAACCATTGTCGCCGCCGGCCACCGTTTCCCCGCCACTCGTCATACCCATCCAATGGACATGCTCGAAAACATGCGCCTGTTCGTGCGCGTCGTCGAAGCAGGCAGTTTCACCGCCGTCGCCCGCGAAATCGATGCGACTACGGCCCAGGTTTCGCGCGCCGTGTCGAATCTCGAAGCGCACGTACAAACGCGTTTGCTGCACCGGACGACCCGCCATCTCGGGCTGACCGAAAGCGGGCAGCGTTATTTCGAACGCACGAAATCGATTCTCGCCGAGATCGATCACGCGAACGCGGAGGCGCGCAACGCGCTGCTGCGGCCGACCGGCAAGCTGCGGATTCACGCGATGACGGGGCTCGGACAAACCCACGTGGTGGCGTCGATCGTGCGCTATCAGGAGGACAATCCGGACGTGTCGGTCGAGCTGACGCTCGCGCAGCGGGTGCCGAATCTGATCGAGGAGGGGTACGACGTGTCGATCGTGTCGGCCGCTCATCTGCCCGATTCGGGCTATGTCGCGCAGACTTGCGGAGCGAGTTGCAGCGTGCTCGTCGCATCGCGCGAGTATCTTGAGCGGCGCGGCGCGCCCAAGACGCCCGACGAGCTTGCCAAGCACACCTGTCTGCGGCTCGATACGCCTGCGTCGCCGGGCGGCACGTGGCGCCTCGAAGGCGACGATGGCGAGGTGACGACCTACGATCTGCCGCCTGCGACGTTCCAGGTGAACGTGCCGGATGCAATGCGCGCGGTGCTGCGCGCGGGGCGCGGCATCGGCTCGATTTCACTTTACACCGCGCTCGATGATCTTCGCGACGGGCGGCTCGTGCGCGTGCTGCCGAACTATCGGCTCGATACGCTGAGCGTCTATGCGGTATACGCGACGCGCCGCTATCTCGACGCGAAAATCCGCACGTTCCTCGATCATCTGCGCACGACGCTCACGCCGATGCTCGAAAACGATCTGGCGGAACTCGACCGGATGAGCGCGGCGGCGAAGCGGGGCGCGCGGGCCAAGCGCGAAACCGGGTAGCGCGCGTTTCGGCGCGGGCGTTTGCGTCGCGCGCTGCAAGCCGGGTGAGCCAGCCGCCGCGCGGCGGCGGATTGTGCGACGCGCGGCGCGGTCGCGTCAGTGCGTGATCGACAGGAACAGATACGCGGCAAACAGCGACAGGTGCACGACGCCATGCAGCATGGTCGTGCGCCCGGTGCTCAGCGTGAGTGTGCTGACGAGCAGCGTGAGCGACAGCAGCACGGTTTCCATCGCACCAATGCCGAGCGTGAGCGGCGCGCCCGTCCAGATGAACACGGCGGCGACGGTCGGGATCGTGAGCCCGATGCTCGCGAGCGCCGAGCCGAGCGCAAGATTCATGCTGGTTTGCAGCCTGTTCGCGCGCGCGGCGCCGACGGCGGCAAGCCCCTCCGGCAGCAGCACGAGCGCGGCGATCACGATGCCGACTGCCGCTTCCGGCGCGCCGAGCCGCATCACCGTGCGCTCGACCGCCGGCGACAGCAGCTTCGCGAGCAGCACGACCGCGACGAGGCTCAATATCAGGAACACGATGCTGACGAGCGCGGTGCGGCCGGATGGGGGCACCGCGTGAACGGATTCGTCGGCGCTGTCGCTGATCAGAAAATAGTCGCGGTGGCGGACCGTCTGAACGAACACGAACATTCCGTAAAGCACCAGCGACGACACGCCCGCGAACGCGAGCTGCGACGTCGAGAAATGCGGGCCGGGCGCGGCGCTCAGATAGTTGGGCATCACGAGCGAGAGTACCGACAGCGACGCCAGCACCGCGAGCGCCTTGGCCGCGCCGCGCCCCTGGAAGTCCTGCTCGCCGTGCTTCCAGCCTCCGACGAGCAGGCACAGCCCGACGATCCCGTTGCTGACGATCATCACCGCGGCGTAGACCGTATCGCGCGCGAGCCCGGATTTTTCCGGGCCGCCCGACAGCATCACCGATACGATCAGCGCGACCTCGATCACCGTCACGGCGATCGCGAGCACGAGCGTGCCGAACGGCTCGCCGACCCGGTGCGCGACGACTTCGGCGTGATGGACTGCGGCGAACACGGCGCCCGCGAGCGCTGCGGCCACGAATGCAATGGCGAAACCCTCGGCGGGCATGACGCGCGACAGCGCGAGCACGAGCCAGGCGGCAAGCGGTGCGGCGAGTGTCCAGCGCGCGAGAGTGGGCGATGAAGCCGGCATATGATGTCCTCGATCGAAGCGGGAAGCGGGCGCAAGCGGGGCATTCTAGCAGGCGGGCCGGCGCCGCCATATCGGAGCGCAACGATCGGCGTGCCGCGTCGCGCATGGGTTGGGCGGTCACCGTCGACGCGTTCCGCTGGCCGATCCCGGTACGCCGCGCCGGGCCGAGTGGCCGAGGGCGTGCCCGCGACGCGGCCGTGGATGACGCCTGTTTCGGCAGTGTCCGATCCGATGCGCGCGGCGCATCGGCATGATCCGGCCGGGCGTTGTCGCCGGCCGATGTTGCCGCGCGCAGGGCAGCGATCTCATGGGCCGCCGCCTGCGGTTCGGCGACGTTCGACGCCTGGCGGGAGCATGGACGGCGCGCTGTGCCGAGATGCCCGGTATCCGTCGCGCGGGAGAGGGGCTTTATCGAATCGTTTGGTGGGCTCGGGCTCGCACAAGCCGGTTGGTGTCAGCGTGATTGCGCGAGCGCCGGGAATGGCGTGAATCCATCCGTCGGTACCGATGGGATGGTCGCGTCAAAGGGGGCGCACACGCGTTTCGGCAGACGGATAAACGCTGGGGTTGTTTTGCAGCGCGTGGCCCATCGCGGCGGCGAATGTGCTGGCAGACCAACCGGCAGCGGTCTTGAGCATATGATCGGCCGAAGCCGCAGTATCTCCGCGCCCCGATGCGCTTTGGGCGGCGATCAGGTTCAGTCCCGCGAAGCCGTCGCATGCCGCGCTGACCAGCTGGCAGCCTCGGGAGAGCCAGGTTCGATTTTTATCGAACAGCGCGTGGATGCCTTTCGCAATCGCACTGAGCGCCCATAATCCGCCGCTGAGCCGGGACGTATCGTTCGCCGTATCCGGGCGCAGAGTCGATGCGGCCGACGCGGCGGCGGCCAGCGTGGCCAATCCGTCCGATGCGTGCGCGCTGTAATTGGCGAGCTTTTCGGTGGTGCGCCGGGGCGCTTGCGATGGCGTTTGCGCCAGCCGTTGGCCGAGGTTGATGGCCGAGCCCGCGGCCCAAGGCAGGTCGGAGCTGATCAGATTGACGCCGGCGGGCAAGCCGCTGCCCGTGGAATGATTTTTCACTGCGTTGATGGCGTGTGTCGTCGATGCCAACGCATCGAGCATGATCGGCGCGGCGCGGCGCAGTTGAGAGGACCAGCCGGACGTGGCGCTGCGCGGCGGTAGCCCGTCACGAAGCCCGGAAGAGGCGGGGGCAGGCGCCGCAACGCCTGTCGATGGCTTGCGGCTTTTCAGGTTTAAATGAGCATGGGGCTCGGCATTGGCCGCACTGGCCGCATGGAATGAAAACGAAGGCGTCAGTTCGTTTACGCTGGGGTTGACCATGATTTACCACCTGTCGAATTCGATGACCTAAAGTGGCCAATCTAGTGGAAATCAGCAGCGCGCCGGGCAATGGCGCCGAAATGGCCTGCACGACGGCGAAAGCCCGGCACGGCTCGGCAGCAGGCGGCGTCAGGCCGCCGCGGCGAGCATCGGATAGGTGAACAGCCCGAAATGAACGACGTTCAGGCCGATATGCGCAAGTATCGCGGCCCGCAGTCCACCCGAGCGATAGGCGAGGCCGTAGCCCACGCCTGCCGCAGCGGAGAGCACGATCCATTGCCAGCCGCCGGCGGCATGCGCCGCGCCGAACAGCAGCGCGGCGATCGCGAGCGCCCACACGTGGCCGCCGCGCACGCGATTCGCCAACAGCCGGCTCAGGCCGCCTTGCAGATAGCCGCGAAACAGCGCCTCCTCGGCGAAGCAGACGAGCAGCAGATTATTCGCGAACCATAGCCAGCCCGATGTCGGCCACTTCGGCGACCAGCCGACGAGGCCGACGCCGAGCGCAAACACGAGGCAGGCCGCGGACGTCGCGACCGCCGCGCCGATGCCGACGCGCCATGTGCGTGCGCAGCGTTCGTCTGATCTCAGCCACGGCAGCACCCACAGCAGCCAAAAGCCGACGAGCGGTTTGTCGAGATTCAGATACATCGAGAACGGCACGGCGTCCGGCGTGAAACGGACCGGATCGATGACGCGTGGATTATGGAAGCCGGGCAGCCAGTGCAGCATCAGCGCGACGGCGAGCACGGCGAACAGGGCGTGGCCTGCATAGCGCACCGGTAGGCTGCGCTCGGGGGCGACCGCGTAGGCAGCGGCCATGAGTAACGCGATGGGCGCGAGCGCGACGGGTGTCAGCATACCGGTTGCGAGCGCGCCTGCATAAGCCAGTGCGCCGAGACCGATGCTGGCCGAGCGTAGCTTCGGCCCAAGCCAAACGGCCGCGAACGCGGCGGCAAACAGTGCGGCCCACACAGCCGCGAACCAGAAGGGGTTGCCAGTCATCAAGTGGTCGTAAGTTTTATGAAAGGCCGCACATCATACCGTCTTCGCGCTTCGCGGGCTCATGCATGGGATTCGGCAGCAGTCCCGGCACCATGCGGCGCGACGCGCGCTGCGCGGCGCACGCGCGGGCCCGCGGCTGGCGCAAGGCCGCGGGCCGCTTCGGTGCGCGGCCCGCTCGCGGCTCTAGATCGTGGGCTTCATCCCGATGACGAACTCGAACGACGCAACGCCGTCGACGCCTCCCGTCACGCGGTCGCCGGGTTGCAGCGCGCCGACGCCGGCCGGCGTGCCGCTGAAGATCAAATCGCCCGGCCGAAGTTCGACGGCGTGCGACGCATAGCTGACGATGTCGGCGACGGGCCAGATCATCTCGGCGAGATCGCCTTGCTGGCGCGTGTCGCCGTTGACGGCAAGCCAGATGCGGCCGCGCTGCGGATGGCCGATCGACGCGGCGGGATAAAGCGCCGATACGGGGCCCGACGCGTCGAAGCCCTTCGCCCAGTCCCACGGGCGCGCCAGCTTCTTGGCTTGGGCCTGCAAGTCGCGACGCGTCAGATCGACGCCTGCGCCGTAGCCCCACACATGCTCGAGCGCCGTATCCGCTGCAATCGCGCGGCCGGCCCGGCCGATCGCGATTACGAGTTCGATCTCATGATGCAAATCCGACGTGAGCGGCGGATAGGGAACCGTGCCGCTTGCCGCGACGATCGCGTCGGCTGGCTTCGTGAAAAAGAACGGCGGCTCGCGAGACGGATCGGCGCCCATCTCGCGGACGTGGTCCGCGTAGTTGCGGCCGACGCAGAACACGCGGCGCACTGGAAAGCGGGCGTCGGTCCCGCCGATTTCGACGCAAGGGGTGGCAGGCGGCGTGAAAACGTATTCGGTCATGGTGGGGCTTCGCAAAGGGGCGATGAAAGTGACGATAAAAGGACGCATTACCGCTGGTGCTGCAGGCAGGCGATGTGTCGCATGCCGACGATAGCAGCGCGAAGCGGGCGCCGATGCGACGGATGTATCGTCTTCATGGACAAAACTACGCGTGCGGTGTTGCGTTTTTCGATGTGTGTTGGATGAGCGGATCGCACGGGCGGTGGGTTGGCGCAGGCGAGGTGTTCGGGATGTCTGAACATATCGGAGTGTTTGACGTATTGGAATCGCCCGAATGATGCGACGTGTCTGACGGCGGCGACGCGTGCCGGCACTCCGGCGCACTGGGTGGTCACGCGTTGTCCGTGTGGTCCGACGCGTTTGAGCGGGGCGGTGTGCACGAACGATTCGGGCTGCTCGATAATGACGATGGACGCGGCTGGTGCGATGCGCCGGACGCACGCGCATCGCCCGACATAGTCGCGGCAGCGTCAGCCGCGCACCGCGCGCTGTCCGTTGCATTCGCGTCCCGGTAAGCTTTCGGCGATATCCCGACGCATGCGCGAAAGCGCCTCGAAAAATAACCTTCGTCGCGAAACCCGACCGCATGCGCGATATCGGCGATCCGGCGCGTCGTGTGCGCGAGCAACGATTGCGCGAGCGCGATCCGCCGTTCGGTGACGAGATCGGTGAAGGTGCGCCCGGTTTCCTTGCGGATCAGGTGGGCGAGATAGTTCGGCGTCAGGAATGCCGCGCGCGCGGTGCCGGCGAGCGTGAGACGATCGTCCGTCAGATGGGTGCGCACGTGCCGCAACGCCCGTGCCAGCGCATCGCGGCGGCCCGTGTGCGGCGCGTCCTCGTGCGCGAGTCTTAAGAGTGCGTCTGCATACTGCGTGCAGACGAGCCCGATCAGTTGCAGCAAATAGCCGCGCAACAGCGGCACCGAGCCGAACGTGCGCGTGCGATCGGCTTCCAGCATGCGTTGCGCGAGTTGGCGCGCATGGTCGAACGCGGTGCCCGTCAGAATGAAATCGATGAATTCCTGCAGCCGGAACGGCGCAAGCTCCGGCGTGTGTTGCAGGGGAAGGCTGTCGAGATCGAGCGGATCGATATCGAGATCGGCACGCAGGAAGGGCAGCGAAAAATTGATCACGACGAAATGCGCGCCCGGCGGATGCGCAATCAGATGCTCGCGATACGGCGGCACGAACGCAAGTGCGCCGCGTGGAAACGGCCGTGTGGCGTCGCCGATCCGGTGCTCGGTGTCGCCGCCGAGATTGAACTGGATTTGGAAGTAGGCATGCCGATGCGGCTCGGCGATGGCCGGGCGGCCGGTTTCGTCGCGAATATAGAAATCGAGACGGTCGCTTCGCTCGGACATTCCATAGGTGCGCGGCTGGGTGATGGCGGGCATGGGCGCTCAGGCGATTGGACGAGGGGCAAGTCGGGTGGGCGGGGGCACGGATGCGTGCCGGGATCGTCGGATTGTCGCTAAAAATAGGCGGTTCCGGGGAAGGCTGCACGTTGTTTTCCGCGTTTTCGGACCGCGGGAAAAAAAGCGTGCGGCGCAGGCACGGGCTGGTCTCGTGACATGATTGCGATTTATTATATAATAATCATTCTCATTTACATTTAACATCCCGGCGCGACGCCGGCATCGTGTCCATGGCAGCCAACCCTTTGCAACTGCAGCATGAAATCGCCGCGCTCTACACCGGTCATCGCGGCTGGCTGCACGGCTGGCTGACGAAAAAGCTCGGCTGTAGCGAGCGGGCCGCCGATCTCGTCCACGACACGTTCATGCGCTTGCTCGCGCGCACCGAGCCGATTAATGCGCTCGAACCGCGTGCATTTTTGACGACGATCGCACAGCGCGTGCTGTTCAATTATTGGCGGCGCGAGCGGCTCGAGCGCGCGTATCTCGATGCACTTGCGCAATGGCCGCAGGACGTGGCGCCGTCGCCGCAGACGCGGGCGATCCTGTTCGAAACGCTCGTCGAGATCGACCGGATGCTTGACGCACTGCCCGCGGCCGTCCGGCAAGCGTTTCTGCTCGCACAACTCGACGGCATGACGCATGCGCAGATCGCGGCCGAATTGAGCGTGTCGCTTGCGACGGTCAAGCGCTACCTCGTCAAGGCCGGTGCGCAGTGCTATTTCGCGGTTGCCGCATGAGCGGGCCGCCCGCCGTACCCGCGCATGTAGCGCGACGCGCGGTCGAATGGTGGGTCGAACTCGGCTCGGGCCGCGTGACCGATGCGATGCGCGCGGATTTTGCACGCTGGCGTGAGCAGGACCCAGTGCACGATGCCGCGTGGCGGCATATCGAGGCGGTCAATGGGCGGCTCGATCGCGTCGCCAGCGGATTGAATGCACAGGCCGTGCGTGCCGCGCTGCTGTCGCCGCCCGCGCAGGCGCGGCGCCGTAGAGCCGCGAAAACGCTGGTCGCGCTGTCGGTCGCGGGCGGGGCGGCTTGGATGGCCGACAGCTACGCGCCGTGGCGCGTGTGGGTGGCGGACGTGCGCACTGCTGTCGGCGAGCGGCGCACGCTTCGGCTTGCCGACGGCACGATCGTCGTCGTCAATACGGATAGCGCGATCGACATTCGTTTCGACGACGCGATGCGCCGCGTGCAACTGGTGCGCGGCGAGATCATGGTGACGAGCGGCCATGACGGCGCCGGCGGCGTGCGCCTTTCGCCGCGTCCGCTGGTGATCGCGACCGCGCACGGTGACGTGCGCCCGGTCGGCACGCGTTTCGCGGTGCGCGACCTGGGCGCGACGACGCGCGTCGACGTATTCGAAGGTGCGGTGCGAATCGCGCCGGCGCGATTCGCCGGCATGGGCCCGGTGATCGTCGCCGGCCAGCGTGCGGATTTCACGCGCGACGCGCTCGCACGCCCGGCTCAGCCGATCGGCCCGGATGCCGCCGCGTGGGAGAACGGCATGCTCGTCGCGTCGAATCTACGTCTTGCCGATTTGCTCGCCGAGATCGGCCGCTACTATCGCGGGCATGTGCGCTGCGACAGCGCGGTCGCGGACTTGCGCGTGTCGGGCACGTATCCGCTTGATGATCCCGAGCGCATCCTCGCGACGCTGCGTGCGACGTTGCCGATCGATCTCGATTATTTAACCCGCTATTGGGTAACGGTCGTGCCTGCTCGCGGTTAGGCGGCGAGATGCGCTGACCGACGCGCGCCGGAGATGGGCCAGATACAGGATTGACCGTGCCTTATCAAAAGCGGCCGTTATCGTCGCAATGAGGCGTGGCGGCATCCTCGGTTATGTATGCGGTTGATATATCTCTGGGCTGAGAGGGTCGGTAATATGCCCGCCGGATGTTTCAGGCGCGCGGCTGTCTTGCCCGTTTCCCGCAAATGTTACCTGTATCCTTCCCGTATCATTTCTGTCTCAGTCGAGGCTGATTTCCAGGATTAGCCTTGCCGCAACAGCATTTCTACTGCCGTTTGAAATGAAAATTCATTTTCCAAAATGAAAAATTTGATTGGTGGTGGCCACGGGCTCTGTGTAAATTTGAACAAGCTTCAGTGCGCCTGTTGATCCACCGAGACAGTTTGATATACCGGTTTCTTTGGTGCCGCATACGGTACGGATTTTCAGTGGAAGGAGATATTTATTTCCGGCGGATCTGGTGTCTACGGTTCTGACGGTGGCTTCGCTTCGGCGATTATCGGTCTGTTGGTATATGACATTGATGCTGGCTACTTTTCCCGATTCAAGCGTGCGGGAAACTTTCCATTCGATTTTAAAGGCGCATGAAAGATCGTTCTGCGTGACATAAAAGCTTTTTATGAGTCTTTTTGATAGATCGAATTCCATTGGTCCCGAATCGGAAACGCATGCGGCACCAATGCGTTCGACGTAAACGGGGGCCGGAGAGGGGTTGTTCCAAATTACTTGATATTGATAGGGTGCGGCGTGGGCCGAATTCAGTGTTCCCGCCATCAACACCGAAAGCACTAATTTACTGAAATGCGGTGTGGAGACCTTGTTCATGTTTTGACCTTGAATTGAAGTTCGTAAATTGTTGTGCAGTCAAATTAAAAATCTTGAATTCATCGTGGCTTGAAAATAAAATCACTCGAATTTAATTTCGTTGATTTTAAATATTCTGCCAGGTGGAACTGGTTTTTTTGAAAATTGAAGGCGTCTGGCAATGGTTCTTGGTTCTCTTGCACTGCTTTCGCGATAATTGTCGAGTGCATTGAGTAGTTCGATAAATAAATCGCAGTAAAAGTTATTGCATGGATGAGGGGCGAGCCTATTTTGTTGTAAATGAAATATTGGTTCGTTGGCAAATATGCGGCGCAACTGTCGGAGCGATATTTTTTAAAAATGGTTGTTATTAATAAATTGTGGGCTGCGATAATAATTGTTCTTTTGGGTTGCCGTAATTTCAATGTCTCGATGTGGCTTGTTCAATGGTAAATTTGCTTCAATATTTTTCAAGCTTGTTTTTAGAGTAACAGGTCTATTAATACGTGAAATCGGATTTCTGAAATATGTGAGATATATTTCTTTGGCTAAAACAATGAGATATATATGCGAAATATTGATGGATAGCTTGTTCCGCCTTATGGGTGTCTGTCGATCAAGTGCCGAGGCCGAAATGACATCATTGAGATTTTAATAAATGGATAATCTTCGCTGAAATTTCGCCTTCCAGTGAATCGCATGTAGACCGAACCGCGAGGCACGTAAGGGGGATGTTCAAGATGCCGAAAACAGGTATATGCGGCGGAGTGCAAAACGACGGCCGTAACGACGAGGACAAACGCATGAGCGTGAGGGTTCCCGTTTCAGGGTTTGTCTGAACAGACGCTGCGCAACTGGGGAGGCTGGCCGAAGGGTGCCGGCAAGAAGCCGGGGCAACAATGCCTCCGCGCTTGGTGCCGAAGACAAGCGGCTGCAAGCAGCGCCCGACTGAGCTGTTTTCGATGTTCGCGTGACATGGGAAGCGAAGGCTGCATTTCCTCATCGTCAACGAGTCATCGATCATGGATTCATTCTGCAATCGCAACCGGCGGCGCGGTGCCGAGCCCGCGAGCCTGTCACGTTCGCCGGCCGGCCGTGTCGCGCATGCTGGTACGCTTGGCTGCCGTCGCGCGGCGCAGGTCGGCGCGGCGGCGCTTACGCCGCGCCGCGCTGTCGCGAATCTGGCTGCCGCCATGCTGTTCTCGGCGCTGGCCGCGTCCGCCGCAGCCCATGCGGCCGCGGCGGAGCCGCCGGCCGAGTCGTCGCGCGTCTACGATATTCCGGCCGGCCCGCTCGAAGCGGCGCTGAACCGCTTCGGCAGTGAAGCGGGCATCCTGCTGTCGTTTCCCGGCGAGTTGGTTTCGGGGCTGCATAGCCCGGGCCTGCGCGGCCGCGTGAATACCTGGTCAGCGTTTGACCGGCTGCTGACGGGCACCGGCCTCGTCGCCGTGAAGCAGCCGGGCGGCGGCTACACGCTCGAAAAGCTGCCCGGCGCGGCGGCCTCGCCGTCGGCGGGGGGATTGGCGACCGACACAACGTTGCCGACCGTCTCGGTACGCGGCAGCCAGCCGCATGCCGACAGCTACCGGCCGCCGCGCGAGGCGGCCGGGCTGCGCAGCGACGTGCCGCTCGCCGACGTGCCGCAGGCGGTCAATATCGTGCCGCAGCAGGTGCTGCGCGACCAGCGCCCGCGCAATCTCGACGATGCGCTCGCGAACGTCAGCGGCATCACGCAGGGCAATACGCTCGGCAGCACGCAGGACACAGTGATGAAGCGCGGTTTCGGCGACAACCGCGACGGCTCGGTGATGCGCAACGGGATGCCGATCGTTCAGGGCCGCTCGCTGAATGCGACGGCGGACAGTGTCGAGGTGCTGAAAGGCCCGGCATCGCTGCTGTACGGGATCATGGACCCTGGCGGCGTGATCAACGTCGTCACCAAGCAGCCGCAGCTCGCGCGCCGTCACGCGCTCTGGGCGGGCGGCTCGACATACGGGCACGGCAAAAACGGCGGCGAGATCGGGCTCGACTCGACCGGCGCACTCGGCGACTCGAAGCTTGCGTACCGGCTGATCGTCGATCAGACCGACGAGTTGTACTGGCGCAACTATGGCGAGCATCGCGAAACGCTCGTCGCGCCTTCGCTCGCCTGGTACGGGCGCGATACGCAGGTCGTGCTGTCATATGAGTACCGGAGATTTCTGATGCCGTTCGACCGCGGCACGGCGCTCGATCCGCGGACCAACGCGCCGCTGGCGATTTCCAGCCGCACCCGGCTAGACGAGCCGTTCAACGATATGCGCGGCGAATCGAATTTGGCGCAGCTCACGGTCGATCACCAGCTCGCCCCGGACTGGAATGCGCATTTCGGATACAGCTACAACCGGGAAGTCTATGACGCCAATCAGATCCGCGTGACCGGAGTGGACCCCGTCAAAGGCACGCTGACGCGCAGCAACGATGCGACGCACGGCGCGCGCAGCGTCGACAGCTATGCGATCGCGTATGTGGATGGGCATTTGACGCTCGCCGGTATGCGGCACGACGTGCAGATCGGCGTCGATAGCGAATACCGGCGGATCTATCGCGCCGATCTGCTGCGCCAGCCGATCCAGACACCGTTCAATTACCGCGATCCGGTCTATGGGCGGATTTCGCCGTCGAGCCAGGTGTCCGCATCGGACAGCGACCAGACCGATACACTGCACGACCAGTCGCTGTTTTTTCAGGACAGCGTGCATCTGACCGACAAGTGGATCGTCGTCGGCGGTGCGCGTTTTTTGCGCTACAACCAGGTCGCGGGGCGCGGCCGGCCATTCAACGCGAACACCGACATTTCCGGCACGAAATGGCTGCCGCGGGCAGGCGTCGTCTATAAGTGGAGCGACGCGCTGTCGCTGTACGGCAGCTATACGCAATCGCTGAAGCCCACGTCGAAGATCGCGCCGATGGCGGGCGGCTATGTGATCGGCGCGTCGACGCCGCCTGAGCAGGGCACGTCGTGGGAGCTTGGCGCGAAGCTCGACATGAAGAACGGCATGGCCGGCACGCTGGCGCTATTCGACATCGACAAGAAGAACGTGCTCGTTTCGCAATTCAACGACGCGACCGGGCAGACCGACTGGCGCGCGTCGGGCCGCGCGCGCTCGCGCGGCGTCGAGCTGGACGTGTCGGGGCAACTCGGCGCGCGCTGGAACGTGATGGCGAGCTACGCGTATCTCGATGCGAAGACGACGGAAGATCCTCTCTATGCCGGCAACCGGCTATGGAACGTCGCGCGGCATACCGCGTCGATTACGGCGGCCTACGACGTGGGCACGGTGTTCGGCGGGGACGATCTGCGTCTGGGCGCGTCCGGCCGCTACGTCGGCGCCCGGCCGGGCGATTCGGCCAACAGCTTCACGCTGCCCGCCTATGCGACCGCCGACGCGTTTGCGACCTACGACACGCGCATCGGCAAGCAGAAGCTCCAGCTCCAGCTCAACGTGAAGAATCTGTTCAACCGCACCTACTATCCGTCGAGCGTGAACCGGTATTTCGTGTCGATCGGCGATGCACGGCAGGTGTCGCTGCTGACGACGTTGGAATTTTGAGCGCGGCTTCGTATCGCCGGCGGATTTATTTCGCGATCCCAATCGATCAATGGCGCGGCGGGTTGCAAACGGGCCGCGCGCAGAACAGAGGCAATTCATGAAAAACCGATTCGATCCTCGGATGAAGGCACGCCGCACGCTGCTGCGTGCGCTGTCGTGCGCGGTGCTTACATGCGCGGTTGCCGCGCCGGGCGGGGCGCGCGCCGCTTCGGCGGCCGCAACCGCGTTGGCTGGAGCGCATTGCGCCGCGCCGGGCGCGGGCAAGCGGGTGGCGATGCTCGTGCAGCTCGCCGGGCCCAATCTCGCGACCGATCAGCGCGTGAAAACGCATCTGGAGGCGCGCGGCTATAACGTGCGCCTGGTGGACGAGGCGCAACCCGTCGACGCAGCCGCCGACGCCGATCTCGTGATCATCTCGTCGACGGTGTCGAGCAAACGGGTCGGCAGCGGCTGGCGCACGCTCGCCAAGCCGCTGCTGACGTGGGAAAACGACATGCTCGACAGCCTCGCGATGACGGGCAAGCGACACGATATCGATTTCGGCGCGACAGCCAACGAGCGTTATCTGTGGCTCGTCAACGCGCCGCATCCGATTGCGGCAGGGTTGCCCGCCGGCAAGATCAACGTCTACGGCAAGCGGATGCCGATGAGCTGGGGCAAGCCGGGGCTCGGCGCGACGATCATCGCGACGGTCTATGGCGAGCCGGGCAAGGCCGCGATTTTTGCATACGAGAAGGGCGCGACGATGGACTACGAGTCACTCGCTCCCGAGCGCCGCGTGATGTTCCTGCTGGATAACGACACGTTCGGCAATTTGTCGCCGGAGGGTGTCGCACTGTTCGATGCCGCGCTCGATTGGGCGGCGAGCGCGCGCTGCTTGATGGAGTGATTCAGCGCTCGGCGGCGTTGGCGGCGATACGGAAAACAGTCGCGCACGCCACTCCGCTTATAAGGTTCGGCGCTTGGATTGAGCTTTCGCGAAATTTTGCGAAAGCGGCACGCAGGTCATCGCCGCGAAGCGGCGCCAGCTTCGTGGCTTGACCGGTACACGGCGCGGTGCACGAGCGCTGTTCGACGTGCTTGTTTGTCAGCGCGCGGCGCTTGCAGGCAGGCCAATTCCGCGCCGTTGCCGTCCCGGTCACGCCGCTTGCCGCACGTGCCGCCCGCGGCCGAACGCCGAACCCAACGCAAGCACCGCGAATACGAGCACACCGGTTGCGACCTGCTGCCAATAAAAATTCCAGCCGATCAGCAGCAGCCCGTTTGCGACAAAGCTCATCAGCAGCACGCCGACCATCGTGCCAGCGACATTCGGCCGATGCGTCGCGGACAATGTCGCGCCGATGAAGCTCGCGCCGATCGCATTCAACAGATATGCATTGCCTGCCTGCGGTGCATACGATTTGACCGTCGACGACAACACGAGCCCCGCAATCCCATAGATCAGTGCGCTCACGACGAATACGCCGGCCGTCAGGGCACCGATGCGCAATCCCGAATAGCGGGCGACGCCAGGGTGCGCGCCAAGCGTGCGCGCCTGGCGGCCGAACGTCGAGCGTTCGAGCACAAGATGGAGCGCGATCGCAAGCGCCGCGACGATCCACAGCGGCAGCGCGACGCCGGCGAACGCGCCGTGCGCGAGCGCGTCGAACGCGCTCGGCGGCGCGGCGCTCAACAGGTAGATCGGTTGCCCTCCGCCGGTCGCGAGCTGCTGGATCGTCTGGCCGATGAACAGCGTGCCGAGCGTGGCAAGAAACGGCGCGATGCCGAGGCGGGTGACGAGCAGCGCATTGAGCGTGCCGACGGCGAGCGCCGCACCCAGCCCGGCGAACGCGGCGCTCGTGAAACCGGCATGATGCGCGAGCGCCGATACGCACACGAGGCTTGCCACGTCGACCGCCGTGCCGAGCGATAGATCGATCGCGCCGATCGACAACGCGAGCGTCATGCCGAGCGCGGCGATCGCCAGCAATGCGAAATGATTGACGAGCACCCGCTCGACGTTCGCGAGTGTCGCGAATCCGGGCGCCGCGACTGCGAAGAAGACGAGCACCGCGGCGAGTGCGCCGACGGCGGCGAAGCGCTGCAGGCGATCGGCGAGGTCATGCATCGAATGGTCCCTCCGAATGGCGCCGACGCAGCAACGCGACGGCCGCGACGACGCAAAGAATCAGCGCGCCTTCGATGCCGCTGACCCAGTAGCTCGAGACGTTGTTCAACTGAAAGCCGTTCGCGAGCATGCCGACGAACAGCACTGCGGCAAGCGTGCCGGGGATCGTCGGCACGAGCCGGCGCGAGAACACGACGCCGAGCAATACCGCCGCGACGACCGGCAGCAGATTATCGCCCGCGCCGGGTGCGCTGCCGCTCAGCAGCGCGCACGATGCCAGCGCGGCGAATGCGGCCGACAAGCCGCTGGCCAGATAGCTCGATGCCACGTAGCGATCGACGTCGACACCCACGGCGAGTGCTGCCGTGCGGTGCGTGCCGACCGCATGGAGCGTCAATCCGTAACGCGTTCGATGGATGAGAACGGCGAGCGCCGCCGCGCCGGCCATCAGCACATATGCGAGCCACGGCAGGTCAAACGGTCCGTTGCCGAGCAGCGCGGCCGCGAGCGGGCTCGTGCTTGGAACCGGCGTGTTTTCGGTCAGAACGAGTTCGAGGCCCGCGCAGATGTTCATGGTCGTCAGCGTCGCGAGCAGCGGCAGGATGCGCAACGATGTGACCGCCCAGGCGTTCAATGCGCCGATCGCCACGCCGGCCGCGCAGGTGGCGGCGAATGCGGCGGCGTCGCCGTAACCGTTGCGCGTGAGCACGGCGAATACGGCCGCGCACCAGCCGAAATTCGCGGCGATCGACAGATCCAGGCCGCCTTTGATCGCATCCGCGCCGCCGCCGATCATCACGATCGTCAGCCCAAATGCGAGCAATCCGGTCACGGCGCTTTGCTGCAACACATTGCCAAGGTTCGCGACGCTCAGGAACAACGGCGAGCTGGCGCTCAAGCCGGCGAAAACCAGTATGAGCGTCAGCCACGCGGCGCCTTGCAGCGCGAAGCGGCGGCCCAGGCGGCGATGGCTACGGCGGGGCGCGGCGGCGCGGGACGAGCCGAGCTTGAATGCGCCGCTCATGCCGTTGCACCGCTGGCTGGGGGCGCGGCATCCGAGTGCTGCACCGCTTGCGCCGCCGTCTGCGCAGCTTCATCCGGCCTGCCGCCGGCATCGCGGCGCTCGCCTCGCGCCAGCGTTGCCCATCCGAGTATGTCCTGCGTGGTCGTTTGTAACGACGCGCGCTCGGCAACGATCTGGCCGCGCGCCATCACATAAACGCGATCGGTTACGTCGAGCAACTCGGTCAGATCGGTCGTGAACAGCAGCACCGCCGCGCCCGCACGAGCGAGTTCGTCGATCAGCCGGTAGATCTGCGCTTTCGCGCCGACGTCCACGCCAAGCGTCGGCTCGTCGAGCAGATAGACCGACGAGGCGCGGCCGAGCCATTTCGCGAGCGCGACTTTTTGCTGGTTGCCGCCGGACAGAAAGCGGGCCGGCCAATCGGCGCGAGCCGGACGGATGTCGAGCCGGCGGATCAACGTCTGCGCTACCTGGGCGGCGCGGCGCTCGCGCACGAAGCCGAAACGCGACACGCGCGGCAGGCTGGCGAGCACGATGTTTTCGCGAACCGGCAGCGTGCCCGCGACACCGTGCGCGATGCGGTTCTCCGGCACGAGCGCGATGCCGTGCGCGAGCGCGTCGTGCGGCCGGCGCAGCTTCGCGGGCCGGCCGTCGACCGCGAGTTCGCCGCGCACGCCGCGCTCGAGGCCGAACAGCGCGCGGATCACTTCCTTGCCGCCGGAGCCCAGCACGCCGGTCAGCCCGACGACTTCGCCGCGATGCACGGTGAAAGACAGGGGGCCGAAGCGACCGGGCAGCGTCAGCCCGCGTGCGTCGAGCGCGAGCCCGCTCGGCACGCGCGGCGCGATTGGCTTGCTGGCTGCATCGTGGCGTCGAACGGGGGCTGCCGATGGTGTGCCGAGCATCGCGGCGACAAGTGCGTCGTGCGAGGTGGCGCGTGCGTCGAGATGCGCGACGTCAACCCCGTCGCGCAATACGCTCACGTGATCGCAAATGCGGGGGATCTCGTTGAGATAATGCGACACGTAAAGAATCGTGAGGCCGTCGTCGCGCAGCCGCTCGATCGTTTTCAGCAGCCGGTCGATTTCGCCCGATACGAGCGCGGCAGTGGGTTCGTCGAACACGAGAATCTCGCTGCGCCGCAACAGTGCATTCGTGATCTGCACGATTTGCTGCTCGGCGACAGACAGCTCGCCGATCAGGCGATCGGGCGGCAGATCGATGCCGAACTGCTCATCTAATACCGCGCGGCTTTCGCGGCGCATTCTGCGCATGTCGAGCGGCAGCAGCCGGCTAAGCCGAGATCGGCCGCTCAGCATCGTCGGCGGGTGCGGGAAGAACAGTGCCTCGGCGACCGTGAACGTCGCGGGCAGCAACCGTTCCTGATGAATGAAACCGATGCTCGCCGCCTGCGCGTGCGCACGCGCGCCACGGCGGGCCGCAAGCGGCGCGCCGCCGACGAGAATGCTGCCTTGGTCCGGCGCGTGAAGGCCGGCGAGGATTTTGATGAGCGTGGATTTGCCCGCGCCGTTCTGGCCGATCAACCCATGCACGGTGCCGCGCCGCACCGCGAGCGATACGCCGCGCAGCGCGGCTACGCCGCCGAAGCTTTTGCTGACGCGCGATACGTCGAGCGCGAGCGGAGCCGATGCCGACGTCATCGCCGGGCAGCCTCGGCGCTGGCCGGCGCCTGCCCGGACGTGCGTTGCACGGCGTTTGCATTGTCCTTGGTCACGAGCACCGACGGCACGAACGTATATGCGGGCAACGACCGGTCACCGGCAAGATAACGCGCGACGTTGCGCACGGCGGTCCGGCCGATCAGCGCCGGCTGCTGCGCGACGACGGCCGCCGCGCTCGATTTCGGATTCCTGACGAGCGTGATCGCATCGGGGCTGCCGTCGACACCATACGTGCGGATTTCATGGCGGCCCGCGGCGTCGACGGCCTGCGTCGCGCCAATCTGCGGAATGTCCCACGCGGCCCAGATCGCCGCGACCGAGCCCTTCGGATATTTCTGCAGCAACTGGCTGATCTGCGCATAGGCGTTTTGCGCGGTATTCGGGATCACGTCGCGCAACTCGGGCTCGATGATCTTCACCTTCGGATACCACTTGAGCACGGCCTTCAATTGATCGTAGCGGATCGCGCATACCGGGACGCCGTAAAAGCCGTTGAAGACGAGAATATTGCCTTCGCCGCGAATGTCGTTGACGAGTTGCAGTGCGAGCTGCGAGCCGATCACGAAGTTGTCCGACGTGACGACATTCAAGCTGGACGGCGATGCAGTGTCGATCGTGAAGAGCGGAATGCCGGCCTGCCGGATTTTTTTCAGCCACGGCTCGAGCACCGAGACGGTGCCGAGCTGTTCGATGATCGCATCGGGTTTTTGCGCGATCAACGTTTGAATCTGGGCGATCTGGCGGCTGTCGTTGCGTCCCGCGTCGAGCGCGACGGGCGTGCCGCCGAGACGTTTTACCTCGTCGACCGCGCCTTGATACGCTTGCAGATCCCAATAGTGATCGGTGCCGGCGGCCGTGATGCCGATCCGTTTGCCCGCGAGCGTCAGGCGTGCGGTATCGGGGCTGTCTGGCGCGGCCGCCTGGGCAAAACCGGCGATCAGGCCGGCCGCAAGCGCGGCGGTACGCAGCAACGCGGGCAGCAGGCGGGCGAACGGCGAGCGCGGTTTGGCCATGTTTCGACGAAAATCCGGTAACAGACGTTGAGACGAGCTAAGCATTTTGTGCAAGCGTCTCGCCGAATGGAACGATGGATTCGTGCTTTCTTTATCGATTATCGGCAATTGCGCGGGCGATCCGTTCTTCGCGGATGCGGGCGCGGCCGCTGCGATTTAGTGGCTTGGCCGCTTGTATGCGCGTGTATCGGTTTCCGAATGGGCCGCTGTCTCGCCGTGTAGTGGCGTATTGCCGCGCTGCGCGGCGGGTGCCCGGCAGCCGCGCGTGCGATGCGTGCACGTGCCGTCAGCGCCGCTCGCGCGGAAAAATGCACGGCTGCATTTTCACGTACATATTCTGATTGACGCACGCGCGGCCCGCATAGTCGACGGTGACGGGCGTCGACGTGCCGGAGAGCATCGTGCCGTCCCGATGCTTGCCGGAAAGCGGGGCGCAGGCCGTCAGCGCGATGCTCGCCGCGATGACGATGATCGACGTTTTCATCGTGGTCTCTTGCTCTGTTTGGATCGATGCATCGATATTGCGGGTAGGCTCTCTACGCGAGCATGAGCGCAACATGACAAAATTGTCGGCGAGCGGTGATATGCAACGCCGGTGTCCAACGTCGCGCACCGGCTTATCGCGCGATGGCCGGACGGCAAGCCACTTGCCAGCTCGTGCGGGCCATCCATTGCCGTGGGCATGGCGCGCCGCGTTGCAACGTCCGCCTCACATGGCATGCCCGCCATTGCGCGACCAGTCAAAAAAATGCCGGACAGCATGAAGCTGTCCGGCACAGACGGCGTGCGGCATTTGGGGGAACGCCACGCGCCTCGCGTGTTCGGGGAGAACACAATGACTCGCTTGAATCTCCTCGTCGTCGTGTGTGGTATGGATGGGTAGGACGAATCATAGCGAGCAAACGAAGCGTGAAGCTGACGCGAACATGAAATTTCTGTCACGCATGCCGAATGCTTCATGACGAAATTCTCATCCGGCTTTCATCTTGGCGTGCTGACCGATCTTCATAGTGGAGGCGCTGTCACTTGACAGCTTCTACTCGATGGAGAACGAACGATGAAGACGAAAACGATTGTGGCGGGAAGCGTGGCGATTGCGCTGTCGATGCTGGTGTCCACGCAGGCTGCATGGGCACAGGGCAAGACGCGGGCCGAGGTCAAACAGGAACTGGTCCAGGCGCAACACGAAGGCATCGTGCCCGCAGGCAAGAACGACTACCCGCCGAGCAAGGCGCTCATCAAGCGAAACCAGGCGACGCATGCGGTTTCCGTTCATGGCGGCAAGCCGAGTGCGACGCTTGATGAGCACGACAAGCAAGCCGCCGCACGCTGAGTCCGGCGCGCCGCTCGTTTGCCTGCGGCTAGCCGGCGCGCGACGCGCGTGTTCCGGATTCGCGGCTGCGATACCGAAGCGCGCGTACCGCGCCGATCTCGCGGCCGGATCGCGCACCGCTCATGCTGAGCGCGGATTGGCCGGAAATTTCAACCAGAAGGTCGTGCGCACGTGCGGTTCGCTGTCGACACCGCACGTGCCGCCGTGGTCCTGCATGATCGAACGGACGATCGCGAGCCCGAGCCCCGTGCCGGAAGCCGAATTGTGCCGGGCGGGATCGACGCGATAGAAGCGCTCGAAGATATGCTCGCGATGCTGCGGTTCGATGCCGCGGCCGGTGTCCGAGACACTGATCGTCGTGAAGTCGTCCGTCTGCTGGCATTCGATGGTGATCGTCGTGCCATGCGGCGCGTGATTCAGCGCGTTGCTGAGCAGATTGCTGAGCGCGCGGTGATAGAGCAGCGGGTCCGCCTGCACGCGCGCTTGTCCGCGCACCACGATGCTGACCGTCGCATCCTCCGCGACCGCCTCGTAATACCCGGCAACGCGCTCGGCCTCCTCGGCCGCATCGAGCGTGCGGATGGCCAGATTGCTTTCGGCATTGTCCGAGCGCGCGAGAAAAAGCATATCCTCGATCATCCTCGACAGACGGCGATACTCGTCGATGCTCGATTCGATCACGCTGCGGTATTCATCCGCCGTGCGCGGCTTGGACAGCGCGACTTGCGCTTCGGCGAGCAGGTTCGTCAGCGGCGTGCGCATGTCGTGCGCGAGGTTCGATGAAAATTGGCTCAGGCGTGCGAACGAATCGTTAAGACGCGCGATCATTTCATTGAACGCGTGCTCCATTTCCTTCAATTCGCCGGACGTATCGAGCGCCGGCAACGGCTGCGCGAGGCGGCTCGTCGACATTTGCTCGGCGCGCGCGGCGAGCTGGCGCAGCGGGCTCAGCCCGAGCATCGCGATGCCGTAGGCGAGCGCGGCGCTCAGCATGACGCCGAGCACTTCGATCAGCACGACGGTATACGCATACGCGCGCAGCAGCGCGCGATCGTTTTTGCCGTCGTATTGGACGACGACGCTGACCGTGCGGTTGTCGGCATGGCGTAGCGGCACACTGGCGCCGAGATAGTGCAACGTCAGGCCGGGCGACGACGATTCGCTCGTCGCCGGCGATGACGGCCAGGCCGTGCGCGGCGAAGCGGCAACGAAGCCGCGCGTGCTGAAGAGCTTGCGGCCGTCGGCGTCGATGATCGCCATGTCCAGGTTCTGATGCCCGTGCAATTGATCGGTCCACAGGCCCGCGTTGAGCGCGATGTCGTTGATGTCGCCGATGTCGGCAAGATGCGTGCGAATGGCATCGAGCGTCGCGGCCATCTCATGCGCCGACGTGCTTTCGATGCGGTTGCGCAGCGCGCCATACAGGGCGATGCCGCTCAGCGCGAGCGTTGCCGATGTCGCGAGGATGATCAGCGCCGTCATCCGGGCGCGCAGCGTGCGAGGCAGGATGCGTCTGATCATCGGCTCGCGGCGCTCCTGTCCTCGAGCACGTAGCCCATTCCGCGCACCGTATGAATCAGCTTGGGTTCGTATGCATCGTCGATTTTCGCGCGCAGCCGGCGGATGGCCGCGTCGACGACATTCGTATCGCTGTTGAAATTCATGTCCCACACTTGCGATGCGATGGTCGCGCGCGGCAGGATTTCGCCTTGGCGCCGCATCAGCAGCCACAACAGCGCGAATTCCTTCGCCGTCAGCAGCACGACATCGCCCTGACGGGTTGCTTTGCGCCGCGTAAGGTCGAGTTCGAGATCGGCGATCTTCATGATCGTCGATTCGCGTCCCTGGCCGCGGCGCAGGATCGAACGCACGCGCGCGACCAGCTCGACGAAATCGAACGGCTTGACGAGATAATCGTCCGCGCCGAGTTCGAGGCCTTTTACGCGGTCGCCGACATCGTCGCGCGCGGTCAGGAACAGCACCGGCGTCGAGCGCTCGCGGCGCAGTTTCTCCAGCACGGTCCAGCCGTCCTGGCCGGGCAGCATCACGTCGAGAATGATGAGATCGTAGTCTTCAGTCTGCGCCTGATGCAGCCCGGTTACGCCGTCGTCTACCCAATCGGCGACGAACCCTGCCTCCGTCAGCCCCTTGCTTAGATAGATGCCGGTCTTCGGCTCGTCTTCGACGATCAGTATTCGCATGATTTCACCTCGATGATTCGCGTTGACGGCGCGGCGACATGGCGGCCGTCAGCCGCCCGGCACGCCCGCCGAGCACCGTGCGCAGCGATAGGGTATGCGCTACGCGATAGAGTACCGGTAAAACGAGCAGCGTTAGCGCGGTCGATGACAAAATGCCGCCGATCACGACTGTCGCGAGCGGGCGCTGGACTTCGGCGCCCGTGCCGGTCGCGAACGCCATCGGCAGGAATCCCAACGATGCGACGAGCGCCGTCATCAGCACGGGGCGCAGGCGGGTCAGTGCGCCTTCGCGCACGGCCGCGTCGAGCGGCATGTCTTGCTCGCGCAAATTGCGGATGAACGCGATCATGACGAGCCCGTTGAGCACCGCGACGCCCGACAGAGCGATGAAACCGACGGCCGCCGTGATCGACAGCGGAATGCCGCGCAGCCACAACGACATGACGCCGCCCGTCAGCGCGAACGGAATGCCGGTGAACACCAGCAGCCCGTCCTTAACGTTGTTGAACATCGCGAACAGCAGCACGAACACCATCAGCAGCGCCACCGGCACGACGATCTTCAGCCGCTCGCTCGCGCTTTGCAACTGTTCGAACTGGCCGCCCCACGTCATCCAATAGCCAGGCGGGATCGGCACCTCGGCGCGCAGCTTGGCCTGTGCGTCGGCGACGAACGAGCCGACATCGCGGCCTCGCACGTTCGCGCTGACGACGATCCGCCGTTTGCCGTCTTCGCGGCTGATTTGGTTTGGGCCCGGCGCGAGCGTGATCGTCGCGATTTCTGACAGCGGCACGAACCCGGCGCCGGGCGGCGTGTTGGCGGCTGCCGGGCCGCTTGCCTGCGTGAGCGGGAATGCGGTGGGTGCGGCGGCCGCCGCCGGCAGCGCGATCGGCAGCCGCTTGATCGCGTCCAGGTCCGAGCGCAGCTCTTCGGGCAGGCGCACGACGATGTCGAAGCGCCGGTCGCCCTGGAACAGCGTGCTCGCGGCCTTGCCGCCGATCGCGGCCGAGATCGTGGCCTGCGCGTCGGCAATGTTGATGCCGTAGCGCGCGAGCTTGCCGCGATCAAGCTGGATCGTCAGCACCGGCAGGCCGGTGGTCTGCTCGACCTTGACCTCGGTCGCGCCCGGCACTTGCTGCAGGGCGTCAGCGATGCGCTTCGCGTTCGCGTCGAGCACGGCCATATCGTCGCCGAACAGCTTTACCGCGACGTCGCTGCGCACACCGGAGATCAGCTCGTTGAAGCGAAGCTGGATCGGCTGCGAGAATTCGTACACATTGCCTGGAATCTTGTCGAGTTCGGCCTCGATTTGCGCGCGCAGCACGTCACGCGGCTTGGCCGGATCGGGCCAAGCCTGCGTGGGCTTGAGCATGATGTATGCATCGGACTGGTTCGGCGGCATCAAATCGGTCGCGACCTCGGCGGTGCCGGTGCGTGCGAAGATGCGTTCGATTTCGGGGATGCGCGCCTTCAGCGTGGCCTCGATCTGCCGCTGCATGTCGAGCGACTGCGTGAGGCTCGTGCCGGGAATGCGCAGCGCGGACACCGAGAAATCCCCTTCGTTCAGGCTTGGAATGAATTCGCTGCCGAGCCTCGAGGCCACCAGCGCGGTTGCGACCACCACGACGCCGGTGCCGATCAGCACGCGCCGCGTATATCGCAGGCAATAGTCGAGCACCGGGCCATACAGCCGGCGCGCCCAGCTCATCAGCCGGTTTTCCTTTTCCTCGACCTTCTCGCCGATGAACACGGCGACCGCGGCCGGGATGAACGTGACAGTCAGCACCATCGCGGCGGCGAGCGCGAGCACGACGGTCGTCGCCATCGGATGGAACATCTTCCCCTCGACACCCGAGAGCGCGAAGATCGGCAAATAGACGACCATGATGATGATCTGCCCGAAGATGAGCGCGCGGCGCGCTTCCTGCGACGCCGCATAGACCTCGGTAAAGCGCTCGTCGCGCGTGAGCGGCCTGCCGAGCGCGGCTTGCGCATGGGACAGACGCCGCACGCAGTTCTCGACGATCACGACCGCGCCGTCGATGATGATCCCGAAATCGAGCGCGCCGAGGCTCATCAGGTTCGCGCTGACCTTGGCGTTGACCATGCCGGTAAACGTCATCAGCATCGCGAGCGGAATCACGAGCGCGGTGATCAACGCCGCTCGCAGGTTGCCGAGAAACAGAAACAGGATCGCGATCACGAACAGCGCGCCTTCGAGCAGGTTCTTCTTGACGGTCGCGACGGCCTTGTCGACGAGCACCGTGCGGTCGTATACGGCGATCGCGCGCACGCCGGGCGGCAGCGACCGGTTCACGTCCTCCATTCTTTTCGACACCGCTTTCGCCACCGTCCGGCTGTTTTCGCCGATCAGCATGAACACGGTGCCGAGCACGACTTCGCGGCCGTTTTCGGTGGCCGCGCCCGTGCGCAGTTCGCGGCCGATCTCGACGCGCCCGACATCCTGCATGCGCACCGGCACGCCGCCCACATTGGTCAGCACGATGTTCGCGAGATCGTCGAGCGAGCGCGCCTGGCCCGGCACGCGCACCAGGTACTGCTCGCCGCGCTTTTCGATATAACCGGCGCCGACGTTGTCGTTGTTCGCCTGCACCGCACGCATCACGTCCGATAGCGACAATCCATACGACATCAGCTTGGCCGGATCGGGGGCGATCTGATATTCCTTCACGTAGCCGCCGATCGAGTTCACCTCGGTCACGCCGGGCACGTTGCGCAGCTGCATCCGGACCACCCAGTCCTGCAATTCGCGCAGATCGGTCGGCGTATAGCGGGTTCCGTCGGGCTTGCGCGCATTCGCGTCGGCCTCGATCGTCCACATATAGATCTCGCCGAGCCCGGTCGACGTCGGACCCATGGTCGGCGCGACGCCTTCCGGCAAGCGGTCCTTCGCCTGCTGCAATCGTTCATTGACGAGCTGGCGCGCGAAATAGATGTCGGTGCCGTCCTTGAAGATCACGGTGATCTGCGAGATGCCGTAGCGCGAGATCGAACGCGTTTGCTCGAGATGCGGCAGGCCCGCCATGGCCGTCTCGAGCGGGTAGGTGACGCGTTGCTCGACTTCGAGCGGCGAATAGCCGGCGGCAGGCGTGTTGATTTGCACCTGAACGTTGGTGATGTCGGGCACGGCGTCGATCGGCAGCCGCTGGTAACTGTATGCGCCGAGCGCGGCGAGACCGAGCACCGCCAGCAGAACGAGCCAGCGGTGCGCGATGGAAAAGCGAATCAGGCGTTCGAACATGAGGGGAAATCCAATGCGATGAATTCACGGACGGCCGCGCGGACGGGCGCGGCTCAGTCGTCGGCCGCGCTTTTTTCGAGATCGGCTTTCAGCACGAAACTGTTCGCCGCCGCATAACGTTGGCCCGCGGCCAGGCCGCGCACGATTTCGGTGCGTTTGCCGTCGCGGCGGCCGATTTCGACGGGCTGCGCGACGAAGCCGCGCTTCGATTCGACGAATACGGTCGGCTGGCCGTCGACGGTTTGCAGCGCGTCGGTCTCGACCGCGACGCTCACCGTTTGCGCGCCCGCATCGACGGCCACGTTGACGAACATGCCGGGACGCCACGCGCTGCCCGGATTCGGCAGCACGACGCGCGCGGGGGCGGTGCGGGTCTGCGCGCCGAGCAGGGCGCCCACGTATGCAATCTGACCACGCGCCTGCGATTCGAACGCGGCTGCACTCACAGTCGCCTGCTTGCCGACGCGCACGTCGCCAAGCCGCTGCGGCGGCACGGCCATCTCGGCCCAAACCGTTGCCAGATCGGCCAGCACGAACAGATTGGCGTCGGCGCTCACCGCTTCGCCGGGCGCGACGTGCTTCTCGACGATCGTGCCGGCAAACGGCGCGCGCAATTCATAGCGATTGAGCGCGCCGGACGCCGGCGCATTGATCGCCGACAACTTCTGCTGGGCGTTCTGCACGGCGATTTCCGCCTCGCGCAGTTGTACCTGGGCGGCTTGATAATCCTGCTCGGCCGAGATGCGCTCCTCCCACAGTTTCTTCTCGCGCTCGTAGACCTGCCGTGCGCCGGTCAGCCGCTTTTGCGCGGTGAGCAGCTCGCTGCGCCGGTCCGACAAATCGGTGCTCGCGATCACCGCCAGCACCTGACCCTTCGATACCTGTTCGCCGACCGACACCCCGACTCGCTCGACGACGCCCGCCACACGCGGCACGATATGCGCGGTGCGGTCCTCGTTGAACTTGATTTCTCCGGGAAGCTGGAAACTGTCGACGATCTGCGCGGGACCGGCTTGCGCGACGCCGATCCGGGCCGCGCCGATTTGTTCGCGGGTCAGCGCGATCGCGCCATCGGTTCGTGAGAACGCAAACGTCGCAGCCAGGTTTTCGGCTTTCACCTCGATCGCAGCGTCGAAGACGTGCGGCTTGGCGATCGCCGGCTCGGACGTGAAGCGCGCGGCGGACTGCGTGAAGCGCAGCGCGATGCGGCTGCCGTCGTAGCGCGTCAACGTGCCGGAAACGGCGGCGCCTTTTGCGACAGGCTTGCCGTCGACGAGAGGGACGACAATGAGGCGCGCGTCGCCCGGTTTTTCCGACAACTGAATGTTGACCGCCAGCCGGCCCTGCGTGAGCACCACCCTGCCATCCTGGCCGGGCTGTGCGCCGCGCGCGTCGGGTGCCGTGCCCGGGCCGGGCGCGGCCGGTTGGGACGGAATGCGTGCGATTGCCACGGCGATGGCGAGCGCACAAGCGGCGAGCGCGGCGGAGAGAATCAGGTTCTTGCGTCGCATGGCGAAAGTGTCAAGGAAGTTGGGCGAGAGGGCGGGACGGGGCCGGCTGCGATGCGCCCACCAGCCGGTCGAGATCCGTGCGGGCTTGTTGAGCGTCGGCGAGCGCCTTCACGTAGCGAGACTGTTCGGCGAACAGTGTGCGTTGGGCGTCGAGCACGTCGAGGAAGCCGAACTTGCCGAGTTGATAGCCGCGCGACATCGCGTCGAGCGCTTGCCGCGCGGCGGGCAATACGTCGTCTTTCAAACGCCGGGCCTGTGCTGTCGCGCGTTCGTAATCCGCATACGCCTGCGTCAGCTCGAGCCGCAGCCGCGCGCGCGCGCTGTCGAAATCGGCATCGGCTTTCTTGGCCAGATGCACCGCTTCGAGCAGCGCGCCCCGGTTGGTGTCGAACAGCGGCAGCGGAATCGACACGCCGACGACGGCCTGGTTATACGGCGAACCGGCCGCGACGACGCGCTTGAACCCCGCGCTGACGGTAATGTCTGGAATGCGCTTGGCCTGCTCGATCGCGATGCGCGCGTTGCTGCGCTGCATGTCGGCTTTTGCCGCGCGCGTGAGCGGCGCGTCGTCGAGCCGGGCGAGCAACTCGCTCAGTGGCTCGACGTCGGGCACGGCTTCGAGATCGCCGGTTGCGGTGCGGCCGCGCACGTCCGCGCTGCCGGTTACGTTGACGAGCCGGGCAAGCGCTGCTGCCGTTTGCGTTTGTGCGCTCATCAGCTCGATCTGCGCTCCCGCCTGTGCGACGCGCGCCTTGGTTGCCTCGACCGGCGACACCTTGCCCGCGCGGGCGCGCTTGTCGGCCAGCTCGGCGGAGCGGGCGGCGATCGTCGCGGATTCCTCCGCGACTTGCTGTTGCCGCTGCGCAGCCAGGAGTGCGTAGAACGCGCTCGTCACGTCGGCCCGCAGCGCCGCCGTGCGGACGTCGAGCGACGCGAGCGCGAATTCGCGGCCGTATGACGCGGCGTCGAGCCGGGAGCGGCGCTTGCCGCCAAGCTCGATCGTCTGGTTGATCATGCCGGTGGTGGTGCGCTCCCGCGCGCTGAAACCTTCCTGCAGCACCGATACGCTGGGATTCGGCCGGACACCTGCCTGGATCAGCGTGCCCACCGACGCATCTGCTTCGGCACGCGCGCTGCGCAGTAGCGGATTGTTCGCGGCGGCGAGACTGAGCGCGTCGTCAAGCGACAGCGCACGGG
The DNA here is from genome assembly GCF_001718875.1 of Burkholderia singularis. Classification (NCBI taxonomy): domain Bacteria; kingdom Pseudomonadati; phylum Pseudomonadota; class Betaproteobacteria; order Burkholderiales; family Burkholderiaceae; genus Burkholderia; species Burkholderia singularis. The sequence goes on from NZ_CP013449.1 coordinate 939,922, forward strand.
GCGCGGCGGCCGGTGCAGAGGTAGGCGGCCCTTCGTCGGATGGCGCGGCGGTGGCGGGCAAGACGGGCGCGACCTGGAGCGAAACGGGTTGGGCGAATGCCCGGGCCGTCGGCGCCGCGATCGCGACCGACAAGGCCGCGGCGAGAATACGCTTGAGCATGGTCGATCGTGTCCTGGAGAAACGCGATCGATGCTACGGACGTGGTGCGATGCAAACATGAGATGAACATGATATTTCCGTCATGTTCGCCGCAGGCGGGCGTGCGCCCATACGAAAGAGGCGGCCCGCAGGGGCCGCCGTTTGCAAGGCGATGCAGCGCCGATACAGGCGCGATCGGTCGATTTGCCGATCAATCCGCTTGCTGCCCGGGCGCATCGTCGGCTGCCTGGCAGCTTGGCGCTTCGCAGTTGGAGGAGGGGGCGTCGCGGCTCGGCGCCGGTTTTTCGCTGCGAACCGATTTGTGCTCCTTGAACACGCGCTCGGGCATGCCGTGCGCAAACGCGGAACCCGATGCTGCCGCGAGCATGGCCGCGGCGGCGGCGAAGGCAAGAGGTTTCATGAGTGTGTCGCTCCTTGGTGACCCTGGTTCAGGGCATGGCCTCAGTTTGGCGCGCGCGCGAAGCGTGGCGATGACCGCAACATGAAAATTTGGACACGAACTGCGCGCGGGGGCACCCAAGCATCCACGAGGCCCGTGCCGGTGTGCGGGCGGGGGAGCCGTTCATCCGCGCACGCGGCCGGCGACTGAAAAAGGGATCGGAGCCGGGTTGATGCCGGCAACGTTGCCGTTATTCATGTTGGCGAATGCGACCTATGCTGGAAATATCGCGTGTATGAGGCCGCCACAAGATGCGGCGCTTTTTTTCAGACGAGGTGTGCGATGTCAATGTCGACCAGGTTGCAGGACTGCTTGCGCGAAAAAGCTTCGCGCTACGAAATCATTTATCACCCGTACAGCTATTCGAATATGGAGGCGGCGTCGGCCGCGCATATTCCCGGCGAGCGTCTCGCGAAGACAGTCCTGCTGGAGGACGAGGACGGCTATGTCGCCGCGGTGCTGCCGGCAACGCATGCGATACGGCTGTCCGAGCTTTGGACCCGCACCGGGCGTCATCTGGTGCTCGCGAAGGAAAGCGAGTTGCGGGTGCTTTTCAACGATTGCGATTGGGGCGCGGTGCCGCCCGTGTGCATGGCATACGGCATGCAGACTTTCCTCGACGAAAGCCTTGCGCGGCAGCCTGATATTTATTTCGAAGCCGGCGATCATCGGGAATTGATCCATATGGAGCGCGACGAATTTCTCGCGTTAATGGACCGGGCCGAGCGTGCGAGCTTCGCGCATAGAATCCGGCACGTGTCGGGATGAGCGTCGCATTCGCGGCGTCAGGCGCTTCGTCATCCGAATGCAATGGCGCGCGCACCGGCCGTCCACGCAGGCGGTCGCGGCAGGTGGCCGTGCCGTGGCACGCCGCGCGCCGGTTATCCGCAGGAGTGCCGCAACGGCGCGCCTGTGCGTGGTTCGATGCACATCGGTGCCGTCGGGCGTCGAATCCGGATCAGCGAACCGGACGGCGCGGTAATCGCCCAAGCGCGGCCTGTCATATACTCGATCCGATTTGAAATTCGTTTCGGCGCCGGCGCCGCCAACGTTCGCCCGTCAGAGGCTTGTGATCACACGCAGGTCAGCGGGGCATGACGGCGTGCATGGGCGCCCAAGGCATCTTTTTGGCCGGATGCGTTTCGACCCACGACGAAAAACCAGCAAAAACGGAGCCGAGCTGCATGTATTCGATCCTGCCAGCGTTTGTGTCTGCGCTCTTTCTCGGATTTGGCGCCTATGTGTGGCTGACCGACGGCATGACACGGCGATCGATACCGTTCGTGCTGATGTGCATGGCGACGTTCGCATGGCAGGGAACCTGGTCGTTTTTGTTCCAGACCACCCAGCCGGCCATTGCCGCCGCGCTGGTGAAGATCGGCTACGTTTTCATTCTGTTTTTGCCGACGACGTTCTATCACTTCATGACGGAAGTGGTCGGCAGGCGCGATGAACGTCCGTTGCTGCTCGCTTCGTATGGCTTGTGCGTGATGCTGGCAGTGTTGCTGCTGACGGGCGACGAAGTCGTCGACGGCTTTCGCCGCTATGCTTTCGGCGATTATCCGAAAGCCGGGCGTTTGCATCCCGTCCATGTCTTGCAAACGATGGCGCTCGCCCTGCGCAGTGCATGGCTGCTGATCGGCGCGCGGCGCGCGGCGCGCACGCGCGACCAGCGCAGGCTCTTCAATCTATGCTTGCTCAGCTTGAGCCTGTATTCGCTCGCCGCGATCGACTATGCCGTCAACTACGGTTATCCGTTCTATCCGCCGGGCGTCATTTTCATCGCGATCAGCCTCGGCATACTTGCGGTAACGATCGTGCGTTACCGGCTGATGCGTCCGTTTCTGGTGGCGGCAACCGTCGCGCACGAGGTCGCGACGCCGCTTGCGGCGATCGGCATGTACGGCGAGGAACTGGGCAGTGCGCTGCCGGCGTTGCTCAGCGGATATCGGCTTGCGGTGAAGCACCGGCTCGTCGACGGCGATTTCGAACCGGGGCAGCTCGAGCGTCTTCCTTCGCTGGTTGCCGCGATTCGCCGGCAGGTCGACAGCACGCACGCGATGGTGGAAATGTCTCTTGCGATGTTTACGATCAACCGCGTGGACCGTCGCACCTTCGCTTCGCATTCGATCCGACAATGCATCGATACGGCGCTGGCCAGCTACCCGTTTTCCTCCGGCGAGCGCGAGCGCATCCATGTGATGCCGATCGACCCGCAACTGCGCTTCTTCGGCTCGGATTCGTTGATGCTGTTCGTCGTATTCAATCTGCTGAAGAACGCATTGCACGCAACGACGGGCACAAAGGGCAGCCGCGTCGAGATCAGCGCCGAGCGCGCGGGCGGATATTGCGCATTGCGCATCTGCGATACGGGGCCCGGCATCGCGGCCGACGTGCTGCCGCACATCTTCGATCCGTTTTTCTCCACTAAATCGCACGGCCGTGGCGCCGGGCTCGGATTGGCGTTTTGCCGCCGTGTATGCGAAGTGTTCGGCGGCAATATTTCATGCGAATCGATCCCGGGATCGCCGACCACCTTCACGCTCAAATTGCCGGAACCGCAGACGGCTGCATGATCGGGGTCGGTGCGATCCCGCATCGGCATGCCCGGCGCGAGAGCGCCGGGCTGGACGATGCCAGCCGGGGCCGGTTAGTTATCGAATGACGGCAGGCTCAATTCATATTCCTTGACTCGCTCGAGCACGCCCGCCGGGAAGCGCCGAATGCGCTTGTCCGGTCCCGCGAACAGGATTTGCTGGTAGCCGAGCGAAACGGGACGCCCATCCACGTAGAAACGGAACAGCAGGTACGCCGAGCATTGCCTGATTTGAAAGGTATTCAGATAGCAGTCGACGCGCTGAAACGGAAACGTCTCCTGCACGTATTCCTGGTGCGCGCGCTTCGTGATGAATGTGCCGCCGGCGGCCAGCAGATTGCCGTCGACGCATTCGTGAAACCAGCGCTCACGGCATATGCCTTGCCATTCGAAATATCGGGAGAAGTAGGTGTTCATGAACGCATTGGAATCCTTTAGATAAATATCGATAACGTGATGAAACGTCTTGCGCGTCGTCGTCTGGATTTCCGACGACAGCAGCGCGGTGTGACGAAACAGGGCTTGAGGGATTGCGTCTTTGGACAACATGGAATGCTCCTGAGGAACAGCTGCTTGCGGCAGCGGCGCACGCCTTCGAGATGAGGGCATGTCTTATTTTGGATTCGCGGCACGCAGAGGGGGGGGCAGGCCTTTACAGCCGTTTCGGGATTTCGAAGCGCCATATCTGGAACAATCATGCTGCGCGGTTGGCCTAGACCGTGCTGGCTGGTCGGCGCGTCGGCATTTACCCGGTGCTGTGGCATTGATCCGCTCGTCAGGCGCGCCGCGAACCGCGGCAGACGGCGCGGATCGGGCGTATCCGTGCGCGGGAAGGGGGCGCGTAGTTGCCGGCGGTCGTCGAGATGTTCGATAATTTGCTTCCAGAAAGAGGGTTCTTGCGCGGAATCGCCGCCTGATGACGACATGGGCCTTGTTCTATTCACGTTCTTCGGGCCCGCTATGAGCCGCTTTGCCAAGCAACCGGTGTTCTACCCCGTGTCGGTGGTTTTTCTTGACGACAATCCCGATTTTCTCGACGCGCTGCGCGGAATCCTCCGCAACGAACATCTGCACCATTTTTTTAACGCGCCGGACGAAGCGTTGAATTTCATGTTGAAGCATGGCCGTCGTGCGACGCCACAGCGTTTATCGGGCGCTGAATATTCGGAGTTCGAAAAGAAAGGCCTCAATGCGTTCGGCCAGGACCCGCTGACCGACGCCGCCCGATTCGACGAAGTGGCGGCAATCGTCGTCGATTATCAAATGGGCGAGATCAATGGCGTCGAATTCCTTGCTTCTCTCGGCGACGTTGCCTGCGCGAAAATCCTGCTTACCAGTGTGGCGAGCGAGCGTGAAGCCGTCGATGCATTCAACGACGGGTTGATCGATTTGTATCTGAAGAAATCCGCGCCGGACATGACCCGCAAGCTGACTGCTGCGCTTGCCGACGCAAAGGTGCGGCACTGCGCCGAACGAGGACACATCGGCGTGCACGGCATTGGATCGGCGTATTGCGACGCCAGGGCGATCGCGGCGATGCGCACGATTGTCGAGCGCGAGCGCATCGTCGAGTATTACTGGCGTCCTGAACAAAATGTCGTTTTGATGTTCGATGCTCATGGCCAACCGAGCGTTTTTCTTGCGTGGGACGACGACGAATGGGCGTTCCAGTGCGACGTTCTGACCGATGAGGGCGGAGATGCCGATATGCGGCGCGAGATGGAGGCGCGCCGTGTGATGCCGCTGTTCTGGCCATTTCAGGCTTACCGCTCCGGAATGATGTCGATTCGATCGACCTTGCCGATCGCCATCCCCGGCTGGGATGGCGCTTTTTATGGCTGGAGCCCGGTGGATGCGCCGGTGCTCGACGTCGACACGTGGACGTTTGCTCGCTGGCGTGCAGCGCATGCCGGGCAACGGCGCTGATCGGGAGTTCGATCGCAGTGTTGCCGGTGGCGCGCACGTTGCCGCGACGCTCTGAGAGCGGTTGATAAGAGAAACGCGCCACACCGGCTCTGCGTCGTTGCAATCGCATCGGTTCAACGCGCTTTATTCGGTTTCGTCGATCAGGCATGCATCGGCGTGCTTGTCTCAGGCGCGCCGGAATTTGCCTGATGCCAGACGTGACGTAACACACTGCGGTTTTTTGCCGCTGGTGCTGCTCACATCGCACCCATAGCCGGTGCGGAGCGCCCCTCCTCCCCGGATCCCGTCAGACCCTTTCGAAGATTCGCGACATACGTATAGCCTCGCGGCGATTTTTGAAAATATAAATTTCATAAAAAGAAAAAATCGTGCGCATGGCACATTTTATTAATAAGTAACGGAACACATTCGATAAATTTTGTTTGCGTGTGAAAAAGATAAACTTGGCCATGTCGTTGGTTGTGAAAGTAAAATAGTAAGGGTAATTTAATTTCAATTTTGTTTGAATAATTTTCAAAATTGTACTGATAGCATCGCTTTGAAGGATTTTGGGTGATTGATTGGTAATTAACGGATTTATAATTGAAATGATTGTTGATGAATCGTCGGGGTAAATCGAATGAACGTGCTGGCGAGTTGATGCGTGCGATTCAGTGCCTTTTTGCATCTTGTCCCTGGAGTGTCAAGACATGCGAATGACGAGGCATGCTCGCGGTTGTGTCCGCTGATTTTCGGGTGCAAGTTATAGCTAAGAAGGCTGGTAGTGCAATGAAGACGCTGAAAATACCAGACGGTCCGAGAGATCGATGGCTGGGCGTGCCGCACATTTACGCAATGAGGCGGAATTTCCTGAAATTTTTCTCGAATTTACATCGACGCTACGGTGATGCCGTTCATCTACGAATACTGGGGCGTCGATATTTCAGTTTTTTTCATCCAGATCTGATCCGCGAAGTACTTGTCGACAACGACGATGCATTTATTCGCTGGAAAACCGGAATCCGCATTTTCACCAAGACCCACGGACATGGCGTATTGACGTCGGAAGGCGATGTATGGCGCCGCCAGCGGCGTTTTTTGCAGCCGGTGTTCTCTACGCGGGCGCTGGCTGAATTCGCGAAGCAGGTCGCCGGCGCGGCGGATACCGCGCTGGAAAAGCTGCCTGTCGACGTGCCGTTTCGCTATGGTGCCGCGATGGGCGAGTTGGCCGTCGACGTGATTCTCGGCAGCATGTTTCGCAATGCGGCGCAATTTTCCGGCGGCGATGTCGACCGCGCGGTGACGTCGCTTGCCGAAGCCGCGTATCGCGATATGTTCATGCCGGTTCAGTGGCCCGATTGGCTGCCGTTTCCGACCGAGCGCAGCCGGCATCTTGTGATGCTGCGACGGCTGATCGGTCAATGCATGGCCGACCGCCGGCAGCATCCCGGCGGCTATCACGATTGGGTTTCGCTGTTGCTCGAAGGACAGGGCACGCAGGGCGGGCGGCCTGACGAACAGGAAATCTTCGATCAGGCGATCACGCTGTTCCTCACGCGTCACGAAACGACCGTCGCCACGCTCGAATGGATCGGCTGGGTGCTTGCGTCCCGCCCCGAACTCGCCGCGCGTGCGATGGCCGAGGTCGATGCGGTGTTGGAAGGCCGCATGCCGGGCTACGACGACATCGCGAAACTGCCGGTGCTCGGCCAGACGATTCGCGAAACGATGCGTCTTTATCCCGTCGCGCCCGCGCTCTTCATGCGCCAGGCGGTGCGCGACGTCGAAATCGGCGGCTGGGACGTGCCTGAGGGCTCGTTTGTCGCGCTGCAAAACTTCGAGGTTCATCGGGATCCGCGCTGGCATCCCGATCCCGATCGATTCGACATCGATCGTTTCGCGCCCGAAAACACGAAGCGCATCGCCCGCGGCGCATATTTCCCGTTCGGCATGGGGCCGAGAGCTTGCGTCGGGATGAACTTCGCGCTGATGGAACTCACGATCGTCTACGCGATGCTGCTGCAACGCTTCGAATTGCGGCTCGCGCATGCTCAGGCGGACCCCGGCTGGGCGTTCACGGTCGCGTTACGGCCCGAACGGCCGGTGGAAATCGTTCTCACACGCCGCATCGACGCGCTCAATGTACCAAGGGTCTTCGCCTGCGCGGCGAACGATTCTTAGGATGACCCATGACCGACGGGCGTGATCGCTCCCGCCGGCGGAAACCAAAAGGATTATCAGATGCAACTGATCATCGATACTTTGTGCGCGAGATCCGCGGCGACGCCCGAACAAACGGCGTTCGAATTTCTGTCGACGACGGGTGCGCCGCTCTCGGCGCTGAGCTATCACGCACTGGAGCGCGCGGCGGCCGGCGTGGCGGCGATGTTGCGCGCGCGCGGCGTGCCAGCGGGCGCGCGCGTGCTGTTGCTATGTCAGCCGGGGCCGGATTACGTCGCTGCGTTCTTCGGTTGCCTGCATGCCGGCGCGGTCGCGGTGCCGCTTTACCCGCCGAGAAACCGTCTTCACGTCGCTCGGATCGTCAGCGTGCTGCGTGACGCGGGCGCGAGCGTCGTATTGTCCAGCCGCCAGAGCATCGAGCGGTGCGGCGCGTTCTTTGCCGAGCAAGGCGTATCCGAATCGATGCTCGTCGCCGTCGACGGCGATGCGCTTCGCGATGCCGAGCCAGGCACCCCGGCCGCGCAGCGCGCAGACGCGCTCGCGTTCCTGCAGTACACGTCTGGTACGACAGGCGATCCGAAAGGCGTGATGATCTCGAACGGCAATCTCGCCCATCATCTTGAGATGCTCAACGCGTGGCTGGGCGGCGAGCCCGGCGGCACGATGGTGAGCTGGCTGCCACCGTATCACGACATGGGGCTCATCAGCGGCCTGCTCGCGCCGGTGGCGGGCGGCTATCCGTGCGTGCTGATGCCGCCCGAATCGTTCGCGCAGAATCCGTTCGTGTGGCTCGATGCGGTGAGCCGCCATCGCGCGACGATCAGCGGCGGCCCGAACTTCGCGTACGGGATGTGCTGCAAGCGCTTGACCGACGAGCAAATCGCGACGCTCGACCTGAGCCGCTGGCGGCTCGCGTTCAACGGCGCGGAGCCTGTGCGGCAAAAGACGATCGACGCGTTCGCTCAGCGTTTCGCGGCCGCGGGCTTCGAGCCTTTGGCGATGGCGCCGTGCTACGGGCTGGCCGAGGCCACGCTGCTGGTCGCGGGGCATGAGCCGAACACATTGGCGCACGGGCTGGACGTCGATCGGCAAATTCTGCAGGATGAACGCCGCGCGGCGCCCGCGCGTGACGCATCGCCGATGGCGCGCGACGACGCGGCGCGCTGGCGCTCGATTGCATGCATCGGCCGCGTAACGGGCGGCCAGCACGTGTTGATCGTCGATCCGGCGTCGGGCGAGCCTTGCGCGGACGGCCGGGTCGGCGAGATCTGCGTCGCCGGGCCGAGCGTCGCGCAGGGCTACTGGCGGCGTCCCGAGCTGAGCGAGGCGGTGTTCCGCACAGTGCGCGACGGCGTTGCCGGCCGCGCCTACATGCGCTCGGGCGATCTCGGCTTTCTGCTGGACGGCGAACTGTACGTGACGGGGCGTCTGAAGGACATGATCGTGATCTCGGGACGGAACTACTACTCGGAAGATCTCGAGCAGACGGTCACGGCGACCCAGGAGAAGGTGGTTCCGAACGGCTGCGCGGCGTTCGTCGCGGACCACGACGAGCGCGAGAACCTGGTCATCGTCGCCGAGATCGAGCGTGTCGAGCGTCACGGCAATCTGAACGATGTCGTGACGGACATCCAAAAAGAAATCTGGCTCAAACACGAAGTCAATCCGCATTCGGTATTCCTCGTCTCGCCGGGGCAATTGCCGAAGACGTCGAGCGGCAAGGTGCGCCGCAAGGCGTGCCGTCGGGCGCTCGAAGCGGGCGAACTCAAGGTGCTCGCCTACTGGAACGGCGCGGGCTGACGCCCGGCGCCACACGCGCTTTCCCACACGGGCCTTCCTTTTCGCGATTTCGTTTGACTTTGCGCGCCGCCGCGCTCCGGGGCTTACGGCGCGCGGCTGTCGCTGCGTCGTCGCGCAACACCTCTTCCGGACTACTGGTGGACATCATGAACAAGCCGACTCTTCTTCCCGCGATCGACACGATCGATGCAGCGCGGGCGGCCGATCGCGCGCGGCGTGACATCGCGGTCATCGGCCTCGCGGGACGCTACCCGATGGCCGAGCATCTCGACGCCTTTTGGCGCAATCTGGTCGACGGACGCGACTGCGTGTCGCCGCTGCCGCCCGGCCGCTGGTTGGCGGACCACCCGCAACTGAGCGGTTTCGGCGATGTCTGGGGCGGATTTCTCGACGGCGTCGACAGCTTCGATGCGCTGTTCTTCGGCATTACGCCGCGCGAAGCGGCGAAGCTCGACCCGCAGGAGCGCCTGTTCCTGCAATGCGCGTATGCGGCGATCGAGGACGCCGGATACACCTGCGCGACGCTCGGGCGGGGCGAGCCGGGCGGCGCGCACGAGCATAACCGTGTCGGCGTGTTCGCCGGCGCGATGTATCAGGAATATCAGCTCTATGGCGTGGAGGCGTCCTTCGCGAGCGAGCCGACGGCCGCGACCGGCATCGCCGCGTCGATCGCGAACCGGGTCAGCTACTTCGGCGGTTTCCAAGGGCCGAGCCTCACGCTCGACACGATGTGCTCGTCGTCGATCACGGCGATCCATCTCGCGTGCCGCAGCCTGATGTTCGACGAATGCGAGGCGGCGCTCGCGGGCGGCGTCAACGTGTCGATCCACCCGAACAAATATCGGCTGCTGAAAGAGAACAAATTTCTCGCCGCGACCGGCCGCTGCCGCAGCTTCGCGGCGGACGGCGACGGTTACGTGCCGGGCGAGGGTGTCGGCATCGTCGTGCTGAAGCGGCTCGACAAGGCGCTGCGCGACGGCGACCGGATTCACGCGGTGATCAAGGCGAGCGCGATCAATCACGGCGGGCACTCGAAGGGCTATTACGTGCCGAATGCGCGGCAGCAGGCGGCACTGATTCACGAGGCGATCGAGCTGGCGGGCGTGGACCCGCGTCACATCCAATACGTCGAGGCGCACGGCACGGGCACGCCTGTCGGCGATCCGGTCGAACTGCAAGGGCTGACCGACGCGTTTTCCGCGTATACGTCCGATAAGCAGTTCTGCGCGCTCGGCTCGGTGAAATCGAACATCGGGCATTCGGAAAGCGCGGCGGGCATCGCCGCGCTGACGAAAGTGATCCTCCAAATGAAAAACGGCATGCTCGTGCCGTCGCTGCATGCGCAGCAGATCAACCCGGCGCTCGATTTCGCCGCGTCGCCGTTCTACTTGCAGCGCTCACTCGCGCAATGGCCGCGCGCCGTCGACGCGGCGGGCCGGGAATTGCCACGGCTCGCGAGCCTGTCGTCCTACGGCGCGGGCGGCTCCAATGCGCACCTGATCGTCGCCGAGCATGTGCCGCAAACGGCGCATGCGGCATTCCGGACGGCGGCGGCGCTGCCGCCGATTATCGTGTTGTCCGCGCCGAATCCGGCCGCGTTGCGCGCGCGAGCGCAGCAGTTGCTGACGTTTTTGCGCGAAGGGGGCGCGGCCGGCGACGGCGCGCTGCACGATTGCGCCTACACGTTGCAGGTCGGGCGCGACGCGTTTTTGCATCGCGTCGCGTTTGTCGCTCATGACGTTGCGCATGCGCAGGCCTGTCTTGACGCATACGTCGCCGGGGACGCGCTGCCGCAGCATGTGCATGCCGGCAAAGCCCGTGCGGAAACGGCTGCGGTGCCCGCCGCCGAGCGGGATGCGCAGCGGATCGCGCGCGCGTGGGTGGACGGTGCGCAGGTCGGCTGGGCCGATTTGCATCGCGACGCGCGGCCGCGCCGGATCAGCTTGCCGACTTATCCGTTTGCAAGCGCCAAGATCTGGATGAAGACGGATACGCGTTTGCCGGCCGCCGGGCTTGCGCCATCGTCGAGCGAGGCGCGTGACGACGATCATCCGCTGCTTCATCGGCGCGAGCCGGCCGGCGACGCGTTTGCCTCGCATTTCAGCGTCAGCGAGCCGTTTCTTGCGGATCATCAGGTCGACGGCCGGCCGATGTTGCCCGCCGTTGCCTATCTGGAAATGGCGCGCGCGGCGTTCGCCGCGCGAATGAACGCCGGGCCGGCCGCGCGCGTCGCCGACGTGACGTGGATGCGCCCCGCGCGCGCCGACGGTGCGGCGCTCGCGATGCGCATCGCATTTTCCGCGCAACACGGCGAGCGCGGTGCATTCGTCGTCGAACGCATCGGCGACGGCACGCCGTCCGTTTGTGCGACGGGCCGTGTCGACGCGTTGACGCAAGCGGCGCCCGCGCGCATCGACGTGAACGCATTCATCGCGCGCCATTGCGACAAAACCTACGGCGCTGACGCCTGCTACCGCCGATTCGCCGCCGTGGGCCTGCAATACGGCCCCGCGCACCAGGTGATCGCCGGGCTGCATGCGGGGCCGCGACACGTCGTCGCGCGCTTGTCGCGGCCGCAGACGGACGACAACTACTGGCTGCATCCGTCGATCGGCGACGGCGCGCTGCAGTCGATCATCGGTTTTTATCTCGACGATGCGCGCGACTGGGTGCCGGTGCCTTTCTCGCTCGCGCGCGCCGATCTGCATCGGCGCTGCGGCACCGATATGTGGTGCATCGCGTCGCGCGCGGAAGGCGACGATACGTTCGACATCGCGCTACTCGACGCGCAAGGCGAGCTGTGCGCGTGCTTCGATACGTTGAAGATCCGGAATTTCGCGCGGGTGCGCGCGGCCGATGCGCCGTCCGGCGCCGCCGACGGCACCGCCGCTCGCGGCGAGCTGAACGTGCCGCTCGCGATGCGCTGGGTGCGCGCCGCATGGCAACCGCAGACGGGCGCGCGTCCGGCCCTCGTCTGGCAGATCGGCGGCGACGACGCGGCGGATCGTGAGCTGGCGCAATACGGAGCGCGTCGGGTGCGCGTCGGGCACGACGCGCTCGGCAGCATCGACGCATGCGCGGCACTGCTCGAGCGCGAAGGGCCCGTCGACGAGATCGTATGGATTGCGCCGTCCGCAGGCGCAGGCGAGGACATCGCACGGATGCAGCAGCACGGCGTAGGCGTGCTGTTCCGGCTCGCGAAGGCGCTGATCGCACAGGGTTATCTCACCAAGCCGCTCGCGTTCACGATCGTCACCCATGGCGCGCAGGCGGTGCTCGATGACGAGCCGCTCGAGCCGACGCATGCGTCGGTGCATGGTTTCGTCGGCGTGCTCGCGAAGGAGATGCGCGCGTGGCGGTTCCGTCTCGTCGATCTCGATCTCTCCGAGCCACGGCCGATGCACGAGATTCTGTCGATGCCGTTCGATCGGGACGGCGAGGCGTGGAGCCGGCGCGCGGGGACATGGTATCGGCAGCAGCTTCTGCCGTGTTGCGAGACGCTGCGTGACGAAGCGCCGGTGTTTCGCCAACGCGGCGTGTACGTGATCGTCGGTGGGGCGGGCGGCATCGGCAGGGTGTTGAGCCGCTATCTGATCGACCGTTACGACGCGCAGGTGGTGTGGCTGGGCCGGCGCGGCCTCGCGCAGGGTGTCGAAGCGGATCTCGCCGGGTTCGCGGCCGCGCGCCGCCAGCCCGCCTATTGGCAGGTCGACGCGACCGACGCGCACGCGCTCGCGCGCGTTCGCGACGAGATCGTCGCGCGCTTCGGCGCGGTGCATGGCGTGATCAATTCGGCCATCGTGCTGCGCGACCAGGGCATCATGACGATGGACGAGGCGCAGTTCTCGCAGGTGCTCGACGTGAAGGTGGCGACGAGCGTCAACGTGGCGAGCGCGTTCGGCGGCGATGCACTCGATTTCATGCTGTTTTTCTCGTCGCTTGCCGGTTATCTGAAGATGCCGGGGCAGAGCAACTACGCGGCCGGTTCGGTGTTCCAGGATACGTTCGCGCACTATCTGGGCCGCGCCGGCCGGTTCCCGGTCAAGGTGATGAACTGGGGCTATTGGAGCGAGTTCGGCGCGGGTGCTTCCGAACATTACCGCAGGCGCATGGCGGCGATCGGCGTGGCGTCGGTGCGGATCGCGGACAGCATGGCGGCGCTCGAGCAGCTGCTGCGCGGCTCGCTGCCGCAGATGGGTTTTATCCGGATGTTCGAGCTGGCGCGTGTCGCGATCATTCCGTCGGCACGGCTCGATGAGGCCGTCGAAATCGTGGACGGGCGCGCGCATCCGCGCCGTGACGTCGCGCGTGTGCTGGACGACGCGCAGCGGCAACTCGCGGCGCTGCGCGTCGACGATGGCGGCGTTGCGCGCGCGTTTGGCGAGCGTGGCGTCGCGCTTGCCGCCGTGCAGAACGCGTCGCACGCGCGGGCGCCGCTGCCGGCCGCCGCCGCGCCGTTGGCGAACGCATCCCCGCCGGCGCGCGGCCCGGCTGCAACCGCATCTGGCGGCGGCGAGCGTCGCGGCGCCGCGCTCGCGTATATGAAGGCGCTCGTGAGCCGCGCGCTCGAGGTGCCGCTCGACGCGCTGGACGAGAGCACGCCGCTCGTGCGCTATGGCGTCGATTCGATTTCCGCCGTTCACATCACGAGCGCGCTGAACGAACGGTTCGGCGACGTCGACAGCACGCTGCTGTTCGACCTGCAAACGATCGAGGATCTCGCCGATCATTTTCTTGCGACGCATCCGGATGCGTTCCCCGCGCATGAGTCGGCCGAACCCGCGGCGCAATCCGCCGACCCGGCGGCGCGCTCTGCCGTGGACGCCTTCGCGGTACGAAGCGACGAAATCGGCCCGCATGCGCATGTCACCGGGCACGTAGCGGACGCGCCGCGCGCCGCGATGATCGCCTACATGAAGACGCTGGTGGCGAACGCGCTCGAAGTGCCGTTCGACGCGCTGGACGAAAGCACGCCGCTCGTGCACTACGGTGTCGATTCGATTTCCGGCGTTCACATCACGAATGCGCTCGGCGCGGTGTTCGACGGCGTCGACAGCACGCTGTTGTTCGATCTGCAAACCATCGAGGAATTGGCGGATCACTTCCTCGAGCGCGACGCGGCGCGTTGCGCGGTGCTATACGCCGGCGCCCAGGCCGGTAGCGAAACTGAAGCTCGACGCGATGCGAGGTCCGGGCCGCCGGAAGCGGCGGCCGTCGGCGGCGATTCATCGCCGCCGCTGCTGCCGACGACAACCCCGGTGCCTTCCCGCCAGGACGCGGCGCCGCCGCTCCTCGCACTCGAGCGCGACGACGACATCGCGATCGTCGGCGTGTCCGGGCGTTATCCGGAGGCCTCGGATCTGCGCGCCTTCTGGGCGAATCTGCGCGACGGCGTGCATTGCATTCGCGAGATTCCCGCTAGCCGCTGGGATTGGCGCGCACTACATACGGACGATCCGGAGACAGTCGGCCGTTCCTATTCGCGCTGGGGCGGCTTCATCGACGGGCACGACGAATTCGATCCCGACTTTTTCCATATCGCGCCCGCCGAAGCCGAGCTGATCGACCCGCAGGAACGTCTGTTCCTGCAATACGCGTATGCATGCATCGAGGATGCGGGCCATACGCCCGAGAGCCTCAACGCGGCGGGCGAGGTGGGCGTGTTCGCGGGCGCGATGAACAGCGACTATCCGCTCGCGCCGCGCGCGTGGTCGATCGCGAATCGCGTGTCTTACGTGTTCGACTTCCAAGGGCCGAGCATGACGATCGACACGGCGTGCTCGTCGTCGCTGACGGCGCTGCATCTCGCGACGGAGGCGTTGCACGCCGGCACGTGCGCGAGCGCGCTCGTCGGCGGCGTCAATCTGATTACCGATCCGGCGCATCTGGCCAGCCTGTCGTACATGCAGATGCTGTCGCGCGGCGATGCATGTCGCGCGTTCGGTGACGGCGCGGACGGCTTCGTCGCCAGCGAGGGCGTCGGCGTCGTGCTTCTGAAGCCGCTGCGCGCGGCCAAGCGCGACGGCGATCACGTCTACGGCGTCGTCAAGGGGACGATGGTCGCCGCCGGCGGGCGCACGTCGGGGTATACGGTGCCGAGCCCGCGCGCGCAGAGCGCGGTGATCGAGCGCGCGCTGGCGCGCGCGGGCGTCGACGCGGACAGCATCAGCTACGTCGAGGCGCATGGCACCGGCACCGCGCTGGGCGATCCGATCGAGGTCAAGGGGCTCACCGGTATCTACGGCGGCGTGCGGCGGGACGGTTCGACCTGCGCGCTCGGCTCCGTGAAATCGAACATCGGCCATGCCGAGAGCGCGGCGGGTCTCGCCGGACTGACCAAGATTCTGCTGCAAATGAAGCATGGAACGCTCGTGCCGACGCTGCACGCGCAGCCGGTCAATCCGCGCATCGACTTCGCGCGCACGCCGTTTCGCTTGCCGCTGCACGCGCAGCCGTGGGCGCGGCCGACCGTCGAGCGTGACGGCCGCGCATGGACGCTGCCGAGGATCGCGGGGCTGTCGTCGTTCGGCGCGGGCGGCGCGAACGCGCACGCCGTCATCGCGGAGGCGAATTTGCCGGACGACGCGTCATTGGCGGCGCCCGGGCCTCAGGCGATCGTATTGTCCGCGCAGAGCCGCGAGCAAGTGTGCGAGCGCGCGAGCGCGCTGCTCGCGCAAATTCGCGACGAGGCGCTCGGTGACGACAGGCTGCATGCGATCGCGTTCACGCTGCAAGTCGGCCGGGAAATGCTCGATGTGAGGCTCGGCTTCGTCGTCGACTCGATCGGCGCGCTGGCCACATGGCTCGCGCGCATCGTCGACACCGATTGGGCGACGCTCGATGGGCTCGCGTTCGGCAGCGGGCGGCCGCGCGATCGCGCGTCGACGCAAGCGCGCGTCGTCGCGCCCGGCGATGCGCGCTCGCTGAATGGGCTCGTCGCCGACTGGGCGGCCGGAGAGCGCGTCGACTGGAACGCATGGCATATCCGCGAGCCGCGCCGGATCAGCTTGCCGACCTATCCGTTCAAGCGGGAACGCTATTGGCTCGCGCCGAGCCACGATATCCGCCACTTGACGGCGCAGGCGCTGGCGCAGGCGCAGGCCGATGAGCCGCGCGATCGCGTCGCGCCGCCGCAGGCAAGCCTGCCGTGTGCCGCGCCGCCGGCCGATGCCGCGCCGGTGTACCTGTACCGGGAAACCTGGCGGCCGCAGGCGCCCGGCGCGGCGTTAGCCGACGCCGCGCGGCGCGTGCTGTGCATCGTCGATACGTCCGCGGCGGCGGATGCGCTGGCGCCCGTCGTCGCGCAAGGGCATCCCGGCGCCGACGTGCTGTTCATCGTCTGCGCGGATGCCGCCGCCGCAAGCCCGGACCGGATCGCGCTGCGCGGCGAGGCCGCCGACGATTACCGCGACGCATTCGCGGCGGTGCGCGAGCGCTGGCCGGCCGTCGACGTCTGCTATCACGCGCTCGCCGCGTGCGATGTCTACTACTGCGAACGCGATCATGCGCTGCTGTACACGATCCAGGGGATGATCGCGGCCGGCCTGCCCGTTGCGCGTTTGCTGCTGCTCGCGCGCTGCAAGCAGACGCGTCTGCAACCCCAGGTGGACAGTTGGATCGGCCTCTGCCGGTCGCTGCCGATGGTGTTGCCGCAAACCGATGCGGCGCTGCTTGCGTGTCACGATACGGCGGCGTCGGGCGGTGCGCCGTTTGCCGACTGGTTCGCGCGACGCGCGATCGCCGAGGCGCGCGCGCAGAAGATGCAGAGCGTGCTGTACCGGGACGGCGTGCGTCATGTCGCCGACGTCGAGCCGCTCGCGCTGCCCGATGCGCCGTCCGGGCCGCATGCGGGGCGCGCCGGGCAGACCTGGCTCGTCACGGGCGGCATGGGCGCGCTCGCCACGCTGCTGTGGCGTCACTTGCATGCACAGGGCGCGAACGTCGTGCTGACCGGCCGCTCCGCGCTGGACGCGGAGCAGAATCGCAAGCTCGATGCTTGCGATCGCGGTGAACGGCGCGTGCTGTATGTGCAGGCGGACGCGGGCGACGAAGTGGCGATGCGAGCCGCCATCCAATTGGCGAAGACGCGGTTCGGCCGGATCGACGGCGTGATTCACGCGGCCGGCATCGCGCCGACAACGACGATCGAATCGATCGATTTCGACGACTACCGGCGCGTGCTCGCGCCGAAGGTCCACGGCGCGCGCGTGCTGACGCGGCTTGCCGAGCGCGAAGGCTGGCGCTGGCTCGTGCAGTTTTCGTCGTCGTCCGCCGTGCTCGGCGATTTCGGCTCGTGCAGCTACGCGGTCGCCAACCGCTTCCAGACCGCGCATGCGCTTGCGCAGCCGGACGGTCCCACCCGGCATATCGCGATCAACTGGCCGCTGTGGCGCGACGGTTCGATGGGGCTGGGCGGCGAACGTCGCGAGCGGGTCTATCTCGCGAGCAGCGGCCAGGATTATCTCGAGACGCACGCGGGGCTGGCATGTTTCGAGCGCATCCTCGCCGCGTCGCCGCGCCAGGCGATCGTGCTCGTCGGCGACGGCAATCCGTTGCGCCGCCGCGCGGGCATGCTGAACGAAGCGGCAGCGTTGAACGAAGCGGCCGCGGCCGGAGCGGATGCGCCGCCCGCGTCGCCGGTGCCAGCCGCCGCGATGAACGCCGACGAGGCGACGCTGCGCGCGATTGTCCTCGACGCCATCGAAACCCAACTCAAGTTGCCCGCCGAGCGCGTGCGCACCGGGCTCAACTGGGTCGAACTCGGTTTCGACTCCATCCGCCTCGCGGCGCTTGGCAAGCGGCTGGGCGAAACGCTCGGGGTGCGCGTGACGCCCGCGACGTTCTTCGCCAACCCGAGCGTCGACGATCTCATTGGCCATCTCGCGCAGGCATGCGTCTCGGCTCACTCGGCGCAGCCGCCGGGGACGGCAGCCGCCGAGCGGTCGCATCCCGATGCACGCCGCGATGCGCCGGCGCCGGCGGATGCGACGCCGGATTCGCCGGTGCGCGATGACGCATCCGCGACGCCGGATGTGGCGCCGGATGTGGCGGCACGCGACGCTCCCCGCGCCGCGCCGCGCTACGAGCCGATCGCGGTGATCGGCATGAGCGGCCGCTTTCCGGGGGCCGAATCGATCGATGCGCTGTGGCGCAACTGGGCGGACGGCATGTCGGGGATTCGCGCCGCCTCGACGCTCGAAGGCCCGCGTGCGTCGAGCCTGGGCTTCGCCGCGCGCGAGCGGCTGTACGGCGGCTTTCTCGACGACGTCGAGATGTTCGATCCGCTGTTCTTCGAGCTGTCGCCGAACGAGGCGGCCGAGATCGATCCGCAGCAGCGCCTGTTCCTGCAAACGGCCTGGCATGCGTTCGAGGATGCGGGCTATGTCGGGGACGCGATCCGGGGCAGCGATTGCGGCGTGTTCGTCGGCGCGGAAGAAAGCTTGTATGGCGAGCAGCTCGCGCGCCGGGAATACATCACCGCGAACCGCAATGCGACGCTGCCGGCGCGGATCGCCTATGCGCTCGATCTGAAAGGGCCGAATTGCAGCGTCACCGCATCGTGTTCGTCGGGCCTCGTCGCGGTGCATCAGGCGTGCCGCGCGCTGCAGAACGGTGAATGCTCGGTCGCGCTGGCGGGCGCAGTCAGCGTGATGGCGTCCGCGCGCGAACTCGGCAGCCTCGCCGCTGCGATCGCGCTTGCGGCCGAGCCCGCATGCCGCGTGTTCGATGATCGCGCGACGGGCCTCGTGCCGGCCGAGGCCGTCGCGGCGGTCGTGCTCAAGCCGCTGTCGCGCGCGCTGGCCGACGGCGACCGCGTCCACGGCGTGATTCGCGGCACCGCGATCAATTACGACGGCCGGACCAACGGCATGCTCGCGCCGAATCCGGCGAGCCAGGTGCGGCTTTTCCGCGCCACGCTCGATACGGCCGGACTGGCCGCCGAGCACGTCGGGGTGGTGCTCGCGCACAGCATCGGCATGCGGCTGGGCGATTCCGTCGAGATCGACGCGTTGCAACAGGTGTTCCGCGCGCCGTGCGCATTGACGTCGACCAAGCCGGTGCTTGGCCATAGCTTCGCGGCGTCCGGCGTCGTCGATCTGCTCGCGCTCATGACGGCGTTGCGCCATCGCAGCGTGCCAGCGTTGCACGGCTTCGAGACGGCGAACGAATACGTCGATTTCTCGGCGCCGGGCGTTGTCGCACCCGTGCGGCGCCGGCAAGCATGGGACGCGCCGGCGGGCAGCGCGCGCTACGGTTTCGTCAGCACGACCGGCATCAACGGTGCGAACGCGTGCGCGATCGTCGAGGAGGCGCCGCCGCGACCGGCTGCTGCGGCGGCGCGTGCGGGCCGCGCGCATCTCGTCGTGTTGTCCGCGCCCGACGCGGCGCGGCTCGCGCAGCTCGAAGCCGCGCTGCGGCAAACCCTCGACGCCCCCGAGCCGCCGCGGATCGAGGACATCGCGTTTACGCTGCTCGCCGGCCGCGCGCAGCTCGAATCGCGCGTCGCGTGGGTGGTGACGTCGCGCGACGAACTGCGCGCGGCACTCGATGCATCGGCCGCCGGTGTGGCCAACGGCTATCGCGGCGACCACCCGGTGCTCGATCCGCGCAGGCGCATCGTGTGGCCCGCTCAGCCGACGGTCGATGCGCTGCGCGAGGTCGCGGCGGCCTGGGCCGCGGGCGCGCAGCTCGACGGCGGCCGCCCGGACGTGGGGCGCCGCATCACGCTGCCGACGACCCCGTTCGCGCGCATCTCATGCTGGGCCGCACGCGATCCCGCGGCCGCCGATGGAGCCGATGGCGGCGCGCCCGCTTCGGCACCGATCGCGCCGGAAGCGGCGACGTCATCGCTATCGTCGTCGCTTCCAACCGCCACGCCGTCATCGGCGGCCGATCCGGCGGACGCGCAAACCGTCCGCGCGTTCCTGCGCGGGTTCGTCGAACGCCAGCTCGGCTTCGCGCCGTCGCAGATTCTCGACGACAAGCCGTTGCGCCAGTACGGCATGGATTCCGTGCTCGCGCTCAAGCTGGGTCATGCGCTCGAGAGCCGTTTTCGCGTGAAGCTGACGCCGCGAACCTTCCATGAGAACCCGTCGATCGCGGCGCTCGTCCGGCACATCGGCATGCACGCCGGCGCCGCCACGCGCGCGGCGCACGAAGCCGGCGCGTTCGCGCGATTCCGGGACGAGCGCGTGCTCGACATGCTCGATCGAATCGCCGGTCTCGATCCATCGCTCGCAGAAGTCAGGGAGTTGCTGAAATGAATGCTGTCGATACCCATGCGCAACTTGCCGCCGCTTACCGGGCCGGCGAGATTTCCACCGACGAACTGAAGCGCGCGCTGCTCGCGTTTGCGCCGATTCCGCTGTCGGTCGGGCAGAAGGGCCTGTGGGCCTTGCACAAGACTTGGCCCGACATCGGCGCTTATGTGATTCCACTCGCGTTTCGCTGCGAACGGCCGCTTGACGTCGCCGCATTGGAGCGCGCCTATCGGCACACGCTCGCGTCGCATCCGCTATTGACGACCCGGCTCGCCGACGTGCAAGGCGAGCCGGCGCTGCAACCCCGCTCGCCCGAGGGCTTCGGCCTGCGCGTGCACGACGCGGGCGCCGGCGGCGGCGGCGAGATGGTTGAGCGCCTGCGCGCGTCGGCCAAACGGCCGCTGCCGCTCGAAGGCGATGCGCTGATCGACGCCGAGATCCATCGCGCCGGCGACGCGTGCTGGTATGCGTTGATCCGCGTTCATCACATCGTGTTCGACGGCACCTCCGCCGTGCTGTTTCTGAACGACCTGTTCGATGCGTATCTGAACCTGTTGCGCGGCGCGCCGCCTCGCGCGGCGGCGGCCGCCGCGACGTTTCGCGAGTTCGTCGATTGGCAGCGCGCGATGCTCGACGCTCCGCAAGGCGAGCGCCATCTCGACCATTGGCGCGACGCGCTCGACGGTGCGCCCGCGCCGCTCGCGCTGCCGACGGACCAGCCGCGCGGCGAGCAGGCATCGTTCGACGGCCGCAGCCTGCGGGCAGCCGTGCCGCCCGCGCTGCATGCGCGCGTCGCCGCGTTCTGCGACGCGCACGACGTGTCACGGGCGGTGCTGTATCTCGGCGTGTTCAACGGCCTGCTGAGCCGATACGCGCAGCGCGCGGACATCGTCGTCGGCATGCCGGCGCTTGGCCGGCCCGAGGCGCGTTTCGAAGCCTGCGTCGGTTACTTTGTCAACATGCTGCCGATCCGCAGCCGGAACGTGCAGGACGTCCCGGCGCTCGATTACCTGCGCGATCTGCGCGAGACGCTGTTCGACGCGCTCGAACACGCGGACTACCCGTTTCCGGCGCTGCTGAAGGCCCTGAAGGTGCCGCGCGACGAGCGCCAGCGGCCGCTCTTCGATGTCGCGTTCGCGTATCAGAATTTCGCGCACGGCCATTGGCTCGAGCAGATCGAGCGCGATTACGCGGCGCCGCTCGGCGTCCGGATGATCGACGACATCCGGCAGGAGGGCGAATACGAGCTGGAACTCGAGGTGATCGAACGCGCGGGCGGCGCGACGCTCAATCTGAAATACGCGGGCGAGCTTTACGATCGCACGCGCGCCGAGCGGATCGTCGCGCATTTTCTGCGTCTGCTCGACGGCGTGCTCGCGCATCCGGCCCGGCCGCTTGCCGATCACGACATCCTGACCGACGGCGAGCGGGCGCTGATCGAGCGCTGCAACGCGACGGCTCGGCCGATACCGCGCATCGCGCATTTCGTCGAATGGATCGCCGGGCAGGCGGCGCACGCGCCGCAGAAGATCGCGGTTCGCCATGGCGACGTCGCGCTGGACTACGCGACACTGATGCGCGACGCGACGGCGCTCGGCAATTACCTGCGCGCGCGCGGCATCGGCCCCGGCGCGAAGGTTGCGATCTGCGTCGAACGCTCGCCGGATCTGCTGCGCGCGACGCTCGGCGTCGCGCTGAGCGGCGCCGCTTACGTGCCGCTCGATCCGCGCTACCCGGCGCAGCGTCAGCGCTACATGCTCGACGATAGCGGCGCGTCGCTGCTGCTCACGCAGGCGGCGATCGAGCGCGACTGGACGCCCGGCTGCCCGACGCTCTTTGTCGATCGCGAGCGTGAACGGATCGCCGCTTATGCGGACAGCATCGTGCCGGAACGGGCCGCGCTCGACGACGACGCGCTGGCGTACCTGATCTATACGTCCGGCTCGACGGGCAAGCCCAAGGGCGTGATGGTCACGCATCGCGCGCTGAACAACTTCCTGGGCGCGATGGGCGAGTTGCTCGACGTCCAAGCGGGCGACACGATGCTTGCGCTGACGACCTTCAGCTTCGATATCGCCGCGCTCGAACTGTTTCTGCCGCTTGTGCGCGGCGCCGAGTGCGTGCTGTGCGATGCGGATGTCGCGGCCGATGCCGAGCGGCTGAAGACGTTCGTCGAGACGGTGCGGCCGAGCGCGATGCAGGCAACACCGACGACTTGGCAGATGCTGTTCCAGGTCGGCTGGCATCCGTCGCCCGCATTGAAGGTGCTGTGCGGCGGCGAGGCGCTGCCGCCCGCGCTGCTCGCGCGCTTGGCCGCATCCGGCGCGCGCTGCTGGAACCTGTACGGACCGACCGAAACGACCATCTGGTCGAGCGCGAAGCGGCTCGACGGCGCGTCCCGCGTGACGATCGGCGCGCCGATCGCGAACACGCGTCTTTACGTGTTGAACGCGCACCGCCGGATGCAGCCGCCCGGCGCGCCCGGCGAACTCGCGATCGCGGGCGCGGGGCTCGCGGCGGGCTATCACCGGCTGCCCGCGCAGACCGCCGAGAAGTTCGTCGACGATCCGTTCCATCCGGGCGAGCGGATGTTTCTGACGGGCGATCTCGCCGTGCGCGACGGCGACGGCGACGTGCGCTGCCTCGGCCGCCGCGATCATCAGATCAAGCTGCGCGGCCACCGGATCGACGTCGAGGAGATCGAGGCCTGCCTGATCCGGCAGGGCACGCTCGATGCGGCGGCCGTCGTGCTGCACGAAGCGCCGTCGCGGCCGCCGTGCCTTGTCGCGTATGTGGTGCCGCGCTCGGGCGATGTGTCGCCCGCGGCGCTCAAGGCCGAGCTTGGCTTGCATTTGCCCGCGTACATGGTGCCGCAGCGCATCGTGTTCGACACGCGATTGCCGACCACCGCCAACGGCAAGATCGATCGCCGCGCGCTGATCGAACGGCCGCTGCAGCCGGCCGCCGACGATGCCGCGTCCGCGTCCGCGCCCGCGCGTCCCGGCGCAGAGGGCGGCGCGGGCGCGGCGCTCGTGCGGGCGGCTTGGGAGGCGGTGCTCGGCTATCCGATCGACGACGACGCGGCGGGTTTTTTCGATTTCGGCGGCGATTCGGTGAGCGCCGTGCAGGTCGCGCAGCGGCTTGGCGAGCGTATCGGACGCAAGATCGAAGTGACCCTGCTGTTCCGGCATCCGACGATCGCCCGCCTTGGCGCGGTGCTCGACGAAATGGGCGCGACCGCGCGTGCAGCGCCAACGGAGCCAACGGAGCAAGCCGATGCCGACGGCGGCGCGGCCACGGCCGCCCGCGTAGCCGGCGACGCCCGGCCGAGCCCGGCCTCGCAAGCGCCCGGTGCGCCGATGAGCGGCCACGCGCGCTCGCGCAGTGTCGCGGTGATCGGCATATCGTGCGAATTCGCCGAAAGCGCGGACGTCGACGCATTCTGGGCGAATCTCTGCAACGGCCGCGCATGCGTGACGCGCTGGAGCGACGCGGAACTCGAAGCGCTCGGCGTGCCGGAGGCCACGCGCCGGAATCCACGTTTCGTGCCGGCGAAAGCGGTGATCGAGCACCGTGGCGCGTTCGATGCCGCGTTTTTCGGCTTGTCGCCGCGCGACGCCGGCTTCATGAGCCCGGCATTCCGGCACTTGCTGATGCATGCATGGCGTGCGTTCGAGGATGCGGGACAGGTGCCGTCCGACGCGCCGCGCACGGCGGTTTATATGTCGGCGGGACAGGGTGCATCCGGCGACACGGACGCCGCACGCGGCGCGTACTGGATCGAGGAGGCGGACGAATACGTGCGCTGGCTGATGGCGCAGGGCGGCAGCATTCCCACGATGATCTCGCACAAGCTCGGCTTGACGGGCCCGAGCGTGTTCGTGCAGTCCAATTGCTCGTCGTCGCTCGTCGCGCTCCAGGCGGGGCTCGAAAGCATCCGCAGCGGCGCGGCCGACTATGCGCTCGTCGGCGCGGCCAACGTGTTCGCCGCGCCGATGGCGGGCTATCTGCACCAGCCAGGCCTCAATTTCTCGAGCAACGGCCAGTGCCGCGCGTTCGACGACGCAGCGGACGGTATGGTGGGCGGCGAGGGCGTCGCCGTGCTGCTGCTCAAGCGCGCCGAGCTCGCGCTCGCGGACGGCGACGCCGTCTACGCATGGCTCGATGAAGTGCAGGTCAACAACGATGGCGCGCTGAAGGCCGGTTTCTTCGCGCCGAGCGCGGCCGGCCAGGCGGAGGTCATCCGCGGCACGCTCGCGCGCGCGGGCGTCGCGCCCGCCGACGTCGGCTATGTGGAGACGCACGGCACCGGCACGGCGCTCGGCGACCCGATCGAGTTCGCAGCGCTCAGCGACGCGTTCGGCACGGACACAGGCACGGGCGCGCGCGACGGCGAGCGTTGCGGCCTCGGTTCGGTCAAGAGCAACATCGGCCACACCGACACCGTGGCGGGGCTGGCAGGCGCGATCAAGGCGATCCTGAGCCTGCGCCACGGCATGATTCCGCCGACGCTGCACGTCGACGCGCCCGCCAAACGGCTGGACCTCGAGCATTCGCCGTTCGCGCTTGTCGAGCGCGCGCGCGCGTGGCCGAGCCGCGACGGCAAGCCGCGCTATGCCGCGGTCAGCTCGTTCGGCGTCGGCGGCACGAATGCGCACGCGCTGTTCAGAAGCGCCGACGATGTGCGGTCAACGTCAACGTCAACGTCAACGTCGCCGAGCGCCGCGACCGGCGCGCGCGCGGCATGCGTCGTGCTGTCGGCGAAGACGCGCGACAAGCTCGCTGCCGCCGCGCAGCAGATGCTCGCCTTCGCGCGGCGCCGCGGCCCGCTGCCGGACTTTCGCGCGGCCGCGTACACGCTGCAGACCGGACGCGTCGCGTGGACGCATCGCTTGGCGATCGTCGCGCGCGATTGGGACGACGTGCGCCGCGCGCTGGCGTCGTTCGTCGCAGGCGATGCCGACGCGGCCGTCCACGTCGGCGATACGAAGCGCAGCGTGCCGCCTGCCGGCACGCTCGATGCGCACGACGATGCGCACGCGCTCGCCCGTCATTGGGCGGCGGGCGGCGAGGTCCGCTGGGCGCGCGGGCCGCTGCGGCCGCCGCGCGTTCATCTTCCGACTTATCCATTCATCACCGCAAGGGAACTCATCGACATGCCATTCACCGCACGCGATGCCGACACGGCGTCGAGCACGGCCGCTCCTGTATCCCGCGTCGCGCCGGCCGCGGCCGCGGCCCGCGCATCGGTTGCATCGAACACGTCGGTTGTGCCTATCGCGCGCGGCCGCGTGGTGGCCGCCGTGCCGTGCTGGGAGCGTTGCGCGGTCATGCCGGGCGGCACGCACGACGCGGGCTTGACGGTCGTGGTCTGCGCCGGGCGCGAGGTGCCGCTGCCGTTCATGCACGCGCGGCGCGTCGATCCGGGCCAACACGGTGACGCCGCTGCGCTGGAGCGGCTGGTGCGGGCACATCCGGACGTCGATCACTGGGTCTGGCTGCTGCCTGACGACGCGCCCGGCACGCCGGCCGAGATGGCCGCGCAGCAGCGTTGGGGCGTGCTCTGGGGCGCGGCGTTCCTGCGCGCGCTCGGCGGCGCGCATGGGTCGAAGCCGTTAAAGCTGACGGTGGTGACGCGGCGGGCCGTCGCGATTCTCGCGGGCGACCCTGTCACGGCGACGCACGCGGGCGTGCATGGCCTCGTCGGCACGGTCGTCAACGAGCATCCCCATTGGCGGGCGCGGATCGTCGATCTCGATGATGCTGACGGCGCTGACGAAGCGGCGGCGCGCGCGCTCGACGCGCTGCCGTTCGAGCGCGGCGGCCGGCCGTGGGCGCGCCGCCGCGGCGACTGGTTCCGCCCGGCGCTGCGTCCCGTCGACGATGCGCTCGTCGCGCGGGCGGCGCCGGGCGGCCGGGAGGGCGGTGTCTATGTGGTGGTAGGCGGCGCGGGCGCGATCGGCCAGGACTGGAGCGAGCACATGATGCGCGCGCATCGCGCGCAACTCGTGTGGATCGGCCGCCGCGCGCAGGATGACGCGATCACCGCCGCGATCCGCCGGCTCGAAGCGCTCGGCCCTGCGCCCGTCTATATCCAGGCCGATGCGGCCGATGCGCGTCAATTGGCGCGCGCCCGCGACGAAATCCGCGCGCGCTTTGCGCACGTGCATGGCGTCGTGCATGCGGCGATGCTGCACGAGAACCAGCCGCTGCACCGGCAAAGCGCGGACGCGTTCGAGCGGAATCTATCGGCGAAGGTGACGGTCGCGTTGAATCTCGTCGACGCGTTCGATGTCGGCGCGCTCGATTTTCTGCTGTTCTTCTCGTCGGTCAACGAGTTCTATCTGAATCCGAACTGCGCGGCGTATGCGGCGGGCGGCACCTTCATTGCGTCGTTCGCGGATCAATTGAACCAGCGCGGCGCGGGGCGGGCGAAGGTGATCCACTGGGGGCATTGGGAGACGCCGCAGCTGCGCGACGACGCTCACGGCGCGCGGCGGCACTTGGCGCGCGCGGGATTCGGCACGCTCGATCCGGCCAGCGGCATGGCGTTGCTCGATATGCTGCTCACGCAGCCGTTCGAGCGGCTCGCGGCGTTCAGCATCGTCCATGCGGGCGGCGCTGCGCCGCTGCACTTCAGCGACATGGCGCTGCACGCGAAGGCGCCGGCGGCCGTGCCGGCGCACGACGCGCCGCAGCCGGCCGGGCTGACGCAGGCCCAGGACATGATCGATGTGATTTACGGCCGGGTGGACGACATCGCGCCGCTGCTTTGCGCGCTGCTGTGGCGGCAGATCGCCGCGTTCGCCGCCGAGGCCGGCTTGGCGGCAGACGGCCGGCGCGGCCGCTATTCGCTCGACGCGTTGCGCGCGGCGCTGGGTCGCGGCAACTATCTCGTGCGCTGGGTGGATGCGAGCATCAGGATTCTCGCCGATCGCGACGACGTGATGATCGAAGGCGACGCGCTGATCGTGTCGGCGGACCTCGAGGCACGCGCGGCGAATGGCGGGCCGCGCTGGGAAGCCACCCGGGCCGGGATGGCGGGCGATCCGTTCATGACGTCCGTGACGCGCTTCATCGACGTTGCGCTGCAAGCGACGCCCGATGTGCTCGCCGGCCGCAAGAAGGCAACCGACGTGTTTTTCTCGGCCAGCTCGATGGCGCTCGTCGAATCGATCTATAAGGAAAATCCCGTCGTTCATTATTACGGCACGGTTGTCGCCGCACTCGTCGCGGCGAGAATCGAGGCGATCGTCGCCGCGAACCCCGACGCGCGGGTCCGGCTGCTGGAAGTCGGCGCGGGAACCGGAAGCTGTAGCGAGCATGTGCTGCGCGCGCTCAAGCCGTTCGCCGCGCATGTCGACGAATACTGCTTCACTGACCTGTCGCAACTGTTTTTGCAGCGCGCCGAGCGGCGCTATCGCGGCGAGCATCCGTATCTGACGACCAAGATTCTCGATCTTGAAAAGAATCCGTTCGAACAGGGGTTCGCCGCCGAGCACTACGAGTTCGTCATCGCCGCGAACGTCGTCCATGCGACGCAGGACATTCGGACGTCGGTTCGGCACATGCAGTCGCTGATGAAGCACGGCGGTCGTCTGCTGTTGCTCGAACTGTCCGGGAACTCGCTGTTCTCGCATTTGACGTTCGGCCTGCTCGAGGGCTGGTGGCGCTTTGGCGACGGCGAGCTGCGCGAGCCATACGGCCCGGCGCTGTCGGCGGCGAGCTGGCGCGACGTGCTGCTGGATCAGGGCTACGAGCGCATCGCGTTTCCTTGCGAGCGGCTGCACGGCAGCGATTTGCAAATCGTGACCGGCGACGCCGCAGGCTACGGAATCGGGCCGCGGCGCGACGACGAAGCGTGGCCCGACCCAGGCGCACCGCAAGATGCGCACGGCAGCGATTCCGCCTGGGCGGACGGCGGCGATCCTGCCCCCGCTCCCGCCGGCGGCGGCGCGGCGCCGACGAGCGTGGCAGACGTTCCGCTCGCCGGCGGCGATGCCCGCGACAGCGGCGAGGCACGCAATGCCGGCCGCGCGCATGCGATGGAGGCGCCCGCCGCGCCGCCGTCGCCCGACGCCGTGGACGCCGTGCGCGCGGTCTTGCTGCGCGTCATCTGCGAAGCGTTGCAGCAGCGGCCCGCCGATATCGATCCGGACGAATCGCTTGGCGATTACGGGCTCGATTCGATCGTCGGCGTGAAGCTCGTGCAGCAGATCAACGACGCGCTGGGCGTCGAACTCGTCGCCGGTGCGTTATTCGAATTCAACACGCTAAACAAGCTCGCGCGGCATGTCGCGCAGGTGCGCACGCACAGCGAGCACGAGATACGTCCGGTCGAGCGCGACGGCGCAGTTTGCAAAGCTGCCGAAGTTGCCGAAGCTGCCGAAGTTGCCGAAGTTGCCGAAGTTGCCGAAGTTGCCGAAGTTGCCGAAGTTGCCGAAACCGCCGAAACCGCCGAAACCGGCGCGGCCCCAACGGCAACCGCCGCAGCCGCATACGTCGGGCTCGACGGGACGCCCGGCGAGCACAGGTCGGTATCGTGCGCGCGCGGGCCGAGCGGCGATGCGCGCAGCCCGCGGGAAGACGCGGCGGCGCGCGCCGTCGAACCGGCCGCGCCGCGGACCGAGCGCGTCGCAGCCGAGAGCGTGGCCGCCGCATCGGGCGCGTCGCCCGAGCGCGAAGCGTCGCCCGGATCCCGCGCGCCGCGCCGCCGTGATCTCGCGATCGTCGGCATGAGCGGGCAATTTCCAGGCGCGCCGTCGCTCGACGCGTTCTGGCGCAACATCGAGGCAGGCGTCGATTGCACGGGCGAAGTGCCGGCCGAGCGCTGGGACTGGCGCGCGTGCTTCGGCCAAAGCGACGGCGCGTCGCCGCGCACGCTGTCGAAGTGGGGCGGTTTCATCGACGACGTCTATGCATTCGATCCGTTGTTCTTCGATCTGTCTCCTTACGAAGCCGCCGTGATGGACCCGCAGCAGCGCCTGCTCATCAAGCACGCGTGGCTTGCGCTCGACGACGCGGGCATCGCGCCGAAGGCGTTTGCCGAGCGGCGAACCGGCGTGTTCATGGCGATCGGCGCATCCGAGTATGCATATACCGCGCAGCTGCCGGTGGGCAGTCCGCTCGTCGCGTCGGCGCTGTCGTCGTCGATGGTCGCCAACCGCCTGTCGCATCTGATGAACCTGCGCGGGCCGAGCGAGCATTGCGACACGGGTTGCTCGTCGTCGCTTGTCGCGCTGCATCGCGCGATGAGCGCGATCGATGCGGGCGAGTGCGAGCAGGCGCTGGTGGGCGGCGTGCAGTTGGTGCTG
Organism: Burkholderia singularis; assembly: GCF_001718875.1. NCBI lineage: Bacteria > Pseudomonadati > Pseudomonadota > Betaproteobacteria > Burkholderiales > Burkholderiaceae > Burkholderia > Burkholderia singularis. The sequence continues at coordinate 969,578 of NZ_CP013449.1, forward strand.
TCGCCGCTTGGCGCGATCAATCTCGGCGCGGTGGGCTTCTTGAGTCCGACCGGCCGCGCGCGCTCGTTTCAGGCGGGCGCGGACGGCTTCGTGCGCGCCGAAGGCGTCGGCGTGATCGTGCTCAAGCCGCTCGACGTCGCACTCGCGGATGGCGACGACGTCTACGCGATCGTCAAGGGTACGGGCGTCGCGCACGGCGGCAAGGGCGTATCGCTGACGGCGCCGAACGCGCAGGGCATGAAAACGGCGATCGCGCAGGCGCTCGAACGCGCGGACGTGCCGGCTGCTTCGCTGACGTATGTCGAAGCGCACGGCATCGCGTCGGAGATCGGCGACAGCATCGAATTCCAGGCGCTCAAGTGGGCGTTCGGTCCGTCGTCCGACGGCCAATGCGCGCTCGGCAGCCTCAAGCCCGTGATCGGCCATGCGGAGATTGCGTCGGGCATCGCCGCGCTGATGAAGACCGCGCTTGCGCTGCGCCGGCGCGTGCGGCCGGGCGTGCCTGGCTTCGAAGGGCCGGGCGCGCATGTGCCGCTCGAGCGCAGTCCGTTCAGCATCCGCGCGGCGTGCCGCGATTGGCCGGCCGGCCCGTCGGCGGTGCGGCGGGCGGGCGTGCATGGGTTCGGCTTCGGCGGCGTCAATGCGTTCGCCGTGCTGGAGGAGAGCGCCGCCGCGCCGGCCGCGCCCGCTCGGGACACGGCGAGCCGGCCGAGGCTGCTGCCGCTGTCCGCGAAGAGCGACGCGTCGCTGCTCGGTAATGCGCGCGCGCTGCTGGCGTATCTCGAGCGTTCGCCCGACACGGATCTGGCGTCGCTCGCCGCGACGCTGTGGCGGCGCACCGCGTTCCCGTGCCGGCTCGCCGTCGTCGCGCCGGATGTCGGCGGCGCGATCGACGCACTGCGGGCATTCGTCGACGGCGAGCCTAACGCTGGTCTGCACGTCGGCGACGCCGCAGGCGCCGACTGGATTCGCGCGACCTTCGTGGGCAGCGCCGCCGTGGAGGCCCTCGTGCGGACCGTGCGCGACACCGGCGACGACGCGATGCTCGCCCGCTTGTGGTGCGGCGGCATCGACATCGGCGCGCAGCCGCCGCTCGACGGCGTGCGCCGGCTGCATCTGCCGGGCTATGCGTTCGACGAGCGGATTTGTCGGCTGCCGCCCGCGGCCGGCTGGCTGGCATTGCCGGGCGGGGCTGACGCAGCGGCCGAACCTGCGTCGCTTGGCGTTGAGCGCGCCGCCGGCGAGCGCAATGACGCCGATAACGCCGGTTCGCCATCCGCCGACGATTCGCATGCCGAATTGCGCTCGATGCTCAGCGCGCTGCTGCAACTCGCGCCGCAGGAGCTGGATTTCGAGCGGCCGATCCGGCAGTACGGCGTCGATTCGCTGCTGGCGGTGATGTTGCGCAACCGCTTGAACGACGCATACGGAACCCGCCTGACGCTCGCGGAACTGACGGATTGCCGTACTTTCGCGGAACTGGCCGAACGTCTTCCCGCAACGCTTCGCCGCACGGCGAAACCGGCGGTTTCGTCAGGCGGGCCGGGTGGCCCGGACGAGTCCGGCGAACGCGATTATCCGTGCAGCATCGGGCAGCGCGGCTTGTGGATCGAGCAGCGTCACTATCCGGCGCGCGTCGGCTACAACGTGCCGTATGCGTTCGAGATCGACGGCGATGTCGAACCAGAGCGCGTGTTCGCCGCGGCCGGACGCGTATTCGAGCAGCATCCGCTGCTGAGCGCCAATTTTCATTTGGACGGCGATGCGCTTCGGTTGCGCATCGGCACGCACGCAAGCCCGCGTTGCACGGCGCACCCGCGATGGAGCGGCTCGCCAGCCGCGCTGACGCAATGGCTGCGCGAACTCGCGCGGCAGCCGTTCGATCTCGAACGCGACGCACTGTTGCGCGTCGACGTCGTGCCGGGTGCGGCCGGCGATCAGACGGTGGTGCTCTTCACGTTCCATCACGCGGTTTTCGACGGCAGCTCGCTGCCGGTTTTCCTCGACGCGTTCGTCCGCTGTTACGAAGCGGGCGCGCACGCGCAGTTGCCGGCCACGCGCGCAAGCTACGCGGCTTTCGCCGCGTGGCAGCGCGACTGGCTCGCGAGCGCCGACGGCGCGCACGCACGCGCGTTCTGGCTGCGGCGGCTGGGCGGCGAGCGCGAGCCGTTGCGATTGCCGGGCGGGCACGACGCGTGCGCAAGCGGGGAAGGCGGCCGGCTCACGCTCGTGGCGGACGTGCCGGCCGCCACGCTCGACGGGCTCGACGCACTGGCGTCGCGCAGCGGCGCGAGCCGCTACTGCGTGATGCTGGCCGCTTTCGCGTCGGTGTTGCGCGAGCGCGGCGACGCGGCGCATGGCCAGAACGTGCGTATTGCAACGCCGTTCTTCGGGCGGCCGCACGAACGTTTCGAGGATCTGATCGGCTATTTCGTGAACCTGCTCGTCATCCCCGTCGACGCGCGTGCGCCGCACGATCCGGTCGAACGGTTGCGATCGCTGCAGCGCGAATTGCTCGACGCGTTCGAGCACGGGCATTACCCATATGCGTGTCTGCACGAGGCACTCGGGCATCCGGAGCAGCCACTGTTCGACGCCGTGTTCATGTATCAAAACTGGATTCGCCCGATGCAGCGCCGGCTCGCGGATACGCCGGTCCGGATGCGGCCGGTGATGGACGTGCGCCAGCAGGTCGATTTTCCTCTCGCATTCGAGGCGCTCGAAACGGCGCGCGGCGTCACGCTGCTGTGCCACTTCGATGCGGCCGTCTATTCGACGGAGTGGATCGAGTCGATTCGCGCAGACTATCTGGCGCTGCTCGCGCGGTGGCCGGCGGATGCGGCGCGGGATGCGGCGCTGCCTGCGGCTGACGGCCCGGCGTCGTCCGATGGCGAACGCGCGGCTGTCGATACGCGCGCGCTCGTCGCGCTGTTCGACGCACAGGTTGCGCGCACGCCGTCGGGCACTGCGTTGATCCACGATGGGCGCCGTCTCGACTATGCGTCGCTCGATGCCTACGCGAATCGACTCGCCCGCGCGATGCGCGCGGCATGGCCGCCGCGCGCGGGCGCGGATCGCGTGGTGGCGCTGCTGCTCGAGCCGGGCTTCGCGTTCGTCGCGGCCGCGCTCGCCGCATGGAAGACGGGCGCGGCCTATCTGGCGCTCGATCCCGCGCTGCCCGCCGAGCGCTTGGCGCAGATGAGCGCCGATAGCGGCGCGGCGCTGCTGGTAACGGATGCGGCCGCGCGCGGCCGTCTCGAAAGCGGGCCGTTTTGGGGCGCGTTGCCGTGCGTGGACGCCGACGCGCTCGACGAGCGCGCCGCACCCGGCATGCCCAACGCGTCGACGGGCGCGGGCGAGCCCGACGCCGGCCAGACGTGCTGCTATGTGATCTATACGTCCGGTTCGAGCGGCAAGCCGAAAGGCGTGCGCGGCAGCGTGCGCGGCACGCTGAATCGGCTCGAATGGGGCTGGCGGGCATTTCCTTATGCGGACGACGACGTCTGCTGTCAAAAGACGTCGCTGAATTTCGTCGATCACGTCGCGGAACTCTTCTCGCCGCTGCTGCGGGGCATTCCGACGCTGATTCTCGGCGACCGGCCATTGCGCGAACGCGGCGCGGCGTGGTTCGCCGCCGAGCTGGCGCGGCACCGCGTGACGCGCATCGTCGCGATTCCATCGCTGCTGCGCGTGTTGCTGCGCGAGCCGCAGGCCGCGCGCTCGCTCGCTAGCCTGCGGCTCTGCTTCAGCAGCGGCGAGCCGTTGCCGCGCGATCTGGCGGACGCGTTTCACGCTTGCTGCGAACATGCGGTGCTCGTCAACCTGTACGGCTCGTCGGAGATGAGCGCCGACGCGAGCTGCAAGCGCGTCGGTCGCGACGAGTCGGGCATCGTGTCGATCGGGCGGCCGATCGATGGCGTGCGCATGCTCGTGGTCGACGCTCGCGGCTGTCTCTGCGCCGACGGCGTCGAAGGCGAGGTGTTGGTCGGCGGGCTCGCGCTCGCCGAAGGCTATGCCGGAGAATCGGCCGCGTCGGACACACGCTTTGTCACGGTCGACCCGGACGGCGCCGGCCCGCAGCGCTATTTCCGCAGCGGCGATCTCGGCTACCGGCGCTCGGACGGCGAATTCGTGCTGATCGGACGGCGCGATCGCCAGGTGAAAGTCAACGGGCAACGGGTCGAGCCTGGAGAAATCGAGGCCGCGCTGCGTGCGCACGCGAGCGTCGTCGACGCGATCGTCGCGCCGGGCGTCGACGGTATCGCGCTCGAAGCGTTCGTCGAGCTGCGCGAGCCGACAGACGGCGCCACGCTGCGCGCGCATCTCGCGCGCACGCTGCCCTTGGCGCTGCTGCCCGGCCGGTTCCACCATGTCGCGGCGCTGCCGCGCCTGGCGAGCGGCAAGCTCGATCGGGCCAGCGTGCGCGCGGCCGACGCGCGGCTTTTGCCGTTCGACGCCGGCGCGACGGGCGGCGCGGTGTCCGGCGACGAAGCGCGTGCGCTCGCGGTCGTGGCGAGCGTGCTTGGCGTGCCGGCCGAAACGCTCGATGTGGATCAGGACTTTCATCAGCTTGGCTTCGATTCGTTCCGTTTCGTCCGTTTGGCCGATGCGTTGAACGGCGCTTTCGGCACGCGCGGCACGCCCGCCGACTTCTACCGGCACGGCACCACGCGCAAATGGCTGGCGAGCGTGGCCGCTGCTGCGTCCGATAGGGCGGCATCGGCGGCAATATCAGCGGCTGCGTCGGGACCGACAGCAACGGCGACATCCACGGCCATCGACGAGCCGACGGCCCAGCCGACGGCCTTCGCCACGCCGGCATCGTCCTTCGAACCCGTCGAGCCGATGCCTGCAGACGCCGCGATTACGTCGATGGCATCGACGTCGGGCCTCGCAGACGCCGCGATTCCGGTCGCGCCGCCCGTCGCCGCTCCGGTTGCGTCCATCGCGCCGATACTCGCGGCCGCCCCGATGCCCGGCGTGCGCGGCGCCACGCCGGTTTTACCCGCCGCGGCCGACGGCGCGATCGCGGTGATCGGCATCGCGGGCGTGATGCCCGGTTGCGACGATCTGGACAGCTTCTGGCGCAGCCTGCGCGATGGCGTCGATCTGATCCGCGAGGCGCCGGCCGAACGCTGGAACTGGCGCGACTACGCGGGCCAGCCCGGCGGCGATGCGCTGCGATGGGGCGGTTTCGTCAACGACGTCGACAAATTTTCGCCCGCGTTCTTCGGCTTGTCGCCGCTCGAGGCCGAATACATGGACCCGCAGCATCGGCTCTTTCTCGAGACGGCCTGGCATGCGCTCGAAGACGCGGGCTATGCGCCGCGTTCGCTGCCGGAGCGCTCGGTGGGCGTGTTCGTCGGCGCAAGCTCGATGGATTACGCGAGCATGCTGATGACGCGCGGCGAAGTCGATCCGCTCGCGAATTTCGGTAACGGTCACAGCATGATCGCGAACCGCGTGTCGTATCTGCTGGACCTGCGCGGCCCGAGCGTCGCGCTCGACACCGCCTGTTCGAGTTCGCTCGTCGCGATTCACGAAGGTATCAATGCGATTCGCCGTGGCGACTGCCGTCTGGCGATCGTCGGCGGTGTCAACGTGTTGCTCGAACCGCGCATCACGCTGTCGATGGGCAGAGCGCGGATGCTGAGCCCGAGCGGCCGCTGCCGCACGTTCGCGGCCGACGCCGACGGCTACGTGCGCGGCGAGGGCGCGGGCGCGATGATCCTGAAGCCGCTCGCGGCCGCGCTGGCCGACGGCGATCCGGTGCACGCGGTGATTCGCGGCAGCGCGGTCAATCACGGCGGCCGCGCGAACTCGATGACGGCGCCGAACCCGGCCGCGCAGGCGGCGCTCGTGTCCGGGCTTTACCGGCGTCTGGGCATACGCGCGGGCGACGTGAGCTATGTCGAGACGCACGGCACGGGCACGCCGATTGGCGATCCGATCGAGATCAACGCGCTCAAGGAAGTCTGGCGCGACGCGTCGGGCGGGCCGGCTGCGCGTTGCGCGCTCGGGGCCGTCAAAACCAACGTGGGCCATCTCGAAGCCGCCGCGGGAATCGCCGGCGCGCTGAAGATCGTGCTGAGCCTCCGGCACCGCACGCTCGCGCCGAATCTGCATGGCGCGACGCCAAACCCTTACATCGATCTGCACGGCACGCCGTTTCACCTGCCGTCGAGCGCGGCGCCGTGGCCGTCCGAGCGCGGCGCGCCGCGTCTTGCCGGACTGAGTTCGTTCGGCATCGGCGGCACGAACGCACACGTGCTCTTCGAAGAATTTCCGGGAAATCATCATGCTGAATGACATTGCCGACCGCGAGCCTCGGCTCGTGCTGTTGTCCGCCGTCGAGGCCGACACGCTGCCAGTGATGGCCGAACAATTGCGCGCGCACCTGACGCATACCCGCTCGCTCGCGCTCGACGACGTCGCGCATACGTTGCAGGTGGGGCGCGAGGCGCTGCCGGTCCGCGTCGCGTTCTGTGCGACATCGCTCGATGCGCTGTGCGCGCAGCTTCGCGCCTTCGCCGCCGCGCCCGACGCCGCGCATCCGGGCATCGTCCGGGGCATCGCGCGCGATGCCGGCGCGCCCGAATGGGACGTCGAGCGCTGCCGCCGCGCAAGCGCAGCCGAACTCGCCGCGGCATGGGCGGGCGGCGCGGTTATTCCGTGGGCGCGGCTCGGCGCGACGGGCGGCGTCAAGCGCGTGAGGCTGCCCGGTTATCCGTTCGAGCGGCGCCGTCATTGGGCGGCGGCGTCGCCGTCCGGCACGCCGGCGGCGCGCGACGCGGCGGGCGACGGGCCGGGCCCGATCGATGCGGCATACGAATGCCGGCTCGACGCCAGCGCTTTCTATCTGCGCGATCATCGCGTCAACGGCCGGCCGATCCTGCCCGGCGTGATGTATCTCGAACTGTTCGGCCGTGCGCTGCGGGCCGCCGGCCAGCCGATACCGCCGCTCGTGCTGCGCGACGTCGTTTGGTTGCAGCCCGCATGGGCTGACGCGAGCGGGATGACCGTGCGTGTGCGTATTCAGCCGGCGGCGGGCGGCAGGCTGCTCGAACTCGTGTCGGACGGCCCCGCCGGAGCGGATGTCGTCCACGGCCGGGGCGAGGCCGCCGAGCCGCGCGACGAGCCGGCGCGCGGGCGCATCGATCTCGACGCGCTGCGCGCGCGCGCCAAGCTCGAACTGAACGGCGCAGACTGCTATCCGCGGCTCGCGAAAGCTGGCTTCGAATACGGGCCGGGTCATCAGTGCATCGAGCGCCTGTGGGCAGGCAACGACGGGGTGCTCGCGGAACTGCGCGATCCACGCATGCCAGCGGGCGAATCGTTCGTCGTGCATCCCGGCCTCTTCGATTCGGCGCTGCAAGCGGCGTTTGGCCTCGATATCCTCGACGTCGAAGATCCGGGTGCCGCCGTGCCGTTCTCGCTCGAGCACTTCGAACTCGCGGCGCCGGTGCCCGACGGCCCGCTGTGGGCATGGGTTCGCTATCGGGCAGGCACGGCGACGGGCGTGGTGCGCCGCATCGATGTCGACTTGCTCGACGCGCGCGGGCAGGCCGTCGCGCTGCTGCACGGCCTGGCGGTCCGGACGTTGCCGCGCAAGGCGGCCGATGATGCCGGCGCGTCGATGCCGGACGATGGCGCGGCATCCGGGACGCCATCGCGGCCGGCGGCCGGCGCTGAACAGTTCGGGCGCGCGCCGACCGTGCAGACTGCATCAACTGCATCAACTACGTCAGCTACGCCGGCCGCATCGAGCGCGCCGGCCCGTCCGACCGCATCGCCTCCATTGCCGGACGCCGGGCTGCGCGAGCGCGCGCTCGCCTTCTTTCGAGACCGCTTCGCCCGGATTCTGCGTCTTCATGACGGCACGCTCGACGAGCATGCGCAACTCGAGCAATACGGGATCGATTCGTTGATGATCATCCGTCTCACCGACGATCTGGAGCAAACGTTCGGCCGCTTGTCCAAGACGCTCTTTTTCGAGCATCAGACGCTCGGCGAGCTGGTCGATTACTTCGTGAGCGCGCATGCGCAGCGGCTGGGCGACGCGATCGCGGCCGAGCGGCAGAGCATGGCCGGTCCGTCGAACGAGGCCGACGAGGCTGACGCGCGCGTGCCGCCGGTACAGCCCGAGCCGCGCGATGCAAGCGCCATGCTCGACGCGTCGGCGTCCGCGCCGCTCGACGCCCAGAGAGCCGGCCAGCCGGCGCTGCCGGCTGCGAGCGCCGCCGCGCCCGCGCTTTCCGACGCGGCCGGCGCCTCCGACGACGACATCGCGATCATCGGCCTGGCCGGCCGCTATCCGGGCGCGCGCGACATGGACGAGTTCTGGGCACGCTTGTCCGGCGGCTGCGACATGATTCGCGAGATCCCGCCCGAGCGCTGGGACCACGCGCGCTTTTACGATCCCGAGCGCAACAAGATCGGCAAGACATATTGCCGGCACGGCGGATTCATCGACGACGTCGACAAGTTCGATCCGCTTTTCTTCGGCATCTCGCCGCGCGAAGCGGTCGGCATGGAGCCGCAGGAACGGCTGTTCGTCGAGTGCGCGTATGAGGCGATGCAGGACGCGGGCTACACTCGAGCGAGCCTGCCGGGCGCGCCGGGAGGCGGCAAGGGGCGGCACGTCGGCGTGTTCGTCGGCGTGATGTACGAGGAATATCCGCTGTTCGGCGCCGAGTCCGCCGCGCGCGGACAGCCGTTCGCGGTGCCGGGCCATCCGGCGTCGATCGCGAATCGCGTGTCGTATCTGTTCAATCTGCAAGGCCCGAGCCTCGCGCTCGACACGATGTGCTCGTCGTCGCTCACCGCGTTGCATCTCGCGTGCCGCAGCATTCGCGACGGCGAATGCGCGATGGCGATTGCGGGCGGCGTCAACGTGTCGATTCATCCGAACAAGTACCTGATGCTTGGGCAAGGCGGCTTCGCGTCGGCGAAGGGGCGCTGCGAAAGCTTCGGCGAAGGCGGCGAGGGTTATGTGCCCGGCGAGGGCGTCGGCGCGGTGCTGCTCAAGCGCAAGCGCGACGCGATCGCCGATGGCGATCAGATTTACGGGATCGTTCGCGCGTCGGCGCTCAATCACGGCGGCAAGACCAACGGCTACACGGTGCCGAATCCGGCCGCGCAAGCAGCCGTGATCGCGCTCGCGCTCGCGAAGGCGGGCATCGCGCCGCGCGCGGTCAGCTACATCGAGGCGCATGGCACCGGCACGGCGCTCGGCGATCCGATCGAAATAGCGGGGCTCGCGCGCGCGTTCGGCGGCGACGCGCAGGATCGGCAGTTCTGCGCGATCGGCTCGGTGAAGTCGAACATCGGCCATTGCGAGAGCGCGGCGGGCATCGCGGGAATCAGCAAGGTGCTGTTGCAAATGCGGCATCGGCAGCTCGCGCCTTCGCTGCACGCCGAGACGCTCAACCCGAACATCGACTTCGAGCACAGCCCGTTTCGCGTGCAGCGCGAGCTGGCGCCGTGGCCGCGGCCGGTCGTGCCGGTGCACGGCGTCGACACGGAGTTGCCGCGCATCGCGGGGATTTCGTCGTTCGGCGCGGGCGGCGCGAACGCGCATGTGCTGATCGAGGAATATGTCGAGCCTCGGGCGGAGCCTGCCGAGCCGGCACGCACGCAGCAGCCCGTGGCCATCGTCGTGTCCGCGAAGACGCAGGCGGCGTTGCGGCAGTCGGCCGAACGGCTGTTGCTCGCGGTGCGGCGCAACGGCTGGCGCGACGCGGAACTGCCGCGCATCGCCTATACGCTGCAAACCGGCCGTGAGGCGATGAGCGAGCGGCTCGGGCTGATCACGTCGTCGCTGGACGATCTGGGCGCGCGTCTTGCCGCCTACGTCGCGGGCGACGCGGCCGCCGCGAACGTGCGCACGGGCAAGGCCCGCGCGGCACGCGCAGACCAGCCGCCAATTTCGCCGCGCGACGGTCTGGATGCCGCGTTGAGCGCGTGGGTCGACGGCGCGCAAATCGATTGGCTGGCGGGGTACGACGAGCCCCGGCCGCGCAAGATCGGGTTGCCCGCGTATCCGTTCGCGCGCGAACGCTATTGGGTCACCGATCTGCTCGAGCCGTCGGGCGGAGCCGCGCCCGATGCGTATGCGCCCGACGCTGTTCGTCCGGGCCGGCTGCATCCGCTGCTGCACACGAACACGTCGCGCGTCGGCTTGCAGCGTTTCAGCAGCCGCTTCGATGGCCGCGAATTCGTCCTCGACGATCATCGCATCGACGGCGAACGGCTGCTGCCCGCCGCGGCCTTCATCGAGATGTTCGCGGCGGCCGCCGCATCGAGCGGCATGCGGCCGGGCGGCACGCGCGCGCTTCAGCTCGCCAATCTCGCGTGGCTGCAGCCGGCGTGGCAGCGCGATGCCGCGCTCTCGCTCGATATCGAGGTGCGCGGCGAACCCGGCGCCGGCGCGTGGGCGCTGCGTTGCGCCGACGGCGACGACGCGCAGCGACAGTATGCTCAGGCGAGCGCATCGCTCGTCGACGCGCATGCGCGCCGGCACGATCTCGCCGCATTATCGGCCGCTTGCGGCCGGGAGGTGTCGGGCGACGCGCTGTACCAACGTTACCGCGGCGCCGGCTACGGCTATGGCGCGGCGTTCCGGAGCATCGTGGCGTTGCGCGCGGCCGACGATCACGCGCTCGCGCGGCTCGAAGTGGACGCGGCGCAGACGGCGGCACTGTTGACGCCGTTCGGCATGCCGCCGACGCTGCTGGACGGCGCATTGCAGGCAACCGCCGCGTTCGCCGGCGCCGGCGACGACACGCGGCCGCTGCTGCCGTTCTCGATCGAGCGCGTCGAATGGCGCGGCCCGTGCGAGCGCGTGATGTGGGCGCTCGCGCGCCGGCGCGACGACGGCGCGCGCGTCGCGAAATTCGACATCGATCTGTGCGACGAGGACGGACTCGTGCGGGTCGCGATCGTCGGCTACGGCGCGCTGCGGCTCGACGCACCGGCGAGCGGCGCGCCGGCCGCGAAGACTGCCGCCGCGCCTGCCGCGCAGCGCGGCGGCGATTCGACCGCAAGCGCGCAGGCGTATTACTTTCTGCCGCGCTGGAGCGAGGCGCCCGCTGCCGCGGCCGTCGAGCGGACGCCCGATGCGCGGTTGCTCATCGCCGCCGCGAGCCACGCCGATCTCGACCGGTTCGCGACGAGCTGCGCGCACGCCGCGCGAATCCTGCTCGAATCCCATCTGGATAGCGGCGAAATCGAAGCGCGGCTCGCCCGGCGCGAGTTCGATCATCTCGTGTGGATCGCGCCGTCGAGCGGCGACGCATCGCCGTTCGACCGGGCGGCCGTCGAGCGCGCGCAACAGGCAGGCGTGCTGCCGGCGTTCCGGCTCGTGAAGGCACTGCAGCGTTTGAAGGCTGCGCCCCAGGCGTTCGAGCTGACGGTCGTGCAAACGCAGGCGCACGGTTTTCCCGGCGATCGCTTCGACTTCGCGCAAAGCGGCATGCACGGCATCGTCGGCACGATCGCGAAGGAGATGCCGCGCTGGCGCGTGCGCCATGTCGACATCGAACGCGTGGAAGATGCGCAAGCCGGCGGCGGCGCGCGTCTCGAAGCGCTGCTGGCCCAGCCTTGCGATGCGCTCGGCACGCTGCGGATGCAGCGCGGCGGACGCTGGTACGCGAAACAATGGCTGCGCGCTGAATTCGACGCCCGCTCGGAGCGGATGCCATTGCGCAGAAACGGCGTCTACGTCGTGATCGGCGGCGCGGGCGGGATCGGCGCGGCGTGGAGCGCGCACGCGATCCGGGAGTGCGACGCGCAGGTGGTCTGGGTCGGCCGCAAGGCGCTCGACGCCGAGATCGGCGCGCGCATCGACGCCTGCGCGCACGGCGCGCGCGCGCCGTCCTACTATCAGGCCGACGCCTGCGACCCCGCCGCCCTCGACGCCTGCCTGTCGGCAGTGCGCGCGCGTTTCGGCGCGATTCACGGCGTCATCCATTCGGCCGTCGTGCTCGAGGACAGCACGCTCGCGAACATGGACGAGGCGTCGTTCCGGCGGGTCTACTTCGGCAAGGTCGACAGCAGTGTCAATCTCGGCATCGCGCTGCGCGACGCGCCGCCGGATTTTCTGCTGTTTTTCTCGTCGACCGTCGTATTCACGCCGCCGCCGGGGCAGGCGAACTACAGCGCCGGCTGTCTGTTCCAGAATGCGCTCGCCGCGCGGCTCGCGAGCGATCTGGGCTGCGCGGTCAAGGTCGTGGACTGGGGATATTGGGGCAGCGTCGGTGTCGGCGCGACACCGCGTTATCGGGCGATCATGGCGCGCAACGGCATTGCGTCGATCGAGCCCGGCGACGGGATGGCGGCGCTCGCGCAACTTTTCGGCCAGGATGTCGACGAACTGGCGCTGCTGAAGGTGACCGACCAGGTTGCCTATCCGCGCGCGCTGCTGCCGCCGGACGAGATGCTGCAAGTGCTGCCGCACGACGCCGCGTTTGCCGACGCGCCGCCCGAACTCGACGGCGATCTTGCCGATTGCGCGATGGTGCTGCTCGCGCAGGCCGCCGCTCGGATGGGCGCCGCGCCGACGCTGCTCGACGTCGATGGGCGCGCCGCGCTCGATACCGGCTTGCCGCAACGGCTGCTCGCGCATCCGCAGCGATGCGGCGCGTATGTGATCGGCGCGGTGGATGACGCGCGCGACGCGCCGGCGGCATCGGCCGCCGCGCGCTTGCCTGACTTGCCGGTGCTGCGCATCGGCGCGGCGCCCAATGTGACGCGTGACGCGCATGCGCCGTTCGATCTCGTGCTGGCGCGCGTCGATGGCGAAACCGGCAGCGACGCGCTGCTGCGCCGCCTGAAACGCTTGATGAAACGCGGTGGCTGGCTGCTCGTCCGCGACGACGGAACCGGGTATGCGGTACGCGACGCGTTGCGCCGCGAAGGGTTCGCGCCGCGCCGGGCGGCGAACGGCATTTGGCTCGCGACGCATGACGGCGTGGTCCGGATAGCCGCGCGCGCGCCGGATGCGCCGTCCCCGCACGCGGTTTCGCACGGCGCATCCGCCGTCGCGCGTCCGCCCGAGGCCGCCGCGCCGGCGGGCGGGCAGGCAAATGCGCCGGGCAGCGGGCAAACGCGCGCCACCCGCAGCACCGCTGACGTGCGCACTGCCGATGGCGCATACGAACGCCTCGTCGATGCGAGCCTCGCATACTTCAAAGGCTTGATCGCCGCCGAACTCGACATCCCGTTCGACCGTCTCGACGTCGACGAGCCGCTCGACGGCTATGGCATCGATTCGATCTATTCGGTGCGGCTCGTCACCAAGCTGAATGAGTCGTTCAGCGACGTCAGCAATACGTTGTTCTTCGAGGTGCAGACGATACGCGGGCTGGTTGAGCATTTCGTCGCGTCGCACCGTCGGGAGCTGGAGGCGCTGGTGGGCGTCGCGCCGGTTGCCGACACGGCTGGCGGCGGGTCTGCCGCGCGCGTTTCGCAGCCGACGCCCACGCCCACGCTACCGTCGTCCACGTCTCGGCCCATGCGCCCGCCCGCCGTGACACCCCCGTCACCGCCCAGTGCCGATGACGCATCGCGCACGGCATCACGCGCGTGCGACATCGCGGTAATCGGCATGAGCGGGCGCTACGCACAAGCCGACGATCTCGACGAATTCTGGCGCAACCTGCGCGAAGGCCGGAACTGCATCAGCGAGATCCCCAGCGATCGCTGGGACTGGCGCGCGCACTTCGATGCCGAACGCGGCAAGTGGGGCAAGCACTACACGAAATGGGGCGGCTTCGTGCGCGACATCGACGCGTTCGATCCGCTGTTCTTCCAAATTTCCCCGACCGAAGCCGAACGGATGGACCCGCAGGCGCGCCTGTTCGTCGAGCAAGCCTACGCCAGCATCGAGGACGCGGGCTATACGCCGGCCACGCTCGCGCCCGGCAACCGGGTTGGCGTATTCGTCGGCGCGATGAACGCCGATTACGTGAACGGCGCGAGCTATTGGTCGATCGCGAACCGGGTGTCCTACCTGTTCGACCTGAAAGGGCCGAGCCTGGCGGTCGACACCGCGTGCTCGTCGTCTTTGAGCGCGATTCATCTGGCGATCGAGAGCATCGTCGCTGGCTCGTGCGATTGCGCGATCGCGGGCGGCGTGAGCCTGATCATGAGCCCGGCTCACTATATGGGCCTGTCGACGATGGGCATGCTTGCCGGCGACGACAAATGCCGCGCGTTCGGCGCGGACGCCGAAGGCTTCGTCGTCGGAGAGGGCGTCGGCGCGCTCGTGCTGAAGCCGCTGCAAGCGGCCGTCGACGCGGGCGACCACATCTACGGCGTCATCAAGGCGAGCGCGCTGAACGCGGGCGGCCGCACCAGCGGCTTCACGGTGCCCAATCCCGCCGCGCAAGCGGACGTGATCGGCGACGCGATACGCCGCTCGGGCGTGCCGGCTTCACAGTTCGGCTACGTCGAGGCGCACGGCACCGGCACGCCGCTCGGCGATCCGATCGAGATCAAGGGGCTGGCCGACGCCTTTGCCCGCGCGGGCGGCGGTGCATCGTGCGCGCTTGGTTCCGTGAAAGGCAATATCGGCCATTGCGAGAGCGCGGCCGGGATCGCCGGCGTGACGAAGGTGCTGCTGCAAATGCAGCATGCGACGCTGCTGCCGTCGCTGCATGCGGAGCGCCCGAATCCGCGCATCGACTTCACGCGCACGCCGTTCCGGTTACAGCGCGGCGTCGAGCCGTGGCCGCGTCCGATGCTGAGCGCCGGCGGCGCGGCCGACGAACTGGCGCGCACGGCCGGCGTCTCGTCGTTCGGCGCGGGCGGTGCGAATGCGCACCTGGTGATCCAGGAATATCGCGGCGAATATCGCGACGAGCCGGCCGACGTTGCCGACGATCACCCCGGCACGGTGGCCATCGTGCTGTCCGCCCGCACGCGCGAGCAGTTGACCGGACGCGCCGAGCGGCTGCTCGAGCGCCTGCGCGACGCGGCGCGGCCGATCCCGCTGCGGGATCTCGCGTACACGTTGCAGATCGGGCGGGAAGCGATGGAGCACCGGCTTGCGTTGACGGCGGCGTCGCACGAAGCCGTCTGCGGCGCGCTCGACGCGTTCCTGTCGGGCCGGCATGCGAGCCGCGTCGACATTCACGTCGGCTGCGTCGACGATCACCGCGCGTCGATCGGACTGCTGCAAGGCGACGACGATTTGCGCGAAGCCATCGAACGTTGGTTCGAAAAAGAGAAATGGACGAAGCTGCTCGCGTTGTGGGTCAAGGGGCTGCACGTCGATTGGGCGCGTCTTTACCGCGGCGCGCGGGCCAGGCGCGTGAGCTTGCCGACCTATCCGTTTGCAAAGGAGCGGTTCTGGCTGGATCTCGGCGTGGAATCGCTGCACGCGCTCACGATGCGCGCGGGCCCGCCGAGCCCGCACCGCGCTGCGCCGCTGCATCCGCTGCTGCACGAGAACCGGTCGACGCTCGACGGCCTGCGCTTTACGAGCCGCATCGACGCGGGCGAACCGGTGCTAGCCGATCACCGGATTCACGGCCGGGCGCTTTTGCCCGCCGCCGCGCAAATCGAGCTGATTCGCGCGGCGGCCGATGCCGCGGCCGGTGCGGCGGCGCAGGACGTGCTGCCGATGCGTCTGCGCGATCTCGCGTGGGTCGAGCCTGTCGATGCCGACGCTGCGATCGAGCTCGACGTCCGGTTACAGCGTGGCGACGGCGATCGGCTGTCGTTTGCGCTGACGTCCGGGCTGAAAAGCGGCGCATCGGCTTCGTCCGCCGCGATCCACTGCCAGGGCGCGATCGAAACGCGCGACGTGCTGCCCGAGTCGCGCACGGTCGATCTGGACGCGTTGCGGCGCCGATATCAGCCGTTGCCGGTGACGCCCGAGTCGTTCTATCAGCGCCTCGCGGCGGCCGGAATGGTTTACGGCCCGTCGCTGCGCACGCTCACGTGGGCGGGCGACGCGCCGGGCAGCCTGCTCGTGCGCTTGTCGGCCCAACCGGCAGCCGGTGCGGGCACGGCGGACGCGCGCTGGACCATCGACCCCGGTTTGCTCGACGGCGCGCTGCAGGCGCTCGTGCTGTTCGACGCGCGCAGCGCCGCTGGCGCGAGCGATTCCGGCACGCCCGCCGCGCTGCCGTTCGCGGCCGAGCGCATCGAGCTGTACCGGCGCTGTCGCGGCGCGCTATGGGCGCAACTGAGCCGGCGAGCGCCGCGCGGCGCGCTCGGTGCGGCGTTCGACATCGATCTGTACGACGACGCGGGCGCGGTTTGCCTGTCGATCCGCGGCTTGTCCACGCGTTCTCCCGGCGCGGGCATGCCGGCGGCCGCGGCCGCGCAGCCTGACGAAATCGTGATGCTGGCGCCATGCTGGGTGCCGGCCGATCTTTGAATTGCAGAGGAATCAAGCATGCAGCCGAAAACGCATCATCTGTACTTCTGCCATCTGGCTGGGCAGCCGTTCGACGCGCTGAGCGCGCAATTTCCCGGCGCGTCGTGCCATGACTTCAGCGGCGGCAGCCACGACGCGCCGGACATGCTCGAGCGCCTCGCACTCGCATTGCACGACGGCGTGCGCCGCGCGCTGTCGGAAGATGGCGCGCCGCCCGTCGTGCAGGTCGTGCTCGACGAGCGGCAGCACGCGTTGCGCGCGGGCGCGGCCGCGCAGTTGCTGTCGATCCGGGCCGAGTATCCGGCATTTCGCGGGCAGGCCATCACGGTCAATCCGCTCGAGACGCTTGCGTCGCTCGCCTCGAAACTCGCTGCGAACGCGACGGCGCGCGATTCGCACGTCACGTTGCTGTATCGCGGCGACGCCCGTTATGCACTCGGCTGGCAAGAGCAGCCGGCGACGGATGCACCCCCGCCTTGGCGCGCCGGGCACGCGTATCTGATCGCGGGCGGCCTTGGCGGGCTCGGGCGGGTGCTCGTCGATGCGATCGGCGCGGCGGGGCTGGGCAACCGGGTCGTCGTCGCCGGGCGTTCGAGCCTCGACGAGGATGGCCGCGAGCTGATCGAGCGCTGGGCGCGCGAGGGCCTGCCGGTCAGCTACGTGCGCGCCGACGTCGCCGAGCGCGCGCAGGTCGAGCGGCTGATCGGCTGGACGCTCGCCGCGTGCGGCCGGCTGGACGGCGTCATGCATTGCGCGGGCGTGATTCGCGACAATCTGCTGATGCGCAAGCCGGCCGACGAGTTTCGCACCGTGCTCGCGCCGAAGGCGCGCGGCGCGGTGAACCTCGACGACGCAACCCGCCGCGTGCCGCTGTCGTTTTTCGCGCTGTTTTCGTCGGTGTCGAGCGTGCTCGGCAACGCCGGCCAAACCGACTACGCGGCCGGCAACGGCTTCATGGACGGCTACGCGCGGCTGCGGGCGCAAGCCGTGCGCGACGGCCTCGCGCACGGCCGCACAGTGTCGGTCAACTGGCCGTACTGGCGTGACGGCGGCATGCGGATGGACGATGCGCGGATCGAGCGTATGTGGCGCGACGGCGGGATGCGTCCGCTGTCGACGCCGGACGGCTTGCAGGCGTTCTACCGCGCGCTCGCGCTCGACGCCGAGCAACTGATGGTCGTCGCGGGCGACGCAGCCCGGCTGCGCGCGGCCGCGCGCGCGCCTGCCGCCGCGGAGCGCGCGGTTAATGCGGATCAGGCGGCCGACGCGCGCGCCGTGCCCGCCGCCGCGTCTGCGCCGCCAGCGGTCCGCCCGCCGTCGTTGCCGCTTGCGGCGCGGCCCGGCGATGCGCCGCAGGCGGCAATCCGCACGCATCTGACCCGGCTCGTCGCCGCTCAGCTCGGCCTGGCCGAGCACCGGGTCCGTGCCGACACACCGCTCGGCCGCTACGGCATCGATTCGGTGATGATGATGAAGGTGATCGCCGAACTGGAGACGGATTTCGGTTCGTTGCCGAAAACCATTTTCTTCGAATATCAGACGCTCGACGAACTGGCGGATTATTTCATCGAACAGCACGGCGATCGCGTCGCCGCACGCTGGCCCGCCGCAGATTCGGACGCGCGCAGCGGCAGCCAGCGGGGCAGCGACAGCGGCACGCGTCGCGCTTCGGGGGATCGCGAGCCGGCGCACGCAGGCGCCGCGCCGGTGCCGATTCCGATTCCGATTCCGGCGCCGGTGCCAGCGTCAATGCCGGTGCCGACCGTGCAGGCAACGCCAGCAGTCACGCCGCCGAAGCTTGCCTTCGATGCGCGGTCGCACGAGCCGTCTCAAGTGCCGTCTGCTCCATCACGACGCGCGGCCGGCGACGACGATCTGATCGCGATCGTCGCCGTCGCGGGCCGCTATCCGGGCGCGGACTCGGTCGACGCGTTCTGGACGCAGCTCGCCCGAGGCTACGACGGCATCACCGAGGTTCCGGCCGATCGGTGGAACGCGGACGACTACTACGCGGCCACCCCCGAAACGGGCAAGAGCCGTTGCAAGTGGGGCGGCTTTTTGAGCGACGTCGCGTCGTTCGACCCGGGCTACTTCGGCATGACGCCTCGCGAGGCGGGCGTCATCGATCCGAACGAACGGCTGTTCCTCCAAATCGTCCAGCACCTGTTCGACAGCGGCGGCCTGACGCGCCGCCGTGTCGCCGAGCGCTACGATTGGCGCATCGGCGTGTTCGTCGGCGCGATGTACCAGCAATATGCGGCGTTCGACAGCAACCCCGTCAGCGAATCGCTGACGTCGATCGCGTCGTATGGATCGATCGCGAATCGCGTGTCGCACGTGTTCGATCTGCGCGGGCCAAGCGTCGCGCTCGACACGATGTGCTCGTCGGCGCTCGTCGCGCTTCACTATGCGCGCGAAAGCTTGTTGCGCGGCGAGTGCCGGGGTGCGATCGTCGGCGGCGTGAATCTGTCGCTGCATCCGAAGAAATACGTCGGGCTCGGCGTGTCGGGCATGCTCGCCAGCGCGCCCGAGCGGCGCAGCTTCGGCGGCGGCGACGGCTATTTGCCCGCCGAGGGCGTCGGCGCAGTGCTGCTGCGGCCGTTGCGCGACGCGCTGCGCGACGGCGACGACGTGCTCGCCGTGCTGCGCTCGACCCACGTGGTTCACAGCGGCGGGATGAGCCCTTACGCGACGCCGAATTTGAAATCCCAAGTCGCGCTCATCGAGGAGAATCTCGACAAGGCCGGTGTCTGCGCGACGAGCATCGGCTACGTCGAAGCGGCCGCGACCGGCTCGGCGCTTGGCGACGCGATCGAGATGCGCGCGCTGGGCAAGGTCTTTGCGCAGCCGGGCGTGCCGCGCGCGATCGGCACCGTGAAATCGAACATCGGGCATGCCGAGGCGGCGTCGGGCATGTCGCAATTGACGAAGGTGCTGCTGCAACTCCGGCATCGGAAATGGCTGCCGACGCCGCCCATCGGCACGCCGAATCCCGAGATCGACTGGCGCGGGGCGCCGTTCTCGCTCGTCCACACGTTGTGTGACTGGCCCGAACCGGTAGCCGATGCCGACGCCGGCGCAGATGCCGACGCCGGCCGCGCGCCGCCGTTGCCGCGGCGCGCGGCGATCGATTCGTTCGGCGCGGGCGGCACGTATGCGCATGTGATCGTCGAGGCGTGCGCCGTCGCGACAAAGCCAGCCGATGCCGACGCCGACGCCGATGGCGCAGCGCAGCTTGTCGTGCTGTCCGCGCAGAGCGCGCGCGCGTTGGCCGCGCTGGCTCGCCTGCATCGCGACTGGCTGCGCGAGCCGCGCGATTTGACGTTTGCGCGCTATGCGCGCGCGCTGCGACAGGAGCGCGATGCGCTGACGCATCGCGTCGCGTTCGTCGTGCCCGACAAGCGTGCGTTGCTTGCCGAGCTGGACGCGTACTGCGCGGGCGCGCCCGCCTGCGTGCCCGGGGCGCGCTTCGAGGGCCACGGCGACACCGCGCCCGGGCAATGGCCGGCAGCCGCGCCGCAGCCGGCCGACCGGCTCGACCGGTTGACGGCACTCGCCGCGCACTGGGCGGGCGGCGGCGACGTCGACTGGCGCGATCTCGATGGAACCGTGTCGGAGCCGCCCGTCGGCCTGCCGCTCTATCCGTTCGATCGCGTGCGATGCTGGGTCGAGCCGCCCGAGACACCCGCCATCACGACGACGGCGGCGGTGCGCCCGTGGATTTCCGACGCTGCCGCGCCCGGCTCGGCATGCACGGTCGACGCACTGCGCACGCTGCTGGCCGAGATCACCGGGCTGCCGACGCATGACTGGGACGCCGACCGCGCATTGAGCGACTACGGGCTGCGCTCGATATCGTTCACGCTGCTGCATCAGGCGCTGGCCGAACGGTTCGGCGAAATCGCGTTCGACGATCTGCGCCGCTGCACGTCGATGCGCGAGATCGCCCGCGCATACGCGAGCCGGCCCGCGTCGGCCGCGCGGCGCGCACGCGAGGGCGGAGGCCGGCGCTATCCGGAACTTGTCGCGCTCAACTCAGGGATGGCCGGCCGGCCGGTCTTCTGGATTCATGCGGGCATCGGCGGCGTCGAGGTGTACCAGACGCTCGCGCAACACGTCGAACGGCCGTTCTTCGGCATCCAGGCGCGCGGCTACATGAGCGAACGCGCGCCGCTGCACGGCCTTCAGGCGATGGCGGCGTACTACTGTCACCTGATCGTCGCGCAGCAGCCCGACGGACCGTATTCGCTCGGCGGTTACTCGCTCGGCGGCGCGCTTGCATACGAAGTCGCGCGCCAGCTTCAGGAACTCGGCGAAGCCGTCGATTCGCTCGTGATGATCGACAGCCTCGACGGCGATGCGATGAAAGAGTCGTCCGTATCGACGAAGACGCTGTATTTGCAAGCGGCGAACATGGCGATCGGCGCGATCCGGCGCGACGACGTCGAGCAGGCGCTCCACGCGATGATTCATCAGGACGACATCGCTGCCGACATCGACGACGACGCCTTTCTCGATACGGTCGTCGACGCGGCCGTCGCGCGCGGCGTCGACGCATCCGCTGCGCAGCTTGCGCAGCGTATCCGGCACAACGCCGCCGTGCAGGCGGCGTACGATCCCGCCGGCTTCGACGTGCTGCCGCTGCCGCGGCCGGACGCGCTCGCGGCGTACTACCTGCGCAATCGCGGCGGTGATTATTTCGGGCCGCTAAAGCCCTATCTGTTCGTGCGCGGCGAATCGAGCCGGCTCGGCGAGGCCGACTATCTGCGCGGCTGGCGGCGCGCGCTGCCCACGCTCAGCGTGATCGACGTCGATGCGCGTTGCCACATGCTGATGCTGTCGGCGCAGCCGTCGCTCGATCAGGTGATCGACGCGTGTCGGCGCATCTATTCGAGCGCCGCAGGGACCGGTGCGCAGCGTGCGCTCGAGCCGGGCGCCGCGCCCGCCGAAGGCGTGCATGAAACCGCGCACGCATGAGCGCGTCGCGACACGTTACGAAGAGGACGATTGACATGAAAGCGTACATTTTTCCCGGCCAGGGCTCGCAGAGCAAGGGCATGGGCGGCGAGCTGTTCGACGAGTTCGACTATTACACGCGGACAGCGGACGACATATTGGGCTATTCGATCAAATCGCTATGCCTGGACGATGCACAGCGCCAATTGAACGACACGAGATATACCCAGCCCGCGCTCTTCACGGTGAACACACTGAGCTACCTGAAGGCGCTGCAGGACGATCCGTCGCCGCCGGCGTGCGTCGCCGGACACAGTCTCGGCGAATACAGCGCATTGCTCGCGGCGGGCGCGTTCCGCTTCGACGTCGGGCTAGAGATCGTCAAAAAGCGCGCGGAGCTGATGAGCGACGCGCCGGCGGGCGGCATGGCCGCCGTGTTGGATTGTCCGCTCGACGCGTTGAAGGGCTGCCTGCAAGACGCGGGCGTCGACGGTATCGACATCGCGAACTACAACGCCGATTCGCAGATCGTGATTGCCGGCGCGCGAACGGAATTGGCTGCCGCGTTCGCGGCGTTCGACGAACGCGACGTTCGCTATGTGCCGCTCAGGGTGAGTGCCGCGTTTCATTCGCGTCATATGGCGCCGCTCAAGGATGCGTTTCGCGCGTTCCTGAGCGGTATCGAATTTCGCCCGCTGCGCGTGCCGGTCGTGTCGAATCTCGACGGCGCGCTGTATCGCGACGACGATCTGATCGAGAGGCTGTCCGCGCAATTGTGCGGCTCGGTGATGTGGCGCGATTCGGTACTGCGGATGCGCGCGCTCGGCGTCACGCGTTTCATCGAGGTCGGCCCCGGCGACGTGCTGACGAAACTGAACGGGAAAATCGCATGAAGGCCGCGCGGTTTTCTCCCGACGCCGATGCGAACCGCGGCGCGCCCGACGAACCGGACGGCACGCACGAGTCCGACGCCGTGCTCGAATGGTTCGGCCCGGATCATGGCGATTTCGCGTGGCTCGAGCAGGCGATCGCCGAGCATCCTGCCGCGTTCTTCGCCAGCGGCCGGTTCGGCGGGCAGCGCCCGCACGTCGACCCAGAAGTGATCTTCTCGACGGTCGAACTGCCGGATAAGCCGGTGGAAGCCGGCGCGCACGCGGCACACTTGATCGACGACGTATTCTCGCGCGTCATGCCCGTCGCGTCGCCGTCGTTCGTCGGGCATATGACGTCGGCGCTGCCGTCGTTCGTGCCGTCGCTCGCGAAGGTGCTGGCCGCGCTGAACCAGAACGTCGTGAAAACGGAGACGTCCGCCGCGATGACCGCGCTCGAACGTCAGGTGATCGGCATGCTGCACAAACTCGTGTTCAGCGGCGACGACGCGTTTTACCGCCGCTGGCTGCACAGCGGCGATCACGCGCTCGGCGTGTTCTGCTCCGGCGGAACGGTCGCGAATCTCGCGGCGCTGTGGGCGAGCCGCAACAATCTGCTGCGCGCTCGCGAAGGTTTCGCGGGCGTCAAGCGCGTCGGCATTGCGCAGGCGCTGCGTCATTACGGCTACGAAGGTCTTGCCATTCTCGTATCGGAGCGCGGGCATTACTCTTTGCGCAAGGCGGCGGACGTGCTCGGCATCGGCCAGGATCATCTGATCGCGGTGCCGGTGGACGCCGAGCACCGGATGCGTGTCGACGCGCTGGGCGACGCCGTTCGAGACCTGCGGCGGCGCAACGTCCGTCCGATGGCGATCGTCGGCATCGCGGGCACGACGGAGACGGGCGCGATCGATCCGCTCGATGCGCTGGCCGACGTCGCGCGCGACGCGGATTGTCATTTCCACGTCGATGCGGCGTGGGGCGGCGCGACCCTGATCTCCGGCCGGCATCGTCATCGGTTCGCGGGCATCGAGCGGGCCGACTCGGTCGTCATCGACGCGCACAAGCAACTCTATGTGCCGATGGGCGCGGGCATGGCGTTGTTCCGGGCGCCGACCTGGACGGCCGAGATCAGTCAGCACGCCAATTACATCGTGCGCAAGGGCTCGAAAGATCTTGGGCGGCACACGCTCGAAGGGTCGCGCGGCGCGGCGTCGGTGATGCTGTATGCGAACCTGCATCTGCTTGGGCGAAGCGGATACGCGCGCCTGATCGATCTCGGCATCGACAATGCGCAATACTTCGCGTCGTTGATCGAACAGCAAGCGGATTTCGAGCTTGTCAGCGCGCCGCAGCTCAACATTCTCACCTATCGCTACGTGCCGGCAGCCGTTCGCCGTGCGCTCGTCGACGGGCCGGCGTCGCGGCGGCAGCCGATTCACGACGCGCTCGATGCGCTGACCGTCGACATCCAGCATGCGCAGCGCGACGCCGGGCGCTCGTTCGTGTCGCGCACGAGGCTCGCGTCGCAACGGTGGCCGCAGCGGCAGATCGACGTGTTTCGCGTGGTGCTCGCGAATCCGAAGACGACCCGGGCATTGCTGGACGACGTGCTCGTCGAACAGCGCGCACTCGCGCAAGCGAGCCCGCATCTGCGCCGCCTGCTCGCGCTCGTCGATGCCGGTGCCGGTGATGCGCGCAACGCCGGCCGAGCATAGCGCGGCGCGCAGTCCGGCGCGTCGGCCGTCCGTGCGGCATAGGCGACGCGGCGATGACGATGGCAAGTCGACGATAGGCAACGATGGAGGCATATGACAGCAAACAAGATGTTCGACGGTCGAAGAATCGTGTTCATGTACCCAGGGCAGGGCAGCCAATATTTCCGAATGGGGAAAACGCTGTTCGAGCGCGACGACGCGTTCCGCGGCAGTCTCGAATGGCTGAACCGGATCGTCGAGGCGGAGATCGGCGCGTCGCTGATCGACTACGTATTCGATCCGGGCAAGAATCCGGCGATGCCGTTCGACGATACGCGCTATTCGAATCAAGCGGTGTTCTGCTTCGAATATGCGTTGACTCAGTCGCTGCTTGCGCATGGTGTCTATCCGGATTGCGTGCTGGGCGCGAGCCTGGGCGAGCTGGTCGCCGCCTGCGTCGCCGGCTCGCTGAGCCCGCGCACGTGCATTGCGATGCTCGCGGACAGCGCGCGGACGATGGCGCGCACCTGCAGGCCGGGCGGCATGCTCGCGGTGCTGGCGTCGCCCAGCCTGTTCGATCGCGACGCGGTGTTAAGCGGGAACGCCGAACTCGCGTCGATTTCGTTCGACCAGCATTTCGTGGTCGCGGGCACGGCGGCGGGCATGGACGTGATCGAAACCCATCTGAGTGCGCGCGGCGTTCCAACGGCTCGATTGCCGGTCGAATACGGATTCCATTCCGCGGCGATCGACCCGGCGCGTGAGAGCCTGCGTAGGCAGTTTGCGGACATCGGCGCGAGCCGGCCGATCGTTGCGCTGTTGTCGTGCGAAAAAGCCGATTTCGTCGACCGTCCGGACGCGGCGCACCTGGACGCCGTGCTGCGGCGGCCGATCCAGTTCAAGCGCGCGATCGAGCGACTCGAACAGCAAGGCGATTACTGGTATGTCGACGTCAGTCTGTCCGGTACGCTGGCGACATACTGCAAGCATCTGCTCGGCCCGTACAGCCGCTCGTCGAGCGTCGCGGTGGCGACGCCGTTCTCGCGTCATGAGTCGCTCGATCCGGCGCATTGGCTCGTGGGCAAATACATGCCACCCACCGCCGCATGAGCGGCGTCGCCGGTTAGAGGCCGTTCCCGCTAGTGGCGCGCATCGAACATCGTGCGCATCGTGTCGACGCGCCTCGCGAACGCGTCGAGCGCGGCGCGCAGCGTATCGCGTGCGAAGGCGGTCTCGCCGTTCGTCGAGCGTGCCCGATTCATCTCGGCGCACGCATCGCTTAGCCGCTGATCCCGAAACACGTGAGCCGTCGCGACGATGTCGTGCAGACAGGCCGCGAATGCGACCGACGCGCAGTCGGTCTTCGCGAGCGTGACGCGCTGCGACCGATACGCATCGAGCGCGGCATCGAACATCGCCCGCACGGTTCGATCGGTGCCGTACACCGCCAGCAGCATGTCGAGCGCGGCGCGCGATTCCGAGTCCGCCGGTTCTTGCGCCGGCCGGGCATGCAAGTAGCGAATCAGAATGGCCTGAAGCTGCGCGAGCGGCAGCGGCTTGACAAGAACCAGGTCCAGGCCGGCGCTCAATCCGCATCGAACGTTGCGATCTCCATGGATGATGTTCGCGCTGATGCCGATGATCGGCAAGCGCCGCACGGGACCTGCCGCCCGGTCGGCTGCTTCGCGCGCGCGCCAGCGGCGCGCAAGCGTGAAGCCATTCATGTCCGGCATCCATAGATCGGTGATGAGCATCGAGTGTTCTGCATTGCATAATGTTTCGAGCGCTTCGTTGCCGGACGGCACGACTCGATACGGGTAGCCAAGCTCTTCGAGTTGCCGCTGCCAAACGATCCGGTAGAGCGCCTGATCGTCTGCGACGAGGATCGGCGCACAGCGGGGCGGCGACGTGCGCGCGGCAACGCTCGTGCGCAGATCGGCCGCGGCGGTCCGTGTGTCGAACAAGTTCGTGCAGACGGTCCGGATCGAGCTGGGATAGAACGGCCGCGAGCCTATCGTGGGCAGATCCGCGTCGACGCATACGCCGCCGATCAGAAGGCGCTCGGTGACCGCGACGATCGCTGTGCCGCCGGGGCTTCGCGCGGCTTCCGCACGCGCTGCGGGTTCGTCGGTGACGTGAAGATCGACGCTGCCCGTATCGTCGTCGAAGGCGACGGTCATTCCCATTGCCGTCAACTCGGCGCGCACGTGTTGCGCGAGCGCGCCATCGCGCAACGTGACTCGCGCTCGACGCTTCGCGCACCCCGGCACCTGCGCCCGGGCGCGCTCCGACACGGGCAACGTGATCCGTGCGCGGACAGTCGTGCCGGCTCCAGGCTGGCTCGCGAGATGCAATCCGCCGCCCATCCGGCACGCGAGCTGCCGGCAGATCGGCAGGCCGAGGCCGGAGCCGCCGAATCGACGCGATGTCGACGCGTCGGCCTGCACGAACGGCTCGAGCACGTTGTCGAGATCGTCGCGGTCAATGCCGATGCCCGTATCGGCAACCTCGACGCTGACGATTTGCCTGTCGAGCGAATCGTCGATGACGACGACGCGCACGTCGATCGTTCCATGTTCGGTGAATTTGATGGCATTGTGCAGCAGATTCGACAGAATCTGCCGGATGCGCAATGCATCTCCGATCAGCCACGCCGCCACGCGCGGATCGATCTCGAGCCGAAGCTGTAGCGCCTTGGCGGCGACATCGGCCGCAACCACTTGACAGCTGTGCTCGACGAGTTCGCGTAGATCGAATGGTTTTTTTTCGAGAATCAGTTGATCGGCGTCGATACGGGAATAATCCAGCACCTGATCGAGGATATGCAGCATCGCCTGCGAAGCGCCGCGCAGGGTGTCGACCATGCTGTGCTGCGATGGCGTCATGTTGGTCGAACCCAATAGTTCGAGCATGCTGAAGATGCCGCTCATCGGCGTGCGAAGCTCGTGGCTCATCGTCGCCAGAAAGCGCCCCTGCGCCGCGGAAAGGCGCTCGGCCTCGATGCGCGCGGCGCGCAGCGCGTCGGCTTGCTGATGGCTGTCCGTCGAATCGATCCAATAGCCGTCCCAATCGAGCGTGCCCTCGGGTGACGCGGGATTATAGGCGCCACGGCTTTGTATCCAGCGCTCGCCACTCGGCGAGCGCACGCGAAATTCGCAGCTGTAGCCGCTGTGACGCTTTGCCGCATCGTCGAGCGCGTGCTGCAGCGTCGCGCGATCGTCGGGATGCACGGTCGCGAACACGCGCCGCTCGTCGGCCATCATTTCACGTGGCGAGAGTCCGAAAAGCGGCAACGTATCGCCGTTGATATAGCGAAAACTCAGCATGCCGCTCGCGTGACGCCGCAGCTTGTAGACAATCCCCGGCAGGTTCGCCGTGATGCCGTCCAAATGTTGTGCGTTGTAACGTGCGGCCAGTTCATCATTGCGGATCGGCGTGATGTCGATAAACGTTGCGATGACATCCGCTTGTGCAGGATTTGACGCGGGAAGCGGCGAAAAACGATAAAGCACAGAGCAGGGGCGGCATGTGTGCCCGATATAACGTATCTCGCCGCATTCGACGGCATGCTTGCCGCCTCGCGTGTGGAGCCGCGCGGCAATCGCGCTCCCGAGTTCGCCATCGATACCGCCGATATCGTCGATCCGGCGGCGCAGCAGCACGTTACGCGCTTTTCCGGCGAGTTGCGCGAATGGTGCGTTTGCCATGACGATGCGGCGCTCATGGTTGACGACTATGACAGGCAGCGGGATGTGCTCGAGTGCGTCAAAGTCTCGCAGTGGCGATGCGCGGCAGCAAGCGCAGCGGCGATAGCGACGCGGGCGCAATATTACGTACAGGGCGAGCAATGCACAGGCCATTGAAGCCGTCACGATCCAGACTATCCGTGACGAAAAATCGCTGCCCCATGCATCGCTGATGTGATAGTGAAACAGAGAGGGGAAGGAAAGGGCGGGAGGCGCGAGGTCTGGCTGAGTGACTGGATCAGACGTGTCGGGCATGCTGGTGGCCGCGAGCGCTGCCTGATGAAGCAATAGCAATAGCGAGCTTGTCATTGCGTAAATCCGCATACGCCAACAAGCGGGGTAAATCATCGAAAATCCTTTCAGCCATTGACACGAGCAGGTATCCTACCCGCGATCTCTTCCCTCGTACAAACTTAGGATGATTGAAAAGAGGGATAGATAATTCAAGCAAGCACGAGGCAGCAGTATGCAGAGGAACCCGCTAAACATTATCGTGGCTGACGACCATCCGTTGTTTACCTTGGGCGTCGAGGCATTGATGAACAAAAGTGGGCTCGGCCGCGTGAGTGGCCAAGCGGAAAATACCGACAAGCTGATCGATGTCCTGAAGGCGTCGCCATGCGATCTGCTTATTACCGATTATTTGATGACGGGCAAATTGCATGGCGGAGGCATCCGTCTGCTGAGCTACGTTCGTCAAGCGTTTCCGGCACTTCCCGTCGTTGTGCTGACGATGGTCAATAACGCCGCCGTGCATCGCACGATCTGGCAGTCGGGCGTTTCCGCGCTCGTCAGTAAGGCGGACTTGCCGAGCGAATTGCCTGTTGCAGTCCAGGCGGCAGCGGCCGGCAGACGCTATTTGTCGTCGGTCATTCGCGGCGTGATGACCTGTGAGCGTCCGGTTGCCATGCAGACGGTTCCATTGTCACCGCGTGAGACGCAAGTCTTAAAACTGTTCGCGGCCGGCCTGTCGGCTTCAGAAGTGGCGGATCGCTTGAAGCGCAGTATCAAAACGGTCAGCCGCCACAAACGATCGGGAATGGATAAGCTCGGGGTATCGACTGACGGTGCGTTGTTCAAGTATATGAACCAATACGACGATATCGATGATTCGGATTGAAAGCGGAATGCCGTCATGCGCAAAAATGAGAAAATTCTCATGCTGTTCTGACACAAATGCACGTATATTCGTGCATATCGTGATGCTCTTAAATTTTCTCGATTTGCCAGTGGTTCACGGTGTTATCGATAGTGGCCCACATTTTCGGTGCAGCGTTACTCATCAAAGAAATGGATGAGTTGAATGGCAAGTGACGGTATGGTCAGCAAGGTGGCATGAGCCGCACCTGTCCTTGCGTTTGTCCGATATCGCCAGCCAACTTGAGATCAGCGCGTTCCTCGGCGATCGAACCGGCGACAAACCGCTGGGCTTGCTCGCAGCGTTCACACTCGAAATCGATGGAAATCCTTTCTCGAAAAATCGAAACGGCCATTCCGAATAGCGGTGCTCTGAAGTTACGCTGCGCTGTTCAGACGCGCATTGATCTACCATGCGTTGAGCAGAGTAATGGATGTGCGCAGGCGAGCAAAAGGTGAATTGATGCGGGAATCGTTTGGACCGATATGCTATGGCGGGATGAACGTGGCAACGTAATATGCGCACCACATTGACGTGGCGCAGACTCATATAAAGCAGCCGTGGGAAAAATCGGCCGCAGTCCGCTTACCCGTTCCCGGTCAACGGCATCATGACGAAGAGCATGTATTTCAAATCAATATAAAGGACCTAGATTGGATACGCGGTTTCTTCGGAGTCTGGTTGCTGTCGTTGAAACGGGGTCTATTGCGGCAGCCGCACGTAAAGAGAATCTCACGGCCGCGGCCATCGGACAGCGAATTCAAACGCTCGAACAAAACCTTGCGTCTCAATTGCTGATACGTTCCGCGCGATCCGTCACGCCGAACGAACGATGCCTCAATTTGTTGCCCGCCATGCGCGAGATCATCAGGATGACGGATGAATTGCAGCGGCCGATTGGGGATGGCGAATTGGCTGGGCATTTCCGCATCGGCATGATTCCGACGGCGTTGACCTGCACGGTGCCGAATCTCGTCGGACGGTTATCCGCGGCCGCGCCGTTGCTGCAGCTAAGAATCGTTCCCGGTTGTTCGCATGTGCTATACGAGATGGTTGTGAAAGACGAATTGGACGCCGCGATTCTCGTTCATCCGCCGTTCGCTTTGCCGAAGGTCTTGCGTTGCGATGTGCTGAGATCGGAACCGCTTGCGCTGGTGGCGAATCGGCGGGTTGCCCACGAAAAAGTGCTGGCATCGTTGCGGGAACGGCCGCTTATTCAGTACGACTCTCATTCCTGGGATGGGCAGATCGCATCGCGATACCTCATGGACAATGCGATCACGCCACGGGTCCACTGCGAAATCGATTCGCTCGAAGCGATCACGATGCTCGTGAAGCAGGGGCGCGGTATTTCATTGGTGCCGTCGTGGGCTGGATTGACTGCCGGAGAAGTGCATGTGACTCCGGTGCCAGACGCCGCGGAATATGCGCGCGATGTCGTTTTTCTGAGGAAAGCGTTTACGCGGCACACGATGGCAGTGAATGCAGTGAGAGCCGCGCTGGTGACGACGAACGAAAACGCCTCGAGACTTCGTTCCCGTGAGTGGGCTATCGGGTGTATTAGCCGGGAGTCGGTCTGATAGGTAGCTCGCTTATAAATAAGAGACGCGTAAATTCCTTTCGTCAGCTTTGAAGATGTAGATCTTCACGCGGCATTCCCCCGCGAACAAGAACAAGATCTCATGGACGCCTTTACGCGCCGACGTTCGGCGATCGAGCGCGCGGCGCGCTGCAAGCTCGACGAAGTGGGCTGGCGGTGCGGCTATTTCCGGTTTTGCAGGTGAACGCCGGTCGCCTTTGACGCGCATCAAGTGCATGTCGGGGCGTGCGAGTACGCTGGATCTTGAAAGATCATTCGTCCCTTGCGCGGCATGCAGCGCCGCGTCATCCGATCTCCATCGTGGCCGATGCCGTTGGGGCGAAAGCGTCGGCTGCTTGTCAGCTGTCAGAGGAGTGCAAACCATGAGCAATCTGACCCGTTACGATCCGTTTTCGATCGAACCCGTTGCCGACCTGTTTCAGGGGCTGTTCAGGCCGCTGCGCGGGATGACGTTTGCAGACGAACCCGATCTTGCATCGATGAAGATCGACGTTACCGAAAGCGACAAGGCGTATACGGTCAACGCGGAGCTGCCCGGCGTCTCGAAGGACGATATTGACGTTCAGGTGACGGGGAATACCGTATCGATCAACGCAAAGATCGAGCGGAGCAACGAACAGAAGGACGGGGAGCGCGTGATTCGGCGCGAGCGCTACAGCGGTGCGATCGGCCGGTCGTTCTCATTGTCCGGCGAAATCGACGACGCGAACGCGACGGCCACGTATCAGGACGGCGTGCTGTCGCTGACGCTGCCGAAGAAGGCGCCGGCCGCGCAGAAAAAGCTCGCGATCAATTGACCGGTACATAGTAGGTCGCTTCCAAGATACCGTACTTGCGGCATAGCTTCGCCGGCTTCGGGCCGGCCTTGGCTTCCTTCAAGATATCGATGAATTGACGGCTTACGTTCTCTCGATGGAGATCATGTCAGGCTCCGCTCGCCGCGAATGCCCAAGCCACCAGTTAACGCGAAGCACCGAACAATCGAATCACGATGCCGCGCAACCATCGGTTGCCGGCCTCATGGTGATAGCGTGCATGCCAATGCTGCCGTACCGCAAACCCATCCACCGGGATCGGGCACGCATGCACCGCCAGATCGCTGGCCTGAGCCAGTGTTTCGCCGATATGGCGGGGTAGCGTCGTGATCAGGTCGGTCGTCTGGACGATCGCCCCCAATCCCAGAAAACCCGGCAACTCCAGCACCACGTCGCGCTCGATACGCGCCTGCCGCAGCGCCTGCTCGAGAAGTTGCGCGCCCGTGCCCGCCGTAATGGCGATATGTCCTTCGGAACGATACTGCTTTGCCCGGAGGCGACCGCGAATTCTCGGGTGATGCCGATTGACCAGACATACCCAGTCCTGGTCGTACAGCTTCTGCTGATAAATGCCGCCGCCCAGCCACGGCACATAGCCGATCGCGAGATCGGCTTCGCCGGATTCGAGCGCGCGTTCCGTATTGCCGTCGATTCGCGCGGCTTCCAGCCGGACGCCGGGTGCCTGTACACGGACATGGGCCAGTAGCCTGGGAAGCAGCGTGATGTGGCTTGCGTCGGTCATGCAGATGCGAAACCGTCTCTGGGCTGTCGCGGGATCGAACGCGATCTCCCACGCGGTGAAGCGCCGCAGAGACTCGAGAATTTCCCGGCATGGCCCAATCAATGCGTCGGCTTGAGGTGTCGGCGCCATGCCGCCGGGGGTTCGGATGAAGAGCGGATCGTGCAGGTATTCCCGCAGGTGCCCGAGCCAGATGCTGACCGTCGGCTGGCTCTGGCCCAGTTGTTCAGCGACGCGCGTGACGCTGCGCACGTCGTACAGGAGATCGAAAAGCTGAAGCAGCTTCAGGTCGGGAAGGTCGGCGGGCATTGTGCTTTATTGTTCATTGCAATGACGTCATTGTATCCATTGCATTGCCGGCATGAGCGGTGACTCCTATCGTGAGGCCATACGTCAAGGAGAAGCCATTGAAAATCGCGATTCTGGGGGCTGGCGCACTGGGCTGTGCAATCGGCGCGCCCCTTACCCAAGGCGGTCACGAGACTTGGTTGATCGACCGCTCGCCCGCGCACGTCGATGCGATGCGTCGTGACGGCCTGCGCGTCGACGACGCCAGCGGCACCCGCCACGTACCCGTCCACGCGACGACTCGGGCTGGCGATGTCGGCGTGGCCGACCTGGTGGTGGTGCTGGTCAAGTCGTTCCACACCGATGCGGCCATCCGCGGCGCCCAATCGCTGGTGGGGCCGGATACCACCGTGCTGTCGCTGCAAAACGGCCTCGGACACGAGGACATCCTGATCGACGCCGTCGGCCGCGAGCGCGTGCTTGCGGGCAAAACCTACGTCGGCGGCGTGCTGCGCGGCGCGGGTCATATCGAATCCGGCGTGATTGGCAAATGCACGTACATCGGCGAACTCGACGGCCGCATCACGCCGCGTGTACGGGCAATCTCCGACGCGTTCAATACCGCCGGCCTAGCCACGACGATCAGCGACAACATCGTCGGCACGATGTGGGACAAGCTGCTGGTGAATGTCGCGACGGGTGCGATTACAGGCCTCACCGGCCTCACCTACGGGCAGCTTTACGACGAACCGCTGCTGAAGGCGACATCGCTCGCGGCCGTGGCCGAGGCGATCGCCGCAGCGCAGGCGGCCGGCGTGAAGCTGTCGATGACCGATCCCGAGCAGGCATGGACGCTTGCCGCCGAGGGGCTGCCCGCGACCTTCAAGACCTCCATGCTGCAAAGCCTGGAGAAGGGCTCGATCACCGAGATCGATTTCATCAACGGTTCGGTCGTCAGGTGGGGGCGGCGCTACGGCGTGCCGACCCCGGTGAATGCAACGCTCGTCGCCTGCATCAAGGGGCTGGAACGCGCGATGGCCGATCGCCAACGGAAGGAAGCCGCCGCATGAACGTGCCGAAAGCCTATCTCGAACACGTCGCGATTCGGGTGAAGGACATCCGCTGGCATATCCGCTTCTTCGAGGACGTTCTCGGCATGGCCCTGCGCGAAATGGACGGCACGCCCGACGCACCGCGACAGTACTGGACGCTCGGCGGCCTGCAGTTTATCCATGCGCCGGAACATGATGGCCCGGAAGGCCGGCTTGCCCATCTCGGCGTGATGTGCGAAGACCTGGAGGCCGCGCTGGCCGCGGCACGGCGATTCGGCGCGACGCAGATGCCGCAGGGACGGAACTGGCTTCGTCTACCCGACGGGCTCGCCGTCGAACTGATTCAGGCTAGACCGGCTTCTTGCGTCGCGCAGGCGCTGGCAATCAATCCGCGCGCGGAGGCGTGACCATGACGATCGTCGAAAAATACTGGGACGACGCCCGCGAGGGCGATATCTGCACGAGTCCGAGTTACACCGTGACCAAAGAGCGCATCCTCGCGTATGCCGACCTCACCGGCGACCATACGCCCGTCCACGTGGACGAGGACTACGCGAACGCCAGTCATTTCGGCTGCCTCGTCGCGCACGGGCTGTTCGGCCTGTCCGTCGCCGATGGCCTGAAGACGCAGAGCGACTATCGCTTTCTGCCGGGCATGTCGCTCGGCTGGACTTGGGATTTTCTGCTGCCGATCAAGGTCGGCGACGTGCTGCACGTGAAGTTCCGCGTCGGCTCAATGCGGGCCAGCAAGAGTCGCCCGGACTGGGGCATCGTGGTGCTGCCGTCGGAGCTGATCAATCAGCACGGCCAGATCGTTCAACGTGGCGAGCATCGCCTGATGGTGCCGCGCCGTCCGGAGGCACTGTGACACAGGCTCGTCCCCTCGAAGGCATTCGCGTCGTCGACTACAGCCATTTTCTTGCCGGTCCGTATGTCGGGCGCTGTCTTGCCGCGCTCGGCGCCGAAGTCATCAAGGTCGAGCGCCCCGGATCAGGCGATGCCGGACGTCAGCACGCGACCGTGCTCGACGAGCAGCAAAGCGGCTATTTCCTCCAGCTCAACATGGGCAAGCGCGGCGTGAGCGTCAACATGAAAGACGGGCGCGGCAAGGCGTTCATGCAACGGCTGTGCGGCTCCGCCGACGTCTTCATCGAGAACTATCGGCCGGGCGCGCTGGACAAGCTCGGGCTCGGCTATGCCGAACTGTCGGCGCGCAATCCGGGGCTCGTCTACTGTTCGATTTCGGCATATGGGCACACCGGTCCGGATGCGCATCGCGCAGGCTTTGGGTTGATCGCGGAGGCCAAGAGCGGAATCATGCAGATGGTGGGCACGCCGGGCGAGCGGCCGCCACTGCTGCGCATCTCGCTCGGCGACATGTACACCGGCATTCATGCGGTCGCGGCCATCAATGCCGCACTGCTGGGGCGCGTGAAGAGCGGCCGCGGACAGCATGTCGACATGGCGCTGTACGACACGCTGGTATCGATGCACGAATACGCGGTGCAGTGCTACACGCTGCAGGGCGTGCTGCCCGAGCAGACCGGGCACGACATGCCGACCTCGACGCTCTATGGCGTATTCCGCGCCGCTGACGGCGATCTCGTGATCGCCGCGCAAGTCGACGATGCGTGGAGGCGCTTTGCCGAGCTGATCGCGACGCACGACGGCCCGGCGGGCTTTGGTGCCGACACGCGGTTTCACGACAGTGCCGGGCGCAACGCGCACCGTGCGGAGATTCTGTCGACGGTCGAGCCATGGGTGGCCGCGCGTTCCGTCGCGTCGGTGCTGGAACTGCTGGACGGCATCGACGTTCCTTGCGCGAAGGTGCAACGCATCGACGAGGTGCTGGCCGATCCGCAGATCCGGGCCAGGGGCATGATCGTCGAGCAACAGCATCCGCGCTACGGGACACTGCGCCTGCCGAACCTTCCATTCCGGTTTTCCGATTGCGATACGACGATTCGCGACGTCGCTCCCGATCTCGGCCAACACAACGCGGAAGTCGCTCGTTCCTTGGGTTTCGATGCGGACGAAATCGACGCGATGCAGGCAGATGGTGTTCTCTATTCAAAGGCGAATCAACGATGACTGACCAGTATGCGGTGATCGGCAATCCGATCGGACACACGAAATCCCCGCTGATTCACGGCCTCTTCGCGCAAGAGACGCGGCAGGACATCAGTTATACGGCCATCGACGGGCCGCTCGAGCCGATAGGCGCCTTTGCCGCGGTGGTCCGTGCATTTTTCGACGGCGGCGGCAAGGGCATCAACGTCACCGCGCCATTTAAGCTCGACGCGTTCGCGATGTCCGACGAGCGAAGCGCGCGTGCGACGCTGGCGGGCGCAGCCAATGCGCTCAAGTTTGACGGCGGCCGCATCTTGGCCGATAACTTCGACGGGATCGGACTGGTTCGTGATATCGAAGTCAACCTCAATCTTCCGATGGCCGGCAAACGCGTATTGCTGCTCGGTGCTGGCGGGGCGGCGCGCGGCGCGTTGTTGCCGTTCCTTGAAGCCGGGCCGGCCGAAATGTTCATCGCGAATCGCGACGTCGACAAGGCACGCGCACTGGCCGCGCAAGTCGCCGGCCGCGGTTCGCTCGTTGTCGGCAGCTATGCGGACCTCGCGCGGATGGGGCGTTTCGACCTGGTCGTCAATGCGACGTCGGCCAGTCTGACCGGTGATCTTCCACCTGTTCCGCCAAGCGTGTTCAGCCCAGCCGGCACGGCCTACGAACTTGCATACGGCAAGCGTCTGACGCCATTTCTGCGGCTCGCGAAGCAGGCGGGGGTGCACGGGATCGCGGATGGTGTAGGCATGCTGGTCGAGCAGGCGGCCGAAGCGTTCGCATGGTGGCGCGGCGTGCGCCCCGAGACCAGTTCGGTGATCGATCGGCTGGCCGTGCCGTTAGACTGAGCATTGGTTTCTGGCTGTCGTGGTTGCTCTTGGGGGCAACTTTGAAGGACAAGTCGAATTAGATAATGCTTAATAGCGATATCTGGTGGTCGTTTTGTGAAATTTTTCGACTTCCGGAGAGCCACCAGATATCCGTCCCGGGATGTCCGGAGACATTCAAAAACCCGCGTAGCTGAAAGGCTTCGCGGTTTTTTGTGATTAGGATGAACCGATCCCTTCAGACGTAATACATGGCGGTGAACGTCATGCGCCGATGAAGTGTCGCCGATGCGGCGTCCCTTGCTTCCAAATGAAGCTTTCCATGTGATAGTGCGCGATATTGAGGCCAATCATCAGCCACCAGAGCACGAGCATGTCCTGGGCTCCCCGCGTCAACACCGCCGCGATGATGACAGCAAGCAGGGGATTGAGCAGCCAGACGGGCAGGAAGGGGAACAGCCGATAAAGCACGTTGGGCCGCGTGCCGCGATTGCGGATCGTGTCGTGCCGGATATAGGCTATGAAACCGGTGACGTCGTGCAGAATGCGCACGATCATCAAGCCGATGAGGGCGTAGGGCGTCTTAAAGATCAGGACGAGTGCGAGCAGGAACAACAACAGGTTGAGCCCGAGTAGCGAAGCGCCGATAGCGTTGGTGCGAATCCGCCAGAGCAACGTCCCGCCCGTGATGATCATTACGATCAGAAGCGGCGGCGTGATGGCGGCGGTGACCATGGTCAAGGTCCGGTAAAGCGGGTCGCCATCCATGTCGTGAAAAAGCGAGACTTGCATATAGGCGATGACGCCCAGCGCGATCGTGCTGTACTTGCAGAGCGACGAGAGCAGCGAGACACGCACTCTGGCCGCGCCGAACGCGATGCCGTATTGCTGAGCGATGACATGATAAATGGTCCAGATGAAATTGACCGCCAACATGATTTTTGGCGATGCGCCGAGCATGTACAGCGCGAGCGGCATCAGCATCAGACCGAGCACGCACAGGGCGCGAAACCCATAGGCCGACCAATACTCTCGGTCGCAGGTGGTCTGAAAGCTCGACACGATGTGAGGCATGCCGAACACGAGGCTCCAGTACGGGATTTGCTCCGGCGTCTGGTAGCTGGGCGGCGCGTACAACAAACCGAGCGAGCAGAAGAGCACGATCGGCGCGACGGGGAAAAACCAGGCCCAAGGCATCAAGAACGCCCTGCGCAATGACACGTTGCGCAAGGAGGGAAGCGGCGCGGAATGGTTCATGGCGATACCCGCTCAGGTCGAGGCGCTCGGGAACTGTCCAGGGTCAATGGTTCTTCGCGGTCAGCAAGGGTACGCCGGCCAGGCGCGCCAAGGCGTGACGCGATACGTCCTGAGCGATTTCGGCAGAGGTTCCGCTGGAAGGCCATTGGTTGGCCGCCGAGACGAGCAGGTCGGCGTTGCCGCTCAGCAGACCGCGATGGGGCCAGAGAATGAAATCTTCGTAGCACATCGAGAAGGCGACACGCTGGCCGTGCAAGCGCACGACGTCACGCCCCAGGAGGTTCGTCTGCGCTCCGCCGTCATAACCGAACTTCCAATCGCCGATCGGCATCGGCACTTGCGAAGACACGATCACGCTACCGTTGCCGCCATCGCCGTAGCCGACGAGGGCATTCCTGAAGCTCGTGTTTTCCTGGTTCCATACTTCTTCGCCGACGAGAACCGTGGCGCCCAGCGACCTGGCGTACACGGCGACGTCACGCCAGATGTCTGTTTGCGAGCGCCGGCTCGATCCGGAAATCGATTCCGGCAACACGACGACTATGTTCCCTTCTTCGAGAGCGAACCGAGCCGTCTCCGCCAAGAATTTGCGGCGCACGAGCATGTCGTCGGACCACAGCTCCGGACTCTTTCCCAAACGAAGGGAGAGGGCGAGCCAGCCGCTAGGCGTGGAAGGTACGGGGAACGTCAGATTGGCGAGGTAGGCCGACAGCGCGAGAACGGCGATGCCGACTTGGCGGGCGATGCTTCGGCGGGTGCAAGTCGCCACGAGCGCGAGCAACGCCAGCGTGGCGAGCAGCCCCCATCCCCTCCACGCGGGGAAGAAAAGTCCGGCGACCATCAGTGGCGATCCCCAGTGAAACAACCCCAACGGAGGTACGCTTAGCAGGATCAATGCGGCTAAAACGCCCAAGACGCGGCGAAGAGGAGTCTTGCCACGAGACTGATACGTCAATGCCCACGGGAGAGCGAGGAGGACCGAATGCGCTGCCCATACGGCCCAATTGGCGCCGAGCGGCCATCCGGGGAAAAAGCCAGCGATGATGCCGGGCACCGCGCGGGTCGCCATGCCGTAGTAGGAGGCGGCGACGAAAAACGCACCGAGGCGGTTTTCGGCACGGTAGATCAACATCGGCAGGAAGAGCAGTAGCGCCATGGGTGCCAATCGTTGCTCGGACGACCAAGCCAACATGGCGATCGACGCGGCTCCCAGGCAGCACGCGGGCGTCGCCCAGTTCGTGCATACCCAACCCACGAGCAGCTTCGATTCCGTCAAAAGGGCAAAAACGACACGACGCAAGAATGATTGACCCAGCAGAGACGAATCAACATCGGCATTGAGATCGTCATACCTTTGATCAGCCATGGAGCAGTTCCTGCGCGGAATGGAATTGGGCCGGCGTTCGTCGCGCCGGCGCTCGTCTTCGTGAATGGCTTATTGAGGCCCGGAAAGAGGCTGGAAGATGATATATAGCGGCCCCTGAGTGCCGTGATCCCAATTTGCGCTTTGCGAAGCGCAAAGTGATGGGGAATTACACACGACCGTGCCGGGGCTGGAGCCACTCAGTTTGATACTATTTCGCGTGCCGGCCCCCGACCACGACGATTGCGTCGCACCGGTGTAGGGAAGACCGTTCGTGGAATATCCCAAAGGCCAAGTCGAAGAATCAGTCGCGCAGGTGTCGCCTTTGGTCGAACTGGCTTTGGCCTCGACATATCCGACCGAGCTGCAGTTCAAACCAGCTTGACTGATCTGTATGGTGGTGTCGTGACCCGTGTCGTTCATGCAATGCGTGCCTGAGCCGCCTGCCGTCACCTTTGCGGTAAAAGGCTTCGACGGCGCGGTAGGCATATAAATGCATGCGTTGACACTGGCCCCTGCACCCGCATAGGCGAACATCGGTAACGCACATAGCCCGATCGAGAGAAGTTGGGCGATCTTACGAGTTTTCATGCCGAGCCTCCGTTAGGAACGTATTTCTTCGAGCGAAGGTTCGCCCGTTATCTGCGATAGCAATCTCAGCGGGGTGACGAGTGGCGCCTCTGAATGCGGCTTTTCGACAAACCCCACCACCTGTAGCGTGTGTTGCCGGCAGAAATGGCAATGCACCGAAACTGATAAAAGGCGACGTGATTCTAATTGGCGAGAAATCAGCGCATGGCTTGAGAAAATTTGAGTTGATGTCTATATTTTTAATCAACTTGATTCATTAAAAGTCTAATTAAAACATGGTCAATGTCAAGATAGAAATTGATTATGGTTCCAATGTCCTTCGGAGGTTACCATCCCTCAACATTTGATTTAAATAAGCGCTGTGCTTGACGAACGCGTTGTGCGTTGCATTTATTCAATTGCGTGAATTGTTTGCATTGATTGAGTGGCGGCATGTCGGTGCGATTGACCTGATCCGAGATCAAATCATAAATTAAGGAATATTATGTCAACGAGCTATCGGGGTTCCCAGGCTTTTAACCAGATATTCGCGGTCGAAGAACAGGTCAACAAGAGCACCGGATCGTTGTCGTTAACAAAAGTGCTAATTGATTTGGCGGGAGTGAGGCATAGCATTGATTTAAAGTTGTCGCTGGTATATAGCCCCGGAAGCTCGGGTATTCTCGGGCTGCCGAAGGGCTGGTTGTACGATTTGCCCTACGTGGTACCCGGAAAAAGCCTATCGCTGCACGGGCGCTCGTTCATCATCGATCCACTATGGTCTGACGCGACCGGCTACCAATCGGGGCTGCGATACGAGAACAATCACGGCATCCTGTTCCGGACCGTCATCCCTGCGCAACCATTGCCGTCCGGCGGGCAATACTCGTATCGCGCCGATCTTGCCGACGGCACCCGCTATTTCTTCGACAGCGTCGGTAAATTGCTGGCTCAGCAAGACCGCTTCGGCAACAGCCTGGTCTACTCCTATGTAACCGATCGCGACGTCTATAACAATTTCCTTTCCTCGATCACTGATTCTTGGGGGCAGACGATCACGTTTGCGCAGATGCCCGGTGTCGAGCAGAGCCTGACCTTGCCGGACGGCGGTAATTTGAGCCTGGCGCTTAGTCCGCAAGGCGTCGCTTCGATCGTCGACCAATTGAATCAGACGACGACGCTTTCGTACTCGACGTTCGCCACTCAGCCCGTCGTCACGCAGATTAGTTATCCGACAGGATTGACGACCACGGTCACCTACACGGGAATCACCGGCAAATTCTCCGATGGTTCTTCGGTGAGCTTCCCGGCGGTCGCTACCCTGACCCATGCGGACGCCAGCGGCTTTCTTGATCAGACTTTGTACACGTATGGGATGAATACCGCGGGCCGAACATTTACCGGAGCCTCCGCAGGCTACCTCATGTCGAGCGGCGCTGACGGATTGATGGACAGCAACAACATGTCCTATGTCTATGACGTCTACATTCAGAACGTGGATGCAAACGGCAAGCTGGTTGGAGCGTCGTCGCTCTATTTCAATTTTCTGCACCTGGCCGTTCGCACGGAGGAATATCTCGTCCAAAGCGATGGCTCGGCGCAATCATGGAGAAAGATCGAGTACCAGTACCACATCGATCCTAACCAGCATGCGCGTACACCGAGCTTTGCCATGCCGGTGCAGATCGATTCCTCCGATTGGTCCGCGAGCCGCGGTGCGTTCCTTCCAACGCAACGGCAGACGTCGGCCTACGATATCTTCAATCAACCCGTCACGCGTGAGCTGAGCTTCTACGATGCCGGCACGGAATCGTTCGTGAAACAATCACAGGAGCGCTATATCTATCAGACTGTGAGCTGGAGCGATGGACACACGACCGAAATGCCGGCGACCAGCCAGCGGACTGACGCCGTATCGGGAAAGACGAATCAGACGAGCTATACGTTGACCCGCGACAAGACCGCCATCGCCGCGCGGACAAGCGCCATTCAGTCTCGGCCCGGCGGGGCGTTTACCCCATGGAAGACGATCCAATATTCTTACGACACCTGCGGCAGGATCACCCAGGTCACCACCAGTTGGGCTTCGGGTGCAGCGGAGCAGCCGGGTGTCGGCAGCGTTACCACGAAATACGCCTATGCATACGATGCCGGCACGCATCAAGGCAGCATCGCCGTCACCGATTCGCGGGGCAATACGAAAACCGAGTATGTGTGGCAGGATCTGCCGAAAGCGCCGGTTTGCCGAACAGTCGACGCGCTCGGCAACGTGACCTCGATGACGCTGGACGCCTTTGGCCGCACGCTGACACTGACACAGGCCGACGGCAGCGTCAGCCGAACCATCTACAGGATCTGGGCACAGGACCGGGTCAACC
Source organism: Burkholderia singularis (assembly GCF_001718875.1). Taxonomy (NCBI): domain Bacteria; kingdom Pseudomonadati; phylum Pseudomonadota; class Betaproteobacteria; order Burkholderiales; family Burkholderiaceae; genus Burkholderia; species Burkholderia singularis. The sequence continues at coordinate 1,011,333 of NZ_CP013449.1, forward strand.
AGATGGTCAGCGCGAATCCGCTCGGTTACGTGCTGGCCACGCAGTACGACGGCCTATCCCGGCAAATTCAGTTGCTCGACAACGGCGGTTTGTCGACGCATCCGAACGGTCAGCCGCAACGCGTGGTGAACCGATGGCAGTACGACGCGATGGGGCGCGTGATTGCCGTGACGGACGTCGACGGCCGTGTCATCACTCAACGATGGGATAGCCTGGGGCGCAAGATCGGTTCGACGGATCCCGTGGGCAACGTCTACACATACAGCTACAGCGCCGACGACAGCAGCATGACCACCCAGTTGAACGGAGCCAAGGTGCTGTGGACGCAAAGCGATCCGCAGAATCACGTTCTTGCCAAGCAGGTATTCCCGGTCAGCGGGGGGCTCGATACGTTCGGTATGGCGAACGTCTACGATGGCTTCGGCAATGTCATCAACGAGACCTGGACGTCGATCACCTCAGCGGGTGGCGTGCCGCAGACGCTGAAATCGAAGACATACGCCTACAATCCGGACAGCGCGCTCACCAGTGCGACGCTGGCCAGCACTGCAGCGAACGGGGTCACATCGACGAAATCGATTACGCGCGATCTCATGAACAATCCCCTTTCGTGGGTGAAAACCACCACCTATGGTGGGCAAAAGCGCTTCCAGCATCAAAGTCCCGTCAACGCCTATGATGCCGACTCGCACCTGATCAGCGTCACGAACGCCGTCGGTCAGGTGCAGACGTATCAATACGATGCGGCCGGCCGGATGTCGGGGGCGACTACGCCTGGCGGTTCGACGCTGGCGTACGCCTACGATCGCGTCGGCAACCTGCTGACGATGACCGTGACGCAAGGCGGAACGCGGCTCGGCGTGCAGTACACATACGATGCCGTTGGCCGGATGACTTCGGTCGGAGACGGGATGCAGCAGTTGTCGATGACTTATACGCTCGATGGCAAAACGCAGCAGGTGACTTATCCGGGGCTGCTTACGCAATCCTATGCGTTCGACGCGAGCAGCCGGGTGATCCGTTCGACGGATGTGTCGGGCACGCAGACGAGCTATCAATACCGCCCGGATGGTTTGGTCGGCTCCGTGTCACAAGGCGCGCTTAGTCTGGTGATCGACTACGGCGTCGCTGCGGGACGCAAAGGCACGCCCATTGGGCAGACGATGTCGACCACGGGGCCGCAGGCCGGGCTCGTCTGGAAGCGCAGCTTCAGCTACGACGGCTTCGGGCGCTTGGCTTCGCAGTCGACCGAGTCCACGTCGAGCGCTTACCAAGCGTCGTACATATACGACGTTCAGTCCAGGCTGATCTCGTTGAATACGAATTCCAGCGACGGATCGACAGCTGCCGCTTATCAATACGACGGTCTCGACCAACTGATCAGCGAGTCGCAGCAGAACGGCACGCAACCGCCCGTCGTAACGACTTACCAATACGACGGAAACTACAACGTCATCCAATCGACGTCGCAAGGCCACAGCGTCAATTACACCTACAATGGGCTGGACCAGCTTACGCTCCCCGGAATCGACTATGACGCCAACGGCAATATGTTGTCGGACGGAAGCGGTGGCATGTACGCTTATGATGCGTGGAACAGGCTGACGTCGGTCACGCATCCAGACGGCTCGTCGTCGCAGTATCGTTACTATCCGACCGGCGCACTGTCCGAGCAGCTCGTACAGCACAAGAGCTGCAAGTTCTATCAAGACGGTGCGCAGGTCAATTGCACAGCGGAGACGGTGAACGGCCAAACGCAGTGGACCACCTTCCTGTTTGCGCAGGACACGCGGATCGCGGCGACGCCGCTGGGGCAGGGCACGACCTACTACGAGACCGCGCGCGGCTCGACGACGCAACTGTTCGGGGCGAGCGCCAACGCCTTCAGCTACGCGGCATATGGCGAGCGATTCGGCGCGACGGACGGCGCCGCGTTTGCCGATTTCGGCTGGAATCAGGAATTCCAATCAGCGGCGAGTGGGCTCGTTTATTTGCGTTCTCGTTTCTATCACCCCAAGCTCAAACGATTCCTGAGCTACGACCAAATGCAGGTTGATAACCGGTACGCCTTTGGCGAAGGGAATCCGGTGGATCGCATCGATCCGACCGGACATATTTCAGGGGCCGAAATCGGATTGAACGTGCTAGGCATCGTTATCGGCATTGCCGGCGCGGTGGCGGCGCCGTTCTCGGGTGGCTCGTCCGCCGTCGTCGCGGCCGGCGTGGTGGGAGGCATCCTGGGAGCAGCGAGTTCCGCTACGGCGCTTGCCGCCTCGGCCACGAACAACCGGGGTGCGGAGATCGCCTCCTGGGTGCTGGGCGGTATCGGCGCGGTAGCCGACATCGGAAGCGTCGCCGCCAATGTGATGGGCCGCGCCGCATCGGGCGCGGCGGCGATCGAGCGTGCTTCGGCAAGCGCTTCCCGAGTGATGGAGGAGGGCGCGGGCGCGCCCTGGTCGCGGATCAACCCGCTTGGGCTGGACTACAACTGTGTCTATTGCACGCTTGGGTCGATGACGGGCGACTCAGCGCCGCAAACGGCGCGGATACTCGGTCGCACGGAAGGGCTGGTTCATTCCGATGCGGAAATCAGTTCCATGATGGTCGAGCGCGGTCTGTCACGAACGGGCAGTGTTCACAGCTTTGACGATCTCCAGTCGGCCGCTATTCACGTGAGCCGCTACAGCAGGGATGACGAATACTTGATCACGATCAACCAGGGCACGATGCGCCATGCTGTCCACGGGTTTTGGAACGTCGACGGGCAGATTACGGTGTTCGATGCTCAGCAGGGGTTCAATTGGACGGAGCAAGCTTTGGCCAATGCGATGCCCATGCGCCTGTGGCGCGCTGAAGGTGCGCAAATTACGAGGATCTTGAACGGGGAGGACCATGCGCTCAATATGATGCACTTGACCGAGGAATTCAGTCGGCTGCACATATAGGGGTAATCGTCCTTTCAAGGGCGAATGACGACATCTTCTTGCGGATCGTACAGCACCGCGATGCGTTCCGAACTGTAGTCGTGCGGCTTGCACGCATTCGTTACGGACACATCGCGTCCACCGAACGATACGGTGTTTGCCGATGTTTCGGTGCCGACACGCGCTACCCATGCCGGCAGTCGATGTCCTTTCTTCATCGCGTCGAATGCCGCGTTCGCCGCGCGGCCAGGCTTCAGGCCCAAATCCACTACGGCCTGGATTACCTTCAGACGGTCGAGTTCTCGCATGTTCAATGTCACCAGGTCCGGCATGGTTGGCTCCGCAGTGCTTCGAGAACCAGCAGCATGCCCAAACTGAAAAGACGACATTTCTTATATGGTCGCCTCCCATTTGCAAGGTGATTTTTGATCGTGGCGAGGAGGGTGCCCCTATGTGTTTCGTCAAGCGTCAGGGGCTGACTTGGGTTGGTAAATGGTGCCGTCGCGCAGCATGGCGAACAGAACGTCGCAGCGTCGCCGTGCGAGCGCGATGAGCGCTTGGTTATGACGCTTGCCTTGCTGGATCTTGCGGGAGTAATAGGCCCGTGAGACTGGGTCCCGCAATGCCGCGAAGGCGGATAGGCACAAGGCACGCTTGAGTACCTTGTTGCCGCGTCTGGACGGATGCTCCCCGCGGATGGATGAGCCAGAGCGTCGGGTGACGGGGGCAAGGCCAGCGTAGGCTGCCAGATGGGCGGCCGAGGCAAAGGCTTTGTGGGCAACTTCGGTCAGGAGTCTGGCGGCAGTCCTGACGCCGACTCCCGGCATGCTGGTCAGGACCGGCCAAAGAGGGTGAGCAAGCACCAGTCGTTCTACTTCGGCAGCGATCTCGTCGCGTTGTTGACGCAAGGCCGCAAGCTGCTGGGCTAAACGGGGCATGACGATGGTGGCGGCTTGGGTGCCAGGCACGATCACGGCTTGTTCGCTCAGTGCCTGAACGACCTCGGCCGCCAAGCCTTTACCCATGCGAGGAGCGAGCTTGGTCAGGCGATTGGCGAGCGTCTTCTCGGTGGTGCTGGCAAGTGCGGCGGGCGACGGATAGCGCTCAAGCAGATCGAGCACCGCCGGATGGTCGAGGCGCGGTCCGAGAACGCGCTCGAGCGCCGGATGGATTTGAGTAAGCAGGCCGCGAATGCGGTTGCTCGTCTGCGTGAGCTGAGCGGCGAGGTCGTCATCGAAGCCGCACAGCATGGTGAGCTCGGCGAGCTGCTCGTCGGCCAATCGAAGCGAGCGCAGCGTATGCGGCATCGAGCGGGCGGCTTCGGCAATGATCGCGGCATCGCGGGCATCGGTCTTGGCTTCACCGGCATGCAGATCGGCGATGCGGCGCATGGCCAGTCCGGGCAAATAGGCGACGAGTACGCCTTCAGCGCGGGCGACGGCTACAGGAAGCGCACCGATGGTGGAAGGCTGATCGACGACGAACAGCAGTCGACCGTGAGTCCTGAGTTCGGTGATGAGGGCGCGCAGCTTGGCCTCGTCGTTGGGTAGAGCCTTGTTGTACAGGCGCTTACCGTTCCGATCGAGTGCCACGGCGTGATGATGGCCTTTACCGACATCGACGCCGACAAAGACATCGACGGTGTCACGTTGTTGAGTGTCTTGCATCGAAGTTTATGCAGAGTGAACGGATTGGCCTGCAACAACGGTGGCAAGTCTCGGCATCCACGTTACGGACGGCGTCGGGATATCCCGGCCAAACCCCTATCAGCGATCACCAGCCACCCACCAGGCCCGGTGACAACACCCCCCGGATCATGACTGCGACTGGGGGCGAGAATCATGCCGGGCCTGGCTGGCCATAGCCCCGATTATCGGGGCGTGAAGATAGTAACGGGGGGCGGACTTATATCCGGACTCGATCGCGGGTGGTACCCGCCGGCCCAGACGGATTTCGCCGCAAGGTTCCTAATCTAAGTAGCGGACTCGAGGTCCGAGAAATGTCTCAGGTTTGCCCTTGTGCGGTCCAACCTGTCTTGCCATCTTTCAGTATCACCTATGCAACCGTGATGAGCTTGATGCCCGTCGATTAGGCCTTCAACTCGATAGCTGCGCCGAAGGTTGGTAAGTTCGACCCTAGGCAAGCAGAGCCCAGATCGTTCGCGCCATCTTGTTCGCCGGCGCTACCGCGGCCACATTCGTAGGGCGTCGCGCCAACAGATTCCGCATGTGCGTCGGCAGATGTTTGGAACTCGATATCATGGCTCGAGCGCCGTGAATCAGCAGCGTGCGCAAATATGCGCCGATCCTCGACTGGTCCTATACCGCGATCCTCGGGTGGTGCCACAACGCCGATCGCGGACTGGCGCCTATACGCCGATCATCACGTGGCGCCTTTACGGTGATCACGGATTGACTCCATAGCGGCGATCCGTGACACGCCCGACCTCGCCACTGGCAATACCCGTTGCGCGACATGCCCAGTGGCAGTCGACTCTGCTGCCGTGTCCGCGTTGTCACTGGCAGCCGATGGATCAGTTTCCCTACACCACCTCTCCACCGGCAGAGAGCCGACGATGTCTCACGTGTTACTTCTGCGATGCGATGCTCGGTGGCGGCTGGGAGCCGGGGTTGGAGTATTTGCCTCCGGTTCGATGGATGTAGTCTTGCAGCCGCCCCAGGCACGCGCCGTTCAAGACATCCGCCGTGCTCGTGCATTCCACGCCCTGTGGCGCCGCGTTACCAAGGTTTTGGAAACTGGCCACATAGGTCATCGGATCGCTCGCACCTTCGAGCGCACTCCAAAGGGTGCCGTTCGGTTTGTCGTTGAAGTAGCACGGCACGCCCGTTCTGACGCCGGGTAGTGGCGTGTAGGCTCCATAGTAGCTGTCGCTCGCGCCCTTGAGGCGGATCAGTATATTGGCACTCGTTAGGGCTCCGGCCTTACCATTGCGAAGCAGCGCCCACCCTTGCGCACGGGCATAGGCAAATAGCTCCGCGCGTTCCGTATTGGGTAAGTCGCGTGGCCAGACGACAATGGTCGAGCCGCCGGTCGCATCCGGCTTCAACTCGCTATCGGCCAAGGCCGTGGTAATCGGCTCACCGGGCGCGTAGGTGCCGACGGATGCGCCGTACATCACAAGCGAGTAGTACGCGCCCTGCGTGTCGGGAAAAACGGTTTGCCCGTTCAGTGTCAGCGTGTCGAACACTGTCGGCACCTGCGGAATCCGGATGATCGCGATTTTGTTCGGGTTCAAGCCGGCCCCCAGATAGCCTGCACACTGGTCCGGCGGCGGAATGGACGACACGTCGGCACCGGGCAAGAGCGGAGGTCGGGTGAACGTCACCAATGTCGGGTCGATCACCGGAGCGTATTGCCATTTCGGCGGAATTGGCGATTGCGTCTGTGACATCGCTGTGACGTGCGCCGAGCGGTCGGCCGATTTCCGCGCGTCGGGAGGCGGGTTCGTTCCGTAAAGGTTTTCGAGTGGCGGGGTGTCGGTTGGCAAGTGGCCGACCGAGGCCGGAATCGCGTTGTATGCCGAACAGGAGAGCTTTTCGCCGGTCTTGTAGTTGACGGCGTAAATCGCGGGAAAAGGTGTCTGCGTCTTTCCACCCGAGCCGCCCAGGTTATAGCCCGGGAAGGCCTGATACACGCGATAGGCCAGCAGCGACGTCGCAACGTCCGTCGGTATCGTCAACTTATTGGGTATGTCCGCGAGCGACGAGCCAACAGTTGCGCCATTCGGCAGCAGCAGCATGCGGTAATGACGCTTGGGTTCCATAACCCGGTTGCCGATGATGAATGGGTTGACGCTCCCGGGGTCCGGGACGGTGGCTTTGTCTTTCATGACGGAAACCGCCTGGGCACGTGCGCCATACATTGTCCAGGAAAACCAAGCCGCATAAGGATAATCACCCTCCACCAAAAAGCCCACCGGAGTGCCGTCGATCGGCAATTTGGGCGCGATGTAGGAGTACGCCGCATGGGGGTCGGGCTGTAACGGAAAGCGAACCTTGTGCAGCCATTCAAAGCCGTACAGGCACGGATCGGGTTGAGCGTTGGCTTGGGCGCAAGCCGTGGCGGGCCCGATCGCGACAACCAGCATGGCGATTCGCGAAACGCGCTTCGCGCGCGCCAGACGTAAACTGAGAGCTTTATATAGGGATTTCATAGTTCAGTCCGAGATACAGAGATATACACATGCTATGGAGATCTGCAGGTTATGGCCAATACGGTATTCGCGCCTCGTGCGCGTGAACGATGGTAAGAAATCCATCCCATTAAACAACCTCCATGGGTACCCCGTCATGCGGACATTTCACCGCTAAGCCGCGCATCTCGACGATTGTGTATATAAGTATCGATTCATTGGAAACAGGGAAAAATCGGATGCGACGGAGCTATCGTTGAATCTAATGGGATGAATGAACCGCCCCGGGAATCGTTGAGGCTGGTTGGTTTAAGTTAATGCGGCTTCAGCGAGCCTGTTAGATTTTTAGTGTGCCGAGGGCATGAAACGATAACGGAACTGACGTGCTTTATTTCCCGTTTTCTGAGACCACCTCCATTTGATGTCATGCCGGCGAGCGTCAATCGACGCCATTGATGCCAAGCACGACAGTCATCCGCAGGGCGGCCCCGTGTCGTCGGCCGGACGCACGAATGTATGTTGCCGCTCGTCCTGTCACGTCAAGGCGTCCGGATGCCTCCGATCGATCGTCTACAGAGTAGGCGGCGTTGCAGCGGCAACCACGACACAGACCTCGTTACCCGTGTTTCTGAATCGATGTGGAACGCGGCTCTCGAAGAAATAAGCCTCCCCGGGACCGAGTACCGCTACCTGATCTCCGACGGTCACTTCCAGCCTTCCGCGGATGACGAACCCTGCTTCCTCTCCGGCGTGGCTCAACATCGAATCGCCCGTGTCGGCACCGGGTGCGTACGTGTCTTCCATCATCTGCAGGGCCCGCCGGCTCAAGTTCCGGCCAATCTGCCGTATGGTGTGCTTGCCGAGCGCTACCACGGTCAAATCTTCGGATTTAAAAAATATCCTTTCTGATTCATCGACGTTGCCGTCGATCAACGCGGTAACGGAAATCCGAAAGCTCGAGGCGATCTTCTGAAGTGATGCGATCGTCGGGCTGATCTCGTGCCGCTCGATCTTCGCAATCGTCGTATGGCTCAGTCCGGTGCGCCGGGCCAAATCCCTCTGCGTCAGCCCCCACGTCTTTCTCAGCGCCCGAAGACGGGCTGGAATGTCGATTTCATCAGACACTTGACTTCCTCAATTGTAAACTATAGGCTCCAACGTGAAACTATAATTTCCACCTGCCGAGTGGCCGGATATTGCTGGGACGATCCGACCGCGCTGCGGCAGGTTCATGTCGGCGCGCGAGCGTCCGGGCGGCGGCGCCCGCCATTGTCCACCGGACTACATAGATTCTCGCCTTTTTGGACGGGAAATGAATGCGCCCGGGCAAGCGCTGCCAAGCGAAGTCGGCCGACCAGGAACCGACTGCAATACGCCCGGGAACGGGGCGCCCGAAGGAGCGGGTCGATATGGATCGACGAAAGTGCGTTGACGAAAGCGTCCGGGCGCGACCTGCACCGGCGTGGCTGCCTCCGCTTCTCTTGTCTGCATCGACGCCGAATTTCCGTTGTCGCACGCATCGAGACTGGCGTTCCACACGTCCAGCTGACAAGGCGTTGCCCAAAACCAGCACAAGCTGGAGCTGATTGACCTGCCGGCGCAGCGTCATGCGCCGCTCCGTTGTTCAGGCCTGCTCCCAAGCCACTTATCGGTGTCACTCACGTTGCCGCGTGGCGACACCGGCCCGCCCGGGCTTGTTTGCGTCGTCTGGATTCCAATTACTGGAACATCGCCCCATCCATGCGGCGACACCGAGTTAGAGATTCAATGGCAAAAGCGATGAAAACCGAAAGTGTCGTCTCATACCTGTTCCTGTCGATTATATGGGGCCTGTCTTTCTTGGTGGTCCTGAAGGTAGTGAACGGGTTTGGCTGGGTAGGGGCCGTCAGTTTTCGCGCGCTTGTCGCGGGGACAACCTTGCTTGTCGTCGCGGCCGTGAAGCGGCGCAAAATCGATGTCCGAACTCAATGGCGATCTTTCGTGGTGGTTGGGGCGACCACCGTCGCTGGCCAACTGATTGGCTTGTCGTTTGCCACGCCTCGGATCGGCACGGCCATGGCGGCCATACTCGTGGCGACCATCCCTCTGTTCTCGATGATCATCGGGCAAGTGTGGGGACTTGAGCGAGTCACACCACAGCGGTTTGCAGGCCTGATGCTGGGTGCGGCCGGGATCGTATTGCTAGTGGGTTTTCCGGTGGTGCCGGTGACGCGTTCTTTCGTCCTTGGATGCGCAAGCTCCTTGTTCGGTTCGTTTTGTGCGGCACTCGGAAGCAACTACACCCTGCGTCGACTGCGAAACGTCGGCGCCCTGGAGGTGACGGCCAGCGCGTTCGTATTCGGCGGCCTGATTACTCTGCCGCTGCTCGCTTTCGTTCCCGTCGCCAGCGCACCAACCGTTTCCGACTTCGCCTATCTGGCGGTGCTTGGCAGTCTCATGAGCGGGTTCGCATACGTGACGTATTTCAGACTGGTATCGTCGATCGGCGCGACGCGCGCGATCAGCGTCGAATTCGTGGTCACCGTGGTGGCCGTATGCGTGGGTGCGCTCATGCTCGGGGAAAGCCTTTCGGCAATCCAACTGACGGGCGCTGTCATTGTCGCGGGCGGTTGCGCGCTCGTGCTCGGCATTACCCCGGATTTTCTGCCGGGACATGCGCGACGGCGCTATCGGGCATCCCAAAGAAAATAGGTTGACTTGATCAACTCCGCCGAACGGATAACGATCCGATTGGGGAGGCTGCGGTAGTTTGAATTCGTTTCACTAGATCCTTTACACGGAGAAACAAATGGAGCGTAAATTCAAAATATTGTTCGTCACGCCTCCCTATCACCCGTTCCACCTGGCGGATGAAAAAATCTATGTTGTCGAGCCCATTCAATATGAAGTGCTGGCTTCGCTGCTTGACAAGAATCACTACGAGGTCGCGATTCTGGATCAACGCCTGGAACGCAGCGAATCATCGCTATTGAAAGCGTTGCGCCAGCATCGGCCGGATTTCGTCGGGTTCACCAGCTGGACCATGCACGTCGGACTGGTACGCCGCCAGATGGCCATGGTGAAAGCGTTCAATCCTTCGATCATCACGGCCGTCGGGGGGCATCATGCGGGCATCGCTCCCTCCGATTTCTCCGACGCCAATATTGACTACGTGATGATGGGAGAGGCCTATCTTTCCTTTTCCAAACTGATCGAGCGCTGTCAAACCGGCGGGAAGAGCGTTTCCGATCTCCCGGGCGTAGCTTGGCAGGAAAACGGCGAATTCCATTCAAATGGAAAATCGGTTATCAGTCGCGAGTTTGAGCTCGACAACCTGCCGTTTCCCGACCGGGAGATACTCGGCAAGTACAAAAACCGCTACTACCATCTGTGGTGGAAGCCGATCGCGGCGCTTCGCACCTCGATGGGATGTCCGTCACGCTGCTCGTTTTGCAACCTGTGGCGGCCCAACCGAGGCAAGTACCTGACCTGGAGCCCGGAGTACGTGGTCGAGTATCTGAAGACGCTCGACGAGCCGTATGTGCTGTTCGTCGACGACCATTTCTTTGGCGACGCAAAAAGAGCACACCGTATCGGCGAGTTGATCTTGAAGTCGGGACTCAAGAAGCAGTACTGCCTGTACAGTCGTTCCGACGCAATCGCCAGGGATCCGGAATTGGTCGAGCTTTGGGCGCGCGCGGGATTGAAGCGCGTCCGCATGGGTCTGGAAAGCTATTCCGATTCCGAACTTCACGATATGGACAAGCAGAATTCCATCGAGAACAACGACAAGGCGATCGCCATCTTGAAGCGCAATGATGTGCTCACGGAAGGACTCTTCATGGTCGGGCTCGACTATACCGAGAAGGAATTCGACGCGCTGGGCAACTACATCGTGAGCCGGAAGATCGAAGTACCCAACATCACCGTGGCGACTCCCATGCCCGGAACGGAGGAATTCCGGGCAAAAGAGACCAGCATGATCCGGAAGAACTTCGAATATTTCGACTTCCAGCATGCCGTCTTGAGTACGCGCCTCAATATCAAGCAGTTCTGTCAGCTCTACGGCCGGCTTTTGCTCAAGGTTCAAAGACCTCCGGTCGAGCAGATACAGCGTATTGGGCTTCGCAACTTCATGATGCGCGTTCCATCGTTCTGGCGTTACTTTCTCAGTGTCCACAACTCTTACCGGCATTACCAGGACAGCAGCGAGCGGTTCGATTCCCTGCCGACGCTGCCATGGAACGAAGCCAAGTTCGACAATCCATGTGGCGCAAGGGCGCTAGATAGCGCGTTCGAATCGAAAAAAGGCCGGATCGAGCTTCCGCTCAAGGTCGTCACCGTGTCCGTCTGATCCAGGTCCTGGCTGAACAAACAAAGATCCCGAAATCACGACATTTCGGCGAAACAACTGAGAGTGCGTTGGTCTCGACGGGCGCCCCCACGGCATGCGCGCGGCCAGCAACATTTTCGCAATGGTCAAAGCCTCGGTGGCGTAGATTCACCTTGTCCGCGTCGTCAGGCTCGACGATTTTGCTGAGGGTAACCCACCATGTCTGACTTGGACGCATTGTCGCAAATTCAATTGGACATTGGCCATCCACACGATTTTCCGGCGCTCAGGCGCTTGCGTAAGGAGGTGTTTGTCGACGAGCTGGGGATTCAGGACATCACGTACCGTGACGTCTTCAACGACTGGTATTCCAAGAATATCTTGCTCCGACGCGACCGGAAAATCGTTGGCGCCGTTCGCGTGGCCTTCAGCCGCGATCAGCAGGAGTTCTATATCAGCTACTTGGTCATATCCAAATCGCACCGGAAATTGTCGTATCTCCGCCTGCTTTTCGGCGCGGCGATTCATGTCCTGCAAGTCAACGGCATCCGCTCGGTCAGGGCAGACTCCGCCGATCTGAATCTTTCCATGTATTTGTCCGCAGGATGCGAGGTGCTCGGACCAAAATTCAAGAAATATGGATTCAACTGCGATTGGACGCCACTGCGGTACGTTGTCGGCACCAACGGAGACAGGGAAAGGAAAATTGTGGAACACGCTGCGCTGTTGCTCGGCGGCGATGAACGTCTCCGCTGGCGATTCGCTCCTATCCTTCGGTGCTGCGAGGATCAGCCTTCCTACGATGAGGCGCTCGTTCGATTCATCGAATCGAACGGCTCCGCCGAGATCATCCCGCATGTGGGGTCGAGCAGCTTGACGATCCGTTCGAATGCGGTCGTCACGCACGCGACCCTCTTCGATCCGGTGGCCGACGCTTCAACCGGGACGCACAAAGCCGATCTGCCCGCACTTTTCGATCGTTTGAATGAAACGTTGTCGCGCGATCATGTCGTCGTCGTCAATCGGTGCTCGGCCGCGCTGAATGTGGCAAGAACGTATAGCACCTGTACCGGAAAATATCTTGTTTGCATCGACCACCCATTCGACGTCGTGAGTATCGATCGTGATCAGGTGAAGAGTGTGCTTTGGCTCGCCGATTCGCCGGCGGACATTCCGGAAATCGTTCGCCGTCTCGACTCGATCAACGGCTTTCCGGTTGGCTTTGTGCTGGCGACAAGCACAGCGTCGGCCTCTGTCGCATTGCTCAGCACGTTCCTCGATTTTCTCTATCCGGCCGATGCGCTGTATGAGCCCGTGCAGTGGATCGACTCAGTACGCGCATCGTCGTATTCCACCTACAACGCCGCCCTCGGCGGCAACTTGTTAACCTTCGCCGATGCCGCCGTCACCGTCGAAGCAACCGTTATCGGGATCATCGGCAGGACGCATTGCATCGTTTCGTTCGGCGCGCCTAAAGCCAGGATCGAAATGTTCATCAATACGTTGCTGTCCATCGGGTTTTCCGTCGGCGCCACGGTGCGATTCGCGAATCTCGCCTATGGCGACGAATTGGCAGCACCGCTTATCCTGATTGGCGACCCGAGTGTTCGTCTCGCGCCGGAACGCCCCAGCGATACGCGGACATCTGGAGACCCGGAATCCCAGATGACGGTACGCCGACATGATGGCGTCGCTCCGGATTCGCCGTCGCTGCTGCATGTCACGTGGCGGCGGAACCAGCAGTTTGAACCGCCCGCCGCATTAGCCAATGTCATCGGTGGATTTGGCGCTCCGCTGCATACCACGTCTTGCGCGGATCGCGATCTGCAACACTTGTTTCTCCTCGGCGCAAGCCGACGGATGGTAACCGAGGCCCCGTGCACGTTGCCCGAAATGGAAAATTGGCCAAGCACATGATAGGAAAGGTCGCGATCGTCACAGGCTCATCGTCGGGCATCGGGCTGGCGGTCGCGCGCTCGTTTGCGGAGCATGGTGCTCACTTGGTGCTGGTGGCCCGACGTCACGACCGGTTGGTCGCACTGACTCGCCAGCTTGCCCATCTCGACGTCAAGGTTGTCGCGATCGCCGCCGACATAACCCAAGAGGAAAGCCGTCAAGCGATCATCTCGCAGGCCATGCGCAATTTCGGCCGGATCGACATTCTCGTCAACAACGCCGGCTTCGGTTACCGAAGCCCGATAGAGGCGACACCGCTGTCCGCCATACGCTCGAACTTCGAGACCAACGTATTTTCGCCAATCGCGTTGGCGCAGCTGGTCATCCCGATCATGAAGCAACAGCGATCCGGCTGCATCGTCAACATGAGTTCGGTGGCGGGAAAGATCGCGAGGCCGTTGTCGTCGATTTACGACGCCACCAAGCACGCGCTGGAAGCAATTTCCGACGGGTTGCGCGGGGAGTTGAAGCAATTCGGGATTCGTGTCCTCGTCATCGAGCCCGGCTTCGTTCAGACCGAGTTCACGGACATCGCGAAGACAATATCCTCGGAATATTACGGGAAATACCCCGAATACCAGACGCTGCTCCAGGTTCACGTCAGACGCGACGAGCGATGGCGGCGATTTGCCGCCGATGCTGACGAGGTCGCGCGCACCATCGTTCAGGCTGTGCAAGGCACGGATTCAAAGGTTCGATACGTGACGCCGGGGTTCGCCAGATTGATGCTGACGCTGAAGCGCATCTTGCCGGAACGCCTGTTTCATCGGCTCATTGACGTATAAGCCGCCCTGCAACGTCAGGTTGGCCCGCCCCATACGACCCTTGGCCTGACTCAAGTTCGCACAGAACGTCTCGACGTTGAGTTCGTACCGCGCGCGGCCGAACTGCGCGACACCTTTGTCCGTGGTCTCCGAGCGCCCCTTCGCGGAAAAGACGCTGGCCTTGTCGCTGTAGAGCGCGCCTCAGACGCGACACCTGACGCTCGCTCAGTCCGGCCGTGCATGCCGCTCAGACGTCCTTCAACGACCGATTCGATGATCTTGACGCGTCGTAGCTCGTTCATGCCGATCGTCACCATTCTGAGATGTCGTAGCACCAGCTATTTAGAAATGTCGGGTTTCAAGGGTTAAAAGGTTGATTTCATGGGGTCCAGCTCACGCGGTGTCGAAGGTGGGCCTTTCCCATATTGGTCCATGTCGTTGCCGATATCGACATCACGCCGGAGGAATATGAGGATCGCTGCGTTCGCGCGATCTCCGAAATGCTGACGGTGCTGGATCCGGAACCCCAGCTCTTCCATCAAGCGACTGACCTTGAAGCGGCCAACGTCGTGCCTTGCTCACGCATCATGCCCATGATGCTGCGGCTGCCGGCTGAGCTTCGGCTTTCGACGAACAGCTCGTGAACTCGGCTGCGCAGCCCCGCGCCAATCGTCTGCTTTGTCTGTCTGCCAATCGGCGTCTGCAATTCGTTGTGCCAGTCAAAGCCGCCGCGGCCCCATTGCCGACCGCTTCGCATCGTCCCACATACAAAGCACGAATTACGATTGCAAATGACTCGCATTTGCATTAAATTTCCGCGCAAATGTACTGTTTGGAACACAAATGTCGGCGCGATGCCGTCCGCGGTGCCCGAACGCAGATCACACCAAAGGATAGGGTATGAGCAGGAAGAACTGGGCGGCCGCACCGATGGCCATCGTCGTCGGCACGGCCGGCCTCGCCACCGCCGATGCGCAGGAGATATCGCTGCCCGCCATCGAGATTTCGGGGCAGCGCACGGCGGCGCCGTTTCGCGCGACCGAATCGACGAGCGCGACGCGCAGCGAGGCGAACATCATGGAGATTCCGTTCGCGGTCAGCAGCGTCGATCAGAAACTGATCCGGACCGTCGCCGCGACGCGCGGCGACGACCTGTACGACTGGGTTGCGGGCGTCGCGCGGCAGAACAACTTCGGTGGCCTGTGGGACAACTACGCGGTGCGCGGCTTTGCCGGTGACGGCAACACGTCCGGCACCGACTACCTCGTGAACGGCTTTTCGTGGAATCGCGGGATGAGCGTTCCGCGCGACACCGCCAACCTCGAGCGCATGGAAGTGCTCAAGGGGCCCGCGTCGGCGCTGTATGGCCGCGGCGATCCGGGCGGACTCATCAGCTATACGACGAAGCAGCCGCAGTTCGTGCGCTCGAACACTATCGGCATATCGGCCGGCAGCTACGGCGCGTTGCGCGAGACGCTCGATTCGACTGGCCCCGTCACGAAGTCGCTCGCGTACCGTTTCGTCGCGATGAACGAGAACAACGGCAGTTTCCGCGATACGGTGTCGAGCAAACGCTACCTGTTCGCGCCGTCGTTCACCTGGGATCTCGGCGTAAACACGACACTCCATTACGAATTCGAGAGCGTGCGCCAGCGCGCGCCGCTCGATCGCGGCGTGGTGGCGATCAATGGGCAGCTCGGCGCGATTCCCGCATCGCGCTTCCTCGGCGAGCCGCGCGACGGCGACTACGACGTGCGCAACACGGGCCATCAGCTCACGCTCGAACATCGCGTCGATGCGAACTGGTCGATCAACGCCGGCTTCGCGCAGCGCGACACCGACCTGTCCGGACGCTCTTCCGAAGCATTCGCGCTGCAGCCGGACGGGCGCACGCTATGGCGACGCTATCGGCAAGTCGCGTTTCACTCGAACGACTTGCAAGGCCGCATCGAAACGACCGGCAAGTTCCGCACCGGCGGCATCGGCCACACGCTCGCGATGGGCGTCGATGCGTATCGCTTCAACTACGACCAGTTCGTCTCGCGCTCGACGCCGAGCGCCGCCGCACCGTATGCGATCGACGTCTTCGAGCCGGTCTACGGCCAGCCGGCGCCCGCGCTGCGTACCGCGACCAACCTGCTCGAACGCGACGACGGGCAAGGCATCTACGCGCAGGACACGCTGGCGTTCGGACCTCACTGGAAAGTCCTGGCCGGGCTGCGCTGGGATCGCTTCCACCAGTCGGTCGAGAATCGCCTGAAAGGCGTGACGAGCAGCCAGTTGCAAACCGCGTTGAGTCCACGCATCGGCGTCGTGTACGAAATGAGCCCCGCGCTGTCGCTTTATGCGAACACCGCGTATTCGTTCCGGCCGAACAACGGCGCCGATGCCGATGGCCGCGCGTTCGACCCGGAGAAGGGGCACGGCTATGAAGCCGGCGCGAAATGGGCCGGCGCGCGCTGGCTCGCGACGGTCGCGGCGTTCTACGTCAACAAGCGCAACGTGCTGAGCGCCGATCCGGCGAATGCCGGCTTCTCGCGCGCGGCCGGCGAGGTGCGCAGCCGCGGCGTCGAATTCGAATGGAACGCAGACCTGGGCCATGGCGTCCGGGGTCTCGTCAACCTTGCGTACGTCGATGCCGAGGTCACGCGCGATGCCGTGCTGACGCCTGGCGCACGCCTGGTCGACATTCCGCGGTTGAGCGGCAGCGCGCTGCTCATGTACGAAACCGCGCTACCGTTCGCGGTCAGGGCAGGCGCCGGCGCCGGCGTGATCTATGTCGGGCGCCGCGCCGGCAACACGGCGAACACGCAGGACGGCTTCGAGCTGCCCGCCTATGCGACCGTGCAACTCAACGGCTACGTGCAGGTCAACAAGCACCTGCGTGCGTCGGTCGTGCTGAACAATCTGTTCAATCGCACCACCTACGTCAGCTCCTACAACAGCCTGTGGGTGACGCCGGGCGCACCGCGCAGCCTGTTTGCGTCGCTCGCCTACTCGTTCTAGGCCGAACCGCTTTCCTGACGGACATCGCGCGTCAGGCGCCGGGCGCGATACGACACGCCAACGTCCAGCACGACTCGTTGATGTCCGTTGAAGTTGCAGGCCAGGAGATCAAGATTCTGTATGAGCGCCAGCGATTCTTTGGAATCATGCAGCAACCGCTTTATCAGTGGACAATGCAAGTCTGCTTTGATGGTTTGGAGTTATCTCCGAATGAAAATTCAGACGAGAAGAATTGGTTGCTAAATGAGCCCGCTCTGAATGAGCTGTACAAGCACTGGCGCGACTATGACCTTGTGAATCAACGCGGTTCAGCCATCCTGGTCTCAAGCGCCTCCGGCGTCGCGATGCGCAGGAAGGGCACGATCAACAGAAGCGTGGCAACGCCGAATCCGATGAACGCCGCGCGCATGCCGAAGTATTCTGAAATCAGCCCGCCCAGTCCCGCGCCGATCGGCATCGCGCCCCAGCTGAACAGGCGCGCGGCTGCGTTGTAGCGGCCGAGCAGCGCGGCGGGTACAAGCGCCTGGCTGATAGTGCGTGCGTTGACGGTCCATAGCGTGCCACCCAGGCCGCCCGCAAACGCGCTGGCCGCCACCGCCCACAGATCGAGGGTCGCTGCGGGCACCGCCATCATCGCGAGAGTGCCTAGCAGATCGACGAACATCACTGTGCGGCGTCCGAAACAACGGTTCAAAGTGGTGACGCCAAGCGCGCCGACGAACCCGCCGACACCAAGCGCGCTCAGCGCCACGCCATAGCCACGCGCGTCAAGGCCCATCGCCTGGGTCGCGAACAGCGGCATCAGCGCGAGCCAGGCGCCCCAGCACGCGCACAGTACCGTGAGTGTGGCAGCCATCAGGCGCAACACCGGTTCGCGCCACAAATGGTGCATTCCCTCAGTGATCTCCCGGTGCACGGGCTCGCGCCGGGCGTCCGGCGCTCGCGCGACGCGAAACCGACCGCTCAACAAGAACAGCACCACGATGCCGATCAGATAGGCGCTCGACACCGCGCCAAGCGCGAGGACGGTGCCGGCCGCGACGAGCAAGCCACCAGCCAGCGGGCCACAGAATTCGTTGCAGACCGTCTCCGCGCCTGCGACCCACGCGTTCGCGCGCTCGCGGCCGGCGGGTGCGACCGCATCGGGGATGAGTGCGGCAGCGGAGGTCAACGCGATCACCTCAGCGATGCCGAGCGTAAAGCCACCCGTGTACAGCGCAGACAGTGTGATGCGCTGCGATAGCGAAAGCAGCACGAGTGTCGCGATTGCGCCGAGGCGCATACCGTTGGCGAGCCAAAGGAGCAGGCGGCGATCGGCGCGATCGACCAGCACGCCGACGTGCAGCGCGACCAGCAGCCACGGCAGCGTGAGGGTGAGAGATACCCCCGATACTTGGACCGGCGACTGAGTCAGGGCGGTTGCCATCAGCGGCAGCGCAACCTTGGTCACGCCGTCCGCGAGATTCGTCAGCGCGGTGAATGCGACGAGCACGACGGTGTTGCGGCCGCTCACCGCGTCGCGTTCGAGATCGGATCGAGTGACCGTGTTCAAGCCTGTCTCCGGTGCGGATGGTCTGTCATCGGGCGCGGTGATCGTCTAGGTGGCGTGCCGCAGTTCGGCTAGCGCAAGGTCGCAACGGTACTCGATGCCACCGCGCAGCAGATGACTGGTTGTCTTCGGCAGATACGGGCGACGCCGCGGCCGCGCGAGATGACCTCATCGGGAGTGAACACGAGTTCCGGGCGGCGTGACTCCAATATTACCCGCGAATAGTCGAGCATCAAACGCGGCACCCGAGCGTAGCCGCGCCGCAACGCGAACTCGCAGCGATGGTGACTGAAGACGACGCCCCGCAAAGATCGTTGCGTGATGCGGCGCCCGAGGTAGGGGCGCCAACGCGCATCGCGCAATGCCGGACGACATGCTCAAGCTCGAGCAACGTTGAAGCCAGTCAGCGTCACGAGCCAACCATGACGCCCGCTGCCTTACCAGTCGATACGATGCTTCTGCCCGGTTTCGTCGTGCCGGTGATCGTCGTCGGCGTGCAGATACAGGCTCGTCGTCGTGAGCGACGCGTGGCCGAGGTTGTCGCGGATGACTCGCAAGTCGACGTCGCCGTCGGCCATGTGGGAGCCCGCGCTATGTCGCAGCCAGTGGGCCGAGGCGCGCTCGAGTTGGGCCGCGCGGGCGGCGTACTCGTCACCGCGCAGGCGCAGCTTTTCGGCGGCGCCGGCGAAGATACCCTTGACGATCGTGTGCAGCGCCGCGCGCGTGAGCGGCTTCATGGATTTGCCGAGCGGCAGCACGAGCGGCGTGTCCTCGTGCGAGCCGGGCAGAACGGGCAGTCCGCGCTCGCGCCGGTAGCGGCCAAGCTCGGCCATCATCTCGGCGGAAGCCGGCACGAGGCGCTCTTTGTCGCCCTTGCCGGTGACTTCGAGCCACCAGCGCTCGTGCCCGTCGGCGTCGCGCCGGCAGAAGAACCGGCCCATCGTGTTGCCGCTGACCTCGGAGATACGCAGGCCGCCAAGATAGAGTAGGGTGAACAGCCACCGCGCGCGCCAGTAGCGTTCGCGCTCCCGGTCGGTGTCGCGTGGCAGGCTGTCGATGTAGATTTTGACCTCCTGCCACAGGTCGCGCTCGAGAAAGCGCGTCACTCGTGGCGATGCACGTCGCGCGCGCTGGCGTGAAAGCGACAGCGGGTTGCCGGCGAGGTAGCCCGCGCCAACGAGCCATGAGAAAAGGGCGTTGAGGATCACCATGGCCTGGCGCTGGCTGGAGGCGGCAAGCGGCCCGTGGAACGGACGCCAGCGCGGGTCGTCGCGCGGAAACTTGCGCCCGGTGGCGACCCATCGGGCGCGCGGCTGCGGATCGGCGAGGAAGCGCCGGTACACGAGCAGATCCTCATGCGTTAGCGACGACAACGGCTTGCCGAGCTGGACGATCGACCACAGCAACAGCCGTTCGGCTTCCTTGCGATAGTTCTCGAAGGTGGTTTGCTTGTCGGCGACGCGCGCCAGCCACGCGCGCACGGCCGCGAGATCGTCATCGGCTGCGATCTGGCGGCGGCCGGCGGCACGGTTCACGCCAGTGCGGCCGGCCAGATCATCGGGCAGCTCGAGTACGTCGAGCGGACGCGGCGCAACCAGGGTGGTTTTCATGGAATTAGGATCCTCAGCGTGTCACGCGATGATTGTCGCACCTTTGCCGCTAAATTTCAACATTATAGGGTTAATGTCAAAATTTATGAGAGTGTTCGTAATAAATCATGCGGTTTACGTAGTAATATATAGGAAAATTCCACGATGAAAATCCTCATGAGTGACGTCCCATCCACCGATGCGGCGCTGGCCGCCGAAATCGAGCGCCTGAAGGCAGCGGTTCCGAAAACCCGCGACCTGTACCGCGAAGTCTGCGCGTTGTTGTTCTTCCGCTTCGGCGTCACGCCGACGGCAAATCGCCTATATCAGCTGGTGCGCCGCGGCAGCATGAGCACGCCTACCGAGGTGCTGGCCGAGTTCTGGGCACAGTTGCGCGAGAAAAGCCGCGTGCGGATTGACCGTCCCGACCTGCCGCCGGAAATACAGGCGGCCGCCGGCGACCTCGTAGCCGCGTTGTGGGATCGGTCAACGGCCGCCGCGCATGCGGCCGTGCAGGCACTGCGCGTCGAACTGGAGTCCGAGCGGGAGGCCGGGCAGGCGGCGGTTACCGCCGCTCATGAAGCGGCGGCACGAGCCGAGGCCGCGCTTAAGGAGAGCCGTGCCGCTCTACTCTCGGCGAACGCTCGGATTCAGGCGCTGGAGCAGGCGCAGGCAGTGGGCGATGCGACACGCCGCTCGCTGGAGGGCGAAATCGTGCGTCTCCAGCAGGAAAACCGCGAGAAGGACGCCGCGCAGGCGCAGGCCCGGGCAGACTTTGCCCGGGAACTCGAAAAAGTGCGCGAGGATGCGCAGCGCGCCGCAGAGCGCTTGCGCGCGGCCGAAAAACACGCGCTGATGGAGATTGAACGGGAGCGGGCGACCAGTGCGAGGCTCCTGAAAGAGCGCGACGCTGCGGCGCGACGCGCTGAAGATGCCGAAGCACGGCAACAAGCCGACGCGCGGGCGCTTCAGATGCATCTGGGTGACGCCCGCCAGAGAATCGGCATGCTCGAAGGCAGCCTGGACGCCGCCCGTCGCGCGACCGCCGGATATCTGGAGGAACTGAAGGCGCTGCGTCAGCAAGGTTTGGCTGCCTTGCAGGACGGCATGGCCGGCCGCAATGGCCGTCGCAAGGGTGAAGCGATGGCAGGCGCCGCCCGGCGGCTCGCCCGTTCCGCAGGCAGGGCCCACGTGCGGAAGAAAGCCATATGACGAAACCCGCAATATCTCGGCGTTCTCCAGGCCGATTGCACCGCCCGAATCCTTAGCGTTGTTTCCGGCACGACGAACATAGCCGACGTCGATATCGGGAGTTCGGTGACCAAAAAACCAGGGGCGACACGTCGATATTCAACATTGCGAAATTAAATATTGCGGTCTGAATAACATTGACTAACATCGATAAGGAATTCGCTATCTACCATCAAGCGGGGGTCATCACGTCCCGATCGATGTGACGATACCACTGCCCCTTCTCGCGGCTTCGAGGGAGTAAACATGACAAACGGCATCCTCGTCGAAAAATCTCCGCTACCCAAGTCCCGCGTGTTACCGGTGATTGAAGCTCTGTTGAATCACTATGCAAACGAGGACCAGTATGTCTACGAGCGAGGCCCTTGTTGGTATGTCGGAATTGGTGCGAAGGCTTCGCTGATGATCGACTCCGATGGCAGGCAGGCAACCATCTTCGCCAATGGGGAAACTCAATCCGTCGCTGTCAATGGAACGCTTGCCGAAACAGCGAGGACATTCCTTTCGCGCCACGGGCCGCCGGCTGCCAGGATTTTTGGCCAGGCCGGCTTCAATTACGCGGCACATGTAAACGGACATCCGTACCGGCCGGGCAGATGGCCGCTTCTTGCGCTCATGCTTCCCCATAAGGAAGTGGTTTTCGACGGGAATTCCGCAACGATTTATACCGTCGACCAGGCTACTGCCCAGGAAATTCAAGCGCTTATGACTGCGCGCGCAAAGGAGATGCCTTCAGGCGGGCTATCGGTAGACGCATCCGCCAACGCCGCCGACTATGAAGACCGGGTGAGCCGCGCGTTGATAGAAATTGGCAACGGAGCCTACGCGAAAGTCATCATTGCCCGTTCGATCGAACTCGAAAGCGAAATCGATATGCCGGCGACGCTACGGCATGGCCGGGCATCCAATTCGCCCGCGCGCTCGTTCCTGCTCAAGCACGGACAATTTGAAGCAGTCGGATTCAGCCCGGAACTCGTCACCCTTGTTGAAAACGGTGTTGTGACGACCGAGCCGCTTGCAGGAACTCGTTCTGCCTTAGGCACCGACGAAGAAATTGCTGCACGGCGCAACGAGTTGCTCAACGATCCAAAGGAAATTGTCGAGCATGTGCTCTCCGTACGAGCTGCTATCGAGGAGCTTGACGAAATATGTGTCGCGGGGACTGTTTCAGTGAACGATTTCATGTCGATACGCCAGCGAGGTAGCGTGCAGCACTTAGGATCACGTGTCTCTGGAAGGCTGGCCTGCGGAAAAGATGCCTGGGATGCGTTCGATACCCTGTTCCCTTCGATTACGGCATCGGGCATCCCGAAGAAGCTTGCGCTGCACGCCATTGAGCGCCTGGAGGACACTCCGCGCGAGTTGTACGCGGGCGCCGTTCTGCTTCTCGAGGGACACGGCATGTTCGAGGCGACCCTGGTGCTTCGGTCGGTGTTCCAGGATAAATCCAGGAGGTGGCTCCAGGCCGGCGCCGGCATCATCGCTCAATCGAGGCCGGAACGGGAACTAGCCGAAACCAACGAAAAACTGGCCAGTATCGCGCCTTACCTCGTCGCAAGAACCCGAGCGGAAGCAGTCGGGACGTCCATCAGCCGATCGTCCGCATAAACACAAATCGCCAGCGGAGTTGCATATGCAACAGAGCGATCAATATGTGCTCGGATATCGCAGTGAAGAACAGGTGCGCCTTCAGAGGCAAGCGTATCAGCTAGCAAATGACTCGAAGTGGCTTTTCGATCAGATTCCACTCGAGCGTGGCAGCCAGGTCGTGGAGATTGGATGCGGCCCGCACGGTTGCCTCGACATGCTGGCAGAACGTGTCGGTGTTGGCGGGCGGGTGGTCGGTATCGAGCGCAGCGATGACAGCGTCGCATTGGCGAGAACAATGGCACGCGAAAGAGGCCTCGAGAATGTCGAGGTCATCCGTCAAGATGCTCGCAACACGGGACTCCCGAGGAACACTTTTGATCTGGTTACGCTGCGCCTCGTTCTCGTGAACGTGCCTCAACCCGAGGAAATACTGCGGGAAGCGATGTCGCTGGTGCGGCCCGGCGGATGGATCGCGTTGCATGAAGCCGACTACCTAAGTTTCATCTGCGATCCACCGTCGGCCGCCTGGGAAAGGTATATACAGCTTTTTTCTGCTTACTCTGAGAAAAATGGGATTGACCCGTTCATCGGGAGAAAACTCCCCCGCTTGCTGCGCGAGATCACGGGTATTCGGAACGTCAACGTCAACCCATTGATCCACGTTTATCCACCTGATCACGAACGTCGCTATCTGGCCTACGAGTTCGCAGAGAACCTAAGCGATCGGCTCGTTGCCGAATCGATGATCTCAAAGGACGAATATGACTCGCTTAAATTGGATTTGCGCGCGCATATCGCCAATCCGACTACACTCGTGGTCTCACACCTGTTCTTCCAGGTCTGGGGACAGAAGCCCGCTCAAGCATGAATGCGTCAAACTGGCTGACGACCACTGACTGGCGTCAACACCGCAGCGGCAATCAGGCTGCTATCAGCCATCAGCGACAGCCAGATAAACCGCCTTGTTCTTGACCGTGCCTTCGGAGCGAATTACTTCGCAAGTCCCAACGCACTCTCCACCACCACCTGCAGCAGCACGTTGGCGCCAGCCTCGGCCCACTCGGGCGTGATTGCCTCGGCTTCGTTATGGCTGAGGCCGTCGATGCACGGCACGAAGATCATGCCCGTGGGCGCGATGCGTGCGAGATAACAGGCGTCGTGGCCCGCGCCCGACACGATGTCGGCATACGGCAAATCCAGCGTCACGGCCGCGCGCCGCACGGCGTCGATGCACTCAGGCGCGAACGGCACGGGCGCGTAGTCGAAGATCTGCGTGATCTTGTGGCCAAGCTGCGCGTCCTGGGCCACGCGCGCAAGTTCGGCGCGCAATTGCGCATCGAGTTCGGCCAACGCGGCCGAATCCGGATGGCGAAACTCCACCGTGAAAAAACAGTGCCCCGGCACGGTGTTGCGCGAATTGGGCTTCACCTCGATCATGCCGACCGTGGCGCGCCCGTGCGGCGCGTACCGGCGCCCCAGCGCCTCGACGAACGTGATCATGCGCGCCGCGCCGGCCAGCGCATCGCGGCGCAGGTCCATCGGCGTGGTGCCCGCGTGCGCGTCCACGCCGACGAATTCGATCTCGTACCAGCGCTGCCCCTGCCCCGCCGTGACTACGCCGATAGTCTTGCCGCTGCGCTCGAGAATCGCGCCCTGCTCGATGTGCAGTTCGTAAGCGGCGTGCACCGGTGTGCCGCCCACCGGCTCATCACCGGCGTAGCCGATCCGCGCAAGCGCCTGGCCTATCGTCGTGCCCGACGCATCGGTGCGCGAGAGCCCGTATTCGAGCGTGTACACGCCCGCATAAACGCCCGACGCGATCATCGCCGGTGCGAAGCGCGAACCTTCCTCGTTAGTCCAGATCACGGCCTCCACGGGATGCTCGGTCTGCACGCCTGCGTCGTTGAGTGCGCGGATCACTTCGAGCGCGCCCAGCACGCCATAAATGCCGTCGTAGCGGCCGCCGGTAGGCTGGGTGTCGGCGTGCGAGCCCGTCAGCACCGGCGCGGCACCGGGATTGCGCCCCGCGCGGCGCGCGAAGATGTTGCCCATCTTGTCGACGCGAATCGTACAGCCGGCGTCGCGCGCCCATTGCACGAACAGGTCGCGCCCTTCGCGGTCGAGTTCGGTGAGCGCGAGGCGGCACACGCCGCCCTTCTGCGTCGCGCCGATTCGCGCGATGCGTTCGAGCGAATCCCACAGCCGCGCACCGTTCACGCGCAACGCGCTCGGAGCCCATGCGCGATGTCGCGAGCGCTCAGTCATCGGCGCGCTCCTGCACCGATTCCCCTGCTTCGGCCGGCTTCGCGTCGCGCATGCGGTAACGGAAATCGCAGCGCTTGCCGCCCTGCATGATGGTGCTCGTGCGCGTGAGGGCGATGCGCGGGTCATAGCCCGAAATGAATTCGGCATCGCGCGCGCAGCTCAGCAGATGGCCGATTTCCCCGAGGCCCATGGCGTGATACATCTCGGCATAAGCGCAGCGATGCACGTCGTAATCGTAGGCTTCGTCGTCGATGCGCAGCGTTTGCACGTCGAGCGCGTCGTCCTTTTCCCAGAGCACCTGAAGCGCGGCGAACGACGCGACGCTCGTGCCGTTCGGCTCGCGCGCCGCGAACCGGCGGCCCGCATCGATTGCCGCGCCGCGCACGGCCTCGGCGATCACCGCTTGCGCGCGCTCGATGCCGCAATCGCGCTTGAGGATCTCGTAGATCGGCTTGATGATTTCCGCTTCGATGCGCCGGCGCGCGAGAATGCCGAGCGTCTCGCCGTTCACGCCAATCCTGTCCGCGACGCCTTCGCGCTGTTGCTCTGTCATCTTCGTCTCCTCGTTACGTCGTTGCATCATCGGGTTCAGCGCGCGGCGGTCTTCACAAGGGTCTTCGTGGCCACGCCGCCGCCGAGCACGTCCACCACGGCCCATTTGCCGTCCTTCACCTGATAAATCGTATAGGCGGGGTCCAGCAGGTTGCCTTGCACATCGAAGCCGATCGCGCCAGTCACGCCGTTGCGGCGAATCGTGCGCAGTGCAGCGACTATCTTTTTCGGCACAACCGAATTGGCCTGCTGGGTCGCGGCGATCAGCGTCGCCGCGGCGTCATAGGCAAACGGCGCGTGCAGCTCGATCGGCGCGTGCCAGCGCGCGCGGTACTGCGCGTCGAACGCCGCGCCGCCCGGCATGCGATCGAGCGGACGGCCCGGTTCCAGCGCCGTCACGCCTTCGCCCGAGGGCCCGGACAGCGTGAGAAAAGTCTGGCTCACGAAGCCGCCCGCGCCAAGCAGCGGCGCCTGAATATGCAATTGACGCATGCGGCGCACGAGCGGCGCGGCCTGGGCATCGAGGCCGCCGAAGAAGATCAAGTCGGCACGCTTCGCCTTGATGGCCGTTAGCACGCCGCTGAAATCGAGTGTCTTGTCGGTTATGTACTGGCGATCGATCACCGTGCCGCCGTTGGCCTGCACGCCCTTGATGAACTGGTTCGCGAGTCCCGCGCCGAACGCGCTCTGATCGTCGATCACGGCAATGCGCTGCACCTTCAGCGTTTTCACCGCATACGCGCCGGTGTATGCGCCGCCGTCGTCGTCGTGGCCCATGATGCGAAACGTGGTGTCGAAGCCCTGCTGCGTGTATTGATGACCTGTCGAGGCCGGCGCGATCTGCGCGATGCCGGCGTCGTGATACACGCGCGCGGCCGGCACGCTGCAGCCGGTGTTCCAGTGGCCGATCACGCCAATCACGTGACGGTCGACGAGTTGCTGCGCGACCGTCACGGCGGTGCGCGGATCCGATTGATCGTCGGCGCTCACGAGCTTGTAGATCACCGGCTTGCCAGCAATGGTCGGATGCTTCGCGTTGGCGTCGTCGACGGCGAGCCGTGCGCCGTTTTCCAGATCCTTGCCGATGCGCGCGGATGCGCCGGTCAGCGGCGCGGCAAGCCCGATCAGCACCACCTGTTCGTCCTGGGCATGCGCAAGGCCCGTGAAAAGCGACACCGCAAGCGCGGCGACCGGCAACGGCAGAGCTTTCTTTGTCATGTCGATCGATTCCGATGAGCCTCTGTATTGAGGCGCTATTGACACGCATGCAGGCCCGCCCCGAAGGCGGATGGCGCGCAGCGTTGAATAGTGAAAAAGATTAATCTTTTGTGTGCGGTGATTTAAATCACGTTTGGTTCGATCGATATGCCCGAACCTTATCATCATGATTAAGTGGATGTTTTATAAGAAAAATCCAGAAAACATTCGTGCCGCGCACCTTTCGATATAATTCGACACATGAATAAATTTCAACTAATCGCGGACGATCCGCCCCTGCGCGCGGTGCGCGCGTTCGAGTCGTTCGCGCGTCATGGCTCGGTCGCGGCCGCCGCGCGCGAACTCGAAATCACGGCCTCGGCGGTAAGCCATCAGCTGCAATTGCTCGAATCGTTCGTGCAAACGCCGTTGACGATTCGCCGCGGCCGCGCGCTCGTGCTCACCGACGAAGGCCGTGACTACTATCGCTCGATCAGCGCGGCGTTTTCGGTGTTGCGCAGCGCCACGGGGTTCGTGCGCGAGCGCTCGTCGCGGCGTCAGATCACGATCAGTCTGATTCCGCTCTTTGGCATGGGCTGGTTCATTCCCCGGCTGCACGACTTTCTCGCGGCCAATGAAGACGTGGACGTGACGGTGCTCTACGCGAACCACCGCAATTACCGCAGCGATGCCGCCGATTTGTCGATCCGCTTCGGCACCGGCGACTGGATCGGCTACACGAGCACGCCGCTCATGTCGGGCGCGGTGGTGCCGGTGTGCACGCCGCGCTTTTTGCAGCGCCACGGACCGCTGGGCAAACCAGCGGATCTCGCGGGTGTGCCGCTCGTTCACGACGAGGACCGCAGCACGTGGGCAAACTGGCTGCAAAGCGCGGGCGTGCGCCACGTGGCGCGCACCGAGGGGCCGCTCTTCGAAGACGGCCAGCTCACGCTGAGCGCCACGCTCGCCGATCTGGGCGCATCACTCATGCGCGCGCCGCTGGTTTCGCGTGAGCTTGCATCGGGCGCGTTGCGCAAGCTTTTCGATCACGAACTGGACGACGGTCGGCATTACTACCTTTGCTGGCGCGCCGATGCCGAAATGCCGGACGGTGCGCAACGGCTCGCGCAATGGCTGCTGGCGTCGGTGAAAACGCGCTGACGATGCGTTGAGCATCGCCGAAACAGCACAGGGTGTGTTGCGCTTGCCGGCAGGCAATACGTTTTGCGAAATGGCAGTGAACTCGACTTGAAAAGCAACACTATCGAGACCGACATCAAGCGCATACCGGCGAAACCCGTCTTCAACGGAAGACACGGTCTCGTAAGGCGGGGCTCGACGCAGCCTGATCTGGCTGTCGGTGCGAATCACGCACACGATGTGAAGTGGTCGCGGCTTGCCGAGAAGCTCCAGCGCTCCAGCCAATCTGTTCGAGCATGCCGGTCAGACGGCCGGCCCGCAATCCGCTGCTAAATGGCGTGTAAGGTATGATGAAAAAATGATTTTCAAGTCGACCTCGTTCGGCAAAGAAATACAGGAATGCTTATGACAAGCTTGGGTTCTTTATCGAGTCGACGTCAATTCTTGTTCTATTCCGGCGCCACCTTGCTGCTCCCGGCTTTATCCGCATGCGGAGGCGATGGCCAAACGATCGCGCAGCCCGGCGCGACGCCCAAGCGGGAATTTCGCGCCTTTTGGATCGCCTCGGTAAAGAACATCGACTGGCCTTCCCGACCAGGGCTCTCGGCCGCCGAACAGCAAACCGAACTGCGCGAGTGGTTCGACGAGGCGGTCCGGCTGAATTACAACGCGGTGATCCTGCAAGTGCGGCCGGTATCAGATTCGTTCTGGCCATCGCCTTTCACGCCGTGGTCCGAATTCCTCACCGGCGCACAAGGCGCCGATCCCGGCTACGATCCCCTCGCATTTGCGCTCACCGAGGCACATCGGCGCAATCTCGAATTGCATGCGTGGTTCAACCCATACCGTGCGACGAGAACCACCGATCTCGATGCGCTCGCACCGACGCATCCCGCGCGCCTGCATCCCGACTGGCTCGTGCGTTACGGCAATCAGTTTTATTTCAATCCCGGCATACCCGCCGCTTACGAGCACATCATCGACGCGATCATGGACGCGGTCGGCCGTTATGACATCGACGGCGTCCATCTCGACGACTACTTCTATCCGTATCCGATCGCGGACCAAACGTTCGACGACGCGGCGGCCTACATGCGATACGGTGCGGGTTTCGCGACGCTCGCCGACTGGCGCCGTCATAACGTGGACGTGTTCGTCGAAACGCTCGCACAACGCATCAAGGCGGCAAAACCTTGGGTCAAGTTCGGTATTTCGCCGTTTGCCGTGTGGCGCAACGCCAGCACCGACCCACAGGGCTCGCAAACCTCGGCCGGCGCGCAAACGTATGACGATCTGTATGCCGACACGCGCCGCTGGCTGCGCGAAAACTGGATCGACTACATCGTTCCGCAGGTCTACTGGGCGCAGGGCTTTCCACCCGCGGACTATGACAAGGTCGTGCCGTGGTGGGCGGAACAGGTTCGAAGATCGCGCGCGCACCTTTATATCGGCCAGGCGGCCTACAAGGTCGGGGCATCGACTCAATCTGCTGGATGGGCGGACCCTGCCGAACTCGACAATCACCTTGCGTTCAATTTCAGGTTTCCAGAAGTAAAAGGCAACGTCTATTTCTCCGCGAAGAGCGTCCGTGCGGACCCGCTCGGGGCGATGTCGAGGCTTGGCCGCGCCTGGTATTCGCGCCCCGCGCTCGTGCCGACCATGCCATGGATCAAAGCGGCGGCGCCGCTCGCGGTGGCGCATCTGCATGCGGAGCGGACCTCCGATGGCATCGCGTTGAAATGGCAAGCGGGCTCGGCCGACACGGTGTCATACGCGATTTATCGCCACGATGCGCGCCGCGACCTCGATGCGCGTCATTTGATCTCGACCGTCAGGAAGACCGATTATCTCGATGTCGAAGCGCGTCCGGGTTCTGAATATGTGTACTCGGTCACGGCGCTAGACCGCCTCTGGAATGAGAGCCCGCCCATTGCGGCGACACCGGCAAGCCGCTGAGGGCACATTCGAGCATCGCGCTCGAGCCGGCGCGCCATCCGGGCGGCCTCGCTCTCGTCAAGCTGTGCTGCGTCGGCATGCAACCGCCGTGCCCGGCCCGCCCGCGCGGCACGCGGCTTGCGCGACGCTCCGCGGTGCCGTGCGCCGGCCAGCGGTGTCGCGGCTCATCGGCTTCGGCCCACCGCGAATCGAGGAGGAACGGCATGGCGACAGTGGCGGATTTCATCGTCGAGCGGCTGTACGACTGGGGCGTGCGCCGCGTGTACGGCTACCCGGGCGACGGCATCAACGGCTTTTTCGGCGCGCTCGACCGGGCCGGCGGCAAGATCGAATTCATCCAGGCACGCCATGAGGAAATGGCGGCCTTCATGGCATCCGCGCATGCAAAATTTACAGGCGAGCTTGGCGTGTGTGTCGCGACTTCGGGCCCCGGTGCCGCGCATCTCGTGACCGGCCTGTACGACGCGCGGCTCGACCATATGCCGGTGCTCGCGATCGTCGGCCAGCAGGCTCGCGCGGCGCTTGGCGGGCACTACCAGCAGGAAGTCGATCTGCCGGCGCTTTACAAGGACGTGGCGGGCGCATTCGTCCAGCTTGCCACGGTGCCCGGCCAAGTGCGCCATCTGGTCGACCGTGCGGTGCGCACTGCGCTCGGCGCGCGCACCGTCACCGCGCTGGTGCTGCCGAACGACCTGCAAAGGCTCGACTATGCGCCGCCGAAACGCGCGCACGGCACCGTGCATTCCGGGCTCGGCTACACGCCGCCGAAGGTCGTGCCTTACGCGGATGATCTGCAGCGCGCGGCCGACGTGCTCAACGCAGGCGCGAAGGTCGCGATGCTGGTGGGCGCGGGCGCGCTGCACGCATGCGACGAGGTGATCGCGGTGGCTGACCGGCTCGGCGCGGGCGCCGCGAAAGCGCTGCTCGGCAAGGCCGCGCTGCCCGACGATCTGCCGTGGGTGACCGGCGCGATCGGGCTGCTCGGCACCCGTCCCAGCTACGAGCTGATGACCGAATGCGACACGCTGCTGGTGGTCGGCTCCAGCTTCCCGTATTCGGAATTCCTGCCGAAGGAAGGCCAGGCGCGCGGCGTGCAGATCGACCTGAAAGCCGACATGCTGAGCCTGCGCTATCCGATGGAGGTCAATCTCGTCGGCGACAGCGCCGAGACGCTGCGCGCGCTGCTGCCGCTGCTGAAGGCGCGCAGCGACACGGGATGGCGCGAGCGGATCGCGAAATGGAACGCGCATTGGCGCGACACGCTCGCCGCGCGCGCGGCGGCCAAGGCCAGCCCCGGCCGTGGCGTGAATCCGCAGCGCGCGTTCACCGAACTGTCGCCGCGTCTGCCTGACGGCGTCATCCTGACGAGCGATTCGGGTTCCTGCGCAAACTGGTATGCGCGCGATCTGATGATGCGGCGCGGGATGATGGCGTCACTGTCGGGCGGCCTCGCATCGATGGGCGCGGCGGTGCCGTATGCGATCGCCGCGAAATTCGCGCATCCGGCGCGCCCGGTGATCGCGATAGCCGGCGACGGCGCGATGCAGATGAACAACCTGGCCGAGCTGATCACCGTCTCGAAGTACTGGCGCAAATGGTCCGATCCGCGCTGGATCTGCATGGTGCTGAACAACGAGGATCTGAACCAGGTCACGTGGGAGCAGCGTGTGATGGAAGGCGATCCGAAGTTCGACGCGTCGCAGCAGATTCCGGACGTGCCTTACTCGCGCTTCGCGTCGCTGCTCGGGCTGAAAGGCATCTACGTCGACGATCCGGAGCAGCTCGGCGCCGCGTGGGACGAGGCGCTCGCGTCGGACCGCCCGGTGGTGCTCGAAGTGAAGACCGACCCCGAGGTGCCGCCGTTGCCGCCGCACGTGACGCTTCAGCAGGCGAAGCATTTCGCCGAAACGCTGCTCAAAGGCGACGCGCGCGGAGCGAACGTGATCGTCGAAACCGCGCGGCAAGTGCTGTCGGGCGTGCTGCCGGGCAACGGCGAACACGGCGCGGGCGCACGCAAGGACGGGAAAACGAGTCGTCGGGAATGACCGGTGGGACGGCGCGGCGCACGTGTCGCGTCGCGTCGAACCGTACCGGGCGTGGGCCTGTGCCGGCGGCCTGCCGCCCGTCGCCAGCCAATGCGAGTGCCGGTGTCGCGCCGATGAGCCCGTGCAGCGCGCGCGATTCGCAGGTAAGCCGCGCGATACCGGCATCGCGCCGCGCGCACGCATGAACGCTCGCGCGGCGGGGGCCGGTCCGCATCCGCATTCGCGACGGTCCTCACGTTCGGTACTTCCCCCTTTCACCAATGGGCGGTGGCATGCTGCCCCGCAGGCGCCTCCATGCCGGATATCGCCATGTATCGCCTCATATTGCGGCGTATCATCGCGCGCCGCGCTGACGGGTTGACGGGTTGACGGACGGACACCCAGTCGACGCCGCGGTGCGCCCCTCACCGCCCACAGCACCGCCCTCGCCTGGCTCTCGCCGATATGCGCGAGCGGCCCCGCCCGGTATGGGCGCGCCGGCTCGCGGCCACGACATGCGCCGCCCCGCGCTTGCCGTGCCGCCGGAAGATGACGCCGGGCCGCCCGCGCGCCGATAATGTATCGAAGGATAGGTTCACGGACGGTTCGCCCGACCCTCGTCGGGCCAGGAGATTCCCATGCGCATTGAAACGTCGTTTCTGTTCGATCTCGACGGCACGCTCGTCGACAGCGTCTATCAGCACGTGCTCGCGTGGAAGGAAGCGCTCGATGCCGAAGGCATCGAGCTGTCGGTGTGGCGCATTCACCGCAAGATCGGGATGAGCGGCGGCCTGTTCCTGAACCAGTTGCTGCGCGAGACGGCCGGCGACATCGACGCCGAACGCGTCGAGCGGCTGGCGCGGCTGCATGCGGCCGCGTACCAGCGGCTGCGCGAACAGGTTTGTCCGCTGCCGGGCGCGCGCGAGCTGCTCGCCGCGCTGTCGGGCGCGGGGATACGCTGGGCGATCGCCACCAGCGGGCGGATGGAGACGGCGGCGGTCAATCTCGACGCGCTCGGCGTCGATCCGGCGAAGAACGTGGTCATCACACGCGATCAGGTCAAGTACGCGAAGCCGGACCCGGACCTGTTCCTGAGCGCTGCCGCGAAACTCAACGTGCCGATCGAGCATACGGTGGTGGTCGGCGACAGCATCTGGGACATGCTCGCCGCAAGCCGCTGCCGTGCGCTCGGCGTCGGGCTGCTGTCGGGCGGATACGGCCGCGACGAACTGGAACGCGCGGGGGCGCTGCGCGTGTATGACGATCCGGCCGACCTGCTGTGGCATCTCGACGAGGTTGCCGCGCGGCCGTAGCGCCTAAACGGTTCGCCTGACCAGCATCGCGCGTATCTGCGCGATCGCCTTAGTCGGATTCAGCCCCTTCGGGCATACGTGCGTGCAGTTCATGATCGTCCGGCAGCGAAACAGCCGATACGGGTCCTCGAGATTGTCGAGCCGCTCGGCCGTCGCCTGATCGCGCGAATCCACGATGAACCGGTAAGCTTGCAGCAACCCGGCCGGCCCGACGAACTTGTCCGGGTTCCACCAGTAGCTCGGGCACGCTGCCGAGCAGCACGCGCACAGGATGCATTCGTACAGCCCGTCGAGCTGGTCGCGCTGCTGCGGCGATTGCCGCCGCTCGCGCTCGGGCGGCGGCGTATCGTTGATCAAGTATGGGCGGATCGAATGATACTGATTGAAAAAATCGGTCATGTCGACGATCAGATCGCGCACCGCCGGCAGCCCCGGCAACGGCCGCAGCACGATCTCGCGCGGCAGCGCCGTCATGTTCGTCAGGCACGCGAGCCCGTTTTGGCCGTTGATGTTCATCGCGTCCGAGCCGCAGATCCCCTCGCGGCACGAACGCCGATACGACAGCGTCTCGTCGTCGCGCTTCAGACGCCCGAGCACGTCGAGCAGCATCCGGTCGTCGGGGTTCACGCTGATCTCGTAGCGCTGCATGTACGGCGCCGCGTCGCGATCGGGGTCGTAGCGGTAGATATGAAGCGTGCGCGGATCGTTCATCTGTCCTCCCCGGCGCGGCGCCGGCATGCGGTTCTCACGACATGCGGCGCGCAAGCGCCGTGCCGGCCGGCTCAGTCGTCGTCGAGACGTTTGTCGACCAGATAGCGCCCGCGCTCGACGCCCGCGCGCAGCGCCTCTTCCTCGGTCAGCCATTCGGGATTGGCCGATTCCGGCACCACGAGTTCGATGCGCGCGCCGCCGACATACACCTGCACCTCGTCGGCCCACGCGCCGCGCCCGTTGGGCCGCGCCCATACGCGAATCTCGTGGCCGCGATACGAATCGCGGGCCGGTGCGTCCGGTTGATGCTGCATATTGGCCTCCTGTGCTTATCTGCGATGACATGAAAAAAATGCGCGCCGCATGATCGCCGCGCACGCCGCCGGGCCTGCGCGCACGCGCCGTGCCCGCCCCTCGCCGTCCGGCACGCGCCTTGCATTCCTTTGGTGCATCGAACCGCTCAGGTACGCCACTCAGATACGCCATCCATCCAAAGGGAGGCCACGATGATCGGCCACGCCGAACTCCTCGGACGTCTGCTGCTCGCCGCGCTGCTTGGCAGCGTGATCGGGCTCGAACGCGAGCGGCTCAACTGGGCCGCCGGATTGCGAACGCACATGCTCGTCTGCGTGGGCTCGGCACTCGTGATGCTCGTGTCGATTTTCGGCTTCGAGGACGTGCACGGGCAAAGCGGCGTCGTGCTCGACCCGTCGCGGGTCGCGGCACAGGTCGTGTCGGGCATCGGCTTTCTCGGCGCCGGCTCGATCCTGCTGCGCGGCGAAGTCGTGCGCGGGCTGACGACGGCCGCGAGCCTGTGGACGGTGGCCGGTATCGGCCTCGCGGCGGGCGGCGGCATGTATGCCGCGTCGATCGGCGCGACGGCGATCGTGCTGACGATCCTCGCAGGCGTGAAGCCGCTCGAGCGCCGCTTCATCGCCCGGCGGCAGCAGCGCACGCTGCGGCTTGTCGTGGAGCGCGGCGGCTTGACGCTCGGCACGCTGCATGACGCGCTCGGCACCGGCCGCGTGCGCGTGAAGCGGTTCATCGTTCAGCAGTCGGACGATGACCCGGACACCGACGACATCTCGGTTTCGTTCTCGCGCACGAGCGGAGCGGAATTTGCGGCGATCTGCCGGACGCTGCAGCGCATCGCCTGCGTGCGCGCCTGCTGCCCCGACACCTCGTCGCGACATTTCGCGTGAGCCAGACGGCGCTGGCTGCCGGCTCGCCGCGCGCAGGCGTGGCCTGCCGCCGGCAGACAAGCGTGTTGCCGCGGCGGCCCGTATGACAAGGCAACCCCTTTTGCAACCCCCGCTGGAGGAATCATGTCGACAGACCGCAGCACGCCGCCCGCCACACGCCGTCGCCTTGGCGGATGGATGGCCAGCGAGGAAGCGCACATGGCTGCGTACCGTGAAAAAATCGCGGGCGAGGCACGCGCGCATGCCGGCCAACGGCTGCGCACGCCTGCGGTACAGAAACTCGCCCGCCTGTTCGACGACAACGCATTGCTGCGCATGGGCCTCACGCGCGCGATCGACGAGGCGCTCGAATCGGGCCATCGGCTCGGCTATACGTCGATCGGCGAACTGATGACGGTGATCGATTACCTGATGACGTACACGCCGCCGTTCAGCGAATCGAGCCTGATCGTATGCCCGCTGAACGCGTTCCTCGACTGGCCGATGTGCATGCCGTCGGGCCATGCGGTGTTTCGCGATGCGGCGCTCAACGCGCATCTCAAGCGCGTGCTGAACGTATGGTGCGATTTCCTCGGCGGCCCGCATTCGCGTGCGCATCTCGATACGTCGGCGCCCGACGGCTGGTTCTGCGACGCGGCGCGCCAGCGCCTGGGCCTGTCGCAATTCGAGTATCGACAGGACAAACCGCACTGGGGCTTCGATTCGTGGAACGACTTCTTCACGCGGCGCTTTCGCACGGGCGCGCGCCCGGTCGCGGCGCCGGACGATGCGCATGTGATCGTCAGCGCGTGCGAAGCGTCGCCGTATCACTGCGCGAACCATGTGCAATTGAGCGATTCGTTCTGGATCAAGGGCCAGCCGTACTCGCTGCGCGACATTTTCACGCCGAGGCGGCTGCCGCTGGCCAAACGTTTCGTCGGCGGCGACCTGTACCAGGCGTATCTCAGCGCATACAACTACCACCGCTGGCATGCGCCGGTGCGCGGCACGCTCACACATGCGTATCGCGTCGACGGCACGTATTATTCGATTGCCGAGGCCGAAGGCCCCGACCCGGCCGGGCTCAACGACTCGCAAGGGTATACGACGGCGGTGGCCACGCGCGCGATCGTCGCGATCGCGGCCGACGATCCGGGAATCGGCACGGTAGCGGCCGTATTCGTCGGCATGGGTGACGTGTCGTCGTGCGTGATCGAAGTCATGCCGGGCCAGCGTGTCGACAAGGGCGACGAGATCGGCTATTTCCAGTACGGCGGCTCGACGTACTGCCTGCTGTTCGAGCCCGGCGCCATCGATCGCTTCCTGTATGCGCCGCCGTTCGACGGCGAACCGCCGCTCGTGCGGGTCAACGCGCCAGTGGCGATCGCGCGCGGCGCGGCGCGCGATCGCACCGCCTGACGCGTGCGTCGGCCGTTCGGACGCGCCATGCCCGGCCTGGCCGCCCCCCCTTGTCACGCGGCATCGCGCCGCCGCAGTTCGGCCGGCGGAATCTTCATCGCCTGCCGGTATTTCGTGACGGTGCGGCGCGCGAGCAGAATGCCGCGCCCGGCGAGGTTCTGCGCGAGCGCGACGTCGGACAGCGGCTGCGTGCAGCGCTCGGCGGCGATCATGTCGCGGATCAGCGCTTTCGCGGCCGATGCCGAGCACACGCCGCGGCCGGCCGCCTCCAGCTTGCGCGGGAAGAAATGCTTGAATTCGAACGTGCCGTGCGGCGTGGCCATGTACTTGTTGCCTGTGGCTCGCGATATGGTCGATTCGTGCAGGCCGAGTTCTTCCGCGATGTCGCGCAGCACGAGCGGCTTCATCGCGATCTCGCCGTAACGGAAAAAATCGCGCTGCCGCGCCACGATGCATTCGCCCACACGCTGGATCGTGTCGAACCGCTTTTGCACGTTACGGATCAGCCAGCGCGCTTCCTGCAGTTGCTGGCCAAGCGGCGAATCGCGCTCGCCGCTCGATTGCGCGAACAGCGTCGCATAGCGTTCGTGCAACCGCGCGCGCGGCAGCACCGCCGGGTTGATCGTCACGATCCATTCGTCGCGCACCTGGCGCACGATCACGTCGGGCACCACGTAGTCGCCGCGTGTGCTGCCGTAATGATTGCCGGGCCGCGGGTCGAGCCCGCGCACCAGCGCGCAGGCGGCCTGCATCGTTTGCTGGCTGCAGCCGAGGCGCCGCTGGATTTCGGCCGTCTCGCGGCGCGCGAGGCGTTCGAGGTGCTCGCGCGCGATCGCCTTCGCCTCGGCAAGCGCGGGCGTGCCGGCAGTCATGGCGTCGAGTTGCAACAGCAGGCATTCGGACAGCGAACGCGCCGCGATTCCCGGCCGCTCGAGCATCTGCACGAGCCGCAGCGCGACCACGAGATCCTGCTCGGTGAGCAGCAGCGCTGGATCGGCCGCCACGAGCAACTCCGGCAGTTCCTGACGCAGATAGCCGTCGTCGTCGAGCGCGTCGATCACGAGGCGCGCGGCCTCACGGTCGCGCCGGTTCAGCGGATAGAGGCGCAGCGCGTCATGCAGGTGCTGATGCAGCGACGGCTCGGCCGCCATCCACTCTCCGGGCGACAGCTCGCCGGCGTCGTCGCCCAGGCGGCTCGGCCCGCGCGGCGCGGGTGCGGCCGTATACGACACCTCGCGCATCATCTCGCCGGATACGTCCCCGTCCGGCGCGCGCACGTCGTCGTGCTCGGGCGGCGGTTCGGCCGAAACCGTTTCGGCCGCGCCGTCCGGTGCGTGCGCGACGATCTCGTCGTCGCCCTGACCGTCTTCGAGAAACGGATTGGAGTCGAGCGCGTGACGCAATTCCTGCTGGAATTCGAGCGAAGACAACTGCAGCAGACGCAGCGACTGCTGAAGCCTCGGCGTGAGTGCCAGATGCTGCCGCATCTGGAGCGCAAGCGTGACGGACATCAATGCCCTCCTGACCATGTACGCAGTTGGTATGCGTGAATCTACGCAGCATTCATGCCAGGACAGCAAAGCCCCGCCGGGCGCGGCTCCGGAGAGTTCGTGCGCCGTCGTCGCGGGTCTCGGCAGGTGCTTTTTTACAAGGGCTGGCAACACTAAGCACCGCACCGCGCCGCCCGCGCCGTTTTACAAGCGTCATGTAACGCGCCCGCGCGGGCGCGCATCATCGCGAGCCGCCGCTCGCCAATTCCAGATAGCGCAACAACCGGTGCGGCGTCAGCGGCTTCGCGCAATGCGCATCGAAACCGGCTTGCCGCGCGCGCTCGCGATCGCGCTGCGACGCGAGCGCGCTGCATGCGATAAGCAGCATGTCGGCAGTGAGCGGATCACTGCGCAGGCGCGCGGCGAGTTGCAGACCGTCGAGGACCGGCATCGCGATGTCGAGCACGACCGCGAACGGCTGCCAGTCGCGCGCGAGGTCGCATACGGCACGCGGATCGTCGGCAACGCGGCATTCGAAGCCGCGTGCGTCGAGCAGCAATTGCAGCGCGTGCGCCGCGTCGCGATAGTCGTCGACAACCAGCACGCGGCGTGGGCGCGGCGGCACGCTGGCGGGTGCGCGCCACAACAGCACGTCGCCGTCGGACGGATCGTCGGTGGGGGTGGCAGGCATCGGCGTTCTCCCGGTAAGCGGATGCGGCACCGGCGCAAACCGCGCACCCATATCGACTCTCGGCTGCCCCGCTCGGCCGCCGCCGGCTGGCATGCCGGTTGCTGCGTGTCCGGCATCGTCGATATGGGAGCCGCCAATGCACGCGATGCAGTCCTTGCAAGCCCGTCACGCAACCGGTTCGCCGGTGCGCGGCCGAGCGGCACACGGGCGCGCGGCAGCGAGCGCCGGCACCGCCCGCGTGCCGCCGGCAGGTATCGCATGACGCTCAAACCGCGCGCAAAGCCCAAGCAATCGCCCGCCGACGGCGGCGACGCGCCCGCGACGCTCGACGCATGCCGCCGCTGCACGCTGTGGGAACGCGCGACACAGCCAGTGCCCGGCGCGGGGCCGGCCGACGCGCGGATCATGCTGATCGGCGAGCAGCCGGGCGACCAGGAAGATCGCACGGGCGTACCGTTCGTCGGCGCGGCCGGCCGCATGCTCGCTCGCGCGCTGGACGAAGCCGGCATCGACCGCGCGCGCGTCTATCTGACCAATGCGGTCAAGCACTTCAAATGGGAGCCGCGCGGCAAGCGGCGGCTGCACAAAACGCCCGCGCAACACGAGGTGGCCGCGTGCCGCTACTGGCTCGAGCGTGAACTCGATACGCTTGCGCCCCGCGTGATCGTCGCGCTCGGCGCGACCGCGCTGCGCGCCGTACTGCGCGACAACGACGCGACGCTGGAGCGCACGCCGATACCGGTGCAAACCGGCGAGGGCTATCTGGTCGTCGCGACCTATCACCCGTCGTATGTGCTGCGCACGCGCGGCGCCGATTCGCGCGAGCGCGCCTACCGCGTGCTCGTCGACGCGCTGCGCACCGCGGCGCGCCTGGCGCTAAGCCATGGCGGCGCGCGGCGCGCCCGCGGAGACGCCGAATGAGCGAGCTGCGCGGCGACGTGCCGCAACCGGCGGCAGCCGCGCCGGGCGCCACGAAACCGTGGTACAAGCGGCTCGGTCCCGGCCTGCTCGCCGGCGCATCGGACGCGGACCCGAGCAACGTTGCCGTCTATGCGCAGGCCGGCAGCCAGTTCGGTTTTCACATGCTGTGGATGATCGTCGTCACGCTGCCGATGATGGTGGCCGTGCAACTCGCGTCTGCGTTCATCGGGCGTGCCAACCGCGAAGGGCTCGTCGCCGCGATCCGCGAGCACTACTCCGAGCGGCTGGCCAAATGCCTGATCGCGATGGTTGCGGTCGTCAACGTCGTGAACGTCGGCGCCGATCTGGCCGCGATGGGCGACGCGACGGCGCTCGTCGTCGGCGGCCGCAGCTACTGGTATGCGCCCGTCTACGGAATCGCGTCGCTCGTGTTGCAGGTGCTGCTGCCTTACGATCGCTACGCGCGCTGGCTGAAATGGATGACGCTCGGGCTGAGCGCCTACGTGCTCGAACTCGCGTTCGTGCATATCGACTGGCGCAGCCTGCTGCAGGCGATCGTGCTGCCGCATATCGCGTTCACGCATGCGTATGCGACAACCGCGGTCGCGGTGCTCGGCACGACGCTCAGCCCTTACCTGTTCGTATGGCAGGCGGCGCTGGAAGTCGAGGAAATCTCGGCCGAGCGGCGCAACGGCGATGCCGTCCGCGCGCCCGGCGCGCGCCGCGAGACCGGGCGGCGCATCACGTTCGACACGTGGACCGGGATGATCGTGACCAACGCGGTGTCGTTCTGCATCATGGCGATCGGCGCTGCGGTGTTCTTCACGCACGGCAAGCACGACATCGGCTCGACCGCCCAGGCCGCCGAGGCGCTACGGCCGATTGCCGGCAACGCGGCGTTCGTGGTGTTCGCGCTCGGCATCGTCGGCTGCGGGCTGCTCGCGGTTCCCGCGTTCGCGGGCAGCGCCGCATACGGCTGCGCGGAGGCGTGGCGCTGGCGCGAAGGGTTGAACGAACCGGTACGCCGCGCGCCGGCGTTCTATGCGGTACTGACGTTGTGCGTCGTCGCGGGCATCGCGATCTGCTTCAGCCCGCTCAATCCGATCAAGGCGCTGTATTGGAGCGCCGTGCTCAACGGCATCGCGGCGGTGCCGATGCTCGTGCTCGTGATGCTGCTCGCACAGCGGCGCGATGCGACCGGGCAGCCGGGCAGCGGCCCCGCATCGAAGGTGTTCGGATGGTGTGCGGTCGTGCTGATGGCGGCATCGGTGATCACGATGATCGTCGATATGCTGACCTGAGCCCGCGTATGACAAGCCGCGTATGACGCCGCCGGTGCGCCGGGAACCATCGAACGGGGCGATCGGGCCTGACCGTGGCACCGTGAGACCGTGAGACCGCGAAAAGACAATAGCGCAAGAACGCGGGAAAGACCCGAATACCATGCGCCGAGCAGCAAGCGCAACGCCGCGAAAGCGCGCAAAGCCGAAAGCGGCCAACCGGGCGTTCGCGTGCGCGGCGCCGCCCGGCTGCCGCGCCGGTTACATCATTTTGCCGCGCGAGCGTTCCGCGCGCGCCGCGTCGGCCGCCGATTCGACCTTCTTCACTTCCTCGGGCGGCGGCAACACAGCCTTGAAGCCCATCGATTCGATCCACATCTCGCGCGCCCAGCCGCGGGTGTGATACAGGTGATGATCCTCGTCCGCTTCCACTTCGTCGTGCGCAGCCTTCAGCACCTTCGCCGCGTCGCTGTCGGGCAACTGGTTCGCCGCATAGCCGATCAGCTCCCAGTTCAGATGGTCCTTGGTTTCGGCGAGCACCACGCACTCGGCCGCGACCACCTGCGCGACGGCCGGATCGGCGTGCTTTTTCGCGTGCTCGATCACTTCGACCAGCGATTCGCCGGTCATCGCCACCGCGCTGCGCCCTGGCGACTGCGCATCCGGATCGAGGCCGAGCTTTTCGAAAACGCCGCGCAGCACCTGCTGATGATGCAAGGTTTCGCGGTGATACTTTTCCCATTCGTTGTGCAGATCCTCGTCGGTCGCGCACTGGAGCGCGGCCTCGTAGACCTTCGCGCCGCCAAGCTCGGTCTCGTAAGCTTGGCAGAGCAGTTCGACGATGCCTTCGTGCTTCGATTGGCGTTGGGCCATGGCTGCTTCTCCGAAAAAGCGGGCCGCGTATGCGGCCCAGGGGTTGAACCGGGCGCGCGTCACGGCGCGCCCACCTTGCGCTGAAGCGCTTGCGCCATGCTCAGGTGATGCTCGAGCGTCGGCAGCATGGATGTCGCGAATGCGCGCAATGGCGCACGCCGGCCGTTGCGCGCCTCGCCTTCGAACAGCGCGATCGCCTTGCGATGCGCGCCGGGGCCGGCCGCCGCGAGATAGGCGACGTCGAAGTCGTGCCCCGCTTTGCCACGCAGCGCGTCGACGTCCGGGTCCGAGATCTGTTCGACCTGCGGTTTCATGCGTTGGCGCGCCGCAATCTCGTTGAGCCTGGCGTTCGCTTTGCCGTGATCGGCGAGCATGCGCTTGGCGAACGCGCGCACGTCGGCCGACTGCGCCTGCTTCAGCGCAAGCTGGCTCGCCTGCACCTCGGCCTTGCCGGCGATCGCGGCCTGGTTGACGAATTGCGCGTCGTCGTGCACCGCCTGCGCGGCGTCCGAACCGCCGGCTGCGACGCCCGGCGACGATTTGCCCAGGCCGCCCGGCACCTGCGAATTCGACGCGGGCGGCTCGCTCGGCATCTGCGCGCGGGCTGCGCCCGCTGCGCTCAGCACCGTTGCGGCCAGCGCCGCGAGTGTCCAGTGGCGTTGTTTCATGCGCGTTCTCCTTGCTTGGGTCAATAGCCGCCATCGCTGTCCAATGGCTGCCCCCTGACCGTCAACCGCCGACGATCGAGCCGCCGTTCGGATGCAATGTCTGCCCCGTCATGTAGCTCGCGCCTTCGGAGGCGAGCAGCACGTAACAGCCGATCAGCTCGTCTGGCTGCCCCGGCCGCTTGAGCGGCACGTTCGAGCCAAATTCCGATACCTGCTCGGCGGTGAAGGTCGACGGGATCAGCGGCGTCCAGATCGGGCCCGGCGCCACCGCGTTTACGCGGATGTCGCGCTCGGCCAGCTCGGTCGACAGCGAGCGCGTGAACGCAACGATCGCGCCCTTCGTCGCCGAGTAGTCGGGCAGCTTCGGGTTGCCGTGATACGCCGTCACCGACGCGGTGTTGACGATGCGCGCGCCCGCCTTCATGTGCGCGAGCGCCGCCTGCGTGCAGAAGAACATGCCGTACACGTTGGTGCGGAACGTCCGTTCGAGCTGCGCTTCGGTCACGTCTTCGATGCGCGGCTGCGGATGCTGCTCGCCCGCGTTGTTCACGAGCACGTCCAAACCGCCCAGCCGTTCGACCGTGCGCGCGACGGCGTCGCGCACCTGCTGGCGATCGCCGATGTCGCATGCGATCGCCTCGCACCGCCGCCCGGCCTGCTCGATCAGCTTTTTCGTGTGCGCGGCATCGTCCGATTCGT
Organism: Burkholderia singularis; assembly: GCF_001718875.1. NCBI lineage: Bacteria > Pseudomonadati > Pseudomonadota > Betaproteobacteria > Burkholderiales > Burkholderiaceae > Burkholderia > Burkholderia singularis. The sequence continues at coordinate 1,054,807 of NZ_CP013449.1, forward strand.
TCAGATAGAGGATCGCGACGTCCGCGCCTTCCTTCGCAAAACCGATCGCGACCGCGCGGCCGATCCCGCTGTCGCCGCCCGTCACGAGCGCGACCTTGCCGGCAAGCTTGCCGCTGCCGGTGTAGTCGGCCGCTTCGTCATGCGGCTTCGGATGCATGTCCCGCTCGGCGCCCGGCTGATGCGTCTGCTTTTGGGGCGGCAGGGTTTTTGCCGTGGTCATGGGGTTCCTCCTTGAACGGAACAGGTGGGAAAACCGCGTCGAATGCACTGTCGCAAACGGCGTGCCGCGCGCGTCGCCCCGAGCGGCGCCCGGTTGCGGGGGCTGCCGCGCGACGCGTGCGCCCGCGCCGCGCTCAACGCGGGCCGCGCTGGCCGCGCGTCGCGGCGCCGCCGGGCCGGCGCACCGGGTCGAAGTCGCGCCATTCGCCGTCCTGCCACTCGCCTTCGACACACTCGATCGACAGCGCGCCGCTCGCGCGCAGCACGTCCTCCGCGGCCGCGGCCGTGGCCGGCGTCACGCGCGCGGCGAGGATCACGCCGGTTTCGCTCTTCTCAAGCATGCCCTTGCCTTCGGAGCGCTCGCCGCGCATCCGGCCGAGCGCGCCGCCGAACGCGCCGAGATACGCACCGGCGAGCGCACCGGCGGCCGGCACGAACCAGTAGCGCAGACCGAGCGCATAGACGCTCATCCCGGCAATGACGCCGATCAGCAGCCCGCGCAGCGCGCCGAGCACCGCACCGCGCCCGCCGGGCTTGGCCGCCGTGTCGGCGTACACGTCGCCGCCGATCGGAAAGCGCGCATGCTGGCCGCCGGGGTTCAGGAAAAAGATCGACACGTCCTGCGGGCCGAATGCGCGCTCGTAAAGGTGGCGCGCCCCGCCTTCGGCCTCGTCGAACGTCGTGAAACGGCCTGTGACGATCATCGCCATGCTCATGCTCCTCGTGACGGTCGTGCGCCGCGCGCGGCACGGCGCACGCGGCCGTCACATCAGCCGCCCGAGTTCCTTCGACACCGACGCTGGCGTGGCGTATTCGCGATCGGGAATCTGCTCGAGCATCTCCAGCACGCCGCGATCCGCATGCGAACGCCGCGCGCACTGCACGACGTCCGCCTTGCTCGCTGGATAGTCCATTCCCTTGAGCGCCTTTTGCACGTCGACGGGGCTCGGCGGCTTGCCGTGCCCGGTCTGGTGGCCGCCCTTGTCGTGGTCCTGCTGCGTGCGCTCGCCTTCGTGCGCGCGCGCGTGGCTGTGTTCGTGGCCGGTATGTTGTCGCGATGTCATGGAATCCTCCTTCGGAAATAAACGGAAAACAGGCGCGCGCGGGCGCCGTTACGTCGGCGCGCGCCGCGAACGTGCACGCGCCGCGACCATCAGCGCCGCCGCGCCCAACGCGAGCGCGCCCGCGATCTTCGGCCGCTGCACCACCGCGTTGTACGCGCAGCCGCGCAACACCGGCCCGTCCATCCCTTCGCGCTCGTGCAGCGCGCGGCGCGATTCGTACAGCGCGTTGTCGTCGCGCGGGCGGGCCGGCCGCTGCGTGCGCTGCCCGCGCGAAAACAGCGCGGCCGCGACGCGATCGAACAGGTGCGGCGCGTGATAGGCGCTCGCCGACGTGAATTTCGCAGCGCCGCCGACGAACAGCGTGCGCCGCGCATGCGCGGCCGCGTACAGGATCGCGTCGGCCACGAGCGCCGGGTCGTAGACCGGCGGCGGCAGTTTCGCTTCGACGTTCATGTAGTTCTTCGCGTGCATCACGAACATCGTGTCGATCGCGGCCGGCTTGATCAGCGTGACGGACACCGGCAGACGGTCGGCCTCCAGCTCGAGCCGCAGCGAATCGGTGAAGCCTTTCACCGCGTGCTTCGATGCCACATAGGCGCTTTGCAGCGGCAGGGGCGCGTCGGACGCCTCGCTGCCCATGTTGATGATCGCGCCGCCGCGCAAATTGCTGTCGCGCCGGAAATGGTCCGATGCGACGAGCGAGCCGTGCACGACGCCCCAGAAATTGGTTTCGAACAGCCGGCGTTGATCCTCGAGCGGCACCGCCGCCGCCGGGCCGAAGATCGACACGCCCGCGTTGTTGACCCACGTATCGAAGCCGCCGTAGGTCTGCACCGCCTGGGCGGCCGCGCGCTGCACGTCATCGAGATTGCCGACGTCGCCGGCCACCGGCACCGCGACGCCGCCGTGCTGGCGGATTTCGTCGCACAGCGCGTTCAGCGCGTCGCCGTTGCGCGCGAACAGCACCAGCTTCGCGCCGCGCCGGGCAGCCTTGCGCGCGGTCACGAGGCCGATGCCGCTCGTGGCGCCGGTGATCACGATCGTCTGCTCGCCGACCGGTTTGAGCATGCACTTCATCACTGAACTCCTTTGGCTGCGCCGAGGTTATTTGGGCCGGATGGTCAACTGGTCGCGCACGTCTTGTACGCCGTCGATCTTCCTGACGATGTCGACCGCCTGCGTGCGCTGCTGCTCGTGCGGCACGCTGCCCGTCAGCGTCACGACGCCGTGGCGCGTCTTCACATGGATATCGCCGGCCGACAGGTCGCTCGCGCCGGCCAGTTCGGCCTTCGCCTTGGCCGTGATGGCGGTGTCGCGGATCGCGGCGCCGGTCGACGAACCGGACGCCGATGATGCCGCCGCCGCGTCGTTGCCGGCGGCGAGCACGTTCGGCGCGGCTACCGTACACACCGCCGCCGCGGCGAGTGCGAGCGCCATGCCGGCGCGCGCGGCGCGCGGACGGCGAAATCGTGGAAAGCGCGGGAAGCGGGCTTGCAGCGGAAATACCTTCATCGTGACCTCCTTTCGTGTGTCGATTCGAAGCCGGCATGGCCGGCGATGTCATCCGCTCGGCGCAAGCCGCGTGCCGCGCGCGGTGCGCGGCACCAGCGTCGCGCGGCGCGATAAGACGCCCTTTCATCCAACGCGTTGTAAATTTTTCGGCGCATCGGCACGCCGTTTTCCCCGCCGCGCGCCAGGCATGCGAATTGCCGACGACACCCGTAACGGGGCCCATCGGCGCGGCCCCGACATCGGGAGCGACACCATGCAAAGAATCGCGTTGATCAGTGAACATGCGTCGCCGCTGGGGGTGATCGGCGGCGTCGACGCAGGCGGCCAGAACATCTATGTCGCGAACGTCGCGAAGCAGTTGGCCGAGCGCGGCCTCGACGTCGACGTCTACACGCGTTGCGACAACGCGCACCTGCCCGAAGTCGTGCAGATCGGCCCGCGCATGCGCGTGATCCACGTTCCGGCCGGCCCGCCCGCCGATGTGCCGAAGGAACGGCTGCTGCCGTATATGGGCGTATTCGCGGACTACATGATCGCGCGGATGCGGCGCGAGCCCGATCCGGTCGACGTGATGCACGCGAATTTCTTCATGTCCGGCGAGGCCGGGCTGCGGGTGAAGAAACGCGTGGGCATTCCGCTCGTCATGACGTTCCATGCGCTCGGCCGCGTGCGCCGGCTGCACCAGGGCGCGGCCGACGGCTTTCCGGACGAACGCTTCGCGATCGAGGACACGCTCGCGCGCCGCTGCGACCGGCTGATCGCCGAATGCCCGCAGGACGCGCTCGATCTGACGACGCATTACCGCGCCGACGCCGCGCGCATCGACATCGTGCCGTGCGGGTTCGACGCGCGCGAATTCCGGCCGGTGCCGCGCGCCGACGCGCGTGCGCGGCTCGGCTGGCCCCAGGATGCGTTCATCGTACTGCAGCTCGGCCGCCTCGTGCCGCGCAAGGGAATCGACAACGTGATCGACGCGCTCGCGCGGATGCCGCGCGAGCCGCGGCGGCCGGCGCGGCTCTATATCGTCGGCGGCAGCCAGGCCACGCCCGATCCGTCACGCGATCCGGAACTCGCGCGGCTCGCCGCGCGCGCTGGCGAGGCGGGCGTCGCGGATCGCGTGAGCTTCGTTGGCCGGCGCGAGCGCGACGCGCTGCATCTGTACTACAGCGCGGCCGACGTGTTCGTGACCACGCCGTGGTACGAGCCGTTCGGCATCACGCCGGTCGAGGCGATGGCGTGCGCGACGGCGGTGATCGGCAGCGACGTCGGCGGCATCCGCACGACGGTCGACCACGGCGTGACCGGCTACCTGGTGCCGCCGCGCGAGCCGGCGGCGCTCGCCGCGCGGCTCGCGCAACTGCGCGCGCAGCCTGGGCTGTGCGAAGCGCTCGGCCGCGCGGGCTACCTGCGCGCGCACCGCTTCTACACGTGGCGCGGCGTCGCCGATCGCCTCGTCGCCATTTATCGCGACGTCGCGCACCCGCAGCGCGGCGGCGCCGCGGCCGGCACGGGACGGCGCACGCCTGTCGCGCTCACGCACGACGTGCTCGCCCACCGCAAGGAGAATGCATGATGAGGGGCTACGATTGCAAACGAGTGCTCGTCACCGGCGGCGCCGGGTTTCTGGGTTCGCATCTGTGCGAGCGCCTCGTGAGTTCCGGCCACGACGTGCTGTGCGCCGACAATTTCTATACGGGCACGAAGGACAACATCGCGCATTTGCTCGATGCGCCGAATTTCGAGCTGATGCGGCACGACGTGACGTTTCCGCTGTACGTCGAGGTCGACGAGATTTACAACCTCGCGTGCCCCGCGTCGCCGCTGCACTACCAGCGCAACCCGGTGCAGACGACCAAGACCAGCGTGCACGGCGCGATCAATTTGCTCGGCCTGGCCAAGCGCGTGAACGCGCGCATCCTGCAGGCGTCGACGAGCGAGGTGTACGGCAACCCGGACGTTCATCCGCAGGACGAGCGCTACTGCGGGCGAGTGAACCCGATCGGCGTGCGCGCCTGCTACGACGAAGGCAAGCGCTGCGCGGAAACGCTGTTCATGGACTATCACCGCCAGTACGGCGTCGACGTGCGGATCGCACGGATTTTCAATACGTATGGGCCGCGCATGCATCCGGCCGACGGCCGCGTCGTATCGAACTTCATCACGCAGGCGCTCGCCGGCGAGCCGCTGACCGTGTACGGCGACGGCAAGCAGACGCGTTCGTTCTGCTATGTCGACGACATGGTCGACGCGCTGATCCGGCTGATGGACGAGCCAGGCGATGCGTGCGAGCCGGTGAATCTCGGCAGCGACGACGAAATCGCGATGATCGACGTCGCGCGCGAAGTGGTGCGAATCGTCGGCGCGACGGTCGCCATCGAGTTCCGGCCGCTGCCGAGCGACGATCCGCGTCAGCGCCGGCCCGATCTCGAAGCCGCGCGCCGGCGCCTCGGCTGGCGCGCGTCGACGCCGCTCGCCAGCGGCCTCGCGCATACCGCGCGCTATTTCATCCATCGGCAGGCGGAGCATCATGCGCCGGGCGATCTGGTGCGCAGCACGCAGATCGCATCGCACATGCTCGCGCAAATCGGCGCGCCGAACCGGACGAAGGCGGCGACATGACGCGACGGCCGCGCAGTATGCGCCCCGGTGCGCCGGCGGAACGAGAGGCCGGTCATCGGCGCGCGCTCATGCCGCACGCGCAGCGCGGGCCGGCCGGCACGCAACGCGAACCGGCAATGCCGGCAGGCGGTGCGCTGCCGGCATTGCCGGTTCGCCCGCCCATCGAAAGGACCTTCACGAGATGACCGATTCGACACGCCGGCTCATCTCCTCCCCTCATCGGGATCAACCCGGAACAGACTGGCGGCTCGAATGCACGGGCACATCCGCGTAACGCCCGCGCGCGTCGCGCTGCCGCCCGGCGAGCCGCGCATGACCGCGATCGTGCTGACTTACCGGCGCACGGCGGAACTCGCGCGCACGCTATCGCGGCTTGCCGAGCTGCCCGATCGCCCGGCGGTCGTCGTGGTCGACAACGCATCGGACGACGGCACCGCCTCGCTCGTGCGCCGCCGCTTTCCACACGTGGCGCTGGTGCATGCGCCAGCCAATCTCGGGGCGGCCGGACGCAATCTTGGCGCGGCACTCGCGCGCACGCGGCACATTGCGTTCTGCGACGACGACACCTGGTGGGCGCCCGGCTCGCTGACCGAAGCCGCGAACCTGCTCGATGCGTATCCGCAGGTCGCGGCCGTCACCGCGCGCGTGCTGGTCGGCCCGGAGCGCCGAGAAGATCCCACCTGCCGGCTGATGGCCGACAGTCCGCTCGATGCGGGCGTCGCGCTGCCTGGCCGCCCGATTCTGGGACTGCTGGCCGGCGCGAGCGCATTCCGGCGCGATGCGTTCGTGAACGCGGGCGGCTACCACCCCCGCTATTTTCTCGGCGGCGAGGAAGCGCTGCTCGCGCTCGACCTGTGCCGCACGGGCGCGTGGCTGGTGTATGCGCCGCATCTGACCGTTCATCATTACCCGTCGGCGCAGCGCGACATGCGCACGCGCGCGAGCGTGTCCGCCCGCAACGCGCTATGGACCGCGTGGCTCAGATGGCCGGCCAGTGCCGCGCTTGCGCATACGGCGCGCATGCTGCCGCATCTATGGCGCGAGCACGGCGTCGCCGATGCGCTTGCCGGGCTGCCGTGGATTTTGCGCGAGCGGCACGTGATTCCGCCTCATGTCGAGCGCATGCGCCGCCGGCTCGACGACGACGCGCGACGCCGCGCACGCACGCCGCCGCACGCCTAAATGCGGCCGGCGCGGCAGCGTCGCGCACGGCGTATGGCGTATCAAACATCGGCTCTTCGCGCGAGGTTCCCGGTCCGGTCGCACCCGTCGTGCAAACCAGTTGCCGGCAACCTTCAGACCGGCTGTCTGAGCCCTTCGGCCGCCTGTGCATTCACGTCGCCGCATTGCGTGCATGCCGAGTATCCGCCGCTGCTCCGCCGCCGGTGGCGGCGGCACGCGAACAGCGGGCGAATCGGCTGGCGAATCGGCGGCCGCAGGCCATTCAGCGCGTTGCCCCGATACGCATCGGCGCATCACGCAAGCATGCGCAGCCGCTTACGTGACGTGACTTCCGTGCTGCGCGAGCAGCTCGCCCGCCCGTTGCATCACGTCGCCGACGCCGATCGCCGTCGCGCACTCGTGCCCATATGGGCACGCGTCGAACATGCACGGCCGGCAGGCCGGATAGTTCGCGAGCACGCGATGGCGTTCGGCGTCGAGCGGCGCCCAGCGGCCCGTGTCGCTGCCGCATGCGACGACGATGCTCGGCGTGCCGAGCGCCGCCGCGACGTGCGATACGCCCGTGTCGTTGCACAGCAGCAGCCGCGCGCGGCCGATCAGCGCGGCGAGCGCGCCGAGCGGCGTGCGAGCGCACAGGTTCACGCACGGCCGTCCGAGACGCTCGGCCAGCGCGTCGGCCAGCGCGAGTTCGGCGCGCGTGCCGGTCAGCACGATCTGCCAGCCGTCATCCGCAAGCTGCCGAGCGACGCTCGCGAAGCGTTCCAGCGGCCAGCGTCGCGACGCCATCCGCGCGCCCGGATGGACGATCACGTAGCGGCCCGGATCGAGCGCGTGCTCGTCGCAGAGCACGTGCCACAACGCATAGTCGAGGCCGCCGAGCGGGAATTCGAGGTAATCGCCCCAGTCCGGATAACCGAGCTTGCGCATCAACGTCAGATAGCGCGTGACCTCGGGCTCGCCGTCGCGCCACGGCAGCGTGCAATCGAGCGCGGCCGTGCCGCCGCCGGACGGCACGAAACCGGCCGTGCGCGCCGCGCCGAGCGACGCGACGATCGCGTTGGTCTGCGCGCCGCTGCCGTGCAGCTGGATCGCGAGATCGAAGTTGCGCGCGCGGCACTCGGCGACGAACGCCTCGCGCGCGGCCGCGTCGGCTTCGGGCTGCTCGGCGAGGCCCGGCGCGCCGGGAAACGCGATGAAGTGGTCGATGTAGCCGGAAAAACGCGAAACGAATTCGCGCGCCCACGGCAGCCCGATCAGCGTGATGCGCGCATCCGGCTCGCCGCGCCGCAGCGCGCGCAACGCGGGCACCGCGCACAGCATGTCGCCGAGTTGCAGCGCGCGGAACACCGCGATGCGCAGCGGTCCGGATGAGGACGAGACGGAATCGATTGTCATAGGAACAGGACCCGGAAATGGAGCGCGCCACGCACGCGCCAGTAGAGCGACACCGGCGGAATCGCGATCGACGTGACGATCATCTCGGCGATATGCGACGGCGTAAGCCGCGTGCCGCGCAGGCGCGTCACGCAGAACGCGGCCGTGATCGCCGCCCAGACGGCCGCGCACACAAGGCCCGGCAAGCGCCACGCGGCCGCGAAACATACGATCGCGCCAAGCGCGGCGAGCACCGCCGCGTAGTAATGCCACGGCGGCGCCGGCCGAATGTGGCGCCGATAGATCGCGCGATGCTTCTTGTACAGCAGCGCGTCGAAATAGACCTTCGACTGCTGGCCGATGCTCGCTCCCCAGCGGGCGGCGCGCACCGGATGCACGATCCGCGCATTGCCGGCCTCGACGATCGGCCCGGCATACTCGCGCAGCGCGAACATCAGGTCGGCATCCTCGCGCCACGCGCGTGTGAAGCGCTCGTCGAAACCGCCGACGCGCTCGAGCGCCGCGCGCCGCACGAAGCAGTTCGCGGTGGCGAACTCCGCGTGCGCGAGGCCCGCCGCGTCGCGTTCGTAGTCGGTCGGACGCGCGCGCAACGGCACGTCGATACGACCGGCCGCGGCCGCCGCGGCCGGTTCGGCCGCGAGCGCCGCCGTGCCGTGCTTAAGCCAGGCCGGATCGGGGATCGTGTCGTCGTCGGTGAAGGCGATCAGCGCGCCGCGCGCACTGCGCCAGCCGACGTTGCGCGCACCGGCCGGCCCCCGCGTAGCGGGCGCGCTCAGGTAGCGGATCGCCGGCGCGCCGGCCGCGCGCGCGCAATGGGCGCGACAGGCATCGACCACGGCTCTCGCGCTGCCGGCACGATCGTCGTCGACGACGACGATCTCATACGCCGCGGGATCGAACGCCTGCGCGCACAGCGCGCCGAGGCAGCGCGCGAGCAGATCGGGCCGCCGATAGGTCGGCACGACCACCGACACCATCGGCGGCCATTGCGTGTCGCGCATATTCATCTCGGTTTCTCCAGCAGAAACGAACCGATCACGAGCGCATCGAGCGGCGACGTCCAGAAGCATTCGAGCGCATCGCGCGGCGAACAGACGATCGGCTCGCCGCGTGTGTTGAACGACGTATTGACGAGCACCGGCACGCCGGTCAGCGCGTCGAACTCGGACAGCAGCGCGTGCAGCAGCGGATGCTGGTTTTCGTTCACCGTCTGCACGCGTGCGGTGCCGTCGATATGGCGCACCGCCGGAATCGCCGCTTCGGCGCCCGGCGCGACGTCATACACGAACAGCATGAACGGCGCGCGCAGCGGCGTGCGCCGGCCGCCGACAAACCAGTGATGCGCGCGGCTTTCGAGCACGACCGGCGCGACCGGCCGGAAGTCCTCGCGATCCTTGATCCTGTTGAGCTTGCGCTGCATGTCGGGATCGGTCGGCGATGCGAGGATCGAGCGCGCGCCGAGCGCGCGCGGCCCGAACTCCATGCGGCCCTGGAACCAGCCGATCACGCGGTTCGCCGCGAGCAGCGCCGCCGTTTGCGCGGCGACGTCGTCGAGCCGCCGGTACGGCAGCTGCGCTTCGTTCAGAAACGCCTCGATCGCATCGTCGCTGTACGACGGCCCCAAATACGCGTGATCCATCCGCCAGCCGCCGCGCGCGCCGCGGACCTGGAAGTCGGTCCATAGCGCCGCGCCGAGCGCGGTGCCCGCGTCGCCCGCTGCCGGTTGCACCCATACGTCGTCGAACGGGCCGCGATCGCGGATCTTCGCGTTCATCACACAATTCAGCGCGACGCCGCCCGCCATCGCGAGCCGCTGCTCGCCGCTTTGCTCGGCCAGCCAGCCGGCCGCCTGCAGCGCCGTCTCCTCGAGCACGAGTTGCAGCGCGTGCGCGATGTCGCAATGACGCGGCTCGAGCGGGCCGCCGCGTTCGCGCGGCGCGCCGAACAGCGCGCTCAGATCGCCGTCGACGATTTCGTAGCGCCCTTCGCCGCGATAGCGGACCAGCTTGCGCATGTCGTCGGCGAACACCGGCTTGCCATACGACGCGAGCGCCATCACCTTGTACTCGTCGGACGAATGCAGAAAGCCGAGATAGCGCGTCACGCGCTCGTACAGCAGACCGAGCGAATGCGGCAGATTGACTTGGCCGAGCCGCCGGTACGAACGGCCGTCGAACACGCCGTAGCTCGTCGTCGCGCGTTCGCCTCGCCCGTCCATCGTCATCACCGCGCAACGCTCGAACGGCGCCGCGAGAAACGCGCTTGCCTCGTGCGCGAGATGATGCTCGACGAAATGCCAGCGGAACGGCCTGTCGTGCGTGACGCCGCGAAAGCGGCGCTGCAGATGGTGCGGTGCGCCGCCCGCAAGCTGGCGCGGCGCGTTCACGATCGATGCAACGAACAGCGGATGCCACGGCGACGCGCCGTCCGCGCGCGGCGCATGCGCGGACGGCGCGAGCGGCAGCGTCAGCGCGGGTTCGTCGCGGTGACGGCCGAGTTCGAGCCACGGATCATACGAATATGCGACGTGGTCGACGTCCGCGAGCGCGATGCCCGCTTCGGCGAGGCAATAGTCGATCGCGTGATACGGCAATTCCCACGTCGAGAACGGCACCGGCCGTTTCGCGTGCTTGACGTGCGTGAAGCGTTCGTCCTCGGCCGCCGCGATCACGACGCCGTCGCGCACGACGCACGCGGCGCTGTCGTGGAACGCGGCATTGATGCCGAGCGTATGGATCGGTTCGGGCATGCGTCAGCTCCTCGTGATGACGGGCGTAAAGGCCGGCGTGTTCGACGCGCTTGCCGCGAGCGGCTCGCCGCCGTGCGCCGCGGCCCGCGCGGCCGCACGTTGCGCATGACGCGCGCGGCCGCCCAGCAGCGCATGCATGGCATGGACGACGTCGTCCACGCTCACGCCGAGCAGGCACGGATGGCCCGGCTGGTTGCACACGCTGCGATAGCAATTGCGGCACGGCACGTCGGCATTCAGCGCGCGATGCGGCACGCGCCACGGCGTATGCTGCGGGTTGGTCAGCGCATAGAGATCGACGACCGGCGTGCCGAGCGCGGCCGCGAGATGGACGGGGCCGCTGTTGTTCGACAGCAGCAGCTCGGCCGTCTCGATCAGCGCGCCCAGTTCGCCGAGCGACAGCACGCCGGCGAGCGGCAGCGCGCGCGGCCCCACGCGCTCGCATACCGCGTCCACCAGCGCACGCTCGCTGACGCTGCCCGTCACGGCAATGCCGTCGAACCGCGATGCGAGACGTGCGGCTGCATCGCCGAAGCGTTCGGCCGGCCAGCGCCGCGACGCCGCGCTCGCGCCCGGATGCACGACCAGCCAGCGCGCGCGCGCCGGGTCCGGGCGGCCTGGGCTTCCCGCACGCTGCAATGCCCCACGCAGGCGCGCGTGCAGCGCGCGCCGCGCCGCCTCGCCGGGCTCGAACGTCATCCGCCAGTCGGACGTATTCGCGCCGACCGAGCGCACCAGTGCGAGCTGGCGCGCGACCTCGTGGCGCACCCGCGCGTGCGGCTCGGTCTCCGGCACGCGGTCGCTCAACAGTTGATACGGATTCTCGCGGCAATGCGCGAGCCGCAGCGGAATGCCCGCGAGCCAGCACATCATCGCGGCCGGCAGCGGGCTCTGGCTGTATACCGTGAAGATCACGGCCGCGTCGAAACGGCCCGCCTGCAGCTTGTCGATCATGCCGCGATCGGCGGCCGGATCGCCGCACGCATCCTGATGCTTGACCCACGGCGCATCGTATGTCCAGACGTCGTCGACCATCGGCAAATGATCCGCGAGCGCGGCGCCGGTGCGCGAGGTCAGCAGCGTGAGCGCGCGTCCGGCGCCGCTTTCCTTCAGCGCGCGCATCGCGGGCGTCGTCATCAGCACGTCGCCGAGATTGTCGAGCCGCACGCACAGAATGCGCCGCGCACGCTCCCACGCGGCACTCATTGCCGCCTCCACGAACCTTGGCGGCGCGCGGCCTCGCGCACGACGATATCGGCCGCGAGATCAAGACGGCAGGCCACGTAATGCGGCGTGCGCCCGGCGTCGAGCCGCCATTCGGTTTCATTGCCGCAGTCGACGAGTATCGTGTTGCAGTGCGCGGCACGGCCGGCTTCGACGTCGTCGAGGATGTCGCCGATCATCCAACTCCATTCGGCGCGCGCGCCGAGTGTCGCGAGCGCGCGGCGCAGCATGCCGGGACGCGGCTTGCGGCAGAGGCAGTCGCACGTATAGTGCGGCACGTTGCCTGCCGGGTGATGCGGGCAGTAAAAAAAATCCGCCAGCGCCGCGCCGTTTGCTTCGAACAATTCGGCCAAACGCTGGCGGACCGCGCCAAGCTCATTTTCGGTAAAGCGGCCGAGCGCGACGCCCGGCTGGTTCGACACGACCGCAAGCGGCATGCCGGTCGCGCCGAGCGTGCGCAGCGCGCGCGCCGCGCCCGGCGCGACGCGCATGCGCGCGGGATCGACGTTGTACGGCACGTTCTCGAGCAGCGTGCCGTCCTTGTCGAGCAGCACCGCGCCGGAGCACCGGCTTTCGCGGATCACGGCCATGACGTCTCCTTCACCGGCAGCACCATCAGTTCGGGCACGACGGTGCCCGGCGGCTGCGTCAGCACGAAGCGCACGGCCGCCGCGACGTGCTGCGGCGGCTGCAGCGTGTCCTCGTCGATGTCCGGGAAGCGCTCGAGCAGGAACGGCGTGCGCATCCCGCCCGCGACGATCGCCGACACGCACACGCCGGCCGGGCGCAACTCCGCGTGCAGCGCATGCGACAGCCCGAGCAACCCCCACTTCGTCGCGTGATACGCGGATGCATTCGGCCATGCGCGCTTCGATGCAGTCGACGCGATATTGACGATGTGGCCGCCGCCGCGCGCCTTCATGATCGGCACAGCCGCGTGGCACATCAGGTACGGGCCGAACAGGTTCGTCATCATCACCTGCCGCCACGCGTCGGTGCCGATGCCGTCGATCGGCGCGGTTACGTCGATCGCCGCGTTGTTGACGATCACGTCGAGGCTGCCGAGCGCTTCGCGCGCATCGCGCACGAGCTGCGATACCGACACCTCGTCGCGCACGTCGAGCGGCCGTCCGAGCGCCCGGCCGCCGTGCCGCTCGAGACGTTGCGCGAGCGCGGCCGCGCGCGCGCCGTCCAAATCGGCAACGACCACGTGCGCGCCGTGCTGCGCGAGATCCTCGCAGATGGCCTCGCCAAGGCCGCGGCCGCCGCCCGTCACGAGCGCGGTGCGGCCGGCGAGCGGCGCGCGGGCTGGATCGTGAGTCGCGTTCACATGCACCTCCTGTCAGCGTCCAAAGAATCGTGGCGCGAACACTTGTCCCGACAAGTGTTCGTGTACCAGGTGCAGCGAAAAGCGTGCCCGTGAGCGTGGGGCCGCACGGCCTCGGGCCGCCGAGGGCCCGCCGCGCGCGAGCGCTGGCATTTTTATAACCGGCTGTAAAAACGGGGCCGCCGCTCGCGCTCAGATCGCAAGCCCGTCCGGCGTGGCCTGCGCGCGGTGCTTGGCGAGCGCGCGCAGGCAATGCGCGAGGCAGCCGGCGAACGCCTCGTCGAACCAAGGCTGCGCGCCCGATACCCCGACCACGATCCCGTGCTGCGCGACCGCGCCCCACAGGTTCGTGTCGCCGGCGCGCAGCCGGTACGGCTCGAGCGCTTGCACGACGTGGCCGTCGCGGCCGGTTTCCCACGACAGCCGCGCCTTCGCGCGCGCGTAGGCGCGGTAATCGGCGTCCCAGTCCTTCGGGTCGGGCAGCGAGAATTCATACAGGATCGCGTCCTCGAACGACGCGTCGCGCGGCCCAAGCGCGGGGTCCATGATCACGATGTGCAGACAGCCGCTGTCGCCGACGAAATCGCTCTGCAACGCGGCCGACAGCGTCGGCAGCAACAGTTCGACGGCCGCGACCGCCGCCTGGCGATCGGCGAATGCGCTACCGCGTCGATCGGCGTTCGGCAGCTTCGCCGCGTTCGGCACGTTGGGCATCGTCGGGTTCGGAAGATTCGGCATGGATGGCTCCGGAGGAAAACGCGAGCGCGCGCAGCGCCGCGATCAGATCGGCCGCTACCGCGGGCTTGGTCAGATAAGCGTGAAAACCCGCTTCGACTGCTCGGGTGCGGTCGCGATCGCGCGCATGGCCGGACAGCGCAAGCGCTTCCAATGGCGCGCGGCCTTCGCGGGGGCGATCGGCGTCGAGTTGGCGCACGCGGCGCAGCACGGTGTAGCCGTCCTCTTCTTCGCCGCCGAAATCGATGTCGCACACGAGCAGCACCGGCCAGTGCGCGCGGCGCGTGTGCCGCAGCTCGTCGAGCAGCGCCTGCCCGGACGGGAACGCGCGCACGTGCGCGCCGGCGCTCTGCAATAGCGCGGTGAGCGCTTCGCGCGCGTCGTCGTGATCGTCGACACACGCGATGCGCAAGCCGCCGAGTGGTTTCGCGTCCGGGGCGGCGGGTTCCGACTCCGGCGAAGCCGGCGCCACGGTGCACATCGGCAACGACAGATGCAGTGTCACGCCCGTATCGTCGCGTTCGCGCACGACGTAGCCGCCCGCGTCGTCGATCGCGCGCTGCAGCTGTTCGAGGTCGACCAGCGGCAGCTCCGGCGCATCGACGCCCGCCAGCACGATCGTGATTCGCGCGTCGGGGTCGTGGCGTGCGGTGTGCACTTCGATCTGCCCCCCGCCGCTCACGTCGATCCCGCCGCGGCACAGCTCCCACACGAAACGGCGCAGCCCGGCCGGATCGGCCTTCACGGCGAGATCCTCGTCGGACAGGTGGCGAAACACCGGCACGCCGCGCTGGGCGGCCGCATCGGCCAGACTGTCGAGCACCTGCGCGACGAGCGGATTGATCCGCACCGGCTGCCGCGCGAACTTCGCCTCGGTGCGCTCCAGTTCGCGCTGCTTGGCCTGCAGCGACCACATCTGCGCATACACGCCGCCGCTCGCGAGCAGCGCGTCGTGCGTGCCCTGCTCGACGAGCCTGCCGTGCTCCATCACGAGAATCCGGTCCGCATCGACGATCGTCGACAGCCGGTGCGCGATGATGAGGCTCGTGCGATGCCGCGCGACGCGCATCAGTTCCTGCTGGATCGCGCGCTCCGAGCGCGTGTCGAGCGCCGACGTCGCTTCGTCGAACACGACGATCGGCGGCGCCTTCAGCAGCGCGCGCGCGATCGCGACGCGCTGCCGCTCGCCGCCCGACAGCCGCACGCCGCGTTCGCCGACGCGCGTATCGTAGGCATCGGGCAGCCGCTCGATGAACGCGTCGAGCTGCGCGCCGCGCGCGGCCGCGATCACTTCGGCGCGCGTCGCGTCGCGCTTGCCGTATCCGATGTTGTAAGCCAGCGTGTCGTTGAACAGGATCGTGTCCTGCGGCACGATGCCGAGCGCGTCGCGCAGGCTGCGCGCGGTGACGCGCCGCAGATCCTGGCCGTCGACGCGGATCGTGCCCGCATCGGGCTGGTAGAGCCGGAACAGCAGCCGCGCGAGCGTCGATTTCCCCGAGCCGCTGCCGCCGACCACCGCGACCGACTGCCCCGGCTCGATGCGAAACGACACGTCCCACAAAATCTGACGGCTCGGCTCATAGCCGAAGTCCACGTGCTCGAACTCGATCGCGCCGCCGCGCACGACGAGCGGCTGCGCGCCCGGCGCGTCGCCGTCCTCGCCCGGCTTGCCGCGCGCGTCGAGCAGCCCGAACAGCCGCTCGATGTTGGTCATCGCGTCGTTCGCCTCGCGAAACACGAAGCCGAGCGCATTCAGCGGCAAGCTGATTTGGATGACGTAGGCGTTGATCAGCACGAGATCGCCAAGCGTCATCGTGCCGCGCGCGACATGCTGGCCGGCGAGCAGCATCACCGCCGCGATGCCCGCGCCGATGCACGCGCTCTGTCCGATATGCAGCGCCGACAATGCGTACTGGTTGTCGACGCCCGCCTCGCGCCATGCGTCGAGCACGCGCTCGAGGCGGCCGCGCTCGACGTCCTCGCGCGCGAAATATTTCACCGTATCGACGTTGAGCAGGCTGTCGACCACGCGCGTGTTCAATTCGGCCTCGAGCGCATTCACGCGGCGCTGATAGCGCATGCGCCGCCGCGTAAACACGATCGTATACGCGGCGTACACGCCGAACGTCGCGAAGATGATGCCGGTGAAGCCGCCGCCGTACTTGCCGATCACGATCACCAGCACCGAGCCGATCTCGATCGCGGTCGGCACGACCGTAAACACCGCGACGCCGAGCAGGTAGCCGATGCCGGCCGTGCCCTTCTCGAGATCGCGCACGACCGCGCCGGTCTCGCGCTGCGAATGAAAGCGCGCGCCAAGCCGGTGCAGGTGCCCGAACGTGCGGACGGTAAACGCGGCGACCGTGTGCTGCGTCACCTGCACGAACGTCATGTCGCGTACTTCGTTCAGCGCGTTCCCGGCAAAGCGCACGAGCGCATACGCGAACAACAGCAGCACGGGCAGCGTGACCGGCTGGCCGGCCGCGCGGCCGAACCCGTCGACGATATCCTTCAGCAGCAGCGGCACCGCGACGGCGGCCGCCTTCGCGAGCACGAGCAGCACGATCGCCGCCAGCACGCGCATGCGGTAATGCCAGATCGCGCGCCACAGCTCGGCCGCGATGCGCAGCCGCAGGCCGCGCCCGGCGGGCTGGCCCCGGCTGCCGCGCGGCGCGGGCGGCGTGCCGTCCGTGCCGGCTGTCACGCGCGCCATTCGGGCCCTTCTGACGAATCGTGCGAATCGTGCGGACCGCCGGGCCGCCCGGCAGATCGTCGTGGCATCATGTCCCTCCTTGAAACGCGCCCGCGTGAACCGCGCCTGGGCCGTGCAGCCCCCGGCCACGTTGGCGCGCGCCTCAGGCTCGGCGTTGCAAATCGCGCGCCGCCATCGGCGCCGCCGTAGCCGGGCGCGGCCCGCGCCGGCCATCCTGCACCGCCCGCCCGGCGCCTGTCGCGACGCATGCCTTCGCCGTGCCTACCTATCTGCAACGCCATTGCAGTTTTTGCGGCAACGTCAGCCCGGTGACGCCACACCACCGCTATACGCGGCCAGTGCCCGGTGTCCCGGGTTTCTTCGGCGAGCCGGGCTCGCTCAGCCGTTCGGTGCGATCCGGCGCGATATCCGCGCCGTCGTCGAACGTCGCGTCGCCGTCCGCCGATGCGCGCTCGCCGGTGCCCGCGCGATCCGTATCGGTATCGAGCGACGCGTCGCCGCGCTCGAGCGGATGGCCGTCGAGCGGCGAATCGACGTCGAACGCATGACGCCGCGCGCCGGCCGTGTCGCTGCCGCTGTCGGACGAGTCGCTCGGCCCCAGCGCGCGGCCGTCGCGGCCGCGCCGCGCGTTGTCGTCGTCGGGACCGGCCGGTTCGTTGTCGGGGTTCAGGGTGCTGTTCATCGCAATCTCCTCATCTGGCGGCAAGCCGCGGCCGGCGCATTCGTGCGCGGTGTGCGCGGCCTGCCCGCCGGAGCGCGAAGCAAGCCGCATGCCCCGCCGCCGTCCGCCGGTTGCGCGACAGCGGATGTGCTCCGTCGCGCGCCGTGCGGCACAGGTGATGCGCAGCCGTTGATCGGCGGAATTGAGTTCCTTATGCTTTCGAAGGTGCCAATTCCATTTTGAATACCCCGCCGGCCGCCGCGCGCGGCCGGCCGGACGTCTCCCGCCCGCATTCAACCGTTTCGATGACGAAAGACCACACGCTTACCGATCCTCATGCGCCGCTCGGCCCAGCCGATGCGCGCGATCTGCTGCACCGTTTCGCCGAGTTCCGCTTCGAGACCGTCGTCGAGGCGATCAGCGACTACGCGGTCTTCATGCTCGATCCGCATGGCAACGTCGCCACGTGGAACGCGGGCGCGCAACGTATCAAGGGCTACCGCGCGGCCGAGATCATCGGCAACCATTTTTCCCGGTTCTACCCGCCGGAGGCCGTCGCATCCGGGCGGCCCGCGTTCGGGCTCCAGCAGGCGATCGCCCACGGCCGCTTCGAGGACGAAGGCTGGCGCGTGCGCAAGGACGGCTCGCTGTTCTGGGCCAGCGTGACGATTACCGCCGTGCGCGGTCCCACGGGCCAACTGGCCGGCTTCATCAAGATCACGCGCGACATGACCGAGCGCAAACGCCTCGCGGAATTGGAAGCCTCCACGCACCGGCTGAGCGTGTTCATCGCGATGCTCGCGCACGAACTGCGCAATCATCTCGCGCCGCTGAGGCATTCGGTCGGCGTGCTGCAAAGCCTGCCCGATCCCGCACCCGCGCTCGCGCAGTGCCGCGACGCCGTGCACCGCCAGGTCGGGCAGCTCACACGGCTCGTCGACGATCTGCTCGACGTCGGGCGCATCACCGCCGGCAAGGTCGAACTCGACCGCGAGCCGGTGACGGTGCGCGACATCGTGTGCCGCGGCGTGGAAAGCATCCAGCCGAAGCTCGCCGCGCGCGGGCAGCACATTCGCATCGACCTGCCGCCCGATCCCGTGCTGTTGCGCGGCGACGCCGCGCGGCTCGTGCAGGTGCTGCACAACCTGCTCGACAACGCGTCGAAATTCTCGCCGCACGGCGCGCGCATCGACGTCGACGCGCATATCGAAGGGCCCGTCGTCGCGATCCGCGTGACCGATCCTGGCGTGGGCATCGCCCCCGGCGCGCTCGAATCGATCTTCGATCTGTTCGAACAGGAAGGCGCGCCGGGCCGGCGCCCGTCAGACGGCTTCGGGCTCGGCCTCGCGATCTGCCGGTCGTTCATCGAGCTGCACGGCGGAATGATTTCCGCCGAAAGCGGCGGCCCCGGCCTCGGCGCGACGTTCACCATCCGGCTGCCGGTCGAGCGCGTGCCGCGCACCGCTCCCGCCGATACGCCCGCGCCGCGCCTGCCGCGGCAACCGGCCGCCGGCCCGCTGCGCATCGTCGTGGTGGATGACAATCGCGACTCGGCCGACACGCTCGCCGTACTGTTGCAAGTAAAGGGACACGCGCCGCGCGTCGCGTACAACGCGCACGACGCGCTGGCGCTCGCGCGCGACACCGTCCCGCACCTGATGCTGATCGATCTGTCGATGCCGGACGTCGACGGCTATACGCTGCTGCGCGAACTGCGCGGGATCGACGCATTGGCCGGCATGATCTGCGTCGCGCTGTCCGGCCACGCCCGAGCGGCCGACCTTGCGCGCACCGCGAACGAAGGCTTCGACGATCACCTCGTGAAGCCCGTCGAGATGGCGGTGCTCGATGCGCTGCTACAGCGTGTCGAGCGCGAGGCTGGCGGCATGCCGTAATCGCTGCGGCCATCGCGCGGCAGATCGCGGCTCATCGCCGTGCAGATTGCGTAGGCACGGGCCGCCCTGCTCCACGTTTCCACCGGCTTTTTCAATGCATTTGTGCATCCGGAATGCAGGGCGCGTCATCGCCGCAATTCATCTTATTTGTCGAGCCAAAAATCCCGAGATGCATTCCTTTTATCTAAATTTCACCAAAAATTCATCATATCGATGATTATTCAAAATGAATCAATAGCGATTGAGTTTGTGCAATACAATTTCCGAATCATATTAATTCAACAAATAAATCCGCGGCCAATCCATTTCATTTATAACAATTTTTCGAAATCACTCGCTGCCGCATCAAAATCGACAATATAGCCTGCAATCAGCCGCTCATCCGCCGCTCAAGCCTATCGACGCAGGCCGCCGGATATGGAATTTTCAATCGCAATCGGCGCTAGTTGACCGCCGTTCGAGCCGCAATTCATCTATCCGGCACGCGTCCAGCATTCCGGCACTTGATATTTAAATAAACCGCCAAATTCACATCAATTGCATACCAGAAATTCGAATAAGTGAATTCGGGACGCGAATACTATAATCGGCCGTGACGCATCATAAGACGGCCCAATCGCAACGCATTCATGCTCGGCCCGCATCTGCATATAAACGTTTCAATTCACGGAGTGTTATATGTCGGGACAGCATCACTTTCTCATGACGCCGGGGCCATTGGCCCTGAGCGACGAAGTCAAGGCGCAAATGCAGTTCGACATGGGTTCACGCGATGCGAGTTTCAAACGCATCACCGCGCTCATGCGCGAGCTGACGCTCGAACTGATCGACGGCAATGGCACGCATTCGGTCGTTCCGATCCAGGGCGGCGGATCGTATGGGATGGAGGCCGCGCTGGCCACGTTCGTGCGTGCGTCCGATCGGCCGCTCGTCTGCATCAACGGAATATATGGCGAGCGGATTCTCAAAATCCTTCAACTGCGCGGCGTCCAGGCTGTTAGCCTCACGGCGCCGACCGATCAGCCGCTGTCGGTGGCCGACATCGCCGCGCGCCTGGAGCAGGATCGCAAGATCACCCATCTCTGCTTCGTCCACTGCGAAACGACGGCCGGCATCATCAATCCGCTCGGCCCGCTCGTCGAACTGGCAACGCGCGCCGGCGTCAAGACGATCGTCGATGCGATGAGTTCGTTCGGCGCGACAGATATCAGCGCCCGGCGCATTCCTTTCGACGTCCTCGTGACGTCCAGCAACAAATGCATCGAAGGGCCGCCCGGCGTGGCCTTCGTCATCGCGTCGCTGGACCTTCTCAAGCGCAAGTCCGATCCGGTCAATTCGTTCGTGCTGGACGTGCGCGATCAATGGCTCGGCTTCGAGCGCACCGGCGAATGGCGCTCCACGCCGCCCACCCATATCGTCCAGGCGTGCGCGAAGGCGCTCGACGTGCTGTCGATCGAAGGTCCGCTGCAACGGGGCAAGCGTTACAGCGCGGTGCGCGACGAGATCATCCGCGCGACCGGGCGTTACGCATCGCCGCTGCTGAGCGCGCACGTGCGCTCGCCGGTCTGCGTGGCGCTCACGGCGCACGGCGTCATCGATACCCAACAGGACTTCGACGCACTGTACGCACATCTGGTCAACTACAACCTGTACATCTACTCGAAGCTGCATCTTCCCACGCGCAGTTTCAGGATCGGCTGCATCGGCTCGATCCGGCCCGCCTGGATCGGTCTGCTTGCGACCGCCTTTCGCGATTTCTTCAATACACGCCCCATCCCGGATCAAGCGCTGTGCCACGCCGATGCCGAATTCGTGAAAGAGGTCTTGTGACATGCCGCGCAATATCCCCAGCACCGAACTATCCCGCGAAACCGCGCTGTTGCATGCCGGCTACCGGCATGATCCCGTCACCAAGGCCGTTGCGGTGCCGATCTACCAATCGACCGCGTATGAGCTGGACGGCGACCTGGAAAAGATCGCCGACATCTACAACGTCAAGGAAGACGGCTTCACCTATACGCGGATCATCAACCCGACGACGCGCGTGCTCGAACAACGCTTTGCCGCGGTCGACAACGCCGGCGATGCGCTCGCCGTCGCATCGGGGCAGGCCGCCACCTTCCTGGCCCTCGCGAACCTGTGCAGCGGGCGGCCGGGTGACAACGTAGTCGCGTCGAAGTACCTGTACGGGAACTCGTGGAACCTGCTGTTCAACACGTTCAAACGGCTCGGCATCGAGGCGCGCTCCGCCGACCCGAAGGAGATCTCGTCGTTCGAGTCGCAGATCGACGACCGGACCATCGCGATTTTCGGCGAGGTGTTTTCCAACCCGTGCCTCGTTCCCCTTCCGGTTGCGGCGCTTGCCGAAATCGGCGGGCGCCGCGGAATTCCGCTCGTCGTCGACAACACGACCACGCCGCTGATATGCCGCCCCGGCGCGCTGGGCGCGGCCATCACGACGTACTCCGCGACGAAATATATCTGCGGTCACGGAACGACGCTCGGCGGATTGATCGTCGACAATGGCCATTTCGCCTTCGACGATCACGCCCGTTTCCCGTTATTCCATGAGCCCGACGAAGCGCATGGCGGCATCGTCTGGCGGGATGCCGTCGATGCGCTCGGCGATCTCGGCGCGAGCGCCTATCTGCTGAAGGCGCGGATGACGTGGCTGCGCGACACGGGCGCCGCGATCAGCCCGCTCTCCAGTTTCCAACTGATCCAGGGGCTGGAGACGTTGCATCTGCGCATGCAGCGGCACAGCGAAAATGCCGCGGCAATCGCTGCGTTCCTGAAGCGCCATCCGAAGGTCGCGCATGTGTCGTATCCGGGGCTCGCGACCGGACGCGAGCGCGAGCTGGTCGACGAACTGGTCGATGCGCGCGTGGGCCATGGCGCGATGATCATGTTCGAGCTGGACGGCGAAGCGGCCGGCCGCAAGTTCATCCAGAACATTAGGCTCATGTATCACGTCTCGAACGTCGGCGACGCTCGCACTCTGGTCACGCATCCGGTGTCCACGACGCACACGACCGTGCCCAGGGCAAAACGCGAAGCCGCCGGCATCTTCGACGGCTCGATCCGCCTGTGCGTCGGCATCGAGAACGTGGACGACATCATCGCGGACCTTCAACGAGGACTCGACGCCATCTGACGCCCCATTTCGGTAAGGACTATTGCGATCATGGAAACCTCTCAGGTTTGGAAACTTCGCAACAAGCGATTCGAGACGTTTCAATTTCCCCGGGACATCACGCGCGAGTTGTCCGAATTGCGGCCCGACAACATCACCGGCGCCCTCTATATCCTGAAGGACTATCTGATCATGCTGGCGTGCGCGTTCGCCACGGTTCGACTGTCGTGGTGGCTGTATCCGCTCGCGGTGCTCGTCATCGGCGCCCATCAGCGCGGGCTGACGACGATCTCCCACGACGCCGCGCACCGGACGCTCGCGAAGAACGCGGCATGGAACTACTTCCTCGGGATCGTGTTCGCCGCGTATCCGCTCTTTCAGCGGCATTGGGCTTACCGCGTGTCCCACGTGCATCTCCATCACCCGCATCTCGGCGACCCGGAAAAGGACCCCGACCTGAAATTCTTCATTTCGTCCGGCGTCTATCAGGTTCGTCCACCGCGCGAATATGCATTCGCCATCGTCTGGAAAGCGATCCTGGGCGGAGCGACGCTGCGCTATCTGAATTATCTGTGGCGCAACCGTTTCCTCATCTCGGGCAACGGGGGCAACGCGGTCGACAGGCGAGGCGTCGCGATCGACTCCTACGGCTTCGCGGCGTTTTGGGTAGTCGTGATCGCCGGATTCGTTCAGGCGCAGTCGTTGCATCTGCTGGTGCTGTTCTGGCTGATTCCCTATCTGACCACATTCCAGATTCTCGGCTGGTTCGTCGAGATCGCCGAGCACTCGCCGATGTGCGAGACCGAGGTGGAAAACGTCTACCTGACGCGCAACCGCAAGGGCAACCTGATCGAGCGGCTCCTGTTCGGCGTCAATCTGGACGAATACCATCTGGAACATCATCTTTCGCCCGGCGTGCCGTTCTGGCTTTTGAGGCGCGCGCAGAAAATCCGCTTGCGCGATCCGCGCTATGCGCAGGTCGCCGATTCCTGGGGCGGGCTCTTCGTGCGCGGTCCCAACGGGCAACCCAGCGTGATCAGCCAGTTGCTGGAGCGCAACCGGCGCCTCTACGACACAGGCCGCGCGCCCTTTCCCGCGCCGTTACGAGAACAATGATGGAACACCATCGCGAAGCAACGCGCGCCGTCGTCGGAGTGAGCGCCAATCGACATCTCAACGACGGCGTTCACCGCGATTGGTTGCGGCGGCGCTATCTCGAAGCGCTCGACAAGCATGCCGGTGTCGAATGCGTGATCCTGCCGACGATCGACGGCGACCTGCCGTGGGACGCGAGCGTGCGCAAATTCGGCGATGCGCTGCGCCGCCTGGACGGGCTGGTTCTGACGGGCGACGAGTCCGACCTCGATCCGGCCATCTTCAACGACACCGAACGCGCGTGGCATCGCGCGGACGACGACGTGATTCCCGGCAAGCGCGACCGGCCGCGGGACCGCTTGTCGCGCGCCGCGCTGAGCGTGGCGACGGCGCTCGAGATGCCGATCCTCGGCATTTGCCGCGGCCTGCAGGAAATGAACGTGCATCGCAACGGAACGCTGCATCCCGATCTGTCGCTCGCGAGCAAGGGCGTCGTCCATCATGAAAACCCGGCCCTGCCCCGCGATCAGCAGTACCTGCCCGTTCATACGGTGAACGTCGTGCCGGGCGGCATTCTGTCGTCGATCATCGACGGCCGCGCGCTGTTCGTCAATTCACTGCACAATCAGGGCATTGCCGAGGCCGCTGCCGATATCCGGGTGGAAGCCGTCGCCGACGACGGCGTGATCGAAGCGCTGTCGTATCCGACGCCGGCGAGCTTTCAGCTCGCGCTGCAATGGCACCCGGAATGGCATGCGTCCAGCGATGCCGTCAGCCAGACGATTTTCAAAGCGTTCGGGCGTGCCTGCGTTGCCTATCAAACGGAGCGGTCATGGAAATGGCGACATGGCGAGCCTTCCGGGCATTGAAACCCTTCGCCACCTCAAAAAATTTCGTCTCTATCGGCGGCCTCATGGATTTGCATTTGCTGGCGTTGTTTTGCGTGGCCTTTACTTCCGCGGTCGCGGTGCCCGGGCCGAACGTAGCGTTCGCGGTTGCGCAGGCCATCAAACATGGCCTCAAGACCGCGATTCCCGGCGCGTTCGGGTTCGGGCTCGCCACCGCCATTCACGCAACGGTGGTCTTGTCCGGCGTGGGATTGCTGATTCGCGACCATCAATGGGTGCTGGTTTATCTGCGATGGATCGGCGCGATTTATCTGGCATACCTGGCGCTGACGACCTTTTTCAGCCGCTCGGAGCCGCGCGACGGCGCCGCCGGAAATGCGAGTTCGAAGCAGATGTTCGTGGATTCGCTGCTCGTCTCCCTGACCAATCCGAAGGGATGGCTGGCGAGCCTGCTGACGTACCCGAGCTTCATCAGCCCGCATTTTTCGTACACCACGCAGGCTGTCTCGCTGGGCCTCGCGGCGACGGCCATTTCGCTGTCGATCTATGGCGGCTACATGTTTCTCGCGCACAACGCGCGCGTGGCCTTCAATAACACGGCCGCGCTCAACAAGATCACCGCGCTGCTGTATGCGCTCGTTGCGCTTGGCCTCGTTCTGTTTCCTTATTGAGAGCCGGCATGACCGACGGCATATCGATCAGCGGCACGCTGGAAGGGAGGAGCATGGTTTTCGACTACATCGTTATCGGCGGCGGTAGCGCCGGCGCGGTCATCGCGCGGCGGCTCGCGGATGCAGACATCGGCTCGGTTCTGCTCGTCGAAGCCGGACCGCCGGACGAAGGGGTTCCGGCGATGATGGACATTTCCCGCCTGTTCGAGCTGGACGCCAGCACGGATTGGGGGTTCCTGGCCAATCCCACGAAGCAATCCAGCCGCCAGCTCACCTACTCGCGCGCGAAGATGTTGGGCGGCTGCGGCAACCATAACGATTGCGCGTACCTGGTGCCGCCGAAAGAGGATTTCGACGCATGGCGCGATCTTGGCGGCGACGGGTGGTCGGGCGCGGACGTCAGCCGCTATTTCGATCGCCTGCAGGCGCGCCTCACGATCGAACGGCGCCCGGAGCGCCACCCGTTTTCCACGGCATTCGTGCGGGCCGGAGAAGAACTCGGGCTGCCGAACGTGGATTTCAGCGCCAAAGTCGCGCCCGGCATCGGCATGCTCACGTTGAACGCGCACGGACGTTTGCGCAGCTCGTCGTCGGTCGCCTATCTTCATCCGTTGACGTCGCTGCCGGCGAATCTGCGGATTCTGACGCAAACGCTCGTCAGCAAGATCGAATTCACCGGCAAGGCCGCCACTGCCTGCGTCACGGACAAGGGGCGCATTGCCGCGCGCCGGGAAATCATTCTCTGCGCCGGAAGCATCCAGTCCCCCCAGCTTCTGATGACTTCCGGAATCGGCAACGCCGCCGATCTGCGCGCGCTCGGCATCGACGTCGTGCACGACAGTCCAGGAGTCGGGCAGCATCTGCTCGATCACTATACGGTGCCCGTGGTCTTCGAGACGGCAGAGCCGGTGCCCGACTGGGACATCACGCCCTATGAGGCAATCGCGATGCTCAAGCTCTCACCGCACGCCCGCGCGGCGGAAAGCCAAGTGCAGTTCGGGCTGACGGCCGGCTGGTTCAACGGCCGGTTCGGCGACGAATATCACCCGTCGGCGCCGAAAGGGCGATCCATCATCGCACTCGAGCCGAACGTTGCCATCAGCCGAAGCCACGGAAGCGTGAAGATCACGTCCGCCGACATTCGCGTCGCGCCGACAATCGACCTGAACTACCTGTCCGACGCCGACCGCTACGACGAAGACGTGCTGCTGCAAGCGGTCGCATTCTGCCGGCGCATGGGCAACACGCAGAGCCTGGGCCGAATCGTCAACAAGGAACTGCTGCCGGGGCCCGACATCGTCGACGAACAGGATCTGCGCGCCTACATCCGCAATAACTGCCAGACGTACTACCACGCTTGCGGCACCTGCCGCCTGGGCTCCGCGCATGATCCGCAGGCCGTCGTCACGCCGGATCTGAAGGTGAAAGGCGTCACCGGGTTGAGAGTCTGCGACGCGTCGGTGTTCCCCGCGATGGTGTCGGTCAATATCAATGCGACGGTCATGATGGTCGGCGAAAAAGCTGCCGACCTCATTATTTCGGATACCAAATGATTGGCAACGCGAAAAATACCGGAGATTCCACGCCGATATCGATGCGTGCGGCCGATGTGACGCCGAAGGCGTTCGGCGTCGCGGCCCGCTGCCGGTGCCGCCATCACGTAAGCCGTGGCCGGCTGCGCTGACGCCCGCGATGCGATTGACTGATAACGGAGGCTGCAAGTCCATGCCGATCAGAATTCCCAAAGGTTTGCCCGCCGTGACCGCGCTCGAGACGGAGGGCGTCATGGTCATGGACGACGAGCGCACGGTCCGCCCGCATAACCGGCCGCTGCGCTTCGGCTTGCTGAACCTGATGCCGAACAAGATCAAGACCGAAATCCAGATCGCCCGCTTGCTCGGCGCCACGCCGCTGCACGTCGAACTCACGTTGATCAAGATCACCAATCACGCGCCGAAGAACACGCCGACGGACCACCTCGTTTCGTTCTACCACGACTGGGCCGACGTCAAGGCGCAGAAATTCGACGGTTTCGTCATTACCGGCGCGCCGGTCGAAACCCTGCCTTTCGCCGAAGTGAGCTACTGGGACGAGCTCGTGAAGATTTTCAACTGGACGCAAACCAACGTTCACAGTTGCTTCAACATCTGCTGGGGCGCGCAGGCGGCGATGCACTACTTTCACGGCATGCCGAAATACGTGCTGAACAAAAAGGCGTTCGGCGTATTCAAGCATCATGGCCTGGAAGCCGGGTCGCCCTATCTGCAAGGCTTTTCCGACGATGTGCATATTCCGGTGTCGCGCTGGACCGAAATGCGCCGCGCGGATATTCCGCCGGACAGCGGCGTGTCCGTGCTGATCGAATCGCCGGAAACGGGCCTGTGCCTTCTCAACGATCCGAAGCATCATTCGCTGCACATCTTCAACCACATCGAGTACGACTCGTACACGCTGGCGGACGAGTATTTTCGCGATCGCGCGATTGGCCGGGACATCGGCGTTCCACGGCATTATTTCCCCGACGACTGCGAAAACCTCGCCCCCCGGAACCAGTGGCGCAGTCACGCACATCTGTTGTTCGGCAACTGGATCAACCAGATCTATCAAACGACGCCGGCCGAGGTGAGCCGGATCGGCATCGATCGATGCGGCGGCGCAGGTTGACTTCATCCGCGCCGGCCAGCGCGCATTCGCCTGAACAGCGGCCGCGTTCTTCACGGCTTTCCACACAACGGATTGAACCGACATCCACTCTTTTGACCGGGCGCAGAATATGAGTCTTTCGTTCGACGAATTGAAGCAGGCGGCCGCGTCAGGCGCCATCGACACCGTGCTTGTCTGCCTTGTCGACATGCAGGGCCGTCTGGTCGGCAAGCGGTTTCATGCCGACTTCTTCGTGAAGCACGGCTACCAGGAAACGCATGCGTGCAATTACCTGCTGGCCGACGACATCGACATGGAGCCCGTGCCCGGCTATGCCAGCGCGAGCTGGGCAGACGGATATGGCGACTTCCTGCTCAAGCCGGATCTTTCCACGCTGCGGCGGCTGCCGTGGCTCGATGCCACCGCGCTGGTGATTTGCGACGTGCTCGACCATCGCGAGCGGCCCGTCGCACATTCGCCGCGGCAGATCCTGCAACGGCAGTTGCGCCGCCTGACCGAGCGCGCGATGACGGCATGCTTCGCATCAGAGCTGGAATTCTATTTGTTCGACGAGACTTACGAAGCGATCTCGCGCAGGAAATACGTCGATCCGCAGACGGCCGGCACCTACAGCCAGGACTACCACATCCTGTCGACGACGCGCCAGGAATCCGTCATGCGACCGATCAGAAACGGACTGCATGACGCAGGCATCGCGATCGAATGCTCGAAGGGCGAATGGGGCGCGGGCCAAGGCGAAATCAACGTGCGCTATGCCGATCCGCTCGTGATGGCCGATCAGCACACGATCATCAAACATGGCAGCAAGGAAATCGCCGCGCAGCATCACAAGGCGATCACCTACATGGCGAAATGGCGCTACGATCTGGCCGGCTCATCCAGTCATATTCATGCATCGCTATGGTCGCTGGACAAAAAGCCGCTGTTTTATGACGCCAACGCGCGCCACGGCATGTCGGAGCTCATGCGGCACTACATGGCTGGGCTGCTGAAATATTCGAGAGACATCACGCTGCTGCTCGCCCCCTACGTCAATTCGTACAAGCGATTCCAGGCCGGCACCTTCGCGCCGACCAAGGCCGCATGGAGCCGGGACAACCGGACTGCCGGATACCGCCTCTGCGGCGAAGGCTCCCACGCCATCCGGGTGGAATGCCGCATCGGCGGCGCGGATCTGAATCCGTATCTCGCCTTTGCCGGATTGATCGCGGCCGGCCTCGCGGGCATCGACGAAAAGCTACCGCTGCCCGGCCCGTTCGTCGGCGACGCGTACCGCGACGACGCCCTGCCCGACATTCCAAAGACATTGCGGGACGCCATCGATATCAGCGCCAATTCGACATGGCTGCGCGAAGCGTTGGGCGACGAGGTGGTCAATCATTACGTGCATGCCGCGCAGTGGGAACAGCTCGAATACGATCGCCGCGTCACCGACTGGGAGGTGGCCAGAGGCTTCGAGCGAAGCTGAGCGCCAACGGGCGCGGCCGCGCCGGGAGGCCACCGGCTTCGCGCCATCTGCCCATGCGCATCGGGCAGCGCATTCCATCTCGATCAGCCGGATATCGTCTCGGTAACGGGACGCACATCGGTCTGGCCCGTCGCCCGAGGGTCCGAGGCCATGCGCGTGCCGAGTTCGGTTTCGATCCGGCGCAACATGATCGTCGCGAAATCGACGATAGGCGTTCCCGGGCCGAAGATGTCGGCAACGCCGAGACGACGCAGTTCCGGATGGTCCGAATCGGGAATCGCGCCGCCGAGATAGACAGGCAGCCGGCGCGGCAGATGCCGGTCCATGCAGTCCATCAGGGCAGGAATCGAGACGCCATGTCCCGCCGTCAACGATGAGATGCCGATCGCGTGAACCCGTTTGTCAGACGCGATTCGGACCACTTCCTCGGCGGTCTGGAATAGCGCGCCCATCACGACCGAAAAACCGAGATCCTCGAGGGCGCCCGACACCACGCCGATCCCACGGTCGTGTCCGTCCTGGCCGAGCTTTGCCATCAGAATGCGCGGCGGACCACCGTGCGCGGCCGAAAACCGCGCGATCTCCGAGGCGAGCCGTTGCCATCCGGCATCGTTCGCGAACTCACGTCCATAGACGCCCGCGAGCACCTCCGTCCGAACCGAATACCGGCCCCACACGGCCTCGATCGCGGCGGAGATTTCGCCGACCGTCGCGCGAACGCGAGCCGCCTGGATCGCCGCATCGAGCAGGTTGCGCCTGCCGTGGCCGGCCTGCCCGCATGCGGCGGCGTCGCGCAACGCGGCCAGCGCGACATCGACATCGCGCTGGCTGCGCGTCGCCTTCAGGCGCCGCAAGCGTTCGACCTGTTCGCCGCGCACCGCGCTGTTGTCGATCCTGCGCACCTTGGGCTCGCAGTCCGGGGTGTCGGGCCGGTATTTGTTGACGCCGACGATCACATCCACGTTCGCGTCGATCCGCGCCTGCTTGCGCGACGCATCGTGGGCAATCTTGCGCTTGGCCCAGCCCGATTCGATCGCGCCGATCACGCCGCCGCGCTGTTCGATCTCGTCCATGACCTGCGTGACCTGGGTGACGATATCCTGGGTCAGCGATTCCATCATGTACGATCCGGCCCATGGATCGACCACGCTCGGGATCTGCGTTTCCTCGCGAATGATCAGTTGCGTGTTGCGCGCGAGGCGCGCCGAAAACTCGCTCGGCAGCGCGATCGCCTCGTCGAGCGAATTGGTATGCAGCGACTGGATGCCGCCGAACACGGCCGCCATGGCCTCGATCGTGGTGCGCACCACGTTGTTGTAAGGCTCTTGCCGCGTCAGCGACCACCCCGAGGTCTGACAGTGCGCGCGCAGCATGCGGGAGCGTTCGTTGGCCGGATTGAACTCATCGACGAGTTGCCACCACAGCTGGCGGGCGGCGCGCAGCTTCGCGATCTCGAGATAGAAGTTCATGCCGACCGCGAAGAAGAAGCTCAGTCGGCTCGCGAATTCGTCGAAGGCGAGACCACGCGCCAGCACGCTTCTCACGTACTCGCGCGCGTTGGCGAGCGTCAATGCCAACTCGACCGTCGGCGACGCGCCCGCCTCGTGCATGTGGTAGCCGGAGATCGAAATCGAATTGAATTTCTTGATGCGGGTCGCGCAGTATTCGATCACGTCGGTGGCGATCCGCATCGACGGGCGCACGGGATAGATATAGGTGTTGCGCACCATGAATTCTTTCAGAATGTCGTTCTGAATCGTTCCGGTCAGCGCGGATTGCGCGACGCCCTGCTCCTCGGCCGCGACGATGAAGCAGGCCATGATCGGCAGCACGGCGCCGTTCATCGTCATCGAAACCGAAATCCTGTCGAGCGGTATGCCGTCGAACAAGACCTTCATGTCCTCCACGGAATCGATCGCAACGCCCGCCATCCCGACATCGGCGGCGACGCGGGCGTTGTCCGAGTCATAGCCGCGATGGGTCGGCAGGTCGAAAGCGACCGAGATTGCGTCGACGCCGTTCCACAGCGCGTTGCGATAGAACGCGTTCGACTCCTGCGCGGTTGAAAATCCCGCGTACTGGCGGATCGTCCACGGACGCGTCGTGTACATCGTCCCATACGGGCCGCGCAGATACGGCGGCACGCCCGGCAAGGTGTCTTGAAACGGCAGCCCCGCCGTGTCCGCTGCGGTATACAACGGCTTCAGCCGGATCTGCTCCCTCTCGCGTTGCAGCGCGGCGAGGTTCGGCGCCGCTGCCGGCGCGCCCGGATCTCGATTGTCAGACATGGTTGTTCCTCCACGGGGACTTCGGGTGGCGCGACGGCTTGCTTATGCCGGTTGCCGGACACGTTCGTCGCGGGCGTCGTGCACGGCCTCCACGAGTTCGATCAGGACGCCTTCGCCGCTCAGCGGAAACTGCGCGCTGGCGGCTGGATGAATGAAGGCGACGCGCGCACCGCCGGCTCCCCGCCGAATCCCGCCATCGGCGAATCGCACGCCTTGCGCGATCAGCCACGCGACGGCCGCGTCGAGGTCGCTGACGGCAAGGCCGATATGGTTGAGCGCGGGACGGGTCACGTCGGGTTTGCGCGCCGGGTCGAGCGGCTGCATCAGGTCGATCTCGACGGCCCCGGCGCCCGCACCCGCGATCAGGATGTCCTCGTCCACGTTTTCGGCCTCGCTGCGAAAGCGCTCGGTCACCGGCAACCCCAGCAGGTTCACCCACAGATTCGTCAGGCGCGCTTTGTCGGCCCCCCCGATCGCAACGTGATGCACGCCCAATACCGTGAACGGCCGCGACGTGTCGCGCGGCGCCGGGGCGGCCCGGCCGGTGTCGTGCAGCGCCTTGATCGCTTCCCGGCTCATGGTCTTTCCTTCGTTGTCGCGCGTACACGCCGTGTCACGGCTGCGTCGAGCGTTCGGCGCGCGCGGGGGCGGTCTGGACCGCGACTTGCACGCGCGTCGCCGCGCGCCGGGCATGGCGGTCGGCCGCCAGCGTGATCAGCAGCGCGGCCAGTTCGCACAGCCCGCCGATCGCGCCGATGTCCGACACCGAGCTGTATGCGACGATGAACGACCCGAGCGCCGCGCCGAGCGCGAAGCCGAGATACGTAAACGACGAATTGAGCGACAGTGAGACCGGCGCGACTTCAAGGCCGGCGATGCCAATCAGCTTTGTCTGCTGGGCCGGGTTGAACGCCCAGCCAGCCGCGCCCCACGCGGCGATCGCAATCAGGATCGCGACGCGCGCATGCGCGGGCTCCAGGTGCAGCGCGCTGGCGGTCAGACTCTCGTATGACAGCATCATCACGACCAGGCAGACGATCAACACCTTGCCGCTGCCGAGGCGGTCGATCGCACGGCCGCTGATGAATACGCCGATGCCGGCGAACACGCCGTACAGCAGCAGCACGGCGCCGATTTCCGCGCCGCTGAAGCCGGGGCGGCCCGTGAGGAACGGTGCGAGATACGGGTAGATAGTCCAGATGCCCGCGGCCCACAGGGTCGTGATGAGCAGCGTGACCAGCACGGCGGGCTGTCGCCCGACGGCCACGCGCTGCGCGAGTGACGGCACCGACAGGTTCGCGCCGATCCCGCGCGGCAGGCCGACCACTACCCCGAGCGTCACGATCGCGGACAGCACGCCGATGCCGGCGAACGTCGAGCGCCAGCCGAAGTGCTCGCCGATCCATGCGCCGAGCGGCACGCCGAGCGCGACGGCGATCGTGATCCCGCCATGGACGGTCGCGAGCGCGCGCCCCCTGCGCTCCGGCGCGACGAGCGAGCCGGCGAGCGCATTCGCGCTCGGCATGTACAGGCCGGCCGACACGGCTAGCAGCACGCGCGCGGCCAGCAGCGACAGATAGCCCGGCGACGCGCAAGCCGCGAAATTGGCGGCGGTGAAGCACAGCAGCGCGACGATCAGGAAGCGGCGCCGATTGACGCCCGCGCTGACCGTTGTCAGGATCGGCGAGCTGATCGCATAGGAAAGCGAAAAAACGGTGACGAGCTGCCCCGCTGCCGCGAGGCTGACGGACAGATCCTTCGCGATGATCGGCAGCAACCCCGCGAGCATGAATCCTTCGGTGCCGATGGCAAAGGCGCCCAGCGCCAGGAAATACAGCGATGCGTTCTGTTTCAGTTCGGCGGCTGACGCCATGAAATTGTCTCCCTACTGATTACTGATGAATCCGGAAAGCGGGCGCGCTCGCGCGCGGCGCCCGGCGTTCGCCCGCGCCCGCCTGACGGCGCGGCGCGGCGCGGGGAAACCGGGTCGGCATGATGCCGCGCCACGGCGGCGAGCGCCAACTGCTGCTTGCGCGGGCGCGTTGCTTCAGCGCGCGCTTGTCGGGCTGAAAACGTCCTGGCCCGTCTGCACGTGGCTCCACGTGTAGTGCGCGTTCGACTGGGCGAAATGCCACAGCGCGGAAATGGTCGGCACCTGGTTCTGCGTGCGGCACAGACCCGACCACGACGTCACCGTGCCGTAGTCGCCCCAGTTCACTGCGAACGACACCAGCGTGACGTTGTCCTGGCCGTTCTGTGCGGGCGCGGTGTTGGTCCAGCCGACCAGCGGGAACAGTTGGCCACTCGTGCCCGACGGCGACCGGTAGGTGCCGGTGATCGCGCCCGTCACCGGATCGACCGACTGGATATTCATCGTCGAGCCAAGCTGATTGCCCCACGAGCCGACCAGGCTCGCGCACGACTGCGTGCCCGCCCAGGCCGCCGCTGGCATCATGCCCAGCGTGAGAGCGGACGAGGACAGCGTACCGACGGTAGCGAGCGACATCAGCATTTTTTTCACTTTTTCATCTCCTTGGTCATGAACGTGCGGATCGATTTCCCCGCTGCCGCTCCGCACGAACGGCAGCGTTCGCCTGCAATTCGGGTGCGCCCGCCAGTCCCGGCCGGACGCACGACACTGAGTCAGGCCAGCGCGAGCCGAGCCAGCACCACGTCAACCACGCTGCGGGGCGCGTCCTTCACGAAGTAATGCCCTCCGTCGATCTCGCGCACTTCGACCGCGCCCGCGAAGTGCCGCCGCCACGCGTCGATCTCGGCGGCGGTGACGACGTGGTCGTGCGTGCCGCCGAGGATCGTCGCGGGCACTGCCAGCGGCGCACGCGCCTCGTGCGCATAGGAGTTCAGCAGCGCGATCTCGGCCCGCAGGCTCGGCAGGAAGACGTTCAGCAATTCACTGTCCGCAAGAACCTGCTCCGGAATGCCGCGCAGACGCTTCAACCCCTCGATGAATTCCGCATCCGGCAGGCCCGCGATGTCGCCGACGGGGTTGTGCAGATGCGGCGCCGGATATGCGGCCAGGAACAAGTGCTCCGGCGCGGGCGCCTCCGCGTCTCGCAACGCATGCGCGAGGCCGAACGCCAGCAGTGCGCCGAGGCTGTGCCCGTAGATCGCATATGGCGTGTCGAGGCGCGGCAGCAGCGCATCGCGCAGCGCGTCGACAAGCTCCGGATAGAGGGAATGCGCCGCTTCGGCGTGGCGCGGCGGCCGTCCCGGCAACTGTAGCGCCTGCAACTCGATCTCTTCGGGCAGGTGACGAACCCAGCCGGAAAACACCGAGCCGAGGCCGCCCAGGAACGGGATGCAGAAGATCCGCAGACGCGGCGCATGTGACGGTCGCGGCACGAGAAACCACTTGCCCGCGTCCGCCGCCGACACCGGCGCGGCAACGGGCTGCGCTGGCGCGGCTGCCGAACGGTCCGATGCACCGAGCTGCCGCGTCAAAAACTCGGCAAGCGCGCCGACCGTCGGATGACGCCACAACACCGCGGACGAAAGCGGCAAGCCCACTTCGCTCTCGATTCGGTTACGCAGCTCGAGGCCCGTCAGCGAATCCAGCCCGGCCTGCGCAAAGGTCGTCGCGGGCGTCAGCGCGGCTTCCGGCACTCGCAGCACCGCGGCAGCATGCCGGCGCAACAGGGCCTGGATCAGCTCACGCCGCGTCGCCGGCGGCGCGTCCTTGAGGCGCGCCTGCGACGCGCCGCTGCCGGGTCGCGCAGCGGCGCCGTCGCGCACCATGTCGAAGCGAGGCTGGGCCGCCACCGTAGGAGAAGCGTCGAGCCAGCGCGCGGCGTCGAACGGGAATACGCCGACCACGGGCTCGTCGCGCTTCATCAGCATGCCGAGGTAGCGGTGCGACTCGCCCGTCGTCAGGCTGGCCGCGCCGCGTTCCGCAAGGCGTGCGCCCCGCTCGCCGCGAACCGCCGCGAGCCCGGCGTCCGAGAATGGCCCCCACTGGAGGCTAAGCGCCGGCAGCCCCTGCGCGTGCCGCCACGCGGCGAGCGCATCGAGGCACGCGTTCGCCGCGGCATAGTTCGTTTGCGACGGCGAAGGCAGCAACGCCGCTGCCGACGAATAGAGGACGAAATGATCGAGCGCTCGCCCGGCGGTCAGCTCGTGCAGGTGCCACGCGGCGTCGGCCTTGGAGCCCAGCACGCGCCGGTACGCGTCAGGCGTCTGGGTGTCGACCAGCCCGTCGTTCAGCACGCCAGCCAAGTGGTACACGCCGCGCAGCGGGCCGAAATCGGCGTCGATCGCGTCAAGCTCACGTGCAAGGTCCGCGCGCGATGTCACATCGATCGCGACCGTCCGCACTTCGGCGCCCTGGCGCCGCAATTGCTC
This sequence comes from Burkholderia singularis, assembly GCF_001718875.1. Lineage (NCBI taxonomy): Bacteria > Pseudomonadati > Pseudomonadota > Betaproteobacteria > Burkholderiales > Burkholderiaceae > Burkholderia > Burkholderia singularis. Next base: position 1,090,628 of record NZ_CP013449.1, read on the forward strand.
AGCCTGTGCCTGCGCCGCCGCACCCGCGGCCGAGCGCCCCATCAGCACGATTCGCCGCGCGCCGTTCTCGACCAGCCAGCCGGCGAGCGCCGCGCCAAGGCCGCCCGTGCCGCCCGTGATCAGGTGGGTGCCGCGCAGCAGCGGCGCGGGGCCGCCCGGCTCGGCGACGACCCGTTCGGGATCCTGCATGGTCAACGCCAGCTTGCCGACGTGCTGCGCCGCCGCCATCCGCCGAAACGCCTCGCCGGCGCGGGACACCGGCAGCACCGTGGTAGGCAGCGGCGCAAGCTCGCCCTGCGCGAATGCGTGCAGCACCCGCCGGAACAGCGCGGCGAACTGCTCGGGCCGTTCCCGTTGCAAGCCGCCCAGGTCGATCGCCACGAAGCGCAGCCGCTTCTTGAAGTGGCGCATCGACAGCCGGCCGTCCTCGTAGATGTCGCGCTTGCCCAGCTCCAGGAACCAGCCATCGGCGGCCAGCACCCGCAGGTTCTGCTCGATCGCTGCGCCCGCGAGCGAATTGAGCACGACGTCGACCCCACGCCCGCCGGTCGCATCGAGCGTCGCGCGCTCGAACGTCGCGTTGCGCGAATCGAACACATGCCGCACCCCGAGTTCGCGCAGCAATTGGCGCTTGGCCTCGCTGCCGGCTGTCGCGAACACCTCCGCGCCGAGCGACAGCGCAAGCTGCACGGCAGCCAGCCCCGTGCCGCCCGTCGCCGAATGGATCAGCACGCGCTGCCCCGTGCGCAGCGACGCGACCTCCTTCAGCGCGTACCATGCGGTCATCGATGCGATCGGCAACGCGGCCGCCTGTGCAGCCGACAGCGCGTCGGGCTGCGGCGCCACCAGTGCCGCGTCGACGCACGCGTGGCTCGCGAAGCAGTGCGCGCCGATCGCAATCACCCGCTGCCCGACCTGCATGGCCGATACGCCCGGACCGACGCGCGACACAACCCCGGCGCATTCGCTGCCGAGCGCGATCGAGCGCTCGCCGCCGGCGAGGAAAAAGCCCATCGCACGCATCACGTCCGCGAAATTGAGCGCGGCCGCGTCGATTTCGATCTCCACCTCGCCGGCCTGCGGCTCGACGCGCGGCGCCGCCCGCAGCTTCATTGAACTCAGCGCGCCCGGCCGGTCTATCTCGACGCGATAGGGTTCGCCGGCAAGCCGGCCGACCGGCTCGCGCTCTTCGCCAAGCGGCCGGCGCGCGAACCTGCCGACCCAGCGCGCCGCGCGCAGCGCGACTTCCGTTTCGGCGGACCCGCCGGCAAGCTCGTCGGCCAGCCGCTCCGCCTGTGCGTGCGCGTCGCCCGGATCGACATCGATGCAACGCACGTGCCATTGCGCATGTTCCGCCGACAGCGCGCGCGCCAGCCCCCAGAGGCCGGCATCGCCCAGCGCCGCGCAGGCCGGCGCGGATTGGCCGGCGACGGCCTGCGCGCCGGCCGATACGAAGCTCAGTCGCGGCGCCTCGCGGCCGTCGAACGCGGCAAGCACGGCCTGCACGAGACCGAGCGCATCGATGCTCGCGCGGATCGCCGGCTTGCCGCCGGCGTCGCCCGCGAGCGCACGCTCGACGCTGTCGCCGATCCAGACGATCGAGCGCACCCCGCGCTCGTCCGACTCCGCCCATGCACGCAACTCGGCCGCCGGAAACGGCGTGCCGTCGCCGGACCTCCAGCGCAGCAGCGCCGCGCCGCCGAGACGCGCCTGCAGCCGCTCCAACCACGCGCCGGATGCGTCGCGGCAAGCAGCGACGATCAGCCAGGCGCGCGGCTCGGCTTGCGTGTCGGTCAGCAACGGCTGCGCGATCCATGCCTGGCCGTGCAGCCAGCGGCCCTGCGCGGGCAGCGCCGCTTCGGCGCGATCGGGGCTCAGCGCGCGCAGCCCGACGATCCGCGTCACCACGCGCCCCGCCACGTCCCACACGACCAGATCGGCCGTCGACGCGTCGCCGTCGAGGGCGCGCACCCCATGCACCCAAGCGGGTGCGCCCGCGCCGGCGGCGATCACGACCCGTTCGACGGAGACCGGCACCCGGGCCGGCTCGCCGTGCCGGCAGCCGAGCCAGGCCAGCCCGTGCAGGCATGCATCGAGGTTGAATGCGTCCGGCTGCGTGGCGCCGCCATCGGCCAGCCGCGCGACGAACGCATTGTCCGCCCACCAGAGCCGCTCGACGCAGCGAAACCGCGGGCCGTATTGCAGGCCCATCCCGTCGAGTGCGTCATACAGCGTCGCACCATCCACCTCGTCGCGCATGCGCGCCTGCGCGTCGGCGAAGCCCAGCTGGGCGCCGTCATCCGCTGGGCCGCTCGCGCGGCTCACGCGGCCGCCCGCATGCTCGACCCAGCGATCGTCGCGCTCGCTGTCGCGGCTGCTCACGCGCCAGCCGGCCGCGTCGGGCGACTCGTCGACCATCACGAGTTGCAGCGGCCTCGGCTCGATCGCGTCATCGGGCAATGCCAGCACCTGTCGGAACACGACATCGGTGACCGCCAGATCCTGCTGCGGCCAGCGCACTTGCGCGACCTGCAGCGCCAGCCGCAGGAACCCCGTGCCCGGCAGCAGCGCGCTGTCGTCGACGCGATGCTGCGCGACCAGCGGATGCCCGACGCTCAGCCCGCCGTCGGCTACCATGGTGCCGGCCTGGCCCGCGATCGCGCGCGCGGCGTTGAGAATCGCGTCGGTGTGCCCGTCCGAGCCCGCCGCGCGCCGATAGGCGGGCAGCGGGAACTCGGCATGTTCCCAGCTGCGCGGCGGAATTTCGGCCACCCGGCCGGGCGCGCGCTCGACGTCGAGGCGCGCACCGTGCGCGAACAGCCGGCCGGCGGCCAACAGCGCCGTGCGCCCCTGCGGCGCGTCGTCGTTCATCGCGCACACGACGCAGCCGTCGACGCCTGCCTGCGCCAGCGCGTCCTCGATGGAGGCACTCAACGCCGGACGGGGAGAGATTTCCAGGAACAGCCGGTAGCCGCGCGTGATCAGTTTTTCGAGCGTCGGGTAGAGCAGTACGGGTTGCCGGAGATTGGCGGCCCAGTAGTCGGGCGTCAGCGTCGCGCCGTCGATCTCGTCGGCCGTCACCGTCGAATACAGCGGGATCTGCGCCGCGCGCGGCGAGATGGCGGCCACCCCGGCCTTCAGCGGCGCGAGCAACGGCTCCATGAACGCGCTATGCGACGCATAGTCGACCCGCAGCCTGCGGCAGAACACGCCGCGCGCCTGCCACGCGCCGACGAGCGCGTCGATCTCGGCTTCCTCGCCGGACACGAGCGTCGACGCCGGACCGTTGCAGGCGGCGAGGGTCACGGCGCGGCCTTCGGCCGCGACCCGCGCCTCGACCTCCGCGCGGCTCATCGCGAGCACCGCCATCGCGCCGCCCTTCGCCGTAACGCCGAGACGGCTGCGCTCGCACATGACGCGCGCGGCGTCGTCGATCGACAGCGCGCCGGCAACGGCCGCCGCGCTTACCTCGCCCATGCTCTGCCCGACGACTGCATCGAAGCGCACACCGAGCGCGCGCAAGTGCGCGGCCAGCGCGACCGCAACCGAAAACAGCAGCGGCTGGACGGTGGCCGCGTCGAGCGCCGCGAAGGCCGCTTCATCGGCGGCGAGCGCGTCGCGCATCACGCGCCCCGAATGGCGCTCGACCGCCTGCGCGCACTCGTCGAACGCACGCGCGAACACGGGGCTCGTCGCAATCAGCTCCCGCCCCATCCCGACCCATTGCGCGCCCTGCCCAGAAAACACCGCGACGACGCCGCACTCGCCGGGCAGCCGTTCGCCGCGCACGATCTCCGCGGGCGCTGCGCCGTCCGCGAACGCGTTCAGCTGCGCCGCGAGTTCGGCCGCGTCGCTGCCTGCGCCCGCGATGCGCAGCGCGCCTGGATTGCGCCGCGCGCGCGCAGTGTGACAGAACTCGCGCCACTGCGCGGGCGCATCGGCGAGGCGGCGCGCGAAGCGGCGCGCCTGGTCGCGCAACCCCGCCTCGGAGGCGGCACTCAGGAACACGGCATCCACGTCGCCGGGCAGGGGCGCCGCGGCCTCTGCGGGCGGCGGCTGCTCGATGAGCGCGTGCGCGTTCGTGCCGCTGAAGCCGAACGCGCTGACGCCAGCGATCCTGGTCCCGGACGGATTGAGCGGAAACGGCGTGGGCGCCGTCGGCACCCGCAGCCGCCCGGCCTCCCAGTCGAAATGCGGATTGAGTCCGTTCAGGTGCAGGTTCGGCGGAATCGTCGCGTGCCGCAGCGCAAGTACCGCGCGCAGCAGGCCGGCCAGCCCCGCGCCCGCTTCGAGGTGACCGATGTTGGTCTTCGCGGAGCCGACCCATAGCGGCAACGCACGGTCGATACCGTAAACCGCCGCCGCGGCGGAAAGCTCGATCGGATCGCCCAACTCGGTCCCGGTGCCGTGTGCCTCCAGGTAGCCGACGTCGCTCGGACTCAGCTTCGCGCGCGACAGGCACGTGCGCAGCAACTCGGTCTGCGCGAGCCGGTTCGGCGCGGTCAGTCCGTTGCTGCGCCCGTCCTGGTTGAGCGCCGTCTCCCGCACCGACGCGAGGATGCGATCGCCATCGCGCAGCGCGTCGCCCAGGCGCTTCAGGACCAGCACGACGCAACCTTCGCCGCGCACATAGCCGTCCGCGTCCGCAGAGAACGCGCGGCACCGGCCGCTCGGCGACAGCGCATTGAGCTTAGCGAGCGCCACCGAGGATTCCGGGCCGGCGCTCACGTGCACGCCGCCCGCAAGGGCGATGCGCGTCTCGCCCTTGCGCAGCGCCTGGCATGCCAGGTGCAGCGCGACCAGCGACGACGAGCAGGCGGTATCGATGCTGAGTGCCGGCCCCTGGAAGCCGAACGTGTAGGCGAGCCGCCCGGACGCAGTCGCGAGCGACGCGCCGGTTGCCGAGTAGGTGTCGGCGGCCTCGGTCGCGAAGCGGTGCACGAAATCGTTCGCGCAGATCCCGACGTAGACCGCGGTGTCGCTGCCGCGCAAGCCGTCGATGTCCAGTCCCGCGTGGTCGAGCGCCTCGTAAGTCACTTCGAGCAGTTGCCGCTGTTGCGGCTCCATGCGCTCAGCCTCCCGCGCGGAGAGGCCGAACGCGGCCGGATCGAAATGGTCCGCGCCGTCCAGCACCGCCATCGCGTCGCTGTAGACTTTGCCCGCCGCGTTGCGATTCCGGTCGTACAGGCCCGGGGCGTTCCAGCGCGCCTCCGGCAGCCGGGATACCGCATCGCCGCCGCTTGCCAGCAACGCCCAGTAACTGTCGAGATCGACGACACCGCCCGGCAGTCGGCAAGCCGCTCCGACGATCGCGATCGGCTCCGAGCGTTCGCGCTCGATAGCTTCCAGCTTGAGCCGGCTGCGTTCGAGCGCCGACAGCGCGCGCAACAGCGAAGAATCAGCACTCAATGCCGTCATCACAGATGTCCTTCCAATGCAGAGATTTCCCGCTCGAGCCTGGCGACCAGTTCGTCCGCGGACAGGTCGGTCAGCGCGGCCGGCACGGCCTCGTCCCGCACGTCGCGACGCGCGGCCTGCGCCGGGGCGGCCGCTGCGGCCGTCTTGCCCGCCTCGTCCGCCAGCGCGGCGAGATGCTCGGCGAGCGCCACGATGCTCGGGTAGTCGAACGCTATCGTCGGCGCCAGGCGCCGCCCCGTGAGCGCGCATAGCTCGTTGCGCAATTCCATCGCCATCAGCGAATCGAGGCCCAGCTCGCGCAACGGCATCTGCACGTCGAGCCGCGTTGACGGCCGAGTGCCCGTCACCTTGCGCACCGCCTGCTCGACCAGCATGCGCGGATCGACGTCGCGCCCCGGCGCGGCGGCCGCAGGCGACGGCGCGGCCGGAGGGTTGCCCACGTCTGCCAGCAGCGATGGGCGCACGGCGCGCGTCTGCACGACCGTCGCCCACTCGGCCGCGATCACCGCGACCTGGCTGTCGGGCGCGCTCAGCAGCCGCGCGAGGCTGGCCATGCCGCTCGCCGGTTTCAGCAGGAACTGGCCTTGCACGCGCAGCCGGCGCAGTGCGGCGGCCTCCATCGACCCCGCCATGCCGGCCCCGCTCCAGCCGCCCCAATTGACAGCGAGGGCCGGCAGGCCGAGGCGGCGGCGGTACTGGACCAGCGCGTCGAGATAGCCGTTGGCCGCCGCGTAGTTGCCCTGGCCCGCCGCGCCGAGCACCGATGCGATCGACGAGTAGACGATGAAGAAGTCCAGCGGCGTCCGACTGGTCCGCTCATGAATCCAGCGCGCACCGTCTGCCTTGGGCGCGATCACGCGGCCGTAGCGCGGCTCGTCGAGCGCGCTCAGCGGCGCGTCGTCGAGCGTGCCGGCGGCATGCAGCACGCCCCGCAGCGGCGGCCAGCCGTGCGCGAGCGCGGCGAACAGGCTGTCGACATCCGCCTCGACGCCGATGTCGGCTGGCGTCCAGCCGCACCGCACGCCGCGCGCCGACAGGTGTTCGAGCAGCGCGTCGAGCGCTGCGCTGCGGGTTCGGGAGACCAGCATCAGGTGCCGGGCGCCGCGCTCGACCAGCCATTGCGCGGCTTCCCGGCCAAGCGCGCCGCTGGCGCCCGTGACGAGGTAGGTCGCGCCGGCCGGCAACGCATCGGCGTCATCGTCCGCGACGCGCAGCACGATCTTGCCCACATGACGGCCCTGCGCCATCGTGCGGAACGCCGCGCGCGCGTCGCGCAGCGGATGGACCGTGCGCGGCAGCGGCTGCAACTCGCCGCGCGCGAACATCGCCTGCAGTTCGGCAAACAGCGCTTCGATCCGATCGTCCGGTACGTCGGCGATGTCGAAAGGCAGGTAGCGCGCGCCCGGATGATGCGCGGCGACGCGCTCCGGCGGCCAAATCTCCGCCTTGCCCATTTCCAGGAAGACGCCCGACGGGCCGAGCGCGCGCAGGCTTTCGGGGATGAAGTCGCCGGTCAGCGCGTTGAGCACGGCGTCGACGCCGCGTCCGCCGGTTCTCGCGAGAATCTCGTCGGCGAAGCCCGGGTTGCGTGAATCGAAGCGATGCTCGACGCCCAGCCGCTCCAGCACGCCGCGCTTGCCCGCGCTCGCGGTGGCGAACACCTGCAGGCCCATTCGTTGCGCCAGCTGGACCGCCGCGAGGCCGACCCCCGTGGCGGCGGCGTGAATCAGGATGCGCTGGCCGCGCGTGAGCCCGCCGAGCGCTGTCAGCGCGTAGTGCGCGGTCAAGAAAGCGACGGGTACGGTGGCTGCCGCGTCGAACGACCAATCGTCGGGCATCCGCGCCACGCAGTGGGCGTCGACGACCGCATGCGACGCGAAGCTCCCATCAGCCATCGCCATCACACGGTCACCGACCCGCAGCGTCGTCACGCCATCGCCAATCGCGATAACCACGCCGCTCAACTCGCCGCCGATTCCGCTCGCGCTCAAAGGCAGCTTGCCGAGCACACGCAATACGTCGCGAAAATTGAGGCCGGCGGCGCGCACCGCAACCACGACCTCGCCGCGTCCCGGCTGAGGCGTCTCGCAGGCGGTCAGCGCCAGCGACTCCAGCCGGCCGTCGGCCGCCGCCGCGAGCCGGTACGACGCTGCGCACGGCACGGCCAAGCTGTCGTCGCCGGCGGCCACCCGCAGCCGCAGCGCATAGCGGCGCGCACGCAGGCACACATCGGTCTCGCCGTCGGTGCGCCATAGCTCGGGCCACAGCGCGTCCGCCGCCGCGTCGTCCGACAGACCGCGCGCCAGGTCGACATTGGTGCAGCGCAGGTCCGGGTACTCGACCGCGAGCGTGCGACCCAGCGCCGCGATCGCGCCGGCCGCGGGCACGCCCGGCCCTGGTTCGTCGGCCGGCGACCACGCGCCGGCGGTCACGAGCCAGAGCTTGAACCCTGTTGCCAACGGCGCAGCGGCGAGCGCGACGGCCAATGCGCCGACGCGCGCGGCCACGCCAGCGATCGCCGTGCTGCCCGCCGCGACGTCCAGCTCCGGTACGACGCGCAGCGCGCCGCGCAACGGGCCGGGCGCGTCGCGCCATGCCGCGGCGATCGCGTCGCGCCCCGCCGTCTCGTCGACGCGCACGAGCGTCACGCCGGCACCGCCGCGCGCGAACCTTGCCTCGAGCGCGGCGCAACGCGCAGGCGGGCCCACGAGCAGCCAGACGCCTGCCGGATCGTCTGGCCCAACGGTTGCATCGATCGGTGCCCATTCGATCGCGTGCTCGGTCGGCTCCGCCGCCTCGGGCGCCGCGTCGAGCGCCGGTTCCGCGAGGCGGCGCAGCGTCATGCCGCGCACCTCCATCACCGGCGCGCCGTCGTTCGCGAAGAGGCGCAGCGTCGCGCGGATCGTGTCCGGCTGCGCGTCGTCATCTCGGTGCAGCCAGACGGCCACCCGCGACGCGGCAAACGGCCGGGTGTCGCGCGACAGTACGACCTCGTCGAACGCCAGCGGCACGAAAGCCCCGTCGAGCAGCTGATAGACGAGGCACGCGGCGGTCGCTTGGAGCGCGGCGTCGAGCAGGCCGGGATGCACCGCGAGCCCGTTCGTCGTCCCTTGGTCAACAAGGGTCGCCTCGGCGCGATACGCGCCGTGACGCACATCGGTGAGCGCCTGGAAACTGCCGCCGTAGCTCAGCCCGCGCCGCGCGAATTGCGCGCGCAGCGCATCGCCGGCCAATTGCCCGACGAGCGCGTCGTCGGCGGCGTCGAACGCCGGTGCGCCGGCTGCACGCGCGACCGGCGCCAGCTCGCCGCGTGCATGCTCGGTCCAGCCCACTTCGGCGCGCGCGGCGTCGTCTCGACTGTGGATCGCGAAGCGCCGCGCACCGTTTGCCGACGCGGAGACGATCAGCTGGATTACCCGGGTCTCATCTTCCGCGAGGCGCAGCGGCGCGCTCAACACCATGTCGCGCACGCCCGTCGCGATGCCGTCGCGCAGCGCATCGCACGCTTCGAGCGCGAGGCTCAGGTAGAAGCTGCCCGGCACGAGGATCGCTCCTGACAGCCGGTGGTCGCGTAGGAACGCGTGGCTGCGCGCGCTGCAACGCAGCTCGAACACGATCGAGCCGTCCGCGACGTCGACGCGCGCGCCGAGCCCGGACGCCGCGACGCCAGGCACACCGCCCGCGGTCTCGGCATCGTCCGGTTCCGGTTCGACCCAGTAGCGCTTGCGCTGGAACGGATAGGTCGGCAACGCGACCTTGACCGGTCGCTCGGCGCGATGCAACGACGCCCAATCCAGCGCCGCGCCGCGCACGTACAGCGCCGCCGCGCTCTCCAGCATCTGCTCCACCTCCCCGCGTCCCGGCCGCAGGCTCGCCAGCCACACCACCTCGCTGTCCGGCCCCAGCGTCTGCCGCGCCAGCGCCGTCAGCGTCGGCCGCGCGCCGATCTCCAGCACCGCGTCCACGCCCTGCGCCGCCAGCGCCTCAACCCCAACACCGAACCGCACCGGCGCGCGCGTATGCTCGACCCAGTACCCCGCCGTCCCCACTTCCGCCCCCGCCCCCGCCACCGCGCCGCTCACGTTCGACACCAGCGGCAACTGCGGCGCCGACAGCCGCGTCGCCTTCAGCACCGCCTCATACGCCTCCAGCATCGGCTCCACCAGTGGCGAGTGAAACGCATGCGAGCCCGGCAGCAAGTCCGTGCGCACCGCCTCCCGTGCCAGCCGCTCACGCAGCGCCTCGATCTGCGCCGACGCCCCCGCCACCACCTGCTGCGACGGCCCGTTCAGCGCGGCGATCACCAGCCCGCCGCCCTGCTCCGCCAGCCGCTCGCGCAGCGTCGCCGCATCCAGCATCACCGACAGCATCGCCCCGCCTTCGCAACGGCTGCGCATCAGCCGTCCGCGCCTTGCCACCAGCTTCAGCCCCGCCTCCAGCGTCAGCACCCCGGCCGCCTGCGCCGCCATGTACTCGCCCAGGCTGTGACCCATCACCACCTGCGGCGTCACGCCCCAGCTCTCCCACGTCCGGCGCAACGCATACCCCAGCGCAAACAGCGCCGGCTGCGTGTAGTCCGTGCGATCCAGCAGCGCCGTCGACGCCCCGTACAGCACCTCCAGCAGCCCCACCTCCAGCTCGTTTTCCAGCAGGCTCGCGCATTCGTCCAGCGCCGCCCGGAACATCGGCTCGCGCTCGTACAGCTCGCGCCCCATTCCCGCGTATTGCGAGCCCTGGCCCGTGAACAGCATCGCCAGCCGCGGCCGGCGGTTGCGGTACGCCCCGCGCAGCAGCGCCGGCTGCTCGCCCCCCTCGCCGAACGCGCGCAGCCGCGACACCAACTCCGCCCGCTCGCGCACCACCCATGCCGCGCGTTGCTCGAACGCGCTGCGCCCCGTGTTCGCCGTGTAGCAGATCGACGCCAGATCCGCCGAGCCCTGCTCCACGAACGATGCATAGCGCGTCGACAGCGCGCGCAACGCCTCCTCGCTGCGCGCCGACAGCGTCAGCACCTGCACACCGCGCCCCCCGCCCGCCGCTTCCCGCGCCACCTCCGGCGCCGACTCCAGAATCGCGTGCGCATTCGTGCCGCTGAAGCCGAACGAACTTACGCCGATCATCTTCAGCGGCGCGTCGGTTTCCGTCAGGCGCGTCGGCACCGCCAGCCTGCTGCCGGTCCAGTCGAAGCGGGGATTCGGATCCGCGAAGTTGAGGCTCGCGGGTACCCGCTGGTGCTGCAGCATCAGCACCGCCTTGATCAGCCCCGCGATGCCCGCGGCGGCTTCCAGATGGCCTATGTTGGTTTTCACCGAGCCGACCAGCAGCGGCCGCTGCGCAGTGCGCCCGCGCCCGTATACCTTCGACAGCGCGGCCAGCTCGATTGGGTCGCCGAGCGGTGTGCCCGTGCCGTGCGCCTCGACATAGCCGATCGCGCCGGCATCGACGCCGGCATCTTTCAGCGCGGCTTCCAGCAGGCGCTCCTGCGCCCGGCCGTTCGGCACGGTCAGCCCGCTGCTCGCGCCGTCATGGTTGATGGCCGTGCCGCGAATCACGGCCAGAATCCGGTCGCCGTTCGCGCGCGCGTCGTCGAGCCGCTTCAGCACGATCACGCCAGCCCCTTCGCCGCGCAGATAACCGTCGGCCGCCGCGTCGAACGTATGGCAGCGGCCGGTCGGCGACAGCGCCCGGATCTTGCAGCAGAACACCGTGGACAGGGGCGACAGCATCAACGCGACCCCGCCCGCGAGTGCCATGTCGCATTCGCCCATGCGCAGGCTCTGGCACGCCTCGTGAACCGCGACCAGACTGGCCGAGCACGCCGTGTCGACGAGCATCGTCGGCCCCTCGACGCCGAGCACGTAGGCGAGCCGGCCCGCCGCGATGCTCGGCGTGTTGCCAAGCCCCGCGTAAGCATCGACGCGCCGCGCGTCGCGGCCGAACGCGAGGCGCTCGTAGTCGTGCCAGCTCACGCCCATGAAGACGCCGCACGATGCTCCCCGCACCGCGCTCGGCGCGATCCCGGCATGCTCGAGCGCCTCCCAGCCCACTTCCAGCAACAGTCGCTGCTGAGGATCGAGGGACACGGCCTCGCGCTCCGAGATGCCGAAGAACGCCGGGTCGAAGCCGTCCACCGCGTCCAGAAAACCACCGCGCCGCACGTACATCTTGCCCGGCGCTTCCGGATCGGGATCGAAGAAGTGCTCGACGTCCCAGCGGTCCGCCGGAATCTCCGTCGTCACGTCCCGGCCGTTCGACAGCACGTCCCAGAACGCGCCCGGGCTTGCGACGTCGTGCGGGAAGCGGCAGCCGATGCCAACGATCGCGAGCGGCTGGCGCTGGGCGCGCTCGAGTGTCTCGACTCGCTCCCGCGCGAGCTTGAGCGCCTGCGCGATCCGTTGCTGCGTTGTAGTCACCTTGATGTCCCCATGTCTGTGCACGTGATGCTCAGCGGCGCAGCGACGCCTCGAGGCGCGCCAATTCCGCATCGACGTCGTCCGCCGCTTCGCCCGCCGCCTGCCCCTGACTCCCGGTCTCGGCCGCCGGCACCGGCTCGTCCACCACCGGCGCGCGTTCCGCCTTCAACCGCTCGAACAGGAAGTCAGCGCCGAGTTCGACGTTGCCGTAGTCGAACGCGAAGGTCGCCGGCAACGACAGCTGCAGGTCGCGCTGCACCTTGCTGCGAAACTCGACGGCGGCCAGCGAATCCAGCCCGAGTTCCAGAAAGCCGCGGGTCGGCGCGATCTCTTCAGCGGCGCGGCCGAGCATCGCCGCGATCTGCGCCTGCAGATAGGTCGTCAGCGCGTCGCGCAGGGCCGGCAGCGCCAGCGCGTCGAAGCGGTCGCGCTCGATGTGGGTCGCGGCGGGCGCGGCGTCGGCCGCCTCCTTCGGGAGCCAGTCAGCGAGTAGCTTGCGCACGCCTTCGGACGGTTCGGTCTGCGCATAGCGCTGCCAGTCGTCATTGCCGATCACGACCGTGGCCGCGTCGGCGCGCCGTGCCGCTTCGACGTACTTGAGGAGTTCGTCCGGCGACAGCGCCTGCAGGCCGCGCGCGGCCGCCTTGTCGCGATGCGCGCGATCGAGCGCGGCCGCCATCCCGACTTCGGCGAACGGCCCCCACTGGATGCTCGTGGCCGGCAGCCCGAGGGTGCGGCGGGCGCCGACGAGCGCGTCGAGGTACGCGTTCGCCGCCGCGTAGTTGCCCTGTCCGGCGGTGCCGAACAACGCGCTGATCGACGAGAAGCAGACGAAGCAGTCGAGCGGCGCATCGAGGCTCATTGCATGCAGGTTGAGCGCGCCCGCGACCTTCGCGTGGAACGGCACCGCGAACTCCGTCCAGGACTGGCCGCTCAGCACCCCGTCGCGTAGCGCGCCGGCTGCGTGGAAGATGCCCTTCAACGGCAGCGGGCCGGACAGCACGGTCTCGTGCCACGCGGCGCGCAGCGCCTCGAGATCGGCGACGTCGCAGCGGGCCAGGTCGACCGTGCAGCCCTGCTTGCGCAGCGTGTCGATCGCGTCGATTGCAGCGGCATCGGGGGCGCCGCGCGACATCAGCACGAGCCGCTTCACGCCGGCCTGCGCAAGCTGCTGCGCAAGGCGCAGGCCCAGCCCGCCCAGCCCGCCGGTGATCAGGTAGCTGCCGTTCGGCTCCAGCGGCGGTGCGTCCCGGCGGACCGGCTTCGCTCGCCCAAGGCGGGCGGCGTGCACCGCGCCGTCGCGAATCGCGAGCTGGAGTTCGTCCGGCGCGGCGTGCAGCAGCGGCGCCAGCGCGGCGGCCGGGTCGGCCGTCGCGGGATCCAGGTCGATCGTGCGGCAGCCCCATTCCGGATGCTCGGCGGCGACCACGCGCGCGAGCCCGGCCAGCGTCGCCTGAGCCGCGCGCTCGACGTTCAGCGTGCCGCCCAACTCTTGCGCGCCACGGGTGACGAAGTTCACGCGGGCCGGCCTGTCGACCTGCGCCAGCGCGCCAACGAGCGCGAGCGCGCCACCGCACAGCTGCGCCTGGACGGCGAGCGAATCGGCTGGCGCGTCGGCCCCGGCGCCGAGGTCCAGCGCGCGCAGATCCACGACATGCAGTGTGCCGTTGCCCGCACGCACGGCGACCGCGCGCAGCGTGTCGCGCCATGCCGCCTCGCTCGCCGGATCGGCCAGCGGCACGGTCAGGTCATCGTCGGGATGCGATGCCGCATCGATCCGCAGACAGCGCACCCCCGCGCCGCGCAACTGAGCGGCCAGCGCCGCGCTGATTCCCGCACCGTCGCCGGCGACCAGCACGCAGTCGTCGGCCGGCAGCGGCGAGGTCGCCAGGTCATCGAGGCGCTGCCAGCGGGTCGCGAACAGGCGATCCGTTCCGTCGCCCTGCAACAGCGCATGCACCGCGCTCCGATGCAGACGGCGCACCTCGAAGCCGCGCACGTGCGCGATCACACGCCCCGAGTCCTCGAACACCCGGATATCCGCGGTCACGCCGTTCTCCTCGCCCTCGCCCTGCCGGATGATCCGCGCATGGACCCACAGCCGATCGGTGGCGGGACGGCCGTACAGGCGATAGCTATCGATGCTGAACGGCACGTAGATGTAATCGGTCTTGAGCAACTCCTCGGTCGCGAACTGCCAGCAGCTGTTGAGCAGTTGGAAGCCGGATTCGACGAGACCGGCATGGAACGGCCCGTCGATCGGTTCGAGCAGCGCCGGCAGACGCGTGCGGCACAGCGCCTGCGCGTCACCCCGCCAGATCTCGTCGATCCAGCGGAACGAATTGCCCGTGTCCATGCCGGGAATCCACACTTTCGAATAAAAATCGGCGCCCGACAGGTAGTCCGCGCAGCGCGCCTTGACCGCGTCCAGCTCCGATGCGTCCGGGGCCGGCGGCAGCGCGCGCGGGCCTCGAATGCTGCGGGCCTCGACGTGGAGCGTCCACGCCGCGTCGTCGGCGGGATCGCGTTGCGGTGCGAGCGTGACCATCTCGATCGCATACGACTGGCCGGCCGCCGGCCGCATCACGATCTGCACCGTGCGCCGGCCGGCCTCGGGCATCACGAACGGCCGAAGGAACAGGATTTCGTCGACGACGCAGCCGGCTTCGCCGTAGACCGCTTCGGCTGCGGCCAGGAACATCGCGATGTGCGACGCGCCGGGCACGACCATCGCACCGAACAGGCGATGGTGGTCCACGTAGGCAGGCCAATCCGGACGGAATTCGGCCTCGAAACGGACCTCGGCCGAACGCGGCAGCTTCAGGCGCCGGCCGAGCAGCGTGTGCAGGCCGCCTTCGTCAGGCACCGCGTGCCGGTGCGCGGACGCATCGGCGTGCTGGCTCGCGTCGACCCAGTAGCGCTTGCGCTGGAACGGATAGGTCGGCAATGCGACCTTGACCGGCCGCTCGGCGCGATGCAGCGACGCCCAATCCAGCGCCGCGCCGCGCACGTGCAGCGCCGCCGCGCTCTCCAGCATCTGCTCCACCTCCCCGCGCCCCGGCCGCAGGCTCGCCAGCCACACCACCTCGCTGTCCGGCCCCAGCGTCTGCCGTGCCAGCGCCGTCAGCGTCGGCCGCGCGCCGATCTCCAGCACCACGTCCACGCCCTGCGCCGCCAGCGCCTCAACCCCAACACCGAACCGCACCGGCGCGCGCGTATGCTCCACCCAGTACTCCGCCGCCGCCACTTCCGCCCCCGCCACCGCGCCGCTCACGTTCGACACCAGCGGCAATTGCGGCGCCGACAGCCGCGTCGCCTTCAGCACCGCCTCGTACGCCTCCAGCATCGGCTCCACCAGCGGCGAGTGAAACGCGTGCGAGCCCGGCAGCAGGTCCGTGCGCACCGCCTCCCGTGCCAGCCGCTCACGCAGCGCCTCGATCTGCGCCGACGCCCCCGCCACCACCTGCTGCGACGGCCCGTTCAGCGCGGCGATCACCAGCCCGCCGCCCTGCTCCGCCAGCCGCTCGCGCAGCGTCGCCGCATCCAGCATCACCGACAGCATCGCCCCGCCTTCGCAACGGCTGCGCATCAGCCGCCCGCGCCTTGCCACCAGCTTCAGCCCCGCCTCCAGCGTCAGCACCCCCGCCGCCTGCGCCGCCATGTACTCGCCCAGGCTGTGTCCCATCACCACCTGCGGCGTCACGCCCCAGCTCTCCCACGTCCGGCGCAACGCATACCCCAGCGCAAACAGCGCCGGCTGCGTGTAGTCCGTGCGGTCCAGCAGCGCCGTCGACGCCCCGTACAGCACCTCCAGCAGCCCCACCTCCAGCTCGTTTTCCAGCAGGCTCGCGCATTCGTCCAGCGCCGCCCGGAACACCGGCTCGCGCTCGTACAGCTCGCGCCCCATTCCCGCGTATTGCGAACCCTGGCCCGTGAACAGCATCGCCAGCCGCGGCCGGCGGTTGCGGTACACCCCGCGCAGCAGCGCCGGCTGCTCGCCCCCCTCGCCGAACGCGCGCAGCCGCGACACCAACTCCGCCCGCTCGCGCACCACCCATGCCGCGCGTTGCTCGAACGCGCTGCGCCCCGTGTTCGCCGTGTAGCAGATCGACGCCAGATCCGCCGAGCCCTGCTCCACGAACGACGCATAGCGCATCGACAACGCACGCAACGCCTCCTCGCTGCGCGCCGACAGCGTCAGCACCTGCACGCCGCGCCCCCCGCCCGCCGCTTCCCGCACCACCTCCGGCGCCGATTCCAGAATCGCGTGCGCATTCGTGCCGCCGATCCCGATCGAACTCACGCCCGCCACGCGCACGCCGCCCTCGGGGCGCCACGCGCGCAACTGCGTATTGACGAAAAACGGGCTTGCGTCAAACGGAATGTCCGGATTGGTCTGCGTGCAGTGCAGGCTCGGCGGGATCTCACCGTGAAATACCGTGAGGACCGCCTTGATCAGCCCGGCGACGCCCGCCGCTTGATCGAGGTGGCCGATGTTGGTCTTGACCGAACCGATCGCGCAAAAGCCGACGTCCGCGGTCGATACGCGGAATGCCTGCGTCAGCGCGGCGATCTCGATCGGATCGCCGAGCGGCGTCGCCGTGCCGTGCGCCTCGACATAGCCGATCGCGCGTGGATCGATGCCGGCCGCCGCGTGCGCCTCCATGATCGCGGCCGCCTGGCCGTCGACGCTTGGCGCGGTGTACCCGACCTTGCCCGAGCCATCGTTGTTGATCGCCGTTCCCTTCACCACCGCATAGATCCGGTCCCCGGCCGCGAGGGCGTCGTCGAGCCGCTTCAGCACGACCACACCGGCGCCGCTGCCGAAAACGGTGCCCGCGCCCTGCCGGTCGAATGCGCGGCAGTGACCGTCGGGTGACGCGACCATTCCTTCCTGGTACAGGTAGCCGATGCGATGCGGAACGTGAATGCTGACCCCGCCAGCAAGCGCCGCATCGCACTCGCCGCGCAACAGGCTTTGCGCGGCCAAGTGTACGGCGACCAGCGATGTCGAGCAGGCCGTCTGCACGTTGACGCTCGGGCCGCGCAGGTTCAGCCGGTAGCTGACGCGTGTCGGCAGGTGATCCTTCTCGTTGCTGATGCGGATCTGGAAGGCCGCCGCCGGCGCCGAGTCGGATTCGAGCGGCGCGAGCACCGCCTTGTGATAGCCGCTCGCATCCGCGCCTGCGAATACGCCAATCCCGTCGCCCTCCTTCTGCGGATCGATGCCCGCATCCTCTAGCGCCTGCCACGCACATTCGAGGAAGATCCGCTGCTGCGGATCGAGCAGTTCGGCTTCGCGCGGGCTCATGCCGAAGAAGGTCGCGTCGAACGCGTCAATGTCGTCGAGTACGAAGCCCGCGCGCACGTAATTCGGATCGGCGAGCAGCACGGGCGAGACGCCGGCCGCGAGCAGTTCGGCCTCGCTGAATTCCGTGCGCGATTCAACGCCTTCGCGCAGGTTGCGCCAGAACGCGTCGACGCTCGATGCGCCCGGCACCCGCACTCCGATCCCGACCACCGCGACACTCGCCGAGCGCGCTCCCGCCCCGTCCCGGCTGCGTCCGCGCGGCCGCCCGGCGGCAACGGCCGGCAGGCCGTGCACGTCGAGATAGGCGGCCAGCCCGGCCACCGTCGGATTGCGGAAGAACTCGACGCGCGGCACGCGCATCCCGAACGCCTGCTCGATCTTCTGCTGCATCTGCAGCAGCAGCATCGAATGGCCGCCGAGATCGAAGAAATTGACGTCGACGCCCACCTCGGGCGTGCGCAGCACGTCCCGCCAGATCGCCTGCACGCGTTCGAGTGTCGATCCGTGCGCCGCGGCCTGCGGCGCGGGCGACACCGCGCGCGCGAGCGCCGGCAGCGCGTTGCGGTCAACCTTGCCGTTGTCGGTCAGCGGCACCCGCTCGATGGGCACGAACGCCGCTGGAATCATGTAGTCGGGTAGCGTGCGGCGCACACCGTCGCGCCACTGCGCTGAGCGGTCCGTGGCCGCGCCGTCGTCGTGCACCACGTAGGCGACGAGCCGCTGGTCGTGCTCGTCGAGGCGCTCGACGATGGCTACCGCCTGGCGCACGCCCGGCAGCGCGGTCAATGCGGCCTCGACGTCGCCCAGCTCGATCCGGAAGCCGCGCAGCTTCACCTGGTCGTCGAGCCGCGCGAGCCAGCGGATCGCGCCGCTCGCACTCGCCCGCACCAGGTCGCCGGTGCGATACAGCCGAACCGTGCGGCCGTCGTCGAGCGTCACTTGGACGAACCGCTCCCGCGTCAGTGAATCGCGGCCGTGGTAGCCGTCGGCGAGGCCCGCGCCGCCGATGTACAGCTCGCCCGCCACGCCGGGCGGCACTGGCGCGCCACGCGCGTCGAGAATATGCAAGTGCACGTTGCGCAGCGGCGCGCCGATCTCCACGAAGCCGTGATCGCGCACGTCGTGCCAGGTCGCCCACACGGTCGCCTCCGTCGGCCCGTAGACGTTGCACAGGCGGCCCACCAGCGAACGCAGCGCGCGGGCTAGCGGCTCGTCGAGCGCTTCGCCGCCGCAAACGGCGGTCAGCTCGGGCTTGCCGCGCCATTGCGCGGCGACCAGCATCCGCCAGGTGGCCGGCGTCGCTTGCAGCACGCGCGGCTGCGCCGCGTCGATCCGGCTCGCCAGCGCCAGCGGGTCCGCCGTTTCGTCGCGGCTGGCAAGCCACACGCGCGCGCCGGCGACCAGCGGCACGAACAGCTCCGCGAATGCGATGTCGAACATCGGCGTGGTCACGGCCAGCCACGTCTCGCCGGCCTGCAGGCCGCTGCGCTCGTGCATCGCGAGCAACAGGTTGACGGCTGCGCGATGCGCGACGCGCACACCCTTGGGCTTCCCGGTCGAGCCCGACGTGTAGATCAGGTAGGCGATCGCGGACGGATCGTCATCGCTGAAGTCAGCGCCCGCGCCGTCGGCGGGCACGCCTTCCAGCAGCGCGTCCAACGCCACCTGCGGACGCGCCTGCGCACCGCCGGCCGCCGCTTCGGCGATCACGAGCCGGACGTCGGCGTTCTCCAGGATGAAATCGCATCGCGCGGCAGGGTAGCCGGGGTCCAGCGGGACGTAAGCGCAGCCGGCCGTCATCACGCCGAGCAGCGCACTGAGCAAATCGACGCGACGCTCCACGCACACCGCCACGCGCTCGCCCGGCTGAATGCCGCGTGCGCGAATCGCGCGAGCGACCTGCGCCGCGCGCTGCAGCAGTTCGCGATAGCTCAGCCGCTGCGTCGCCGTTTCGACAGCAATCGCGTCCGGCGTGCGCGCGGCGGCCGCACGGATCAGCGCGCTGACCGTCAAATCGGGAATCTCCGCCACCGGGCCGCGCAGCGTGTCGCGCCATGCGGCGAGCTCATGCGCCGGCCACAGCGGCAGCTCGCCGATCGGCGCGTCCGCCGCGTCCGACAGCGCCGTTGCCGCGCCAAGCCAGCTCGTCAGCATGCCCGCGATCGTCGCGGCTTCGTAGCGATCCTCGTCGTACTCGCACTCGAGCGACAGCGCGTGCGCGCGGCGGATCAGCATGAAATTGAGTTCGCTGTCGACGAACAGCGCATCGGCGTCGTCCAGTGCCGCCCCGGACAGCGCCGCCTCGGCGAGATCGACGGGCAAGCCGGAGAACGATACCGTCACCTGGGCAGGCGCGCGCTCGGAGTCGTGCGGCGTGCGCTGGTCGAGCGCGCCGCGGGTCGCGCGCAGCAGCACGTCGGCCGGCGCGTCCGGCGCGACGCCGAGCGTCAGGCGCGTTCGCGCCGGTTCGTCCAGTGCATCAGCATGCGTGATCAGGTCGAGCGGCACGCTGCACTGGTCCGCGTAGCGGGCGAGCATCATGCCGAGCGCCGCGAGCCAGAGCGTCGTCTCCGCGTAGCCGCCGTGCCGCGCGCGCGCGCCGGCCGCCTCAGCCGCCGCCTCGGGCACGGACATGTCATGGCGCATCCGGCGGTAGCGAAGCGTGACCGGCGCGGGATAGTCCCGCGGCAGGTCGAGCGGGACGGACGTGTACGTCGCGGGCTTGGTCGTGTGTACGTTCATGGTCGTGTCGTCGTTGTCTTCAAGCCTTCAGCGTTGCCAGGCAATTTCCGATCACCAGCGCGTCGAGGCGCGCTTCGCGGAACGTCTCGACCGCTTCGTCCGCCGTGCGAACGATCGGCTGGCCGCGCACGTTGAAGGATGTGTTCAACAGGATCGGAATGCCCGCCGCATGCTCGAACGCCTCGAGCAACTGATAAAAGCGCGGATTGCGTTCGGCGAACACCGTTTGCACGCGCGCGGAGCCGTCGCAATGCGTGACGGCCGGCAACGCGTTCCGGTGCGCGGCCTTCACGCCGGTCACGTACAGCATGTGTGCGAAGGTCTCCACTTCGCCCGCCTTGATGTCGAAGAATTCCGGCGCACGGTGGGCCAGCACGGCCGGCGCGAACGGCCGGAAGTCCTCGCGCTTCTTCACCAGCGCATTGACGCGTGCACGCATCGACGGCGAGCGCGGATCGGCGAGGATGCTGCGGTTGCCGAGCGCACGCGGACCGAATTCCATCGCGCCCTGGAACCAGCCGACGATCTGCTCGTGGGCGAGCAAGTCTGCCGTCACGCGCGCCAGCTCCACCGCATCGTCGAAGCGGCGCACGTCGAGCCACGGCTTGTCGAGCGCCGCGCGAATCGCGCCGTCGTCCTCGTGCGTGCCCCAGAACGGCATGCTCATCGGCTGCATCACCGCATCGGGGTCATGCTCGCTCTGCACGTAGAGCGCCGCGCCGAGCGCCGTACCGTCGTCACCCGAAGCGGGCTGCACGAAGGTGCGCTTGAACAGCCGGCTGCGCAGCACGACGCCGTTCGCGGTGCAGTTGAGCGCGACGCCACCCGCCATGCACAGGTGGCGCGCGCCGGTGCTCGCCTTGAAGGTCCGCAGCGTGTGCAGCGTCGTGTTCTGCAGCACGGCCTGCAGCGCGGCGGCGAGATCCATGTGAGCCTGGGTGATCGGCTCGTCCGGCAGGCGAGGCTTGCCGACCAGTTCCTCGATGACCCGCGACGACGCGCGATAGGTTGCCATCTCGAGCGGCGTCTCGTTCAGTTGCAGAATCGGAATCGTGTAGAAGCCGTCGTCCTGCAGGCGCACCAGCTCGCTCAGCTTCGCAAAGTACGGGCGCGGATCGCCATACGGCGCCAGCCCCATCACCTTGTATTCGCCCGAGTTGAAACGGAACCCCAGGTGCAGCGTGACCAGCCCGTACAGCACTCCGAGCGAGTGCCGGTGCGACACGCTCGCGACCCGTGTAAGGCGGCCATCGCGGCCGATCCAGATCGACGCGCTCTCGGTCTCGCCCATCCCATCGGAGACGAACACCAGCGCGTCGTCCATGCCGCTCGGGTAGTAGGCGCTGGCCGCATGCGCGAGGTGGTGCGGCACCTGCACGAACTTCTCGTCCCACGGCCCGTCGCCCCAGCGTTCGCGCAGCACGCTCAGTTGCGCGTCGCGCGATTGGACCTGCTCGAACTCCGCGCGCGCATCGCCCGTCTGGGCCAGCGATGCCGCGACGGCATCGTAGGCAAAGCCGTGAGCGATGCGATCGACCTGATTGAGCCGCAGGCCCGCCTGGGCCAGCACTGCGTCGATCGCACCGGCCGGAAAGCGCTCGGTGCCCTTGTGGCCCGTGAAACGCTCTTCCGCCGCCGCGCCGACGATGCCGCCCGGGCCGACGAGCGCCGCGGCGGCGTCCAACCCTTGCGTGATGCGCAGTTCACGGCGCTGGATATTCGGGTAATGCTGCTCGCGAAACGAAACGGCGCGGTCCAGCCCGCTAATGCCAAGGACATGCATGACGGCCCCTCGTAAAGTGATGCGAATGGTGTCGGGTTGACGCGGACGCCGGGTCAGCGCACGCCTAGTCTCGTGATCAGATGCTCGTCCCGCTCGAGCGTGGGGTTTGGCGTTGTCAACAGCCGGTCGCCGACGAATACCGAGCCGGCGCCGGCCAGGAAGCACAGCGCCTGCAGTTCGTCGCTCATATGCTCCCGGCCGGCCGACAGGCGGACCACCGATTCCGGCATCAGGATCCGGGCGACCGCGATGGTGCGCACGAACTCCAGCCCGTCGACGCCGTCGGCATCGGCCAGTGCGGTGCCGGGAACCCGCATCAGCGAGTTGATCGGCACCGACTCGGGATGGACCGGCAGGTTCGCGAGCGTCTGCAGCATGCCGATGCGGTCGTCGCGGGTCTCGCCCATGCCGACAATGCCGCCGCAGCACACCTTGAGGCCCGCGTCGCGCACGTGGTCGAGCGTCTCCAGGCGATCGTCGAGCGTGCGCGTACTCGCCACCATCGGGTAATACTTCGGCCCGGTGTCGATGTTGTGGTTGTAGAAATCCAGGCCGGCATCCGCCAGCCGTTCGGCCTGTGGCCTGGTCAGCATGCCGAGCGTCACGCAGGTCTCGAGGCCGAGCGCCTTCACGCCCTTGACCATATCGCACACGCGCTCGAGATCCCGCTCGTGCGGGCTGCGCCATGCCGCGCCCATGCAGAACCGCTGCACGCCGGCCGCCTTCGCGGACGCCGCGGCAGCCAGCACCGCATCGAGGTCCATCAGCTTGCTGGCCGGCAGCATCGTGTTGGCGTGCACCGACTGGCTGCAATAGCCGCAGTCCTCCGGACATCCGCCGGTCTTGATCGACAGCAGCTGCGAAATCTGTAGCGGACGTCCCGCATGGAAGCGGCGCTGGATCGTCTGCGCGTCGTACAGAAGATCCGTCAGCGGCGCGGCGAACAGCGCCGCGATCTCTTCGTGCGTCCAGTCGTGCCGGACGGCTGCGTCGGCGCTCCGCTTGCCTGCGGACGCGCGAGCGCCGTCCGACGATGTGTCATGACTCATGTGAACGACTCCGTTGATTGAAATGAAAATCGGACGGCAGTCAGTTCCGCCCGGTGCTAAGCACCACCTTTCCGACAACCTTGCGCTGGCGAAGCAGCTCGATTGCGTTCGCCGCCTCCGACAGGGCCATGACGCGCGACACGTGCGGTGCGAGCTTGCCGGCCTCGAACCAGCCGAGCAGCGTGGCGAACGCGTTGCGCACCCAGTCCGGCCGGCTCGCCCGGTAATGCCCCCAATAGAAACCCATCACATCGCAGTTCTTGACCAGCAACAGGTTCGCCGGCACGCGCGGGATCTCCCCACTCGCGAAACCGATGACGACGATGCGCGCCTCGGGCGCGACCACCCGCAGGTTGGCGTCGAACGCGGCCCCGCCGACCGGGTCGTATACGACGTTCACTCCCTTCCCGCCGGTCAGCGCCTTCACCTGCTCGCGAAAATCGTCCCGACCGGCGTCGATCACGTGGTGCGCGCCATTGCGGCAGGCGGCCGCCCGCTTGTCCTCAGAGCTGGCCACCGCGATCACCATGGCACCGAGCGCCCGGCCCACTTCGACAGCGCTCAGGCCGGTGCCGCTGCCCGCGCCGTGCACCAGCAGCGTCTCGCCCTCCTGCAGTCGCGCGCGCCACGTGAGCGCGCCATACGACGTGCCGTAGGCGATGGCGAAACCCGCGGCGGTCGTGAAATCCATTGATGCCGGTATCCTGAACAGGTTTGCGGCAGGCAGCACCACCTCATCCGCGAAGCCGCCCCACGCGAGGATGCCCATCACCCGGTCGCCGACTGACACCGACGTCACGCCGGGCGCCGTCTCGACGACCGTTCCCGCAATTTCGAAACCCGGCACGAACGGCAGCGCCGGCTTGGTCTGGTAGCACCCCTCGACGATCAGCGTGTCCGCGAAATTGATGCCGCACGCATGCACGTCGACCCGCGCCTCGCCCGCCGCGAGCGGTGCCGGCGTCACGTCCCGCAGCGCCAGCGCCCCGGTGCCGTCATAGGCTTCACATACGATCGCGCGCATGATCAAGCCCCGGCCGGCACGTCGCCGGCGCGTGCGCCCGGACGGCCATCCTGCTCGATGCCGGCCGGCCCGGCCGACAGCATGTGCTCGACCCGTTCCGCAGCCTCGAGCGCGCATCCCCACGACAACGTCACACCGGCCCCACCGTGCGCGTAGTTGTGCAGGATGTGCGTGTCCGGCATCGCTTCGAGCCGCACGTTGCCATGCCTGAACGGCCGCAGCCCGGCCCGCACCGGCTCGCCCGGATCGATCTCGACGTTCGCGAGGGCGGGCATGAACTCGACGCCCCGCCGGTACATCCGCCGGATCGGCTCATGATTGTCGAGCCCGATGTCCGTGCTCCATTCGTCGGCTTCCGCGATCGCGCCGAGCACGATGCGGTCCTCGCCGCGCGGCACGATGAACACGATCTCGTCGGCGCCCGTCACGTGGTCGTGGGACACGCAGTGCGCCTGATCGAGGCGCGGCATCTTGCTGCCGTCGTTCACGAGGCGGATCACGGCGCCGCGCAGCGGATACATCGGCTCGCCGCTCAGTTCAGCCGCCCCGAGGCCCGCGCAGTTGACGATCGCATCGACGCCAAAGTCCGCCTTCAGGTGCGCCTCGTTCGCCTGCAGGTTGCCTTCGATCCGCTGCTGGATGACGCGGATGTCCTTTGCGATCACCTGGCCCAGCAGCCAGGCCATGTAGACGTCCGTATCGACCATTGGCGCGAGATGGCAATACGCGTCGACGAGTCCGATGTCCAGATTCACGCCGTTCTCGCGGATCAGCGCCGAGTCGCGCCGGAAACCCGGCACGTGCTCGCGAATCTCGTTCATCTTCTCGAGATGGAACGCGTGCTCCTCGATGCGATTACGGAAGTAGAAATTGACTGGACGGATGTAGACGCCGGTTGCCGGGTCGGCCGCGAGCGTCTCGAACTTGCGGAACGAGACCATGCACCAGCGCTTCGAGCGCTCCAGTGAAACCTCGTCGTGGTGATAGCCGCAGACGGCAGGCGGCCATTCCCACAGGGCGCCGGCCACCACCGACGTGATGTTTGGCGCGAATTTCTCGCCGACGACCACCACGCGGATGCCGCGCTCGTGCAGGCACAGCGCTGTCGTTAAGCCTGCCACGCCGGCACCTATGACGAGCACGCGCCCCTTCTCTCCAAGTTCCCTCATGTCTTCTCCATGAATCGGTCGCGCCACACGACGTCGAGGCGGCCGACAGGAAGCAGCAATGACGGGCGCGCCGCGCCCGTCGCACCGACTACGGCGGATAATCAGCCGCTGGCCGGTGCGTGCGCGCGCGGAACGCACTGCCGGATCACCGTCGCGAGACGCTCGATCTCGTCGTCGGGATGGCCCGCGGTGATCAGGACTCGCAAGCGGGCCGTGCCGCGCGGCACCGTGGGTGGACGGATCGCGGTCACGAAGAATCCTTCGTCAGCTAGCATGCGCGATGCGTTCAGCGTGGACATCTCGTCGCCGATGATGATCGGCACGATCGGGGTCTGCGGCTCGGGGATGCCCAGCGACGCCGCGAACGCCTTCGCTTTCGCGAGCGGCCGCTCGACAAGCGCCGGATCGGTGGCGATGATCTCGAGCGACGCGATGGCCGCCGCGACCGTTGCCGGGGGTTGGCCCGTCGTCAGCCCATAGGTGCGCGCGCGGTTGCGGATCAGGTCGATCACCGGTGCCGAAGCGGCGAGGTAACCGCCATAGCTGCCCACCGCCTTGCCTAGCGTGCCCATCTTTAGGGGTACGTGCGCGTCGCGCCCGGCCGCGAAGGTCGCGCCGCGCCCTTGACCCACCACACCGATACCATGCGCGTCATCGGACATCACCCAGGTATCGAAACGATCGCCAAGCGCGACCAGCGCCTCGAGCGGCGCGATGTCGCCATCCTGTGAGAACACGCCATCGGTCAACAGTATCGCCTTGCCATGCGCGCGCCGGTGCTCGTCCAGCAGCGCCTCGACGTGGGCGAGATCGTTATGCCGGAACGCGACGATCCGGCCGCGCGACAATTGCGCGCCCGCCCACAGGCAACCGTGCGCGAGTTCGTCGATCAGGATCAGGTCCTCCTTGCCGACGAGGGCCGGGACGATGCCCGCGTTCGCAAGGTAACCCGAACCGAACACGCAGGCGGTCTCAGTGCCCATCAGGCTGGCGAGCCGCGCTTCGAGATCGGCGAACAGTGGGTGATTGCCGGTCACGAGCCGCGACGCGCCGGCACCGGCCCCATAGCGGCGAATTGCGGCGATCGCCGCTTCCTTCACCGCCGGATGCTGGGTGAGATTGAGGTAGTCGTTGCACGAGAACGAAAGCAGTCTGCGTCCGTCCCGGCGGATCCAGATTCCTTCGCTTCGATCTGTTTCCGTGAGAGCGCGACGCAAGTTCGACGCGCTCAGCTCCGCGAGTTTTCGCTCTGCAAATGAATCAAGCGAATGAGTCACTGGCCCCCTCCTCCCGATTTTCGGCTAAATGGACATGTGCGCCGCGCCGCTGTGCGTCCAGCCAAAGGTGATGCCACGCACATCGCTGAGCGTCGCGGCCCTGGGGTATGTCGGTCATCTGAATGCCCGCCTCGATTCGTCGACGCACGTTCGGAGAACACGGGCTATTTTGATGAAAACGAATACGCACCGATACTCAGCCCCTTCTCTCCCTTATTTATTTGCGACTGACGTACCAACTCCGTAATTTGCCTCGCATAGCGCCTCGCGCAAACCATGTCATTTCCGCTTCGGGGACGTTCACACAAGAAATTTTCAGATTCGATCGCTTTGTGATCAAAAGTGTTTCTGCAAGAAAAGTAAAACAAGGCACTGCGGAACGTCAGGCACCAACAAACGCCTGAAATCAGGCTTGTCGATTATGTCAGCATCACATCGCTCGGCACGTTGTTTGGATATCTCTCAGATTATTGATTTTTTGCATCCCCCTTATGCATGGCCGCTACCAGCAAAGCCAGATATTGCCTTGCTCGCCAACGCCCCCCATCGGCATTGTTTTCCAAATTGAAAACAGGAGAAGGCGCCAGAACGGCGCAAATCAAAGCACCGACGGGCAAACTCGGGAAGCTCTTCAACGGGCCCTCAATATAATGAAGCGACCCTCTGTCAACAATCTAGACTGTCGTGAACTGAAAATCCATCGAGACGACAAGGTAATACACGATGTTTTCAAAGTCAACTTTATCGGAATTTTCATGCCGGGCACGCAAGCGAGGTCAATAAATTTAATATTTGGAGAATTTGATTTGATTTGTTTTTCAATTTTGCATGATGATATTCCGACTCGATGTATCCTGAAGTAAATAACAGGCAATCGACCTAAAATTCGATTCGAACAGCGCGATTGACGCAATCATGTGAATCATTTTCTCCTTGTGCTGGCCTCGGTACTCGGCGCAACCGGTATATCCGTAGCTTTCGATCGCTGTCAGCGCCAGAGCACGGCAACACGCCTGACTGACGCTTCGCATATGCCTCCGTCGCGCTCGCGGTGCTGCTGACTCCGCCTAGCTGCTTAGACAGTCAAGCGTGGCGAGAAGCCGCAGGTGGCGCTGCCAGTGGCTGCGCTCGAGGTGATTGCATGGCCGGCACCGGTTATATGGTCACGCAACGTTCTTTCGGGTATGAACAAGATAAGCGCTTATGCGTTGCAGCATATAAGTGCTTTTAAGCACAGTTCCCGGTAATTCCCACCCGTGACGAGGCCGTCATAGCCAGTTGGCATCTGAACCGTCAGCACACAATCAAATCAATCGGAGCAAGCTTTCACGATCGGCCATTCCGGCCGACGGGAGAAGTCATGAACAATACACCGTCTCCGACTTCGTCCGCAACTCGATCACGAGGTAACGACAAGCGTTTGGCGCAAGCAGCGCTGCCCGACGAACCGAACAGCTGGATCGGCGACTTCGATCGCCATCTCTTGCAGGCTGTGGGGTGAGGCTTGCAGCAGTGTCCCCGCCGCCCATATCGCTTCTTGAGATGGGGCTTGCTCCCGGAATGAAATTCTGGCGCGATGCGCATGCAGAATGAGGCTGGCCAACCGCCAGCGGATAGAAGGTGGTGAGACGCTGGTTCTCACGAGCGCCACGATCGGCTACAGGAGAATCATATCGACGATTCACAGGCCGATCCAAAGATGATCTTGACTTGACAACGTACTGCTCATGGAAGGGCACCCCAAGTCATGCAAGCCAAACAAGTCGATCCTGAAGAAGACCTGCATCTGTGGGCGTCGGCCTGCCGGTATGGCGGGCTTGCTCGCAGCGTGCCGCCATACGATGCGCAGCACGAACCGCGAGAACGAAGCGCTAGCCGTGCGCTCGGCGCACTCGGCATACGAGTGCCGACGATTCGGTGATCGACGCCCGCATTGATCCGTTAGAGCATACGAACGAGCACCTAGGCGGCGGCACGCGCGTTCGGCAACATGGCAATCAGCGCTTGCACGCCGGGATTGGCGCTCACTGCCGCACACGTTGCGATGCGCCTGCATGGAACGGGAAACGCTGCGCGATTGCCACACCGGCGAGCGCGACGCCGCCGCCGATCAAGTGATAAAGCCGCAGCGATTCGCCGAGCAGCACGATCGCGCCGCCGGCCGTTATCACGGGCAGCAGATTCATGAACATCGCGCAGCGGCTCGGACCGAGCAACCGCACCCCCTGCATCCACAGATACGGCAGCGCCACCGATGCCAGCACGCCGGCGTACAGAATCAGCGGTACGCTCGCGCGCGTCGGCCACGCGGCGTGCGTGGGCAGCCGGATCAGCATCGGCGCCATGAACACGAGTGCGGCAAGCGCCTGCACATAAGTCGACTGCCAAGCCGGCAACTGACCGATACGCCAGCGTTTGAGCAGCACGCCATAGAGCGCATAAGCGGCCGACGCGGCCAGCATCAGCAGATCGCCGGCATGCACGCCGCGCGCGGCGATCGCCATCGGATGCCCTTCGGCGATCAGGTAGACGACGCCCGCGAGCGACAGCATGCCGCCGCCCACCATCCCCGCACCCGGCGGATCGCCCAGCAGCAGCGAGCTGAGCGCCATCGTCATCAATGGCACGAGCGCGGTGATGATCGCCATGTTGGTCGCACTCGTCGTTTTCGCGGCCTCGTAGGACAGGCTCTGGAACAGCGCCATCGCGAGAAAGCCGAGTGTCGCGAGCTTCGGCAGATGCGCGACGAGCGCCGCGCGATTGCGCCACGCGGGGCGCAGCGTGAAGACGCTCATCAATGCGACCGCGAGCAGCAGCCGATAGAACGTGATCGCAGACGAGTCGATCGTCGACGCGGACAGCTTCGATACGACGACGTTGCCGGCCCACAGCACGATCGCGCAAAAGGGAAACAGAAAAGGAGACTTGTTCATCGCGTTTGACGGATTAAGATAGTGACAGGGCTTGACGTGCAGCGGAACGCCATCGTGCCAGCCCGCCCAACTGCCTGTCTCACGCCAACATGTCACGACTTGTCGCCAATCGGACAATCGAGTCCACGCCGCCCTTCGCCCACCTGCGCTACGAATCGACACCGATGCCCGTGTCGGCAATGGCGGCTGTGTACGCCCACGGCACGTCGATCGCGCCGCATCGCCATCGCCGCGCGCAATTGCTCTACGCGATCGAGGGCGTGATGCACGTGCAGTCCGAAGGTGCGTCGTGGATCGTGCCGCCCACGCGCGGCGTATGGCTCGAAGCCGGCCTCGACCATACGGTGCAGATGAGCGGCAACGTTCAGATGCGCACCGTGTTCGTCGAGCCAGGCGCGATCGAGCGCCTGCCCACGCGCAGTTGCGTGGTGGAAGTGCATCCGCTGCTGCGCGAGCTGATCCTAGCCGCAGTCGATATGCCGCTCGACTACAGGCCAGGCTCGCGCCACGATCACCTGGCGCATCTGCTGCTTGCGGAGGTGACGGCCGCGCCGCTGCTGCCGCTGTATCTGCCGTGGCCGCACGACGCGCGCCTGCGGACGATCTGCGACACGCTCGTCGCCGCACCGGACGACTCGCGCACGATTGCCGAGTGGGCCGGCCTGCTGGGCCTGTCGGTGCGCACGCTCCATCGCGCGTTCCAGCGCGAGACCGGACTCAACTTCCGCCGCTGGCGCGAGCAGGCGCGGCTGCTGCTCGCCCTCAAGCGCCTTGCGCATGGCGAGAAGGTGCTGACCGTCGCGATGGATCATGGCTACAGCAGCCAGAGCGCGTTCTCCGCGATGTTCAAGCGGCATTTCGGTGTGCCGCCATCGGCGTTTTATGCATAGCGGCGCTGTCGGAGCATCGTTCCCGCGATGAGGACCATGCGCGCAAGCGCCGGCGCCATCGTGCGCGGGTGATTGCGCTCACCCGGCCATGTACGAGACAGGTCCACGGCACCGTGTCCGGCGTGTTCGCCGGATCGGCTGCTGCAAGTGATGCACGCGCATCCCGTGCAGGGGCTACGCCGAGGCTTCGGCGGCCCCCGTCAACCAAGGTCGGCAGCCTCTTATTTCAAGATCGTGAAATTCGCGGGCGTCACGGCGAAGAACACGTTGTCAGTGCAACTTACCCGGATGCGCGCCTTGTTCGACGCCACCGCCGGCAACGTAACCTTGGCTTTGCCGTTATTGGGCGTGCTCGCCAGCAGCGGCTCGGACAGATAGTGATACCCTCCGTCCAGCGATAAATCCAGCTTGACGTTAGTGCAGGCGATCGGCGCGGCGTTGGTCTGCGCCACATTCCAGGCCACGGTTTGCTCGGAACCCGCCTCCCATTTCACAGCAGATTTCGGCGCGGTGACGGCGAACGGGCTGCCGGTATCGACCACGTTCACATACATATTGCCGCTCGCAGTGTTCGGCCCCACGCCTAGTGAGCGAGCCATCGCGACGTTGTCTCGCACCGTCACCCGGAAGCTGAGCTTGCGATTGGTCGCGGGATAGACTTCGCCATTGCCAAGCGGCTCGTCGCCCAGCACGGCGGCCAAGTGTGGGAACGTCTGCTCGGCTTGGGCATGCGGCTTGAATGAGCGGAAGATCGGGCCTTGGCCGTCGTCCTTCAGTTTGCCGAATTGCTCCGGACCGAAATCGAATTGCTCCCAGGTATAAGTCAAGCCGCTTGCCTTGCTGCCTTTAGCCGCCTTCACCTTCAGCGTGAAAGGCGTTTTGGCCGGAATGGTGTAGGACGCGCGGCCGGTCGCGAACGCATCCGGCGGAATCAGCGATTCAGGATCGAGCCACGGCGCGCTGTTCTTGTTGAGCGTGCGCGTCGCACAACTTCCGCCTGCGCTGGAGATCCAGTCCTGGATCATGCCGATGCTGCTGCTGTTGAAATAAGGATCACTATGCGGTTGATAGGAGAACTCAGGATAGTTCTGACGATATACGCCCGCGTAGCCCATGATGGTGGACCCCTCGCCGGGTTCGACCGCATCCTCTTCCGGTGTACTGCGGTTGGCATTGAACGAATGGTACGAGCCGAATGAATGCCCCAGCTCATGCGCCACATAATCCACCGCGAACGCATCGCCCACCGGATTGCGCCGGCCAGTGCTGCCCGCCGCCTTGGTAGCATCCTGACAGGTGCTGGCGATCGACGCCATGCCGCCGGTTCCATCGCCCGCCACGACATGGCCAACGTCGAAGTTCTTGTTACCGATCACCTTGGCGAGGTTCTTCACGTTCTCGTTGTTGATCGCGCCACTACCGGGAGACAACCCCGCGTATGGATCGGTTTTGGCATCCGTGTAAATGATCTTGTCTTCGTTGTCGATCAGGGTCAGGTGTACGCCCAGATCGTTCTCGTAAATTTCGTTGATGCGGTTGACCATCGTTGCCACCGCGGCCAGCCCATCGACGACAGTTCCGCCAAAGCTCTTGGTATACGTACTGGTCGCCGCCATGGCCAGACGGTAGTCATACATGACGGAGCCGCTCGCGCGGGCGCCGGTCGCGTTGCCGGCCGTCGCTTTGGCCGAATTCTTTCGCACCCCGCTGCCGTTGAGCAGGTTCTTGTCGAACCCGTCCTCGTTGAACGGAGATGAACCAGGCAGCGCGGCCCGTCTGAACGACCAGTACACGTCGCCGCTGTCAGCCGCTTTGCTGGCCCGTCCGGACAGTTGTCCCGCCGGCTGCACCAGCCACATGCCGTCCGAGTCTCCGTACACTGCCGCCTGCAACCCCTGCGGCGTGATGTCGATCCGGGCGCGGCGCCCCTTGTCGTCCACTCCCTTGTAGCTTTTCAGTGCCGGATAGCGTTTGGCCAATGCAGGCGGCAACACATTGGATTCGGACAGTGTGAAGTATGTCATGCCGCCTTCCGGCAGCGGCAACGCGAGCCTGTTACTCTGCCCGCTTTTGGTCGTTGTGGCGTTCGCCGCAAGCTCCGACTTGAGGTTACCAAAATTCAGCGTAACCGCTCGATAGGCCGCGGGCTCGGACGTTGTCGCGCCGCGAGCCGAGACTCCCGCCGACGCCGGAACGTCATACCAAAATCCGGCCGTATCGGCCGCCTGCGCCAGCGATGCACACCCCCAGGCGGCCAGTACCGCGCAAGTCATCAGCAGCTTCTTCATATTTAGTTATCCTATGTAAATTGAACAAAGTTCGTTGGACAAACACATTCCAACTTTCCATTCCCCCCGATTGGTCAACCGAAGGGCACAGACGCGTAACCGCTCATGCTGACGCCGGAACATGATCCGTATGGGCGGCACCGTGCCCGGCCGTATTCTTGCGACCGAGGTAAAAGACTTTTGAATTGCTTCCGATATTGATCTGCCGGCAGAGATAAAACCGGAAGATTCCAAGCCAAAGCAGATGGCGATACCTATCCCTTGCCGAATGTCTTCGGCAAAAAACGACCTTCGATACCTTATTTAAATAGACAAAGAACTACGCTCAGACATTCATGACGACCGCCCCTTTTGTTTATTCGATGCCAATAAACAAGTTGAATTCCTTCATCCACACTTGTTCTCGCATTTAAAGCGCGACTGATTATTGCTTGACAGTTATCACTCTGAAAGACGACACCCCATTACTGCACCAAACCTCATCCGGCCCTTGGACAAACCGCCCCCCGCAAAATCTCGGAATGAAATATGAATACATTAGATTTCAAAAAATTACAAATCCGCCCACACATTAAAATCGATTCATTGATAATTACATAACCAAAATTCGATGACCTTCCAATGAAGCATTAATGTGGGCACCGGTGTATCGATAAGAATTTGCCTCCGTTGGCGCGATCATGCCGGCTAGATCGCGGAAGGTGATGCACGGTCGGCCAACATGGCATCGAGGCCGCAAACCGCAGAGCCATGGCCAGTGCACAACGCTTTCCGTGCGCCCGCCGGATTGATTGCAGCGGCCAGGAACCGTGACCGCCACCAAACGATTTCGGCTTTTACCCCTCTTTCCCAGATATTTCAAAGTCAAACCATTCTAATAACCAATGATTGCATCCAAATCATTGATAATATTTTTTATATTAGAAATTGTTAATTTTTATATACAAAACACAATACATCTCAATGTGAAAATTTGATGATTTTCATCTTTCCTTTCAAAATTTTGCCGTATATATTCGATCGCAAGCCGGTTCAGTGGGGCCGCATACCTTCCCACAAAACAAGGTTTTGTTTATCTAAAAAAATAAACAGGGGGTTGTATATTTTGAATATATTCAATTAATTTATCGCGGCACATATCAAGTACTTAGCGCCATCCCATTTCGTCGCTGATTAGCGACGAAGGGATCTTATTGTCGGTGAATTTATGTGGAGTCGATCCACCTTATTTCATTCGAGGTTTCAGTATGCGGATAATCGTTCATGCGATTCGTTATCTCTATTTGACCGGAGCACTGGCGCTTGCCGCCTGCGGCGGTGACGATGGCGGCGTGGGCGGCTCCACTACCCTGCTCGGCTCCGCACACGGCCCGGCGGCGAGCCCCGCCATCACCCAACCCCTCGCGGGGAGTCCGGCTACAAATCCCGTTACCACCACCATTGCTCAAACGCCGGCAAACAAAAGCACCAATCCTGTCGAGTTGCCTGACACGGTCCTGCCGCTCAACTACCGGCTCTGGTTTCGCCCGAACGCCGACTTGAACCAGTTCGACGGACGCGCCGACGTCGAGATCAAGGTGCTCAAACCAGTTAACGCGATCGTGGTCGCAGCTCATCGGCTCCAGTTCACCAACGGCAAAATCACATTGCAGCCGGGTAACGTACAACTGATCGCGACACCTCAAAACAAGGGCGATTACTATCAACTGCGCCCGGCAAATGGCTCAATCGCACCCGGCAACTATTCGCTGCACATGGAATGGCAAGGCATCATCAATTTCATGTCGCGGGGCGACCCGACAAAAGGCATCGTCGGCAGTTGCGACAATGATCCATACCCCGGCTGCTCGGCCGCGGAAGGCGTGTTTCGCGTAGACCTGAAGGGCACCGACGGCAAGACAAGCGGCGCGATCCTGACACAGGGCGAAACCGACCTGTCTCGGCAATGGTTTCCCGGCTGGGACGAACCGGCGTTCCGCCCGACCTACGAGGTGACGGCTGAAGTGCCTCAGGCATGGCGGGTTGTGTCCAATGCGGCGGAGAAGCCCGCTGCAAACGTTGGCGGGGGCTACAAGCTGGTGTCGTTCGAGAAGACCCCGCCAATGCCGTCGTACCTGTTGTTCTTCGGTGGCGGCCTGTTCGACGTGCTCGAGGACGATTTCACGAGCCCTCTGCCCGACGGCAAAGGCCTGCACCTACGCATCTTCACGCCGCCCGGCATGCGTGACTGGGCCAAGCCCGCGATGGACCGCACCAAACAGGCGCTCAATTTTTACTACCAGTACACCGGCATTGCGCTGCCGCTCACCAAGTTCGACACCGTCGCGGCCAACGACGCATTCAAAGCCCAGAAGAATCTGAACTTCGGCGGCATGGAAAACTGGGGAGCAATTCTCGAGTTTGCCGACGATATCTTGCCCAAGCCCGGAAAACCAATATCCACCTACGGAGACACGGTGCTGACACACGAAATCGCGCATCAATGGTTCGGCGATCTCGTGACCGCCGACTGGTGGGACAACGTTTGGCTTAACGAATCATTCGCGACGTACTTCGAGACTCGCACGACAATCCAGTTCTTCCCGGACAAATTTAACTGGATCGACGACGTAGGCGATCGCTATGACGTGATCGAAGCGGACATCGGCCCGAATGCCTACCCGATCGCGCCCAACTTCAACGCGTGGGGGTCGAACGACTTCGTGATCGGCGGCGCCGCGTTCGTCTATAGCAAGGGCGGCCACGTGCTGAAGATGCTCGAAGGCTTCATCGGCGATGAAGCGATGCGCAAAGGGCTGCGGCAATATCTGACCGACTATTCATTTGGCAACGGCACGCCGAAGCGTCTGTGGGACGCGTTGTCGAAGGCGAGCGGTCAGCCTATCGGCGCGATCGGCGACAGCTACGTGCGCCAGACCGGCGTCCCCCTGCTGTCGCTCGACACGCAGTGCGATCTGACGAAAAACCAAAACATCGTCACGATCAAACAAGCGCCGTTTCCGAACAAGAACGCGTACCCGGGCACGCAGTGGACGGTACCCGTGACGCTCGCCTATGGCGACAATCTCGTCAATCGCAAGACGCTCGTGCTGAAGGACGTGCAGGCACAGATCCGCCTGAATGGCTGCTCGGCAGTGCTCGCCAACCCGACCGGCCACGACTACTACGTGACGAACTATGCCGACGCCGCATGGAGCGCGCTGCTCCCGCAGCTTAACCGATCGACAGATCCCGTCCTGCTGCAAAGTCTCAAGAGCGAAGCGGCGCTGCTGGTCAGCTCGAACCTCGCGCCGCAGTCACGCTTGACCAGCATTGAATCGATTAACTCGCCGGCCGCGATATCGCTGCGCCAACTGCCGCCCAGGAATGTGCTGCCGGCCCCGGCCGCGACGCCGCAGAGGGTGCACCCGCTGCTGCGTTACCAGGGTGAATTCAAACTTCGGCGACAACACAGTGAGTGATAACGGTCCACGGCACGGCGTTGCCGTGCCGTGGGACGGGCGCCGTGCGTTCACGGCGTCTCGCCTCTGTTCGGGGGAAAGAAGTGTGAAAACTCATCGGCCGAATGCGACTGGTGAAAACTCATCGGCCGAATGCGACTGGCCGGTAAAGCAAAAAGATCGATTTCATAGACCTTGATGAAAGGAGGGACCGGCGACGAGAAATTATAAATTTCGGATTACTAACATATAACCGAGAGATGATATGAAAAACCTATATTATTTTGTTTGTGCACCCATCCTCGCGACGGCCTGCGCCAGTGCATTCGCCCAAGTAGCCGACAAGCAGGCCGCTGTCGACCGCGCACTTGCGCTGATCCAAGCCAATCCGTCGGCGTTCCAGTTGGCTCCGAGCCGCGTCGAACGTTCCGCCAAAGCGCTCGACTTCAATGTGGCGAGTAGCGCCGCAACAACGGCCGGAGCGGCTGTGGATCAATTTAAAGCCCGCGACGTGATCGTAGATCACGACGGTACCGAACATGTCCGGTTCGAGCGGTTTTATGGTGGATTGCCCGTGATTGGCGCAGACGTTGTCGTACATTCGAAGCAAGGTCAAATGTTGCAACCGAGTGCGACTCTGGCCGCCCCGATCAGCTTGCCGAACATAACCTCAACTCAAGGAAAAATGGCCGGCGTATCGGATATCGGCGCTGTCGGTGCAGAGAAAATTGCGGTTGCCCAGTTTGCATCGACCGTCAAACGTACTGACAGTCCGGTCAAAGTTATCTATGCACGCGATACCTCTCCCGTTCTGGCGTTGTCAGCAGCACGTTGAAAATGACCCAGCGGCAGCACATTGGATTTGACCCACCCGGGTAGGATGGGCCCTTTTTGGAGGGCCGGTGCTTACGAGGGAGGTAATCGTGGAAATACGTGTGTTGGCCCGCCAAGGATTAGGAATCCGGGAGATCTCGCGGGAACTGGGGCTGTCGAGGAACACCGTGCGCAAATACTTACGCAGTTGTGCTGAGCAGGATCGTGCGCCGCGATCGGGGCGCACGCAGAAGCTCGATCCGTTCAAAGCCTATCTGCATGACCGGGTTCGCGCAGCGCATCCGGCCTGGCTGCCGGCGACCGCACTGCTGATCGAGATTCGCGCGATGGGTTATGACGGAGGCCTGACGCGGCTGCGGGCCTATCTGCGGTCGCTGAAGTCGATCAAGGCGCCGGAGCCACTGGTGCGTTTCGAAACCGATCCGGGGCAGCAGATGCAGGTCGACTGGATTGTGTTTCGACGTGGCAAGCTGCCGCTATCGGCATTTGTCGCGACGCTTGGTTACAGTCGGGCGAGTTACGTCGAGTTCGTGACCGACGAACGATTGCCGACGCTGCTGGGCTGCCATGAGCGCGCGTTCGACTTCTTCGGTGGGGTTCCTCGCGAGGTTCTGTACGACAACGTCAAGACGGTGGTGATTGGCCGAGACGCCTATGGTCCCGGACTGCATCGCTATCAACCGGCCTTCCTCGACTTTGCGAAGCACCACGGCTTCGTGCCGCGCCTGTGCAAGCCCTACCGAGCCAAGACCAAGGGGAAGGTGGAGCGCTTTAACGGGTACCTGCGCCGCAGCTTCTACAATCCGCTGGCAAGCCGGCTCGCTCAGGATCGCCTCTCGCTTGACGCGACCACGGCGAACGCCGAGGTCGTACGCTGGCTGAGAGATGTCGCCAATGTGCGCATCCACGGCACGACTGGCGAGTCGCCGCTCGAGCGGCTCCTGCTCGAGCAACCGAAGCTGCAGCAGTTGCCGGAGCCGTGGCGCGCGAACCTGCCGTCAGCTTCCATGCCGACGATGCCACCGCCGTCGCGGTTCGATGATACGCCGCTGCAGCATCAGCTGTCAGTCTATCAAGCCCTGCTGACGGAGGCGCGTTGATGGACATCCAGCACGAACGTATCCTCGAAGCCTGTCGACAACTGCGCATCGACACGATGGGCGAGCAGTACAGCATGTTGGCAACTCGCGCGGCGGCGAACCAACTCACGTTTGCCGACTTCTTCGAGGCGCTGTTGAAGTCTGCGATGGACGCGAAGCACACGCGGACCAAATCCATGTTGCTGCGCACGGCCGGCTTCCCTGTACTGAAGACGCTGGAGGAGTTCGACTTTACGTTTGCTCACGGCGTTACCAAGAAATCGGTGCTGGAGCTGTCGTCGATGGCCTTCGTCGAGCGCGCCGAGAACATCGTGTTGCTCGGGCCGAGCGGCCTTGGCAAAACGCATCTGGCGATCGCACTCGGTTACATCGCAACGCAGATGGGGATCAAGACGCGCTTCATCTCTGCGGCGGATCTCGTCATTGCCTTGGCCGCCGCTTCCCGGCAGGATCGATTGGCCGACTTCCTGAAGCGCAACATCATGAACCCACGGCTGTTGATCATTGATGAGGTCGGCTATCTGCCGCTCGGCCGGGACGATGCCAATCTGTTCTTCCAGGTAATCGCCAAGCGGTATGAAAAGGGTTCCGTGATCGTAACGAGCAACTTGCCGTTCGGGCAATGGGACCAGACATTCGCCGGAGATCAGACGCTCACGGCCGCGTTGCTCGACCGCCTCCTACATCACAGCCATGTTCTACAGATCAAAGGCGAAAGCTACCGACTGAAGGACAAGCGAAAAGCCGGCGTGATCCGATCCCGTGCATCCGAAAGTGCTGAACAGCAACTGGAGATGCACGCCTAAGTGATGATCAGCAACATCGTTTGAACCTGGGTCAGGCGAAACCGATGGCCAGCAACTGGCGCTGACCCAGGGTCACGCAACATGCTGGGCATCAACTTGGTGACCCAGGTGGGTCAAATCTAATGTGCTGCACAACGGCCCAAGTGGGTCACTTCTAAGTTGCTGTTGACAGCGCGTATCAAGTCAATGTGTACGGTCCGTCCACGAAAGACCATTCGTCCGCGATGCGCTATTCAATTGATGCGCGCACGGGGCGCGTTTTGGATACCGAGAGCTTGATACAACAGGATGCGGCAACGGGCATCGGACGTTCTTACTATTATGGCGACGTGCCATTGACGACGGACCAGACATCCGCCAATGGTTATCGCATGCTGGATCCGAAGCGCGGCAGTGGATCGGTGCATGACGGAAGCAACTTAGAGGATTATGACGTTGAATCCCAGGCAGATAGTCTGCCGATTTATACCAGCACCACCAATACTTGGGGCAATAACACGACGAGTGATCGTCAAACGGTAGCGGCAGATATCGATTACGGTTTAGCGATGACGTGGGATTACTACAAGAACACTCATGGCCGCATGGGAGTCGCGAATGATGGAAAGGGTGTGAGGAGTTACGCCCACGTGTTGTTCAACGGTGGCGGGGGCAATGCTTCATGGGCTCCATCCCCCGGAATTATGCTGTACGGTGACGGCGCGTCCAATCTTGGTAACAAGCCGGTGGTGACGATTGATGTGGCCGGGCACGAAATGACCCACGGCGTTACCAGCAAGACAGCAAATCTCACTTATAACCTCAAAGATTCTGGTGGCCTCAACGAATCGACGTCCGATATTTTCGGAACGCTGGTCAAATTCTATGCAAACAACCCGAAGGATCCGGGCAACTACGTCATCGGCGCAGCGATGTTGCCAGGCGGGCTTCGCAAGATGTATAAGCAGGATTTGGATGGTCAATCGTCCAGTTGTTATCCGAACGGCGGATTCACGCGAACCAACCCGCACTATTCGTCCGGTGTCGGCAATCGGTTCTTCTATCTGCTTGCTGAAGGAGCAACGGTTCCTGTCACCGACTCGAAGCTGACCAAGAACCAGCTCGTATGTAACGGCGATACGTCGCTCGTTGGCATCGGGCGAGACAAGGCAGGCAAAATCTGGTACCGGACATTGACGGTTTATTTGACGTCCAGTTCGACATACTCTGATGCCAGGAAGGCATCGATCCGGGCAGCGGGCGATCTGTATGGTTCGACTTCCGCTGAAGCGAAAGCCGTGGCACGGGCATGGGCCGCGGTGAACGTCAAGTGATCCACACCGCCGTTATCGTTTCGCTTGGATATTTGATTGCCCGAAAGCTTTGATGAAGAAAATGTCTCGTGCCAAAAGCACGGGACATTTTCAAATCGGATCCATCGAACATGGTTGCCTCGGTCCCGCAACCGCACCGGGTACTTGATGTGCAAGGTTCAGTGGGTCGACGAAGAGACGTATGGACGTCCTGCCATGCCCCGCTGGCGTTGATGGTCCGGTTCGTCGTTGCACTGGTCGGACGACGCATCGAGGTCGATCTGCCATACGCCCAGCGGCTCGCCGCACTTCTTGTGAAAACCGTCCGGCAACGCGGCATCCTGCGTGGGCCGATAGCGATGCTGCGCGAGCAAACTCCATTCGCCCCAATTCCACGAAGTGCCGCCCACCAGCATGACCCGCACGGCGGCGACCACCCTGACGACAGCCTTGCTCAGAATCCTT
This sequence comes from Burkholderia singularis, assembly GCF_001718875.1. NCBI lineage: Bacteria > Pseudomonadati > Pseudomonadota > Betaproteobacteria > Burkholderiales > Burkholderiaceae > Burkholderia > Burkholderia singularis. The sequence goes on from NZ_CP013449.1 coordinate 1,130,862, forward strand.
CGAGCATGATCTTGCCCGTCACGTGATCGCCGATGCGGACCTGCAGCGACACATCCGGATAGTGCGCCTGAAACTCGTCGAGCCATGCGAGCAACACATTACGGCCCAGATCGCACGGCGCCGCCAATCACCTTGCGGCCGTGGGCGGCCGCGTTGCGCCCTGCGTCGATCTGTTCCATCTCGTGACGCCCGACGCATCGGCGTGTGTCGCCGGTACGGCGTATGCGCTGCCGCCCCGCCTTTCGATCACACTTCGGTAACGCGGATCGCATGGTCCATGCGATCGATCGCGCGGGACCCGGCGCGCGCCAAGCGCCACGCATCACGCGCGGATCTCGAGCAGCTGCATCAGGCCGTCCAGCCAAGCTTGCTTGTCGAGATCCCACAACACATCGAGCGCGGCACGCGTTTGCGAAGAACTCCAATGTTTCGAGACGTTGCTACGGAATTTTCGCTCAATCTCGTTTCTCGACACGGGCTGTCCGCTCAACCCAGGCAGTACGTCGGTCTGGCAAGACAACCTGCTCCCGTCATCGAGGACGACTGTGACCCGGTTGGGAATCGCGCCCGGTTGCATTGCGGTGAGCGTTGCGTCCTCACTCACGGTCGTTTTTCGTAAGAGCGCCTGAGTGGCGGGATCATGAATCGCAGCAGGGGTATAGCTGTCATTCGTGATATCGCCGTCGAGCATCGCTCGCACAACAATGAAAGGCAGGCTGTGATCTGCCGTTTCCTTGGTCTGCGGGCGCCACTTCTCCGGATCACGTCCGGCGGTCACGTAACCCAGATGCGTCGTGGAAATCTCGATGGCACGTATGCGCCGAAGGTCGCCGACACGCTTTGCAACGTCGATCGCGGCAGGAATGGCTGTCAAGGTATAACCCTGCGCCGGATAAGGCTTGATGGCGCAATCGTTGATACGAAAGCGGCCGCGCCGTCCGCCAAAACCGTCCACATCCAGTGTGAACGGCGTCGATACGAGCGTGAAGAAACCGGCACGTCCCTCAAATACCGGCGCAGGGCCGGTGATGCCGGCGCGCGCGAGCCGCGCGGCAAAGACCGCGTTGCGTGCCGCCTCTGCATCGGCCATGCCTTTCCAGTCAGACAACTGTTGAACCCGCGTCTGGTTCATCGCCAAATGACCGTTGACGGCCAAGTTGACGGCTTGTGTAAGTTGCGCCCGGTCCAGCCGCATAAGCTTGCCTGCCGCAAGAGCGCACGCAGGCAAACTGTATATGGGATGATCCCATCCCCGGGCCGTGAGTTCCGCCGCGTCGAGAAATCTGCAGTCGATCTCATAAGCGAGGACGATCGCAAGCAACAAGTCCTCTGCGCTGGCACGCTCCGCCTCTGCGACCGCGATGCAAGCAGCCGCGTTGTCGCTCGGGTGCCCCGGCTCGCGCCCTACGTAGAGGTCATTCAAATCGTAGTAGCGCACGGCGACCCCGTTCGAGAATGTGGCCAGCTCAGCCGTCGTGCGCAGCCCCGCACCGATGATCGTCGCCTGACCGTCGGTCGACGCAGCAACGTTTCGGCATTTGCGTACCACCGGCTCGTCGAACGCGGATATCGCGCAGCCGATCGCATCGATGAGGTGTGCCTTCGCGGCCTCGATTGTGGCCGGGTCCAGGTCGCGATACGTAAGAGTCCAAGCGTAATCGGCAAGCCGGTCCGCGATCGGCGCCGTACCCACACTGCCCGCTATTGGTGAAGGCTCTGCGTCTGCAATGCGAGGGGCAACCGCTGCAACAGCCAATGCTGCAAGAAAATCCCGTCGATTCACGCGTGACGTCTCCTATTCAGGCTTGGTGCGAGGTCTGACTATGTCGAACTCGCCAGCACCTCGTTATCCGCCGCACGAAAGCCTGGTTCTACACCAGCGTCAGCAGTGCCGCGCCATAGACAAGAAAGCCAAGCAGGAACGTCATCGCTGTATATCCCAGGACGCGCTGGACGCCAATGCCGGCCATGGCCACCACGGGAGCGGCCCAGAATGGTTGCATCATATTCGACACCTGCTCGCCCATGGCAACCGACATCGTTGTAGCCGGCACCGACGCGTGGAGCATAACCGCGGCCGGGATGACGAATGGACCTTGCACCGCCCAGTGGCCACCGCCGCTCGGAATCAGGAAAGTCACGACCACAGAACAAACGTAGCTCCAGAATGGCAGCGTGTGCGTATTGGAGACAGCAATGAAACCGTGCGCGATAACGCCCGGCAGGCCAGTTGCATCCATCATCCCCATGATCGCGCCGTACATCGGGTACTGGAGCAGCAGCGAGCCGGTTTGCCGCGCGGCGCTCCTGATCGCGTGCGCATAGGCGATCGGGCAGCCATGCAATACGACACCCACAACCAGCATCACAAAGATGACCGCATTGGCGCCCGAGAACACTACGTGCCCGCGCTGGGAGAGCAGCAGCAACGATATCCCGATGGCACCGACAAATGCGCTACCCACCCACGAGTATTCGAGCCATTGCGCCGGCGACAATTTCCCTGCCGGCCGCGTAGGCCGCGGCGCGTCCATGCCTCCCATATCGGCAAGCGCGATCACGTCCTCATCACGCGGTTTGAGCGCGGCAAAAACGATGGGCGTCGCGACCAACATCACTAGAGTAGGTATCAAGTTGAACGCCGTAAAAACCGTCGAGCTTAAAGGCAAGAGGTGCCCGGTCAATCTCTCGACGACATTCATCGGGTTGCCGTGCGTTGATTGAGCGAGCGCGATCGAACTCGATATCCCGCTCCCCCACACGACCCAGCCTGAAAAACCGGCAGCAACCATCCACGCAAAATCGACTCGCATACGCTTTGCGACCTCGCGCGCCAGCATGGCACCGATCACGAGGCCCAGAGCCCAATTGAAGAATGACAGCACGGCAACCGACAGGAAAGTCAGGGTCGCTGCCTGCACGGGGGTACGAGCGATCGAAACTACTGCGCAAAAGCTGCGCTGAACCGCAGGCGCATGTGCAAGCGCATGCCCGGTGATGAACACCAGCGTCATCTGAATGGTGAAAGTCAGGATATCGAAAAATCCCTTGTACCACCCACCGACGATGGCATGAAAAGATGCATTTGGAGCAAACAGCAGCGAAGCCAACGCGACAATCGCAGTAATGAGCAATGCAAGAACAAACGGATCGGGGATCATCCTCTCGAACAGGCGGATGGTAGCGTCCGTGAAGCGAGGCCTGGTTGCGTGCGGTGAATGGGTGGCGCTCACGCATTGTCTCCTGGTTGTCGTTTTGAGCTCCGGGGGCCGGAATTTTCGTGCATCGCGTCGGGCCGCCGGGAAACTATGCCCGCATAGGGCATCAAGTACCGAATTCGTACAGCTGCGCTGGATTCGTAACGAGGACTTGCTCCAGCACGGACGGGCTGCCGGTCCAACGGCGAAGCAGATCGAACAGCATCGCATCGTCCGGTTTGACAGTTTCAGTCGCATGCGGCCAGTCGCTGCCCCAAACGAGACGCTCGGGCGCCGCTTCCACCCAGGACTCAATCACGCCATCCAGGTCGGCGTAACCGTCTGCCGCACCGCTTTGCGAATCGAGATACGGGCCGGAAAGCTTGATCCAGGTTCGCCCTCCATCAAGTAAATGACGCACGACGTGAAAGGCGGGATGCGATGTGCCTGCCGGCAACGGCAGGCGTGCGAGATGGTCGAACACGATCGTCGACGGCAATCGCAACAGGAGATCGGTGTGTTGAATGATCTGGTCAGCCGTCCAGTGCAGTTGCACATGCCATCCGAGTTCATGCACCCGTCGCGCGAGCGCCTCCACCATGGCGAAGTTCGTTACCGCATGCTCGGGCCGGTATAGAGTGAAGCGGATGCCGCGGATGCCGCCGCTGTGCAGCGTTTCCAATTGCCCGTCTGTTACATCGGGAGTGACCACGGCAACGCCACGCGCCCGTTCGCGCCCAAGCCGGCAAATGGCGTCGAGCGTCACGCTGTTATCCGTACCATATGCGCGCGGCGTGACCACCACCACGCGTTGCGTTCCGATGCGCTGTTGGAAAGCACGGTAATGGTCGGCGGTAGAATCGTCAGAGATAATCGGTGACGAACCGACATGCATGAACCGCTGATCGAAAACATGGATGTGCGAATCGCACGCATTCGCCGGCGATTGAAGTGTTGGGGTTTTTGCGGTTCCAACAGTATCCGGAAGCCGGGCGGCGCGTGAAGCGCATGCCGTCCCTGGCAATGGCGCATGAGGGGTTGTCGTATTCATGCTTAAGTTGTCTCATCCTGGCTTTTGAAAGCATTGAAAGGCAGTCTTCGTCAAAACAAAACGCCCGAAGCGCGTAGTCGCGCGAGTTGTTCAGACGTATAGCCATGCTCCAACAACACCGAGTCCGAGTGTTCACCCAGCGCGGGAGCCGCGCTCGGATTCGCTCCTGGAGTACGCCCAAAAGCAATCGGGTGACGAAAGCCGCGGTATCGTCCCACCGTCGGGTGTTCAAAGCAGGTCATCAAGCCTTCGCTTTCCACCTGGGGATGGTCGAACATGTCTTCGATGGGACGTGCAGCGGCGCAAGGCACGTCGTCGCCAAACAACGCCTCCCATTCCTCGGCCGTGCGCGCCTTCAGCGCCGCATGCAGCCGCGGCAGGATTTCTTCGCTGTACTGAGCGCGCTTACGTACCGTGTCGTACCGTTCGTCGGCGCCAAGCTCCGGCACGCCGAGTTTTTCGCAAAGCGACCGCCAGAAATGCGGTGTATTCGCCGAAATGTACAGAAAGCCATCCCGGGTGGGATGAATGCCGGTCACACCGCCGGAACGCATGTCGCGACCGATATCCTTCGATTCGCCGTCGGCCCAAATCAAACGCGCCGACTGCATGGCAAGCGCGCTGCGCAATAGCGAAACACCAACGTATTGCCCAACGCCGCTGCGTTCGCGCTCAAAGAGCGCCGATACCACACCCGATGAAACCATCGCGGCCGCATAGTAATCGACCACCGAACCATAGACGATTTCTGGCGGCCTGCCTCGCTTGCCCTGCAACATGCAGATGCCGGTCATTGTTTGCAATACCTGATCGTAGCCGGCCCTGTCCTTCAACGGACCGGTATCGCCATATCCGGTTACCGCGCAGTAAATGAGACGTGGGTTGAGCGCATGTAATTGCTGGTAGGCAATCCCGAGTCTGGGCGGCACGCGCGGCCGGAAGTTATGCACGAGTACATCGGCACTGCGTACAAGATCCAGCAGCACGTCGCGTCCCTCTAGACGTTTGAGATCCAGAACAAGTCCGCGTTTGCCTCGGTTGATGCCAAGAAAGGCGCGGCTTTCGGCATCGAGTGTCGACGGATATTTCCGAAGGTTGTCGCCGTCGGGCGATTCGATCTTGATCACCTCGGCCCCCTGATCCGCGAGCAAGGTGCAACCATAGGGCCCCGCAATGTAGGCACTGAGGTCCAGAACGCGTATACCCGCAAGCGGCCCCGCTGCGGGCCTGCCGGCCCGATGGCCTCGCGGCGACGCATCCCGCGTCGACGAAGAACATGGCGCGGAGAGGCCCTGTTGGGTCGATTGCGTTGTTGCAGCAGAGGCGATCATGGTCACTTTACCTTGCTGTCTGCTACGCCTGCCGGCGCGGCTGACTCAGCAAGCAGCCCCAGGCGGATGGCGTGCGCCACGACGCCGCGCGCGCGCTCGATGAACGGCCGATCGATCATCTGACCGTCGACGATATATGCCCCGGTTCCGGTGACACAAGCCTCCCGTGCCGCCTCGAGAATCTTCAGCGCACGATCAATTTCTTTTTCGGTAGGACGAAATACTTCATTGGCAATCGCCACCTGAGACGGATGAATACAGCTCTTGCCGACAAAACCGAGCCGACGCGCAAGTTCGGCCTCGGCACGGAAACCCGCACTGTCACGAATGTCGGCGAACGCCGCGTCGCATGCGAATACGCCGGCCGCCCCGGCGGCGACCCTCACGGCACACATCGCATAGCTGACCGCGATGCTTTCTCGTCTTGCAATACCGAGCGGTTCGAACAGATCGCCCAACCCGAGCTGCAGTCCGGCAACCCGCGGATCTGCGATGGCCAAGCGCCGAGCAAGTTGCAGCGCAGCAGGCGATTCGATGTTGATCAGCATCTTTATCGGCACCGTGACGTCATTCACGTGCTCCATGTGTTCGATTGCCACCGCAGCAGCACGAACGTCATGCACGCCTCGCGGTTTGGGAAGGTTAATGAGATCGATGCCGGGCATGACGATCGATGCGATGTCATCGGCAAACCACGGCGTGTCGAATGCATTGACTCGCACGATGATGATCTTCGCGGCAGCCCGCGCGCGCTGCACGACAGAGGATCGCAACAGCTCGCCCAGCGCCACTCTGGCATCCGCTTTGCGACTGTCGCTTACCGCATCTTCGAGATCGAAAGATATGGCATCGGCTTGGCTGCGCAACGCCTTGTCGAATAGTTCGGGACGGGATCCGGGAACGAATAGTTTGCTTCTCATGGTCCCCAGTGTAGGGGTACTATTCATTTTGAATAACTGATGTTTGCTACTTTCAAACAGTAGGAAAACTATATTTATGGACACCACCTTCCTGAAAAACTTCCTGACGGTGGCAGACACCGGATCAATCGCGGAGGCGGCGCGTCGACTTGGCGTGACCGCGGGTGCGGTCGCTCTTCAAATGCGCGTGCTCGAGCGTGAGCTAGATACCGTATTGCTCGCGCGTTCAGGACGGACCGTCAAGCCGACCGAAGCGGGACACCGGGTACTCGAACGGCTGAGGGGGTTAGTACGGGAATTGGATGATTTGGCAGAAGTAGCGAAGAATGAACAGGCAGCAGGTGAATTCCGCCTGGGCGCGATCAATTCGGCCCTTCATAGCGTGCTTCCCGATGTCCTGTCGCGGTTTGTCAGCGCTCATCCAAACATCAAGGTGATGGTTCAGTCCCGCACGTCAATGGAGCTATATGAAGGCGTTCAGCGCGGTCAATACGATGCCGCTATCTGCCTGCATCCGAGTTTCGCTCTGTCCAAGCGCCTTGACTGGGAACTGGTGCGAGACGAGCCGCTAGTTGTGCTTGCACCGCAACGGCTTGCTAGGCGCGACGCACACGAGCTGCTGCGCAGTCAGCCGCTGATCCGTTACGATCGAAGCCTCGGCGGCGGCAAACAAGCAGATCAATATCTGCACGCCGCAGGCATCGTGCCTCACGAGCGCTTCGAGATCAATTCACTGCTGGCGATCGCCATGATGGTCGAGCGCGGCCTCGGTGTATCGCTGATGCCAGATATTGCTTCGCCGCTGCTGTCGGGATTGCGGATCGTGCGAATACCATTGCCGAAGAAGACGGAACCAAGGCGCTTCGGCGTGTTGTGGCAACGTGGATCGACACGAGAAAAGCTTGTGCGCAACTTACTCGGGATCGCACATGAGGTCGCACGAAACCCGCGACCGAGTTGAGCGTGGGGATGTGGGACAAGCCGCTTGCGGAAGCGCGCCCGGCCGAACACAGGCCGTTATCCCAAACAAGCCCAAGCAGCAGATGAGCAGTGAGTCGGCCCAGAGGTTTTGATCAGTCATTCGGTGCGCTCCGTCTTGCACGCTCGCATCCCAATTGAACAACCGTTAGGCTTGCCGATAATACAAATTCTGAGGATGCCTTGCTTCGGCGAAGAAGAACCACCGCTCCGCGACGAGCCCTGCGTATTGAATCGCAGACGCCGCGCACAACAGCACAAACGAACCATAGAACGAACGAATGCTGCCGCCGAGCGCCACTAGAAAAATCGGTACGACAAAGGCGGCAACAATGAATGTCCACATGATGCGCTCTAGCGCCTCAGGCGTCTTGCCGTGAAAGAATTCGTGCAAATTGAAGGCGCCCGCCGTAAAGCCGCGCGACTGCTGTTCGACCCGCGCGGCACGTATGCCAGTCGCGCTCTGCACCGTCGATTTCGGTTTGAGCCGCGCGTTGCGCACAAGCGATGCACTGCGCGATGCGAAACCGCCGAGCGTCAATGTGCAGGCTGCTACCGCAAGCGGCGTCATAAGCGTGGGCGCGAGCAACGCAGCGCAGGCGGTCGCGACGGTGAAGCCCGATGCGCAACCCAGCAGGGCGAAGTTCACCAGCGTAAGCGGCGTCGCCCACTCCTGCAGAAAACGCAGGCATGCGTAAATCATCGCCGTGCAGATGAACAACGTCGCGCTCGCCATGGCCGCAACCATGCCGATCGCCAGTGCATAAGGTGATGAAACGGCATGCGCTACGCCATAAGCGAATGTGCATGCGAGAAACAGCGGCAACGCCAGGCATTCGCGTGACAGCCACGATGTTCGCCACATCGCGATAGCGCGCCACGCGCGTTCGGGATGACCCAGATGGAAGAACGATGCAAAGAGCCCCAGTGCAGTGAGCAGACATGACAGCGCCGCACCGGCGACGTAGAACGCCGGCGGCACGGCGGCAGCATCGCCGAAACCGAGCCGCAACGCAGCTTGGCTTCCGACGAGCGCGATCAACAACCCCTGCCCCGCTCCGCTCAACGTCGTGAGAAACACCACGGAAAATGCTGGATTCATTGTCTTTTCCCCAGAGCGTCCGGATTCAGACCCGCGTCGCGATGGAAGCGAGATGAAGCGCGCCGCGCTCGAGCTGAGCCTCGACTGATGCAATTTCATCGTGCTCGGGAGACGTCTTGCACGAGCACGACTCGCCGCCGCACGACGACACCTTTTGGCGCGGCAAATAGTGATTCGCGGGCCGCGTACCCCATTCCGGCATCAACTGATAGCCGCCGCGTTCGCGGATCGCCTTCGACACGCTCGAATCAGGATCGTGTATATCGCCAAACAGTCGTGCCGAGGTGGGGCACGCCAGTACGCACGCGGGCTTACGATCCCGCTCCGGCAACGTCTCGTTGTGGATTCGGTCCGCGCACAGCGTGCACTTGGTCATTTCCTTGCGCGCTTCGTCGATTTCGCGCGCGCCGTAAGGGCAAGCCCACGAACAGTACTTGCAACCAATACACCGGTCATAGTCGACCAGCACCAGCCCGTCTTCCTTGCGCTTGTAGCTCGCGCCGGTCGGACATACCGGCACGCACGGCGGCTCCTCGCAATGCAGGCACGACTTCGGAAAATGAATGGTATCGGCGAGCGGAAACTCACCGGCTTCGAAAGTCTGCACGCGGTTGAAGAAGGTGCCGGACGGATCGGCGTCATATGGGCGGAAGTCCGCGAGACTGCCCGCCTCGCCTGACGTGTTCCATTCCTTGCAACTCGTCACGCAGGCGTGGCAACCCACGCAGACATTCAGATCGATTACGAGCGCCATCTGGGTCATGTCATGCTCCGTTCAATTGTGCCGTGTCGCTTTGCGCAGCCGCGCCGCGAATTCGCCGCGCCCCGCGAAATACGTCTGCACGATGCGATGAAGCAGGCCGCCTGAACCCGTGCCCACCACTCCGGGCATCGCCGCTGGCATTGGCGCGAATTGCGGCAGGGTATGGCTGGCGTGCGCCTCGGCAGGATAGACACGCACACGCACGTCATACCAAGCGGCCTGCCCCGTCACCGGATCGGAGTTAGAGGTGCGCGCATGTTGCGGGTCGGCAACGGGAATCTCATCCGTGATCAGGTGATTCAGCAGGAACCCTCGCTGCGATTCGTTGGCCTCCGGGCCGAGATTCCATGCGCCCGCTGCCTTGCCAATCGCATTCCATGTCCATACCGTGCCCGGCTCGACGGCCTCGCTATAGCGCGCAAGACACCGCACCTTGCCCCATTGCGATTCGACATAGATCCACCCGCCATCCTCGATACCTTGCGCGGCAGCCATGCGTGGATTCATATACAGATAGTTCTCGCCATGAATCTGCCGCAACCACGCGTTCTGCGAATCCCACGAGTGGTACATCGCCATAGGGCGCTGCGTGACAGCCGCCAGCGGAAAACGCGCGTGATCGGTCGTTCCGTGTTCGAGCGGCGGATGCCAGAACGGCAGCGGATCGAAATAGTGCGCCACGCGCGCACGCAAATGGTCGGGCGGCTGCCGCCCTTCGGTCTTGCCCTGCGCGGCGAGCCTGAATTTCTGCATCACGTCGGAATACAGCGCAATGACGATTGGCTCTGCGAATTTTCGAAAACCCTTCTCGACTGCGAATTGCAGGTATGGCCCGTTCGCATTGCGCATGTACTGCAACGGCTCGGGCAGCGTGTAGTGATAAACGCAGTTGTGCCGCGCATAGGCTTCCCATTGCCGTGGATTCGGCTCGCCGACCAGGGCGTCCTGGCCGTCCTTGCCGCGCCAGCCGATCAGGAACCCGACTCCGGAACCTGGCGCTGTCTGGTAATTGACGACGAAATCCGGATAGTCGCGATACTTGCGCTTGCCGTCCGGTGTCGTGAAGGCGGGAAGTTTCAGCCGGCTCGCCAGCTCGACGAGCACCTCCTGGAACGGTTTGCATTCGCCAGTCGGCGGCACGACAGGAACACGCACGGAATCGACCGGGCCATCGAATTCGGAGATCGGGCGGTCCAGCATCGACATTGCATCGTAACGTTCAAGGTAAGTCGTATCGGGCAGGATGAGATCGGCGAATGCCGTCATTTCCGACTGGAACGCATCGCATACGACGATGAATGGAATTTTGTATTCGCCGTTTTCGTTGCGATCCGCGAGCATCTTGCGGACCTCCACGGTGTTCATCGACGAATTCCATGCCATGTTGGCCATGAAGATCAGCAACGTATCGATGGGATAGGGATCGCCGCGCCACGCGTTGGTGATGACGCTGTGCATCAGGCCATGCACGGCAAGCGGATATTCCCATGAAAACGCCTTGTCGATGCGCACCGGGTCGCCGTTGTCATGAATGAACAGGTCTTCGGGGCCGGCCGGCCAGCCAAGCGGGCCATTGGCGAGCGGCGTATTCGGCTTGACGTCGCCGGGGCTGTTCGGCGGCTTGGCCGATGGCGGCACGGCACGCGGATAGGGCGACTTGTGCCGGAAGCCGCCCGGGCGGTCGATGGTGCCGAGCAGCGACATCAGCACGGCAAGCGCGCGGATCGTCTGAAAGCCGTTCGAATGTCCGGCCAGACCGCGCATTGCGTGGAATGCGATCGGCGCGCCCGTCACGGTGTCATGCGTTTGTCCCCAGGCATCGGTCCATTGAATCGGCAACGAGATCTTTTGGTCGCGCGCCACGTCGGCCATTTCCTGCGCGAGCCGGCGGATCGTATCGGGTGCGATGCCCGTGATGTCCGACGCCCATTGCGGCGTGCAACCCGCCACTTGTTCGCGCAGCAGCGAGAACGACGGCGCAACGGGCGTGCCGTTTGCCAGCGTATAACGCCCTTCAAGCGCAGGACGCACGCCCGGCGTGTGATGCAGGACTTCACGCCGGCTCACGGGATCCCACCACATATGGTTCTGCGGAAACAGGGCATTGCGTTCCTGCGCCCCTTCGTCCCGCACGAAAAGGCCATAGGTGCTGGAACCCTCGCGCATGTCGAGCAATTCGCCCGCATTCGTGTAGCGCTCCACGAACTCGCGGTCATACGCATCGTTTTCGATCAACTCATGCATCAGCGCCATGAACAGCGCGCCGTCGGTTCCCGGACGGATCGGCACCCATTCGTCCGCGATTGCCGCATAGCCCGTGCGGACCGGATTGATCGCGATGAAGCGGCCGCCCGCGCGCTTGAACTTCGAGATCGCAATTTTGAGCGGATTCGAGTGATGGTCTTCGGCGGTGCCGATCATGAAGAACAGCTTCGCACGATCGAGATCGGGGCCGCCGAACTCCCAGAACGAGCCGCCCATCGTATAGATCATGCCTGCAGCCATGTTCACCGAGCAGAAGCCGCCATGCGCGGCATAATTAGGGGTGCCGAACTGCTTGGCGAAAAGCCCCGTCAAAGCCTGCATCTGATCGCGGCCGGTAAAGAGCGCGAATTTTTTCGGGTCGGTTGCGCGCAGATGCGCAAGGCGCTTTTCTAGCACGTCGAACGCGACATCCCATGAAACTGGCTCGAACTGCGCCGTGCCACGCAACGCATCTGGCTTGCGCATCAAAGGCTGCGTTAGCCGCGCGGGCGAATACTGCTTCATGATGCCCGACGAGCCCTTCGCGCAGATCACTCCCTGATTGAGCGGATGGGCCGGATTGCCGTCGATATAACGCACCTCGCCATCGCGCAGATGCACACGAATCCCACATCGGCAGGCGCACATGTAGCAGGTCGTCGTCTTGACCTCCAATTCTTCGTTTTGCGTGCGTGCTTTGCGCTCCATCCCATCCTCCGTCGACACTCTCGTCAGCAGCGGCACAAGCTCGGCAAGCAACGGCACCGGTCACGATGCGCATGCTTGCCGGACTTCATCGGCCTCCATGCTAAGAGCGGCACGCGCAAAAGAAAAATCGCCATTTCGTATCGAAATCATCGCAGCAACCGATAGTTAAGCTATGCCGCCTTGCGGCGGCTCACGATACGGCTGCACGGCGAAAATCGCCGCCACCGCGTCGCAGTAAGCAGCAGACGGCATGATCGAATGTCGATTTCAACGGTAAGGCAGCGGGACGGCAGAGATCCGCGAAGCGCCAGGTCGATTTTGATCGGCCGACATTTCGTCGATAAACGCCCGTCGGTGCTGCGTTCGGCTAACGCCGAGCATGTCGCCGACCACATATGAACAAAGCCAACGCCAAGGTAGATGGCTATCGAGCGTAGCTGGATCTTGGCGCGAACGCGAGGTGCCGAGACCCGGTATCGCGCACTGCAACTTCTGCCAGCTGATGGTAGACAACCGTTAGCTATCCGATATAAGTATGCAGGCAGGATGCAGAATTTCCGTGTCGACCCGCTCGGGCTTCACATGGTTGATCGAAAAAATCGATCTGCGTAAAAACGATCTACGAACGCTCCACGCAAAGAAGATAAAGGATACAAAAGAATAGCGAACGGGTTTATCGCAGCCTTGCGGCTCTGAGCGGCGCACCGCAATCGGTGGGTATGTCGCGCGGCGCGCGCCAGATGCGTTTCGCTTGCGCCTCGCCTTTCGAGACGGGCTCCCGCGCCTCGATGGCCTCGGCTAACTGCGATTTGATATGCTCAATACCAAGCGGATTCACGCGCCTGAGCGCAGGCCGCCAAGCTCACCGTCTTGCCGTCCGGTGAACGGACCATCGGCCGGCTGCACCGCTCGCATCGGGCAGCCGGCATGGGGCCAGTCTCGATCGATCACATCATGCCGGGCAATCGGGCGCGCCGATCGATAACGGAATCGGCGTTTCACCGGCATCCGCCTCATCGCGTTACTAAACCGCACTAGCCGCGCTCGCTGCCTTGGCCTTCTTCGCCGCGCGATGATGGCCAATCGCGCACCCCGCTGCCGAACCAGCCACACTATGATGACCGGCAACGTGGCCAGCGACAGCGCCCACCGCCGCCCCCTTCAGACACCCTTCTGCTCGCGCCGAAGCGGAAACGGCGAACAATGCGACGCAAGTCGCTGTGATCGCGAGGAATTTCATTGCAAGTTCTCCTTGGAAAAACAGTAATCGGCGCGGCACGCTTCCATACGACAACGTACACGCCGTATTCTCAAAAACGCGTTTGGCAGAAAAGGACGCAAGTAGGACGTTGGCATCATGCTCGCGCCGTCTGCTCAAACGCATCCCATTTTCGTCCGATGCCGCGCCGCCCTATTTCTGGACGGCGTCCCGCGCCATTCGTCCGATCAGCGCCGCGACGCCCGCGCGCGCGGCCGTCATGACCAAACGCCGCGGCCCCAGCAGCACGCACCCGACGAGCGCCACCGCGATTGCAATGCCGGCGGATCCGCCGAGATTCGGCAGCGTCATGGCCCGATAGCCGGCGGCATTGCCGCCTGCGGAAATCGGCCTCGTCATGTCGATCACTCGGTTCGACGAAGATAATTCGGTGCGCGTCGCGGCCATGCGGGCAAGCAGCACCCTGCGTTGTGCTTCCGGCGAACCCTCTGCTGTTCGTCGTTTCATCACATACTCTCTTTAATGGTCTGAATGTCGCGCTGCAATTCCGCAGCCAGAACGGAAAACGTGCCGCGCTCATCGCGCATGCGCACCGCAACCCAGCACCCGATGGACACGAGCATCCAGAACGCGGCGACGCTCCACGCGATCTCGATCAAGTACGGCGTCGTCGCAGCACTGACAATCGCCGCCACGGACACGAACGCCAGCCCCAGCATGACACTCAAGCCGAGCAGCGCATACAGGATCAAATCGCGCAGGAAGTACTTCCGGGCGAGATCGAACTCGACTGCCGCCAGACCTGCATAATCGGTTAGACGCGAGGCCGAAAATTGTGCGACGTTTTGCCATTTTCTGAGTTTTGAAAGCACAACCATGACATGTTCCCGTGATGACTTCACCGCGCGCGGACCCGTTCCACTAAAGCGATTGCGATTAACGCTTCGACCACATTGCGCCGATGATGAAGCTCACCGCCGCAACAGCGGCCAGCGTCGCAAGCGGGTTGTTTGCCGCAACGTCGCGCACCTGCTCGAGCGCCTCGCCATAGGACTGTTGGACCTTGCCTGCCACCTCGCGCACCGTTCCCTCGACCTGCAGGTCGGTATTGCCCACGGCGTCACCCACCGCCGCTTGCGCCTTGCCCACCAGCTTCTGTACCGTACCTTCGGTTTTTTCGAACATAATTGACCTCGTCGTTAAATTTGCTTGTCTAATCATCGGGATAACGTTGGCTCACATCCGCGAAGCCATTCGACATCCCGGGAGCTAGTGTAGAAAAGCGGCCATTCGCGCACCATGTTCAAACGTACCGGAACAATTAGTGCATTTGAGGGATGGGAGGGTACGAGTTCAACCGCCGTGCATATCGGCAACCCAAGTATTTCAGCGTGAAGGGCGCCGATCAAACGGAATGGGAAAAGAAATAGCAGAATAATTCAGGATGACCAACGACAGCGCGATCGATGCGACGCAATTTGAATGCTGATATTCCCCCGGACGCTTCGCAAGGCATCCGGACGCCATCGTCGCATTCCCGTGGGTCATGGTGGCAACGCTGCGCACCATAATGTCGACTTCGGCTACCGTCGATCGTGGCCGGCAGTCGCCTTTTTCTCGTGGCTATTCATTACACGCGCAACCACTTCGATGAAGTGCTCAAGCGGCGGCGTCTCGTATCCGGCCTGTTTAGCCTCGTCGTCCCACCGCCGCAAACGTAAGGCTTCTTCGGCGAATGGCTTTCGCATGAATGCGATGGCCTCGTCCCTGGAAAATATCCCGCCTTGCAACCGCAGGCTGCGTACCGAATCCGCGGATAGTCGGCTCGCGTATTCGGCGTCGATCAAACATAAATAGCGTTTGGCATCCACATGAAGCCGGATCGGCTCGAGTACGGCGTCTGGTAGAACAGGCCGAAGAAAAGGCAGCACGCAATATTGGTGCACGTCGTCGACGTCATGATCGGCCGGGCCGTTGGCGCGATGGACTAGAAGATGGCCCAGGTCGTGCAAAAATGCCGTGCAGACGAGGTGATCGTGCGCGCCTTCGGCTTGCGCAAGCGTGCCGCATTGCAAGGCATGCTCAAGCTGAGTGACGGGCTCGCCGCTATAGGCCAGAGAACCGTGCAGTTGGAACAGGCTTCGAATATCTTCGAGATTTAATGCCATCGGTCCTCCTGAAAGCGGGCGGCGCGATCGCCCTGCCTCGGCCGCAGTTTAACGGACAGCGATGACAGTCGAATGACGTTATCTGGCCGTCTAGACTGGCCAAGATGGGTAGTCGGCAGGCCGCGACCGACATCGACTCATGCCCCGCCGATATTCGACGGCTCAATGCCCGACGCTGATGCACGGCGACGCATCACGCCGCCGCCCCGCGAAGCCGGGCCAAATGCACCGCTTCAAGCGGCTGATCGTCTAAGCAGCCTCGACGCGGCGGCGCTGCACGACGCCATCCGGCGCGCGAGCGTCGAGCGGCGTGATCACGAAGTCGAAAGCGATCTCGGCAAACGGAGCGCTCAGGCCGCGTGCCTGTAGCGACGCAGCGTCGCTGCGCTCGACGATGTCGGCAATCAGATCGTCGCGCGTCGCGAACGCGAAGTCGTCGTGCAAATACGCGTCGCCGGCGATGTTGATTTGCGTCGTCAATTGACGATGGCCGGGCGCGCTGACGAAGAAATGGATGTGCGCCGGGCGCTGACCGTGGCGGCCGATCTGATTGAGCAAATGCTGGGTCGGGCCGTCCGGCGGGCAGCCGTAGCCGGACGGCAGAATGCTGCGGAATTCGTAGCGGCCGTCGGCGCCCGTCCGAATTCTGCGGCGCAGGTTGTATCGGCTCTGCGATTTGTCGAAGAACGAATACATCCCTTTCGTATTCGCATGCCAGACGTCGACGATCGCGTTTCGAACCGGCTCGCCTGCCAGATTGCGCACGACGCCGTGCATGATCAGCGTGCGGCCCGCATCGGTGCCGTCGTCCAGGCGCGCGGCGCCGTCCGACAGCGGCGCGCCGCCGACATACAGCGGACCTTCGATCGTGCGCGACGTCCCGGTTTCGATGCCGGCGGCGGCGTCTTGCGCGTCCATCCGGACGTCGAGATAGTGCTCGAGGCCGAGACCGGCGGCGAGCAGCCCCGCCTCGCCCGCCGCGCCGAGATCGTTCAGGTACGCGATCCCCGCCCAGACTTCGTCGGGCGTGATGTCGAGGTCGTCGATCGCCTTAAACAGATCGGTCAACAAACGATGAACGATCTGCTTTGCGCGACGCGATCCCTGCTCCGATGTCAGTCCACTGGCGAGTTCGGCGAATGCGCGCATTTCTGGCGTGGTTGCGATCTTGATGCTCATCTGAGCAGTCTCCTCAATGGTGGGCGGCGCGACGGCCGCGCCTTTCGGTATCGGAAGCGGCGGAATCAGCGATCGTCGTCGAGCAGCGAAGACGGATGCCGACACAACGGCATCACGTCGATCTGCATGTACGGAAAAAGCGGCAGCGACATCAGATAGTCGTGCAGTTGCGCGGGACTTTCGACGTCGAAGATGCTCACGTTCGCGTATTGCCCGACGATGCGCCAGATATGGCGCCATGCACCGCTGCGCTGCAATTGCTGAAAGCGCGCCTTCTCGTCGGCCTTGAGCTTGGCGGCGACGTCGGCCGGCATGTCGTGCGGCAATTTCACGTCCATACGCACATGAAACAGCATGGGTTCGTCTCCTCGAATCAATGTCGAATGTCAATGGCGCGCGGCCGCGACCGTCACGCGCGGGCGATCGCGCCGCAGCGCGTCGACGCGCGCTTCGTCGAGCGCGATGCCCAGACCGGTGCCTGTCGGCAAATGCAGTTCGAACTCGTCGTAGCGCAACGGCTCAGTCAGGATTTCCTCGGTCAGCAGCAGCGGCCCGAACAGCTCGGTGCCCCATTGCAAGTGCGCAAAGGTCGAGAAAAGCTGCGCCGAGGCAATGGTGCCTACCGCGCCTTCGAGCATCGTGCCGCCATAAAGCTCGATACCCGCCGCATCGGCGATCGCGGCCACCTGCGCCGCGGCGAACAGCCCGCCCGATTGCTCGATCTTCACCGCGAACACATCGGCGGCTTCGAGGCGCGCGAGTTCGAGTGCCGTCTGCGGGCCTTGCAGCGATTCGTCGGCCATCACCGCAACCGGAAAGCGCCGGACGAGCCGCGCAAGCGCGCGCGGCGACGCGACTGGCTGCTCGACGAGATCGCATCCCGCGTGCGCGAGCGCCGCGAGCCCGCGCACCGCCTCGGTCTCGCTCCATGCCATGTTCACGTCGACCCGCACGCTCGCGCGCTCGCCAAGCGCGCGCTTGATTGCCGCGACGTGCGAAATGTCGTGCGCGAGCGGCCGGCCGCCGATTTTCAGCTTGAACACATTGTGACGGCGCAGGGCGAGCATCTGCTCGGCTTCGGCAATATCGCGCGCGGTGTCGCCGGACGCAAGCGTCCAGGCCACCGGCAGCGTATCGCGGCGGCGCCCGCCGAGCAGCTCCGATACCGGCAGGCCGGCGCGCCGGCCGAGCGCGTCCAGCAGCGCGGTCTCGACCGCGCACTTCGCGAAATGGTTGCCTTTGACGAACTGGCCAATCCGCGCCATCAGCGCCTGCACGCGCGTCGCATCCGCGCCGACCAGTTGCGGCGCGATGTAACGGTCGATCGTCAGCTTCATGCCTTCGGGGCTCTCCGCACCGTAGGCCATGCCGGCGATCGTCGTGCCCTCCCCAATGCCGACGATGCCGTCGGCGGTATGAATGCGCACGAGCATCAGCGTCTGGCTCTGCATCGTCGCCATCGACAGCCGATGCGCGCGGATCGTCGGAATGTCGAGCAGCAGGGTTTCCACGCGCTCGATGCGCGCTTCGGCGCGGCCGGAAGGAATGAGTGCGGTATTCATGGGCACGAGTCTAGAAATGCGCACGCGCCAAATCCAACACTATTTGCGTCTTATTAGATACCTTAAAGGTATGATACAAAGTAAATATTTGATTTTTTTCTGTTTTTTATCATCAAAATACCTTGATCGAAAGAAATACCGGAGGCTGACTCGATGGACATCAGACAACTGCGCTACTTCGTTGCCGTCGCGAACGAGCGCAACGTCACGCGCGCGGCCGAGTTGCTGCATATCGCACAGCCACCGCTGAGCCGGCAAATCCAGCAGCTCGAGGACGAGCTGGGCGTGCCGCTGCTGATCCGCACGAGCCGGCCACTGAAGCTCACCGAGGCCGGGCGGCTTTTTTACGAGCAGGCGCTGCAGATTCTCGGGCGCGTCGAGCAGGCGAAAAACATGACGCGCCGCGTCGGCAACGGCGAGCGTAGCGTGTTGTCGATCGGCTTCGTCGCGTCGACGCTTTACAGCGGACTGCCGACGCTTGTGCGGCGTCTGCGGCAGCATGATCCCGCGCTCGACGTGCAATTGATCGAGATGTATTCGATCCAGCAAACACAAGCGCTGAAAAGCGGGCGGATTGATCTCGGCTTCGGGCGATTGCGCATCACCGACCCGGGCGTCGAGCGGCTCGTGATACACGAGGAACGGCTGATGGCCGCGTATTCGCCCGATCACCGGTTCGCGCACGACACCGCGCCGCTGCCGGTCGACATGCTTGGCGGCCAGCGCGTGATCATTTACCCGAAAGAGCCTCGGCCGAGTTACGCAGACCAGGTGCTGTCGCTGCTGCACGATCATGGCGTGCATCCGCCCGAAATCACCGAGGTTCGCGAACTGCAAACCGCGCTCGGGCTCGTGGCCGCGGACGCCGGAATCTGCATCGTGCCTTCGTCCGCGCGCTTCATTCGCCCGGACGTGCTGTACCGGCCGCTCGCCGACGAATTCGCGACGTCGCCGATCGTGCTCAGCCACCGGCGGCACGACCGGTCCGAGTATGTCGAATTCGTCAAGGCATTGACGCTGGAGATGTACCGCGAGCATCCGGGCTGAGCCGAGCGGCCCGGAACGCGGCGGATTCGAGAATAGCGAGAAAAGCCGTCGACGTGCCGGCTCGGCTCCCCGGCAGACCGGCCAGCCAGCCGGCCAAGCCGCGCCGATTGTTTCAAGCGGAATTCGGCAATCCCGATGAATCGCCCTCCGCAGCGAACGACGCCAATCGCCGCTTGTTTAAAACATTCGAAACGGTGACGTCAAACTCGACGAAATAGGCGGAATCTTCGGTTCCGACGACATACCGGCGTCTGTATCCGACGGTATATTCGGATAACGAATGAACGACAAAATGGCGGTTTGGATATAAAGTCCGTCAGGCACCCCGGCGTGCTTCGAACCTGAATTCGAACGCATCGGTCGACAACGCTTGCGCCGTCGCAGTGCAGGCGTTGCCGCACGGCCATACCGCGGGTTGCTAAATAAATTCAATATAGAAACAGGGAGACATGCAATGCGGGATGAAAAAAGGGGATGGCCTCCCCTGCTCGGCGTGGCAGCGACGCTGCTGTCGCTCGCGCACTGTCCGGCGGCCGGCGCGGCGGCGGACCCGTCGAATCCGGCCGTGGCTTACCCGGCGAGCACCGCGTTGGCAGCAGTGTCCGCGCAGTGCGGCGACCGGCGTGCGACGCGCTTCGTCGCCAATAATCTCGAATTCCGCTTTACCGGCGACGCGGGTTTTCATATCCGCCACGTGAATGCGTGGCTGAACGCAAACGATCCGTCTCGCCCCATCGTGATGGATGATCCCGAATCGTTCCGGGTCGATGTGTCGAACGGCGAAATATCGATGACCGGCGCCAATCTCGCCGCGCTGCTGAATCGCGAATTGTCGGACGCGCACGCGCCGATTCGCAACACGCAAATCAAGGTCGTCAACAACGGACTGCAAATTGTCGGCGAACTGCTGCGCGGCAAAAGCTGGCTGCCGATGACGCTCACCGGACGCCTGATGCTGGACGACGCGGCAACGCTCGGCTTCGAAGCCGACAATATCCTGATCGACGGCGTCGAGGTCGCGCCCAGCCTGCATGTCGCGCGGCTGACCATCCAGAGCATCGTGCCGTTGCACACCCGCTCGATCTCGTTGCGGGACAACCGCATCGTGATCCGGGTGATGTCGATCCTGCCGCCGCCGCAATTCCGCTTCTCGATTCAGGCAATCAACCAGACCGGCGAGCGCATCGTCATGACGCTGGGCCCCAGCCCGGGTT
This sequence comes from Burkholderia singularis, assembly GCF_001718875.1. Lineage (NCBI taxonomy): Bacteria > Pseudomonadati > Pseudomonadota > Betaproteobacteria > Burkholderiales > Burkholderiaceae > Burkholderia > Burkholderia singularis. Next base: position 1,151,545 of record NZ_CP013449.1, read on the forward strand.
CGAGTTCAGCTTCGAGCGCGGCGGCAAGCGCGACGGCCGGCGTCAACGCCGCCCCCCGCGCCAACACGAAAACCGGCGCCGATGCGTGTGGCGAGCCGCCGCTTGCATCGGCCGCCAACGGGCTGATCAGCGATCCGGCCCGCAGCTATCTGCTGCTGTCGGGCGGCGACATTCGCGTCGCGCGCGTACTCGCCCGGGACACCACGCTCGCGTTTTCCAGCGCCGATGCGTCCGAAACGCTGACGTTCAGCCTTTACGATTACCGCACCCTGCTGCAGCGCTGCAATGTCCGCTTGGGAATAGACGGTAGCGTTTCGATCATCAAGCGGCCCGATGCCGATAAACAAGCCAGGAGGCTCCAATGAAGCCGCTCCGAGCATGGCGCTGGGCGATGGCGGCCGTCATTTGCAGCGCCGCCGCGTTGCCGGTCTTGGGCGCGGACACCACCCCGGCTGCACGCCCGCAATGCGAGCGCTTGACGTCGGCCGCGCAGCCGCCGGTCCCGCCGGACGCGCCGGGGGACGATACGGCCATCGCGCAAGCCGTCATCGATCCGGTGTCCGGCTACGCCAAGCTGCGCAAAAAAAGCGCCGCCGCCGATGCCGGCCGGCCGTCGACCGGCTATGCCGCATGGCGCAAGTTCTGGCAGGCCGACATCACGCCGCTGCCCGCCGGCGCGCGGCCGCCTTGCCCGCCTGCTGCGACCGACCGCCGCTCGGGCTATCCCCGCGTCGGCATCCAGATCCGAAACAGCGACATCTATCTGAATCAGGATCTCGGTTTTCACGTGTTGCAGCTGGATGGCTGGCTCGAACCCAAGCGCGCCGACATGCCGGTCGATTTCGACGCGCCCGACACTTACGACCTGCGCATCGAAAGCGGCGAAATCATGGTGCCGTTCGAGGTGCTCGCGACGCTGTTCAACCGCTACATCCTGACTTACCCGGGCGCGCGGTTCACCGACGTCAAAACGAGCTACTACACGGCCAAGCAACTGATGATCACCGGCCGCGCGAACCCGTGGGGCCTGCTGCCGCATCCCAGCGTGCCCGTGACGATGATCGCCGACATCGCGACCATCGACGACCGGCCGGTGCTGCGGCTGACACCCCAGCAAACTCAGGCGTTCGGCCTGCCGCTCACGACGATGATGCACCTGACGGGCATCGGGCTGGCGTCGGTCGTGCCGATCACCGCGGCGGGCGTGGACTTCAAGGGCAATACGCTCGATATCGACTATCAGGCGCTGTTCCCGCCGCCGAAGATCGTCGGCAACGCAAGCGCCGCGTGGGTCGGCGCGCGCGGGCTGTATCTGCGCTTCGGCAAACAGGGCGAAACGGCCATGACTTTCGCGCCGCCCGGCACGTTGCCGCAGTCGTACATCTGGCTGCAATCGGGCGACGTCAAGTTTTTCAACCTCACCTTGCTCAACGCGCGAGCGTTGATCCGGCCGACGCCGTTGACGCGCACGTTCAGATTCGCGCTCAACGACTACCGGCAGCGGCTCGCGTCAGGCGACGCGACCATCGCGCCGGACGGTACGCTCGAAATCGCGCTTCCGCCGAATTGACGCGGTGGCGGGCGCCGCAGGGTTCCCCGTCGGCCGATCCGGCGCGGCGCGGCGCCCGTTGGCGTCCGGCGTCGCGCCGGCCTCGGCAGCCCGCTTCGCGTCCGGCCGCTCGGCGCGCGGCGCGCTCGTCGATTCTGTGCGCGACGCCGCCAATCGCCCGGCTCGTCCGACACCTCGCCGATCAGGCTGGCCGGGCGCCTGCCGCTGCTGCGTCGGCGTCATCCGCAATCTTCCCGCTTGCGCTTTATCGTTACATCATGCAATGTAACGTTTAATAGAGGCGCAGCCGTCTACCCGCGTGCCGTCTGCGCTCGGAATACGATACGGAGACACGCCCGATGGCGCATTACGACACAATCATCCGGAACGGCTTATGGTTCGACGGCACAGGCGCCGCGCCGCGCACGCGCGATCTCGGCATCCGCGACGGACGCGTCGCCACAGTGTCGGACACCCCGCTCGCCGCCGACAGCGCGCAATCGATCGACGCGAGCGGCAAATGGGTGATGCCCGGCTTCGTCGACATCCACACGCACTATGACGCCGAAATTCTTGTATCGCCGGGCCTGCCCGAATCGGTGCGCCATGGCGTGACGAGCGTTTTTCTCGGCTCGTGCTCGCTGTCGACCGTGCATGCCGACGCGCTCGACTGCACCGACCTCTTCAGCCGCGTCGAGGCGTTGCCGCGCGAGCAGATGCTCAGCGTGCTGTCGCGCGTGAAGACCTGGGATAGCGCTGCCGGTTACGTCAGCCATCTCGAATCGCTGCCGCTCGGCCCCAACGTCGCCGCGTTCCTCGGCCATTCGGACTTGCGCACCTATGTGATGGGGCTCGGACGCGCGGTCGACGACCACGTGCGCCCCGACCGCGCCGAATTGCAGCGCATGGAAGCGCTGCTCGACGACGCGCTCGACGCGGGCTTCGTCGGACTGTCGTCGATGACGACGCCGTGGGACAAGCTCGACGGCGAGCGATACCGGTCGAAATCGCTGCCGTCGACGTTCGCGACATGGCACGAATATCGGCGCCTGAACCGGGTGCTGCGCCGCCGCGGGCGGGTATTGCAAAGCGCGCCGAATACGACTAATCCGCTGAACGGCCTGCTGTTCATGGCCGCGAGCGCGGGCTATTTCCTGCGCAAGCCGCTGCGCACGTCGCTGCTCGTGGCCGCCGACAGCAAGGCCGCCCCGAAAGGCACGCTCGACGTGTTGCTGAACGGCGTGAAGTTCGCGAACGCGCTGCTGCGCGCCAAGCTCGTCTGGCAGCATTTGCCCGTGCCGTTCGAAGTGTACGCGGACGGCATCGATTTCGTGATCTTCGAGGAATTCGGCGCGGGGCGCGCGGCGCTGCACCTGAACGATGCGCTCGAGCGCAACAAGCTGCTGCAAAACGAAGGCTATCGGCGCCAATTCCGCAAGCAGGTCGGCAAGGGGCTCGATCTGCGGCTGTGGACCCGCGATTTGTACGATACGTTGATCGTCGACTGTCCGGATGCGTCGGTGATCGGCAAATCGTTTGGCCAGGTTGCAGACGAGCGCGGGCTGCATCCGGCCGATGCGCTGCTCGATCTCGTCGTTTCGCACGGCAAGCAAGTGCGCTGGCGGATGACGATCGCGAATCATCGCGCCGACGTGCTCGACCGGGTCGCGACGCATCCCGCATTGCAGATCGGTTTTGCCGATTCGGGCGCGCATCTGCGCAACATGGCGTTCTACAACGCGCCGGTGCGCTTCCTGCGGCGCGTGCACGAAGCCGGGCAGGCCGGACGGCCGTTCATGACGATCCAGCAGGCCGTGCATCGCGTAACGGGCGAGCTGGCCGCGTATTTCGGCATCGACGCCGGCACGTTGCGCATCGGCGATCGCGCGGATATCGCGATCATCGATCCCGCGCACCTGGACGCGTCGGTCGACGCGTATCACGAGCAGGCGATGCCGGTATTCGACGGGCTGCGCCGGCTCGTGAACCGCAGCGGCGCGGCCGTCGCGGCAACGCTCGTCAACGGACAGACCGTGTACCGCGACGGCGCGTTCGCCGACGGTTATGGCGAGCGGCAACGCACGGGGCGTTTTTTGCGCGCGGCAACCCGTTAGCCTATCCGGCCCGGCCACCGCAACGTGGCGAGCGCCCGTCTACGCACGCGTCTTCGATGCGTCCGGCAGCGACGGCCCGCCGGACAGGTTTCGCCGGCCCCTGCGACGGCAGGACAGGTCCACGCGTTGCGATATGGCAAGATGACGGAAGTTCGATCATTGGCCCTGCGCCGTCCGCCGTCCCATGTCACTGCCTCATGCGCTGCTCACCTCCCTCGCCGAACGCCCGGGCTCCGGCTCCGAGCTGACTCGCCGCTTCGACCGGTCGATCGGCTACTTCTGGCATGCGACGCATCAGCAGATCTATCGCGAGTTGGCGCGGCTCGAGCAACGCGGCTGGGTGGAATCGTCGCCGGTCGAACAGGCGCGCGGCCGCAAGCGCGCATACCGGATCCTGCCTGCCGGACGCGACGAACTCAAGCGCTGGGTCGCGCAGCACGACGATCCGAAGCCGCAACGCGACGAGTTGTTGATCCGGCTGCGCGCGGAGGCGGCGGTCGGACCGACCGGGCTCGTCGACACGGTCCGGCAGCGGCTCGAACAGCATCGGCAAAAGCTCGCGCTCTATCGCGAAATTGAAGCGCGCGATTTCGCGCACGATGGACAGACAAAAAATCGGCGCTTACAGCATCTCGTGCTGCAAGCCGGGATCATGTACGAGCGAACCCAGGCCGACCTGCTGCAACAGGCGCTGGACATTCTGGCACTGCCTGACGAACGAGCGCGTCCGAGCGACGCCTGACGCAGAGCGCCGCTCGCGAAGCAGCGCCGGCGGGCCCGTTCGCCGCCACGCGCTTCATCAGCACTGCTGCCGAACCGGTCGCACCGGCCGAAAAAAAGCGGCGGGCTTGGCGATGGCGACAACGGCGAACAGCAGCACCCGCTATGCATTGGACACCGCTCGTGGTTGTTCGCGGACACCGTGAACGGCGCGAGTGCGAGTGCGAACCGCTACGCGTCGGTCGAGACATGCCGCGCGAATCGTCTCGATGCCTACCGCTACCTCGCTTGGCCGCTCCAGCATCTGCTGCTGGCGAAAACCGCCGACGACTACGACGCGCTGCTTCGCTCGAAGATTCGCGACGAACCTCGCTGACACTCGTCAAGTACCCTTCGATAGGAAGGCGTGGAGCATGTCCGCCGTTTGTTCCGGAAGCTCTTCCGGGAAAAAGTGCCCTCCATCGACTGCATAACCTTGAACGTTACAGGCAAAATCCCGCCAAAGTTCCACTGGCCCGCCATGTTCCTGGTACCACTTTTCTATTCCCCCATGCTTGCTCCACACCGCGAGCACGGGAGAGGTAACTTTTCGTCCGGAAGCGATATCGCTCATATCGTGCTCCCGGTCGATGGTCGCAGCCGCGCGGTATTCCTCGCAAATGGCGTGAACTCTGGCGGGATCGCGTAGAGCATCGACGTAAGCGTCTCGGACGTGCTTCGGGAACGTATCCGCACTGGTTCCCCAACCATTCAATGCATCATCAATAACCGCTTCCGGTGCTGCCGAAATAAGCCGCTCGGGAAGCGGCGATGGTTGAGATAGCAGCGACCATGGCCAGAATGACAGCGCCAACCTCGCATCCGCTTTGTCCCAAACAACTTCCGTCGGCAAGATATCCAAAACTGCCAGATGGTGTATTCGATCAGGAAAGTCTAACGCCATGCGATGCGCGACCCTACCGCCTCGATCATGGCCAACGACCGCGAACTCTTGATGGCCAAATCTCTGCATCATTTCAACCATGTCTCCAGCCATTGCCCGCTTGCTATACGGCTCATGGGTGAACGTGGAGTCAGGACAACTACTATTTCCGTATCCGCGAAGGTCGGCACAAAAGACTTCATATCGATCAGACAGCAGCGGCGCAATATCTCTCCACATCAAGTGTGTTTCTGGAAAGCCGTGCAGCAACAATACTGGCATTCCTGATCCGGACTTCCTGACGAATATCTCTGCCACGTCGGTTTTGACGGTTGTAGCTTGGAAGTTGTCGAACATCGCAGCACGCCGAAGAGGATCTCGAAGAGGTCATTATGAGCCACCCGGCCATCTCATTCTCTCGTCGAGGGACGGCAATGATGGATCGCATCCCGCGGATCAAAATAAACGGCATGAAAACCGCCACTTCGCTATCCGCCCCCTTTTCAAGCATTTCACCGTGCCCGCCATCCCAAAAATATCCGGCGTCCGGCAAATCCGCCCGAATCGACTGCATAGCGCGGCCATACGCGCCACGATCGCCCCTGGCATCGCGTCGTTCGGAGCACAAACTTTCGCTCCGCCGATTCATCGGCAGGCAGTTCGCGCTCCATTGGTCGTCCAGCATGCGCACATGCGTTACACATCCGACATGTCAAGCCGATGTCCATCGGCGTTTCGATGTATTAAAATAAGCGGCTGATCCTTGCGCCGAACCTCTTGTCCGGCTCCCCGCTCAACCGCCCGCGCGCTGCGCTCGAGCACAACGCGCCAACCTGGAGACATACGTGTTCGACATGCATGTAGCCCTCCTCGCGCATGACTACGCACGTCGCGAGCCGCGCGATGTGATGGGCGATCAAGGGCTCGTGATCGTCGGCGTCGGCAGGAGCGGCGAACGCGGTTTTCAGATGCTGTACCGGTTCGCGGACGTTTGCGCGTGCCTCGAGTCGTGCGGGACGAACGTGATCTTCGTCTATCCGAAAGAATCGGCGCGTCACGTGCTCGACCCGATTTCGGTGTCCAGCGCGCGAATCAGACACAGCCCGAGCCTCTTTCTCGATGCCGAAGGGCGCTTCTTTCGCCGGCCGTGCCCGCCGAGATCGTTAGCGCTCGCGCATCTGAGCCGCGACATGGAGCCGCTCGATACGGCAACGGTCGTGCTACAGGACGATGGTTGGGAAACCGAACTGCGTGCGTTTCTCGCCCGCGCGCAGGCTCGCGTCATGCATTGAACCGGCGGTGCAGGTGCAATGCAGTGATCGTGCCGGAAATGGCGAAGAGGCCGGACGACGGCCTGGAATTGTTTCGATGAAGCCTTGTGATGTTTGTCTGCCGTTCGCCGGGGAGCGGCCCCCGAGCGACGCGCCGCTGATCGCCGTCGGCAAACCGAAGAAGCTGCGGCCGCTGATGAGCAAGCCGCTGATCGTCGGCAAATTTCGTTGCCACACATGCGGCGGATACTGGATGCGGGAAACCGATATGTCCGAGCCGCAACGCGACCAATGGCTGTTTCTCGGCCACGCGACGAGCATTCTCGAACCGGCCGCGCACCGGCCGTAAACGCCCGCCGGCCGGCTCTGCGCAGCACACGCATGCCGATCACGAACGACGCTCATACGTTGAGAAACGGCATGACGTTCCGTGCGTCCGCTTGGGCGCGGCGTGCGTGCTTGGCAGCCTGCTGGCCCGCCGATCGACGGCTAACGCGCGAAGCCCATATCAGGTAGATTGTCCCGCTCCAACCGCTCTGTGAGTTGCCGATGCCTGCCGCTTCGCCGCACCGCCCGCTCCCGCCGGTCGTCGTTTGGTTTCGTGATGATCTGCGGGTTGCCGACAACCCCGCACTCGCACATGCCGCCGCATCGGGCCACCCTGTCGTATGCGTTTATGTCTACGATCCGCAGCCACGGAATATTCGCCCACCAGGCGCTGCCGCGCGCTGGTGGCTTCATGAATCGTTGCGCGAACTCGACGTTTCCCTTGCCGCAATGGGCGGTCAACTGACCGTGCTTCGCGGGCCGGAGCAACAGACGATCGAAGCGTTTGCCGTCAAAATCGGTGCGATCAAAGTGTGCTGGAACCGCAGATACTCGGCAGCGCAACGCGAGACAGACGCGGCGATCAAATCGGCGCTGAAAGAACGTGGAATGGCGGTTCTGACTTTCAATGGCCACCTGCTGCGCGAGCCCTGGACAGTGACCACGCAGGATGCCAGGCCATATCAGGTATTCAGCGCGTATTGGCGTGCGGCGCGCCACGACTATTGCGCCGAAGAGCCGTTGCCCGCGCCGCGTCACATCGACTTTTTCCCCGTGCCGGAAGACGTGAGCGCCCAGGTGAAGGATTTGTCGGCATTGGCGCTTCAGCCTTGCGCACCCGACTGGGCAGGCGGATTGCGCGCGACATGGCAATGCGGCGAACAAGCGGCGCAGCGTCAGCTCGAGTCCTTTCTAGCCTGCGCGCTGGCCGGTTACGCGAGTGGGCGGGACAATCCTGCGATGACGGCAACCAGCCGGCTTTCGCCGTATCTGCGTTTCGGCAATCTTTCGGTGCGGCAGGTATGGCACGCCGCGCGGTCGGCCGCGCGCCCCCGCTCCTCTTCGAGCGCCGCCGACGCGAGTGTGGGCAAGTTTCTCGACGAGCTGGGCTGGCGCGAGTTCTCGTATTATCTGCTCTATCATTTTGCGCCATTGCATCAGGTCAACTTCAAACGCCCATTCGACGCAATGCCGTGGCGCACCGATGCCGGCGAACTGCGCGCCTGGCAGCGCGGCGAAACCGGCTATCCGCTCGTCGATGCCGGCATGCGGGAGCTTTGGCATACCGGCTGGATGCACAACCGGGTTCGCATGGTGGCTGCGTCCTTTCTCGTCAAGCATTTGCTTATCGATTGGCGCGACGGAGAAGCGTGGTTCTGGGACACACTCGTGGATGCCGACGAGGCAAGCAACCCGGCAAACTGGCAATGGGTAGCCGGCAGCGGCGCGGACGCGGCACCTTACTTTCGCATCTTCAATCCGGTGCTGCAGGGCCAGAAGTTCGACCCGGACGGCAACTATGTGCGGCGCTGGGTGCCCGAGCTTTCGCGTCTACCCGGCGAATCGATTCACGCCCCGTGGCTCGCTCAATCCGCACAATTGACCGCCGCGTCGGTTCGGCTCGGCCACGACTACCCGCAGCCCATCGTGGCTCATCAGTATGCGCGCGAGCGCGCCCTCGCAGCTTTAGACAACATGCGCGGCGGACACGCGCATCGCGCGACGACTCGATAGCGGCTTCGGCATGCGGCAACCGCCCGGCGCTTCCCCGTCCCGGGCGGTGACGGCAAAAGATCGGCGCTGCAATGAAACCGGCAGCCGGGGCTGCCGGATACCTGCCATTTCTGCAATAAATCGCGAAAACGAAAACCGGCTATCGCACCGGCAATTCAGACCGCATCACACCGGTTCGCGGCCGCGCGAAGTCACGGCAACGGTGGTCGGTGACTCGGCGAGCGGCACGAAGCGTCGCGTCGCGCCGTCAAGCGCGTCGATGCTGCCTGTCTCGATGTCGTAGACCCAGCCGTGCAGCGTCATGCGCCCCTGTTCGAGCGCAAGCGCCACCGAAGGATGTGTGCGCAGATTCGCCAACTGGGCGATGACGTTTTCACGCACGAGCCCATCGAGCTTGGCGCGAGGCGTATCGAACTGATGCGCGGCATTGATCGCCTTCGCGGCATCCGAATGGCGCAGCCAGTTGGCCACCGCCGGCAAATGATCGAGGCACGTGCACCGCGAGATCGCGCCCATCGCGCCGCAGTCGGAGTGGCCGCAAATCACGATATCCCGCACACCCAGTACCGCAACCGCATATTCGACGGTAGCCGACACGCCGCCCGGCTCCGGGCCGTAAGACGGCACGATATTGCCCGCATTGCGAATCACGAACAGCTCGCCCGGCTCGCGCTGCGTGAGAAGTTCGGGCACGACGCGGCTATCCGAGCAGGTGACGAATAATGCCTTCGGATTTTGCGTCGTCGCAAGTTGCTTGAAAAGTTCGATGCGTTGCGGATAGATCTCGCGCTGAAAGCGCAGAAAGCCGTCGATGATGTCACGCATGTAACGTCCTCCAAATTCGATTGCCGGCGCGACCGTTCGATAAACTGCCGCTCCGGGCGGCCGCCATTATCGCCGAAAATCGAATATCAGCCGAACATCCGTGTCCGTTTCGATGCGCTCATTTTGATGCGCTCATCTGCGCCGCGCGGCCGACGTGAACATGCCGCGGCGCATACGAATAACGCACCGGTGAGCGAACCGTCGCCAAGCCGATTCGCGTCGCGGCCAGGTCGCCGCTTTCGCCATGCAGGACGGCCGCGCCGTCGCCGCGCGTCGTCCACGCTTGCGCATATCCGGCCTGCGTCAATTCTTCAACCGTCGGACGCCGACCATCGACGGTGACACCGCACGCAACGCATATACGCCAATGTCCGCACGCAGCGCGTGCACGCAAACACGCCGCCGTCACCGAAACGGCGGCCGATCGCATCCGGGCCAGGCATCAGGCGTACTGCAATTCGGACATCGCGCGCACCGGTCCGGTTGAGCAGCGCTGCCATGCATTCGCCGTGGCGGCACGCGCGAGCGCTGCCGCCACGGTACTCACGCCGCTCGCTGCCGGCGCGTCAGGCCATTTTCACCTCGATGCGCCGCGGGCGTGCCTCTTCGCGACGCGGAATCGTCAGCTTCAGCACGCCGTCCTGCAGGCTGGCCTCGATTTTCGCCGTATCGAAATCCGGTGACAGCGTGAAAGTGCGCGAGAAATGCGGCTCGCGTACTTCGGCATGCTGCAACTGGAGGTTGGCGGGCGTCGGCACGATGGCTTCCGCTTCGATGGAAAGGTTGTCGTCATGGACCCGCACGTCCAGCTTGTCTTTCGTCACGCCGGGCAGGTCGGCCCATAGTGTCACGCCGTGGCTGTTCTCATAGATGTCGACTGCCGGAGTGACTGCCGTGCGGCGCGCGGGCTGCCCGCCTTGCGTGCGCGTGACGGCGGATCGTTGGGGTTGGGTGAGTCCGGTGGTGTCGCTCATTTTCCGCTCCTCGAATTACTGAATGGTGATGGCGCGCGGTTTGGACGATTCGCGCTTGCCCACTCTGATCGACAAGCAACCATTTTCGTAACGTGCGTCGACCTTGTCGGGATCTGCCGTTTGCGGCAGTTCAATGACGCGCCGGAACGTGCCGGTGAAGCGCTCCTGCGCATAGGCGCGCGTTTCCTCTTCGCCCGTTTGCACGGGTTTGCGTTCACCGCTGATAGTCAGCAACCCTTTGTCGATCGAGACGTCGAGCGCCGCAGCGTCGACGCCCGGCACGAACGCGACGATCTCGATCGAATCATCGGTCGCCCCGATGTTGATGGCCGGAAAAGTGCCGAAACGGCTCGCCCGGATGCTGGACGGGAAAGGACCGAACAGGCCCTCCATCTGCCGCTGCAAGCGGTCGAGTTCCCTGAAAAGACCCGTGCCGGAATAAAGATCGCTCATGATGGTGCTCTCCTCATGTGATGCGTCGAGACGAACGGACCTACGCGCTCCAGTTCGCCTGCCGACGTCTGGCAAACAAATCGAAACACGCAACGCACGGCGCAGGTACTCGCCATGCCGCTGCTTGAGCGAAGCTTTAGATAGGCACTCGGATGGGGAATTCAAGAGGCGAAAACGAAATCGCGGACTTGGAAATCGTCCGACAGATCCTATCATCGCAGGCAAAGGCAACCCCGAACGGAGGACTCCATGGAATTCGACACTGACTGGTTGACACTCGGCAGGCACCGCGTGCGGCTGCGCTCGACCAAGGGCTTTCCGACGGAAGCGATGCGCACCGTGGCGGAAGTGGTCCGAATCGCGATCGACAACAACATGAGCGCCCGTGCGCGGCTGGTCGAACTCGTCTGCCGGCAGGAAAAGGCCTACGACGTCGTCATCGGAACCACGATCGCCGAGGACAAGGTTTGCGCGCCGCAACTCGAAGCCGCCATCGCGGTCGTGCTCGGGCTGCTGCCGCAGCAGATCAATATCACCGTCACGCCGGTCGCACAGGCGGACGTGGACCTGCACTTCGGCGTCTACGAGCGCATGCTGGCCGAAAAACTGGGCACCGCACCGCCGATCCAGTAGCACCGCATGCAACGGACATTCTGCGCGAGGCGTCCGCCTGAACGGCAATGCGCGCAATACGAAGACACGCGCCGGGACACGCCGCGCCCGTGCGGCATACGGCGTGTGCCTGCCATGCCACGCCGCCTGGCATGCAGCGGCATCGGAACGGGCACGCCGGCAGTGGCGCTCCCTGCCGGCATCACGCCTCCAAAATATGAAAAATGCCGGCGATGGCGGCCGGCATGGCCATCCGGGCGTTGAAATTTGCCCGCGATAACGGACCGGCCGACGCAACCGGCTCAACCGGTTCGGTCGTCGAAAAACCGCATCGATTTGGTTCGCCCATTCGGCAAGCCTCGCGCCGCCTCGCTCGATGCCGGCAGCGTCACCGTCGCGATCAATCCGCCGCCGGCGGCATCGGCCAGTTCGACCCGCCCTTGGTGCAACCGCGCAATCTCCCGCACGATCGACAGCCCGAGCCCGGTGCCTTCGACCGTCTGCGCATTGCTGCCGCGATGGAAACGCGCGAACACCGCCTCGCGCTCGTGCGCCGCAATCCCCGGCCCGTTGTCGATCACGTCGAGCCGCGCGACGTCGCCTTCACGCCCCACGCGCACGGTGATCACCGCGCGATTGCCCGCATAGCGGATCGCGTTGTCGATCAGATTGCCGATCATCTCCGACAGCAATTCGGGCCGCCCGTCCACGACGACATCCGCGTCGTGCTCGAAGCCGAGATCGATGTCGCGCGAGCGTGCGACGGGCGACCAGTCGAGCGTCACGCTGCGCGCGACGCGATGCAGCGCGACCGGCTCGTGCGTGGCCGTGTGGCCGCTATCCGAATCGAGCCGCGACAGCGACAACAATTGCTGAACGATCTTCGCTGCCTGCCGCACCGCACCATCGACGCGCCGCAGATGCACGCCGACCCGCTGTTCCTCGGCCGGCCGCAGCGCAAGCTCGACGCCCGCCTGCACGGCCGCGAGCGGCGTTTTCAGCTGATGCGCGGCATCCGCGAAAAAGCGCCGCCGCGCGATCTGCATGCGCTGGGTGCGGCCGATGTATTGATTGATCGATTCGACGAGCGGCGCAAGCTCGCTCGGCATGCCAAGCGTATCTAGCGGAGCCGGATCGTCCTCGGCGCGCGCGGCGACCGTCGCGGACAGCCGGTTCAGCGGGCGCAGCCCGCGCGCCACGCCCAGCCAAACGATGCCGAGCGCCAGCACGACGAGCAGCCCTTCCTGCAACAGCGAGCCGGTCAGAATCTCGCGCGCGAGCGCCTGGCGCGCTTCGATCGTTTCGCCGACCATCACCCAGACGACCCGCGATTGCGCGCTCGGCACGTCGTGAATCGGCAGGCGCAGCGCGGCCATGCGCAGCCGCTCGCCGCGATAGACGGCATCGTAGTAATGCGTGACGAACGGCTCGCCGCTGCCGGCGTCGAGCGCCTTGGGCAGCGGCAGATCGGGATAGCCGGTGACCGCGCGGCCGCCGCTCTCGCGAATCAGATAGTAGATCTTGCCGCCGTCGTTCGATTCGAACATCTCCAGCGCGAGATACGGCAGATTGACTTCGATATCGCCGCCATTGAGCTGCACGCCCTCGCAGATCGATTTCAGCGACGACGACAGCGTGCGGTCGAACGCGACATGCGCGGCGCTCATCGCGCGCTGATAAGTGAGCCACGAATCCAGAACGAGCAGCCCCAAAAGCGGCAACAGCAGCCACAGCGTGAGTTGCGTGCGCAGATTCGGACGCATCATGCCGAAGCGCTCGCTTCGAGCAGATAGCCCAGCCCGCGCAGCGTCACGATCGCCACGCCGCGATTGTCGAGCTTTCTGCGCAGACGATGCACGTAAATCTCGATCGCGTCCGTGTTGACCGACTCGTCGAGCCCGAAGATCTTCTCCGACAGCGTTTCCTTGTTGATCGCGCGGCCGTTGCGCAGGATCAGCACTTCGAGCACCGAGCGCTCGCGCGGGGTCAGCTGCAGCGCCTCGCCGGCCAGCCGGAAGTTGCGATCGACGCTGTCGTAGACGAGCGGCCCGCACTCGATGCGCGAATGCTCATGTCCCAGGCTGCGCCGGATCAGCGCGCGGGCGCGCGCTTCCAGTTCGGTCAGATCGAACGGCTTGGACAAATAGTCGTCGGCGCCGAGGTCGAGCCCCCTCACGCGATCCTCGACCGAGCCGTGCGCGGTGAGGATCAGCACCGGCACCGGATTGCGCCGCGCGCGCAGGCGCCTGAGCACTTCGAGCCCGTCGAGCTTCGGCAGCCCCAGATCGAGAATCACGAGCGCGTAATCCTGGGTGCGCAGCACGTGGTCCGCCGCTTCCCCGTTAGCCATGTGATCGACCGCGAAACACGCGGTGCTCAGCGCATCGGCAAGCGACTGCGCAAGGATCGGATTGTCTTCGACGAGCAGCACACGCATGGGAACCTCGGGAAATCCATGACACAAAATGCATTATTTTGAACCGAAATGAAAGCAGGCTGAAAGTGCGCCGCCCTTACCATCCGCGTCACTCGAACAACACAACAAGCCATTGGAGGAAGACATGCCGTTCGCACCCAAGCGCGTAGCCGCGATCGTCACGCTCGTCGCGAGCGCGGCCGCCAGCGCCGTCTACGCGCAGGTTCCCGCCGGATATCCGGGAAATTACCAAGGCACGATCGACGCCGCGAAAAAGGAAGGCAAGCTGATCGTCTATTCGACGACCGACACCGGCCTGGTGCGGCCATTGCTCAAGGATTTCGAAAGCCTATACGGCGTGAAGGTCGAATACAACGACATGAACAGCACCGAGCTGTACAACCGCTACATCAGCGAGAACGCGGCGAACAGCACGAGCGCCGACGTGCTGTGGAGTTCCGCGATGGATCTGCAGATCAAGCTGGTCAACGACGGCCTGATGACGTCATACGATTCGCCGGAGAGCGCGCACATCCCGCAATGGGCGCAGTATCAGAAGCAGGCTTACGGCACAACCTTCGAGCCGCTCGCGATCGTCTACAACAAACGGCTGATTGCCGACAACGAAGTGCCCAAGACCCGCGCCGATCTGATCCGGCTGCTGCAATCGCAGCCCGAACGCTTCAAGGGCAAGGTCACCACCTACGACATCGAGAAATCCGGCGTCGGCTTCAACTATCTGACCCAGGATGCGCACGTCAACGAGAAGGTCACCTGGGAGCTGGTGAAGGCGATCGGCGCCACCGGGCCGAAGCTGCAATCCAGCACCGGCGCGATGATGGAGCGGATCTCGTCCGGCGAGAACCTGATCGGCTACAACATCATCGGTTCGTATGCCTACGCGAAAGCGAAAAAGGATAAATCGATCGGCTATGTGTTTCCGAGCGATTACACGCAAGTCGTCAGCCGCCTCGCGACGATCTCGAAGAAAGCGAAGAACCCGAATGCCGCGCGGCTGTGGATCGATTACCTGCTGTCGCAGCGCGGCCAGACGCTGATCGCGAATCAGGCGAATCTGTATGCGATCCGCTCGGACGTGAACGGCGAGACGTCGGCGGCGGGCTTGTCGAAAGCGCTCGGCGATTCGTTGAAGCCGATCCAGATCGGCACGGGCCTGCTGGTCTATCTCGACCAGTCGAAGCGCCTCGCGTTCCTCAAGCAATGGCAACAGTCGATCAAGCGCTGAGCGCCGCCTAGCGCGCCGCCCGCGCGGCGCGCGACGCGCCCTTCCCCTTTCGGCGACTTCCCTTTCGGCGATTTTCTTTTCACGCGGCCTGCGGGCCGCAGGGGCAAACTCATGCTTTCAACCAGTACACGCGGCGCCCCGCCGGGCGCGTCCCCGTGCGCCGCGCAGCCCACGGCCGACGGCGCGGCGCAACCGCTGCCGGCAAGCAGCTTGCGGCCGCTCGGCGGCATGCTGCGCTGGATCGTCATCGCGACGCTGAGCGTCGCGGTCGCGCTGCCGCTCGGCTTCATTCTGTTCCAGAGCCTGCTGTCCGCGCCGTTCTTCGACGCGAACAAAACGCTAGGCATCGACGGCTTCCGTTTCATTTTCGACGATCCCGATTTCTGGTCGGCCGCGAAAAACTCGTTCGTGATCGCGGGCGGGATGCTGCTCATCTCGATTCCGCTCGGCGGCATCCTCGCGTTCCTGATGGTGCGCACCGACCTGCCCGGCCGCCGCTGGCTCGAGCCGCTGCTGCTCACGCCGGTATTCGTGTCGCCGATGGTGCTCGCGTTCGGCTATGTCGTCGCGGCGGGCCCGGTAGGCTTCTATTCGGTGTGGTTCCGCGAATGGACGGGCGCCGCGAGCGCGCCGTGGAACATCTATTCGATCGCCGCGATCACCGTGATCGTCGGTCTTACGCACGTGCCGCACGTGTACCTGTATTCGTCGGCCGCGCTGCGCAACCTCGGCTCGGACGCCGAGGAAGCCGCGCGCGTGACGGGCGCGCGGCCATTTCGCGTCGCGCTCGACGTGAGCCTGCCGATGACCATGCCCGCGCTGCTGTTCGCCGGCGTGCTGGTGTTCTTTCTCGGCTTCGAGGTGTTCGGCCTGCCGCTGGTGCTCGGCGACCCGGAAGGCCATCTCGTGCTCGCCACCTATCTGTACAAGCTGACCAACAAGCTCGGCGTGCCGTCGTATCACCTGATGGCCGCGGTGGCGATCTGTATCGTCGCGATCACGTTCCCGCTCGTGCTGCTGCAGCGCCGCCTGCTGAAAAGCGCGAACCGTTTCGTCACCGTCAAAGGCAAGGCCACACGCATGACGGTGCTGCCGCTTGGCGCATGGCGCTGGGTCGCGGTCGCGCTCGTCGCGCTGTGGCTCACGCTGAGCGTGATCGTGCCGCTGTCCGGCATCGTGCTGCGCGCGTTCGTGACGAACTGGGGCGAAGGCGTGGCGCTTGCCGAGGTGCTGACGCTCGCGAATTTCGTCGAGCTGTTCGAGCAGGACAACCTGGTGCGCGCGATCGTCAACACGCTCGGCATCGGCGTGGCCGGCGGCGCGCTGTCGGTCGGCTTCTATTCGCTCGTCGCGTTCGCCGGCCACCGGCGCCACGACTGGGCAACCAAGCTGCTCGACTACCTGGTGCTGCTGCCGCGCGCGGTGCCGGGCTTGCTCGCGGGGCTCGCGTTCCTGTGGATCTTCCTGTTCGTGCCCGGCCTGCGCGAGTTGAAGAACTCGATGTGGAGCATCTGGATTGCGTACACGGTGGTCTGGCTCGCGTATGGCATCCGGCTCATTCAAAGCGCGCTGCTGCAGGTCGGCCCTGAGCTGGAGGAAGCCGCGCGCAGCGTCGGCGCGACGCGCGAGCGCGCGTCGCTCGACGTGACGCTGCCGCTCGTGCGCTTCGGCCTGCTCGCCGCATGGCTGCTGATCTTCATGATCTTCGAGCGCGAATACTCGACGGCCGTCTACCTGCTGTCGCCCGGCACCGAGGTGATCGGCTCGCTGCTCGTGTCGCTGTGGGCAACGGGCGCGGTCGATCAGGTTGCGGCGCTGTCTGTCATCAACATCGCGATGGTCGGCGCCGGTCTCGGCGTGGCATTGCGCGTCGGAGTCAAACTTCATGGATAAGCTTACCGTCGACAATCTTCATCTCAGCTACGGCACGAACGCGATTCTCAACGGCGTGTCGTTCGAACTGAAGGCGGGCGAGGTGGTGTGCCTGCTCGGCGCGTCCGGCAGCGGCAAAACCACGCTGCTGCGCGCGGTCGCGGGCCTCGAACAACCGTCCGGCGGGCGCATTCAACTCGACGAGCAGGTTTTCTTCGACGGCGCGCGGCGCATCGATCTACCCGTCGAGCAGCGCTCGCTCGGGCTCGTGTTCCAGTCGTATGCGCTGTGGCCGCATCGCACCGTCGCCGACAACGTCGGCTACGGGCTGAAGCTGCGCCGCGTCGCGCCGGCCGAGCAGCAGCGCCGCGTGCGCGCCGCGCTCGAGCAGCTCGGCCTCGGCCACCTCGCCGAGCGCTTGCCGCACCAGCTCTCCGGCGGCCAGCAACAGCGCGTCGCGATCGCGCGCGCGCTCGTCTACAACCCGCCCGTGATCCTGCTCGACGAGCCGCTGTCGAATCTCGACGCGAAGCTGCGCGAAGAGGCGCGCGCGTGGCTGCGCGAATTGATCGTGTCGCTTGGGCTTTCTGCGCTGTGCGTGACGCACGACCAGACCGAGGCGATGGCGATGTCCGACCGCATCCTACTGCTGCGCAACGGCCGCATCGAGCAGGAAGGCACGCCCGCCGAACTGTACGGCGCGCCGCGCTCGCTCTATGCGGCCGAGTTCATGGGCAGCAACAACCGGATCGACGCGCGGGTCGCGGCCGTCGACGGCGACTGCGTGACGCTCGCCGGCGACGGCTGGCAGCTACGCGCGCGCGCCCGCGACACGTTCGCGCCGGGCCAGCACGCGCAGGCGGTAATCCGCCTGGAGCGCGTGCAGCTTGCCGACGGGCCCGGCGCGAACCGGTTGCACGCAGAGCTGGTCACGTCGATGTATCTCGGCGATCGCTGGGAATACCTGTTCCATTGCGGCGGCTTGCGGCTGCGCGCATTCGGCACCGGGCCACGCGCGGCCGGCAAGCACTGGCTGGAGTTTCCGGCCAACGACTGCTGGGCATTCGCGAAAGCGGGCTGAGCCGCGCGCAGCGGCATGCCGGCCGATCCGGCAGCCGCGCGCGGCGTGCCATGCACATCGGCGCATCCGTGCAGCACAGCACGCCGCGCCGCGCAGATTTTCCCCACCATAAGAAACTGGAGACACCGTCAATGAAGTCATTCGCGAAATGCGCGCTTCGCACGGCGGCAGCCGGCGGCTCGGCCGCCGTGCTCGCGGCCGCCACCGCCGCCCATGCGCAATCGTCGGTCACGATCTACGGGATCATGGACGCCGGCATCGAATACACGAACCACGCGGCGCCGGACGGCGGCAACGCATTGCGGCTCAAGTCCGGCAACAAGAATACGTCGCGCTGGGGATTGCGCGGCGTCGAGGATCTCGGCGGTGGACTCAACGCGATCTTCCGCCTCGAAAGCGGCATCGACCTGGCGAACGGCGGATTCGACGACGGCCCCGATTCGATCTTCGCGCGCCGCGCGACGATCGGGCTGAAAGGCAAATGGGGAGAACTGTCGCTCGGGCGAACGTTCACCGTCACCTACGACTACATGCTGCCGTTCGACCCGATGGGCTACGCGCAAAATTATTCGTGGGCGACGTCGTCGATGGCCACCGGCGCACGCAAGGACGGCATGCTCACGCGCTCGTCCAACGCGGTGCGTTATGACGGCGATTTCAGCGGCGTCAAGTTCGGCGCGATGTACGGTTTCGGCAATGTGCCGGGCAGCTTGAAGACCAGCTCGAAATACGATTTCGCGCTCGGCTACGCAGCCGGACCGTTTGCCGCGGTGGCCACGTTCGACCGGCAAAACGGCGCGGCCGACAGCGTGACGCCCGCCGATCCGGTCAACTACACACAGGGCATTCATGCGGGCCTGTCCTACGATTTCGGCGCGTTGAAGACGATGGCCGGCTACCGTCATTACCGGCGCACGTTCCACGCGGCGGCCAAGCAGTTGAGCGACATGTATTGGATCGGCGGCTCGTATCAGCTTACGCCGGCGTTTTCGTTGATCGCGGCGGTGTATCACCAGAACATCAAGGGCGCCACCGATGCCGACCCGACACTCGTTTCGATGCGCGCGCAATATGCGCTGTCCAAGCGCACGGTGCTATACGCGGCGGGCGGTTTCGCGATCGCCAAGCATGGCAATAAGGTCGGCGTATCGCGCGACATCGCCGGGTACGGCGATACGCAAGTCGGCGTGACCGCGGGCATTCAGCAGCGATTCTGATCACGGCGGGCGGCGCGCAATATCCCGGGGTTCCATCGTCGAACGCCGCCCGCCGCACGCGTCACTTTCGCGCGTATTCGGCCGTGTATTCAGCGCATATGGACCAACCGCGAACGAAGCGCAGCCGCGTCAATTCGGGCAGCCGAAACGGCGCGGGCCCGGCAATTCGCCGGGCCCGCCCGCATCGCATACCCAGGCTCGTCGAGCCGGCTGCTTATGATTTATACCGCTTACTTGGCCTTTTCGGCCGTGTTCGAAATGGCTTGGCCACCTTTCGAAATGTCCTGGCCGACGCCCGCGATCGTGTTGCAACCAGCCAGCGCGGCAGTGAAGATCAACAGTGCTGCGGCAATCACACGGTTCATTCGTTTTCTCCTGATCAATGCGGTCGCGTCGACGAGCGCCCGTTATTAGCGAAACTCACCCACGCATGGGCGCGCGGGGGCGGGGTCAGATTATACGGATGCACCGGCCGTTCGAAATACTGCAATTGTTAAACGTCGTGCGGTGCAGACAACGCTGAATGCCGCCGCGCGTCACGCGGTCTCGCCCGCATTTTTACTTGACTTCAACCGCCACCCGCATATTATACGCACCGCGTATATTTTCACCCACTCCCACCGACCGATGACCGTCCCTCAACAAGCGTTTCTGCGCGACGCGATGCGCCGCCTCAACATGACCCGCGACGCGTTCGCCAACCGCATTGGCGTCAGCCGCCGCGCACTCGACACCTGGCTGCTGCCCGATGATTCGCAGGAATCGCGCGGCATGCCCGAGATCGTCGAACGCTTCGTGTCCGAAATCGTCGCCGCGCCGCCATCGTCACCAGGATATACGCAAAGCGTAGATTTCCGGCAGCCGCTTGCGAATCAAATCCTGCACGAAGGCAAGCCCCAGTTGCTGTCGGTCGATCAGTTCTCGCGCGATTCGGTCGAGGCCCTGTTTCGCGTGGCCGACGTGATGCAGCCGATCGCCCGCCGCCGCAAGATTTCGCGCGTGCTCGAAGGCGCGGTGCTCGGCAATCTGTTCTTCGAAGCCAGCACGCGCACGCGCGTGTCATTCGGCGCGGCATTCTGCCGGCTCGGCGGCTCGGTGTGTGATACGACGGGCTTCACGTTCTCGTCGATGGCCAAGGGCGAATCGATCTACGATACGAGCCGCGTCATCGCGGGCTACGTCGACGCGCTGGTGATCCGCCACCCCGAGCAAGGCTCGGTCGCCGAATTCGCCCGCGCGACGAATCTGCCCGTGATCAACGGCGGCGACGGCCCCGGCGAGCATCCGAGCCAGGCGCTGCTCGATCTGTATACGATCCAGCGCGAGTTCTCGCGGCTCGGCAAGATCGTTGACGGCGCGCATATCGCGCTGGTCGGCGACCTCAAGTACGGCCGCACGGTCCATTCGCTCGCGAAACTGCTCGCGCTCTATCGCGGGCTGAAATTCACGCTCATTTCGCCGCCGACACTAGAGCTGCCCGCATACATCGTCGAGCAGATCGCGAAAAACGGCCATGTGATCGAGCAGACACATGATCTCGCGCACGGGTTGAAAGGCGCGGACGTCGTCTATGCGACGCGAATCCAGAAGGAGCGCTTCACCGACGAGTCGTTCGAGGGTTACACGCCGGATTTCCAGATCAATCAGGCGCTCGTCGACGCAACCTGCGGCCGCGATACGCTGATCATGCATCCGCTGCCGCGCGACAGCCGGCCAGGCGCCAACGACCTGTCGACCGACTTGAACCGCGACCCGCGCCTGGCGATCTTCCGGCAGACCGACAACGGGATTCCGGTACGGATGGCGATTTTCGCGGTGCTGCTCGGCGTCGAGCATCTGGTCCAGCACTCGATGCGCGACGCGGCCTGGCGCCCGCCCGCTTACCTGGGGCCGGAAGACGCGCCGTTTCATGGGAGCGATTGAACCGGCGGCGAGGAGCCCCGCACCCGCCTCGCCGCCTGCATCTTTCAAAAAACATGAACGATAACGCTTCTCATTTATAAATTTATTTACTAAAATGTCGCCCGAAAACAATTTGTAATATTCGGACGCGAGCCGTCGAGCAATCCCGCTGGTTCTCATCGCGCCCTCGTCCGATCGAGTCTTATCTGGCAAGGATTACCATCGATGAAGTCGCGCCCCGACGAGTTGAAGCTCGGAAAATTCACCACGCTAGTCGGCGTACTCGCCACCAGCCCGGCGTTCGCGCAAGACGCCGCGCCGAGCGCCGCACCCGCCGGCCACGACAACGAGCTTGCACCGATCCAGATCAAGGGCGCCGCCGAGCATAGCTACAAGGCCGATTTCGCGTCGTCCGCGAAATTCACCGCCCCGCTCGTCGACACGCCGAAATCGGTCACCGTGATTCCGCAAGCGCTGATCGAAAGCAGCGGCGCCTCCACCCTCGCCGAAGCCCTGCGCACCGTGCCCGGCATCACGTTCGGCGCGGGCGAAGGCGGCAATCCGCTCGGCGACCGTCCGTTCCTGCGCGGCTACGACACGCAAGGCAGCCTGTTCGCCGACGGCATGCGCGACGTCGGCGCGACCACGCGCGAGATCTTCAACACCGAGCGCATCGAAATCACGAAAGGCTCGGACGGCGCCTACGGCGGGCGCGGCGGCGCGGGCGGCAGCATCAACCTGGTGACGAAGACGCCGCATCTCGGCACGACCGCCGCCGCGAGCGCTGGGCTCGGCACCGACCGCTACCGCCGCTTCACCGCCGACGGCAACTGGCAATTTGCCGAACACGCGGCATTCCGGCTCAACGTGATGAGCCACAACAACGACGTCGCCGGCCGCGACTGGGTGAACAACGAGCGCTGGGGCGTCGCGCCGTCGATCGCGTTCGGCCTCGGCACGCCGACGCGCGTCACCGCCAGCTACTATCACCTGTCGACCGACGACCTGCCCGACAGCGGCATCCCGTACTTCTACACGACGTCGAACAAGCCGGCGAACGTCGACACGATCTATCCGGCGAACGTGAACCGGCACAATTTCTACGGCCTCGTCGACCGCGATTTCCGCAAGACCACGTCCGACATTGGCACCGTGCGCATCGAGCACGACCTCACGCCGTCGCTGACGGTGCGCAACACGACGCGCTATACCAAATCGACGCAGGACTACATCTGGACCCAGCCGGACGACAGCCAGGGCAACGTGATCAACGGCCGCGTCTGGCGCCGCAACAACAATCGCGACAGTTCGGTCCATAGCATCGCGAACCAGACCGAGTTGTCCGGCGAGTTCAAGACCGGGCGGCTCAAGCACAGCTTCACGACGGGCATCGAACTGTCGCGCGAATCCTCCGAGCGCGACGCGTACACCGTCGCGGCCGGCAACGGCAAGAGCTGCGCAGCCGGAATCGGCGCGGCGTCCGGCTACAACTGCACGAGCCTGTGGTCGCCGAGCCCGAGCGATCCGTGGGCCGGCTCGATCACGCGAAACAACGATCCGTCGTATGCGCGCACGGTAACGAAGTCGATCTACGGCTTCGACACGATCGAACTCAGCAAGCGCTGGCAGGTCAACGCCGGCGTGCGGATCGACGATTACTCGACCCGCTTCACCGACACCCGCGCGAACGGTTCGAAGACCTACACGCGCGACGATACGCTCGTCAACTGGCAGTTGGGCGTCGTGTTCAAGCCCGCGCCGAACGGCAGCGTCTACGCGTCGTATGCGACGTCGTCGACGCCCGCCGGCGCGCTGCTCGGCGAAGGCGCCGAAACCCAGTCGCTCACGCCCGGCCGCGGCGGCGTCGGCGCGAACGCAGATCAGCTCGCGCCGGAGAAAAACCGCAGCATCGAGCTGGGCACCAAGTGGAACGTGCTCGCCGACAAGCTGTCGTTGACGGCCGCGCTGTTCCAGATCGATACGACGAATGCGCGCGTCACGCTGCCGAACAACGAATACGCGATGGCCGGCAACAAGCGCGTGCAAGGGCTCGAACTCGGCTTCGCGGGCCGGCTCACGCGCGCGTGGCAAGTGTTCGGCGGCTATACCTACATGAAGAGCGAGTTGCGCGACAACGGCAAAAACCGGGCCGACAACGGCCATCAGTTCCCGAACACGCCGAAGCACAGCTTCACTTTGTGGACGAACTACGACGTGACGCCGAAATTCACGCTTGGCGGCGGCGCATTCTATATGTCGAAGGTGTTCGGCGATACCGCGAATCTGCGCGCCGTGCCGTCGTACTGGCGCTTCGACGCGACCGCGCAATACCGGATCAACAAGAAGCTCGATGTGCAATTGAACGTGCAGAACCTGTTCAACCGCACGTACTACGATCAAGCGTATCCGGCGCACTACGCATCGATCGCGCCGGGCCGCTCGGCATTCGTCACGCTCAATGCGCGCTACTGACGCGATGCAGGCGGTATCGCTCGCCGCGCTGGCGTCGGCCACGCGCGAATCGCTCGTCGAGATCCTCGGCGGCCCGCCCGAGCGCGCGGCCGCATGGGTCGCGGCGGCGGCCGAAAACGGCATCGTCGACGCACAGGCCGTATACGGCCAATATCTGCTCGACGGCCACGGCGTCGCGCGCGATCCCGCCGCCGCGCTCGAATGGTTCAAGCATGCGGCGCGCGCCGGCCATCCGATGGCGATGAACATGGTCGGACGCTGCTACGAATTCGGCTGGGGGACAGCCGCGAGCGCGGCCGTCGCCGTGTATTGGTATCGCGAGGCCGCGCGTGCCGGGCTCGATTGGGGCATGTACAACTACGCGACGATGCTCGCCCTCGGCAATGGCATCGACGAAAACCGGGCCGCCGCGCTCGAATGGTTCGAGAAAGCGGCCGCGCTCGGCCATGCGAAATCGATCAACCTGATCGGCGGATTTTACGAGGACGGCTGGGTCGTCGCCGCAAACCGCGACATCGCCTTCGATTACTACCGGCGCGCGGCGCAGGCCGGCGATTTTCGCGGACAGTTCAACTACGCACGGCTGCTCGCCGAGCGCGGATGCATCGCGCAAGCGCTCGAATGGCTCGCGCGCGTGCCGCGCACCGCCACGCCCGCGTTCGTCGCGAAGATGCGCGCCTATCTGGCCGCTTCGCCGATCGATGCGTTTCGCGCCGCGGCAGCGCAGGAGTTCGCCGGATGATGCTCAGAATTGCCGCCGTGCTGACGAAAGACGAGGTCGCGCAATGCCGGGCCGTGCTGGACCAAGCGGACTGGACCGACGGCAATGCGACGTCCGGCGCGCAGTCCGCGCTCGCCAAGCGCAATCTGCAATTGCCGGAAGATTCGGCCGCCGCGCGCGCGGTCGGCAACGCGATCCAGGACGCGCTCGCGCGCCATCCGCTGTTTTTCTCGGCCGCGCTGCCGCTCAAGGTGTTTCCGCCGCTGTTCAACCGCTACGCGGGCGGCGACGCGTTCGGCACGCACGTCGACAACGCGATCCGGCTGCTGCGCGGCACCGATTTTCGCGTGCGCAGCGATCTTTCCGCGACGCTCTTTCTCGAAGAGCCCGATGCATACGACGGCGGCGAGCTATGCGTCGAGGACACGTTCGGCGTGCATCGCGCGAAGCTGCCGGCGGGCGATATGGTGCTGTATCCGGCGTCGAGCCTGCATCGCGTGACGCCGGTGACGCGCGGCGTGCGGGTCGCGTCGTTTTTCTGGATTCAGAGCATGGTGCGCGACGATGCCGACCGCACGCTGCTCTTCCAACTCGATACGCAGATCCAGCAGCTCAGTGCGGAAAAAGGCGCGGGCGACGCGGGCGTGATCGCGCTCACCGGGATTTATCACAACCTGCTGCGACGCTGGGCGGATGCGTGAGCGCCGGGGCCGCGCGACGCGCCGGCTGCTGCCGGCCGCGCTTGCATCGCGCGCAACCGGCGTGGCGCGGCGGACTCATCCGCCAGCCTGAGCCGGGCGCTCGACGATCTCGCGCGTATCCATGATCGTTGCGTAGTCCATCGCGAGATTACTCAGCGAAAGCGCATGAACGTCGGCCGCCGCCCACACGCGCCCCGACAGATCGCGCTGATCGAACGTGAAGCACGCATCGCCCGCGACAATCGTATCGAAGCCGAGATTACCCGCCGAGCGCGCGGTCGATTCCACCGAATTGTTCGTGATCACGCCGGCGATCACGAGTTGCGCGATGCCGCGCTCGTGCAGCCAGCGCGCGAGCCCCGTCGCCGCGAACGCGTCGGGGACGTTTTTTTCGATCACGTGCTCGCGCGCGAGCGGTGCGAATGCGTCGTGAAATTCGGCGCCCGGCTGGCCGGGCCGAAATACCGAATCCGGCGAGCGGGAAATATGCCGGACATGCACGATCGGCCGGCCGGTACGGCGCCAGCAGTCGAGCAGCGTCGCCCAATGCGTTTGCGCATTGGGATTGTTGCGCGGGATAGTCGGATTCGGCGCAAGAATGCCTTCTTGCAGATCGATGAGCAGCAGCGCGGCATGCGCGCAAAGCGGCGACGTATCCATGCGGGAGGGCGGCAGCGGAAGTTGAAATAAGCCATTCTAGCGGCGCGCTGCGAACTTCACGCCGCGCCGCACCCGCGCGCATCCCGCTGGACGGCTGGACGGCTGGACGGACGCCTTGCAATCGGACTGCACGTGCTTGCGTCTGCTTCTCCTGCATCGCACAATCGCGACACGTCCGCCACCGGTTACCGCCATGACATACGCGTCGCTCGCCACCGGAGTGCTGCTGGCCGCCGGCCTCGGCACCCGCTTCGATCCCGGCGGCATCCACAGTAAGCTGCTCGCGAAGCTGCCCGACGGGACGCCCGTCGCGGTCGCCGCCGCGCAACGGCTTACCGCCGTGCTGCCCAACGTGATCGCGGTAGTTCGGCCCGGCGCGGAAAAGCTCGCGCAGTTGCTCAACGGCGTCGGCTGCCAAGCGGTGTTCGCGCCAGACGCCGTCCGGGGGATGGGCGCGAGCCTCGCGGCCGGCGTGCGCGCGAGCGCCGACAGCCCCGGCTGGATCGTCGCGCTCGCGGATATGCCATGGATCGCGCCGGCGACGATCGAGGCGCTCGCGCGGACGCTCGAAGTGGGACCGGCGTCGATCGTCGCGCCCGCCTATCGCGGGCAACGCGGGCATCCAGTCGGGTTCGCGAGCCGCCACTACGAGGCGCTTGCCGCGCTCGACGGCGATTCGGGCGCCCGCGCGCTGCTCGTCGCCCATCCGCCCGCGATCGTCGACGTCGACGATTCAGCCGTGTTGCGCGACGTCGATACGCCGGCCGATCTGCCCGGCTGAGAGCCTGTTCACGATCGCAAAGTGCACCCTACACCCGCCCCTCCAGACTCAAACCGGCGCACGCCCCATCGTATCTACGGCCGCGAAGGCCGTTTTCGATCGTACAGACAGATCAAATAGGACGTGCGCTGGCCGCCGGCAATTTCGTTTATCTCTTCGTATTCTTCTATGGTGTACATCCTATATCGGATATCCCGATCAACCGCCATAGAACATGAAGGGGCCTGCATTGGTGTTGTAAGACGTGGAAATTTGATTAATTTTGGTCGCGGGCATCCGTTTATTTTCAAGGTCTACCGAGGCCAGATCGATCTCAAATAAAATCAGCTTGGTTTTATTTCTATCATCCGGATCCGGACCGAAAGCACAAACGTATGCACGTTCAGTATTGCGTTTTCCGTTGAGATAACATGGCGCAGCCGACGGTGACGATGTGATGCTAAATTCCTGCCCCTCCCCAGAAAGAACTGCGGTATCGACTTGCCAACCCAATTCCGTGCCACGCCAGTCGAAAACACAACAACGAAGCACGTTGTTCGAGGATTTGTAAAACACAAAAATATAACTTTCAGTAGTCCCGTCAACGATGAATTCACCCATAATGGCGGCTGGCCGGCCGTCAATCACATTATCGAAGCTTTCCAGAGCTTTCAGCTTTTGATTTTGAAAGCTTTCTACCGCAGAGTAACTTATTCTCCCATTATCGTCGCACGCAATTATCCATCCACAATCATCGGCAATCACGCGCTGTACGATACTTGGATAACTCCTTGTCGGTAAGTCCGTAATTTTCACGCTACCGCTTCCCGCCGCCCACCACAAAGCCCCGTCTTCAGTTTTATAGAACCAGTGGTACATCAATGTCTTTCCAACTTCGTTATCTTGTCTAAACGGCACGATTGCACTGTAGGGCGATGCCACATTGATCGACGTCATAAAATTGAAAGTTCCCTGCCCGCCCGGCAGGGCAACATAAGGTCTGACCGCATATGCGATTCTGTCGATGCCGGTAACCAAGGCGAATTGAGGTTGCTTGGGATCCCTGATTCCTCCGTTATAGAACACCCCGGTTGGCGGGTAATCGGTAGGATTCAAATACAGTGAATATTCATTTGGAATATCTCCATTTTTCCCACCAGTTCTTATATATCCTTCCGGAGAAAATTTTTTATCACTCTGGTCAAATGAAATATATCCAGAATAGCAATAGTAGTTTCTCGGAGATCTTTCAATTATCGCATAGATAATGTAGTATTTTGCCATGATCTTTATTTTTACAATCAAAGGATTGCGGTTGCATCGCGGCAAAAATCGCGAAGCATTATTCACAGCACCAACCGATTGCCGATCATCGAACTATGCAAACACACATCTATAAATAACGACGGCCCGCATTGCCTTATCGAAAACAAGATAATCGAACAACGGGATAATCACTTAGAAATAAGGATCGCCAATGCGGACGACCCATGGATTACTTGAATCTAGGTAGAAAAATATTGGCAAACACCTCCGATAAATAACAGCTTTCTTTGCAAGGACGGAACCAGTACATTTAACCGAAAATCAATGGGGGAAAATTTAAATGGCTGACGTCACAAATATAAAAATGATTATAAATAACACTTTCAATTTAATTGCTATCAAAAATGGAGACAGCGCCTCCCAATTGTTCTCCGTTCCGGCAAGCGGAGCGTGGACTGGCGATATATGGGTTCCGTGGATCGCCGGTCAGAGCGAGGGGAATAAGGCAATAAATATTATTGATGGCGCCCCCTCTCAAATACTGATTTTTCTATTTCAAGATTACTGGAATCCGCCAGGCAAGGACGCCATCAAGTATTGCAATGCTCCATTTTCGTATAACGATGCAACCGAAGTTCCGGGTAACAATCAAGGTGGAGGCAATAAAATTCTTATTTTGAATCCTTCCGAGAATGGATTTGCGTTATACATGAAATGAATTTTGGAATTTTAATTGCAAACTGAAGCCGCGTCTCCGATCCGTTCATTCCCGGCGTGCGCAGTAACAAACCATGCGGCCGGCCAGATTTCCCCGCGAAGGTTCGCGCGGTAGAGGAGGAGCACCCGGCGCTTCCCCCTACTCCTCCGCCGATCCGCCCGCCACCCCCAAGCCGCCGATGTCGATCGGCCTCGGCTCGCGAACCATTGATCGACGGTCTACGCCGCGATCCGGCAAATGCACGTCCAATCGCCTATAACAGAGAAACGAAACCCGGTGCGCGTCGCGCGTCCGCGCGGGCATGCGCGCGCATTGCAAGACTTGCAGGCAGATCGTTATGACTGATCACACATCACCGCAGCCTGAATCGCCCACCGACCCTACTCGCGACCCCGAAGAGGATGCGTTCGCGCCGCCGTCGTCCGGCCATCACCACCATCACGAGCATCCGCAAAAGCCGCAAGAGCCGCCCAGCAAAGATCCGGTTTGACAAGGCCGGCTGCGACAGACGCGCAACGGGCGGGCACGACGGCGCAAAACGATTCGTTTGCATGCGCCGCGCCTAGTCGCTGCGCATGCCCTTGAGCCTGCACCTGCGCCGCGCATGCGCGGTTGGATTGACACCACCGCGCACGCTTTCCTGCGAAACGATACGGTAAACAGCTCGACAATCATCGCCAGCGCAACAACCGGCATAGCGCCGGTGTGGGCCACGTGTCGAAATCAACCGACAAATCCACGAATCAGCGTATTGATCCGTTCCGGCTGCTCGTGTATCACCCAATGCGATCCTTCCGGAATGCGCTCGATCCGCAGATCCGGCACGAAGCGTTCGATGCCGTCGAGCAGCGTTTTGGGCAATGCGGTATCGCTTTCGCCCCAAATCACCATCGTCGGCACCTGCACGACCCATTCCTCGGGCACAAGCTTCGATATGTCCGGCGCCGCCTCGCCACCGGCCGGCGGATGCAGCGGTGACGCGCGGTAGTAGTTCAAGCCGCCCGTCAGGCCGTGCGATCCGCCGTCGCCGGGCACGGACCACGCCGCATGATATTTGCCGCGCACTTCGGGCGTATACCACGACGCCCCGGACTGCCCGCCTGCCGTGAAAAATTTTTCCAGATTCGCGAAATCGTTGGCGGCAAGGGCGTCTTC
Organism: Burkholderia singularis; assembly: GCF_001718875.1. Classification (NCBI taxonomy): domain Bacteria; kingdom Pseudomonadati; phylum Pseudomonadota; class Betaproteobacteria; order Burkholderiales; family Burkholderiaceae; genus Burkholderia; species Burkholderia singularis. Next base: position 1,181,233 of record NZ_CP013449.1, read on the forward strand.
CGAGCCGGGCTGCCGCAGCCAGTTCATGTACGCGGAAGCGGCTTGCTGCGCGGGATCGTTTGCGAGCGCGTTCGCAAACAGCCACGGATGCGGCGCATTCACAATCACCAATTTGTCGATCAGCTGTGGAAACTTGATCGCGAGACTCCAGCAAACCGCGCCGCCCCAATCGTGAGCGACGACGATTGCCCGGCTGTAGCCAAGCGCGTCGATCAGTTGAGCCAGATCGTCGACGATCAGCTTGGGATGGTATTCGCCCGGCCCCGCCGGCTTGCTCGACAGGTTGAAGCCGCGCAAGTCCGGCGCGACCGCGTAATACGCATCGCCGAATGCAGACAGTTGCGCTTGCCATGCGTACCAGAATTCGGGGAAGCCGTGCACGAACAGCATCAACGGCTGGCCGGGCTGGCCCGCGCTCGCATAATGCAGGCGCACGCCGTTGTTCAGCGTTACGAACTGCGGATGAACGATGTTTCCATGATCCATGTAGGGTTCCGTCGCGTTGGGAGGTTTGAGGAAAATATCCGGCGGGTTGCCGACACCTCGGCATGGACGGGCCGGTCGCGATTGATTGTACGCGAGCGCCGACATGCCGATCGACCGCTTCGACGCGACGCGTCGAAGCGCAGCACGCAAGCCACGGCAAATATTCGATGGAATGATTACGATGCTGCGTTTCTCGCCGCGGGTTTATGAAAGCGGCATATCGACGGAGGTTGACTGGGGCGCTGCGTCAGAATTGCCATTAACCAGACGGCTTGGCTTGATTACACGTATGGCCTTGAAGCCGCTTCAAATTAGCGTCAAATCTCAATTTCAGTTCGACGACCGAACTGAATCGTTTCAATTCAATTTATTTTAAAAAAAAGAATTTATTGAATCGAATAAACATTCAGACAAAAAAATCTTCCTTTATTGACAAATAAAATACCTGGAAATACACTCAATACGACCTCTCCGCCATAAAAATCATCGAAATTTAACCGACCCACAGATACTCTGACTTCAAAAATTCGGCAAGTGCAATTCAGAACACTCACCGCAAATACTATGCACGCAATTGTTTATAATTTATACATCGCCATCAAGGCGCGACCAGCCACAATTCAACCGCATGAGTGATCATAAAATGCGATCTCATATTTTAATTATACTCGCAGCGTGGATAGCGACTGCATCCGCACTATGTCACGCCGATCCGGAAGATTTCCCGCCAGGTTCATATGAGCTTGAACTTGGGGCGAGACCAGGAGCGCCATACCCGCCGCTACAAAATTACAATATTGACCTTTCAGCACAGGGAAGCGGCCCCGATTACTCCGTTGAAGTAAGTCGTCACCATATTATCCCTTACAATGTGCTGCGCGCGTTCTATAACAGAGTGATGGAAACTCACGGCGAAATACTAAGATTTCGTAGCTTTCTTATAGTTTTTGGAAGAAATATTCCATCGTATGCGTCGGCAGCCAGCCTGGATTGCGAAAGAAATCGCCTCGATTACCTAGAAGCTTCAAACTTGGCGCTTGCCGTCGCAGATAATTATGCCAGATGGGGCGGAAACCGGCCGCCGCCAGGGTTGGATACATTTCAGGAATTTTACACCTGGCTGCCAGGAAATCTTTTCATCGGTCCCAACAATCGCTCTGATGACCCAGGAGAAGGATTCGAAGAAGGCGCGGTCGAAATCGTCGGACAGAATGCGTTCAATACATTAAGTTCGGTTTATCAAAACATGGTCCGCTACAACAATGGCGATCAAAGTGTGCTTGGCTCCATAGCTACCGGATTGACGCAAATTGCCGACAGACGGAGCGTTTATCCTTTATATTCCGGCGATTGGCAGTACGTCAATGGAGAATATCGAATAAAAACCCCTCAAGGAAAACGAACAAATACACATCCCACAAGTATTCCAGCCTCAGCGACCACCTCGGATACGTGTAACAGCATCATTCCAGATTTTGAAAAAATTAAGGCAAAGTATGCATTTCCGGTAATTTCGCCAACAAATTTGCTGTGGGATAGAAAATAACGCCGTCACTGCGAATTGCATGGAGAATACCATGAAACTTAAGATCCCTTTGATTTTTACCTTACTAATGGCAACCAGCCACTTGGCATTCGCCGGAATCGGTACGGTTTGTGCCAAAGGTTATATCGTCGACATCGTGGGCCCTTATTCCGGATCAGGCAAATCCGCCTGGAGTGAATTTGGCGTTTACATCAATGACAAACCGTATTGGACCGACACCGCTAAATTTTATTATCACGATTCCAGTGATATACCGCTGGATACGAATCCGGTAGGGCGCGTGTTATTTTCCCAAGCTCAGCTTGCATTCACCTTGGGCACTCAGGTTCAATTAAGCTCTCCAATCAACAGCTGCGGCAACTTGGGGTTCGGAACTATCGAGACATGGAGATGACGCTCGCCGGCATGAGCTTTGATCTCACCGGCCCGAAGAAACGCCAACTCTCGATAAAATGAAGTTCTGGACAAGCCAAATAGATTTTCCGCGAAATCCGGGAACGTGGAGGCCGCCGCGATGCGAAAACATCGCGGCGCCATGCCCCTCATACTCCTCGCTATGAGCATCGATCCCGCTTCTATAGAGTCGCCGCCAATCGCATAAAAATGCGGCGCTGCCGCAAAACGCCTCAACATAACAGCGGGCGTCGCTCACGATACGCTCGCAAGCCCGCCCTCACCTAACCGCCCTTGAACTGCCGCCATCGCATCCCGCGGCCATGCAAACCGAGCCAGCCTATAGGGAATACCCGCCTGCGCTCGCGTCGCTCCACGCCGATAAACAGGCATCCCCGTCTCCACACGCCGCCGTCCGGCGCTCCGAACCTATGCGCAACCTGTCGTTGAACCACAAGCTCACATCGCTGATCGTCTTCGTCTGGATCGGGCTGTTGCTGATCGGCGCGATCGGCGCATGGCAGAACCGCGCATCGATGATTGCGGAGCGGCGCGCGCAGCTCGCGAATCTCACCGCGCAAGCCTATGGCGTCAGCGAGCGCTTTTACGCGCTCGCCCAGCAGCATGCGATGCCGGAAGCCGACGCGAAGCGCGCGGCGCTCGACGCGATCGCCGCGATGCGCTACGGCAAGGACGGCTACGTATCGATCAACGATTCGAGACCCGTCATCGTGATGCACCCGATCAAACCCGAGCTGAACGGCAAGGACGCGTCGAATCTCGCCGATCCGGCCGGCACGCGCGTGTTCGTCGAGATCGTCAAGGCCGCCAACGCCGGCGGCGGCCTCGGCTACGTCGAATACCAGTGGCCCAAGCCCGGCGCCGACCGGCCGATCGACAAAACGAGCGCCGTGCGCCATTTCGCGCCGTGGGACTGGTACATCGTGACCGGCATGTACATGGACGACGTGCAGGCGGCCGTGCTCGCCAGCATCGGCCGCTGGCTGGCGATGGCGGCCGCGCTCGGCGTGGTCGGGACCATCGTGATGGCGGGCGTGCTGCGCAGCGTGCGGCGCAGCCTCGGCGGCGATCTGGAGGCGGCCGTCGCAACGGCGCACAGGATCGCGCAGGGCGATCTGACCGCGCAGGTCGGCGTGCGCGGCAACGACCGTTCCAGTCTGTTGCACGCGCTGCGCGCGATGCAGACGGCGTTGATCGACATGGTGTCGCGCGTGCGGCTCGGCACCGAGAACATCAATGTCGGCGCCTCCGAAATCGCGGCCGGCAATACCGACCTGTCGCAGCGCACCGAGCAGCAGGCGGCGGCACTCGTGCAAACGGCCACGAGCATGGACCAGATGACGGCGAACGTGAAGCAGAACGCCGACAGCGCGCAGCAAGCCGCGCGGCTCGCCGACGAGGCGGCGCAGGTTGCCACGCGCGGCAGCGCGGTCGTCGGCGACGTCGTGCGGACGATGGCCGAGATCACCGGCGCGTCGCGCAAGATTGGCGACATCATCGGCGTGATCGACGGCATTGCGTTCCAGACCAATATTCTGGCCCTGAACGCGGCCGTCGAGGCGGCGCGCGCGGGCGAGCAAGGGCGTGGCTTCGCGGTCGTCGCGAGCGAGGTGCGCTCGCTCGCGCAGCGCTCGGCGAGCGCGGCCAAAGAGATCAAATCGCTGATCGAGACGTCGAATGCGACGGTCGAGCACGGCGCGTCGCTCGTCACGCGCGCGGGGACGACGATGACCGAGATCGTGCAATCGGTCACGCGCGTCAACGAAATTCTCGACGAGATCAGCCACGCGTCACGCGAACAAAGCACGGGAATCGATCAGGTGAACCGGGCGGTCGGCGAAATGGATCAGGTCACTCAGCAAAACGCCGCGCTCGTCGAGCAAGCCGCCGCCGCCGCGCATTCGCTGAAGGATCAGGCGGACGCGTTGCGCGCGGCGGTTGCCCAATTTGCATTGCCGGCGTGATGCGGCAGCACCCGGCGCGATGAGGCTCGCGGCGGACGCGATCCGGCACGCGCCCCGGCCGCGGGTGAGCGGCCGCGGACAGCCAACCCGCAGCTGACGGATTCGCGGCGAGCCGCGTCGCCGTGTGCCGCACCGGCATGCGGCACAAACGCAGGCACGCGCTCAGCCGCCCGAAAACGAAGCGCCCGCGTCCGCACGAACGCGATGCGCCCCGCTCTGCCATCCGCGCGATGGTTGACCGCCCCGGCAACCGCGCGCCCAGGCGGTGTGCGCCGATGCGCGCGAAAAATCGATCGCTTGCCGCGCGACGCAGAGCGTGATCATCGCGAAAACCACGCGCAGCCCAAACTGCGCGCCCGCGCTGCTTCCCGTGCCGCCCCCTTCCCTTCGCATCCGTCTCAAATTGTCAGATTTATCAAGATGTTGCCGTCATTTTCAGACGAAACGATTACTTATTAATTACAATTGCATTCATTTCAACCTCCTCTGGCCGCCCGACGCACGCGATAGCCTCCCCTCATGCGCCTGAAGAAGAAATCGACCTCGTCCTCCGATCCGTACCTCGCCGTCGCCAAAAATCCGATGCTGGCATCGAGCCTGCCGATGTGGCGCTCGAAATTTGTCGTGATCCTGGTCTTTGCCGGGTTCGCCGCGCTGATCGGCCGCGCGTTCTGGGTCCAAGTCGCCAACCAGGATTTCTATGTCGGACAAGGCCAGAAACGCTATCAACGAACCATCGAGCTAGGCGCGATGCGCGGCAGCATCGTCGATCGCAATGGCGCGCTGCTCGCCGTGAGCCTGACGACCTATGAAATCTGGGCGAATCCCAAGCAGGTCGACGAAGCCGCTTACGCACCGCTCGCGAAGCTGCTCGACATGCCGCTCGCCGAAGTGCGGCGCCGGCTGACGAGCGAACGCTCGTTCGTGCTGCTCAAACGCCAGATCGACCCCGAAACGGCTGCCCGGATCGAAAAACTCGACGCCGACGGCATCACGCAGATTGCCGATTCGAAGCGCTTCTACCCGGAAGGCGAATCGGCCGCGCACGTCGTCGGCTTCACGAACGTCGAGGATCGCGGGCAAGAAGGCGTCGAGCTTGCCGCGAACGCGCGCTTGTCGGGCACCGCGGGCGAGCGCCAGGTGATCCGCGACCGGCTCGGCCGGATCATTTCCGATACCCGTCCGCTCGTGCCGGCGCAGCACGGCGCGACGATCGAGCTGACGATCGACCGCCGCATCCAGCAACTCGCGTATGCGCAACTGAAGTCGGCCGTTATCGCGAACCACGCGCAAGGCGGCAGCGTTGTCGTGCTGGACGCGAAAAACGGCGAGATCCTCGCGCTCGCGAACTATCCGACGTTCGATCCGAACGATCGCGCGCGCCTGACCGGCCAGCAATTGCGCAACCGCGCGGTGATCGACACGTTCGAGCCCGGCTCGACGATCAAGCCGCTCGTCGTTGCGCTGTCGATCGACGCAGGCAAGGTGCGGCCGCAAACGGTGATCGATACGTCGCCCGGCTCGTACAGGATCGGGCCCGCCGTGATCCATGACACATCGAACCACGGCGCGATCACCGTCGCGCAGGCGTTGCAGATGTCGAGCAACATCGCGCTCGCGAAGCTCGCGCTCAACCTGCCGGCGGAAATGATCTGGAACAAGTATCAGGAATACGGAATCGGCCGTGCGCCGGAGCTGACGTTTCCCGGCGTCGCATCGGGGCGGCTGCGTCCGTACAAGCGCTGGCGGCCGATCGAGCAGGCGACGATGGCTTACGGCTACGGACTGTCGACGTCACTGCTGCAAATCGCGCAGGTCTACACCGCGTATGCGGGCGACGGCACGTTGCACCCGGTGTCGCTGCTGAAGACGTCGGCCGATGCGCAAACCGACGCCGCGCACCGCGGCCATCGCGTGACATCGCCCGCCACCGCGGCCGCGATTCGCTCGATGCTCGAAATGGCGGTTGGCCAGGGCGGAACCGGACGCGCGGCGCGCGTCGACGGCTACCGGATCGGCGGCAAGACGGGAACGGCGCGCAAGCAAGTCGGCGCGTCGTATGCGAAGGGCAAATACCGCGCGCTGTTCGCCGGCATGGCGCCAATGAGCGACCCGCGCCTGATCGTCGCGGTGATGATCGACGAGCCGAGCGGCAAAGGCTATTACGGCGGGACGGTCGCCGGTCCGGTGTTTTCTTCGGTGACGAGCGGATCGCTGCAATTGCTCGGCGTGCCGCCGGACGCGCCGGCCGGAAACGACAAAGCGGCATCCGGAAAACCGAAGGCGTGACGTCGGCCGGCCGCGGCGCGTCCGCCAGGTCGCGCCGCCGCATTGGCCGGGCCATCGGACGTCAGCCGATCCGCTTCGCGAAAAACGTCATCGCTTGCGGATCGTGCGTCTCGCCGATCGTCGCGAGTTCCGCATAGCCGCACCGGCGATAGAATCCGGGCGCTTGAAACCGGTACGTATGCAGCCACACGTGCGACGCACCCTTCTCGCGCGCCCACCCCTCGGCATGCCGCAGCAGCCGCTCGCCGAGACCGCGCCCCCTGAAGCATTCGTCGACGTGGATCAAATCGACATAGAGCCGGCCATACAACAGACTGCCGGTTATGCCGCCGGCCACGATTCCATCCGTGCCGACGAGCGCTGCAACTTCGAGCGTGCATTCGTCGTGCGGCCGGCCCCCTTCAGCCGCATCGCACTTCAAACGCTCGAGCAGCCGCGCGCGCAAGCCCGCGCTCGAACCGTCCGCGAGCCGCACGGCGGCGCCCAAGTCTTGCGCCGTCGCCACAAGCGTCACCCATGCGCCAGGCGGCTTCACGATGCCGAAAGAATCGCGTCGCGAAGCGTGCGCGCACGCGCATCGATCGTCTCGTCGTCATCCTGGACCGAGATGCCGAAGCCTGCGCCGAGGTATCGGTCCGACACGCCAATCGATATGCCGACCGAGCGCCCGAGCAGATCGTCGGTCCGGGTAAGCGAAGGAAACGTGCCGAGCGCCGGATCGCCCGCGTAATGCCGATGAAACACGGCCGACGACTTCACGCGATCGCCAAGCCGATGCAGTTGCGACATGTTCCGGTAGTAATGCCGGCCCGAATCGTCGAGCGTCTTCGAACCGAGCGTCATGGCGAGGCGCTTCGCCTGCTCGCGTTCCGCGCAGGTCAGCACCAGCACCGTCGCGCAATCGCCCGCTTCGTCGTTCAATCGGCGCGGCTGAATCGGGCAGTCGCCCGGCAGCGCGAGCCGGCTCAGCAGCGCCGATTTCGCGCGGCGCGTCGCGGCGAGCACCCGGTCGAGCTTCGCGATCTGCGCAACCGCCACCGCGCCGGCAAGCTCCGCCATGCGCAGATTGAGTCCGAACAGGATGTCGCCCTCGCCCGTGTCGCGACGCAGCGGGAACCAGCCCTGATCCTGAAACGCGTATGCGCGCTGGTATAGATGCGGATCGTCGGTGATGACGAGTCCGCCTTCGCCCGACGTGATCACCTTGAACGGATTCAGCGAGAACGCGCCGATATCGCCATGCGCGCCCAGCCGCCGCCCCTGAAAACTGCCGCCGCACGCCTGCGCGACATCCTCGACGATCTTCAGCCCGTGACGCCGTGCGAGCGCGCCTAGCGCATGCATGTCGCATGCCGCGCCGAGCATGTGAACCGGCATGATCGCCTTCGTCCTGCTCGTGATCTTGCGTTCGACGTCGGCCGGATCGATCGTCAGCGTATCGTCGATTTCCGCGAGCACGGGCGTCGCGCCGCTCAGCACGATGCTGCCGATCGATGCGACGAACGTGTACCCCGGCACGATCACCTCGTCTCCCGGTCCGACGCCGAGCGCGGCGAGACTCGTGATCAGCGCGGACGTCCCGCTGTTGACGGCGATCGCATGCCGCACGCCGGCAAGCGACGCGAATGCCTCTTCAGTCTGCCTGACGAACGACGTGAAGTTCGGCACGTCGTATGAGAAACGCGTCAGGCCCCACGTATCGAGCACTTGGTTGACGTTGTCCCGCTCTTCGTCGCCCAAAAAAGAATACCCCGGTCCCGCCATATCGTTAGCTCCTCTAAGGATGAAATAGACTTCAGCCGCCGGCCAGCGAATCGGCCGCGAGCATCGCGAGCGCCATGATCGGCGCACACGTGTTCGCCCTCGTGATCGACGGAATCACCGATCCGTCGACGATCCTGACGTTGTCCAGGCCGATGACCTTGAAGTCCGGCGCGACCACCGCGTCGCCGCCGTGCCCCGCCTTGCAAGTGCCGACCGGATGAAATTGCGTATGCGCGTGCGCGCGGCAGAAGCGCCGGATCGCGTCGCGCTCCCGCAACCGGTCGAAATCCCTGCCCGTCGTGCCGGCAAGTGCGGACAACCGCGGATGACCGACGATCTCGCGGCAGATCGACACGCCGTGGGCGAGCACGGCGAGATCGCGCTCGTCGCTCAGATAAGCGGGATCGATACTGATTCGCAGCCGGCCCGCCACACGCCGGATACCGACCCGGCCTCGGCTCGCCGGTAAGCCGACCGACGGCCCGAGCGAAAATCCGCCGCCGATGTCGCCGCCGCGGCTCAAGCCGATGATCGGCGCGAACGCAAGCTGCGTCGACGACTGCTCGGCCGATGCCGGCGTATTCAAAAAACCGCCGACTTCACCGAGATTCGACGTGCGCGCGACGGGCATGCTGGTGAGCGACCGGACGGACAACGTCACCTGCGCGTGATCGTGCAAATTCGCGCCGACGCCTTCGAGCGCATGCGCGATCGGAATGTCCGCCGCGCGCAGCGCGCGGGCGGGACCGACGCCCGAGCGCAGCAGAATGGCTGGCGAGCCGATCGTGCCCGCGCACAGAATCGCCTCGCGTTCAACGCGGATCGGCTGCGTGCCGTCCACGCACTCGACGATCACTTGCCGCGCGTGGCGGCCATCGAATCCCAGCCGCTCGACCCGGCAATGCGTGAGCATCGTGAAATTCGGCCGCGCCAACGCTCTCGCCAGGCAAGTCCGCGCGGGAAACGAACGCAGGCCGTCGCGCTGCATCACGTGGTATCGGCCAACTCCCGGGTGCGCGCATACGTCGACCATCTCGCGGCACGGCAAGCCGAGCGTCTGCGCGACGTCGAGAAACGCTTCGCAGAAAGGATGCAGCGACGTCGGCCGCTCGACCGACACGATCTCACCGCTCCCTTGCTCGAACCGCTCGAAAAAGCGTTGCAGGCTCGCCCAGCCCCACGAAGGCGCAACCTCGTCCGCCCAGCGCGCGAAATCGTCCGGATGGCCGCGAACGTACACCATCGCATGCATGGCCGCCGAGCCGCCGACCATCTTGCCGCGCGGCCAAGCGACCGCGCGATTCCCGAGTGCCGGCTGCGGTTCGGTTCGATGCGCCCAATCGTGCGCCGAATCGATCAGCACCGGCCAGCGGCTCGGCGTGAGCACGTCTTCGCGGACCGACAGATCGTCGCCCGCCTCCAGCAACAGCACGCTCACCGAAGGATCGCGTGACAGGCGCTCGGCGACGATGCAGCCGGCCGGCCCTGCGCCGACAATCACGTAATCGTAGACCGGCGCCACGGCATCATTCAGTAGCACGATGCACCTCCGTCTATGCCGACGATCTGGCCATTGATGAACGACGCGCCGGACGAAAACAGGAACATCACCGTCTGCGCGACCTCGTCCTCCGTACCGATGCGCGCGAGCGGAATGCGCGACGGCCACGTGTTCGCGTCGGCGCTGTCGACGAGGCTGCGGCGGTACATGTCCGTATCGATCGGCCCCGGCGCGATGCCGTTCACCCTGACACCCGCCGGCCCGGCCTCGAGTGCGGCTGCCTTGGTCAGCGCCGCCCCCGCCGCCTTCGATGCCGCATAGACGCCGACGCCGGGAAACATCGTGCGGACCGCATGAATCGAATGATTATTGACGATGACGCCCTGCCCCGCGCCCACCATGCCGGCCAATTGGAACCGCAAGTTCGCCCACAGGCCGAACACGTTCGTATCGAAGCAGCGTCGCACCGCGTCGGCGTCGATCGTCGCGAGCGAGCCGGCGGCGGCAATGCCGGCATTGTTGAATGCATACGCAATGCGGTGCGGGCCGGCGAGCCGCTCGTACTCGCGCTTCAGCGCCGCGAAATCCGAAACGTCGACCTGACGGTAGTAGCACTCGCCCGGGCCTTCGGAGAGCGCATGCACGAGCGCCTCGCCCGCACGCGCGTCCCGCCCCCACGCATGAACGATCCAGCCGGCACGCACCGCATGACGGGCGACAGCGGCGCCGATCCCCCGCGTCCCCCCTGTAATCAGCAGAATCGGCGCCGTCATGTCGGGTATGTCTCCATGAGAAAACCCACGCTGCGGCTCGCTGACGAAAACCGTGACAACGCCTCGGATGCAGTGCGCATCTCGGCAGGCGTCAGATCGTTGACGAATACCGCATCGCCAAGGCCGTACATCAGAGGCAAATTCTGATGGCCGTCGCGATGAATCGTCGTGTCACGTAACGCATCGGCAACGAGTTGCCCATCGCCGAAGCCGCGATGATACAGAGGAAGACGAAGCTTTTTCGCAATATCGAAAATCCGATCGACATCGGCTTCGTCCAACATGCCGCGCTGCTTCGACAGCAACGCCGAATATAGACAGTCGAGCGCGACGGCTTCGCCGTGCAGCAGCTCGTCGATATAGGTCATCTCGATCAACGGACTGAACGAATGCCCATAGTCGACGATGCGGCGCAGATCGCGCTCCCACAGGTTCGGCTCCAGCTCTTCGGCCATCGCTATCGCCGCCAGATGAATGATTTCGTTGACGAACGGATTCGTTTCGACACCCGGCTCGAAGAATGCATGCCCATGCTCGTCAAGCAGATCGAGCAGGCGGCGGCTTTTGATCAGCGCGACCTTGAATACCTCGGCCAAGCCGTTTGCGATATGCCGGCCGGGCAGCGTATCGAGAAAGCCGGGATACAAATAAGTGGCGGCAGCCGGATGAAATGAACCGAGCCTGTTTCGGTAACCGAAATGATTGACCGCCGTCTTCGCGGCAACACTCACATCGACCATGCCGAGCAGCGTAGTCGGCACGCGAATGAACGGAATACCGCGACGATAGAGACTGCATGCAAATCCCACCAGGTCGCAGACCACCCCGCCGCCGATCACGACCGGCGGCGAGGACCGGCGCTTCGTGCCGGACTGATTCAATATCTCCGCAATCCGCAGCGCATTACCGAGCGTCTTTTGCTCTTCTTCTGCGTTGACGCAATGGCAGCGCACGTTGATCCCGGCAAAGCGAAGCGCGGCCACGAGCGAGTCGGCATGCGCGCGCGGCAAACCCTGGTCGATGAAAACGCTCATCGCACCGCCGTCGGCGAAAGACGCGACACCCGCCGCCATTTTCTCCAGAGAATCGTGCGATTCGATGCTGTACTCGATCTCCTGCGCCGCGCAGATTCTGATTTTCCTCATCGAAATCCCCTGCGTTTTCAAACACCGTCATTCCATTGAAATTCAAAATAAACCGGCATTCAGGATGAGACAAAACATCCATATAAAATCATTGTTTTCCCCACAAAAATGAAAAATAGTTATGAATTTTTTATTTAATACTCAAACCACGATATGCATCGCATGCCCCATCGCCATGCTCAACACACTCCACTGCATTATTGGCGACAAGCACCCGATAGCACTCACGAACCTGCAAGCTCACTCTTTAATTGACCAAATAAATCAATTAAAAATGCAAGCAGAGTCTAAACACGGTTAAGAAAAAATCAAGAAAATATCATCATCAACCTATAAAACTTGGTAGGCTCACTCATCCATTTTGTTTAAAATTCATCAACGCTTATACAATTTAAATTATTTAATTAAATTAAACGTCGAAATGTGTGAATCGCTAACGGACTGCTGGCGCAGCCCGCTCCGGCGGATGACGGCGGTCGATTCCCGGTTGCACACGAGCGAGCAGCTCGAACACCGGGATCGCGCCAGTGCCGGGAAGACCGCCGCGATGCGGCCCCGTGGCCTGAACAGCGTCGAAACTCTTTATCATACGAAACGCAATGAGTTGACGATGCGCGCCACTCGGGAGACGACGATGATCCGGATTGCCATCGATATGGACGAAGTGATTGCCGACGCGTTCTCGGCGGAACTCGCCTGGTATCGAACCACTCACCATTACGCGCTGTCGCGCACGGCTTGCATCGGCAAACCGCTTTCGGCGTTCGTCTCGCCCGAGCACGCGGCGATGATGGAAGCGCTGCTCGCCGAAGGACGTTTTTTCGAAACGCTGCCCGTCATGCCGGGAGCGCAACGCGCATTGCGCACGCTGTCGAGCCGATTCGAACTCTTCGTGACCACTGCGGCGATGGAATATCCGAATTCGTGCGAATACAAATTCCGCTGGCTACGCCGGCATCTGCCGTTCATTGAGCCATCGAACATCGTGTTCTGCGGCGACAAAAGCATCGTCCATGCCGATTATCTGATCGACGACAACACTCGTCACTTTCGCCGTTTCAGCGGCCAGGGCCTGCTCTTTACCGCGCCTCACAATGCCAGCCTAGACTGGCAGCCGCGCGTCGACGATTGGGATGCCGTCTTGCGATATTTCAGCGAGCACGGCTGATACGCGGCTGCGGGAAGAGCCGCGTCAGCCAAAACGGCGGTAGCGACTGCCGTCCGATGGGGCATGCTAATGCGCAACCGCTTGCCTTTTATGCACCGCCTCCTTCCCCATTCGCGCGAGCACATGCTCGGTCATCCCGCGCGCCAACTCCGCCTCACCGACGAACACCTCGCCCATCCCTTCGCTCGCGAGCAGCGCCGCTTCGTCGTCGCTGTTCGTGCATAGCGCGATTTCAAGCGGTGGATTGAGTGTGCGGGCAATCTCGACGATCTGCCGCACGTCGAACACATCCGGCAGCGTGACGACGAGCATCGCCGCCCGCGCGACGTGCGCCTGCACGAGCACGACAGGCTCGATCGCGTCGCCCGACACGGCCGCGACGCCGTCGTTGCGCAGCTTCTCGACGATCTCGCGATTCTGCTCGACGACGACATATGCGATGCCCCTGCTATCGAGCGCCTGCGCGATACGCATGCCGACCCGCCCATAGCCGACGATCACCACCTGCCCCGTCAAATGCGCCTGCGGCGTGGACATCGGCAACGCCGCGAGCGGATCGTCGCGCGCCTCCAGACGGCGCGCGAGCGCCGAGCGTTCGCGAATCCATGCGAGCGCCGGATCGATCGCCGCGAACAGCAGCGTGTTGAGCGCGATCGACAGCAGCGCGACTGCAAGAATCAGGCTTTGCCCTTGCATCGACAACAGGCCCAGCGCACGCCCAAGCCCCGCGAGAATGAACGAGAACTCACCGATCTGCGCGAGCCCCGCGCCAACCGTCAGCGCGGTATTGAGCGGATAGCGGAATGCGAGCACGAGCGCCGCCGCGGCGATTGTCTTGCCGACCACGACGATCGCCGCGACTTCGAGCACGTGCAGCGGCTCGTCGATCAGCACGCGCGGATCGAACAGCATGCCCACGGAGATGAAGAACAGCACCGAGAATGCGTCGCGCAGCGGCAGCGTCTCGTCGGCTGCGCGGCGGCTGAATTCGGATTCGCGCATCATCATCCCGGCGAAAAACGCGCCGAGCGCGAACGACACGTCGAACAGTTTCGCCGCGCCGAACGCCACGCCCACCGCTGCCGCGATCATGCACAGCGTAAACAACTCGCGCGAGCCGGTACGCGCAACGAGCCACAGCACACGAGGGAATACGCGCTTGCCGACCACAAGCATCAGCGAGACGAACGCGGCGACTTTCATCAACGTGACGCCGAGCGCGTGCCACAGATTGCCGCCCGCCGATGCGGCGCCGTGCGCATCGTGAGCGGCTTGCGTGCCGGCCGTGCCCACGTCCGCGCCGCCGAGCAGCCCGGCCAGCGGCGGCAGCAGCACCAACACGAGCACCATCACCAGATCCTCGACGACAAGCCAGCCGATCGCGATGCGCCCGTTGACCGATTCGACGAGCCCGCGCCCTTCGAGCGCGCGCAACAGCACCACCGTACTCGCAACCGACAGCGCAAGACCGAACACGAGCGCCCCGCCTACGCTCCATCCCCACAACAGCGCAAGCCCCGCGCCGAGCGCCGTCGCGACGGTGATCTGCACGATCGCGCCAGGCAGCGCGATCTTGCGGACCGCCAATAGATCGCCAAGCGAGAAATGCAAGCCGACCCCGAACATCAGCAGCATCACGCCGATTTCGGCGAGCTGCTGCGCGAGCGCGATGTCGCCGACGAAACCGGGGGTGCCTGGGCCGATTACGATGCCGGCGAGCAAATAGCCGACGAGCGGCGGCATTTTCAGCAGCGACGCGAGGTAACCGAAGATCATCGCAAGACCGAAACCGGCCGCGAGCAGCGCAATCAGGCTGACGTCATGAGGCATCCTGGCATCCTTGTATGTAAATCATTCGTAAGGTTCAAGGATAAGGGATTGCGATGAACAACGGGTGAATTGAATCAGCTGCCGCGCTGCGGCGCACAAAAACGCGCGGCCCCGCACACGAACAACCGTGCGCGGGGCCGCGAAACGCCGAACCGGGCCCGGGACGAGCGGGCCGCGTTTTCGAACCGCGTTACATCTCGACCTGATCGAGGAAGGTCTTCTTGCCGTCCTTATAGTTGTACAGCGAGATCACGCCATGCGTGAGATCGCCCTTCGAATCGAAGGTCGTCTCGCCGATCACGCCCTTGTACTTCGTCGTCGGAATCGCCGACAGAATCTTCGCCGGGTCCGTCGAATTCGTGCGCTTCATCGCATCGACGATGATGTAGACAGCGTCATACGCGAACGGCGCATCGAACCGGATCGGCTGGTTGAAGCGCTTCTCGTATTTCGCCTTGAACGCGGGACCGCCGGGCATCTTTTCGACCGCCGCGCCCGCCTGCGAGCAGATGATGTTGCCCACCGCATCGCCCGCCAGGCTCGCGAGCCCGTCGGTGCACACGCCGTCGCCCGAAAGAATCTTCGCGCGCAGGCCGAGCTGCTTGGCCTGCTTCGCAAACGGGCCACCCGTCGCATCCATCCCGCCGTACATGATCGCGTCCGGGTTTTCCCCCTTGATCTTCGTCAGAATCGCGCGGAAATCGACCGCCTTGTCGTTCGTCGCGTCGTGCGACAACACTTTCAGACCGAGCGATTTCGCCTTTTTCTCGAATTCGTTCGCGAGGCCTTGGCCATACGCGGTCGAATCGTCAACGACGGCCACCGTCTTCACACCCTTCGACGACGCATAGTTGGCCAGCGCCGGGCCCTGCTGCGCATCGGTCGCGACGACCCGGAAGGTGGTCTTGAAGCCTTGCTGCGTATAGGCCGGATTGGTCGCCGACGGCGAAATTTGCACGATGCCGGCGTCGCTGTAGATCTTCGAGGCCGGAATCGACGTACCCGAGTTCAGGTGGCCGACCACGGCGACGACCTTGTCGTCGACCAGCTTCTGCGCGACCTGCGTGGCCGTGCGCGGATCGGCCGCGTCGTCCTGCGCGTCGAGCTGGAGCGTGATTTTCTGGCCGCCGATCGTGAGGCCCTTCGCGTTGATCTCCTCGATGGCCAGACGTGCGCCGTTTTCATTGTCCTTGCCGAGGTGCGCGATGCCTCCCGTCAGCGGCTCGACGCTGCCGATCTTCACGACCTGATCCGCGGCCGCATTCGACGCGGCCGCCGCCAGCAGCATTGCCGCCGCGCTGAGCGGCATTATTTTTTGCAGCTTGACATTCATGGGAGTCCCCTGTTTCCGATTCGTGTTGACCCAGGCCGCCCGACAACGGTGCGTGCGCGGCTCATGTCAGCGTGCAATCGTGCCGAAAAATATTTGTTTGAGCAAGGTAGATATCGACGCATGTGGTGGCTGCGGGAAAACCATGTCGCCCGGCATCGTCGTGCCGCAAAAAATGCGGGGCGCCTTTTGCCGCGCGGCCGAGTGCCTTCGCCCCGGCTGCAAGCCAATGCAGCCTCGGGCCGGACCGGTGCGCGCGATGCCGGCTTCCCCGGCATCGCACCAGGTCTAGCAAGACCGGGCAATCCATGATGTGCCGGATCAGGCTATTCGTTCGACAAACGGCTTGTGCAGCGTTGCACTCGCGGCATCCGGCAAAATATCTTCATGCTAGTCGACTGATGAATAAAATTGCCGTGCCCAACGTTGAAATACCGCATATGGGCTGTTTCCAGCCCCGGGCCGGCCGTAATCGGCGTAATCGCGGTTGCTCCAAACCATGATGTCTTCATTGAAGACCGGCACAAGCCATAAACGATGCAGTATGCGCGCGAGTATCGCGTAGATCGGATGCTGTAGCCACGACGGCCAGTTCGATAGCCATGAGAAACGAAACGAGATGCCATCGCGAAAGGTCCATCGCAACGGCGCGATCTGCACGCCGCATGCAAATATCTTCGCTTCAAGTCCGAGCGCCTTCATCTGATGGTCGGACGACACACAGCCAAGTCCATGCACACCGATGACCGTGCTCCATTTCACGCTCCGCCACTTCATGTCGACCCGCATCGAAATCCTCGGTCCATCGACCACCGGCGGATGCGGCACCATGTCCCTCCATCGATGCAATGCGCCGAAATGCTCGAGGTCGTAGCCGTTCTCCGGCAAGTTCTGCATCACGCCGCGCAATGTATACGCACGGCCGATGGGCTTCGAAAAACCTTCCATATCGACCTCGGGTAACGCCCACGTCGGCTCGAGCCCGCGTGCGTGCTGCCAGACGAATACGAAACCGTTCCATTCGCATACGCGCAGGGTCCGCAGCGCGAGTGCCCGGCCGCGCTCACACGCGACACCGGCACGCCGACCGTCTGTTCCATAGGCATAACCATGAAACGGGCAAACGAGATTCTCGCCCTCGACGGTGCCACCGCGCCCCAGATGCGCACCTTGATGCGGACAATACGCGTCAACCGCACATGCAACGCCGAGTGCGGTTCGATACAATACGACGTCGCGCCCCATGAACGGCGTCGTCAATACTGCTCCCGGCTTCAGCTCGTCGCTGAAGCACAGTGCGAACCATCCGTCCGGATAGGGCAGCGGCGGAACGTCGGCAGCGCACGCGGCGTCATTCATTGCGATCTCCTACCTCGCGCACGTGCCGCTGCCGCAGCATCGCCGGCGGCGGCTTCAGCGCACCCGGTGCGTGCGCACAAGCTCCGTCCGGACCGAATGCAAGATGATGAAACGGGCAGACGAGATTTTTCCCATCGACCACGCCGCCGTGTCCCAGATGTGCGCCGAGATGCGGACAGTGCGGTTCGATCACGCGCAGCAGCCCGGATCGCGCTCGATACATCACGACGTCGCCCCCCGCGAAGCGCTTGACTACGACTGCGCCGCGCTTCACGTCCCGGCTGTAACCGAGCGCAAACCAGCCGTCCGGGTAGCGGCCCAATGGTGCATCCTGACATTCGTTAAGAGCCCTCATCGATTTTTTTCCTTACCGTCAAAACGCGATCTGTGCTTGCCTACCTTGCCTACCGTCAACGTGATCTGCTGTCTACCCGCACATCACCCGCTATCGCACTCCTCTGCGTGGTAGCGCGTACTGAATCGATGGAACTCCGCGTTTCCGGCGCTCATGTGGCCCAGCTCGGCAATATAGGCACGCACGTCGGCCCGCTGGCCGAGCGCGCTCGCGGCAACCAAGTTCTGCGCGTCGATCAGCCGACGTTCGTTTAGCTCGCATAGCTCGGCGAGCCGGCATATCGCGGCTTGGGTATCGAGTTGCTCGACGCGCATCAAAATCCAAACCGCATTCAGCGTTTCCGACGACGACGATTCCTTGCGGAACGAAAAAAGATCGTTGACGAGAATCACCGAGTCGATCGCCGCATCGCGCACGGCGATCAATGACTCGTCCAGTAAATCTCCCATATCGACGTCAAGCGCGTATTCGGTCGTTAGCGTGATCCAATGGCCAAATCCCTCGACATGTCTGAGCTGGAGATATTCGTTGAATGACAGGTGCGCGACATCGATGGCTGACGGATTCGCCTGCATATCGATCTGCTCACCGATGCAGCCGATGAATCGCTGCCAGAAACGAGGGCGCGACGTGCGCACGCCATCCATCAATCGCAGCGTCTCGTACAACAACTGGGCGGACGGCGTATCCGGAGAAGGACATTTGCCGTCAATGGCGGCAATGAAATCGCCGCGCAGTGCATCGAGCCCCGGTTGATTGCCGTCCCGCGCGAATGCGGTAAATGCGTCGTCCATCAAGGTCATCACATTCATCAACTGCTCGATCGCATAGATCCGCTCGTCTAGGGCGTTCGGGTAACATAGCCCGCCATACGCCGGGACGCGTTGCGACAGAAACCAGCGCGCGGCCTGTTCGTTGCCGCAGTGACGCAGCAGATACGAATAGTTGTCGACGGCCAGTTGCTGCTCGATCGCATCATGCAGCGGATGCCACGCGGCCTTCAATTCAAGTCGCGGCGACGGAAAAAACAACTCGTCCGACGCAGCGGCTCGATCCATTGCGGTTGCTACGCTGGATTCAGTCATACGGCGCTCCGTATATCGAACCAACAGCCGGTGTGCATGTGGGATCAGCCGATCGGCCGGGTGACGATTACGCTGTATGTCGAGACCTTGTTCTTGATCAGTGCGACGGACCAATTCTCGGCCAGTACGCGCAATTCCTCGAGCGTACCCGTCGCCCCATGGGGAAAATGTTTCTCAATATTCGCTTTCGAATCCATCAACCAACGGGCAACGTCGATATTCGATGGTAATACGCGCATGTCGCGCATCTTGAAGCCGGCATTGGTCAACACCTGCACAAAATACTTGGCCGTTTTACGGTGTTTACATGCGATACGATCCACTTCGTCCGGTGTATCCGATGTGTATTCGTCGAGATCCACGTTGTAAAGATTGTCTGAAATCACCACCATGCCGCCGGGCCGCACTCTTCCATGCAAAGCGTGCATCGATTTTTCATATAATTCGTTCGGAAAGTGCGAAATCACGCCTCGGATGATGACGAGATCATATGGGGCCGCATGGTCCGGCAGAAGATGAACATCTTGAGCATTGCATTGATACAGATTGACTCGATCCGCCAGACCATGTTTTGCATGAAAACGGGCGCAATATTCAAGCTGCTCCCGGCTCACGTTGATGCCGTCGAGCCGCATGCAGTTAGGAAAGCGTTCAGCCAGATATTTAAGTATGTAGCCCCAGCCACACCCGATATCGAGAATCCGTTCTACATCGGGATGATCCGGATCGTCAAAACCGGCAAGGTTTAGCTGACGCTCAAAATACCGGATGCCAGCCTCATCCAGCGAGATCGGCGGCGTCGAGCGGGGATCGTCATAGACGCCGAACTGAAATAACAAATAATCGCCAATTGCCTTACGCCATTCTTCCGGATCGCCTTGATAAGTCGTTTCGATCTTACTTTCGTAATCGTTGACAGCATCGCCGCGTAAGCACCTGATCGGCAGCATTCCGGAATTCATTGAATGATGGGCAGACACTCCCCGTTGAGCATTGGCATGTTCCATATTTCACCTTTTCACATGAAAAGCAGATTTTATTTCTCCAGGTAATAGATCACAAAAATCACACGCCGCATGACCCCATTAGATCTAAAACCCAAATACCTCTACCCCCTACAAATCAGGAAACACCGGCACCGAATCCATTCACTCATGAGCACAAATTCATAACACGCTCATTCAAATTAATTTTCATAAGAAATAGATTCAATTTTCGACATCAACCCCACTTATGAAACAATCTTTGGCCTGGAGTTTTTTCACTTTTAATACTACGATCCTCGAAAAAAGAAGATGTTATTTTTATATGAAATATATTTTTATTTTTCAAGAGCTTCATCAACCAGGTAATACCAGTACAAAAATTATTGTTTTAAATCCATTAATAGAGCAGGATGTAATTTGTATAATTATTATGGAAAAAGCCATCATGCATAACCTCCTCCAACACATCCGCCTACCCTGCGACCTCCGCACGCTCGAGCGCGCGACTCTCCCCCAACTCGCCGACGAGTTGCGCGCTTTTGTGCTCGACAGCGTATCGAAGACGGGCGGCCATCTCGCCTCAAACCTCGGCGGCGTCGAACTCGCGATTGCCTTGCATTACGTATTCGACACACCGCACGACCGCATCGTCTGGGATGTCGGCCATCAGTCATATCCACATAAAATCCTTACCGGCCGCCGCGACGCGATGTCGACCATCCGTCAGCTCGGCGGGATTTCCGGTTTCCCCCGTCGCTGCGAATCGCAATACGATGCGTTCGGCACCGCGCATTCGAGCACGTCGATCTCAGCCGCCCTCGGGATGGCGCACGCGGCCCGGCTGCAATGCGTCTCGCGCCATTGCATCGCCGTCATCGGCGACGGCGCACTATCCGCAGGCATCGCTTACGAAGCGCTGAACAACGCCGGCATCGTCAACGCATTGCCGTTCATCGTTGTCCTAAACGACAATGACATGTCGATCTCTCCATCGGTGGGCGCGCTCAGGCACGCGCTCGGCAGGCTGATTGCGGGCCGAGCGCGGACGCGCGCCAAGCGGCGTGCTCAGGATCTGATGAATCTCGCGCCACCGACACGCCAGCCCGTCAACCGGCTCGAAACACCGGTCCAAGGCCAGGCCGCCCCCGTGACATGGTTCGAAGAGTTCGGCTTCGACTACGCCGGCCCGATCGACGGCCACGACGTCAATCAGTTGATTGACGCGCTGGCCGGCCTGAAACGCGTGCCGGGTCCGCATCTGCTGCATGTCGTTACGCAGAAGGGCCGCGGCTATCCGCTGGCTGAAGCTGATCCGATCCGGTATCACGGGCCCGGCAAATTCGATCCGGCTGTGGGCATCGTACCGGGTCGATCCAAGCGGAAACCCTATGCGCAAGTCTTTTGCGAATGGCTATGCGACGAAGCCAAGCGCGATGAGCGCGTCGTCGCGATCACGCCTGCGATGCGCGAGGGCTCTGGCCTCGTGGAATTCGAGCGGCGTTTTCCTGCCCGCTATTTCGACGTCGCAATCGCCGAGCAGCATGCGGTTACGTTCGCGGCCGGGCTGGCGGCGGACGGCATGCGCCCCGTCGTCGCGATCTATTCAACGTTTCTGCAGCGCGGCTACGATCAGTTGATCCACGACGTCGCGATCCAGAACTTGCCCGTTACGTTCGCGATCGACCGCGCGGGCATCGTCGGCGCAGACGGCGCGACACACACGGGCGCGTTCGATCTCGCGTATCTGCGCTGCATCCCCAATCTGATCGTGATGGCGCCGTCGAACGAGAACGAGTGCCGGCAGATGCTGCATACCGCGCTGCGGCAGCCTGGACCTTGCGCGGTCCGTTATCCGCGCGGCGGCGGACCGGGCGCGGTGATCGAAGCGGAGATGACGGTGCTGCCGATCGGCGTCTCGGCGCTGCTGCGCTCAAGCAATGCGCCGAACGGACGGCGCATTGCACTGTTCGCGTTCGGGACGATGGTGGCACCATCGTTGAGCGCGGCCGAAGCGTTCGATGCAACGGTGGTCGACATGCGCTTCGTCAAACCGCTGGACACCACGCGGCTGCGCGAGATCGCATCGACCCACGAGGTTCTCGTCACGATCGAGGAAGGCTGCCTGCATGCAGGTGCGGGATCGGCTTGCATCGAGGCGCTGGCCGACATGCTGATTTCCCGTCCAGTGCTGCGCATCGGCTTGCCGGATGCGTTCGTCGAACACGGCGAGCCGGACGAATTATTGACATTAAATGGACTCGACGCTGCCGGCATTCGAGCGTCGGTCGAGCGTTTTATCGCCCGGCTCGATAGGTGTCCCGCAGCGGCCGCCGCCAACGCAGCCACGGCGACCACTGCAACCATCCTGCCGTTCGACGCCATGCTCGACAACGCTCCGCACCCGTATTCGCTGTAATGTTTGCACTGCTATCTTTACTCGGCAAAAGAAGCGGCATTCCGATCAATCGGCAAGCACAACGGTCCGTGCCGACCACTGCATCCGCGCACGGACACAGCGGCGCGGAAATATCAGGAGACCAGATGGAAGAGCGCTTGATCCTCGTCGATGCCGATGACCGCGCCCTCGGCGTATGCGGCAAACTGCACGCCCATCGCGAAGGGCTGCTGCATCGCGCATTCTCGATTTTCGTGTTCGATTACGCAGGCCGAGTACTGTTACAGCAGCGGGCGCATGGCAAATATCACTCGGGCGGACTGTGGACCAACACTTGCTGCGGGCATCCGCGCCCCGGCGAAACGTTACCCGATGCCACACGCCGCCGTCTGCACGAGGAAATGGGTTTCGCCTGCGAACTGAGGGAAGTCGACACGCTGTTGTATCGCGCGCCGCTCGACAACGGGCTCGTCGAACACGAGTTCCTACATATCCACACCGGCGCGGCTCAGGATGTGCTCGCTCCTGACCCGGCCGAAGTCGCCGCGTGGCGATGGATCGATCTGCCGACGCTGCTCACATGGATCGCGGCAGACCCCGATGCATTCACTATCTGGTTCCGGCACATCGTCGCGCGAACGGGCAAAGACGGCTTGTCGGCATGGGCCGCCAACGCGGGCCGGCTAATCGCCGTTGGCAGCGCCTCTGCCACGCGCTGACGCACGGCTCGCCCGGCAAACGTCCATCAATCGCGGCATGAACCGATCGTCGTCCATAGGAATTCGTACACTGTCGCATACGCGCGCGCGACGGCTTCCGGCTCGACGCCGGGCCCATGCCCGCCGTCGCGCTGCTCCCAATACCACACCTGCTCATGCCCGAGCGCCTGCATCTTCGCGACCATCTTACGCGCATGCCCCGGATGCACCCGGTCGTCCGTTGCAGACGTCGTGAATAGAACGGGAGGATAGGCAACGCCCGCTTTCACGTTCTGGTATGGCGAATACGCCATCAATGCGCGCAGTGCGTCGGCGTCGTCGGGATCGCCATATTCGTCGATCCATGCCGCGCCTTGCAGCAAAACATGAAAACGCGCCATGTCGAGCACGGGCATCTCGGACACGACCGCGCCAAACAAATCCGGGCGCTGTATCATGCAGGCCGCCGTCAGCAAGCCGCCATTGCTTGCGCCTCGAATAGCCAGTTGCTTCGGCGTGGTTGTCGCGGCATCGACCAGCGCCTGCGCGACGGCGATGAAATCGTCGAATACTGTCTGACGCTTATCGCGCAGTGCGGCGCGGTGCCACGAAGGCCCGAATTCGCCGCCGCCGCGGATGCCGGCAATCGCCAGCACGCCGCCCGCTTCGAGCCAAGCGTAGCCGTCGACGTTCAGATAAAACGGCGTATCGAATTCGACTTCGAAACCGCCATAGCCGAACAGCACGCACGGCCGCGGATTGCCGCGCAGATCGCTCTCGCGGCCTATGATCCAATAAGGAATCCGAACCCCATCGGGCGCGGCAGCATAGCGACGCTCGACGGCCAGCCCCGCTGCATCGAACTGCGCAGGCAGCCGGGCAATCAGCCGCCAGGGCGACTCATCCGCGAGATCGGCCCAATACAATGACGGTGGCGTCAGGAAATGCTCGGTGTGAATCAAGACCGTGTCGTCGCGAATTTCATCGATTGCGCTCAATGACACTTCGCACCCCTGCGGCAATGCCCATTCGCGGTCTTGCCACGCGCTTTCGGCGGCAACGGGCGGCCGCCATAGCGTCACCTGCGTCACCCCGTCCTGTTTATGTTTGATGATCAGCCAGTTTCGCGTGTAACTCACGTCCGACAGGATATGCCGCTCGCCCGGTGCGAAAAGCACGGTGACATCACGCGCACCTTCGACAAATGCGGAACGTCGGAATGCCAGCAACGTACCGCCCGTCTGCATCGTGCCGCCAACTGTCCAATCCGAGCGAATCGTGACAAGCAGCCATCCGCTCCATTCGAACACGCTTGCGTCGCGTGGCACGTCGTAGCGTTGCCACGTGCCGTCCTGATCGAGCCAGAATCCCTCCGACTCGAAGAACGTGACGTCGCGCCACGCCAAATGCCGTTTATTCACATCGTCATAGGTCGCCACCACGGACACGTCATCCCGTCTGCCCTCGAAAACGACTGGCGCCGCTGCCACGTCGGTGCCTCGCTGCCATTTGCGCACTTGGCGCGGAAAACCCGACGCAGTGAGTTGCGGCGCGTCGTTGACCGCGCTGTCGTCCCAGCCGACATAAATCGTGTCGCGATCGATCCACGACACGCAGTGCCGCCCCGCTTGGGCAAGCTCGAACCCGTCTTTCACAAACATGCGTGAATTCACATCGTATTCACGCACGATGCACGCGTCCGCGCCGCCCGGCGAAAGCATCACGAGCGCGCGGTCGTAGGTGGGATGAACGAGGGTGAAATCCACCAACACCCAGCGCGGGCCGTCGCCGTCGCGATTGTTTAAATCGATCGTACCGACATCCAGTACGTCCTCCCACTGCGGCCGGCCGTCGAGCCATGCCTGCCAGGGCGTGCGCCGAACCAGGCCAAGCGGATGCGCGTCGTCGATCCACGTGTTGTAGCCCCATGCGTCGAAACGCGAACACTGTGCGATACGTTCGCTCGACGTGAGAATTTGAGCAATGCGCCGGGCACGTGCCTGCGAACGCGCGGTATCGCCGAATGCACGCATCGTGCGCGTGTTCTGCTCGCCGATCCAGGTCTCGACATCGGAATCCTGCGCCGCCTCGAGCGCAAGATAGGGATCCGACGGGTGCGCCGACGGCGACTGAGTGGTGTGAGGTTTCGATAACAATGTAATGCTCTTCCGATTGATCGACGCGATCCGAGCCCATCGCATGCATTATTTCGGATCGTCTCAAGAACACTTCCTGACGGGCTCGCGCCGGAAATGCCTGAAGCCTCTTTCATGAAGGCTCCAGGTGTTTAGTCCATCATATGTCATCCGTTGAATTGAGTAGCATGACTAAGTTGGCGGCGGCTCTGTCCAAGAGCGGCCATGAACGCGGTGAGTCCGCTTGAGTGCAACGCCCGTCTTATTCACTTCGTCGCGTGCGCAAGCAGAACTGGAAAATCCGGATCTCACGAAACAGTAAGCGCCTCCGTGCATTCGCACTGCACGACGGGACGGACATGTGATACGCAAAACCGCCGTGATGCCGCAATCGAATGTATGCGTATATATGCGAATACAAATTCAGTACGCTACCCATCTTGCGAAGTCACCGCTGTTCGCGTCAACCAACATGTTGCTTCAGCAACAAAAATCAACAATGCTTCGTTACCGGGTAATCGGTATCCGTGACATGTCGTATTCGTGCAAGTTAGCAGGGGAAGAACTGCGGCTATTCGCCAGACTCTCGCGCACGCCGGTCAACATCGACAGCGGTATCGTTCCAGAGGTGCATGCGCTGCGCTTTTTTCGAACCCGATACCGATGACCATGAGGCCAGGGTGACCAATAAGAAGCGATCGACCCAAATCGCCCGTTACCGGCAAATCGTGCGGACATTCGTCGGCTACCTCGTGAGCCGTTGACGACAGGGTCTCTACACTGTCACGAGCGCTCGCCCGTTGTTCCCGAAAACGCTCGTTCATTTTTGCAACGGGCGTTTGTAGCCTGATTTTTGTTGATTTTTATAGTCGAATTTTACATCTGGAATTTCATCATTCAATTCATCAACGGCTGCGCAAATAGATTCCGACGAGATCCTCGCAATAGAAGATTTACTTTAACAAGCATTCATCACACCATATTGAAACACGGCGAAATTGATTTAAATTTTACGAAATCAGACTGCGCTCACGTCCGCTCAGACCGTTAAGGCTGGCATGCGTACTCGCTCGCGCTTTTTTCCGCTGAAACATGAGCGCTTGCCCAGGTTTGCATGAGCAACACGCGCAACGGCCACTGAAGGGCCGCCCCGGCGACGCAGCCGCGACGTGCTGCATCGCCGCAATCGGGGACGTGGCCATCCCGATGCGCGCCGTGCCTTGTCGATTCGATGCGATCGAATTGCAACAGGCCGCCGTTACGCCGAGCGTCGCGATGTAAATTTTTTGAAAGTATTTGTCCTCACAATGCGCTGCGTACCTGCGTGGCCAATCAAGCGCCCTTCGGTGCACGCCATTGCGGCGGTACGTCACCGAATAGCAAAAATTCTCCAATGCCGCTAAAAAATTTAGAGTAACTAAAGTATATTGATCGGGCTGGGTCTGCGGCGTCTCACTCGCTTGCGACGCACAAACTCGGGCGGGCTTCACCGCACGGCGCGCGGCCCGCAATCTCGCAAGATCACAAGAGCCATTCCAAACCCATTCAGAACACAAGGGACGAGAGATGGAAGAAATACGAGACGAAGCCAGGTTCGTGCTGAAGCGGGCTGCCCGGCATGCAGGGGGAACTTTGCTGGCATGCATGGTGCTGGCATCGATTGCCGGGTGTGGCGATGACATCGACACCCAGCCGCTGCCGCCCGACCGGCCCTTTACCGATACCATCGCCTACTCGACCAAGTCCGGCGACAGCCTCCCTGCCGCACAGGTCACCGAACAAGCGGCTGTCATGCATCACCAGTGGAAGTCCGGCGGCACGATCGTCAACTATACGACGACGACGGGCCACTTGACCGCCACGGACCCGAACGGCAATCCGCAGGCGTCGATGTCGTATGTCGCTTATACCGCGCCCAGTCTGGACGGCTCACCTCGGCCGGTCACGTTTTTTTATAACGGCGGCCCCGGCTCGTCTTCGATCTGGCTGCGGCTGGGTTCGTTCGCGCCGACACGGGTTGCGACGCCCGATCCGTTGATGACGAACTGGCCGAATTTCCCGCTCATCGACAACAAGGAAAGCCTGATCGCGACGACCGACATGGTGTTCATCGATCCGCCCGGCACCGGCCTGTCCGAGGCAATCCAGCCGAACACGAACAAGACGTTCTGGGGCGCAGATGCGGATGTGAAAGTGATGCGCGACTTCATCCGGCGTTATCTTGCGGTGAACAATCGCTCAAGCTCGCCGATTTATCTGTACGGCGAATCATACGGCACGCCGCGCACGAACATGCTCGCGCTGTCGCTCGAATCCGCCGGCGTGAAGCTGACCGGAATCGTGCTGCAATCATCGATTCTCAATTACTTCGCCGATCCGGGCGAAACCTACGCGATCACGAACGGCGATCCGAGCGCGAACGCGGTGGAACTGAAGCTCGCGAGCGACGGCATGATCGGCTACTTTCCGAGCTATGCGCAGGTTGCCGCTTACTTCAACCAGGTGTCGCCGACGCCAACGGATCTCGGCGCGTATGCAACGCAGATCCTGAACTTCGTCACCGCACAGTACACGTCGCTGTCTCAATACGGTCCGACGTTCTTCTTCGCCGGCACGCCGCTGGTGCCCACACCAGTGTTCCCGGACAACAATACGCTCGCGTCGTGGTCCACGCAGACGAAGATGACGGTATCGTCGCTGAACGCGTACTTCGGCAATAGCTATTACGGCACGGCGCTCGTGCCCGGCTCCACGATCGGCCGCTATGATGGCCGCGTATCACTGCCGAGTTCGGACCCTCGCCTGCAAAACGACTCCGATCCGTCGGATATCCTGATTTCCCAGCCGTTTACGAATGCGCTCGCGACGCAACTGCCGAACTATCTCGGCTATCAGGCGCCGAACGCAACTTACGCGCCGCTCAACAACGACATCATCGGCGTATGGGATTTCAGCCACGCAGGCCAGGCCGTACCGGACACGATTCCGGATCTGCTCGCTGCGCTGCAGCTCAATCCGAAACTGAAGGTTTTGTCGTCGAATGGCTATCACGATCTGGCGACGCCGTACTTTTTGACCGAAAACCAGCTCGCGCGCCTGCAATCCGTATCGGGGCTCAATCCGAATCTGCAGGTTACGTTCTACCAGGGCGGTCACATGATCTACCTGGACGACGTGGCGCGGCCGAAGATGCGGGATGATCTCGTCGCCTATTATCAAAGCAAGCCGATCTCGACCGCGCTGTCGCTCGCGCAATTGCCGCCGCCGTGGCCGGACGAAAATCCGGCCGGCACGCCAACGGTGAAGACGGCGATCGCAGCGGCCCACTAACGTAGCAATGCAGTACGGCGCCGCCCGCTGGCGGCGCGTGCGCTCAACCATTTTGATACGAGAAACGTCATGTCCAAGACTCTGTCATTGCGACGCATCACGCCGGTCCTGATGCTGGCCGCAATTGCCAGCGGCGCGTGCGCCGCATCACTGCAAGCCGTTGCACCCGCGACGCCGCCGAAAGGCGGCGGCGTTGACGGCCCGTTCTTCCCGCGCACAGCGATCGCTGCGCCTGCATCGGCCACGACCGGCGCCGCGTTGCAACAGCAAGCGCAAAGCCGCCTCGCCGCTAGCCTCGGCGCCAACAGCACGCTCGCGAATGGCGGTGCGATCTCGAAGGCCGATGCGCAAGCCAGCGGGCTGGGCTTCGTTGCTCAGCATTTCGAAGAAATCGATACCGCTCACACCGGCAAGGTCACGCTCAAGCAAGTGCAGCAGTTCCTCCAGCAACGGCAATAACCGACCCATAAAAAAACAGGTGGGCACTCGAAAGCCCACCTGCCAATCGTCGAATCAACGCCGAAGCCGGCGGCAATCAGTAATTCGACGTCGTCACAAAAACCGGTTGGATTCCTTAGCCATCCCCGTGAATAATCGCCGCACCGAATGGCAATGCGACACGCCCGAGCCCACTATTCGTGGGCTCGGGCGTGCGTTACCGCGCTTCAGAAAGGGTTAATGCTGATTGGACGTGGTCACAAAGCCCGGCGTGTTGGTGATGAAAGTGCTCATGCCGGAGATGTCGAAGCTGCCCCAGCCCGAAGCGTTATCCCAACTGGCGCCTGCCGTATAGAGGCCGTTGCTGCCGCTCGTCACGTCGTGTACCGGCATCGTGGTGCCATACGCGTAAAGCGCAGGCGCTGCAAAGCCCATCGAGTTGCCGTGCGCGCTTTCCAAGCGGGCCCAGGAGCCGACGAACAGCGGCGAAGCCAAGCTCGTGCCACCGTTGTCGTAATAGCCGGATTGCGTGATACCGCTACCCTTGCTCGTCGAGCTATCCGGCACATAGGCCATGTAATAGCGGATCGGCGAATTGTTCCAGTCCGCATCGAACGCCATGTCGGGCACCGCGCGATAGTTGCCCGAAACCGTGGTCTGCCATGCCGGCTTCGCTTCGATCTTGCTCAGTCCGCCGCCGCTGTACGGCCAGACGGTTTCGGAAATGTAGCTGTCGGTAGTCGTCGTGTTCAAAGTCGTGCCGCCGACGGAAACCACATACGGCGAAGTGGCCGGATAGCTCACGGTAGGCTGAGTTTTGTCGCCATAAGCGCCGTTCTGCGGCGCGTTGCACGGATACGCGCCATTGTCGCCCGAGGAGACCGAGAACGTCTGCCCTTGCGCGACACCCAGCTTGAAGTACGAATCGAGCCAGGCCGTATCGCTCGTGCCAGAGCACACTTCGCTGTTGGTATCGCCCCACGACATATTGATGACCTTGGCGATGTTGTCGCTGACGGCACCATTGATCGCCGCAGCAATTCCGGCGTTGGTCGCCGAACCTTGCGGATGCCGTGAATCGATGTTGCTATACGCGGTATAGAACGTCAGGCTTTTCACGCCACCGCTGACTCCGGCAATCGCTTGGGCATCCATCGACCACTCGCCGCGGCCACTGTCGTC
Organism: Burkholderia singularis; assembly: GCF_001718875.1. Taxonomy (NCBI): domain Bacteria; kingdom Pseudomonadati; phylum Pseudomonadota; class Betaproteobacteria; order Burkholderiales; family Burkholderiaceae; genus Burkholderia; species Burkholderia singularis. The sequence continues at coordinate 1,211,406 of NZ_CP013449.1, forward strand.
ATTGCCCGTCGCGCCCGCCGTTGGACCGCCATAACCCTTGATCGTCGTCGGGATGCTGGGCAGGCCCTGATCCTTGGTCATATAGGCCAGATCGGCCGCGCTGTTGGTCATCGTTCCCCAACCGACGATGGCCACATCAGTCGAGGTGGCCGCCGGCACCGATCCGGCGTTGTAGACCGTCGCAAACTCCTTCGGATAGTATGCATGGCCACCCGAGCTGTTAACCGTATAGGCCGGCTTCGGCGTGCGCGAGAAAACCTGTGGGCGATGCAGCGTCTGCAAGCCGAGCACGCGATCGACCGTGCCGCTCAGTGCCGCCGGCACCTCCACCTGCGCCGTATTCGCAATCGCATCGTGCCCATGCACGTTGAAGTGACCGATCGACGTGTGGAACGCGGCACGCGCGGCGCCGACCGTGCCCTGCGCCGTGACGGCCATCCGATTCGGCGCGATCTGGACATTGGTGAAGCCTGCGCGAGTCAGGTGATCCGCAACGGCTTGGGCTTCCTGCTGGGTCGGTGCGTAGTCCGCCGTGCTTTCGCTCGCGCTCAGGAACTTGTGAAACGATGCACTTCCCGGACGATGTACTTCCTTGATGAATTGATCGAGCTTGCTTTCGTTGCGAAGCTTCATCGTGACGGTGATCGACACCGGCTCGGAATCATTCGCAGTTCCAACCAATTGTGCATTGGTTACGTTCGCATGCACTTGGTTGCGGGTTGGCACCCAGTTGCTCGCATCGGTTCCCGGCGTCGCGTCGGCAAGCGCTGCTCCGCTTGCTGCAAACGCGATAGCCAATGCAGCCGCCAAGCGGCCTTGCTTGAACACTCGTGACGTGGTCTTTTTCATGTTGGGTCTCGTTTCATTAATCATTTTGCATTCCTATCTATTGATGGTGGATTTCATCATTGGAAAGCAACGCCATTCATCGATGCGGGGCGTTGGATATCAAGCGTGCTTCGTCTGCGTGATGTAGCGGCGCCTCACACGTCAAAGGAAAAAGCACCGAGCATCCAACTCGTCGACATCAGGCTTGCCGAGTTCTCTGCATGGTTAGCTCTAGGGGTAACTAGCACTGTTGCAGCACCAACGCCCATGGATAACGGGACGATTGGATGCGAACGGATTCGTGACCCAACGAACAAACACGATTCACGGTGACATAAAATCCCTCCCCTCCTTCCAGCAACCAATCAAAACTGGATCAGGGGATCAGCCCGGCGCTCACACGAGCGCCGAGCCGAAACACCCCCCCTGTTTCCGGTACCGCCATGATTTTTTGCATGCATCCGCATAGAGTTCTTTCGCGTTTTAATCAGCGCGGCAATGCAATTGCAAAAAAATATTAAATGGACATTCTCTCGATATTTAATCTCTATAACTGCGATCGATCCTAGTAACACAAAATGCGCATGTCAATAACTTTGTTTGATCATCATCTATGGTTTGTCAATCAATGAAGATTTGATATTTTGAACCTTAAAAAATTAACAATCCATGACAAAAACAACGGAAAGGTTTGTAATTATAGATAGGGGATCTTGATTTCATTCTTTTAAGGAATGAATGGAAGGCAGGAGAAGGAGCCCTTGGCGGGCTTGGCGCACCGGCGAATCGAATCAAATATGGGACATTTATTTCATTATTTGGATTATAAAACGGCTAAATGTCAGAGTAATCCATTTGAAAAGTTTTATTCCTCCGTCTCCTCTTACCGGGCAATGCGATTCAATTCGAGCGTATAAGCCGGCGCGTGCAAACTACCGATATCTTCGCTATCGCTCAGCAGCAAGGCCGCGAGTATTTCCCGATAACGGTGGAAATCGTAGCTGAGCCGCTCGCGCGGCCTGGGCAGCGCGATATCGATAACCTGTCCGATTCGCCCCGGCCTGGGCCGCATCACGACGACGCGATCGGCAAGGTACGCCGCTTCGTCGACATCATGCGTGACGAGCAGCGTCGTGATTCGCTCGTGCGCCCGAACGCGCAGCAACTCGTCCTGCAATTGCTGCCGGGTAAGCGCATCGAGTGCGCCGAACGGCTCGTCGAGCATCAGGATCCGCGGGTTTGCAACCAGCCCGCGCGCAATCGCTACACGCTGCGCCATGCCGCCCGAAAGCTGGTGCGGCAATGCGCGCTCGAACCCGCCGAGTCCGACCAGCCGGATCGCATCCGCCACGCGCTGCGCGACCGCATGTGCCGGCAACGCTTGGGCGGCGATGCCGAGCGCGACGTTGCGCTCGACCGATAACCACGGAAACAGCCGATGCTCCTGAAACACGATGCCGCGCTCCGCGCCGACGCCGTCGATCGGCTCGCCGTCGACGCGAATGTCACCGTCGAACGCGGTGTCGAGTCCGACGAGCAAGCGCAACAGCGTCGACTTGCCACAGCCGCTCGCGCCCACGATCGCGACGAACTCCCCTGCCGCGATGTCGAGCGAAAAATCGCGAATCGCTTCGTAGGGGCGTCCGCCGACATCGAAAGTCTTGCCCACGCGATGAAATGCAATGGCGGGTGCCGATCGATTCATGACCGTGCTCCGTTTGAATAGAGAAAGAATGCGTTCAAGCCGCATCGCCGCGGCAATAGCGGTCGGCAAGTCGATCGCGACACCTGGCATGCCGCTGACGCGGCTCGCGCTCGACGCACGGACCGGTCAATCTTTCTGTTGCTGTTGTGGCAACGTCTCGAATATGCGCTGCGCACCGGACTGCACGCCGTTTTCGATCACATAACGTTCCCAATGCGTGAGCAACGCGTCGAGACGCTCGGGCTCGGCGTCGGCAAGATCGCGGGTTTCACCGGGATCGTCAGCGAGATCGTAGAGTTGCCACGCGCCCGGGCCCACGGGCTGCGGAATGAACACGGCCTTCCAGTCGCCCTGCCGCACCGCACGCATGCCGAACAGCTCCCATCCCGTCACGTGTTCGGCGTCATGCACGTGCGATGTCGTGCGCTGAAGATAGCTTACGAGCGATGCGCCCTTCAGCGGCGCGATTTCGCGTCCGCGATATTGCGTCACTGGATGCGCGATGCCTGCGAGTTCAAGCACCGTCGGCGCGACATCCATCACGGTCGCGAACGCATCGCCGATCTCGCGCTTGCGTGCGAGTGCCGGATAGTGCGCGAACGCGACGACGCGAATCCCGCCTTGCGTCGTGAATGCCTTGTACAACCGCGACGGCGCAGTCGCCGCCTGTGCCCAGCGCGGGCCGTACCACACATAGGAATTCGCACGGCCGATATTGTCGAGGCTGTTGTCGTAGTATTCGCTCAGGAACTGCTGCAGGTTTGGGCCGAACACCGGCAATGCCTCGAGCAAAGCGCCCTCCGCGCCGTTGTCGGATAAAAACAGCACGAACGTATTATCGAATTCGCCCGTCGCCTTCAGATAATCGATCACGCGGCCCACGTTCCAGTCGAGCCGCTCGACCATCGCCGCATAGACTTCCATCGTCCGCGCAGAAATGGCCTGCTCGCCGGACGTAAGCTGCGCCCATTGCGGGTTTTGCGCCACGACCGGATGAGCTTCGACGCCGGCCTCGAGCAAGCCCAGCTCGCGCTGGCGCGCAAGCCGCGCTTCGCGCAGCGCATCCGGCCCGTGTGCGTAGCGGCCTCGATATTTCGCGACGATCTCGGCCGGCGCCTGCAACGGCCAGTGCGGTGCGGAAAACGGCAGATACGCGAAGAACGGACGGCCATCGTCGAGGCGCTCGCCGAGGTAATGCAGCAGTTTGTCCGTGAACGTATCGGACGAATAGAAATGCTCGGGCAGCGCGTCGACGAAGTGATCGCCTTCGACATACAGCGAGCGCGTCGTTCGCATCAGCCTCGGCTGCTCGGTGTCGGCCGAGACCGGCTCGAAGCCGTAATGGTTCGCCGCGCCCGGCAACAGCGCGAACGATCGCGTGAAGCCTCGTGCCGCTGGCGCGCGATCGAGCGTGAGTCCGAGATGCCATTTGCCTGCCATCGTCGTGAAATAACCCGCGTCGCGCAGCAGCTCGGGCAAGGCGACGACACGATCGTTCAGATATCCTTCATAACCCGGCTTCTCCTGCAACGCCGGTGTCAGCGCCTCGGCCATCGTGCCGATGCCGGCGATATGGTGATCGGTGCCGCTCAGCAGCATCGAGCGGGTTGGCGAGCAGGCGGAAGCCGCATGAAAATCCGTGAAGCGCACGCCCGCGTAAGCGAGCGCGTCGAGATTAGGCGTCGCGATTTCGCCGCCGAACGCGCCGAGATCGGAAAAGCCCAGATCATCGGCAACGATGATCAAAAAGTTCGGCCGTTCGGCCGGCCGGCGACGCGGGATGACGGAAGTCGACATGATGGTCCTGGTTTGGAGTGCGATAAAAATCGGAAACGGAAATACACGCTTAAGGCGCAAGCACGGCTCAACTCGGGCCGCGCCAGCGCGTTGCCATGGTTTCAAGCCGACCACCGAGCCAGCCGAGCGCCGCGCCGAGCGCGCCGACGATCACCGCTGCGCTCAGCAATCGATCCATTCGAAACAATTGCTGCGCATCGAGCATGAAGCTGCCGATGCCGACACCCGACGGCATGAAGTATTCGGCACCGATCGCGCCAAGCCACGCGTAGACGAGCGCGAGACGCAGCCCCGCGAACAGGCCCGGCGCGATCGACGGCAGCACGAATGCAACAAGACGCTGCCGCGTCGACAGCCGCAGCGTGTGCGCCACTTCGGCCAGCTGAGGCGACAGGTTCTCGACTGCGCGCTGCGCGGCGACCGACATCGGAAAGAACGCGGCAAGCGCGACGAAAATCACTTTGGCAAGCTCGTCGATGCCAGCCCATGCAGTCAATAAAGGAATCCATGCGAAGATCGCCACTTGGCGCAACGCCGCGAGCGTCGGAGCGACAGCACGGCCCAGCCAGCGCACGATCCCAAGCGCGACCCCCACGCCGGTTCCGGCCAGCGCACCGAGCGCAAGCCCTTCGAGCGCACGCAGCAACGTATGCGCAAGCGGCACCGGCAGAGCGCCGCTCGTCAGATCGCGCCAAGTGCCCGCGAACACAGCCGACGGCGCGGGCAGCAAACGCGCATCAACCCATTGCCAATGCGCGCAGGCAGCCCAAACGGCGACGAGTACAGCGGGCAGGATCGCGCCATTGAGTCTGGCGAGCATACCGCGCGGCGCGCCTGACGCATGCTCGGCCAGCGCGGTGCGGGGCCAGCGAACGATCCGTGCATCGAGCCGGCGCAGCACATCGTCCATCGCAAAGCCGGTAACGCCGATCGTCGCAATGCAGACGAACACGATATCGAGCTGAAACATCTGCCGGCCCCATACCATCAGGTAGCCGATCCCCTCGGACGACGCGAGCAATTCGACCGCGATCAACGTCAGCCAGCCTTGCGCGAGCGCGATTCTCAGCCCCGTCATCATCGGCGGCAATGCGGCTGGGGCGATGAGCAGGCGCCATGTCGTGTGGCGCGGCAGCCGAGCAACGGCGGCGATCTCCGCGAGCCGCGGCGGCACCGTGCGCATGCCGAACTGTGTGTGGACCGCCACCGGCACGAGCACGGCCTTGACGATCAGCGCGATCTTCAGCGCTTCGCCAATGCCTAGCACGACCATCAAAAGCGGCAGCCATGCAAGCGTCGGGATTTGCGCGAACGCGTAAAACAGCGGCGACACCAGCTCGTGCGCGAGCCGCGATCGCCCCATCAACGCACCGAGCGCGATGCCCGCGACAACGCCTGCCGCAAACCCGATCGCAAGCCGCATGAGGCTCACCGCGAGTTGAGCAAACAGGTTGTCCGACGCGAGTTCGATCGCGGTGTGCCAAACCAGCTCGGGGGTAGGCAGGATTTGCGGCGACATCCAATGCCGATGCGCCGCATGCCACCACAATGCAATCCATAGCACCGGCAGCGCCGCGCCGCTCAGCGCGCGCCACCCGGCCACGGCTCGCGCGACGCGGCCGGCCGCACGGCTCTGCGTTTGCGGCGTATAAACGCGCGCCGCGCCGGCGGGCCGAAGCGGCACGGCGCGCATCGATACGATCGGCTCGCTCGATCTCGCCATCGTCAGGCTCCTGGGTCGTCACGCATCAATAGTCATAGCGCAGCGTCGCGCCGATCATCCGTTCGTCGCCCACCGATGCCGTGTACGCACCGTTGTAGGTCGCGAACGACGCGAGGTAATAGCGCTTGTCGAACACGTTGCGCGCCCATATCGACAAGTCCCATTGATGCCGGCCCGTCGCGAGGCGCCAGCCGGTCGTCAAGTTCAGCACGCCGTAGCCCGGCAGACGCCCGTACTGCGAATCGTCGAGCGTGCCGTACTGGCTGGAGCGCAGCGAATATTGCGCGGCGATGTATTGGTCGATCTCGTGACGGAGCCGGAACTGATATTGCGCATTCAGATTGACGATCCAGCGCGGTGCGCCGGCCACCGGCCGCCCGCTCAGGCTGCACGTCGCTTTCGGATTCGGGATCGATACCTCCGACGGGCACGGCGCATTTTTATACGACGTATAAGTCGCGTTCACATACGACGCGTTGACGCCCAACACGAGATCGCGGATCGGTATCGCGCGCAAATCGAGTTCCGCGCCGCGGCTTCTCACGTCGGCCGCGTTCGACAGCACGGAGACGACGCCAGTGGGCGTTGCGACGAAGCTGGTCGCTTGATAGCCGCTCACCTGTGTCCAAAAAAGATTCGCGTTCACGATCAATCGGCGTGCGAACCATTCGCTCTTCACCCCGAGTTCCGCGTTGTTCGCGCGTTCGGGGCCGACCACGAGCGATTGCGCGCCCTGGGTTGGCGCGGACGACACCGACATGTTCACGCCGCCCGATTTCTCGCCGTGCGACAGCGTCGCATAGGCGAGCACGTCCGGCGCGAGCTTATAGCCGACATTCAGCAGCGCGGACGGGCTCAGGTTATACAGATTCAGATCCCCCGATGCGTACTGTCCGATTACGCCGTTACGCACTGCCTGCAGCGCGGCGGGCAACGGCGCGCCGCCGACCGGTGCGTTGCGGGTGACGCTCGCGGCCTTGGTTTCATAGGTGCCGCGGATGCCGGCCGTCACGTCCGCGCGCGGCGTCGCGTGCCACGTGCCTTGCGCGAACAGCGCGAAACTGTCGGTCGTCATCGTCGCGGGCGCGCTCGATGCCGTGTTCGCGAGCGCGCCGCTATGGTTGCCGAGAATCATCGCATCCGCAAACGGGCCGTAGAATGCGAACGTGTTGTTGCTCAACCGCTGATGAAAATAATACGCGCCGAGCACGTAATCGATGCGGCCGCCCGTCGGCGACGCGAACCGGAGTTCCTGAGAAAGCTGATGATCGTTGACCGCGACGCCCGTGTTGTAGATCACGGGTCTGTTAAGGTTATCGTCGTTGGCGGGCTCGAAATTCCAAAAACGTGCGGCGCTGATCGACGTCAGCGTGTGACCGCCTGGCAGCGTGTAGTTCACTTCGGCCGACACCCCGCCCTGATGAACACTCACGTGTTGCCGCGAATCCAGATTGACTTGATACAGCGCGGGATTGGTTACCGGCGTCGCACCGATCGACGCCGCGCGGCTCAGAAACGGGTTATAGCCGTTGATCGTCGGCCCGAAGCCGTACAGGACCGTCGTGCCATAGCTCGAATCCTCGCGATGATAATCGGCGATCACGCGCGCGCTCAGGTTCGCCGACGGCTTGAACAACAGTTCGCCGCGCACGCCTTCGCGCGTACCGCCGTTCAGCCGGCTGCCATTGAACAGGTTCGTCACGTCGCCGTCCTCGTGCGTGCGATATAGCACCAGCCGGCCAGCGAGCGTTGTCGACAGGGGCCCCGAGAGCACGGCTTTCGATTGCACGTAGCCATGCAGGCCAAGCGACTGCTCGAGCGACGCCTCGGTGCGCATCGTCGGCTTGCGCGTGGTGATATTGAGGATGCCGGCCGTGCTGTTCTTGCCGAACAGCGTGCCTTGCGGACCGCGCAGCAGTTCGATCTGCTCGACGTCGAGCGAATCGACCACCGCCATGCCGGGACGCCCGAGATATACGTTGTCCAGATAGACGCCTGCGCTGCCTTCCAGGCCGTCATTGGCCGGATTGTTGCCGAGGCCGCGCACCGAAACGCTCGATTGCCGGGCGTGGATGAACGCGACATTCGTACTCGGCAGCACGGTCTGCAGATCCTGCACGCGATAGTTGCGCAACAGTTCGAGATCGTCGCCGCTCACGGTCGAGATCGGCGCAGGCACCCGCTGCGCGCTTTCCTTGCGACGGCGCGCAGTGACGACGACGTCCTTCAGCACGACGGCAGGCGGTGCGATTACATCGCTGTTCGGCACGGCGGCCCGACTGCCGGGCGGTGTCGCGTCGCCGGGCGCGTCTGCACGGGGAGTCGTTGTCTGCGCCGCCGTTGCCAGTGCCGCTTGAGCGGCGTGCGCTCGTTTCGCGGCGGCATATCCGGCACCCGGCGCGCGCTTGCCGTTGATCGGGCCCGATGCTCGCGACGCCGCCGGCACCCGGGCCGCATCGGCCGCCCGGGCCGCAGTGTCTGCCTGCGCCCAAGCCGCAATGGTCGGCATCCACGCCGCCGCAAGCGCCGTCCATTTCAACCGTGCCGTATTGCGTTTAGTCATCCTGGCCATCACAACGCATTCCCCGGCTTGCCGAACGATTCGTATGCCTGCCAGTGCGCGCCGAGATTCAGCTCGCGCAGCGCGGCCTCGACGTAGCTGCGGTCGATCCACGCATCGACGTCAAACGGCCGGCGAATCAAACCCGCCTCCTTCGCCGTGCGCACGTCCTGCTTGAATGCATCGACGTAGTAGCGGTCGAGCAGCGGCGAGAATACGACGCTCAGATCGTCGGCGGTCAGCTCGTTGCGCCAGATGGACGGCGCAATGTTGCCCTGCTGCGACTCGAGCGCGATGAAGGCGTCGAAATTGCGTTTGTCCGACAGCCATTGCGACGCCTCGACCACCGTCTTCACGACGGTTCGCGCCAGTTCCGGATGCGCGCGCAAAAACGCGGACGACGCCACCAGCCCGGCCTTCAGCGTGCCGACGCCCCGGCGGCCCTTCGTGCTGACCGGCACATCCGCGAGCCCCTTGTCGCGCAGCACGAACACGCTGGCGGCCCCCCATACGGCATCGATCCGGCGCGCGGCAAGCGCGGCCGCTGCCGCGTTCGGATCGAGGTTTACGACACGCAAGTCGCGCTCGGCAAGCCCCTCGGCACGCAGCACGCTGTCGAACGACAATTGCAGCGCCGTGCCGCGAAACACCGCCACCTGCTTGCCTTTCAACGCACGCAAATCGGCGATTCCCGAGCCAGGCGTGACGGCGAGAAAGCCGTTGACGTTGCGCGCGAGCGCGGCGATCAGGCGCGTGTCGAGCCCGTTCGCGCGGCCGATCACCGCAGCGAGATCGCCGAGAAACGCGAGATCGACCTGCCCGTTCGCAAACGCTTCGTTGATCGCCGGGCCGGCGCCCTTGAAAAACGTCCAACGCAGTTCGACGCCCTGCTTCGCAAACGCCTTGTCGAGCAGCTTGTTCGCGTAGATCACGTCGACGATACCGCCGCCCGCAGGCTTCGGGCCTGCGCTCGTGTCGGGCACGGCGATGCGGATGACAGTCTGCGCAGGCGCCGCACCCGGCACCGCAAGCGCGAACGCGAGCATCGGCAGCCACAGTGGTTTCAGCCATCGAATGAGTGATTTCATAGTCGTCCTGAAAGACATGGAAAGACAGTGCGGCGCGGTGCACGGCCTGCTTATGCGGCGTGAGTGGCGGCCCCCGCGTGCGGATTCGGCTCGCGCACGCGCGTGACGCTGCGGCGGCCGTCGACGCTAACCGGCACGTCGCCCGCCAGCGTTACGCGGCGCACGACACGGTGCGCGTCGCCGTAATCGTTGACGGCGTAATGCTGCGTCGCGCGGTTGTCCCAGATCGCGACATCGCCTTCGCGCCAGCGCCAGCGCACGATGTTCTCCGGACGCGTCACATAGCTTTGCAGCAGCTCGAACAGGTGCGCGGAACCCGACGGCGACACACCGGTGAAATTCTTGAGGAAATGGCCGAGAATCAGCGTTTTCTCGCCCGTGTGCGGATGCACGCGCACGACCGGATGCTCGGTTTCGTAGCGCGTCGACACGAACACTTCCCGATAGCGCTTGAGTGCCTGCTCGTCATGCGCCGAATGGCCGTTACCGACGCGATGGGCCGCGTAGTCGTAATCATTGCTGTGCACGGCCCACAATTGCTCGGCGAGCAACTTCAGCGGCGCGGGCAGATCCTCATAGGCGGCGGCCGTGTTGGCCCAGACCGTGTCGCCGCCGACCTCGGGAATCGTCACGCCACGCAGGATCGACGCTTGCGGATATGCGTCGACGAAGGTCACGTCGGTATGCCACGAATTCGCCCGCCCGCCGCGATGCGAATCAAGTTCGAGCAAGTATTCAGTACCGTCGACGGCGGGCACCGTAGGATGTGCGACCGGGTCGCCAAGCCGTTTCGCGAACGCCTCGTGCGCGGCGTCGTCCAGGTGTGTCTGGTCGCGAAAGAAAATCACCTTGTGCGTGAACAGCGCGGCGCGGATCGCGCCGACAGTTGCCGCGTCGAGCGCGGCCGACAGCTTCAAGCCATGAACTTGCGCACCGATGCGGCCGGTGACGGGACGGATGTCGAGCAAATTCGACGCGGCGAGACTCAGATTGGTCATGACGGCACTCCGGATATGAAATGAGCAGGACGAAACAGCGCACCGGCGCAATGCGCGCAGCAGCTGGCGATAACACATGGGAAAACGACGCGCCGCGGCCGTTGCCGCGCAGTCGCGATCAGCCGCCTCAGCGGTGGCGACAGTGGCATTGACGCCGGCAGCGTGGCGCAAAGCGTGCGCGGCGGTTCAAGCGGTGGTCTGCGGGGGCAACACAAGGGTTCGGCACGTCAAGGGTCCAGTCGGAAAGATTTGACGGGAATCATTATTGGCAGGGGCGCAGCGCGGAATCTATCGCGCGTTGGACATTTGACAGACGAAGTTGGCATGCCGATATGCGCGCGGCGGTGAAATGCTTAGCGTTCGTGCATCTGAAGCGTGACGTTTCCGCCAAGCGTGTCGTGCGAGATACGGCGCCCATCGCAAGCGGCGCCGGCGCGTAATCAGCGACGCGGCGCGTGATCCGCGCGCGGCGAAGTGGCGCGCCGTAATGCCGGCCGTCGCCACGATGCATGTGGTGGGCGAGAGACCTGACATACTCGGAATGCCAGTAGCGCTTGCGCCGTTTGCTTCGCTCACGCTCCGTCAGGCCTTCAGAGCCCGGCACGCGAATGGCTCGACGCCCCGCCTTGCCCCCTTCACTCCCTCGTCCCCTCTGCGTCGCAAAACCGGCAGCAGCGGCGCGATGCGCGCGACGTGGGCTACGCCCGCGCCCCAAAACGCCCCGCACCGTCACTCGTCGCCGTCGCTGATCTCGCGCAGACGCTCGATATCGAGAATCGTCAGCCGGCTGTATTGCGCGTCGATGACGCGTTCCCGCACGAGCCGGCGCAGTTCCTTGTTCACGCTCTGCCGCGACGCGACGAGCAGCGAAGCAAGATCTTCCTGCGACAGCCGGATCGTCAGCTCGATGCCGCGCTGCGCCGGCTGCCCGTGCCATTCGGCGAGGCTCAGCAACTGATCGGCGAGCCGCGCGCGAAACCCCGACAGCGCGCTCCTGCCGATGCGCCGATGCAACGCACGGCTGCGTGCGCAGATCAAGTCGAGCACGCCGCGCAGCAGCGACGGCTCGCGCTCGAACTGCGCGAACAGCGCATCACGCGAGATATGGAACAGCGTCGTCAGCCCATGCGCGCGCTGGTCGTGCATCGAGCCGCCGCCGTCGATCACCGGAATGAAATTGATGACCTCGTTCGGCCACATGTAAATCGCAACCGCACGCGTGCCGGCCGCGTTCGTCCAGCTCATCTCGATCGCACCGGACAGCACGACCTGGATATCGTCGCACGGCCCGTTGCGCGCAAAGATCAGCTCGCCGCTCGTCCAGGTGCGCAAGTAGCCGGCATCGCACAATGCGTCGATCGACGCGGCAGGCCAGTTGCGCAGGCACGGATTCGCGGTGAATGCCGCGTGGATCGCGCGGCGCGTGCGCGCATCGAGCGCGCGGCCCGCCCGGTATGGCTGGAACGGCAAATCGGCTCGCGGCGCGCTCGGGCGGCGGATCTCGATCGCTTCGCTGATATCGCTCATGGTGGCGGTGTGGATCGCGCGGAAAGAATCGGAACGGACTATGTAAGCATTGATCCGGGAGTGCCGCCAAAGACTTCTTTTTTATGTACTTATCACCCGCGCCCGGTGCGAAGGAAGTGCCGCAATCGATCAGATATGCGAAGCTTCCGGATTGCCGCGCCGCTCATGCGTGCGCGGCCTCTTTCAACATCGCCGGCCCGACGAGGCTTGCGAGCCCGCATCCGGGCACGTACCACGCCGGCATGTAAAAGCTGCCCGATGCGTGCCACAACGCGCTGACGATCCATTGCGCGAAGCCGCCGAAAATCGTCACGCAGAATGCATAGATCACGCCGGGCGATGTCGTCCACACCTGTGGATGCAGCGTTTCGAGAATCAGCACGAAACCGGCCGGGCTCGACAGCGTCATCAGGCCGATCAGCACGCAGACGACCGCGAGCGCCGTGACGACCGACGGCCATGCGTGCTCGCGGCGAACGCGGGCAGCACGATCACGCACGACGCGATGCACGATGCGCCAATCAACGGCTTGCGGCGCGTCAACCTGTCGGGGAACCTGCCGGCGAACGGCGAACCGACAAGCGGCGCGCCGCCGCCGCGCCGCCCGCGAGCAGCACGACCGACGGCGGCATCCCGCAGGTCATGAGCAGGAGCACAGGCAGGAAAAGACGATCGTATACATCGTCGACGTGCCGCCGATCACGAGCAGCGTGCCCGCCACGATCTGCCGCCACAAAATTCGGGCGGCGCGACGTAGCGTGGCCGGCGCGCATGCCGCTGCTGCTGGCGGCACGGCCGCCTCGGCGCTGCCAGCCGCAGCCGCCGACTTCTTCGCCGCTGCGCCACACGCATCCGCGGCGGCCACCGTCTGGTGCAACGTATCGTCGAGAAGCCGTCGCAGATAAAATCCGAGCGGCCCGATCAACAAACCGAATACGAACGGCACGCGCCAGCCCCGGCTCATCAGCGTGTCGCGCGGCAACAGCCGCGACAGCGCCGCCGCCACGAACACCGCCGGGCCTGCGGCATCGAGTTTTATTGAATGCTTGCGCGATGCGTTTTCGTCGAAGGTGCAGCCGCCGCGCCGACGGCCATCGGCGGCCTTTCAATATCGGTCAAGCGCCGATGAAAAATGCGGCCAGATCGCGAAGCGATCCGGCCGCAAAAGGCCAAGCATGATCTGAGTTGCCAGTTGCTCAGCGTTGGTTGAAAATCGTGACGAAACCCGGCGCGCCGCTGACGGCGTTTTATCGACGAGCGGCTTTCATCGCCGCAAAGCGATTTCCGTCTAATCGACGGCGTGCGTCACGTCATTTTTACTCGCAATACGATGATTATCGGCACCGCCGATTGAGATAATGCGGAGCACTCGGCCAGCCGACGCCCGGCTCACCGATTTTTTGTAAATCGAGACAATCGAAAGGCCAACGGCTGCGGCAATTCCGGCACTCGCGGACAGCGCCGGCAAGAGGGAAGCAGATTCACGGCCCATGGCAATCGGCATAATTTACGGCAGCCTAGCTGCCCATCTCCTCCGGCAAATGATCCAAATAGTTTTTTCTGTTATCACGGCCTTCCTCGCACCATGCCAAGCGGCCTCGATATCGTCTGAAAATATTGCATCTGAAATTACCGGCTTACCAACCAGTTAATTCGCTCCTTAATACATTCGATCGTAGTAAGGCAAAGCAGGCATGTCAATCAGTTTATAAAGAAAACGACTCTAAAAAAATATTCCCCCATAACATTCCTCATTAAACTTGGCAAGTTTTAGATAAACACAAAAACACAAAATCATAATGCATCAATCAAAACACATAATGCCAAATTAAATCCGATCAGGAATGAATTGGCACGAAAAGTCAGACGAAATTCCCGGCTCGGCAAACGTCGCACGTGGAAAATTCTGCCATCCCGCTGCTGCGACACGGCAAAAATTGCGCACGCCAATCAATATCAATATTTGGGACGAGCAAAAAGTATCAACGATGTACCACTTTTGACGTAGCGTGTTGCCGCTTCACGTCACTACAGTTCGGCACATCGCCGGACGCCGTGATAACGTTGGGATTCGACGAGCGCGGCGTGCGCATGCCTCACGCTAAAAAACAAAATGCCGCGCAGCGGCTTTCGCAAAGCGAGACATGAACCCTGATCTTGAGATCGTCCCCACTCGTCACGACGAATCGTTTCGCGCGTGGACCCACGACTATCCGCACCCGGTCGCGAAATGGCATTTTCATCCGGAGTACGAAATCCATTTGATTCAGGCCTCGCGCGGCAAGTTTTTCGTCGGCGATCATATCGGCGATTTCGCGCCCGGCAATCTGGTCATCACGGGGCCGAATCTGCCGCACAACTGGATCAGCGAGCTTGGCCCCGGCGAGCGCGTGCAGTCGCGCGACGCCGTGTTGCAATTCTCGCGTGCGGCGGCCGAGAAGATGGTCGCCGCGTTCGCCGAGTTGCAGCCGGTGCTCGATCTGATCGACGCCGCTTCGCGCGGCATCCAGTTTCCCGATACGCTCGGCCTCGCGCTCGCGCCGCTGATGGCCGAGCTGTCGAGCGCGCGCGGCTGCCGGCGCGTCGAGATCCTGATGGCGCTGTTCGGCCGGCTGTCGTCATGCGACGAGCGCCGGCTGCTCGCCGGCCCGCGCTACCGGATCGACGCGCAGCACTACATGTCTTCGACGATCAATCAGGTGCTCGCCTATCTGCGGCAGAACTTGTCGGGCACGCTGGCAGAAACCGACGTCGCCGCGTTCGCCGGCATGAGCGTCAGCACGTTCACGCGTTTTTTCCGCCGCCATACCGGCACGACGTTCGTCCAGTATCTGAACCGGCTGCGCATCGATCAAGCCTGTGAACTGCTGATGGGCTCGGCGCTTAGCGTGACCGATATCTGCTATCGGGTCGGCTTCAACAATCTGTCGAATTTCAACCGGCAATTCCTCGCGACAAAAGGCATGCCGCCGTCGCGATTCCGCGCGCTGTATCAATTGAACGAACGGCGCGAGCGGCTGTCCGGCGATTCGAGCGATTCGAGCGATTCGAGCGATTCGAGCGATTCGAGCGATTCGAGCGATTCGAGCGATTCGAGCGATTCGAGCGATTCGAGCGATTCGAGCGATTCGAGCGATTCGAGCGATTCGAGCGATTCGAGCGATTCGAGCGATTCGAGCGATTCGAGCGATTCGAGCGATTCGAGCGATTCGAGCGATTCGAGCGATTCGAGCGATTCGAGCGATTCGAGCGATTCGAGCCCGCGCAACGCGGCCGCCCGCCCCCACCGAGCCGCCGTCGCGGGCAGCCCCGCGCGCGGCGCGCCAACCGAACCGGAGCCTCCACCCGTGACTTTTCTCGGCATCGATCTCGGCACATCCGAAGTCAAGGCGATTCTCACCGACGCCGACTCCACGCCGCTCGCAACCGGCAGCGCGCCGCTATCGGTCGAGCGCCCGCATCCGCACTGGTCCGAACAAAGTCCTCAAGCGTGGTGGCACGCCACGCTCGACGCGATCGCCGCCGTGCGCGCCGCGCATGCGCGCGGCTTCGCCGCGTTGCGCGGCATCGGCCTGTCCGGCCAGATGCACGGCGCGACGCTGCTCGACCGCGCGGGCCAGGTGCTGCGCCCCGCGATTCTGTGGAACGACACGCGCGCGGCCGCCGAATGCGTCGAACTCGAGGCGCTCGTGCCCGAATCGCGCGCGATCACCGGCAACATGGCCATGCCGGGCTTCACCGCGCCGAAGCTGCTGTGGCTCGCCAAATACGAACCGGCGGTATTTCGCGCCACCGCCAAGGTGTTGCTGCCGAAGGATTACGTCGCATGGCGGCTGTCGGGCGAATTCGTGTCGGATTTATCGGATGCGTCCGGCACACTGTGGGTGGACGTCGGCCGGCGCGACTGGTCCGAGCGGATGCTCGCCGCAACCGAGCTGTCGCGCGAGCAGATGCCGCGCCTCGTCGAAGGCAACGCGGCGGCGGCGGCGTTGCGCGATACGTTGCGGCGCGACTGGGGTATCGCCGGCCCGGTGACGATCGCGGGCGGCGCTGGCGACAACGCGGCCAGCGCGATCGGCATGGGCATCGCGAACGCGGGCAGCGGTTTCCTGTCGCTTGGCACCTCCGGCGTGCTGTTCGCCGGCAACAACCGCTTTGCGCCGAATCCCGATGCCGGCGTACATGCGTTCTGTCATTGCCTGCCGGCGCGCTGGCATCAGATGAGCGTGATTCTGTCGGCGGCGGCGAGCCTCGACTGGTTCGCCAAGACGACCGGCATCGCGATCGACGCGCTGCCCGCGCTTGCCGAGCAAGCCGACGCGGCGCGCGCGCCGCTCTTTCTGCCGTACCTGAGCGGCGAGCGCACGCCGCACAACGATGCGAACGCACGCGGCGTGTTTTTCGGCGTCGCGAGCGAACACCGCGCGGGCGATCTGGCGTATGCGGTGATGGAAGGCGTCGCGTTCGCGATGGCCGACGGCTACGCGGCGCTGCGCGAAGCCGGCACGACGCTCGACGCGGCGTCGTTCATCGGCGGCGGCTCGAAAAGCGCGCTGTGGGCCCGGCTTTGCGCGGACGCGACGGGAATAGCGATGCACCGGCACGAGGGCGGCGCGCTCGGCGCGGCGCTCGGTGCGGCGCGGCTCGCCCGGTTGGCGGCGACGCAGGACACGATCGACGAGGTCTGCGTGACGCCCGCGATCATCGAGACGATCGCGCCCGATCCCGCCCGCTCGGCGCTGCTGGCTGGACGCCTCGCGCGGTATCGTCGGCTGTATCGCGCGTTGAAGGACGAATTCGCGGCGTAGCGGCGTGACGAGCGGACGCTCGGCGCATTTCGTTCGGTTCACTCGGGGCGGGCCGCCGGATTGACTCGTTGCCGCCGGCACGCGGAAATCCACGCGTTCGCAAGAGCCGCCTCGAGCGCGGGCCAGATCGGACGCCACCGGCCGCGTGACGCATTGCGCGACGCGGCACCGCACGGCGAAGCACCGCGCCATACGGCGAAGCTCGTCCGGCTCGACGAAGCGTCGCGCGACACAGCACCGCCCTGCAACGCAAACGCGGCCGCACCCGCCGCACCTTCTACCGTTCGCGCTTGCGACGCGCGACGCCGCCACCCGCCCCGGAGCAGCGCCGCGTTCCCGGCATTCCCACCCCCGCGTCGATTCCGTCAATACACGTCGCGCGCATACCGCTTGTCCTTCGCGAGCCGCGCGACGTACTCCGCCGCGCGTTCGTCGGTCATTCCTCCATGCCGGGCGACCACCGTGCGCAACGCCGCGTCGACGTCCTTCGCCATCCGCGCGGCGTCGCCGCACACGTAGAAATGCGCGCCCTCGTCCAGCCACGCCCATAGCTGCTTGCCGTGCTCGATCATCCGGTCCTGCACGTAGATCTTCTGCGCCTGGTCGCGCGAGAACGCGAGATCGAGCCGCGTCAAAAAACCGTCGTCGCGCATCTGCGTGAGTTCGTCGCTGTAGTAGAAATCCGTGTCCGCGTGCCGCTCGCCGAAAAACAGCCAGTTGCGCCCTGTCGCGCCGCGCGCGCGCCGCTCGTGCAGGAAGCCGCGAAACGGCGCGACGCCGGTGCCGGGCCCGACCATCACGATCGGCACGTCGCCGCTCGCGGGCGGCCGGAAGTGCGCGGACTTTTGCACGAACACCGGCACGTTCGCATCGGCCGCGCGATCCGCGAGGAACGTCGACGCGACGCCCTTGCGCTGCCGCCGCCCGTTGTTGTAGCGAACCGCCGACACGGTCAGGTGGATCTCGCCACGGTGAGCGCTCGGCGCAGACGCGATCGAATACAGCCGGGGCTGCAGCCGCTTGAGCATGCCGATCAGCTCGGCCGCCGATAGCTCGACGGGAAACTCGTGCAGCACGTCGGCAAGTTGCTGCCCCCATAGCCAGTGCTTGAGATCGGCACGGCGATCGTCGCGCAGCAGGCTTTTCAGCGCATCGCCCGCCGGGCTGCGCGCCGCGATGAACGCGAGCGTGTCCGGATGCGTGCGCGTGATGTCGAAGTGCCTGGCAAGCGCGTCCGCCGCGCGCAGCTCGCCCAGCCCCGCGACCGTCACCGGCGCGTCCGGCTCGACGTGCGCGAGCGTCAGCAACTCGTCGACGAGCGCCGGGCAGTTGGTCGGCCACACGCCGAGCGCATCGCCCGTTTCGTATTCGAGCGCCGTGCCGTCCGTCGACAGCGACACGTAACGCGTGTCCTTGGCCGCGCCCGCCCGGTTGAGCCGGCGGTTCGCGATCAGCCGCGACGCGGCCGGGCGCGCTTTCGTCGGCACCGCGCCGGCCGCGATCATGCCGTCGGCGGGCACCGCGTGCAGCGCGGCATCGTCCTCCTTGATCCGCGCGATCACGCGCTCGAGCCAGGCATCGGCACCCGGCTGGTATTCGGCATCGCAATCGACGCGCTCGATCACGCGCGCCGCGCCGAGCGCGGCCAGCCGCTCGTCGAGCCGGCGGCCGTGGCCGCAAAACTGATCGTAGTTGCGATCGCCGAACGCGAGCACCGCATAGCGCACGCCGTCGATGCGAGGCGCGTCGTTCGCGCTCAGCGCGGCCCAGAAATCCTGGCCGTTATCGGGCGCGTCGCCATCGCCGAACGTGCTCGTCATCAACAGCACGTATTGCGCCTTCGGCAGCGCGTCGACCGGATAGTCGGCCATGCAGGTCACGCGGATCTCGAAACCGGAGTCCATCAACTGGGTCGCGTAGCGCTCGGTCAGCGATTCGACATTGCCCGTCTGCGACGCCCACAGCAGCGTGACCTTCGGCCGCGTGCGCAGAATCCGCACGCCGTTCGCCGCATTCGCCACCTGCGCAACACGGGCCGGCGCGCCGGCCGCGGCCGTTGCCAGCGCGGCGCCGGCCGGCAAACGCGCGTGCTCTTCCGGTCCGCCGCCGGGGCCGGGCGCGCGGCTGAACAGCCCGGCGAGCAGGCCGTCGAGCCATAGCCGGGTGTCGGCCGCAAGCGGCGCGCCGTCGGGCATGACCGGCACGCCCGCGAGCCGCGCCTGCGCGGCGGCCGCGCGCAAGCCGCCGATGAAGCCCTCGACGTAGACGCGCTCGGCGTCGGTGAGCCGTCGCGCGCCCGCCTGGGCGGGGATGCCGAGCAAATCGGCGAAAGTGTCGATATCGGCCATGTTCGATTCCTCGAAGGCGGCAACGGATGCGCAGCCGGACGGCGTGGTGCGCGCGCTGCCGGATGCCGTGCCGGCCGACGCCGCGCGCGCGTCGCCGGGCATCGCGGCTGCGGCTGCGGCAGCTTCAGCGGCGACGGCGGCGGCGCAATGCGGCTGGGCGGCGGCAGCCGTGTCGCCGTCGGCGTCGGCGCGCGCGCCGCTGGCTACGTCGACGCGCGCGAGCGACACCGCGCAGAATTTAAGTTCGGGCTGTAACGACACCGGATCGACCGCGTCGCTCGTCACCGCATTCACGCACAGCTCGTCGCCGTACACGTCGTTCCAGTGAATCGGCGCAAAGCACGCGCCCGGGCGCACGCGCTTCGTCACGACGGCTGGCAGGACCGCGCGGCCGCGCGGCGAGCGGATCTCGACGCTGTCGTTCGCGCCGATCGCGAGCGTCGCCGCGTCGTCCGGATGAATCTCGACGAACGGGCGCGGATTGAGCTTGTTCAGCATCGCGACCTTGCCCGTCTTCGTCATCGTATGCCACTGATGCTGCAGCCGGCCGGTGTTCAGCACGATCGGGAACTCGCGCGTCGGCGCGTCGGCCGGCGCGACGTGCGGCCGCGCGAAGAAGCGCGCGCGGCCGGAGGGTGTCGGAAACACGGGCCGCTGCGGCGCGGCAGCGCCCTCGCCGGTTCCCTGGGCCGCGCCGCCCGTCAGATAGCGGATCGGATGGCGGCTTTCGCCGTCGCCGGGCGGGCACGGCCATTGAATCGGCGCCGCGCGCAGCGCCGCGTGGCTTGCGCCGCGCAGATCGTAGCCCGTTCTCGGATTCGCGAAGCGCGTGATCTCGTCGAATATTTCGGCAGCCGAACGATAATCGAATGCGTCGCCAAAGCCCATCGCGGCGGCAACCTGCGCGATGATCCGCCAGTCGGGCAGCGCGTCGCCGGGCGGCTCGACGGCCTGCTGCATCAGCGTCAGATTGCGCTCGGAGTTGATCATCACGCCTTCGGCCTCCGCCCAAAGCGCGCCCGGCAGCAGGATGTCCGCATAGCGGTTGGTTTCAGTATCGAGAAACGCGTCCTGCACGATCACCAGCTCGGCTGCCTTCAACGCCGCGATCACGCTGCTGCGGTTCGCGACCGTCGCGGCCGGATTCGTGCAAATGATCCAGCACGCCTTAATATCGCCCGCGGCCATCTTGCGGAACAGCTCGACCGTGCCGCCGCCCGCGTCCTGCCTGAGCGTGCCGGCGGGCAGGTTCCACACGGTCTCGACGAAGCGGCGCTCGTCGCCGTCGAGCGCGCTGCGCTGGCCCGGCAGCCCCGGCCCCATGTAGCCCATCTCGCGCCCGCCCATGGCGTTGGGCTGGCCGGTCAACGAAAACGGGCCGCTGCCGGGCCGGCAGATCTTGCCCGTCGCGAGATGCAGATTGCAGATTGCGTTCGTGTTCGCAGTGCCGTGCGTGCTCTGGTTGAGGCCCATCGTCCAGCAGCTCGTCCATTCGCCCGCCTCGCCAATCCACTGCGCGGCGAGCCGGATGTCGGCCTCGGCCAGCCCGGTAAGCTCGGCCACGCGCGCGGGCGTGTAGTCGGCAAGAAACGCCGGCATCGCGTCCCAGCCTTCGGTGTGCGCGGCGATGAAATCCGCATCGGTCTGGCCGTTTTCGTGCAGCAGATGGAGCAACCCGTTGAGCAGCGCGAGATCGGTGCCCGGCCGGATCTGCAGGAACAGCCCGGCCTTGTCGGCAGTCGCGGTGCGGCGCGGATCGACGACGATCAGCTTCGCGCCCGCCTTCACGCGGTCCATCATCCGCAGGAACAGAATCGGATGGCAGTCGGCCATGTTCGAGCCGATCACGAAGAACAGATCCGCGCGATCGAAATCCTGATACGAACCGGGCGGCCCATCCGCGCCGAGCGACAGCTTGTAGCCGCTGCCCGCGCTCGCCATGCACAGCCGCGAGTTCGACTCGACGTGCGGCGTGCGGACATAGCCCTTCGCCAGCTTGTTGACGAGATACTGCGCTTCGAGCGAAAGCTGGCCCGACACGTAGAACGCGATCGCGTCGGGGCCATGCGCGTCGAGCACCGCGCGCAGCCGGCGCGCGGTCTCGGCAATCGCGTCGGACATCGGCACCGGCGCCGGATCGTGATCGCGCGTGTCGCGCACGAACGCATGTTCGAGACGGCCGGCGTTGCGCAACGCGACGTGCGCGGACGAGCCCTTCGTGCACAAACGGCCGTAATTGCTCGGGTGCTCGGCGTCGCCGGACACTTTGACCACCTCGCCGTCCTCCACATGCAGCACCATCCCGCAGCCGACGCCGCAATACGGACACACGCTCTTCACGCTCGCCATCATCATTCGCCTCGGGTTCGTTCGGTCACGCGGCGCGCCGTGCGCGCGCACGCGCGCGCATCACGCGGCCACCCAGACGTCGCCGTCCTCGACGCGCGACGCATACGCGGCCACCGATTTGTCCGGCGCTTCGAGACATTCGCCGGTGCGCAGGTCGAAGTGCTGCTTGTACAACGGCGACGCCACGACGATCCGCTCGCCGATGCTGCCGATCAGCCCTCGCGAGAGCACTGCGGCGCGCGAATGCGGATCGATGTTGTCGATCGCGAATACCTGCGCGCGGGCGGCGTCGGCGGCATCGATATGGAACACGGCGATCTGCTCGCCGTTGACGAGCGCGCAGATGCCGGTGTTCGGCACGATGTCGTCGAGCGCGCAAATGCGGGTCCAGCCGGAAGCGGTTTGATGGCGGTTCATGTCGATCTCCTGGCAGACAAAGGCTTCAAAGGTCTTCAGCGGGCTTCGTTCAAAAAGGCTTCAACGAAGCTCACGCCGTTTCGGTTTGCGCTTCGGTTTCGAACGCGGGCCGCGCATCCGGCGCGAGCGCATCGCGCTCGCCGGGCATCGCGGGCCGGATCTGGCCGCGCTCCTTCACGAACGCGATCGTCGAATCGGGCGCGTCGCTGTTGACGAAATGGCGGAAGCGCCGGCGCGTGGCCGGATCGTCGACGGCCTTCTTCCATTCGCATTCGTAGGTATCGACGATGCGCTGCATGTCGGCCTCCAGCTCGGCGGCAATCCCCAGCTTGTCGTGCACCACGACGTCGATCAGATAATCGAGCCCGCCTTCGAGGCTGTCGCGCCAGACGCTGGTGCGCTGCAACCGGTCGGCGGTGCGGATGTAGAACATCAGGAAGCGGTCGATGTAGCGCACGAGCGCGTGGCGATCGAGATCGGCGGCGAGCAGCTCCGCATGGCGCGGCTTCATTCCGCCATTGCCGCACACGTACAGGTTCCAGCCCTTCTCGGTGGCGATCACGCCAATGTCCTTGCCTTGCGCCTCCGCGCATTCGCGGGTGCAGCCGGACACGCCGAACTTCAGCTTGTGCGGCGCGCGCAGCCCCTTGTAGCGGTTCTCGAGCGCGATCGCGAGGCCGACCGAATCGCCGACGCCGTAGCGGCACCACGTCGAGCCGACGCACGATTTCACGGTGCGCAGCGCCTTGCCGTACGCATGCCCGGATTCGAAGCCGGCTGCGATCAGTTCCTCCCAGATCAGCGGCAGTTGCTCGACGCGCGCGCCGAACAGATCGACGCGCTGGCCGCCCGTGATCTTCGTATAGAGCCCGTACTTCTGCGCGATCTGGCCGACCGCGATCAGCCCTTGCGGCGTGACCTCGCCGCCCGGCATCCGCGGCACGACCGAATACGTGCCGTCGCGCTGGATGTTCGCGAGGAAGTAGTCGTTCGAATCCTGCAAGCCCGCGTGCTCGTGCTTCAGCACGAATTCGTTCCAGCACGACGCGAGAATGCTCGCGGCGACCGGCTTGCAAATGTCGCAGCCGAGCCCGCGCCCGTGCCGCTTGAGCAGCTCGCCGAACGTTTCGATCCGGCCGACGCGCACCAGATGAAAAAGCTCCTGCCGCGAATACGGGAAGTGCTCGCACAGATGGTTGTTCACCGCGAGCCCCTGCCGCTTCATCTCGGCTTTCATGATCTGCGTGACGAGCGGCACGCAGCCGCCGCACGAGGTGCCCGCGCCGGTGCAGCTCTTCAGCGCGCCGATGCTGGTCGCGCCGCCGGCGAGCGCATCGCAAAGCTGCCCCTTGGTCACGTTGTTGCACGAGCAGATCGGCGCGGCGTCGGGCAGCGCGTCGACGCCGAGCGCCGGCTTCGCGCCGCCGTCCGGCTGCGGCAGGATCAGGAATTCGGGCGCGTCCGGCAACGCGATCCGGTTCAGCATCATCTGCAACAGCGTGCCGTACTCGGCCGCGTCGCCCACCATCACCGCGCCGAGCAGATGCGTGCCGCATTCCGATACGACGAGCTTCTTGTAGATCTGCTTGCGCTCGTCCGCGAACTGGTAGACGCGGCTGCCGGGCGTCTTGCCATGCGCATCGCCGATGCTCGCGACATCGACGCCCATCAGCTTGAGTTTGGTGCTCAGATCGGCGCCGGCGAACGCCGCATCGACGCCCGTGAGCCGCCGCGCGACGACGCGCGCCATCTCGTAGCCCGGCGCGACCAGGCCGAACGTCTGGCCGCGCCACGCCGCGCATTCGCCGATGGCGTAGATATCGGCGTCGCTCGTCATGCAGTGCTCGTCGATCGCCACGCCGCCGCGCGGCCCGATCTCGAGCCCGCATTGCCGCGCGATCTCGTCGCGCGGCCGGATGCCAGCGGAGAACACGATCATGTCGGCGTCCAGATGCGTGCCGTCGGCGAATTGCATCCGGTGCGCGGCCGTGCCGCCGTCGGTGATCGCGAGCGTGTTCTTGTCCGTATGCACGCGCACGCCGAGCGCCTCGATGCGCCCGCGCAGCATCCGGCCGCCGCCTTCGTCGACCTGCACCGCCATCAGCCGCGGAGCGAATTCGACGACGTGCGTGTCGAGCCCCATGTCGAGCAGCGCCTTCGCGCATTCGAGGCCGAGCAGCCCGCCGCCGACCACCACGCCGCTGTTCGCGCGCGCGCCACACGCCTGCATCGCCTCCAGATCCTCGATCGTCCGGTAGACGAAGCAGCCGGCGCGCTCGCGCCCCGGCACCGGCGGCACGAACGGCGTCGAACCGGTCGCGAGCACGAGCTTGTCGTAGCCGAGCGTGTCGCCGCTGGACAGCGTGACGGTATGCGCGCCGCGGTCGACCGCGCTCGCCTTCGTGTTCAACCACAGCCGGATGTTCGGATGGCGCTCGAAAAAGCCTGGTTCGACGAGCGACAGATCGTCGGCCGAGCGGCCGGAGAAGAACGCCGACAGGTGGACGCGATCGTAAGCGGGGCGCGGCTCTTCGCAGATCACGTCGATCTGCGGCGCGTGGCGCGCCTCATCCGGGCCCATGCCCGCCACGATGCATTCGAGCAGCTTATGGCCGACCATTCCGTGACCGATGACGACGATTTTCATGGTGAGGCTCCCTGTCAATTCGAAACGCCGTTGATGGTGAGCGCCTGCGCGCGCAGCGCCGCTTCGCTTGCCTTGTGCTCGGCGCTGAAGCGCACGGCGAGCGCGCAAAACGCCGCGCCGGTAACCGCCGCGCCGAGCAGCATCAGCGTCGGCTGGATCGCGCCGACGCCCTTCATCAGATATCCGGCCGCGACCGCGCCGACATTGCCGCCCGCGCCGACGATGCCCGCCACGCCGCCCAGCGCGCGGCGATCGACGAACGGCACGAGCGCGTAGGTCGCGCCGCATGCCATGTGCGTGAACAGGCCGAACGCGACCATCGCGACGACGGCCGGTGCGACGCTGCCCGCCTGCGCGAAGGCAAGCAGCCCCACGCCCTCGCCGACGATCAGCGCGAACAGCAGCGTCGCGCGCGCGTCGAGCCCGCGCCGCGCGGCCACGCGATCCGACAGCCAGCCGCCGAGGCCGCGCGCGAACAACGCGAGCAGCCCGAAGACGCCCGCGGCCAGCCCCGCATCCTTCAGCGACAAATGAAAACGATCGACGTAGTACAGCGCAGCGACGTTGTGCATGAATACTTCGACGCCGAAGCACGCGCCGTAGGTGACGAACAGCATCCATACGCGGTAGTTCGCGCATGCGGCTGCGAAGCTCGCGAAGCCGCCTTTCTTGCCGCTGCCGACGGTGACGCCGCGCGCGCGCAAGTCGGCGAAATCGCCTTGCGGGCAATCCTGCGTCGCACGCCAGTAGACGCACGCCATCGCCAGCATCGCGACGCCCGGCACGGCGAGCGCGGCGCGCCATGCGGACGCGTCGCTCAAGCCGAGCAGCGCGGCGGCCAGCAACAGCGGCATCAGCGCCTGCGCGGCGCCCGCGCCGGCGTTGCCCCAGCCCGCCGCGGCCGCATTCGCGGTGCCGACCACGTTCGGCGCGAACATCATCGACGTGTGGTACTGGGTGATCACGAAGCTCGCGCCCACCGCCCCGATGCCAAGGCGGCACAGCAGGAACGTGGTGTAGTCATGGCTGAACGACGCGGCGAACACCGGAATCGCGCCGAGCGACAGCAACGCCGCATAAACGCGCCGCGGGCCGTAGCGGTCGCACAGCGGGCCGACCACGAGCCGCACGGCGATCGTCGCCGCGACGGCCGCGATGTTGATGTCCGCGACCTGCGCGGCGCTCAGCTTGAATTCGTGCGCGATGACGGGCATCAGCGGCGCGCACGCGAACCATGCGAAAAAGCAAATGAAGAACGCCATCCACGTCAGGTGGAAAGCGCGCATCGGCGCAGTGCGCCAGTTCAGCAAATCGATGCGGGTAGCCTTGTCGGACATTGCGTGTTGTCTCACCAAACGAAAACGGCGCCCTGCGAATCCCGTCGGATGACCGGATGCGTAGGACGCCGTTGCCCAAAACGCGCCCGTTGCCGGGCGAATCGATAGTCGGTGCCGCGAAGCGGATCGCCGTTGATCCGCCCGCCGAACGTTACGCAAGCGCCATGCCAAGCGTGCGGAAACGAGATGGGCCGTGCATCGCGCGATAAAAGACGAGTGCGGCGTCGCCGCGCCGACGATACGCCGTGAGGCAGCAGGCACAGTTGTAGTGCAATGCAGCACTGTCGGCGTGCGGCGAATGGGCGCGCAAATCGTGCGCTGACGCGCCGGGGCATGGGGAGCTTGCGCGGCGATCGCCATTGGCCCGGTTATTGCTCCGCGCTTATTGCATGCTGATTGTTCGCTGATCGTTCGATTGAGGAACACCGCCGGCAACGACGCCAGCGGCATATCGGACGCTCGCTGGAATCAACGGCGGCGTGCGGCAGCGGCACACGCGCCTGCGGCAGCGGCAAATTCGCGGCGCGGCAGCGGCATCCGCCGTGCGGCCACGCGTCAAGTCCGTGGCCTGCGAGCAGCGGCCAACTGAAGCGCGAGCAGGTTGCGCGTATTCGTCGCGCGCTGCGCTCGGGATGGGACAACGGCGTCCCGCGCATCCGCCCGGCCAGCCCGGCCAGGTGCGCGGGACGCCGTTTTCGTTTCGGCCAGACAGTGGTCAGACAGCAGCGCAGCAGCATGTGTGAGCAATGCGCCGCGCCGCCGGGCGCGGCCGCACAGGAGCCAAGCAGGAAACGACAGGAAACGGATGATGAAGAAGATTGGCAACGTGACGCTGCTGGGCGCCGGCCCGGGCGCGCTCGACCTGCTGACGATCCGCGCCGCGAAAGCGCTGGCGGCGGCCGACGTGCTGCTGCTCGACGATCTCGTCGCGCCGGAAATCGCGGTGCTCGCGCCGCGCGCGCGCGTCATTCGCGTCGGCAAGCGCGGCGGCTGCCGCTCAACCCCGCAGGCATTCATCGAGCGGCTGATGTGCCGCTATGCGCTGCGCGGCGAGCGCGTGGTGCGCGTAAAGGGCGGCGACGCGCTGCTGTTCGGCCGCGCAGGCGAGGAGCTTGCCGCGCTGCGCGCGGCCGGAGTGCCGGTCGACATCGTCAACGGCATCTCGGCGGGCTTTGCCGCCGCCGCGAGCCTGCAAGTGTCGCTCACGCACCGCGAGCATTGCCAGGGCGTCACGTTCGTCACCGCGCACAAGCAGGATCACGGCGAACCCGATTGGCGCTCGCTCGCCGCGGCCGGCACGACGCTCGTGATCTACATGGGCATGAGCCGCCTCGATACAGTCGCGGCGGGCTTGCTCGCGGCGCTCGACGCGTCGATGCCGGCCGCGATCGTCCAATGGGCGGGCACACCGGCCGAGCGGCGCTGGACCGGCACGCTCGGCCGACTGGCCGCCGCCGCGGCCGAAACCGGGCTGGGCAGCCCGGCGGTGATCCTCGTCGGGCGTGCGATCGGTGACGCGGTGGATGAAGCGGTCGGTGGAGTGCTCGATGAAGCAGCCGGTAAAGCAATCGGTAGAGCGCTCGACGAAGCAGCCAATAAAGCGGTCAGCGGAATGCTCGACGAAGCAGCCAACAAAGCGGTCAGCGGAATGCTCGACGAAGCAGCCAACAAAGCGGTCAGCGCAGCGCTCGACGAGGCAGTCAGTAAAGCGGTCGGTGGAGCGCTCGACGAAGCAGCCGATAAAGCGTCCGGTAAAACACGCGACGAAGCGTTCCCCGCTCCGGCCTGCGAAGCGGGCCCGCACGGCGAGGCCGCCGGACGCGCGTCCTCCGGCACGCCCGCCCGCCTGCCCGTGCGTGACCCCGAGTCCGCGCGCGCGCCGGTCCCGGCCGCGGCATGATCCGCCCGGCGCAGCGCATGGCCCCCATTGCCGGCACCGGCTCGCCCGTGTTTGCGCACGCCACGGCGGCCCGCGCGCCGGCCGTTCTTCGATGCGCGCGCGCCGCGACGCCGCGCCCGTCTCTTGCGCCTGCCCGATGGAATTGACCGATTCGACCGACCACGGCGCCCGGTTGCGCGTGCTGCTCGTCACCGACACCGACAAGCCGCTCGGTGAGCTGCGCGACGCGCTCGCGCGCATCGGCTACGAGATGCTCGACGAAGTCGCCACGCCCGCGCGGCTGCCCGCCGCCATCGAAAAGGAACGCCCGGACGTCGTGATCATCGATACCGAATCGCCGTCGCGCGACACGCTGGAGCAGCTCGCGGTCATGAACGCCACCGCGCCGCGGCCCGTGCTGATGTTCAGCCACGACGCCGACCAGCAACTGATCCGCGCGGCGGTCGGCGCGGGAGTCAGCGCGTATCTGGTCGAAGGCTTGTCGGCCGAGCGGCTCGCGCCGATTCTCGAAGTCGCGCTCGCGCGCTTCTCGCATGACGCGCGCTTGCGCCAGCGGCTCACGGAGGTCGAACGCGAGCTTGCCGATCGCAAGCTCATCGACCGCGCCAAGCGCATGCTGATGGAGCACCGCCGGCTGTCCGAGCAGCAAGCTTACGCGACGCTTCGGCGCAGCGCGATGAACCAAGGCATCCGGATCGTCGACGCGGCGCGCCTGCTGCTTGCCGACCACCCGCCCTCTTGAAGGTGTGACCCGCATGAATACCCGCCATTTCGATGCCCCGGAGCGACGCCATCTGCGCATCGGTTTCGTCGCGCTCTGCGACGCGGCGCCGCTTGTCGCCGCGCGGCATCTGGCGCTCGGCGAGCGCTACGGCATCACGCTGGAGCTGTGCCGGCAGCCTTCGTGGGCGAGCATCCGCGACAAGCTGCTATCCGGAGAACTCGACGCCGCGCACACGCTATACGGCCTCGTATACGGCGTGCAGCTCGGCATCGGCGGGCCGCGCGCCGACATGGCGGTGCTGATGGTGCTCAACCGCAACGGCCAGGCAATCACGTTCTCGAACCGGCTGGCCGACGCGTATCAGTCGCAGCACGTCGCGCCCGGCCCTGGGCCGCATCAGCCGGACAAGCTGCGCGCCGCGCTCGCCACGCTCGGGCGCAAGCCCGTGTTCGCGCAAACCTTTCCAACCGGCACGCATGCGATGTGGCTGTATCACTGGCTCGCGGCGCGCGGCGTCGATCCGATGCGCGATATCCGCAGCATCGTGATTCCGCCGCCGGAGATGGTCGATGCGCTCGCGTCCGGCGAGCTGGACGGGCTGTGCGTCGGCGAGCCGTGGAACGCGGTTGCCGACGCATGCGGCGTGGGCCGCACCGTCGCGGCGACCAGCGAGGTCTGGCTCGATCACCCGGAAAAGGCGCTCGCGTGCCGGCGCGAGTTCGCATCGCTGTATCCGAACACGGCGCGCGCGCTCGTGCGCGCGCTGCTCGACGCATGCGCATGGCTCGACGAGCCCGGTCATCGCGCGCTTGCGGCCGAATGGCTCGCCGCGCCGGACGCGATCGGCGTGCCGGTTGCGCAAATCGCGCCGCGGCTGCTCGGCGATTACGGCCCAGGGCCGTTCGCGCAACCGCCCGCGCCGATCCGCTTTCACGGTCACGGCACGGTGAACCGGCCGCTCGCGAGCGACGGGCTGTGGTTTCTGTCGCAATACCGGCGCTGGCGGATGCTGGACGGGCCGGCCGACGACGCGGCCATCGCGGCGGGCGTCGCGCACACCGCGCTGTACGACGAAGCCGCCACCGCGTGGCGCGCGACGCCGCCCTCATGACACCACTGCCGCGCCGTCGATCGAAATCGTCCAGCAGCCATTCGAAGCGATACTCAAATTCCGCTATTCCACAATACCGCGCTGCTTATTTCGATTTTTAATTGCGCCCGCGCTTAATTAAGCACAATCAACCATGACGTAAAACGTTTGACATGAAAAACGGACTCGATCCGGGCAAACGTTTTACGTCGATTCACCGTTGAACGTTTAACGGTCTTTGAAGTTAAATGACGAGATATTTCGGCATAGTTTCACCCGCATAAACGCAGCGCAGCGTGGTTTCGGCTCGAAGCCACGCAGAATCACCGGGTGCTCGGGATATCGCTATCCGAGTGCGCCGTCAAAAATAAATCGGTACTCGTGCCGGACCGACGCAATGCGGCAATACACGTGCCGGCCTGGTATCGACCACACGCCAAAAAAATCAAGATTGATCGACGAGGAATTTCGGGGATGTTTGCAAATAGCTTGCTCGCGCTTCGCATCGGAAATAAAAATGCCGGTTTAGCATCGGCCGCTCGCCCATTGACTGTCGCGTTGTCTGTCGAATCCGATTATCCCGGTTCGCATTCGGCCGCCGGATTGACCGAACCGGGCACGCCGCACCGGCACGTCACCGATTTCGTCCGCCACCGTCGGCGATGACGCCGCTTCATCGTTTTCGCTAAATCGTATCGACGCCGGATTCACCGGGCTTGCTCGTCCGGCGCGGCGTCGAATTGCGAATTCCTTTCTCGCGAAAATCCAAAAGCTCGCCCATGACGGGCGCATCCGGTTCGTCCGATGACGGCGCAACCGTGCGCGCGCATGCCGGGCTGGAAGCCTGTTATGTCGACATTCACTTTGCCCTGCCGCGCCGGCGCCGCGCGGCGGCGTCTTGCATCGCTCATCGGGTTGGCGCTCGCGTGCGCGATGCCAAGTGCGCACGCGAGCGCATCCGCCGATGCCGGCACGCGCGCGCAACAACTCGCCGATGCGCAAAGCCGGCTCGCCGCGCATCGGCGCGTCGAAGCGCTCGCGCTTTGCGAAGACATCC
This sequence comes from Burkholderia singularis, assembly GCF_001718875.1. NCBI lineage: Bacteria > Pseudomonadati > Pseudomonadota > Betaproteobacteria > Burkholderiales > Burkholderiaceae > Burkholderia > Burkholderia singularis. Next base: position 1,242,309 of record NZ_CP013449.1, read on the forward strand.
TGCAACGTTGGCCGGATGATCCGGACGCGCTGCGCCTGCGCGTGCGCGCGCTATCCGAACTGGGCGCTGCCGGGCAAGCGCTGTATTGGGCGCAACAACTGCGTGCGCCGCTGCCGGACGCGGAGCTGGCCGCGCTGCACGCCGATCTGGCCGCGCACCAGACCCGCTGGGCGCGCACGATGCCGGCCGATCCGAATCGGCCTTACGCGCAAAGCGATCGCGCCGTCGCCACGCTCGACGATGCGCGCGAACGCTACCGCACTTACGCCGGGCTTCGCCGCCGCCTCGACGCCGATCGCCTGGTTTCGACGAGCGAAGCGGCACGCGGCGCCGAGACCATAGAAGGCTATCGGGCGATGCAACAGGCCGGCGAGCCGTTGCCGCCCTATGCCGAGGTCGCCGTGGCCGACGCGTTGATGCAGCAGCGGCAGCCGGAACAGGCGATCCCGCTGTACGAGGCCGGCATCGCGAGCCACCCTGGCCCGTATGCGGACGACGAAAGCGATCCGCACATCTCGCTGGCATACGCGTACCTCGAAGCGTGGCGCGCGCGATGCGCTCGCGCTCGCGGATCGCACGGCCGCAGACGCGCCGGCGTGGCTGCCGCCGGCGGCCGGCCTCGAACCGCGCCCGAACCCGCACAAGATCGGCGCCGACATCGCCGCTGCCGTGCTGCGCGACAACGTCTGGCTGCACCGCGACGCCTGGGAGCGCCTGCAAGCGCTGCGCGCCGAGGCGCCGGCCAACGTGGCGCTGTGGCGCAACCTCGCATACGTCGAGCGCATGCGCGGCTGGCCGCGCCGCTCCGAGGCAACCGCCGTCGGCGCGGCCGGACTCGATCCGGAGGACACCGGCACGCGGCTCGAGGCAATCGACGACTGGCGCGAACTCAACGATTTCGCGCGCGTCGAGCCGGCGCTGCGCGATCTGGAGCAGATCATCCCGCGCGAGCAGCGCGTGCAACTCACGCGTCAAGCGTGGGATAGGCAGCGCGGCTGGCAGTTCGACATCGATCACTACAACGGCAAGGGCGGCAAATCGACCTACGGCGACTACGACAACGAAACCGAGGCCGTGCTGCAAAGCCCGCTGCTGTACAACCATTGGCGCGTGGCCGGCATCGCGCGGCTCGCCGGCGGCTCGCTCGACGAAGGCGGCCGCGCCCAGCGCTACCGGCTCGGCGCGGGCGTGCGCGGCTACGCGCGCGGCTTCGAAGCCTACCTGCAAGCGCTGCCCGGCATCGGCCAGACCCGCGGCATCGCGCTCGAATCGGGCTTCAAATGGTCGCCGAACGATCACTGGACTTTCGGCGTCGACTGGAGCACCAAGGGCGACGCGCACGTGCCGCTGCGCGCAAGCGCGTTCGGCATCACGGCCCACAGCTACGACGCGAGCGCGCAATGGCGTGCGAGCGAATTGACGCGCGCAGGCATCGCCGCATCGTATGACCGCTTCAGCGACGGCAACCGCCGCTACGGTTGGCAAGCCGATCTGACGCAGCGGCTCTACACCGCGCGCTACTTCACGGTGGACGGCGGCGCGCAGCTTGGCCTGTCGCACAACCGCCTGACCGACGTTCCCTATTACAGCCCCGCGCAAGCGCGCTGGGCCATGCTGACCGGACGGATCGACCATATGCTCTATCAACGCAACGAACGCGACTGGCGGCACAGCCTCGATGCCGCCATCGGCCCATACAACGAACGCGGCCACGGCACCGGCTGGGCGGCCAGCGTGCGCTACGGGCAGATCTTTCAGCCGCGCGGCGGGCTGAGCTTCGGCTGGGGCGTGGGCTGGACCAGCCAGCCTTACGACGGCAAGCGCGAATCGCGCGTGATGCTCGATCTCACTCTGCACTGGGGGCAATGAGCGATGCGCCGGCTGCTTTCGCTGATTCTGCTGGTGTGGCTCGCAGCAAGCGCCGCGCGCGCGGCCGACCGCCTCGACGCGTTGAGCGGCGCGCTGCGCACACGCGCCGCGCCCCCGCCGCTCATCGTGCTGACCTATCACGACGTGCTCGACGACGTGCGCGACGCGCCGCGCAAGGACGAGATCCCGGTCAGCACCGATCACCTGATCGCCCACTTCGAATGGCTGCGCGCAAACGGCTTTCACATGGTCAGCCTCGACGACGTGCTCGCCGCCGGGCGCGGCGAACGCCCGCTGCCGGACAAAGCCGTGCTGCTGACCTTCGACGACGGCCTCGCCAGCGCGTACAGCCGCGTGTACCCGCTGTTGCGCGCATACCGCTACCCGGCGCTGTTCGCGCTCGAAGGCTCGTGGATCGACCTGCCGCCCGGCAAGACCTTCGACTACAACGGCAAATCATGCGGCCGCGAATGCTTCGTGACCTGGAGCCAGGTGCGCGAGATGCAGGCGTCGGGCCTGATCGAATTCGCGTCGCACACCTACGATCTGCATCGCGGCATCGTCGGCAATCCGCAACGCAATCTGCTGCCGGCCGCGGTGCATCTGCTCTACGATCCCGCACGCGGCTACGAAACGCCCGGCGCGTACCGCGAGCGCATCCGCGCCGACCTCGCGCGCAGCGCCGACGAGATCGCGCGCGAGACCGGCCGCCGGCCGCGCGCGATCGTCTGGCCATACGGCGACTACAACCAGATCGCCGAAGAAGAGGCGGCCAGGCTCGGCATGACCGTCTCGCTGAGCCTGGACGACGCCCGCGCCCAACTCAAGCCCGGCGTCACCGTGCCGCGCCTGCTGATCGCCGGCAACATGGGCGTCGACGGGCTCGCGACGCTGATCTACGAGCAACGCAAAGTGCAGCCGCAACGCATCGTGCAGGTGGATCTCGACTACGTGTACGATCCCGATCCCGCGCAGCAGGAGCAAAACCTGTCGGCGCTGCTCGAGCGCATCAAACGGATGAAGCCGAGCCAGGTGTGGCTGCAGGCTTATGCCGATCCGGACGGCGACGGCGTTGCCGATGCGCTGTATTTTCCGAACCGCCATCTGCCGATGCGCGCCGATCTGTTCTCGCGCGTCGCATGGCAGTTGAGCACGCGCTGCAACGTGCAGGTGTATGCGTGGATGCCGGTGCTCGCGCTGCGCTTGGCGCACGCGCAACATCTGCCGACGCTCGGCCGCCCGGGCGATCCGAACGACCGCGATCACTACCGGCTCGCGCCGTGGTCGCCCGACGTGCGCCGCGTGATCGGCGACGTCTACGAGGATCTCGCGATGCACGCGTTTTTCGACGGCCTGCTGTTCTCCGATGATGCGTACCTGCGCGACACCGATTCGCTCGGCCCGCTTGCCGGCAGCACGCCCGCGCAGCGCACGCAATATCTGATCGACTTCACGAAGGAGTTGACCGCGCGCGCGTCGCGCTGGCGCTCGCCGCTGAAGACCGCGCGCAATCTCTACGCGCGGCCGGTACTCGAGCCGCGCGCCGAGGCGTGGTTCGCGCAGAGCCTGCCGGCATTCAACGCCGCCTACGACTACACCGCGCTGATGGCGATGCCGCAACTCGACGGCGAGCCGACGGCCGACAGCTGGCTGCGCCGCCTCGTCGACGCGGTGGCCGCGCATCCCGGCGGCCTCGAGCGCACACTGTTCGAGCTGGCCGCGGTTGACTGGCGCCACGGCCACCAGCCGGTGCCGGCCGCGGCGCTCGGCGCACGCATGCGCGTGCTGCAGGAGCAAGGCGCGCGGCACGTCGGCTACTACCCCGACGATTTCATTCGAAACCAGCCGCCGCTGGAGGCGATCCGGCCGTTCGTCTCGAGCGCCGAGCACCCGTATCCGGAACGCTGAGGAGACTCCATGGACGAACTGATCCCGTTGATGCTCGGGTATGCGTTTTACTATCCGCTCGTGATGTCGCTCGTCTGGCTGAGCGGCAGCCTCATCTACTACTTCCGCTGGGAGCGCAACGAACCGCCGCGCATCAAGCCGCCGCCGCTCGACGACTATCCGTTCGTGACGCTCGTGGTGCCTTGCCACAACGAAGGCGAGCAGGTGCGCGAAACCATCGCGTATCTCGACGCGCAGCGCTATCCGGATTTCGAAATCGTCGCCGTCAACGACGGCTCCACCGACGACACCGGCACGCAGCTCGACGCGCTGCTCGCCGCCTACCCGCGCCTGCGCGTGATCCACTTCGCCGCCAACCAGGGCAAGGCGATGGGCTTGCGCATGGCCGCGATGGCCGCGCGCGGCGAGTATCTGGTCTGCGTCGACGGCGACGCGCTGCTCGACGAATACGCGACGCACTGGCTGATGCGCCACATGACGAGCGGGCCGCGGGTGGGCGCGGTCACCGGCAATCCGCGCATCCGCAACCGCTCGACGCTGCTCGGCAAGCTGCAGGTCGGCGAATTCTCGTCGATCATCGGTCTCATCAAGCGCGCGCAGCGCGTCTACGGACGCCTCTTTACCGTCTCCGGCGTGATCGCGTGCTTTCGCAAGAGCGCGCTGCACGACGTGGGCTACTGGAGCACCGACATGGTCACCGAGGACATCGACATCAGCTGGCGTCTGCAAATGCGCCATTGGGACATCCGTTACGAGCCGAACGCGCTGTGCTGGATCCTGATGCCGGAAACGCTGCGCGGCCTGTGGCGGCAGCGGCTGCGCTGGGCGCAAGGCGGCGTCGAGGTGATCCTGCGCTACACGGCGGGCCTCTGCCGCTGGCGCGCGCGCCGCAAGTGGCCAGTCGCGATCGAATACATGCTCAGCTTGATCTGGGCCTACGTGATGTTCGGCATCATCGTGCTGTGGCTGCTCGGCCTCGTGCTGCCCGTGCCCGACGCGCTGTACGTGCGCACGCTGCTGCCGCAATGGCATGGCGTCGTGCTGGGGCTCGTGTGCCTGCTCCAGTTCGGCGTCAGCGCGCTGATCGACCGGCGCTACGAAACGCGCATGGGCCGCAACTACTACTGGATGATCTGGTATCCGCTCGCGTACTGGCTGCTCAATACGCTGACCACCGTGGTCGCGCTGCCAAAGGCGCTGATGAAGCGCAAAGGCACGCGCGCGATATGGGTCAGCCCGGACCGGGGGGTGCGATGAAAGCCGATGTCATCGTGATCCAGCGGCCGGAGCGGCAACCGAAAGCCCAGCGCTATCTGTTCGCGTTCGCCACGGCGTTCGCGTGGATCGCGTGGAGCTGGCTGTGGCTGCCGCTCGTCACGCTGGTTGCGTGGGGCGTCGGCCTGCGCAACGGCTACGTGCAGCTCGTGGTGCTCAAGCACGGCATGGGCGCGCGCGATCTGCTGATCGTCGTGGCGATCGGCCTCGCATGCGCGATGCTGTCGCTCGCCTGGTCCGGCTACAACCTGTTGCGTTACGGCAAGCTCGATCGGCGCCGCAACCGGCCCGTCGCTGATCGGCTCGCGATGGCCGGCGCGTTGAACGTGCCGCCGCCGACCGCCATCGAAATGCACCGCTCGCAAAGGATCGTGCTGGAGTTCCGGCACGACGGCAGTGTGTCGCATCGGCGGGAACGTCTACCGAGCGCCGCGCTCGCGCAGTCCGCGCGGTAGACGCGGCGGGACAATGCGCCGGAACAATGCCGCGCGCATCCGATGCATCCGCACGCATCGGATGCGCGCGGCGCCCGCCGCCGAAATGCATAGCGCAATGATCGACAGGCCCGGCCGCGTTGCGCCGGATGCCTCGCCTTCCCGTTCATACCCGCCGATGGGGCCGCCGCCCCCCCGGCTGCCTCACTCCCCGTCACGCCCCACCTCACGCCAGCCTCGCAAACTGACCGACACGATCGCCATGCTGGTGACAGCGCGAGCGCCGGCGGCCCGCGCCCACCCGCCGGAGCCGCGCGCCCGCGGCCGCGCGGCGTCGAAATTTGCCAACGCGCGGACAGCCGAACTTCAAATGCGTTCTTTTAAACATCCTGCTTCCAGATAATCATTTCTTATTGCGCGAGACAGTTATCTCTCGCAATCATTTCCAATATCAAACGTTTTACCTATCAAAATAAAACTTTTACCGCAAACGTTTAACCGGATTTTCCCGTCACTCGTTTGACAGTTTTTAAAATTCGCCTTTACATTTTTTCGGCATAGTTGCACCCGCATAAAAACAGCACGACGACGCCGCAAAAGCCGCTTGGAACGGCCGGACGCTCGGCCGATACGACATCGGCTCGAATCGGTCCATCAATAAAACGGTGCAACGTCAGTCAAGCGCAGTGTTCACGCAAGCGCGCGGCCACGCAGGCCGCGCAGGTGAAAACACAGACCAATTCGTTACGGGGAAATATCGAGAATGTCGCGGAAAATCTTATCCGTCTTCGGCACTCGGCCAGAGGCCATCAAAATGGCGCCGGTCGTCAACGCAATCGCAGCCATGCCGGAACTCGAATCTGTCGTTTGCGTGAGCGGCCAGCATCGTTCGATGTTGTCGCAAGTGCTCGATCTGTTCGACATCGCGCCACGGCACGATCTCGCTCTGATGACCGACAATCAGACGCTCAACGGCCTCGCCGCGCGGCTCATCGCCGCGTTCGACGACGTGCTCGCCCGCGAGCAGCCCGACCACGTGCTCGTGCACGGCGACACGACCACCGCCTGCGCGGCCGCGCTCGCCGCGTTTCATCGCCGCATTCCGGTCGGCCACGTCGAGGCCGGGCTGCGCACCGGCGATCTTGCGCGGCCGTGGCCCGAGGAGATGAACCGGCGCGTCGTCGACGTCGTCAGCGATCTGATGTTCGCGCCGACGCAGCGCTCGAAAATGAACCTGCAGGCCGAAGCGCTGCGCGGCCGCGTGATCGTCACCGGCAACACGGTGATCGACGCGCTCCACCAAACGACTGCCCGCCTCGACGCGGACGCGGCGCTGCGCGCCGAACTCGACGCCAGCCTGCCGCTGCTCGACGACACGCAGCCGATCCTGCTCGTGACCGGCCACCGCCGCGAGAGCTTCGGCGCGGGCTTCGCGTCGATCTGCCGCGCGCTCGACACGCTCGCGCGCAGCCAGGCCGTGCAGATCGTCTATCCGGTGCATCTGAATCCGAATGTGCGCGGCCCGGTGCATGCGCTGGTCGGCGCGACGCCGAACGTGCATCTGATCGAGCCGCTCGACTATCTGCGCTTCGTGCGGCTGATGCAGCGCGCGTCGATCGTGCTGACCGATTCGGGCGGCGTGCAGGAAGAAGCGCCCGCGCTCGGCAAGCCGGTGCTCGTGATGCGCGACGTCACCGAACGGCCGGAGGCGGTCGCGGCCGGCGCGGTCGAACTGGTCGGCACGCAGCATCAAACGATCGTCGACGCCGTGCGCGAGCGGCTCGCGGCGCTGCGCGCGGGCGGTGCGCCGCGTGCGCCGATCAGCCCTTACGGGGATGGGCACGCGGCGCAGCGGATCGCCGCCGCGATCGCCGGGCGGCCGTTCACCGAGTTCGCGCACGCCGCGCCGCGGCACAGCCACGCGCACGCGAGCCCGCAGCCCGCTTAGGCGCGCCGCAACGGCCGCGCAACCGCGCGTGGCCGCGTCGTCCGGCCACGCGCGAACCCGCCGCGGCATACGCCGCCCGTCTGCCCGCGCGGCAGAGATTGGGCGATGCGCGCCGCCGATTCGCGTGGCGCGTCGCGTCGCACGTGGCCGTCCATCGCGTTGCTTGCCGTCCGGTATCCCGATTCATCCGTTGATCCGCATCCTGACTCGCGCCTTTCACCTGAGAGAACCCGTGACCTGCCCTCTGCCCTTGTGCCGCCGCGCACGCCTTCACTTCCTCGCGATCGCCGCGCCCGCCGCGCTGCTCGCGCATGCACCGCTTGTCTTTGCCACGCCCGGCGGCATCGCCGATGCGCTCGCCCGTCTCGGCGAGCATCGCGCCGTCACCCGCAGCGTGTCGCTCGACGCGCTCGGCATGCACGAGCCGCTCGTGCTGCCCGCGCCCGACACCCGCCACGAACTCTATCTGCCGGTGCCGGCCGGCGTGCCCCTCGATGCGGCGACGCTACAGCTCGACGGTGCGTATCTGCACGCCGACGGCGGCCGCACGACGATGCTCGTCTCGCTTGACGGCGCACCGGTGCTCGCGCGCGGCTTCACGCTGACGCAGGGCGACGCCGCGACGAGCATCGGCGTCGACGGCACGGCGCGGCCGGGCGGCTTTGTGCGCGTCGGGCTGCAATGGTCGTCGGTGATCGACGAGCGGCTGTGCACGGATCAGACCGCGATCGGCAACGTGCTGCGCATCGCGCCGAGCACGCGCCTGACCTACCGCTTCGATCCCGCCGCGATTACCGACGTGCGCACCGCGTGGAGCGCATTGCCGGTCGCGCCGGTCGTGGCGATCGCCGCGCCGCGCGTCGCGCCGGCTGCGTTCGACGCAGCGTGGCGCATCGGCACGCTCGCGGAGCGTGAAGGCCGCAGGCCGGTCGTGCGCACATGGCCCGCCGTCGGCGACACCGTCGATTTGACCGGCATGGACGTGCCGGCCGCATTGCGTGCCGTGCCGGCGTTCGCCGCGCTGGCGGCGGGCGGCACGGGCGGATCGAAGTCGTCTGGCGGATCGGGATTGCCTGCGTCGGCGGCGGCCGGCGGGCCGGGCGCGCTGAATGGACCCAATGCGGGACCGAATGCGGCAGCGGTGGCGGACGCATCGAGCGCAGCGGGCCAGGCAGACGCAAGCGCATCGAACGCCCGGCAGTCGCCGGCCGCGTCCGCCGCCGGCGCGACGCGCGGCGGCGTCAAGCTCGCCGACGCCGCGCAGCTCGGCGCGCTGCTCGCGCTCGCGCCGCGCGCCGCGTTCGCGCCTGACGTCATCGTCGCCGACGACACGCTGCGCCGCGCCACGCGCGACGCGTTGAACGCATTGCGCACGCAGGTCGCGGCGGCGTCGCCGCCGAGCGCCGCCGCCTTCGATGCATGGCGCGAGCGCACGTTCGGTCCGATCGAGCGCCCGCTCGCTGCTGGCGAAGTGCGCATCGCGCATCTGGCGGGCCAGACGGCGATCGTGGTCGGCGACAACGCAGGCGTCGCCGCGCTCGCCCGCGCGTGGCGGCCGATCGGTGTCGCGCAGCGCTATGTCGCGCACCGCCTCGACGATACGCCCTACGCGCACGCCGAGCGGATTTCGCTCGCCGCGCTCGGCGGCGAGCCGCGCACGCTCGACGTGCTCGGCCGCGCGATGTGGGAAGCGAGCTTCGAGCTGGCGGCGCTCGCCGGCGACGGCAAGCTGCCCGACCAAGTCGTGCTCGACGTCGCCGCCGCGCCAACGCCGCGCGCCGAAGGCGAAATTGCGTCGATCTATCTGAACGGCGTGCTGATCGCGTCGCAACTGCTCACGCAGAACGGCAAACCCGAGCGGATCGCCGCGCACATTCCGCGCTACGCGCTTGCGCCCACCAACGCGCTGCGCGTCGTGTTCCAGCGCCGCCTCGACGGCGGCTGCGAAGCGCGCTCGCAAGGCTATCCGGTCGCCGTGCTGCCGACGAGCCACGTCACGCTGGCCAACGCGCATCCCGACGATGATTTCACCGGCCTGCTCGCGCGCTTTTCGCACGCGGCCGAGGTGATCGTGCCGGCCGCGTATCTCGACGACGCGCCCGCGTCGCTCGCGCGTCTGGCCCGGCTCGCGAGCATCGCCGGGCTCGCGCCGACGCGCGCGACGCTGTCGGTCGCCGCCAACGGCACGGCCGCCGCGCCGAGCGGCCCGTTCCTCGCCGCCGACGTCGCGCTGCCGCACGAGACGAGCCGCGCCGCGCTGTCGAAAAACCGCCTGACGCTCACCGATCCGGCGGGGCGCGTCTATGCGGACGTCTCCGATCTGCGGCATCTCGCCGTGATTCAGGTTGCGCAATCGGGCAGCACGCCCGGCATCGTCTATCGCTCGCTCGACGCGGCGCCGCCGCAGTTGCCCGCGGCGCTGCGCCTGTCGCGCGGCGACGTCGCGCTCGTGTCGTCGAACGGCGTGGCGAGCCTGTTCGACTCGCGTCATCCGGGCGAGCCCGTGTCCGATCGCGACACCGGCGTGCGCCGCGCGGCGCGCGGCCTGCCGTGGCTGATCGCGGCCGGCGCGGTGGCCGCGCTTGCGGTGCTGCTCGCCGCCGCCGCGATCGCACGCCGTCGCCATCGCAACCGGAGCGGCGCGTGATGAGCGCCGACGCGCTGCACTGGTACGGAGCCTATGCGCTCGACCGCTATTACAGCGGCCTCGAGGCGCTTGCCGTGTTCGTCGCGATCGTGATCTTCGTGTCGAGCCTGGACGATCTGTTCATCGACGCGTGGTTCTGGGCCCGCACGCTGTACCGCCGCTTCACGATCGAGCGCCGCCATCGGCCGCTCACCGCCGCGCAGTTGCACGCGCGCGCCGAGCAGCCGATCGCGATCATGGTGCCTGCGTGGCTCGAATACGACGTGATCGCCGCGATGCTCGAAGACATGATCCGCGTGCTCGACTACCGCCGCTACGTCGTATTCGTCGGCACCTATCGCAACGATGCGCGCACGATCGCCGAAGTCGAGCGGATGCGGCGGCGCTACCGCCAGTTGCGCCGCGTCGAGGTGCCGCACGACGGCCCCACCTGCAAGGCCGACTGCCTGAACTGGGTGATCCAGGCGATCTTCAAGCACGAGCGCGACGCGGGCATCGAGTTCGCGGGCGTCGTGCTGCACGACAGCGAGGACGTGCTGCATCCGCTCGAGCTGAAATTCTTCAACTACCTGCTGCCGCGCAAGGACATGATCCAGCTTCCGGTCACGTCGCTCGAGCGGCACTGGTTCGAGCTGGTCGCGGGCACCTACATGGACGAGTTCGCCGAATGGCACGCGAAGGATCTCGTCGTGCGCGAGAGCCTGGCAGGCGTCGTGCCGTCGGCCGGCGTGGGCACCTGCTTTTCGCGCCGCGCGCTGCTCGCGCTGATCGACGAATCGCACAACCAGCCGTTCAACACCGACAGCCTCACCGAAGACTACGACGTCGGCGCGCGGCTCGGCAAACTGGGCATGCAGTCGATCTTCGCGCGCTTTCCGGTGACGTTCGCCACGCGCCGCAAATCGTGGTTCGGCCTCGGCCCCGAGCGCGAGTTCACGCTGACGATGCCGCTGTGCGTGCGCGAGTTCTTTCCCGATACGTTTCGCACCGCGTATCGGCAGCGCGCGCGCTGGACGCTCGGCATCGGTCTGCAAGGCTGGCGGCAAACCGGGTTTTCCGGCTCGCTCGCGAACCGCTATCTGCTGCTGCGCGACCGCAAGGGCATCGTCACCGCGTTCGTCGGCATCCTCGGCTACGTGCTCGTCGCGCAATTCCTGCTGTTCGCGCTTGCCGACGCGCTCGGCGTCGCGCCGCCGTTCACCGTGTCGCCGCTGTCCGATTCGCGCTGGTTCAGCGCGCTGTTATGGCTCAACGCGTGCGCGCTGACGCTGCGCGCCGTGCAGCGCGCGTATTTCGTCACGCGCTTGTACGGCTGGGAGCACGGGCTGCTGTCGGTGCCGCGGATGGTGATCGGCAACTTCGTGAACTTCATGGCCGTGTCGCGCGCGTGGCGGCTGTTCATCGCGCATCTCGTCACCGGTAAGCGGCTCGCGTGGGACAAGACCATGCACGACTTCCCGTCCGCCGACGGCCTGGCCGAGCGCCGCCAGCGGCTGGGCGAGCTGCTCGTGTCGTGGCAGGCGATCGACGCCGCCCAGCTCGAAAGCGCGCTGCACGACGATCATGCGCGCGAGGCGCCGCTCGGGCGCGTGCTGATGGCCAAGGGCTGGCTGGACGACGAAACGCTGGCCGAGGCGATCGCGTTCCAGGCCGATCTCGAACGCGGCAGGCTCGACGTGCGCGCGCTCGCGCGGCACGACGCCGCGCTGCCGCTCGAGACGATCGTGCGCCATCGGGTGCTGCCGCAAGGCGGCGACGACGCGGGCAATGCGATCGTGCTGAGCGCCAATCCGCTCGATGCGGCGACGCTCGCCGAGCTGGCGCGCGGGCTCGGCACCGGCGTTGTTCAGCGCATCGTGCGCGAAGGCGAGATCGCCGACGGATTGCGGCTGCTGTGCGGGCGAAGCGCCGCGTCGGCCGTTCCGGCCGCCGGCAACGCCGGCGCTCGACGCGATTCGGCACACCATCACGACGACGTCGCGGCAGCCCGCACGAGTCGCGATCGAACCGGCGCCACGCCGGACGGCATCGCCGCCTCGACATCGTGCGATGCATGCGACGAAGCCGATTCGATCGCGGCGGTCGCAACCGTCGCGGCGGCCGGCGATGCACACGCTCATGCCGACGCGAACGCGGCGGCAAATGGCACGCCGCGCGGCATCTCCAAAGCGCAACCGAATCACGCGGGCACGGCGGCAGCGGACCCCGCCCGCGGCGCCCGCTGCCCGAACGGCGCAGCGGCGATCGGCAACGCTTGCCTGCTGCCTGGGCGCAGCGTCCCGCTGCTCGGCGATCTGCTGATCGAGCTTGGCCATGTGCGGCGCAGCGCGTTCGACGCGGCGCTCAGCCGCTATCGCCCCGAGCACGACGGCCGCATCGGTGAGTACATGGTCGAGCACAGCGTGATCTCGCGCGCGTCGCTCGACGACGTCATTGAACAACAGCGCCGCCTGCGAGCGGCGCTGCCCGCCACGACATGAACGGACTCTTTCCCCCACCCGCGCGGCCCAGCCGCACCCTGCCGCGATTGCGCGGCCGTGCGGCGCTCGCCTGCGCATGCGCCGCGCTGCTCGGCTGCGGCACTCCCGCCCGCGCCGCCACGCCCGACGCGCTGCCGCTGCCGCTCGCGGGCGCCGCATACCGCGTCGCGCAACGCGCATACGACGCCTATGACCGGCGCGACTACGCACGCGCGGTCGCGCTCGCGCAAGAAGCCATCCGCCAGCGGCCCGATGTGGTCCAGCTGCGGCTGCTGCTCGCGAATTCGCTCGCCGCACGCCGGCAGTACACCCCGGCACGCCGCGCGCTCGACGACGCGATCCGCACGCTCGGCCCGCGCCACGCGCTGCTTCAGCGTCGCGCGCAAATCGATGCGCTGCTCGGCGCGATCGCACAGGCCGAGCGCGCCGAGCGCGTATCCGGCACGGCAGGCGACAACCTGGCAGGCCCGGCGTTCGAAACCGCGAAAACCGCTTATGCCGCGTATGCCGACAAGCGCTACGCCGATGCCGCGCGGCTCGCCGCGCAGGCGATCGCGCTGCGCGGCGACGTATTGCGCTGGCATTTGCTGCTGATCGACGCCGCCAATGCCGACGGCCAGTACGCGCTCGCGTGGCGCACTGCCGCCGATGCGACGCGCCGCTTCGGCGAAAACGAGGATCTGCGGTTGCGGCGCTTTTTCATCGGCAGTCATCTTGCGCCCGCCGCATCGACCGACGCGTGGCACGCGCTCGAACGCGGCGATCTGCCGCGCGCGCGCGACGCCGCGCGCGACGCCGTCGCGTATGCGCCCGATGCGATCGATTACCGGGTCGAACTGTTCGACGCGCTGTCGGCATTGGGCGACTGGCCCGCGCTCGAGGCCGCGGCAACCGACGCGATCGCGTATGACAACACCGAACCGATGCCATACGTCTATCGCGCCTACGCGCGCGCGGCCCAGCAGCGGTTCGACGCATCCGACGCCGATCTCGGCCACGTGTTCGGCGAATCGGATGCGGCGCGCTCCACCCGCAACATCGCGCGCGCGATCGCAGCGGACATCTGGATCGAAACAGGACGGCCGCAGCGCGCGCTTGACGCACTCACGCCGCTGCGCCCCAGCGGCGACGACACCGACGCGCTGATCACCGAGCGCATCGCAACCGCGCGCCGGCGGCTCGGCCTGCCGGCGGACCGCGCGGCAAGCGCGGGCCATGCGAACGAACGGGCCACGGACCCAGCGCGCGCGGCGCTTGCCGACGACAGGCGGCAAGCGCATCAGGCGGACCTCGGCCAGCCAGCCGAAATCGTGCGGCAGCAAGCGCTGGAGCCGCTCGCCGCCGCGCCATCCGCCGCGCACGCCACGCCGGCCCCCGCGCTGCCGCCGCCGGCCGCGCCCGCGCCTGCCGCTTTGCTGCTCGCGCGCGCCCGTCCGATCATCGATTGCGAAATCGACGAATTCGGCGCCGGCTGCGACGTGTCGCCCGCGGACCCCGGTTTCGCGGCCGCTCGCGCATCGGCCCGCGCGGCCGCGCGCGGCGACAGGCAGGCCGCGCTGCGTCATGCGCGCGACGCCGTCGCCGCCGCGCCGGCCAGCGCCGCGCACCGCGTCGAGCTGATCGACGCGCTCGACGAGGCCGGCGACGCCACCAGCGCGCGCGCAACGGCACGCACGATGCTCCGCGACGGCATGCTCGACGCGCTGCCGCCGCTCGAAGCCGCCTACGTCGCGCTGCGCGCGGGCGACGAGCGGCGCGCGCTGCGCGAATTCCGGCGCGCCGACGCCGCCGGCGGCGCCAAACTGCCCGCCGATGCGCTCGCGGACGCTGGCTACGCGAGCGCGGGCGCGTGGCGCGACGCCGACGCCGCCCGTTATTTCGAGCGCGCGATCGACACCAAACTCGCCGCGAACGACAAGCGCCTCGCCGCCGCGCAACAGCTCGACGAGTTGCGCGCGGCTCACGCCGAAGCCACGCGCCGCTGGGGCTGGCAGGCCTCGCTCGACTATCGCGGCATGGGTCTGCATCCCGGTTACGGCGGCGCGCCGTCGGCGATCGACAACGGCTGGCAGGCAGGTATCGAAGCGTACTGGCGGCCGTTCGGCAGCCTCGGAGACCGGCTGTTCGAGGTCTACGCACGCGGCTATGGGAGCTTCGGCGGCGACGGCCGCGGCGGCGCAAGCACGCTCGAAGCCGCGCTCGGCGCGCGCGTGAAGCCGTTCGCGGATCTCGACGCAATCGTCGCGTTCGAGCGCCTCGTGCCGATCGGCTCGCAGGCGCGCGGCGACTGGCTGGTGCGGCTCGGCTACGCGGGCGGCATCGGCACCGAGTGGCGCCGCGACGTGCCGTCGTGGTGGACCGTGCGCGGCTACGGGGAAGCGGGCCACTACGTCCATCAGTCGACCCACTACGCGACGGGCAGCATCGAAGCAGGCCGCACGTTGCGCGTCGAGCGCGTCACGCCGTACTGGACAGTGTTCCCGCATGCGGTGATCGGCGCCGACTACGACTCGAGCATGGGCGGCGGCGTGCCGCTCGGCGCGGGCGTCGGCGTCTCGACGCGCTATGCGTTTCGCGACGGCCGCTACGACACGCGCCGCTCGTTCGTCGACCTGTCGCTGCAATACCGCTGGAAGCTCGCCGGCGACGATCGCGCGCGCGGCGTGTTCTTCTCCGCGATTTTTTCCTACTGAGCCTGCCGATCCGATGCCGACTGACCGACACCCCGATCGATCCACCCGACCAACCGAATCCGCCATGAAACCGAGCCGAATCACCGTCAACCCGGCACTGCATTCCAAAACCGATCAGCACGCCATACCGCCGATAGTCCAACGGATCGCGCCGCCCCAGCCGGCCGCGGCTGGACTGCGCCGCGCGGCGATGTCGCGCGCGGGCGCGGCGCTGCTCGCCGCACTTGCCGCGCTCGCTGCCCCAGCCGCGCAGGCCGCGGCCGACGACGTCGCAAGTCTCTACGGCCCGCAACCGCCCGCGAATGCGACCTACCTGCGCGTCGTGAACCTGTCGGCGCACGCCGTGCGCGTCGCGCTGCCCGGCAGCGCAGGCGCGAGCCGGCTCGAAGCGGGCACCGCGACGCGGCTGAGCGTCGTCACGCCAGGTACGCCGCTCGACGTCACCGTCGACGGCCGGCCGCTCGGGGCATCCGCCCGCATCGCGGGCGAAGCGGGCGATGCGGGCGACGCCACCCGCGCGAATGCTGCCGATGCCGCCGCTGCCAATTCACCTGCCAATTCATCGGGCGGCTCATCGGTCAACCCGTCGGACAGTCCATCGGCCGGCGCATCGGCTGCCCGCGCACGCGCCGCCGCGCCGTCGGCCGGCACGCAAACCGCGCCCGCGCGCGGCGCGTCCCCCTTCGGTTCCACCACCGCTTCCACCGCCGCCGCCGCACAGGCCGCTTCCGCCCGCGTCGCCGGCCACACGAGCGCCGGCTTCGCGATCACCATCGCGCTCACGCGCGACGCAAACGGCTGGCACGCGATGCGGGCCGCCGTGCCGCGCACCGGCGCCGATGCAATGCGCGCCACGCTCAACGTATTCAATTTCGCGCCCGGTTGCGACGGCCGGATCTCACTCGCCGGCAACGGCCCGGCGGTATTCCAGCACGTGCCGGCGGCGCAAGCGGCAACGCGCAGCGTGCGCCCCGTCGCCGCCCGGCTCACCGGCCAATGCGCGAACGTCGCGCCGGCCGCTCCCGCCGCCGCGCTGGCGTTGCCGGCGCTGGCCGCCGGCGACAGCTACAGCCTGTTCCTGTCCGGCCCCGCATCGAAGCCTGCGCTGAGCGGCGCGCGCGACGACCTTGCATGGCCGGCCGCACCGCGCTGAGCAGCGGTACGCCGTCAGCCGCACGCCCGCCCTGCCCCTTCACCCAACCGAGAAAACCATGCGTATCCCGACCAGCATGACGAACCACCCCCGGCCCGAACCCTGCGGCCAACGCCGCCGCCTGCTCGCCGCGCTCGCCGCGATGCCGTTGGCGGGCGCCGCCGCGGCGCTGCCGCGTGCCGCACGCGCCGCGTCGCAAGGCGGCGTGATCGAAGGCCGCGACCGGTGGCTCTTCCCCGCGTGGGAAAGCTACGTCGCCGACGACACCGCCGCATGCGCGAGCGTTGCCGATCTGATCGGCAAGGCCGCCGCACAACTGGCCGCGCGGCAGATTCATTGCACGATCGTCATCGCACCGCTCAAGGCCCGTGCATGCGCGGACAAGCTCGCCGCCGGTCAAGCCGTGTCGGCGGCGGTGCAAAAGCGCGACGCGGCAATCCGCGCGCGCGCCGCGCAAGCCGGCGTCGACATCGTCGATAGCGACGCGGCGCTCGCGCAAGCCCGCACGAACGAAGACGACCTCTACATCCGCGCGGATTACCACTGGTCCGCGCACACGGCCGAAGCGTTCGCGCTCGCCACCGCCGAACGCCTCGCGCGCGTGCCGCTCGGCCCAGGCGGCGAAGCACCGACGCTCGGCCCGTGGACCGAGGAAGTGCATTACGGCGATCTCGCCGAGCTGCTGCCGCCCGAGCGCAAGCGCGCGATCGGCAAGGACCGCTTCATCGTCCGGCAGGCGGCAGGCGACGGCGCGCTCGTCGGCGACGACCGGCCCGCCGTGCAGGTCGTCGGCAACAGCATGGTGCAGCCTTATTTGGGCTTCCCGCAGCGGCTGTCGAATCAGCTCGAACGCCCGGTCGGGCTCACGTGGACGTTCGGCAACACCGGGCCGTGGAAAACCCTCGTCGACTATCTCGAATCGGCCGCATTCGGCAACGCGCGGCCGCGCGCGATCGTCTGGCAATTCAACGAAGGACAGATGGCCTATGGGCCCGGCGCGTCGGGGCAATGGGACGCCACGTCGATCATGCCCGACGACGCATGGCTCACGCGCATCGCGAAGGCGCTCGGCTGATGGACACGAGCGTCGATTCACGCCGCCCGGACGAACGCGCGCGCGGCCCGCGAGCGGCGGCGGCAGAGCCCGCGGAAGCGGCAACGCGCGCCGGGAGCGGAATGCCGTCGGCGGCGCGGCCGCAAGCGTCGGCGCAACCGGCAGCCGTGGCGGCGGCAGCTTCGCCAACGCAGCCGCGCGATGCGGGCGCGCTGGCGGCGGCACCGTCTGCGTCTTCGACAACGCCCGAGACCGAGGCGGCGGCTTCGTCCGTGACAACGCCTCCGTCTGCCACGGTAGCAGCAACGGCACCACCATCGTCACTGCCGCGGCACGCGCCACAGCCCCCCAAACCGACGCCCGCGTCCGCACACCGGCCAATGGCCGCATGCGTGCTCGGGCTGCTCGCGGCCGGCTTCGCACTCGCCATCGTCACGCTCGTCGCGCGCGGCGGCAGCGATCCGTCGTTCGGTATCGGCACGGCGCGCGACTGGCGCGACGGCAGCCAGATGCAGCGCATCGACCGCGCGATCGACGTCCCGTATGCGCATTGGCTGCACCGCTGGCAGGCCGCGCTGCGCTACCGCCTGCTCGGCGATCTCGGGCCGCAGGTGCGCGAAGGCTGCCCAGGCTGGCTGTTCTATGCAGACGGGCTGCACCCGCCGCCCGAATCCGCGGCAACGCAGCCCGTCGACGCCGTGCTGAACGCGCGCATCGCGGCGATGCATCGCTATGCGCACGCGCTGCGCCGCGACGGCATCGCGCTCGTCGTCGTCACGGTGCCCGACAAGGCGCGCGTCGAGACGCAGGCGCTGTGCGGCTTGCGGCAAGACCCGCGCATCGGGCAGCGCTGGCGCGCGTGGCAAAGCGCGCTGGCGCAGGCTGGCGTCGCGCATGTCGAGTTGACCGGCGCGCTCTCAGCCGTGCGTCCGGCGTTCTATCGAACCGACGTGCATTGGAACGCACGTGGCGCGCAAGCCGCGGCGCGCGCCGTCGGCGATGCGGTGCTGCCGCTCGTCGGCGGACGCGGCGACACCCGTTTCACGCTCGAGCGCGGCGCGGCTAAGCAGCCGCGCGTCGGCGATCTGCTCGCGCTTGCCGGCTTGGGCGACGTGCCGGACGGATGGCGGCCGGCCCCCGATGACGACGTGCAGGAAACGCTGCATGCCGAGCGCGCGGGCGGTTTGCTCGACGACGGCCCGCCCGTGCAGGTGCTGCTCGCCGGCAGTTCGTTCTCGCGGCGCAGCGCGTTCGCCGAACGGCTCGGCGAGGCGCTCGGGCGTGAAGTATGGAACGAAAGCGTCGACGACGGACGCTTCGACCGCGCGCTCGCGGCAATGTGGACGCGCCGCGCGCGCTGGCCGGCGAGCCTGCGCGTGGTGATCTGGGAGATGTCGGAGGATGCGTTGTCCGCGCCGCCCGACGCGCCGACTGTCATGAGATCCACCGCCGCCGCGCCAGCGCCGGGCGTCACGCCCGGCCCAGCCGCCCGCCCCTCGGCCGCGCCTGCCGATGCGCCGCGCCCCCGCCTACTCCTGTCGAACTGAACTCCGGCGATGCTATTCAATTCCTTCGTTTTCCTCACCCTGTTCCTGCCGGTCTCGCTCGCCGGTTATTACACGGCCGGCGCGCGTTCGCCGCGCGCGGCGGCGATCTGGGTATGCGCCGCGTCGGCCGTCTTCTACGGCGCGTGGAATCCCGCGTTCGTCGGCCTGCTCGCAATGTCGATCGCATTCAACTACGCGATGAGCCGCGCGATCCTGAAATCCGGCGCGTCGGCGCGCTGGCGGCGTGCGTGGCTCACGGCCGCGATCGCGGTCGATCTCGGCGTGCTCGTGCGCTACAAGTATCTGGCCGCGCTCGTCGGCGGCCTGACCGAATGGTTCGGCGTCGCGCCGCACGGCGTGCTCGCGCAGGCCGCGCAAAGCGTCGCGCTGCCGCTCGGCGTGTCGTTCTTCACGTTCACGCAGATCGGCTATCTGCTCGATTGCCATGCGCGGATCGTCAAGAAACCCGATCTGCTGGGCTTCGTCCAGTTCGTCACGTTCTTTCCGCACCTGATTGCCGGGCCGATCCTCCATCACAAGGAAATGATGGCCCAGTTCGCGCAGCCTGCCACCTATCGGCTGCGCGCGGACAATCTGTCGATCGGCGCGACCGTGTTCGCGATCGGTCTCGCGAAGAAACTGCTGCTGGCCGATCCGATCGCCGTCTACGCGGATGCCGGCTTCGCCGCACCCGCATCGCTGAGCGCGCTCGATGCGTGGCTCACGTGCATCGCTTACGCGCTGCAGCTTTACTTCGACTTCTCCGGCTATTCGGACATGGCCGTCGGTCTCGCGAAACTGTTCGGCGTGCGCTTCCCGCTGAACTTCAACTCGCCGTTCAAGGCCGCGAGCATCATCGATTTCTGGCAGCGCTGGCATATGACGCTCACGCGCTACCTGAGCGCCTATCTGTACTATCCGCTCGCGATGCGGATCAACCGCTGGCGCGCCGCTCGCGGGCTGCCGACCGCGCGCGCGGCGCAACGCACGCCGTCCGGCTTCGCGTGGACCGTCGCGCTGCCGACGTTCTACACGATGGGGCTCGCGGGCGTCTGGCACGGCGCGGGGCTGCAATACCTCGTGTACGGCCTGCTTCATGCCGGCTACCTGAGCATCAACCATGCGTGGCGCAATTGGCGAACGGCATCCGTGACGGCGCAAGCCGCCACGCCGAAACCGGCCGCGGCATCGCGGGCGGAAACGGACGCCGCGTCAGCCGCAAGCGTCGGCCAATCGCCGGCGGCCACGTGCGCCGCCGCCGGCATCGTGCGCCGCGCCCGCACGCGCATCTGTCACGCGGCGAGCGTGCTCGCCACCTTTGTCGCCGCGCTCGCCGCCTTCGTGTTCTTCCGCGCGCACAGCCTCGACGACGCACTCGCGATGCTCGCGCGCATGGCGTGCCTGCACGGCGCCGGCGGGCTCGCATGGCCGCCGCTCGACGCCGGCGTCTCTCCGCTCGACTGGCTGCGGCTCGCGCTCGGCCGTGCGGCGGCCGCGCCGCACATCGTCGCACTGCTCGCGATCGTCTGGTTCGCGCCGAACTCGCACGAGCTGATGGGCCCCTTCTCGCCCGCGCTCGAACGCGCGGCGCCCGGCGCGCCCGGCTGGCTCGCATGGCGGCCGTCATGGCGCTGGAGCGCGGCCGCGCTCGCGCTGCTGCTCGTCTGCGCCGCGCAACTGCACGGCGAAGTGCGTTTCCTGTATTTCCAATTTTGAAGGAGCCCCAATGACTTCCCCTCCCCTTGCCCTCGCCGACGTGAAACAGCTCGTCGAATCGATCGTGCTGCGCCACGTCGAACCCGATACGCCGCTGATCGAATCCGGCCTGGTCGATTCCGTGCTGGCCGTCGAGATCGTGCTGCGCGTGGACGCCGAGTTCGGCGTGCAAGTGCCCGCGACCGAAATCGCCGAGCATCTCGCGAGCGTACACACACTGGCCGTCTTCATCGCCGATAACCGTTAGGTGACCCACATGCGTTTCGATCTGCTTACTCGCTGCTTCGTCGAACGCACGCACGACGGCAAACGCCTCGCCGTCGTCGGCGACGACCGCACTTTGACCTGGCGCGCGCTGGCCGACGAAGCCGAAGCCTGGTGCGCGGCCGCCGAGGCCGCCGGTTTCTCGCCCGATGCACCCGTGATCGTGCGCGGACACAAGGAAGCGTCGTTCTTCGTCGCGATCACGGGCTCGCTGATGCTCGGCACGCCGTTCGTGCCGCTCGACACCATCTATCCCGGCGAGCGCATGCGCAGCATCGCCCGCACGCTCGACGCACACGTCTATTACGACGCGCGCAGCCGCACGTTCAAGCAGATCGAAGCCGCCGCCGTCAATGCGCCGCCGCCGCGCACGCTGCCTGAAAAAGGGCTGGCATACGTGCTTTTCACGTCCGGCACGACAGGAGAGCCCAAAGGCGTGCAGATCGGCCTCGAAAGCGTCGATGCGCTCGCGAACTGGATGGCCGCGGATTTCGAACTCGGCCCGGCCCCGGTTTTCATGAACCAGGCGCCGTTCAGCTTCGATCTATCGATGTACGAAGTATTCGGCACGTTGTCGCTCGGCGGCACGATCGTATTGATGTCGCGCGCCGCAAGCGCGCCCGGCGCGGCATTCGTCGAGCGGCTCGCGCGCGAGCGGATCGATACTTGGGTGTCGACGCCGTCGTTCGCCCAGCAGCAACTGATCGAATCCACTTTCAACGGCACGTCGCTGCCCAAGCTGCGCACGTTCCTGTTCTGCGGCGAAGCGCTGCCCGTGCCGCTCGCGCGGCGGCTGCGCGAACGGTTCGCGCACGCGCGCATCATCAACACTTATGGGCCGACCGAAGCGACCGTCGCGACCACCTGGATCGTCGTCGACGACGCGCTGCTGGACGCGCATCCCCAGCGCTTGCCGATCGGCCGCGCGCGCCCCAACGGCGAAGTGTTCGTCGACGGCGGCGAGCTGTGCATCGCGGGGCCGCACGTGATGCGCGGCTACCTGAACCGGGACGATTTGAACGCCACGCGGATGTTCGAGCACCACGGCATGCGCGCGTTCCGCACCGGCGACCTCGGCAGCATGCGCGACGATGGACTGCTATTCTGCGACGGCCGCATCGACGACCAGGTCAAGCTCGGCGGATACCGGATCGAGCTGGGCGAGATCGACGCGGCGTTCGGCACGCTGCCGAACGCGCCGCGCGCCGCCGCGGTCGCACTGCGGCGGCCGGACGGTGCGGTCGCGCGGATCGTTGTATTCGTCGAAACCGGCTCGCACGACGCGCTGCCGGCGTCCGTCGCGTCCGATTGGAAGACGCGGCTCGCCGAGCGGCTGCCGCCCTATATGATTCCGTCCGAACTGATCGCGTGCCGCACGCTGCCCGTCACCGTCAACTTCAAGATCGACCGGGCCCGGCTCGCCGATGAATACCGACATGCGCAACTCGATCGCTCCAGCCGATAACGCCAGCCGCCGATCTACGCGAACGCGCCTCGCGCATCGGGCCGCCGCCGCGCTCGCGCTGCTGCTCGCGATCGGCCATGCAGCCTGCGCGCGCGTGCCAGCCGCCTCGCCCGCGCCGCCGCCCTCGCCAACTTCACCGCCGCCGCTGCACGGCGCGCCGCTCGTTCAAGGCATCGTCTGGCAGCCCGACGATGCGCACGCCAACCCGCGCGGCGACTGGGACGCGCTCGGCGTCACCGATCTGCTCGTCCAGTGGAGCGCCGTTGACGGCGTGGCGCTCGTCGCCGGCGCGGGGCTGCCCACCGTCGCCCGGTTGCCCGACTGGAAGCGCATCGGCCGCGAGCCGTGGGCGCGCAATGTGATCGTCGGACTCGCGGGCCGCTTCGACGAGACCGAGGCCCGCGAGCGCACGCCCCAGCTCGTTGCGCAATCGCTCGCGCTTGCGCTTGCACCGCCCGCCGTGCACGTCTCGGGCTGGTATTTTCCGGTCGAGGTCGACCCGACCTGGAAACGTGCAGACACGTTGAAGCCGCTGCTCGAAGCGCTGCCGAAACCGCTGTGGATCAGCGTCTACGACAACTCGAACATCGGCGGCCCCGCGCTTGCCGCATGGCTCGACAGTTGGCTGCCGCGCGACGTCGGCGTGTTCTTTCAGGACGGTTGCGGCGGCTATGTGCGCGAACCGCGCATCGCGCGCGAGTATGCCGACGCGCTGGCAGCAACGCTCGGCGCGCCGCGCGTGCGGATCATCGCCGAGGCGTTCAGGACCTTGCCGAACGGGACGCTGCGCGCCGCCACCGCGGCGGAATTGCAACCGCAGCTTGAAGCGTATCGCGGCTATCCGGCGTATCTATTCGACGGCCCGCATTACGTGCCGCCGGGCGTGGTGCGCGCGCTGGCCGAACACCGCGCCGCAGCGGCCGCTGATGCGCGCCGGCCGCGTTCCGGCGCGCGCCGATACGGGGATTAGCAACGGTTGGCGCGGGCAACCGGCAGCGGTCCGGCCGGCATGCCAAACATGCAAACGCCGGCGCAGTGCTCGGTCCGAACGGTTCGGCTTCCCGGACCGCGTCACACCCGCTCAACGGCGGTTCGGCCAAGACCTCGGCTGCCGACAACCGGGCGATTGACGCTTTCACACTGACACTTTCACCCAACCTCGGCCCATCGACAGCAACCTGCGGCGCCCGACAGCACGCGCCGCCGTCACACCGCGTCGACCGGGCGCACGGCCGCTTGCTCGGCGACGACCCGATTGCGTCCGCCCCGCTTCGCGTCGTACAGCAACACGTCGCCGCGCGCGAGCAGCATCGCTACCGTCTCGGCGCGCCGATGCTCGACGACCCCCGCGCTCACCGTCACGTTCAAGCCTCGCGCGGGCCCGTCGAAATGCGCCGATTCGAGTGCCTCGCGCACTCGCTCCGCTATCGCGCATCCGCCGTCGCGGCCGGTATGCGGCAACAGGATCGCAAACTCCTCGCCGCCGATGCGCCCGACCACGTCACCCGGCCGCACCATATCGCGCAACAGCCGGCCGAACCCGCGCAGCACGGCATCGCCGGCCGCATGCCCATACCTGTCGTTGATGGATTTGAAATGATCGACGTCGAACAGGATAAGCGCGAGCGGACGGCTGCGCGGGCTCGCCAGATGCCGCGACGCGTGCCGCTCGAACGCACGCCGGCTCATCGTTTCGGTCAACGGATCAAAATCGCGCTCGGTGACAAGATGTTGAATCATGTCCGCCACTCCCGCGCCGATCAGAACCATTCCCATGACTCCGCCCAGCAACGCGAGCGACACTTGCAGCGCGATCCAGAACGTACTCTGCCCGAATTGCTCGGGGCTGTGAGGCAGCGTGCGGCTGACGGTCAGCGGCGTTCTGACGAGAAAACTCAGGCCGAACAACAGCAGGCTGCCGGTCAATACGCGATTGATCGTGCGGCCTTTGCCGCGCGCCCAGATACGGGCGACCGCCGCGAGTATCATCAGGCCCGCGCTATAGTTCAACAGATAGATTCGCGCGATCAGGTTCGGCACGCCGTAGCTGAAGTACGCAATGCCGGCCAGCACACCGGCCAGCACGCCCGCGTGCGTCGCGCGCCGGAAATGCAGGCCCCATCGGCACACGACGCCTTCCGCGAGCGCCTGAATGCTCGCGACGTAAAAGGCAGCCGAAACGAGCGCATTCGGCTGCCATGCTTGCGGCATATGCAGGATTTGCAGCGTCACGCCGCACGCAAACAAAAAAAACGACAACGCCAACAGGATGAGATAACGCAGCTTGCGCTCGAAGAGCCAGGTTCCGACGAAGCCGCATGCGAACAGCAGCGATACGCCCGGCACGATGAGCTGGAGAACCTGATTAGGCGTGATATGAGCGGGCATGTGCCTGGTCGTCGCTGCGCGATGGCGGCATGGCACAGGCGAGCCAACAATCACGGCCCCGTTCTCGCGACACGGCCGAGCGCCGCCCGTCCCGCCGGCATATTGCGGCAAGCAGGCAAAACGACGTTCGAGCGCCCCGATCGAGCACGGCCTACCGTGTGGCGATTCCCCCGCGCGCATGCAGCGTCAGTTACGCGCCCCGGCGCTTTCGCATGATGCAATACGAAAGATTGGCCGATAAACGCGCAATGAAGCTTGTATTGAAGCAACCCCGTAAATTTAATCGAAGCCCTGGATTCGGCTGCGCGAACTGCGAAAACGCCGCTATAAAGCGGCGCGCGGCCCGCTCAGCCACCATGGCTTGCTATATCAACGCGGGCGATTATATCCCGTAAAAACGAACGATTCAGCACGTCGAAGAAATATCGCATCGGCCCGCGCGCGGCGGCCCGGCGGCGTGGCATCCTCGGCAAATCTCCGCCCTCCAAATGTGCGCCTCGCCACATACGCGCACGAGACAATCGCATGCAGATTGGTTTAGCATCGGGTGGCGCTGACGCATCGACGCGTCCAGTGCAGCCTGCGCAACCGCTGCGCGCTGCATCACGCGCGCATAAAAAATGGAGGAGAGATGAGGGCACGTATCGCAATCACGAACGTCTTGACCCATTTAGTACTCGCTATTTTCGTCGTCTTTCTGGCGAGCTGCTCCGGCGACGACGACAATGCGTCGTCGCAAACCGGCGGCGACAATGCGAGCAGTTCCGCCCTCGCATTCAGGCTCGATCGCGGCGGACAAATCAATGCGTTCTACCGGCAAGACAAGGTCGCCGCGCACTTGTTGATGCGCTCGTCGACCAAGCCTCGGCTGCTCGTTGTCTTTCCGGCGGGCAACAGCGGCACCGGCCTCTGGTTCGACGACACGCCGCAGCCCGTCAACTGGAGCCAGGACGCGCCGATTGCCGCCGCGCAAATGCGGGACTCGGCCGGCAGGCCGCTATACGGCATCCGCGCGGACGTCTCCGCCGACGTGAGCAGCCTGTCGATCAAGCAAGCACTGCTGAGTTCGGTGCGCTTCCTGCGCGACTACAATGGCGGCGCGGCAGTGCCGTCCGATATCGTCGTGTCGCCGTCCGTGTCGGGCAACGCGGTGACTTGGCAGCGCAACCGCGTCGACGGCGCGCCGGGATACGCGTTACGGATCACGCTGCTGAGCGGCGGCACGATGACGTCCGACAACACCGGCAAGCTGACGCTGCGAACGCTGAACAGCACGCAGCCGATGCGTCTGCGCATCGAGGCATTCACCGGCGAGACGCCATTGCGGCCGATCACCCGTCCGGATCTGTTCACGTCATCGGTCAACCCCGATGCGCTGAACCAGAACGTGTTCGAATTCCTAAGTTTCCAGGACAAGCTGCTGGCAGGTTCGTGGCAGTACGATACCTACTTCGGCCGCGACACGCTGATCTCGGTGCGCATGCTGATGCCCGTGTTGCAGCCCGACGTGATCGAAGCCGGACTGAGTTCGGTGCTGAGCCGCCTGTCGCCGGACGGCAAGGTCGCGCACGAGGAAGGCATCGGCGAATTCGCGCTGATCGACAACCGCAAGCATGGCCGCCCGAACGATCCGACGCCAACCTATGACTACAAGATGATCGACGGCGACTACATGCTCGCGCCGATCATGGCGGACTGGCTCATCGACGATCCGCGCGGCCAGGCGCGCGCAGCCGCGTATCTCGCGCAAAAGGGCAGCGACGGCGTCACGAACGGTCAGCGCTTCGTCGCCAATCTGCTGCGCGTTGCGTCCACCGCGCAGCCGTTCGCGCAGCAGCCCGTCGCAACGAATCTGATTCGGCTGCGACCCGGCGAAATCGTCGGCAACTGGCGCGACAGCACCGATGGTCTGGGCGGCGGCGTGTACCCATACGACGTGAACGTCGCGCTCGTGCCGGCTGCGCTGCGCGCCGCGAACCGCTTCCTGGAGCGCGGGCTGCTCGATCCGTATTTGAGCGGCGATCAACGCGCCACGCTCGCCGGTGCGGCAACCGAAGCCGCCGCCTGGGAGAACAGCGCGCCTGCATTCTTCCGCGTCGCGCTCACGCCCGCCGACGCGAGCGCGAAACTCGCCGCATATGCGCCGCAGGCGGGCGTGCCGGCCGGCCCGCCGCCCACCGCCCCGCTGTCGTTCGATGCGGTTTCGCTCGACGAACAAGGCGCGCCGATTCCGATCATGAACTCGGATGGCGGCTTCACGCTGCTGTTCGGCACGCCGCCCGCGGACCAGCTCACGCATATCGTCACCGATGTGATGCGCCCGTTCCCGGCCGGGCTCGTCACCGACGCCGGCCTGCTGATCGCCAATCCTGCTTATGCGAGCCAATCGCTGTGGCCGCGCTTCACGAGCGCGGCATACCACGGCACGGTGGTCTGGTCGTGGCAGCAGGCGATGTGGATTGCCGGCCTCGACCGCCAGCTTGCGCGCACCGACTTGCCCGGTAATGTGCGCACGCTGCTCAGCCAAGCCCGGCAACAGATCTGGCAGGTCATCACGAACGCGAACGACATGCGCTCGACCGAAATGTGGTCGTGGTCGTATGCGAACGGCCAATACCGGACCGAAGCGTTCGGCACCCGCAGCGCCGATGCAACCGAGGCCAATGCCGCGCAGCTTTGGAGCACGACCTATCTGGCGATTCAGAGCCCGAAACTGCGCTCGGGCCAATATTGGTGGGACATCCGGCACTGATCGCCGGCTGGGGCCGCTTCGCGATACGCGGGGCGGCCCGCCGCGCTCGATATGTCGAGCGCAGCCGATTGTTTGCGGCGCAGTTGATTCATGACGCTCGATACAAACCGTCTTTCAAATCCGCTCAAACCGCGCCCCCCGACATTTCGCAAACATTCATCCCTTTTCTTGGCCGTTCGAATCCGCATACCGCGATCTGTCAATATTTCCAACGATATTCGCTGGCTACGCGGACAAAGGCCGCCGCGGATCTGGCAATTAGAAAACCAAAACCGCGGGCGAGTCCGCATTCGGGGGAATTCAACATTAGCCGCCGGTCCAGGCTACTTCACGACGAGCACGGCGGCCAGCCAACGGACGCGCCGCGCAAATTCGGTCGGTTGTGCGATACCCAGCATGGATTACGCCGCAACTCAGCGCGCTCCATCGAAAGGGCACGGTGAATGGCGATTTCAAAAACGATGCCTTCATATACCGTTATCGGCAAAACAGTAATTTTATTTCGACGTCTTATTTCAGCAATAGGATTATGATCTCGCCATCGCGCAATCAACATATCAGTACATCATCCCTTGAACTTCAACCCGGAATATCAGACGACCACATCCAGTCTTCCCCGAAAAACCAAACCATTATTCAACAACTACTATATGATATAAAATTTCAAATAACATCAAATTATTGACCATGCGCATTTCAATGCAAAATTTAAATATGGCATCGCAATAAAAGTTATTTTAAAAAATCAAAACATTTTATGCACCATAGCCACCCGCTCGACCGATCATTCGAATCAAGATCAGCATCGCCCAAAGACCATGAATTCAAGCATTATCATAGATAATTTTATTCCAATCACCCCAAAAATTTTAATATTAGTATAACCAGCTGTACCTTTGTCATGCCGAATAAGCTTCCCATCACTCAGTTTCGTATATCAGTTGCTTCGAACTCGGGCAATACTCAACAAAACCCGCCCTCCGTGCAATCACCCTCGCAATACACGGCAAGTCCAACCAGTATTACCTCCTCACCGAGATTGACTTCGCTTTTAGCTAAGCTTCATCAACAAAATTCTCGCGACACGGAAGATCAAGATATTTCCCCAATATCCGAACTAAGTTTCAATCTCAATACGCCATTTTCAGACCTCGACTCAGATGCACAAGAAGAATTAATTCGAGAAATCATGGCCGAAGACTTTGCCCGCCCAACGGGATACTCCACGCCGATGGCAGCAGGAACGGCCGATACATGCTATTCCGATCTCGACTTCAACGAGAAGCTGCCTCAACTCAATCAAGGTGATATAGATACGGTTTTTGGAAAATCTGAATGCATCGACCCAGCTTCCCCTGCACCCGACTTGAAGGAGGAATCAAATATCACTGAGGCACAAGATGAAAAACATTCATCGATCTTAGTTAATCCTGCCTCGATCGCCACGGTCAAAATCTTACGCTTGGCCAGCGAAAAAATAGGAACAGAGGCCGGCAAGATAGAGCGCCGGGAATTTGAAGCGGAACACGACTTATCGCCGGGAAGTTTACAAAACTTCATCAATGCCGATGGCACGTTAACCAATCTTGGACATCGTTTAGTTCATCCCCCTCCTCAGCCCAAAATCACACCCGAAATAATTTCTCAAGCAAAATTCATGCTGAAAAATAGCAATAAAAAAATTGTTGAAATTGCGCACGGATTCGGCTTTCAGCCAAGCTATTTTTATCAATTATTAAAAAAAAGCATTCTATCGCCAGCCAGCACAAAAACATTTTCAAACCGCCCCAAAAATAAAGCGCCACAACCACTCACACCGGATTTACTTGAACTTGCAACCCAAAGCATTGGCATCGGTCCTGAAAAAATAAATCAAGTCGATTTTTGCAGCATACACAATATACCACTAGGATTATTAAAAAGATATATAACCGTAGAAGGCAACCTCACCAGCGCCGGACGAACCAATCTGAAAAAAAACATAAGCAACGCCTCCGCAAAACAACGCACAGTCAAAGAAGCCGCATTCAGATTGGCAAAACCAGGGCAATGGAATTTTCCTTATGCGGATTTGCTTTTCTCACATTCATTCAAGATATTTTCTCAAATTTGGAATTTGCGATTCGATATTCAAACACCCGAATTTTCTCATAGCGTCGGCAAATCATACTTGCCATCTGCCGGAACGTTGATTCTCAAGAATGATCACTACAGTGTTCAGGTTGGCGGTCAATATTACGACACTCCACCAGATGGCGATTGCGCATTCCATGCATTAAATATATTGAGTATATATAACAATAAAAAACGACTTGACCACTATCTCGTCAACCCGCAACGCCCGGACGGTGTTTTCCCTTTAAGCGTTCCAGTTGATGACACAATCATAAAATTCGCAATCAGAGAAATTCGCCATATTATTTGCAGTCATGTTATTCACAATACCGACGAAATAGCTCTCGCCATTCCGGATCAACCGATCCAGGAAGTCAATGCACCTCCTCTACCTGTTGTCTTACTCCCCTTTCAGTTCAGTACGGATATCGTCCAAGTTGCCCTCCCATCTGAGCCGAGCGCTTTACCTGTCAGCCAACATTATTCCCTCGCTTCGGAGGAGGAAGAGAATCCGTCGTCCTATCCAGGCTATCTGGCTATTCTGAACGACTGGTCATGCCCATCGGTGTTGGTCTCACCATCTGTACCATCTACCTCGGAAGGAGTGATAGATTCATCAGAAATTGGTGTCTTGTTAATCGAACCGCATGACGGATTTCTCTTGGTAGAAGAGGCATATCTATTAGAATCAAGTATATCACCGACCTATTCACATGATTTTCCCATTGTGGTAGAAGAGTCGCAACCCTTTGCTTCAGGAGAAGCGTTACCGTCATTTCATACATTCGGAACGAAGCTCGACCAAATGCCATCTGTAGAAAACAGTTCTCAGCATGGCATTGATGACGGAGCAGTTCGCCAACCCTCGAGCAAAGTTACTTCGATCCCAAAAAGCAAAACAAAATTAAAAAGAAGCCCCACCATCAACGCCAGTTTACTCAAACTAGCTTGCGACGCCATAATAGGCAACCCTCAAAATCTTCCATCATTTGCAAAAGAACATGGAATTAGAGAAAAATCACTCCAACTTTACATATCAGGCAATGGACTAACCCTCGCCGGCGAGCAAATGCTCGCGCAGGAAAGCAATAAAAATGCACTCAAACCCATCACGTTCGAATTGGTTCAATTGGCTTCGCAGAGCATCATTAATAAAGGCATAAGTCTTGAAAGCTTTGCCAGAGATCATGAAATTTCAATCCATATCTTAAAAAATTATCTAAAAAGCGATGGCACCTTTACTGTTAAAGGCGAGCGCGTCTTCAGACACAGAAAATCATTATTTCACAAACATGTCTCCTTAAATCCAATGGCAGATAGAATAACTGCCGTGAAGGATTCCGCGCTACAGTTAATGAAACCTGGAGAGTGGGATTTCCCTCACGCAGACTTGCTCTTCGCACATTCATTCAAAATGATTGCATTTGATCACAATATGCAATTCGACATTAAAACTCCGGATTATTCTCAGCGCATTGGCAATCCTGAAGCCCCCTATATAGGAACATTGATTTTGCAGAAAAATCACTATGGGGTACAGATTGAAGACTGCTGCTATGATGTTCCCGCTGACGGTGATTGTGCTTTCCACGCATTGAATATTTTACGATTGCATCGCATAGGGCATACTTTTGGAGATTACATTCCCGGGCCTCAGCGTCCGGATGGCGTTATTCCATTGAATGTTCCCGCCGACAATACGACGATCAAACTGGCTATTGGCGGCTTGCGCTACGTGGTAGCTGAATACGCCATACGCCACTCGAATGAAATCGCAAATGCTATGGCTCACAATGAATGATCACGGCAGCATCACCATTCGGCATCGTAGCCGTGCCGGCCACGCTGCACACCGCCCTCGCTTCGTGGAGCGCGGGTTGCTCGATCCGTATACAAGCAGCGAAACGCGCGATGCGTCCCGGCACGGCAACCGACTGGGACACCAGCACGCCAGCGCTCTTCTGTGCCGGACATGCACCCTTCTATGCGAGCGTGAAGCTCGCCATGTAACGTATCTAACGATTCGGAACCCGAAACTTCGGATGGTTAAATACTGAAGGTATCCAGCATTGATTGTCTCCTGAAGCCGCCGCGCGACATGCACGGCGGCTTGCCGGTCTCGATCTGCCCCGCGCCGCTCACATATTGACGCGCCACCTGTCCGGCCCACACCAAGCATTTGGTTCCCCACGCCAACCCCGCACTGTGGCGTTGCACAGGGATCCAAACCATTTCGCGGCCACTCGAATTTCAGTACCGTTGCTGTCAATACTTTCACAGCGCTTCGCCCGATTGCGGCGGGCACAAAGAGCGGCGACGGCCCAGCATCTTCCGTTTGCCGAAGATTCTCTACAAATTCGAGGTGAAAAACCATGAGACAAAAGCGAATGATCGCCGCTGCCTACGGTGCCTGCCTGTTCGGTTCTTCGCTGGCCGCCGCCCAGCAAATACCTCAATATCAGCAGCTGCGTAATCAATTGCTTGCCGGCGCGGCCGTCACCTCTCTGTTCTACCCTCATCAGTGCGCTCCGAGCGGCAAACCAGAAACGGCCGTCGAAAGACCGAATCTGCTCGGCGGACTCAAGATTCAGGAATTCATGGTGATCCCGCAGAATGACGGCGAGCGCATTGCGTACTCCAGCCGCCACTTCACGATCAGACCCGACGGGACGCCGACCATCGAATTTATTCAATATCAAGCGATGTCCAACGGCAGTGCGGCCGTCAGCGTACAGGCCCTTTCGCCCACCACCTATCAGCCGCTGCCCGGCAGCGCCACGCCGGCCATCTATCAATGCACGCTAGGGAAAGGGCTGCGCTTCTCGTCCGATTTGACAGAGAAATCGAATCCGCATTAACAAGACCCGTCTGAGCGATCGCGCCGGCGCGGATTGTGACGAACGAACGCTCGCGTGGCGCATCGCGAACATCGCGCACCGGAACTATCGCATCAGCCAGTTCTGAATAGTCGACGCAAAAGCAGTAGGTCCATCAAAGTGGAAGCAACACTAAACGGAAGGTGCCTTGCGCTCGGCATTCGAAAATCGGCGCCACCGACAAAGCCCCATTCCGTCAAGCTCATCAGCGCAGGCAAACAGTTCAAACGCGCCTCGCCACGCACCGAGACCGCAAGCGACCGTACCAAGTGCATTCGGCCAAACAATGAATGCCGAAGCCACTCAACGCATCGCTCAGCAAGCGTCGCCCCTCTACTGTAAGCGAATGCGGCAATATGATATTTCGCGAACAAGCAAGTGATTTCGCTATTGGTCATTTTTTTTATTTCGACGGGTCAATAATAGTTACACGCCCTTATTTTTTATATTTTTTGGTGTATAAAAATGATCTTCAATCAGGAAAATTTAAGATGACAATGGATACCACGCAGACTTTCAATCATTCGCTGTCATCTATTCACCAAATGTCTCGCAATTCTCACTGAGCGTTTCAACATGAAAAGTCGATGCGTTTCGGCACCAACCGTTTATTTTATAAAATTTACTCATCGAAATTACATCAATCGTGGAAATTTATGCCACCAGCAAACAATTTGCATTGCAATTAAATCCCATAATAACACATACCTTCGAACAGACATCTCCTAATCTAAATCTCTTTTCTAGAAATACGATATTCGAAAATTTTCGAACCATTTAAACTCACCATCAAATTCATATAAATCATGCCGACCACGCCTCCGATCCGTCCGCCCTCGATTCCGGCGAATACAAATCCAGACGACACTCCACAAGGCTCACCTCCGGCTTCGCCGAATGCATACCCCACGGCAAGAACCACCAGTCTCGCCTCCTCTACGCACTCGCTTTTCTCGCAACAGCAAGCCGATCGTCAATCCAGCAATAGAACTGTCTCCCCGATATCCGAAATTAATTTCGACATTACATTTCCGTTTTCAAACATCAATCCAAACGAACAAGATAACTTCATTAAAGAGATTATGGCCGAAAGCCATTTTGAACAAAAAAAGCAATCTCTTGCCCCATTCACCCCAATGTCGGTCGAGGCAATCCGGAATTGGCTCGCCTCCGAATCACCTTATTTCGAACATGCAACAACATCTTCTCCAAAAAATAGAGTCGAATTAAATCTCGCCTCAAAAGAAACAGTCAATATCCAACAAATACCGATAGTCTCCGATTCAATCGGACAAAAAACTTCTGTTGGAGTACAGTTTAGTGGCCGCGACACAGCGCCTCCCCGCTCCTCAACCAAAATCACTACTGAAATTTTACGCCTTGGCCACGAGAAAATAGGAATTGGACCAGGAAAAATAACACGCTATCTTTTTGAAAGAAAATATGGCTTAACACTTGGATCTTTGCGATTCCATATCAATATTGACGGTACGTTAACTGCTCGAGGACAGCGCGCCTTAACACGCCCGCCTCGAACCAGGGCCATCACCGCCGAACTGCTCCAAAAAGCCGTCTCGATAGCTAAAAATGGTGAAAAAAATATCTCTGATATAGCAATTGAAATCGGAATTCAGCCAACTCAGCTTTATCCATATTTAACAAAATCCGGTTTATCATTAGCCGGAAAACAATTGCTTGCAAAACATAAAGGAGAAACAGTATTGCGTAGGCTGACGACTGATCTCCTTCGGCTCGCGAGTCAGCGCATCGGTAATACATTTGATAAAATCAGTTTATCAGAATTTTGCGATGAGAATTTTGTTTCACCGTCATTATTAAGAAAATACGTAAAAACAGACGGCACCTTGACTGATGCAGGAAAAAACCGGATCAACACAAAAAGGAATAAAAATCGAAAAACCATAAAATCCCAAAGAAACGCAATAAAAAACGCGGCATACAAGATGGCCAAGCCCGGGCACTGGGATTTTCCCTTCGCCAGCTTGATTTTTTTTCATTCACTGAAATCGCTTACCGACATGCTGAATATAAGGTTAGATGTTATTGACCTTGAAAATACTCACCACACCGGAAATCCAAATGCCCCATATGCAGGGAAATTATATTTGAAAAGAAAGAATTGCGACTTTCAAATTGGTGACCAATGTTACACACCTCCGCCGGGTGGTGATCGCGTCTTTCATGCATTAAATGCATTGAGCATATACAGCAAGAAAAATAATTTCGGCGCTTATATTGTCGGCGCACCACAACAGGATGGCACACGCGCTCTCAGTTTTTTAAGTACCGACGCATCAATAAAGTCGGTAATTAATAATTTACGTTATCTGGCAACCAGCTACATCATACGAAATGTGGATGAAATCCTTCATTCGGTGTCGGAGCAGCCGCCCTCCGAGACTGATGGCTCCCCTTTGCCTACCACGCCAGCTCCCCCCAAGATCAGTGCCGATGTTAGCCAGCCCGCATACTCGCCAATATCAAGTCCCGCGACACCACATACATACACATCACCTGTCTCAATGGAAGAATCACTCGCATCGAACGCCCGTCAAACTCCAGATACCATCACCACTATCGGCAAAAATCGTAGTCGCAAAGGAAAAAGCATCATTACCCCCCGGTTACTCAAACTGGCTCTGCACAGCATAGTCGGAAAACCCAAGAATATTCCTTCCTTTTTAAAAGAGCATGGGATTAAATTACGTACGCTTCAGCAATATGTATCAAGCAGTGGTTTGACTCTCGCCGGTCAACAATTTTTGTTCACGAGGAAGGATAAAAAGTCGCTAAATCCTCTCACCGTCAAACTGGTTCAACTTGCCTCCCAGAGCATCGGCATCAAATCCGGCGATATGAATCGAAACGATTTCGCGCGAAACCACGGAGTATCAATTAAACTTCTAAAGTATTATCTAAAGGCCGATGGCACCCTTACCAAGCAAGGTGAGCGTCACTTTCACCATTGGTTACCATTATTTCAAAAAAACTCTCCTGTACTAGGTTCAATTTTGGACAGGCGTCGAGCGGTAAGAGAAGCAGCATTGAAAATAATGAAGCTGGGAGAATGGAATTTCCCTCATGCAGATCAGATCTTCTCAAATTATTTTAATAGCTTTGCATTCGATCACAATATAAGATTTGACATCAAAACACCAAACTATTGTCAGCGCATTGGTGATCCCAGTGCCCCCTATGCTGGTGCACTACTATTGAATCAGGATCATTACGGTATTCAAATCGGCGAAAATTATTATGACGTACCAGCAGATGGCGACTGTGCCTTTCACGCATTGAATATTTTGCGTTTGCATAGCACGGGTCAAGGGTTCGGCGATTATGTCGTCGGGCCTCAACGTCCAGATAAGGTTATTCCGCTATATACCCCTACCGATGATTCAGCAATTAAACTCGCAGTCGGAGGTGCCCGCTATATGGCAGCAGAACATGCGATGCGCAACATCGATGAGATAGTCGAGACTATAACCGAAAGATGAAAAATTACACGATACCATTATGGAAATGCAATAATTTAATCACTTTGTCCATGCATTTCGACTTCTTCGTACAGTAGCCCTTCCCCTCAACGAGAAAATTCTACTTCTGATCGCACGGGTTTTCAGGGCGACTACCGTGCCAACGCAAGCTCGAACTCCGGGCAAACCCTGTGCTGAAAAATTTCGCAAGCAACACAGCCATTTCGCAGCCGTTCAAATTTCAGTACCGTTGCT
This sequence comes from Burkholderia singularis, assembly GCF_001718875.1. Classification (NCBI taxonomy): domain Bacteria; kingdom Pseudomonadati; phylum Pseudomonadota; class Betaproteobacteria; order Burkholderiales; family Burkholderiaceae; genus Burkholderia; species Burkholderia singularis. The sequence continues at coordinate 1,278,645 of NZ_CP013449.1, forward strand.
GTCAATACTTTCACAGCGCTTCGCCCGATTGCGGCGGGCACAAAGAGCGGCGACGGCCCAGCATCTTCCGTTTGCCGAAGATTCTCTACAAATTCGAGGTGAAAAATCATGAGACAAAAGCGAATGATCGCCGCTGCCTACGGCGCCTGCCTGTTCGGTTCTTCGCTAGCCGCCGCCCAGCAAATACCTCAATATCAGCAGCTGCGTAATCAATTGCTTGCCGGCGCGGCCGTCACCTCTCTGTTCTACCCTCATCAGTGCGCTCCGAGCGGCAAACCAGAAACGGCCGTCGAAAGACCGAATCTGCTCGGCGGACTCAAGATTCAGGAATTCATGGTGATCCCGCAGAATGACGGCGAGCGCATTGCGTACTCCAGCCGCCACTTCACGATCAGACCCGACGGGACGCCGACCATCGAATTTATTCAATATCAAGCGATGTCCAACGGCAGTGCGGCCGTCAGCGTACAGGCCCTTTCGCCCACCACCTATCAGCCGCTGCCCGGCAGCGCCACGCCGGCCATCTATCAATGCACGCTAGGGAAAGGGCTGCGCTTCTCGTCCGATTTGACAGAGAAATCGAATCCGCATTAACAAGACCCGTCTGAGCGATCGCGCCGGCGCGGATTGTGACGAACGAACGCTCGCGTGGCGCATCGCGAACATCGCGCACCGGAACTATCGCATCAGCCAGTTCTGAATAGCCGACGTAATGTGGCGCCTTGTCCAAGCAAAGATTTAGCGTATCGCTCAGCAGAACCCGCTCTCTGCGGTAAACAAGTACGACGATACAGTATTTCGTAAACGGGCGAGTATTTTCGGTATCGATCTATTTCTTTCAGCTCAGTAGTTTAATAATAGTTACACACTCTAACATTCCACATTCATCATGCGTGTTCATTAAATGATCTTCAAACAGGAAAATTAAATAAATATGAGTAAATAAATACTTCGACCAAAACTGACATATTTTCAGATACCGACTTCAATTCTGCTAAAGGCATTTTAGCAGGCTATTCGATCGAGGGAAATTACATTGGCAGCAGAAGAATGGGAGTCGTGACTTTACGTCACGATCACCTACACCGGCATGCAAGCGACTTTCATTTTCAATTATATCTAATTTTTATCATTTCCGTTTTTAGATTAACATTTTCACTATTTAATTTAATAAAAATCAGCCATGCCGACCACTCCTCCAATTAATCCGTCTCCGAATACAATAACTTTAAGCTCAGACGACACCCAACGAAGCTCTCCATCGGCTTTATCGTTTCAGTCTCCGAGGGTAACAACCACCAGCCTCACCTCTTCGTCCAGATTGAGCTCATACTCGCGTTCATCGCAACAACAAGGCGCCACAACATCCAACCACCGAACTGTTTCCCCGTTATCCGAAATTAATTTCGAAATCGCGCTCCCATTTTCCAATCTCAACCCAAACGAACAGGATGATTTTATCCGCGAAATCATAAATGAAGGTTATTCAGAGCAAGAAAACCAGCCTCTCACCTCGGTCACACCTATGTCAGTCGACACTATTCAAAATTGGTTGACATCCGATTTCCCTTACCAGGAGCAAGCAACGATACCACCAATACAAGATAGAGTTGAATTAAATTCTCAAGTCGAAGAAACAGCAAATATCGAACAAACATCAGCCGCATCTGCTTCAACCGCACAAGAAACTTCGGCAAGAAGACAGTTTGGTCGCCGGAGTATAGCCTCTGCACATCCTCCACCAAAAGTCACTGCCGAAATTTTACGTCTTGCTCACGAAAAAATAGGAATAGGTCCAGGCAAAATAGCCCGTCATTTTTTTGAAAAAAAATACAATTTACCGTCCGGTACTCTGCAATTTCATATCAATGTTGACGGTACTCTTACTGAACGAGCGCAGCGATTCCTAGCAAATCCAACTCGAACCAACACCATCACTGCTGAAGCACTCCAAAAGGCAGCCTCAATGGTCCAAGACAGCAATAAATGTATTTCAAATATTGCAACTGAAATTGGAGTCAAACCGAAACAACTATATCCGTATTTAACAAAATCCGGTTTATCACTAGCTGGCAAACAAGCACTTGCAAGATGTAGTGGAGAAAACGTATTTCAAACACTTACAACAGATCTCATACAACTTGGAACTCAGCGCATCGGGAAGGCATTCGACAAAATTAGTTTGTCGGAGTTTTGCAGGAATCACTCTCTTTCATTAGCCTTATTGAGAAAATACATAAAAGCAGATGGCAGCTTGACTGCTGCGGGGAAAAATAAATTAGATACAGAGAAAAACAAAAATCAAGAAATATTTAAATCTCAAAAAAGCGCAATCAAAACTGCCGCACTTAAGATAGCGAAATCAGACCGCTGGAATTTCCCTTTTGCCGACTTGATTTTCCTACATTCACTAAAATTTCTCACCAACACATTGAACATAAAACTTGACATTGTAGACCTAGAAAAATCACACAGCATTGGAAATTCAAGTTCGCCGCATATAGGAAAATTGTTTTTTAAAAAAAATAATCACATCTTCCAAATTGAAAATCAATGCTACATCCCTCCACAGGATGGAGATAGTATATTCCATGCATTAAATGCAATGAGGATATACAATAACCAAGGTAATTTCGGTGATTATATTATCAATCCGCCCGACCAGAATGGTACGCTATCTCTCAACCTTCCGAGTAATGATGCATCAATAAAATCGGAAGTTAATGATTTACGCTATAAAGCTGCCACTTACGTCATGCGAAATGCAGATGAAATCGCTCAGTCGGTGTTGAACCAACAACCCCGGGAAGCCGTCAGCGCGCCCTCACCAGCCGAGTTTGCCCCCTCTCGGATCAACGCCAATGCTGGCCAGGCAGTTTGCTTGCCGGAATCGAGTTCCGCATCGCCACATTCATACAGTTCGTCTACTCCAATGGAGGAATCACTCAGCATGGATTCTCATCAACCTCCAGACATCATTGCCACCGGTAAAAATCCAGGTCACGGCAAAAAACGTGTTATCACCCCACAGTTACTCAAACTGGCTCAGCGTACTATAGTTGGAAATCCCAAAAAAATTCCATCTTTCTTAAAAGAGCATGGAATCAAAATAGATACACTTCGATTGTATATCTCGAGCCATGGCCTGACTCTCGCCGGCCAACAAGTCTTGGCGGCCGACAAAGATGAAAAAGCATTAAAGCCTCTCACTGTCGAAATGCTTCAACTTGCTTCGCAGAGCATCGGCACAAAGCCCGGCGACATGAATCGAGATGAATTCGCACGGCGTAATAAAATATCGACAACAATTTTGAAATATTATTTAAAAGCCGATGGAACACTTTCCAATCAAGGTAAATCTCGTTATCGTCGTTGGTTACCACTATTCCAAAATAACCAACCTGCAGCAAACTCAATTGCCAATAGACGGCGCGCGGTAAGGGAAGCAGCATTGAAATTGAAGAATCCAGGGGAATGGAATTTTCCCCATTCCGACCAACTTTTTTCATATTTTTTCAGCAATTTTGCATCCGATCATAATATAAGATTTGGCATTCAAACCCCAGATTATTCTCAATATATTGGCAATCCAAATGCATCCTATGCTGGAACACTAATATTGAAACAAAATCATTATAACGTCCAGATTAACGAAAATTGTTATGATGTTCCAGCAGATGGAGACTGTGCCTTTCATGCTTTGAATGTTTTACGCCTTCATAGCAGTAATCAGGAGCTTGGTGATTATATCGTTGGACCTCGACGCCCGGACGGCATTATTCCATTATCTATTCCAGCCGACGATACAACGATCAAGCAGGCAATTGGAGGGACACGTTATATGGCGGCAGAGCATGCAATGCGTCACATTGACGAACTTGCCGAAGCTATAGACGGAGTATGAAAACAATACTATATCGGTAATGTGAAATTGCCTCATTGCTCGCATCCGACATAATAGGCAATTTCAACATCGCAAAATTTAATATTTAAATAAAAAAATAACCGTAATTAAAATTCCGCAAATTCAATATTTGAAATAAATCGCACTATAGCCATGCCACATACTCCTTCAACTCGCTCCTCTTCCGTATCGATCACTTCGGGTTCAAAAGATAGTCAATCAAATGTTTCTATTGAGTCACTTGATCGACAATCCCGAGTAGTGACACGCAGCCTCTCCTTTTCCCCTGAATTAGACGCTCTTTCATCTTCACCTCGCCGTCAACGCACTCTTAGTTCCGAAGAGCGAACAATTTCTCCATTAACCGAAATCGATCTCGACCTTGCCGCCCCGTTCTCCAATCTTAATCCATTAGAGGGAGAAAATTTTATCCGAGACATAATGATTGGAAACCATTCAGACCAAGAAAAACGCCCCGGCACACCATATTCCGCCACATCAATTGAAAGAATTCAAGCTTGGCTGGAATCCAAAACCACGCACCTCGATCCTCTCCTAGAATTTTCCTCGTTTAGTTCCAGTGATTTCATCAATACTCAAAATAAATATGAAAATATCACCCAACCCCTGCCTTCATCCAGCGTTGCATCAAAAAAAACTCCCCCCAGAGAGAAATCAAAGAAAAACGAACCTATCAAATTAAACCCAATATCGGCAGTCACCCCCGAGATTTTGTGTCTCGCTGCCGAGAGCGTAGGCACCGGGCCCGGTAAGATATCTCGCAACCGTTTCGAATTGCTACATGGATTATCAAATAAAATCTTGCAGGGTTATATAAACATTGATGGCACTCTAACCTCTCGCGGACAGCGGCGTTTAACTCATTCTCCTCAGTCTCAAGTCATTACCGTTGAAATACTCGAAAAAGCAGAAGCTATGCTAAAAGACGTCAGAAAAACATTTTCCGAAGTTGCATACGCAGTCGGTGCTCGCCCACACCAACTTAGGCGCTACATTAAAAATAGAAGCATATCATTGATCGGCAAGCAGTTTATTTCGAAGCAAAGAAAAATTTCAGAGCTACAACCAATCACGGAAAATTTAATTAAACTTGCAGTTCAAAACATCGGCACCACTTACGGAAAAATGAGATTTTCCGAGTTCGCCAGAATCCATAATGTTTCATTTATTTCATTGAGAAAACATATCACCGCACAAGGAATTCTTACCGAAAAAGGAAAAAAACGTTTGGCCAAAGCCCCTTTTTCAAAATACGAAAAATCTCAAAAAATAATTGAAATAGAAACGGCGGCATCGCATCTGGCGAAGCTGGGGCAATGGAATTTCTGCCACGACGATTTGCTTTTTGCACAGTCCTTTAAAATTCTCTCTCAAGTTTTAAATATTAAATTTGACGTCGAAACCCCTGAATACACTCATAGCATTGGTAGTGATAACGCCCCACACGCAGGTTCATTAATACTAAAACAAAATCACTACAGCGTTCAAATCGGCGGCAGTCGTTACGATCCCCCTCCCGATGGAGATTGCGCCTTTCATGCATTAAATATATTGAGCATATACAACAAGGAAGGTGGATTTGGAGATTATATCGCCGGTCCTCAACGAACCGACGGCACTATTCCATTAATCCTTCCGTCTGACGATATTATGATTAAATCAACAATCAGAAAATTACGCTATATAGCTGCGTCATACGTCATACGTAATGCAAATGAAATCAGCCTCGCAATTCCGGACAAACAGGCTTCGGAATCCGGTGAACGTATTTCTCCCTTTTCTCGCCCCCCGCAGTCGCTCGACATAAAGGCAACTCTGCCCACAAGCTTACCTGAGTCAGAGGCATCCGTTTCTTATATAAGTTATTTGTCAGTGTTAGATGAGTGGTCGCATCCTTCGGAATTAGATCCGACTACATCTTCAATCTATCCACACTCCCCCTCTGTATCGGCATCGGGTTTACAGACACAATATCCAAAAAAAGGTTTTCCCATTTCTCAACATCAAAAAGCGGAATTCACTCAAAGTAAGTATACCGAAGCTGTACTTCGAGATAATTTAGAAGAAGCCATTTCCACCAAAAAACACCAAAAATTCAAGAAATACGCACGTCTTATTACCCCGCAACTCCTCAAACTGGCCCAACAAGCAATAATTGATCGGCCTGGAAAATTGTCGGAATTTTTAAAAAAGTATCAACTTAATAAAAGAACGCTCCTCCATTATATTTCAAACAAAGGCTTGACCCTTGCAGGCGAACAATTACTGGAAGAAAAAGAATCCAAGCCTGTTACGCCTGAACTGATTCGATTGGCCTCGCAAACTATCGGCACCGGCGGAATCATGACAAGCCGACGTGATTTTGCCCAAATACACGGCATTTCAATTTTGGTTTTAAATCGCCTCGTAAGAGCCAATGGCACCCTTACGCCCCAAGGTCAGCGTTACATAAAGAAAAATAAACCACTACCCCAAGAAGACACTTCTTTACTTTTGGAAATCAAAAGTAAGTCTGAAATCACAAAGGAGCGCAAGATATCCGCCATCAAAAAATCGGCTTCTAAATTAATTAAACTCGGAAAATGGAACTTTCCTCATGCCGACCTTCTTTTTGCGAACTCGCTTAAAACATTCGCATTTGACAACAATATGCAATTCGACGTGCAGACTCCAGATTATTCTCATCGCATTGGCCAACCCAATGCCCCCTATGTCGGAACATTGATTTTACAGCATGACCATTATAACGTTCAGATTGGTGATGATCGTTATGACGTCCCCCCCGATGGTGATTGCGCATTCCATGCGTTGAACATATTGCGCCTGTATCGGGATAGGCAAAATTTAGGAGATTACGTCGTCGGACGTCCCCGGCCAGACGGCGTTATTCCACTCAGTATTCCCATTCACGATGAGGCAATTAGATCGGCGATTAAGCATACACGCACCAAGGCAGCAGAGCATGTGTTGCAACATATTGATGAAATCGCGGAAGCTATGACGGAAGAGTAAACGACTCACAACGGCTTGATTGTCCGCTTTATGCTTCGTGTAACACTGTATTGCAAATGTCTTCTTCGCCCAGTGCGTCAGTGAAATTTGATGATGAAGATATCAACTTATCACTGACGCACAGCGTTTGATCGATTTGAACGCCGCACTAATCTAGCACTTAAATTTCGAATGTTGGTCACCTGGGCATTTCCGCACAACTCGCATGTTTTAATTTTTCGAGAGCAATCACGCTATTTCGCTATCGTTCGAATTTTCAGTAGTCATCCGTTCGTATTTCACAATCCTCTTCTTACAGCCGCACATTCAAGGCAGTAACCCAATACTTCGATTGCCGAAATTTTTTTGCACATCGAGGAGCCCAAAAATCGCCACCAGCGATGCTTGCACGCTCAGCGCATCCGGTCAGTACACCGCGTCCCAATCCTATTTCGGCGATTGGCATTCAATTGTTTGCGGGTACAGAAGACACGCTACAGCCCTTCCCCGGTCAGTGCGCGACGCTCGCATGCCGAACCGGGTACCACCACGCCCGATGCAAGATCAGTCGAGACACTGAACCTCGGCTTTATCACGGCCCCCGCTGGGAATCCGATCAGAACGCCGTTCCGATCTGGAACTGGAATTTCTGATACTGGTCGCCGGTATGCTTCTGCAGCGGGAAGCCCAAACTCAGCTTGAGCGGGCCGATCGGCGAAATCCACGCCAGGCCCACGCCGTAACCGTAGCGCAACCCGTTCGCCCCCGTGCTCGTGCCCCCCGGCGCATTGCCCCACACGTTACCGCCGTCCAGGAACGTGAACACCCGCAGCGTGCGGTCATAGCCCGTCCCCGGCAGCGGGAATGTCAGCTCGATATTGCCCACGATCATCTTCGAGCCGCCGATCGGGTCGTTCGTCTGCTTGTCGCGCGGACCCAGCGAACTCGGCTCATAGCCGCGCACCGAACCGATCCCCCCCGCGTAGTAATTCTTGAAGATCGGATACGCGTTGCCGATACCGTTACCGTAGCCCCCCTGGAAGTTCAGCCCCAGGATGAAGCCCCGCGCGAACGAATAGTAGTACTGCGCTTGAATGTCCGCCTTGTAATACTGGATCTTGCCCACCGGCACGCCGTATTCCACGTTCGCTTGCGTGAAGTACCCGCGGCTCGGAATCAGCGCGCTGTCGCGCGCATCGCGCGACCATCCGATCGTCAGCGGCACCGTGTTCGACACCCGCCCGAACTGCCGCACATAGTCCTTGTACGACTCCGGCGTGCTCGTGTCGTCCATGTTCACGTCCAGCCGGTTCTGCTCGAAGCCCGCGCCGAAATACACCGTATCCGTCTCCGAGAACGGAATCCCGAACTTCAGATTGCCCCCCGCCGTGATGATCCGGAAACTCGAATTCGTCGAGTAGTACAGCGGCTGGTACGTCCGGTAGAACACGTCCGTGATCCGCTTGATCCCGTCCACCGTGAAGTACGGGTCCACCTGCGTCACCGTCAGCGTCCGGTAGCTCCGGGCCGTGTTCACGTTCACCGCCAGGCTCGTCCCCGAGCCGAACACGTTGTCCTGCGACACCCCCGCCGACAGCACCACCTTGTCCGTCGACGAAAAACCCGCCCCCAGCGTGATCGCCCCCGTCGGCTTCTCCGCCACCTTCACGTTCACGTCAACCTGGTCGTTCGTGCCCTCCACCGGCACTGTCGTCACGTCCACATCCGTGAAGTACCCCAGCCGGTTCACCCGGTCCTTCGACAGCGCCAGCCGGCTCGAATCGAACCACGAACTCTCCAGCTGACGCATCTCCCGGCGCACCACCTCGTCCCGCGTGCGCGTGTTGCCCACAATGTTGATCCGCCGAACGTACACCCGCCGGCTCGGCTCCACCACCAGCGTCAGATTCACCTTGTGATTGCTCTGGTCGATCTCCGGCTGCGCATTCACCGTCGCGAACGCATAACCGTACTCCCCCAGCTTGTCCACGATCGCCTTCGTCGTCTGCTGCAGCTTCTCCGCCGAGAATCGATCCCCCGCCTTCACCTTCACCAGCTTCTTCAGCTCCGCTTCCCGATCCAGCAGATTGCCCGCCAGCTTCACTCCCGACACCGTGTACGGCTCGCCCTCGTGCAGCGTCACCGTCAGGTACATGTCCTTCTTGTCCGGCGAAATCGACACCTGTGTCGACTCAATGTTGAACTCCAGATACCCTCGGTTCAGGTAGTACGAGCGCACGTTCTCCAGATCGCCCGTGAGCTTCTCCTTCGAATACAGATCGTTCTTCGTGTACCACGAGAACCAGTTCGGCGTCGACAACTGCATCTCGTCACGCAGCGTGTTCGTGCTGAACGTCTTGTTCCCGATGAAGTTGATCTGACGAATCTTCGCGCTCGGACCTTCCGCCACCGAAAACAGAATCGACACCCGGTTCGCGTCCACCGGCGTCACCGTCGTCGTCACCTCCGCCGCGTAAAACCCTCGCGTCAAATACTGCCGCTTGAGCTCCTGCTCCGCCTTGTCCACCAACGCCTTGTCGTAGTACCGCCCCTGCGCCAGCCCCACCGCCTTCAGCGCCTTGTTCAAGTTGTCCTTGTCGAACTCCTTGATCCCCGTGAAATCGATCGACGCGATCGCCGGCCTCTCCTGAACCTGGACAATCACCACCCCGCCTTGCGTGGCCACCCGGACATCCGTGAAAAATCCCGTCGCGTACAGCGCTCGGATCGCCTCCGACGCCTTCTCGTCCGTGAACGTCTCGCCTTGCTTGAGCGGCAGGTACGCAAACACCGACCCCGCCTCCACGCGCTGCAATCCCTCTATCTTGATGTCCTGCACCACGAACGGTGCCGTCGCGTGAGCCGACATTCCCGGCGCCGCCAGCGCCGCCGCCGCTACCGCCTTCGCTACGAAGCCATGAGGTTTCAACAACATGCATCCCCAGTGTTTAAGCTTGCATCAGGTCAGGTGAACCATGCATACACCGCGATCGCAAAACCCATTGAATTAATTTAAATATTAATAATAAATTCCTTGCCTGAATTAATTAAAACCACAAAACATATTTTTAAATTCAAAAAAAGCGCGACCCGAAGGTCGCGCAAATGGAAGCTATGATTCCGACTCGTACCGAGGGACACGAGCCAGTTTCATACTAGTCAACGGTACGAAATTCGCCAATAGATTTCGACAATCCAGAATCTCGAATTACACGCTCATTGGCTATTGTAAAACCGGAAATTCAATAATAAATCATCTTCGTCAACTTTAATTTTCAGTCCGTTAAATAAATAAAATTAGTTGGAAAACGAAATGCGAAATCGAGATTCGCTGGCGTGGCCGCGCGCAGTAAACACCACCTAGCTCGTCAATGCACTTTGGTACGGCACGAACGTCAGCTTCCCCACGAAGAGTCGGCAGACCGGACCCGACGATTCCCGTAGGATGACTGATGAACAGTGGTGTTCCGCCAAACCGTCGCGCGTCGAACACGCGCACCGAGTTCGCGCTCACGCAGCACGCCCGCGTCATCGGTACCTTCATCCGCACCGGAACGCCGAACTTCGGTTCGCGCAACCGCACAACCATCATGCGGCAGGCGTCGAACGCTTAACGGATGCCGTGTTGTCCTGCATCGCCCGCTCGGCACCCAAGCGGCCGATGCCCGCCGCCACACTCGCGCGATGTCCGCGGTGTGCGGCGGCGTGCGTCAAAATCCATGCACCGTCGGCGGCAGCGCTCGACAATCGCCGGCAAGCCGGCGCGTGCTCGACACGCCGGCCATACTGCCCAGCGTTCAGCGCGCCGCCTGCGTCGCCTTTCTGAGCTTCGCGACGTCGGCCGCCTGCACGGCGGGCGCACCGTTGTTCCAACCAGCACGCATGAACGTCAGCACGTCGGTGACTTGCTGATCGGTCAGCACGTCCGCGAACTTTGGCATCGGATACGCGGCCGGTAGCCCGTCGATCACCAAATCCGCCGTGCCGTTCAACGTCACATTGATCAGCGAAGCCGGATTCGCCTCCAGCACATTCGGATTTCCAGCGAGCGGGGCAAGCAATGGCGCGAACGCATTGCCGTCGACGCCGTGGCAATGCATGCAATACGCGGCATACACCTTCGCGCCCGCATCGCTCGCTGGATGCGCGAGCAGAGCCTGCGTTGCCTGCGCATCGTACCGGTACGGCGGCGCGCCATTGCCACCCGCGGCCGGCAACGTTTTCAGGTAACGCGCGATTGCGCCCAGATCGTCGGGGGTCAACCATTGCGTGCTGTGGTTGACCACGTCCGTCATCGAGCCGAATGCGCTCGCGTGCCGGTTCGCACCCGTCTTCAGGAACTGCACGACTTCCGCATCGCTCCAACGGCCGAGCCCGGTATTGAATTCGCCCGTCAAATTCGACGCGAACCAGTTGTCGATCAGTGCGCCGGAGAGGAACGCCGGCCCCCGTTCGTCGAGCGCCTTCTCCTGAAGCGCGACACCGCGCGGGGTATGGCACGATCCGCAATGGCCAAGCCCCTGCACCAGATACGCACCGCGATTCCATGCCGCATCCTTGCCCGGCTTGTCCTGATAAATGGTCTTGTCGAGAAACACCGCATTCCAGATCTTCAGCGGCCAGCGCATATTGAGTGGCCACGGAATGTCCGATGCCCGATTAGCCTGCTGCACCGGTTCCACACCACGCATGAAATACGCATAGAGCGCCTTCACGTCGTCGTCGCGAAGTTTCGCATAAGCCGTATAGGGCATCGCCGGATACAGATTGTGTCCGTCCTTGGCCACGCCTTCGCGCAATGCGCGTGTGAAATCCGCTTCGGTGTAGCCGCCGATTCCCGTCTGAGAATCAGGCGTGATGTTGGTCGAATAGATCGCGCCCATTGGCGTCATCATCGGCAGGCCGCCCGCGAACGGCTTGCCGCGCGGCGCGGTGTGGCACGCAATGCAATCGCCCGCCTTCGCAAGATAGGCTCCGCGCGCGACGAGCGCATCGTCGGCCGGCGCGGCCGCCGCCGCGGCCGGCACGATCGCGCCCAGCGCGAGTGCGGCGAGCGCTTTCGCCGCGCCGGCCAGAACTTGAGTGGTACGAATCATCGGCATCCCCATCGTCAGGCGGTTTTGAGCTGATTGCCGACCGGCAGCTTGCGCAAGCGCTTACCAGTCGCTGCATGGATCGCATTCGCAACCGCGGCGCTCAGCGCCGCGGTTCCCGGCTCGCCAATCCCTCCAGGCGCTTCGGTGCTTTTGACGATATGCACGTCGATCCGTGGCGTCTGATCGATTCGCAGCATCCGGTAGTCGGTGAAATTCCCCTGTTCGACCCGGCCGTCCTTGATCGTGATCTCGCCATACAACACGCCCGTGATGCCGAAAACGACACCGCCCTGAATCTGCGCCTCGATCGTGTCCGGGTTCACGACCATCCCGCAATCGACCGCGCACACGACGCGCGTCACGCGCACGTCGCCATCTTCGACCACGACATCCGCGACCATCGACAGGAAGCTGCCGAACGCATGCATCACCGATACGCCGCGCCCTTGCCCCTTGGGCAGCGTCTCGCCCCAGCCGGCCGCCTTCGCGGCAACGTCGAGCACGTTGAGCGCGCGCGGACTCTTGCCGAGCAACGCGCGCCGGTAAGCAACCGGGTCTGTCTTGGCCTGCGCGGCGAGTTCGTCGATAAAGCTCTCGACGACGAACGTACCGCGCGTCGGCCCGACACCGCGCCAAAACGCTGTGGGCACGTGGCGCGGCTCCTGCCGGACGTAGTCGATCAATTGATTCGGCAAGTCATACGGCAAATCGGCGGCCACCTCGACCGCGTCCGGATCGACGCCATCCTTGAACGCGGGCGGCGCAAAGCGCGCGATGATCGACGAGCCGACGATCCGGTGCTGCCATGCGATCGGCTTGCCGTTCGCGTCGAGTCCCGCGGAAATCCGGTCGTAGTAATACGGCCTGTACATATCGTGCCGGATATCCTCTTCGCGAGTCCAAACGACCTTCACTGGTGCGTTCACCTGCTTGGCGATCTTGACGGCCTGCGAGACCATATCGATCTCGAGCCGGCGGCCAAAGCCGCCGCCGAGAAGATGGTTGTGCACCTTGATCTTGTCGGCCGGCAAGCCACTCACGTGCGCCGCCGCATCGCGCGCACGCGTCGGCACCTGCGTGCCCACCCACACGTCGCAGCCGTCCGGTCGGACGTGCACCGTGCAATTGACAGGCTCCATCGTCGCGTGCGCGAGAAACGGCTGCTCATAGACAGCCTCGACGCGCGTCTTTGCATCCTTGAACGCACGCTCGACATCGCCTTCCTTGCGCGCGACGGCCCCGTTGCCCCCGGCTGCGCGAGCGAGATCCGCCACGATGTCCTGCATCGATACGCGCGCTCCCGCTCCTTCGTTCCACTGAACATTCAGCGCGGCAGCGCCACGTTTGGCCGCCCAGGTATGGTCCGCGACCACCGCGACCGCATTGTCCGCAATGACGATCTGCCGCACGCCCGGCACTTTGCGCGCCGCGCTGTCATCCACATGCGCGAGCGTGCCGCCAAACACCGGACTGTTGACGATCACCGCATACAGCATGCCCGGCAGACGCACATCGAGACCGAACTGCGCGCTGCCGTCGACTTTCTCCGGAGAATCGAGCCGCTTGACCGGTTTGCCGATCAGTTTGAAGTCCTCGGATTTCTTCAAAACCACGTCTTTCGGCACCGGCAGCTTCGCCGCCGCATCCGCGAGCTGTCCATATGACGCGCGCCGCCCGCTCGCCGGATGCAGCACCTCGCCGTCCTGCGCGCGACACGAGGCGGGGTCGACCTTCCATTGCTGCGCAGCGGCCGCCACGAGCAACGTGCGCGCAGTCGCGCCCGCACGACGCAACGGCTCCCAGGCGTAACGAACCGACGTCGAGCCGCCGGTGAGCTGGCCGCCGAGCAACGGATCGAGAAACAGCTTCTCGTTCGGCGGCGCGTGATCGAGTGTGACGCTCGACAGCGGCGCCTCCAACTCCTCGGCGATCAGCATCGGAAGCGACGTGTATACGCCCTGCCCCATCTCGACTTTCGGCATCACGAGCGTGATCTTGCCGGCGCGATCGATCTGCACGAATGCATTCGGCGCAAACACGCCCGGCTGCGCCGGCTCGGCGGCATCACCACCGATCACTGAGCGCCGCGCATCGCCGCCCGCCGCCGGCATGCTGAAACCGAGCAGCAGGCCGCCTCCCGCTGCTGCACCAAGCGTGATGCCGAATTTCAGGAACGTGCGGCGCGACACGCCTTCGCCCGCTGCCGATACGGCATCAGCGTGGCCCGCTTCGATCAGTCCGCGCGACATGTCAGGCCTCCTTGGCGGCATGCTTGATCGCCGCGCGAATCCGGTTATAGGTGCCGCAGCGGCAGATGTTGCCCGCCATCGCCGCATCGATGTCGGCGTCGCCCGGATGCGGGTTCGACGCGATCAGCGCGGCCGCCGCCATCACCTGGCCGGACTGGCAATACCCGCATTGCACGACGTCGAGTTCGCGCCATGCCTGCTGGATCTTCTGTCCGGCAGGCGTCGCGCCGACCGCCTCGATCGTCGTGATCTTCTTGTCGCCGACCGCCGCGACCGGCAGCACGCAAGAACGCACCGCAACGCCGTCGAGATGCACGGTGCACGCACCGCACTGCGCAATACCGCAACCGAACTTCGTGCCGGTCAAGCCGACTAGATCGCGCAGCACCCAAAGCAGTGGCATATCGGCGGGGGCGTCGACCGTTTGAGTCGTGCCGTTGATGTTCAAACTGATCATGCTCTCTCCAGGAATGACCGGCTAGGTATGGTGGGCTACCGGACGGGCTATCGTCGGGTGCGGATGCAGGCGAATCGCGTATGCGCACGGCCGCGCAACGCCCGGCCGCCATGCGGAATCGATGCGCGAACCACGGCAATGCAATCCACGCGCCGCAACGGACACGGCCTGCACCGCATCCACCGTTCTCGTTCTCGTTCTTATACCAACGATTTATTGCTGAACCGCATCGACCGCCGTCAGCACCTTCACGACGGGCGGCTGCGCAAACCACTCGGCCGCGTTCGCGCGATACGCGTTGTAATGGGCGCTCGCGCGATGCGCGTCCAGCGCGGCCTCGTCGACATACGCCTCGAACAGATGAAAGCCCGGCGCGCCGTCGGTCTGGCGAAACAAGTCGTAGCGGAGATTGCCCGGCTCCGCGCGAGTCGCCGCGACAAGCTGGCGCAAATGCGCATCGACAGCATCGGCATGCTCAGGCTTCGGAATCACGCTGGCAAACACATAGATAGTCATACTCGTTCCTTTTTTGAATTCGGACTGCAATTCGATTCTCGCGCTGCCGTGCGCGTCAAAGCAGCTTGAACGCCAATGCCGAAAGCGCCTCGCGCAATCGGTCCCGGCCGCTCAGCGCGCCGGCCGAACCGATGCGCGCAACGGCCGCCTCGCGCCACGAACCCGCATTGCCGCCTCGCTCCTGCAGATACTCGGACACACGCTTGTCATACGCATCGATCGATTCGTGTTCGGCCGACGCATTGTACTGTTCGCGATGCAGCACGGCCGCCTGTGGCAAACGCGGCTTCACCGCCGGCAAATGGTCTGGATCGGGAAATCCCACGCACATGCCAAACAGCACGACGCTCTGCGCGGGCAGCGCAAGCTCGCGTGCGACGGCTTCCGGATGATTGCGCATCCCGCCGATATAAACCAGCCCGAGACCGAACGACTCGAACGCCGCCGCGGCGTTTTGCGCGGCGAGCGCGGTGTCGACGGCACCCACCACGAAGGTTTCCAAATAATCGAGGCCATCCGTCGGCTGACGCTGTGATTCGCCCGCGCGCCGCAAGCGCGACAAGTCGAGCACCCACGCGAGATACAACGGGGCTGTCTCGATATGCCGCTGGTTGCCGGCCAGCGCCGCAAGCCGCGCCTTGCGCGCCCGATCCGTAATCGCAATCACGCTCCAAGCCTGCAGATTCGACGACGTCGATGCCGATTGCGCCGCCGCGATCGCGGCGGCCAGCATCGATTCCGGTACGGCGTCGGGCAAATACGCACGGACCGACCGATGATTCAGCAAATTGCGCACGACTTCGTTCGACGCCACGTGCCCGCTGTCGGCGGCGCTTTCCCGGTAACGCGCATGCCACAACGGGCCAACCGACGTGTCATTGTTCGCCTGCATGTATTCCATCCCGATTCGATTTCAATTGATCGAGCAACGCATGTGCGACGAGCTCGGACGACGCCGGATTCTGACCGGTGATCAACAAGCCGTCCGTCACCGCATAGGGCTGCCAATCGTCGGCCCGCGAATAGCGGCCGCCGTTCGCCTTCAGCATGTCTTCGACCAGGAACGGCACAACGCCGGTCAAACCCACCGCCTGCTCTTCGGTGTTCGTGAAGCCGGTCACCTTCTTGCCGCTGACGAGCGGGCCGCCGTCGGCCGCCTTCGTATGACGGAATACCGCCGGCGCATGGCAGACCGCGGCCACCGGCTTGCCCGCGGCGATCGCGCGCTCGATCAGCGCAATCGAATGCGCGTTCTCGGCCAGATCCCAGAGCGGGCCGTGCCCGCCTGGATAAAACAATGCGTCGTAGTCGTCGGCCGACACGTCGGACAGCTTGAGCGTGGCTGCCAGCGCGGCCTTGGCGTGCGCGTCGGCGTCGAAGCGGCGCGTCGCATCTGTCTGAAACGCGGCGTCATTGCTCTTCGGATCGAGCGGCGGCTGCCCGCCATTGACCGACGCGAGCGTCAATTCGACGCCCGCATCCTTTAGCGCGTAATAAGGCGCGGCCAGCTCTTCAAGCCAAAAGCCGGTCTTTTCCCCGGTGTCGCCAAGCTGATCGTGAGAGGTTAGAACCACTAAAACTTTCATGATGAATTCCCTGAAATGACGATTCGGCATCCGCCGCGGCCGACTCGACGCGCGGCGGGCACGACAGGTCGGATCAAAGCGCGTCGGGCCCCACGCGCACGATCAGCTTGCCGAAATTCTTCCCCTCGAGCAGCCCGATGAAAGCCTGCGGCGCCTGCTCGAGTCCGTCGACGACATCCTCTCGCACCTTCACATTGCCCTGCGCGACCCATTCGCCCATTTCCTTCAGGAATGCCGCATATCCTTCGGCATAGTGATCGGAGATGATGAAACCCTGCATCTTGATGCGCTTCGTCAACAGGCTTCCCACCAGCTTCGGCAGACGATTCGGCCCCGGCGGCAACTCACTGTCGTTGTAATGCGCGATCATGCCGCACACCGGCACGCGCGCGCCGACGTTGAGCAGCGGCAGTACCGCATCGAATACCGGACCGCCAACGTTCTCGAAATACACGTCGATCCCCTTCGGGCACGCCTGGGCAAGTTTGTGCGCGAAATCGGAATCTCGGTGATCGACGCACGCGTCAAAGCCAAGCGTGTCCGTCACGTAGCGGCACTTGTCCGTGCCGCCCGCCACGCCGACGACGCGACAACCCTTCAACTTCGCGATCTGTCCGACGACGGAGCCGACCGCGCCGCTCGCCGCCGCGACGACGACCGTTTCCCCCGCCTTCGGCTCGCCGATTTTCAGCAGTCCCCAATAGGCGGTGAAGCCGGGCATGCCGAGCACGCTGAGCGCATACGACGGATGCGCGATCGAGCCAAGCGGCATCAGCCCCGAGCCGTCGGACAGCGCGAAATCCTGCCAACCGCTCGCCGAGAGCACGAAATCTCCTTCGCGAAAGGCCGGCAGCGTCGACGACACGATCCGGCCCACCGTTCCGCCGACCATCGGTTCACCGAGTTCGGCGGGCGCCGCATACGACGGCGCATCATTCATCCGGCCGCGCATATACGGATCGAGCGACAGCCAGACCGTGCGTATCAGCACCTGCCCTTGCGCCGGCGTCGGCACCGGCGCCGTCTCGAGGCGGAAGTTCTCCAGAGAGGGCGCGCCGTGCGGACGCGAGTTCAAAATGATCCTGCGATTCGTGGTTTGGCTCTGCGACATAAGTCCCTCCGTCGGTATCGATGTCATGAATGAAGGTTCGTCCGGAATCAAAGACTTGCTTCGAGCACGCGGCGGCTCACGTCAAGCGTCACGTCCTTGTGTTCGCCAAGCTGCGTCATGCCGTGCGCGTCCAGTTGCGCGATCAGGCCGTCGATCGCGTCTGCGCCGATGCCGTAGTCGGCAAGGCGCGTCTTCACGTCGAGGCTCTCGAAAAATGCGCGCGTGCGGCGAATTGCTTCGTCGATGCGCGCCTCTTCCGGGCCGTCCGTGATTTGCCATACGCGCTCGGCGTATTGAAGCAGCTTGCCGCGCTTGCTGGCGCGCCGGACCTGCAGCATCGACGGCAGAACGATCGCAAGCGTGCGGGCATGATCGATCCCGTAGCGCGCGGTCAGTTCGTGGCCAACCATATGCGTGGCCCAGTCCTGCGGCACGCCGGCGCCGATCAGGCCGTTGAGCGCGAGCGTCGCGACCCACATCAGGTTCGCGCGAATCACATAGTCGTGCGGCCTGTCGAGCGCTTTCGGGCCGATTTCGATCAGCGTTTGCAGCAGACCTTCGGCAAAGCGATCCTGCACGAAACCCTGTGCAGGATACGTCAGATACTGTTCGACGATATGCGTGAATGCATCGACGACGCCGTTCGCAATCTGCCGCGGCGGCAGCGTGTAAGTCTTGAGCGGATCGAGAATCGAGAATCGCGGAAACACAAGCGAATGACGAAACGCCAGCTTCGCTTGCGTCGCCTGGCGCGTGATGACCGCCGCATTGTTCATTTCCGAGCCTGTCGCGGGCAACGTGAGTACGCTGCCGAACGGCAGCGCCGCGGTGATGTTCGCGCCGCGCGCCTCGAGGATGTGCCAAGGCTCGCCGTCGAACAGCGCGGCGGCAGCGACGAACTTGGTGCCGTCGATCACCGATCCGCCACCGACCGCAAGCAGGAAATCGATCTTCTCGCGTCGAACCAACTCAACCGCTTTCATCAAGGTCTCGTAGGTCGGATTCGGCTCGATTCCGCCGAACTCGTGCACGTCACGCGCACCGAGTGCCGCTCTGACTTCGTCGAGCGTTCCGGTCTTGCGCGCACTCTCGCCGCCGTACAACACCAGCACGCGCGCCGCCGCAGGCACCAGGTCGCTCAGGCGCTCGATCGTCTTTTCGCCGAAAACGATTCGCGTCGGGTTATAAAAATCAAAATGATGCATTTTTACCTCATCAATAGTAGACCAGTCGTCTAGATCACCAGTCAAAAGAAGGCGCGTCCAAGCGCGCCTTTTCCTTTTCCACCGTCAGATCCAGATCGACCTTCATGCCGATTCGCGAAACGACGCCGGCAGATTCAACATTAACAATGTCTGCGCCATCGCTATTTCGAGCGATTTGCGATCGCGGTGCACCTTTTCGAGCAGCGTCGCGCCCAGCCACAATTCATAGAGCGCCGCGGCCGTCCGATACGGATCGTCGATACCCGTGAGCGAGCCGTCCTCGAGCCCGATTCGCACGCCATGCGCCAAGCGCTCAATGATTTGCGACGTGCCGCGCTTCAACACGGCGCGCATCGCCTCGGATAAATCCGACACCTCCGCCCCCAGTTTCACAGCCAGGCATTTGCCCTGCGGATCGTCGGTGCATTGCGCGTGCAGCCAACTGCTCCAGTAGCCCATCAAGCGCTCGGCGCCCGTGCCCGGCTGGCGGAACAGCACATGGTCGAGGTGCTCGGCATAACCTTCGAAATAGGATTCGAGCAACGCCTCGCCGAACGCTTCCTTCGATCCGAAGTAATGATAAAACGATCCCTTCGGGATGCCCGCCGCAGCGAGAATCTCGTTCAATCCGACCGCCGAAAAACCCTTGTGGAGCATGATCGGCTTCGCGACGTTCAGGATGTGTTGGCGAACTTCCGCGCCCGAAGATGAGTTCATGGGTCCGGATGTTAACAGTAATTAGACCAGTCGTCTAGAGATCCGGCGCGTATGGCGGGCACTAGACGGCGGCGGTGGCAAAGCAGTCGCGCAGCCATGAAGCGAAGGCCCGCACACGCGAAGACAGTTGACGATTTTGCGCATAAAGCACCGTGACGGGCATCGGCGGCGGCGGGTAGTCGCTCAGCAGAATCTTCAGCTTGCCCGCCGCCAGTTCGCCGGCGATCCGGTAGCGCGGCACCTGCACGATTCCCAGCCCCGCGACGGCCGCACCGGTGTACAGGTCAGCGCCGGTCACGGCGATCGACGCATCGAGCTGGATCGCGTTCACGCTCGCGCCGACGGTAAATTCAAGCGGCATCGGCTTGCCCGTCGCGCTCGACACGTAATCGACCGCGCGATGCGCGGATAGCGCCGCGAGATCGATCGGCTCGCCATATTTCGCCAGATAGATGGGGCTCGCCACGGTCACCTGCTCGAGTTGCGCCACCCGTCGTCCGACCATCGACGAATCCTGCAGATTCCCCGAGCGCAATACGCAATCGACGCCTTCACGCACGAGATCGACCAGCCGGTCGTCCTCGCCGATGTGCAGCCGGATCTGCGGAAAACGCGCAAGGAAATCGGGCAACGCCGGCACGACGAAATGACGCGCGAGCGTGCCTTGCAGATTCACGCGCAACAGCCCCTTCGGCGTGGCGTTCCGAAACGCGCCTTCGGCCTCCTCCAGATCGGCGATCAGCCTGACGCAACGCTGATAGTACGCGTCGCCATCGGGCGTCAGGCGCACGGTACGCGTGGTCCGCTCGAGCAGGCGCGCGCCCAGCCGCTGTTCCAGCCGCTTCATCAGATTGGTGACGGTGGCGCGCGGGATCTGCAAGTCATCCGACGCGCGGCTGAAACTCTGCCGCTGCGCGATCCGCACGAAAACCTGCATTTCCTGAAACCGGTCCATCGCGTCGATTCCGGGTCAATTGTTAATGTAAATGGAATGATTATATCCATATGGCGCCGATTATCCATCCCAAGAAATGCCCGATGATTCCGCTCACCGATTACTCCTCTGAGGACATTCATCATGAACAAGGTCAGGAACGCTCAAGTCGCTGTCGTCACCGGTGCGTCGCGCGGCATCGGCGCTGCCATCGCACGGCGCCTCGCGGCTGACGGCTTCGCCATCGCCGTCAACTACGCGGCGAACGCGCAGCAAGCGCAGGCGCTCGTCGCCGAACTGAAGGAGGCCGGCTCGCACGCGCTTGCCGTGCAAGCCGATATCGGCCAAGCCGACGATGTGCGCCGCATGTTCGACGCTGTCGAACAGCAGTTGGGCAAGCTCGACGTGCTCGTGAACAACGCGGGCGTCCTCCACACCGCGCCGATCGCCGAATTCAGCGACGCTGCGTTCGAGCAGAGCTTCGCGATCAACGTGCGCGGCACGTTCAACACGCTGCGCGAAGCGGCCGCGCGTATCAACGACGGTGGCCGTATCGTCAACCTTTCGACCACCGTGCTTGCGCTCAACCTGCCCGGCTATGCGATCTACAACGCGACGAAAGCCTCCGTCGAAGCATTCACGCGCGTATTCGCGAAGGAGTTGCGCGGACGCGGCGTCACGGTGAACGCCGTCGCGCCCGGACCCGTCGCGACACCGTTGTTTTTCGACGGGAAATCGGCCGAGTTGATCGAGCACTACGCGAAGATGCCGCCACTGGAACGCCTCGGCGAACCGGATGACATCGCGGCCGTCGTGTCGTTCCTCTGCGGCCCGGACGGCGGATGGGTGAACGCACAGGTGCTGCGCGCGAACGGCGGCATTGCATGAACGGCCGGCGCGGCGGCATCGATACGCCGCCGCGCCGCGTCATTCCCGACTCAATCGATTTCGCGATAACGGCAAATCGCATCGGCTAAAAGCTTAACCAGCCATTCGATCGATCCAATCGCTCGGCATATCGGCAACACGGCTCGATCTACCCGGCCGGAATCGCGAATCGATCACTTTCCCGATACGGGCCGAATAGCCGCATTCAGAATAAGCTTTCCATCCAGGTGCATTTCCGCTATACGCGCGATTACGCGGATCACTTCATTCCGTAGCGACAAAAATGAATATCGGGAAAAATATATGCACTATAAATTCATAATAAACTTACACATTCCTGTCAGAAATTTCGCATTATCATTAATCCCGTGAGATCGACATTTCCTTCAGCCGCGCACGGTATTGCCCGACAGCGGCAAGAATACTGAGAGGCCCTGATGCGATTACCTGCCCGCCCCAAATGGGGAACGGTCCTTGCCGGCAGAAAATCCGCCCTGCATTCCGAGCGGCTGCGAGCGGACGAATCGTCTTTCTGCAAACCGAGTTCTAATTCGAGTTTCCGGAATTTGAGAAATTCGATTCGGCAACATCAAAACGATCAATCGAGCCAATTTGGGGCGGCTGGCGATTTTTGCGCCGGCATGCTGCTGTTCTTTCTGCTTGCGGGCGTTTATGCGTGGTATAGAACAGGTTGGGCATTGTCCGAAATCATGCTCGCGCAATAAGCCGCGATACGGCAAAACCGGCGCACAGGCCGATATCCGACGATCATGATCGTCACCGCCGCGCAAATGAACGCAACAAGCTACGCAACAGCACACGGGCGCGATAGCGCGTCAATGCGCGAGCGCCAAGCCCGCCGCACCGCTCTGCCGAGCCGAACGGCCGGTTGAGCCCGCAGTTGCATGTCCGCGCATCTGCCGCAAGCGTGCGGCTTTCGGCCACATCCGCTTCCGCATCGCGTTCAAAATCGATGGCTGGCAACGCGAGCCGTCAACGTTGATCCGCCCAGCCGAATATTTACTCGCGCTCATCGTTTTTCAGGCAACCGTTCTCGCGTCGCACATGCGGCCGATCTGTTCCGGCGTACAAAACGGCATAGCGTGTCGCATATCGTCATTTTTGGATCGACATCTTTCGATCGCGGGGCCCCGGCCATCGACCCATGCGCCGAACCATGTCGACTCGAACCCGATTGGCAACAAGACCGGTGAAACGAGGCGGCCGCGAGCCGGCGCCCGGTTTGCGGCCGCCGCCGTCATGCGATCTCGATGATCACCTTTAGCGCTTGCGTATCGGCCGCCCGGCTGAACGTGTCGTAAGCCTGCTCGATATCGTCGAGCGCGAAGCGATGCGTGATCAGCCGTTTCGGGTCCAGCCGCCCCGCGCCGACGGTCTTCAGCAGCATCGGCGTGCTGACCGTATCGACAAGCCGCGTCGTAATCGTGACATTGCGGTCCCATAGCTTCTCGAGATGCAAATCAGCCTTGACGCCATGCACGCCGACGTTCGCGACCACGCCGCCCGGCGCGACGATCTCCGTACAAAGCTCGAACGTTGCCGGAATGCCCACCGCCTCAATCGCGCAATCGACGCCGACGCCGCCGGTCAACTTCATCACTTCGGCGGCGGGATCGCTGGCACGCCCGTCGATGCACGCGCTCGCGCCAAAACGCCGCGCAATCTCCAAGCGGTTGCGGTCGAGATCGATCATCACGATCTGTGCAGGCGAATAAAACTGCGCGGTCAGCAGCGCCGCGAGCCCGATCGGCCCCGCGCCGACGATCGCGACCGTCGAGCCCGGCTGCACCTTGCCGTTGAGCACGCCGCACTCGAAACCGGTGGGCAGGATATCGGACAGCATCACGAGCGCCTCGTCGTCCATGCCGGGTGGAATCCGGTAGAGGCTTGTCTGCGCATGCGCGATCCGCACGTATTCGGCCTGCGTGCCGTCGATTCGATGGCCAAGAATCCAGCCGCCCGTCTCGCAATGCGAATTGAGGCCACGGCGGCAATTCGCGCAGCGTCCGCACGACGAAATGCAGGAGATCAGTACGCGATCGCCCGGCTTCAGCGCATCGACAGCCGCGCCGACCGTGGTGACGATGCCCACGCCTTCATGCCCGAGCACGCGCCCCGGCTCGCAAGTGGGCACGTCGCCCTTCAGGATATGCAGATCGGTGCCGCAAATCGTCGTGTGTGTGACGCGGACGATCGCATCGGTTGCCGATTGCAACTCCGGCATCGGCCGCTCGTCGAGCGATTTGCGACCGGGACCGTGATAGACCAATGCTTTCATTGCCGTTCCTCCGTCGATGGGGCGCATCCCCGTGGCATTTCACTGTACGAGGCCATTCGCCGGGGCCGGTTGACCTGAATCAAGCGGTTCGATGCATGCCGAACTGCCCGGCGGTTCGGCAGCTCACGCATCGTCGGCCGAGCGCGCCGCAAACCTTGGCCTGACGGCGCGTGGCAGGACATCCATCCCGCATGCGCACCAGAGGCGGCGACGCGGCACGGTTTCGAGCGCGGCTCCCGCGCATGTGCGCTGTCATTGCGCGCTGGCTTGGCAGCGTGCGCGCGGCATTCGAAGTGCCGAGACAATTCGTTCCTATCGTCATCAACCCGGCACGACTGCGATCCATCGGAGTTCGAATTTGGAGAAATCCCGTAAAACGCGCACAATTTCGCCTAATAATTCCAGCGCCGCCGCGTCGCATGGCGGCAACCCTTCGCACCACACCTATCGGCCAACCGGCCGGCATGATCATTGATGACCGTTAGCGCGCCTTCCCCCAACCTCGCGCCGGCATCGCGAAACGCCCGTTTGGGGACGCGCGCGATGTCGGTCGCCGTTCTGACTTTCGTGCTCGGCGCCGCCGCGTCGATTGCGATCGCGCATCGCGCATACGAGCAAGCACGCGATGCTGCTCACGAGCGTTTCGCACTGCGCGCCGATCACGTCACTGCATCGCTGCAACAGCATTTGTACGATGCGGCCGCCGTGCTGCGTAGCGCGCGCGGCTTCGTCGCCGCATCGTTCCCGCCGTCGGACGATGCGTGGCGCCGTTACGTCAGCCAGCTCGAACTCGACGATCTGCAATCACCCGTGCGCACGCTAGGCACGCTCGACGCCCGCGCGCACCAAACCAGCGACGCCGCGCCGTTCGCCGCGCTCGTCGACGATGCGGCGACGCGCGACGCATTGCAACGCGCCACCGACACCGGCCAGCTCGCGCTCGCCGCCCGCCCCGTGCCACATGACGCTGGCGGCATGCACAACCGGCGGGCGTTCACGCTCTACGTGCCGGTCTATGCGAGCGGCGGTGCGCACCGTGATGCGAACGGCAGCCGCAACGTCGATGCAACCGCCCACGAACGCCGCGCAGCGACGGCCGGATTCGTCTATGCGACACTCGATCCGCGCCGTTTCCTGGAATTCGCGAACAGCGCCGGCATCGAGTTGCAGATCGCGGCGGGCAATCCTGCCGCGCTGATCTATGCGACGGGATCGCCGTCCGTCGTACCGCGCGACGGCGGCGCGACGTGGCGCAAGACCGATACGCTGACGTTCGGCGGCGAAACGTTGTCGCTGGCATACGCTGCGGCGGACAACACCACGCTGCCGTCGAACGCGATCGCCGCGCTCGCCGCCGGGTTCGCCGCATCGGCGGCTGCCGCCGTCATCGCGTACCGGCTCGCACGCCGGCGTTCGGCCGCGCCGGCGCAGCGGCCGGACGGCACGCTCGACGAAGCGCGGATGATGGGCATCATCCGCTCGTCGATGGAGGCGATCATCACGATCGACGAAACGCAGACGATCGTGATTTTCAATCCGGCGGCCGAGCGCGTCTTCGGCGTATCGGCAATGGATGCGATCGGCGCGCCGCTGTCGCGCTTCATCCCCGAGCGCTTTCGCGCCGCGCATGCGAAGCATGTCGAGCAATTCGGCGTCACTGGCGTATCCGACCGGCAGATGGGGCGTCAGCGCGTGTTGTTCGGGCTGCGCGGCAACGGCGAGGAGTTTCCGATCGAGGCGTCCATCTCGCAGATTCGCGACGGTTCCGGCAAGCTCTACACGGTGATGCTGCGCGACGTCACCGAACGCGTGCGCGCGGACAATGCGCTCAAGCAATCGCGCGAGGAACTGCGCAGGCTGTCGGCGAACTTGCAGAACGTCCGCGAAGAGGAAAAGACCCGGATCGCGCGCGAGCTGCACGACGATCTCGGTCAGCAGCTCACCGCGCTGAAAATGGATCTGTCGGCCGTCGAATTGGCGCTCGGCAGCGCCGGCACTGCCGCCGATACGCAAAGCGCGCCGCCCGCATCCGGCCAGCCGGGCGCCGATGTGCGCGGCCAGTTGCGCGGCATGCACCGGCTGATCGATTCGACCGTCGCGTCGGTGCGGCGCATCGCGGCGGATCTGCGCCCGGTCATGCTCGACGATCTCGGCCTCGTTCCCGCGATCGAATGGCTCGCGACCGACTTCACGAATCGTTACGGCATCGAAGTCGAGCGGCGCATCGCGCTCGCCGATATCGCGTTGACGAACGCCGGCGCGACGACGCTGTTCCGTATCGTCCAGGAAGCGCTGACCAACGTCGCGCGGCACGCAGACGCAACGCAGGTGGCGTTGGCATTGAAAATCGACGGCGGCCACTGCGTGCTGCGCATCGCCGACAACGGCCAGGGCGCCCGTGGCGGCACCCGCGAAGGCCAGTCGTTTGGCCTGATCGGCATCCGCGAGCGCGCGCACATGCTCGATGGCACGGTGACGATCGACAGCAAGCCCGGGCAAGGCTTCACGATCACGGTCGCGTTGCCGCTGCACGCAATCCAACAATCCGAGTCGCTTTCATGATCAAGGTACTCATCGCCGACGACCACACGCTGGTACGCGACGGCCTGCGCCATATCCTGCAAAACGCGAGCGGCTTCGAAGTGGCCGGCGAAGCGTGGGACGGCGCATCGACGATCGCGCTCGTGCGCGACGCCGACGCGCAGGTGCTCGTGCTCGATCTGTCGATGCCGGGCCGCCACGGTATCGAGCTGATCAAACAGATCAAGGACGAAAAGCCCGCGCTGCGCATCCTCGTGCTGACCATGCACGCGGAGCAGCAGTACGCAGTGCGCGCATTCCGCGCGGGCGCGTCCGGCTACATGACGAAGGAAAGCGCGAGCGCCGAGCTGGTGGGCGCGGTAACGAAGATCGCGGCCGGCGGCGTCTACGTCAGCATCACGATGGCCGAGCAATTCGCGCAGAGCCTGAACGAGCCCGCCGACACCCTGCCGCACCACCGCCTGTCGGATCGCGAGTTCGACGTGTTCCGCCGGATCGCCGCCGGCGAGACGATTTCCGAGATCGCACAAACGCTTTGCGTGAGCACGAAGACGGTCAGCACCTACAAGACCCGCATTCTCGAAAAGATGCAGATGCCGCACGAGGCCGCGCTCGTGCGCTATGCGATGCGCCATCATCTGTTCGACGATCCCGACGAGTTGTAACGGCGGCAGCGAACCGGCTTCGGGCGCATGAGCGCGCCGCGCCGAAACGGCGGGCCCGTCATGTGCTGCGCCGAATCGGCGCGCCCAAGCCGGCATCGGCCGCCGGCGCCCACGCCGCTACCTCGGCGCATCCACGCCGTCGCGCGCCGTCTCACGATGCATCGCAAGGGCGAAAAACCGGCGAATCTCGTCGATCAATTCCGTCTTCGCCGCCGCCACATCGAACGGCCGCCGGACTTCTTGCGCATAGCGCCGGCGCCACTCGTCGGCCGCGCGGCGCGCCGCGCCCGCACGCATCGCATCCAGCTCGGGCGTGCGCAACGCATGATCGGCAATCAGCGTGACGCCCTCGCGCGCCACCTCGAGCACGCCGCCCGCGACCAGCAAACGCAGCGGCTTGCCCGTGCGCGCATCGACGATCGTGACGACGCCGGGCCGGATCCGCGTGAAAAGCGGCGCATGCCGCGGATAAATACCCAGCTCGCCGCTGTCGCCCGGCACGATGGCCATGCGCGCTTCACCCGCATAGAGCACGGCGTCGATGCTCAGGACATCGACTCGCAACGATAACGGCATCGCGCGCTCCGTCAAATCGCCGCGGCGCCGGCCACGATCTCGCACAGTTCCGTCGTGATCCGTGCCTGCCGCGTCTTCTGGTACAGATGCCGCAGATCGCGCAGCATCTGGTCGGCGTTGCGCGTCGCGGCCTGCATGCTGAACATCCGCGCGCATTGCTCGCATGCGCCGTTCTCGACCACCGCCTGGTAAAAGCGCGCTTCGACGTACCGTAACAGGATCGTATCCACCACCGGCTTCGGCGCCGGTTCGTACAGGTATGGCGCAAGCGGCTCGCTACCGAGCGGTTCGATGCCGTCGACCGGCAAGATCCGTTCGATTCGAGGCTCGTAGGACAGCGCACTCGTCAACCGGTTATAGGCAATCCACACCTCGTCCAGCTCGCCGTCGATGAACGCGGTCAGCGGCACCAGCAGCGCGCCGAGCACCGCATCGAATTGCCGTTCGCCGCCGAGATTGGCGGTGCGCGCGACAACGTTTGCGCCATGCCGGGCGAGCGGCGCCGCACCGCGCGCGCCGATCACGCTCAGCTCGCTCTGTATGTTCTTACGCTGCCATGCGTCGAGCGTATCGGCACACGCGACGAGCAGCCGCGTGTTGAGCGGCCCGCACAGGCCGCGATCGGTGCTGACGACGATCAAGCCCGCGCGACGCACCGGCTCGCGCCGCCTCATCAGCACCGACGTGTAATCGGGCCGATCGCGCAACATCCGCTGGGCGATCGCCGTCACGCGCGCCGCGTATGGACGAAACTCGCGCGCGCGCCGCTGCGCGCTGGCCATCCGGGTGCGCGCCATCATTTCCATTGCACGTGTGATCTTGCGTGTCGACTGCGTGCTGTCGATCTTCGAACGAATTTCTCGGATATGCATGTTCTTCAAGCCGGTATCGATATGACAAAACCAAGACTATCCGCGCCCGCATTTCGGCATTTGATACAGATCATCAGGTTGCCTGCCGATTCGCCCACAATCGATTCAACTTGTCGCGTTACTTCATTCAGGAGGCAGTCATGCGAACCTTGCGTCGTTCCGCCCGCGCTCCACGGCCCGCACCGTTTGCGCACCCTTTGCGCCACGACCGCCCAGTCGATGCGCTCGTGCTCTGGCTCGCGACGGCCGCCGTCGTCACCGGGCTCGATCGGCTGACCAGCCTGTCGACGATGTCAGGCGACCTACACGGCGCTGCCGCGGGCGCGCTACTCGTTTATCTCTGTGCGAAGCTGATGGACCGCATTGCCGAGCGTGCGGCAACGCCCGCGCCCGCGGCATCCGTAGCGCCGGCGCGCGCCGCCCGCTGAATGGCGGCCGACGGCGGAGCCTCGCTCGACCATGCGAGCGCACGCCATGCCCGGCACCGCACACACGCTGTGCGCAACGCGCGGTTCGCGCGCTGCCGAGTTCGGCCTCGAGGCAGCGCCACGCGTCGATGCAACAACACATCGTTACGCGCCGCCTATCGGCATTGCCGTTTTCTTATTGCGTCGACTCGCCGCCGGGGGCGCGAGCGCATTCGCGCCCTCCCCGCCACACTGCCCCGCGCCGCCGTTCCCAGCCAGCGCTGGCCGAGCGGTATTTGACCAGTTTCAATCGGACCGCCGACGCCCACATGAACCATCCCTCGAACGCCCCGCCTGTCGCCCCTCCCGCGCTGCCGATCTTCTGGCCGCTCGCCGCCGCCGCCACCTTCATCGAAGCCGGCAATAGCTGGACGGCCCGCTACATGCACTTCCTCGCCGAAGAGGAAAAGCTGCATTTCGAGCTGCGGCCGTCGCTCGCGTCGCCGAACCAACCGCTGCTCGCGCTGCGCACGATGACGTTTCGCGATTATTCAGTCGCGCCGGCCGCCGGGCTGCCAACGATCGTCGACGCGCCATACGCCGGCCACAGCGCGATGATCGCCGACTATCAGCCCGGCCAGAGCTTAATGGAGACGCTGCGCACTCATGGCGTGACGCGCCTGTATCTGACGGATTGGCATAGCGCGACGGAGGACATGAAGGATCTGGAGATCGATCAATATCTCGCGGAACTGAACGTGTGCGTCGACGAGATCGGCGGCCGCGTCAACCTCGTCGGGCTATGTCAGGGCGGCTGGCTGTGCGCGATGTATGCCGCGCGGTTTCCGCACAAGGTGGCAAGCGTCGTGCTCGCCGGCTCACCGATCGATACCGACGCCGGCGACGGCCCGATCAAGCGCATGGCGCACGCGTATCCGACATCGTTTTACGAAGAACTCGTGCGAACCGGCGGCGGACTGATGCGCGGCCGCATGATGCTGCGCGGCTGGAAGAATATGCATCCGGAACAGCATTATGTCGGCAATCTCATCGACATGTACGAGCACATCGACGATCCGACCTACGTGCGCCGTGCGGAGGCATTCGCGAGTTGGTACGAGAATCCCGTGGATCTGCCCGGGCGCTGGTATCTGCAGGCGATCGTGCAGCTCTTCAAGGAAAACCGGCTCGCGAAGGGGACATTCGTCGCGCTAGGCCGCACGCTCGATCTGACGACCATTACGTGCCCGGTCTATCTGCTTGCCGGCAAAGACGACGACATCACGACGCCGGAGCAGGTGCTCGATGCGCGCCAATATCTCGGCACACCCGCGTCCGATGTGACGAGCCAGCTCGTACCCGGCGGCCATATCGGCCTCTTCATGGGCTCACGCACGTTGCGAAACACATGGCCGCGCATTGCCGAATGGCTGTCGGCGCGAACCTAGCGATAGGTGGCGGCGGCGCGCGACCGGATAAGCTAGCCGGACATCAGCGATCCCACATCGCGACGCGCGCCACGAGCCGATCGCTGGCTTCACACACCGGCGGATGCGCACGCAAAGCCGCACGCGCATCGCGCGTCGATCAGGCAGCGGCGTTTCTCCCGTGCCATACGGCACATGCGATCACAGACCTCGCATCGATATTTGGATTCGACACGGCACACAGTGTTGGCTAACACACCGACGCCGATCCTTTCGAAAGCTTAGCGTGAGGCTAACGAAAAATTCCACCAAGAAAGGTTCACCATGACTCGATCGCTTCCCGCTCTTGCCGCACTCGTCGCCGCACTGTCCGTTGCCGCGGCCGGCCAAGCCGCCCAGCCCGCCGCACCCGCACCGCTCGCGGCAGCACTCCCCGACGTCACGCTTCATCCGACGGGCGACAACACCGATCAGGCCGACACGATCCAGCGCGCGCTCGACTCGCTGCAAGCCGGCCAGCGCCTTGTGTTCGCACCGGGGCAGTACGTCGTCGGCCGCTCGCTGGTGGTAAAGACTCTGCAAGCGGTGGTGTCGGGCTACGGCGCGACGCTCATCGCGACCAACGACGCCGATCAGACGATCGAAATGCGCGGCCAGAATTCGACGCTCGTCGGCGTGACGCTGGTCGGCACCGGAACGACACGGCTGGCGACACCCAGCTCGACGAAAGTCGATGTGGAGGGCTCCGGCATCCAGGTGCTCGACGTGACGATTCGCGGCGGCGCGAGCGCGGGCATCTTCGTGTTCAGCGGCGCGGATGTCGCGGTCGTCGGCAACACGGTGCAGGACACGCTCGCCGACGGTATCCATACCACCCACGGCTCGCGCAACGTGCTCGTGCGTGACAACACGGTGAAGAACACGGGCGACGACA
Source organism: Burkholderia singularis (assembly GCF_001718875.1). Lineage (NCBI taxonomy): Bacteria > Pseudomonadati > Pseudomonadota > Betaproteobacteria > Burkholderiales > Burkholderiaceae > Burkholderia > Burkholderia singularis. Next base: position 1,310,041 of record NZ_CP013449.1, read on the forward strand.
TGGTCGCCGTCGTCAGCTATATCCCCGACGGCAAGATGTGCAGCAACGTGCTGATCCAGAACAACAAGCTGCTCGGCAACTACTGGGGGCGCGGCGCGACCGTGGTCGGCGGCGCGGACGTGACGATCACCGGCAACACGGTGCAGAACGTCGAGAAGGCGGCGGGCATCCTCGTTGCGCAGGAGGATAGCTGGAATACCTACAATTCGACGAACGTCGTCGTGTCGAACAACGACGTATCCAACATCGAGCTGCCCAATCCGAACAACCCGCGCGATCCGGCATACATGGGCGGAATCGAGCTCAACACCTGGCCGAGCGGCAAGGTCACGCGCGTGTCCGTGACGGGCAACCGCGTCTCCCGCACCCACTATCAGGGCCTGCGCACGCTCGGCAACGTCTGCGACGTCAACGTGTCCGGCAATGCGTTCGCGTCGATCAACGATACGCCGATCGCGCTGTTGCAGGCGGCTGGCTGCTCGGCAAGCCAGCTCATCTGCCAGGCGAACACGCTCGACGGCAATCCGCTGCCTCCGCCGCCCGGCTGCTCGACGACAGGCTCGATCAGCGTGACGGGCGCAAACGTCTCGCGCATGCCGATAGTCCGCGAATATTTGCGGCAAGCGTCGACGGCGTCGGTAGCGAAGCGCTGACGACAACCTGCGGCGCCAGCGGAACTCAAGACTGCGGCGCCGCTTCATCGCTCTTGCCACGCCCGGCGTCGGTCTGTTTCTCATACGGCCCGCTGCCGCGCCGGTTCGCGCGACCGCCTGGAACCCGCACGGCCCGGCCACGCGCCTGCCCGCATTTATCCGAATCGGCGCGCGCCGGCAGCGGGGCGCATCAATGAGATCGGCGTCGCGCCCTGTTGCCGAACGGAAACGCATGGCGGCCGCTTGCGCGTCACCCTCCCCCGCGACCGTACCCGCCGCGCGCGACAACCAGCGTCGAAGCAAGCCGGCGGCATCCCAACCCTCGGCCCATTGCGGGGCCTGACGGTGGCAACGCGACGCAACGCCGCATCGTTGTAGGAATCCCCCTACAACACTTCCGCCGCGCCTACTCAAACTTCAAGCGGCGCCGATTTTCCCCGCGCGCTGGGCAGACGATACTGACGCCCATGAATGTCAGACCCACGCCGGCACCCGTAAGCGTATATCTCGTCGACGACGCCAAGCCGGTGCGCTGCCGGATCGCCGCGCGGCTCGGCGCATTGGCCGGCATTGCCGTGGTCGGAGAAGCGGAGGATTTGGCTGCGGCGCTGGCGGGGTTGTCCGCGTGCCAGCCGGACATCGCGATCATCGACCTTCGTCTTGCCGACGGCAACGGCCTCGAACTCATCGCGGCGCTGTCGCGCCGGGTTCCGAGAGTCGTGACGGTGGTGCTGACGAATTTGTCGGGGCCGGCATTCCGCGCGGCATCCCGCGCGGCCGGCGCGGATTTTTTCTTCGACAAGACCGTCGAGTTTGACGCTGCATGCAAAACGATCGAAGCGATCGCGCACCAACGCCGATCGGATATGAGCCAATAAACCGGAGCAGATCATGCTGAACCACGCCCTAACCGCTATCCCGATCCATCCCATTTCGCCGATGCCGGCATCGATGCGCGCGAATCAGCCCAAGCGCAGCACGGTGCGCTGTTCATCGTGCGCGCTGCGCGCAGTCTGCATGCCGCCGAATCTGACGCCCGCCGATTTCGCCCAGCTCGACGCGCTGATTTGCACGACTCGGCAAGTCAAGCGCGGCGATACGCTGTACCGGTCCGGTGACCCGTTTCAAAGCATCTACGCGGTGCGCACCGGTTCGTTCAAAACCGTACTCACGCATCGCGACGGCCGCGAACACGTGACCGGCTTCCAGATCGCGGGCGAATCTCTCGGGCTCGACGGACTGCACACGGGACGCCACAACACCGACGCGCGCGCGCTGGAGGACAGCACGGTCTGCATCATTCCGTTCGCGCAGCTCGAGCAGGTATGCCGCGACGTAAAGCCGATGCAGCACCACGTCTACCAACTGATGAGCGGCGAAATCGTTCGTGAATCGAGCCTGATGGCGCTGCTCGGTACGATGACGGCCGAGCAGCGGATCGCCGCGTTCTTGCTGAATCTGTCGGCACGCTTCGAGGCGCGCGGCTATTCGCCGGCCGAGTTCAATTTGCGGATGACGCGCGAGGAAATCGGCTGCTATCTGGGCATGAAGCTCGAAACTGTCAGCCGGATGCTGTCGAAGTTTCAGCGCGACGGCCTCGTCGCCACGCGTGGCAAACGGATTCGCATCGTCGATCTCGACGGGCTGCAACGCATCTGAGCGCGGCAGGCATTGACACAGGCCGCGCCGTGCGATGCGCAACGCAACGGTAGCGCGGCCACGCGGCCGACGTCCCGCTGCCGGCCCCGCACTTGCGTTTTCGCCAACGGCTGGTGGCAGCGACCGCAAATGCGCACCGGCATCTGTAGCACTTGGCAGTTCGCTGCCGGCACGAAGAACGCCGCATCGACGTGGTGCTCAGTCGCTATGAAGCCACACGCTTCACCCACACGCCATCGCGTAGGTAATCCACGCTTTACGTGCGCACATTGCCCGGTGGCATCGCCGTGCGCAGCGCGCACGGCTCAACGCTTGCGCACGGCGGCCAGCCGCTCGCGCAAGCGCCGTATCGCGAACACGCGCACGTAATCGTGAATCAACGCCCCCTCTTCGAGCCGCGCGACTTCATCGTCCAACCAGCGCTGTAGCGCTTCATCTGGAATCGACGTGTCTGCGGCCGCCTCACGCAGCAACTCGATCAACCCTTCGTCACGCATCACGCTCTCCTTCCGCCTGTACCGACGCTCTGCGTCAAGATTCATCGAGCCGCGCACGCAAGAGCAGCGCTTCCGCAACATCGAACGCATGCCGGATCGCGACGAGCGCATTGGCGTGCGTGCAGCGCATGTTCGGCATCGACTCACGATCGCGGGCGAGCAAATCGAGCCGCGCGTCATACAGTGTGCGGCCATCGGATTCATGCAGCGCCTCGACCACAAGCAGACAGTTCGCGATCTTGCCGTCGAAGCGGCCGAGCCGCATGAGCTGCACGCTGGCTTCGGCTTCGATCCGCGCTGATCCGGCGAAACCGAAATAGGCGATTTGCATGCCGACGCCCATCAAACTCTCCTCCCATCGCACCTCGAGCCCGCCCGGCTTACCGCCGCGACACGCCAAACCCCATGCAAAGCCGTCCTGATTTCAACCCCGGTTCATATGATCCGGATGGCTGCCGTTCGCGCGTTGACGTGCATCAAGCGGCATCGCAGGCCGCAGCGCGAGCGTGCTATTCGAATGATTCCGGCCGTCGATCGGGCGCTTCGACGCCGGTATCCTGGCGACCGTGTGCCGGCGCTTCGCCGTCTGCCATGTCGAATAAAAAATGAACAGTAACGGGATGCGTTGCTCGCCGTGCATGGCGGGGCATTTTTCGCACATATCGGGCGTGCCGGCACGAGGCAACGCCGGGGAACCGTCGGATTCGTGCCGGCCATCGCTCCGTGCGGCTGACCAGCCGGCCGTCACGTCAACTTACGTTGAACGCATGCGACGTTTTCATCTCGATCCACGTCATGCCCGCGCGCAATCCTTCAAGCACCGCGTCGCGCTCGGTCGTGAACGTGCGGCCAAGTTCGAAGGCGCGCTCGAACGCCTGCCCAGCCGACTGGTGCGCCACCTGAATGCGGCAGCGATAGCCGCCTTCCGGTGCAGCGGACGTGTCGACGTCGACCGACCATTGCGTCGTATGAATCGTGCCTGTCAGCGTCATGTCCGCCTCCTTGCATCTGAGCGAGATCGACTTTCCGGCTTGCCGGGCACGGGAATGTTCCGATCACGCAACGCGCAGGCGTCGACGTGATCTCCAAGCGTTTCAGCCGTGCGCGCAACGTTCGCGCGCGAGTCGCCGACGTTTGCTCGACGCGCGAACAGCGCCTAGGCAGATCGTGGGCGCAGTACGCGGCGAAATGTGCGGAAAATTGAATCCGCATCGCGCCCTTCCGATATCCGCCGCCCGGCACGCCCGCCGATGGTCAAATGGGCGACGCCAAATGCATGCGAAGCTTGCGATGCACGCGCCTCGAGTTTGACCGTATTCGGCATCCCGGCAACAATCCGATGCCCCAGCGCTCGCGTCGCCTGGCTCGCCTCGACATGCGCGCTCGAATCGGCACCGGCACACGCCGTCCGCTCGCGCCCCGGTCTGCACAACGTTACGTGCGCTTCTCGCCCGGATTGAGCATCACGACGAAGCCCGCGATCCCGGCAATCAATCCGATCGCGCCATAGCGCAACGCCGCGCCGTTATCGAACAGCATGCTGGTCACCACCGCCATCATGCCTGCGAGCGACAGAAAAACGCAGATCGTGGCGGCGACGATCCGATATTGTTTGCGCGCCATGTCCGGCTCCGCGTGATCAGGCCGCCGCACGCGCGCTGCGCGGCGGCTCGTCGGCCCGCACCAACAGCACCGGGCAGCTCGACGTGCGCACGAAGCGTTCCGCGACGCTGCCCAGCAGCAGACGACGCACGCCGCGACGCCCGTGTGTGCCGATCACGGCCAGATCGAAATGGTGCTGCTCGACATAGCGCTCCAATCGGCTCGCGATATCGTCGCCAATGCTATCGGTCTCGATCAACTCGGTATCGCCCGCCACGCCCGCTTGCGCCAACGCGCTTTGCGCGTTCGTCAACACCTCGGCACCGCCGATGCGCGCGTCTTCGAGCAGTTCGCGCGGATCGCCGAGACCCGCATACGTGAACAGCACCGACGTATCGATCACATAGACGGCGCGCACATGGGCGCCGCTCAGCTTCGCCAGCTTCAGCGCCTCGGCGAGCGCATGCATCGACGGCGCGCTGCCGTCGATCGCAACCATGATGTTCTGGTACATGGATGACTCCCCTAGATAACCCGCCATGCGCACCGTCGCGCGTAGCTTCGTTATCATGATCGGCGGCCTGCGACGCCCGTGCGTTGACTTCGATCAACCCTCGGCGGCAACGTGCGCCGAAATGGCGTCGCTGCTCGCCATCGCAGCCGGAGCCGGGCACGGTGCGGGCGGCCCCGGTCCGATCGGCGCCGATTGGAATCGATGTCGGCGCGAAACCGCTCAAGCCCGCTACCGGATAGTCCGCTCTCCCGCGATGCGCGGCATACCGAATCGCGGCTGCTTTTTCGACCGCCGCAGCACCTGCCCGCTCGTGCAATGCACGGCGCCCCGCGACGGCCTTCCCCCGCGCGCCACTGCACCGCGCACCGCCGCAATGCGCAACGCCGTAAAATTCCCTTTTTCGTGACCGATCCGTCACCGGCCCGGCCGCCGTCCGCCGCAACGCGGGCCGACCGTTGCCTGAGACCGTTCGAGCGGCACGGCTTCACCTACCCGGGAAACGGCCTACATCATTGAATACATCGAACGTTATGCAACATCCGACATGACCTGCACACTCGCCGACATCACCACGCGCGAAATCGAGATCCGCAAGAGCCGCTTCATCGCCTATGCAATTCCGGTCGATGGCCGTGACGCCGCGATGGTCGAATTACAGCGCCTGCGCACCGAACATCCAGGCGCAACGCACGTCTGCTGGGCGCTGCTCGCGGGCGGGCAGTCCGGCATGTCGGACGACGGCGAGCCGTCCGGCACGGCCGGGCGCCCGATTCTCGAGGTGCTGCGCCATCATGACCTCGACGGTGTGCTCGGCGCCGTCGTGCGCTATTTCGGCGGCGTGAAGCTCGGCGCGGGCGGCCTCGTGCGCGCGTATACCGATGCAATCGCCGCCGCGCTCGCCGACGCCGAGCGCATCGACCGGATCGCGTATGCGCGGCTCGCGATCGAGATGGGTTATCCCGACGAGGCGCGCGTGCGCCGCTGGATCGAGCAGGAAAAGCACGAACTGGTCGACAGCGTGTACGGGATGACGGTCAAACTCGTGATCCGGCTGCCCGCCGCCGCGCGCGACGCGGCACGCGATGCACTGTTCGATTTGACGCAAGGGCGCGCCGGATTTCCCGCGATCGATTGAGCGCGTGCGGACGCGCCGCCTCGTGTTCGCGTTTGCCGTCGTGAATGGCATCGCCTGGTTGACGCTCGAGGCTGCCGACGCGGCGGCGGCGCGCCGCCACGCGCCGAATTCGGCAAACCGTTCATTGCATTGGAGCGCCTGCCGCCCGTTGCGCCGGGTGCCGCCAACCTCATCGCGCCGCCTTGCGCCGCGCGCCTCCTGCCGCGCTGCGTTTCGTGACATCCCGCGTCGCCGCGACGGCTCCGCCTTGCCATGTTGTCCCGCCGCGACGCGTTTTGCCCGCCCGGCGCCGAACGAATGACCGGCGCGCCGGGTTTGCGATATCGTTGCGTCACATTCCCTGCCCCTATTTCACGCGCACGCGCCACGCCCATGTTCGTCCGAACGCATGCGGTCTTTACCGCGCTTCTCGCCGCCGTGCTGTTCGGCTCCACCACCCCGGTCGCGAAGCTGCTGCTCGGCGCCCTGCCGCCGTTCATGGTCGCCGGGCTGTTCTACCTCGGCAGCGGAGCCGGCCTGGCGGTCTTCATCCTGGTGCGGCGCCTGTCGCGCGGCGAACCCGCCGATGCGCACCATAGCGTGGCCGCACGCCTGCCGTCGGCGGAACTGCCCTGGCTCGCCGGCGCGGTCATGGCGGGCGGCGTGGCGGGCCCCGCGCTGTTGATGCTCGGCCTCGCTGCGACGCCCGCCGCCACGAGCGCGCTGCTGCTCAATCTCGAAGGCGTATTTACCGCCGTGATTGCGTGGCTGGTGTTTCGCGAGAACGTCGATGGGCAGATCCTCGCCGGCATGGCTGCGATCGTCGCGGGCGGCGTGCTGCTGTCCTGGCATCCGGGCGCGGCGCACCTGCCGGCAGGTGCGCTGCTCGTCGCGGCGGCGTGTGCATGCTGGGCGATCGACAACAACCTGACGCGCAAGGTGTCGGCCCACGACGCCGCGACGATCGCGTGCATCAAAGGCCTGGTCGCGGGCACGGTCAATCTCGTGATCGCGTTTGCGCTCGGCTCGCGGCTGCCAGCCGTGCCGGCGGTCGCCGCCGCGATGCTGACCGGCTTCGCCGGCTACGGCGTGAGCCTCGTGCTGTTCGTCCTTGCGCTGCGCGAGCTTGGCACCGCGCGCACCGGCGCGTATTTTTCGGTTGCGCCGCTATTCGGCGTGGGGTTGTCGCTCGCGATTTGGCCTGAATGGCCCGCGCTGTCGTTTTGGGCGGCAGCGGCGTTGATGGCCGTCGGCATCTGGCTGCATCTGCGCGAGCGACATGAGCATCCGCATACGCACGAGGCGCTCGAGCACAGCCACCGGCATCGCCACGACGCACATCACCAGCACACGCACGATTTCGACTGGGATGGCGACGAACCGCATACGCATGCGCATCGGCATACGCCGCTCACGCATACGCACGCGCATTTTCCGGATATTCATCACCGCCATTCGCATTGACCGGGGCCGTTTATTTTGGCGCTGGCGGTAGCGGTTCGAATCGGCCGGTATCGACAGGTTCGATTCATTTCCGGCCGTCGATCGCGGCTACCGCATTGATGTCAGCCCAGGAACAGGTGGTACGCCGGATTGCTGCTCTCTTCCCAGAACGGATAGCCGAGCGCGACCAGGAAGCGCTCGAACGCCGCATGGTCGGCCGGCGGCACTTGCAGGCCGACCAGGATCGAGCTGTAATCCGCGCCCTGATTCCGGTAATGAAACAGGCTGATATTCCACTCCGGCGCCATCGCCGACAGGAACTTCATCAGCGCGCCCGGGCGCTCCGGAAACTCGAAGCGAAACAGCCGTTCGTCGCGCGCGAGCGGCGAGCGCCCGCCGACCATGTAGCGCACGTGCTGCTTGGATAATTCATCGCCCGTCAGGTCGACCGTGGCAAAGCCGTGCGCGGCGAAGTTCGCCGCGATCGCGTCCGATTCGCCGCGCTGCCGGATCTGCACGCCGACGAAAATATGCGCGGTCTGCGCATCCGCAATCCGGTAGTTGAACTCCGTGACGTTGCGCTCGCCGATGAGCGCGCAAAAGCGCCGGAAGCTGCCGCGCTCCTCGGGCAGCGTCACCGCGAACACCGCCTCGCGCGCCTCGCCCACTTCCGCGCGCTCGGCAACGAAGCGCATCCGGTCGAAGTTCATGTTCGCGCCCGAGGTGATCGCCACCAGCGTCTTGCCGGCCAGCCCCTCGCGCTGCGCATACGCCTTCGCGCCCGCCACCGCCAGCGAGCCGGCCGGCTCGAGCACGCTGCGCGTGTCCTGGAACACGTCCTTGATCGCCGCGCACAGCGCGTCGGTATCGACCGTCACGACCCCGTCCAGATGCGCCGCGCACAGGCGGAACGTCTCGTCGCCGACCAGCTTGACCGCCGTGCCGTCCGAGAACAGCCCGACCTCGCTCAGCTCGACGCGCCGCCCCGCCGCAAGCGATTGCGCCATCGCGCACGAATCGTCCGTTTGCACGCCGATCACCCGGATCTCGGGCCGCACTGCCTTCACGTAGGCGGCAACGCCCGCCGCCAGCCCGCCGCCGCCGATCGGCACGAAAATCGCATGGATCGGCCCCTGGTGCTGGCGCAGAATCTCCATCGCGACCGTGCCCTGGCCCGCGATCACGTGCGGATCGTCGAACGGATGAACGAACGTCAGGCCGCGCTCGGCCTGAAGCCGCAGCGCGTGCGCATACGCGTCGCTGTACGACTCGCCCGCCTGGATCACCTCCACGCCCGGCCCGCCGTGCGCGCGCACCGCGTCGACCTTCACCTGCGGCGTGGTGACCGGCACGACGATGATCGCGCGCACGTTCATCCGCGCGGCCGAGAACGCGACGCCTTGCGCGTGGTTGCCCGCCGACGCGGTGATCACGCCGCGCGCGAGCGCCTCGGCGTCAATATGCGCCATCTTGTTGTACGCGCCGCGCAGCTTGAACGAAAACACCGGCTGGTTGTCCTCGCGCTTGAGCCACACGTCGTTGCCCAGCCGCACCGACAGGTTGCGCGCGCGTTCAAGCTCCGTTTCGCGGGCGACGTCGTACACGCGAGCGTTGAGAATCGACGTCAGATAATCATTGAGCGTGGGCGCGAGCGCGCCTGGCGTGTGGGCTTGAGACGTTTGCTCAACGGCACCGGCTGACTGCATGGACAGGCTCCTCGATGGTGGATGTCCCGGCAGGCGGAAACAAAAAACCCGCCTCACGGGGCGGGTTTGCAGTGATCGAGACTCGGACGCGCGCTAACCCACCATTCGATGAATGGTGCGAATAATAATGTGCGCGAAGTAAAGGCGAGCCGAGTTCATGCGGGGCAGCATGCGCCGGCAGGCAAGATTTGTCAAGCCTCGAACGCCGGCCGCAGCCGTCCCGCTCAATAAATCTCCGGCACGATCATGTCGTCCGGAACCGGCCGCCGAATGTAGTCGGGATGGTGCTCGCGCTGCGGCAGATGCACCGGCTCGCGGTCGATATCGTGATACGGCACGAGGCTCAGCAAATGATGAATGCAGTTGAGCCGCGCCCGTTTCTTGTCGACGGCCTGCACCACCCACCAAGGCGCTTCGGGAATATGCGTGCGCAACAGCATTTCCTCCTTCGCCGCCGTATACGCCTCCCAGCGGCGCCGGCTTTCGAGATCCATCGGACTCAGCTTCCATTGCTTGAGAGGGTCGTCGATGCGGTTCTGGAAGCGCGTCTCCTGTTCCTGATCGGTGATCGAAAACCAATACTTAATGATCTGGATCCCGCTGCGCGCGAGCATCTTCTCGAATTCAGGCACCGAGCGGAAAAATTCCTCGTATTCGTCGTCGGTGCAAAAGCTCATGACGCGTTCGACGCCCGCGCGGTTATACCAACTCCGATCGAACAGCACGATCTCGCCGCCGGCCGGCAGATGCGCGACATAGCGCTGGAAATACCATTGCGTGCGCTCGCGGTTGCTCGGCGCGGGCAGCGCGGCCACCCGGCACACGCGCGGGTTCAGGCGCTGCGTGATGCGCTTGATCGCGCCGCCCTTGCCCGCCGCGTCGCGCCCCTCGAAAATCACGACGAGCCGATGCCCGGTGTGCACAACCCAGTCCTGCAGCTTCACAAGCTCGCCTTGCAGACGGAACAGTTCGCGAAAATAGCGCTTGCGCGCGTCACGGCGCTCCTCGGAGAAAATCGATTCGTCGTCGAAACGGCGATCGTCCAACTCCATTTCAAGTTCCTCGTCATACGCGTCGACGAGATCCTCTTCAAAACGCCGCTGTCGCTCTTCCAACGGCGCCATGTCGCGCCGCTGCGTATCCTGCTCGCCCATCCCGGCCTCCTTTCCTATGCTGGTCGCGTCTGCGACGCCGCGGTGCAATTATCGCAGGCCAGGCGTGTCGCGGGCATGACGGCGCGCGGCCCGGCACCGCGAGCCTAGCTTCGGCAGCGACGGCCGCAGCAACGCGTTACTCCCTCATCGGGCGGTATCGATTGGTTTTCGCAGACGGCTCGACCTCCATGTCGACGCTTCGGCAAGCCGGGGCGGCGCAACTTGCCGAAGCATATCAGCCTCGATTTTCTTCTCCGCTCAGGCCGGCTCGGCCGGAAGAATCGCCCGCGCGAGCGCGAGGCCACGTCTGAGCGTTCGCCGACGCTTCACTGCCGCGCCGACGCTGCCCGCGCCGCGCCCTGCGCCCCAGACCGCCGGGAATCCTCCGACAAATGCCGAGGCCGCCGTTTCGGCCATTGCATGATCTGCGAATTCCAAAGCTTCGGATTCAGAAACGATAATTGAGCAAAACCGTGCAGAGTATCGGGTTTGCGGAGAGCTTCACCGAATTTTTCGCGAGTACCCGCTTCGGATCGTTGATATTGACGTTGATCGTCGTGCGCAGCGCCATGTAGGTCAGCGACCCCGACAGCGACAGATTACGGGTAAGCTGATAATTCGCGCCGAGCGTGAAAACGGGCGACCACGCGCTTCTCACGGACGCCGTTGCATGCGCACCGGTCGGCAGAATCAAATCGGCGCCTGCTTGCAGCAGCCGGTTGAGCGCATCGGGGCTGGTAAGCAGCGATTGCAGCGTGCCGATCGACATGCCGGCCGACAGCAGCCCGCCAAGCGACGAGAGCTTTTGCGCGAACACGGAATTCAGGCTCGTGTGCGTGAAGCGCGTATAGCTCAAGCCCGCTCCGAAGTAAGGCCGGAATCGATCCTCACGCTTGCCCAAATAATATTCCATCAAGATCGTAATCGGCCACGCGCGCGTCGTGCCGAGCGGATTGCTGTTCGGGTTCGCGAGATTGATGAGCGGCAGACTGCCCGACGTGCCGGGAAAAATCTTGTCGAACGGCAAACCGATGCTGCCTTTGCCGTACATCGTCAGCTTCGGCGGCAGCCCGGCAAGCAGCTTGGCGGTCACATGCTCGGTAAAGAAATGCGTGAATGCCAGCGCGAGCGTGTTCATGTTGTTGATCTGCACGCTGCTGCCCGGATTGTCGAAAGATCCGATGCCGAGCGCGCCCGTCTCCGTCGTCACGCGCGTCGAGCGGCCGGTCGTCACGATATAGTGCCAACCGATCCCAATCATGTTGCTGTCGTCGCCTTGCAGTTGCTCGACAATCGACGGCCATTGCGCCTCGGGCAAATCCGGCAGTTGCTGCGAATCGATCGGATGAAGCTCGTAAGGCATCCGATCGTAACGCACGCCGGCAATGAAGCGCGGCGCCGGACCCGCGGGCGGGCGTACCGGTCCGTCGCCGGGGCCGCACACGTGATCGCCGCACATATCGGTCGAATTCGACGGCGACGCGGCGCGTTCGGATCGAGCGCTCGCGGATAGCCGTCGCTCGGAAGGCGCTCGGTTCGGAACGTCGGCAAAACCGATGCCGTCGTCACCTTGCACACCCGCGCCGGGCGCGACCGAAGCCGATGCGTCATGCCCGAGCGTGATCGTTTCTTCGGTCAGCCTGCGCGGCGGCGCATTCGGATCGACAGCCGGCGCAACGGCGCCCACCGTTGCGCCACGCGTCCTGCCGGCTTGCCCCGGCGTTCTCCATGAGCTTGCGTCGAAGCCCGGCGCGTCGCCGCCCGGATAGAAACCGATGCCATCTGCGCCGTCGCGCCAGCGGGTGGAGTCCGCGTCCTGTGCTTGCGCGGCGCCCGCCAACATCACGAGCGTCGCGCCGAACCAGCACGATGCCGGCACGCGCCAGCCGCGACACGCTCGTTGACGGTGTTGCTTGTCCTTCTTGCGCATGAGCGATTACGCAGGCGTGCCAAACATTCGCTGCCGGATTCGATAGAGCGGCTCAAACAGCCATTCGAGCAGACTGCGCTTTTCCAGCACGATATCCGCCCTCAGCAACATCCCTGCTCGCAACGCCAGCGGCTTGCCTTCGAACACCGGCTGCCGATCGGCAAGCTCGACCCAACTCTTGAAATAAGTTTGCGTCGCGTTGCTGCTATCGGTGGGCAAATTCAATTCCTTCGCGGAAAACGCCACGGGAGACACCGACAGAAGCTTGCCGCGGTACGTGCCGAATTTCTCGACCGGATAGCTGCCATACGCGAGCTTCACTTCCTGACCCGGCTTGATGAAGCCGGCTTTCGACGACGGAATATACAACTCGGCGACCAGCCCGTCGGCCTTTGCCGGCAGGATTTCGACGACGCGTGTGTTCGACTGGTCGATCACGCCGCCCTGTACCACGTCGAGGCGCACGATCTGTCCGTCGGCCGGCGCATACAGTATCTGGTTGACGTTCTCGTCGATGTTGTATTCGCGCGAGTTCAGTTCTTCCTGCTTGATCTTCAATTCCGCATTCGAGCCGTCGTACTTGCTTTGCATCGTGTCCAGATCGCCGCGCAGCTTCATGATGTTCTTCACGAGATCGGCCTTGCGCAGCAGCAGATCCTGAAGCCCTTGGCTTGCTTGCAGGAACTGCGTGTTCACTTGGTTGTACTGCTCGAGCGTGACGACCTGCTCGTTCAGAAGCTGCTTCACGCGATCGCGCCGCTCCTGGTTTTCCGACACGATACGGCGCTGATCCTGGATCTGCTTGTCGATGAGTCCGCGGCTTTCCGACAGCGCGGCGATCTGCTGATTGGTCTGCTGTATCGACGATTGGTACTCGAGCTTCGCGGCATCCATTTGCTGATTGACCTCGACGCGCTGACGCTTGATCGAGTCGCGCATTTCCTGCGCGTTGTTCGCCTGCGCGACGAAGCTCGTGTCACGTGTGACGCTCATCAGTTTCTGCCCGGCCTTCACATATTGATCCTTCGTGACGAATACCTCGCGTACCGCCCATCCCGGCGGCGCGCCGACACCGATCAACCCCGAGCGCGGTGCGAGCGTACCCACCACGCTTTCGGTATTCGCGTATGAAAGGCGCACGAGTGCGATGATGAACATCGCGAACATCGCAATCGACAGGTAGCAGAAAAACCGCATCGACACCGGCACCCCAACGACGCCGTTGATGACGGTGCCGAACGTCGTGCCGCGCGCCAGCTTGCGTGGTGCCTTTTGCTCTCTCAGTGATTCAGTCCAGGCAGGCATGGGAATACTCGTCAAACGTTCTTGAGCGCGGGCTCGGAAGCGCGCGTGCTGTGCTCGAGCAACGGGGAAGGCATCAAATACGGGGCGAAGTGTTCCCAGAAGTGCCACTGCTCAGGTTGCTTCACGAGCGCGTCCTCGAGCCGATCGACGATCAGCTGGTGGGTCGTCAGCACGCGCGATGCGTTCTCCGGCGTGTTCAGCATCCGCGATCCGGTGGTCGAACCGAGCTCGACGAAATGCACGGTGCAGCGATCGCGAAACGGCACGCCGGTCGCGTACGCGACGAGAAGCGGAATGCCCTGCTCGACCGCCAGCTTCACGCCGCCTCCGGCGAGTCGGATCCAGCGGCCGCCAAGCCGGCACGGGTTGGTCTTGCCGAAGCGGCCGTGCAAATCGGAGAACAGCAGGAACACCGGCTCCTCCTTGCGCAAGCCGGTAATGAGCCGCCGCAGATGCACGCGCTGCTCGATGTCGATCAGATCGATCTTGCCCGCGCCGAATTCGTTGACGAGCCGTTGCGCGTCGTCGAAAAACGCGCCTGGCGCATCCTTGTGCATCACGATCATCATTTTGCGATCCTCAGGAATCAGGAAACGCAGCTTCGTGACGAACATCATCAGGTTGCCGAAATGCAGCCCCGCGAGCATCAGCGGGCCGCCGCGCGCAAGCGCCTCGCGCAGCAACGGCTCGCCTTCGCATTCCATCCCGTCGAGCATCGTCTTCATCGAACTCAGGCTATGCGTGCGCAGCATGAGGCCCGCAAGCTCGGCCTCGAACAGTTCGTTGACGACCCGGTCGGCGACCTGCCGGATCCGGGTCGGATCGTCGTTCAGATGCGCGCTCATCATATGCGCGATCGAGCGCTCGATCGAATAGCGGATCGACGGAAACAGCCGCAAGCACGTGCGCGAACACCAGCGCATCATCCCGAGCCCCTGCTCGGGCGATCGGCCAAGCGCGATGCGCCGGACGATCCGCCGAATGAAGAACGAATACGAGAATGCGTTGAATAGAAAGAGCCGAACCAACGTCATCTTGGCACCTCGAATTCCTGCTGCTGAGCGCGATCGATCTCGGCAAGCTTGCCGTCGCGCATCTCGTAGATTCGATCGACCATCGATAGGATCGACGCGTCATGCGTGACGAGCACGATCGTGCACGGCAGCGTCAGCACGTTGCGGCAGATCTCGTGCGTCGTCGCCTGGTCCAGATTCGACGAGAATTCGTCGAGAATCAGCAGGCGCGGCTCGCAATACAGCGCACGTGCAATCAACAAGCGCTGCATCTGCCCGGCCGACAGAAACTTCTGCGTGTCGCCCAGCGGCGTATCGTAGCGGTTGTCGAGCATATCGATGTCGCGATCGATACATGCGAGGCGCGCCGCCTCGAACATCGAACCGAGGCGAGGCGCCGGCGCGAAGTTCGTGATGTTGTCCCGGATCGTGCCGCGAAAGAGCTGATCGGACTGGGTGACCGCTGCGATATGCTTGCGGTACAGCCGCAAATTCACTTCCGATAGATCGACGCCGCCGACAAACAGCATATTCGGCGCAGGCTTGTACAGGCCGCAAATCAGATTCAGCAACGTTGTCTTGCCGCTGCCGGTACGCCCGACGATCGCGATTTTCGAGCCGGCCGGCACGTCGAGGTTGACGTTCTCGAGAATCGCGCGGCGGCCGCCCTTCGGCGTGTAGCTCAACGAACGAATCGATAGCGAACCGTCGAACTGCTCGACCGAACGCACGGCCGCATCGGGCGCCGGCTCCTCGGTCTCGGTCTGCAGCACGTCGGCGACGCGATCCATGTGGACCTGCAATACCTTGCGCCGCACGTAAAGCTGAATCGAATCGATGAACTTGTCCGCAAACAGGTTCTTATACTGGATGAACGCGTAGATCACGCCGATCGTGCTTTGCCCGTGCATCACGAGCCACGCGCCATACGTGACGATCACCAGTTGCTCGACATGCACGATGCCCTTCGAGATAGCATCGAACAGAAGCTGCAGGCGTTCCTGTTGGCGGATCGCCTGAAGTTTCTGCGTGAAGGCGTTCACCCACAGATTGCTGCGCGACGTCTCCGACGACAGCAGCTTGATCGAATGCGCGGAACGGATGTTCTCGATCAGCAGCGCGTCGGCCTCGGCGCCGCGCGTGAGGATTTGCGACATCGCATCTTGCAACTGAGGCTGGATCGCCAGCCGCGACAGCGCGAACAGCACCATCCCCGCAAGGCTGATGCCGGCGAGCACCGGACTGTAATACAGCATCAGCACGAGCGTCAGCACGCATGTGACGATATTGAGCAACCCGCCGATCAACCCGTCGACCAGAAAGCGCCCAACCTCGGACATGGACGATACGCGCGAAATCGAATCGCCGGTATTGTGGAACAGGTAGTAGCCGATCGGCAGCCGCGCCAAGTGTCCGACCATGTTCGACGAAAGCTGCTGCGAGATGATATTGCGCAGGTAGCTCTTGATATTGCCGACGAGATTCGAGTACAGCGTATCGAACAGAAACACGATGCTGAACAGAATCGTCAGCAGATACAGGATGTCGATGTCGGTTTTCTTCAGCGCCTCGTCAATCGTCAGTTGGACGTAAGAAGGGCCGAGCAGCAGCAGCAATTGCGTCGCAATGCCGGCCCCCACACCGATCAGCAAGCTCTTGCGAATACCGGTCAGCCCGTTCAGATAATCGCGCAGACGAATCCGGTCGGTCGTGCCGGCATGTTTGAAACCGATATCGGGATTGAGTTCGAGCGCATAGCCCGTGATCTGCGAGAGCGCCTGCGCGAGCGGCATCTTGGTCTCGCCGAGCGCCGGATCGACGATATGAACGTTGCCGTAGCCCACCTTCGTCAACACGACGAAGTGGTTCATCCCCCAATGCAGAATGCAAGGCAGCTTCAGTGCATCGATCTCGTTCGCCTCGAACTGGAGCCCGCGCGAGCGCAGACCGAGATCGTTCGCGATCTCCATCAGCTCGAAAAACGACAGGCCAGAATCGATCTTGACCGGGTAGCGATTGCGCAGCGTGCGTAACGTCGTGTCGCGGCCGTGCCAAGTCGCGATCATCGCGATGCACGCCAGGCCACACTCGGTTACCTCATCCTGGAGAATGGGCCGGACTTTCTTTGTATTGAACCACATAGCTTGCGAATCGCTGGATACGACAATAATGCCGAACCGCACGCGGCGCGCTCGGGCTCAAGGCCGTCGCGCCGGTGCGGCGTGAGCGTCGCGGCTGCGCGCGACGAGCAATACGGGCGAGTTGCCGGCTTACCCATGCGAGCCCGAGCCGGAGCCCAGCGCCATCTTGAATTGTTCGACGGCTTGGTACTGGGCTTGAGCCAGGAGTGCCTGCATCGTGGGCTCGATCGCTTGATTCACAAGGGAAATCGTGTAATTGGCTGAGTTGGCGTAAATCGAACCTCCGCCGCGGATGTCTCGTGCCTGCTCTTCGGATATGGACTTCATTGGGGTAGCCCTTGTCTTATAGCAACGGTCTCGACGACATTCCGGCCCCGCATCCGCCTGCGCGAACACCCGCTCCGGAACTCACATGCTTCGACCGCGCCGTCTCCTTCCTGACATACTTCGCCCGATCACCGACCGGCACAAAAGGATGGCGCTTTTGCGACTGGATCGGCAACGAATTGCCATTTAATGCAAATACCGCTTCGCCATTATGGCTTGATTGCAAACCACACAATACGCGGGGGGCGCCTCCCCGCGCAAAGCACGACTTACTTGCCTTGATTGTTATACGTCTTCGGGTTCTGCAGGTAATTCCCCAGTTGCGGCGCGAAGGTGGCGAGCGAGCTCAACACCGGGCCGGTTTGGGTCAGCAGCAGACCAATCGAGCTGATCGGGCCACCACCACGGATCTCCTGAGCCTGTTCCATCGACATGACCTTCATTACTATCTCCTCGTAAAAAATAAAGAAGACCACAAGAACTGCTAAAAAAAGCCAACGGCCGTATATAACCGAACGACATTTAATTTTTTATCGATACGATTACTAGCCGGAATCAGGCTATCATGCAGGCAAGCCGGAAACAAGCTAGCTGATCCCCTGAAATCACGACTTTCCGGCGCGGCGACGTTCCCCAAAAAGATGCATGCGTTTCAATTTAAATTTTAAAACGTTTAATCTATGTCGCCGATGGCTTGTGAGGAAAGGCTGGAGAGGGAGACGAGGATGTTTGAAACATCGGATTTGAATAGATCATCGGAAATTCGATATACGGGTTTTCACTTAAAAGAAAAATTCTTTAATTTATGTAAATATGTTACAGGAGTGACTGGAATTGCGACAGTCATCGCACTGTGCACCGGTCCCACCAATGCCAGTGCGTTTTGTCTAGATGAAGCGTATCAGCACGCCGTCACCAACGATCCCAAATTCCTGCAGGCGCGCGCCGCATACGATGCCGCTCGGCAAAAATTTCCCCAGGCCCGCGCGCAGATGCTGCCGCAGGCGAGCGCCGTGCTCGAATGGGGCCGGTACGGTACGAATGCGAAGCTGTTCGGGTTCAACGTCAGCAGCACCAACAATGCCGCCTATGGCGCCGCGCAGGTCACGCAGGCGCTCTTCAACATGCCGTATCTGTACGATATGAGCCGTGCGCGCGAAATGGAGGAATCCGCGCGGCAGCAGCTCGAAGTCGAGCGCCAGGATCTGATCATGCGCGTGGCGAACGCCTGTTTCGATCTTTTGTCCGCACGCGAGAAGCAGCAGCTTGCCGACGACGAAGTCGACGCCCTCACGCGGCTCGCGAGCGACACGCGCCGCATGGCGCAGCTCGGCATGAAAACGATCGGCGACACGGCGGAAATCGAGGCGCGGCGCAGCCTCGCGAAATCCGAGGCGCTGATTGCCGGCACCGAAGTCGAGGCGCGCAAGGCACGCTACGAAACGCTGCTCGGCTCCGAAATCGATTTCGCGCGCTGGCCGCGTCTTGCGATGCACGGCACGTCGCCCCGCATTCCGTCGGGCGATTACGCGCCGCAAGACAATCCGTCGTATCAACAGGCGTATCGCGATCTGCGCACCGCGCAGCTTACGTCCAAGCGGATCAACGCCGAGCACTTGCCGACCGTCGACTTGTTCGCCTCGTATTCGCGCGGCCTCAACCCGAACCTGCGCGGCGTCACCGATCAGTCCAATTTCCACCAGAGCGCAATGGGCGTACAGGTCACGATCCCGATTTTCTCCGGCGGAAGCGTGTACTACCGGCATGTCGAAGCGCAATACGTCGCCGCGCAATATCAGAACCGGTTGCGCGAAGTCGAGCAGCAGCTGAGCACCGATCATCGCGAAGCGCTTGCGTCGCTGCAATCGATCGGCGCGCGCATCCTGGCGCTTCAGCAGTCGCTGCAGGCGGCGCAGCTTGCGTATGATTCATCGATGAAGGCGCACAGCGTCGGCTACAGCACGACCTACGAGACGCTGAACCTGCGCAAGGATATCTCGAATATCCGCGAGAAGCTTTTCGAAAGCTATCTCGATGCGCTCAAGCTGCAACTGAAGCTCAAGAGCGTTCTCGGCACGTTGAACGAGCAGTCGCTCGTCGCCGTCGACAACTTCCTCGACAGCAACGCGGAAACACCGAATTCGAGGAATCAGTGAACGCGACGGCCGCGGACGTGAAAGCCGGCTTGCGGCGGCTTTAAAGGCGGCAGCCGTCATGAAACGGGCCTGATCGGCGTGAACCGATCAGGCCCGTTTCACGAACAAACCATGCGATACGTTATCCGAAGCATGTTTTTTGAGATGGCCGGGCAGCGGGCTTTGCAAGCGCAAAAGGAAAAGAAAAACCGGCCGGCCTGCGCTACGATCGCGCTCCCCGCCTGCCCAGCGGGGAGCGCGCTTATTTAGCGGATCACGCGCGACACGCCCCGGCCGCGCGGATCGGACACCGCCTCGGGCGTCTTGCCGTCGATCCGGATGGCCTGGATATCGCCGCTAAAGTCCTGCCCCTTCAGCGTGTAGCCCTTCGCCTCGATCCCCTTCGCGAGATCGCCGTCGATCGGCCGGTACGGCTCCCAGAAGATGGTGTTCGGGGGCAAGAGCTGGTGATGAAAGCGCATCGCGGCAACCGCATCGTGCAGCGGCATCTTGAAATCGTACAGGTTGGTGATGACCTGGAAGATCGACGTGAAGATCCGCGAGCCGCCGGGCGTGCCGATGACGAGCGCGACCTTGCCGTCCTTCGTCAGAATCGTCGGCGACATCGACGACAGCGGACGCTTCTTCGGCTCGATCGCATTCGCATCGCTGCCGACCACGCCGAACATGTTCGCGACGCCCGGTTTCGCGGAAAAATCGTCCATCTCGTCGTTCAGCACGATGCCGGTGCCTTCGGCGACGACGCCCGAGCCGAAGTAGCCGTTGAGCGTGTACGTGTTCGACACCGCGTTGCCCCACTTGTCGACCACCGAGAAGTGCGTCGTTTCCGCTTTCTCCGGCATCGACGTGCCGAGCCCCGGCAGCACGCTCTTCGTGTCGGACGGCTGCGTCGGATTCACGTCGGCCGCGCGCTTGGCGATGTACGCATCGTCGATAAGCTGTGCGACGGGCACCTTGTAGAAATCGGGGTCTCCGAGATACTGCGCGCGATCGGCAAACACGCGCTTCTCGATCTCCGCGATCAAATGCACGTATTGCGGCGAATTCAGCGTCACGCCGTCGAAATCCGCCCGGCGATCGGCTTTCATCTTCAGAAGCTGCACGAGCCCGATGCCGCCCGAACTCGGCGGCGGCGCGGTGTAGACGCGATAGCCGTTCCAGTTCGCCTCGATCGGCTGGCGCCAGACCGCCTTGTACTGCGCGAGATCCTGCTTCGTGATCAGGCCGCCGCCCTGCTTCATCGCGGCCGCGATCAGATCGGCCGTCTTGCCGTCGTAGAAATCCTTCGCGCCGTCGTTCGAAATGCGCGTGAGCACCGCCGCGAGATCCGGCTGCTTGAAGTTCGCGCCGGTCTTCAGGGTGCCGAAATATTGATCGTAGTTGGTCTTGCCGCCGAACTCCTTCGACGCGTCGACGCCACGCTGCGCGAGCTGCTCGTCGACGATGAAGCCGTCGCGCGCGTAGTGGATCGCCGGCGCGAGCACCTGCTTCCATTTCAGCTTGCCGAAGCGCTTGTGCGCCTCCCACATCCCGGCCACCGTGCCCGGCACGCCAACCGCACGGTAGCCGTACAGGCTCATGCCGCTGACGACGTTGCCGTCCTTGTCGAGATACATGTCCTTCGTCGCGGCAAGCGGCGCGCGCTCCCGAAAGTCGAGAAAATACGGCTTGCCGTCGACATAAATGTTCATGAAGCCGCCGCCGCCGATGTTGCCGGCTTCCGGATACGTGACTGCCAGCGTGAAGGCGATCGCCACCGCGGCATCGACCGCATTGCCGCCCTGCTTGAAAATCTGCTGGGCCGCATCGGCGCTGTATTTGTCGGCGACGGCGACGGCCGAGCCGTCCAGCACGACATGCTGCGGCGCTTTGGCCACCGCAGGCGCGACGGGCAGAAAGCTCGCGACGGCTGCGCCCAGCAGCGTCGCGAGCATCGACGATTTGAAGCGGTTGGCGGCGTTCATTGATTGTCTCCCATCTCAATCTCCTCGTTTCGCTGAAATTGGGGCAGAACGCCCCTGAGCAGGCCCTTATAGCACGGTTGCGAATTCAGTCAAAAATGGTCAGTTCTACCCATCCGGGCACACACTGAAAAATTTTTATCCGCCACCGCGTGCCAGGCCGTGGCCGAATCTGCGAAGATAGCGCCCCCTTTCCTTTCCGGCCGCACGCGCAGCGCAATACGCAATGGCATCACAAGCAGCACATCATGCAAGCGGCTGGGCCGCGGGTCTAGTCGCCGCGGCGCTGGTCGCGCAGGCGGGCGCGGCGGGACCGTCGCACCTCTTTTGCATCGCGGCATTCGCGGCCGGCGTCGCGGGCGGCACCGCGCCCGATTGGCTCGAACTTGCATGGTGGCGCCGCTCGCGACGGCGCTGGATCACGCATCGCACCGTCACGCATTGGGGCATCGCGTGGCTCGCGGCGTTCGTGTTTGCTTACCGCTCGCTCGGGCACGGGCATCCGTGGGCCGCGCCGCTCGTCGGCTTTGCGTGCGGCGGCCTCGTCCATCTGATCGCAGACTGGCCGAACCCGCTCGGCATTCCGTGGATCTGGAAGCGTCATTCGCTGAACTGGTGGAACAGCGGGCACTGCGATCTGATCGTCGTCGCGGCGGCCTGGGCCGGCGCGCTATGGCTCACGCAAGCGGCGTGGGGACATGCGACGCCGCTCGCGCATTGGCTCGGATGGTTGCGGCGGGTTTGACCGCGAACGAGCGCCCCGTCGATCAAGCGCGCCCGCACCGGCGCGGCGGCGAATCGCTTTTCTTCTAAACCAATCATCCCGATCGAGCAGACGTTGCGGCCGCTTGCGGGGCGCACGCCGTCCGGTCGGGCAGCCTCCCAGCCGCGCGCGCCCGCATTGCGGCAGGCTGCGCGCGACAACCGGCATCGCGCGGCGATGCCTCCGGCGTCCGGCCTAACCCCGCACGGCTCGCGTTCGGCACATGCGCGCGGCGTCTGGCACACTTATCGTTCCGGCCGCCAATGCCCGGCCCGCCCCGATGCCTTGCCCCGCCACCATGGATCTCGCCCCCACCCGCTGCGCCACCGGCGCGCTCGACGCGTTTCACCCCGCCGTCGCCGCGTGGTTCGCCAGCACCTTCGCCACACCGACCGACGCGCAAACGCTCGCGTGGCCGCATATCAAGGCGGGCCGCTCGACGCTCGTTGCCGCGCCGACCGGCTCCGGCAAAACCCTCACCGCGTTTCTGAGCGCGCTCGACGATCTGGTGCGCGACGCGCTCGCGCACGGCGGCGCGCTGCCGGACGCGACGCTCGTGGTCTACGTATCGCCGCTCAAAGCGCTGTCGAACGATATCCGCGTGAACCTCGCCGCGCCGCTCGCCGGCATCGCCGCCGAGCTTGCGCGGCGCGGGCTGCCGGTGCCCGATATCCGCACCGCCGTGCGCACCGGCGACACGCCGTCGGCCGAGCGCGCCGCGCTGCGCAAGCGCGCGCCGCACATCGTCGTCACGACCCCGGAATCGCTGTACGTGCTGCTGTCGTCCGAATCGGGGCGGCGAATGCTCGAAAGCGCACGCACCGTGATCGTCGATGAAATCCACGCGCTCGCAAACAATAAGCGCGGCAGCCATCTCGCGCTGTCGCTCGAACGACTCGACGCGCTCGCCGGCCGGCGGCTCGCGCGCATCGGGCTGTCGGCGACGCAGCGGCCGATCGACGCTGTCGCGCGCTTTTTGGTCGGCGCCCGCGCCGATACCGGCGGCGCGCCGCCCGATTGCGCGATCGTCGACACGGGCCACGCGCGCGAGCGCGACCTCGCGCTGGAGCTGCCGCCGGTGCCGCTCGGGCCGGTGATGGCCACCGACGTATGGGAGCGCGTCTACGACCGGATCGCCGAACTCGCGGCCGCGCACCGCACGACGCTCGTGTTCGTCAACACACGGCGGATGGCCGAGCGCGCCGCACGCCATCTCGCGCAGCGCGTCGGCGCCGACGCTATCGCCGCGCATCACGGCAGCCTCGCGAAGGAGCATCGCGTCGACGCGGAACAGCGCTTGAAGAACGGCCGGCTGAAGCTGCTCGTCGCGACTGCGTCGCTCGAACTCGGCATCGACATCGGCGATGTCGACCTCGTCTGCCAGCTCGGCTCGCCACGCGCAATCGCACCGTTGCTGCAGCGCGTCGGCCGCTCGAGGCATCAGGTCGGCGGCGTGCCGAAGGGGCGGCTTTTTCCGCTGTCGCGCGACGAACTCGTCGAATGCGCCGCGCTACTCGATTGCGTGAGGCGCGGCGAACTGGATCTGCTGCGCATGCCGCGCGCGCCGCTCGACGTGCTCGCCCAGCAGATCGTCGCCGAAACCGCGTGCCGCGAATGGGACGAGGACGCGCTTTATCGCTGCGTGACGCAAGCCGCGCCTTATGCAGCACTGACGCGCGAGTCGTTCGACGGCGTGCTCAAGATGCTGGCCGAAGGCTTCGTGGGACGGCGTGGCCCGCGCGCTGCGTATCTGCATCGGGACGTGGTATCCCGCACGGTGCGAGCGCGGCGCGGCGCGCGGCTCGCGGCCGTCACCTCGGGCGGCACGATCCCCGACAACGCCGATTACACGGTGCTGCTCGAACCGCAAGGCATCAACATCGGCACGGTCAATGAGGATTTTGCGATCGAAAGCCTCGCGGGAGATGTATTCCAGCTCGGCAACCAGTCCTACCGGATCATTCGTGTCGAAACCGGGCGCGTGCGCGTGGAGGACGCGCACGGGCAGGCACCGAACATTCCGTTCTGGTTAGGCGAGGCGCCCGCGCGCAGCGACGAGCTGTCCAGAGGCGTCGCGCGGCTGCGCGAGCGGATCGACGCGCTGCTCGCGCAAGCCGCCGCGCCTGCTCAACAGGCGCCCGCCGCACCGCGTCTGCCAGAGCCCGATCGGGCCGGCAATGCGGCCCGCGCGGCGGCAGCCGCTGCCCGCACGTCCGCGCGATCCGCCCAGACCAACACGTCGACGGTTCGGACTGCGACCAAGGCTGCCGGACCGGGCGCGCAACCCAACGGGCCCGGCGCGCCCGCCGGTGCGAGCCCGACGCCCGCAACACCCGCGCTCCGGGCTGAGACCGTCGAAGCCGGCGCCCCGGCCGAGCCTGGCCGCCTCGCCCCCGTGCTGGCATGGCTGACGAACGAGCTTGGTCTGGATGCCGAAGCCGCGCGGCAAATCGCCGACTATCTCGCACGCGCGCGCGCGGCGCTCGGCGCGCTGCCCACGCAGCATACGCTCGTGATGGAGCGCTTCTTCGACGAATCCGGCGGCATGCAACTCGTGATTCACGCGCCCTTCGGCAGCCGGATCAACCGCGCATGGGGGCTCGCGCTACGCAAGCGCTTCTGCCGCACGTTCAACTTCGAACTGCAGGCGGCGGCAACCGACGATGCGCTGATCCTGTCGTTGTCGCTCGCGCACAGTTTCCCGCTCGACGAAGTGTGGCGCTATCTGCGCTCGGCAAACGCCGAACATGTGCTGATCCAGGCGCTGCTCGACGCGCCTTTATTCGGCGTGCGCTGGCGCTGGAACGCGACGACGTCGCTCGCGCTGCCGCGCTTCGCGGGCGGCCGCAAGGTCGCACCGCAATTGCAGCGCATGAAAAGCGACGATCTGCTCGCCGCCGTGTTCCCCGATCAGGCCGCGTGCGCGGAGAATCTGGTCGGCGAGCGCGACGTCCCGCGGCACCCGCTCGTCGATCAAACGCTCGATGATTGCCTGCACGACGCGATGGATACCGACGGCTGGCTCGCGCTGCTACGCCAGATCGAGGCGGGCGATGTCGCGCTCGTCGCGCGCGAGCTGCCCGCGCCGTCACCGCTCGCCGCCGAGATTTTGAACGCGAAGCCATACGCGTTTCTCGACGACGCGCCGCTCGAAGAACGCCGCACGCAGGCGGTGCTTGCGCGCCGCTGGAGCGACCCGGAATCGGCCGACGATCTCGGCGCGCTCGATGCCGGCGCGATCGACGCGGTGCGGGAACAAGCGTGGCCGCTCGTGCGCGACGACGACGAGATGCACGACGCGCTCATCGGCCTCGCATGCATCTCGGACGACGAAGCGCGCGCGAACGACGGTTGGCTCGCTTGCCTCGAACGGCTCGCCGCCGGCGGCCGGGCCACACGGATCATGCTCACCGACAGCCCCGAACCGGCCGGCATCCCCGTCGATCCGCGCCACGCATCCGCCCGTCACCGCAGCCTATGGATTCCGGTCGAGCGCATCGCCTGCATGCGCGCGCTGTATGGCGACGCCCCCGCCGCGCCGCCGCTCAGCCCACCGCCCGGCTTCGACTCGCGATGGGAACCCGACGCCGCGCTCGTCGACGTAATCCGCGCACGGCTCACCGGCTTTGGACCGCAGACGGTCCCGGCGATCGCCGCGCCGCTCGCGCTGCCGCATGCCGCGCTCACGCGCGCGCTCGCCGCGCTCGAGCGCGAGGGTTATGTGATGCGCGGGCGCTTCACGCCCGGCGCGCGCAACGACGAATGGTGCGAAAGGCATCTGCTCGCGCGCATCCACCGCTACACGGTCAAACGGCTGCGCCGCGAGATCGAGCCGGTCGAACTTGCCGACTTCATGCGCTTTCTGTGTCACTGGCAACGCGTCGCGCCCGAAACGCGCGGCATCGGCGTCGAAGCGCTCGCCTCGGTCGTCCACCTGCTAGAAGGGTTCGAAGCGGCAGCAAGCGCATGGGAGGAGGAATTGCTGCCCGCGCGGCTCGCCGATTACGTGACGGGCGGCCTCGACGAACCATGCCGCGCGGGCAAGCTCACATGGACGCGGCTCGGCGCGCCCGCGAAAGCGGCCAGCGCGCCCGTCAGGACAACGCCGATCGTGCTGCTGCCGCGCCGCGAACTGGCATGCTGGCAAGCGCTGCGCAACCCGGCCGCGCAGCCTGCGCTGTCCGCGCGCGCCGAACGCGTGCGCGCGACACTCGCCACATACGGCGCGATGTTCTTCGACGAGCTGGCCGCGCACGCGCGGCTGCTGCCCGTCGAACTCGAGCGCGCGCTCGGCGAACTGGTCGCGGCGGGACTCGTCAATGCGGACAGCTTCGCGGGCCTGCGCGCGCTGCTCAAACCGTCGGTCAAACGCCATGCGCATGCGTTCTACGTGCCGCGCACGCGGCGTGGCGGCGCGCTGATCGGCGGCATGGACGATGCGGGACGCTGGGCGCTGGTACGGCGGCTGCCGCTTGCGGCGGTCGAATCCGGCGACGATCCCGGCCGTCGCGACGACGATGGGCGCGCCGATGTAGAAGCTCACGGCAATGCCGCGCCGCCGCCGATGTCTGCCGGCCGCACGGCGATCGAGCCGGCCGCGCTCGAGCATGTCGCCCGAACGCTGCTGCGCCGCTACGGCGTCGTGTTCTGGCGCATCCTCGCGCGCGAAGCCGAATGGATGCCGAGCTGGCGCGAACTGCTGCCCGTCTACCGGCGGCTCGAGGCGCGCGGCGAGATTCGCGGCGGACGTTTCGTCGCCGGCTTGGCGGGCGAACAATTCGCGCTGCCCGATGCGATTCCGATTCTGCGCGAGATCCGCCGCCGGCCGGCTGAGGAACTGATGCTGTGCGTCAGCGGCGCCGACCCGCTCAATCTGACCGGCACGCTGCTGCCGGGCGAGCGCGTGCCTGCGCTCGCCGGCAACCGCATCCTGTTCCGCGACGGCGTGCCGGTCGCGTCGCTCGTCGGCGGCCAGTTCGTCTATGCGCCCGATCTCGACGCCTCGGAGCGAGAGGCTGCGCGAGCGAGGCTCGCGCGCCGTTGAGACCGTGCGACCGTTGACGGCCCCCATCGCACACAATATTGCTCACACGAATAATCATGACGCTGCCGCCAGCAGACGCCGCCGCTGCCTGTCACGGTGCATACGGCTGCTCTGCTGCTCATCGCCGCCGTGCGGCCCGCACCGTCCCGCCGAAAAATTAAACGCGGCCATCCCAAAAAAGACGCGATCCACTATCATCGCCGCAGCCGCGAGCGTCGCGAACCGCGTGCGCCGCATGCATGCGCCGACCGACGCAGGCCCGATACACGAATACGACAACGGAGACACCCGGATGAACGTCACTGCCGAACACGGCGCGCCCGCCGCCGCCCAATCTCACCACGCCGGTTCGCTGACGATCGTCCAAGGCACGGCGCTCTATGTGGGCGCCGTGCTCGGCACCGGCGTGATCGCACTGCCCGCGCTCGCCGCCGAAATCGCCGGCCCCGCGTCGCTCGTCGCGTGGGCCGCGCTCGTGCTGCTGTCGGTCCCGCTCGCCGCGACCTTCGCCGCGCTCGGCGCGCGCTATCCGGATGCCGGTGGAGTGTCGACTTACGTGCGCAACGCATTCGGCCCGCGTGCGGCAGCCGTCGTCGGCTGGTGTTTCTACTTCGCCGTGCCCGCCGGCGCGCCCGCCGCCGCGATGTTCGGCGGCGCATACGTCGCCTCCGTCACGGGCGGCGGCCACACGACGGTCGTGGTCGCCGCTGCCGTGCTGATCGCGATCGTCGCGGCGGCCAATGCATTCGGCGTCACCGTGTCGGGGCGCATGCAGCTCGTGCTGTCCGCGCTGCTCGTCGCGCTGCTGCTCGCGGCCGTGCTGGCGTCCGCGCCGCATGCGCGCATCGCCAATTTGCATCCGTTCGCGCCGCACGGCTGGCTCGCAGTGGGACAAGCCGCCGCGCTGCTCGTCTGGAGCTTCGCCGGCTGGGAAGCGATCACGCATCTGGCCGCCGAATTCCGCCACCCCGCGCGCGATCTGCCGCGCTCGACCGGCATTGCCGTCGCGGTGGTCGGATTGCTGTATCTGTCGGTCGCGGCGGCCAGCGTGCTCGTGCTCGGCCCGACAGCGGGCGCGTCGGGCGCGCCGCTTGCCGAGCTGATCGCGCGCGGCATCGGCGGCCGCGCGCAATGGCTCGCCACCGCCGCTGCGCTGCTGCTGACACTCGGCACGATGAACGCCTACTTTGCCGGCGCGGCGAAGCTGGGCGCGGCGCTCGGACGCGACGGCGCACTGCCGGCATGGCTCGCGCACGGCAGCCAGACCGGCGGCGTGCCGCGACGCAGCCTCGCGTTGATCGCCGTGCTCGCGGGCTGCGCGCTCGGCGCCACGGTTGCGACCGGCATGGGGCCGAAGCCGCTCGTGCTCGCGACCTCCGGAAATTTCGTGATGGTTTATCTGCTCGGCGCGGCCGCCGCGGCAAAGTTGCTGCCGCGCGGCGCGTTCGCGCATCGATGCTCGCTCGTCGCGTTCGTAACGGCAGCCGCGCTGTTCGCAACGAGCGGGTGGTATTTGCTCTGGCCGCTGCTGGTGACGGCGGCAGCGCTGGCTTATACGCGAATCAGCCGGCCCGCGCAAAGCCAGTGACGCGGCGCGGTACGCCGCGTGCGGCGCCCGGCCGCGCAGCCGCCCCGCCATGCGCGCAGCCACCGGCAAACCGGCGTACCGGCACCCCGCCCGATCCGCGGGAAAACGCGGGCGCGCGAATGCGCCGCCCGCAGCGCGCATCGGCGCGCCTCACCTCAACCGCGCGATTGCCCGCCGCTGATTTGCGCGCGCAGACGCTCCTCCTGGTCGCGCAATTCCGGCGTCAACTCCGGGCCGAAATCCTGCGCCTCGAACAGCGGCCGGATCTCGATCTCGGATTCACTTTCCATCGGATTCGGGCACCGCTTGACCCATTCGACGGCTTCTTCCATCGACTCGACCTGCCACAGCCAGAACCCGGCAACGAGTTCGCCGGTTGGCGCGAACGGCCCGTCGATCACGCTGCGCCCGCTGCCGGAAAAACGCACCCGCTTGCCCTTCGAGCTTGGATGCAAGCCTTCGCCCGCCAGCATCACGCCTGCGTTGACGAGTTCCTCATTGAATTTGCCCATGGCCTCGAGCAGCGCGGTGCTCGGCATCTTGCCGGCCTCGGATTCGCTGGTCGCCTTGACGATCACCATCACACGCATTTCGTCTCTCCTTGACTTGAACAGAATCGGCCCAACGGGCCACATGTCCGCCGCCGACCCGGCATCCGGCGGCTCCGATACAACGACGTGCCAGCCTGGCCGAAATCGACAACGCCGGCCATCGCCATTCGATCAATCCCGCATACGCCGCCGTCACGCCTATGCCGCCGTGCAACCAATGCGATAATTTCCGCTTTGCCGGCCTCGCCGCCAGGACAACGACATGACCCACATCGACGATCCCCGCCACTACCACGAAGCCGGCACCGCCGACGCCACCCAGGACACCACCCGCATCGACGACGTGCGCATCAGCGCGGTGCGGCCGCTGATTTCGCCCGCACTGCTGCAGGACGAGATGCCGGTGCCGCCCGGCGCCCAGGCGCTCGTCGAGCGCACCCGCGCCGAGATCGGCGACATTCTGCACGGCCGCGGCGACCGGCTCGTGACCGTGGTCGGCCCGTGCTCGATCCACGACCACGATCAGGCGCTCGCCTACGCGCAGCGGCTGAAGGCCGCCGCCGACGCGTTTCGGGACGATCTGCTGATCGTCATGCGCGTGTATTTCGAAAAACCGCGAACGACAATCGGCTGGAAAGGCTACATCAACGATCCGCGGCTCGACGGCAGTTTCCGCATCAACGAAGGGCTGCGCGCCGCCCGGCAGTTGCTGCTCGACATCAACGCGCTCGGCCTGCCCGCGGCAACGGAATTTCTCGACCTGCTGAGTCCGCAATACATCGCGGACCTGATCGCGTGGGGCGCGATCGGCGCGCGCACGACCGAGAGCCAAAGCCACCGCCAGCTCGCATCGGGGCTGTCGTGCCCAATCGGCTTCAAGAACGGCACCGACGGAGGCGTGCAGATCGCCGCCGATGCGATTATCGCCGCGCGCTCGAACCATGCGTTCATGGGCATGACGAAAATGGGCCAGGCCGCGATCTTCGAGACGCGCGGCAACGACGACGCGCACGTGATCCTGCGCGGCGGCAAGCAAGGCCCGAACTACGAGCGCGCCAGCATCGAAGCAAGCTGCGCGGCGTTGCGCGCGGCCGGTCTGCGCGAGCAGGTGATGGTCGATTGCTCGCACGCGAATTCGAACAAATCGCATCTGCGGCAAATCGACGTCGCCGGCGATCTCGCGCAACAGATCTCGGACGGCGAACGGCGCATCGTCGGCGTGATGATCGAGAGTCATCTGGAGGCCGGCCGCCAGGATCTGAAGCCGGGCGTCCCGCTCCAATACGGCGTGTCGATCACCGACGCGTGCCTGAGCTGGGCGCAGACCGAGCCGGTGCTCGATACGCTCGCGCACGCAGTGCGCCGCCGCCGCGCGCTTTGACGGGCGTGGCCGCCCACGCCCGTCACGGCGCCCGGCGCCCCGAGGCCAAGCGAGCGCGCGCGAGCGCGCGCACCGCATCGATCAGCGTATACGCGACGGGCGACGGCTGCGCGTCAGTGCGCAGGATCAAACCGACCGGCTCGTCGGCGCCTTCGACCGGCAATGCCAGCCGCGCGAGCGTGCCGGCCGCGAGGTCATATTCGGCCGCATAGCGCGGCACGAACCAGATCGCATCGTTCTCGAGCGCGAGCGCGCGCGCCACCGATACCGACAGCACCTCGACGAACGATTCGAGCAAAGGCGCGCCGCACGCGCTCAACAACTGCTCGGCGGACTGGCGGATCAGCGTGCCGTAAGGCGGCAATACGACCGGATACTGCGCGAGCCGCTCGGCGGGCGCGGCGCTCGCCGCGAGCGGGTGCCCCGCACGAACGACCGCGATGAGCGGCTCGTTGTACAAATGCTCGAACGACAGCCCGACCATCCGCTCGGGCTCCGACAGCCGCCCGATCGCACATTCGAGCGCCCCGGACTTCAAGTGCTCGAGCAGCTCGGCATTCGCGGCGGTCGTGATCCGCACCACGGCGCGCGGCCATGCATCGGCCAGCGCCTTCAGCACGGCAGGAGCCAGCGACGCCGCAACGCTCGGCAGCATGCCGAGCGCGAGCGTCGCCGCCGCGCGGCCGCTGTCGCGCGCCAGCAACCCGACGCCCTGCCTCAGCGCAAGCACGCACGCGTTCGCGTGCGGCAAGAAGCGTTGCCCGTCGCGCGTCGGCGTCGCGCCGTGCCGCCCCCTTTCGAACAGCGGCACGCCGAGGATCGACTCGAGTTCGGCGATCGTCTTCGATACCGCCGGCTGCGTGATCGACAAGCTCTGCGCCGCCTTCTGCACACTGCCGAACTGCGCGATGGCGAGAAAGCACTGCAAATGCCGGAATTTGACCCGGCCGTCGGCGAGCCGGTCCCCGCTTGGGCTTCGGCCGACGGCGCGGCGGCCGCCGCGATCACGATTTTGCATAACGTCTAGTTATACGAATGACGATAAAACATCATTTTGCATAACTTTTCTGATTAGCTAAAGTCCTGAAAACCCGCTTTGTCATCCACAAAATCATCAGGAGACACCCGCGATGGACTCCCCTCACCTGACCCCGCGCGACTGGCCGTCGCATCCCGCCTACGTGCACCCGCCGTACCGCTCGTCGGTGAAGCGCGGGCCGACGCAACCGCTGATTCCGCTGCAAGAGAAGCTGCGCAACCAGCATGTGCCCGTCTACGGCGCCGACGATCTCGGCCCGCTCGATCACGATCTGACGAAGAACGCCGTGAAAAACGGCGAGCCGCTCGGCGAGCGGATCATCGTAACCGGCCGCGTACTCGACGAGTCCGGCAGGCCGCTCGCCAACACGCTCGTCGAGATCTGGCAGGCGAACGCAGCGGGCCGCTATGTGCACAAAGCCGATCAGCACGACGCGCCGCTCGATCCGAATTTTCTCGGCGCGGGCCGCTGCCTGACCGACGCGCAAGGCCGCTACCGGTTCCTCACAATCAAGCCGGGCGCGTATCCGTGGGGCAACCATCCGAATGCATGGCGGCCTAATCACATCCACTTCTCGCTGTTCGGCGAATATTTCGGCTCGCGCCTGGTCACGCAAATGTATTTCCCTGGCGATCCGCTGCTCGCGCTCGATCCGATTTTCCAGGGCACGCCCGAAAGCGCGCGCGAGCGGCTGATCTCGCGCTTCTCGATCGACACGACCCAGGAAGGCTTCGCGCTCGGCTACGAATTCGACATCGTGCTGCGCGGCCGCGACGCCACCCCGATGGAGCGCTGAACATGACGCCCCCCAAGCTGAAACAAACCCCTTCGCAAACCGTCGGCCCGTATTTCGCATACGGTCTCTGCCCTCGGCAATATGGCTACGACCTGGAGAGCCTGTTCGAGCCGGCGCTGGCCACGCCCGATGCGGCGGGCGAGCACATCGTCGTCATCGGCCAGGTGCTCGACGGCGACGGCAAGCCGGTCAACGATGCACTGCTCGAATTCACGCAGGCCGACGGCGACGGCCACTATCCGACGTCGCGCGACGACGTCCGGCAAAGCGGCTTTCGGGGTTTCGCGCGAATCGGCACGGGCACCGATCCGCACCATCGCTTCGTCGTCCATACCGTCAAACCGGGGCGGACATCGGAGACGGACGCGCCGCACGTCGACGTGACGGTGATGATGCGCGGCGTACTCACACACGCATTCACGCGGATCTACTTCGACGATGAAGCGGCCGCCAACGCAGCCGACGCGACCCTCGCGCGCGTGCCCGCCGACCGGCGCGCGACGCTGATCGCCCGGCGCGAGCCGGACACGGCGGCTCGCCGCGCCGCGGTGTACCGCTTCGACGTGCGGATGCAGGGCGAGTTGGAAACGGTGTTTTTCGATATCTGATATCTGATATCTGATATCCGAGGCGGGCGGCGCCGTACCGGCCCACCCGCCGGACTCACGGGCCACGTTGCGCGCACGGGCCGGGCCGGATCGGTCATCTCGCGTGACATAAACCGCGTCTCGCATGACAGCCGGCAACGCCCCGTCCCCTGCGGCGTCAGCGTTATAGGCCAGCCGCAACACGGTCACGCCGCGCGCGGCATCGAGGCCGTCGCATGCCCGCGCGTGCGGCTCCATATAAATCGCTTCTTGTCCACGCAGCGCGTCGGTCGCGCCTGCGGACATACTCGCGCCGCCCGATACAAATGCGGCGCGATCGATCGAACAACACGCACGATGGCGCGCGACGCGCCGCTCCCCTTCCCGCACGCATCGACGCTGAACAGACCGGCCAGTCGCGCCGACGGACCGATCCAACCGGTACGCGACGCGCCTGCCATGCGCAGCCGAGCCGGGCCACGCGGCGTCATTCGCTAAGATATCCGGTTATCGAGTCGAGAAATGTCGAAAAGGAACCGTTGATGAATTCCCCCGTCACGCTCGCGTCCGCCAGCGCGATGCCAGCCGCCGAATGGATCGGATTAGGCGCGCTCGCGTTGTTGTATCTGTTCGGCATCGGTTGGGCGTCGTACTGCGCGATCACACATGCCCGCAGACGCGGTTACTGGCTCGCGTGCATCGCGTTGATCGCCGCCGGCAGCGCAATCGCATGCTTTGCGGCATCGTCACCGCCCGGCTCGGGCGAAATGCCGGCCGGCTTCGGGTTCGGCGTGGACGTCGCGCTGCTCGGCATCGCCGGCGTGAGCGCAGGCTGCGCGTGGCAAGCGATCGCGCGATTGCGGCACAAATTCCATTAAGCCGCGTCTTTTCCGGCAGGCGGCGGCGCACAGCGCACACCGGCCCGCACCAGTCACCATGCGAAGCTGAACCGGTGCAAGCGGCACTCAGTCCGGCAAACGGCGATGCGCAGTCATTTGCTGCCGCCATCGCTCGCGACGGGCAGAAAAATCTCGCACCGGACCGGCAGATTGGCAATCGATCTATCGTTGCATCGCCGAGCGCGGCGCGCGCGTCGCCCAGCGGGCCGAGTCCTCACGCACCGCACGCGAATAACCGGATTCATCACCCATTTCGAATCGGCGCGATCGAGCAACAGTCGAAAATTATTTTTCATACCAAGCCTGCCGTTCTCATCCAATTCTTATTTTTATTTAATGCAACAAAAAAACATTCAACACATCCGCTTTGAATCATGAAAATAATCCGGCCAATGCAATATTCGCCGCCGTCCACCTATCTGGGATGACAGTTTCGTTCTGTCAACCGGTCCAAAATTTACCTCCGGCGTATTGTTCATTCCATTGCATCGGCATGTTCGAAGTATGAAGCGGTATGCGCCGTCGCCGCTTCGCGCGCATGATATATACCTGTGCTCCGGCATCTGGAGTCAACGTTCTAACCGATATATGCATACACAACTAATATAAAGAATATGATTGTGACATGCGCCGTGCTATTCCATTCAACCACGAGGGGGTCCAAGTGTTTGTTCGAAATCAGTGGTATGTCGCCGGTTTGTCGAGCGAAATCGGCGCGACGCCGTTTCCAAGAACCATCGCCAATGAAAAGATCGTTTTTTATCGCACGGCCAATGGCGATTTGATTGCACTGCCAAATCGTTGTCCGCATCGTCAAGTGCCGCTCTCGGAAGGCTGCGTCGTCGATGATCATATCCAATGCGGTTATCACGGCATGAAATTCTCGTCGGCCGGGCGGTGCGTAAGCATTCCCAGCCAGTCGATCGTGCCCGAGCGCGCGCATCTGAAGCCGTATCGCGTCGCGGAAGCGCACGGCTTCGCATGGATCTGGATCGGCGACGGCGAACCCGCATCGTTCAGCGCGCCCGACGAATTCTCCGTGTGCTCGTCCGAGCAGTACGCGGGCGAAATGCTCTATGCGCACGCCCAAACGGACTACCGGCTCGGCATCGACAATTTTCTCGACGCCTCGCACGTTCTTTTCGTGCACCCATGGACCGTCGCGTCGGCGGCCGTCACCGCCGCGCAGACCGAACTGTTCGTCACCGACGACGAGGTGCGCGTTCGCCGCACGATGCCCAACGAAGCCTGTTCGCCGATGTTCAAGAACATGCTGAAAGTCGATTTCATCGATCGCATCCAGGACGCCGTCTTTCGCCCGATCAGCCATACGTGGATCGATACGACGATCACGCTTTGCGGCGTCGAGAACAGTCCCATGATGAAAACGCGCACCTTCGGCCTGTTCACGCCCGAGACGGAATCGACATGCCATTTGTTCGCCGGACTGTACCGCAACTTCGAGATCGGCAATCGGCAGCTGAGCGAACTCACGGCACAGCAAATCAAGAAAACGATCGACGAAGATATTTATATTTGCGAGCAGGTACAATCGAATTGGGACGACGACTATCCGATCGTTCATTTCGGCGTCGATCAAGCTTGCCTCGCCGCGCGTCGGATGATCAAAAACCGAGCGCGACCGGCCGATATCCAGCAGGCCGCCAGGCAAGCCACGTCGACGTTCTCGCAAATCGAAAGCGCGGTGGCTCAGATTCGATAGCCCGTAGCGGGCGACGTGCCACGGGCGCCCTTCTGTCGAGAAATCAGCGATGACTCCTGAACAAGCCGCCATTCTTTTTCTCACGCCGCGGCGCGAGGCCGCCACCGACAACCATCCGCCTTTCGACGGCGCCTCCGGCGACACCACCGACTTCGAAGGCGCCGCGCTCGTGTCGTGGCAGGCGGGTGCGGGGCCGACCGTGCTGCTGGTTCACGGTTGGGAGGCGAGCGCCGGCGCATTCAAGCGCTTCGTGCCGCCGCTCGTCGCGGCGGGCTACCGGGTCGTGGCGATCGATCTGCCCGCGCACGGCCGCTCCGCCGGCTCGCGCACGTCGATCGTCGATGGCGCGAGAGCCGTGCGCCAGCTGACCGAGCATCTCGGCCCCGTTCATGCGATCGTCGCGCACTCGATCGGCTGCGCGATCGCCGTCGAGGCGATGAAGGCCGGCGCATCGGCGAATGCGGCCGTGCTGATCGCTCCACCGGCCCGATACCGCGATTACGCCAGCGCCTTTGCAATGCAAGCGGGGCTGTCGACCGACGATGCAAAGCAAATGGTCGCCCATCTTCTCGCGCTTGGCGTCGACGTCGCTTCTGTCGATACGCCCCGCGCCGTGCAAGCGTTCGGCACACGTGCGTTGATCGTTCATTCGGAGGACGATCGCGTGGTGCCGGTTTCGCAAGGCCGCGAAATCGCCGCGGCTTGGCCGGGTGCGCGTTTTGCCGCGGTCAACGGCCTCGGCCACCGCCGGATTCTGGACGCCGACGAAGTAATCGATGCGGCCGTGACGTTCATTCAAGCGCCCCGCAACGAGCCGCGCGGACTAGAATCGTAAGCCGATCGCCGCCCGAACCGGGTATCGCACGATTTACGCAGTGACAAAGGGTATCCGCGCCGTGAGCGGATGCCCTTTGTCATGGTTCGCCGATAACCCGATTCGCTTTCCATTCCTTCTTGTCATCACAATCGCGGACCCGGGCGCGCGCGACGCACAATGCTCGGCCCGGTCGCGTCGATTCGACCGCATG
The DNA here is from genome assembly GCF_001718875.1 of Burkholderia singularis. Lineage (NCBI taxonomy): Bacteria > Pseudomonadati > Pseudomonadota > Betaproteobacteria > Burkholderiales > Burkholderiaceae > Burkholderia > Burkholderia singularis. The sequence continues at coordinate 1,346,615 of NZ_CP013449.1, forward strand.
TGTTTGCTTCGCCGCTTCCCAGCAGCCACCGCGTCAATAGTCGACGTCGCAATACCCCGCTCGCCATCCGGCACAGATGCCGAAGATCGCTGATTGAATCACTGACTGAACACGGGCATGCCGCACGCATCGCACGCGGCGACGATCCGGCGTCAGCCGCGCATCACGCCGCCGATGTGCGTTAGACTAGCCGCCCGTCGCCAGCCGTTTAAATTAAAGTTAACATGAAGTTGAAACAGAATCAGAGAGGCGAGCCATGACTCCATCCCGTCCCGTCAACGATCCGCTGTTGCCGATCAGCGAGGTCGTCGCGCGCAGCGGCGTGGCAGCGTCCGCGCTGCGTTTCTATGAATCGCGCGGCCTGCTCGTGTCGACACGGCACGGACGCAGCCACCGCTTTTATCCGCGCTCGAGCCTGCGCCGGATCGCATTCATCGTATTCGCGCAGCGCATCGGTTACTCGCTCGACGAAATCGCCGAACAGCTCGCGACGCTGCCAATCGATACACTGCCGACCAACAAGGACTGGCTGCGCTTATCGCGGCAATGGAAGCAGCGCGTAGCGAAAAAGATCGACGAATTGCAGCGCCTGAATATCGACCTCGATCACTGCATCGGTTGCGGCTGCCTGTCCTTGCGCCGCTGCAAGCTGACGAATCCCGATGACCGCGCGGGGCGCGCCGGGCCGGGCGCTCGGCGCTGGCTCGGCGATCCGCCGCCGGTTTGACGCGCGCAGGCATGCCTGCCATCGATGCGCCGGGTTGCAATCGCCAACGGTGCATCGCGCGCTGCGCCAGCGGCCGGCCGCCATGTTTAAGCCTCTTCAAAATCGGCCAGAATCGGGCATGATGCGATAGGCGCGCCGCGATATGGCACCCCCGCTGCCGCGACCGCCTTCTTGCCCACCGCCAACGATTTCATCGACATGAAAATACGTCCCGGCCTGCTCGTCGAACTGACAGTCAATCTGCTGCTTCCCTGGGCCGCCTACCGCGCGGCGGCGCCTCACTGGGGGGAAACAGGCGGCCTGATCGCGTCGGCCGTGCCGCCGATCGTCTGGAGTGTGCTCGAACTCGTTCGCTTTCGCCGGATTGACGCGCTCTCCGCGCTCGTGCTGTTCGGCATCGTGCTATCGATCGCCGCCGCGCTTGCAGGCGGCAGCCCGCGAATGCTGCTGATGCGCGAATCGCTCGCGTCCGGTGCGATCGGCGTCACGTTCCTGTTGTCGCTCGCACGGCGCAAGCCGCTCGTGTTCTATCTTGCGCGCGCAACCGTCGCACGTGAGCAGAGCGACGGCGCCGCCCAGCTCGACCGCCTCTGGAACGAGCAGCCGGCGTTCGTCTTCGCGATGCGGCTCATCACGCTTGTCTGGGGTTGCGGCCTCGTCGCGGAAAACCTGTTGCGCGCTTGGATGGTCTGGCATTGGCCGGTCGAACGCGTGCTGGTGGTCACGCCGATTGTCGGTTACGGCGTCTATGGCGCACTGATGCTCTGGACGTTCTGGTATCGGAAGGTGATGCGCAGCCGTGCACTCGCCGGTATGCCGCCGGGCGGCGCGCTCGGATGAACGGCGAGCCGCAACCGGTATCATGTGCGCCGAATCCGGTAGCGCGATCGGCTGGCTACCCGGGCCGGGACGGCAGCACGGCTGCAAACGCGGCTCCGGCAGGCCGCCCGGATAGACGCCGGCGTCGAAATACCGGTTCCGGCCGGCAGCATCAGGGATTGAAGTGGACGTTGCAGCGCCGCAACCAGCCGGCCGCCACCGGGGATGGAGCGGGTACTGAGCGCCCCCTTGTGCCAAACATGGCGTGGGACCGGAGCAAGCGCGAAGGCGCTGACTCCGGCCGGGCGCCATAAGGCATGGGACCGGAGCGAGTGCTAAAGCGCTGACTCCGGTCGACCGCCACAGGGCATGGGACCGGAGTAAGCGCTAAAGCGCTAACTCCGGTCGACAAACACTGGAGATTTCATGGCCTTACCTCAAGACAGCGTCAACATGGCGCTCTTTTGCGACTTCGAAAACATCGCGCTCGGCGTGCGAGACACGAAGTTCGAAAAATTCGACATCAAGCCCGTCCTCGAAAAACTGCTGCTGAAAGGCAGCATCGTCGTCAAAAAGGCGTATTGCGATTGGGAACGCTACAAGACGTTCAAAGCGGCGATGCATGAAGCAAGCTTCGAATTGATCGAAATCCCGCACGTGCGCCAATCCGGCAAGAATTCGGCCGATATCCGCCTGGTCGTCGATGCGCTCGATCTCTGCTATACGAAAGCGCACGTCGATACCTTCGTCATCATCAGCGGCGATTCGGACTTCTCGCCACTCGTGTCGAAACTGCGCGAAAACGCGAAACGCGTGATCGGCGTCGGCGTGAAGAACTCGACGTCCGATCTGCTCGTCGCGAACTGCGACGAATTCATCTTCTATGATGATCTCGCTCGCGAGCAGCAGCGCGCGCTCGCCAAACGCGACGCGCGCACGGCAAGCCCGAACGCCAAGCGTCCGGCCGACGACGACAAGCACCGCAAGCACGACGGCGACGCGCGCAAGTCGGAGGCAATCTCGCTCGCAGTCGAGACGTTCGACGCACTCGCGTCCGAGCGCGGCGAGAGCGGCAAAATCTGGGCATCGGTGCTGAAAAGCGCGATCAAGCGCCGCAAACCCGATTTCAACGAGTCATATTATGGATTCCGCGCGTTTGGCAATCTGCTCGACGAAGCGCAGGCGCGCGGCCTGCTCGGGATCGGCCGCGACGACAAATCCGGCACGTTCGTATTCCGGCCGCTTCAGATTTCGCCACGCGCCGCCGCGCTCGAAACGCCCGGCTTGTCAATCGCGCCGGCCGAACCGGCTGCCGTGACCAACGTAGCCGGTACGCCCGATACGAAGCCATCCGGCAAGAAAGGGCACGGCAAGGCACGCGGCGCGAAAAAGCGGCTGCCTGAGCAAATGCCGCTGATCGTCGAGGCGGCAGCGAGCATCGGCGGCGAAATCGACTTCGCTGTCGAAACCGACGCCGAAACCGTCGCGCATCACACCGCGCATAGTGCGCGCACGGCGCAAGAGGCACGCGCATCGCGCGCCGCCCACGAATCAGCAAACACGGACGAAGCCGCAGACCTCGGCGCGGCCGATACGCCGAAGCCCGCCCGTTCGCGTGCGCGCAAAACCGCGCCGAAAAAAACCCAGGGCCGCGCGAACCACGCAGCCGAACCTCAAGCGGCGACCGACGACGTCATACCTGACGAAGGAATCGCGGCCCGGGCCCGTGCAGGGGCCGAGCTCGCGCAGACAGCCGAGCAGGCGACGGTGAAAAAACCGGCGCGTCAATCGGCGGCGCGCCCGCGGCGGCCGCGCAAGAGCGCATCGGCAGACGAAGCCTGAACACGGCGCAATACGGAGGCGTGCGCCGCCAGCGCAGTCCTGCGTTACCGGCGTCGGGGCTGCCGAACCCACCCGCGGCGAAGCATCCTCGCAGGCGGAGCGATCCGCCTGCCCGCACGCGGCCGTCCGCCCATCACGCCGCCACCCCAGCCGCCGGCCTGCGGCCGGACATCGACGCCACCAGCATGCCGATGCCAAGTGCCGCAAGACAAACGACAGGCACGAGCATCGGCGCGCCCGCATTGCCCGCGACCTTGCCGACATACGGCATCAGGTTTTGCGCGAAAAAGCCGCCGAGGTTGCCGATCGAATTGATCGCGGCAATGCTCGCGGCGGCCCGAGCGCCGGAGAAGAAACGCGGCGGCAGCGACCAGAAGCACGGGTAAAGCAGCGGGATGCATGCACCGCCGAGCACGAGCGCCGCAAAGCGCAGCGGCAGGCCCGGCAGCGCGAGGCTGAGCGCGAAGCCGGCAACACCGATGCCCGCCACGGCCGCCATCGCCTTCAACACGATGCGCTCGCGCTTGAGCCGCGCGGGCAGCCACAGCAGCAGCAGCGCGGCAATCGCCCACGGGATCATGTTGAGCATCCCGTTCGCCGATGCCGCCACGCCACTGCTCTTGAGCAGCGTCGGCAGCCAATATGTCACGCCGTACAGCGATGTCGACATCAGCATGTACGCGAGCGCGAACATCAGCACGCGCGGATCGACGAGCGCGCGCCACGGCGATTCGGATACCGCCTCGGGCGACGCCTCCCGTTCGAGCGCGGCGCGCACGCGCCGCTTCTCGTCGTCGGACAGGAACGTCGCGCGCTCGACCGATTCCGGCAACCAGCGCAGCGCGACGAGCGCAACGGCGACGGCGGGCGCGCCCGTCGCAACGAACACCCATTGCCAGCCAGCAAGCCCAAACCATCCGTCGAGCGACAGCAGCAACCCGCCGGCGAGCGAGCCCAGCATGTTCGCAAGCGCGCTGCCAAGCGTGAAAAAACCAAGCACGCGAGTACGCTGGCTTTGCGGGAACCACAGCGTCAAGTAATAGATAACGCCTGGGTAAAACCCCGCTTCCGCGACACCAAGCGCGAAACGCAACACGTAAAAAAGCCCGGTCGAATGCGTAAAGCCGAGCAGCATCGTAACCACGCCCCACGTCATCATGATCCGTGCGAGCCAAAGCCTCGCGCCAAACCGATGCAACGCAAGCGTGCTCGGCACCTCGAACAGCAGATAGCCGATGAAGAACAGCGACGCGCCAAGCCCGTAAGACGACTCGCTCATCCCGAGCGCGTGCACCATCTGCAGTTTCGCGAAGCCGACGTTCTGCCGATCGATGAACGCGATCAGGAACATGATGACGAGCAGCGGCATCAGCCGCCGCGCGATTTTCGTCATCAATGCCTGCTCGTTGACTGCGGGCTCATCCATCGGCCGTCTCCTTGCCGTCAAATTCATATAGATGATTGATTGACCCGCCTGCTTCGACAATGCGTGGTAACCCGTGCAGAAGATGAAATATCCGGCTGTCTAAACGGGTTTTTCCCGATTCCTGCCCGATCCAGTCATGCAAACATACAGATGAATACAGCGACCTCCCATGATTGCCGACGACCGCCTGCCCCGTTACCAACGCCTGCACGACGAGCTGGCCTCGTTGATCGCGGCCCGCCATTGGCAGCCGGGCGAAGCGATTCCGACCGAACAAGCGCTCGCGAAACGTTATGACCTAGCGATCGGCACGGTACGCAAGGCGGTCGAACTGCTCGTCAGCGAAGGGATGCTCGAACGCTTTCAGGGGCGCGGCACGTTCGTCAGGCGCGCGAGCTTCGACAGTTCGCTGTTCCGATTCTTCCGCTTCCAGAGCAAGGACGGCGAGCGGCGGATACCGCAGAGCCGGATCCTACGCCGCGAAATCGTCGAAGCGACGTCGGCCGTCGCCGCCGCGCTGCAACTGCCGAACCGCGCGCAGGTCATCGAAATGACGCGGCTGCGCGTGATCGACGCCATACCGATGCTCGCCGAAGAAATCTGGCTGCCATACGAGCCGTTCGCCGCGTTCGCGCGGCTGGAACTCGACGCGATCGGCGATCTGCTCTATCCGGCCTACGAATCGCATTGCGGCCAGATCGTCGCGTCCGCAACCGAAACGCTGACGGTGGAGGCGATCGGCCCCGTGCATGCGCGGCTGCTGCGGATCGAACCGGGCACGCCCGCCGTCGTGATCGAGCGGCTCGCATATGGCTACGATCGCCGGCCGCTCGAATGGCGACGCTCGCGTGGCCCGGCGCGCGAATTCGTCTATCAGGCCGAAATCCGCTGACGCACGAACGTGCGTGCAGCGATCGCTCCTTCGCCATCGCAGCCGGCAACGCACGGCGGCTTTGCCGTTCGCGCCGCCGTGCACGCCGCCCCGGCGCCTGCGCAGGCATGCCGCTCGCCGCAACCAAGCCAACGGCTTTCACATATATTGCATATAGCATGCTTACCATTACGGCTCCCAAACGAGGACGACCATGCGACGACCGCTCCTTCGCCATACCGCCGCGTTCCTGCTGACGCTTGCGAGCGCCACTTTTTTTCTCCACGCCTGCAAGAGCGATATCGACGCGCAGCAGGACCCGGCCAGCGCCGCCGCAAACATCCAGGCCGCTTGGGTAGAGATCGGCGACGCGAATCAGACGATCGCTCGGGTCATCACCAGCTACGCACCGCCTGCCGCCGCGAGCGATCCGGCAAGCCCGGTCTGTCCGCAATTGAACGCTGACGGCAAGAGCGCGCGAATGACGCTGCGCGTCGTCGCAGGCACTGTCGCGCAACGCCCGACCGCAAGCGATCCGGCTGATTCGAAGCCGTCGAGCTTTCCGGTATCGGTGTGCGAAACGACGCTACCCACCGGCACCAAGGACGTAACGGTCGCCGGGCGCGCGTTGCCGCTGCCGAAAGCCGAGCCGCAGCGTGTGGCGATCATCGCCGACACCGGCTGCCGGATGAAGAAGGCGGATAACGCATTCCAGGCATGCAGCGACGCGGCCGCGTGGCCGTTCGCGACGATCGCGGCAAGCGTCGCGCGGCTGAACCCGGATCTCGTGCTGCATGTAGGCGACTATCACTACCGCGAAAACGCCTGCCCGCCGGACATCGCCGGCTGCAGAAACAGCCCGTGGGGCTACGGCTGGGACACCTGGCGCGCGGATCTGTTCGAGCCCGCCGCGCCGCTGTTCGCGAAGGCGCCATGGGTAGTCGTGCGCGGCAATCATGAAGAATGCGCGCGCGGCGGCCAGGGCTGGTTCCGCTTCCTCGATCCGCGGCCATACACTGCGGCGCGCTCGTGTGACGATCCGGCCAACGACGGCAACGCAAACTATTCGGAGCCCTATGCAGTGCCGCTCGGCACCGGCTCGCAGGTGATCGTGTTCGATACCGCGAAGGTCGGCCGCAACCCGCTGAAAACGACGGACGTGCAGTTCCAGATCTATCAGAAGCAGTTCCAGACGGTTGCTGCGCTCGCGAACAAGGCAGGCATGACGACGACGATCTTCACGAACCATCATCCGATCCTCGCGTTCGCACCGATCCCTGGCAGCACGCCCGCGCCGGGCAATCTCGCACTGCAATCGGTGATGTCGAGCCTTTATGCGCAGGCGTACTATCCGCCCGGCGTGCAGGTTGCGCTGCACGGGCACGTGCACGACTTCCAGGCGATCAATTTCGCATCCGGCCATCCGGCGACGATCGTGTCGGGCAACGGCGGCGATAACCTCGATGTCGCGCTGCCCGATCCGTTCCCGGCGAATTTGACACCCGCACCCGGCGTCGTGATCGACAAGCTGTCGCACAACAACAGCTTCGGTTTCCTGATCATGGAGCGCCGCGCGGCGCCGGCGCGCGGTTGGACGTTCAATGCCTACACGGCGGCGGGCAAGCTGCTGGCAACCTGCAACCAGTCCGGCACGACGCTTACGTGCGACAAGACCGGTTTCATCGCGCCATGACGTCGTGCAGGCATCGCAAGCGGCCAATCAACGGATCGCAGACGCACATCGGATCGCGACATATGCATGACAATGCCCTGCATCGATCCGATCCGGCCCACGCGAATGCTCCCGCTCGGTATCGGGTGCCGCGCACCGGCGCGTTTGCAGCGGCCCCGGCTGCACCCCATTCCCAGCCTCGCACATTACAGCGTCGTGCCGGCGCGGGATGGGCGCGCGCGGCGCTCGTCGTCGCGATGCTCGCGGCCGCGGCCGCGACGACGGCAACGACCGTAGCCGCCACGGCCGCCGACCTGTCCCGCTCCGTTGCGGTGTCGGCGCAATCCGAGCCTCAGCCGTCCACACAGCTGCTGCCCGGCGCGCCGGCATCGCGCATCGTCGCCATGATCGGCCGCGGCACACCGCAAGTCGCGGCAAAAATCGATCCGGCAGCCGCGGTATTCCGCCCCGACCCGGCGCTTGCCGCGCTCGGGCGGCGCATCTTTTTCGACCCGCGCCTGTCCGAGCCGCGCGGCACGTCCTGCGCGAGTTGCCACGACCCCGGCCGCGCGTTCGCACCGACGCTGTCGCCCGCGTCGCTCGCCGGCCCACGCGTGCCGCAGGGCAGCCGCCCCACGCACTTCAGCCGCCGCAACGCGCCGTCGCTGCTGTACGTGCGCTACGTACCACGCCGCTACTTCTATCAGGACGACGACGCCCTCGCACCCGCACCGTTCGGCGGCTTCTTCTCCGATGGCCGCGCCGACACGCTCGCCGAGCAGCTACGCGGCCCGCTGTTCGATCCGAACGAGATGAACAATGCATCACCCGCCGCACTGTTGCGCAAGATCGAAAGCACGGAGCTCGGCCAGGCGCTTGTCGAACGCTTCGGCCCGGACGTCCGCCGGGATGCCGAACGCATGACGCGCGCGCTCGGCGACGCGATGCAGGCGTATCTGCAAAGCGACGAAATGGCCCCCTTCACGTCGCGCTTCGATCGATACGTGACGAAGCATACGCCGCTCACGCCGCAGGAACAGCGCGGACTGGCGCTCTTCAAGAATCCCGACAAGGGCAACTGCATGAGCTGCCACGCGCTGTCGGATACGGCCAGCCGCCCCGAACGCTCGCTGTTCACCGATTTCGGTTACGACGCGATCGCCGTGCCGCGCAATTACGCGTTGCCCGCCAACCGCGACCCGCGCCATTTCGACAATGGCCTGTGCGAGACGGCCAAGCAACTGCGCTGGCCCGATCCCACGCAATGGTGCGGCTATCTGCGCACCCCTGGGTTGCGCAACGTAGCGATCAAGGAAACGTTCATGCATAACGGCGTGTTCGATACGCTGCGAGACGCGGTCGCGTTCTATAACACGCGGTCGACCGATCCCAAACACTGGTACCACGGCCGGGACACGTTCGATGACGTGCCCACCGCGTATCGCGGCAACATCAACGTGAATTCGACACCGATGAACCGCCGCCCCGGCATGCCGCCCGCGATGACAGAAGCCGATATCGACGATCTCGTCGCGTTCCTGCGAACGCTGACCGACGAGCGCTATGCCGGCCTGATGCCCGCGACTCTCGGCGGCAAGGCCGCACGGCCTTGACCTTGCGGCAAACCATGCACGATACCGCGCGCCGCGCGCCGACGCGATGCATGGCATTCACGGCGCGGCGGCAGCACCGCGTTCGTCCGCCAAGCGCGCATAGATATCGAAATCCCTCGGCCGTCCGCGCACGATCCGATACGATCGCAGCACACCTTCATGGCAAAAGCCGCATTTGCGCAGCACGCGCGCTGAGTTCGGGTGAGTCGTCAACACCGTGCCCTGCACGCGCACCCAGCCGTATTCGGCAAACGCCCACTCGGTCACGGCGTTGCAGGCAGCCGTCGCGATACCTTTTCCCCAGTATTCGGGCGCGACATCGTAAGCGATTTCCGCCGATTGGTTGCGCAAGGAAATCGTATGGAATCCTATCGTGCCGGCAAGCTTTCCCGACCGCGCGTCGACGATCGCCAGGCGCCGAACCGACTGCGGATCGGTGGATTCGATCGCATCGAATATCGGCGTGAGATCTTGCGCGGATCGCAAATCCCAACTCGTATGCCGCGTGACAGCCGGAACCCGCAAGTATGCATACCAGTCATGCAGATCGGCGCGATCCAGTTGCCGCAACGAGATGCCCGGATAGCCCGGCTCAGGTGCGGAGTCGATCCTCATCGTTCGTCTCCCTCGGAAGGAAGCCAAAGTTTACTGCGTCGACGCCGAGCGCACACCTAGATGGAGACGTTGAGCGAACCTCGCCGCACACGCCAGCCGCAAACCGCCGCCGCGATGGAAACCCGTGCGCAGCGCGCGCCTACCTGCAGCCACGGCGGTGGCGCTGCTCCACATGTGTTTGCCGAATCGCTGGAATCGCAACTGGATTCGCGGATCAGCGAGGAGACGGACATCAAGCGAGCCAGCCCGCCGGTTTTTCACGAGCCGGACCATCGCCGGAAGCGAACCGCATGCACACCGGCATCCGCAACCGTCTATCAATCCGCATCCGCTCGACAACAAGCCGAACGCACCCGCTGCGGCAAGCGGCGCGACGCCCGATCGATACTGGAAATATGGCACGGGCAGGATGAGATACGGCTCGTTACCCGCTACACTTGCGCTCATCGGCAAACGGCGCTCGGCCGTGAACGGAAAACCGCATGCAAGACAAGCAAACTGCGATACCTGACAGCACAGCGGTGCGCGTCGCGCTGTGGCGTGCGCTGCACGTGCAGATCGATCCGCCGCCGCATGTGCTCGAAGACGAGATCGGCCTGCGGCTTGCCGCGCCGCCCGAAGGCTGGCGCGAGCGCCCCGACATGCACCCGCAAGGCACGGCCGGCTATCGCGCGGCGATCGTCGCACGCGCCCGCTTCGTCGAGGATCTAGTCGCCGAACGGGCGGACCAGGCTGTCGATCAGTATGTGATACTCGGCGCGGGTCTCGATACTTTCGCCCAGCGCAGGCCGGAAATCGCCTCCCGTCTGCGCGTATTCGAAGTGGACCGACCCGGCACGCAAGCATGGAAACAGCAACGCCTGACGGAACTCGGCTTCGGTGCGCCTGCCTGGCTGACGTTCGTGCCTGTCGATTTCGAGGCAGGCGAACTTTGGCGCGAGCAACTGAGCGCCGCCGGCTTCGATGTCACCCGGCCAGCGATCGTCGCATCGACAGGCGTATCGATGTATTTGACCCGCGACGCAATCGCGGCGACGCTACGCCAGATCGCAGCGTTCGGACCGGGCACGACGCTTGCGATGACGTTCCTGCTGCCGCTGGATCTAATCGATCCGGCCGAGCGCGCACAGCATCAGGCCGTGTATGAACGGGCGCGCGCCGCCGGAACGCCTTTCGTCAGTTTCTTCAGCCCGGCCGAGATCGTCGCGCTCGCCGAGCAAGCCGGCTTCGACGACGTTCGGCATGTCAGCGGACGCGATCTCGTCGAACGCTATTTCTCGAAGCGGACCGACGGCCTTCGGCCGGCAAGCGGTGAGGAATTCGTCGTGGCGTCGGTTCGGGCCTGATGCCGGCTTTCGGCGCCGCTACGATTTCATCCTATCGAAGGCCGGATCAGGACCGGCGCGCCCGGCCACTTCGATCCCTGCGTCATCGTCCATGCCAGCCTAAAGCGTCCGTGAAGAGCTGTGATTGCCCCCAGGCGCCGCATGGCGCCTCGGAGCACCTTCGAAATATGTGAGATGCATCGCAACAATTCATCGCCTCGACAAGCTCGCACAGCGGCTGCGCCGCCGCCACGCGCACGCTGAGCGGCGCGCCTTCGTCCCGCATGAGATCGGCGTATTGCTCCCAGTCGCGTTCGAATGATGCCCCGCCCTCCCGCGACCGCTTTTCCAACAGGAATGCAAGTTGGATGCGTGAGAAACAGCCGAACAGCGCCCAGGCCCGCGCGGCTCGGGCCGGCACTTATCAGCAGAGGCTGTACGAACGAGTTCATATAACTCACAATTACCGCCATTCGCTACCGTCTCCTCGAAGCGGTAAGCGAGTGAATCTTCACGGCAGTAATCCCAATGCAAGCATTAAAATCCGTCCGAAAACCGCTAGCCCGGTACTTCGGATTTCCCCACTCCGCAAGTGTCTTGTATCATTGCGGCTCAGTACCGTATTCAACTTCGATTTGATCGTGAACCCAACCCTCCAGGAACTCCAAGCGCAGTTGCGCGACACCAATATCCGTCTGGCAGAAGCCAAGAATGATGAAAAACGCGCAGCGCTCGCGGCATTCAAGGAACAAGTCGAGCTGTACAATATTACGCAGGACGAAGTAATGCGCGCACTCGGTTACTTGAAGCCGGAGCGCAAACGTCGTGCCGAAGCCAAGTATTACGACCCATCGTCGGGACGCTCATGGTCCGGTCGCGGCCCGCGGCCAAAGTGGCTCGAGGGCAAGGATCTGGACGACTATCTGATCGACCGCGCCCCCAAGCCTTGGTGGCCGGGCGAGGATAATTGAGCGGCAATAGTCTGCTGCCATGCATCCCGCACGGATCGGGTAGTACATGTAGTACGCCCGCCCATATCTGATGGGCGGGCGGGTTCGGCCTTATTTATCATACAGCCGTCACGGGACACTCCGGTCGTTCGTCGTCCGAAACTCCCTGCCCGGCGGGCATCGTCGAATACGCGCGCTCCGATAAATCGTTTCAAATATCGCGTCCAATTCATCGAGCGTTCACGCCCGCCTATCCGCCGTGGCGTCTTTTCCGACGAGCCCGATGCAAGTGAAAGCACCTCGCGCTGGATGCGCTGCCCGCTGACGGCAAAAACCCCGCTCGCCGGCCCCATACGCCATTGCCGCCGAAAAGTTGCGTTTCGAACGAACGCATCCAACGGGTGGCTAAACCGCATTCATCTGTTGTCCGGACTCCTCAGCGCCTCGTCCGAGCCTCGCTCGAAGCCTCCCCGCAGCGTTCTTCGAGCATGGCATGGACGATGGCGATAACCAAATTACCGTCAAAAATCGGCCAACCGCAATCTCGATGCCCCTCTCGTATCGACACCCTTTAAAAGCGGTTCGGAGCGCTTGCAATTCTTCGCACCCCATTTATTGATGTTGCACATCCGCCCAATACTGGATAAATTAACAGTACTGTATTTATAGCCAGTGAGGTGTGAGATGGAGCACCTGGTCCGCATCGTCAACGAAACAGACCGCCAAATCCTCGCGTGGCTGCGCAGCCAAGTCGGTGACGAACGCGTCGAACGCGCTGCGCGGCACATGGGACGCGTCCGCAAGCCTTATCTGTCGGCTGTATGCCGCTATCTAGGCGTCTGGCCGCCGATCTCGCTGCGCTATCCCGCTCAGCGCGACGATACAGATCATTCGGTTGGCGACCGTTACCTATCGTTGATTCGCCAGCATCTGGCGGCGCATGCGGGCAGATAGTCCACGCGCCGAATCGCTTGCTGAAACGCCGCCCTGCGCTGCCGCATTTCCAGCGTTGCGCCAGGCGCCCAGCCCTATGCGATTCATCAAAGCATTGGCTCGCACACGCGGGTCGCGCTCGTCATTCGCTGCTCTGCAGGCAAAAGAGACGACCGCGTAATCGGAGGCTCCGGATGGAGAGAACGCGGGGAAGCCACGCTACCTTCGTTGTAGCTTGAACACGATGCACCGCAGTATCCGAAGTCGCTGCAACCTGATCAAACGCGGAGTTCGTCCGCCATCCGCCGCGCCTCGTGGCTCGGACCCTCGCTATCGCTTGCTGCAATGGCCTGTAACAGCCGTGCCGGCTGCCCCGCATCCATCCCCGGCGCGTTCTCGCGCCGCGTCAGCTTGCCGTCCACGGCGGCGCCGCAATCCATTCGCAACTGTTGGTATGCAATGTTGCCCGTAATACGGGCTTGCGGCTGCAACTCCACGAAGTGCTCAGCCGTCACATCTCCGTTGATCGTACCGTTCACCACCACGTCGTGGCCGTGTACGTTACCGTCGATCGTCCCCTGGTCGCTCACCACCAGCAGCGTCTGGCTACCCGGTCTGCTGACTACATGGCCGGTAATGCGGCCATCAATTCGTAATCCTTCACCAAACTCCACATCCCCGACGATCTGCACATCACTGGAAATCAGCGTCGTGATCTTGGTCGAAATCGAATTGATCGATTTATTTTTGCCGAACATGATTATCTCCGTTGGAAATGCCAAAGCCCCTCGCCATCATCGTCGCGCCGACGCAGCACGCGGCCTGGCTACACTACGCAGCACACGAAGATCGTTCTTCAGATGTGCCAGTTCAGCAGCCGACGCATCGGCCAGATGCTGGATGGTTGCTTTTGACGCACGCTCCTGCGTGAGGGCCAGCTGCGCACGCACGAGTTCGGCTTGCAGCACATCGCCAGGCGGTATTGCCGGACAAGATGCGGCAGGCAACGGCCAAACGAACCGCGCAACCGCGCCTCCCGCCGCCGCGCATACCACGCAAAAACCGAACATGATGGCGAGCAGCACGCTTGGCGAGCGAACCGGCCTCACGCGATACCTCTGCTGCGCGCGCCGGCGCTGCAGCGATCGTAAGGAAACCAAATCAACCGGGTGCATGATGATCGAAGAGCGTCAAATACATTTCGGGATCAGTCGGCGTACCATCGCGCAACACCTCAAAATGCAGATGCGGCCCCGTGGAGCGGCCGGTCGAACCCACCTCGGCAATCACGTCGCCCGGCAACACGGGTTGACCTGCGTGTACGAGCAAGCGCGATGCGTGGGCATAACGGGTAACAATACCGTGGCCGTGATCGATCTCGACAACCTTGCCATAGCCGGGCTTCTCTCCGGAGAAACTCACGCGTCCGGCGGCAGTGGCGAGAATTGCCGTGCCCGCGGGCGCGACAAGATCAAGGCCGGGGTGGAATGCCAAATGATGCGTAAACGGATCGACCCGGTTGCCGAACGGTGAACCGAACTTGGCCGCCCGCGTGGGCAAGCGGCCGGGATAAGTCGCCAACGCGACCTGGTCGTGACCGAGTTCCGCTTCGAGCGCGGCAAGCGTTTGCAGCACGCACTGAGTTTGCTCGGCCAGCGCCGTAACGCTGTTAGACCGCGCAGTGCAGACCTGAGGCGGCCGTTCAGGACCGCCTTCCCCGCCCAAAGGCCCTGCTTGATTCCGGGTGCCGGGACGGGCTGAAAATGCGCGATGCAGGTGTTCGTCGAAATCCCGCAACCGATCAACCTCGACCATGAGCCTTTGCATGCGCGGTTCGATCTGGTTGAGCGATGCACTGAGCTGGCCGAGTTCCGATGCCATATAGCGCTGCATCGCGCCATCGGCAGATCTGGCAACCGGAGGAACGGAAGGCAAGAACCGGCTACCCAATGCCAGACCGACAGCCAGTCCGGCCACTGCCGCTAGTCCAGCGGTGAACGCAAACGCGCGGCGCAACGTCCGTCGAGACAGCACCGTCAATGCGTCCGCGCCGGTCATATAAGTTTTTACCAATATCGCCCCCAATCCGCGAGATTCATGCCCGACAAATATTTACCGAATAAATGCACGCCTCACTTATATTTTAATTTTATAAATTAAATACAATCAAACCGCAACCAAACAATCAATATCTATTTCCCACAAAACCCATAAAACAAAAACAAATAAATCATATAATCCAGATGGTCTTACGCCGCCGCTAAGGACTGAATCAGGTCAATACGATTGCGCATTCCGTCAACACCATGCGCAAACACAATAGACGCACGATCGCTCCAATGCAACAAGCAGACACGACTGCTATGTTACAGCGGCACAATTCCGTTTCTCTGCGGATACGTCACGCATACGCCATCGCTCCGTCGTGGAATACGTAACGCGCCTCAGCAGGCAGAATATCATTCATCAGGGTCGGGGGCGCGGCAAGATGCAGCTTAAATCATAGAATGCTCAAAACCGCGCATTCTTTCCAGCATGGATGCGAATATTTCAAATGCCAATTTGCAGCCCTTATACACTTCTTCATCACCGAACAATCGCACCGACAAGAAGATCGACGCTCTCTTCATAATCAGACGAAGCACAATCACCTGACCGACATTGGCAAAGCTCGTGCGCTCGACACCTCCAAGCCGATTTTCACGCATATCGAATGCGCTGCTCATTGGCACAAGTCTGACAACAAGACATGCTTCGCATCGATAAAAGCGGCGCTTCGACGCGCGATGTCTCTCTCAAATCGGTCTAAACCAATACTGCCAACAGGCCGAGAAAGAGGCGTGAATCGTCTCATTTCGGCTCGCCGATCGCCTTAGGTGGATAGCTTGCAAGAATCATCGAAGTCGTCACCGGGCCGAATTTCGCCAGTGCATCGATAACCGCCTCCAGTTGGTTCATTCGCTGGACTGCCACACGCACAACGAAGCAATCCTCGCCGGTGATGCGATGCGCATCGACAACCTCCGGCATCGTCGCGAATACCTTCAGGCACTTCGCAATCTGCGCATGGCTCGTCCGTATCCGGATCAGCGCTGAAATGTCGCGCCCTACCAGCGCCGCGTTGATCCTCGCCGAATAGCCTTCGATTACGCCCTGTTCCTCCAGTCGTTTGATCCGGGCGCTGACTGCCGGTTGCGACAGTCCGATCCGCTTGCCCAGTTCAGTATTGGTCATACGCGCGTGAGCTTGCAGTGCCTCGATGATGCGCCAATCGAGCCGATCCAGTTCGACCTGCTTAGGTTTCATTCGTGCGTGCCCGTCGTTTCCGTGGTTTCCATGCCCGCCAGCGTCGATTTCATTAGCTTAACTATTCCGGCGAAGACGAACCGCTTTTACACTCAATGCTCATTCAGGAGAATCGCGCATGAACCGCCGCGTATTGAACGTGCCCGGTCACGGCAACTCGGGAGCGACGCACTGGCAGAGCATCTGGGAAGTCACGAAGCCAGGGCACTGGCGCCGCATGAAGATCGACGATTGGCAGCACGCCGTGTGCGACGAATGGGTGACGGCAATCCATCGCGAAATCGAGGCGCTTGGCCCCGATACGATCATCGTCGCCCATAGTCTCGGTTGCCTCGCACTCGCGCACTGGGCCGCGCAGCATGCGGTTGCGATCCGCGGCGCATTGCTCGTGGCAGTTCCCGATCCGTCTGCACCCGCTTTTCCTCGCGCCGTCTGCACGGGGTTTTCGCCCGTACCGCTCACGAGGCTGCCCTTTCGCAGCATCGTGGTCGCAAGCAATGACGATGTCTACGCAACCATCGACTATGCGCGTTACCACGCAAATAAATGGGGCAGCGCTTTCGTCGACGCCGGGGCACGCGGGCATCTGAACGCCGACAGCCAGTTAGATGATTGGGCGCAAGGATATGGGCTCTTGCAGCACTTCAATGCAGCGCAATTTATCGGCGATATCGCGCCAGGCGGAACAGCGTTCTGACTGGATAAACCAAACGCGAGCGGCGGGCGCCGTTGCCCGCCGCTCGCGCATGCAGCGCGTCAAGTCAAACCGCTCTGCGGCTGCACCGCCTACGCGCGCCGGGCGGCGAGCCGCCGTATCACGTCGACCATCACATCGACTTCGTCACACGTGTTGTAGAACGCGAGCGAGGGCCGCACCGTCGCCTCGAGCCCAAAACGCCGCAGGATCGGTTGCGCGCAGTGATGTCCGGAGCGCACGGCAATGCCCTCTTCGTTCAGCGCCTGTCCGACCTCCTCTGTCTCGTAACCCTTCAGCACGAATGACAATACGCTCGCCTTGTCGCGCGCGGTGCCGATGAGCCGCACGCCCGGTACCGGCGCGAGCACGCTCGTCGCATAGGCAAGCAGATCGTGCTCATAACGCGCGATGTTCTCGATGCCGATCCGCGACACATAATCGAGCGCCGCACCAAGCCCGACCGCATCGGCAATATTGCCCGTGCCGGCTTCGAAACGGTTCGGCGGCGGCTGGAACACGGTACGCTCGAAGGTCACGTCGGCAATCATGTTGCCGCCGCCTTGCCACGGCGGCATCGCGTCGAGCAGCGCGCGCTTGCCGTACACTGCGCCGATACCCGTCGGTCCGTAAATCTTATGGCCGGAAAACACGAAAAAATCGGCGTCGAGCGCCTGCACGTCCACGCGCATGTGCGAGATCGATTGCGCGCCGTCGACCAGCGCCTTTGCGCCCGCGCGATGCGCAAGCTCGATGATCTCCCGCACAGGCACGACCGTGCCGAGCGCATTCGACACCTGCGTCACCGACACGATCTTGGTCCGGTCGCTGAGCAGCTTGCGATACTCGTCGAGCAGCACTTGGCCGGAATCGTCGACCGGGATCACGCGCAGCTTCGCCCCTTTCAGCGCGGCGAGCTGCTGCCACGGCACGATGTTCGCGTGATGTTCGAGATGCGACACGACGATCTCGTCGCCTTCTCCTACGTTCTGCACACCCCACGTCTTCGCGATCAGGTTGATCGCTTCAGTCGTGCCGCGGACGAACACGATTTCGTCGGGCGACGCGGCGCCGATGAAGCGCCGCACCGTTTCGCGCGCATGTTCGTAAGCATCGGTCGCGCGGCCCGCGAGCGTATGCGCGGCGCGATGGATATTCGAATTCTCATGCGCATAGAAATAGGCGAGGCGATCGATCACCGACTGCGGCTTATGCGTCGTCGCGGCGTTGTCGAACCAGATCAGCGGCTTGCCATTCACGCGCTCGGCCAGAATCGGGAAATCGCGGCGGATTGCGTTGACGTCGAACGGCGGATGAGCGCCGCGCAGTACGTTGTCCTGCGCAATGCCCGGGGCGGGCGCGTGTGGGTTGCCCGCCCGTGCGTCGTCAATGAAATAGCGCGGCGAGGCATCGTGCAGCCCGGCATCAGGACGACGAATCGACAGCAGTTCGCGCAACTCGCTCTCGTCCGGCAAACCAAAAGCCTGCGGCGACGCAATACCCTGCTGCGGCACGCCGATTTGCTGCGCATCGCGATGCCAACCGTGCAACGCATCACCGACGAAGTAATATGGCGACGCAGCGACGGGCGGCGCTTCGTGCGCGAGCGCCGGCTGCGCGGCAGCCCCGTCCACCGGCGGCACGCCAAGCGCAACGCCGCCGACCCGCGGCTCCAACGCCGGCGCAACCGACACCACGTTGTCCGGCAGGCCGTTCTGCGCGGCCGCGTGCGGCACGAGCGCGGGCGCGCGGTTGCCAAGCGACAGCACATGCGTCGGAGCGGGCGCGAGATTCGCACCCGGCACCTTGCCCTGCGGCACGCCAACGCCCGGCACGCCGGTTCCGCTGCCGCCGGGGCCGGCGAATGGCGAACCCGGCGGCGCGGGGTTCGATACTGAAGCGATGATCGGCGCGGCGGCCGGCAGCGCCGACGGCACGCCGCCCACCGCGCCGCTGCCTGCGCTCACGTCCGGCGCGGCGGCTTGTCCCGGCAACGCCGACAAAAACTCCGACGCGAGCCGGGCAAGCACGGCCGGATCGGGCAATCCCGCGGGCAAAGTCGCCGTGGGCACGGCCACATCGGACGGCGGCACCGCCGCGTTCGGCACGCCAGCCGCAGGCAAGGACCCACGCGCGGCCGGCGTGGCAGTGGCGGCGCTCGCCGCCGGATTAACGGTAGGTGTCCGGATAGTCATGGTACTTGCCGATCTCCACGTCATCGAGGACAGCCAGCGCATCCGGCGAATGGACGGCAAGCGAACAATAAAGCGAAATCAGATACGACGCGATCGCCTGATTGTTGATCCCCATGAAGCGGACCGACAGCCCCGGCCCCTGTTCGCCCGCGACGCCCGGCTGGTAGAGGCCGACGACGCCCTGACGCTTGTCGCCCACGCGCAGCAGCAGAATCTTGGTCTTGCCATCGGCCACCGGCACCTTATCCGACGGAATCAGCGGAATGCCGCGCCAGGTGAGGAATTGCGAGCCGAACAGACTGACGGTCGGCGGCGGCACGCCGCGCCGCGTGCACTCACGGCCGAACGCGGCAATCGCGAGCGGATGCGTGAGGAAGAACGCGGGCTCCTTCCATACCTTCGTCAGCAGTTCGTCCAGATCGTCGGGCGTGGGCGCGCCCGTCAGCGGAAACACGCGCTGCTCTTCAGCGACGTTCGCAAGGAGTCCGTAGTCCGGATTGTTGATGAGCTGGCTTTCCTGCAACTCCTTGATCGTTTCGATCGTCAGACGAAGCTGTTCCTTGATCTGATCGTGCGGACTGCTGTAGAGATCCGAAATCCGCGTATGCACGTCGAGCACCGTGCTCACGGCATTCAGAAAATATTCGCGCGGCTCTTCCTCGTAAGGCACGAATGTGGTCGGCAGCGTGCCTTCGTCCTCGCGTGCGGTGCAGGCGGCGCGCACGGCTTCGGGATTCTTCACCTGATTGAGCCGGTAAATACCGGCCTCGACCGGCACCCATTGCAGCAAATGCGTCAACCAACGCGGCGTAATCGTGGAAAGCTGCGGAACAGTCTTGGTGGCATTGGCGAGTTGCCGTGCTGCGTTGTCGCCGAGCGCCGTCTGGGCGCCCACGGTCGTCGACATAGGGAACTCCGGATTTCTTAGAACAAAAAAAGAAATGCTTATCACGAGAATGCATTTGCATTATCGAGACGTGATTTGGGCGGCTCAACATGCTATAGCCGTCAACATTCAACGATTGGAATCGAAACTCGACGCTGAAAATTCAGCTCGGATCGGCACAACGCCGGCTCGATGTGCCCGACGCACCAAGGCCAGGCGGCGGTTGATCGGACATTTCGACGGCGGGCGGCAACAGGTGCGCGATCGGCACATCGAACGCGCGCGCGAGCTTGTCGACGGTAACGATGGACGCAATCGCGGTGCCGCGCTCGATTTCGCCGACATACGAACGATTCAGCCCCGCGTGCTCGGCGAGTTGCTCCTGCGACCACGCGCGCGATTCGCGCAACGCGCGAATCGCCGCACCAAAGCGTTGAACGAGCGCGGTCATCACAGCACTCCGGCCGACGACAGCGCCGCGCCGTCCGCACCTTGTGCCTGCGGTGACGGCAGCGAGGCATCGGCCGGCCGCGCTGGATCGTTGCGTGTAACGGCCTGCGTGACATGGCTGCCAGGTGCGACGTCCTGCGTGATCCAGACGTTGCCGCCGATCACCGCGCCCTTGCCGATCGTGACGCGGCCGAGAATCGTCGCGCCCGCATAAATGACGACATCGTCCTCGACGATCGGATGGCGCGCGAGCCCTTTCTCGAGATGGCCGGCCGCATCGCGTGGAAAGCGCTTCGCGCCGAGCGTCACCGCTTGATAGACACGCACGCGCTCGCCGATGATCGCGGTTTCGCCGATCACGACACCCGTGCCGTGATCGATGAAGAATCCGGCGCCGATCTGCGCACCCGGATGAATGTCGATGCCGGTCTGCGCATGCGCATGCTCGGCGACGATGCGCGCGAGCAACGGCAGCCCGAGGCGGTACAGGGCATGGGCAAGCCGATGATGGATCATCGCGAGCACGCCGGGATAGCAGAGCAACACCTCGTCCACGCTGCCTGCCGCCGGATCGCCATGAAACGCGGCGAGCACGTCGGAATCGAGCAGCGCGCGAATCTCCGGCAGCCGGGCGGCGAATGCGCGCACCGCGGTTGTGGCATTCGCGTCGAGCGCGGCGTCGGCCGGCGGCGCAGTATCGTGCCGAGCCCTGTAGCGCAGCTCAAGCCGCGCCTGCGCAAGAAGCGCGTGCAGCGCATCGTCGAGCGCGTGGCTGATATAGAAGTTTTCGCTTTCCTGACGAAGTTCGGGCGGCCCCAGCCGCATCGGAAACAGCACGCCTTTCAATGCGTCGACGATATCCGCGAGCGCCTCGCGCGCCGGAAACTCGCGCCCGCCGGGTTCCAGTGAACGCCGCTGCACTTCGCGCCAGCGTTGGCGCACAGTCTGAAGCGATTGAACGATGTCGTCGATATCGAATACCGCCACGGTTGCCGCCCCTCAGTCTATATATGCAGTTCACCTGCATTGCGATTGATTCTCGTCAGTGCCTGCGCACGCACCCGTGCATCAGCTTTGTTGCCACGGCAAACCGTGCAGGCGCCAACCGTTGATTGCACCGCGATGGCCGGCGCCGTCGAGGTCGCCCTCGAAGCCTTCGAGCACATTGAAAACCTGCGAGAAGCCCGCCTTCGCGGCAGCCTCGGCGGCCTGCGCCGAGCGATTGCCGCTGCGGCACAGCAGCAACACGACCGTATCCTTACCGCCTGCTTTCGCCTCGAGTTCGCGCACGAAGCGCGGATTGCGCGTCAGGCTCGTGCCGGTGGCCCAGGGCACGTGCAGGCTGTCCGGCACGTGGCCGACAAACGCGCGCTCTTCGGCCGTGCGCACGTCGACGAGCAATGCGTTGCCGGCCGTGACGAGCGCCCATGCGTCCTGCGGCGATACACCGCCTGCATAAGGCAATCCCGCCTCGCGAGCGGCTTCGCGTGCGGCTTCGAGTATTGGATGAGTGGTGCGTTCGTCGAGTTCGACCGTCATGGCGTCTCCTTCGGAATATCGCGCGTGGCGCGCGAAATATGGGGCAGGCTTGACGACCTGATGCCGTCTATAGCCATCAGGCACCCACTATGAGAGAGACGCCGAAAAAGTCGAACTAATTATTTTTCATTTCAAAAGAACGGACAACGATCAAACGATAGAAATAACGTCGCGAATCGCCCCGCATACACAGCGGCCTAAATAGGCGGCTTGCGGCCGGACAGGCGGAAGAGACGGTCCGGCTGCGCAAAGATCGGTGGCTGCGGCCAAGCGCTCAAACGGCGATCGAAGCCGTGGCGTGCGATCGTCTGCGGGCAACCCCGTCACGATCGCCCGGAAACGCCGGTAGCGCAATTTTCCGATCAACGCTCCGCAGAAACGGCTGCCCATAGCCGAATCCTCCAATCAAGCCCAACGGTGCACCGCATCGCCGCGAATGTTTCGTTATCCGACGCGCTTGGCGCATCATCGGTGCGCACCGGCTCGATCCTCGGCTGCGCATGCAGCGCAAACGCGCTTGCGACGCAGCACGTGCGGCCCGCCACCCGATTTAGCGCCGTCCGCTGTTTTCCCGAATCACCGCGTCGGCCGCCGCGTCCGCCTCGCTCGCGTAACTGTCGTGCACGCGCGTGCCAAGCGCCGGCAGCGGTGCGTCGCTGTCCAGCAAGTGGCCGCCGCGTTCCCGCGTATCGACCGTCACCTGCATCGACAGCCCGACACGCAACGGATGCGCGGCAAGCTGGGCCGGATCGAGCGAGATCACCACCGGCACCCGCTGCACGACCTTGATCCAATTTCCCGCCGCGTTCTGCGACGGCAGCATCGAGAACGCGCTTCCCGTTCCCGCGGAAAAACCTTCCACCCGCCCGCGATACACGATTCGCGAGCCGTACAGATCCGAGACCAGTCGCACCGGCTGCCCCACCCGCATATGCCGAAGCTGCCCTTCCTTGAAGTTCGCGTCGACCCAGACCTTCCGCAACTGCACGACAGACATCAGTGGCACACCGGGCCCCACCTGCTGGCCGATCTGCACCGAACGCTGCCCGACCGTTCCGTCGACGGGCGATATGATCGTCGTGCGCTTCAGGTTGCGAAACGCGAGCTTGAATTGCGCGGCCGCTTGCTGCACGCTCGGCGCCTGGTCGACCGGACGCTCGGGGCCGAACGTGCGCGCCGCATCGAGCTGCGCCTGCGCACCGGCAAGCGCCGCCTGCGCGCCCGCAAGCGCCGATTTCGCCCGCGCCAACTCCTCCGGCGCGACCACTTCGACCGACGCGCCGGCACGCGCCGCGTATGCCTGCTGCGCCAGCTTCAGATCGGCTTCGCGCGCCTTGACCGTCTGCTCGTACATGCCCATCGAAACGCGCGTGTTCGTCACCTGCCGCACCGCTTGCGCGAGTTGCGCGCGCGCCTGCTCGAACGAAGCCGATGCCTCGGTGTCGTCGAGCTTCACGAGCGTCTGACCGGCCTTGACCTGCTGCGTATCGGCCACGAGGATGTCGGTGACCGTGCCCGCCGTCTGCGCGGCGATCTGCACGACGTTGCCGGCGACATATGCATCGTCGGTTTCTTCGTTGAAGCGCGCGCTGAGAAACCAGTGCACGCTCGCGCCGATCGCGATCAGCGCGACGAGGCCAAAAAATATCGCGAAACGGCGCCGGCGCGTTGCGCGCTTTTTCTCGAGCGCTTCAGCTTCGCGCTGGGCGACGATCGGATCTTGGTGAACGTGGTTATCGGCGTGCATTCAGTCGAGTCTTGTATCGTTCGGACGAGCGTGTTGTTGAGACAAGGTGGACGGCGTGTCAGCGCCATCGTGCCGGCTCTTCCCGGCAGGCGGCTGGCGCCGGCCGGGCGTCGGCGGCGCGGCCGCGTCCGGGCCCGCGTCGAAGCCTCCGCCAAGTGCGCCGATCAACCCGACGCGCAACGTGCGCCGCCGCGCGCGCAACTCGACGAGCTGCATGCGCTCGTCGATCAGCGAAAGCCGCGCGAGATTCACGTCGCGCATCATCATCAGGCCGCGCCGGTGCCGCTGCGCGGCAATCGAGGCGATCTTCGCAGCCGCGTCGACCGACTGCGCCTGATGCGCGAGAAGCGCATCGACCGAGCGAAGCGACGTCATCTGCTGCGCGACCTGACCGAGCGCATCGTCGACCGTCTTGTTGTACAGCGCGATCGCGACATCCGCGCGGCCGGCGTCCTCGCCGAGCTTCGCCTTGAGCCTCGCGCGATCGAAGATCGGCAGCGAGATCGCCGGGCCGATCGAACCCGCGAGCGCCTTCCTCGAAAACAGCCCGGCCGGCGTCAGCGCGAACAGCCCGCCGAATGCGGCGAGATTCACATCCGGGTAGAACTGCGCGCGTGTCGAATCAAGATTCGCATAAGCGGCTTCGACGCGCAACCGCGCCGCGACGATGTCGGGCCGGCGGCCCATCAGGTCCAGCGACAGTCGCGGCGGCAGCGGTGCATCGGCCAGCGGCGCGAGATGCGGCCGCTTCAGCGACAGCCCGGCCTCGGGCCCGCGCCCCGACAGCGCGCCGAGCTGCAGTTCGGTCAATTGCAAGCGCTCGTCGTTGAGCTGTACCTGCGCGCGCAGCCGGTTGCGCTTGAGCGTTGCGTCGTTTGCGTCGTATGCGTTATCGATGCCGCGCGCCGCACGTTCGCGCAGCACTGCGTCGACTTGCTCGCTCGCGGCAAGCTTCTCATTGAGTAAATCGCGCGTCGCATACGCCTGGTCGAGCTGGCAATACAGCGTGACGAGCGCAACCGTCAGCGAGAGCCGCGCCTGCTGCGCATCGATGCGCGCCGCGTCGCGCATCGACACCAGCCCGCGCGTCGCGGCCGCGTTGCTGCCCCATAAGTCGAGCTGGTAATGAAGCGCGACGAACAGCGACGACGGCGACACCACCGGATCGCCGAACAACTGCACCGGCACTTGATAGCCTTGAACCGATACGTTGGCGACGTCGTCGGATTGCGGCATGCGCGCCTTGCTGACGGACAGCGCGCTGGTGCCCGTCAATCCCGTCAACGACGAGAATTGCTGCAACTGTGCCTGCGCAATGTCGATTCGCGCGCGCGCCGCCTGTAGATCGGGGTTGTCGCGCAGCGCGTCGGCCACGAGCGCGTCAAGCTGCGGATCGCCGAGCCGCGCGACCCAGTCGGGCGCAGGCCACTCGCCGTCGGGCGAGCCGGGCGCGGTATGCGCGAGCGCGTCGCTCGCGCTCGCGCGCGGCGTGAGCGACGTGTGAAAACCCGACGGCACGCAGCCGGCGAGTACGAACGAGAGCGCGACCACCCCGGCCCAAGCGCGCAAAACCATATTCGACCGCCTCCTCGTCAACCTTGTCATCCGTGACGCGCTGCTCTGCGCCGCGCGACACTCGCCGTCCACTGCGGCCGCACGTCCTCAAGCGCGCCGAGCCGCCCCAGCAATCCGTCAGCGACGCCCAGCAGAATACCCTTCAGCTTCGTCCGCTTATCGTGCTCGTACAACATGATCTGCACGATTTGCCAGACGGTCAGCAAATTCGGCACGATCGCCACGGGAAAACGCATGCCATATTGAATGCCGAGCCGCACCGCATTGCGCGCGCTGTAATAGCGGCGATACCACGGATGGTTCATCGACGTGAATTCGAACGGCCCGATCCGGTGCCGCTGCCGCACGCCGATCCGGTGCGACAGCACGAGCGACGGCACCACGTAAAGCGGTACATTGCTCGCGAGCGCGCGAAAGCAGTATTCGGTATCGACGTGATCGATGACGAGCGACTCGTCGAAGCGCCCGAGCAACTGGAACGCTTCTCGAGACACCACGCTTCCCGACGAGATCAGAAACGCACAGCGCTGCATCTCGCCGCCCGGCTCCAACCGCACGCGGCGCACCGTCACGCCGTTCGTCATCAGTTCGGGCAGGAAGCATTGCCCGTTCTCGTCGAAAATACGCGGACCGACGATGAATGGTCGCGGCGCGAGCCCCGAGCCGATCTCGCGCATCATCGGGAAATATCGATCCGGCAACGTCGAATCCTGATCGAACAACGCAACCGCATCGACGTCCGGAAACAACGCCTCAAGCCCCACGTTGAACCCGCCGGCGATGCCGCCACGATTGCCGTGATGCAATAGCGTGATACCGTCTCGCTCAGCCAGTGCGCGCGCCTCCCGATCGGGCTGCGGAGTATTGTCGACGACGACGAGCGCGTCGCACTCGCGCCGAATCGTCGCGATACGCGCCAGATGATCGGCAGTCGGATGATAAAGAATGACCAGCGCCCCGAGTTTCATCGCGGCTCCCCGTCAATGCCCGAACGCGGCAGCGGCGCCGCGTTTCGGGCGCGTCAGCCACATCATCGCGGCAAGCACCAAGCACGTGACGCATGCGATGAAGAACATGTCGCCCGTGGCCATCATATAGGCCTGCTGCATCACGACTTGATGCAGCACGCTCAACTCCCGCGCACCGTCGAATCCCATCGCATGGAGCGTCCCGACAAAACGCTGCGTGTTGCCCGATGCCTGGTTGACCGCCTGCGACACGATATCGTAATGATAGGTCGCACGGTTGTCCCAGAGCGTCACGCTCATCGCCGTGCCGAATGCCGCCGACAGCGTCCGAAGGAAGTTCGACAGGCTTGAAGCCGCCGCAAGTTTGTCGTCGGGAATTCGAGACAACGTCGCCGCCGTCAGCGGAATGAAGAAGCACGGCAGGCCAATCCCCTGGATCAGGCCCGGCGTGATGATCTGCGTGAATGTCATTGTCAGCGTGAAATGCGCATCCCACCACAGCACGCCCGCGAACACGAGAAAGCCGAACGTCACGAGCACGCGTGCGTCGAAGCGGTTCGCATAGATGCCGACGAGAATCGAAAACACGAGCGCAAGGACGCCGAGGGGCGCGGTCGCCAGCCCCGCATGGAATGCCGTATAGCCCATCACGGCCTGAAGCCACAGCGGAAATACCACGCCGACGACGGAAAAACTCATCATCCCAAGCGAAATGATCAGTACGCAGAACGAAAACGTGCGATCTCGAAACAGGCTCAGATCGACGACGGGATGCGCCTCGCCCGCCTCCCAGATCAGTAACGACCCAAGCGACAGCACCGCGACGATCGCGAGCGTCGTGATCAGCGTGGAATCGAACCAGCCTCGGTCATGACCGAGATCGAGCACGGCCTGCAGCGAACCGACGCCGACCATTAGCAGCACAATACCGACGACATCGACCCCACCTGCTGCCTTGTCGCCCGGCTCCTGGTTCAGCAACGTCGTGCAGACGGCAAATGAGAACACGCCGATCGGCAGATTGATCAGGAAGATCCAGGGCCACGAAAAGTTATCGATGATCCAGCCGCCCACCACCGGCCCGAAGATCGGCGCGAGCAGCACGGTCATCGCCCATAGCGCAAGCGCGAGCGTGCGCCGCTCGGGCGGGAAGCTGCGCAACAGAATGGTCTGCGACAGCGGCACCATCGGCCCGGAGAACAATCCTTGCAGCGCGCGGCAGACGACCAGCATCCGTATGTCGGTTGCGAACGCGCAAAGCAGCGATGTCAACGTGAACAGGATCACCGCCGCAACGAACAAGCGCGCCTCGCCGACGCGCCGCGCGAACCAGCCTGTCAGCGGCACTGCGATTGCCGCGGCGACGGAATATGAGCTGATCACCCACGTACCCTGGCTGTTCGACACACCGAGACTGCCCGAAATCGCAGGCACCGCGACGTTCGTGACGGTCGAATCGAGCACTTCGATGAAGGTCGCGAGCGACAGCGCGAACGTCAGCAGCGCGAGCCGCAAACCACGGTTCGCCGAAGGCGCCGCAGCCTCGGCCGGCAACACCGGAGCGGTACTCATACGCCTCGCGCCATCGGTGCGCCGGCAACCGCGGGCGCGGGCGCGAGCCGCGCACCCACGCCGCCGGCGGCAGGTACGAAACGCTCGATGAACCGCGCCGCTTCGACACAACCGTCCGGCGCGGCCAGAATCCGCTCGCGGGCCTGCGCGCAGCGCTTCGCAATCGACGCGTTCCCAAGCACCCGCGCCAATGCATCGGCAAGCGCCACGCCGCGCACCGGCGCGTCGACGCGCAACCCGCAGCCGCTGTCGGCAACGCGCTGCGCATTGTCGAATTGATCGTGCGCGAACGGCGTAACGACCTGCGCAATACCCGCTTCATATGCAAGCGATGCAGTGCCGATACCGCCGTGATGAACGAGCGCGCGACAGCGCGGCAGCAACCTGCGCAGCGGCACGTAGCGGCGCACGAGCAGGCCAGCCGATACCGCGTCGCGCGCAACGCGCTCCACATCGGGCGTCAGCAGCAACCCTCGCACGCCCGTCGCGTGCACTGCTTCGGCAACCGCACGCGCATACTCGAGCGCATCGACAAGCGTCGAGCCCGCGGTGAACACGACGGGTGGCTCGCCTGCCGCGACGAATTCGTCGAGTTCCGGATCGGCGTTGCGCTCGCCTGCATCGTTGAAGAGCGGGAAACCGCTTTGCAGGTGATTGGCGGGCCAATCCGGCTGGGGAGCCGCGAACCAGTCCGGAAACAAGCACAGCACGCCGTCCGTCGAATGCAGCCAGCGGCCGAGAATACGCTTGGCCGGCGCAAGGCCGAGCGACGCGCGCAACGCATTGAGCTGCGGACCGCACACCTTATCGAGCACCTGCCGCTCGATCAGCGTCATCAGCCCCGCTTTCAGGACGAGCGGCATGCGGCGCGGGATCGTCAGGCGCTTGTGCGTCGGCGGCGCGTGCGCGGACAACAGCGTCGACGGCGAGATCTGCACCGACACATACGGCGTACCGTACCGCTCTTGCATCATCCGGGCGGAAAACGCCCAAAGCGTGCCGATCAGCACCGTGTCGCGATCGGTAAATGCACGCAACGTATCGAAGTGCGGCTGCATGCTCGGCGCGATCACGCGCCACAGCGTCTTGAACGACGTGCGCGGATTCCAAAGCGCCGGGTCCGCCATCGCGCGTGCGTATTCGTCGGCAGTGCCGACCGGCGCGAATTCGAAGCCGCAATGCCGCGCGTCGGTTTCGAACTGCGGATGCGTGCAGAACACGACGTGATGGCCGCGCGCGCCGAGCGCGCGACCGATCCCGAGCATCGGATGGATGTCTCCGGCCGAGCCGATAGCGGTAATCACCATCTTCGCCATGACGAACGTCCGGCGAGAGATCAGTAAAGGCCGGGGATCAGCGCCGCCACTTCACGGCGATACTGTGCATAGGCGTTGCCGAAGTACCCGGACAGCCAGCTTTCCTCGACGCGCACCTTGTAGGCGAGCGACGCGAAGATCAGCACGATGCCGAGCACGCCGCGCCACACGCCGCCGATCATCACGTCACCGACGAGCGCCAGCAGGCAGCCGGTATAGATCGGATGCCGAACGAGTGCGTAAGGGCCGCTACGGATCAGTTCATGTCCTTCCTTCAGCGTAACCGACACGCTCCAGTTGGTGCCCAGATGCACGCGCGCCCAAACCGAGAACAGCAAACCGGCGATTGAAACCGCCAGGCCCGCATACTGGAGCGGGCCGATATGCGACCAGTCAGGAACGAGCGCGCTCGCGGACAGATCAGGCAGCACGATCAACGCGCCCCCGACGATCAGTGGATACGACTGAAGCTTGCGCGCGATCGACGTCTCCGTGCGCGCCGTCTTCTTGACGGCCTTCGACGTTGCGATCCAGTAGGCGAGCCATAGGAGCCACGGCACGATGATGGCGAGGGTTTGAACGATGTTCACGGTTGTCAGCCTTTATCGACGAAGGAGAGGGAAACGTCTGCCCGACGAATCACGACATCGCGGGCAGTTCGCCATGGACGAGATTCGCCTGCCGGCTGAACGGTTCGGTCGCGTCGTCAGCCCCGCGTTCCGCGCAGAAGAAACCGAGCATTGCGTTGCGCATCTGCTCCTGCTGCTGCCGCCCCTCGAGATCCAGGAAATGGCCTGCCTGCCGGATCGTCTGAAAATCCGCCCTGCGAATGTACTCGCCCAGCCGCCGCACGTCCGCCGCCGTCGTGTATTCGTCCAGCTCGCCGTTGATGAATCGCACGTGACAGTTGATATTGCGAAATGACGGCAAATACTGCTCCGGCTGCATCGACAGAATCTGGTCCACGTGGAACGCAACCTGATTCTGCTCGCTCTTCGGCAGCTTCGTCAGATAGCGGTAGTTATAGAGCTTCATGATCCGCGGCAAATTGCATCCGACTGTATCGTTCAGCAATTGCGCGGCCTTCAGGTTCTCGCCCGCAGCGATATGATCACGCGCCCGGGTCACGTAGTCGACCATCGCGTCGTTCAGGAACGGCGAGAACGACGCGATCACCGCCCGCCGCACGCTCGCGCAGCCGCGCGCCAACGCGAACAGCGACGCGACGCCGCCCCATGACACCGACAGCAGATAGCTCGGCGCGAACCGGTCGACGAGATACAGCAGAATATCGACCTCGTCGTCCTTCGTCAGGATGAATTCGTTCGGATTGTGCTGCCGCGACTGGCCCGCGTAAGGCAAATCGAAACACACCGCATTCAGGCGCTCACCCAGATAACGGATCGTCTGGCCAAACGACGCGGTCGTCGCCAGCGCTCCGTTGACGAGAATGACCGTTTCAAAAGATGGGTCGAACACGTGACGTTCGACATGGACCTTCAATCCGCTCGGCAGCGCTACGACCTGTTTTTCGATAGCCATCGAGTTTCTCCCGCATCTGCTCGACAATTGAACTGTTAGTGCGCCCCCTCTCCAGGGCGCTTTCATGTAACCCCACGCCATCCGCACGCGACCTTGGTCACGCCCAATGCCGTATGGGTTACCCGTCCGATGGAACTGAACACGCCTGCTTACCCCCCTGCCTACCACCATCGCAGACCATGCTTCCCGCCGAGCCCAGTCCTGCCTTCATCATCGGCTCGCGGTCTCCAGTCCCTTTGTCTCGCATGACGCCCCTTCTGATTTCGGCCAATCGCACCCCGATTCCAACGTACTCGCCGGCAATCACGCAGCCGCTGGCGTTTTTTATGAGTGTGATATTAATACGCCAAATATTGCCGCCTCAACTACTTTTGCTAACTTTCTTCAAAAATTCACCGAATGTGTTCCAGCCAACATTGAACAGCGCCCTCTAATTCCTCTTCAAACTTAACTCATTCATCACCACGAAATATTGGCTGTGCTATAGCGAACCGTCATGCAGCCTGGCTCCCGAACGCACCCGCCACACCCTACGCCCGCGGCTCTCTCCACGAGGCCCCATAAAAATCAAGCACATAGGACTTAAAAAATACCCAACTCCACCTTACATATTTTTGCCAGCCATCCCGGACTCACTTTATTTCAGACGCTACCCGGCCAAGTGCAAACTTACGTCCAATCCGACATCTCAATATCCGACCACCAATCCATTACCACTCATCGGCCGATCAATAAGTCGTATCTAAATTACCGTTTAGACAATAAGTAATGGTGAGCACCCGATTAAAACGTTTTAAACATTCTCAGCATTCCTTCCTTTTCCTTTCGTTTGCACCACCACGCGCTCACGCCGCACCGCCGCCGCCCATCCGCGCCGCACAACAGCCACCCACCCCGCCCTCAGCCGCATGCCGGAGACGTGATCATCCCCTTTTTATTTTTTTATTGATTGATCGTTCAATAAAAAAAGGATATCCTCACGATCTCCTTCCAACCCGGTGCACTGAGACACACGATGCCGAAACTTGGAATGCGCGAGATTCGTCGCGCGCAATTGATCGATGCGACGCTGCGCTCGATCGACGAGGTCGGCCTGCCCGGCACGACGCTCGCGTCAGTCGCACAGCGCGCGAACATCTCGACCGGCATCGTCAGCCACTACTTCGGCGACAAGGACGGGCTGCTCGAAGCAACGATGCGCCGGGTGCTGGACGATCTGCGCGCGGCTGCCGCCCGTCACCGCGCCGCCGCGCCAAGCACGCCACGCGAACGCCTGCGAGCGATCGCCGCAGCGAATTTCGACGACACGCAGATCAACGCGCCGGCGATGAAGACCTGGCTCGCATTCTGGTCGCAAAGCATGCACGAGCCGGCGCTGAAGCGCCTGCAACGCGTCAACACGAGGCGGCTCTATTCGAATCTGTGCGCAGCGTTCGCGCTGGCGCTGCCGCGCCTGCGCGCCCGCGAAGCGGCCAGCGGCCTGGCGGCGTTGATCGATGGCCTGTGGCTGCGCGGCGCGCTCGCGGGCGGACCATTCGACACCCAGGCGGCGCTCGCGCTCGCCAACGATTACATCGACCTGCTGCTCGCGTCGGCCCCCTGACGCGACGCGCATTCGCTCTATCCCGTACAAGGAGATCCACATGTCCGTATTCGGTCTGCAACGCCTTTACATCGCCGGCGCCTATGCCGATGCCACTAGCGGCAAGACGTTCGACACGCTCGATCCCGCGACGGGCGCACTGCTCGCGACGGTTCAACAAGCGAGCGCCGACGACATCGACCGCGCGGTCGCCTCCGCACACGAAGGCCAGCGCGAATGGGCGGCGATGAGCGCGATGCAGCGCTCACGGATCCTGCGCCGCGCGGTCGAGCTGCTGCGCGAGCGCAACGATGTGCTTGCCGAGCTGGAAATGCGCGATACCGGCAAGCCGATCGCGGAAACGCGCGCGGTCGACATCGTCACCGGCGCGGATGTGATCGAGTATTACGCAGGCCTTGCGACCGCGATCGAAGGGCTGCAAGTGCCCTTGCGCCCCGACTCGTTCGTCTATACGCGCCGCGAGCCGCTCGGCGTGTGCTGCGGCATCGGCGCATGGAATTATCCGATCCAGATCGCGTGCTGGAAAAGCGCTCCCGCGCTCGCGGCCGGCAACGCGATGATCTTCAAGCCGAGCGAAGTCACGCCGCTGTCCGCGCTCAAGCTTGCCGAGATCTATACCGAGGCAGGCGTGCCCGCCGGCGTGTTCAACGTCGTGCAAGGCGACGGCACGGTTGGCGCGCTGCTCACGGCGCATCCGGGAATCGCGAAGGTGTCGTTTACGGGCGGTGTCGAAACCGGCAAGAAAGTCATGTCGATCGCAGGCGCGTCGTCGCTCAAGGAAGTGACGATGGAACTCGGCGGTAAGTCACCGCTCATCGTATTCGACGACGCCGACCTCGACCGCGCAGCCGACATCGCCGTCACCGCGAACTTCTTCAGCGCAGGCCAGGTATGCACGAACGGCACGCGCGTCTTCGTCCAACGCTCAGTGAAGGATGCCTTCGTCGCGCGCGTGCTCGAGCGCGTCGCGCGGATCCGCATCGGCAAACCTTCGGACCCCGATACGAATTTCGGCCCGCTCGCCAGCGCCGCGCAACTCGACAAGGTGCTCGGCTACATCGAAAGCGGCAAGGCCGAAGGCGCGAAGCTGCTCGCGGGCGGTGAGCGCCTCGTGCACGATCATTTCGCGAACGGCCAGTACGTCGCGCCAACCGTGTTCGACGGCTGCCGCGACGATATGAAGATCGTCCGCGAGGAAATCTTCGGCCCGGTGATGAGCATCCTCGTATTCGATACGGAGGACGAAGCGATCGCACGCGCGAACGCGACCGACTACGGGCTCGCCGCCGGCGTCGTCACCGAGAACCTGTCGCGCGCGCATCGTGCGATCCATCGCCTCGAAGCCGGCATCTGCTGGATCAACACGTGGGGAGAATCGCCCGCCGAAATGCCGGTTGGCGGTTACAAGCAATCCGGCGTCGGGCGAGAAAACGGCATCACGACGCTCGAGCACTACACTCGGATCAAATCGGTGCAGGTCGAACTCGGCCGCTATCAGCCGGTGTTCTAAGCATCCTATTTGGGAGAACTGCTGCGATGACGACTCGCGAATTCGATTACATCATTTGCGGCGCGGGTTCGGCGGGCAACGTGCTCGCCACGCGCCTGACCGAAGATCCGGAAGTCCGTGTGCTGCTGCTCGAAGCGGGTGGCCCGGACTACCGTTTCGATTTCCGCACGCAAATGCCCGCGGCCCTCGCTTATCCGCTGCAGGGCCGCCGTTACAACTGGGCATACGAAACGGACCCCGAACCGCACATGAACAACCGCCGGATGGAGTGCGGGCGCGGCAAGGGACTCGGCGGCTCGTCCCTGATCAACGGGATGTGCTACATCCGCGGCAATGCACTCGACTATGACAACTGGGCGCAGCAGCACAAGGGCCTCGCCAACTGGACATATCTCGACTGCCTGCCGTATTTCAAGAAAGCGGAAAGCCGCGACGCGGGCCCGAACGACTATCACGGCGGCAACGGCCCTGTTTCGGTAACGACGAGCAAACCCGGCGTGAATCCGCTGTTCGAGGCCATGGTCGAGGCCGGCGTGCAAGCCGGCTATCCGCGCACCGACGATCTCAACGGCTACCAGCAAGAAGGTTTCGGGCCGATGGACCGCACGGTCACGCCCCGCGGCCGACGCGCGTCGACCGCGCGCGGCTATCTCGATCAAGCCCGCGCGCGCCCGAACCTAGAAATCGTCACGCATGCGATGGCCGATCGCATTCTGTTTTCCGGCAAGCGCGCAACGGGCGTCACGTTCGTGCGGGGCAGCGAGCGCGTCACCGCGCACGCCCGCCGCGAAGTGCTCGTGTGCAGCGGCGCGATCGCGTCGCCGCAGTTGCTGCAACGCTCAGGCGTCGGACCCGGCGAATGGCTGCGCGAACTGGACATCCCGGTCGTACTCGATCTGCCCGGCGTCGGACGCAATCTGCAGGACCACCTGGAGATGTACATCCAATACGAGTGCAAGGAACCCGTATCGCTGTATCCCGCACTCAAATGGTATAACCAGCCGAAGATCGGGCTCGAATGGATGCTGGCCGGCACGGGCCTTGGCGCGAGCAACCATTTCGAGGCGGGCGGCTTCATCCGCACCCGCGACGACGACCTCTGGCCGAATGTTCAGTACCACTTCCTACCCGTCGCAATCAACTACAACGGCTCGAATGCAATCGAGATGCATGGCTTCCAGGCCCATGTCGGCTCGATGCGCTCACCAAGCCGCGGCCGCGTGAAGCTGCGCTCGCGCGACCCGCACGACCATCCGAGCATTCTGTTCAACTACATGTCCGAAGCACTCGACTGGCGCGAGTTCCGCGACGCGATCCGCGCGACGCGCGAGATCATGCGGCAACCCGCACTCGATCGCTATCGCGGCCGTGAGTTGAACCCCGGCGCGGATCTGAAGACCGACGCCGAACTCGATGCATTCGTGCGGGCTCGCGCGGAAACCGCGTTTCATCCGTCATGCTCATGCAAGATGGGTTTCGACGACATGGCAGTCGTCGACGATGAAGGCCGGGTGCATGGCATCGACGGACTGCGAGTCGTCGACGCGTCGATCATGCCGATCATCACGACCGGCAATCTGAACGCGCCGACGATCATGATTGCCGAAAAAATCGCCGACAGAATCCGCAAGCGTCCGCCGCTCGCTCGGGCAAACGTTGCATACTACGTCGCGAACGGCGCGCCCGCGCGGCAGTGCGGCACCTCGGCGCCCACACCGGCCATCACGTAACGCGCCGCGCGAAGCGCACCGACGAGCGGCCGGGCAGCAGGTGATTCCCGCAGACAATTGAGCAAATCAGGCCGCACACCGACGGCGGGCTCGTTGTGCCAACTAGGGCAATCGGCCCGGCCGGCGCAATCGCACAGCAGGCAGACTGTAATCGGCCCGGCAAACGGGGG
Organism: Burkholderia singularis; assembly: GCF_001718875.1. Taxonomy (NCBI): domain Bacteria; kingdom Pseudomonadati; phylum Pseudomonadota; class Betaproteobacteria; order Burkholderiales; family Burkholderiaceae; genus Burkholderia; species Burkholderia singularis. The sequence continues at coordinate 1,382,211 of NZ_CP013449.1, forward strand.
CGTCCGGCCAGTGCTGCACAAAAGCGCCGGCCGCCCATGCACGGCGCAGGCCGCGCCCGCTCAGTGCCGGCCATCGGCGCAGCCGAAAACAGTCCGTCTGCGCCGATCCGTCAAATCGCCGGCCGCATTCTGACCGCACCGAACCGCGCCAGCCAGCGTGCCGCCTCCCCGATCTCCCTCCTGCTGACATCTGCTTCCGCCTGCTATAAAACCATCGCCGAAAGCCTGCGTCGGTGCGTTGTGCAAATTTTCCGGGCGGTTGCTAAGATAGCGATCCCGTCGTTGCGGCAAGTGTTCCGATATGTCCGCGTCGCGCCGTCCCGCATCCGGCCTGTCTGCCCGCGCGCTTCGCAACAAGAGCCCTTGCCCGCTCGACTCAACGTCCGCCAAGCATGCAGCCGATCCTGTCCGTTTCCAATCTGTCGAAAACTTACAAATCCGGCGTGCGTTCGCTGAAAAACATCAATCTCGATATCCTGAGCGGCGAAATCTTCGCGCTGCTCGGGCCGAACGGCGCCGGCAAGACCACGCTGATCAGCACGATTTGCGGCATCGTCACGCCGACCGAAGGCCGTGTGACAGTCGGCGGGCACGACATCCGCGACGATTTCCGCGCGGCCCGCGCGCTGATTGGGCTCGTGCCGCAGGAGTTGACGATCGACGCGTTCGAAACGGTATGGAACACGGTGTCTTTCAGCCGCGGCCTGTTCGGCAAAGCACCGGCCGCGGACTATATCGAGAAGGTGCTGAAGGATTTGTCGCTCTGGGACAAGCGTGACAGCAAGCTGATCACGCTGTCCGGCGGCATGAAGCGGCGTGTGCTGATTGCCAAGGCGCTCGCGCACGAGCCGCGCGTGCTGTTTCTCGACGAGCCGACTGCGGGCGTCGATGTCGAGCTGCGCCGCGACATGTGGCGGCTCGTCGAAGAATTGCGCGCCGACGGCGTGACGATCGTGCTGACTACGCACTATATCGAGGAGGCCGAACAAATGGCCGACCGCATCGGCATCATCAACGGCGGCGAAATCATGCTCGTCGATAAGAAAGCCGATCTGATGCGCAAGCTCGGCAAGAAACAGCTCACGCTACAACTCGAGCAGCCGCTCGCGGGCGTGCCGCCCGAGCTTGCCGCGTACCGGCTGGAGCTGTCGCGCGACGGCGGCGAACTCGTCTATACCTACGACACGCGCAGCGAGCGCACCAGTATCGTCGAGTTGATGAACGCGCTCGGCGCGGCAGGCATTCGCTTCAGAGATCTGCGCACGACACAAAGCTCGCTCGAGGAAATCTTCGTGCGCCTGGTCGGCAACCAGCGCAACGGAGAAGGCAATGGCAACGAAAATGCAAACGGCCACGCGGCCGTTACCCGATAAGCGTAACGACGAATGATCAATTTCCACGCGATCCGCGCGATTTACCGCGCCGAAATGGCCCGCACCCGGCGCACGATGATGCAAAGCGTCATCGCGCCCGTGATCTCGACATCGCTGTACTTCGTCGTGTTCGGCTCCGCGATCGGTTCGCGGATCAGCGACGTAAACGGCATCGGCTACGGTTCGTTCATCGTGCCGGGCCTCGTGATGCTGTCACTGCTGTCGCAGAGCATCTCGAACGCGTCGTTCGGCATCTACTTCCCGCGCTTCACCGGCACAATTTACGAACTGCTGTCGGCACCGATCTCGCCGCTCGAAATCGTCGTCGCCTACGTTGGCGCGGCAGCGACGAAATCGATCATACTTGGACTCATCATCCTCGCGACAGCCGCGCTCTTCGTACCGCTCCATATCCTGCACCCAGTCTGGATGCTCGTCTTTCTGCTTCTGACGGCTTTCACCTTCAGCCTGTTCGGCTTCGTGATCGGAATCTGGGCCGATAACTTCGAGAAGCTGCAACTCGTGCCGCTACTCATCATCACCCCCCTCACGTTCCTTGGCGGCAGCTTTTATTCGGTCGACATGCTGCCGCCATTCTGGCGAGTCGTCACACTGTTCAATCCGATCGTCTATTTGATCAGCGGCTTTCGCTGGGCATTCTACGGGCTCGCCGACGTGCACATCGGCGCAAGCCTCGGCATGACCGCGCTTTTCCTCGTCGTGCTGCTCGCCGTCGTCGCGTGGATCTTCCGGACCGGCTACCGCTTGAAGAGTTGAATCGACGAACGGCGCGCGTTGTGCATGGCGCGGGCGTTCCAGCCCAATGCCGCTTTCCTTCTATGGCGGCGAATAATGGCCGAGTCTACTGAGCGAACCGTGCCTCGCTTCGAGGCCGCCTTGCCGGAGGATGCCATGACCGCCGCCTTCCGCTCGCCCGCCCCGCGCGCGAGCGCCGCCGAGCGTCTCGAACGTCTGCCGTTTTCCGGCTACCACCGGCTGATTTTCTCGATCATCGCAATCGCCTTCTTCTTCGATTCGGTCGATCTCGGCACGATGACATTCGTACTCGGCTCGATCAAAAAGGAATTCGGCCTGTCGAGCGCGACGGCCGGTGCCGTGGCGAGCGCCAGTTTCTTCGGAATGGTGGCCGGCGCCGCCGCCGCGGGCCTGCTTGCCGATCGCTTCGGCCGGCGGCCGGTGTTTCAGTGGAGCATGGTGCTATGGGGCGCGGCATCCTATCTGTGTTCGACCGCGCAAAGCGTTGAAACGCTGATCGTCTATCGGGTATTGCTCGGCATCGGCATGGGGATGGAGTTTCCTGTTGCGCAAACCCTGTTGTCCGAATTCGTTCCGGCGGCAAAACGCGGCCGGCTGATTGCGCTGATGGACGGTTTCTGGCCGCTCGGCTTCATCACCGCCGGCATCGTCAGCTATTACGTGTTACCGACGTTCGGCTGGCGCACCGTGTTTGCGTTGCTCGCGCTGCCCGCCGTGTTCGTGCTCGTCATCCGCCGGGTCGTGCCGGAATCACCTCGCTGGCTCGAGCACCAGGGGCGTCTCGCCGATGCCGAGCGTGTGCTCGCAGATATCGAAACAAAGGTAAGGCGATCCGCCCGCATCACGAGCCTGCCCGCGCCCGCACGATTGAACGCCGATCCCGGTGCGCCCGTCACCCGCCGAGGCGGCGCGCTGCTCGAGCTCTGGAGCGCCGCCTATCGCCGTCGCACGGCAATGGTCTGGCTGCTGTGGTTCTTCGCACTGCTTGGTTTTTATGGTCTCACGTCGTGGTTGGGCGCGTTGTTACAACAAGCGGGCTTCGCCGTCACGCAGTCGGTGTTCTATACGGTGCTCATTTCGCTCGGCGGCATCCCTGGTTTTCTGTGCGCCGCATGGCTCGTCGAACGCTGGGGCCGCAAGCCTACCTGCATCGCATCACTCGTCGGCGGCGGTGCAATGGCTTATGCATACGGACAAAGTGCGATCGCCGGCAGCAGCATCGCGCTGCTGATCGGCACCGGTCTCGCGATGCAGTTCTTCCTGTTCGGCATGTGGGCCGTACTCTATACGTATACGCCGGAGTTGTACGGTACCGGCGTGCGTGCAACAGGCTCGGGCTTCGCCTCGGCAATCGGGCGCGTCGGCTCGCTGATCGGGCCATACGTTGTCGGCATCGTGCTGCCCGTGTTCGGGCAACGCGGCGTATTCACGCTTGGTGCGCTGTCGTTCGCCGCGGCGGCGCTCGCAGTCGGCTTGCTTGGCATCGAAACAAAAGGCATCGCGCTGGAAATACTTTCATCGGCAAACCATACCGACGATGGCGCTCGCGATCCAATCCGCGCCGCCGCGAATTGAGCCCGCGCGGCATTCCACGGCCCGGTCTGCGATAATCGCGCTTCACACATTTTGCCGCGCACGAAGCGCCATATCGACGCCATGCATCAACCGCCTCCGCTCATTCCCTCTGCCCTTTTGCCGCCGATTCCATGCGTACAGGACGACGATCGCCCGTGGCTGCCAATGGATGCAAAGCTGCCTGGTCTCGAAATCAAGTATCTGCACATCAATGTCGCAAGCGACGAACTGACTGTACTCCTAAAGATGCCGGTAGGTCTCGCGTTGCCGCGCCATCGGCACGATGGTCCGGTATTTGTCTATACGCTGCAAGGCGAATGGCGTTATCGCGAATACGACTGGGTCGCCCGGCCAGGCAGCACCGTGCTCGAGCCAACTGGTTCGCACCACACGCCTGAGGCACTTGCGTCCGATACCGGCGCGGTCGTCACGTTCAATGTGATGCGTGGGGATCTCGTGCTGCTCGACGACGCCGGCAACGAAACGGCCCGCGAAAATTGCCGGGTCGCGCTGTTACGCGAACGAAAATTCGCCCGCAGCGAGAGCGCGGCGGGCGTTACGCCGCCGTTTGTCACCCGCTGACATTAGCAAGCTCGACTGTGCCTGACTTTATAGAAACCGCGGGATTTCCGCTCCAATTGCCGACAGTCGCGCGACAAGGCTTCAATGACGCAAAGCACTCAATGTGTTCAAGTTTGCTGCGCGCGAAGCGTTTCGAAGTAATGTGACGTGTACCGATTTTGCCGAGCAGTGATTTCGAGCCTGCCGCAAAACAGCCAGCCGTAGTAGCTCACCGATGACCAAGTTCCGTTCGTCCCAAAGAAGGCGGGATCGGACATCGTCGTCAAGAACTTTGGTGTCGTGCGTTTCCTGCAGGTTTTTCGCTCGACCAGGTCACATAGCGCAGTTTCTTTAAAGCGTAATTTCAGGAATACTGAAAATATCGAGCGCGGATGATCTCGAGGGACTAATTTTCACCGAACAAGCAGCCACTTCACAAGGCGGCATGAGCCACTCGTCACATCCATCAATCTTACGATCATTCAGCGAATTGCACCGTCACATGCCGTCGAATTAAATCCCAAGGAAGTGCGCGATCACGGCAGCGCACCTCACAATGTGTCGAAAAGCAAGCGCGCCAGTCATCATCGAGAAATGCAAGTAGTTCAACCAGCGCCAAACGCGGGTAATCCCCTATCGAACTTATCCTGCGCCTGAAGCCTTCATAGATTTGTCAAAAAATAAATCAATAGAACTTCCCATTTCGCAACCTGTTAATTTTGACAGCAACTCTTTCCGGAAAATAACAAAATCAATATCTGATTCCCAGCACCCACTTCAATATCTGCCATCGCCCTCTCAAAGCCGTCTTTTTCGAACGACCGTTCTCCTAATTTTCTATACATTACTTAGCCCCTTCGATTTGGCCTTCCAAATCACGGATTGACACTGCTTTATTTTTTCTATGGAATAACCATAGAACTAAATGTGATAAGCGCAGCGATCAAGGCAAACCACTCGCTGCACCGAGGGTATCTCCGCATATCCATTTTCTTGTCGGATGCTCAGGCATAGGGCTGCCCGACAGATATGTCGGAACACGCCTGGACGCGTCGTTCCCAACATCAATCTGTTAGTTATGCCAATTAATAAGCGGAGTAATGACATGAAGGCTTCAGAATCGATTCTCGATGCGATCGGCCATACCCCACTCGTCAAGATCAATCGGTTACTCGGCGAAGGGCATGTTGCAAACCTCTACGCCAAACTCGAGTTCATGAACCCCGGGGGCAGCATCAAGGATCGCCTGGTCAAGCATCTGGTTAAGCGCATGCAGGAAAGCGGCGAACTCACGCAGGATTCGGTGTTGGTGGAGAATTCGTCCGGCAATACCGGCGCGGCACTCAGCATGGTGGCGGCAGCACATGGCCTGCGTTGCATCGTCACCATTCCTGACAAGATGAGCCGCGAAAAAATCTCTCGAATGCGGGCCTATGGCACGCAAGTCGTCGTGGCGCCCACCGCAGTCGACGCCGCCGATCCTCGCAGCTACTACAGCGTCGCCCGGCAAATCGCCTCGACGACGCCGCACGCGATCTACCCCGATCAATACAACAACCCGCTGAATGCCGAAGCGCACTATATGAGCACCGGCCCCGAAATATGGGAGCAAACCGAAGGGGAAATCGATGTTCTGGTTTCCGGCATTGGAACCGGCGGCACGATCAGCGGCATTGGGCGCTATCTGAAAGAGCGCAATCCCAATGTGCAGATCATCGGCGTCGATCCGATCGGCAGCGTGTTCTACGAATACTTCCATCACCGGCGTCTGAGCACGCCACATACCTACCAGGTCGAGGGCATCGGCGAGGATTATCTGGTCAAGGCCGTCGATTTCAGCGTGATCGACGACATCGTCCAGGTCGACGATCGCGAATCATTCGTGATGGCGCGCCGCCTCGTGCGCGAAGAAGGGATTCTGTGCGGAGGATCGAGCGGCAGCGCGATGTCGGTCGCCACGCGCATCAGCGCCCGCTATCCGGGCAAGAACATCGTGGTAATCCTTCCCGATTCGGGCAACATGTATCTGAGTAAATTCCTCGACGACGACTGGATGCGCGCCAACGGCTACGCTGTCGATACCGACCATCGCACGCGTGCGACAGACGAGGTGGCCGCATGAGCACCGCTTCGAGCATTACACGCATGGTGCTGCCGGAACACACGTATCACTTCAAGTCCGATATCGATTTGATGGACGAATCGCTGCGCGAAGGCGCCGAGCGCGCAACCGTGCCACCGACGCTCGAAGCGAAATGCGATCTTGCGGAAGCCATTGCCGCGTGCGGCGTGCGCACGATCGTGGTGGGCATGTTTCCGGACGTCCCGCACAACATCGCATTCCTCGCCGAATTGCTGCGCCGGCAGCAGGCAGGCCGGATTGCCGCGCATGTGCGCTTCATGGTGATCTCGCATGTCGGCATCACGATGGAGCAATCGTTCGCGGCACTCGACGGGATCGCGCGCGAACATGGCCTGCCGCTGGATTCGGTGTGGCTGATCGCGATTCATTCGGTCTCCGATCAACAAGTCCAACATCTGTTCCCGGTGATTCTGCGCAAGGATTGCGCGATCGATTTCGATCAGGCCGATTGGGACGCCCGCACCACGGCCGAGCGGCGCGATTTCAATCTACAGTGGCTCGACGCGTTTCTGCCGACGCTCAAACGCTTTCGAGGCGGTGGCGTGATGATCGGTCTGCTCGATGCATTTCGCGCAGACCACGGCCATCTCGTCAATGCAGTCGATCTCGTCGCCCGGCATGGCTTTGAACAGGTGCGGCTCGTCGATACCGCCGGCACTTGCCTGCCGCATCAACTCGAGCAGACCGTCGGCACGCTCGTCACGCGCCATCCGGCACTGCGCTTCTACGGCCATTTCCATGACGATTTCGGCATGGCAACGAGCAATGCGATCGTGGGCCTGTCGCTCGGCTTGCAGGGCGTCGACGTGTCGGTTGGCGGCTTCGCGAATCGCGCCGGCCATCCGGCGCTTGCCGAAGTGGCAATGGCATTGCGCAAGCTGTACGGCATCGAACTCGCGGGCTTCGACTACCGTAGCCTGTTCGCTTTGAGCCGGCTCAGCGAACGATTGTACGGATTGCTTGAGAATCCCGCGCAAGCCATCACCGGCGTGATCACGCACAGCATCCAGAGCGGCATACGCACCGAGCTGCTCGCCAAAGCACCGACGATTTTCGACATCCTCGATCCGCACGAGATCGGCTCAAGTCTCGTCAAGATGTTCGGCGTGCGCAGTGGACGGGATGGTTTGCTGCGCTTTTTGCGGGAAACCCGCTTGCTCGAGCCTCACGGACTCGAACCGACCGCCGAGCTTGCGGATCGGCTGTATCCGCTGCTCGAAGCCGAGTGGAAACGGCGCAGCGCATCGGCGCACGACGATCTGCGCCGCTGCATCGCCGATTATCACCGCGCCCTCAATCAGTCGCTCTTCACCGAGGACGAAGTCGCCGAGTGGCTGAATACGCAATTGCTTCAACACAACTAACGAAATCGAGAGACAACCATGACTCCCATGATCGCGCATTCCCAAGCAACGACGAGCCATCCCGTCTGGCCGCTGTTTCTCGGCATCGAGGCCGTCTCGACCGAGCAGGATTGGCAGCGCCTGTTCCAGGCAGCCGAGGATGCCTGCACGGCGGCGTTCGGCACGCCGGACGAAAGACAGGCCAGCGCCGAGATGGCGTTGCACCGCGTCCTCTACGCGTTGTATGCCGGCCGGATCGCCGCGCCGTGGACACCCGGCTGGCGCAATCTCGATCATCACCGCTTCGACCGGCTACGGCAAATGTTCGAGGATGCGTGGTCCGAACGCGAAACCGCGTGTTATCGCGATTTCTTCGGCCCGTTGCCCGCGCCGGCCGATTTCGAAGCGTGGGCGGCCCGGCATTGTCAAGCGCATCGCTCGAACGTCGCCCACCCGCTCTTCGCCTTTTTGCGCGACACCGCAAGCTACGCGCAACTGCGCGAATTCCTGATTCAAGAAACGCCGTTCGACATCCATTTCGGCGACATCCTCGCCAAAATGCTGCCGGGCGTCTACGGCGCGGCCAAATCGGAATTTTCGAAGAACTTCTGGGATGAAATGGGCCGCGGCGAAACGGCCGCGATGCACCGGCAACTGCGCCTGGACATGACCAGCGCGCTCGACGAAGTCGACGACGTTTATCTGTCGCAGATCGAACGCTTCTGCGTCGAAGAGCTGCGACTTGCCAACATGTACTTCCACGCCGTGTTCAATCGCGCGTTGCTGCCGCAGGCAATCGGCATGATGCTCGCGACCGAATTGATGGTGCCGGGCCGCCTGGACCAGCAGATCATGGGTTGGCGCCGGGTCGGCTGGGCGGATGACCGGATGCGCTATCTGCTCGAACACACCGTGGTCGACGTGGAGCACGCACACGGATGGATGAACGAAGTGGTACTGCCGTTGCTCGACAAGCAGCCCGAACTGCTCGCGCCGATCGCGCTCGGCATGGCGCGCCGGCTCGAACATGCGGCCGAAGTCTGCGACAGGATGATGGTCATGCTGCCGACGGTTCAGCCCGCTTCGCTCGCAGCCTGAACGGCAAAGCAGGCACGCGACGGTCATGCGCCGTCGCGTGCCAACGCCATCAACCATGAAACCCAATCAAGCCCTCGACTTGCTGCTGGTGGGATGCGGACTGCGCGGCACCGGCCTGCTGAGCGCCAATCCTGATTTGCTCGAATACCAGATCGGCGTCGTCGATGCCGGAGACCGTCTCGGTCCGGGCAGCTTCGCGTCGTATCGGATCGATTCGAACTCCTACGGCTCGGATTTCTTCGGCTGGGTCCACCCCGAGCGCGCATTCGGCGGTGCGCTGCGCCACGCCGACGTGACCTTGCTGCGCCAGTCAGCCGGCAGTTTCCCGCTCGCGCGGCTCGCGAACGCGCTGCGTCCGTTTGGCGACGCGATCCGCGATCAATTGGGCGCGGCGCGCGTGTGGCAACGCCGCCGGGCGATGCGCATCAACGTGGAGCACGGCGCAGCGACCGTGCATCTCGACGACGGCACGCGCATTCATACGCATATGGCGGTGCTGGCCACCGGCATCCGCGAACGGCCGCACGCCGAATTGGCACGCTGGCGCGACAAGCTGCTCTTGTCCCGGCACATCGTCGAACACGGCGTGCCCGCCCGCTGGCGCGAGGCACCGGTCAACGTGCATATCGTCGGCGGCTCACATAGCGCGTATGCGATCGCGAATCTGTTGCGCGCGCCGGGTGCGCTGGCGGCCGGCAGCACCGTGACGCTGCAGCACCGTGGCCCGGTCAAGCTGTTCTACCGCAATTTCGACGAATACGCGGCCGAGCCTCATCATCCACTGGAAGCCGTGCCCGATCCGGCGCTCAATCAGTGCCCCGAAACCGGCAACGTGTTCCGCTACTCCGGCCTGCGCCATGCGGCGCGCGCCACGTTCGTCGACATCGCGGCGGGCCGCGTGTCCGGCTTCACGTTGCTGCGCGCGCCGTCGATCGCGGCGGCCGCACCGAAACTGGACGCAGCCGACTACATCGTTCAGGCGCTCGGCTACGAAAGCAACGTGCTGCCGCTTACCGTCGACGGCGTCGACGTGCCAATGTGCGCGGCAGGCGGCATCGTAGAGACGGATCGCGCCGGCCGGCTGCGCGTGCCCGGCGCCGGGACGCTGCCGCTCTTCGTGATGGGGATGAATCCATACCCATATGACGACAACAGCCTGACGCCCACCGGACAATACGCGCTGCGCGGCGGCCAGATCCTGCAAGCTTTGCGCGCATGCGGCCGCGAGCCGCAAAGTCCGGGGCTTGCGCCGAACGAGCCGTCGTCCGATATTTCTGTTTCCACCCACGAATACGAATAAACTACCCCCTCATGGCTCACCTAGTTTTCGTCGAAACGACCCGCCCCGGCCTTCAAGCGCTGGAAGCCGCGAAGCGGTTCGGCCATACCGTGTCGCTGATCACGTCCGGCAAGTTCGACTGGCTGCTTGACGACACCGCCAAGGGCGAGCGCAAGCGCCTTGTCGATTTCACCTGGCAAGCCGCCGACACGCAAAACGCCGACGCCGTTCACGCGGCGCTCACGGCATGCACCGCCGGGCACCGCGTCGATACGGTGCTCAGCGCGCTGCACATGTGTGCGCTGCCCGCCGCGATCGCGGCCGAGCGCGCGAAACTGCGCGGCACCAGCGTCGCCGGCATTCAAAATGCCCGCAACAAGGCAACGTGCCGCGATCTACTCTCGGCAGCGGGCGTGCCGTGCGTCAAATACGCGTTCGTCACGTCGCTCGACGCAGCACGGCACGCACTCACTAGGATCGGCTATCCGGCGATCGTCAAGCCGGCCACCGGCATGGGCAAGATCCTGACCTCGGTGGTTCACGACGACGTCGGGCTCGCCGCGCACTTCGAGCAGGCGGCCAGGGAATTCGACGCACTGGAGGATGGCCTGAAGGACGAAGTCTCGCTCGCGTTCATCATCGAAGAGATCGCGCTCGGGCCGCTGTTCTCGATCGAAGTCGCGGCGAGCGCCCACGGCGAATGGGCGCCGCTTGCGATCGTGCGGCGCAAGACCGGCCGCCACAATCCGATCCTCGAAATGGGCTCGACGATTCCGTCCGGTCTGAGCGACGAGCAATACGCGGCGGCGGCCGATTATGCGATCCGCGTGGTGCGCACGCTCGGGCTGGATCTCGGGATCTTCCACGTCGAATTCATCTACACTCATGACGGCCCGCAGCTCGTCGAAGTCAATCCGCGCATCGCCGGCGGCTCGATTCCGGATCTGATTCGCGCATCGAGCGGCGTCAACCTGTTCGAGCTGCTGGTGCGCGTCTACCTGGGCGAGCGCCTGAACATCGAGCGCCTGCCAACGCTGACGGCCGCGAGCCATTCGTTTATCGCGGCCGAGCGCGACTGCGTGGTGCGCGACGATCTGCCGGCCGACTGGTTCGATGCGTTTCTCCCGCGGCTGCATTCCGGCAGCTCGGATATCCGCGCCGGAATGGCGCTGCGTAAAATGGACAACAACTATGGCGTTCACGGCGTGGTGCGCATGACCGCGGACAATTACACGGACGTGGTACGCCAGGTCGCGCAAGTGCACGCGGACGTGGAGCGGGTGCTGGGCATCAAGCTGGTCGAAATCAACGATTGAGAAAGGACAACTATGCGGGATTGGCTACTCCTCGCGCGCGACCGACGGTTCCTGCTGCTATGGCTGGCGATGCTGGTCAGCGCCACGGGCACGTTCTTTCTGTTGCTCGCGGTGTCGTCCAATCTGGTCCGCGTGCATGGTTCAGGCATCGGCGCGGCGTCGGTGTTTGCGTTCCAATGGATCCTGCCGGTGCTGCTCGTCTCGACGATCCGGCGCATCTGCGAGACCGCCGGCTTGCGCCGCGCCATCGTAACCAGCGATCTGACCGGCGCCGTGCTGTCATTGACGATCGGGCTGTTGCTCGCACACGGCTGGGTGATACCTGTGCTTGGTTGCTTCCTGCTGCGCGGTTTTGTCGAAGCGATCACGAAAACGAGCCGCGTGGTGATGGTCAAATACTTGTTCGAAGGCCGTCAGCTTGAACTGGCATCATCGACATTCAATCTGTCGTATTACCTGGGCGGCGTGCTTGGCGGCGTGCTTGGCAGCGTGCTCGTGAGCCGCGTGTCGTTGCTAGGCGTCGCACAAATCAGCGCGGCTGCATTCGTGTTCTCGGCGAGTTGCTACGCATTACTACCGAACGTGACACCGCAGCGGCGCGCCGCACCTGTTGCGCGCGGCGCGATCGCGTCGGCCGCCGCCGCAGCCATGAAGCACCGTGCGCTGTTCAGCGCATTCTGCTATCTGTGTGTCGCAACCGGCATATTCCAGGGTTTTCACAACGCCGCGCGCACCATCCTGCCGATCCGGACGATGGCGTTGTCCGATACCGCGGTCATGCAATTGCAGGTGGCAAGCGGCATTGCGATCGTGCTCGGCGCACTCGCCGTGTCGATCATGCCGAAGCTCGTGAAGCTCGGCCATTTCGGCTTCGCCGTCAACCTTCTGGCATCGGCGAGCCTTTATGCAACGACCTTCGCGCAATCGCGCACGCAATTGCTCGCGCTTTACTTCGCGTTCATCTTCCTGTTCGAAGTTGCGTTTACAGCAGCGCAATCGGCGCTGATCCAAACCAGCGAACCGGAAGATATCGTCACGCTGACGGCCGGCAGCAATGCGATCGGAACCGGCTTGCTCGTCTTCTTCGCATTGCTGACCGGTTGGCTTGCCGATCAGATTGCGTTCCGGCATGTCGGACTGCTGGTTGCGGCTTGCGGCATCGCACTGGGCGTCGCGATCGAGTTGGGCAGCCATTTCCGGTACTCGGCGAAGTGGAAGCAAGCGGGCCGGACCGATCCCGCGGAGCAGGCGGCTGATTAGCGCGGCGAGCGACGACGGCGGGTCGGCTGCACCGGCGGCGTGCGCTCGCGCGTTTTCGGCAAGCATCCGCGCGCCGTCACGCTTCATGGATTTTCCGACTCGTCAAAATCACCCGACACCCTGCCTTTCCCGACATCCCGGCACTCGAAAAATTCGCAGCACATTTAGTCAAACTGACCATCGCGACGAAAAACCGCGATGAGACGGCCATCAAAAAATAGCGGAATTAAATATGAGATAAACCACCCGCTTTCGCTCGACGAGCGATGCTTTCGGGCAGTGATGCGGGTTTCGTCGTTATATCCATTAGCCTCCTGAGCTGCGCCTCTTCCCTTCATCCATTATTCGCGCATAGGTAGAGGGAAAATTTGGAATTTCCTTAGGAGTTTTTGAATGTCGATAGCAGTAGGTTCAAGGCAGATCGAGCAAGCATCGATTCAGTTTGATCATCGAAACAGTCGGCCATCCGGCGCAGATTGGCCTACGCCAGCCCAAGCACCTCAGGCACTGAAGAAGGGCGTCGTCCAACATCTAAAACAAACGCGGGAATCGTCACCCCAGCGCATCAAAAGGGAAGACAACCGAATCCCCCCCGACCCCACCCGCCTGGATCCACCCTTGCCCGCGTTGCCGCTCGACCATCAGGCGATGCTGGCAGGCGATCTGGCTACCATCCAGTTCAACCAATTCACCGCTCCACTTCTGCCGGCCCTCACGCGGCTCAACGATGCCACCACGCAGGCCATCGAGGTTCAGCGTGTGGTCACCGATATCAGAAACGAAATCGCCCAAGCACGGCACCGCATTCAGGACGCGACGGCTCGGCTCGACCAAGGCGACAATCCGCGGGCCATATGGCCGCTCGCGGACAACGCACAGCGAAACCTGGAGCGGGCGCGAGCGCTGATTCCACAAGCCCAGACGCCCCTGGATCGAGTGCGGCCGCTAGTCCAACCCGCCTGGGAGGCCGTCAACCAGGCGCGGATTTATTTGGCCAATCCCGCCACCCAGCGTCACGGCGAAGATATTCGAACCAACGTGGTCCAGGCACGGCAAATCATCGACCATGCGCTGAACAACCTGCCGCCTAACAACGTCTTTCGTGCGAACCTGCAACAGCAACGCAACCAGATGCAGCGTATGGAGTTTTTTCTGACGCCGGCGCTTGCTCACGCACACGATCAATTTCTGGAACAGCATGCAGACTGGCTCCAGGTGATTCACGAGGCTACGTTGCCGCGCATGCAGAGGCTTCTGCGAGGCGGCATTCCGGGCGGACACGGCGATGAGGCACAAGGCGCCGACGAGCTGATACAGGCAACCGAACAGGCGTTGCAGCAGTTGCGGCAGCGCTTGCAGCGTTTGGCGCCGCGGCCGGACCGGCCGGCCGGATCGGACAACGGCGGCTCCGGCGACGGGCCGCCGCCCAAGCAGCCGCGCATCGATAATGGCGAATCGAGCCAAAACGCGTCCGCGTCCAGCGCCACGAGCGAGCGCCGAATTCACGGCAGCACGTCTGAAGATCCGGCCGGCGAATTCGCATCCCAGCCGTCATCTCAACTCACTTACTGGCTCAATCGCAAAAGCGAATTGCGCCGCCAGATTCCGGCGGACTGAGCCTTCGAAACCGGACAAGGCGCTCGCACAAACGATGCGATTGCCGGACCTTCATTTTACGGAAGCAAGCTCACTTCAGTAAGCGACGCGCATCGTCGCCGGGCGGCGAATTCGGCCGTCGGCGGTGCGCCCGCTCGTGCATGGCCGGGACGATATTGCCGCCGCCGCGATTACCCGGCAGGCATCCGCCGGGTAATCGCGCACGCGTCGGCAACGACCAACGCGGCGGCGCGTACACATACCGCCGCGCATCACTGTCCGTCGTGGTTCTTGCCCGCGCCGCCGCCCGCCAGATCGATGGCCTTGGCCGACCCGACCTGCGCCCGCAATTGAAATTTCTGGATCTTGCCGGTCGACGTTTTCGGCAGCTCGCCGAAACGCACCGCCTTCGGCAGCTTGTAGCCGGCGAGCCATTGCCGGCAGTGCGCGACGATCTCTTCCTCGGTCGCCGTCATCCCTTCGCGCAACTCGACGAACGCGCACGGCACCTCGCCCCACTTCGAATCGGGCTGCGCGACGACCGCCGCGACCGCAACCGCCGGATGCCGGTACAACGCATCCTCGATCTCGATGCTCGAAATGTTTTCGCCGCCTGAAATGATGATGTCCTTGCGACGGTCCTTGATCCGGATGTACCCGTCGGGCGTCAGCACGCCAAGATCGCCGGTATGGAACCAGCCGCCCGCGAATGCTTCGTCGGTCGCGCGCGGATTCTTCAGATAGCCTTTCATGCAGATGTTGCCGCGAAACATGATCTCGCCAAGCGTCTCGCCGTCCGCGGGCACCGGCAACATCGTATCGGGATCGAGCACCGTCGCCCCTGTCTGCAGGTGGTAACGCACGCCCTGCCGTGCATTGAGCCGCGCAAGCTCGTCGTCGGCGAGCGTATCCCAATGCGCTTGTTTCGCGCACACGGCCGCGGGGCCATACACTTCGGTGAGCCCGTACACGTGCGTCAGATCAAAACCGATCTCCTTCATCTTCGCGATCACCGCGGGTGCCGGTGCGGCGCCCGCGACGAATGCATGAACCGTGTGGTCGATCCCCGCGCGCCAGTCGGCGGGAGCATTGGCGATCGCGCCGTGAACGATCGGCGCGCCGCTGTAGTGCGTCACGCGCTCGCGCCGGATCAACTCGAGCACGCGCTGCGCGTCGACCTTGCGCAGGCATACGTTGACGCCCGCACGCGCCGCGACTGCCCACGGAAAACACCAGCCGTTGCAATGAAACATCGGCAGCGTCCATAGATACACGGCGTGCTTGGGCATATCCCATTCGAGGATGTTACTGATCGCAGCCAGATACGCGCCGCGATGGTGATAGACGACGCCCTTCGGGTCGCCCGTCGTACCCGACGTGTAATTGAGCGCGATCGCATCCCATTCGTCGGGCGGCGGCGTCCATGCGTATGCCGGGTCGCCACCGTCGATCAACGCTTCGTAGTCCGTCGCATTCGCGAAGCGCGCCGGATCGGCGGGCAGCGCGTCGGCAACGCTGATAATCGCGAGCCCCGGCATTTCCTGCGCCGCGCGCTGCGCGAATTCCGCGTATTCGGTATCCACGATCAGCGCCTTCGCCTCGCCATGGCGAAGCATGAACAGCATCGACGGTATATCGAGCCGCGTATTGATCGCGTTCAGTACCGCACCCGCCATCGGCACGCCAAAATGTGCTTCGATCATCTCCGGAATGTTCGGTAGCAGTGCGGCTACCGTATCGCCGCGTGCCACCCCCATGCGCGCGAGCGCGCTCGCGAGCCGTCGTGCGCGCGCGTAAGTCTCGCGCCACGTGCGGCGAATGTCGCCATGCACGACAGCCAGCCGGTCGCCATAAACCTCCGCCGCGCGGGCGATGAAGTCGATCGGCGTGAGCGGCACGTAGTTCGCGTCGCGACGGCCGAGCCCGTCGTCGAATTTCTGCGTCATGATGTCGTCTCCTGCGAAGCGGGCGCCTCGATACGTTCGTTTGTGATCCAATCAGGCTACTCGCGGCCATTGTGAGCCGTCTGTCATCCGAACGACAGACTCGCCGCCGGCAACCGCGCGTATTCCCTATCCTCGCAAACCCTGTGTGATGCCAAACGATCATCAAGCCTGCCGAGTTTCGTCGATGCCCGCCGCGCAGCCGGCTGCGCCGATTTCCGGGTCGTCAGTCAGGTCCGCCGGACAGGCCGGCGAACATGCTGGCGAACGGCTGACTGAAGCGCCGGGCGCGGCTGGCAACGGCGGGTCCGCCTGCGCAGCGGGTCGAGCATCGGCCTATGCGGCGATCGAAGCGATATGCGCAACACCGGCGGGAACATCTGACGGAGCATCCTTCGAAGTACTTGACAAAGCCTGCGGCGAAGCAGCCGGCATGCCCCCTGCCGACACCTGCGCCGCATCATCGCCCACTGTCTCCCCAGCAATCGATGCGAGCGCCCCCCGCTCGGCCGGACGCCGCATCACAGGCAGCCTACGTGCACTCTTCACGCGTAGCGGCTGGTTCAACGCGCTTGCGCCCGAACATCAGGCGTTCGTCATCGCGCAATCGCACGCGCAGCATCACGATGCCGGAGATTGGGTCGCGCGCCGGCATGCGCCGTCCGATTACTGGATCGGCGTGCATGGCGGGCTCGTGAAATTGTCTATCTATAACGTCTCGGGACGCGGCTGCACGTTCTCCGGCGTGCCGTCCGGCGGCTGGTTCGGCGAAGGCAGCGTGATCAAGCGCGAGCAGCGCAAGTACGACGTGATCGCAATCCAGCGCTCGCTCGTGTTGTTCGTGCCCGCCGATGCATTCCACGCGCTCCTCGAACGCAGCCTACCGTTCACCGGCTTCGTGATCCGCCAATTGAACAACCGGATGGGCGAATTCATCGCGTCGATTCAAAACAGCCGGCTGCTCGACGTGAACGCGCGAGTTGCCCAATCGCTTGCGCAACTCTTCAACCCCGATCTGTATCCGGATACCGGCGCGACGCTCGCGATCTCGCAGGAGGAACTGGGGATGCTCGTCGGTGTGTCGCGGCAGCGGATCAATCAGGCGCTCCAGCATCTGGAGGCGCTGGGCGCGCTGCGCGTCGCCTATAACCAGATCGACGTGCTCGATCTGCCGACGCTCACGGCCTTCGGCCTGGAGCAGCTCTGACGCGGTACGACCGACTTACGCCCCCGCCACGTCACGCGTCATCCATCGCGTGCTCAACGCGCCGCATCCGGCGCGACCCTGCGCCTGCGGAGGCACGGAGGCATCCGCGGGCGCAGCGTCCTCACTCGACACGGCTCGCAAACGCCCGAGCGCATGCAACATCATCCGCGCCGTCACTCCCCCTCGGAGCACCCGCCAATCCGCCGCTCGAGTGCCGCCGGTACGCACGCGATGGCCGTCGCGATCCGGCTGACCATACCGCTCGCGCGGATTCGCAAGCGTCCGGCGCTATGCCGCCGATCGGTATTCCGTTCATCAGCGGAATCCAGGATGACAACGCGTGCCACGCAGGAGATGGCCGGCCGGATCGGGCCAGCCCGCCGGAGTACGCAACGGCGGCCGCCGGCAATATTCGGCCAATCGAATCGCGAATGCCGCCCGGTATCGCGATCATCAAGATTTTTCTGCCATCGGGCTGCGAATCCGCAAAAGGCCGAACGAGCGTTCCGCATGCGCACTCGGCATTCAAGCAACGAACCAAGCTGCTTGGCGACGGTCTGGGGCAACCGGCGGACGAGCCGCCGGCAACCAACCCGCAGCCGCATTTCAACGGCAGCGGCGCTCACGATCGGCGCCATGCCGCCAACGCTGAGCGGATCGCCTCGGCCGTCTGCGTCGATGCCATCGTTGCATTATCGAGCAGCAGATCGGTGAATGGCGGATCGGCATAGCCCTCGTCATACATTTGCGCGATTCGTTCACATTCCGCCGGCGACAAGGCGCGCGCGCCGCGATTGCTCAAACTGACGGCAAGCGGCGGTGCCAGCGTCACGACGAACAACCCCGCGCCACGGCGGCCAGCCGCGGCGGCCAAGCGCGCATGATCTTCCACGCGCAGCGGATAGGCGACGATCAGATCGGTATCGGCATGGGCATCGGCGATCAGCGCCTCGATCCGCGCAAGCGCGACCGCGATCACGGTATCGAGATCGGCGTCTTCCGGCGCACCATGATCGTCGCCGTCGACGAACCGCGCACCCGGCAGCAGCTCGCATAAGCAGCGCCCGACCGTGGATTTCCCGGAATTGATCGGGCCATTGATGCATACGATGTCCAACTCAGCTCCCGTGCATCTGTTCATTCGCGCGCAAGCCGCGGAATAAGCGCGCTGGACCTCGGCCGTGGATCTGGCGAGTGGCGCGCTCCGCTGATCTGCGAGATCGCGTTTTAAGAAGCGGCCGGTGCGGCCGTGCGTTTCAATCACGCCGTCGCGTCAGCCGTTGCGGAAAATAAAGCTATAGGCGTTGAGCGCGGGCACACCGCCAAGGTGGGCGTACAGCACCTTCGAGCCGGGCGGAAATTCGCCGTTGCGCACTTTGTCGATCATCCCGTGCATCGACTTGCCCTCGTAAACCGGATCGGTCAGCACGCCCTCCAAGCGCGCGCACAGGCGGATCGCCTCCAGCGTGCCGTCATTCGGCAAACCGTACTCGGGGCCGCCATAGCGGGTATCGAGCACGATATCCGTGTCGGCGATGCGCCGGCCAAGACCCACTTGCTCGGCGGTATGAGCGGCAATGCGAGCGATCTGCTCGCGTGTCTGTTCGGGCTTCGCCGACGCATCGATGCCGATAACGCGATCCGCGCGTCCGTCCACCGCAAAGCCGACCACCATGCCGGCCTGCGTGCTGCCGGTCACCGAACATACGACGACGTAATCGAACTTGAATCCGAGCTGAGCTTCCTGTGCGCGAACTTCCTCGGCAAAACCGACGAATCCAAGCCCGCCCAACGGGTGATCCGAACAGCCGGCGGGAATCGCATACGGCTTGCCGCCCGCACGGCGAACGCTGTCGATCGCCTCCTGCCAGCTCCGGCGAAAACCGATATCGAAGCCGTCCGATACGAGACGCACGTCGGCGCCCATAATCCGCGACATCTCGATGTTGCCAACGCGATCATAGACAGCATCGTGATAGTTGACCCAGTTTTCCTGCACGAGCACGCATTTCATTCCGAGATGGGCGGCGACGGCCGCCACCTGCCGGGTCTGGTTCGACTGAATGCCGCCGATGGAAACGAGCGTATCGCAACCTTGAGCAATCGCGTCGGGAATCAAATATTCGAGTTTGCGCGTCTTGTTGCCACCGAACGCGAGGCCGCTATTGCAATCCTCGCGCTTCGCATACAGTTCGACTTTCCCGCCCAAGTGCTTGCTCAAGCGTTCGAGCGGCTGAATCGGAGTCGGGCCGAACGTGAGCGGATAACGCGGAAATTGTTGCAGGTTCATTTTTTGCCTCGTGCAAGTGGGGCACGCGTAGGAGGAAACCGCACGGGATACGACACTGCCGCTGTCGCATCCTGAAAAATAATAGAGGAGAGCGGCGGAAATGTGCGTATTGAATACCGAAATTTGTCCAATTCGCCGTTCGTGGCGAACCATCCGCCGGCGGCCTGACCGATATCGGAATAACAGCAGGTAATCGAATTCATCGGAAAAAGACTGACCCGACGGTGTCGGCCAACGCGTTGTCGCGGGCGCAACGCCGCATGCGAATCCGCGGACATCGCCCCACTGTGGGACAGCGGACTTCACTCGTCCACCCACCACATCCGCGGGTCGCAAAATTGGGTCGGCAAAAGCACACGCTGATCGCTTTATCATGCAAGCGACGCAATCTCATGATTGGTTGCCAGATTCACAAATGGCAAATTTCGCTCGACATGCTCTATGGCGAGCGAATTTTGCCCACCCGACGGCGCCGAAAATTCCCAATTCAAAACGTTCGTAGTTGCAGCGCAACGTCACTAATCTCTCGCTGTTTCGAGCGCTGCGCGCCCGGAGCCAGCCTGCGTCGGTGCGCTTTCCGAGTCGGCACGGGCCGCCTTCAAATCACGGAACAAGCGGCGAAACGCCTTCCCACCCGGAAATAACAAATTGGTCTCTTGACGGTAAGCCGCCCATTCCTCGCCGATGATATGCAGTCCACGCAAGTCCTGGTGATAAGTGCCGACGTACAGATACACTGTCGCCGCTATTGCCAGAAACAGCGTGTCCTGTGTCATGACCGGATGTGTCCAGAATAGGATAACGAGACAGGTATGATGCGGAAAACGGATATAACGCTTGATCCCGTTCTGACGTACCCGGTAATACTCGGGCATCTCCTTACCCATCAGCTTGTGCGCCACCTGCTTGACGCCGAGCCATTGCCAGAAAGACGTCGTGTACTTAAAGCAAAAAAAGAAAAAGAACAGTGACGCCGCCAGCGAGATGACACTCAAATGGAATAGCCAACCGCCAGGCTGCAGATAAAACAGATAAATACCTGAGCCTTTCCAATAGTGGAACCCGGCAATGAGTGTGACCAGCGAAATGAGGCTGTAGACGATGTTCCATAAATAATCCGGAAAAATTCCGTTGAAAATTTTTATCGCAACACGGCTGGTCAACAGCGAATGCTGCAGTCCATAGCAAAGGACGATAATCAGGTCTATCCATAGCCAGTTGGGCATGGTCCCCTCCATCAAGGTTAAAATAGAAGCCGTTCAGTCGACATAAAAACGGTTCGTTTTCGTAGTTGGCGAGAATTCGTAGAATTCGCAATCTTTTGGATTTAATATCAAACTGACCTCCCATTCGGCGTTCAAAATTTTTTTAAGAGCCCGTTCTATGGCACTTGTCTTTATGCTCACGCCCCCGCTCGTCACAATCCGGATTGTCAATTCGCGTTTGTCGAGTCGCATCGAGCATTCGTAATGGAACACCGGAAAATCGAATCCGTAAATCGCCTGCTCGAGCGCATCTTTTTGTGCGGTACTTAGCGGGTAGTCAGTCGCGCGCCCTCTTGAACGGAACAGATACTCGCCCGTCCGCGTCTCGCGTTCGACCGTAAACAAATCGCCGGTGTCATAGCGCAGTATTGGCATCAAGCCTTCGCGCAACCATGTCACCACGAGCAGGCCCGACCACGTGTCGTTCCGTTCCAGCGCAGCCACCGTCGAGTTGTCCGGTATGATTTCGAAAATGAAGTCTTCCAACACAGCGCGATAACTGCCGTCTTCCATTCCATACATCAATGTGGCGGCTTCGCTCGATCCATACACGAACGGCACCGCACGTCCGCCTTGACCAAGGATGCGGGCAAAATTGGCGGCGCTAGCCGGCGAGAAGTGTTCGCCCGTCAGCAACAGTGTTTTTAGATCGCGAGGCAGCCAGCCGCCTCTAATCGAGTGCAATTCGTATAAGAGCTTGTAGACGAGCGTCGGCGTCGACATAATCGCCGTGATGCGATAACGCTCCAGCACACTATAGATGCGCTCGTATTCGCAAACGCGCGGAATCGGATAAACACGCGCATAACCTACGCCGAGTTCCTGCAACGCCCGTGCGGATGCCTCGACGAACGGACTCAGCACGCCGGGATGCAAGATCGCGACACGATCAACCCCCGGTTGCAGATAACGCTTATACGCAAATATCTGGTTCAGCGTATTCCACTTGAGATCGACCGCGCCGCGAGGTGTCTGCAACGGCGTCGAAGTCGTGCCGGAAGTCTCGCTGAACAACAACGCCTTTTCCAGATGAACGTCAACGGCCCCCACACCATACGATACGAGTTCGCTCTTGCCGCGAACGGGCAGGAGGTGGAGCAGCTCCTGTAGCGTCAGCGCATTCACGTCGTACACCGAAAGATGCCCATCGAGCCCAAGTCTCGTCGCGATCGATAACACTCGCTGTTTCGCAGCGGCAGGATCACGTGTAACGGTCAACGCCATGGCTATCCTCCAACTTCGTCACATCGAACCTGCGAGCCCACCACCGTCGACGACGAGCGCCACTCCAGTGATAAACGACGCATCCGCGGAAGCGAGATACACGATCGAAGCCGCGATCTCGTCTGGTTGACCGACACGGCCGAGTGGCCGGCTCGCTGCCTGCTCTATAAGGGCGTGCTTTTTCAATCCCAGCTGCCGGGCCTCTTCGAGAAGCAGCGGCGTGTCGATGTCACCGGGGCAAACACAACTGACCTTGATGCCCTCCGGGCCGTGATCGATCGCCATTGCCTTGGTCAGGAGCACCACTCCTCCTTTCGATGCGCAGTAGGCCGCCGCCTTCGCTCCACCCGCAAGCCCCCATCCGGACGCGACATTGACGATGCTGCCGCCACCGCCCCGGCACATCAATGGCACGGCATACTTACTCATCAAAAACACCGAACGCAGATTGACGTCCAACACGCGGTCCCATTCGGCGACGGTGGTCTCCACCGCTGTCGCGCGGCGCACGACACCGGCTGAGTTGACGAGAATATCCAGCCGCGAGTACTGCTTTTCGATGAACTCGATAGCACGCCGGCACGCATTGTCGTCGGCTACGTCAGCTTCGAAACTCTCTGCCTCATAGCCGCGCGCGCGCAGAGCCGATGCAGTGCGATCGGCCGCGGCAATATTGATGTCGATGATCACAACCCGCGCGCCCTGCTCCGCGAAACGCCGGCTCGTCGCGCAACCGATGCCCGTCGCACCGCCCGTGACGACCGTCACTTGTCCATCAAAGCGTTCAGCGCCTCGGAGAACAGAAGAATCAAACATGAACTTCCTCACCATACAGGAGTGTGGCCGTATTACCGTACCGTCGATCCGGGCGATCATCGAATGCCATGTTTAACGCGCTTCGCGACGCATGGCTGACGATCGGCGTAACACGATGCAAGTTCTCGGCCGCATTCAACAGAAAGCAGTCGTCAGCAGCATGATGAAGCCGCCGCAGCTCTCCGCTCGTACGCGCAAGCTCGACCGCACTCTCGAGATTCTTCTCGGGGTGTAAACCATGCCGTTCGCAAAACGCAACCCAGTTCGCGACGTATTCGAACATTCCACCATCGTCTGGCGGCGGCGCGGCTAACACGACAATCAACGCGAACTGTGGATCGTCTAGATGCCAGCCATGCGTGTCGTCTTCGTGCTGCAAAAAATTCGCGACAATAAACTCGTCGGGATGTGTGACGGAATAAAGCTTTTTTCCCGTAATCTCCGAAAGAACCGACCAAAGACTATGGTTCGCATATACCATCGCCAGTGGAAAACATTCTTCGAGGATCCTTGCACCTCCGACAACGGATAAACGGCGCGGCGTTTCATACCCGGGCATCACGAAATTCTTTCGGCAGCTCAGCGATTCGATTTTTTGAAGCTGCCCCGTGATCAGGTCTCGAATCGGCGCAACGAAGAAATTCGGCAGCTTCACGTATCCCGTAGATACAAAATCTTCGTGCAGGCATCGCGTGTAGTAATCACTCAAGTATTCATCGGAAACGATTTTTCCGGATAAGAGAGTGAACAGGTCATTGTTTGTCATTTGGGAAATGGCGGGTCGTTACATCGGCAGCAAAACCTGCTGGATGGTTTGCAAATGGGTCGACAGGGCATCCCAGAGTGCAATTCGCTGCTCGATTGCCTCCAGCGCAGCGGATTTAAGTTCGGCCATCTGCACCGGATCGCCCTTCACGACTTCATAGATGATTGCCTTCACTGCCGGCCCATGATTCTCGCCGTCAAGCTCAATATGACGGTCCAGGTAATAGCGAAACATCGGCGCGTCGTCTGGAGCAAGCGCCCAGCTGTTCAGCAGCGAACGAAACATTTGAGGGATGGCGTCTTCCCGGCCATAGAAAAAATTGCCAAGAACCTGATGGATCTTGCCCATCTCCGCGACACGCATCGTCGCGGTGACAAATTGCCGGATCGGCGGCGGCGCCGATACCTCGACCAGCGCCGTGGATGTCGGTACGCCATTCTCAACGAGAGACACGAACTGGCGGATCTGCTGCGAATCCGCCGCCACTTCCTCCATCGCAGCCAGATAGAGGTCGTAGTGGCTCAAATGAACGCCACCGGGGATCTCATCCGTTTCCTCGCCAAGCACGATCTCATTGATCAGCCGCGCAGAACGATACGTGGAACGTGGCACCCAGGGTACGCGCGTGCAGGTAAAATCATTCTGCAAACGTTTAACTATTGACATGAAATCCCAAACCGCGAAAACATGCCATTCCATGAAAATTTTCAGTTGATTTATATTCCCAATCTGCGTAAACACACGATGATTCCTCATTTCGTTTATGCGATCAGAAAACTCAATCAAATCACCATCATATTCCTCTACCATGGTCCCCTCCACACTCTTTGAATAATTTTCCTTAAAAAAACACCTGACGGTTATCAGCTACCGCACAACGAAATCGAGAATGAAGCAACTAGCTGCGCGCTACCGAAATGACCTATTGAACGCATATTGCAAAACCATCTGCATAAGCAACAGATTTTTCGTGGAAAAATCAATCACCCAGGAATCTAATTCGCAATAGGCGAAAATATTATTTCAGCCGATATCGAACTCAAAGGGCAGCACTTATTTTCGCCAACAAACCGAGGACGTTGTTCGACGAATATTTGCATTCAACCTCGGAAGAGAGTATGAACTGGAAATTTGGCAAAATAATCGGCATTTCAAACATCATGCCTATCGGAGGCACACCGAGTTTCGCACTACCGATTCACACGCCTCGCCATGCCCTTCAATTAGAAAATATTGCACCGCAAAATATATTGATCATAAAAAACAGCAATCCCCATAAACCCTGATAGTGCGTAGATACCGGACAACCTTGGGCACACGATAAAACATCGCCCAACAAATTCACCAGTTGCAAACGATGAGCATGAGAGCCCTTAAATCCGAAGTGAGATTATGTAAGCAACTTCATAATACTTGCCCAGCCCACCACTTTTTCTCTTTGGCACGCAACGCCATTATCACCGCGACACATCGGAAATATTGCATGGGCTTACCATTATTAGATACGATATTTCCATGCTCAATAAACTGCCTGGTTACGGAGGTCAATCAGCAAAAAATCAAATTTGCCAAATCAACAAGCCACAACAAGATAAGCTGACATTTCCATGTAAATACCTACTGCGCCAGCCCGATAGAACCCAGGCGATAAACACATACAATTCAGAACAAACAATTCTCACAAAAATTTTCCAGTTATTTTCTTCGGTCACCGAATAATAAAATCAAACCAACCGCACTGAAAGCAAAATGCTTCAATAATAAAACGGAGATAAGGTATAACATTTCATGCACCATCAATTCAGTACACGCTCGGCGACACACCAAGAAAAAGGAAATGATTCCGCGCGGCCATTCGATGCGTATGCAATTTACACCAATTGATTAATTTACGTTAACCGCGAAATTGGAAGGATGTAAATATCTAGATTACTGTAACGCGCTCAATATCGCAAAATCAATGAAACCAATCTGATCATTAAAAATGCGTTACATCGGCAGCAAGGCGGGACCCATTGGGCGTGCGAAACCAAACTTAATATTGCGCGATGATCGCGATCATCGGCCACGATCATCGCGCGGTGAAGGATGGAAGAATTTATCGCATTAATCTTTAATGTCCACAGCTGCCTGCCCTGCTCCGCGCGACAACAAAGATCCCAGCACAAATAAGGTCAACGGGTACACAATCATCAAGCCGAACCCCTGCATCAGAAAAATCCAGCTCGCAACCGCGACGAGTGCGACGATTTTACTGCCGGCGCTTCTGGTATTTTTGAGAAATGCCAGAATCGCACCTCCATACAACAAAATAAACCCTTGCGTCGTCATCAGAAATGCATAACTGGTTTGTATTTTAAAATATTTCATTGCGAACATTATCACAATGTAAACCAGTAAAGCTACCAGCAAACTGATTGCAGGAATGCCTTTCGACGTCACATGAGCCAGAAATTTAGGCAAAACCCCCGCGCGAGCAGCCGACATATACGCACGAGATGCTCCGAAAACCCATGAATTCGCGTTAGCAGCAAGGATGACGACCATTAAAAGAATGACGAAGCGGCCAAATTTGGTGCTTGGAAGTAGCGATGCGACACCCGCCAATCCAGATACATCGATCCCACGCAGTGCGGATGCCGAAATAGTCGCTGCGAAAACGAGATAAATCAACGCAACAAAAACAAAACTCAGCCAATATATTCTAGGAATATTCCTGGATGGATTTTCTATTTCATCGAATCCAAACGTAAGATTCTCCCACCCCTGGAAAGCCCAAAATGCAATGGATGCAGAAAGCCACACACTCGAAACATGTATTTGAGCCAGATCGGCAACGGAAAGCGCACCAAAAGCTTCAGTCACATGCGTTGACGACGTAATTGTGATGTACCCGACGATACACAACACCAGCGCGACAGCTACTCGGTTCATCCAGCCTAATTTTTCTACGCCGGCCAGGTTGACCGCGGTCGTGGCAATGGCCAGGCCGACACCGCATGGAATAGCCCAGATCTTCGTATCGATGCCAAATAAACTCGCTAAGTAGCTTCCCCCCACCAAAAAAAACGCCGGCATGCCGACGGCCAAAGTGCCGCACGTCAATAACAAAATGCCGTTTTTCGACCAGGAACCGAATCCAATGCTGGCGTAGAGCGCAATACCTTCTGAAGATGGATATTTCCGGCCCAGAAAAGAAAAAATGTGAATAAGCGCGGGCATCAACAATATAATTAAAATCCACCCCGCAAGCGCTACCACTGGTCCGGTGGACTCGACAGCAAGCCCCGGCAGGCCGAATAAGCCGGACCCCACTACCATGGAAACCGCGATCGCCACACCGGAGAGGAATCCAATCTTTCTTATCAGCATATCGAAAATGTAGATGATTTTACGGGGAAAGATGCCGACTCGGATGGTCAAGCAATAGTGACTCGAGCCCTTGAAACGCGTTGGAGCGGAAATGTTGCCGTCGATGGTCGCTTCCCGGCATAAATCGGGCTTCCGTTCCGGCTCAGGCATCTCCTGGCTTTCATAACTCCGACGAAAATTGAACCCGATAATTGGCACTCTAGAAAGCTGCCCAAACGGGCAGTGCCGGGTCAGTGAACACTAACAGATCGAGGAAACCTCCGCGCCAACCATCAGAATGTGGAATGCGTCGTCAGCGTTCCCCGCCAAATTCTGTTGAGCGCGCTGGGCCGCCTGTTTGCGTCATATGAGCACATGAGTTGGTGTAATCGTCGCATCGCCATATAAGACGCGCGGCCGCTTTTCCGAGCAGACTACTACACCGCGTCGGATGGGCTGTGGCACACCGCGCAGAGATATGAGCGACGAATGTGCCAGCAAGCGCGGAATCGACTATCGATACGCGTCACGCCGCCGCCAACGCAGAAACCCCAAACCATCGCCCGCATTGCCGTGCAGACCCAATCAACTGCTGGATGATGAATAATGGCGAACGCCTGCATCGTTGACCATTGCAACCGAGAAGTCACGTTACTGGCACCCGAGTCTAGCTGATTCTGAATGATCATCTGGCTATATTACTCACGATAACCCACATCACCGCCGTTCCCATCAACGAGCATCCCGTTGCTGACATTGATTGCATCGATCGTGACATCGCACCAACCAACTGCCGCACATTAAACACGCAACGGACACTGACAGCCGGATGCGTGTCGTCATATGCGAGTCCATAGTAACCGACGCTCATAGCATCCCTCCCGCTCAAGGTCGCCCTACAGATACCGCGCTCACAGATACATATGCTGTTGACGCTCTAGCACGTAAAATATAGCCCGAGACACTCATAAATATCTATCACCCATTGCTTAATATGCCCATCCGCACATTGAAGATAAATTGCGCCATTTCTGAAACAGGGATAGATATTTTCTCAAGTCGTCCTTCATATTGTAGATGTAGAGTAACATCAATCTTTCATCATCCCAACATCATTGCCGTACTACATTCAAACCCAACCAACGTCGCTCCTTTTCTTTCAAAGATCAATTTAAATATGCGTTTAAATAAATATGGGAATACATTTCAAAAAAATTTAAACGCTTTAATGCGGTGGCAATGCCAACAATACCCCTTTTTGAGCACAATTAGCCGATGAAGGTATACAGAATGAGTGGATGGAGAGAAGCCTATTTAGATTCGTTCGCCACCGCGACGTCTGGTGCCGGCGTTTTCCAATCGCTGGCCGCCTCGGTTCGGGAGCTGGGATTCGAGCACTGCGCATTCGGCGCCCGCGTGTCGCTCCCCGTTTCCGAACCGCAATTTTCCCTTCAGTCGAACTATCCAGACGCATGGGTGGAACGCTATATCCGTCACAACTACTTTGCGATCGATCCGACGGTTAAATACAGCCTGACACAGTCGCTACCGCTGAGCTGGCAAGCAGATAATCAAACGCAGAGCGCGGAATTTTGGGAGGAGGCGGCCGATTATGGCTTGCGCTACGGTTGGTGCATGCCCGTTGGGGGACGAGCGGGAATGATTGGACTCGTAACTATGGTGCGCTCCAGTGAACCCATCACGGAACGCGAACTCATTGGCCGGGGATATCAGATGTCGTGGCTTGTGAGTGCAGCCAACGCTGCAATGAGCCAGTATCTTCTCAAAGAATTAGCCGCAGAATACGCCGTGGAACTCACCGCCCGAGAACGCGAAACATTGAAATGGTCTGCATGCGGAAAAACTTACTTTGAAATCGGTAAAATCATGCGCATAGATGAGCGCACCGTCAAGTTTCATTTGGTCAATACAATGCGCAAGCTCAATGCATCAAATAAAACCGAAGCGGCAGTAAAAGCAGCGATGCTGGGTTTGTTGTTCTAATTGGCATCATTACGCAGCCGGGAAACTGAGCACATGTAATGTGGCCATCAAGCGATGGCAAGTCCGCGCGCTGGTCGAAACCGCGCGGCTCAAAAGCGACCGGAGGCCATTTCACATGCTATCCGACGGAAATCAATGGTCCGGTGGCTGGCGATTCGGCGATCATGAAATGGATAAGTATCAGGCGCGTATCGAAGCCATTGCGGCAACAAAGATCACGCCGGCGGCGTGAGTGCTCGAAACAGGCTGGCAGCCTCTTCGATAAGCCTGCCCGCCTCCCACCCAACTACGCCAAAAGGCGCGCCGGGAAAGGATGTTTGGTGCCCAGGTCGGGACTCGAACCCGAACGCCTCTCGGCGCTACCCCCTCAAGATAGTGCGTCTACCAATTCCGCCACCTGGGCAAGGGGCGTCATTGTAGCGGCTCGTTGAGCTTTTGTGAATACCGGCCCGCTCGACGCGATGGAGTCCATGCAAGGCCGCTCGGCAAGCAAGCATCCTCGATATTCGGGTTGCCAATGCACGCCCGTTGGCGCATGTACATGCGAATGCCGCATACGAATCGCTCGCGCCGAAAACGCATTCCGTCCATTCGAAGTGGGCGCGATCGGACGGATATGATCAGGCATCGATCAAGCGATAATCGAAACGCCGCCATCGTCTTGTGCAATTCATCGGTACAGAAGCGAAGCGGATTTCGATTCCCACTGGAGCCCGCCGAGCACGAACCGGCCCGCCTCCGGCCCCGACTTGCTCATTTGCCTGCGAGCCCGGCGCTGAAAGCGCTCATATAGGCCGACGCTGTGCTGACGCCCCCATAGTTTTTCCCCGCGATATCGTCATACAGCCAAAGGAACGCACCAACGATCCCGCATTGTTTCTTCCACGCGCTCATCACACTTTGAGCCTGCGGCGGCGAGTCATCCCAATCCGCGACACCCGGAAACACCGGAACGCCGCCGAAATTCCAGCCACTGCACGGGGTATTCAGCGCCCCGCCCGCATAAGTTTGCAGATGAACGCCATCGACCGTTCCCGGTCTTTGCGCATTGATCTGCGATACCACCGAAGTCCAATAAGACGCGTTCGTATAGGGATCGGGCATCACGTGGTAACCCAGGCTGCCCAGCATGACGCCGAATTGGACGGTCGTTGCGGCGTCGTAGCTGTTCTCGTCATCGAAGTCGATCGCGTCGACCGAGGGCAGTGCCTGCTTGATTGCCAAGAAGTCCTTATAGAGGATGCTGGAGGGTCCCGTTCCTTGCGACTGCACGAGAGCCTTGATGTTCTGCCAGTCGCCGACATTGGACGAACCGATGCTGAACGTGATGCGCTTGACGGTGCCCTGCTTCAACGCTGCCAGGTTGTTCGCGAAATTCGGATAGGTAGCGTTGCCGACGTACACTCCGTTCTTCACCAGCGGAAACTCGCCGTTGAAATTCAGATCGCCGGCCGAACTGACCGCGATGTTCCAGACGACGATCTCGGTCGCGCCAGACGCCGCCAGTTCGCTGATGTTGTTGGACGTATTCTTATAGATCGGGCCGCCGCCGAACAGCGTCGTATAGCCTGTCGCGCCAGCCAGCGCCGTCAGCGAAAACGTCAGGCCTCCCAACAATGACAGCGTGCCCACCCAGTGCGAGCGCGCGCGGGTTCGTGCCGGAAACTGCAGCTTGCGGATCAGGTTTCCCATTGAATACCTCGTCTACTTGAATTCGTGAAAGTTTCCGCGCCCCGATTTATCGGCGCGCCGCCGTCATTGCCGGATGCTTTCAACCAATAGTCGGTCTTTTAATACATCGAATATTGATAAGACATATTATTTGAAATAGCCCGGCAAACAACCTGCGTAGCCCTGCATCGATCAGTTTAGCCGCGGCTTCCGCCTGTTTCGTACCCAAGCGAACATTGGCACACCATTCTCATTCATATAAACAAAGTAACTTTCATCTAAAACCACAAGCTGCCTCGGCGAACGATTATTATTGATTGCCGCGCGCCGAATCCTTTTAAAGGGACCGTACATCCGGCCGCTCGTTTCAGAAATCTTTTGTTTATCTCAATTCAATAAACCCCATAAACATCGATACGGCGCCGAACAGGACCGGCCGATCCGGAACAAAATCAAACGGAGACGAAAATGCGAAGAAGCGGGAAGCTGACGGGTGCGATGCTGATGCTCTACACGGCACTGACATCGTATGGCGGCCATGCGCTTGCGTTCGACGGCGCACGGCTCGCGCCGCTCGCCCAACCGATAGCCGTCGCGCCGAATGGTCCGATGGATTCGGGCGGCGCGGCCTCCGAGCGAAACGCAGATCTCGCACTCACGCCATACGTGAACCCATTGATCGGCACGGACTATGCGACGCACCGCCCTGCCGATCCGGTCGGCTCGGGGCTTGGCGGCGGCACGTTCCCCGGCGCGACGCTGCCGTTCGGGATGATTCAATGGAGCCCGATGACGCCGACCGCGCAATACGACGCGTCGGTAGGCGACGGCTCCGGATTCTCGGGCGGCTACTGGTATGGCGACACGTCGATCAACGCATTCAGCATCCTGCATCTGAGCGGCACCGGCTGCTGGGCAAACGGCGGCTACCTGAACGTGATGCCGACGCTCTCCCCCGGCGCGCGCACCCAGACAAGCTTCAGTCACGCGAATGAGACCGCGCGGGCCGGCTATTACGCCGTGACACTCAACAACGGCATCAAGGCGGAATTGACGGCAACGCTGCGCACCGGCTACGCGCGCTTCAACTATCCGGCGCTCGCACAGGGCCAGCAAGCGAGCATCTCGATCGATCCGACCGTGCTCAACAACCGCGCGCAGGGTTCGACGAGCGACACGATCCAGCAAATCGGCGATCGTGCGCTCTCGGGCCGAATCGCGGGCGGCGGCTTCTGCTGGGCGGGGCATAGCGTGCCAGTCTATTACTACGCAAAGTTCAGCCGGCCGTTCGCGGCAAAGCCGGTGCTCGCCGCCAATCGGCCCGTCTCGGTGACATTCGCGCTCGACGCAAAACAACCGGCCGTGTTGATGAAGCTCGGCATCTCGTTCGTCAGCGAGGCAAACGCAAAGGCTAATCTGGACGCCGAAAACCCCGACACCGATGCCGCCGGCCGGGCAAACTGGAACTTCGATCAAGTGCGCGCGGCCGCCGACGCTGCATGGAATGCACGTTTGAACGCGATTCAGGTAACAGGCGGCAGCGATGCGGACAAGACCAAGTTCTACACGGCGCTCTATCACGCATCGCTGCACCCGAACGTTTTCAACGATGTCAACGGCCAGTATCCCGACTTTCTCACGTCCGGCGCGACGCCGAAAACGAAGCAGGTCGTGCGCGGCCGCACGATGTACGCGAACTTCTCGGGCTGGGACATCGACCGCTCGTTCATGCAACTACAGGCGTTACTCGATCCGGTACGAACGAGCGACATCGTGCAGTCGCTCGTTCTGGACGCGCAAACTTGCGGTGCATTCCCGCGCTGGGCGTACTTCAACACGGAAACCGCAGTCATGCCCGGCGACGCCGGGTCGCTGCTCGTCGCGAATGCACACGCGTTCGGCGCAACGAATTTCGATACGCAGGCCGCCCTCGCGATCATGAAGAACAGCACGGCGCCGGGCGCGGCCTGCGCCGGCTCCCCGGTGATGGGCGGCCGCGCCGACTTCGATCGCCTCGGCTACGTGCCGTCGACAAGCGCGGACGACAACCAAAGCGCGTCGAATACGCTAGAGTACGCACTACGCGACTTCGCCGTATCGCGCTTTGCAATGACCCTCGGCGACACGGCCACAGCCGCCACCCTGCTGAAATCGAGCGGCAATTGGAAAAATCTGCTCAACCAGGGCGCCATTCATCCGAAGACGCCGACTGGCGCATGGGTGGCAAACGGCGGCTTCATGGAGGGCAATTCCGAACAGTACACATGGTATGTGCCGCAGAATTTCGGTGAATTGCTCAGCCGGATCGGCGATACGCGCACGGTCGTCAAGCGGCTCGACGCATTTTTCACGAACCTGAACGTCGGTACCGAAAAACCCTTTTTCTACGTCGGCAACGAAGTGACGATGGCCGTGCCATGGGTATATGCGTGGGCCGGCGCGCCTACCCATACGCAGCGTGTGCTGCACGCGGCGCTCGGAACCCAGTTCGATACGAGCCCGGGCGGCCTGCCGGGCAACGACGATCTCGGCGCAATCTCGGGCTGGTACGTGTGGGCCTCGCTCGGCCTCTATCCAGTCGTGCCGGGCGTGAGCGGACTGGCGCTGTCGAGTCCGCAGTTCGAGAAAATCGACGTGCGCATCGGGCAGGCCAACGGCCGCTACCGGCTGTTGCGCATCGTCGCGCCTGGGGCCGGCTCGAGCAACACCGCAGCGTTCTATGTCCAATCGCTGCAATTGAACGGCGCAGCCTACTCGAGCGCGTGGCTGCCGCTCGCGGCAATTGCGCGCGGAGGCAAGCTGACTTTCACGATGACGGGCAATCCGGCTGCCGCAGCGTGGGGAACCGACGCCTCGGCATTGCCGTCGTTTCCGGATACTCACACGACGCCGTAAGCAAGCGGCAATGCGCGCCGGTGCCCCGGCGCGCGTTCGAGCCGCGCGGTTCACATGCGCAGCAAGCTCGCCCAGTGGCTTTGTTGGTCCTTGTCGCGCTGCGCGAACAACCACTCGCGCATCGCCCGAGCCGTGTCCGACGATTTGGATTCCTTCGGATATACCACGTAGAAACCCAGTGACAGCGGAAACGAAAAATCGCCAATCCGACGCAGCCGGCCCGCGGCAATATCGCCGCCCACCAACGGCTCGCTCGTCAACGCGACGCCTTGGCCCGCAATGGCGGCATCGATCGCCAGCGCCGACATGCTGAATCGCGGTCCCTTCGCGGGATCGATCTGATCGAGCAGATCCAGCGCGCCGAGAAATTCGGGCCATAGGTCGTGCGTGTCGTGCAGCAACACATGCTTGGCCAGATCCGACGGTGCGTGGACCGCGCGCGGACCATCGAGCAGCGACGGACTGCCGACCGCAAAGATATCGAGAGAAAAAAGCAGATCGCCGCTCACTGCGTTGCCGAACGGCGGTTTGCCAAGACGAATGGCAATATCCACACCGTCGCCCCTGAACGTGCTGAGTTTTTCGTCTGCCACCACGCGCACTTCGATGGCGGGATATGCTTCGCTGAACTGAGCCAGGCGCGGGATCAGCCATTTCGATGCAAACGAAGGCGTCGTGCTGACCGTCAGTGTCGACGGCCGGCGGTCGAGCGCGTCGGTTGCATCGGAGATGATGTGCAACGCACGCTGAATAGCGGAGAAATACGCGAGCCCTTCGTCCGTCAGCGCAAGTCCATGCGGCAGACGCTCGAAGAGCCTCAGCGTCAACGCCGCTTCGAGATGGCGCACCTGCTGCGCGACCGCGCCTTGCGTCACGCCGATCTCCTGCGCCGCCAGTCGAAAATTGAGATGGCGCGCCGCCGCCTCGAACGCGCGCAATGCGTTGAGCGGCGGCAGGCGCCGCCTTTTCAGTTCATCTTTCATACAGCAGAAAAACTACAGGCAATGATGAGAAATCATGGTTCGACAGAACCATTCTATCTCTCTAAAGTACCGTGAATAAAAGCAGATTTTTAGGCAGCAAAATATACGGCACGAATTCAGGAGAACAATATGACCGTAGAAAAAGTGGCACTCGTCACGGCAGCGGGTAAAGGCATGGGCGCGGCGATCGCAAAGGAACTGGCTTCGAACGGCTACCGGGTAGCACTGATGTCGCCGTCGGGCAGCGCCGAGAAGCTCGCCGCGGAATTCGGCGGCATCGGCATAGCCGGCTCGGTGACCGATACGGCCGACCTCGATCGCCTGGTCCATCTGACGCTCGAACGGTATGGCCGCATCGATGCTGTCGTCAACAATACCGGGCACCCGCCCAAGGGCGATCTGCTGTCGATCGACGACGAAAAATGGCACGCGGGCCTCGACCTCATCATTCTGAACGTCGTGCGTGTGCTGCGTCGCGTCACGCCGGTCTTCCAGGCTCAAGGCGGCGGCGCGATCGTCAACATCTCGAGCTTCGCGGCCGACGCTCCCGAGCAGGCGATGCCGGTTTCGTCCGCGCTTCGCGCCGCGTTGAGCGCATTCACGCGCTTATACGCCGAGCGTTATGCGAACGACAACATCCGCATCAATTCGGTTCTGCCCGGCTTCATCGACAGTTGGCCGCAAACGCCTGAGATCGTCGCGCGCATTCCGTTTGGCCGCTTCGGTAAAACGCAGGAGATCGCGAAGACGGTGGCGTTCCTGCTGTCGGATGGCGCGGGCTATATCACCGGCCAAAATATCCGGGTGGACGGCGGAATTGTCCGAGCGCTGTAAACGCGTTGTGCCCCGCGCCTGGTAAATCATACGCACTCCCGGATAAATACCGGACCACTATCACGCCACCACCCGCCAACCTACGCAGCGTCATTCAGGCGGTGCGCCGCAATGCCGCGCATCGAGGAGGCTTTTCCGGCAGGAAAAGCGCACCGCCGCCGCGAACGCGGCCGCCTGCCAATCTGGCGAGTGAATGCATGCCAGTACATTCCACCGCGTCGCGCCCATCCGATCTGATCATCTTTTGCAACGACTCTGCAATTCGCTACCAGAATTTGTTAATTCTCTACAAGTAGACAATTTTTTTCTTGCTGGTATGCGGCTCTGCCTTACAAAATAGCCATCGCCGATTCTTCACCAAGTACACGGCAGCCATTTTCCTGTATCGGGAACCGCGCTTTTCTCATCCTCGAATTCAACAGCTGCAAAGGTAGATCGATGTCCTCTCCCGCTTTCGAGTCCGTACGGTTGGACGACGTTGTGTTGCAACCCTCGCCCATCAATCCGGCCTGGATCATCGAGGGCAATCCCGTCGCCCGCTGCGGTCAATGGTCGTCCAGCCCTGATTCGACGACGACCATGTGGGTCTGGGATTGCACTGCGGGACGCTTCAATTGGTACTTCGAAGTCGACGAGACCATTCACGTGATCGAAGGCGAAGTGATCATTTCGTCACCGGGCCATGCCCCTCGCACGCTGCGCGCGGGCGACGCCGCATTGTTTCCCGCCGGCAGCCATTCCGAATGGTACGTACCCCGATACGTCCGCAAGCATGCGATTCTGCGCCCGCACATTTCCAAGCCGGCGCTTCTCGTCCATAAAGTAATTCGCAAGCTGAACAACACGCTAAGCGGCCGCAAGCCAGTAGCGGCGTTCTGATCGGCTGCGCAAAGCGCGGATATCGCATGCGCGCGCGGAAGCCCACTTGAGCCGCACCAGCCGGCACGTTCACGCGTGCGACGTCGATTTCGGTGGAACGCCCGCACGCGTCGTGCTCAGCAGGCGGTCGTTCCGACGCTTCGCTCACGTCGCGTCATTCGCGGACAACGCAATCTTCTCTTTCAACGCCAGATACTCGCGCGCATCGAAGAACCGCTCGCTGGCGTCGTAGCGGCGCGCGTCGGCAATGGGCACCGGCAAATCCGGCTCCGCTGCCTGATCGAAGGTCAGTTCGATCTTGATGCCGTTCGGATCATGAACGAACATCTGCCAGTTCGAGCCGCCGTTTTGGTTTTGCTCCCGCGCGCTGATTCCTAACTTTTCGAAATGCGCACGATAGTGCGTAAACCCGTGCGCGAGCAGCGAAATGTGATCGACCGCGCCTCGTTCGTTGTCCGTTGGAATCTCTCCGCGGCCGTCTGCCGCCGCATAGCCGGCATAAACATGAAGAATCGGCTGACCGATCGCGTTCGGCACGGCAAGCCAAGCGCCGGGGAATTTCAGCCCGGCCGGCCGAGGCACCTCTTTCAACCCGAGTGCACCCTTGTAGAAAAGAAGCGTGGCGTCGAGATCCGCCGTGCGGATCGCGCAATGAAAAATGCCGCCAATCATCATCGAAAATCCTCCTCCATGCGGATCGGCTAATACCGTCCACGTTCATCAAATATTTCGGATAACCATGCATTGGATCCGCACGTGCGCAAACACCATCGCTCACGCATAGGCCCGGCGGCCGCCGAGCGGCTCGATCCTTCCTGCGGCCGGCGCAGGCCGTTTGCAATACGCTCCATCCTTCATCACGATCTTGATGTTGTCACGATCCTGCAGCAACGTAATATCGTCGACGGGATTGCCGTCGACGACGAGCAAATCCGCGAGATAACCTTCCCGGATCAGCCCCAGATTCGCGATGCCCATGATTTCGCCGCCCCATTTCGTCGCGGCCATCAGCGCCTCGGCCGGCGTGAAGCCGAGTAGATTCACGAAGTGTTCGAGATCACGGGCATTCGTGCCGATCGGGTTCCACGCGAATCCGTAGTCTCCGCCCGGCAAAATGCGCAGGCCGCGCGCCTTCAAATCGCGGTAAACGCGCGGACATCGTTCGAGCATGTCGAATAACTCGTGGTCCTGCGCAAACTGCTGCGTGATGCCCCAAGGCTCGGCCTCGTAGGCGGCCGTATAGATCGCGCCGATCGCGGGTGCGAGAAAAACGCGGTCTTTTTGCGCTTCGAGCAGATCGAAGGTGTCGCCCTCGATGAAATCGCAGTGGTAAATCACGCGAAAGCCATATTTCAATGCCAACCTCACCGATTCGTCCGCGCGTGCATGGCAAGACAGCCACGCGCCTCGCATGTGCGCCTCCTCGGCCGCTGCGGCCACTTCCGCCTCGGTATACGACAGACGTTGGCCAAAACCGTGACGGCCATAGAATGGATCGCCCGAGATATTCACCTTGACCGTATCGACACCCTCGCGAATCAGCGTTCGAACGGTGCGGCGCACTTCGTCGACGCCGTCCGCGATCACTTCGAACCCCTGATGATGCATATGATATTGACGTTCGTCGCCCAGACCGCCAGTGGCGACCAGCTCCGGCGAAGCGGCGCGCATGCGCGGGCCCGGAAACCGTCCTGAGTCGATCGCATCGCGAATCGGCACCTCGAGCCGAAACTTCGCGGATGCGGCCGAATAAAGGCTGGTGAATCCGGAGTCGAGCATCAGTTTCACGTTCTCGAGCGTCAACAGCGTGTGCTCTTCGAGCGGAATTTGCCCAAGCTCGTTGAACTTCGCCATGTTGCTGTACGTCACGTGCGCATGCGCTTCGACGAGCCCCGGCATCAGCGTCATGCCTTGTCCGTCGATGATGTCGTAGTGCGACTCGCGCGTGATGCTGTGCGCCCCGCGCCCCACGCTTCGGATGAGGCTTCCTTCGACCAACACCTCGCCCTCGAAACAGGGCGCGCCAGTACCATCGAAAATCTTCAACTGCGTGAACAATTGTGGCTTCATTTGCCTCTCTCACGATGAACGCCGGAATACAACCCTTCAGTCGCGACATTGCCCTCGAGCGGTGCGGGCTTCGATCTGGACGCGGCGATGTTCGCGTGCCGCCGCCACTGACACTCAGTCGGCGACACGCAATAGAAATTCGCGCAGCAAGCCGCTAATCTCGCCCGCTTTCTCTATCGGTGTCCAGTGGCCGCAGGCGGGCAGCTCCGCATACGTCGCGGCCAGAATCTTCTGCGCAATCGCCTTTGCAACCTCTGGCGGTGACGTCGCATCCTGATCGCCAGTCACAACCAGCGTGGGGCAACGCAGCGTCTCGATGGGCGCGGGCGACAGCGCGACGATCGCCTCGCAGGTTTGCGCATACGATTCGGGGTCCTGACGCATCACCAGTTCACGCACGAAGGCTGCGATTTCCGGACGATCGCGTCGGGTTTCCTTTGCAGTTCCCGACAGTACCGTCGTATCCGCCACTTCGGTCATTCCAGACAACCTTGCGCGTGCGGCACGCCCGAGCAAAGCTTGCTTGCCTGCGTCGGTGGGCACCTGAATCGGGCCGATCAACGCAATGCTCTTCACTCGCGGCCAATACCGCACCGCCAAATGCTGTACGACCACACTGCCCAGCGAATGACCGACGAAATGAGCTGTCTCGATACCCAGCCCGTCGATCAATTCGATCACGTCGCCCACCAGCGTATCGATCGATATCGCGATACCGGTGTCGCGCCGTTGTCTCGTCAGATCCGGCACGAGCACCCGGAAATCGGATTGCAACGCCGCCACCTGCGCGCCGAAAATATTCGCCGAGGCACCCAGGCCATGAATCAGAACCACCGGCACGCCGTGCCCTGTGTCGTCGTATCGCACCTTCATTCGCATTCCTTGATTATTCGTTGACCGATTCGAAAATCGGTTGAGAGCCGATCCAACCCGCGCGCGGCGTCAGTCCGAAGCCGGTTTTTTTGGCGAAATCGCCGATATGTTCGACTTCAATGCCACCGGCAGCATCGACGCGCCAACATGTCCGGCATCGGCCGACCGGTAAGCCAGCGCAGCGTCGACGAGATCCCCTGTCATCGATTCCGTCAGCCCGGACAAACGAAGCCGTGGCTTCACAGGCGAATCGAGCGCCACGGCGCACGGATCGACACAGCTTCCAAGGCAATGCACCAGCCTGACTTCGACACCCTGCCCGCACAGCGCATCTTTCATCGCCCGGTACAACGCATGGGCGAACGCTCCGCTGCCGGGCCGGTTTCTCGGGCAGGTTCTGCAAATGGCGAATGTCTCGGCCAGCAGCCTGGCCGTTGGCGGCTCGTCGGGTCGATCGACTGTTTGGGTGCGCTGCTCGGACACTGTGCACATCGCGCTCTCCGTTGGGCTCGCGCGAAAACCGCGCCCGCCAGTTGGAATCGCGGCCACACACCTCGATTCCGTATGCGGCGATTCTACGAATGCTGATTGCCTGCGCCATATCGAAACGTCTGCCGGTCTATCGCGGCGTCTCGCTATTTTTTGAAAACCGAAATCCTTTCAGTCATGCCATTTCTCATCAGCCGTCACTTATCCAAGAATCCATTTTTTTAAAAATTCAGTCAGGATTCGTTCACGCGTCAGATTCCCGGTCAACTACGAAAATGCTAGTCTTATCGCTTATAAATCAAATGCATTGACACGCAAACAGGAGGAAGCATGACGGAGACATTCGCACTCCATGACGGCGCTTTCGGCCGCATATCGCTGTTGTCGCTGCGCTCGGGGCTGGTCGCTCACGCTCATCCGGATGCGCATATCGTCTGGTGGCTCGGCGGCGCGCAAGCCGAGGCGCGAATCGGCACCGAGGTCTTTCGGTACAGCGCAACCCAGGCTTCGGCGGTCAATCCGTATGAGCAGCACGACCTGAGGTTGCTCGCATCGGATCGGCCCGCGTTGTTTCTTGCCGTCTATATCGAGAAAGCGTGGCTGGAGCAAAAGGCGCGCACAGCGGGCGGCCCTTTTTTATTTCCTTCGCCGAGAATCGACATCGACCCGGCGTTACGTGCCGGCTTATGGCAGCTCCTCGCGCTGATTCTCTCCGATTCGGAAAAGGGCGCGTCGATCGATCAAGCCGTCGAGCAACTGATCGCCATGTCCGTGCGGGCGTCGTCGGCCACGACACAGTGCGGAGCAAAGATCGTCAACGCGCCGGTATTGAGCCGTAAGCTCAGAATGGCGGTGCATCTGATGCATGAGCGCGTCGATACCCGCTCAACCATCGACGAAATCGCCAGCGAAGCAGGACTTTCGCGCGCGCGCCTGTTCGTGTTGTTCCGCGATCAGCTCAATACCACGCCGCAAGTATTCTGGCGCGCGCTTCGGCTCGAAGAGGCGATCCGTGAACTGATCAACGGCCGGTTGCCGCTCGCGAGCCTTGCGCATGAACTGGGATTTTCGGCGGCCAGCAATTTCTCGCGTTTTTTCAAAGAGCATACCGGTGTATCACCTTCCGATTATCGGCGTGCAGCCCATGTCCGCTCGGGCCGCCCTTTGGCGGAATCGATGCTGTGAACATTTCCCGATTCGACTAAATCGCCAATCAAGAAAATATCAAACAACGCGCAAAAACGCCTACTCCAGCTGGAAATAAAAATCACGCGCCTGCGATACAAAATCATGCGTTTGCCTTGACGGTCTCATTCGCTGTTTCTCAATCGCTCGTCGGCTCGCATCCGCCGCGCGGCAATTCTTCTCGGCACGGCCGATGCGAGCAGTCACAAGCCTTGCATCGGCGTCCGAATGCACGCGTATTTTCCATCACGATCCAATCACGACAAAAAGAACGCACTGCTTCCGGCGGTGTCGTCGCCCCGACGTGGACCGGTGGACCGCTATCACGACTGCGCCGCCCGTAAAGTAATCGAAGGGTTCCCGCCCCCTTATCTTCATACAACCTTGTTTCAATACGCTCCGGTTTCGTCACCATCCCTTGCGATATCCGCATCGCGCGCCGGCTTCGTCGAACCCTCCGTACCCCCGCGCGACGCAGCGCCCATCCATGCCTTCAACGGAGTTTCGCCAGATGCTTCATCGCTCTTTGATCGTCACCGCTTGTGCCGCGGCGGCATTCGCCCTCTATGCATGCGACGGCTCAGACAGTCCCGCTGCCGTCACGTCGCCACAAAACGCGTTGCAAACCGCGACGCCGATCAAGCACCTCGTCGTGATCTACGGAGAGAACATTTCATTCGATCACTACTTCGGCACCTATCCGAAAGCGACGAATCCGCCGGGTGAACCGGCATTCAATGCGATGGCGGGCACACCGTCGGTCAACGGTCTGTCGGATGCGTTGTTGAACGCGAACCCGAATGCGGCAAACAGTGCGAACGGCGCGGGTGCGACGAACCCGTTCCGTCTCGATCGCACGCAGGCCGCGACTGCCGATCAGAACCACGCATATACGGCCGAGCAGCAAGCCTACGACAACGGCGCAGCCGACCTTTTCCCCAAATATACGGGCAAAGGGTCGAGCGGCGGCGCCGGCGCGTTCGGCACGACAGGCCAGGTGATGGGTTACTTCGACGGCAACACCGTAACGGCGCTTTGGAACTACGCGCAACGCTTCGCGATGAACGACAACGCATATACGTCGACCTACGGCCCGTCGACGCCCGGCGCGCTCAACGTGATCTCCGGGCAGACGAACGGGATGCAGATCGTGAAAACGTCGAAGGCGGTGTCGACGCTCGCGAAATCGTCGTATTACGTCAATGACGGCCAGGGCGGCTACACGATGATCAACGACGTCGATCCGGGCTACGACGTCTGCTCCAGCCCGACCGATCAGGCGATGATGTCGGGCAAGAATATCGGTGATCTGCTGAACGCCGCGAGCATCACGTGGGGCGGCTTCATGGGCGGCTTCAACCTGTCGACGACGAACAGCAACGGCACGACGGGCTGCAAGCGCAGCACGATCGCAACCGCGGTGAATGCGGCAACAGCCGACTATATCCCGCATCACAACTGGTTCCAGTACTACGCGTCGACCGCGAACCCGCAACACACGCGCCCGAGTTCGGTCGCGGCGATCGGCTCAAGCGTGCAGACGGACGGCAAGACGGCCGAGCCCGCGAACCATCAATACGACACCGACGATTTCTTCGCCGCGGTGAAGGCCGGCAATTTTCCGTCGGTCAGCTTCCTGAAGGCACCGGCTGCACAGGATGCGCACGCAGGCTATTCCGATCCGCTCGACGAGCAGCAGTTCGTCACCAAGGTCATCAACTTCCTGCAGCAGCAGCCCGACTGGCAAAGCACGGCCGTCATCGTCACTTATGATGACTCGGACGGCTGGTACGACCACGCATACGCGCAGCCGACCCACGCTTCGTTCGACGCGGTCGATCAATTGAACGGCCCGGCCAGGTGCGGCTCAGGCACGGCGACGACGGGCGTAAACGGCGCGGCAGTCAACGGCCGATGCGGACCGGGCACGCGGATTCCGTTCCTGCTGGTATCGCCGTGGGTCAAGCAAAACTACGTGAGCCATACACTGATCGACCAGGCTTCGGTGGTGCGTTTCATCGAAGACAACTGGTTGAACGGTCAGCGCATCGGCGGCGGTTCGTTCGATGTGAGCGCCGGCGACATCCGCGACATGCTGAACCTGGGCGGCAGCGCCAATACGACGCCGTTGTATCTCGATCCGACGCTCGGCACGCAGGTCAGCGCGCCGCCGTCGATCTGATCAATCGGCCGTCGACGCACCGACATGAGCCGGCACGCAAGTGCCGGCATTTTCGCGCTCAGGCCATATCCGGCGCCGCATACGGCAGCCGGGCGCCTGCGCCGCACATCGCTCGCACTCGCCGCCACCTTCAGCATGACCGAACTCTGCACCACCCCAACCCGCTGCCCGCCACCAGACGAACGGCCCCCAGCGTTGCGCCGCACATCGTGCGTGCTGGCGATCGCGCTCGCCGCCGGCGCGCTCGGGTTCGCTGCATTCGCCTTCGCATTTCCCGCGCAGGTGCCGAATGCAATCGGCGAAATCGTCGAGAACCTGACCGGCGCGAATCCTCACCCCGTTGTCCTGCAACGCCCCGCTGCCGCGCCGCTCAGCGCTGCTGCAAAGCTCGGCAGGACGCTGTTCTTCGATCCCGCGCTGTCTGCGTCGGGCCGCCAATCGTGCGCGTCGTGCCACAGCCCCGCACACGCGTATGGGCCGCCGAACGATCTCGACGTGCAGCGGGGCGGCCCCACACTCACATCGCAAGGCTATCGGCCGCCGCCTTCGCTGATGTATCTGTATCGCCAGCCGAATTTCAGCATCGGCCCGGACCAAGGCGAAAGCGACAACGCGCCGAGCGTCGCACAGCTTGCTGCATCGTCAGCCGGTGTCGTGAAGACGCAGAAGACGGCAGGCATCGCCGCCACGCCGCAGATGGTTCCACAAGGCGGCATGTTCTGGGACGGCCGCGCGGACACGCTTCAACAGCAGGCATTCGGCCCGTTGCTCAACCCGTTGGAGATGGCCAACCCGGACATCGACACCGTTGCGAAAAAGCTGTCCCATGCGCGATACGCCCGGCAGTTCACGCAACTGTTCGGTCCGCGCATCTTCGACAACACGCGGCTTGCCGTATCGGAGGCGATGTTCGCGATCGCGCGTTTCCAGGTCGAGGACCCGTCGTTCCATCCGTATCACAGCAAGTACGATCGATGGCTCGAAGGCGACGCGCGCCTCACGCAAGCCGAGTTGCGCGGGCTGCGCCTGTTCAACGATCCCGCCAAGGCCAACTGCGCCGGCTGCCACTTGTCCAAACCGAGTCCGGACGGCCTGCCGCCTATGTT
Source organism: Burkholderia singularis (assembly GCF_001718875.1). Classification (NCBI taxonomy): domain Bacteria; kingdom Pseudomonadati; phylum Pseudomonadota; class Betaproteobacteria; order Burkholderiales; family Burkholderiaceae; genus Burkholderia; species Burkholderia singularis. The sequence goes on from NZ_CP013449.1 coordinate 1,426,565, forward strand.
CACCGATTACCAGTACGAAGCACTCGGCGTGCCGCGCAATCGCGCGCTCGCGCAGAACCGCAATCCCGGTTTCTACGATCTCGGCGTGTGCGGACCGTTGCGCGACGATCTGAAGGACCAGACGCAATATTGCGGCATGTTCATCACGCCGACGCTGCGCAACGCGGCCACGCGTCACGCGTTCTTCCACAACGGCATTTATCACACGCTCGATCAGGTGATGGATTTCTATAACACGCGCAACATCGATCCGGGCAAGTTTTATCCACGCGGGCCGAACGGCAAGATCGATCAATACGACGACATGCCGGCCCGCTACCGGGCGAACGTCGACGTGACCGACGCACCGTTCGATCGCAAGCTCGGCGCTCAGCCCGCGATGTCGCCGCAGGATATCCAGGACATCATCGCTTTCCTGAAAACGCTCACCGATGAAAAGTCCGATTGAGCGTGAACCGGTTCGCCCAATGCGGCCGAGCGCAACACGTGGATGGACCGCATGGCGGTAATCAGCGGCCCGCGGCAGGCGAGACCCAAGCCGCCGCCTTTTCGGATACCGTACCAATTTCTCCGATACCCCGATCGCCAGCGCACGCGCATCGGGTAAAAATGGCGTGCGCCGATCGATTGCCGGTTGACGCCGCACCGGTATCCGGCAAATGCGGTCGAAGCGCGACAGACAAACGACATCCGACGCAAACACACCGCTGGCCTGCCACGAACGCATGAAAAACCGACTTGCTCTGTTGACGCTGCTGCTCGCCGCCAACGTATCGGCACCGGCAAAAACGGTGGTGATCGCCAGCGGCAACGGAGGCGACGGCCAAGCCGCGTCGATGCTTGCAACGCAACTCGCCCCGGCGGCGGAGTTCGTCGATCTGGCACAGCTCGCCCCGCAGGAAATCGACGTCACCGCTTCAACCTGCATCATGATTGTCGGGCAGCGTGCCGCGGATTCGTTGCTGGCAACGGACCGGATAAGATCGTCGCTGCTCACGCGTCCCGTCGCCATTTATACCCATCTGCTGGATAGCACGATCAAGACGCTCGTCAGCGACAAGATCGACAACATGGGCCGGCTGAATCTGTACACGACGGATTCGCAACTTGCGTTATTGCAAGAAAGGGATGCCGATCTGTACAGCCGGTTGCAGCGCGCGCATCCACGCGTTGCCGTATACCTGACACCGCTCGTCATGACGACGGTTAGCAGCGCCAACGTTTTGCCGGTTCCCGCCCCGCCGGTCGATTATGCGATCTGGCTCGGCGGCAACTACACCACCTCCGTCGGCACGCTCAGGCTTTTTTCCACCGCGCAAATCGTCGCCGCCCTCGATAAATTGCGCGCTGCCATTGCGCCGCGTCGTCCGGTCGGCATCTTTATCATGCGCAGACTGTTTTCCGACGACATGACGGGCGTGGAAAAAGCGCACCGTTTAAACGCCATCCGGCGAGTTTTCCCGGACAACCCGGTCACGCTGTATGTCAGCCATGCGATGCAACAGCAGTTGACCGCGCCGGTTGCCGGCATGGCACAGCCGCCTTCGTATCCAGCATTGATGCGTGCCCGGTGGGCCGATTCGACTCGCCATTTTGCTTCCGTCGATCAATACAACCTCTTCAGCGATCTCGCCGGCCACGCGCTGACTCCCTTTCTGTTGGACGAACAGGATCAGGATCAGCAACGTTATTCGGCCAGCTATTTGCAAACGCTACACCAACCTCGCAGCCCCGGCATGATGGAACTCATCCTGCAGCGCCAATGCGCGCCGGCATCGTAAGCGACGCACGTCTGAGAGTCGAAACCCATCAACGCCGTGGCGGCCGCGCATGCTCAGAACAAATACATCCCCGCCACGAACACCACTGCCGAAAACAACAGTGCCGTCACGCAATACCCCATGATGTCGCGTACCCCCAGCCCTGCGATCGCGAGCGCGGGTAGCGCCCAGAACGGCTGCGCCATGTTGGTCCACGCCTCGCCATATGCGATGGCCATCGCCGCCTTGCCGAGATCCGCACCGAGCGCTTGCGCCGCCGGCATCACGAACGGCCCTTGTACGACCCAGTGACCGCCGCCCGACGGCACCGCGAAATTGATTACGGCTGAGCTTAGGAATGTAAGCAATGTGAACGTGTGGACGTTCGCGATATCGACGAACCACTTCGTGATCACGCCCGCCAGCCCCGAGTGATCCATCAACGCCTGGATACCCGCATAGAACGGAAACTGGATCATGATTCCCGATGCGCCGCGCGCGGCCGCCGCAACTGCGCGCGCATAAGCCATCGGCGTGCGGTGCAGCAGGATACCGGCGGCAAGAAACACGAGATTCACCGTGTCGATGTCGAGTGCGAAGCCCTTCTGCGCGAAGCGCACGCCGAGAAATATGAAACATACTGCCGCAACGAGCATCGACAGCAAACGGCTCTCCTCGAGCCGCTCGGCAAGCGTCGCATCCGGCCCGAGCGTGCGCTCGACACTCGGCGGGTCTTCGAGCAGCTTCGGATCGACCATCACGACGTCGGACGGCTTGGGCATCATCAACCGTGCGAGGAACGGCAGCATCACAATGAGGCCGATCGTCACGAATGCGTTATAGCCGGTAAAGAGGGTATCCGACACGGGGATCAAGCCGACCGTCTTTTCCATCGGATTGCCCTTCGTCGCGGCAACGAGCGGGATCGATCCGGACAACCCGCCGTGCCAACTCAAAAAGCCCATATAAGCCGATGCGACGAGCAGCCGGTAATCGACGCCGCGCACGCGCCGCGCGACTTCGCGCGCGAGCATCGCGCCGAGCACAAGGCCAAAGCCCCAGTTGATCGCGCACGCGAGCGCCGAGACGAACGCCACGAGCATCACGCCCTGCCCCGGCGAACGCGCCGACGACGCCAGCGCAACCAGCAAGCGCTTGACCGGCGCGGAGCTGGCGAGTGCATGCCCAGTGACGAGAATCATCACCATCTGCATCGAGAATGCAAGCAGATTCCAAAAGCCCGAGCCCCACATCATCACAAGTTGCGGCGGCGATTGAGGCGTAAGGCCGAACGCGAGCGCAAATGTCGCGATGGTCAGCAGGATCGCGAAAATCAACGGATCGGGCAGTACCCGATGCACGATCTGCGTGAAAAAAACGGAAATGCGTTGAATCAATTGTCTCTCCTCGTCTCTTCGTTCAGGGTGACGCCAATCGCGTGCTCGTTAGCGGGCCAACCGGCATTCAATGCCGCCGGCATGATTTGGCGAACCGGGCGGATTCTTGCACAAACACGCTGCGCGTGCTGGCCGCATCCCGATCTGCGCTCGCACGTCTAGCGTTTTCCCCTACCGCTCGCTCCTTGACGCATGCGATGCCATCGACAACACTTCCACGCATTCACAGTGTGATCACGAATCACACATCAAAATCAGGAGACCGGATTGATCACGCGCATCGCCCCGCCCGCATTGAAGGTCATCGAACAAGAAACCATGGCCAACAAGGTCTACCAACAACTGCGCGAAGCACTGATGAGCGGCCGCTTCGCGCCTGGTCAGGCGTTGAGCTTGCGTGGCGTCGCGCAGGCGGTCGGCTCGTCGACGATGCCGGTGCGCGCCGCGCTCACGCGGCTGCGTGCCGAGCGCGCACTCGTCGATGGTCCGAACCGGGCGCTCGTGGTGCCGCCGATGACGACCGGCATGCTTGACGAGCTGCGTGACGTGCGCATCGCGCTCGAAGGCTGCGTCGCCGAACGTGCGGCTGCGCGAATGACCGACGCGCAGATCGCCGGCACACGCCGCCTCTGCGAAACCATGCAAACCCACGCCGAAGCCGGCCGGACCCGCGCGTACCTGCAAAGCAACTTCGCGTTTCACAGCGCGATCTATGCGCACGGCGCGAGCGAAAGCACCCTCGCGATCATTCAGAACCTGTGGATGCGGATCGGCCCGTTCTTGAACATGGTCGCGCTCGACATCCCGCACATGCGCCGCTCGATGGATGCGCACCGCACGATCGTCGACGCGCTCGAGCGGCGTGACGGCGCCGGCGTACGTGCCGGCATCGCGCTGGACATCGGTCATGCCGCGCACGATCTCGCTGCTTCGCTCACGGCCGAGCAGGCGTCGCCGCGGCTGCGCGCGCGCTCGTGACACTCAGGCAACGCACCTGGCAGCCGCGCCGGCCCGCCGCGAGCCGGTTAAGCGCAAACCGATTCGCTTTCGATTCGAACAGCCATCCAACACCGAAGGAGACATTGCGCATGGCCGCACACGACTTGCTCAAACCCTATGACGATCTACGCGTGCTCGTGACGGGCGGTGCGGCCGGCATCGGCCTCGCGATCGCAGACGCCTTCGCCGATTGCGGTGCGCGTGTGCACATCTGCGACGCATCCGAAACAGCACTCGCCGCAGTTGTCGATCGCCCCCAGCGGCCGGCACTCGGTGCGACGCTAGCCGACGTCACAGATCCGCGCGCAATCGATCGCGTGTTCGCCGATATCGCGCACACATTCGGCGGGCTCGACGTGCTCGTCAACAACGCCGGCATCGCAGGGCCGACCGGTGGTATCGACGAGATCACGTCTGCTCAGTGGGAACAGACCGTCGCGATCAATCTGAACGCGCAATTCGAGTTCACGCGCCGTGCAGTGCCGCTGTTGCGCAATGCCGCCCATGGCGGCTCGATCATTGCGCTGTCGTCGGTGGCGGGCCGGTTGGGTTACGCGTATCGCACGCCATATTCAGCGACCAAATGGGCGATCGTCGGTCTGGTCAAAAGTCTCGCGATCGAACTCGGCCCACTCGGCATCCGCGTAAACGCGATCCAGCCGGGCATCGTGCGCGGGCCGAGGATGCGACGCGTGATCGAAGCACGCGCCGCGCAACTCGGCCTCGGCTATCGCGAAATGGAGGCACGCTACCTCGAGAAGATTTCACTGCGCCGCATGACCGATCCCGACGAAATCGCCGCCACCGCGCTGTTCCTATGCACGCCGGGCGCACGCAGCATCACCGGCCAGGCCATTTCCGTCTGCGGCAACGTCGAAACGCTTTAATCCGCCTGCACCCAGACCGACCAGGAGACCATCGTGGCAAACGCTCGCAAAGTCATCATCACCTGTGCGCCGACAGGCGCAATCCATACACCGTCAATGTCGCCACACCTGCCCGTCACGCCGCGCGAAATCGAAACCGCGGCAATCGACGCAGCGCAGGCTGGCGCGGCGATTCTGCATCTGCACGCGCGAGATCCGCTCAATGGCAAGCCCACGCAAGAACCCGCCGTGTTCGAACAATTCCTGCCGCGCATCAAAGCGCAAACCGATGCGGTGATCAACATCACGTCGGGCGGCAGCCCGCACATGACGGTCGACGAACGCCTGCGTCCGGCGCTTCATTTTCAACCGGAAATCGCGTCGCTCAACATGGGCTCGATGAATTTCGGCCTCTACCCGATGCTCGAGCGCACACGTGAATTCAAGCACCCGTGGGAGCGCGAGCATCTGGAAAAGAGCCGCGACCTCGTATTCAAGAACACCTTCGCGGACATTGAAACCATCCTGACGCGCTGTGGCGCGAACGGCACGCGCTTCGAATTCGAATGCTACGACATCTCGCATCTCTACAACCTCGCGCACTTCGTCGATCGCGGGCTCGCAAAGCCGCCGTTCTTCATTCAAAGCGTGTTCGGCCTGCTCGGTGGCATCGGCGCCCATCCGGAAGACCTGATGCACATGCGCCGCACAGCCGATCGCCTGTTCGGCGCGGACTATGTCTGGTCGGTTCTCGGCGCGGGCCGCCATCAGATTCCGCTCGCGTCGATCGGCGCGGCTCAAGGTGCGAATGTCCGGGTCGGACTCGAGGATTCGCTATGGATTGCGCCCGGCAAGCTCGCACAATCGAGTGCCGAGCAAGTGCGGAAAATTCGTCAGGTACTCGAAGGATTGGCGCTCGACATCGCTACGCCGGCAGACGCACGCGAGATGCTCGGGCTCAAGGGCAGCGGCGCGGTGAAGTTCTGAGGCGGCCGCCCGCCGCTCGCTGAATACGCAAGCAAACGCAGAGACACGGTGCCGGCCCACGCCGACCACCGTCAAGCCGTCATCGCCCCGCTCCCGGTGAGTGCCGCCGGCGCGCGACTCCGTCATCTGCTCAACTTTTGTCGAACACGAATCGAACACGGTGCGTCGCGCTTGCCGTGCGCGCCAGTTCGCCTTTACCGGAGCCGTCAGCATGTCCACTCGCCAAGCCCAAGCGTTGCGCCCCGCTGCCGTTCACGCCGATCCGCCCTTGAACCGGCTGCTGTTCAGAAAGCTGCTGCCGCTGTTGATTGCCGCCTATGTCATCAGTTTTCTCGACCGTACCAACATTGCGTTCGCGAAGCATTCGATGAGCGTTGATCTCGGCATCTCGTCGGCCGCATATGGTCTCGGAGCAGGGCTGTTTTTCCTGACTTACGCATGCTTCGAAATCCCGAGCAATTTGATCTTGCATCGTGTCGGCGCGCGTTTCTGGATCGCCCGGATCATGATGACGTGGGGCGCGCTATCGATCGCGATGTCCGTCGTGCGTGGCGAAACGTCGTTTTATCTGATGCGGTTGCTGCTCGGCGCCGCTGAAGCCGGACTCTTTCCCGGCGTGATGCTGTATCTGACCTACTGGTTCGGCCGCGACGAACGCGCACGCGCGACGGGCTACTTTCTGCTCGGCGTTTGCATAGCGAATATCGTTGGCGGCCCGCTAGCCGGCGTGCTGCTCGAACTCGACGGCCTGCTCGGGCTGCATGGCTGGCAATGGCTATTCGTGATCGAAGGCATACCCGCGATTGCGCTTGCACTCGTCGTTTGGATGCGCCTGCCCGATCGTCCGAGCGACGCGCGCTGGCTCGCACCGGAAACCGGCCGCGCACTGGAGAGCGCACTCGCAGCCGAGCAGGAAACCGGCTCGGCCGCGCACGGCAACCATTCGTTCGGTGTCGCGCTGCGCGACCCGCAAATCTGGCTGGCGATTTTCGTGTACTTCTGCCACCAGTTGACGATCTATACCGTGATCTTCTTTTTACCAGGCATCATCGGCGCGTCGGGACAATTCTCGCCGTTCGAGGTCGGTGTATTGACGGCTACGCCTTGGCTTGCCGCCGCGCTCGGCGCGGCAACGCTGCCGCGCTTTGCGCGCAATTCGCGCCGCGCGCGCACGATGCTGTGCTCAGGGCTCGCCGTAATGGCGCTCGGGCTTGCTGGGGCTGCCCACGCATCGCCCATGATGGAACTGATCAGCTTGTGTGTTGCCGCAACGATGTTCTTCGTCGTGCAGTCGATCATCTTTACGTTTCCCGCGTCGCGGCTCACCGGCAGCGCGCTCGCGGGCGGCCTGGGACTCGTCAATACGTGCGGTTTGCTCGGCGGCTTCGTCGGGCCGACAGTCGTCGGCACGATCGAGCAGGTAAGCGGCGACGCGAAAAACGGCCTCTTGCTGCTGGCCGCCGCGCTCGTGATCGCGGCGTTGGCCAGCTTGCGGCTGCGCGGCGGGCGCGAGTGAAGCGAGAAGACCGCGCCCGGCCTTCTCGCCCTTGCTGCGTTACGCCGGATAGGCAAGCCGCTCCGGCTCACGCTGCATGATGATCTTGCCATGCCGGATCGACAGTCGCGCCTTCGCCTGCCGGCGCACCGCATCGTAGTCGCTGTCGGCATCGAATACGAGCAGGTTCGCGGGCCGTCCCGGCTCGATTCCGTAGCGTTCGCCGAGATGCATCGCGCGTGCGCTATGATCGGTGACGAAATCGAGACAGCGTTGCAGATCGTCGTAGCCCATCATGTGGCAGATGTGCAGGCCCGCGTCCAGCACACGCAGGATATTGCCGTTTCCGAGCGGATACCACGGGTCTTTGATCGAATCCTGGCCGAAACACACATTGAGCCCCGCACGATCCAGCTCGGCGACGCGCGTCACGCCGCGCCGCTTAGGAAATGTATCGAAACGTCCCTGCAAATGAATGCTCTCGGTCGGACACGAAATGAAGTTGAGCGCCGAGCGCTTCAGCAGCCGGAATAGCTTCGAGCAATATGCGTTGTCATACGAGCCCATCGCCGTCGTATGGCTCGCCGTCACGCGTGCGCCCATACCGCGCGCACGCGCCTCTTCGGCGAGCACTTCGAGAAAACGCGAGTTCGGATCATCGGTTTCATCGCAATGCACGTCGACGAGACAGCCGGTTCGCTCCGCGAGATCCATCAGAAACTTGATCGAACTCACCCCCTGCTCGCGCGTGTTCTCGAAATGCGGAATCCCGCCGACGACATCCGCGCCCATTTCGATTGCCTGTTCCATCAGCCTTCGGCCGCCGTCGAACGATTCGATACCCTCCTGCGGAAATGCCACGATTTGCAGGTCGATCAGCCCGCGCGCCTCGTCTTTCACTTCGAGCATCGCGTTCAGTGCGGCAAGCGTCGGATCGGTCACGTCGACATGCGTGCGCACGTGCTGAATTCCATGATCGCGCAGCATTCCGATCGCCGCATGCGCGCGCGCTTTCGTATCGTCATGCGTGATCGTCGCCTTGCGCTGCGCCCAACGCTCGATGCCTTCGAACAGCGTGCCGCTCATATTCCATTGCGGATCGCCCGCAGTCAGCACGGCGTCGAGATGGATGTGCGGCTCGACGAGTGGCGCGATCACGAGCTGACCGGCCGCATCGATATGATCCGCACCCGGCGTTGAGATCCGCTCGGGTTGCTTGACAACGGCTGCGATCGCGCCGCCGTCGATATCGATCGTGTGCAGGCCGTTGCGCTTGCGCAGCGCGGCATTGACGATTTTCATGAACGTTCCTGTAGTTGAGTGTCCAGCGTCCGCCATGCAAGCAACGCGGCCGACGATTGGGCGTATTGCGGTGAATCGGTCATTGCTCCGCCACGCGATTTGCGTGGCCGTTCATTCGTGGCAACGCGCCCGGCGTTTCGATCGGCACGGCCGTATGGCTGCGATTTCCATCGATCAGGTTTCCGAATATTTTCTTCGCGAAATCATCTCGAACTCATCGGTTCATGGCTCCTGAATCGAAGGCGCGCGTGCGACGCGCTGCGTGATCTGCACGAACACGATATATGCGAACGACGAAGCCGCAATCCCCACGATCGGCGCGATCCAAGGCGACACATACGCCGTCACCGCGCCTACCGCATAGGCGGCCAGCCCCGGGACGTTGAAGCGCGGCAATCGCACCGACACGAGCGCCGGATAGCGGCCGCGGTGCCGGAACCAATAGTCGGCCATGATCACGCCGCCGACAGGCGGAATGATCGAGCCGAGCAGAAGCAAAAACGGGATCAGCAATTCGTACATGCCGCCGATCGCCAGCACGATGCCAAGCACAGCGCCCGCGAACGTCAGCGTGCGGCGACGCTCGGTGCGCAGCAGATGGCATGCGGCGGCGGCGACGTTATAGATCGTCGGCCCCTGGATCGTCCACAAATTCAGGCACAGCATCACGACTGCCGCAATCGACAGCCCCTGCAACATCATCACTTCGACGATATCTGGCTGCTGATAAACGATCGCGCAATATGCGCCCGCGACGATCATCAAGCCGTTGCCGACAAAAAAGCCGATCAGGCTTGCGATCATCGCGGTACGGCCGCCGCGCGCGAGGCGCGTCCAGTTGGTCGCCTGCGTCGCGCCGCTTGCAAACGTGCCGAACACCATCGTGATCGCCGCCGGAAACGCCATCGGATGCGCGGGCGACACTTTCATCAGCCCCGGCCAGCCGCCGATATCGCGCGTCGCGATCCACATCGATACGATCAGCAGCACGAACATCAGCGGCACCGATACGCGTGATAGCGCGTCCATCCCGCGATAACCGACGATCGCGGTAATCGAGAAACCCAGACCGAACAGCACCATCAGCGGCGGCGTCACCGCCTGCGGCCAGCCGAGCAGCTTGACGAGAACGATCGAAACCGTCGCGGTGCCCCAAGCGTACCAACCAAGCTCCGCGAAACCGAGCAGGAAATCGGACAGCTTGCTGCCGATCTCGCCGAAACAAAAGCGCCCCATCAATACCGAATTGAGGCCGCTGCGCGCCGCGATCAGTCCAAGCGACGCCGCATAGGCGGCCAACAACAGGTTGCCGGCAACGGCGATCCAAAGCATGTCGACCACACCGAATGCCATACCGATCTTGCCACCCGCGAACATCGTGCCCGTGAAAAACGTAAAACTCAGCAATACCATCGTGATCGAGAACAAACCCTTGCGCTCGTTCTGCGGCACTTCGCTCAATGAAAATTCGCCTTGCTTCGTCATCGTTCAGGTCTCCAGCGCTTCAGCGCGAACAGTTGGTATGCCGCGACTGGCGGCACGCCGATGATTGCAAGGGTCATGCCATGCTCACGGCCGGCATGGCGGCGGTAAAGCGCGGCAAAGCGGGCAATATGCGATGTGCCGATTGCACAATGCCCGTAGCTCGGCCGTCGATCCGGCCGCCATTTTAATGTGCAAAACATGATGCGATGCACCACTACGAACACGCGTCGCACATTTTTCCGCACGAACGGCATGTTGCCGATTTCGATGAAAAGAAACTGGATAGATCAGCGCAATTGGCGTTCATATGTCCGTCCGCCCGCTTCGGATAGATACTGCTATCGCACAACGCGTGCCCCGCAAAGCGGAATCGCATCGATGGCAACGCACAGGCAGCGATCGCACGCCCAGCACCGGCGTACCGGAATGACCACACACCGCATGCAACACGGCGCCGCGCAATACGACGCCATGTTCTGCCGTGCGCCTCATATCGATTCAATGTTGTTCGATCTGGAAGGCTGCAAACCGGCTTCGAGGGTTTTTCCACACGCGGCGACTCCATAAACTGCGTATCGACAGTTCGGATCACTAGACGCGAACTACGTCGAATCGCACTGAATCATCTCGGAGTTCTATATGAAATCGATCGTCGCCACTGCCGCTGCCGCGCTGATGCTCGCCGCACCGGTCGTCTCGTTTGCGCAGCAGCCGTCGAACCAAGGGCCCACGCGCGCCCAAGTCATCCAGGAACTCGTCGACCTCGAATCGGTCGGCTACCAGCCGGCACGCGGCAACGACGCGAATTACCCGGAAGACATTCAAGCCGCTCAACAACGGCTCGATCAGAAACGCCTCGCCCAGAAAAAGGCGGCGACGTCCTACGGCGCGGCCGTCAGCGGCACCGTCGAGGCCGGCAAACCTACCGCGGCCCGCGTCCAATAAGCGACGAATAAGCGACACCTCCCTTCGCACGCATTCCGTATGCGCGGCATGACGTGCGAAACGCGCGCGCAACACAGCTGAGTTCAAACCGGTCAAATGTGTCGCACACTTATCGCGACCGTTTCAGGCACCTCGAAAACGCTGAGAAATCCGCACTGGTTCGTGCATCAATGCGTCAACGTCCGTTCGGAATCGGCAAACGCCTCCCGCGCAACCGCACAGGCAGTCTGCGCCGCCTCGGACGTCTGCGCGCCGATCGAAGACAACACCGCCTCGTCACGCGCGATCATCTTGGGCATATGAAAACGCAATGCATCCACCCAGGTCCGGACTTTCGCATCGATAAAGCGCCGTGACGCATAGAGCGCGTAAACGTTCATCTTCTGCAGCCGATACGCGGGCAACACGCGCACAAGCATGCCGCGCCGCAAATCTTCGATTGCCGCGTAGAGCGGCAGCATGCCGATGCCGATACCGGAACGAATCGCCACTGCGAGCGATTCGGCGGTGTTGGTCTGCACCGGCCCTTCCACCTTGATCGTCTCGGTGCCCGCCGGCCCTTCGAGCTGCCACTCGTGCGACGGAAACGCGGGCGTGCACAGCGTCAGACACGCATGCCGCGCGAGATCGCGCGGGCTGCATGGTGCGCCATGCGCGCGCAGGTAAGCCGGCGTCGCGCAGAGGATGTTATAGGTCGAACCCAGCAGATGCGACACCAGCTCCGAATCGGGCAGCGCGGCGGCCGTGACGACTGCCATGTCATTGGTGCCGTCAAAGAGATCGGGCATTCGTTGTGACAGCGTAAGCTCGACCGACACATCCGGATGCTGCTCGCGATACGCAGTCAATGCAGGCAACACATAATGTTGGCCAATGCTTGCAAAGCTATGCATGCGTAACACGCCCGCCGGACGCTCATGCGCGCGGCTCGCTTCTTCCTCGGCCTGGTCCACGTCGGCCAGAATCTGCCGGCAGCGCAGCAGATAGCGCTCGCCGGCCGGCGTCAGTGCCAGGCGGCGCGTCGAACGATTCATCAGGCGCGTTCTCAGCCGGGCCTCGAGTTCGGACACAGCGCGCGACATCGCGCCCGTCGTCGAATTCAGCGATTGCGCGGCTGCCGTGAAGCTCCCCGCTTCCACCACACGGGCGAATACCCGCATGTTCTGTAACGTATCCATGCTGGTTCGAAACTTGTCGAAGAGCCGCTATTGTCCTCCAGCACCCGGTGTCGATTGTTACCTCTGTTGCAACGATGGTTTCCTCGTAGTTTTGTTAATACGCATGCGCGACGCTCCTACAATCGGCGCCGCTCCAATCGATCCGGCGCCGCCGCACAGATTGGGGCTCCCCGATCAGCACCGTTACGAGCATTCGCCCTTGTCATGAAAACCGAGCCTGCGTCATCGCGATTCTGCATCGATCCTCAACGATGGCAGTCGCGGTGGCCGGTGTTCGTCAAGCTCGCTCGGGACTGGGCGAAGAGCAGCGGACTTGTGTGGCTTCATCTGACGAAAACGGTCTCGGCGGCGTTGCTTGCGATGGGTATCGCCATGCTATTCGACATGCCGCAGCCGCGCATTGCGATGACGACCGTCTTCGTGCTGATGCAACCGATGAGCGGCATGGTGTTCGCGAAAAGCTTTTATCGAATCGTGGGCACCGCCGTCGGGCTCGCCGCCGCGTTGGCCCTGGGCGCACTGTGCGCGCAACAGCCTGAGCTTTATATGACCGGCATGACGCTGTGGGTCGCACTCTGCATTACGGCGGCCGTGCGCAACCGGCATTTCCGTTGGTACGGCTACGTGCTTGCCGGCTATACCGCCGCGCTCATCGGTCTGCCAGCCGTGATGGCGCCGAATACGCTGTTTCTCGCGGCGCTCACGCGCGCGAGCGAAGTCAGCGTCGGAATCATCTGCTCGGCCACGGTCAGCGCGATCGTATTCCCACTCAGTGCGAGCAACGCATTGATGCGCACGTTGAACACGCGTCATCGCGATTTCATTGCATTCGCCGCCGGCACGTTCGGCGGCCTCGTCGAACGAGGCACGTTCGAGCGGCGTTTCGCGGATTTCGTCGACGGCATCGTTGGTTTCGAGGCAACCCGCGCGTTCGCCTCGTTCGAAGATCCGCGAATTCGCGCGCGCAGCCGAAGGCTTGCGCGGCTCAACAGCGAATTCATGAATGCATGCGCGCGGCTGCACGCGTTCCATCAGCTGATCAAACGATTGCGAACAAGGCATGCGAGCGACGTGCTCGCTGCCGTCGGTTCGCATATCGAATCGTTATCGGCATTGCTCGGCAAGCTCGGCGCCGAGTTCGAACGCGACGGGAACGCGCACTCGTTGACCATTGCAGCACTGAGCGATTACCTCGCCGCGCTGCCCATGCGCGCGCGTGCATCGCGCCGAATCATCGAAGAGCATGCACGGGCCGGCTTGCTCGATTTCGATACCGCGATCGAACTGCTCTATCGCTTCGTCGACGAATTCCTCGGCTATGCGCAGACGCATGCGTCGCTCGCGCTGGACAGTCACGTTCTCGAACGCTCGGTTACCCGTTATGCGGTGAAGACCAACCGCTATTTCGTCGGCTTCACGTTCGTTCGCACGATCGTGGCGATGGGCTCGATGAGCGCATTTTGGATCGCTTCGGAATGGCCGAGCGGCGCATTCGCGGTAATCGGCACCGCCATCGCGTGCGCGCTCAGTTCGAGCGCCGCGCGCGCGAGCCGCTTCATCGCACAGATGGCGGCAGGTGCGGCGGGCGCGACGCTCGCCGGCTACCTGTACCTCTGCTACGTGTACCCGAACATCGACGGTTTTGGGCTGCTATGCGCAGCGCTCGCACCAACGCTCGCATTCGGTGCGTTTCTCGCGACGCTGCCCGGCAAGTCCGGCTACGGAATCGGCTTCGTCGTGTTCTTCTGCCTGCTTGCCGGGCCGGACAACGTAATCGCCTACGCGCCGGACGTGTTGCTCAACAACGGGCTCGCGCTGATCGTATCGATGCTCACCACATCGCTCGCCTTCGCGGTGATCTTGCCTACCGAGTCGCCCTGGCTTATCGGCAAGATTACACGCGACCTGCGCCGCCAGGTCGCGCTCGCGTGCAACGGTCCGTTGCCCGGCTTGGATCAGCGGTTTCAATCGAGCACGCATGACTTGATGTCGCAGTTGCGCAACCTGCTCGTCAGGCGCTCACGTGGTTATCGCAATGCGATGCGCTGGATGCTCGTCACGCTCGAAGTGGGTCATGCCGTCGTCGATCTGCGCAATGAAATGCAAGTCTACTCGAGCACGCCAACCGTGCCCGCGCCGCGTTGGACGACGCTCGTCGGCGCGGTATCCGACACGCTGCCGCGCCTATTCGAATCGCCCGACGCCCACCGGCTCGCAACCGCGCTGAAGTCGGTCAGTCTCGCGATTCGGGCGCTTCAGCATACGCAACATATATGGCATGCGATCCCGGACGAACGCCGGCGCATGCAGCGCATCGCCAGTTGTCTGCATTTCATCCGCAGTGCGTTGATCGACCGGGACACACCGTTTCGCCGGTATACGCAGGCGCGCACGCCGCGTCGACGCTGACGCCGCCCTTTATCGATATGGCGCGTGAATCGTTGTTCGATATGGAAAGAAGCTCTCCAACACCGACGATTAATCAGCTCGAATCCGAGTCATATAGTGTCGTCAACGCCAAGCAAGGCGTTGAACATCAAGGAGAAAACAACATGAAGTCGCTGTGTGCCGCTCTCTTAGCCCTGTCGATTGGCACCGCTGCAATGGCATCTCAAGGACAAACCGCCGCCGGCGCGAACCCTCAATCGGCAAGCCGCGCCGAATCCGTTCTGCAAAACGGCCGAGTGCCCGCTCATCAGAGCCGCAAGCAATCGGGCGAGTGCGTGGGCCCCGTCAGCTTCTGCAATATCTATTTCGGCAGCTAAACACTATGTTCGCCGCAAGCGGATGCGAACGGAAAGCGTGCGGGACGCTTTCCGTTCGATGACTTCAAGCTGTCAAATAGTTTTGCGAGACTGCGCGATCGACCGACCGCCGCGCACCGCTTCCACAAGCGGCGGCGCCCTATGCCTTTCCATTGCGCGCTACCACCCCGATGAAACGCCACCTCGCCCGCCTCTTCGGACCGATTCTGCTATGCACCGCATTCGCCGGCTGCAATTCGGATAACGTCAACGACAATCCGCCGCCCAGCGCTGCGTCGAACGCCGTACCCCATACTCCCGATACACCCGCGTCGACGCCCGCTCCGGCTCCTGCTCCGGCTACACCAACCTATTATCAAACGAAAACGCCGTATCGTCCGCTTCAGGATATTTCGGCATACGAAGCGCCGCCCGCCGGTTATACGCCGATCTACACACAAATGGTTGCACGCCACGGTTCGCGAGGACTGTCAGGGTTCAAATACGACGGCGCAATCTACGACATGCTGCAAAAGGCTGATGCAGACGGTGCACTGACTGCACTCGGCCAGCAACTCAAAGCAGATACGTTCACGTTGATCAAGGCGAACGCGCTGCTCGGCCACGGCATAGCGGGCATCTCGGCTCCCGGCTACGGAAATTTGACGCAAGCGGGCATCAGCGAGCATCAGCAACTCGCCTCGCGCCTGCTGCAACGGATGCCGGCGTTGTTCGACGCTGTCGCGGATGCATCCGGCGTGTCGCGCCGCAAGATCGTCGTCGTCAATTCCGGTCAAGACCGCGCAGTCGATAGTTCGACCTATTTCGCGAATGCACTCGTATCCGCACGGCCCGCACTCGCCTCGGCGATCGTGCGGCCCGCCGCGCCGGCAGGTTATCCGCAAGGCACGCCAATCGCACAGCCGGCGGGCGTCAATCGATTTCTGTTGTACTTTCATGCGCTGAAGCCCGCAACCGATCTCGTGACGTCGAGCGCCGATCCGTACTACGCGACATATCGCGACAGCCTCGCCTATCAGGCCTACGCGAACGATCCCGTCGTCGCCGCGAAGCTCGACGCAATCACGCAAGCGCCGCAAACCGCACAGGTCGCACAAACTGTCCTCGCCGCGTTGATGAAACCCGATTTCGTCGCGAAACTCGGCACGGCGGGCTATACATTCTCGAATAGAGGTACGTATACGTTCACGTCGGCGGACGGCAAATTCAGCAACACGCTCAACGGCGACGGCAAGACAAAGATCAAGTCCGCCACCGACGCAGCAAACGTACTGTACAACCTATTGCAAATCGCACCGGCGATGGCGGCGGAAACCGGCGGCGTGACGATGGAGCGCTATATCGCCGCGCCCCAGGCCGAATATCTCGCCTATCTTCAAGATGCAGAGGATTTCTACACGAAAGGCCCAGGTGTGGCCGAATCCAATCCGATAACCTATCGAATGGCTCAACGGCTGGCCGATGACTTCTTCAATGAAATCGATGCTGTCGCGCGCGGCGATTTGACGAATGCGGCGACGCTGCGTTTCACGCACGCCGAGGTCATCATTCCGTTCGCATCGATTCTGCAGCTCAAAGATGTATTCGTTCCCGTGCCGCAAGCGCAAACCTACACGTATGCAAACAACCCTTGGCGCGGCGAAACCGTATCGCCGATGGCCGCGAACCTGCAATGGGACGTATATCGCAACGGCTCGCGGCTTATCGTGAAGATGCTGTACAACGAGCGCGAAACGGATTTTCAACCCGCTTGCGACGGCGCACGAATCGCAGCCGGCAGTCATTTTTATGACTACGCCGGCCTGAAACGCTGCCACGGCTATAGCTGAAGCTGAGCGTCACGCGCGGGCCGCCAACCAGTCTGCCGCAATGCATCCGTCAGCCGGGCCGCGCCAAGCGCCTCGACGCGGCATCCACGCGCAGCAAGATCGGTCGCGGCGACAAGCGCGTTGACGATCGCTTCCTCCACCGCCTCCGCCGCCGCCTCGAACAGCGCGGAAATATGCGAATCGGCGACCATCCGCACGTCGAGCGTCGCAGCGGCGGCGCATCCGTAGCTCGCAATCGGCAGCCCGCTGTTACCCGTGGCGAACGCAACGAAGATATCGCCGCTCGAATTGTCGGTGCCGCCGCCGGCTCGCGCGAGCCCGATGCTGGCCCGCTGCGCAAGCCGCCGGCATTGATGCGGCAGCAGCGGCGCGTCCGTCGCAAGTGTCACGACGATCGAGCCCATTCCCGGCTCGCCCGCACCCGGCACGCGAAACGGCGAATGTACGTCGCGCAGCACCTCGCCGACCGGATAACCGGCAACGCGCAGTGCCTCGCGCTGCCCATAGTTCGCCTGCACGAGCGCGCCGACGGTCCAGCCGCCTGCCGTCGCGTCGACGACACGCGACGCGGTGCCGATGCCGCCCTTGAACTCGTGGCAAATCATTCCGGTCCCGCCGCCGACGCTGCCTTCGTCGACCGGCCCGGTACGCGCAACGGCGCGTGCATGCGCGACATGCTCGCCGCGCACATGTTGCCCCCAGATGTCGTTCAGGAGTCCGTCGAACGTCTCCAGCACAACCGGCATGCACCAATAAACCTGCTCACGATCACGCACGCCGCCCTCGGCACGCTCGGCCGCAATCAACGCGTCGCGCACGACGCCGACGCTGTGCGTGTTGGTATACGCAATCGGCGTGGTCAACAACCCCGCCTCGCGTATCCATTCGAGCCCTGTCGCGTCGCCGTTGCCGTTCAGCACGTGCACACCGGCGAAGCACGGTTCGTCACGCGCGCGGCTCACGCGCGGCTCGATCACCGTCACGCCGGTATGCGCCGACGCATCGCCTGCATCGACGTGAATCGTATGATGGCCGACCCGCACGCCCGTCACGTCGGTGATCGCGTTGAAGCGTCCTGGCCGGCCGCGGCCGATGCGGATGCCCAGATCCCGTGTGCGCATGTCGCTAGTCCTCCTGATGAATGGATGCGTGAGTCAAAGCTGCCGGAATGGGACACTGCGGCGGACCCAGAGCGCGTAAGCCGCGAACGCGACGCCGGCAATTCCCGCAATGATGTACAGATCCGTCGGCCCGGCCGCGGCAGCGAGTGTCGTATAAAGCGTATAACCCGCGCCGGCGATTGCAACGATCGGCGGCAAAGGCCACCACGGCATCCGGTAATGATGCTCGACATCGCGTCGCAGCACGCGGCTCGCGAGCGCGGCAATACCGACCGCGAGATAGACGAGCAGCAGTAAATCGACGGTAAAAGCGGTCAGTTCGTCGAGACTCGACACGAACACGAGCAGCATCGACGGCACGGCCAGCGCCAGTGTCGCGCCCCACGGCGATTCAAAGCGTGAATGAATGCGCGTGAAGGCAGCATTGCACGCGGGCGCCCACATTGCATGCCGGCCGCTGCTGTACAGC
This sequence comes from Burkholderia singularis, assembly GCF_001718875.1. NCBI lineage: Bacteria > Pseudomonadati > Pseudomonadota > Betaproteobacteria > Burkholderiales > Burkholderiaceae > Burkholderia > Burkholderia singularis. The sequence continues at coordinate 1,445,163 of NZ_CP013449.1, forward strand.
AAACGGCCGGTCATGATCACGATCGCGATGATCGCATTGAACACCGATAGGAAAATGCCCGCGCTCACGACGCGCGATACGGCGGAACTGCTCAATGAACGTATGACATAGCCGATCGGGTCCGGACTTTTCGCGAGTTCGACGAACGATGGCGCGCCGATCACGATCGCGCTCAGCGGTACCAGTTCCACGGCAAGCACCACCGCGAGCGAGCAGATCACGGCTTTCGCGACATCGCGATTGCCGCCTTCCAGATCCTCGGCAAGGAAGACGGCCGTGCCAAAGCCGTTGTAGCAGAAGATTGCCGTTCCGATGGCCGGTATGATCGCCGCGAGTGTCACGGGTACGAGCGCGTCGCCGCTCACGATGACCGGATTGACGAACGCAAACGCGGATCGGTGCGGCGCCGAGAACCCCAGATACGCGATCAGCGCGAGCACGAGTACCTCGATCACGAGGAACCCCCCAGTAATCCACGCATTGGTACGAATATTCAGGATGCCTAGCGCATAACTCGCGAACACGATCGCGAGCGCCACAGGCTGATTACCGATATGCGTGCCGAGCGCCGCATTCAGATAGGGGGCAGCGCCGCTCGCGAGCACCGCCGGAATGAATGCGTTGACGGCGAGTACCGCGGCAAACGTCAGGTAGCCAGACAATCCACCGAACACGCGCTTCACCATCACGTACTCGCCGCCCGCACTGCGATGGGCCGCGCCCAGTTCCGCGTAGCAAAGCGCAAACGCAAGCGCGAGCAAGCCCCCGAATACGAAAGACATCACCGCGCCACTGCCCGATTGCCGAATCGCGAACGGCGCGATCACGAAAATAGAGCTTGCCGGCGTCACGCCCGACACGGTGATCATCACGACGTCACGCACGCTGAGCGAGCGCACAAGCGCATCGGCCGCTCGCGCGTCGCGCGGCGCGTCGGACGTCGTGCTCGAAGGCTCCGATATCATCGCTATCTTGCTCTCCTTTGCCGCCGGGTTTTTGAACGCCCATACTCGGGCTATGCATGGCGCGCAGTCTAGGAAGACAATTTGCGCGTGCCAATTCCCCTTTGTAGGTACGCCAATCTGGGGCGTTTATGGATCGATTGTTCAGTGAAGTGGCGATGCATCAGGCGTTCGGACGGGCACTCGAGCATCTCGGCGAGCCGCGCTTCTGGCGCTTGCTGATCCTGTTTCTCAACGAGCTGGTGCCGTTCGACAATGCGCTCGCGACCGTAATCGGCGCCGACGGCGTGCCTGCCGTGCTCGACGAATATGACACCGGCGGCGCGGGCCAGCCATCGCCCGTGCCGCTCTATCTGGACGGGCTGTATCTGCTCGATCCGTTCCTGCAGGCCGCCCAGGACGGTCTCGCGGACGGTTGTTACCGGCTCGAGGAAGTCGCGCCGGACCGGTTCAGGCAGAGCGAATATTTTCTGAGCTATTTCCGCGACGCAGTGGGCGAAGACGAATTGCAGATCATCGTGCGTACACGGCCTGACGAGATGCTGTCGCTATCGCTCGGCGCACGCACCCGTTTCGACTCCGATTCGCTCGGCCGTCTGTGCGCGTGTTCGCCGTGGTTGATCGCGACACTGCGCCAGCAGCGCAGGCTGCAAAACGACAGTGCGCACGGCCGCACCGACAGCGACCTTGCGGTACGCGTCGAGCGTGCGCTGGCACGCTTTGGCGCCGAGCGTCTGTCCGAGCGCGAGATGGCGATCGCGCGGCTCGTGCTGCGCGGCAACTCGTCGAAGGCGATCGCCGAGCGGCTCTCGATCTCGCCCGAAACCGTCAAGGTACATCGCCGGCACCTTTATTCGAAACTCGGCATTGCATCGCAGCCCGAACTATTCTCGCTGTTCCTGCAAGCGTTAGGACAAAATGACGCACGCTGACGATTCGCGCAGCGTGCGAGCATGCAACCACGTCACTGCATACAAGGCGACGGCTTCAAGGAAGTTTGGCACGTGGTCAGGCCATCGCCCTAAAAGGCGGTCTGCCCGCGACGGCATCGCAAACGGGCGGACAAACGCGAAGGCAGGTGGCAAGTCCGCGACGATCGATCGGATTCCCGAACGATCGGATAAACGATCACCGGCGTTCGCTGCCCGCCCGCTGAGGCTTTATTGAGGCGGCAGATATTTCAGCGGATCGACAGGCACACCGTTGCGGCGGATCTCGAAATGCAACATCACGCGACTCGCATCGCTGCTGCCCATCTCGGCGATCGTCTGCCCTTTTTCGACCTTGTCGCCTTCCTGGACCTTCAGCACGCGATTGTGCGCATAGGCGCTCAGATATGTATCGTCATGCTTGATGATCACGAAATTGCCATAGCCGCGCAGGCTGCTGCCCGCATACGCGACAACGCCGCCTGCGGCCGCCTTCACGGGCTCGCCCGCCGTGCCGCCAATGTCGACGCCTTTCGTATTGCCGACTGGCTTGAGAATCGGACCGCGCACCGGCCATGCGAAGGCCGGCGTTGATGCATCCGGCAATGGGGACCGCTGAAGGGACGACTGCGCGGACTGCGTCGCGCCGGCAGGCGGTTTGCCCTGATAGCCGGCAGCAGGCGCCGAATTCGGTGGCGTCGCACAGGCGGCGAGCATTGCAGCAGCAACCACGCCGGTCACGCGCGACGCTAACGTGAACGATTTTCGAACGCAGCGATGAGTAGGTTTGGACGACGACATCATCGGTATCAACATCTCCTCGTAAACAATGCAAGTGCGCCGCGCCAACGAACATCCGTCGACGCGAGGCCGGAGATTAATACCACGCGACACCGAATCAATGCCTATCGCTTTCAAAAAATTACATCGGCCGTTCTATTCGGCACGGTCTATCGACTCGACGGGAAGCTGAACACCGCGCCCTCGCGCACGCCGGCCGATGGCCAGCGTTGCGTGATCGTCTTGCGTTTCGTATAGAACCGCACCGCGTCCGGACCATAGGCATGTAAATCGCCAAACAGCGAGCGCTTCCAGCCGCCGAACGAATGATACGCAACCGGCACAGGCAGCGGCACGTTGATGCCGACCATACCGACCTGGATGTTGTCGCTGAAGAAACGCGCAGCCTCGCCGTCGCGCGTGAAAAGGCAGGTGCCGTTGCCGTATTCGTGAGCATCGACGAGCGCCATTGCTTCGGCGAGCGAAGCAACGCGCACGACGCCGAGTACCGGCCCGAAAATCTCGTGCTGATAGATCGGCATTCCGGGCTTCACGTGATCGAACAGGCACGGGCCGAGATAATAGCCCCCTTCGTGGCCGTCGATCTTCACGCCGCGCCCGTCGACGACAAGCGTTGCGCCGGCGGCCACACCCGCGTCGACGAAGCCAGCCACCCTGTCGAAGTGCTGCTTCGTGACGAGCGGCCCCATATCGACGCCCTCACCGGCACCGGGCCCCACCTTCATCTTCTCGATCTCGGCCTTTAAACCTTCGACGACCTGGTCCGCCGTGTCGTCGCCAATCGCGACGACGAGCGGAATCGCCATGCAGCGCTCACCGCACGAGCCATATGCCGCCCCCATCAACGCACTCACCGCGTTGCCGATATCGGCATCGGGCATCACGACCGCGAAATTCTTCGCACCGCCAAGCGCCTGCACGCGCTTGCCGTGCGCGCAGCCAATCGTATAAATGGATTCGGCGACCGGCGTCGAACCGACGAAGCTTACGGCCTTGACGCGCGAATCGGCAAGGATGACGTCGACCGCCTCCTTATTGCCGTTCACCACGTTCAGCACGCCGGGCGGCAGCCCGGCGTCGAGCGCAAGCTCGGCCATCCTCAGCGTGGACGAAGGCGTGCGCTCCGACGGCTTCAGCACGAACGTGTTACCGCAAGCAACGGCCATCGGCCACATCCATAGCGGCACCATCACCGGAAAATTGAACGGCGTAATGCCCGCGACGACACCGAGTGCCTGAAACTCGCTCCACGAATCGATCGCCGGCCCGACGTTCTTGCTGTGCTCTCCCTTCAGCAGCTCGGGCGCATAGCTCGCATACTCGACGTTCTCTATCCCGCGCTGCAACTCGCCCATTGCATCAGCGAGCACCTTGCCGTGCTCGGCCGTGATCAGCGCGCACAACTCGTTCGCATGCTCTTCGAGCAGCGTCTTGTAACGGCTCATCACGCGCGCGCGCTTCAGCGGCGGCGTATTGCGCCACGTGGGATACGCCGCCTGCGCGGCCGCGATCGCGGCTTCGACGGTCGGCTTGTCGGCGAGCGTCACGCTCTTCGCCGATACGCCCGTTGCCGGATCGAACACCGGCTGGACACGTTCGCCGCCGCCGACGCGCTTGCCGTCGATCAGGTGGCCGAGGGTGGAGGTCACGTTGCTGTCGTGTTTCATCGCGAAGGTTCCTGCGATCTCGGGTTCGAATGGGTCGAAAAAAAGCGGCGGCGCGACACGCGGCTCATTGCAGGCCAGGTGTGACGTCGCTCGCCGCAACGGGCACAAACTCGGTAACGCGCTTACGGGCGAGCGGTCGATCGCCCGCGGGCTGAGCGGCCGGTCCCGGTCGGGCAGCCCGCGGCGGCTATTGGCAAACGCCGGCGGTAAACCCGCGAGCGCGGGACCATCAAGACGGCGGGCACCGCATCCGCCGACCGCGCAGTACGGCCGTCAGCCTGCCGCGCTCAATCAGTCGCGAGCAGCGCGTCGTTCAACGCGCCGATCAAATCTTCGATCTCGCGCTTGTCCGCGACGAACGGCGGCGCGAGTTGAATCGTGTCGCCGCCATAGCGCACATAGAAACCTTTTTGCCAACAGCGCATCGCGATCTCGAAGGGGCGGCGTGCGGGCTCGCCCGGCGCGTGCGCGATCGTGAGCCCAGCCGCCAGACCGCAATTGCGAATGTCCGTGACATGTCTCACGCCCTTCAGGCCGTGCACGGCGGCCTCGAAGTGCGGCGCGAGCGCGCGCACGCGGCCGAGCGCATCCTCCTTCTCGAGCAGATCGAGTGCGGCAACGCCTGCCGCGCACGCGACCGGATGCGCCGAATACGTATAGCCGTGAGGGAATTCGACCATGTAGTCAGGGCCGCCTGCCGCCATGAACGTATCGTGGATATCGCGCTTCGCGATCACCGCGCCAAGCGGCTGCGCGCCATTCGTCACCTGCTTCGCGACGTTCATGATGTCCGGCACCACGCCGAACGCATCGGCGCCCGTCATCGCGCCGGTACGGCCGAAGCCGGTGATGACTTCATCGAAGATCAGCAGGATGTCGTGCGCGGTGCAGATCTCGCGCAGCCGTTGCAGATAGCCCTGCGGCGGCACGATCACGCCTGCCGAGCCTGAAAACGGCTCGACGATCACCGCCGCGAGGTTCGACGCATCGTGCAGCGCGATCAGATCGAGCAGGCGGTCGGCCAGTTCCGCGCCGCGCGCAGGCTGCCCGCGCGAAAACGCGTTCTCCGGCAATTGCGTATGCGGCAGGAAATCGGCGTCGATGCCTTGACCGAACAGCTTGCGGTTCGGCCCGATCCCGCCGACCGAGATGCCGCCGAAGTTCACGCCGTGATAGCCCTTCTCGCGGCCAATCAGACGCGTCTTGGTGCCCTTGCCTTTCGCGCGCCAGTACGCGCGCGCCATTTTCAGCGACGTGTCGGCCGCCTCCGAGCCGGAGCCGGTGAAAAACACGTAGTCGAGTCCGGCGGGCGTCAGCGCCTTGATCCGGTTGGCGAGTTCGAACGATTGCGGATGGCCGAACTGGAATGCAGGCGAATAGTCGAGCCGCGCGATCTGCCGGCTCACCGCGTCGGCAATCTCCTTGCGGCCGTGGCCGAGGCCGCAGCACCAGAGGCCGGACAGGCCGTCGAAGATCCGGCGGCCGTCGGCGTCGATATAGTACGCACCTTCGCCCGCGACGATGATCCGCGGGTCCTGCTTGAACTGGCGATTGCCGGTAAACGGCATCCAATGCGCGTCGAGCCACTCGGCGTCGGTGCGCGGCGGCGTGTCGAGGGTCTTGGGATCTGTCGGGGCGTTCATGGCGGTCTGCGCAGCGCGCGGAGGTTGAGAAAGATATTGCGCATTGTCGAGTCGACAAATAGTCTTTTAAATATCGCAATATCAATGTTTACTTGAGCATTCATGCAAGCAAAAAAACCGAAGAGCCGTGCGCTGCTCGGCCAGCTCACCGATATGGATCTGCGCCTGTTGCGCGTGTTCAGGAGTGTCGTCCAATGCGGCGGGATGGCGGCGGCCGAGCTGGAGTTGAACATCGGCATTTCGACGATCAGCCGGCATGTGAAGGATCTCGAAACGCGCGTCGGGCTCGTGCTGTGCCGGCGCGGGCGCGCAGGCTTCACATTGACGCCGGAGGGCCAGACCGTCTATGAGGAAACGCTGCGGCTGCTCGCGTCGGTCGAGGCGTTTAAAAGCCGGATCGACGGCATCCACGATCGGATGGGCGGCGAGCTGCACGTCGCGATATTCGACAAGACCGCAACGAATCCGTTATCGCGGCTGCCCGACGCGATCGGCCGCTTTCACGATCAGGCGCCCGGCGTTGCGCTGAATCTGCATGTCGCATCGATCAACGAGGTCGAGCGCGGGGTCATCGACGGCAGCTATCAAATCGGCATCATTCCCGCGCATCGCAGTTCAGGCAGCCTGGTCTACACGGACCTATTCGACGAGCGGATGCTGCTCTATTGCGGCGCGGGCCACCCGCTGTTCGACGCGCCGCACGGCAAGCTGACCTGGCGCCAGGTGCGCGACTACGCGTTTGCCGGGCTTGGCTACCATTCGCCGAACATGGACGTCAGCCATCGGGCAAAACTCACGCGCAGCGCGACGGCATCGGATCAGGAGTCGATCGCGACGCTGATTTTGTCCGGTCGCTATCTTGGCTTTCTGCCGGATCATTACGCGGAGAGTTTCGTGGCGAAGGGATGGATGCGGCCTGTTGCGCCGCAGCGGTTTCGCTACGCATGCCGGTTCGTGAGCTTGTTGCGACGCTCGCCGCAGCCATCGAGAGCAGCGCTGCTATTTCAGGGGTGTTTGGAAGCATCGCACGGGGCAATGCCAAGCCGCCCGGCAAACCGGGCATATTGACGGCACAAATAGCGGCCCCGTTTTAGGTCACGCCTGCTCGAGCTGAATCGCATCATTCTGATTCGATTGAGGCAGGAATGATCGTTTTATGCGTTGCAATTCCGGGGCAATGATTGCGGGAACGACATACGCGCACCGCGTCGCGCCGTATGCACTCGCCGCCAAGCGTTTATCTGGCGTCCGTCATCTGCCCGTTGCGCTATGGCCACGCCGGATGTCTAGCGGGCGACGTTCCCCGGTCACCTTCGGCAGCAAGCAACAATAGTATAAAAATATCCCAAATAAATATTACATATGAACGCCGGATACCCGTAATTTCAATCGAATCGACGGAGGTCTTCCATGAATAAATCACATCTCCCCATTCGCTTAAAATTAAGTTTGGTTGCATTTTCGTTTGCTTTGATAGGCAGCGCTCATGCGGACTTACCGATGACCATCCCGGTCACATGGAAAAATTGGAAAGGCATCCCCGGCCACGACGTGGCCTATCACGTCAGTCTTATCGATCATACTTGCCTTGCCGATTTCGGTCCCGAATCATTTGACGTTTCGACAGACGGGCAAGTAACCATCAATTTAAAGCGCTTGTTGGCGACCTGCCTCTTTGACATTTCATGGACCGTGACAACAAAACTGTCCAATGGAAAAATCGCCAAAGTTCGGGTTCGGTATTGGGAACCGCTGATTGGCCGCGGCCAAGTGAATGTCGAACATCGCCCTCCCGCTCCGGCATTTTTCCTAGAGGTAAAATGCAACGGTAAGCGGTGTGTCAATCGTTCGGTGGACGGAGGAGAAAACGGAGCGGTCATCCAGGCAACCGGTAGTTCGGTCGTTTACCTGTTGTCACGCACGCTCTAATCAACCAGCCCACCTTCGCGTCATGCCATACGCGGATGGAAAGCACGCCGAGAAGGCAGCGGTGGCCAACATGGCGGCTTCGACTGCTGCGCCGTTCCCGCGCCCTTGTCATTCGGATGCGTCAACCAGGGGACACGAGAAGCTGGGACTTCACGGCGGCGCCGTTCAGCACAGACGAACGCGCGCAGCAACGTGAAAACATAAAAACGAAACACCAATACACCGGAGCGCAAGCGCCGAAACGCAACAGCAAGCCCCCCTCGCTGCGTTTCCTTCGACGATTACGCCGCCTCCGGCGGATGTGCCTCCAGCCATGCGACGATCTGCTGCTCGGCTTGCAGCGGCGTCACGGTTTCGCCGGTCGCGAGCACTTCATATTTGTAAGGATCGGCGCCGTCGAGGTTATCAGCCTCCGGTTGCGCAATCGTCCAGCGCCAGTCGATCCGATCGGCGATCGGCGACGGCGCGCCTTCGATGCTGCAACGGCATCCGTCGATTTCCGCGACAAAACCGGTGGCGGTCGGCTCAAAACTCGCAAACACGGCAACTCCCGTCGATATGTCATAGCAGGCCGCGGCGCGGCCGGTTCGCGAGTATCGCACGATCGCAGCGTCGGCTAGCGTGCCGCGCGGCTAAGCCTGCCGCCGCGTTACAGATTGTCACGGATCGTTGCATTAATGCACGATTCTCCACGCCGCGAGCGTCAACCAATCGACTGCAACAAGAGTTATTGACGGTACTGGCGCACTGAATCGCGTCAGGGCTGCGCCCTCTTCGAAAGAAAGCGCGCACGCACGGATCACGCAAGTGAATCTGCGCCAATCCCATACAGTCAGGAGTCGAAATGAAAAAGACCGCAATCCTCTCGGCGCTCGCCGCCGGCTTGTGCATCTCGATCAGCAGCTTCGCGCAAGTCCCCGCGAATGCGCCCGCCGGCACGACCGGTCTCTGCAAGGACGGCTCGTACTACTCGGGCGCATCGAAAAAAGGCGCGTGCGCCGGCCATAAGGGCGTGAAGACCTGGTACGGCGCATCGGCGGAAACCGCCGCAAGCGGCGCGTCCGCCACGACGGCGCCGGCCGCTGCCGCATCGGCTCCGGCAATGGCATCGGGCACGGGCGCCTCGACGAAGAGCATGGCAAAGAGCACGGCGGCCGCGGGCGCGCCCGGCCAAGTGTGGGTCAACACCGGCACCAAGGTCTACCACTGCCAGGGCGACAAGTACTATGGCAAGACCAAGCAAGGCTCGTACATGTCGGAAGCAGATGCGAAGGCGAAGGGCTACCACGCATCGCACGGCAAGGCCTGCTCGTAACGCGGCCGCGCCGGCGCGGCTTACGCTGTGAGGCGCGCCGGCCGCCGCTGCACCCGAGCGGCATATCGCCGGCATCGCGGCATCGCGTGCCGGCTTTTGCCGTTTTATCGAATCATGCGATAAATGCGGCTTGCGCGATCGATGCGCCCACGAACCAAGTTTCGACTTGCCGCGCGCGCGGCTGTCGATAGCCTAACGAATCAAGCGCGACGCGCATCAACGTATCGCGCTCGACGCACGGTCGGCGCCTGCACGCCACGCAGCGTAATCGGCGCGCGTCCAATTAAGCTCAATGCCGATACGCTGCGTGCCCGGCCTGATCTTCGGTTTGTGCAACGCGAGAATCAATGCATCAAGCGCGGGCCAAGCCTCGAACGAAAGCGCCGCGATTTCGACCGCGAGCGTCTCGAGCAGCCGCGTATGCGGCTTATGCGCGAGAAATGACGTGATCCGCGCGCAATACGCGTCATAATCGATCCAGCCGTCGTTGTCCGCATCGGACGGCTCGCATCGGTAAGCGAGCCGCGCATCGATCACCACTGGCTGCGGCGCTGCATGCTCATGCGCATAGATGCCGATGCGCGCCGATACGCTCAACCCGTCGACGAATACGCTCCAGCCCCGGCCGTTCTGCATCATCGGCTCGCGTGCCGCAAACGGCGATTCGACGGGTTTCATCCGATCAACGGCTCGGCCGCGTCGAGCATGATGCGGCAGAAATAATCGGCAAAGCTGCGGCGCACCACGATCTCGAACGTCGCGTCGCCGGTCGCGACGAGCACGATCGATGCCTTGAAGTAGTGACTCTGCGCGCATTGCCCCACGCCGAACACGCGTGGATGCAGATCGAGCGGACAACCGCGTGCCAGCACGTCGCGCACACGCTCGCCGCTCGCTTCGACCACCGTGTAGCCGCTGCCGACGTCCACCGCCGCCGCATAGATGCCGTTGAGCGCCGGTACGAGCTTCGCTTCGAGCTGGCCGGACGCGACCGGTCCGTTCGAGCGCACCAGCCATTCGTCGGGGCCGAGCCACAGCACGTCGTATTCGGCGGCGCGGGCGACCGTGTTCGGCTCGACGGGCGGCAAGCAGCCCACGGTCTGCTCGAATGCGCGAACGAAAGCCGCATCGTCCGGCTCGCCGCGCACGTTCACGAGATCGAGGAACGCACGCTCGCGAAACTGGAATTTCGTCGACTCGCGCGCCTGAAACGCCTTCAATACATCACCGGCGCCCACGAGCGGCGATTCGAGCGCTATGCCGCCCGGCGCCTGCACGCGCGCGGGCGCTTCGTTTCTTGTCTCATTCCACATGCTGGCGCACCCCTTGCGTGTCATAGAAAACCGGGCTTGCGATCGTTGCGCTCGCGCGCGTGCCGCTTGCATCCGAGATCGCCACCTTGTCGCCGATTCGATCCAATCCGCCCTTGATCACGGCAAGCGCAATCGAGCGCTTCAGAATCGGGCTGTAATAGCTCGACGTCACATGACCGAGCATCGCGCAAGTGCCGTCCGCGCGCGCCGTCGCGTCGGCCTCCGTGATCTGGCCGCCTTCCGGCAGCACGTGCTGCGGATCGTCGCTCAGCAGTCCGACGAATTGCTTGCGGTCCGCCTTCGCGGTATCGGTGCGCGTCAGCGAACGCCGGCCGAGAAAATCCTTCGATTTCGCGACGAGTCCGCCCATGCCGAGATCATGCGGCGTGACCGAGCCATCGGTATCCTGCCCGACGATGATATAGCCCTTCTCCGCACGCAAAACATGCATCGTCTCGGTGCCGTAGGGCGTAATGTCGAATTCGGCGCCGGCGGCCATCAGCGCCTCCCAGACCGCGCGCCCGGCATTCGCCGGCACGTTGATCTCATATGCAAGCTCGCCCGAAAAGCTGATGCGCATCACGCGCGCGCGCACGCCGGCGACGGTGCCTTCGCGGAAACTCATGAACGGGAACGCGTCGTTCGCGAAATCGATGTCTTCGCATACTTTGCGCACGACTTGCCGGCTCTTCGGGCCGACGACCGCGAACGTCGCCCAATGATCGGTCACCGACGCGAGCCGCACCTTCATATCGGGCCATTCGGTTTGCAGCCAGCGCTCGAGCCATGTGAGCACGCGCGCCGCGCCGCCCGTCGTCGTCGTCATCATGAAATGCTGTTCGCCGAGACGCACGGTCACGCCGTCGTCGAACACCATGCCGTTCTCGTCGAGCATCAGCCCATAACGGCATTTGCCGATCTCGAGCTTGTTCCATGGATTCGTATAGACCCAGTTCAGCAGCTTCACCGCATCCGGGCCCTGAATGTCGATCTTGCCGAGCGTCGACGCGTCGAGCATGCCCACGCCGTTGCGCACCGCGAGACACTCGCGCGCCACCGCCGCATGCAAATCCTCGCCAGGCTTCGGGTAGTACCAAGGCCGCTTCCAGTTGCCGACGTCCTCGAACAGCGCGCCATGCCCGGCGTGCCATTCATGCATGCAGGTCTTGCGGACCGGATCGAGAAAATCGCCGAGTTCGCGCCCCGCGAACGCGCCGAACGACACCGGCGTGTAGTTCGGACGGAACGTCGTCGTGCCGGTTTCGGCGATCGTCTTGCCGAGCGCTTGCGCGAGAATCGCCATTCCGTTGATATTGCCGAGCTTGCCCTGATCCGTGCCGAAGCCCATCGCCGTATAGCGCTTCACATGCTCGACCGATTCGAAGCCTTCGCGCGCGGCGAGCAGAATGTCGGCTGCGCCGACGTCGTTCTGGAAGTCGACGAACTGCTTCGGGCCGCGCACCGCGGCGTCGATGCCACTCGCGAGCCATACCGGCAATATCGCGTCGTCGGCCGTTTCGACGACATGCGGCACCGCAGGGCGCACGGCATCGGTAAAGCCCGCCGCCCTCGCCGCATCGACACCGGCGTCGAACGCGAGCCGCAATGCACGCGACAGCTCGAACTCGCCTGCCGCCGCACCGACGCTCGTCTCCGCCTGCACCGGCCTGCCCGGCACGAAGCACGCCTTGTCGTCGTTCCAATGCGCTTTGCCGCCCGATTGCGCGAACAGATGCAGCACCGGGCTGAAACCGCCCGACATCGCGACGAGATCGCACACGAGCGTCGCAAGCCTGGCGCCCATTTTGCCGTTCGTATACGACGCGACGTCAACCGATGCGACGCGCAGCTTACCTTGCGCCGCCATCACGACCGCGCCGCTCATCACGGTCACGCCATTGCGTCTGGCGACAGCCGCCAGCTCGCCGCGCGTGGACGGGCGCGCATCGACCACCGTCACCTGCGCGCCGCACGCTTTCAAATCAAGCGCGCATTGATAGCCGCGGTCATTGTTGGTCGCGACTACCGCGACACGTCCCGGCAACACGCCGTAGCGGTGAATGTACGTCGACACCGCCGAGGCGGTCATCACACCGGGCAAATCGTTGTTGCCGAACACGAGGGGCCGTTCGTGCGCGCCCGTGGCCAAAATCACACGCTTGGCGCGGATTTTCCACAGCAGCTCGCGCGTGCCCTTACGCACCGATATCGGCAGATGATCGGTCAGCCGTTGCACCACGGTGACCAGGTTATGATCCTGATACCCAAACGCCGTGCTGCGCGTGAGAATCGTCACGTCCGGCTGCTTCGCGAGTTCGGCTTCGGTCTTCTCGACCCATTGAAGCGCCGGCTTGCCGTCAATCTGCGCACGGCACGAAAGCAGGCTGCCGCCGAGTTCGCGCTGATCGTCAACGACAAACACGCGCGCACCGCTGGCTGCCGCCGCTTGCGCAGCCGCCAAGCCAGCCGGGCCGCCACCCACGACGAGTACGTCGCAGTGCGCATAACGCTTATCGTAGCGGTCCGCGTCGCGTACATCGGGCGCGCGGCCAAGGCCCGCCGCATCGCGAATTTTTTCCTCATACTTCGGCCACCACTTGCGCGGCCACATAAACGTCTTGTAATAGAAGCCCGCAGGCAGAAAGCGCGAGAACTTCTGCATCACGGCCATCCGGTCATGCTCGAGCGACGGCCGCGCATTCACGCTCGTCGCAACCAGTCCTTGATACAGCTCGACTTCGGTCGCGCGCGCGTTCGGCACCGTATAGGCGCCGCTCTCGAGCTGGACGAGCGCGTTCGGCTCGTCGACGCCCGCCGTCACGATCCCGCGCGGCCGGTGGTATTTGAAGCTGCGCGCGACGAAATGCACGCCGTTGGCGAGCAATGCCGAGGCGAGCGTGTCGCCCTGATAACCCTGATAAGTGCGGCCGTTGAACGTGAACGTGAGCGGCTGCGCGCGGTTGATGCGCCCACCCGTGCCGAGTCGGTCTTTCTGGCTCATTTACGCGCTTCCTCCGTTGCGCTCGAGGCCGGCCTGTCGATTGGCTTGTCGAACGTTTCGTATCCCTGAAATGTGTAGCTGACGGTGTCGCGCTGCGCGATGAACCAGCGCCGGCAGCCATGCGTGTGCAACCATTGTTCGCGATGCGTGCCGCGCGGATTCTTGCGCATGAACAGGTAATCGCCCCATTCGCGATCCGACAGTTTGTCGGTATCGAGCGGACGCGCGATGTCAGCCTCGCCGCCGCACGTGAATTCGGATTCGGCGCGCGGGCCGCACCACGGACATTCGATCAATAACATTCAGTTCTCCTCGTGGCGTGCGATGCTCAGTGCGCAACGGCGGCCGCGCCGTGCTCGTCGATCAGGTGGCCGGTGTAGAAACGCTCGAGCGTAAACGGCGCGTTCAACGGATGCGGCTCGTCGCGCGCGATCGTATGGGCGAACACCCAGCCCGAGCCCGGCGTGGCCTTGAAGCCGCCGGTGCCCCAGCCGCAGTTGAAGTACAGCCCCTTCACGTCGGTCTTGCTGATGATCGGGCACGCATCCGGCGAGACGTCGACGATACCGCCCCACTGCCGGTTCATCCGCACCCGCGAAAATACCGGGAACATCTCGATGATCGCCTGCAGCGTGCCTTCGATAATCTGGAAGCTGCCGCGCTGGCCAAAGCCCGTGTACTGATCGATCCCCGCGCCGATCACCAAATCGCCCTTGTCGGACTGGCTGATATACGCGTGCACCGCGTTCGACATCACGACCGTATTGACGACCGGCTTGATCGGCTCCGACACGAGCGCCTGCAAAGGATGGCTTTCGAGCGGCAGGCGCACGCCGGCCATATCGGCGAGCGTCGTTGTATTGCCGGCCGCGACCACCGCGACCTTTTTCGCGTTGATGAAGCCCTTCACGGTATCGACACCCGTGACCGCACCGCCTTGGCGGCGAATGCCCGTCACCTGACAGTTCTGAATGATGTCGACGCCCGCGCGATCGGCCCCGCGGGCGAAGCCCCATGCAAGCGCGTCGTGCCGCGCGACGCCGCCGCGCCGCTGGATCGACGCGCCGAGCACCGGATAGCGGCTGTTCAGATTGATCGTCGGCTCGATCGCCTTGATCTGCTCGGGCGTCAGGAACTCCGCATCGACGCCGTTGAGCCGGTTCGCGTTCACGCGGCGCTGCGTGTCGCGCACGTCCTGCAGCGTGTGTGCGAGATTCATCACGCCGCGCTGGCTGAACATCACGTTGTAGTTCAGATCCTGCGCGAGTCCCTCCCACAGCTTCATCGCCTTTTCGTACAGCGCGGCCGATTCGTCCCACAGATAATTCGAGCGGACGATCGTCGTGTTGCGCGCGGTATTGCCGCCGCCGATCCAGCCCTTCTCGAGCACCGCGACGTTGGTCACGCCGTGCTCCTTGGCGAGGTAATACGCGGTCGCGAGCCCGTGCCCGCCGCCGCCGACGATCACGACGTCGTATTCGCGCCTGGGCTCTGGGCTCTGCCATTGGCGCTCCCAGTTTTCGTGGTACGACAGACCGTTGCGAAACAGGCTGAATATCGAATAGCGGCTCATATGGATCAACCCTTCGTTAGCATTCGATGACGTTCACGGCAAGCCCGCCGCGCGACGTCTCCTTGTATTTCGTCTTCATGTCGGCGCCCGTCTCGCGCATCGTCTTGATCACCGAATCGAGCGATACGTAGTGCTGACCGTCCCCCTTCAGCGCGATCCGCGACGCGTTCAGCGCCTTGATCGCGCCCATCGCGTTGCGCTCGATGCACGGAATCTGCACGAGACCGCCGACGGGATCGCAAGTCATTCCTAGGTTGTGCTCCATGCCGATCTCGGCCGCGTTCTCGACCTGGCCAGGCGTGCCGCCCATGACCGCGGCAAGCGCGGCGGCAGCCATCGAGCACGCGACGCCGACCTCGCCCTGGCAGCCGACTTCCGCGCCCGAGATCGATGCGGTTTCCTTGTAGATGATCCCGATCGCGGCGGCCGTCAACAGAAAATCGACGATGCCCTGCTCGTTCGAACCCGGCACGAACTTCACGTAGTAATGCAGCACGGCAGGAATCACGCCCGCCGCGCCGTTGGTCGGCGCGGTGACCACCCGGCCGCCCGCCGCGTTCTCCTCATTGACGGCCATCGCATACAAATTGACCCAATCGAGCATCGACAGCGGATCGCGTAGCGATTCCTCCGATCGCTCACGCAACCGCGCATGCAGCTCGGCTGCGCGACGCTTCACGCGCATCGGCCCCGGCAGCTCGCCGCTCGCCTTGCAGCCACGCTCGACGCACGCAGCCATCGCCCGCCAGATTGCGACGAGACCCGCACGCACCTCTTCGGGCGGCCGCAGCGCGCATTCGTTGCGAAACGTCAGCGCCGCGATCGACAGCCCGCTGTCGCGGCACGCGCGCATCAGATCGTCGCCCGTGCGAAACGGATACGGCACGTCGGCCCCCGCGCGCGCACCGTTGACGCGATCGCCGTCGCGATTGACAACGAAACCGCCGCCCACCGAGTAATACTCTTTCTCGACGAGAAGCTGCCCCTGCTCGTCGAACGCCTGAAACCGCATCCCGTTCGGATGCACGACGCCCGAACCCGTCATCAGCTTGCGATAGAACCCGAGATCGTCCTTCTCGTCGAAGCGCACCGGATGCTTGCCGAGCAGCGCAAGCGACTTCCGGGAACGGATCTCGGCCAAGCGCGGCGCGATCAGATCGGGGTCGATACGGTCGGGCAGATGCCCTTCGAGACCGAGCAGCACCGCCTTGTCGGTGCCATGCCCCTTGCCGGTCGCGCCGAGCGAGCCATACAGCTCCACCCGCACGCGCCGCACGAACGCAAGCAGGTTCGCATCCTCGACATGCGACGCGAAACGGCATGCGGCGATCATCGGTCCGACCGTATGCGAACTCGACGGACCGATGCCGATCTTGAACAGATCGAAGACGCTGACATTCATTCGGCCATCCTTGCGTGACGACGCAATGTGAAATTGACGTTGGGTGTCAGTACACCAAAGCGTAAAATTGGCCGATAGAACAAAAACGGCATCGGCGTGGGACGCCGCCGCCAAGCGCCGCGCCCGCCGGCCGGGCGATGCGTTTCGGCGATGATTCGCGGCGAAAAAACACAAGTCCCGCCCGAGCCGATCGGCGACGCTCGCGATAGGGTTCCGGATGCGCTCCGCGTCAGGGACCATTCACCGGCCCGCCGCGAACCATCCGCAACCGGTGCGCCTGCGGCGCCATGCTGCGCTGCCGCATCAGCTAAACGATTCAGCCCAAGACTGCCACGATGACCGCCGACGCATCCGCCCCGCCCCCTGCAGCCGCGACCGACGCCAAGCCGCGCCTGCGCTTCGGCATCGTGCTGCTGCCGAATTTCACGTTGACCGCGTTCTCCGGCTTCGTCGACATGCTGCGCCTGTCGGCTGACGACGGCGACCACAGCAAGCCGGTGCGCTGCTCATGGACGGTGATCGGCGACACGCTCGCGCCTGTGCGCGCGAGTTGCGGGATCCAGGTGACGCCATGGCAAACGTTCGACGACGCGGGCACGTTCGACTACGTCGTCGTCGTGGGCGGGCTGCTGCATTCCGGGCCGCAGGCGGGCCAGCCGGTGCTGCAATTCATTCACCGCGCCGCGCAACGCGGCGCGCATCTCGTGGGCATTTGCACCGGCGCGTTCGCGCTGATGCGAGCGGGCGTGCTCGACGGACACAGAGTCTGCGTGAGTTGGTTCCATTATTGGGATTTCGTCGAGCGCTTCCCGGACATCGACCCCGATCTGCTGATCGCCGACAGGCTGTTCGTGATCGACCGGCGGCGCATCACCTGCTCGGGCGGACGCGCGTCGATCGACGTTGCCGCCGCGATCCTGCTGCGCCACTTCGATCACGCGACCGTACAAAAAGCGCTCCGTATCCTGCTCGTCGGCGAGATGCAGAAAGGCAACGCGCCGCAACCGCACCCGCCCGGCCTCGCGCCCGCGACGCATCCGAAAATCAAGCGCGCGATCCTGCTGATGGAGCAGCATGTCGGCCGTGCGCTGCCGCTCGACGAACTGGCATGCAAGCTCGACCTGTCGACGCGGCAGCTTGAGCGGCTGTTCAAGGCGGAAACGGGCAAGACCCCGCAGGCGTTCGCCAAGCAGGTGCGGCTGCGCACCGCCGCGTGGCTGCTGACGAGTTCGGACCGCACCGTCGCCGACATCGCGTCGAGTTGCGGATTCTCCGACGCGTCTCACCTCGGCCGGGAATTCCGCAAGCAGTTCGGCGAACCGCCCGCGGCTTACCGGGATAAAGGCGTTGCCCTTGCAGGCGACGCGAGCGCAACGGCCCACGTCGCGCACGACGCCAACTCGCGTCCCTGCGCGCTCGCTCAATAGCCGGACATCCGGCGATTGACGATAGCGCCAGACCCGTTGTCGTTACCTCGCCAGAGCGCCGGCGTTCACTTCCATTCATGCCGAATAGTTGCCTGCCAGATAAAATGGTCTGAAAAAGACGCGCGATCAAGTTAGCCTCTGCGGCACCGTCATACTGAAGGTATGTACAGGAACCAGCGTCGGCGCATTGCCGGCAGATCGCGGATCGCTACGCGCGCCCACGCGTTGCGCGTCACATGACGTATGACGCGCGACACATCGTCCAATCGACGTCTAAACCTCATCACGCTGCCATGCCACGCTTTGCCGCCAATCTGACGATGATGTACCACGAGCACGCGTTCGTCGAACGCTTTGCCGCCGCCGCGCGCGACGGCTTCCGGGCAGTCGAATACCTGTTTCCCTATGACTTTCCTGCCGCCGAACTCAAAGCCCGGCTCGACGCGAACGGCCTGACTCAAGCACTCTTCAACGCGCCCGCCGGCAATTGGGCCGCGGGCGAACGCGGGATCGCGTCGCTGCCGGGCCGCGAAGACGAATTCAAGTGCTCGATCGACACGGCGCTCGCCTACGCCCGCGCGATCGGCAACGACAAAATTCATGTGATGGCCGGCGCGATCGCGCCGACGCACGACCGCGCGCGCCACCGCGACACCTATCTGCGCAACCTCGCCTACGCGGCCGACGCGGCGCACGCCGAGCGCGTGACGATCCTGATCGAACCCATCAATCCGCGCGACATACCCGGCTATTTCCTGACCCGTCAGGAAGAAGCGCAAGCGATCCGCCGCGAGATCGGCGCGCCGAATCTCGAAGTGCAATTCGATTGCTATCACTGCCAGATCGTCGAAGGCGATCTGGCGACGGCGCTCAAACGCGACATCGCGACCATCGGCCACATTCAGATAGCCGGCGTGCCGGAGCGGCACGAGCCCGACATCGGCGAGATCCATTATCCGTACCTGTTCGCGCTGATCGATGCGCTCGGCTACGACGGTTGGATCGGCTGCGAATACCGGCCGCGAGCCGGCACGTCGGAGGGCTTGGGCTGGCTCAGGCCGTATCTGTGACGCCGGGCATCGGCCAGCGGCGCCTGTCGCGATGAAGGTCTTGCCGGCGGCCATGGGGTTTCGGCGGCGGCCCCGGCAGCTTTGCCGAGCGACGTGCGATGCGCCGCCGACGTCCTCCAATCAACGATTCCGGCGATGCGAAGAACGGAAAGCGCCGCGCGCACGGCGCCGCGATTCACTGCATACCGAGATAGTGCTTGACGGCCGGCACCGCCGGCTTGCCGTCGAACGTCGTCACGCCGGCCAGCCATTTATCGAGCATTTGCGGATTCGCCTTCAGCCACTCGCCCGCCGCCTTGTTCGGTTCCTCCTTGTTCATGATCGGCACCATCACGTGATTCTCGATCGACGTCGAGAATTGCAGATTCGATACAAATTTCGCGACGTTCGGGCAACGCGATGCGTAATCGGGCGGCATCGCCGTCAGCACCTTCGCTTCGCCGTAGTTCGGGCCGAATACGTCATCGCCGCCGCTCAGATAATCGATCTTCATTTGCACGTTCATCGGATGCGGTTCCCAGCCGAGAAACACGATCCATTGCTTGTCTCGAATCGCGCGGTTCACTTCGACGAGCATCCCTGCCTCGCTCGATTCGACCAGCTTGAATTTGCCGAGCCCGAACTGGTTGCCGTCGATCATCTTCTTGATCAGCATATTGCCGTCGTTGCCGGGTTCGATGCCGTAGATGCGCCCCCCGAGCTTGTCCGAGAATTTCTGAATATCGGCAAACGACTTCAGGCCGCCTTGATAGACATAATCCGGTACCGCGAGCGTGTATTTCGCCCCCGTCAGGTTCGGCGTGGGCAGCACCTTGATCGTACCCGCCTTCGTAAACGGCGCGATGATCGGGTCCATCGTCGGCGACCAGTAGCCGAGAAACACATCGATCTGCTTGCTCTTGATGCCCGCGAACGTGATCGGCACTGACGCGATCGTCTTAGTCGGCGTGTAGCCGAGGCCCGCGAGCATCGTCGAAGCGAGCCCTGTCGTCGCGGCTATGTCGCTCCAGCCGACGTCCGCAAAGCGCACTGTCTTGCAGGCCAGCGGCTCCCCAGCCCGCGCGCCCGCGAACGGCGCAACCGAAATGGCGAACCCGCAAGCCGCCGCGATCCATTGTCGTTTCATTCCTGTTCTCCTCGACTACGACGTCTTCCACATGAAATCCGTGCTTCGCGAATGCGAGGATCGCGCATCGCGCCGCCTATCGCGCATCGGCAAACAGCAAGCCTGCCCGTGCGCGGGTTCGCATCCGGCTCAGCCCGCCGCCGGCGCGCGGCGCTCGTGGCTCGGCGCATGACCGAACTGCGCGCGATACGCCTTGCTGAAATGGCATGGCGAATGAAAACCGCAAATCGCCGTCACGCGCGCGATCGATGTGTCGGTGGTGCGCAAAAGATCACGCGCGCGCTTCAAGCGCAGCGTCAGGTAGTAATGCGTCGGCGACACATTCAAATACACCTTGAACATGCGCTGCAGATGCCGTTGCGATAGCTGCACGAGCCGCGCCAGTTCATCCAGCGACAGCGGCTCTTCGATGTTCGACTCCATCAGCCGCACGACCTCGATCAGCTCCGCGCGGGAAAAACCCACGCGCGCATCGACTGGAATCGGCTGCGCATCGGTCGCGCCGCGAATCCGCTCGAGGACGAACTGCTCGGAAACCTGCGCGGCAAGCCGCTGCCCGAGCTGCGCGCTGACAAGATTGAGCATCAGATCGAGCGGCGCGGTGCCGCCGGTGCAGGTCAGCCGGTCGCGATCGACGACGAACAGCTCGTCGGCAAAGCTCACTTGCGGAAACTGCGCGTGCAGCGCCGACAGATTCTCCCAATGCACCGAACACCGGTAGCCGTCGAGCAAGCCGCTTGCCATCAACGCATACGCGCCCGTGCAAAAGCCGCCCAGCGGCACGCCACGCCCGGCAAGCGCGACGAGCGCCTCGCACGTCGCGGAGGTGACCACCTCACGAACCCCGATTCCGCCGCAAACAATCAGCGCATCGGGCGGCGCGTCGATGTCGAGCGGTTGCGTCGGCCGCACCGCAATGCCGTTGCTTGCATGCGCCGGCGTGCCGTCGAGCGTAAGCACCGACCAGCGGTAGTGCTGGGCGCGCGCAACATAATTCGCCATCCGCAACACTTCGACCGCACTCGTAAACGCGATCATCGAAAAATTATTCAACGTCAGGAATCCAAAATTCCTGACCGAAGCAAGCGGATCAGTACAGGCATCAAATACGGCAACGGCGGGGGCGGACGTCACATCGTTCTCCAGCAATCAGGTTGCCTGCGGCCGACCGGCTCGGGCGGCTGCACGCCTGCCTGAGCCGGCCGGTTTGCGACACTCGGAATGACGAAAAACGTCAGGCTTGCGCAATCGACGAGCGCGTGCCGAACAATTGCCTGAGGCCGGGGAACAACGGGGTTTTCGCCGTGCCCGGCGCGCGACCGAAACTTTCGGTGATACGGTCGAGAATGATCGCCAACAGCACGACGGACAACCCGCTTTCGAAACCCAGGCCGATGTCCAAACGCTGAATGCTCGCGAGCACGTCGTTACCGAGGCCGCCCGCGCCGACCATCGATGCGATGATCACCATCGACAACGCCATCATGATCGTCTGGTTCACGCCTTGCATGATCGACGGCAGCGCATTCGGAAACTGCACCTTGTAGAGAAGCTGCCACGGCGTGCAGCCAAATGCCTGCCCCGCTTCGACGATCTCGCGGTTCACATGGCGAATGCCGAGGCTCGTTAGCCGCACGGCGGGCGGCATTGCGAAAATCACCGTCGACAAGATGCCAGGCACACGGCCCAAACCGAACAGCATGGCGGCCGGAATCAGATAGACGAATGCGGGCATTGTCTGCATCAGATCGAGAATCGGGCGCACGAGCGCCGCGACCCATTTGCTCTTTGCCGCCCAGATCCCGAGCGGGATGCCTAGCACAAGACTGATGATCGTCGACGACAACGTGAGCCCGAGCGTGACGACCGTCTGATCCCAAAAGCCCGTGCCGACGATGAGGCCGAGCGACAACGCGGTGAACAATGCGAAACGCCAGCCGACACGCCATAGCCCGACGCCGACGAAACCGGCGATCATCGCCCACATCGGCACCGCTTGCAGCGTGTGCTCGACAAACGCGGCGAGCCCTTCGATTGCGCGGCCGATCGAATCGAACGTCTTGGCATCGTGGTCGAGCAGATAGTGAACCGACTGATCTACCCAGCTACCGAGCGGAATGCGTTCAGACATGGGAACCTCGCGAGCGCGTAATGGCCTTCAGCAACACGGTCCGGTCGATCGAACCGCAATAACAGCCATCATCGTCGACGACGGGCAGCGCGTGCGGATGCGCGACCACCCGCTCGATCACATGCTCGAGCGACGCGTCGCGCGCGATGCTCTCGATCTGATTCACGCTGAGCTTCGCGCTGCCCAGCGCATCGCGCGTCACGCAACCGCGCAACTTGCGCGTTTCGTCGAGCACGAATGCGTATTCGGCACTGCCGTTCAGCGTCGCGGCAACATTCGCCGCATCGAGCCTTGAGACGACGGGCACCGCGCCCGTCAGCATCAGGTCGCCGGCCGTCAGATAGCGGCTCGTGTCGATGCCCTCGAAGAACGCGCGCACGTACTCGTCAGCCGGATGCGCGATGATTTCCTGCGGCGTGCCGAGCTGCACGAGCCGGCCGCCTTCCATGATCGCGATCCGGCTACCGATACGCAGCGCCTCCTCGAGATCGTGCGACACGAACATGATCGTGCGGCGCTGCTCCTTTTGAAGTTGCAGCAGCACGTTCTGCATTTCCTTGCGCTTGAGTGGATCGAGTGCGGAAAACGCTTCGTCCATGATCATCAACGACGGATTAACTGCAAGCGCCCGCGCGAGCCCGACACGCTGCTGCATGCCGCCCGACAATTCCGCAGGCAGCTTGTGCGCGAATTGCGCGAGCCCAACTTGCTCGAGCACCGTCATCGCGCGCCGCTCGCGCTCCTTGCGGCGCACCCCGGCAACCTCGAGACCAAACGCGGCATTCGACAGCACCGTGCGCTGCGGCATCAGCGCGAACGACTGGAACACCATGCTCATGTCCTTGCGGCGCAGTGCGATCAACTCGGCGCGCGGCACGGCGGCAACATCGCGGCCGTCGATCAGCACCTTGCCGGCGCTGGGCTCGACGAGCCGGTTAACGAGCCGGATCAGCGTCGATTTGCCGGAACCCGACAAGCCCATCAGCACGAAAATCTCGCCTTCCTGCACGTCGAATGAGACGTCATGCACACCGACCACCTGGCCCGTGCGTGCGAACACTTCATCTTTCGTCGCGCCCGCGGCAAGCATGTCGAGCGCCTGCCGCGGATTATTTCCAAATACCTTGCACAGACCTTCGACCACGACCTTCGGGGCATCCATTGCAACCGTCTCCTGGTGTAGCGGAAATCAAGCCATCAGAGCGTGCCTACATGGTTGCCAGAAAAAACCCTGTCCAGCCGACGAATTACGACAAACGCTTGCGCAAATACGACACGCGCGGCGGCGCCGGTCAAGTGCGGCCGGCGTCGGACATGCTGCTTTTGCGCGCCGCGGCAAAAAGCTGACAAGAAAAGCGCACCGCCTCGGCGGCAGCACGGCAGCCGGCACACCGCGTCAAGCGCGCTTCATCAAACTTTGTTTGATCCTCATCGGCCATGCCGCGCACACTCGGCCAGCCACGGCCGACGCGAAACTCGCCGTTGATACCGCTCCGGCCATTGGGCAAAGCAAAGCGAAGTCTGCCGCCCGGCAGGTACTTACCGACTGCCTCGCAACCGCAATGGCGCGCTCGCGTAGCGGGCGGCTCGACCCGGTGCGGCACCGTGCGTGCCGAAAGCATCTCGCGCGCGAATCGAAACCCAATCGAAAACACGCGCGAGATGTTCGGTTATCCAAATCGATGGCCGATCCGGCATTGCGAATATCGAATCGCCAACGCACGAAAAAAAGCCCCGCCGACATTCCCACCGGCGGGGCCAACCCATGTTAGAGAAATCTCACGGAGGAGACAGGTGCGATCATATCGATCCGTTGCGTGCCTCCCAACCAAGCATTTCTGCTATTCAATTCACGGCGCGCAGCACCGTTCCCCTCCTCAATTAGCATATCGATAGAATGAAAAGTCGTTTCTCCAGCATCGATTACGTCATTAATATGCTGTATCCAGCCTACTTTTAATCAGGCGCCGCACCTACATGGAGCGCACTTTGACTGCATTCGATCCGCATCGTCGGCCGTTCATCGTCGGCATCGGCGGCACTACCCGAGCCGCATCGTCGACCGAGCGCGCGCTCGGCTTCGCCCTGCGCGGCGCGCAAGCAACCGGCGCGCGCACGCGATTGTTCGACGGCCCATTTCTGCATACGCTGCCCCATTACGCGCCGGAGCGGCGCGAACTGACCGATAGCCAGCACGAGCTGATTGACGCTGTCCGCACCGCCGACGCGGTGATCATCGCAACGCCGGGCTACCACGGCGGCGTATCCGGACTCGTGAAAAACGCGCTCGACACGCTCGAGGAATTGCGTGCCGACGAGCGTCCGTACCTGGACGGCCGCGCGGTGGGCTGCATCGTCACCGCATACGGCTGGCAGGCGGCGGGCACCGTGCTGACGTCGCTGCGCTCGATCGTCCACGCGCTGCGCGGCTGGCCGACGCCGTTCGGCGCGACGGTCAACACACTCGAAACCCGCTTCGACACCACCGATAACTGCTCCGATCCCAAGGTGGCTTCACAGCTGGAAACCGTCGGTAAGCAAGCTGCCGAATTCGCACTCGCGTTCGCGTTGCACCGCGCGGCCGCCCGCGTCACGGGGGACGATGCGCTCGCGGCGGTGCTCGAAACCACCGCCGGTTGAACACGCGGCGCGCGGGCGCGCCGCCACGCTTGCCTGCCCGTCGGACGCTGATCAGGTGCGCCTAATTGGGTCCGCCGTATTTGCCGTGTCCGCCTTTTAGCGAGCGGATCGGCGCATCGCACCGGAGCGTGTCGCCCCGCCGCGGAATGCGCACCAAGCGCCTATCGGATCGAGAGCCGTCTTCATGACATTCGATCCCGCCGGGTGATTTGCTTACCTATAAAGATTGGTTCACCGTCGCACGCCGATTGCTTACGCTGCAAGCTCGTTCTCAACTCTCGCGTAAGCCATGAATCGTTCGATCCGCTACAAGGGCTATGAGGTTGCGCCCGCTGCGGCGCGACTGCCGAACGGCCTGTTCGCCGCGAACCTCACCATCGAAAAGGCAAGCGCCCCCGCCCGTGCCTATTCGTTCGACGCCATCGATTTCTTCTTCGACGAAGAGCATGCACTCGCCTATGCGTTCCGCTGGGGACGCCTCTGGGTCGACTCGCACTGTTGAGCCAGACGCCAGCGGCGCTCGGTAAAACGACTGCCCGCGTGCCACATCGCGCACGGACATCGGCTGGGCAAAATACGTGATTTCCGGAGCTATGTAACAATCGCTTACTCCTTACATCACGTTTACCAACCTGGCCATGTCCGACACGCTGCCACAAGAGCAAACGGCGGAACAAGCAGCAGATCACGCAATGCGCAACTGGGTCCATCCAAGCCGCGGCCCGGTGCGAATCGGTTCCGATATGCATAAGCAGATGTTCTGCCGTATGCTGCTCGACACTCACAATCCGTATAAGCCGGCCGTCATCGATTGGCCGCTGCTCGACGCCGATTCGCTGGCAAAACTCACGTCGCTGCCGATCTGGGACATCGCCGTGCAAACCGAAGGCCGCGCGTCGATCCGGGTAGCGACCTTCGCATCGACGGTGGAAAACGACCCGCTGCTGCGCAAGGCGCTCGAGATGGACGGCGCCGAGGAAGCCCGGCACAAGGTCGTGCTGTCCAAGCTCGTCGAGGCATACGGAATCAAGCTCGCGCCCGAGCCGGACTATCCGGCGCCCAAAGATGCCGAGTGGGCGTGGATGGTCACCGGATTCAGCGAATGCATCGACAGTTTCTTCGCGTTCGGACTGTTCCGCTCCGCGCAACGTTCGGGCTACTTTCCACCAGCGCTTGTCGAAACCTTCGAGCCCGTGATCCAGGAAGAAGGCCGCCACATTCTGTTCTTCGTGAACTGGTTCGGCTGGTATTGGCGCAACCTGCCGTGGTGGCGCCGGCCGTGGTTCTTCGCACGGGTCGCGGCGGTGTGGGCGTTCCTGATCTGGGAGCGAATCGGCATCGCGCGAGGCATCGACGCCGACGGCGTCGCCCGTGATGCGAATTTTCCGGCCAATACCGCAGCCACCGTCGGCGACGCGCTGAATCCGCGCGAACTGATCGAACTTTGTCTCGTCGAGAACGAACGACGGATGGCCGGTTACGACAAACGGCTACTGCGCCCGACAGCCGTCCCCCGGCTCGCGCGGTTAGCGCTGCGTTTATTGCGCAAGTAATCCTCTGCCGGCGCGCCTTCGGCTCCGAACCGGCCGCGCCTTTTTCATATCATTCGCAATACCGATTATCCCGAATATAATTAAGCATCCGCCTGATCAATTTTCAATAATCATCCAGCCGCGCTCATCACCACCAGACGATTTCAAAAAATTAATTAACAGCATCACAAAAAAATAAATCGGATATTCCTCCACATTCATTTCAATAAAGTCATACAAATAGAAGAGGTATTTGTATGAAAATGGCCCAAAACCTTACGAATTTATTGAATTTGAAATTTTCAGTGTGTTTGAAACAACACCGGCATCGAACATAAAAACTCATTCAATCAGTTAACCAATACGCAAAAACTTCAATCAAAACATCAATCTACAAAAATGGTAAAAATGACGCCTCTTATTCCCCCATCTTGCCATAACACTTTTTAACATTCTGACGGCCATTTCTTTTTCATTCTTCCAAATTATCAATACTAGAATTCGCTCCCTGATCACAACACGTCAACACGAGATCGACGCAAACGAGAGACGGACGTATTGCGCACTCGTTTTAGGGGAACTTCAGCATGAACCGCTCATACCGATCCATTTGGAACGAAGCGCTCGGCGCGTGGGTTGCTACATCGGAACTTGAATCGGCGCGCGGCAAGCCGAACCAATCTTCCGTCATCGTCACGGCGATCGTGGCACTGCTGGCCGGATTACCCTCGCTCGCGAGCGCCGACGTCTATATTCCCGACGAAATCTCGCCCACCGGAGAACTCACTCACGCGACCTGCTCGTCCGGTAGCGGCACGACAACCGTCGGGCGGACGGCCACGGGCAACACGGATACCTATCCTGTCGACGGCTCGGGTACGTATTCGACCGTCAGCGGCTGCAATTCGAGCGGCAACAATCAGCTTGCGGCAACCGTCTACGGCGTATTCGCACAGGTAACGGGCAACGGCGGCACCGCCACCGGCTTTCTCAGCTCGGCGGACCTATGGGGAACGGCAGCCGGTCTCGAAGCGAATGCAAGCGGCACGGCCGCGACCGCGGTCGGCTTCGGCAGCATCGCAAGCGCGCTGAATTCCGTCGCGATCGGCGGCGCCGGCGGCAACGGCACGACTGCGCTGTCGGCGGCAAACTCGACGCTCGCCTCCGGTGCGGGATCGATTGCGATCGGCAGCAATGCAACGAAAGGCGCACAAGCGACCGCGCAAGATGCGATTGCGCTCGGCGGACAATCCAGCGCGGCAGCACAATCGGGCGTCGCGATCGGACTTGGTGCGACGGTCGACGCAACGAGCACGAATGGCGTTGCAATGGGCAACAGCGCAACGGTGGCTGCGAACAGCACGAACGCGCTCGCGCTGGGCAATCAAACCAACGCGAACGGCACGGGCGCGACCGCGATCGGCACACAGGCGAATGCGAATGCGGCAGGCACGGTAGCAATCGGCCCGTCGAGCGCAGCTTTATACGCGGACAGCGTCGCGATCGGCCAAGGCAGCACAACTGGCTCCAAAGCGCCCACTCTTTCCGGCTACCTGACCGCAACGGCCGCGCCGCAGTCCGAGGTATCGGTTGGCAGTACGACGAATCTGCGCCGCATCACGAACGTTGCCGACGGCGCCGCGCCGCAAGACGCCGCGACGGTCGCGCAATTGAGCACCGGCATGAGGACGACCGCAGCCAACATTGCGAGTCTGTCGACTTCCGCGTCAACCGGAATCAGTACGGCTCAGGCCAGCGTCAGCTCCCTTTCCACCGGGCTCGGCACGGCCAGCAGCAATATCGCCTCGCTTTCCAGCGGGCTATCCGCAACCAACGGCAACTTTTTTTCGCTGTCCACTGGACTTAGTACAACTAATAATTTACTAACATCTTTATCAATCTCGGCCTCAACCGGGCTCAACACGGCTCGCAGCGAAGTCAATTCGCTTTCCACCGGCCTCGGCACGGCCAACAGCAACATCGCATCGCTTTCCAGTGGGCTCTCTACAACCAACGGCACCGTTTTTTCGTTGTCCACCGGGCTTAGTACAACTAATAATTTATTAACATCGTTATCAACTTCGGCTTCGACGGGAATCAGCACCGCACAGAGCGGGGTCAACTCGCTTTCCACCGGCCTGTCGGTCGCCAACAGCTCGATGGCGTCTCTTTCGACCTCCGCATCTACCGGCATCGGCTCGTTGTCCACCGGCCTGTCGAGCGTCGCGTCAACTGCCAGCAACCTCGGCAACAGCGCCGCCGCCGCCCTTGGCGGCGGTGCGGCGTACAACGCTGCCACGGGCAAGATCTCCGCGCCATCGTATGTCACGTACAACGATAATGGCACGACCACCGCAAATCACAGCGTTGGCAACGCACTCGACAACATCAATGCAAGGGGCATCAAGTACTTTCACGCCAACTCGGCAGGCACGGACAGCATCGCAACCGGCGTGAACGCCGTCGCCATTGGTATCGGCGCGGTGGCCAGCAGCAATAACTCGGTCGCACTTGGCGCGAATTCCGTGGCAGATGCGGCCGTTCCCGTCGCCAATGCAACGCTCAGATCAATCAAGTTAAGCGCATTCGCCGGCAGCACGCCGATCGGTGTCGTGAGCGTCGGAGCGCCCGGCGCACCGCGTCAAATCACGAACGTCGCGGCAGGGCAGGTAAGTCCCGCCAGTACCGATGCAATCAACGGCAGCCAGCTCTACTCGGTGGCGTCGCAACTAGGCTCGGCGACGAGTTCGATCTCGTCGCTGTCGACCGGCATCGGTTCGCTGTCCACCGGGCTGTCGTCGACCAACAGTTCGGTGGCGTCGCTTTCGACCTCGGTTTCCACCGGGCTTAGCACCACCAACAGTTCGCTCGTTTCGCTTTCGACCTCCGCGTCAACTGGCATCGGTTCGCTGTCCACCGGCCTGTCGTCGGCCAACAGTTCGGTGGCGTCGCTTTCGACCTCGGCTTCCACTGGTATCGGCTCGCTGTCCACCGGGCTGTCGGCAACCAACAGCAATCTCGCGTCGCTGTCCACGTCCACTTCCACCGGCCTCGGTTCTCTGTCGACCGGACTCAGCTCGATCACGTCGAACACGACGAAACTCGGCACCAGTACCGCTGCTGCGCTCGGCGGCGGCGCCTCGTACAACTCTGCAACAGGCGTGATTTCCGCGCCGTCGTACATCACGTACAACAGCGACGGCACGACGAGCGTGAATCACAGCGTCGGCAACGTGATCGACAGCATCAACGCAAAAGGCATCAAGTACTTCCATGAGAACTCGACCCAACCCGACAGCATCGCGGCCGGCGCGAACAGCGTGGCGATCGGTCCGAACGCGATCGCCAATATTGCCGACTCGATCGCGATCGGCAACGGCGCGACGACGTCGGCCGCCGTCGCCGTGTCGTCGGTGGCCATCGGGGGATTGACGTTCGGCGGTTTTGCGGGCGGCAACCCGGTCGGCGTGTTCAGCGTCGGCGCACCGGGCGCCGAGCGGCAAATCACGAACGTCGCAGCCGGCAGGATTGCGAAGGTCAGCACGGACGCGGTCAACGGCAGTCAGCTCTATGCAACCAACAACATCGTCTCATCGTTGTCCACAGGGTTGAATACGACGAACAGCAACCTGGCGTCGCTGTCCACGTCGACGTCGACCGCGGTCGGTTCGCTATCCACCGGGCTGTCCGCGACCAACAGCAATCTCGCATCGCTGTCCACGTCGACGTCGACGAGCATCGGCTCGCTGTCAACTGGGCTGTCGGCAACCAACAGCAATCTCGCGTCGCTGTCCACGTCAACGTCGAGCGGCCTCGGCTCACTGTCGACCAGTCTGTCGAACACCAACACCTCGGTCGCCTCACTATCGACGAGCGTAACGAACATCAATACGCAGATCACATCGCTATCGACGTCGATCACGGAAAACGTGATTCATTCGCTGCCTGCGAGCACCGGCATCGCGGCCGACATGAGCGCGCCGAGCGCTGCGGCGCCCTCCGTCACCGCCGGCTCGAACTCGGTCGCGATCGGCGCGAATTCGAACGATGCGGGCCGCTCGAACGTGGTGTCGGTCGGCAGCGCCACGCAGCAGCGACAAATCACGAACGTCGCGCCGGGCACCGAAGGCACCGATGCGGTGAACCTGAACCAGTTGAATGCGGTGTCGGCCTCGATGTCGCAATCGCTTTCGAATCAGCAGACGCAGATAGACACGCTCGGCGCGCAGGTCAACCAACAGCAGCAACAGCTCCAGCAAACCGATGCGATGGCACGCCAAGGGATCGCGGCCGTAGCGGCCATGGCGGCGATTCCGCATATGGATCGCGACGCGAATTTCGCGATGGGTGTCGGCTCATCGACGTTCCTCGGTCAGAAGGCGATGGCGCTCGGCATACAGGCGCGGCTTACCGAAAACCTGAAGGCTTCGCTGAATGGCGGTCTCAGCGGCAGTCAGAAAGTGCTCGGCGCGGGCATGCTTTATCAATGGAAGTAACGCGCAGCGGCGAGCGTATTGCGCCGCCGCGTCAAATTGGAGGAAACATGACGATGAAGATCACTTGGACCACGCTCACGTTCGCCGCGCTCGCGGCGGCAGGATGTACTGCGTCGAGTTGGCCGACCTACTCGGTCACGCAGACCCGTCTGCCCGACCATCCAGACGCGTACCGCGTCTCCTGTGGCGGCTTGTTCGGGAAAAGCGCAATCTGCACGAATGTCGCCGCGCGCGTCTGCGGCGATCGCCAAGTCAACACGATTGCGGCCGACGCCGCTTACCGCGATAACGGTCAGCATGACGAACCATTGAGCCTCACGTTCGAATGCGTTTCGACGCCGCTCGCCTCGTCGGCGCCGGGTTCATGACCACTGGCCCGTGACCGGCATGGAAACCCGCACGCACAACGCCGGACGCTTCGCGCGCGGGCTTCTATGTCACAATCTGGCGCGGGCCGATTTGTTCGGCCCGGCGATCCGGCTCGCGTATCCGGCCCGCTCCAGGCGCATTCCGGTCGGCTTGCGGATCGCGCTCGAGCACGCCAGCCGCGTCGCTCTCATCAGTTGCGCATCGACCCGTCGGGCCACCGATGAGGTTCGATGCTGAAAACGGACATAGCCGGTGATCGATCAAGCATCCTCATCGTCCGCCAGACGGCGCGAAAAACGCCCGGCCGTCGGCATCTCGCTGTTTGCCCGTGACGGTCAGGCCATCTGGGAAAGCGGCATCCATCAAAACATTGCGTTTCTCGCGATGCTGCTCAAGCAATCGGACGCAATCGGCCCGGTTTACTTTCTAAATGGCGGCGACGCGAGCAAGCTGCCCGACGGGCTCGATTTCGGCGGCCTCGATATTGCGCTCGTCAATCCGCGCGACGTCACGCACGAACTCGATGTCGTGATCGAGATGGGCGCGCAGCTCGATGTCGGCTGGCTCAACCATATGCGCGCGCTCGGCAAGAAGCTTGTCGCATTCTTTGTCGGCCATACTTATGCGGGGCTGTGCGAGGCGCCGCTCTTCGGGCTGCCGTCGAGCCATGTGTTCAACGGCGCACGCTTCGATGAAGCGTGGGTACTGCAAAAATCGGAGAAGACGTGCGCGCCGCTGCTACGCACCTCATTGCGCACTCCCGTCCATACGATGCCGCACATCTGGTCTTCGTATTTCATCGAGCGCCGCAATGCGCAACTCGCGGCCAAAGGGTTGACCTACGGCTATCGCCCTGGTCCGCGGCCTTGGCGGCTCGCGATCCTCGAACCGAACATCTCGGTCGTCAAAAGCTGTCATTACCCGATGCTCGCATGCGAGGAGTTTTACCGTGCGCAACCGGATGCGGTCCAGCACATGTTCGTCGTCAACGCCATGCACATGAAGTCGCATCC
The DNA here is from genome assembly GCF_001718875.1 of Burkholderia singularis. Classification (NCBI taxonomy): domain Bacteria; kingdom Pseudomonadati; phylum Pseudomonadota; class Betaproteobacteria; order Burkholderiales; family Burkholderiaceae; genus Burkholderia; species Burkholderia singularis. The sequence continues at coordinate 1,477,502 of NZ_CP013449.1, forward strand.
GAGCTTCGTGCATTTCGCGAACGCGCTCGACCTGGTTCGCGATCACAAGGCCACGTTCGAGCCGCGGATCGATCTGCCGTCGTTCCTGTCGTCGCATGCGGATGCCGTCGTGTCTCATCATTGGGAAAATTCGCAAAATTATCTGTACTACGACGTCTTGTACGGCGGTTATCCGCTGATCCACAATTCGCCGCTGCTCAGCGGCGCCGGCTACTATTACCCGGATTTCGACTCGGCGGCCGGCGGCCGCGCGCTCGCCAACGCATGGCAACATCACGATGCGCAGCTCGATGCGTATCGTGCCGCCGCCAACGCGTTGCTGCGCGATGTCGCGATCGACAATCCGTGCAACGTCGATGCGTTCGTGATGCGTCTGATTGCAAAAGCTTGAATCCCGGAGAAAAGCATGTCCGAATCCACCGCTCGCGGCGTGCGTGACGGCAGCAAGCGTGTCGTCGTCGGCGTATCGCTGTTCGTTCGCGGCGCGGGCCAATCGCTATGGGAAAACGGCATCTTCCAGAACTGCCTGCTGCTGGTGCTGCTGTTGCGTCAGTCGCCGCTCGTCGCCGAAGCAGTGCTCGTCAACGGCGGCGGCGGCAATGTGGCCGATCCTCAGATGATGCTCGACGAATGGAACGTTCCGCTGTGGTCGATGGACGAAGCGCTCGCCCGCTGCGACGTGCTGATCGAGATGAGCGCACAGTTCGACGCGAGCTGGATCGCACATTTCCGTGCAAGCGGCGGCAAAGTGGTCACGATGCGGGTCGGCAACGATTATGTGATCGACATCGAGCGGGCGATGTTCGACAAGCCGCCCGGCTTCCTGTTCTCGGGCGCGGCCTACGACGGCGTTTGGACGATTCCCGAATTCGAGCGCTCGTGCCGGCACTATCTCGAGACAGGACTGCGCTCGCCCGTCACGATCGTCGCGCACATCTGGCATCCGATGTTGTTCGACAAGGCCCGCGCAACGCTCGCCCCGCACCTCGAATTCGGCTATCAACCGGGTAAGCCGCGCTGGCGCGTCGCGATCTTCGAGCCGAACATCTGCATGGTGAAGACCAGCATGATCCCAATGCTGATCGTCGAAGAAGCGTATCGCGCGCAGCCGTCGTTTCTCGAAAACACGCGCGTGTGCAACACGCTGCATATGAAAGAACACGCGACGTTCGTGAAATTCGCAACGAACCTCGATATCGTCGCGCATGGCCTCACGACGTTCGAAGGACGCTTCGCGGTGTATGAGTTCATGGCCGCGTATGGCGACGCGGTGGTTTCGCACACGTGGGAGAACGCGCAAAATTACCTGTACTACGAGCTGTTGTACGGCGGCTATCCGCTGATCCACAATTCGCCGTTTCTCGGCAAATGCGGCTACTACTACCCGGATTTCAACTGCCAGCACGGCGGCCGCGCGCTCATCGACGCGTTCCGCAACCACGATGCGCATCTCGATGCGTACCGGGAAAACGCGCGGGCATTGCTCGACTCGGTCAGCATTTACAACGCCGGCAACATCGCCGCCTATACCGACGCACTTGTCGCGCTATATCGATAAACGCGGCGTGCGGCCATGCATCGCATGGCGCGGCATGACGGGGCGTGATGCGGCAAACGCAGGCGTCCGCCGGCCGTTGCCGCATCAGCGGTTTCTGTCGTTAATGAGATTCGCGAGCAGCGTGTCGTATTCGGCAACGAGCGCCGGGCTCTTCGACGTGTAGCGCCGCAGGATCGCCCGCTGCCGCGCCGTATAGCCTTCCCAGTCGTCGTCGTGCTCGCGCAGCGCGCGCAGCAGCGCGTCGACGCCCGCGGATACGTCGTTGCCCGAATAGTAATAGCCGAGATCGGGCGCGAGGCTCGCGTTATGGACAAGCGGATAGCCCTGCCAACAAACGTCGAAGTAGAAGTAGTTCAGCGGGTTTTCCCACTGGTGCGACACGACGACATCGGAGTACTCAGCGAGAAACGTGGGCGTGTCGTAGCGACCGACGAAACTCGCCTTGCTCGCGCGCACGATCTCCAGATAGTTCATCAGCATCGTGAATTCCGGGCTCTCGCGCGCGAGGCGATCGGCGTTCGTCACATGCGTAAATGCGATCGCATCGGGATCGTGGCGATACACCTCGTCGATGATGAGCAGCGGATAGATGCAGCACTTGACCACGTCGAAGTTCGGCTCCATCACCGTCAGCCGCTTCGCCCGCTTGCCGCTCGGCTGGTATTCGCCATGCCCTGCCAGAAGCCGCGTGCGCTCGCCGAGAAACATCGGATCCCAAACGAACGGCACGACGCGTGCCGGACAACGCCGCAACGACTGCAAAAACGGCAACGACGACTGCGCGATTTGCGGAATCGCCCAAATCTCGTCGTAACCGCGATTGATAAAGAGTGACTCCCACATTCGGCGGCCGAATAAAATCGATTCGACCGCGTTAATATATTCGACACCACAGCAATAACTGACGATTTTCACGCCGCGCGCTTTCAAATACGCAGTCTGCTCGCCGTCAATCTGGCCACCAAGCTCGATTAGTACATCGAGCGAATCCTTCATTTCGGAAAACGAACGGGTGCCGAAAATCCGGCGGTCCCATGGCAGCGCGTCGGTGAGCGGAACATCAGTAGTATTGACGAGTGTCACGCGATAACCGCGCGACGATTTCATCAACAATTTCGCTAAAAACAGCGCATTTTGCTTGATGCCGTTGATCCACAGGCTCTCATTCGGCTCGCGCAGGCCGATGGTGATGCCAATACGCAAGCCATTTAAATCGACAGGGGGTGTCATCGCATGCCGGAGGCAAGGGAAAGTTCGCAGTGTAGCGCGCCGCCCGCCTGTTGCGTTTTAAGTTCTACCGCCCGCGTCGCGCGCCCCCATAAATGAGTCTAGCGGACATCAAATAATCGGACTGTCAGATATCGTTAAGGTTTGGCGTCGTCCGGCTGTCACTCTTTGCTCAAAATCAACAACTGCGCACCGTCCGCAACCTGATCGCCGACCGCATACAACACTTCGCCGACGACGCCTGCCGCCGGCGCGCCGATCGTGTGCTCCATTTTCATCGCTTCCATCACGATCAGCGGATCGCCCTGCTCGACCTTCTGCCCTGGCTCGACGAGCACCGCAATCACCTTGCCCGGCATCGGCGCGGTGAGGCGGCCCTCGCCCTCGGTCGAATCGGCCGCATGCTCGAGCAGATCGCGCCATTCGAACGCGCATGCAACGCCCTGACAGAACACATGGAACGTGTCGCCGTCGACATACACGCGCCCGCCCGTGCGCACGCCACCGAACATCACGTCGAAATCGAGCGGGCCGGCGCCGCGCGTCCAAACGAACGGCCGGGCAACGCCATCGATCTGCAGCGTTTGCTCGCCATCGTCCTGCGCGTGGCGGACCGTGAACGCCGCGTCGTCAGCGAGTGCGCGCCATTCGAGCGTGCGCGCATAGCCGCCGTTGAGCCGCCAGTTCGACAACGCGCTCCACGGCGACGCGATCTCGCCGCACCGCGCCGCATCCTGCTCGCGCGCGAATAGCGCCGCGCAGGCCAGCGCGAGCGCGGCAGCGGGCGCATCGCGCGGCGCGAGCAGCGCGTCGCGATGACGCTCGATCAGTCCCGTGTCGAGATCCGCGTCGGCAAACGGCCGGCTCTCGACGATGCGTTGCAGGAATGCCGCATTCGTCTGCAAGCCGACGACTTCGCATTCGCGCAGCGCGCGCACGAGCGTTGCCAACGCCTGCGCACGGGTTTCGCCGTGCGCGATCAGTTTCGCGATCATCGGATCGTAAAACGGTGTGATCGCATCGCCCTCGCGCACGCCGCTGTCGATGCGCACGGCCGCGCCGAGCGCGAATTCCACGCCCGCCGGCAGCCGCAGATGCTTGAGCGTGCCGGTCGACGGCAGGAAGCCGCGCACGGGATTCTCCGCATAGAGCCGCGCCTCGACCGCGTGCCCGCGCACGCGCAACTGCGATTGCTGCAACGGCAGCGGCTCGCCCGCCGCGACGCGCAGCTGCCATTCGACGAGATCGAGCCCCGTGACCATTTCGGTCACCGGATGCTCGACCTGCAGCCGCGTGTTCATCTCCATGAAGTAGAACGTATCGCCCGTCATGATGAATTCGACGGTGCCCGCGCCGACATAGCCGACCGCACGCGCGGCCGCGACCGCCGCCGCGCCCATCGCCTGCCGGACGTTGTCCGGCAGGCCCGGTGCGGGCGCCTCCTCGAGCACCTTCTGGTGACGGCGCTGCACCGAACAATCGCGATCGAACAGATAAACCGCATTGCCGAACGTATCGCCGAATACCTGCACCTCGACGTGGCGCGGGCGTTGCAAATATTTTTCGATCAGCACGCGATCGTTGCCGAAGCTCGCGGCCGCTTCGCGCTGGCACGACACGAGCGCCGCAGCAAAATCCTCCGCGCGCTCCACCACCCGCATGCCCTTGCCGCCGCCGCCCGCGCTCGCCTTCAGCAGCACCGGATAGCCGATCCGGTCTGCTTCGCGCCGCAACAAATCGGCTGCCTGGTCGTCGCCGTGATAGCCGGGCACGAGCGGCACCGCCGCAGCCTGCATCAGCGCCTTCGCGGCGGCTTTCGAACCCATCGCCGCGATCGCGTCGATGGGCGGGCCGATGAACACGATCCCCGCCTCGGCGCACGCACGCGCGAATTCCTCGTTCTCCGACAGGAAGCCGTAGCCCGGATGAATCGCCTGCGCGCCGGTCGCCCGGGCGGCATCGACGATGCGCGCGATTTGCAGATAACTGTCAGCCGCGGCCGCCCCGCCGATATGCACGGCTTCATCGCACGCGGCGACGTGCTTCGCGTTCACGTCGGCGTCCGAATAAACCGCGACGCTGGCAATGCCGAGACGTTTGCAGGTTGCGGCCACCCGGCACGCGATTTCTCCGCGGTTGGCGATCAGGATCTTGTCGAACATGGCGGCTCTGGGAATGGGTGAAAGTAACGGGTTCGGTTGACAGCAGGCTGGCGCTGCCCTATCCGGCGGCGCGCGGCATCCGCTGCCGGACAAACTCGGACATCGGGCGCTCGGCGTGCGCCGCGCCTGCGGCGGCGCGTTGCCTTGGCGGCCGGTTCACGTGCGCCACGCGGGCGCGCGCTTTTCGAGAAACGACGCGATGCCTTCGCGCGCCTCCGCGCCGGCGCGCGTGCGCGCGATACGCTCGGCGGTATCGTCGATCAGCGCCGCATCCAGCGGACGCCCCGCCACGTCGCGCACCAGCGTCTTGCACGCGCGCACCGCCTGCGGCCCGTTCGCGCACAGCGCATCGGCAAGCTTGGCGACCGTCTCGTCGAGCGCGCTGCCCGGCACGCGCTCGTGGACGAAGCCGAGCTGCTCGGCTTTCGCGCAATCGAACACCTCCGCGGTCACAAAATAACGGCGTGCGGCGCGCTCGCCGATCGCACGCACCACGTATGGCGCGATCGTCGCCGGAATCAGCCCGAGACGCGCTTCCGACAGGCAGAATTTCACGCCGTCGGCCGCGACCGCGATATCGGACGCGGCGACGAGGCCGACTCCGCCCGCATAGGCATCGCCGTGCACCCGCGCGATCACGGGCTTCGCGCAGCGGTAAATCGCATCGAGCATCCGCGCGAGCTTGCGCGCATCCGCGCGGTTCTCGTCGTCGGAGAAGCCCGCCATCTTCTTCATCCAGTTCAGATCGGCGCCCGCGCAAAACGCCGGCCCGCGCGACGCGAGCACCACCGCGCGCACGCCTTCGTGCGCATCGAGCCATTCGAACGCGGTCGTCAGCTCGGCGATCATCGTCTCGTTGAACGCGTTGCGCACGTCGGGACGCGCGAGCGTGACGGTCGCGATGCGGCCGTCTTCGGTCACTTCGATCGTTTCGTAGCGCATGACCATGTCCTCACATCCGGAACACGCCGAAGCGGGTCTCGCCGATCGGCGCGTTCATCGCCGCAGCAAGGCCCAGGCCGAGCACGTCGCGCGTCTGCGCCGGATCGATCACGCCGTCGTCCCACAAGCGCGCGCTCGCATAGTACGGATGCCCCTGGCGCTCGTACTGCTCGCGAATCGGCTGCTTGAACGCCTCTTCGTCGTCGGCCGACCATTGACCGCCCTTCGCCTCGATCCCGTCGCGCCGCACCGTCGCGAGCACCGACGCGGCCTGCTCGCCGCCCATCACCGAGATCCGCGCATTCGGCCACATCCACAAAAAGCGCGGGCCGAACGCGCGGCCGCACATTCCGTAATTGCCCGCGCCGAACGAGCCGCCGATGATGACCGTGAACTTCGGCACCTGCGCGGTGGACACCGCCGTCACCATCTTCGCGCCGTGCCGCGCGATCCCTTCGTTCTCGTATTTGCGGCCGACCATGAACCCGGTGATGTTCTGCAGGAATACGAGCGGAATCTTGCGCTGGCAGCACAGTTCGATGAAATGCGCGCCCTTCACCGCCGATTCGGAAAACAGAATACCGTTGTTCGCGACGATCCCGACCGGATAGCCCCAGATGTGCGCGAAACCGGTGACGAGCGTCGTGCCGAAACGCGCCTTGAATTCGTCGAACGCGGAATCGTCGACGATCCGCGCAATCACCTCGCGCACGTCGAACGGCTTTCTCGTATCGGTCGGAATCACGCCATACAGGCTCTTCGCGTCGTAGCGCGGCGGCAGCGGCTCGCGTGCGACGAGCGGCGCCCAAGCACGCGCGCCGAGATGGCCGACGATGCCGCGCGCGATCGCGAGCGCATGCGCATCGTTCTGCGCGAGATGATCGGCAACGCCCGACAGCCGCGTATGCACGTCGCCGCCGCCCAGATCCTCCGCGCTGACTTCCTCGCCGGTGGCCGCCTTCACCAGCGGCGGGCCGCCGAGGAAGATCGTCCCTTGATTCCTCACGATGATCGACTCGTCGCTCATCGCCGGCACATACGCGCCGCCCGCGGTGCACGAACCCATCACGACCGCGATCTGCGCGATGCCTTCGGCCGACAAATTCGCCTGATTGAAGAAGATCCGGCCGAAATGATCGCGATCGGGAAACACGTCGTCCTGGTTGGGCAGGTTCGCGCCGCCGGAATCGACGAGATAGACGCACGGCAGCCGGTTCTCGGCCGCGATCTCCTGCGCGCGCACATGTTTCTTCACGGTCATCGGATAGTAGGTGCCGCCCTTGACCGTGGCGTCGTTGCACACGATCACGCACTCGCGGCCCGCGATCCGGCCGATGCCGGTGATGATGCCCGCGCCCGGCGCGTCGTCGTTATACATCCCGTATGCGGCCAGTTGCGACAGCTCCAGAAACGGCGTGCCCGGATCCAACAGTTGCGCAATCCGCTCGCGCGGCAGCAGCTTGCCGCGCGCCAGATGCTTGTCGCGCGCGGCTTGGCCGCCGCCTTGCGCGAGCCGCTCGATCTTGTCGCGCAGATCGGCGACGAGCGCCTCGAGCGCGGCGGCGTTCGCGCGGAAATCGTCGGCGCGCGGGTTCAGCTTGGATTCGATGATCGGCATCGCGTAGGCTCCACGCACGAAATCAAAGCGTTTGCGCGAACAGCTCGCGGCCGATCAGCATCCGGCGGATCTCGCTCGTGCCGGCGCCGATCTCGTAGAGCTTCGCGTCGCGCCATAGACGGCCGACCGGATATTCGTTGATGTAGCCGTTGCCGCCGAGAATCTGGATCGCCTCGCCGGCCATCCACGTCGCCTTTTCCGCGGTATAGAGAATGACGCCCGCGCAGTCCTTGCGCACCTCGCGCAAATGCCCGCCCGACGACGCCGTATCGAGATGGCGCCCGACCGCGTACAGATACGCGCGGCAGGCTTGGAAGGTCGTGTACATATCGGCGATCTTGCCCTGGATCAGCTGGAATTCGCCGATCGGCTGGCCGAACTGCTTGCGATCGTGGATGTACGGCACCACCGCGTCGAGGCACGCGGCCATGATGCCCGTCGGGCCGCCCGCCAGCACTGCCCGCTCGTAGTCGAGGCCGCTCATCAGCACCTTCACGCCGCCGTTCAGCTCGCCGAGGATGTTCTCGGCCGGCACCTCGACGTCCTGAAACACCAGCTCGCCCGTATGCGAGCCGCGCATGCCGAGCTTGTCGAGCTTTTGCGCGACCGAAAAACCCTTCATGCCCTTCTCGACGATGAACGCGGTGATGCCGCGCGGGCCGGCGTCGGGCTCGGTCTTCGCGTAGACGACGAGCGTGTCGCAGTCCGGGCCGTTCGTGATCCACATCTTCGTGCCGTTCAGCACGTAGCGATCGCCGCGCCGGTCCGCGCGCAGCTTCATGCTGACGACGTCGGACCCCGCGTTCGGCTCGCTCATCGCGAGCGCGCCGACATGCTCGCCCGACACCAGCTTAGGCAGATATTTCTGCTTTTGCGCGTCGGTGCCGTTGCGGTGGATCTGGTTCACGCACAGGTTCGAATGCGCGCCATACGACAACCCGACCGATGCCGACGCGCGCGAGATCTCCTCCATCGCGACCATGTGCGCGGTGTAACCGAGATTCGCGCCGCCGTATTCCTCGGCAACCGTCATCCCGAGCACGCCAAGCTCGCCGAACTTGCGCCACAGATCCATCGGGAACTGATCGGTGCGATCGATTTCCGCCGCGCGCGGCGCGATTTCCTTCGCGGCGAAATGCGCGACCGCATCGCGTAGCATCTCGATATCTTCACCGAGCATGAAGTTCACGCCAGGCAGGTTGCTCATGTCTCCTCCAATGCCAGGAAGTTCGGCGAGGCGCCGGCTTCTGAGTGATGCTCAGATTCGTGCCGCCACAGTTTCAACGCTATATACAGCGAAAATTTTTGCTAGTTTCGCGCGTCGCCCACGCAATCGTCAATAGTTTTCTGAGCGATACTCAACTATCATCGAAACTGTTCCAATCCTGCACCGGCGACGCGAATCCGCCCTTCTTCCGTTATGAGCACGCCAGCCAAGACCGACCGTCCCAGCACACCGCGCGCGCCCACCGGCCCCAAATCGCAGCAGCGCGTGCAGGACATTCTGCGCGCGGGGCGCGCCGTGTTCGCCGAAAAAGGTTACGAGCACGCGACGGCCGCCGAGATCGCGCATCGGGTGGGCGTCTCGGAAGCGACCGTATTCAACTACTTTCGCGGCAAACGCGAACTCTGCGCGCGCGTGATCGCCGATTGGTACGACGAGATCATCGACGCGTTCGAAACCGGCATGCCGCGCGACGCATCGGTACGCCAGCAGTTCGCCTTCATCGTGCGCACGCACTTGCGGCTGATGCTCGTGCACGGCACCGGGCTGTGCGCGCTCGTGCTGTCCGAGGGGCGCGCGAAGCAGCACGCGCTCGCCGACGAGCTAAGCGCGCTGCAGCGCCGCTACACCGCGCCGCTGATGGACGTGCTCGCGCGCGGCCAGGCAAACGGCCAGGTTCGCGCGGACGTGCCGCTGAGCCTGCTGCGCTCGCTGGTATTCGGGCCGATGGAGCACGTGCTGTGGGACGCGACGCTCGGCCACCGCAAGCTCGATATCGACGCGACCGCCCAGCAATTGACCGATCTGCTGTGGGCCGCGCTGCAACCGCCCGAGCCGCAGCGCGAGGCGCTCGCGCGGTTTCGCAGCGACGTCGCGGACGCGATGCGCCGGCTCGACGACGCGCAACGCGCAAGCGGAGCTTGATTCGATACGCGCCCGATTCGACGAGACGGGCGCAATGTGAGACGATACGCGGCCGTTGGATTCTCGTTTCTCCGTTCGTCCGCATGAAGTTTTCGATGTCAAATGCGGCCCTGGCCATCTCGCTGCTGAGCCCAGCCTATGCGAGCGCGCAACCGCTTGGCCAGCCGCAACCGGGCACGACGCGGCAACAACCGCCGTCGCCCCGCCATCCGTCGCCGCCCACTCACGCTCACTCGGCCGCGCTGCGCACGGTCCCACGCGCGGCCGCCGCGCCGGCCGCCTACGCTGTGCGCGCCGCGTCGTCGAGCGTCGAAGCGTCCCACGCGCAATATGCCGCGCCGTTGCAGCGCAACTTCGCGCACGCGCAGGAATATGGCCGGCTCGACGAATGCGACAAGCTCGCATCGCAAATCGACAATCTGATGCGCGCAAGTACGCCGGGAGCGCCTGCCCCGCCGCTGTCGCTGCGCGCACCGGGCGCGGCTTACGATCCCGCGCCGTGGGTGATTCCTGCCGCGCCCGTCTATCTCCCGCCGCCGTCCAGGCCGCTGCCCAAGCAGCAAGGCCGCACGCCGCCGAACGTGCCGCCGGCATACCCGTCCGCGCTGCATCACGATCCCGCCGCCTTTCCCATGACGGAAAAGGACAAGAAGCAGCAACGCGAGCGCAGCGACAGGCAGGCCGAGCTGGAAGCCCGCTACCGGCAGCTGAACTGCCGCCCGTAGCCGGCAAACGGCCGGGCGCGGCCCGAGCGCGTTCGCGCGTCAACCAGTAAGATGATGCCGATCGCGGCGCGCTCCCGCGCCGCGCCCATCGAGTCCATTCATTCATGACCGACAGCCATCTGACGGCCGCGCTCGCGTCGCACTTTGCGCGCGTCGCGCTCGGCCACCTGACGCGCGAATACCCAAACCGGATCACGCATTCGCTCGCCGGGCCACAAGACGTGCGCAGCCCGCGCGAGTTGCATCCGATCTTCTACGGCAGCTATGACTGGCATTCTTGCGTGCACGGCTATTGGCTCGTCACGCATCTGATCGAGCGCTTTCCGGATTTGCCGGAAGCAGCGCGCATCGCATCGGTCGTCGACGAGCATTTCACCGCCGCCAACGCCGCCGGCGAAGCGGCCTACTTGCGCTTGCCGCACAACCGCAATTTCGAGCGCCCTTATGGCTGGGCGTGGCTGCTCGCGTTGTCCGCGCAACTCGCGTCGATGCGCTCGGCGCAAGCGCAGCGCTGGTGCGCGACGCTCGCGCCGCTCACGGGTATCGTCGTCGAGCGCTTCGTCGAGTTTCTGCCGAAGGCGACTTATCCGGTGCGCGTCGGCACGCACTTCAATACGTCGTTCGCGCTGTCGCTCGCGCTCGATTTCGCGCGCGTCACCCAGCATGCGGCGCTGGATGCGCTGATCGTCGAGACCGCGCGCCGCTGGCATCTGCGCGATGCGCACTGCCAAGCCTGGGAGCCGGGCGGCGACGAGTTCCTGTCGCCTGCGCTGATGGAAGCGGAGCTGATGCGACGCGTGTTGCCCGCCGACGAATTCCTGCCGTGGTTCAACGCATTTCTGCCGGCACTCGCTGCGCGCGAACCCGCGACGCTATTCACGCCGGCGACCGTCACCGACCGCAGCGACGGCAAAATCGCCCACCTCGACGGGCTGAACCTGAGCCGCGCATGGTGCCAGCGCTCGCTCGCGCGAGCGCTGCCGCACGACGATCCCCGCCGGGCCGTGCTCGCCGAGGCGGCCGAACGGCATCTGGCGAGCGCGCTGCCGCACGTGACGGGCGACTACATGGGCGAGCACTGGCTCGCGTCGTTCGCGACGCTCGCGCTGGAAGCATAAGGCGGCATGCGGATGCCGCCGGCCGGGTCGCGCCGGCAAGCCGTCCGTGCAGGCAACCGCCGATGACGGCGGCTTCGGCCGCCGGGCAAGTTGGTACGGGCGCGTGAAGCCGCCGGATTCGAGCATCGCATCGCGTTCGGCGCGGCTCAACACGCAATTCGCGATCGCGCCACGGCCCGGCAGGCAAACCGGCCGCCGCAAGCGTGCCGGCGGCACGCTTGCGGCCCCGCGCGAATCATCCGCCGGATCAGCCCGATATCGCCTCGAGCGCGATGCCTTTCGTGCGCGGCCCCATCAGCCCGATCGCGGACATGACAATCGCCATCGCGGCTGCGATAAACACGAACACGCCCGCCGTGCCGAATCCCTTCAACACGGCCGCGATCGCAAAAGACGTGAAGATCGCCGAAAACCGGCTCCACGAATAAACGAAACCGACGGCTCGCGCACGGATCGCCGTGGGAAACAGCTCCGCCTGATAAGCGTGGAAGCTGTACGACATGATGTTGTTCGCAAGCGTCAGCCCCACGCCCAGCGCAACCAGCAGCCACGCCGATGACGTCTGGCTGAACAGCAGCCCGCAGACCATCGCCGCTCCCGCCATCGCGACGATCACGGTCTTGCGCTCGAAACGGTCGGCGATCGCGAGGCCGATCAGCGGGCCAATGGGCGCGGCGAGCGCGATCACGCTCGAATACAGCAGGCTCGTCGTCACGGTGATCCCCTGCTTGACGAGCAGCGTCGGCACCCAGTTCGCGAAACCGTAGAAACCGACGGTCTGAAACACGTTGAACACCGTCATCATCAGCGTGCGCTTGCGATACGGCGGCACCCACATCGCGCTGAAGCGGCCGCGCGGCGCGACCGGCTCGGCGGGTCCGGGCGGCGGCAGCGGCCGGCCATGCTCGGCCTCGACCTTGACCTCCAGCGCCGCGAGCACGCGCTCGGCCTCGTCGAGCCTGCCCTGCTGCGCGAGCCAGCGCGGGCTCTCCGGCAACTGACGGCGAATCCACCAGACGAAGATCGCACCGTGCGCGCCGATCAGCACGACCCAGCGCCAGCCGTCGATGCCGAACGGCGCGCGCGGCACGAGCAGATAAGCGAGCAGCGCGACGACGGGCACCGCCACGAAGCCGACCGCTTGCTCGCAGGCGAACGCGCGCCCGCGGATCTGCTTGGGCACAAGCTCGGAAATGTACGTGCCGATCGTCACCATCTCGACGCCGAGTCCGAGCCCGACGACGAAGCGCCAGAAATTGACGCCCGCGGCCGTGTGCTGGAACGCCATCACGACGTTCGCGGCCGTATAGGCCAGCAGCGAATACGTGAACACCGCGCGGCGCCCGAAGCGATCGGCGAGAAAACCGCACGCGATCGTGCCGACGAACAGCCCCGCGAACAATGCGGCGATGAAGCTCGCGATGCCCGTGGTGCCGAACAAGCCATGCGTCGTCGCGGTAAAGAGGCCGCTTTTCACGAGACCGGGCGCGACGTAGCCGCTGTACAACAGATCGTAGAGTTCGAAGAAGAAGCCCAGGCTCAGCAGCACGACGAGTTTCCAGACGCTGCGCGTGGGCGGCAGGCGGTCCAGGCGCGCCGCGATGGCGCCGGCGTCGAGCGCCGCCGCATGCGTCGGATTCGTCGCCGGTGCACGTCCGGACGCAGGCACGGGCGGCGTGCGCGGGTCGCTATCCGTTGAGATCATGCGGGAGTGTCTCCAGATTCCAGATTCGTGTCGTTGTCGTGTGCCGTGCCGCCGCGGTATCGCCTTCGCTCGTGCCGCCGGCCTGTCGGCCTACCAGTCTGTCGGCCTATTGCCGTCGCGCCGTTGTGAGGGCGGCATGCGGCCGCGCGGCTGCCGGGTTCGCGCATTGTACCGGGGATGCCCGTCGCGCCATCACGGCGCATGCCGGCGCGCGGCATGCTCAGCACAAGACACACCGTGCCGCCAACATTCGAAATATCACATTCATAGCAGAAAAGATCGTTTGATCCGGGATTTCTCTGTCGCTAGAGTCCTCCCCACGCGTCGCCGGACGCGCGTCTCGAAGCGCGCGCCGGGCAACGTCAAGCAATAGTCTGCTCTCGATTCGCGTGTCGCGGTTCGATCGGCGTCCTGATCGACACGCAGACCGGATCGTCGCGAGCAGGGGGGGTTGTCGCGCGCCGCCGCATCGCCGCTCGCCCGGCGACGCCGGGGCCGGGCGGCAGCCGTATGACCTGTCGGTCTGGTCGTCGATAAAACAATATGAACCCGCTTCACGAACCACTATCCTTTACGAGGAGGGGCGCGCTCGCGCTCGGCCTGTCCTTGATGTTGTTCGCCATGCCCCCGGCCGGCGCGCAACCAACACAAGCGCCGGCCGGCACGGCTGCCGGTGCGTCCGGCGCGGCCAGCGCCACCGCGGCAACGGCGGCATCCGGCACGGTCGCCGCCGCGCGCGAAACGCCCGCGCAGCAGCCGGTTGCGTCGCTCAAGCAATTCGTCGTGACGGGATCGCGGATTCCGCGCACCGAAAAGGAAGGCTCGACGCCCGTGACGGTGATCACCGGCAAGGAACTCGACGAAAAAGGCTACCGCAACGTCTTCGACGCGCTCCAGCAGCAGACGCAAAATACCGGCTTCACGCAAGGCTCGGACTACGGCAACACGTTCACGCCGGCGGCCAACGCGATCAGCCTGCGCGGGCTCGGGCCGAACCACACGCTCGTATTGATCGACGGCCACCGGCTCGCCGATTATCCGATCGCCTATGACGGCAACGTGAATTTCACCAATCTCGCGAACATTCCGTCCGCGATGGTCGAGCGCATCGAGATCCTGAACGGCGCGGCGTCCGCCGTGTACGGCTCCGATGCGATCGCGGGCGTCGTCAACATCATCATGAAGAAGCACATCAACGGCGTCGAAGTCAACGTCAAGGGCGGCGGCGCGACGCGCGGCGGCGGCGAAAACGGCCGGCTGCAAATCACGGGCGGCAAGGAACTCGGCGACTTGAGCGCGGTGTTCGGCCTGGAAGTCAGCAAGACCCGGCCGATCTGGGCACGCGAGCGCGACTTCATGTCGTCGGAGACGCTCGAAGGCGAGACGCCGAGAATCGTCTGGTCGCGCCGCAACCTCGACACCGGCAAGTACTTCAACGCGTCCGGCCCGTGCAGCGCGCTCAACGGCATTGGCGCGTTCGGCGGCTCCGTGTCGAGCGTCACCGGCGGCAAGGGCACATACTGCGGCTCGGGCCAGGCGCTGCCGGCGTACTGGACCACGCAGACCGACAATAGCAGCGAAAACCTGTACGGCGGCGTCGAATACCGGCTCAACGAACACGCCACGCTGTTCGGCTCGGTGTCGGCCGCGTTCAACCAGACGGAGAACAATACGCGCGGCCCGAACTGGACATCGCTCGGCGGATCGACCGGCTATTTCCACAATGCGCTGACGGACGCGAACGAGCAATGGACCAAGCGCTTCTCTCCCGAGGAAATCGGCGGCGTGACGAACTGGAACAAGCGCTGGGACGATCGCTTCGGCAACCTGATTACCGGCATTCGCGGCACGGTGCCCGGCACCGGCACCTGGAACTACGAGTTGTCATATAGCGCATCCGGCTATCAGAGCCGCGCGACGCGACCGATCCTGCGCGCCGGCATCGATTCGTACTTCCTCGGCCCGCAACTCGGCACGACCGCCGACGGCACGCCGATCTACGCGCCCGATCCGTCGCGCTTCTCGTCGCCCGTCACGCCCGGCCAATTCAGCTCGCTGTACGGCCAGTCGAGCAACCAGAACAACACGTGGACGCAGACGGTCAGCCTGTCCGGCAACGGCGAGCTGTTCAAGCTGCCGGCGGGCGCGGTCAAGGCCGCGGGCGTGATCGAGTACGGCACGCAAGGCTTCAGCAACACGGTCGACTCCGCGCTCAATCAAGGCGCGTACTACAACCAAAACGGCATCTACGGCGCGAGCGGCAACCGCAAGCGCTATGCGGCCGAGTTCGAGCTGCGCATCCCTGTGTTCAAGCAACTGATCGCGAACGTCGCGACCCGCTACGACGACTACTCGTTTGCCGGCACGCGCAATCACAAGTTCACCTACGATCTGGGCATCGAATACCGGCCGCTGCGCGAGCTGCTGTTGCGCGGCAATTACGGAACGAGCTTCCGCGCGCCGGACATGAACTACATCTTCCAGGCCCCGACGAAAGGCTATTTCGAATCGACCACGGACTACTACCGCTGCGCGCAGTCGGGGCAGCCGATCGCATCATGCCAGTATGCGCGGGTATCGCCCGGCTCCAATTTCGTGCAGATGGGCAATCACAATCTGAAGCCGGAAAACGGCAAGTCGTGGAGCGCGGGTTTCGTGCTCGCGCCGACGCCGGACATCGATCTATCGGCCGATTACTACAACATCCGGATCGACAATCTCGTCACCAACATCGATCCGGACAACCTGCTGCGCACCGAATCGGCGTGCCGCAGCGGGCAATTGAACGCCAACTCGGTCGACTGCCAGGACGCGCTGCGCCGCGTGGTCCGCAACCCGCTGACGGCCGTGCTCGATCCGGGCGCGATCAATACGATTCTCGTGAATCCGATCAACGCCGCGATGGAAAAAACCACCGGCTTCGATCTGACCGGCAAGTGGCGTTTCCGGCTGCGCGGCTGGGGCACGCTGCTGTGGACCGTCAATTTCACGAAGGTGCTGAGCCACAAGTATCAGGAGAACGCGGGCGGCGCGGTGGTGGACGTGCTGCACTCGCTGCAGAATCCGACCGGCAACCCCGAATGGCCCGACAAGCTGATGACGAGCGTCACGTGGTCGCTGCCGAAATGGACGACGACCGTGCAGGTCGAGCGCTACGGCAAAGTGCCCAATGCCGCACAGACCGCGTATCTGTCGCCGACGACGCTCGCGAACCTGAGCGTGTCGCATCAATTCACGAAGGACACGTCGCTGACGCTTGTCGTCAATAACGTGTTCGATACGATCAAGCACGACGATTCGAGTGGATGGCCTTACTACCCGGTCGGCTACTACATGCCTTACGGGCGCACGGTTTGGCTGGAGTTCGCGCACCGGTTCAACTAAGCGGCGCGTGCCGCGCGGCTGGTATGCGCACGGCTGGCGTGCCGGCGGCTGGCGGCTGGCATGCTGGCGGCTGGCGGCCCTATAGAATGGCGGCGCCCCCGCCGCAGCGCACGGCCGCGAACGAACGGTGCCCGATGTGCCGCCCACTCACTGTGGCGTCCGATGTATCGCCGCCCGATGCGCCGCCGCCATGCGCACAGCGCGCGTTCACGCGTTGGCCAGCATGCTCGCCTGCCAATACGCCGCCACGCTCAAGCGCCCGCCGCCTCAGCGGGCCTGCGCTTGAGCACGCCCACCGCCACCGCCGTCACGAGCGTGCCGACGACGATCGCGAGCGCATACACGCCGAGATGCGTGACCGCATTCGGAATCGGCAGCACGAAAATCCCGCCGTGCGGCACTTTCAGCTCCGCGCCCGCCGCCATCGAGATCGCGCCCGTGACCGCCGAGCCCGCAATGCACGCGGGAATCACGCGCATCGGATCGCGCGCCGCGAACGGAATCGCGCCTTCGGTGATGAACGCGATGCCGAGCACCGCGGCCGCATTGCCCGCCTCGCGCTCCTCGGCGCCGAAGCGGCTGCGGAACAGCCAGGTCGCGAGCGCGATGCCGAGCGGCGGCGTCATCCCGGCAGCCATCGTCGCGGCCATCGGCGTGTACACATGGCTTGCGATCAAACCGGCGCTGAACGCGTAGGCCGCCTTGTTGACCGGGCCGCCCATGTCGAGTGCCATCATGCCGCCCAACAGCGCGCCCAGCATCACCGCGCTGCCCGTCTGCATCGAGCGCAGCCAGCCTTCGAGCGCATGCAGCACGGCGGCGACCGGCGTGCCGACCACATAGAGCATCAGCAGGCCGACCACCAGCGTCGACAGCAGCGGAATGATCAGCACCGGTTTCAATCCTTCGAGATTGCGGTGCAGCTTCAAGTGGCGATTGATGAGCAGCGCGGTGTAACCCGCAAGGAAACCCGACACGATGCCGCCGAGAAAACCCGCGTTCAGGCTCGCCGCGAGCATCCCGCCGACCATGCCCGGCGTGATCCCGGGCCGGTCCGCGATCGAATACGCGATATAGCCGGACAGCACCGGCACGATCAGCGCGAACGCCGATTTCGCACCGATCTGGAACAGCGACCATGCGAGTGTGCCTTTGTGCGCATCGTCGAATGCGTAAATGCCGCCGAGCGCAAACGACAAAGCAATCAACAAACCGCCCGCAACCACGAACGGCAGCATAAACGACACGCCCGTCATCAAATGACGGTACGGGCCGCCCGCTTTCGCGGCGCGCGCCTGCTTCGCGGCCGCGACCTGATCGACGAGCGGCGCGGCGTTCGCACTAGCCCCGGCCTGCGCGCCGCCTTCGACGCTCGCCTCGGCGATCGCCTTGTCGAGCAGCGCCGCGCCCTTGCCGATCGCGCTTTTGGTGCCCGTCTGATAGAGCCGCTTGCCGATGAAGCGCCGCTTGTCGACTTGCGTGTCGGCGGCGATCACGACGAGATCGGCCTCGGCGATTTGCGCATCGGTCAGCCGGTTTTGCGCGCCGACCGAGCCCTGCGTTTCGACGTGGATCGTATGGCCGAGCGCGCGCGCGCCCTGCGTGAGCCCTTCGGCCGCCATGAACGTATGCGCGATGCCCGTCGGGCACGACGTGATCGCGACGATTTTCAGCGCACGCGCGCCGGATGCGGCGCCGGCGCCATTCGTCGACGATGCGCCGGCGGCCGGCGTCATGCCGGTTGCCGCCGCATCCGGCGCATCTGCCGCCGGATGCGCAAGCGCGGCGGCAGATGCGCCGCCTGCCGCGCGCGCCAGCACGCCGTGCGCATCGCGGATCGCATCGTCGAGCGACACGCGATGCAGCTTCTTGCCCGCAAACGGCGCTTCGTCGATCGTGGTGACGCCATCGGTGGCAATCAGCACCGCGCTCGCCGCGTCGATCTGCGCGGCCGATACCGGCGTCTGCACGCCGAGCGCGCTGCGCGTCTCGAGCGTCAACGCAATCCCCTGGGCGCGCGCCGCGCGGCTCAGCGCGTGCGACGCAAAGGCCGGCGCGACCGTTTGCGCGTCCGCCGCCACGAATCCGATCAAATTTTTCATTGCTGTCTCCGGCATGCCCGGCTCATAGATCAACGACAACGCCATCCGCGGACGCGGTCAGCGTGAAACGCTCGACTTCGACTTGCGCCGCGAGCGCGTCGAGCGTGGCGCGGTCCGGCAAATGCGGGCCGACGCGCGCGAGCTTGGCCGCCGCGAACGCGCTCGCGCGGCGCCCCGCGTCGCACCACGTCCGCGCCTCGGTCAGACTCGCGACGAGCCCGGCGACGAACGCGTCGCCCGCGCCGACCGTGCTCGCGACACGCACGCGCGGCGGCGTGGCGCGAAAGCCTTCGAAGGTGACGGGCGCCGCGCGGCGCGGCGGCGATGCCGCGGCGCTGTCGGCCGCCGTCGCTGCTGCCGCCGCGACCGCGGTGGCGGTCGACGCCACCGTTTGGCCGGCGGCAGCCGCAACAGGCGCCGGCAGCGACGCTTGCGCGGCGCTCGATGCAGCCCGTGCGTCGAGCGGCGCTTGCGCGTGCCATGCTGCCGCCGCGCCCGCTTTTTCCGCTTCGCCGGACGCCGTCACGCCAAGCGCGCCGCGCGCGCCAAGCGACACGGCGACATACCCGATTCCCCGCGCCGCCAGCTCGCAAGCCGCACGCGCGATCGCGCCGTCGTCATCGCCGAGCGTGCGGCCCAACGCGGCCTCCAGCTCGGCGAGATTCGGCTTGACGAGATCGGGCAGCTCGCGCGGATCGGCGGCCGCCAGCGCATCGGCAAGCGGCGCGCCGCTCGTATCGAGCGCGACGCGCGCGCCCGCGTCATGCAGCATGCGCGTCGCACGCCGGTAAAACGACGCGTCGACGCCCGGCGGCAGGCTGCCCGCGAGCACGAACCAGCAGCCCGGCGCGGCAAGTTCGGCCAGCCGGCGCTCGAGCGCCGCGACGTCGCCGGACGTGGGCCGCGACGTCGCGAGATTGACGTCGGTTGTCTCGTCGCGCGCCGGATCGACGAGCTTCACGTTGATGCGCGTGCGGCCCGCGATCCGCACGAAGCGATCGGCGATGCCCTTGTCGGCGAACATCGCGTCGAACACGGCGCTGTCTTCCATGCCGAGCAAGCCGGTGGCGATCGTGTCGATCCCGTAGTCGGCAAGACAACCGGCGACGTTCACGCCCTTGCCGCCCGCGTTGAATTCGAGCGACTCCGCGCGGTTCACGTCACCGAGCGTCAGATTCGCGACACGCACGGTCTGATCGAGCGCGGGGTTCGGCGTGACGGTCACGACCGTCGCACGGGGCGGGGCGGCCGAAACACCGGCCGCGTCGGGTTGCACGCCAGCTTTCGAACCGGTGGTTGAATCGGTGGTTGCAGTGGTGGAATCAGCGTTCATATCGGTTCCGAAATCGCCTCTCATGCGGCCGCCCGCGTATCCGCGGCATCGAGCGCCCGCACCGCGTCGACATCCCCGCAATCGAGCGCGCGCTGCGCGAGCGTTTGCAGCGCGTCGAGCCGCGCGCCGCGCAGCCGCGCCTTGACCGCCGCGATATCGCGCGCGCTCATCGACAATTCGTCGACGCCGAGCCCCGCGAGAATCGATGCGCCGAGCGGATCGCCCGCGAGCCCGCCGCACACGCCGACCCACTTGCGATGCCGGCGCGCGCCGTCGACGGTCTGCTTGATCATCCGCAGCACCGCCGGATGCAGGCTCTCCGCATTGCGCGCCAGCTCCGGATGTTCGCGATCGATCGCGAGCACGTATTGCGTGAGATCGTTCGTGCCGATCGAGAAGAAATCGACGAGTTGCGCGAAATGATCGGCGAGCGCGGCGGCCGACGGCGTCTCGACCATGATGCCGAGCGGCACCTTCGGCGCCTCCAGCTCCACGCGCACCGTCTCGGCAAGCGCGATGGCCTGCCGCGCGTCGTCGAGCGTCGACACCATCGGGAACATGATCGACAGCGGCCCATGCTTGGCCGCGCGATAAAGCGCGCGCAATTGCGCAATGAACAGATCGGGACGCCGCAAGCACAGACGCACTCCGCGCACGCCCAGGAAAGGATTGGTTTCGTGCGGCAGGTTCAGGTACGGCACCTGCTTGTCTCCGCCGATATCGAGCGTGCGGATGATCAGATGCCGGCCGCCGCTCGCGTCGACCATCCGGCGGTAGCAGTCGTATTGCTCGTCCTCGTCGGGCGCGTCGCGGCGCTCGAGAAACAGGAACTCGGTGCGCATCAGGCCGATACCGTCCGCGCCTTGCGCGAGCGCGTCGGCAACCTGGTCCGGCCGCGTGATGTTCGCGCCGATCTCGATCACATGGCCGTCGAGCGTCGCGGCGGGCAGCGCACGGTTCGCGCTCGCGCGCTTGTGCTCCTCGATCAGCCGCAGCTGCGCTTGCCGCGCGCGTTCAGCGTCGCGCGCGGACACGCCGACGAACAGCCGCCCCGCGTTGCCGTCGAGCACGGCGTGCGAGCCGTCGGCAATCTCCAGCAGCTTCGCGCCGCAGGCGACCGCCGCCGGCACGCCGAGCGTGCGCGCGAGAATCGCCGTATGCGACGTCGGGCCGCCTGCG
The DNA here is from genome assembly GCF_001718875.1 of Burkholderia singularis. NCBI lineage: Bacteria > Pseudomonadati > Pseudomonadota > Betaproteobacteria > Burkholderiales > Burkholderiaceae > Burkholderia > Burkholderia singularis. The sequence continues at coordinate 1,498,704 of NZ_CP013449.1, forward strand.
ACCGTGCAGAAGCCGAGCGTCACGGCGGGATCGAGCTGCGCGGTGTCGGACGGCGTCAGATCCTCGGCGATCAGGATCGAAGGCGCGCCCGCGCCCGCATCGGCGCTGCCGCCCGCGCCCGCTTCACCGAGATGCCGCAACACGCGCCGCGCGACATCGCGCAAATCCGCCGCTCGCGCGGCGAGCAACGGATCGGGCAACGCGGCGAGCCGCGCCGCCTGCGCGTCCGCCGCGCGATGCCACGCCCACGCGAGCCCGTGGCCGTCGGCGACCAGCCGCGCGGTTTCGTCGAGCAGCGCGGTATCGTTCAACAGTTCGCGCTGCGCGACAAAAATCTCGCCCTCGGCTGCGCCGAGGCGCGCCGCCGTCGAACGGGCGAGCGCGTCAAGCTCGGCGGCCGTATCCGCGAACGCCTGTTCGAGACGATGCGACGCGTCGAGCGGATCGCCCGGGCGGTCCTCGATCTCGAGCGCCGCCGCGCGCAGCACGCGCACCGGCCCGATCACGAGGCCGGGCCCCGCGCCGATGCCGTCGATCGCCGTCGCCGGGTCCTCCGGCGCCCACAGTGCGGGCTGCGCCTGCTGCTTGCGCGCCTGCGCGGCGGCCGCGCGCGCATGCTCTTCGGCCGCGAGCGCCTCGATCGTGCGCGCCAGCGCCGCAAGCGCATCGGCCGCATCGACGCCCTGCGCGGACACCACGAGCGCCGCATTCGCGCCCGCGCCGAGTTGCAGCAAGCTGACCAGGTTCTTCGGGTCGGCCGCCACGTTGCCGTGACGCACGCGCAGCGCCGACTGATAGCGCTTGGCGGTCGCAACCCATGCGCTCGCGGGCCGCGCATGCAGGCCGTGCGGATAGTCGAGGATCAATTCGATGCGATGCTCGTAATCGGCCGGCGTCGCCGCGACCACGGCCGCGCTGCCGTTGCTGCCGCCGTTTAGCGCATCGACGATCACCTGAGTGTCGCGCGCCTCGAGCAACCGTTCGAGCTGCGCCGGATCGCCGATCAACCGGGTCAGACGCTGCAACAGCGCAATGTGCTCGTCGGACTGCGCGGCGATCGCCACCACTAGCTTCGCGCGCTCGCCGCCCTGCCACTCGACGCCGGCCGGCACTTGCAGCACCGCGACGCCCGTGCGCCGGATCAGGTGACGATCCTCCTGCAATCCGTGCGGAATCGCAACGCCGCTGCCCAAATATGTATTCGATACCTGCTCGCGGCCAAGCAGGCTATCGACATAGCCGGGCTCGATGACGCCTGCCGCCGCGAGCAGCGCGCCCGCCTGACGGATCGCATCGTGTTTCGAGTCGGCGCCGGCACCGAGCCGGACCAACTCCGCAGTAAGCAACGGCGGCATCGCGTCTCCTGAATTCAGTCGTTCTAGATGCACGTATTGGAATCGATACCACTTCAATCGTCAAGCGTTCCCCGATTTCCGAAAACTGGGTGAAATGCGCAGCAACCCCATATAGAATAGGCAAACGGCCTGTCCACGACGGGCGGATGCGTGATGAATCACCTAGCATTCCGCCACCTGGAATCAGGGTAAATACCGACCAGAAGAGAAATCGATTTCAGTCATTTCAGTCGTATGGCGCTACGAATCAAGGATGTCGCACAAGCCGCCGGCGTGTCGGTCACGACGGTTTCGCGCGTGCTGTCGAACAACGGTCCGGTACGCGATGCCGTGCGGCAGCGCGTGCTGGCAGTGATCGAACAGCTCGACTACCGGCCGAACGCCGCCGCGCGGCGGCTGCGTTCGGGCGATACCGCAACGATCGGCCTGATCGTGTCGGACGTGCGCAATCCATTTTTTACCGAAGTGAGCCGCGCCGTCGAAGACGCCGCATACGAACATGGCATGCGCGTGATCCTCTGCAACACCGACGAAGATCCGGAAAAGGAAGCGATGTATCTGCGGCTGATGGCGAGCGAGCGCGTAACGGGCGTGATCTATTCCCCCACTTACGATGCCGCACGGCGCTTCGATGCGCTCGCGCATGCGTTTCCGGTCGTGATGATCGACCGCGCGGGCCCGGCGGGCACGGCCGACGCGGTCACGCTGGATAACCGCGACGCCGCGACGCAACTCGTCGAGCACCTGATTGCGCGCGGCTACCGGCGCATCGCGGGCCTGTTCGGCAATGCGAGCACGACGGGGCGCGAACGGCACGCGGCGCTCGTCGACGCGCTGCGCGGCCATGGGCTGTCCGCCGAAACGGAATTCGTCGATCCGAATCCGCACGCCGCGCAGGCGCACGTGTCGGCGTGGCTGTCGGGCGACGCGGCGGCGCGCCCCGACGCGATCGTCGCCAGCAACGGGCTGCTGCTGCTCGGCGCGTATCGCGCGCTGCGCGAACGCGGCGCGCGCGTGCCCGACGATGTCGCACTCGCCGGCTTCGACAACGATGCGTGGACCGATCTGGTCACGCCCGGCGTGACGGTCATTGCACAGCCCGTCTACGAGATCGGCAGGAATGCGATGCAACTGCTCACGCAGCGGCTAGCGGAGCCGAAGATGTCGACCCGGACGCTGGTGCTGCCGGGAGAGCTGATCGTCCGGGGCTCGACAGCGCAGCGGCAGCGGGCGTGAGCGTGCCTGAGCGGGTGCGGGCAGGTTGACGGCAGCCGTCGGACTCAAACAGGCAGCCTCGCGCGATCGGCTGACATGCGGACGATTAGCCGATGTTTAATCGATGTTTAGCGGATATTTAGCGCAAGGCCAGGCAAACATAAGCAAATGATGCGGGCTTGAGCCGGTGCCGAACGCACGGCAGGCGCACGCAATCGCAACACGCCAGCTGTCACGAAAACATCGGCCGCCGGACGGGTAACCGGCAACGCCCGCGCGGCCATCGGCGGACGCCCGTTTCGCCCAAAACCCGGCGATGGCGTCCGCCACCGGCAGCAACTGCCCGCCCGCCGGCAATCGCGCCGCCCCTCAATGCCCGCCCCTCGCCACGCCCGCACTCGGCAACGCCGCGTGTTGCGGCGAGCATGCCCGAGGCCGGGAAATCGCGCGCCGAACGGCTGCGCGGCTCACACGTCGAACTTCACTCCCTGCGCCAGCGGCAGTTCGCGGCTATAGTTGATCGTGTTGGTCGCGCGGCGCATATAGCTCTTCCAGGCATCGGAGCCCGACTCCCGTCCGCCCCCCGTCTCCTTCTCGCCGCCGAATGCGCCGCCGATCTCCGCGCCGCTCGTGCCGATATTGACGTTGACGATCCCGCAATCGCTGCCCGCCGCCGACATGAACCACTCGGCCTCACGCATGTCGTTCGTGAAGATCGACGACGACAGCCCTTGCGGCACGCCGTTATGAATCGCAAGCGCTTCGTCGAGTTCGTCGTAGACGAGCACATAGAGGATCGGCGCGAACGTCTCGCGCGTCACGACAGCCGTCTGCTTCGGCATGCGCACGAGCGCCGGGCGCACGTAATACGCATCCGGATGCCCGACGTCGACACGCTCGCCGCCCTTCACGTCCCCCCCCTGCTCGCGCGCATCGGCAAGCGCCTTTTGCATCGCATCGAACGACGCGCGGTCGATCAGCGGACCGATCAGCGTGCCGGCATCGAGCGGATTGCCGATCGTCACCGATGCGAATGCCTTCTCCAGCCGCGGCAGCAACTGATCGGCAACGCTGCGATGCACGATCAGCCGGCGCAGCGTCGTGCAGCGCTGACCGGCGGTGCCGACCGCAGCGAACGTAACCGCGCGCACCACGAGATCGAGATCCGCGCTCGGCGCGACGATCATCCCGTTGTTGCCGCCAAGCTCGAGAATGCTGCGCGCAAGGCGCCGGCTCAGCACCTGTGCGACCTCGATACCCATACGCACGCTGCCCGTCGCGCTGATGAGCGGCACCTTCGGCGATGCGGCAAGCGCCTCGCCGACATCACGCGCTCCCAGTACGAGCTGCGTCAGCCCTTGCGGCACCACGCCCGGATGTGTGCGCTCGAATTCGCGCACTGCCTTCGCAAACAGCCCATGACACGCGATGGCCGTAAGCGGCGTTTTCTCGGACGGCTTCCAGACGACCGGATCGCCGCACACGAGCGCCAGCGCCGCATTCCACGCCCACACGGCAACCGGGAAATTGAACGCGGAGATCACGCCGCACACGCCAAGCGGATGCCAGGTTTCCATCATCCGGTGGCCGGGCCGCTCGGACGCGATCGTGAGGCCGTATAGCTGCCGCGACAAACCTACCGCGAAATCGCAAATGTCGATCATTTCCTGCACTTCGCCCAGCCCTTCGGACGCGATCTTGCCCGCTTCGAGCGTGACGAGCGCGCCGAGCGCGGCCTTGTGCTCGCGCAGCACGTTGCCGAACACGCGCACCAGCTCGCCGCGCACGGGCGCGGGCACCGTGCGCCAAGCGGCGAACGCGCGATGCGCGGCATCGATCTTGCGCTCGACGTCGGCCGGGCTGTCCACGGCGAGCGTCGCGAGGGTCGCGCCGTCCACCGGCGAGCGTGCCGTCAGCGCGGCGCCTTGCCAGTGGGCGAGATCGACGTCCAGCGCGGCGAGAATGTCGTTGAATTGCATCGCTTCCTCTTCAGTTCGGAATGACAACAGGTTGATCGGTGAATGAATCGATTGGACCGCGTTCGCGGGCCGCATGCAAGCGCCCCGGCCATTCGGCCAGGCGCCGCGAACCGGCACGCGGCGCTCGCGGACAGCCCGCGCGTGGCCGCCGCCAGCTCGGGCAAGCGTCAGCGGCCGGCCGCGAGCGCGGCTCGCAACCGGCGCACGCCCTCGAAAATTTCCGCCTCGTCCGGCGCCGCGAACGACAGCCGCAAGCTCGCGGTATCCGCAGCGCTCGCATAGAACGCCGCACCCGGCACGTACATCACGTTATGCTCGAGCGCGTGCTTGAGCAGCGCCGTCGCGTCGCGGCCGCGCGTGAGCCGCGCCCAGACGAACATGCCGCCCGCAGGCTCGCGCCACTCGACGTCATCCGGCACGAATTGACGCAGCGCGCTGATCAGAGCGCGGCAGCGATCGCCGTAAGTCCGCGCGATCGTGCGCAGATGCGCGACAAGCCGGCCGCTGTCCAGATAGCGCCGGATGGCTTCCTGAGCAAGCGGCGCGGTGCACAAATCGCTCGTCTGCTTCGCGACCGTCATCCGGCGGGCGATTGCCTCGGGCGCCACCGCCCAGCCGATCCGCAGCCCCGGCGCGACGATCTTCGACAAGCTGCCGAGATAGACGGTCCAATCCTGCGCGCCGTCGCAGCCGAGGATGGGTGCGACAGGCTCGCCGGTAAAACGCAGATCGGCATACGGATCGTCCTCGACGAGCACGATCCGCTCGCGCGCGGCCAGCGTGGCGAGCGCGGCCCGCCGCGCCGGCGGCAAAGTCGCGCCGGTCGGGTTCGCGAACGTCGGCACCGTATACAACAGCTTCGGGCGGCGCTCGGCGGCGGGCCAAGCGGCAAGCTGCGCGGCGAGCGCGTCGGGATCGACGCCATCGCCGTCGGTGCGCACCGCCACGAGTCTCGCCCCCGCGAGCCGCAGCGCCTGCAGCGCGGCCGGATACGCCGGCACTTCGACGAGCGCGACGTCGCCCGGCTCGATCAGCGTGCGCACGAGCAGGTCGAACCCTTGCTGCGAGCCGGTCGTCACCAGGATGCGCGACGCGTCGCAATGCACGCCGCGCGCGCTCGCCATCCAATGCGCAAGCGCGCGGCGCAAACCAGGCTGGCCCGCTGTATCGCCGTACTGCAGGCACGCGACGGGATCGTCGCGGCACGCATCGGCAAGCGCCGCCGCCACGCCTTCGCGGTCGAACAGATCGGCGGACGGATAGCCGCCCGCGAACGAAATCATCCCCGGCTTGCCGACGTGCTTGAACAGCTCGCGGATCGGCGAGCCCTGTGGATCGGCAAACGGCGCGGCGAATGGATAAGCGGTTGCGGGCAACGCGCCGGGCGGCGGCACGGCTCGCGCAAACGTGTCGACGCTCGGCGCGGCCGGCTTCGGCATGCGGCGGAAATCGGCGGCAGTCGTCATCACAAGCTCCGGCAAGGGTGGAAATCGACAGCGATGGAGGCGGACGCGGGCTTCAACAAACGGTGCAAACCGCGCCGCTGACGCTACGCCGCGGCCGTCATCTTGAAGATGCCGGTCGCATTGCCTGCATCGAAGCTCAGATCGAGCGTCGCACGCCCGGTGGCCGCATCGGCGAGCGTGTCACGCGTGATGAATTCGTAGAACGACCCCGGCACCTCGCGCTCGATATGCGCACCCGACGCGTCGACGAACGCGCGCACCACCGGGTCCGCGCGAAACGCGGTCTGACGCACGCGCCCCGAACGCGACACCTCGACGGCCGGCTTGATCGGCCGGCCGAGCGCGCGTTGCGCGGCGGCGAGCGCGTCGACGTCCGGCACGCGGTCGGTCGCATGGTTGAACGCGTTGCCCTCGGTCGCGATCCACGCCATCTCCGCCGATTCGGCAAGCAGCGTCTCGTAATCGGCCAGCTTCGGCGTCGCATGCTGGCGGCCGAAACAGCTCACCAGCACGGGCAGCAGCGCGCACGCGTCGGCAAGCGGCAGCGATGCGTCGCGCTCCAGCTCGGCCAGCGCGGCGAACGAGCGCGGCGTGAGCGGATCGGCCGACGTGCCGACCACGTTCGTCACTGCTTGCTGGAATGCGGCGCTGAAGCGCTCCGGATGCAGCTCGCTCACGAAAAACTGCGCGATTTGATCGGGCGCGTCGAGATGCGCGTATGAGCGGCCGGTCATGTTCAGGCGTTCGAGCGCATAAGTGCCGTTCAGCCGGTAGCCGAGCGGCCGCAGGATTCGCGTGAACGCCGCTTCCCCCGGCGGCAACGCGCCGCACGACGGCCAGCGCACCGTGCGCAACGCGCCGTGATCGAACGTCACCCGGCCGCCGTCGCGGGCGACGTCGCGCGTGTACGCACGGCCGGTCGGCACCCGCTCGAGCAGATCCGCGAACAACGCCATATTGAGCGCCTGCGCAAGCTCCGCGCGCGTCACCACGCCCGGCTCGCAACGCTCAACGCAGCTCGGAACATGCATCAATTGCATCAACTCATCGATCGTCGATGAAGGGAGGACGGTGGCGAGCAAAGCGGCGAGATTCGCGTTCATCGGATTTTTAACGAGTTCGGAGGATGTCGGCAATGCGTCGCGGTACAGCGGAATTCGTGCGCAACATCGGCTGCCGCACCGGACGGATTCGGAAGTTGATTGTCGGCATGCGCCATGCTTGCGGCAACTGATATAAACTCACCACTTCATTCCTAAAACTCATCAACTATTGATCTTTCGATCAGCCAGCCCTCGATGCGAAAAGGCATTCCGAATCTTGCCGCGCTACAGGTGTTCGAAGCGGCGGCCCGCCACGCCAGCTTTACGCGCGCGGCGGACGAACTCGCGCTCACGCAAAGCGCGGTCAGCCGCCAGATCACCGCGCTCGAGGCGCGGCTCGGTGTCGCGCTGTTCCTGCGGATCAAGAAGCGGGTCGTGCTGACGCCGCACGGCCGCCATTACGCGGCGCTCGTGCGCCGCAACCTCGAGCGCATCGAGCGCGACACGCTCGAGCTGATGGCGCAGCGCGGCATCGGCGCGACGCTGGAGCTTGCGGTCGTGCCGACGTTCGCGAGCCAGTGGCTGATTCCGCGCCTGCCGCAATTCCGTGCGCGGCGGCCCGATATCACGGTCAACCTGTCGGTGCGCACCGAGCCGTTCCTGTTCAGCGATTCGCCGTTCGACGCGGCAATCTATTTCGGCCATGCACTCTGGCCCGGCACGCAAGGGCGGCTGCTGTTCCGCGAAGGCGGCATGCTGCCGGTGTGCAGCCCCGCGCTGCTGCCCGCGCCCGGCAAGCCGGTCTCACTGGACGCGCTGCTCGAGCTGCCGCTGCTGCATCTGTCGACGCGCGCCGATGCGTGGCGCGACTGGTTCCGCGCTCACGGCATAGACAACGATCTGCGCGCGGTGCGCGGGCCGCGCTATGAACTCTTCACGATGCTCACGGCGGCCGCTCACGCGGGAATGGGCGTCGCGCTGATGCCCGAACTGCTCGTTGCCGACGAGCTGGCGTCGGGGCGTCTGCGCGCGCCGCTCGAGCTGCGTCTGCCGAGCGATGCGGGCTATTACCTCGTCGCCCCCGACGACGCCGCCGACAGCGAGCCATTCGTTGCGCTGGCCGAATGGCTAGGTTCCGTCGCGCCGTCGCGGCCGATAAGCTGACGTCACGATCCTGTTCGATCGCTGGCCTTTTAATCGCCGGCCTTTACTTATCCGCTTGTCCGTTCACCGGCCGGCCGACCGCCGGCCACGCGAGACCGATCATGACCATTCGCATCGGCGATATCGTGCCGCTGTCCATCGCCCGCGCCCACTTTTCCGAGCTGGCCGACGAAGTGCGCAACGGCGCCGAGAAGATCATCACGAAAAACGGCGCCGCCTATGTCGCGCTGATCGATGCCCGGCGGCTCGAGCGCTACCACCGGCTCGAATGCGATTGCGCGCGCTGGCCGTCCGTGGCGCAGACCGATGCGCCGGAGCACCGCGATGTTACGAACACCGAAACCCGTCAAACAGCCAGCGTCGCGCCCGAACCCGAACCATCGCCCGAGCCGAAGCGGCACGGCACACGCTGAACACGCCGATATGCGCATGCACCGATCCAAACCTACCCGGATATCCGAAAAATTCGCGCAACCGGCGCGGCGTGCGGCGAACGCTGCGTCGGCGGTCAGCCGCCCCTGCTGCGCACGCCCTCACGCGGCCGACGGCCGTGCCGCACCGCCCCGTCGGCGGTCGCACGCCTGACAATGACCGCGCCAACCATCCGCCCCCGCTGCGCTGCCGGCCCTTCGCACGCCGGGCTCAAACGGTTACGATAGCCCGCACCGCCAACCTCGCACCGCCCCGTCTCCACGACCCACGCTGCGCATGCCGAATTTCTACGAAGCCACCGCGACCCGCACCCCCTATCCCACGCTCGACGCCCGCATCGACACCGACGTCTGCATCGTCGGCGGCGGGCTGGCCGGCTTGTCGACCGCGCTAGGCCTGGTCGAGCGCGGCATGCGCGACGCCGTCGTGCTGGAGGCGAAGACGGTCGGATTCGGCGCGTCGGGCCGCAACGGCGGCTTCGTGTTCGGCGGCTACAGCCTCGACAACGCAGACCTGCTGCGCACGCTCGGCCCCGCGTCAGCCCGCGCGCTCTACCAACTGACGCTCGATGCGGTCGACCTGATCCGCGCCCGCTGCACGCGCTACGGCATCGATTGCGAGCGTGTCGACGGCGGCGTGATCCTCGCCAACTGGTTCGACGATCCATCCCGGCTCGACGCGCCGCGCAAGCTGATGAAAAACGCGTTCGGCGTCGACTGGGAACCGCTCGATGCGCGCGCGCTGCGCGAGCGCCTAAAGACCGATCGCTATCACGGCGGCCTGTTCGAGCGCAACGCGTTTCATTTCCACCCGCTCAAGTACGTGCTCGGAATCGCCACCGCCGCCGCGAGCCGCGGTGTGCGCATCTACGAACATTCGGCGGCGCGCTCGATCCGCCGCGACGGCGCGGGCTTTGTCGTCGCGACCAGAAACGGCGCCGTGCATGCCCGGCACGTCGTGTTCGCGGGCGGCGGCTACGCGCGCGGCGTCTATCCGCGCATCGAGCGCGCAGTGCTGCCGATCGCGACTTATGTGATCGCAACCGAGCCGCTCGGCGCGCGCCTGGCCGACTCGATCAACTGCGCGTCGGCTGTCTACGACACGCGTTTCGCGTTCGACTATTATCGGCCGCTTGCCGATACGCGCATCCTGTGGGGCGGCCGCATCTCGATCCTCGATCGCGGGCCGGATGCGATCGCGCGGCTGCTCAGGCGCGATCTCGTACGCGTCTATCCGCAATTGCGCGACGTCGCCGTGCAGTTCGCATGGGGCGGCCTGATGAGCTATGCACGCCATAAAATGCCGCAGATCGGCTGCGACGCAAGCGGCGTATGGCACGCGATCGGCTTCGGCGGCCACGGCATGGCGCCGACGACCGTCGCGGGCGAAGTGCTCGCGGCCGCGCTCGCCGAAGGACGGCCCGTGCCGGGCGGCTTCGACGCATTCGGCCTCACGCGCACGTTCGGCGTGGCCGGACTGGCCGCAGCCCAGCTCACCTATTGCGCATACGAGGTGCGCGATGCACTCGCCGCGCGCTGCCCGCCGCCCGCCAGCCGCGCGGCAAACGCGCGCGGCCTGTAGCTCGCCCGAGCCGGGACTCGTCTGGGTGCATGCTAGAATGCGCCGTTCATGCCGCCGCCCGCCCGATCCAGCCATATGAAACAAGCGACAAACAAGGCCGCAGCAGTCGAAACCCGCGCGAATGCGCACGCTGCCCGGACGCGCCGAGACGACGGGCGCCGCAAATACGATCCCGAGCAAACCAAGCGCAATATTCTCGACGTCGCCACCGAAGAGTTCTCAGCAATGGGGCTCGCGGGCGCGCGCGTCGATGCGATCGCCGAGCGCACGAACACGACGAAGCGGATGCTCTACTACTATTTCGGCAGCAAGGAAGGGCTGTACGAGGCAGTGCTGGAGAAAGTCTACGGCGACATTCGCGCGCTCGAACTCGAACTGAACGTCGGCGAACTGGAGCCCGAAGAAGGGTTACGGCGGCTCGTCGAATTCACGTTCGACTATCACGACAAGCATCGCGATTTCGTCCGTCTCGTGTCGATCGAGAATATTCACGGCGCGAAATATCTGGAACAAATCAAGTCGTTCAAGAACAGCAACGTCAGCATCATCAAGACGCTCGAAACGCTGCTTGCGCACGGCATCGAAAACGGCGTGTTTCGCGACGACATCGACCCGATCGACCTGCATCTGCTGATCAGTTCGTTCTGCTTTCATCGCGTCTCGAACCGCTACACGTTCGGCGCGGCGTTCGGCCGCGATCCGTCTTCGCCGCGTCAGCGCTCGCGTCACCGCGCGATGATCGCCGACTCAGTACTGCGCTTCGTCGCGCGCTGACGCATAAGTGAACGCACGGGCGCCGCGTAACGCTGCTCCCTCGCCTGTCCGCATGCCGCCATCGGCTTGCGCCCGGGGCGGCGCGGCCAACGCGATCCGCGCCTTTTCTTCCGGGCTGCCCGCGACGAAATATTTCTTCGCCCAACGCGCGTCCGGCTGCAACACGAGCTTGCGCCGTGCGTCCGAACCGGCGTGCGAGTCGCGCTGCGCGGCGATCCACAGCGCCCGCGCGCGGTAGTGCTCGTAAAGACGCAGACCTTCCGCAAGATAGATTGCCGCCACGCGCGCATCGCGAATTTCGAGCAGATTCTCGTCGTTATAGTGCTCCGAGTTCTCGCTCATATTCGCCGAGCCGCTGTACACCACCGGATTGGCGCCTTCCGCATCGATCACGATGAACTTGTGATGAACGACGACAGGCGGATAAGCCGGCGGCGCATCGCCGGGAAAGAGCCGCAATTCCGGCTCGAAGCCGGCCGGCACCGTTGCGGGCGAAAAATAAGCCGCGCCGATCACGTCGCGCTGCGACCGGCTGCGGTGATACAGCTCGAGATTGGCGAGCCGCGCCGCATCGGGCGTCTTGCCGGCTTGCTCGTCCGCTTGCGCTTGCTGCGCGCTGCGCGCGCTAATCTCGTTGACGAGCCCGAACATCATCAGCCCCCGGTCGCCTGCGGCAAAGCATGCGTCGCGCAACGCGGCGTCGGTCGGCATGAACAGGCAGAACAGGACCGAATGCTGCGCGGCGCGAATCGCCTCGACGATCGTGTCGATCTGCGTGCGCGCGCCGCGCGGCTCCGGCGAAAACGACACCCGCACGCGCGCCGTGCCCACGCTCACCGGCTCCGACCAGCCAGGTGCGAGCCGCGCCGTCTGCGCGATGCCCGGATTGGACGCGAGCGCATGCGCGCGCGCGTTGTACAGCTCGGCGAGCGCCGCCGACTCGAACAAATGCAGCACGTTCGCCTGCTCGGTGATGCCCTCCGTCGTGAAATTCGCCGAGCCGGTCAACACACGCGCCGGCCCGGCCTCGTCGCCCGCGACGATGAATTTGTCATGCATGATCCGCGTCTTGTCGCGTGGCGCGAACGTCGCGGCATTCTTCAACTGATCGACGGCCGGCTGGTTCGGCGACGGCAGCGGCGGCTCGCCGCGGCCGCGCTTCGTCGCGTGCGCGTCGTAGACGATCGCGAGCGCGTCGGCGCCGTGCGCGCGGCCGAACGCTTCGAACGCGGGAATCGCCCATAGCCGGTCAGTCAGGTGGTAGACCGCAGACACCGCGCGGCGCGCCGCCGCGCCGAGCATCAGGCCGAAGGTTTCCTGCAAGTCGTTTGCCAGCCACGTGCGCAACTTCAGCGCGGCATCGGGCGAAGGTGTCTCACCGGGCCCGAGATGCAGCGCGCCCACCTGCCTGGCGAACGCCTGCGAACTCACCACCGCGCGGTTGAACCATGTGCCGATACCGTCCTCGATATGCGCGGGCAACGTGACGTTGCACACTCCCGCTTCGGCATCGAGCACACGCAGCGACTCCGGCGTGCCGACGACCGGATAGACCTCGTAGCGAAAGGTGCGGCCCCGATCCGGCGGATCGATCCGCGCATCCCACCACATGAATTTTTGGATCGGCGCCTGATCGGTCGGCGCATCGCCGTGGGTATCGGAGGCGGGGGCGTCGAACGTCAGCCGGTTCGGCAGCCAGCTCGTCATCGCGCGGCTCTTGCCGTGCGCCGACCAGAAGCCGGGCGTGCGTCTGATCGCAAAGCCGAGAAAATCGTCGTGCCGCTGCGCGCCAGGCCAATCGAATGCGAGCAAAACCAGCGTCGGGGAAAGATAGCTGCGCACGCTGACGGACATCGCCGCCCTCCTCGTCTGATCGTGATGAAAACCGAACTGACGAGTATTCAATGGCGGTTTGCCACCGGTATGACGCTTCGATGAAGTTTGCGTGTCGCGGTTGCGAGCAGGGCATCACACGCGGTGCGGCCCACGGAAACGCTTGTGCTGGCCGCGCCGCGCCGTCAATGCGCAAGCGCGCCGTCGCGCTCAGCCGCGAACGGCGCACGCGAAGCCACGCTCATCCACATACGACAAGTTCGATGCCGCGCAATGCAAGCGCGCTCGCGAACGCATTGTCGGGCCGGCGCTCGGTCACCAGGTAGCGCGCGTTCTCGCTACTGACCCGCACCGGCAGCACGCAGCCGAATTTCGACAGATCGGCGACGATCACCGCCGCCGCCGCCGCCGCGATCATTCGGCTGCGCACTTCGGCAGTGAGCCGCGAAGGGTCGGTCAGCATGCCGTCCTGCGTAATGCCGCCCGCGCCGACGAACGCAAAGTCGACATGGTATTGCGCGAGCTGCTGGATGGTGTCGATGCCGAACGTCGCGTCTTCGTCTGCGGACAATTCGCCGCCGAGGAGCGTCACGCGGTTGCCGTTGCGGCGGCCGAGGATGCTGGCAATGCGCCAGTCGTTTGTATAGACGACGAGCCGATGCCGATCGGCGAGCGCGGCCGCGACCGCATGCACGGTGCTTTCCGAGTCGAGCAGCACCGACGCGCCGTCGGGCACGAACTCCGCCGCGCGCCGCCCGATCGCCCGCTTGGCGTCGGCATGCGCCGCATCGCGTGCGGCGGCGCCCGATTCGCGCGGCTCGGCCGCCAGCGCGCCGCCGTGCGTCATGATCACGAGGCCCCGCGCGGCGAGCGCGTTCAGATCGCGGCGAACAGTCTCGCGCGACACGTTGAGCGCACGCACGAGCTGTGCGACGGACAGCGCGCCTGTTCGAGCGAGTTCGTTCAGAATATAGCGATGACGTTGTTCAATCAGCATGACATGCGGCGCGGCGTGGCCGGGCATCGAATGGGCGATGGTCGGATAAAGATGGCGGGCCATTTTAGAACGGCCTGCCGATACGCCGCGCGCGCCCATGTCGCGTTCCGTGGCCATGCCGAAATTCAGAATTTCGAGACAGCGGGCAATCGCGCCGGCCGCCACCGGCGGCGGATTGCTACACTCGCGGCTTGGCCGCAGGCCGACCGCATAACTGACCAGAGGTATATCGATGTATCGCAAAGGCGTCGTTCTCGAAATCCAATTTCCGCCGCAGCGGCTCAACGATGCTGCGGGCGATCCGTACTGGATCGATCTGACGCTCGACGAGGCGCGCCGCCTGCACCGGCAACTCAGCGCGCGCTTTGCCAGCGACGAAGCCGCAAGCGCGAATCAGCCGCTCGACACGTTCTCGATCGACTGATTCGCCGCCACGCCGCATCGGCGATATCGTCGATATCCGCGAGCACTGCAGGTTTCGACAAGACAGCCGCACGGCCGCGCCCGATACTGGGCGCTTCGCCGCCACAGCGAGCGTACCCGCTCCGTTTCGCATGCCCGTCTCCGTTACCGCCGCCGCGTTCGTCGCGCTTTGGTCCACCGGCTTCATCGTCGCCCGCGCGATCAAGCCTTACGCCGATCCCAATCTGTATCTGCTCGCCCGCTTCGCGGGCACGGCGCTCGTCTACGCATGCGTCGCGCGGGCCGTGCGCGCGCCGTGGCCCGCCGCACGCGAATGGGGGCGCCATCTGCTGGCGGGCGCGCTGTTGCAAGGCATTTATCTCGGCGCGAGCTATTGGGCCGTCGCACAAGGGCTCAACGCCGGCGTGATGGCGCTGCTCGGCGCGCTGCAGCCGCTTGCCACCGCCGCGCTCGCCGCGCCGCTGTTCAACGAGCGGCTGCCCGCGCGCGGCTGGGCCGGCATGGCGCTCGGTGTCGCAGGCGTCGCGCTCGTGCTCGCGCCAAAGCTGCACGCCGCGCCGACGGCCACCGGCGGCGCCCCGGCCTGGGCCGTCGTCACGATCGCGATCGCGGCGGTCGCATCGATCACCGCCGGCTCGCTCTATCAGAAAAGCTCGCTGTCGCAGACCGATCTGCGCGCCGCCGTTGCCGTTCAGAATCTTGGCGCGGCGCTCGTCGCGGGCACGGCGGCGCTCGCGCTCGGCGAAACCCGTTGGCACGGCGCGCCCGCGCTATGGCTTTCGCTCGCGTGGGGCATCGCGATGCTGTCCGGCGTCGCCGTGATGCTGCTGATGGCGATGCTGCGCCACGGCGAAGCGGCGCGCGCGACCTCGCTGCTGTTTCTCGCGCCGCCGCTCGCCGCGCTGCAAGGCTACGCATTTTTTGGCGAAACGCTTGCGCCCGCGCAGATCGCCGGATTCGCCCTCGCGCTCGCGGGCGTCACGCTTGCCCGGCGGCGCGGCTGAATCTGCAATACCGAACTGAAAGCCGAAAGCGCAAACCGCCGCGCTCGCGCCCTTCGCCACGTTCGTCACCGAGGCAATCCAGCATGCATTCGCCGAACATCAGACGAGCAGGCGGAATACGCGCCGTCTCCTGGGAACCCGAACAAAATGAGCGAATGAAGCCGTTGGCCCCAATCGCATGCTGTTCGCCTGTTCATCGCTTCGCCGACGGGACATAGCCCGTCCGTTTCGAAAAGACCCGCCAAACCGTCACGCGCATGCCGGCGCGGCCGCGCCGCTTTGGGACTTCCACCGATCCGGCCAGCACGCGTTGCGCACCGTCCGCGACTCATTCGTCGAAATTGCCGCCTGCCGCATTTGCCAGCAGCAATTTCAACCCATGACGTTTGCGTGGGTCAGGCACGCTGGCCGCCTACAGCGAATCGCACATCACCGAGATACGCCGGCCGCAATATACTGTGCGCGGCAACCGTTCGAACAATCGTCGCGTAGCACGCACGCCCGGCGCACATGAACGCGCCTCGTTCGTCGAATTCGATACGAGGCGGCGACGGCGCAAATCATCCGGTCACGATACGGCTCGACATACCGCGAAACCGGATCGGCACATACGCGCGTCGCCACGGCGGCCCTCAGTCAGCGATACCTCGGAATTGCCCATGCAAATCGATTCGACCACCGTTCTCACGGTATTTCCACTGTATCTCGCGAGCGTAGTGATTCCCGGCCCGAATTTTGTCGCGGTCGCGCACAAGGCGGTGTCCGCGAGCCGGCGCGATGCGCTCGCGCTGGTCGGCGGCATCGTGCTCGTCAATCTGTTCTGGGCGTCCTGCGCGATTCTCGGCGTGGGCATCGTATTCGCCGCGTTTCCCTGGCTCGCGCTCGCGATCAAGATCGCGGGGGCCGCGTATCTGATCGGGTTCGGGCTGCGCCTGATCCGGCACGCCAAAGCAGCGGCGCTCAATCGCGACCCGGCTGCCGCGCGCATCGCCGGCGTCCGCTTCCGCGACGCGTTCGCGCAGGGCCTGATGACCAATCTGACGAATCCGAAATCGATCGCCTTCTATGCCGCTGTATTTGCGTCGGCCGTGCCTGCGCACGTCGGTTGGCCGACTTTCGCGGCAATGCTCGCGATGATCGCGTCGGTCTCCGCAAGCTGGTATGGCTTCGTGGCGCTTGCCCTGTCACAGGCCGACGTCTCGGCGGCCTACCGCCGCAGCCGCGCAGCCGTCGACCGGCTCTGCGGCGGCTTGATCGTCGCACTCGGCGTGCGGCAGTTGCTGCGCTGAGCGCCCGCGGCCCGCGCGATCGCCAGGCGCGCGCGATCGCGCATGACCGGTGCGGCGGGCGACGCGTGATGCATCGTGCCGCCGCCGGCGGCGCGGGTTATCCGTTATTACCCGCGTCGCTTGCGCTCGCGCCGCCGGCATTGCCGGAACGCTCTACGGCACCCGCGCCACCGGTGCCACCGGCATGGCGTGCGCTCGCGTCGTCCGCGCCCGTCACGTGCCCGGCTTCACCACCCGCGCCCGCGCTGCCCGCTCCGCCGGAATATGCACTGCTGCCCGCGCTGCCCGCCGCACCCGGCTGCCCCGATGCGCCAGCCGCTCCGGCCTCGGCCAGCGTCGCGCGCACGAGCGCGGCGCTCGTCCATTTGACGACGTCCATGAACTGCCGGAAATCGAGCCCCCAGAAGTCCTTCAGCACGACCATCGCCTCGGTGCCGTAAAGCAGCGACAACGATTGCGCAAGCCGCGCGGCGGCCGCCGGCTCGACACCCGCCTGCAGCACAGGCTCGACCGCGAGCGACAGCAGCCGCTTACGATTGCCGCGCCGGTACTTCGGCTCGTCCTGCGCGCGCCGCGCACGCTCGTTCGCCCACTGCTGCAACGCGACCTGCAACGCCGCGCGCAACGCGCCCTCGTGCTGGTCCATCCGCGGATAGGCGAAGTCGAGCAGTTCATGCACGCGCGTCTCGGCCGACGACGACGTCGGCTGCCATTGCAGCACCGGCCCGAGCACCTCGTCGACGACCGTACTGACCAGCGCCGCCTGTGACGGAAAATAGCGATAAGCCGTCGCACGCGACACGCCGGCGGCATTCGCCAGCTCGGTCACCGACGGAAACCAGCCCTGGTCGAGCATCGACATCGCGGTTTGCAACAGCAAATCGTGGGTTTGCGCACGGGCTTCGGATAGCATCTCTGACGCGGGCGCGGCCGGCATAGGCTCGGCCTCCGCAGACTCGGGTGTATTTGTCATAGTCACTTATCGACAACGGGTGAGACGGTTGTCTCATATGTGTTAAAGTTCTGCCTCATTGATTCGCGTTGGATCGTGCGACAGACGAACTTGGCGAAGGAGACCAGATGGTAACCCACCGTAAGCTGATCTACGTTGCGGCGACCGTTGACACAAAGGGCGCGGAAGCGCATTTCGTCAAATCGCGGATCGCCGAGGCCGGGCTGGCCGCGCAAGTGGTCGACCTGTCCACGCGCGGTTTGCCGGGGCTCGCGGCCGACGTCAGCGCCGAAACGCTCGCCGCGCACCATCCTGACGGCACGGCCGCCGTATTCTGCGGCGACCGCGGCAGGGCGATCGCGGCGATGGCCGTCGCGTTCGAGCGCTATATTGCAAGCCGCGATGACGTGGCCGCGCTGATCGGCATCGGCGGCTCGGGCGGCACGGCGCTCATCGCGCCGGCGTTGCAGGCGCTGCCGGTCGGCGTGCCGAAGCTGATGATCTCGACGATGGCCTCGGGCGACGTGTCGCAATACGTCGGCGCATCCGATATCGCGATGCTTTATTCGGTGACGGACGTCGCCGGGCTGAACCGGATCTCGCGGCAGGTGCTCGCGAACGGCGCGCACATGATCGCGGGCGCGGTGCGCGACTTGCAGCCGCCGTCGGCCGATCTGAAGCCCGCCGTCGGCCTGACGATGTTCGGCGTGACAACGCCGTGCATCCAAGCGGTGACGGCGCAACTCGACGCGCGCTTCGACTGCCTCGTATTCCACGCGACCGGCAGCGGGGGCCGCTCGATGGAGAAGCTCGCGGACAGCCGCCTGCTCGATGGCGTGCTCGATCTGACGACGACCGAAGTCTGCGATCTGCTGATGGGCGGCATCCTCGCATGCGGCGAAGATCGCTTCGACGCGATCGCGCGCAGCCAAGTGCCATATGTGGGCGCGTGCGGCGCGCTCGACATGGTGAACTTCGCGCGCATCGAAACCGTGCCGCCCCGCTATGCGGACCGCCTGCTGTACCGGCACAACCCGCAGATCACGCTGATGCGCACGACGCCCGACGAAAACCGCCGCATCGGCGAGTGGATCGGCACGAAGCTCAACGCATGCGACGGGCCGGTGCGCTTTCTGATCCCCGAGGGGGGAGTATCGGCGCTCGACGCGCCGGGCCAGCCGTTCTGGCACCCGGAGGCCGACGCCGCGCTGTTCGCCGCGCTCGAGGCAACCGTGAAGCAGACCGGGCAGCGCCGCCTGGTGCGCGTGCCCGCGCACATCAACGATCCGCTGTTCGCGGCGGCCGCCGTCGAGCATTTTCTGTCGATCTACCCAGCCACCGCCGCACACCGGAATTAACGATGAAGAAACTGACACGCGCCGAGATTCTCGACAAACTGCGAGCGGCGATCGCCCGCGGCGAGCCGATCATCGGCGGCGGCGCGGGGACGGGATTGTCCGCGAAATGCGAGGAAGCCGGCGGCATCGACCTGATTGTGATCTACAACTCGGGCCGCTACCGGATGGCCGGACGCGGCTCGCTCGCGGGGCTGCTCGCCTACGGCAACGCGAACGAGATCGTCGTCGACATGGCGCGCGAGGTGCTGCCCGTCGTGCGCTCGACGCCCGTGATCGCGGGCGTGAACGGCACCGATCCGTTCTGCAATTTCGACGCGTTTCTCGACGAGTTGGCCCGGCTCGGCTTCGCGGGCGTGCAGAACTTCCCGACCGTCGGGCTCATCGACGGCAATTTCCGCGCGAATCTCGAGGAAACCGGGATGGGCTACGCGCTCGAAGTCGACATGATCCGCCTCGCGCATCAGAAAGGGCTGCTGACGACGCCCTACGTGTTCAGCGAGGCCGATGCGATTGCGATGACCGAGGCAGGCGCCGATATCGTCGTCGCGCACATGGGCTTGACGACGGGCGGCAGCATCGGCGCGGCCACCGCGCGCACGCTCGCCGATTGCGCGCCGCTCGTGCGGCGCTGGGCGGACGCGGCGAAATCGGTACGCGACGACGTGATCGTGCTGTGCCACGGCGGCCCGATCGCGACGCCCGACGATGCCGCGTACATTCTGCGCGAGTGCCCGCAATGCCACGGTTTCTACGGCGCAAGCTCGATGGAGCGCCTGCCCGCCGAAACCGCGTTGACCGAGATGACCAAACGCTTCAAGCTGATCGACCGGCGCGCCAAATCATGACGCGCAACCGCTTACGAGGAGCTGACCGATCATGAGCCATACCGCTTTTGCCAGCAGTGTCATCGATGCGCCGATCGAGCGCGTCTGGGCATTTTTTCGCGATTTCAACGGATTGCAGTCGTTTCACCCGGCCGTCGTCGAGAGCCGGCTCGAACCGGGCCCCGACGCCTATACGGTGGGCGCGATCCGATATTTGACGCTGTCGAACGGCTATGTCCGCGAAAAGCTGTTGAAGCTCGACGAGCCGAATTACACGCTCGAGTATTCGATCCTCGACACATCGCTGCCGATGCGCAATTACGTCGCCGGCGTGCAGCTCGTGACGGTCACGGATTCCGGCAAGACCTTCGGGCAATGGTGGGCGGACTTCACGACCGAAGGCGCCGATCTGGCGGCGGTCGCGGCATCGGTCAGCCAGCATGTGTTCGCGGCGGGCTTTCACGCGCTCGCCGAGCGGCTGCGCGCGCAATGACGGCGCGCTGACGCATCGATGTACTGAATTCGGCGGCCGTTTTTCGGCCGTCAAAACGGCTTCTCAGGTTCTGGCAGAGTGGCCCTCGGATAAACGCCGGAACCTTTTTAGGCCGACCGTCTACGGTCGGCCTCTTTCTATGCCCGGCCCGCGCCGCTCACCGTGGCGCGGGCGTTCTTTTTTGCCATGCGCTCATGCACGGTCGCGCTTTTTCGCCTGCAGCGCGCGAATCCGCGCGACAGCACCCGTGTCTCGCACCGTGGAGTCGTACATCTGCGCGAGATCGTGCTTGAGCGCGGTGCGCGAGCCGCCGTCCAGATAAACCATGTGCCCTGACGGATAGAAGCGCGCCGACAGGTTCTGCCGTACTTTCGGATCGTCGAGCGGCATCTGCTGCAAATCGAGCACCGTCTGGTAGAACGGCGTGACGAAATCGTAGAAACCGTTCGCCGACAGCACCTTCAGATCGACATTGAGCGCCATTACCGCGGCAAGGTCGCCCGCCGTGTACAGAATCACATTGCCCTTGTCGTCCACGCCCTGTTGCGCGCCGGTCGGATCGATGTGGCCGAAGTCCCAGTACTTGAACGCCTGATCGTTCAGATCGGTGAACGACGAATTCGACGTGTACTTCAACTGCTCGTTCAGATACGTATTCCACATCGCCGTATAGACGCCCGAAACCGCCGTCATCGTCGGATCGTTGCCGCCGGAGTTCGGGTCGATCTTCCCCGCGATGCCGGTCTCGATCGCCGTCACGCGGCCGTCATAGGCGCCGAGCGCGAGGCCGCGCGGCTTGAGCAGCGTGGTCAGGAACAGCGAATTGCCGCGCGCATCGTAGCTCGCAATATCGAGGCTCCACGACAGCAGCGTCGTCGTATCGATGCCGGTATAGTCGGACAGCTTCTTGACGAGTGCCGCGTCGGTCTGGGGGAACTTGCGCAACGCGTCGAGATAGTCGGTGCGGGCGAACTGGGCAACCTCCTCGGCAAACGCGCCGAGATCGGCCGGCGTCGGCGCGACGCCAAGCCGCTTGTGATACCACGCGTCGGCCGCCGCGGTCGGCAGCACGCCGACCGGATTGCCCGCCTGCCGGTAGTCGAGAATCGACGATTGCAACGTGATTCCGTTCAAATCGACGCCATCCTCGTGCAGCTTGTACGCGAGTACGCAGCTCCGCGCGGTGCCATACGATTCGCCGAACAGGAATTTCGGCGAATTCCAGCGGTTGTTCTTCGTCAGATAGCGCTTGATGAATTGCTTCAGCGAGTTCGCATCCTGATCGACGCCCCAAAAATCGCGGTTCTTATAAGGGGCGACCGCCGCCGAATAGCCCGTGCCGACCGGATTGACGAACACCAGGTCGCTCTTGTCCAGCAGGCTGTCCGGATTGTCCTCCATCTGGTACGGCGCGGGCGGTGTGAAACCCGGCATCGACGTCCTGATGCGCCGCGGCGCAAACGAGCCGAGCAACACGAACACCGACGACGAGCCCGGCCCGCCGTTATAAAAAAACGTGACCGGCCGCTCCTCCTCCTTCGCGCCGTCCTGCGTGAATGCCACGTAAAAAAGCTTCGCGTTGGGCTGCGAGCTGCTCGGATCGACGGTCACCAGATGGCCGGCCGTCGCCGTATAAGCGATCGAACGCCCGCCTATCTTCGCGGTGTGGTGCGTGAGCGCGGCGGCCTCGGTGGTGTCCGTCACCGAGTCGTCGGGGCCGTTGCCATAGGCGAGCGGATCGAACAGCGGCTGGTCGCGGCCGGCCGACGCGGCAGCCCTCGACGCGAAAGCCGGCATGGATCTGTGCGGCTCATGATGCCCCGCTTCGTCGGAGGAAATCGAATCGATGCTCATCGTGCTTGCTCCTTCGGATTTCTATTAGGTGGTGCATGAACGAATCGTCAATCGTGCCAAACCGGTATTGCCTGCCGCCGCCCGTCCCGCCGGCACTGGCAAGACAAGCGGCGCCGCGGGCGCGCGCGGCGCCCGCCGCGGCCAGGCCGCTCAGCTTCGGCCCGGCTCTCCCATTCCGGCGGCCTCCGGCCGCCGTCGAACCATCTCGATATTCAATCGGGCTGCCAAACATGCGCATGGCGCGCCGTTCATCAGCTCGTTGCACTGCCCTTGAGGGCCGCCGCAACCTTCACGCCGTCCGGGCTGCCGAGCCCCGTGCACGCATCCCAGCCGGCCGAAGCCGCATACGCGCCGTTATTGCCGGTGGTGATATCGCGCAACGCGGCGGCATTGCGGTACAGCTTCGGGTTGATCCAGCCCGCCGCGCCCCCCGAGGCCGCGTTGATCCGCGCAATCAGCGCGGCCCATAGCGGCGCAACCGCGCTCGTTCCGCCGATCACCGTCGACGTGCCGTCGATCGACACCTCGTAGCCCGTCGTCGGCGACGCGTCGCCCGCAACGTCGGGCACGCCGCGCTTGGCGAGCGGTGTCGCGCTGCCGTCCTGCGCAAGCGTCGCGCTCAAGCCCTGTTGCCATTCGGGCAGGTCGAACACGCCGCTGACCCCGCCGCCCGTCGCGCCGCCGCCCGCCGCATCGTCGTTCCAAACGGTCTCGCCGGCGATGCCCTGCCCCGGCTGAGCGTCCAGATGCGTGCCGCCGCAAGCCAGCACATAAGGGCTCGACGCGGGAAAATCGACGTGGTTCGTCCCATCCTGCACGCCGTCGCTCGAACCGTTGTCGCCGGCCGCCGCGCACACGGTCACGCCGAGCGCCGCGGCCGACTGCAGCACGCGGTTGAACGCCTGTAGCGATTGCGACGTCCATGCGCTTTCCGGGCCGCCCCAGCTGATCGATACGATCGATGGCTTGTTGGCCGTGTCGTGCACGGCCTGATTGACCGCTTGAATGAAGCCCGCGTCGCTGTTCGGCGCGAAATAGATCGCAAGCGTCGCACCGGGCGCGATCGCCCCCGCCACTTCGATGTCGAGCGACACCTCGCCGTCCGGCCCGCTCGGCTCGCCCGTCGGCGCATTGCGGCCGCCGTTGACGCTCACGTCGACGAGCTTCGGCTGCGACGCGAGCCCCAGGCCCCGGAAATACCGTTGTATATCGGCCGCCCGGTAGCCGCCGCCGAGTTCGATGATCGCGATGCATTGGCCCGCGCCGTCGCCCGGAGGGAAATCGTAGAGCGTCGCGAGTTGCAGCGGCGTAAACGACGTCGCGGCGGCCGCGCGCGCGGGCTTGAAAGCCGGGGTCGGCCGCAGCCGGAAATGCGGCCGGGCTTGCGGGCGATTGTCCAGGCCGAGCACAGCGGTCACGTCATCGTGCAAATCGTCCGGCAGCGCGATGTCGCCGGTGCGTCCGCGATACTGGCCCGCGCTATGGTGCTCGAAGCGTTGCAGCTTCACGCCGAACGCCGCCTCGAACTGCGCAATCGTGCCGGCCAGCACGACGAGACTCTCGGCCGGATCGACCCGGACAACCGTGAGCTGATGCTTCTGCGCGAATATCTCAATTTTCCGGATAGCGTCTGGATGCGCGCTGAAGCGCTGCGCAAATGCCTCGCGCGACATGGGCTTCGCGTTCGGATCCCCGCTCGCCAGACCTTTTAGCAAAGCATCGAGATGCTGTTCTTCCTGTCGCCGCAACATCACCATCACCTGAATCGTCTCGGCCGGATCGCACGGGCCGACGCAGGTGGATTCGGAGACGATCGGGGGTTCGTTGCCTGCATGAAGGTGCCTTGCCATATTCGGATTCTCCAGAAGCCATAAACGGGGCTGCCTTCATCGGACCCCGGCAAGCACGCGCAGTTCCTCCGTGCGCAATGTCGGACGGCGCACAAACGCCGTGGGCAGGGCCATGCGACAGTACGGTATCCGAAGTGTAAAGCAGGCGCGACAGTCCTGCGCCGGGGCCAACCGCCTTATCCAGGCCGGCCGCGAAAGTCAGTCGATCGACAGCCTCAGTGCAAAGGCGAGCAGCACGGCCGAGAACGTCCAGCGCTGCGCGGTCTGCGCGAGCGGATGAGCGCGCAGCCACCGGGCGATGCGTGCCGCACCCGCCACGCATGCGAGATCGAAGCCGACGCCCGCGAGCACGAGCACGGCGCCGAGCACGGCCATCTGTGCCAGTGCCGGCGCGCCGTCCGGCTGGACGAATTGCGGCAGCAGCACCGAGCAGAACAGGAGCGCCTTCGGATTGAGCAGATTGGTGAGGAGTCCTTTGGCGAACGTCTGCCGCAGCGGCGACGCGGGCGGCCGCGCGCCGTCGTCGGTCAACGCGAACGCCGGCGAACGCACGATCTGCACGGCGACGTATCCGAGATACAGCGCGCCGCCGTAACGCACGGTCTCGTAGAGCCACGGCGCATGCTTGAGCAGCGCGGCAACGCCGCACGCGGACAGCGTCACGTGCACGGCGCGTGCGAGCCCGAGCCCCGCGGCGGCGGCCATGCCGTGCCGTGCGCCGCGGGCGATTCCCGTTTGCAGGACGAACGCCATATCAGGCCCGGGAACCGCATAGATGGCGACGACGGTTGCCAGATAAGCAGTCAACACGTGCGTGGAAATCATGGTCGAGCCCCAGTTTGGAAAAGGCTCCATGATGCTCTCGTTCGGAGAGGGCTTATTGGCTAATTTCCCAGGATTGCCCGCCAATTTTATTGGAATACACTATCAAAAACTTAATTTTTAGAGCAATCCACCAATGACGATTGATCTCGATAAAACCGACCGCGCCATCCTCTCCGCCGTGCAGATCGACGGCCGCATCCCGGTCGCGCGGCTCGCCGATTCGGTGGGACTGAGCGAAACGCCATGCGCGCGCCGCCTGAAGCGGCTCGAAAGCGACGGCTACATCGAACGCTATCGCGCGCAGCTGTCGCGCAACGCGCTCGGCTTCGGCGTCATCGCGTTCGTACTGCTGCGCTGCTCGGTTCACGACAAAAACATCGCGAATCACTTCGAGCGCGAGGTGCTCGGCATTCCGCGCATCCTGTCTTGCCATAACGTGTCGGGCTCCGCCGATTACCTGCTGCAAGTCGTCGCGCACGATCTCGACGATTACGGCACGTTCCTGCGCGAGACGCTGCGCGTGCTGCCGGGCGTCACGTCGATCGAGTCGGCGCTGTCGCTACGCGAAGTCAAGCGCGAGGCGGAATTGCCGATTCCCTGACCTGCCGTGCGCCCGTTCGCTCGCCCGGCACGCGCGCGACGCACAAAGGCCGCCCTGCCACGCGATCAGATGAGAACGTAGCTGCCGAACAAGCGAAGCAGCCGGACGCGCGCACTGCGGCCGCATGCATGCCCGCCGCCGCCGGGCTGACGGCCGGCTTGCGTTCGGGTTGCGTTCGACTTGCAATAGCCACGCAATACGCGACACGGCGGGCACGCCCGCCGCGCGACGACGGCTGCTCGCGGCACGCTTTGTGACGTTCCACTATGATGGGTGCCCGCTCCCACTCCGACGGACCTCACGATGACCGAAGCCGAACCGATCCGCGTCGACCAATTCGTTGCCCATTCGCCTACCCGGGTATGGGCGGCGCTCACCGAACCGGCAACCTTCGCGCGCTGGTGGGCTGCGGGCGACGTGAGCCCCGTCGTCGGCCATCGTTTCACGCTCGACATGGGTTCGTGGGGGCGACAGCATTGCGAGGTGACGGCGGTCGAGCCCGGACGCTTATTCGCGATCGTGTTCGCACAAAACGTGCTCGACACGACGATCTCGTGGCGCCTCGAGCCCGAGCGCGACGGCACACGCGTATTCCTCGAGCATGCCGGTTTCAATCTCGACACCCAGCCAGGCAAAACCGCCTATGAAGGCATGAAACGCGGCTGGCCGACCGTGCTCGCCCGCATCGAGCAGGCGATCACGACATGACGGGCGCTGTCATCGAATTGCCCAATTGTCATCAAACTGCCTGATCGGCGCCGCTAGCATCGAACGGTTTTCTCGTAGAGGACCGTTATGAACCGCCCCCTGTTCGCCCCCGCCACGGAAGAACGCACCGATCGCACCCGGCATCTGGGCCTCGCGCTGCTCGTGGCGCTGCTTGCAAGCGGCGCCGCTTACGTACTCGTCCATCTGCTCGCGGATCTCCCGCCTATCGGCGGGCATTCGCTCTTCCCGTATCTGCTGCTCGGCATCGCGCTTGCGATCGCGCTCGGCTTCGAGTTCGTCAACGGCTTCCACGACACCGCCAACGCGGTGGCGACCGTGATCTACACGCATTCGCTCACGCCGAACGTCGCGGTCATCTGGTCCGGCATCTGGAATTTTCTCGGCGTGATGGCCTCGACGGGCGCAGTCGCGTTCGGCATTCTGCAACTGCTGCCCGTCGAGTTGATTCTGCAGGTCGGCCACGGCGCGGGATTCGCGATGGTGTTCGCGCTGCTGATCGCGGCAATCGTATGGAATCTCGCGACCTGGTACTTCGGGTTGCCGTCGTCCAGCTCGCACACGCTGATCGGCTCGATCATCGGCGTCGGGCTCGCGAATCAATTGATGCACGGCGCGTCGGGCACGAGCGGCGTCGATTGGGCGCAGGCGATGGGCGTCGGCAAATCGCTGTTGTTCTCGCCGATCGTCGGTTTCCTGTGCGCGGGACTCCTGCTCGTCGTGCTCAAGGCGCTGGTGCGCGTGCCCGCGCTCTATAGCGAGCCTAAGAATAACGAGCCACCGCCGTTCTGGGTCCGCTGCCTGCTGATCCTGACCTGCACCGGCGTATCGTTCGCGCACGGCTCGAACGACGGCCAGAAAGGCATGGGGCTCATCATGCTGATCCTGATCGGCACGGTGCCCACTGCCTATGCGCTCAACAAGGCGGTCACGGCCGGTGAGTCGCAGACGTTCATCGCGGTCGCGCATCAAGCGTCGGCGACGCTCGCGCGTTATGCCGGCGACGCGCCGCCGTCGGCCGAGCCGCGTCGCGATGTCGAGGCCTACGTGCAGTCGCGCCGCCTCAACGCCGCCACGCTGCCGGCGGTTCGTCAGTTGTCCGATTCGCTCGCGCAAGAAGTCGGCGCGACCGGCTCGATCGCAGCGCTTCCCGGCGGAGAAGCGGACAACGTGCGCAACACGATGTACCTTGTGTCGGAAGCGCTGCGGCTGATGAAAAAGACGCAGCAACCGGTGTTCTCGCCGCAAGACGCACGTGCGCTCGATAACTACCGCGCACAACTCGATCACGCAACCAAGTTCATTCCGACCTGGGTCAAGGTTGCCGTGGCGATCGCGCTCGGCCTCGGCACGATGGTCGGCTGGCGACGCATCGTCGTGACAGTGGGCGAAAAGATCGGCAAACAGCATTTGACTTACGGGCAAGGCGCATCCGCCGAAGTCGTCGCCATGCTGACGATCGGTGCGGCCGACGCATACGGGCTGCCGGTGTCGACTACGCATGTGCTGTCGTCGGGCGTCGCCGGCACGATGGCCGCGAACGGCTCGGGGCTGCAATGGGCTACGGTGCGCAGCCTCATTCTGGCGTGGGTGCTGACGCTGCCTGCATCGATCGTGCTCGCGGGCGCCCTTTACTGGTGCTTTCATTCGCTTACCTGAGCGAATTACCGCGCAAGACTCGGAGCGCGCCGGCCCGCATGCATCGCTAGACTCGCTGCATCCTGATTCGATGATGCAGCGAGGAAACGCCGATGAACCCGATAGCCGCACCGCACGAGCCCACCGCTACACGCATGCACGGCCCGGCGCAAACGCCGGGCGCAGCAGCGCTCATACAGCGCATCGAGTCGCTCGCATGGCTGGCAATCGAACAGGATCTCGATCGGGACGGCCATGCGATCGTTCATCGGCTGCTCACACGCCGCGCATGCGAAGCGCTCGCCGCACTCTATGCACGCGATGCGCTGTTCCGCAGCACCGTGACGATGGCGCGCCACGGTTTCGGGCGCGGTGAATATCGATACTTCGACTATCCGCTGCCCCATGCGATCCACGCGCTGCGCACCGCGCTCTATGCGCATCTCGCGCCGATCGCGAATCGCTGGAACGCATCGATGCGCATCGATACACGCTTTCCGGCCGAGCATGCCGCGTTCGTCGCACGCTGCCATGCCGCGGGACAATTACGCCCGACGCCGCTGATCCTTCGTTATCGCGAAGGCGACTACAACTGCCTGCATCAGGATCTGTACGGCGAGCACGTGTTTGCGCTGCAAGCGACGATTCTGTTATCGCAGCCGGGCATCGATTTCACGGGCGGTGAATTCGTCATCACCGAACAGCGGCCCCACATGCAATCACGCGCCAACGTGGTCACGCTCGCCCAGGGCGATGCGGTCATCTTCGCCGTCCGTCATCGCCCCGCGCAAGGTACGCGCGGCCCATACCGGGCCCAATTACGGCATGGCGTAAGCCGGCTGCACAGCGGTCAGCGGCACGCGCTCGGCATTCTTTTTCACGACGCATGCTGAGCCTGCCGCCGGACAGGCACGCAATGCAAACACAGATGATTGCGCGCGCATCGAATGCGCGCCGCCATTTGTCAGAGCAATACACTCTGTTACAGACGGCCGCTGAATATGTTGGGCACCACTCCGTTCCCGAATTTACTCGAAAAAGATCACGCAAGAAGAATTCTCTATTCGGTACTCTTTGCGGCAGTCACAGTCGATAGCGCGCACCATGGCCACAAGCCCTGACGTCCCGCTACGTCGCGCGAAATCCGCCATCCGTGACTTGCAACCTGGGTACATCATGCGCAACTTTTTCGATCTAGTCGGGCAAGCGGCACGCCGCACCCCCGGCGCCGAGGCGCTAGTCGTCGATGACATGCGGCTCACCTATCAAGCGCTCGCCGCGCAGAGCCTGTCGTTCGCCGCGCGCCTGCAAAGGCTCGAAATCGCCCCCGGCGAACGGCTCGCGATCTTTCTCGACAAGCGCGTCGAAGCAGTCGTCGCGATGCTCGGCGCGGCCGCCGCCGGGATCGTGTTCGTGCCGATCAACCCGTTGCTCAAGCCGGATCAGGTCGGCCATATCCTTGCCGATTGCGGCGCGCGCGGCATCGTGACGTCGGCGGTGCGCGCGCGGATTCTCGGCGACGAGATGCTGTCGACCATTCCATACGTCATCCTGACTGATCTGCCGACGGCCTCTGCCACGCCATCCGGCGCTCGCCTGACGTGGGAACAAGCGCAGACGCACGAGCGCTCGAATAACTACGATCCAAGTTGCGCCGACACGATCGACACCGACCTCGCCGCGCTCCTCTATACGTCCGGCTCGACCGGGCGCCCCAAAGGCGTGATGCTGAGCCATCGCAACCTGCTCGAAGGCGCGTGGAGCGTCGCACACTACCTGCGCCATACGGCGGAAGACCGCATTCTCGGGGCGCTGCCGCTCAGCTTCGATGCGGGCTTGAGCCAGCTCACAACCGCATGGGCCGCCGGCGCGACTTCGGTGCTCGTCAATTATCTGATGCCGAAAGACGTGGTCGACATCTGCCAACGCGAAAAGATCACCGGCTTCGCGGGCGTGCCGCCGCTCTGGATTCAGCTCGCACGCGCGACGTGGCCCGATGAAGCGCGCGCGCACCTGCGCTACTTCGCGAACACGGGCGGCCATATGCCGCAACGCGTGCTGGATGCGTTGCGCAAATTGTTTCCGCAAGCTTCGCCGTATCTGATGTACGGTCTGACCGAGGCATTCCGCTCAACCTATCTGGACCCCGCCGAAATCGATCGCCGCCCCGGCTCGATCGGCAAGGCCGTACCCAATGCACGGATTCTCGTCGTGCGAAACGACGGCACGCCCTGCGCGCCGAATGAGGTTGGCGAACTCGTGCACGTCGGCGCATGCGTGACGCTCGGCTACTGGAACGATCCCGCACGCACCGCGCAGCGCTATCGCCCGTCGCCGGAAGCGAAGCCGGGCTGCACGGCGCGCGAAACCGCGGTGTGGTCGGGCGATCTCGTGCGCCGCGACGACGACGGCTTTCTCTACTTCGTCGCCCGTAACGACATGCAAATCAAAAGCTCGGGCTACCGGATCAGTCCGGACGAAATCGAGGACGTCGCACACGCAAGCGGCCTCGTTGCCGAAGCCGTCGCGCTTGGCGTGCCGCACGACGAACTGGGCGAAGCGATCATGCTCGTGGTCGTGCCGCTGACGGATAGCGCATTCTCGGCCGACGCGCTGCACGCGTGGTGCGCGAAACAACTGCCGCCGTATATGGTGCCGCATACGATCGTCACGCGCGCGTCGCTGCCGCGCAATCCGAACGGGAAATTCGATCGCGTCGCACTCTGCGACGATGCGGCAAATCTGCTCGAAACCCTATGACGGCACGCCAACCCGCGCCGCTGCAATACCGGCGCCGCGCCGATTCACCTGCCGGCTTCGCCGCGCACCCGCCTCAGGCTGCCGCCGACCGCTCGCAATAGGCAAGCAGCCTGGCGACGACGTCCGGCACGTCGTGCTCGATCGCCGGCCCGTGCATCGGCAGAACGATCTCGATATCGAGCGCTTGAAGCTTGCGCAGCGCGGCCGCGAAATACTGCATCGACGGCAGGTAGCCGGCACGCTCGATCGACGCGACGATGCCATCGACAGGATCGTCGCCCGTGGCGGCAACCGGGCCAAAACGCATGAACAAATCCGACGACAGCAGCGCTTTGTAGCGTGGCAGATAGACGACGAGCGCATCCCATTGATGCACATGCTTGACGTAGACCGGCACGACCTCGGTGCCGGACAGCGTAACGCATTCGCCGTCCTTGAGCGGCTTAGCCCGCACGCCGAAGATGTCGGCAAGCGCGTGCGTGCAAATCGGATGGCCATGCGCGGTCAGCTTCGGATTGGCGGCGGCAAAATCGGGAAGCGCTCCCATTTCGTCGACCTCGAAATGCGGCACCACGACGTCGCCGATTTGCGCAGGCGCGACGCCGATGCCCGCCAGGCTCTCGACGAGGCCGGGGAAATCGCCTCGCGTCCCTGTTTCGACGCACAACACGCCGCCATCGGGCGCTTTCACGAAGAATTGGCTGAACGCCAGCTTCAACTTCTCGACATAAGTGCTCGCCCGGTATAAACCCGGCCGGATTTCGACAATCGACGATGTGCTCACTGCGTGATTCCTCTGTGCTGTTCGTACTGGCGAATGGCGCGGGCCGCCTGCTCCTTGAAGCAAGCATTATAGGCAGCCATCAACTCGGCATTATCGTAGAGGAAGGCTACGTCAGTCGGCACCATGCCCCGGATCGCGATCAACGGAACGGGACATTGCAGTGGCCGAAAACCGGGGTTCCAGAGGCCCCGCTCGTCGCACTCCGGATAGAACTGGCCCAGCATCAGCCGGCGCGCGACGAAAAGCGGCTTCAACGCGCGCTGAACGTCCTCGATCACGTTGGCCGCACGGTCAAGCGCGACGGGAACGATCAAACGGCAACGATAAATATCCGCCGCTTCGCCGGTTCGCTCGATGTCCACCAAATGTTCTTTTATTTCCGCCTCGAATTCAGCCACCGATCGGGCACGGCTTATTGCAAACCGAAATGCATTTTTTCGAATGGCGGCGCGCGTGTAGGGGCACACATCGCCTGAGCGGCCCACGGAGGAATTTGGCGCGCATAAAAAATCCTCGATCCAACGCGTAATTGGAACCAGTTCCGTCCGTACGCGGGCTTCTTCAAACGAAAGCATGTCGAAACCGGCTGCACAATTTCCCACGGCTCTGCCCCACAAACAATGAATAATTGGGTTGATTACACAAATTAATGATTTACCCATTCCGGCGACAACGGATCTGCATTTACATCGCGGACACTGCGTTCTTACGATGACAGTGCAGCGTGGAATCGTTGCAAAAGCGAAACGGATTTCGTCCAATATTGCACCCGATCCACGTCCGGCACTGTCCGTTACCCCACCTACGCACGGCTACATGGCTTTTATTTTTGAGATAGATCATTTCGACTCATGAAAAACAGCCTGGGTAGCAAAACAAAAATATTTATCGTCCATTCAAACGAATGGCGATTAATCAGCGCAAGCCCTTGCAAACACGATTATGTTTGATATTATCTACAGACAATATAAATACTACCGCGCTACCCGATTATCACTGGTTACGCGCCCCAAATTCGGCACACGATATTTTCATAAATTTCGATTTCCAATAAACAGGGGCATCCAAATTGAGCAGGATTCTGCAACGCGAATATCGAACAGACGCGAGCGACGGCGCAGGTTCGTCGTCGAGAAAAAGCATCGGCCCGCCTACCCTGTCCATTGCGATACCGGAATCGCGGGACATTCGCTCGCTGACCGAAAGTTTCTCGCAAGCCGCATTACAGATAGGCTATCGGCATCATGCGATCGTCGAGCTATCTGATGCGCTGCGCCCCGCCTCGATCCACATCATTGCCCTGCAGTATCCGTCCGCATGGATCGAACATTACAGTCGCAACGATTATGTCAATATCGATCCGGTTCACCAGGCGGCATTTCGATACAGCACGCCATTCGCATGGAGCGACCTGGCAACGTCGAATTCGCGTGAACAGCATGTGCTTATCGAAGCGGAAGACGCCGGTCTCGACAACGGCATCAGTATTCCGCTGCATCAACCGCACGGACGTGTGCTGCTGATCAGCCTATGCGGCGCCGCGCCGACTCACGACGCCGACTCAAAATGGCGTAACGCCTATTTGCTTAGCATGCAATTTCATTTGCAATTCCAAAGCATGCGCATGCGCAGCCCGATTCCGCCTTCGGTGCATCTGACGGATCGCGAGCAGTTATGCCTGACTTGGGTTGCGCGCGGTAAATCGTCATGGGTTATCGCCAATATGCTCGATATCTCAAAATACACAGTCGATTTCCATATCGAAAATGCGATGGCGAAGCTAAATACGCGCAGCCGTACATTCGCTGCGGTCAAGGCGACTCGTCAGGGCCTGATTTTTCCCTGAGTCCGGTCAGGCTTCATTGCCGGTTGCGCATCGGCCCGATGCGCAACCGGCGCCCCCTGCGCCACGCCGATCATTCCTTCGAACACGCCCTCGCGTCATGTCCTCCATCCTCGCCGGCCGGTTTGCCGAGTTGCCGCCGCACATCCGAACCGATCTCGGCGCCTACCGCTACGACGTTTTCGTTCGCAGGCTCGGCTGGACGATCGCGGGCCACCGCAAGGACGATCGGACCGAATGGGACCGGTTCGATAGACCGTCGACCGTTCATGTCGTCGCGCTGGACGACGCGCGCAACATATGCGGTTGCGCGCGCCTGCTGCCCACCACCGGCCCTTATCTGCTTCGCGACGCATTTCCGTATTTGCTCGGTCCGGCACGCGCCCCGCGATCGCCGACCGTCTGGGAAATATCGCGTTTCGCTGCGTCATACCGGCCCGGTCGCTCGGCGGTGCGCGAACCGCACGGCAGGAATTTCCTCGCGTCGGTGCTTGCGGTGGCCGATTCGCTCGGCGCAACGCAGGTGATCGGCGTGATGTCGCCGTCGATCGCGCGACTGTACCGTCACTGGGGGCTCGCGCTGCAATGCCTGGGCAGTGCGACAAGCGCCACGGACGGCCGGATCCTCGCATGCGCAATCGATTTGCAGCATCGAGCACAGAACGCGTCATCGGATATCGCGCACCGTGCCGGCAGCGGCCTGCCGGCGCCTCTATCAGCGACACAGGGTGCGCACTAAATCGACGCACCGGCGTGCCCGCCACAGCTTGCGCCGCAGGCGTCTTTCAACCGCAACGCCGAGCCGCGAAGCCGGGGCGGAGCATTGGCGGCGAACATTGCGCTCATGTCCCGCCATTCGAATCGAAACCCAATTGGCATTGGTGACAAGCACCATTGACCGGGTTTCATTTTTGCATCTATGATACGCAACAAACCATCAATCAATGTAACATTGATTGATGGTTTATTTTAAATGGCCGATCGACCTAACCGGAACGTCTTCATCCATGTCCGAATCCTCCCGTACCGCTGGCGCGTGGCTCGCCCGGCCGCTCACACTGCCGAACGGCACCACGTTCAGAAACCGCCTGGCGAAATCGGCGCTTAGCGAAGCCCTGTGCGGCCGCGACGGACGCGTGAGCCCGCAGTTGATCGAGCTGTACCGGCGGTGGTCGGAATCCGGCGCGGCGCTGCTGATCACCGGCAACGTGATGATCGACCGCAATGCGCTCGGCGAGCCGGGCAACCTCGTGCTCGAGGACGAGCGCGATCTGCCGCGCCTGCGCGAATGGGCCGCCGCCGGCAAGTCGGGCGGCAGCGAATTCTGGATGCAGCTCAACCATCCGGGCAAGCAGGCGCTGCGCGGGCTCAACGTGGAAACGGTCGCGCCGTCCGCGATCGGCTTCGGACCGAAGCTCGCGCCGTACTTCCTGGTACCGCGCGCGCTGACGCATGAAGAAATCGAAACACTGATTCAACGCTATGCGACAGCCGCCGCGATCGCGCAAAAAGCCGGCTTCACCGGCGTGCAATTGCATGGCGCGCACGGCTATCTGATCAACCAGTTCCTGTCACCGCACCATAACCAGCGCGACGACCACTGGGGCGGCAGTGCCGAGAAACGCCGCCGCTTCGTGCTGGCGGTGTACGAGGCAGTGCGCAGCCGCGTCGGTGCGGATTTCCCGATCGGCATCAAGCTCAACTCCGCGGATTTTCAGCGCGGCGGCTTCACCGAAGAAGAATCGCTGGATGCAATCCGCGCGCTTGCGCAAGCCGGCATCGATTTGATCGAGATTTCCGGCGGCACCTACGAAGAACCCGTGATGCAGCGCGGGCACCGTAGCGCGTCGACGGCCGCACGCGAAGCGTATTTTCTCGAGTTTGCCGAGAAAGTGCGCGCTGAAATCCAGGTGCCGCTGATGGTCACCGGCGGGTTTCGCAGTCTGGCCGGCATGGAAGCGCCGTTGCGCGACGGCGCGCTTGACATGATCGGCCTCGGCCGCATTCTCGCAATCGAGCCGGATGCGCCGGCGCGCCTGCTGCGCGGCGAGCAAACCCGCCATCAGATCAAACCGCTC
This sequence comes from Burkholderia singularis, assembly GCF_001718875.1. Lineage (NCBI taxonomy): Bacteria > Pseudomonadati > Pseudomonadota > Betaproteobacteria > Burkholderiales > Burkholderiaceae > Burkholderia > Burkholderia singularis. The sequence goes on from NZ_CP013449.1 coordinate 1,533,845, forward strand.
AGCACCGGCGTCCGGTATTTCGACAACCTCGGTTCGCTCGAAGTCACTTGGTACACGCGGCAGCTTCATCGGCTCGGCAACGGCCGCAACCCGATTCCCAACGAGAACGCGCTGAAATCGTTCCTGCTCGATCTGTCGTCGAAAGGCTTCGCAATTTTCAAAGCACGGCGCCTGCGTGCTTCGTCATCCGAATCATCTGCCGCACGCGCGCCTTCGGGAACACCGATCATGACCAGCCGATCGCACGACGCACATTGAGCCGCGCGAGCCGATTCTTCTTTCGGCAACGTTCATGTGCACGCCCCAGGTTGCAATGGCGGCCGTTGCCCACCACCGTCCCGAAGCAGCAGGCAACGGCCCGCAGATGCGGAACCGCCAGTGACCCAGTGAAAGTGCCGACGCAGGCAATCCCGCTCATATCGTTCTCGAACTTCGTCGGCCCATAGCGCGCACGCTTGCCCAACGCGCGGCTGCATCGCGGATTTTCCGAATCGATGCGCTGCAACCGGTATCCGCATGGCACATGACGTGGCGAAAGCGCGGGCCGAACGCGACAGCCGCTCACTCCGGCGTGCTGTCGCCCACCAGATGCGCGTCCTTCAAATCCTCGAGAAATGCCTGCACGATCGGATCGCGCCGGTTGCGCCGCTGCGTGACCACATGAAACGTCACGTCGTAGCGCAGCACGGCGGGATTCAGCGCCTTGAGCAATCCCTGCTTCACATAGGGCGCTGCGAAATGCTCCGGCAAATAACCCAGATGATGGCCTGACAAAATCAGCAGCGCGACTGCCTCCATATTGTCGGCCTGCGCGGTGACTTTCGACGGTGTTGTCGACAGTTCCACTTCCGGCAGCGGATAAGTGCGCCACGCCCACTCGAAATCCGCGACGCCGGACGGGTCGATCCGCCCGGCGCGCCGGAATAACGGATGCCCTCGCCCGCAATAAGCCACCTGCCGCTCGATGAAGAGCGGCGTGTATTCGAGCGTCGGTACGCGATGCCAGAAATAACCAACCGCGATCTGCACGTTGCCGCTCAGCAAACGTTCTTCCAGCTCGCCGGGCGGCCTGACCGAAATCACGAAACGCACGGCTTCGTCGCGCCGCCTGAACCGCGCGATCGCATCGCTGATCCGCGCGTTCTGGCTAACCGGCGTGTGACCGATAAGCCCCACCGACAGCGTGCCGACGAGCGTCTTGTCCATATGCCGCGCCTCGCTGCTGAACGCATCGACGGCTTCATAGAGCTTCTTCGCGAGCGCGTAGAAGCGCTCGCCCTTGGTCGTTAGACGAAATCCGCTGCGGCCGCGCTCGCACAGACGAAAACCAACGCGCGTCTCGAGTGTCGAGAGCTGAGTGCTGATCGTCGGCTGGCTGACGTTCAACGTCGATTGCGCGACGCTCACACCGCCCGCATCCGCCACCGCGATGAATACCCGAATCAAACGCAGATCCAGATCCGTCAGGTTACCGAACATATTTCCTCCGCGATGCCCGTCGGCGATACATACGAAATCATCAATGTGAACGTTGAATCATCGTCATTCAAATTTGCATTTTGGCGACGTACAACCCCATCTGCCGCACTCGTTGAATGATACGGCGCAACCAATACAGGTAAAAAAATGATCTCGGATCACGACTATCCTCAGCCGCAAAGCGGCAACGCGATGCCCCGCTTCGGCGGCATCGCGACGATGATGCGGCTGCCGCAGGCTGCCGGCGCGGCGGGGCTCGACGCGTGCTTCGTCGGCGTGCCGTTCGACCTCGGCACATCGAATCGGACTGGCGCGCGCTTCGGCCCCCGTCAGATTCGCGCCGAATCCGTGCTGCTGCGCCCATATAACATGGCAACGCGCGCCGCGCCGTTCGATTCGCTGCGCGTTGCCGATATCGGCGATGTCGCGACCAACCCGTACAACCTCGCCGATTCGATCGCGCGCATCGAAACTGCTTACGACGCGATCATCACGCACGGGTGCCGCCCGATCACGCTCGGCGGCGATCACACCATCACGCTGCCGATCCTGCGCGCGCTCCACCGCCGCTACGGCCGGCTCGGCCTCATTCACGTGGACGCGCACGCGGACGTCAACGACACGATGTTCGGAGAAAAGATCGCTCACGGCACGCCGTTTCGCCGCGCGGTCGAGGAAGGATTGCTCGATGGCGAACGCGTCGTACAAATCGGCCTGCGCGGCACCGGCTACGCCGCGGAAGATTTCGACTGGTGTAGCCAGCAAGGTTTTCGCGTCGTGCAGGCCGACGCATGCTGGAACCGCTCGCTCGCGCCGCTGATGGACGAAGTCCGCGCGCGTCTGCGCGGCGGCCCGGTGTATCTAAGCTTCGACATCGACGGCATCGATCCCGCTTACGCGCCCGGCACCGGCACGCCCGAAATCGCCGGGCTGACGGTTGCGCAAGGTCTCGAGATCGTTCGCGGCGCGTGGGGCCTCGACATCGTCGGCGCCGATCTCGTCGAAGTCGCGCCGCCTTACGACCCGTTCGGCACCACTGCGCTGCTCGGCGCGAATCTCGCCTACGAGATGCTGTGCGTGCTGCCCGGCGTCAAGCGCCGGAATTGATCGAGCACGGCACGACGCAACGCACGCGCATCACGACCCGCCCCGCCAGGGAATCGATTCAATCAGGAGACCGATTCATCATGAACGCACCGCAAACCGCAAGCGCTGAAAGCGCCGCGCAGGGATTCGGCATCGAGAGCCGGTCGATCGATTACATTCCGGAGAGCGAGCGTCACGCGAAGCTGCACAGCCAGGCACCGTTCTGGTTCCTCGGCAACTTTCACTTCTTCACGATCTCGATCGGCTTCGTCGGCCCCGGCATGGGCTTGTCTGCTGCGTGGACGACGTTCGCGGGCACGCTCGGCATCATGTTCGGCACGATCTTCATGGCTTTTCACGGCTCGCAGGGCCCAGAGATGGGTTTGCCGCAGATGATCCAGTCACGCGCGCAATTCGGCTATCGCGGGGTGGTGCTTGCACTGCTCGCGACGCTGTTTGTCTTCGTCGGCTTCAATGTCGTCAACGTATCGCTGGTCATGGACGGCCTCAGGAACGTGTTCGGCCTGAGCCCGACGATCGTCGCGCTCGCCGCATCCGTATTGGGCGGCTTGCTCGCGATCTACGGGCACGATCTGATGCATAAGGCATTCAAGTGGGCGCTGATGGCAACGCTGCCGCTCTACGCGATCGTCACCGCCGCACTGATGGCCGGCCTCGGCGACAGCGCGCCCGCCGCCGCGTCATCCGCACCATCCGCGCTCGGCTTCAACTGGATCGCATTCGTCACGCAATTCGCGATCGGCGCGAGCTACAACATTTCGTATGCGCCATACGTATCGGACTACACGCGCTATCTGCCGAAGCAGACGAGCCGCGCGAAGCTGATTGCCGCGATCTTCGCCGGCGCGTCACTGTCCGGCTCGTGGATGATCGGCATCGGCGCGTGGCTTGCCGCACGGCTTCATGCATCGGATGCGCTCGTCGCGCTGAACCAGATCGGCTCGGCGCTGCTGCCCGGCTTCGGTCATGTGCTTGTCGTCGTGTCCGTCGCGGGCTTTCTGCCGATCGTCGCGCTCAATACGTACAGCGCGATGTTGACGCTGCTCACGGGTGTCGATTCGTTCCGCCCGGTCGCGCCCACCCGCCGCGCGCGCGTGATCGCGATCGCGGCAATCAGCAGCGTGCTGCTCGCATGCGCGCTGCTGCTCAAAGGTCATGGCATCGCGCTGCTGAACACGTTCCTCGTGCTGCTTTTGTACTTCCTCGTACCGTGGACCGCCGTGAATCTCGTCGACTATTTCTTCGTTCGCAAAGGACGCTACGCGATCGCCCATTTCTTCACCCCCCACGGTATCTATGGCGCGTGGCAGGCTCGCGGTATCGCGGCTTATCTGATCGGCTTCGGCGCGATGATTCCGTTTTTCAATATCGTCGATACGGCGTCCGACCGGGAGATTTTCGTCGGCTACGTCGCGCATTGGCTGCATGGGGTCGATATTGCATGGCTCATCGGCCTGGCCGTATCCGGCGCGACCTATTACGTGCTGAGCCGCTCGCTCGATCTGCATGCCGAGCAACGGGCGATCACCAACGCCGCGCCGCTCAAGCCGACTGTTCAACCGCGCTGAAGCAACACCATCAGGGCATCTTCAACTGACGCGAGCCGTCTCGGCTCGCCCCAGCACGCCTCTCGCGCTCCGGCTGCCCGTCCGGCCCGCGAATACGCACTGCCGCGCATTTATCCCGGCTTGCCGCTCAACGCCTTCAAACCTTCGATCACGCCGAGCAGCGCACGGCCGTGCTCTTCCGAGCCGTCCCATGCATCCACGATCGCGTCACGCAGCAATTCGTTATAGCTGGCCGCAAGGCGGCCCGTGGGCCGCCTCTGTCGCGGCTCGACGCCATAGAAACTGCATAGCTTATTGAATGACGCGCTTCTGCGCAGCCGACGTCCGTTCGACAACCGAAGCCGCGAAACGGTCGGCTGGCTGACGCCCGAAAGCCTGGCAATTTCGCTGGATGAACGGGTATCCGCCAATAATCGGCTCAGCAGCGCCTGAACAGAAAAAGAGGTGTTGGGGGCTTCCATCATATGCATTATACCTATACATTAACGCCTAATGAATGGCCGCCGAAATCGGGCGGCCGCACGCATTTCGAGAAAGCTGATGACACTGAAACATCTCCCCCCGACGTTTTGCTGGACCAAGATCGGTCACGAGTCCGGCGAAGAACTCCCGACTATCGTGCTGAGAAAGGAATGGGAGCGCCGGCTCGGAGGCGGACGGTTTTTGTGGGGCATCGGCCAGCCGCTTGGCAACAGCGCGCAAATTGCCGCGCACCGAACGGGCTCGCTGATCGCGCTGTTTTCGCCGGCGTCGAGCAAACCAAGACCATGTCCGGCCGGTAAAAATCACGAAGGCTCGCTGCTATGGAACGCATGGATCGACACGAACGGCCAAGTTCGCGAACTGCCGCGTCATGCGTTCATTACGAGCAGCGCGACGCTGCCCTCCGGTCAACGCAGAACGCATTACTACGCACTCGTGTGTTCGTCGCCGACTGAACTCAGCGTCGGCACGCGCTTGCGAATCCATCCTGATCGGTTGCGCCACGTGGGTACCGGCAAAACGCTCGGCGCCGCACAGAGCACGGCGGTCGTCGACTGCGTCGAGCGCGCGTTTGCAGAAGCTCTCGGTAAAAGCTATCCGCTCGCGCTGTCGGTCGAACTTGAAGCACCGTATTTCGTGCGGCTCGCGCAGCCGAGCCTATTGAAGGCACGGGATCTAGCGGAGGTCACCAAGGCGTCGCGCGACGGAGACTTCGAAACATTTGCCGAACAGGTCATGCGGTTGCGTAATCGAACCGTTACCGAGCACGTGCGCGGTTTCACGCGAGATCTGTTCGATTTACCGGCGTCCGATGCCGGTATGCCATTCAGCGCCGCCACTCACCTCCACGCCAGCCATGCGTGGTGACGGCTGACCCCGCCGGTTCGTGAGGCGGAGGAGCACGCACGCGCGACTGACGGGTTCGACAAGAAGAGCGGCATCCGCACCGCCCGCACGCCATTCGAGGCCTGCCAACGCAACACAACGTTTCTCCGACATGCGCGGGAATATCGAGTGTGCATCTCACTTCGTTCAGCGCGATGCGCGACATGTGACGCAGGCCGTCGAATGCACGCCGGCAATATTCCCGGCCGATCTGCGCCGAGGACGAATTCGCGCACAGGATCGCCAGTCGGGCAACGCATGATCGGCTCGAGCAGCACCTGCCCTCCAACCGGCCACGCCTGCCTGATTCTCCTCACGCGATACACGTCACGGCGTGACGAAACGCGAAGACCTGGCACGTCCCTCGATCGCGGTGCGGCCCAACGATACGTCGGCAAGCAGGCCCGACGTTCGCCTAATTCGGCCGCCATGCGCCGCGCTCGGCGGTTTTCCGACACGGCCGGATCTTCCCGCTAAAATCCCGCACTTGCCCCCTCTTTACCGACTCTTCCGTCATGCACCCCGCCTCCCAAGCTCAACCCGCCGCGCACGACGCCGATCACGCCGAAGCGGCCCGCGATCTGGTCTACGGTCCCGACGAGCGGCCCGCCCCGGCAATCGCCTTCGTCGCCGCACTGCAGCACCTGCTCGCCATTCTGGTGCCGATCGTCACGCCCGGCCTGCTGATCTGCCAAGCGCTGGGCGTGGCCAGCCGCGACACCACGCTGATCGTGTCGATGTCGCTCGCGATCTCCGGCATCGCCACTTTCGTCCAATGCAAACGCTTTGGCCCACTCGGCGCCGGCCTGCTGATCGTTCAGGGCACGAGCTTCAACTTCGTCGGCCCGCTCATCGCCGGCGGCAGCCTGATGGTCAAGCAAGGCACGCCGGTCGAAACCGTGATGGGCGCCATCTTCGGCGTGGTCATTGCCGGCTCGTTCGTCGAGATGAGCGTCTCCCGCATCCTGCCCTTCATCAAGCGCCTGATCACGCCGCTCGTCACCGGCATCGTGGTTCTGCTGATCGGCCTGACGCTCATCAAGGTCGGCCTCATCAGCATGGGCGGCGGCTACAGCGCCATGGCCAAAGGCAATTTCGCCAGCGCCGAAAACCTGACCCTCTCCGGCCTGGTGCTCGGCGCGATCATCGTGCTCAACCGGGTGCCCATCGTCTGGGTGCGCAGCACCGCGCTCGTCATCGCGCTCGCGCTCGGCTACGTCGCAGCCGCCGCGATGGGGCGGCTGGACTTTACCGGCGTGCGCGAGGCCGCGCTGTTCCAAATTCCGACTCCGTTGCATTTCGGACTCGGTTTCTCATGGGCGCTCTTCGTGCCGATGCTGATCATCTACCTTGTCACATCGCTCGAAGCGATCGGCGACGTCACCGCGACGAGCAAAATCTCCAGGCAACCCGTCGAAGGCCCCCTGTGGATGCAACGCATCAAGGGCGGCGTGCTCGTCAACGGCGCGAACTCGCTGCTCGCCGGTTTCTTCAATACCTTCCCCAGTTCCGTCTTCGCACAGAACAACGGCGTGATTCAGCTCACCGGCATCGCCAGCCGGCACGTGGGCGTCTGGATCGCGGGCATGCTGGTGCTGCTTGGCCTGTTCCCCGTGGTCGCCGGCATCCTGCAAGCCGTACCCGAGCCCGTGCTCGGCGGCGCGGCAATGGTGATGTTCGGCGCGGTGGCCGCCTCCGGTATCAACATTCTTGCCGGCATCCGGCTGGACCGGCGCGCGCTGCTGATCATCGCCGTGTCGTTAGCTCTGGGGCTGGGCGTGTCGCAGGTGCCGGAAATCCTGACCAGCCTGCCGCAGGCGCTTAAAAACGTATTGGAATCGGGCGTCGCCACGGGCGGTATCTGCGCGCTCGTGATGAATTGGTTTCTGCCGGACAAGAAATAACGTGCCGATGGCGGGGCGATCCCTTCATGGACCATCGAAAATGTTCATTCTTGGTTCTTTTTTATAGTCCAGCGCAGACGCACAATGCAGTGCGACCAACGAAAACCCGCCGTCCATGGACATTCGACCCGCCTTCAGCACTGCCTGTGCAGACGTCACCGCCACGCATGGCACAAGTGAAATCGTCACGCTCAATTTCCGGCACATCATCACGGCCACCGGCAAGCCGCCGACCGCCACGGCGGTCAGCGAAGCCCCCGGCACGGCATCGCGTATCCATACGCGCCCGATCGCCTTGGCCCGTGCGCACGCCGCCTCGGGCACCATCGAGTCACCGGTGAACGACGGCCCGAAGCCCGTCCACCGCGCCGGCAAACGTTTCTTTGAAGAGCCGGGCTGAATCCCTCTCGTGAACCGCAATATGAACGGCATCGAGCCCGCAAAGTGGCCTGCCGTACTCACCGCGGATATCGGCAATGCGACTCCGGCCACGTCGGTCAAATCAATCCACCCTCTGCAGGAGCCAACGTATGAGCATGCGTCTCGACTACAACCAGATCGCGCCGGCGGGCGCCAAGGCGCTTGGCGGCGTCTACGGCTACGTGATGCAAAGCGGGCTTTCCCCCGTTCTCGTTGAACTGGTATATCTGCGCGTCTCGCAAATCAACAATTGTGCGTTTTGCCTCGATATGCACACGCGCGATTTGCTGAAGAAAGGCGTTAAAGTCGAAAAACTTGCGCTGTTGCAGGCGTGGGCTGAAGCGGGCGACCTCTTCGATGCGCGCGAGCGCGCCGCGCTCGCATGGGCTGAATCGGTCACTCGCGTAGCGCAGACGGGCGTGCCCGATGCCGCATACGATTCGGCACGCGCCGTTTTCGATGAACGCGAACTTGTGGATCTCACCATCGCAATCGGCCTGATGAACACGTATAACCGCATGGCGATCAGCTTCCGAAACACGCCTCAGGCCGTGAAGGAACTATGACGAGCCAACGTGCGGCTCGAACGGACCGAGACGAACTGTCGCGGTATGGAAAGGGGGGAAGAAAGTTTTCGTTGCGAACGCAATGGCAGATGCCGCAGCATGCGTCGAGTGACGGCGATCGGGCGCCTGCGCAGCGCGCCGGCCGCGCCTACGGCAGAGGAACGCCCCAGACCGCCGTGACGTTCCCACCAACGCGCCATTCGCTGAACGGTCTGCGGGGCGCGATGATGGCCGGCAAACGGCTGTCTCTGAAGCGCGCATAGTACGGTTCGACCCAGCACAGCTCATCGTGCAAAGTCCACGGAAAGAGATCCTGTTTGATCGGCGTGATCTTCGTGAAACTTGCAGTGTTCTCTACTATGTCGATCACAGGATTGGCGGGACGGCCGATCGCGCCACCGTTCTCCCGATACAGATCGATATTGCGTCTGCGTGCCAGTTCCGCCGCGAACACCAGCGGAATCAGCGCGAACGTGTGATAGTGCAGCGCATGGTTGCCACGCTTCACTTCGCGTGCGAGTGCGCCGTCAGGCCCAATGTCGCGAATATCCGGCCCGCTGCTCCAGTCGCTCCCGAAAAAGATCGGAAATACCTCGATAATGCGCTTCGGCGGACTGCGTATCATCAAAACCGTAGGCTCGGCCGTCGGTGATTCAGAAAAGTGCGCTTATGCTATTCCTATCATGGCTGATCGATTTGTGCGTCCCGCGTCAATGCGCCATAGTCGCGTTCGCACTGCTGCCTGCGATGCGGGCGCGATCAGCATATTCCGCCAATTCGCCCGCGCGGTCGTCAATGCTGCCGAGCACGTCGGCAAGCACACCGATGGGGTCGCCGGCTGGCGCGCTTCCGGTGGCAACGGCGGAATGGCGCGCGCGCCCGACAAGCACGGCGACTTGCTTGCGCAGGCCGTCAGCAGCAGAAGCAGCGGCGGCAGCGGCAGCGCGCGCCCGGTCACGTTGGTTCGCAGCATCTTCAGCAATCTCCTGTTGGGCCGCGGTGCGGCGTTGTTCTTCAGCGCGAGCTGTTTCCACAGCTCTAATTTGCGTCGTGGCGGCATCCTTCTGGATATTGGCGAGCCGGCGCGCGCTGACCAGGTACTCGACATAAACGCCAGCCGCGGCGCCGATAGTAGTGGTCAGCAGATACGGCCAGATGATTTTCGGCATCACAATCCCTTTTCGCATAATGCGATACAATACTTCACCAGGCCGGCAATTCACCAATTTACGCGCCAAAAGTAGATCGTTGGATTAACAGTCAGAAAAACCTCACCATGACCGAGATTAATATAAACTCCTTTCTCCCCAGGCATGCATAATGCACTAAATATGAAAGAAAAAATGAACCAGGAAATCCAAGTTCTGCGGGCAATCGCGATCTTAATCGTGGTCGCACATCACGCGGTGGGACTCTTTTTCTGGGCCCCTCAAAAATGGGAGGAAATTGGAGGTGGCATGTGGGTTGGCGTAGATCTTTTCTTCTGCGTTTCCGGCTACGTTATCGCGAAGGGCCTTTATCCACGCATACGGGATAAAGAAGGTGTCGATTTTTGGCGTGAAACAGGGGCATTTTGGCTTCGTCGCCTGTATCGCATCACTCCATCGGCGTGGCTTTGGGTTGCACTCCCTATGGTGATCGGACCATTCCTTCTGAAGACAGTCGGAAGCGGGCAGTTCACCAGTGGCAATCTCGCTGACGCAATCTCCATTGCTTTCCACGTACAAAACTTTCACGCATATCAATGCTCGATCGGTATTGGCCCGTGCGGCGATTTCGCAACCTATTGGACACTATCGCTTGAGGAGCAATTTTATCTATTGTTACCATTCATTGTGCTTCTCAGTGGCCATCGGCTTGTCCCGGTGCTCGTAACACTGGTCGTCGCGCAGTTTTTCTTCAACCGTCCGCAATGGGGCAATCTCCTCGCGTTCGTCCGCACCGATGCGATCCTGCTAGGCGTTCTACTCGCGATTTTTTCAGAAACAAATGTCTACAAAGCTCTTGATCCAAAGCTGACTCTTTCCAAATTCCGATTCGTGATTCCGCCACTGCTTATTTTTTGCCTTATTGGCGCAGCGCGGTATGGCATCGTCAGTTTCTATACCGGAATTGTTGCTTTAATCAGCGCAGTCATCGTCTGGATATGCTCATATGACAAAGGCTACTTCATGCGCGATGGCATTGCTCGAAAGGCTCTCTCCTGGATCGGAACCCGCTCTTACGCTATTTATCTAATTCACAATCCTGTGTATTGGACCACACGCGAAATCTGGCTTCACATCGGACCAACTGGAACACAATTCAATGATAGTTTTACGCTGAAATTCTTGTTTACCGCGATCCCAATGATATTGATTTTAGCCGAACTCAACTTTCGCTTTATTGAGGAGCCTCTTCGCCGAAAAGGTTCCGCAAAAGCGAAGCGAATCACGTCTACTGAGCAGAGAGTAATTGCGAACATCTGACGATCGCGCAACAATGTTGCGGTACCAATTATTTATATTGGGAAACGATGATCTTACTGCTAGCGGCATTGCTACTATAAACTTCCTTTCCATCCTCAAAAACGAGTTAGTAGGCTGCGTCGCGTGCAATGTATTTGATCAGTTCCACATCGCAGGCGTGCCCGTGGATATGACCTGCCGCCTTCAGTAAGGCCAACGAGCTTCTAGCAAAGTCATTTTTGACTAGCCCGGTTTGCTGGTACCAGGTCAAGCATCACAACCCCCTTTCACAAAGCTCTCGCTCTTCAGCGCGACGCTTCACCAGACCGGGAAGCACATGCCCTCCGGCCGTTACCCATTGCGGACGACCGTTGTCGGACTCGTTCAACGCACGGCATGCCCCGCGCCAGTCACCCACGTTGAAACGTTTCGCCGCCGTGCTACCGCAGTACGCGGCCGAACCGACGTTGTAAGCAAAGCTCACTGCGGCCGCAAACTGGTATGCATGCCCCTTCAGGCTGGGTGTGCACCTCAGCACCGGCTCGGCATGCTGGATCAACCGCTGTTCGAGACGCGTGCGACACTCGTTCGACGTGAAGCGCTGCCCGGCATGCACGTCCTTCGTATCGCCGTAGCAAGCCGTGATGATCCCGATCGGGTCTGCGCGCGCGACCAGCACTTCGCCCTCGAACTTCGGGACGATGGAAAAAAGAAGGGCTGCCGCAGCAGCCCCAACCACACTCACGAGTGTCTTCTTCGGTAAATCAGCCATCGAGCAACTCTCCGCCTCGCTTTCCCTTGTTGCGAATGAGGTAGTACGCCTGCAACCCGATGTACCCGAGCGTCGCAAGCGCTACCCACCAGTTGATGTCGTGGCTGCTCAGCCATAACCAAAAATTGCTGCCCACAGCAGGCGCAACCTTGACGGCGCTCGCTGCGATTTCACTTTTCATCGAGCCCCCAGAAATAAAAAAGCCACCAGAATTAGGACTGCTGGCCAACAACGCTTTCGCAACTATTAAGTTACGTTTGCTTTTTTACAATACCGAATTGTTTTCTGAATTTAAGAATTGGCTTCTCGACATAGTTCCATGAAAACATTGCAAAAAAGAAAGCCACCATTAGGCTAAGCGGAAAATTGGCACAAAACCCGAATACACCACCGATTGCCATTTCTTTGTTTATGATTTGTTGAAACGGAAAGCAATAAATATACAAACCATATGAGTAATCACCTTTCGGAGAAAATTTCTCCAGATCTGAGCAACCAATTTGCAGCATCATCATGATCGACGCGACGCATAGAACCAGTGCGCCGATAAAATGAGAGAACACCGCTGCAGCATTCCCAATTACACTGAGTACGAGAATTGCAGCTACTGCCCCTCCCGCGACAACCTTACTAAACGGAATCGAATATCGAAGATTGTATGCCGCAACCCCGAACAGAAACGACGGCAGTAATGTTTTACCACGAAAACTATTGAGAAAACTCAAGTGATGTGAGCTTGTAAGAGCAGCCCCCAATTGTTGCATACCGAAGAAATCTATCAAGTGCGGGACTGAAAGTAAGCCGATTCCAACAAGTATGATTAACAAAGAAAAGAACTGCAGGCCGGTGAAAATCAAAATTCCCATGACGACATAGCAGCCAAGCTCTATGGGAACAGTCCAAATCACCCCATTCACGATCTCGTGGTATGGCGGAGAAAATATCACGCCAGGCAGCACGTAAACTACCGCACCATACATATTTTTAAAATATTCCAAAAACTTCGGATGCGTGTAATATTCACTCAATGGCAGAGCGGTGATTGCCGCACCGATTACAACCCCAGAGATGATCGTTTCGACGACCAATGCCGGAAATATTCTAGCAATCCTATTAATGTAAAAATCCGACATACTTAGACGCTGGGCACTTCCAGCGATTAAAAAGCCGCTTAACCCAAAAAACATTGGGAGCAAGCAATAATTCAACGCCCATAGATAATGTTCGTCGAAGTAATTTCGATCGCCCTGAGTAATCACCAAGCTGTGCCAGCCAATAATAGAAACGGCCAATGCGATCCGAAGAAATCCGAATCCACGGCCGATCCCACCACTTTCATCAAGCACTTCCCCGATACTCTTCAATCTCGTCTCCCTTGCTTGCAACCAAATCGGCGCCATGCCGAACGAGCCGCATTTTATAACGCAACGGGACACCCACACCTAGTTCGGAGGTGTAAACCTCCACGTCCCATCGACTTTTTCAGTGACCCATCGCTGGGCCGGTCGTGGACTGGTATCGGTGACGTCAACCATGTCGGCAACAAATTCTGCCGTATAGCGCTCTCCAATGGGAATCTCCCGCCCCTCGTCGTCAAGCATCGGGTAAATTATCTCGACGACAATTCCTTCATAAATGCGCGCATATACGGACATTATGCATACTCCCTAATAATAACCATGCCACCTTGCCCGGCTCCGCCTGGTGCACTTAGTGCACTGGGAGCGGAAATGGCCGCACCGCCGCCACCTGATCCCATATTGATCCCGCCCAATCCCCCCGAATTCGAAAAAGGCTGCGCTCCAGGACCAAAATAGCTCGCGCCTCCGGCTCCGCCGGCCACGTTGAGGTTCCCCATCGCCATGCCAATCCCACCGACGCCACCATAGACAGGCAGATATGTATGTCCCGAAGGCGCTTGCCCTTGCTGTGTGCCTCCATTGAAGAATGGAGGACTGGTAGGCGCACCGCCAACCCCACCGAATCCTCCCGGAGCCGAGATCAGGCTGCCTGCGCTCGACGTCCCGCCATTTGCCCCAGCGTTGTTTCCCGCGGCACCACCCGCACCGCCTTGGCCTATGGTGATGGCGAGATTCGAGAAACCGGACGAGTATCTCCCGAAGCCGTAGGATCCCCCTCCGCCACCGCTGGCCGCTGCCGGCTGAGTGCCGTTCGCAAGCACGCCGCCGCCACCGCCGCCGCCACCTTGGCATTCAATTTCGACGAAGCTGGTCGCCGGTAACGCGGTGAACGACGTCGCACCTGTCGTTGTAGCGGGAGCCCCGTCGATAATTACTTTCTGCTGACCAGCATTAAAAATATAGATCGACGTTCGCAGCAAACGCCCTGCAGCAGCCTTTCTGATCCCCGCAAGCAAATTGGCTTCAAGCGTAGCGGTCGTGCCATCGTCGATAGCATCCCGTCCCGTCTGATCGACAATGAACTGCGCCAGCACCGCCGCCATGATCGAACTCTGGCGCCAAACCTTATTGAGTTGCGCGGACTGCGCGATACCGGATTTGAATCCAAACATTCGCTCCGACAATGCGGTATACGTCGCCTGATCGATGACGTTCGCGCTGCCCGCCGCGCCGAACGGAAGAAAGTCATTGTTTGCCATTTATGCTCCGAGTCACAAAAAGGCCGCCCGACCTGATGAAGGCGGCTCGGGAAAGGGAATATCGAATGCGCGTCGGGAATCAGACCGGCCTTCCCCACGCGCCGGCATCAAATCCGGTGACGAATTGATTGTTCATGTCGAACCCAAACAGCGGCGAGCTATCCACGGTTGTCACGATCGTGTAGTTCACCCGCACACCCTCGGGCTTGAGCGGGATATATCCACCCGCCAGCAGCGCTAAAAACACCGCTGACGACACTTTTCCGGCAATCCCGATCGTCATCGACATGTCTTGGTGGTCTTCGATGAATACGTGCGTGTCCGAGCCGAAGATGTGGTTCAGGATCGCCGCGCTGGAGGCGAGCGTTCCGTCCCAGTGGTTCGCGCCGATCTTCGCGCGGATAACCAGCCGGTAGGTGTCGTCGTCGAGGACGGTCAGGCCCGTGTCGGGATCGAACGGTCCTTTCCAAGCTCCCTGATCAAAGCCGAGTCCATCCATGTCGAACGAGAAATAGATTCCGCTGAGCGGCGTGCGAATCTTTCGCGACACGCCGACCCACCGCCCGACGTCATCCAGCTGCACGCCGACCGCATGGTCGAGATCGAACTTGTCCGGCATGCGCTGCAGCAGGTTGATTTGGTCGACGAGCGGCTGCACGAGCACGCCGACGGTCGCCATGAACCGCGGCTTGTCGCGATGCTCGGACGTGATCAGCACGGTGTAATTGGAAAGAGAAGCGGCCATCAGGTCACCACCAGCGTCACGTTCGCGGGCGTGCACGACGCCGCTTCGTTGAACAGCAGCGCGACGTCCGGCGCGCCGGCACCGCGCGGGCCGCTCAGCGTCAGCCCGGACAGCTTGAAAGTAGTGCCACCGCCGACGCCGTTCGCCGCCGTCAGCGCATCGCCCCATTCGACGCTGCCGGACAAGCCGCCGCCGATCTGCACGCCGTTGATATAGTCCGACACCGCTTGCTGGATCTGCTGCCCTGTCTGGCTCGTATAGCCGGTGAGCGCCTTCAATGCGACCGTCGCCGTGATCGGCGCGGCCACCGGCCGGAAGAATTTGATCGTGATCGGCCGGCCGTAGATGTCAATGACGACGACCGCGGTCGTGCCATATGTCCCCGCGCCCGGCGTCTTCTTCGCGGCGATAGCATTCGCGATCGCCGTCGCGTCTCCTCCCTCGACGACGAGCGAGATCGAATGCGACGGGATGCCGTTCGCGTCGGTTGCGCTGGTGTCGTTTTCGTAGGCGACGTACCGCGTGACGCCGGGAACGTTCGCCACGGCGCCGATAATGCCGTCGAGCACCGTGAGCGAAGGCAGCGCGGTCGACACGGTCTGCCGTTGCCGCAAGGCAGCGTCTTTCTCGACCGGCGCGCCCGCGGCCGCGTCCGCCGGGTTCATCACCGATTGCCAGCCGAGCGCGGGCGTCGCGATCTGGTTGATCGTGCCGGCGCGCGCCGACACGTCGCCGATCGTCGCGCACGTCGCCGTGACCGTGATCGTGCCGCTAGGCGGAATCGTCACCGTCGCGGGCAGCATCCATTGCACGCCGTTGGCGTCCTTCGCCGCGCCGTTCGTGATAGTCGCGCCAGCTTGCCCGACGAGAACCAGATCCGCGCTCGAGTATGACGCCACCTTGCGCGCAATCCCATTGATCTTGACGTTGCTCGACAGCGCGTCGCCCTGCGCGGTCGCCGGGCTGAACGATCGATAGATCGCGATCGCGACCGAGTTCACGTCGCTGATTACCTTCGCGAATACTGCGAGCAGTTGGCCATCTTGGCTATCGGGCTCCAGGTACGTGTCGGCACCGTAGATTGATCGGTACTGATCCTGCAAAGACGCAAACACGTCTGCGTATGTCGGCGCGGTGATGCCGTTCGCGTCGATGGTGGGTGCAAGGGTAGTAAGAATCACAATGTCACCTGTACCGTGGTGGTGCCGTAGAAGGTGTTGATCGTCGCGGTAACCTTCAGCGCGCGCGTCTGCGGATCGATCGAGCTCGAATAGTTCGTCAGTTCGGTCACGCCCTGCGTGCCGAGGATGCATTGCCGAATAGCGGTATCCGCCGTGCCGTCCGTGTACTTACCGAGAACGTCCGTCGCCCACGGCATACCGGCCATCACGTCAAGAAACCATTCACCCTGTATCAAGCGCAAGCGCGTCAAGACGGCCTGCGCAACCGTTTCCGGCGTATTCACGAGAAAGTCGGCGACGCCTGCGCCAAAAGCATAGTCGTTATCGACGTCCAATCGTCTATATCGCATGAGAATCCTTAGTTAACCGAACCACTCTTTCCGATGCCCGGCTGCACACCGCTATGCGTATGCATGTCATCCATGCGTTTGCCGTTCATTGTCGCGACGCCGTTGCCGACGAGGCCGGCCAGATATGAAAGCAACCCCTTGATCGCCACTGCCGCACTGAACGTGACCTGCGGCGCCATCACATTGAACCCGCCCGGTGCGACAATATTCACTACCCCCGATGCCGGCACGAGTTCGATGTACGTGGCCCCATCGTCGCTGCGCAGTTGAGTCGAGTTGCCACTCACGCCGGCCAGCGCACGCGGCCTCGATCGAAAGCCGAGCAGCACGAATCCGTCCGACAGGTCGTGCATGCGTAGTTCAGCCTGCTCCTGAACACCGCCCGATTGCCACCACGCATCGATACATCGTGAGGCGAACACGATGAGACATTCGTCGCCAGGCGCCACCGGAAAGGTCAGTGTGCAGTTTCCGCCGGCCGGAAACTGCACGGGGCAGTCGACCAGTAACGGCAACGCAACGCTCGTGACCGAACCATCTATACCGCGCACCTGGGCCTTGATCGCAGGCTGCACGCTGCATGTCGGCGGCCTGTCGGCGGCGCTTTCGAATGACTGGATGATGCCAGGCATAGCCGTCCAAAAATCGGCGCGAGTTGCACGCATGGCAATGCTCAGCGCCGCTATCGGATCGCCGTACTTTTGCAGTTTGTTCATCGGGGGAAGAATAAGAAAACCAGTCGCAATAGCAGCGGCATGCACGGCATATGCGAAACTGGTCCAGACATCGGTATCAAAGATGCCCTGAAAAAACAGATGTGATCTCTATCGAATCTGGCCTAAACCAAAAGCTGAACGTGCAGCCAACTTCACCATGATAAATGCGTCACGCCAATGGCATAGCGCTCCATCACGCAGACTCGGCACAAAAAATCGGTCTGTCCTTGGACATCAACCATAAGGTTTGACAGGACCAGCAGCGTCAGCCTCCACGGGCTGAGCCGAATTCATCGAAAGGTCCACGTCGATGCAAGTCAATGTCGTGTACCACGGTGCGTCGCGTGTATCGCCCTCGTGCTCGGCCAACAGGATTTTGTATGTTCCATCGCGCTTCATAACATCGGACTGTGCATCATCCGCATTCGAATTTGCATCGCTATCACGCCTTGTCCTCGATTCCTCATTCTGCTGGATACTTTTGTTATCTATCGTGACCAATCCGGAGATTCGCGCATTCGGATTTAACAAGCACTTGATCGTGATGCCGTTCTGGTCTCGAGTCGGCAAGCCAATTAATCCGGTTTCCGCTGTCAGAACCATGGCCTCGCCCGGAATATAGCTGTTCTGCGGAACCATCTGGAATTGCGTGTCCTGAATCGACCAGTCCGCATCGAGATTCTGAGCTGCGTTTCGAAATACGTCGCGCGCCATCCGGAAAATGACTTTTCCTCGGGGCAATGGCTTAGCATCGAATTCCGGCAGATAACCTACTGTAAGCCCGTATGGCTTCATCGTCGCGATTGCCGTACGAATATGATCGACGGACGTAGAGCCAGCCGCCAATGTAGTACCCACGACTGCGTGGTTGTACCATGCATCCGCACTCGCCGCCGTGATATCGACGATGGTTTCCGTCGGGCCATACCGCCCACGCTGGACTTGTTTTACCGTTCCGTCGAACAACAAGCCATATGGACCATCTTCGTAACCGGCTTGAAGTACGATCCGCGTGAATTCGTCTTGAATTCGATGAGCAGTATCGTCGGAAACATTGAAAATCCGGATACGCGCATTGTTTGGTGTCTGGATGTCACCACGCCGAACCTCGAAGCTGAACCGAAGGTTGGAGAAATCGAGAGCATCGCTGTCGTTTCCGACAACCAGCGAGGCCTTACGCAGATATTGCTTTGTCATTCTTGTCTCACGATAAAGAACCGTCGAAGCTGGGCCTCTCGAGAATTTTGCTTAGTGGGCGATCCAATACACCTTACTTCCGATACCGAGATCACCGAACGTCGGAATGTCGTCGGGATGTGCGTCACCTTGCACCCACAGGCGCCCGTCGATCCCCAAATGCCGATACTGCGCCAGCAGATCGGCGCCTGTCACGAGCGGAATGCCAGATACGATCGGCGTGCCACTATCATTGCCGATATCCACTACCCAGCCAGCCGGTCCTCGATAAACCAGCGTGAGTTGACAAACCGCTCCGCTCAATGAGATTTTTAATTTCTGCGCCTCGGCCACAAGCGGAATTTCGTAGCTCTGCATTCCAGTTATCCCGCGTACAGTGCCGCCGGGCGACGGCGCTCCTGCCGCCAATCGCTTCGTGCCCATGTTCTGCACTTCAGCCGTCGACGAAGGGTCTGCTTGATTCAACGTGGGCGGCAGCTTCGCCACGCTGTTCTCGACCAAGCGCAGCTCGCGCAATGTCGCCGTCACGATGAGCGCGGCGCTTGTCTTCGCATCCGTCGTAACAGCAAGACCGACAATCAACATGTTCTTGTACAGGCGCCGGCTCGTCGTGACGTTAAAAGGCTTGCATGATTGCTGAAGAGCAAGTAATTGCGAGTACACATTGCCGACGTAATCGGTGGTAGGCAATCCGCCATCGAAAAAAGCCTGAAATGTTCCGCGAAGCGCCGCATAGTCCGAGTTCGACCAGCCGCACTGAATAGTCACTTCGGATGGCTTACGAAATGCGTGATCGACTATCTGAGCCCCACGCTCGACGGGATGCTCGGTGATCGTCAACTCGTCGTTGTGCCGCTCTTCGATTGACACGGCTATCTTGATGTCTCCGATCGCCTTTTCCGAAACAAGGATCTTGTCCAGGATCACGTCATCACCCCATCCATTTCACGGACCATGTCGTTCGCAACTCGCGACTGCTGCCGAGCCACTTCACGACCTGCCTCTTTAGGATCGCTCACGCCATTTATCTCGATCCGAATGTTCTGCATGATTTCGACTGAACGAGGAGCGCTCTCCCCATCGGTCGACGGCACCGGGAGAGCAGGCGTCTGCTGATACATTGCTCTCGTGTTCTGCAGCGCCTGCAGCATTTCGGCTGCCGGGATCGATGCGCGATTTTGTCCTGATCGATCGTAGTACGTGATCGTGCCATCGGAAATTCTCCCAGACTCGGTCTTCATCCCCTTCGGCACGGCAACGCTAGCCCACTCCTTTGCGATTGCATAAAGCGCGGCACCGCTTTGATTGCTTCGACCGGTCAGATAATCGGCAATGGCCCGGCGCTTATTGTCTGCGAGGAATTCTTCGAAGATCCGATCCTGCATGTTCCGATCGAACTTTTCATCGCCTTTCAGGCGCATGGAACGAATCGCCTCGATAAGCGTGTGCTTAGTGATCTGGTATCGGCCTGCAGCGTTGAAACGCTGAGCCTGCTGTGCCGCGAGAACTTCCGATACGGTCATCCCCTCCAGATCTTCCTTGCCTGACTTGTAGTTACCTGCCTTTCCGCGATTAACCGAGTTGTAGTCTCCTTCACCCCGCGCAATCAGCTTGCCGAAAGCGGTGTCGGCCAAATTCCTCAAACGATGAACCTCAAGCGTCGTCAAACGCTCTTTCGGTTCGGCTGCCGGATTGAACTCGCCCGGAACATATTGCCGCTGTTTGGGCCAATAGCGCACCAGCATGTTGCGCGTCCCCTTGTCGAGAACCTTGCTATCGGGCAGTTGCCCCCCCCCCGCACTCAGGCCGGTAGTGAACGGCAAGAGCCGACCCAGCAACGTCGCGTCGCCAACCGTCTTACCGGCGGCCGACGCCCAAAAAGCATTCGCACTGCCGGCGACGCGATTGGCGATCTTTTCGCCGCGCTCGTTCATCCAATTTCGCATATGAGTGAGTGGGAGGCCGATTTTGTCGAGCATCGCGTTCTCGGCACGAATGCCGAGCTTCTTGGATGCCGTTCCGAGTTCACGAAACGGCATCGTGAACGCGCGAGTGCTATCGGAAGCACGGTCCATCCCCATCGATCTCGGTATGTCACGGTGTTGCTTAACGTTAGCCCGGAAGACCCTATTGAGCATAGGAAAAAGCAAGTCTTCGCCGATCCCGAAAACTGCGGCTTGCTTGATCGCTTCCGGCTGCGCCAGCTTGGCAAGCCAAGCGCCGAAATCCATCAGCATATCGAACGAACCATGCAGGTTACCGCTGGCATTCCGCGTCTGAACGCCCGACCTCCGAAGGAGGCCATCGCTTGCGGGGTTGTTCCGAAGCCTACGTATCAGGCTCTCGACCACGCCGCTCACATGCTCGGACGGTACGCCCAAGCTAAGAGCGGCCAATCCGGGCGATCCGAGCCCCGTTTCGACTGGGCTTGTACGCCGAGCCTCGAGATAAAGTTGCTCGAACTTGGACGCGATGGCCAAGATGCCCGCAGCGGCTTTCTGCATCGCACCGTGAACCGTATCGATCAAGTCGGCGACGCTCTTGGCCACACTCTCGATACTGTCCCTGAAACTCTTCGCGTTTTTTTCGTCGATATGAAAACCGAATGCTGTCAACATTTGGCGAGTGACGGCGGATTCAACCATTTTCTTTTCTCAGCTTGCGGCGCATGGCCGCTTCGTTATCCGCCCGAACGGCGAGGAAATCGTTCATGAGCGCAATGTCGGCCAAGCCGAGCGTCCCGTCGATCAGGGATTCATAGCG
Organism: Burkholderia singularis; assembly: GCF_001718875.1. NCBI lineage: Bacteria > Pseudomonadati > Pseudomonadota > Betaproteobacteria > Burkholderiales > Burkholderiaceae > Burkholderia > Burkholderia singularis. Next base: position 1,555,048 of record NZ_CP013449.1, read on the forward strand.
GCACATTTGTGCATGGACTGGCGCGAGCAGCCAGTCCTCACCGTCAGGCAAAGTACGAGCCCAACTTAGGTCTCCGCCGTGCTGCTCGCTTGGCTGGTAAGGAGACCGCCGATAAAAGGCCCCAGGTTCGCCACTACGACGCGCACCACGAGCGGCAGCATGACGTCGATACCGATGTCGTCGAACATCGCCGCCTTCTGCCCCAACGACCAAATGCGCGCCCAACCGTAGTCCTGCCGCCGCTCGACGGAAGACAGGCAAGTGCCGAATACATATTCCGCATCGTCGTCCTTCAGGCCGGCAAGTGCATCAGCAAACGGCTGAAGCGCCGGGGCGATCGACTCCACGAACGCAAACACGTCCTGCCTTTCTCCGGCCGACGACGACTCTGTGCCGTCCAGGTCCGCACAGAGCTTCAGCAGCACCGGGATCATCGGCGGGATGATCGGCGCGATGCGCCTCGACACGTGGAACTGCTGCATCGCGCTCAGCTTGCCGATCGCGTATCGCGCCCCGTTCAGTTCAATTTCGGTTGTCATCTTCAATAGCTCCCGAGAACCGAATCGATTTTCGCGACATCGAACACCCACTCCACCACGTCGCCATCTTTCTTGTAGCCGATCTCCGGCTTTTTCTTGAACGCACAGCTCCGGCACGCCGTGACATCACCGCTCACCGATTGTGTAACAGTGATCAGATTCTTCCCCCAAAGCCGACTATCGAGCGACTGCGCGTCGTAGAGCGCCATCAGCTTCTGGTTGACCGGCGACGTCTTGAGCAGGCGGATCGTGACCTGACCGGACTTGTCAGCATGCAGGCTATGCATCACCTCACCGTCCGCACCAACGGTCATCGTATTCTTGTCACCGGCCTGCGCGATCGTGATGCCTTCTTCCGCGTTCGCGGAACCGTAGCCGAGCGAGAATGCGCCACCGGGGCCGACGATCGACGCGGCGACGTCTTGAAAACTATAAGTACCAGACATGAGATCTCCTTTCAGCGATTGACGTTGATCAAAATGTCGACGCTATGAATCGCGCCAGCTTCCTTCGCCGCAACCTGGAACGTCACGGACTTGCGCGCTTCGCGCTCAGCCTGCGATTGCGTCGCGATCGGCGGGGTATAGACGTAATAGCCCTTCGCCAGCGTGCCGCCTTGCTTCAGCGCGCCAAAACCGCCCGAATTCCAAACGCCCGGAGCAAGGTAGCCGTTGTTGACTGCCGCTTCGCACACCGACTCGATCGTCGCTGCGATCAGCGCATTGCCGCCGTCGGTCTGCGGGATCTTCGTCGGGCTCTGGTACAGCAGGTTGTAGACGCCCGTCTGGACGCGGTTGCGCAACCAGATCGCGTTGTAGACGGAATCGACATAGATGCCGCTTGGCGTCACGCCGTACTGAATGATCGACGTGTCGTTGCTGTAGTTGACGAACGCGTTGCAGTTCTTCGCTTGTAGTGCATTGGCTTGCGCGCTCGTGAGCGATTCGGCAGCCACGCTCGGCTGTTGCTTGAACATGAGCGTGATCGTCGTGTTGTTGCCGTTGAAGTTGACCGTCAATAAACGGCCGAGTAGCGACGAAACCGCGTATGGCGTCGAACTCGAGTACTGTGCGATCGTGTACTTCAGCTTCAGCGTCTTCAAGCGGCTCGCGAGATCGGTCGAAGCCGTCGAATCGAGCGCTTGCGGATTTTGAATCGTGACGCCATAAAGGTGCCGCTGATCCGCTTCGATCAGCTTCGCGACTGCCACGTGCTGATCGTCCGCGATCGAAGCATCGGCGAACGCAAGGCCGAGGAACTGATTGGCGAAGCGATCGACGAATACCGCCGCCGCATCAACGGGTTGCTCAGATGCCATGCCGCCGGCTGGAATGCCCGCAACGCCGCTCGTCAAGCCGAGCATCGCGGAAATATCCGTACCGCTCGAAGGCGCCGCCGCGTAGCCGACCGTCGATGCGGTCCCTGTCGAATTCGACGTAACAACAAATTGAGCGCCGTTCCAGACGATCGCCGCACCGGTCAACTTTGCATTGATCACCGTCGCGACACCATTCAGGTTCGTCTGCACCGAGAAATCGAGACCCGTGACGGACTTCGCCGCTCCGTCAATCGTGATGACGAACGCACCGGCAGTGATCGTTTCCCAGGCCGTCATCGCCTGCTGAGCCGCAGACAGCACACCGCCGCGCAGTGAGCCGGACGTGGCGGCTTTCGCCCAGCGGCCAACCATCAGCGATCGTGGCTGCGGGATTTGGTTGAAATACAGTGCCGCTGCATAGTATTCAGGCGTATTCGTCCCGAAGTCGGAGGTCACTTCATCGATACTGCCGTACATTCGTGCACGTTCGTTGGTATCGATCACAGCTGATGCGCCCAGAATGAGCGCCGTGTTTAAATCCGCGCCTTGTGCTGCGAGCGGCGACATATTGATCGTCACGTCGATCAAACGCGATACGGGCAATCCGTTGGACATGCTGGTCCCCTACGAGTGGATGTTCGAAATGTCGGCCACCGGCGTCGACGCATCTGTCGTCGTCGCCACGGTGGCCGATTTGAGGTTGAGGACCGCATAGGTCCGGGTGATCTTACGGCGCAGCGTTACGGTCATGTCATAGCGCTGCACCCATTGCTGGTTGACTAGACCCGACACCGCCCGAACCGCGCCGACGCCGACAAACGCCATGTCCTGCCGTTGGAGCGGCTCGCTGTTTTGCGGAATCGCGAGGCCGTCGGCGAACCGCTGCGCGTATCCCTTCGCGCGCGGCCCGTAAAACGTGCACATGACGTCGATCGTCTGATGCCGGATATAGATGTCGTAGCCATCTCCAATGCCGTCGTGCTGAATCGCCGGACTGGCATCCGACTGTTGCTCATACACGCCGAACGCACACCAATCGATGGACGGCTCAGGTTGCGACACAATCACCGACTGCCAGTGCGGCCGCACGAGGTCAGTAGGCAGCGCCGTTACTCCCGCGATCAGATCGCGTAGCAAATCGTCGAGCACGCCATCCTCGGCCGGCGGCGCATCGACTGCTAGCGCAAGATATCCGCCAGTCGAACTGTTGTTCATGATGTCATCCAAAGAGAAGTTTCAGATCGCATGTCATGCGAACGAAGCCACCGTCGACATGCGAGTAGTTGGCAAGACAATTGCGACACGACGTGAGTTGACCGTGCCGCAGCAACGTACCCGCCGATCCGGAGTGATGATCTGCACACTCGTCTCGACGATTACTCGATCAGAAATGGTGATCTCCGTAAAAACTTCGATGGAAACCTCACTCCTGGAAACCAGTACCTCAGCATTGGTTTAAGTGCACTTTTGCAGAAATCGAACGCTCGGCCTTTATTTGATGGTGGATCACGAGTCGCGAAATATTCCGAGCCACGGTGATTTTAGATACGGCAAGTCACCACCCCGATAATCGGCTTTGATGCATTCTCGGTTCGGGACAAACGTGTTCGTTCACACCGTATAAAGATGCCATCCGCTCTGCCCGCTGATTGACGGCAACCATTCGTATTTCAGATTTATTTAGCGCTATCTCTTACTGCGTCGTTCGTTCACTTTGCGTAGCAGTAGATAGCAACAGCATCAGATATCAATACACACAGGATTCGCGAAAGTGAAAACACATATCGGCAACTCAAAGCAAAAAAGCCCGCTGGCTTTCGCTCAGCGGGCTTCATTTATCTCATGCACACAAGATGTGTGACAACCCGTCAATCCGTTTCTGCACGCTGGCTCATTCATCGGTGCATCATACCCATCGACATGATTCAGAACGCACCCGTATAGCTAGACATGTTCTGACATAGAAAAACAAAAGCCCGCTCAGGGCGGGCTTCTTTTTTACTGACGCATTTCTCCCCCACCGGGGAGAGTCGCGCATGTAAGCGGTGTCGGTCATCTGGGAATCACTGTACAGCACCTTTCCTCGGTTCGCAAGCATTCGATCGACAAAAATTTTTGTTGCTTTCACGACGTTTGAATTATCTTCGCGACTGAATTTATTTTCATCCGGAGTTCTAATAATGACTAAATCGATGACCCGTAAATACACAATCCACGCCGTTGATGCACATCGCCTATAGAGTGAATTTCTCCGACGGTACCACACCTAAACGACCGAGCCAGAAATGTTCCAGATCGCGGCAACAATCCCGCCATTTTTTCGCTAGACTCACATCACGTTGGATAGCGAAACTGGTCGATTTCCAACCGGACCGGAAAATCGTCAGGAAAAGTTTTCTTTCGAACTCCTCCTTTCCTTCGAACTGGAACCGCGTCAAGAATGCCCACCAAACATCCGCTTTCGGCTCCTTGGCGGAATTCATCGATCATACCGATGATATTTTCTCGGCGGGCTCATTCACTCTTTCGCCTATCCGATTCCTCGCGCTATGCGCGCATAGCTGCCTCATAAGACTTCACCCGGTCGGCGCAGGCCCTTCGCGCCTCCGACATCTTCTGCAATGCTTTTCCAATCTCCGTCTTCCCATGCGCGAGCGCCATGTCGAATGTACTCGCCGGACGGTGTGGAATGCGCAACTTCCGGCAAATGACGCGCGGGTCCATGCGTAAGATGTAGTGCATCCGCAGTACCTCGCGATCGAACGGCAACAGTTTCCGCCATGCACGCTCGACCTCGTCCGCGTCCTTTTCGTCGATCACCACTGAGTCGGCCGAACGCGATCGCATACCTTCGGGGCGATACCGCCCTTCGGCCGATCCCACACGCGAGCCACCGCTCGCCCCGAAGCGCTGCGCCTTCGCCCAGTTTTCAAGACGATCATCAAGGTTGGTCATTCGTTCAGCTCCCCGATTGTTAGTGTCAACCAGTCCACCTCATCTACCCAACTAACCGTGCTACGCATACATGCCTCGTTCATGTCTTCAAGCTGATTCACGCGTCGCCCCCGTCAACGGATACTCACGTAGACGCTGCACGGCTTGCGCCTTCAACTCATCGATACGAGCGCGAGCGTCCTGCAACGGCTGATTCGCTGCGCGGCGAGTCTGCTCCTGCCGCCGCACGGCTTCGGCAACCAGCGTTTTACGCCGTTCAAACACGCCTGGATGCCGACGCAAAGCAAAGCATGGCCGGGTCAACCACTGCCACCGATAAAATTTATCTGGAATACGGAATCAAAGGTGAAGCACTGTGTCGCGAGAACACCGGCGGCGGAATTCAATGCGCTGGTATCGTCAACATGTCCGCACGGTCCGCCTTCTTCGTGCACAACGGCGTTTCACACCGGCCTGCCCATCGCCGGCAAACCATCGGAGTGGCCGAGCGGCTCCATTGGCATGAATGTCAGATACCGGCATCGCAGCCGGATGAGAGAGGCATTGATCAACATTCACGCGTCAATATTAGTAGCATTAGCTACCACAATCAAGGAGCATTTGCTTTGCTCGGCGTGTGCTACGCTTCTGATATGCTTCTAGCATGAATGAAATTGAACTCAGCCAGCGTCGCGTCGAACTTCTTCGTGCCGCGATCGACAAGCTCGAGAGCGGTAATGTGACCGCTTTCGGGCGTCGTCTCGGTTACAAGGACGGCGCGTTTGTCCGCCAGATGCTCAGCGAAAAGCGCGCGGTCTCGGAGAAGACCATCCGAGCAATCGAGAGCCTTCCAGAGATGGCTGGCTGGTTTAGCAATCGGATTGCCGCCGCGCCGCAGCCCGGTGTACACAAACTTCCCGAAGACAAAGGGAACGTCTTGGTGTGGGAGCATCCGGACGACCTGCCGCCGGACGACAATCGTGTCTGGCTGAACAGATACGACTACAGATTCAGCGCGGGGACCGGTTTGATTCAATGGGAAATAAGGCAGAAGAAGGAGTTGCCGTTCGATAGAGGGTTCTTTCGGGCCTTGGGCGTTAAACCGCACGACTGCAAACTCGTTCAGGTCCATGGCAGAAGCATGGAACCCTTTCTCTTTCATCGCGACCTGATGATGATCTGCACGACTCGCACACACTTGCGGGACGGGCACATCTATGCGGTGTATTTTGAGGACGAGCCGCTCGTCAAGCAGATATTCAAGGAACCGGAGGGCGCCTTGAGGTTGCACTCCTATAACCCGGAATTTCCTGACCGCTTCGTGACCGGCGAACAGTTGACTCGCCTGCAAATTGCTGGCGAAGTCATGTACCGCTCCGGGTCAGGGCCTGCTGGCGGCAATTAATAAACAATTCATCAAAATCAAATGGCGGAAAAAAATGAAAAGAATAGCGCCACTGCTATAGGCCGTAGTAATACCCGAGCCTGCGGCAATTCGAAACAATCGGACCGCGAAGCTTCAGCCGCATCCAAAGGAATCGACATTTGAATCGCCAAGCGCGTGGAGAGACATTCCCGCGTGGCACGCGCCATGGACGCTCGACAGTAGACGCCGGCTGGGAAAGGCGAGCGGCCGACATCTCTGCCTCCAATGGAGAGCGAACCGGACGAAAGGGGCAATAGACCTGCTGCGTTGGTGCAAAACTCTAGAGCGACGGGCTTTCCGTGCCGAGTGCGGTCAACCGATTCACCTGGCGCGATGCCATCTCTACCCCCAATCCTACCCACAAATGATGGTTAGATTGTGGAATAGTGTCTGAGATGGAGCAAGACCAACGACACCCCCAAAACGCATACCAGATAAGGCGAACATGGAGGTTAGCGAGAGCAAATGGGAACCGCCGAGAGCCTTGAGTGGCGGAAGGCAGCAGGAGTCGAACCTACCTGGCGCGGGCTGACCGCACCAACTGAGTTTGAAGCTCAGCCGCACCACCGGATACGAATGCCTTCCTGAGAAACGGGAAACAGCAAATACCGTCCTATTACGAGCCGAGCAAGCGACTGTCGCCGCGAAGCCAGTGACGATCGCGGTGAAAGCGAGTATACCCAACGCGGTCGAAGAATTCGAGAATTTGAATCGCGCGCTTGCGGCCGAGCCCCGTCGCGTCCCGGAACGTCGCCGCATCGAGTGCGCCGCGCTGCTTGTGTGACAGTTGCTCGATCAGTCGCGCGAGCATGACGATCACGTCGCGATGGTAGAACAGATCGCGTACCACCTGATGCACATCGCCACGGCGTGCAAGCTTGCGCATCAACATACGCACCGTATCCTCGGCAACGCCCGTCGCCGACGCGAGATCGCGAACCCACGGCGGATCATAGCGTCCGTCGGCAACCAGCGGCAGCAGACGCGCCGCCAGCGCGTGCTCGCCCGCATCGAAGCTCACCGCATGCGACGGTAGATGCAGCCACGGCCCGCTGCGGACAATCATGCCGTCGTCGATCAACGCATCGGTCAATGCGCGCCAGAGCGCGTCGTCCGTCAACGGCGCAGCAATCCGGCGCAGCCGCGCCACATCCGGCCCCTGCTCGTCGGGCGAGTGTCGATGAAATGCATCGAGCGCGTCGAGCACGCGCGCGCGCAGCCCGTCCCAGTGGCGACGCGCAATGACGCGCGCGTCATCCGCCTGTCTGCCCGTTGCAGCAATATGCACGGCGTCGGCCGGCAGCGTCAGCGCATGCGCCGGCAGGCCGGTCAGATGAGTGAGCGTCCCGCACATGATGCCAAGCTTCGCTTCGTCGAGCAGCGCATCGAGTCGGCCTTCGTCGAGCCATGCAACGAGCGCATCGAGCCACGCCCGCCGCGCGTTTGTGCGCCGCTTGCGCGCGGGCCCGAACGGATCGAGCACGCGGCCGCCGCCGACGGTCTGCGTCGCTTGCGCGTTGCGCACGATGAAGCGATCGCCCGGCATCGCGAATATCGGCTCTGCAAAATTCAATTGCGCACGCGCACATTGACCGGGCCCAAGCGTCTCGCCTTCGAGCAGCGCGACGTGCGCAACCCGATGCAATGTGCCGAGGTGCACGTGCAGCGGTGTCCAGTGTGCGACCGATAAACCTGCGTCGGGTGTAAGCGTCAGCTCGACGTCGATACGCGGCGACAGTGTCGCGAGCCGCGCATCGACGATCATGTCGCCGCGCGCGAGCGCCGCCTTGTCGATGCCGGCAAGATTCAGCGCGCACCGCTCGCCTGCACGACCGACATCGGTCGCGCGATTCTGTGCATGGATGCTGCGCACGCGAGCGGATTCGCCGGTACGCGCAACAACCACCGTATCCCCGGTGCTCACGCGTCCGGCAAACGCGGTGCCCGCCACGACCGTGCCCTGACCCACCAGCGTAAACACGCGGTCGACCGCCAGACGGAACAGGCCGTCGTCACGCCGCGCGTGCCATCCAAGCGCGGTCGCGCGCAAATGCGCATTCAGCGCGGCAACACCGGCTGCGCCCGGATCAGTCGCGCGAGTCTCGAAGATCGGCGCGGCCGCGAATGGCGTGGGCGCAAGCCATGCACGAATCTCATCGCGTACTTGTGCAATGCGCGCCACATCGACGCGATCGCCTTTCGTCAACGCGATCGCGCCCTGCGTGACGCCGAGCAATTGCAGGATTGCCAGGTGCTCGCGCGTCTGCGGCATCACGCCGTCGTCAGCAGCGATCACGAGCAGCGCGAAATCGATTCCGCATGCCCCCGCCGCCATCGTATGCACAAGCTTCTCGTGGCCAGGCACATCGATAAAGCCGAGCACATCACCGTTCGCCAACGGCGTATACGCGTAGCCGAGTTCGATCGAAATGCCGCGCGCCTTTTCCTCCTTCAATCGATCGGTGTCGACGCCGGTCAGCGCGCGCACAAGCGTCGTTTTGCCGTGATCGATGTGTCCTGCGGTGCCGACAATCATCCGCGCGCACCTTGCGCCAGTTCGCACTGCGCGACGAAAGCGGCCTCGTCGCCCGTTTCGAGGCAACGCAAATCGAGCCGCAATGCGTTGTCGGCAATGCGGCCGAGCACGGGGCGCGGCCAGTCGCGCAACTGCCGCTCGAGCTGCATCAGAGCCCGGCCACCTCGCTTACCGCCGCTCACGCGAACCACCAGCCCGCAACTCGGCAATCGATCGACGGGCAGCGCTCCGCTGCCGATCTGGCTGAACATCGGCTCGACGCCGACATCGAACGCTTCACCCAGCGCGCGTTGCAACGCTGGACGCATACGCTCGGCAGCGGCCTCGATATCTGCTTGCGGACGCATCAAGAGACGCAGCGTGGTCAGCCGCTCGTGCAGGAATTCAGGTGTCCGATATAGATGCAATACGGGCTCGAGTGCGGCGAGCGTCAGCTTGCCGACGCGCAGCGCACGCTTCAACGGATGTTTTTTGATTTTCGCGATCAAGTCGCGCCGGCCGACGATCAACCCGGCTTGCGGGCCGCCCAGCAGCTTGTCGCCGCTGAACGTGACGAGATCGGCGCCTGCGTCGATGGTCTCGCGCACCGTCACCTCCTTCGGCAAGCCCCAACGCGACAAATCGACGAGCGTGCCGCTGCCCAGATCGACGACAACGGGCAACCCGTGCTCGCGTGCAAGCGGCACGAGTTCGGAAAGCGCCACTTCCTTCGTGAAGCCGCTGATCGCATAATTGCTGCATTGCACCTTCATCAGCAGCGCGGTGCGCGCGCCGATCGCCGCTTCGTAATCCTGCAGATGCGTGCGGTTCGTCGTGCCGACTTCACGCAACTTGGCCCCGGCGCGGCTCATGATGTCGGGAATTCGGAACGAACCGCCGATCTCGACAAGCTCGCCGCGCGACACGATCACTTCCTTCGCCGGTGCAAGCGCGCACAGCGTCAACAACACCGCGGCCGCATTGTTGTTGACGACCGTGGCCGCTTGGGCGCCCGTCAGCTCGCAAACGAGATCGTCGATCAGATCGTCGCGATCGCCGCGGCGGCCTGTCGCCAGATCGAATTCGAGGTTCATCGGCTGCGTGAGCGCGCGTATGACGGCCTGCACCGCAGCGTCTGGCAACAGCGCGCGCCCCAGATTCGTATGCAGTACGGTGCCGGTCAGATTGAATACCGGGCGCAGCCTGCTTGCCGCATCCGCCTCAAGCCGCGCACGCACGTCGGCGGCGATACGCGTGCCGTCGAGCGGCATGGCGGCGGCCGGGTCGCGCCGCGCAGCGTCGCGCCACGCGTCGAGCGATGCGCGCACCGTCTCCAGCACGCGCGTGCGCCCATATTCGCCGACCAGCGCCTTGAGCGGCTCCGACGACATCACCCGCTCGACCGACGGCACCCGTGCGAACAACCCGCTCGTGTCGGTCACGCTCGACCCGCTCACGGCCGGCCATCTCCTCCCGCATCAGCGGACAACTCCGGCCATAACAACGGATTCGGCGATGCGCGGCGATAGCCCGCTTCGCCCATCAGCAAATCGAGCGCGAGGCTCGCGAGATCGTCTGCGAGCGGCTCGATATCATGATCCTTGTCTTGATAGCCGATTTTCCGATACGTGCGGCATTCGTCGCACGCTTCGGCTTTCAACTCGCCGCTGCTGCCTTCGATGCCGTAATACGCGATCCCCTTGGTCGACTCGCAATGCGAACATTTGGTGCGAACCATGTGCCATTCGGTCGCGCATAGGCTGCACTGAAGAAAACGATAGCCCTGATACTGGCCGCCGACGCGTACCAGACCCGCGACCGGCGGCATCCCGCAGACCGGGCACAGGCCGTGCTGCTCGACATATGGAACGTCGGCCGGCGACAGGCGGCTCGCGAGCGAAGTCCATACGACTTGCAGCGTGGCCATCAGAAACGGCGCCGATGCCGGTTCGATCTCGGCGAAGCGTTGCGCGAGCAGCGCGTCGGCCTGCTTGTCGAGTTCGGCGGCCGGGCGCAGCCGTAACTCGTCGATCAGCTTCGCGAGCGACGGATTCACGAGGCCCGCGCCTTCTACGCGATCGAGCAAGCGCTGCAGCATGTCGCGCCAGCCCGGATCGCGTCCGCCGGCCAATGCGCTGCCCGGCGCGGGCGCGAGTGGCATGGCATGATGCTGCGCCTGCTCGATTGCCGCCCGCTCGGGCGGGTTTGCTTCGAAACCTTGCAACAGATCATGCTGCGCATCGGCAACGGCCGCCATCAGCCGCAGATACCCGCCGATCGGACTCGGGCCGGCCAGCTTGCGCAAGCGTGCGGCGCGCGCGGCGAATACGGTTTCGCGCTCGGGAATTCGCACGCGCGGAATGGCCGAATGATCGAGCGCGGCAATTTCGTTCGGCTCGAGAATACGTTGAGTTGCGTCAGTCACAACAAAAGAGTGCCTTGAAAAAACAAGCGCCGAATCGCCGGCGCCCTTGTTCTGTCCACGAGTAGCGGTATGCCGCGGTGTTATTTGATACTCTCGCGGAACCACTTCGGATGATGCTTTTTCGCCCAACCGACCGTGACCGTGCCGCGCACCATCGCCCCGATCGAGCCCTTCACCCACAATGCCGCATAAACATGCACGACGATTCCGATAATCAGCACGAACGCCGCCGCCGCATGAATGACGGCCGCTGCCCGAATCACGTCGATCGGAAAGTAGAGCGAAAAATATCGCCGCCAGATCACGATCCCGGATACGAGCAACAGCAGCAGACATATCACCAACGTGAAGAATAGCAGCTTCTGCCCTGCGTTATAACGGCCGACGGGCGGCAGTTCGTCATCGCGGTTCGCGAGCACGTCGCGCATTTGCTTGAGCCAGCGCCGGTCGTCCGCGTCGAGCAGATTATGGTGCCAGTAGCGTGCGGCCATCACCGCGAACGACGCGAACATCACGACGCCGACAAACGGATGCAGAATCCGCGTCCATTGGCCGCCGCCGAACAGCGCGGTCAGCCAGAACATCGACGGATGAAAGAGCGCGAGCCCCGATAACGCGAGCAGTACGAACGAAATCGCGGTGAGCCAGTGATTCGTGCGCTCGTTGGCCGTATACCGGACGATCAGGTTCGGGTCGTCATGCTTCATTTCGCGTCCTCCTTGATGCGTCGCGCCTCGTCGCGAGCCGCGGCCTCTTCGTCCGGCGTCACTTCGTTCGGGCCGACGCGCGTGTAATGGAAGAAACCGGCGAGCGCGGTAAGCGCGATACCCGCCACCGCAAGCGGCTTCGCGAGCCCTTTCCACAGCTTCACCATCGGGCTGATCGACGGATTATCCGGCAGCCCGTGATATAGCGACGGCCGGTCGGCATGGTGCAGCACATACATGACGTGCGTGCCGCCGACGCCTTGCGGATCGTAGAGCCCCGCATGCTCGAAGCCACGCTCTTTCAGGTCGGCTACGCGCTCGGCCGCATGCTGTTTCATATCTTCTTTCGTGCCGAATACGATCGCACCGGTCGGGCAGGTCTTCACGCACGCCGGCTCCTGGCCAACCGCGACGCGGTCCGAACAGAGCGTGCATTTGTATGCGCGATGGTCCTTCTTCGAAATCCGCGGAATGTTGAACGGGCAGCCGGTCACGCAATAGCCGCAGCCGATGCAGTTCTCCTCGTGGAAATCGACGATGCCGTTGTTGTACTCGACGATCGCGCCCGGCGACGGGCATGCCTTCAGGCAGCCCGGATCCTCGCAATGCATGCAGCCGTCCTTGCGAATCAGCCATTCGAGGTCGCCCGCGGGATTCTCGTATTCAGCAAAGCGCATCACCGTCCACGAGTGTTCGCTGAGATCGGCCGGATTGTCATAGACGCCGACGTTCGTGCCGACTTCGTCGCGCAGATCGTTCCATTCCATGCAAGCCGTCTGACAAGCCTTGCAGCCGATGCACTTGGATACGTCGATCAGCTTCGCGACACTGCCCGTCACCGGCTCGCGCACGGTGGCCGGCGGTGTCGTGGTCGCGGAAACGCGCTTGATGTCGAGCGATTGCAATGCCATCTCTTCCCCCTTACGCCTTTTCCACTTTCACCAGGAACGACTTGAATTCCGGTGTCTGCGAATTGCCGTCCCCCACCGACGGCGTCAGCGTGTTCGCGAGATAGCCGGGCTTCGTCAGCCCCTTGAAACCCCAATGCAGAGGAATGCCGACCGTTTGTACCCGCTTGCCGTCGACCGTGAGCGTCCTGATCCGCTTCGTGACGAGCGCGACCGCAACAATGTAGCCTCGGTTCGAGGATACCTTCACACGATCGCCATGCACGACGCCGACCTCCTTCGCCAACTCCTCGCCGATCTCGACGAATTGCTCGGGCTGGATAATCGAGTTCAGCCGCGCATGCTTCGTCCAATAGTGGAAGTGCTCGGTAAGCCGGTAGGTGGTCGCGACGTGCGGGAACTTGTCGGGCTTGCCGAACGCCGCGCGATCGCCCGGAAACACGCGGGCAGCCGGATTGTTCAGCGCACGCGGGTTGCCCGGATGTAGCGGATTCGCGGCAAGCGGCGTCTCGAACGGTTCGTAATGCTCAGGAAACGGCCCTTCGTTCATGCCATCGCGCGCGAAGAAGCGTGCAACGCCTTCCGGGTTCATGATGAACGGCCCCATCCCGTTTTCCGGCGGCTCGTCGGCCTTGTAGTCGGGCACGTCCGCGCCCGTCCACGCGTTGCCGTTCCAGCCGATCAGCTTGCGGGTCGGATCGAATGGCTTGCCGTTTGCGTCGCACGACGCACGGTTGTACAGAATGCGCCGGTTCGCAGGCCAAGCCCATGCCCAGCCGAGCGTCTGGCCGATGCCGGTCGGATCCGAATTGTCGCGGCGTGCCATCTGATTGCCCGCTTGCGTCCACGAACCGCAGAAAATCCAGCAGCCGCTCGACGTGCTGCCATCGTCCTTCAACTGCGCGAAGCCCGAAAGCTGTTCGCCCTTCTTCACGAGCGTCTTCGCCGGGTCCTTCGGATCGGGCAGATCCGCAAGCGCCCGGCCGTTGAACTCCATTGCGAGTTCCTCCGGCGTCGGGCTTTCCGGGTCCGCATACTGCCACGACAGATTGACGATCGGATCGGGGAATTTGCCCCCTTCCTTACGGTACAGTTCGCGCACCCGTGTAAACAGGCCCGCCATGATCTCGAGATCGCTGCGCGCTTGGCCCGGCGGCTCGGCGCCCTTCCAGTGCCATTGCAGCACACGGCCGGAGTTCACGAGCGAGCCGCGCTCCTCGGCGAAACACGTCGTCGGCAGCCGGAACACCTCTGTCTGGATCTTCGATGCGTCAACGTCGTTGTAGTCGCCGTGGTTTTTCCAGAACTCGGACGTCTCGGTCGCAAGCGGGTCCATGATCACGAGCCATTTCAGCTTCGCGAGCGCAGCCGCGGTTTTCGCCTTCGACGGCGCCGCCGCGAGCGGATTGAAGCCTTGCGCGATGTAGCCGTTCATCTTGCCCTGGTGCATCAGCTCGAGCGTTTGCAGCAGGTCATACGGCTTGTCGAGCTTCGGCAGATAGTCGTAGCCCCAGTTGTTGCCGGCGTTCGCCGCGTCGCCCCACCACGCCTTCATGAAGCTCACGAAGAACGCGCGATAGTTCTTCCAGTAGCTCAGCTGATTCGGCCGAAGCGGCTGCGGCGCGCGCTTCTTGATATACGCTTCGTAGTCCTGCTCGGCCTGCGACGGCAGCGTCATGTAGCCCGGCAGCAGGTTCGACATCAGGCCGAGATCGGTCAGCCCCTGGATGTTCGAGTGGCCGCGCAGCGCATTCATCCCGCCGCCCGCGATCCCGATGTTGCCGAGCAGCAGTTGCACCATCGCGCCCGTGCGGATCATCTGTGCGCCGACGGAGTGATGCGTCCAGCCAAGCGCATACAGGATCGTACCGGCACGGCCCGGCACGGCGGTAGTCGCCAGCATTTCGCACACTTTCAGGAACTTGTCCTTCGGTGTGCCGCAAATCTTCTCGACCATCTCCGGCGTGTAGCGCGCGTAATGCTGCTTCAACAGGTTGTATACGCAGCGCGGATGCGCAAGCGTGTCGTCGGTCTTCACGAAGCCGTCGTCGCCGCGTTCGTAGTCCCACGTCGATTTGTCCGGATACGCATGCTTGTCCACGTCATAGCCGGAATAGATGCCGTCGTCGAACGCGAAATCCTCGCGGACGATGAACGGAAAATCCGTATAGCGCTTCACGTACTCGTGCTGAACCTTGTCGTTCGTCAGCAGGTAATTGATCACCCCGCCAAGAAACGCGATGTCCGTGCCGGTACGGATCGGCGCGTAGAAATCCGCCACCGAGGCGGTGCGCGTAAAGCGCGGGTCGACGACGATGAGGCGCGCGCGGCGATGCGCCTTCGCCTCGGTCACCCACTTGAAACCGCAAGGATGCGCTTCGGCAGCATTGCCGCCCATCACGAGAATCACATCGGCGTTCTTGATGTCGACCCAATGGTTCGTCATCGCGCCACGGCCAAACGTCGGGGCAAGACCTGCCACCGTCGGGCCATGTCAGACACGAGCCTGGTTGTCGAACGCGAGCATTCCCATGCTGCGCACGGTCTTGTGCGTCAGATAGCCGACTTCGTTGCTGCCCGCCGAGGCAGCGAGCATGCCGGTAGTCAGCCAGCGGTTGACCTTCTTGCCGTCGTCGGTCGTCTCGATGAAGTTCGCGTCGCGGTCGGCTTTCATCAGCTTCGCAATCCTATCGAGCGCGTCGCTCCAGGCGATCGGCTCCCACTTGTCGGAGCCGGGCGCGCGATATTCGGGCTGCGTGAGGCGGTTCGGGCTGTGAATGAAGTCGATCAGGCTCGCGCCCTTCGGACATAGCGTGCCGCGGTTGACCGGGTGATCGGGATCGCCTTCGATGTGGATGATGCTCGGCTGCGCGTTTTTCGCGCCGTCACCGAGGCTGTACATCAGAATCCCGCAGCCGACCGAGCAGTAAGGGCAGGTGTTGCGGGTTTCGACAGTGCGCGCCAGCTTGTATTGGCGGACCTCGGCAAGCGCGTCGGCCGGCGAGAAGCCCATCAGGGCCAGACTCGAACCGGCTAGCGTCGTCGCGGACAGCTTCAGGAACTGACGCCGGGACAATTGAAGCATGGTGGTCTCGGGTGGTGGTATCGGGGGACGAACTTGCTTGCTGCGGTGCGCGGCGAGCGCGTTGCAACGGCGCGCTGCCCGGACGAGGCAACGCGCCTGCACCGGTTGCGTCGCGCCCGTCCCTTCGTTTATATGACAACGCCAGCCGCTCGGAAAGCGGATATGCCTCGATGCCGGGCAAATCGCTTCTTACGCGGTCGTAAGCGTAACAGAAGTCAGGTGAATATGATGCTGCAGTGCGATTGCCGAAATGCAATAAGCAATCGCCCGCATGGGCGCCCGCACGTTCAGTGGACGGCGGCGCCCGCGCCGTTGGCCGCCGCCACGAGCCCGGCCGGCGTCCAGCCGAGCGCCGGCGCGATGCGGGATGCAACGTCGGTCAGGATCTGCTCGTATTCGTCGAGCGCGAGGTCATACGGGAGTTCGAGCCTCAGTTCGGTCACGCGCGCGAGCACGGGATCGGCGAGCAGCCGTTCGACGATCTCGTCGCACATACCGACCAGATCCGGCGCGAACAGCGTGCGGCTATCTCCCTGTGGCGCCAGCGTGCGCACGACGCGCGCCGCGGCGAAATCACGGTAACGTTGCCGCGAAACGACTTCGGCGCTATCGAGTGGCACGATGACGCGCCCGAGCGCGACGCGCGGCGGCGATGCTTCGGCCCAGGTCGACAGGAACAGGTCAAGTTGAGCGGCCTGCGCTGCATGGAAATCGTCGCTGGCTTCGCCTCGGCAGACGTTGCCGATCAGCAAATGAAAACCGTTGCGCGCCGCCCATTCGGCGGAGCGCAGCGAGCCGCCGCCGTACCACAGACGCCCCGCCAGCCCCGGCACATGCGGATTCACGCGCGGCCGCTCGCGCCCGGCCGGCGATTCGATCACCGTGTCCGCGTCGCCGAAATAGGCGCCGGCGAGGTTCTCGCGCAGGCGCAGCAGCCGCGCGTGCGAAAAGTCGATGCGCGCGGCGTCTGCATCGAGCAGGCGATCGCCGAGCAGCGACGCGTACCCGGGCGCGCCCGCGCTCAGCCCGACGTGCAGGCGGCCCCGCGACAGCGCATCGACGGTCCCGAGATCCTCCGCGAGCCGGAACGGATTCTCGTAACCCATCTGGATCACGGCCGCGCCGAGTGCGATGCGTACCGTGCGCTGCGTCGCAGCGGCAAGAAACGTCGCGGCTGACGACACCGAACGCTCCAAATGCCGCTGGCGAACCCATGCGCTGTCGTAACCGAGCGCATCGCCGCGACTGAAAAGCCGCAGCGACTGCTCAAGACCGGCAAGCGGATCGTGGGCCGGATAGTTGCCGGCCGTCAGGAAGCCCAGGTGTGAAATCGTCATGACCAGGATCGGAAATAACAAACGGTGCGCCGTGTCAGAACGACGGCAGCCCCGGCGGGTTCGTTTCGGACCGCTCGATCGCCTCGGACAGCAGCCCCCAGCGCGCGAGCGCCTGTCTGTACTTACCGTTGCGGATCAGATCGTTGGTCGCAAGCGTCAGCGCATCGGCCAGCCCGCTGCCCCTGCGCGTCGCGATCGCGACGTCCGCGTTGAGCGGCCAGCCTGCATTCACGCTGCCGACATTGCGAATCCTGCCCTCTCGCGCCGCCTCGTATGCGAGCGCCGCATTCGGATTGAGTTCGGCATCCGCGCGCCCCGACAGCAACGCGACGCGCGACGCGCCGTCGTCGTCGAAATACAGCAGCTCCAACGGTTTGAGTCCCTGCGCTACGTTGCGGCGGTTCCATTCGAGCAGAATCCGCTCCTGGCTGGTGCCCGCGGTGGTGATAATGCGCAAGCCCGCGACATCGCTCGGCCCGGCGATGCGTGTAACCGGACTCCCGCGCCGGACATAGAAGCCGTGCAAACCGAGCCGGTACGTCGTGAAATCGAATTTTTTCTTGCGCTGCTCCGTCACGCCGACATTCGAGATCACCGCGTCGTACTTGCCGGAGGTCAGACCTAGCGGCCAGTCGGCCCATGCAATGGGCACGAGCGCGAGACGCCGGTCCAATGCGTCGGCGACGAGTTGCGCGTAGTCCGGGTCCGCGCCGACCACCGTTCGCGCGTCGGTCGCATAGGTCGCCACGGGCGGCACGTGCGGGGCGATCGCGACAGTCAGAACGCCATCGCCGACCCAGCGATAGCCGGTCGCCGCATGGATCGCGGCCGGATCGGGCGCGGCGCGCACACGCCCGGCCTGCCGAGGATCGAGATCGACCGCGATAGCGGCAGCCCGTGCGGCCAACGGCGGCACGCCAAACAGCGCCGCGCCGGCGGCCGTCATGAGCGCGGCGCGAACAAAAGCTCTTCTATCGTTCATTGCAGTAATGTCACCGGTATCGGAAAAACGCAGCGCAGACGGCCCGCCACGCAACGTCACATCGACTTTCACGCGGCTCGCATCGCACCGTCATCGTCAGAGCACCTTCGACAGAAACGCGCGCGTGCGCGCATGCGCGGGCGCATCGAGCACCTGCGCGGGAGGGCCGGCCTCGATGATCCTGCCTTGCTCCATGAACAACACCGTATCGGCCACCTCACGTGCAAAGCCGATCTCGTGCGTGACGATGATGAGCGTCGTGCCTGAGCGCGCGAGTTCCTTGATGACGTCAAGGACTTCATTGACCAGTTCGGGATCGAGCGCAGACGTCGGCTCGTCGAACAGCAGTACCTTCGGTTTCAACGCGAGCGCGCGGGCAATCGCAACGCGCTGTTGCTGGCCGCCCGAAAGCTGGCGCGGATACGCATGCGCCTTCGCCGCCAAACCGACGCGCGCGAGCAACTCGTGCGCGAGTCGCAGCGCGTCGGCACGCGTCGCGCGGCCCAGCGCAACCGGTGCTTCGACGAGATTCTCCAGCACGCTCAGATGGGCAAACAGGTTGAAGTTCTGGAACACCATGCCGACGTCGATCCGACGGCGCAGCACGTCCCGTTCCTTCAGCTCATACAGCGTGTTGCCGTCGCGGCGGTAACCGACGAGTTCGCCATCGATGTCGATGAACCCGCCGTCGACGCGCTCGAGATGGTTGATCGTGCGCAGCAGCGTCGATTTGCCTGAGCCGGACTGCCCGAGAATCACCGTCACGCTGCCGGCCGGCGCGACAAACGACACGTCGTCCAACACCTTATGCTGTCCGAAGCTTTTCGATACGCGATGCAGCGACACTTCGCCGCCCCGCCGCTCGCTGACCCAAGCGCGCGCGGCATGCACAGCCGGCATGGATGCGACAGGCTTCCCGCTCGAACCGCCGCCATCAGGCAGGGCGCGCGCCGGATCATTCGCGGCCGCGCGCCGGCCCGGCCACGCACGGATCACGCCCGCGATCCATGCATCGAGCGGCGAGCGTGCCGGATTGCGTACCGCGCCGCGCGCATAGCGGCGCTCGACTCTCGCCTGAATCACGGAAAGTACGGTCAGGATAATCAGATACCAAACCGTTGCGACCATCAGCAGCGGAATCACCTCGAGATTGCGCCGGTAGATCACTTGCACGGTATAGAACAGCTCCGGCATTGCAAGCACATAAACCATCGACGTACCCTTGGCGAGCAGGATCAGATCGTTGAACGCCACGGGCAGAAACGCGCGCATCGCCTGCGGCAGTACGATATGCGTGGCCTGCCTTGCGCGCGGCAAACCGAGCGCGGCGGCCGCCTCGAGCTGCCCGGGGTCGACCGAAAGAATCGCGCCACGCACGCCCTCCGCTGTAAACGCTGCGTGGCTGAGCGTAAGACCCAGCACCGCCGCGCAAAACGGGCTGATCAGATCGGTTGTCGCGACCTCGGCAAGCACGATGCTCGTGAACGGCACGCCCAGCCGCACGTGATCGTACAGATAGCCGAGATTGTTGAGGATCAGCAGCAGCACGACGAGCGGAATCGAGCGGAACACCCAGATATACGTCCATGCGCATGCGGATAACAACCGCGAGCCGGACACGCGCGCCAGCGCGAGCGGCACACCGAGCGCGAGCCCCAACACCGCACCGAGCGCCGTCAACAACAGCGTGCGCGCGAGTCCGGAAAGTACCGGCTCGGACACGAACCATTCGGCAAATACAGGCCAGCCCCACTGCGGATTGCTGAGCACCGAGTTCAGCGCCAACGCGATCAAAACGAGTGCGAGCACGGTGCCGGCCGCACGCGCCCGGTAGCGCGCCGGCACGATCCTGAAATACGATGCGTCGTCTCGTGCCTGAGGTGGGCTCGATGCCGGCGGCGCGCCGCCGACTGCGTGCGTGATGTCGCTCATGGTCGTCTTTCCTTCGGAGAACGATCGATGCCGCATGCGGCATGAGTGAGGCAATTGAAGGCGCACCGCACCGCCGAGTTCGCGCGGCGGGTACGGCCACGCGCCACGCCTGATCGCTTGGCCGCCGTCATGCGTCGACGGGCGCCGCATAGCGGCTTTCCTTGCGCGGCAAACCGAGATGGTCACGCAGCGTGCGCCCGGCAAGCGAGCGCCGGTAGCGTCCACGCGCCTCAAGCGCGGGAAGCACGAGTTCGACGAAATCGTCGAGCCCTTGCGCCTGCACCGGGAAGCCGAGGATAAAACCATCGCACGCGCCCGCGTCGACCCAGCGGATCAACTCATCGGCAACTTCGTCGCCGGAGCCGATAAAGTGCGGCCGCGGCGTCGCGACAGCAAACGCGGTCTCGCGCAGCGTGAGCCCCTTGTCGCGCGCGTCGGCCTTGATCCGGTCGGTGGTCGAGCGAAAGCTGTTGCGGCCGATCTCCCCCAGCTCGGGAAACGGCCCGTCGAGCGGATACTGGGTGAAATCGTGATGATCGAAGTAGCGGCCGAGATAGGCGAGCGCGTCGTCGACAGTCAGCAAATCGCGGATCGCGCGGTATTTTTCTTCCGCTTCCTCGGCGGTACGCCCAACGATCGGCCCGATTCCAGGAAAGATCTTCAAGTCGCCGATGCTGCGCCCATGCTCGATCGCACTGCGCCTCACGCGCCGCGCGAACGCCAGCGCCTCGTCCACCGAAGCCGTATGCGTGAACACGGCATCCGCGTATTTGCTGGCGAAATCGATCCCCGCATCCGACGCGCCCGCCTGAAAGATCACCGGCTGCCCCTGCGGTGAGCGCTGGATGTTGAGCGGTCCGGCCACCTGGAAAAACCTGCCGCGATGATCGAGCGTATGCAGTTTGTCACGATCGAAGAAACGCCCGCTCTGGCGATCGCGCACGAATGCATCGTCATCCCAACTATCCCATAGCCCCTGAACGACTTCCAGATACTCGTCCGCGATCTCGTAGCGTAGATCGTGCTCGGGATGCGTTTTACCGAAATTCTTCGCGGTGCCCTCGAGCGGTGTCGTGACGACATTCCAGCCCGCGCGGCCACCGCTGAGCAAATCGAGCGACGCAAATTGCCGCGCAACCGTAAACGGCTCGCTGTACGACGTCGACACCGTGCCCGCCAGCCCGATCCTCGACGTCGCGAGCGCAAGCGCCGACAGCAGCGAAATCGGCTCGAAGCGATTCAGGAAGTGCGGTATCGATTTGTCGTTGATGTAGAGGCCGTCGGCGACGAACGCGAACACAAAGCCGTTTTCCTCCGCCTTGCGCGTGATCCGCACGATGAAATCGAGATTGACGCTCGCATCCGGCGGATTGCTCGGATGCCGCCACGCGTGCATATGGCCGCCTGCGCCATGCAGCATGATGCCGAACAGAATGGGGGGTTGGGTCATGTCTGGGCTCGCTGTCGAAATCGAGGGGAACACGCATGCCTCGTGAGGCGCGTGCGATCATGGCCAGGTCTGTACCGGGTGCCGTTCGCGCGCCAGCAGTTCGACCGATGCGAGTCGCGCCGGATAGTGCGTGACGGGCGAATCGACGACGAACTCATCGACGCCATAGCGGCGGCTCAACGCGTCGAACTCGCGATGCACGTCATCGGGCGTGCCGGCGATTACGTGCGGGCAAAGCTCATCGATCCGGTAATCGGTCGCGCCGCTCTGCCGCGCGAATTCGGCAGCGGCCTGGGCGCTGCCGAGATTGAAGCTTTGGCCGCCCGCGAGCTTCAACTTGAAAATCCGGAGCGCGCCGATCAGCGCTTCGGCGTCGCGCTTGGTCGACGCGGCAACTGCATAGAGTGCGAGCAGCGGCGCGCGGCCCGTCGCGCTGCGATATGCGTCGAGCGAACGCTCGACGTTCGACTCGTCGCCATTGAAATGCCCGGCATAGCAAAACTGCCAGCCGAGCCGCGCGGCAAGCGCCGCGCTTTGTGCCGAACCGCCGAGCAGAATCCGTTCGGGCTGCTCAGGCGGCACGGGCAGCGCGACCGCGCCGGCCAGCGGATGATCCTCGCTGACGCCCCAATCGAGAAACGCGTCGAGTTCGGCGAGTTGCTCGTCGAACACGGCCTTGCGAGGCTTGCCGTGCAGCGCCTGCAGCGCGCGCGTCGTCAACGGCAGCCCGCCCGGCGCTTTACCCACACCAAGATCGACACGTCCCGGCGCGAGCGACGCGAGCAGCCTGAACGTCTCGGCCACTTTAAAAGGACTGTAATGCTGCAGCATCACACCCCCCGCCCCCACACGGATCGTCGACGTACTCGCAAGTATGTGCGACACGACGATCTCCGGCGCCGTGCTCGCGAGGCCCGGCGCGCCATGATGCTCCGCTACCCAGAAACGGCGGTAGCCGAGCGCTTCGGCGCGTTGCGCAAGCGCGACCGTGAAGCGCAGCGCGTCGGCCGCCGTTGCGCCCTCGGCAATCGGGCTCTTGTCCAGCAACGATAAGGAATAGGTCATGGCGGATGCGGATCGCGATTGACGGTTGGCAGTGCCTACAGTTTCGGCAGACCCGGCGGATTGGTCCGCGACACCTCGATCGCCTCCGAGCCGAGATTCCAG
The DNA here is from genome assembly GCF_001718875.1 of Burkholderia singularis. Taxonomy (NCBI): domain Bacteria; kingdom Pseudomonadati; phylum Pseudomonadota; class Betaproteobacteria; order Burkholderiales; family Burkholderiaceae; genus Burkholderia; species Burkholderia singularis. Next base: position 1,577,773 of record NZ_CP013449.1, read on the forward strand.
CGATCGAGCACGCGCCGGTACGTACCGTTCTTGATCAGATCGTTGATGGCAAGCGTGATCGGCTCGGCAAGACCGCTGCCCCTGCGCGTCGTGACCGCAATGTCGGCCGTGCGCGGCCAGCCGCCGCTCACAGTGCCCGCCAGCCGCTTGTCGTGTTGCTGCGCGGCCTGATACGACAGCACCGAGTTCACGCTGAAGATCGCGTCGGCACGGCCCGATTGCAGCGCGACGGTCTTCACCGCATCATCGTCGTAATATTGGACGGCGACGGGTTTCAGGCCATGCGCAACGTTTTCGCGATCCCATTCGAGCAGGATTTTTTCCTGGTTGGTCGCGGCATCGGTGATCACGCGCAGGCCGGCTATGTCCTTCGGCTCCTTGATCGACGTGATCTTGCTATCCGACTTCACGTAAAAGCCGACCAGATCTTGCCGATACGTCGAAAAATCGAACTTCGTCTTGCGCTCCTCGGTCACGGTCACGTTCGACAGCACCGCATCGACGCGCCCCGATTGCAACGCAAGCGGCCAGTCCGGCCAAGCCAGCGGCACAATCTTCAGCTTGCGGCCGAGCGCATCGGCCAGCAGTTGCGCAAAGTCCGCATCGAAGCCGACGACCGTTCGCGCATCGGTCGCATATGCGCTGATGGGCGGCTGGGCCGGCGCAATGCCGACGCTCAGCGTGCCCGGTGTAACGAACTTGAAGCTCGGCGGTACCGCGCGGATCACGGCTTCGTCGCGCCCGCCTCGAATGCGGCCGGGCTGCTCGGGGCTCAGATCAAATGTGACGGCCGACGCAGCCATGCTGAGGCCGAGCAGCCCTGCCGCGACTGCGCGCACGATGCGTCCTTTGAACTTCATGGTCGAGCAGGCGTTTTGCAATTTCATGGGCGATCCCAGGCTGATTCAAGTCTTTCGCCGTTCTCGGCGCAAACAAGTTGGACGGGCAACGACATTCTCAGAACTAAACCGGCACATCCGCTCGCCGTCGCGTCACGACACCGGCGGCTCGGCCGGCACGCGCGCGCGCAGATCATCGAGCGTGCTCACGCGCCCCGGCTCGATCAGATCCTTGCCGAACGGCAAATGCACATAGATTTCCGGATCGACCGCACGGTCGAATAACGCTTCGTAACCCGAATCGAGATATAGCGCCCATGCCTCGGGCTGCCGAAAGCCCGTCGTCAAGTAGGCGCGCCGGTACCCTTGCTGCACGGCGCGCGTCTCGAGCGCCTGAACGACGCGCCGTGCAAGCCCTTGCCGGCGAAGATCGCCGCGCGTCCAGATCCGCTTGAGCTCGGCCGTATGCGCGTCGTAACGCTTGAACGCCCCGCCGCCGATCGTCTCGCCGCCGCGCAGCAACAGAACGAACGCACCATCGGGCGGCGCGAACAGCTCCGCCGGATAGCGCGCAAGCTCCTCTTGCGCCGACGCGCGACTATCGACACGGTAGGTGCGGTAGCGTGTCGTGTATTCGTCGATCAATGCATCGATCAGCGGTTTCGCGCGCGCATCGTGCGGCACGGTATCGATAATGATGTCGGTCATGGCGATATCATCGAAGGCAACCGGAGCGCACCGCCGGTGCGCGGACGCGCTGGCACGGCACGCCGGTGGGTCTATCGAGCGCGAGACGGCGTGATGGCGCGCCGTCAACCACACCACATTAGCGGCTGAGCGCGAAAAGGCTAACCAAGCAATTTCGATAACGATATCGACCGCGGCGTAGCAAGGATTTTCGACAATCGACGCCGTGCGGGCGGCACAGGGCGCATGGAGAACCGGCACGCGCCAGACGCGCCGGCATTCGCACGAGTAGCTTGCTCGTAAGTCTCACGAAATGCCGGCAGAACCCATTTGAATGACGCAGCTATCGTCAAAGCATGACGCAGGCAGCAACGCTCATCGACAAGTCGCGCCCATCGATATGAATGAAGTGCGCCGCCCTTCGATTTTTCGGCACATCAGCATATTGCGGTCACCAAAAAAGCAATCTGCGACTATCGACCGCCATTGAATATCGCCACCGCCATCATTCGGCCGCCTGTTTAATCGCCATAGAATCGACAAAATCAGTTCAGCATCACCACACCACCATCGGCTTCCGCCATTCGATCATCAAACCTCTGCCCGACAGTCACCCAGTGCGATTCAGCCACCTCAATCGCGACAATTTCTTAAATTTTCAGAATATTTCGACAATCAAAATAATCCATGAAATTAATTGTCTCGTGAAAAATAATTCCCGGAAATCAGCCATTGCACCTTGCCATATACCCCGATATCCCTCCCGCGCCACGGAGTTTGATTACATGACGATTATTCTATACATAAATATTCATTAAAATTAAATGTATTTTTATTTCTTTTAATTAAACATTGAAATATTCCTATAATGTTTGTAAATTTATCGTAAGATTCGGTCGGGACATCCCGTAGCCACCCAAATGGGATTTCTCCCGCATTTAGCGGATGAGTCATTTTCGTTCCGGTCCCCGGCGCAATACAGCACCGCTCGGCCCGGCGACGCTGCATATCCCGAAATGGCGTATCCGATTGCAGTTGTTTAGCACAACTTTATAACTCGATTCAGGACGATCATGGCCAAGACTTTCTATATCACTGCGGCACCTGTCGGCGCTGTCCCGAAGTATCTCGACCCGCTGGAGCCGAAGTTCATCCCCCATGCGATGCTCGAACTGCTGCCTGCGGACGCGCGCGAGGCGACGATCAAGGCGCTCGAGGCCAATGGTTGGGAACTCGCGCCTGCCGGAGGCATCGTGCTCGAGCATGGCTACGATGCGCCGATCGATGTCGCCCAGTACGACGCCGCCGAAGAACGGCCCGGCGCGCTCGAAGCTTTGCGGCAAAACGGCTGGGCGCCCAGCGGCACGACATGGCGGCGCACGCCGGCGGCACATGCTTTCGAGCAACCGCCGTTGGTCACACGCACCACACTCGAACGCTTGCCGTCGGTCGAACTGGTCCGGCAAATCGTCCTTCAACTCACGACGTTCGGCTGGATCGTCACCGAAGACGGGAACCTGACCTGGGCTCACGATCGCGTTCACGCTTACCTGCCGCCGGATCTCGTCGAGCGGATTCGCGCCGACAATGCGGCCGTGCTCGATTCGTTGCTCGAAAGCGGCTGGCAACGGTGCGGCGCCGGTTATTGGCAACCGGGCAAGGCACGCTCGCCTTATCTGCCGATCACGGCCGAAGGCATCGTCAACGCGTCGCGCGAAGCGCTCCGCGAAGGCGCCGCCGTGGTTCATCTGCACACGCGTGCGACAGACGATCAGGCAACACTGACGATTCCCGGCCTGAACGCGCCGATCGGCATCGGCGCGCAGCGCAATCACATCGTGCTCGACGACTACGATCGGATCGTGCCCGCGCTGCTCGACCAGGAACCGTCCGCCATCCTGAATCTGTCCACGAGCGCACGCGGCGACCGCCGCGCATCGCAAAGCCCGCTGCGGCGCGCGCACCTGAAACGCTACGGCCACGCGCAGCTCGCGCCGGACGTGGCGTCGTTCAGCCCCGGCCCGGTGGTCTTCCAGGCGGGTGGCGGGTACGACAACCCGAATGCGTTCCTCGCGGATCAACTCGCGCACTTCGCGGATGTCGGCGTGCGGCCCGAGATCGAGGTGTTCAACCATACGATCGTCGAGAATTCGATCACGCTCTACCGCTCGCCGCTCATCGGCGCAGGCGTGCCTGTGCTGTTCATGCTCGTGGCCGCCGTCGATCAATATCATCGCGACCCGGTAAGCGGAGACACCAGCGACGATTCGCTGATCGACGTGCCCACGCGCAAGGCAATCGCCAAGTTGTTGCAGGCAGGCGGCGACGATGCGCATCAAAAGGCCGTCGAACTCGCCGCCACCCAGTTGCAGCCCACCGTCGACAAGCTTCGCAATAGCTTCCCGTCGTGCAAGATTTCGCTGCTGCTGCCGGGGCCTTTCCAGGCCATCCTCGTCGACGTGGCAATCGCACTCGATCTCGACGGCATCCGCGTCGGCCTCGAAGATGCACTGAATGTGTTCGACGCACGCGTGCCCGGCGGGGTGCGCAAGGCTTACGGAACCGGAGACCAAGTCCGCTGGCTGCGGCTCGAACTTGAACGCCGGGGCATCGGCATCGACGATGCCGAAACGCTGCGTGACAAACTCGGCATGGTGCGCCCCGACGTCGCGCTGTTCCGGCAGGCCGAGGCGGCGCTCGCGAATCATCCGTCCGACGAACATCTCGTGTCGGCCAATTCGATTCTCGGCGCGCTGCAGCCTGTCGTGGAGGCATACCGCCAAATCGAAGACCGGCTCGCGCAACACCTCGTAGCACACGCCGAATCGCAACCGGCCGATCCCGCCGCGCTCGCCGAGTACGTGCTTGCGGCCGCGCGCAGCTTCGGCGTCACGGTTCGTTCGTTCGTCGAAGAACTCGACCGCTACGAGGACCACGAGTATCTAAGCGCCCGCTACATCCAGATTCCGCAGGCGCTGAATTTCGCACGCGAGCTGCTCACGCCGCGCGGCCACTCGATCGACGCATACGACCGCGCGCTCGCCGACTACGCCCGCGTGGGCGAAACCGTCACGCACGACAATGCGAGCTACAGCGTGCGCGTCGATCAATTCAAGCCGCTGCCGCTGCGTTGCCTCGAATATCTAGTCGGGATTCCTTGCCGATACAACAGCGACTACAGTGACGTGGTCAATCTCAACCTGCGCCAGAGCCCGCGCTACAGCGCGACGATGGCGCTGCTCTATCACGCGCTGCGCGAACTCACGCTCGAGCTGCGCAACCGCTCGAATGCTCCGCTCAAGGCGAACGGCCCGGTCTGGACTGTGCTGGAGGCGTCAGGTGCAGCGGGCGAGCCGCCCGAGCGCCGCGACATCGCGCCGGACGACGTACTCGCCACGCTCGATCGAGTCGACTGGATCGTACTGCCCAGCACGCCGACCACGAACTATCCGCTCGGTCTCAAACTATCGAACGGAATGGCGCAACTGTTTCATGGCTTCGTTGCACAGATCGCCGCCGATCCGATGTTGTGCTCGTCCACGCGCGCGCCGCTGCGCGTGCTCGCGATCACGCATTCGGGACGCCGCGACGACGGCGAAACGGTGATCGAGGCCAGCATGCTGCACAATCGCTTCGCGCTGAACGCCGATTCGACCGGCAACTACTTCAGTCAGGAGTCGCAGCTCATCTACGAACGCTTGATCCTGCCGCGCCTCGTCGATCAGCCCGCCAAGCTCGCTTATACCGACCGGCAATTCGTGCGCCGCGACGCCGCCGGTTTCCCGCTGTATGAGGACGGCACGCGCGCGCAGCGCATCGGGACCGAGCAGATCGCGCGGCTGCCGCTCCTCAAATGCTTTGCGCACAGCTCCGGGATCGCCACCGCGCAGCAGCTCGACATCCAAGCATGCCGTGACGGCGAGCGGCTCGGTCTCACGGCCGACGAACTGCGGGCGTTCTTCGACCGCGCGCTGCTCGTCTCGTTCGGCTCGGCCGCGGACATCCGCCTGGACTGGCTCGGCACGTCGGTCGTCGACGTGACCGCCTTCAACGACGTGCGCAGCCTCGCCGGCACCACGAGCCGTCATTACGTGATCGAACCCGGCGAGCACGCGGACGTGCTGCAGCATTGCCTTGCGTGCGCGCAACCGGCCGACTACCGCTACGAGCACGCAACACCGGTCTGGGAAGAAGGCGCTCAAGGCAAGAGCGTCGCGCGGCTGACGGGCGTGTTCCTGCTCGACGACCAGGCACGGCTCAACGACGGCCATTCGATCCGCCGTTATCTGGAGGCAAGCCCGCTTTGGTTGCGTCAGTGGATCGCGCGCTTCCATGACGCGCCTGCCGACGCCGGCGCGCGCGAAATCCTGGGCGCGTTACGGCCGCCGATGGCCGCGTACCAGGCCCGCAGTGCGAATCAAACGGCACGGCGAGCGCTGGCGTAACGCGATCCGGCGCGCCGGCGCAAGCAACAAGCGCCGGCGCGCTGGCTTTCGTTCGCTTGTCAGCGTCGCATCACGGCTTCATCGACCCCGTGCGCACATATCGCTCGTGCCACGACAGCGCCTCAGACAACAGATGCGGCGTGTGCTTGCCGAAGCTTTCGCGGCTTGCCCGCTCGAAATAGTCATCAAGTATCGGCCGATAGTCCGGATGCGCGCAGTTCGCGATGATCGTGCGCGCGCGCTGCTTCGGCGACAGCCCGCGCAGATCCGCCAGCCCTTGCTCCGTGACGACCACCGCGACATCGTGCTCGGTATGATCGACGTGGCTCGCGATCGGCACGATCCGGGAAATCGCCCCGCCCTTCGCAGTACTCGCCGACATGAAGCACGATAGATAGCCGTTGCGCGCGAAATCGCCCGAGCCGCCGATTCCGTTCTGGATCTTCGTGCCCATCACGTGTGTCGAGTTGACGTTGCCGTAGATGTCGGCCTCGATCATTCCGTTCATCGCAATGCAGCCCAGGCGCCGCACCAGCTCGGGATGGTTGCTGATCTCCTGCGGCCGCAGCACGATCTTCGAGCGCAATGCGTCGATCTCGTCGGCAAAGCGCTGCGTCGCGTCGGGGCTCAGCGACAGCGCCGTGGCCGATGCAAAGCGCAGCGTGCCGCTCGCGAGCAGATCGAGCATGCCGTCCTGGATCACCTCGGTGAACGCGGTCAGGTTCGAGAAACCGCCGTCGCCCAGCCCGGCCAGCACCGCGTTCGTGATGTTGCCGACGCCCGATTGCAGCGGCAGCAGATCCGCCGGCAGCCGGCCGCGCTTGACCTCGTGGCGCAGGAAGTCGATCAAAAGCCCGGCGATCTGCTTCGATGTCGCGTCGGGCGGCGTGAACGCATTGCTGCGATCGGGCGCGTCGGTCTCGACGATCGCGACGATCTTCTCGGGCGCGCAACGCAGATACGGCTCGCCGATCCGGTCGTCGGCCGCCACCAGCGGAATCGGCTTGCGATGCGGCGGCAGCGCGGTGCCGTAATAAATATCGTGCATCCCGTCGAGGCCGATCGGTTGGCGCGCGTTCACTTCGAGGATCACGCGCTTTGCGCGATCGAGCCACGTCTTGTTGTTGCCGACCGATGCCGACGGAATCAGCCGGCCGTCCTCGCGAACGCCCGCGACTTCGACGATCGCGACGTCCAGTTCGCCGAACAGGCCGAACCACGCGTATTGCGCGACATGGCTCAGATGAATGTCCAGATAGTCGAGTTCGCCCGCGTTGATCTTTTCGCGCAGCGTCGGATCGGACTGATACGGCAGGCGCATCGAAATGCCGTTCGCCTTCGCGAGCGCGCCATCGAGTTCCGGCGCGGTCGACGCACCCGTCAGCACGTTGATCCGAAAGTCCTCGCCGCGCGCGTGCGCGGCGGCAATGCGTGCGGCGAGCGCGGCCGGCACCGCCTTCGGATATCCGGAGCCGGTGAAGCCGCTCATCGCAACGGCCATGTTCGGGCCGATCATCGCCGCGGCTTCGTCCGCGGAACGAACGACGGCGCGCAGGCTGGGGGCGAGGATGCGAGAAGTGGGCATGGCAGAGTGTCGAAAGGTTGTATTGAATCTGGCGGCGCAAGCACCGCACAGGCGTCTCCGAAGCGATGCGCGCCCTTGGCCGGCATGCGTCGAACAGGCGGCCGGGACACGGTGCGACGCAGTATCGCAGAGCGCCGGCCGGCTATAGTGTCGGCCGCTTGAAAAACTGACTTGCAGGATTCGGCAGGTATTTGTCTGACATCAAATTTTCATCGCGGGCGGTACGCGCGCATCACGATGTTCGAATCGAATCGGCTACGGTTCGGATTCGCGTAAAATATTACGATTTACCTTCAAAACGATTTGTAATCGTGCCGCTGCGTCATCAAAAAGCAATAAATTACAAATCCGTATATATTTCGCCGATGGACCCGAGAAAATCCGCCACTCCGCCCGTTGAGAGTCCGCCGCCCCGCACTTGGGACGCCCGGCTCGCACGCCGGCTCGTCACGCCGCTCGTCGGCACCGCGATCACGCCCAATCATCTGACCACGCTGCGTTTGCTGATCGGCGCGGCCGGCGCATGGTGCCTCGCACAGCCCGGCTACGGCTGGAGCAATGCGGGCGCGTTTCTGATCGTGCTGTCGAATTTCGTCGATCACACCGACGGCGAACTCGCGCGCATCAGCGGCCAGTCGAGCAAGCTCGGCCATTTCTACGATCTCGCGAGCGACGCGCTCGTCACGATCGCGCTGTTCGTGTCGATGGGCGTCGGCATCGTCGCGGCGGGCGGCCAGATGGCGGCGTCGCCCGTGCTGCTCGGCGCGCTCGCCGGCGCGGCCGTCGCGCTGATATTCTTCCTGCGGATGCGAATCGAATCGTTTGCCGGCAAGGCGGGCACGAAGCAGGCGTTCGTCGGCGGTTTCGAAACCGAGGACGTGTTGTATCTGCTGCCGATCGTCACCCTGCTCGACGGCGTCGAATCGTTCATCCTGGCCGCATCGATCGGCGCACCGCTGTTCGCCGCATGGGTCGCGATCGATTACTGGCGGATTGTGAAGCGCGACGGCACGGCCGCAGCCGCGCACGCGCCCAATCCAACCGAAATCCAGCCCACCAAATGACCACCGACATCGAAGCAGCGCCGGTACGCGCCGGCAACGTCGATGATGCTGTCGCCGCGCGCGTGCGCGCGCTCGACGGCGCGCACCTGGCACGCGAATTCGCTCGCCAGGGCGCGTTCCTGTATCTCGACGACTTCCTGCCGAAGGATCTCGCCGGGCAAATCGCCGATGCCGCGCGCGCGCTCGTGCCCGCGATCAATCGCAATTATCTGCCGGGGCACAAGCAAGGCGGCAGCGTAAGCCGCCATACGATCGATGCGCAGGCGCCGCTGATCGCCGAGCTGTACCGCTCGAAGGCACTCGTCGGTTTCCTCGAATCGCTGACGGGCGACAAGCTGCTGCCGTCGCCCGGCGACGATCCGCATGCCTATGCGCTCTATTACTACACGCGCGCAGGCGATCACATCGGCTGGCACTACGACACGTCTTACTACGATGGCCGCCGCTATACGCTGCTGTTCGGCGTGATCGACGATTCGTCGGCGCGGCTCGATTACGAGCTGCACACGCGCAACCCGGACGTGCCCGACGAGCCCGGCTCGGTGCAGATCGCGCAAGGCGGCATCGTGTTCTTCGACGGCGACAAGCTGCGCCATCGCGTCACGCCCGTCGCCGCCAACGAATTCCGCGTGTCGCTGACGTTCGAGTACGTGACCGATCCGGGCATGCGGCCGTGGAAGCGCTTCGTGTCGAACATGAAGGACGCCATCGCGTATTTCGGCTTTCGCCAGGTATTCAAGCAATCGGCCGCGCGCCGCCCGTCGGGGTCATGACGCGCACCGGCACGATTTTACTGACGCTCGGCACGGCGCTCTTCGTCGCCCTGCTCGCGTGGCAAGGCCTCGGCGCGGTTGCGGCGACGCTTGCAGCGGCCGGCTGGGGCCTCGCGCTCGTCGCCGCGTTTCATCTCGTGCCGCTCGTCGTCGACGCGGCCGCGATCGCGGTGATGTTCGGCCCGGACCCGGCCGCGCATGGCAGGCCAGCGCGCGGCGCGGCGGGCCGCACGTTCGGCGACGCGCTGCGCGCACGCTGGGTGGGCGAATCGGTCAACAGCCTGTTGCCCGCCGGGCAGATCGGCGGCCCGGTGCTGATGGTCCGCCACCTCGCCAAGCGCGGCATGCGGCTCGCGGACGCGGCCGCCGCGATCACCGTCAGCACGACGATGCAGGCGCTCGCGCAGATCGTGTTCGCGCTCGCCGGCATTGCGGCATTCAGCGTCGGCGCGACGCACGCAGCAGCCGCTCAGTTGCGCACGCCCGCGCTGATCGCGACGGCCGTGCTCGGCGTGCTCGCGGGGCTTTTCTATTTCGTGCAGCAGCGCGGCCTGTTCGGGCGCGGGCTGCGTTTCGTCTCGAAACTCGGCCCGCGCGACTGGTCGTCGCTCGAGACGCGGGCGGACGCGATCGACGAGGCGGTCGGCCGGCTTTACCGCGAGCGCGGCAAGGTGGCCGCGACGTTCGCGCTGAGCCTCGTCGGCTGGATCGTCGGCACGGCCGAAGTGTGGCTCGCGCTGCATTTTCTCGGGCATCCGGTGAGCTGGCTCGACGCGCTGCTGCTCGAGAGCGTCGGCCAGGCGATCCGCGGCGCGGCGTTCGCGATTCCCGGCTCGCTCGGCGCTCAGGAAGGCGGCTATCTGCTGCTAGCGCCGCTCGTCGGGCTGCCGCCCGACGCGGCGCTCGCGCTGTCGCTCGCCAAGCGCGCGCGCGAGCTTGCGCTCGGCCTGCCGGGCATTCTGTACTTGCACTTCAGCGAGCGCCGGCGGGCCACGCCGGGCCTGGTGCCCCCCTCTCTCGGAGGGCAGCGAACGGAGTGAGCGCGGCGGGAATTTCGGCAAGCGCCGAGAGTCGCCTCGAACTCGCCGCCCAGCCTTCTCGCGCGCCGAACGCCCCCTCGGGGAAAAAGCGGCAAGCGAGCGGCAAGCGGACATGATTGAATTTCAGTGGAAACCCGGTGGCAGCGATACGCCGCCACTCATTGCCGACTGATCCGGCGACGCGACAGTCGGCTCTTTTGCGTGGAGAACTCATGCGAGCGATCATTCTTGCGGCGGGCCTCGGCCTGCGCCTGCAGCAGCCTCCCGAGGCGCAATTTCCGAAGTGTTTGCTGCGCTTTCACGACATGTCGCTGCTGGAGCGGCACCTGCGCGTGCTCGACGCGGCGGGCGTCGACGAAATCGTGCTCGCGCTCGGCTTCCAGTCGGAGAAGGTCGAAGCCGAGCTTGCGCGCCTGAACCGCAAAGCCGAAATCGTGCTGAACCCGCGCTACGACCTCGGCAGCGTGCTCACCGTCCACACGGCCGCCGACGCGCTCACGCGCGGCGGCGACGTGCTGCTGATGGACGCCGACGTGCTGTACGACGACAGCATCCTGCACGCGCTTGTCGCCGAGCCGTCGCACGCGATCGATCGCCTGCTGATCGACCGCGACTTCGAAACGGGCGACGAGCCCGTCAAGCTGTGCGTGAAAAACGGCGTGCCGGTCGAATTGCGCAAGCAGGTCGCGGCGGGGCTCGACTATGACACGATCGGCGAGTCGGTCGGCTTCTTCCGCTTTCGCGAGGACACCGCGCGGCGGCTCGCCGAGATCGTCGCCGGCTATGTCGATACCGGCCGCGCGAACCTGCCGCACGAGGAAGCGGTGCGGGATCTGCTGCTCGAAGGCGGCCGCACGTTCGACATCGCGGACGTGACGGGCGCGCCGTGGATCGAAATCGATTTTCCCGGCGATGTCGCGCGCGCGCGCGACGAAGTTCTGCCGCACATTCAACAACGCACGATCGGGGCCACACGATGAACGCACGAGAACCGAATTTCACCGAATCGCGCAGCGCACGGCTGCGCCGCATGCTCGTGAGCAGCGAACTCGAATTCCTGATGGAAGCGCATAACGGGCTGTCCGCGCGGATCGTCCGCGAGGCCGGCTTCAAGGGAATCTGGGCGTCGGGCCTCGCGATCTCCGCGCAGTTCGGCGTGCGCGACAACAACGAAGCAAGCTGGACGCAGGTCGTCGACGTGCTCGAATTCATGGCCGACGCGAGCGATCTGCCGATCCTGCTCGACGGCGACACCGGCTACGGCAACTTCAACAACGTGCGCCGGCTCGTGAAGAAGCTCGAGCAGCGCGGCATCGCCGGCGTGTGCATCGAGGACAAGCAGTTTCCGAAGACCAACAGCTTCATCGACGGCGAGCGCCAGCCGCTCGCCGAGATCGACGAGTTCTGCGGCAAGATCAAGGCCGGCAAGGATTCGCAGAGCGATCCGGATTTCTCGATCGTCGCGCGCGTCGAGGCGCTGATCGCCGGCTGGGGGATGGACGAGGCGCTGCGCCGCGCGAACGCCTATGCCGAAGCGGGCGCCGATGCGATCCTGATTCACAGCAAGCTGTCGCGCCCCGACGAAATCCTGCAGTTCGCGCGTGAATGGAGCGGCCGCGCGCCGCTCGTGATCGTGCCGACCAAGTACTACAGCACGCCGACCGACGTATTCCGCCAAGCGGGTATCAGCACCGTGATCTGGGCGAATCATCTGATCCGCGCGGCCGCGTCGGCGATGCAGGCCGTCGCGCGCGAGATCCACGAAAGCCAGACGCTGGTCAACGTCGAGGAGCGCGTCGCGAGCGTCAACGAAATTTTCCGGCTGCAGGACGCCGCCGAATACTCGGCCGCCGAGCGGATCTACCTGTCGTCGAGTTCGCGCGCGTCGAACGCGGCGATCGTGCTCGCCGCGAGCCGCGGCAAAGGGCTCGAGGCCGTCACCGAGGACAAGCCCAAGGTGATGCTGCCGGTGGCCGGCAAGCCGCTGTTGCGCTGGCTCGTCGATGGCTTCAAGAAGCAAGGCGTCAACGATATCACGGTGGTCGGCGGCTATCGCGCCGACGCGATCGACACGTCGGGCATCAAGCTCGTCGTCAACGAGCGGCACGCGCAGACGGGCGAACTCGCATCGCTCGCGTGCGCGGCCGAGCGCCTCACCGGCGACACCGTGATCTCGTATGGCGATCTGCTGTTCCGCAGCTACATCCTGCGCGACCTTGCGCAAAGCGATGCACAGTTCAGCGTCGTCATCGATTCGTCGCAGACCCAACCGTCGAACCAGAGCGTGCACGATTTCGCATTCTGTTCGAGCGCCGACGACCGCGGGCTGTTCGGGCAGAAGGTTTATCTGCGGCGCGTATCGAGCGACGTTCATGACGAAGGCGAGCCGCACGGCCGCTGGGTCGGCCTCATGAACGTGCGCGGCGCGGGCGTCGCACGGCTGAACGCGATGCTCGACACGCTGAAGGCGCGCGCCGATTTCGATTCTCTCGATCTGCCCGCGCTGCTGAATGCGCTGATCGACGCCGGCGAACAAATCGAAGTGCAGTACGTGCACGGCCATTGGCGCGGCGTCAACGACCTCGACGATTTCCGCCGCGCCGGCGACTTCGCGCACGGCCAGACGCCATACGCGGAGCAGGATGCGGGCAGCGGAGGCGCGTGATGATCGAAGCCGCGCAATTCGTCGAAGCGGCGCGCACGCGCGGCTTCGACTGGTACGCGGGCGTGCCCTGCTCGTATCTCACGCCGTTCATCAATTATGTGCTGCAAGACCCGGCGCTGCATTACGTGTCGGCGGCCAATGAAGGCGACGCCGTGGCGCTCGTCGCCGGCGCGACGCTTGGCGGCCGGCGCGGTATCGCGATGATGCAGAACTCGGGGCTCGGCAACGCGGTGAGCCCCCTCACGTCATTGACATGGACGTTCCGGCTGCCGCAACTGCTGATCGTCACGTGGCGCGGCCAGCCCGGTGTGCCCGATGAGCCGCAGCACGCGCTGATGGGGCCGATCACGCCCGCGATGCTCGACACGATGGAAATTCCGTGGGAGACCTTCCCGACCGAAGCCGATGCCATCGGCCCGGCACTCGACCGCGCGATCGCGCATATGGATGCGACGGGCCGCCCTTACGCGCTGGTGATGCAGAAAGGCAGCGTCGCGCCATACAAGCTCGAGCGCGCGGCGATGCCCGCGCGGCGCGCGCATGTCGCGCCGCAGACGGCGCGGCACGCTGCCCAGGCGGCGGGCGGGGCGAGCGTCACGGCGGCGGCGCTCGATACGGCGACTGGCGACACCGCCCGCGTGCCGGGCGACGCGGCCCGTTGTGCTGCCGGAGACGCGCCCGGCATCAGCGCGAACGACGCACTGCCCACCCGCCACGACGCGCTTGCACGCATCGTGGCGCACACTCCGGCCGAATCGACGGTCGTGCTCGCGTCGACCGGCTACTGCGGCCGCGAGCTATATGCGCTCGACGACCGCCCGAACCAGCTCTACATGGTCGGCTCGATGGGCTGCGTGACGCCGTTTGCGCTCGGCCTCGCGCTCGCGCGGCCGGATCTGAAGGTCGTGGCGATCGACGGCGACGGCGCCGCACTGATGCGCATGGGCGCGTTCGCAACGCTCGGCGCGTATGGTCCGTCGAACCTCGTCCATCTGCTGCTCGACAACGGCGCGCACGAATCGACGGGCGGCCAGGCGACGGTATCGCCGTATCTGTCGTTCGCCGGCATCGCGGCAGCGTGCGGATACGCGTCGGCACTCGACGGCGACGGCGCGCTCGACGTGCTCGGCGCAGCACTGGATGCCGCCCGCACGGGCGCGCGCGCCGATGTGCAAGACGGCGGCGCGCACTTCGCCTGCGTGAAGATCCGCGCCGGCGTGCCCGACGATTTGCCTCGCCCAAGCGTCACCCCTGTCGAAGTCAAAACGCGACTGATGCGCCACATTGGCGCAACGCATGCCTGATCAGGAGAACCCAATGCTGCTGCTGAACCCCGGCCCCGTGACGCTCAGCGAGCGTGTGCGCAATAGCCTGTTGCAGCCGGATCTATGCCATCGTGAAAGCGAATTTTTCGATCTGCAGGACGAGGCGCGCACGCGGCTCGTCGCCGCATATGGGCTCGATGCGGCCGAGTGGTCGGCCGTGCTGATGACCGGCTCCGGCACTGCCGCCGTGGAAAGCATGGTCGCCGCGCTCGTTCCGGAAAACGGCAAGCTGCTCGTGATCGAAAACGGCGTGTACGGAGGCCGGATCAAGCAGATCGCCGCGCAATACCGGATCGCGCATGACACCGTCGAGCATGACTGGATGCAGGCGCCCGATCTCGAGCGCGTGAGCGCGGCACTCGACGCGGACCGCACGATCACGCATGTCGCGGTGGTTCATCACGAAACCACTACAGGGCGGCTCAACGATCTCGACGCGCTCGCCGCCGTGTGCCGGCCTCGCGGCGTGCGGCTGCTCGTCGATGGCGTCAGCAGCTTCGGCGCGGAAGCGATCAACTTCGCGGGCGGCGACATCGACGCGGTCGCCGCAACCGCGAACAAATGCCTGCACGGCGTCCCTGGTGCGGCATTCGTGATGGTCAGCAAACAAGCGCTCACGCGCGCCGCGAGCCGCACGTACTACCTGGATCTCGGCCGGCTCGCACGGCTGCAGGAAGCACGCAACACGCCATTCACGCCATCCGTGCATGCGTACTACGCGCTCGTCGAGGCGTTGCGCGAGTTCGACGAAGCGGGCGGCTGGCGAGCGCGTCATGCACGCTATGCCGCGCTCGCGGAGCAAGTCGGCGCCGGGCTCGCCGCGCGCGCCATGCCGCTCGTGCTGCCGCCGGGCGCATCGTCGGTCGTGCTGCGCGCATACCACTTGCCCGCAGGTGTCACGTATGACGCGCTGCATGACGGGCTCAAGGCACGCGGCTTCGTGATTTATGCGGGCCAGGGGGGGTTGTCGAACGCGCTGTTCCGGATCTCGACGATGGGCGCGATCGAGCCGGCGGACATCGACCGGCTGCTCGACGGCTTCACGGCGCTTACGCAATAGCGTCCGCCAGCCGACATGCGGACGCGCCGGCGCTGCGCCGTCGGCGCGCATGGTGGACGGCCGCCGCAAGGCGGCCGTCGCGTTTCGGACACCCGACCAACCAGCGTTTGCGCGTGCGGCTTGGAAAACGCGGACGTGTTGCCCGCGAGCAGCGCCGCTGCAGCGCATGCAATCCCATCCTGCCGCGTGCAAACGACCGCCCGGTACGCACGCAAGTGCAACGCCTGTCCGAAGGCGGCAACCCTATAAGCAGTGCGCCGCCGAAGCCAATCGCGCAATGTGGACAGCTCAACTTACTTAGGTTAGCGTAACGATCGGCTTTGTTGCGATCGCATTGCCCGCGGCGCATCCGCTCTCTTCCTCCGAACCGCCGCATCATGACGCCGACCTTACGATTCCGCCTGCGTGCCTTCGCCCGCCATGCGTTACGGCCGCTGCTCGACCCGTATCGCCGCTACCGCCACGCGAAACTGATCCACGCGGCGCGCGTCGCGCTGAGCGTGCTGGTTTCGATCGTGCTGACCACCGGCCTGCGCATGCCGCACGGCGAGTGGGCGACGATCACCGTGTTGATCGTGATTGGCGGCCTCCAGCATCACGGCAATATCCGCAAACGGGCAGCCGAACGCGCGCTCGGCACGTCGATCGGCGCAATCGGCGGACTGCTGCTGATCCTGTTGCAGACGACATTCCATCTGCCGCCGTTGACGTTCGTCATCATGAGCGTCGCATGCGGTGTATGTGCGTATCATGCGATCGGCAAGGCCGGCTATATCGCGCTGCTTTCCGCGATCACGCTGGTGATCGTCGCCGGGCACGGCGATAACGAAATCGCAGACGGTCTTTGGCGCGCGGCGAACGTGCTGGTCGGCATCGTCATCGCGCTCGCGTTCTCGTTCGCGCTGCCGCTGTATGCAACCTATTCGTGGCGCTACAAACTCGCCGAGGCGCTGCGCGGCTGTGCGGCGGTTCATGCGCGCATCGTGGGCGAGCGCTACGTCGACGATAACGAACACCTGAAGGATATGGCGCAGTTAAGCGCTTTCCTGGTGCAATTGCGCTCGCTGATGCCGTGGGTATCGAAGGAAACCGCAATACCGATATCACAGCTCGAAGCGATTCAGCGCACGCTGCGTCTTTGCATCGGCGCACTTGAAATGCTGTCGCGCGCGCAGCCTGCCACCCGCGACGATGCCGGCCGGCAGTTCGTCCAGATCGGGTTGAAAGCGGAAAACCGGCGAATTCGAGGCATGCTGATCGGGGCGGCCCGTGCGTTGAAGTTCGGTACCCCGAGCCGGCTCGCGTCGCCGCACGGCAATCCTGCGACCACCGCGACGGCCACGACCGATGTGCCATCACAATTGTCCGGCTACCAATCGATCTCGGCCACACTTGCGCAGGAAATCTCGCTGCTGCGGCAGCAACTCGCTGAAACGGCGCGGGGGTGGAATATTTGAAATGGTGACTGGACTGGGTAGCAGGCAGGCCCCGGACACGGCACGCAATCCTGAGCCGTTTGATGGAGATTATTGCGTGATGCAAAAATTTGCCGCACGAAAACCCTGATCAATCCAATCACGATTAAGAAATTGGATTTCGAGCCTGGGCGGTCAAAGCACTAAGATCTCATCCGTTCATCTCGTCGGCCCGAACTCAGATTGGTTTTTTATTTCAATCGGACCTGTGGGGTAATACTATACTGCTCTCAATGATGGAAATTTCTCATACGATGGGGGCACCAAGTTCAATCCAGCATACAATCCACAAAATCAACGTCAACCTATTTCCTTGAATCTATACCCTGGCCACAACCCCTCCATATGGTTAGCCATGAATCCAGCTAACGACTTGCCTTTTAATTTCCAGGCTGTCAGAGGAAAGGATGTAACGATCTGTATCGCAACCCAAGACAATCATCTCCTCTTGCCGACTGCCTATAAAATCAATAATCTAAAAATCCTTCAGGTGATTTTTCCGTGGATCTCCAAGATAACTACATGTGTACACAGGCAATCACTCAGTGGCATTTTGATAGCTCAAAAACCTGATTCGATACAGCAAAAATAGCCAAGAACAAATTAAGAATTGAGATGTTTTTATCATATTATAAAAAGCGTCGGGTCATAAGATTTTCCCGTCTCGCTTCAGCTTTTACGTCGCTTTAATTGATGCACGCATTCTCACTGCGACGCGCAAACCAATTTGTCATGCCAAAATACGAGTCGCGTAATTAACGGATTTCGTGTCCTCAAAATCTTCGCCTCCGGCAAGTTGCATTTGACGAGTCGATATACGCATCGAATCGCGAGCGCCTATTATCTTCCTAAGCGACCGGCTCCACCGTCACCCCCACCGTCAACACCTGATCCGCTCCGCCGCCGCGAATCACCCCGCGCAGCGGCGTCACATCCGCGTAATCCCGCCCGGTCGACAGCATCACGTAATCGTCACCCGGCGCGCGATCGTTGGTCGGATCGAGCTGCAACCAGCCGCCGTCCTCGGGCCACGCCGGATCGTAGACCTCCACCCAGGCATGCGACGCATCCGCGCCAATCAGCCGAGGCTGCCCGGGCGGCGGCTGCGTCAACAGATAACCGCTCACATAGCGCGCCGCTAGCCCCAGCGAGCGTAACGCGCCGATCATCACGTGCGCGAAGTCCTGGCATACGCCCTTGCGTAACGCGAGCGCATCGAGCGCGGTCGTGTTCACATCCGTACTGTTCGGCGTATACGCAAAATCCGCGTGAATGCGTCGCATCAGCTCCCATGCCGCTTGCACGAGCGGGCGGCCAGCGGTGAAACTCGCCGACGCATAGGCGGCCAGCGCCGGATCGCAAGTGACATGCGGCGACGAAAACACGAATTCGGTCGCCGGATCGTATGACCGTCCGGCGCGATATGTCAGCCGCTCGCGCACCGCCTCCCATGCGCTGGCGTGGCCGTCCCGCGGCGCGGCGATAGCAGGCGGCGGCTCGCCGCGCTTGCCCGCCGACCAAACCGGCGGCGTGATCCGCACGACGCTGCGACTGCGCACCAGCAGCGTCTGGTGCGGCTGGTTCAGCGCGAACGATGCACGTTCGTTGCCAAACGCGTCGACATCGATGAGCAGTCCTTCCGGGCGCGGGTCAATTTCGAGCGAAAACTCGAGCACACGCTGTCGCGGCGTATCGAGCGGCCGCAAGCGCGCCTGATGCTGCGCGGATTCGACACGCGCCGCATAGCAGTACTGCGTATCGTGCGTCACGCGCAGCAGCCTGCCGGCAGGCGACTTGCGCGCGCGCGCGTCCGCCTTCACATTCGATGGCGTGCTCATCCCCATAGCGACCTGCCCGCTTCCCGCACGTGACTGAAATAACGCTCGCCGATCCGGTTCGACAATTCCCACGTGGCCTTGCCGCATATCTGCAAACATTCGACGAGCGTCGCGTGACGGCCGTCGCCGTCCGTTTCGCACAATGCGCGCAGCGACCACTGAGATAAATCCGGCACGCCTTCGGAGAGCACCGCGAGTGCGTAGCCTTCGCCGCGTTCAACCTTCGACAGCCGGCCGCGCAGTTGCTGTGCGACCCATGCGAGCGAGCGTGGATTATCGGTGTCGAGCACGACGAGCGACAACAGCGGCGCAATGTCGAAGCAGCGCTGGAAACGCGAGCGGAACGTAATGACGCTGTCGAAGAGTTCAAGCGTAAGCTCGAAACCTTCATGCTTGTGGATCGCGCCATCTTCGAACGCGCGGGTCAGCACGCCGCATAGAAATTCGAGACGGTCGATCTGTCGGCCGATCGACAGCAAACGCCAGCCGTCGTCGCGCGTCATGTGATCGGTCTGTGCGCCGGTGATCGCCGACAGCAGCAAGCTCAAACGTTCGAGACGCTGCAATGCGTCGTTGCCGATCTGGTCCTCGGACTCGGCGTCCCCGCCGCCTTCGTCGAACAGTTGCGTTGCGTCGTCGATCAACCGCCATTGCTCGCGCGACAACCGCTCGCGAATCGCCGCCGCGGCGCCGCGCATGCCGAACACGCACGAGGCGATACCGGATGAGCGATCCGCGCGCGGCGTCAATGCCAATGCCAATGCATGCTGGAACGCTCGCGGATCGTCGACGGCTGGCGGGACATCACCAGCGAGCAAACCGTTGTCGCGGCACAGCGTGTCGAGCAGATGCAGGTGCACGGGCGTCTCGACATCGTCCTCGCCGCGCAACCGCTCGAGCGCGCTGCGCGCCAGCCGTGTCAGGTTCGCCGCGCGCTCGGTGTAGCGGCCGAGCCAGAACAGATTCTCGGCCGCACGGCTCGCGATCGTTTGCGGCGCTTCCTGCAGATCATCCGGGCCGAGATGCGTTTGCAACAAAGTGGTCCGATCGATCGCATCCTCTGTCATGACCCAGGTATCGACACTGCTGCCGCCGCGCGGCATCGGCGCATTGAACAACTCGTCGCGTGTACCGACGCGCGACAGCCCGCCCGGCAGCACGCGCCACGAACCCGCGCCGTCGGCGAGTGCGAACACGCGCAGCATCAGCGGCTTCGGCACGATTCGCGCGCCGCCATCGTCGACGCTCACACGCGCGGCCCAGGTCGGCGCCTGCGACAGCGGCAGATCGGACTGGACGGTGTAATGTGCGGGTTGCGCGGCAATCCGCACGCGCCACTCGGCAAGTTGCGCGGAAGAAAGCCGCGAGCCGATCACCGGCTCGAAATGTCCGCCAGCCTGTACGCTCGCTGGAAACGTCGGCCTGACGATGCTGCGTGCGAGTTGCGGTAGCGCCTCTTCGCACGCGGCCTGTTCGCCGCACCACCACGACGGCACCGCGGGCAAGGATAAAATCTCGCCGAGCAGACTTTCAGCCAGGCGCGGCAGAAAACCTAGGAGTCCCGGCGATTCGAGAAAACCCGAGCCCGGCATGTTCGCGAGCAACACGTTGCCCGCACGCACCGCCTGCATCAGCCCAGGCACGCCGAGCAGCGAGTCGGGACGCAATTCGAGCGGGTCGAGCCATTCGTCGTCGACGCGCCGTAAAATCCCGTGTACCGGCTCGAGTCCGCGCAGCGTCTTCAGATACACATGCTGGTCGCGCGCGGTCAAATCACCGCCCTCGACAAGCGTGAGTCCCAGATAGCGCGCGAGATAGGCATGTTCGAAATAGGTCGCCGCATGCGGGCCGGGCGTCAGCAACACGATCCGCGAGTTCCTGCGCGCCGGGCTGAGTGCCTGCATGCTTTGCAACAGTGCGCGATAGCTCGCGGCGAGGCGCTGCACGCGCAAGCCGCGGAACGCACGCGGAAACAGGCTCGACACAATCAGCCTGTTCTCGAGCAAATAGCCGAGCCCGGACGGCCCTTGAGTATGCTGCGCCATCATTCGCCACACGCCGTCCGGCCCGCGCGCGAGATCGAATGCGGCCACGTGCAGCCATTTGCCGCCCGGCGCCCGCGCACCGCGCATCGCGCGCAGATAGCCGGGATGCCCGGTTACGAGCGACGGCGGCAGCAGCCCGCGGTGCAGAATCGTTTGTTCTCCGTAGATATCGGCAAGTATCGCATCGAGCAGACGCACGCGCTGCAACACACCGCGCTCGATCGCCGCCCAGTCATCTGACGTAATGATCAGCGGCAACGGATCGAGCGACCACGGACGCACCGCGCCGCCGCCGGCCGCGCGCTCGTGCGGATGATAGACGAGACCGTTTTCGCGCATCCGGCGCTGCAACGCATCGGCACGCCGGTCAAGATCGGCGATGCCTGCACTGCCGAGCTGCATGAAGAATGCACGCCAGGCCGGCGCAAGCGCCGCGCTCGAGAATGCGGCTGCGCCGCCACGCAATTCGTCGTAGCGGCCGGTGATCGCGGGTGCGGCGAGCGCTGCGCCCAATTCGGCCGCGTCTTGCTGCGAACCCGTATCGAATAGCGTTTGCATCGCGTCGGCAGCCAGATCGTCGGAGGAAAGGGAAAACACGGTTCGATTCGTTTGGAACTATGCGGCCCCGGCCATCGCCGCGCGGCGCAGACGGCCCACACGCGGGCCGCGCCGCTCGTTGATGTCGAATCCTAACATTGCCGCCGGATGCCGGCACTCGCGCATATCGCGCGCTCGGACGCCGCGC
Source organism: Burkholderia singularis (assembly GCF_001718875.1). NCBI lineage: Bacteria > Pseudomonadati > Pseudomonadota > Betaproteobacteria > Burkholderiales > Burkholderiaceae > Burkholderia > Burkholderia singularis. The sequence continues at coordinate 1,599,359 of NZ_CP013449.1, forward strand.
CCGCGCCCGCCGCGCTCAGCCACGCCGCAAATCCAGCGTACACGGGAATTCGCGGCTCGCCTCCGCCGGCTCGACTGCCATCGCGCCAGGCGTGTGCCCGATCGACACGAAGCGCGCGAGCCGCCTGCTTTCGGCTTCGTATGCATTTACCGGAAACGTGTCGTAACTGCGGCCGCCCGGATGCACGACGTGATATTGGCAACCGCCGAGCGAGCGCTGCATCCACGTATCGACGATGTCGAACACGAGCGGGGCATGCACGCCGAGCGTCGGATGCAGCGCCGATGGCGGCGACCAAGCCTTGTAGCGCACGCCCGCAACGTATGCGCCGGCAAAGCCGGTCGGCTGCAACGGCAGCGCGCGGCCGTTGACGCTCACCACGTAGCGGCTGTCGTTCAGGCCGCTCAGATGAACTTCGAGCCGCTCGAGCGATGAATCGACATAGCGCACCGTGCCGCCTACCGCACCTTCCTCGCCCATCACGTGCCATGGCTCCAGCGCACCGCGCAACGTCAGTTCGATCCCGCGCACGGCAATCTGCCCGAACAGCGGAAAGCGGAACTCGAAGTGCGGCGCGAACCACGCAGGATCGAACTCGAAGCCCGCATCGTGCATTTCGGTCAACACATCGTCGAAATCGAGCTTTACGAACGTCGGCAACAGAAAGCGATCGTGCAGCGCGGTGCCCCAGCGGGTCAGCGGCGTCGTGTAAGGCGTGCGCCAGAAACGGGCCACCAGCGCACGCAGCAGTAACTGTTGAACGATGCTCATCCGCGCGTGCGGCGGCATCTCGAAGGCCCGCAATTCCAGCAGACCGAGACGCCCGGTTGCCGAATCCGGCGAATAGAGCTTGTCGATGCAGAACTCGCTGCGATGCGTGTTGCCCGTCACATCAATCAGGAGATTACGCAGCACGCGATCGACGAGCCACGGCGGCATGTGCTCGCCGTGGAGCATCTTGTTGCGTCGAATCTCGGCAAACGCGATATCGAGTTCGTAGACCTGATCGTTTCGCGCTTCGTCGACGCGCGGCGCCTGGCTCGTCGGTCCGATGAAGAGCCCCGAGAACAGATACGACAGCGACGGATGATTGTGCCAATAGGCAATCAGACTCGCGAGCAGATCGGGACGCCGAAGGAAGGGGCTATCGGCGGGCGTCGCACCGCCGAGCACGAAATGGTTGCCGCCGCCCGTGCCCACGTGCCGGCCGTCGACCATGAATTTTTCGCTCGACAGCCGTGAGCGGAACGCGGCGTCGTATAAAAATTCGGTATGCTGGACAAGTTCGTCAAAGTTGTGCGCCGGATGGATGTTGACTTCGATGACGCCAGGATCGGGCGTCACTTGCAGCATCTTGAGCCGCGCGTCGCGCGGTGGCGGATAACCTTCCAGCACGAGCTTCATATCGAGCGACTCGGCGGTCAATTCCACCGCCGCCAACAAATCGAGATAATGCTCGATCGCGGCCATCGGCGGCATGAACACATACAGCACGCCATTGCGCACTTCGACGCAAAGCGCGGTACGGGTGATCCACTTGGCCGATTCGAAGCGCGACGGATAGCGTGCGGAATCGCACGATTCGTTCCGGCCGGCGATCTCGGCGCCCTCGCCCATGCGAGCCTGCATCACAGTACGCGCTGCGGCCGCGTGGCCACGTGCCGCGTCGTAGCCGCGCGATTCATGCCGGTCCAGATAGCGCGCACGCAACGCCGCTGCACCGGGCAACGCGGACTGCGGCGCGAACGGATCGCGCTCGACAAGGTAGGGATAATCGCCACTGCTTACCCACGGCAGCGAATCGAGCGGCAGCCGGTAACCCATCGGCGAATCGCCGGGAACCAGATACATCCGCTCGTCGCGGAAAAACCATGGCCCAGTCTGCCAGCACGGCCCCGCGAGCGCGGCATTGCCTTCGAGCGGTTCGAGCGGCAATACATAGCCGATCACGCTGTCGAGTTGTTGCGAAAACACTCTGCGCAGCCGCGTGCGCTCAAGTTCGTCATCGAGCCGAGCATCGAACGGATCGACGTTTACCGGCAGCCGCCGTTCGCGCCACAGGTAATACCACGCGTCTTCATAGCCGGGCGTCACATAATCGCTCGTCACGCCGATACGCATCGCGAGTGCGCGAATGAAGCGTTCGGCATCCGCCGTCGTATATGAAGACGGCTCGCGCTCGTCGGCGAACCGCGTCGGATCGTGCCAGACGGGCTCACCGTCCGCGCGCCAGAATACCGACAGCGCCCAACGCGGCAACTGCTCGCCCGGATACCACTTGCCTTGCCCGAAATGCAGGAAACCACCGGTTCCATATTCGTCGCGCAGCTTCTGGATAAGCGATGACGCATAACCACGCTTGGTAGGCCCAAGCGCGTCGGTGTTCCACTCGGCGCCGTCGCGATCGTCCATCGATACGAAGGTCGGCTCGCCGCCTTGCGTAAGCCGCACGTCGCCCGCATCGAGCGCGGCGTCGACCCGGCCGCCGAGGCTCAGCACGCGCTGCCATTGCTCGTCGGTATAGGGCTTCGTCACACGCGGCGATTCGTAAATCCGGGTTACCCGCATCTCATGTTCGAACTCGACGTCGCACTCGTCGACGAGCCCCTCCACCGGCGCGGCGCTCGTCGGCTGAGGCGTGGCGGCAAGAGGAATGTGCCCTTCTCCCGCGAGCAGCCCCGAGGTCGGATCGAGCCCGATCCAGCCCGCACCGGGCAAATACACCTCGCACCATGCATGCAGATCGGTGAAATCGGACTCGGTGCCACTTGGGCCGTCCAGCGATTTCACGTCGGGCGTGAGTTGAATCAGATAGCCGGACACGAAACGTGCGGCCAAGCCGAGACGACGGCAGATTTGCACCAGCAGCCAACCGCTGTCGCGGCAAGAACCCGATGCGAGTTTCAACGTCTGCTCGGGCGTCTGCACCCCTGGCTCCAGCCTCACCAGATACCGGATATCGCGCTGAAGCCGCTGGTTCAACGCCACCAGGAAATCAATCGTGCGCGCCGGCGTGCGATCGATCGATTCGATATACGAACGAAATACGGTCGACTCGCTGGTTGGCGGGTCGCACGCGAGATACGGCGCGAGTTCATCGCGCAACGCATCGTCGTAGCAAAACGGAAAGCTTTGTGCACGCTCGTCGAGGAAAAAGTCGAACGGGTTGTAGACCGACATTTCCGCAACGAGATCGACGACGATCTCAAACGTGCCCGCTTTTTCGGGAAATACGAGCCGCGCGAGATAGTTTGCGAATGGATCTTGTTGCCAATTGACGAAATGCGTCGCCGGCTCGACCTTCATCGAGTACGCGAGAATCGGGGTCCGACAATGCGGTGCAGGCCGCAGACGCACGACTTGCGGCCCGAGATGAACGGCACGGTCGTAACGGTAACGGGTGACGTGGTGAAGCGCGACGTGGATCGACATGGTCAGACAAGCTCCGGCGATTGGATCACGCTTATCACGACGTCCGCGAGCTTTGCTCCGAAACCGTGGACCGGCATCGTATCGCGATAATCGAGGCCCGCCGCGGTCCGCACGTAGCGCTCGTCCGGGCAGCGGTTCATGAACGGATCGAAACCGACCCAGCCGAGCCCTTCGACATACGCTTCAGCCCATGCATGGCCGGCTTGCGACGGCATCACGCCCGACAAAGCGTGATGCCGAGCCGCGCTCGGCTGCCGGGCTGCATCGCCCTGCGCCATGCGCGTTGCGTCCGCATCGAGCGTCTGCGCGTCTTGCTGCCGCATCTGCATCGTCTGCTGGGCGGCGCCGCTTGCTTGGTGCATCGTCTCGACAGCACGTTGCATCGGGACGTCGGTCAGCAAATAGCCCGCCACGTAGCGCGCCGGGATTTTCAGCGCGCGCGCCGCCGCGACGAACACGTGAGCATGATCGCGGCTCGTGCCAACACCGCTTTGCAGCACGGTCTGCGCATCGCGCGGCGTCGGCGATACATTCGGGTCATATGCGATTCGTCCATGCACTTCGGTCATCAGCCAGTGCAGCGCATCCAGGCTGCGATGCTCGATTGGCAGCGCCGCCGCGAGCGCGCGAATAGCCTCGCCCGCGCACGTCAGCTCGGTGGTGCGCTCGAACAGCCATGGCGGTGCATAGCCGTCATTCTGGCCAAGAATGCCTGCGCGGTCCTGCGTCTCGACGACGCCTGCCGCCACGATGACGACCTCGGCTTTGTCGCGCTCGTGCCGCATAAGATCGACCCGGTTACCGAATCCGTCTGCATAACTGAGTGATGGTTCGACGCCGTCGACCGTCACCTGCCAGGCCCGCACGGTCTGGGATGGGCCGCTTTGCGGGCGCAGCCGCAAGCGCTGCAGCGCATGGGTGGCATGTTCGTCGAACTGGAAACGCGAAAGATGGCGAATGGCAAGACGCATGGCTGTTCTCAGTCGAAGTTGTAGGCTTGGGCGATTTCGACGCCGAGACTGTTGTTCTTGGCGATAAAATCCGTCAGAAACTCGTGCAGCCCGCTCTTGAAAATGCGTTGAACCGTATTGTCCTCGAGCGACTGCTTGATTTTGGCCGCGGTCTCGTGACAAGCGTGCGTGACGCCATAATCATTCGCGAGATGGCCGAGACTCGACGTCACATGGCCGTAACAGAAACGCAGCGAGCGCGGCATCCGGCCGTTGAGAATCAGGTAGTCGGCAATGTTGAGCGGCTTGTACTGGACGTCATAGACCCAGCGGTAAGACCGGTGCGCGGCGACGCAGCGCAGAATCGATTCCCACTGGTAGTTGTCGAGCATCGTGCCGACGTGCGACACCGAGGGAAGCAGCAGGTGATACTTGACGTCGAGAATTCGCGCGGTGTTGTCCGCGCGTTCGATGAACGCGCCGATCTGCGCGAAATCGAAAATCTCGTTGCGCAGCATCGTGCTGTAGAAACTGCCGAGAATCAATGCGGTCTCGCGCTTGATCTCGTCGAGAATGGCCGGCAATCCGCTCGCCAGAATCGGCTGCGCAAGGCCGCGCCTGATCGCCAGCCACGCACCGTTCACACTTTCCCAGGCCTCGCGCGTGAGTGCCGTGCGGACCATCCGTGCGTTCGAGCGAGCGCTTTCGATACATGAGAGCACGCTCGATGGATTGTCTCGATCGCGCAGCAGATAATCGGTGACCGTATCAGCCGCATAAGTTTCGTACTTCTGCCGATAACCGTCGTCGGCACCCGAACTGACGAGTACCGACGACCATTCCGCCGGCGCATCCGCGGTGCGCGTGAGCGCCATCCGCAACCCCGCATCGACGATGCGCGCGGTATTTTCCGCTCGCTCGATATAGCGGTACATCCAGTAAAGTCCGCTTGCTGTCCGTCCGAGAAGCATGGTGTTTCATCCACTGATCGTTATTCGGTCCGGCGCGTCTGCGCACGCCGGCCAGCGTGCGCATCGCTCGTGTCATCGCGCATGTCCGGCACGCGCCGGGCATGCGCGTCAGTCAGCGAGCACCCAGGTATCCTTGGTGCCGCCGCCCTGACTCGAATTGACGACGAGCGACCCCTCCTTCAGCGCAACCCGCGTCAAGCCGCCTGGCGTGATGCGGATACGATCCGAAACCAGCACGAACGGTCTTAGATCGACGTGACGCGGCGCGAGCCCCTTCTCGGTCAGGATCGGCGTTGTCGATAATGCAAGCGTCGGCTGCGCGATATAGTTCGATGGCTTCGCGCGCAGCTTGGCCGCGAACGCGTCACGCTCGGCTTTCGATGCGGCTGGGCCAACCAGCATTCCGTATCCCCCCGAGCCGTGCACTTCCTTCACGACGAGTTCGTCGAGGTGCGCGAGCACGTAATCCAGGCTGTCGTCCTCGGCGCAGCGCCAAGTCGGCACGTTCTCCAGCAACGCCTTGCGGCCGGTGTAGAACTCCACGATCTCCGGCATATACGAATAAATCGCCTTGTCATCCGCGATGCCGGTGCCTGGCGCGTTCGCGATCGTGATATTGCCGGCACGGTAGACATCCATGATGCCCGCCACGCCGAGCACCGAGTCGGGCCTGAAGGTGAGCGGATCGAGGAACGCATCGTCGAGGCGGCGGTACAGCACATCGATCGCCCTGAAACCTTCGGTCGTGCGCATCGCGACGCGATCGTCGATCACCTGCAGATCGCTGCCTTCGACGAGATGCACCCCCATCTGATCGGCAAGGAACGCGTGCTCGTAATAAGCGGAATTGTGAATACCCGGGGTGAGTACCGCGACGGTCGGGTTGTCGGCATTGCCGCCCGGCGGACATACGGCCGCGAGTGACTGGCGCAGGAGCTGCGGATAGGTTTCGACGGGACGCACCTTTACCTGCTGGAACAGCTCGGGAAAGAGCTGCATCATCGTTTCGCGGTTTTCGAGCATGTACGACACGCCCGATGGCGTGCGCGCGTTGTCCTCGAGTACGTAGAACTGATTTTCCGCAGTCCGGACGATATCGACGCCGATGATGTGCGTGTAAACGTTTCCTGGCGGACGGAAATCGATCATTTCCGGCAAAAACGCCTCGTTATGCGAAATCAAGTGCTTCGGCACGATCCCCGCGCGCACGATCTCCTGGCGGTGATAAATGTCGTCGAGAAACGCATTGAGCGCCATCACGCGCTGCTCGATGCCTTGCGACAGCCTATTCCACTCCTGTCCGGAAATAATCCTCGGCACGATGTCGAACGGAATCAGCCGTTCTGCGGCTTCGACATCGCCATAGACGGCGAACGTAATGCCCGTCTTGCGGAACACGCCTTCCGCGTCGTGCGCCTTCTGCGCGAGGCTCGCGGGATCCTGCGTATCGAGCCATTGTTTCAAGCGCTCATAGGGCGCTCGAACACTATCGCCGGGTTTCAACATTTCATCGAATGGCTTCATCGAAGAGTTCTCCATCGTTTGCTCGGCACCTGTCGATGCCGTACCGGCGTTATGTATCGCGAGCAAAGAGCGTGCCTTGTATGAATCCGTCTCCCGGTTTGATTCGGCACTTTTGCGCAGCACGCCGCACCATGTCGGTGCGGCCGCCCGTGGTCCGCATGCGCTGACTCGGCGCAAGCGGCTTCGCCCGCGAGAATAGCGTCGCAGATTTCCATCGCATCTGTCTATGCGGGAAGTTGCTTCGTTCTCCGATGAATGTGTGCTTGCCGATTTTTTCCCACAGGACTTGCGCAACGCAGCATGCATAGCCGTGCTGCCGTCAAATCCCCAATTTATAAATGAGAATCATTTGCATTTATAAAAAAATGGCGCGATGATAGCGCTTGTTACTCGCCCGTTGCGTGGCCCCACACATCACGGGCCGCGCCGATTTCAGGAGGCTCATTCATGAATATCCGCGATACCCTGCGAAGCGCCGCCCCAGCAGACGATACCGGCGACGGCCTGAGCATCGACGATGCTGAACGCATCGTACTGACAGCCATGCGCTCATGGCTGCGATGCGCGAACCTCAGTGCCGCGCATCGCGAACCGCCATCATGGCGCAACGTGCTGGCCGACGCGGGTCTGCACACCGACGGCCTCGTTCATTTCGACATGCTGATGCGCTTTCTGCAGTGCGACGCCAATTGTCCGCGCGATGAGCGATGCCACTGCCGAGACCGGCTTGCGATAGACGAAGCGATGCTGCTGCAAGCGCTTGCGGATTTGCAGTCGGCCCGCAGCGAAGCCGCATTGCGCGCACTCGCGCATTGGCTGCCGCGCTGTCCAGACAGCGGCGTACTGAAGATCGCCCGGTGGTTTTCGATCGCGCTGCTCGACGCCGGGCTTGCGATCCGCTCCACAACACAACCGAAGCCTTATATCCATTGATGCACCCGATAAAAGCTTCGTCGTAAAGCCCCGAAGTTTCGTGGTAACGGTTCCTACTGAGCTTGCATAGGCTAAAACGGCTTCGCCGGTCCATCGTTCGACATCCGAAATGAGCAGCGCGGTTTCGAGCGATACGCCGTGTGTGTCGCACTGTTTACCATCAGGAGGAACATTCAATGACGACTTTTATCGATGCATCGTCGCGCCGCCGAGCGAGCCGCCTCGTCTTGCTCGCCGTATCCCTGGCCGTCCAGATCGCGCCCATGAACAAAGCCAATGCGCATGGCGCCGTCGGCTTTCCAATCGCCCGGCAATACCAATGCCACCTCGACGGCGGCTACTGGGACCCGCCCGACGGCTCCGGAATTCCCTATGAGGACTGCCGAACCGCGTTTCGCGCCGGCAATAACTCGGCCTACCCGTTTACGCAATGGAATGAAGTCTCCGCAAATCCGGTCGGCCAGGGCAACGATCTCACGAAGCTAAAAGCGGCCGTGCCGGACGGCACGCTGTGCGCGGGCGGCGACCCCGCGAAAGCGGGCCTCGACAAGGCGCCGACTACGCTCTGGCGCAAAACGCCACTGACGCCGAACAGCGGGCACGTGGAACTCGTATGGGAAAACACCACCTCGCATAATCCGGCGCGCATGCGCGTGTTCATCTCGAATCCATCGTATGATCCTGCGCAGCCGCTACGCTGGAGCGACCTGACGCAAATCTACGACGCCCCGGCGCCCGCCCCCATCCCCGCAAACGGCACGGGCCACCTGCCCGGCACGATCAGCTCGCTCTACAAGCTGGATGTGACGCTCCCGCCCGGCCGCACCGGCGATGCCGTGCTGTACAGCTACTGGCAGCGCACCGACCCCGGCAATGAAGGGTTTTTCAATTGCAGCGACGTAACGATCGCTGCGGACTCGCACGCATCCGGCTTCCAATGGATCGCTGCACGCAACTTCGTTGAGCCGAGCCTCACTCCGCGCGAGGGCGAACAGGTTCGTTTTCGTGTGATGAGCAATGATGCTCGCGGCACGGAGGTCGTCGACATTCGCGTTCCGATCTCATCGGCCAATGCCAACCGTAGTGTATGGGCCAAGCAACTCGCCGATCAGGTGAACAGCCGCTATGGCCAATTCGCGCGAATCGGCGTGCGCTCGGGCAATACGATCGCCTTCGACTCGACCAACATCGGCGCAAACAAGGTCTGGTTGTCGCCGAACTATGCCAGCGCGATCGGAATCGTCGGCGCACGCTGAATCGCATTGCCGCGCTCCGGATAGAAATTGGCGATTCCCATCATTAAAACATGCAATTTCACAATAATTGGTCGAATCGCCATACTGACGCTTCCTGATCACACTTCGATTCAAAAGGAAGCACGCAATGCCGATCATCAACACCCAGATCAAGCCGTTCAAAGCCACTGCATACCACAACGGCGATTTCGTACCGGTCAGTGACGAGACGTTGAAGGGTAAGTGGTCCGTCGTCGTATTCTATCCGGCCGATTTCACGTTCGTTTGCCCGACCGAGCTTGGCGACCTGGCCGATCGTTATGCCGAATTCCAAAAACTGGGCGTTGAAATCTATGCGGTTTCGACCGATACGCACTTCACACATAAAGCTTGGCACGACACGTCGGACACGATCTCGAAGATCAAATATCCGATGATCGGCGATCCCACGCTCACGATCTCACGTAACTTCGACGTACTGATCGAAGAAGAAGGCATGGCGCTGCGCGGCACGTTCGTGATCAATCCCGAAGGCGAAATCAAGCTTTGCGAAATCCATGACAACGGCATCGGCCGCGATGCCGGCGAACTGCTGCGCAAGGTGCAGGCCGCGCAGTACATCGCCGCTCATCCAGGTGAAGTCTGCCCTGCGAAATGGACGCCCGGCGCCGATACGCTCACACCTTCGCTCGATCTGATCGGCAAGATCTAAGCTCACGCGGCGGCTCGTGCGCGGTGCGTTCCGGGCCGCGCGACGCAATCCGTCGCATCGCTTCAACGCTCTCCGCTCGGCATCACACGCATTCGCGCCGGTCACGGCGCGTTACAAACCAGCGGCAAGACCTTCCCCTATCATTATGGAATCCGAATCGTCATGCTGGACGCCAACCTCAAGAATCAGCTGAAATCGTATCTCGAAAGAATCAGCCGGCCGGTCGAGCTGGTCGCATCGCTCGACGGCAGCGACAAATCGCGCGAGCTGCGCGCGCTGCTCGACGAGATCGCTTCGCTGTCGCCGCAGGTGAGCGTGGTCGAGCGCCGCGATGATGCCGAACGCAAACCGTCGTTTACGGTTGGCGAGCCGGGACGCGACGCCCGCATCCGCTTCGCCGGCATCCCGATGGGGCATGAGTTCACGTCGCTTGTGCTCGCGCTGCTGCAAGCAGGCGGTCACCCGCTGAAACTCGACGACGCAGTAATCGAGCAGATCCGGTCACTCGACGGCGATTATCGATTCGAGACCTACATCTCGCTCACGTGCCAGAACTGCCCCGAAGTCGTACAGGCACTCAACATGATGGCGCTGATCAATCCTCGCATCCACCACGTGATGATCGACGGCGCACTGTTCCAGGACGAAGTCGAAGCCCGTCAGATCATGGCCGTGCCCACGCTTTTCCTCAATGGAGAAACGTTTGGCCAGGGCCGCAGCAGCGTGAAGGAAATTCTCGCCAAACTCGACAACGGTGCCGGCGAGCGAGCGGCACAGGCGCTGGCGGTCAAGCCTGTGTTCGACATGCTGATCGTCGGCGGCGGCCCCGCCGGTGCTGCGGCTGCCATTTACGCCGCGCGCAAGGGTATCGCAACCGGCGTCGTAGCTGAACGCTTTGGCGGCCAGGTGCTCGATACGATGGCGATCGAAAACTTCGTATCGGTCCAGGAGACAGAGGGGCCGAAATTGGCGACAGCGCTCGAGCAGCACGTCAAGCAGTATGAAGTCGACGTAATCGATATGCAGCGTGCGGACAGACTCGTCCCTGGTCGCATCCACGAGATTCATCTCGCGAGCGGCGCCGTGCTGAAGGCGAAAACAGTCGTGCTCGCCACTGGCGCTCGCTGGCGTGAAATCGGTGTGCCGGGCGAACGCGACTACCGCAATCGCGGAGTCGCTTACTGCCCGCATTGCGACGGCCCGCTTTTCAAAGGCAAGCGCGTGGCGGTCATCGGCGGCGGAAATTCCGGCGTCGAGGCGGCGATCGATCTGGCCGGCATCGTCCGTGAAGTCACACTGATCGAATACGGAGCGCAACTGCGTGCCGACGAAGTGTTGCAACGCAAGCTGCGCAGCCTGCCGAATGTGACGGTGATCACGCAGGCGCGCACAACCGAGCTGACCGGCGACGGCACGAAGTTAAACGGGCTTGTCTATGACGATCTGCTCAGCGGCCAAACAACGCGTATCGAACTCGAAGGCGTGTTCGTCCAGATCGGGCTCGTGCCAAACACCGAGTGGCTGAAAGACGCAATCGAGTTATCGAAGCACGGCGAAATCGTCGTCGATGCACGCGGTGCGACATCGGCACCAGGAGTGTTCGCCGCCGGCGATGCGACTACCGTGCCCTACAAGCAGATTGTGATCGCGCTCGGCGAAGGCGCGAAGGCCGCGCTCGGTGCGTTCGATTATCTGATTCGCAGCGATGCCGCGCCTGACACGGTATCCGCGTCGGCCGGAACTATCGTGCGCAGCAGCGAGGCGCTCGCCGCCTAAGGTATTTCACTGGTCTACCGTTGGCCCTCGCTACGATGACGGATATCGTGGCGAGGGCATTTTTTTTCTTGCGATTTCGGAAGACCTAGTAAATACGCTCATGTCCATTTGGAAAAAATATTTGACGGTATTGCCGCTCCCCAAGCAGTCATGTGTTCGCGCCGCGCGGTTTCCCCGGTCACGCGGCGACAATATCGGCCCATACTGATGCTGGATATTCGCAGGAAATCGCGAATGCATAAGCGCAGTTGACGCAACTGCACCGCGCGTCGGATATATCAGCTCTTATCGTATGCGAACTGAATGCCGGCCGTTCCGCCGGTGTCGATGAACAGATTCATGAACGCCGGTACGGTTTCATTGCGCGCCCAGTCGCGTTGCAATTCACAGAACAGTTGGGCAACGCTGATAAGCTTGCCGCCCGCCTGTTCGATACGACGCAATGCGGCTTCGTGCGCGGCAACAGATGTGCCGCCGACCGCGTCGGCGACGACGAATACCTCATAGCCAGCCTTCAGCGCATCGAGTGCCGGAAACGTTAGACAGGCTTCTGTCCACAGCGCAGTCACGATCAATTTTTTGCGCCCCGTTGCCTCGACGGCCTCGCGAAATTCGACATCCTCCCACGAGTTAATGCTCGTGCGATCGTAGATCGGGTAATCGCCCAGTACGGCGCGTAGTTGCGGGATAGCCGGCTTGTTAAGGCCGGTCTTCACATTGACCGTCGAATGAACGATCGGCAATTTATAGGCGACGGCGGCCTTTGCTGCCCCCACAATGTTGTTGACCAGGAGCTGACGATCCATCGACGCGATGGAATTCACTTGGACCGGCTGATAATCAATGATGATAAATGCCGCATTTTTCGGCGTGAGCAGATGGTCGCCCGCCGGATCGCGAATCGGTTCGCTTGCCATGGTAGCCTCCAGAAACAGTGTAAAAAATTGATAAATAGTCCAAATTATCAATGCATGGCTCGTATGCAACAGCGAGGGAACCGTGCGGCTTTTTTCCCTGACTGCCGCAAATATCCAATTTCGGCAGCGCGCGAAGCGAAAGCACCAGGCTCGAGTAACCCGGCAACGCGCCGCGCACACGGCCTCGTTGCGCTCGATCACCAGCGATCTGTCCCAGCCGATTCGGTACTCCCGGAACAGAGCTGATTCGCATTGCTCAATATCCTATTCCCGGAACAATTTGATTCCCAGTATCGTCAAATGCCTTCAGTGTTCTATAAATGGAACGATCATGGACGATCTGAACGACCTCTATTACTTCGCGAAAGTGGTCGAGCATGGGGGATTCACTCAGGCCGGGCGGGTGCTGGGCGTACCAAAGTCGACACTGAGCCGGCGCATCTCGGAACTCGAGGCACACTACAATGTGCGGCTGCTGCAGCGAACGACACGTCATTTCGCTGTCACCGAAACCGGGCGCGAGTTTTACGAACGATGCGTCGCCGTACTGGTGGAAGCGGACGCTGCGCGCGAGATCGTGGAGCGTCAGCATGCCGAACCGCAAGGCATCGTGCGCGTCAGTTGCCCAACAGCACTGCTCGAGTACCGCGTCAGTAACCTGCTGGCGCGCTTCATGGCCACGTACCCGAAGGTGCAGGTACTCCTCGATGCCACCAATCGCCGCGTCGACCTATTGAGCGAGGGCCTCGATCTCGCATTGCGCGTGCGCTTTCCTCCGTTGGAGGACAGCAACCTTGTGATGCGAATCCTCGGGGACAGTCCACAGCGGCTGGTTGCCGCTCCGGGCTTACTGAGAGGGCGCGACTTGCTGACGGACCCCAACGAATTGACCGGCCTGCCGAGCGTCGATTGGGGGCCACCGCGAAACCACATGTGGCAATTGGCTGGGCCGCATGGCATGGAAGCACAATTGCGCCACCACCCTCGTTTCATCACCGATGATATGCATGCGCTACGCGATGCCGCGATCAATGGCGTCGGAATCGCCCAACTGCCGTGTATGGTGGTTGAAGATGACTTGCGCAACGGCACCCTGGTCGACGCGCTGCCGGGCTGGGCGCCCAAGGGAGGCGTGATCCACGCGGTATTTCCGTCCCGGCGCGGTCTTCTCCCCCGCGTGCGCTTGCTGATCGACTTCCTGGCAGAACATATTCAGCGGGACTGACGTGAGTAGTCCAGAAGCCGTGCGTCAGCTTCGTCGGTGTCAACGCGACACAAGCGAAACCATTCGCCCGCCGCTCTCACGGTTCAACCGCAAGCACCGATTTCGCCGCATGCCGTGCAAAAATCGCAGCCGTCCTTACGGATCACCGCATTCGCACCGCACGAATTGCATTTTCGGCCGAACATCGTGCGCGGTTCGATCGATTCGCGCAAACGCCCTGCCGCGTCATTGCCGCCCGCTCCGGCTCGAGGCGACGGCGTGGCGGCCTCCGGCTTCGGCGCGGCAGCCGCCGCGCCGCGCGGCAACTGAGCAAGCAAGCGCGACGGTACCTGATTGCCTTGCGCATCGAGAAAGCCGCGACGATGCAGAATCTGCTGGATCGCATATGCAAGCGCCGCGACTTCCGAGTCGTGCCATAGCGGAATGCGCCGGCCGTCGAGCCGTTGTGTTTCGCCGAGCCGTACCTGCCCGCGATCCCACGACACCTTGCGCATGTCCTGCAGATTCCGCGCGACAAATCCGCCGCGCGCCGCAAGCGACAGCGAGCGCATCGTCGCCGTGATCCACTGCTGGGACTCATCGCGCTGGCCCACCGGAATGAAAAACTCGATCGGCCGTTCGATCATCACTTCCTCGCCACCGATCGATCCGGTCACTTCGAGAAACGACACCGCCACGTAAATCGATTTCTTGCCCAACTGCGTCATGTACTCGACCTTCTCGATCACTGCGGGCAATTCCCCCCTCGGCCGATGATCGATTGCAATCTTGAGCGGATCGAGATCCGTCTCGGCGAGCGCGTCCGCAGGCCCGTCCGTATGCAGCACCGCCCCCAGTGTCTCGTTCGGCCGGTACGTTGCGAGCCCCTTCAAGCCGCGCTTCCATGCATCGAAATAAAGGCTCTCGAAATCGTCGAACGGGTAATCGGCCGGAACGTTTACTGTCTTCGAGATGGACGTGTCGATGTACGGCTGCACCGCGGCCATCATCTCGAGATGGTCATGCGCGGACATCTGCAGCGCGCTGACGAAGCAGTCCGGCAGCGCATCGACGTCGCCGCCCAACTCGCGGTACAGCCGGTATGCGTAATCCTCGACCGGAAATGTTTGGTGACCGCCGTCCGCCATGATCTTCGTGCGCTGATAACTCCACGAAAACGCCGGTTCGATGCCGTTCGACGCATTGTCCGCGAATGCGAGGCTCACGGTGCCGGTCGGCGCGATCGACAGCAGGTGGCTGTTGCGAATACCGTCGCGGCGGATCGCTTGCTGAATGTCTTCGGGCAGACGCGATGCGAACGTGCCCTCCTGCAAATACTGGTCGGCATCGAACAGCTCAAACGCACCGCGCTCGCGCGCAAGCTCGACCGATGCACGATAGGCGGCATCGCGCATCGTGCGCGCGATGCGTGCCGCGAAATCGCGCCCTTGCGGCGAATCGTAACGCAAACCCAGCATCACCAACGCATCGCCGAGCCCCGTGAAGCCCACGCCGATGCGGCGCTTCGCCTGGGCTTCGCGCCGCTGCTCGGGCAACGGCCATAGCGTCACGTCGAGGACGTCGTCGAGAAAACGCACTTGCACGGCCGTGCGTTCGGCAAACGCATTCCAATCGAACGCACTCGTCGCACCGCGCAGCGACGCGAACGGTTCGATAACGAAGCGCGTCAGATTCAGCGGCCCGAGATTGCAGCAGCCATAGGCGGGCAACGGCTGCTCGCCGCACGGATTCGTCGCACGAATCGTCTCGATCGCGCGCAGATTGTTGTCGACGTTCATTTTCGAGATGAACACGACACCTGGCTCGGCGATATCGTAGGTCGAGCGCATGATCTTGTCCCAGATCGCACGGGCGCGCTTTTCCGCATAGACCCACATGCCGTCGTCGCGCTGCCGAAGATCGCCCGCCGCGCGCAGCGCGGGCGACGGCTTCGCGCGATGCACGAGCTGCCACGGCAAGTCCTGCTCGACTGCGTTCATGAATGCGTCGGTCACCGCGACGGAAATATTGAAATTGTTCCAGCGGCCTTTCGAATGCTTCGCTTCGATGAATTCGTGCAAATCCGGATGGTCGCAGTCGAGCACCGCCATTTGCGCGCCGCGCCGCGAGCCGGCACTTTCGACAGTGCGGCAAGACGCATCGAACACGTCGATATAGCTGCACGGCCCCGATGCACTCGAACCCGTCGAATGCACGTAAGCACCGCGCGGACGGATCGCCGAAAAATTGTAGCCGACCCCGCCGCCGCGCCGCATCGTCTCGGCCGCCTGCAACAGCGCGACATAGATACCGGGCAGCCCGCGCTCGTCGACGCCCTGAATGCAATCACCGACGGGTTGTACGAAGCAGTTGATCAGCGTCGCCGCAATCGGACTGCCCGCCGCGCTCATGATCCGTCCCGCGCCGAGCGCACCCTGCTGCAGATGCTCGACGAAGCGCGCCTCGATCTCCCGGCGCCGCGCCTGCGGCTCGGCCTGTGCGACGCCTCGCGCGACGCGGCGAAACACGTCGTCTGCGCTCCGCTCGTCGCCTTTCGCGTATTTTTCCAGCAGCACGTCAATGGAGAACGGCTGTGGGGCGAGATGGAAGCCGGCATCGATAGTCGCCATGAATCCCCCTTTTTTGCAGCGCCTGCGAATGGATGACGCCCACCATGACGATCATCGGGGCACTGCGAACGAAGCGGCACGCTGCCCATTCGACGACCATAACGCACGCGAGCACCGGCCGCAATCGGCTCGCGTGCGAAGCTGTCGCATGAATCACGACAGTCAAGCGGTTCACCGCGATAGCGCGCCGACCGGCGGCAGAGGCGCTACGTGTCAGGAAACTGCGAGGAAACTGCGAGGAAACCGCCCAGGCATTTTGATATTGTGGATCAACGCGCAGCCGGCCGCTTGTCGTCGCGCAACAACCGGGCAGGCGGCGTGGGTATTGGCGCATCCGCTGCAAAGCGCTTGCAACAGACGGCGCAGGCTGGTCCCACGCGCCGCGCGGTTCGCGCCATATTGCGCACGCGTCAGGCCCGCGCGCTCGTCCGGCGGAGCAAGGCGGCTCGCTCGAGCGCGTCGAGCACAAACCCGATCGCGCCGGTTACAACGATCACCGCGGCCAGTTCCGAATGGCAAGCCGATCACGCGTATTTAGCACGGTAGGACTGAGATCGGCGCTCATGCCGAGCATCTCCACCGGCACCAGCACGATCCACAGCACGCCGATCGCGCGCCGCAGCAAGGCTCTGGCCAAGCCGGAACCAACGCCTGTCGATATGGCCGGCACCGAAGCAGTGCTCATCGGGATGGACGGCCATCGGCAAAATGCAACCAGCAGCGGCCGTCAAGAACCACATGAAAACCCTCTCTCGCGTGGTCAGCCGTCGATGCACGCCATCCGCCGCCAGCAATACTGGCCAACGGGGAAAATCGAACTGACGGGGCCCAGGCTCGACAACAGCCAATCAATGGTTTTGTTGGACGCTTACGGACCGGAAAAATAAAAACCGGGGGGCGGCGTCGAAACGCCGCCCCCCGGTTTGCCGATCGCACGCGCCGCCGCTCCAGCGGCACGCTCGCGCGATCGATGCGCCGAAGTCAGAAGTCGAAGCCCGGCCCGCCCGCGCCGGGGCCGCCCGCTGGCGGCGCGGGCGGCGCGTCCTTGGGCGCCTCGTGAACAGTCGCATCGGTCGTCAGCAACAGCCCGGCGATCGACGCGGCGTTCTGCAGCGCAGTGCGCGTGACCTTGGTCGGATCGAGCACGCCCGATTCGACAAGATCGCCGTACTCGCCCGTCGCCGCGTTGTAGCCGAAATTGCCTTGGCCGTCAGCGACTTTCGCGACGACGACGCTCGCCTCCTCGCCCGCGTTCGTGACAATCTGACGCAGCGGCTCTTCGAGCGCGCGCAACACGATATTGATGCCCGCTTTCTGATCCGCGTTCACGCCAGTCAAACTCGAGATCGCCTGCTTCACGCGGATCAGCGCAACGCCACCGCCTGGGACGATGCCTTCTTCGACGGCCGCGCGAGTCGCGTGCAACGCATCGTCGACGCGATCCTTCTTTTCCTTCACTTCGACCTCGGTGGCACCGCCCACCTTGATCACCGCCACGCCGCCAGCCAGCTTCGCCACGCGCTCTTGCAGCTTTTCACGGTCGTAGTCCGACGTCGCCTCGTCGATCTGCACACGAATCTGCTTCACTCGCGCCTCGATGTTGACCTTCTCGCCCGCGCCGTCGATGACGGTCGTGTTTTCCTTGCCCACTTCGACACGCTTTGCACGGCCCAACTCAGCAAGCGTCGCTTTCTCCAACGTGAGGCCGGTTTCCTCTGCGATCACTTGGCCGCCCGTCAGGATCGCGATGTCTTCCAGCAGCGCCTTGCGACGATCGCCGAAGCCCGGCGCCTTGACCGCGACGGTCTTCAAAATGCCGCGGATATTGTTCACGACCAGCGTCGCGAGCGCTTCGCCCTCGACGTCCTCGGCGATGATCAGCAACGGGCGGCCTGCCTTCGCCACTTGTTCGAGCACCGGCAGCAAATCGCGGATGTTCGATACCTTCTTGTCATGCAGCAGAATGTACGGCTCGTCGAGCACCGCCAGTTGGCGGTCCTGATTATTGATGAAATACGGCGACAAATAGCCGCGATCGAACTGCAGCCCTTCGACGACGTCCAGTTCGTCGGCGAGCGACTTGCCATCCTCGACGGTGATCACGCCTTCCTTGCCGACACGGTCGATCGCCTCAGCGATGCGTTGACCGATCGACTCCTCGCCGTTCGCCGAAATCGTGGCGACCTGCGCGATTTCCTTGCTTGTCGTCGTCGGCTTGCTGATCTTCTTCAACTCCTCGACGGCGGCCGCCACCGCTTTGTCGATGCCGCGCTTCAGATCGAGCGGATTGAGCCCCGCTGCGACGTACTTCTGCCCTTCACGAACGATCGCCTGCGCGAGCACGGTGGCGGTGGTCGTACCGTCACCGGCCGCGTCGCTCGTCTTCGACGCGACTTCCTTCACGAGTTGCGCACCGATGTTCTGTACCTTGTCGGCCAGCTCGATCTCCTTTGCGACCGATACGCCGTCCTTCGTGACAACGGGCGAGCCGAAACTGCGCTCGAGCACGACGTTGCGGCCTTTCGGGCCGAGCGTGACCTTCACCGCGTTAGCCAGCAGATTGACGCCTTCGACGAGTTTCGAACGTGCGCCGTCATGAAAAATGATTTCTTTCGCTGCCATGATCCGGTGCTCCCAATCAGGAATGGACGACTGCGACGATATCCTCTTCGCGCAGTACCAAAAGTTCGTTTCCGTCGACCTTCACGGACTGGCCAGCATACTTGCCGAACAACACGCGCTCGCCGACCTTCACGTCGGGCTCGACGCGCTTGCCGTCGGCGTCGCGCCGGCCGGGACCGACGGCGATGATCTCGCCCTGATCGGGTTTTTCCGCCGCGCTATCCGGGATGACGATGCCCGAGGCGGTCTTGGTTTCCTGATCGAGTCGCTTGACGATGACGCGATCGTGTAGCGGACGTAGGCTCATTCTCACGTTTCCTTATCGAAATTGTTGGCACTCGGGTTAGGTGAGTGCCAATCAGGTGTCGAGTATAGAAACGTGCCGCCAATCGCTCCAATAACGGATTTTCAAAAACTTATCGATGAATGGCATTAGGCGCCGGCGCTGCTTGACGATGACGAGTCGACGTCCGGCTCAATCCGGCTCCGAAGCATCCGGGCGGCCGTCGGACTGCTTCGAACGGCATGCGCAACGATGTGTTCGGATACCTGATAGATCACATCCCGCCGCTCGGCGCAGCCGGCAGCGCGGCAAGAAACGCCGTCGCAGGCCGCGAATCGGCTAACCGCACGCCTATCTGCGTGCCGGTGCGACGACGGCGCCGGTCACATCGCTCATCGGCCGCCGCATCGGCGTCTCGCCGCACCGTCCCCATCGCGCTAGCGCGCGCCGACCTTGCGCTGCCGCCACAGACACAGCAAATCGCAGCCGATATGCGCGGCCGCGAGCGCGGTAATCTCGCTCTGGTCATACGCGGGCGCGACTTCGACCACGTCCGCGCCGATCAGATCGATACCTCCAAGCCCGCGCACGATCGCGAGCGCCTGCGCGGACGACAACCCGCCCGCCACAGGCGTACCCGTGCCGGGCGCAAACGCAGGATCGAGACAATCGATATCGAAAGTCAGATACGCAGGCCGGCTGCCGACGATCGACTCGATCCGCTCGACCGTCGCACGTGGCCCATGCTCGTGCACCCATGCAGCATCGAGCACGTTGATGCCGAGAAAATCGTCGTTCCATGTGCGAATGCCGATTTGTACCGACGTCTTCGGATCGATCAACCCTTCCCGGACCGCCTTGTAGAACATCGTGCCGTGATTGAGGCTGTCGGGCTGATCGTCGGCCCAGGTATCGCAATGCGCATCGAAATGAATCAGCGATAGAGGCTTGCCATGTTTGCGCGCATGCGCAATCAGCAGTGGATAGGTGATGTAGTGATCGCCGCCGAACGTGAGCATCGTCGCCCCGGATTGCAAGATGGTCTGCGCGTGCTCGACGATCGCCGGCTTGATCGACAGCGGGTTATGGGCATCGAACCAGCAATCGCCGTAATCGATCACGGCGAGATCGTCGAATGGATCGAAACCCCACGGATACGGGTGCAATTCCGCGAGTTGCACGCTCGCCGCGCGCACCGCGGCCGGCCCGAGCCGCGCACCCGGACGGAACGTCGTCGCGAGATCGAGCGGCACGCCGGATACGACAACGTCGGCACCCTCCAGTTCTCGCGTATAGCTGCGCCGCATGAACGACAGCACGCCTGAATAAGTATTTTCGATTGACGAGCCGTAGACGGACGAACGACGGATCGCGCCGTCGCCATAGAGTGTGTCAGCCATGGGATGACCTGATGAGAAACCGGCCCGGCGGTGACGCGGCGCAAACCGCGCAAAGGGCGAGCCGGCAGTCGGATTCATTGGGAACGCAACGGCGCGCATCGACGCGCGCCGTTGCGGTGGCTTGCGAATCCTTTAGCGCAGCCGCACGAGCGTCGACTTCAGCTCGGTGTACTTCTCCAGCGCGTGCAACGACTTGTCGCGGCCGTTGCCCGATTGCTTGTAACCGCCGAACGGGAAATTCATGTCGCCCCCTTCGTCGTAGCAATTGACCCATACCGTGCCGGCGCGCAAGCGTCTCGCCACCTCGTGCGCAATCGTCAGATTCGCTGTCCATACCGCCGCGCCCAGCCCGTATTCGCTGTCGTTCGCGATACGCACCGCATCGTCGAGCGAATCGAACGTGATCATCGACAGCACCGGTCCGAAAATCTCCTCGCGCGCGATCTTCGTATCGGGCGTCGTATCGAACACGGTCGGCTCGATATAAAAACCGCCGCTCGTCTCGTTCACACGCGCCCCGCCGAACACCAGCTTCGCTTCGCTGCGGCCCGCGTCGATATAGCTGAGCACGCGATCGAGCTGAACCCGATCGACGATCGCGCCCATCGAGACGGCCGGGTCGAGCGGGTTGCCCGGCGCATACGCACGCGCCGCCGCGGCGAGCTTCTCGACGAACGCATCCTTGATATCGCGATGCACGAGCAGCCGCGAGCCCGCCGTGCACATCTCACCCATGTTGTAGAAGATCGCGCCGGCCGCCGCTTTCGCGGCCCGGTCGAGATCCGGGCAATCGGGCAGCACGATGTTCGGCGACTTGCCGCCGAGTTCGAGCCACACGCGCTTCAGGTTCGATTGGCCTGCGTACTGCATGATCAGTTTGCCGACCGCGGTCGAGCCAGTGAACGCGAGACAATCGACGTCGCCATGCAACGCCAACAGCTTGCCGGGCTCGCCGCCGCCCGGCAGCACGTTGAACACGCCGGCGGGAATGCCAGCGTCGTGGGCAAGCTGCGCGATCCGGATCGCAGTGAGCGGCGATTTCTCCGAAGGCTTCAGCACGACGCTGTTGCCGGCGGCAAGCGCAGGGCCGAATTTCCACGACGCCATCAGGATCGGAAAATTCCACGGCACCACCGCGGCAATCACGCCAAGCGGCTCGCGCGTGACCAGTCCGACGAGATGATGATCAGCCGGCACCACCTCGCCCCCGACCTTGTCGATCGCCTCAGCGAACCATTCGACGCAGTAGGCGGCACCCGGCACGTCAACCGTCGTGGTATCGCCGATCGGTTTGCCCGCATCGAGTGTTTCGAGCAGTGCCAATTCATCCAAATGCTCGCGAATCAGCGCGGCCCAGCGAAGCAGCTTCGCCTTGCGCTCACGCGGATTCAGGCCCGCCCATACCTGCGCTTCGAACGCGCGGCGCGCCGCGGCAACCGCCGCATCCACGTCCGCTGCGCCGCAATCGGCGATCTTCGCCAGCACTCGGCCATCGATCGGGCTCACGCAATCGAACGTCTTGCCGGACTGCGCGTCGCGGTAGGCACCATCGATAAATGCCCGGCCTTCGATCGCGAGCGACGCAGCCTTGTCCTGCCAATACGCCAAAGTCTTCTTTTCCATCGGAATGCCTCATCAGGTTTGACTCGCCGCGACGATTCCGCTTCGGCGCGACGACGGTAAACGGCGTCTGCGTGCCGTCAGAATGTAGGGGGCGAATTCGCCGACACAACCTCACAAACGTCATCCGCACTGGGGTTGCGAAAACGGTGCGGCAAACGGCTTTCGAAGTAGTAGCTGTCGCCGGGGTCGAGCAGCCAGGTCGTGCCGTCCACGGTCAACTCGATCTGCCCGGACACCACCACGCCGCCTTCATGCCCCGCATGCGTGAGCATTTCCGGGCCGGTGTCGGCCAGCGGCTGATAGACCTCGCGCATGATGCACATATTGCGGTCCTTCACGCCCGAGCCAGCCAGATAGAACTCGATCGCCCCATTGCCGAGGTTCGGCATCTCGTTGCGGCGCGAAACGACCGAACGATCCTCATCGACCTCGAACGTGAAAAATTCCGCCAGGCTCATCGGAATGCATTCGAGCAATTTCTTCAGCGATCCTACCGAAGGGCTGACGCGATTCTGCTCGATCAGCGAGATGGTGCCGTTCGTCACGCCGGCGCGCTTGGCAAGCTCGCGTTGTGACAGGCCGTGCTTCTTGCGGACGTGGCGCAGGCGAGTGGCGACTTCAGTGGACATCGATAGAGATTCCGGCACGATGGATAGAGATCGGTGACAGTGATGAACGGGAACCGACGGGCGAACCGAGATGGGCAGCACGCGTGTCGAATATTCTAATCACTTTCGATTATTTTCCGTCGGTAGAAACCCTGCAAGCCGTTCGAAATAATGGACACCGACACGACGTGAGTTACCCCGAAAAATGCGTGCTTTTTGCGTCAGACAAACCAGCAATATCAGGGAAGATCCGGCCATAAAGATTTTAGAAAAACGTTGACGCCAATTTTGGCTCGTATATGCTGGGTCCCAGGTCAGCGTCATGCCATCGTCATACATCGTGATCGCATTATGACGGTATCCGAAGCATTTGCCGGATGACGATCATGCCGCCGCCCCGTCGCCCCGATTTATTAAACACCCAAGGTGTTCAATGAAACGAGGCGTCGAATACTTTCAACGTCACCAGTCGAGTGTAATCGTGAGAGTCCGTGGCCCTCTGGTAAGGTGGGATCGAAGTCAAGTGGCGTGCCGTTTGCGCCAAGACCTCGCTCTGCCCGACGGAAGCAGCGGCGCGTCAGCTCCTCGCCTGCTTCCATCCATCTTCACTATCCTGTCCCGTCGCTCGGTACGACGTCATAACGCCGTCTCCGCACGCGCCTATATCGCCGTGCATACCGACGAAGTCGCTTCGCTATTGCCATAGCGCCTCCCACTTTCTGACAAGGTTCGCTGCGAACGTGCGTCGTGCGCCCGATCGGCGTGTGGATGCACATCGCCGGTGCGCGTGCGTTCGACGAACGTCGGTGTGTCGCGCGTCCGGCAGCAGTCCCTGAATCACTTCGTCGTGCGTTATGCGGCTGCCGGCCGATCGCCTGCGCATGCCCGCCGCGCACCCCTTTATTTACGGCTTTGCCTGCCATGCAAGGCCGTTGGGCTCTGTCACGCCCGCGATCCGGCGCCCGCCGTCAGGTTGATCGCCATCCGGGCATGAATGGAACGTAAAAGTCATGCAGAGAAAACCACTGATCGGAATCACTGCCGACAAGACAATGATCGGCGTGCATCCATCGCATGTCGTCGGCGAGAAATACATCACGGCTATCGTCGATGGCGCCGATGCCATCGCGATGCTGGTCCCGGCGCTCGGCACACGGCAAGCAGCGGACGACATCGTTGGCGCCGTCGACGGCCTGCTCTTCACCGGCAGCTACTCGAACGTCGAACCGCATCGCTACGGCGCTCCCCCGAGCGCGCCGGACACGCTGCACGATCCCGCCCGCGATGCGACGACGCTGCCGTTGCTGCGCGCGGCGGTCGATGCCGGCGTGCCCGTGCTCGCGATCTGCCGCGGCCTCCAGGAAATGAACGTCGTGTTCGGCGGCACGCTGCACCAGCAGGTTCATGCGGTCGACGGCTTTGCCGATCACCGCGAGAACAAGCACGCCACGCTCGACGTTCAGTACGGGCCCGCGCACGCCATCCGGCTCACGGCAGGCGGCTTGTTGCAGCGCATTGCCGGCGGCATGGCCCAGGCGCAGGTGAATTCACTGCACAGCCAAGGCATCGCCCAGCCGGGTGCCGCGCTCGCGGTCGAGGCGACGGCGCCGGACGGGTTGATCGAGGCAATCAGCGTACCCGGCGCACCGGCTTTCGCGCTCGGCCTGCAATGGCACCCGGAATGGAAATACGCGAGCGATCCGCTGTCGAGCGCGATCTTCCGCGCATTCGGCGCTGCATGCCAAGAACGGATGCTCGCCCGAATGCGCAACGATGCCGACCAGCCGCCCGTGCGCCCGATTTGCGCATGAGCCGGCAGACCCAACGAGAACAATCATGAACGAAATCGACGAATTCCTGAAAAAGCATCGGATTACTGAAGTAGAAGCCATCATCCCCGACATGGCGGGCATCGCGCGCGGCAAGATCATTCCGCGCAGCAAGTTCGAAACCGGCGAATCGATGCGGCTGCCTCAAGCCGTGATGATCCAGACTGTCACCGGCGACTACCCGGAGGACGGCACGCTCACCGGCGTGACCGACCCCGACATGGTGTGCTTGCCCGACGCATCGACCATCCGCCTGATTCCGTGGGCGGTCGATCCAACCGCGCAAGTGATCCACGATTGCGTGCATTTCGATGGCACGCCCGTCGAAATCTCGCCGCGCCGCGTGCTGCGCCGCGTGCTGGAGCTGTACAAGGCGAAGGGCTGGAAGCCGGTGATCGCGCCGGAACTCGAGTTCTATCTGGTTGACATGAATAAAGATCCGGATCTGCCGCTTGCGCCGCCGGTCGGCCGCACCGGCCGGCCGGAGACGGGACGGCAATCCTATTCGATCGAGGCGGTCAACGAGTTCGACCCGCTCTTCGAGGACATCTACGAGTATTGCGAAGTACAGGACCTCGAAGTGGACACCCTGATTCACGAGGTCGGCGCCGCGCAGATGGAAATCAATTTCCTGCACGGCGATCCGCTGAACCTTGCCGACCGCGTGTTCCTCTTCAAGCGCACGGTACGCGAGGCCGCGCTGCGTCATCATATGTATGCGACGTTCATGGCCAAGCCGATGGAAAACGAGCCCGGCTCGGCAATGCACGTGCATCAAAGCATCGTCGACGAGGAAACCGGCCAGAACATCTTCACCGCGGCCGATGGCAGCCCGACCGAGATGTTCCATGCATACATCGCGGGCTTGCAAAAATACACCCCAGCGCTGATGCCGATCTTCGCGCCGTACATCAATTCATACCGGCGGCTGTCGCGCTTCATGGCCGCGCCGATCAACGTACAGTGGGGTTACGACAACCGCACCGTCGGTTTCCGGATTCCGCACTCGTCGCCGGTGTCGCGCCGTATCGAGAACCGGATCCCGGGCGTCGACTGCAATCCGTATCTGGCGATCGCCGGCACGCTCGCAGCCGGTTATCTCGGCATGACTCAGCATCTGAAGCCGACCGAGCCGCTCGTCAGCGACGGTTACAGCCTGCCGTATCAGCTCCCGCGCAATCTGGAAGAAGGTCTGACGCTGATGACATCGTGCGGGCCGCTCGCGGAAATGCTCGGCGAGAAGTTCGTGAATGCGTACCTCGCGTTGAAGGAAACGGAATACGAAGCATTTTTCCGCGTGATCAGTTCATGGGAGCGCAAGCATTTGTTGCTGCATGTCTGATCCGACGCACTGCCATATCGATACAGGAGTCAAGATGAGTTATCAATCGAACGAATCGGTGTGGGTTCGGCCCGCAGCGAACGCACGAGCCGAACAACGCACGAGCGCCGAATACCGCGCGCTGGACGCGGCACACCACCTGCACCCGTTCTCGGACATGGGCGCGCTCAACCGCGCGGGCAGCCGCGTGATCGTGAAAGCCGAGGGCGTCTATCTGTGGGATTCGGACGGCAACCGCATCATCGACGGCATGGCCGGCCTCTGGTGCGTCAACGTCGGCTACGGCCGTAAGGAACTGGCCGACGCCGCCTACCGCCAACTCCAGCAACTGCCGTTCTACAACACGTTCTTCAAGACCACCCATCCGCCCGTCATCGAGCTGTCCGCCCTGCTCGCCGACATCGCGCCGCCGTCGTTCAACCACTTCTTCTATTGCAACAGCGGCTCCGAAGGCAACGACACCGTGCTGCGCGTCGTTCATCAATACTGGCGCACGCAGAACCGGCCGCAGAAGAAATACGTGATCTCGCGCACCAACGGCTACCACGGCTCGACGATCGCCGGCGGCACGCTCGGCGGCATGGGCTACATGCACGAGCAGATGCCGTCGAAAGTCGAGCACATCGTCCATATCGACCAGCCGTACTTCTTCGGCGAGGCCGCCGACGGCCAGACGCCCGAGGCGTTCGGCCTCGAGCGCGCGCGGCAGCTCGAAGCGAAAATTCTCGAACTCGGCGCCGAAAACGTCGCCGCGTTCATCGGCGAGCCGTTCCAGGGCGCGGGCGGCGTGATCTTCCCGCCGTCGACGTACTGGCCGGAGATCGAGCGCATCTGCAAGCAATACGACGTGCTGCTCGTGGCCGACGAGGTGATCGGCGGCTTCGGGCGCACCGGCGAATGGTTCGCGCATCAGCACTTCGGCTTCACGCCCGATCTGATGACGCTCGCCAAGGGGCTGACGAGCGGCTACGTGCCGATGGGCGCGGTCGCGCTGTCGCAGCGCGTGGCCGGCGCGTTGATCGAGCACGGCGAGTTCAACCACGGGATGACGTATTCGGGGCATCCGGTCGCGGCGGCCGTCGCGATCGCGAATCTGACGCTGCTGCGCGACGCAAGGATCGTCGAGCGCGTCAAGCATGAGACAGGGCCGTACTTCCAGAAGCTGCTGCGCGAGACGTTCGCGAATCATCCGATCGTCGGCGAGATCGCCGGCACGGGATTGGTGGCGGGGCTTCAGCTCGCACGCGATCCGCTCGCGCGCAAACGCTTCGAGAACGGCGGCGAGGTGGGCACGATCTGCCGCGATTACTGCTTCAACGGCAATCTGATCATGCGCGCAACCGGCGACCGGATGCTGCTGTCGCCGCCGCTCGTCATCTCCAAGCCCGAAATCGACGAACTCGTCGAGAAGGCGAAGCGAGCGATCGATGCGACGGCCCAGCAACTGGGTTTTGCCTAACGTCATTGTCAATCGGACGGACGGCGCTCGGCGCGCCGTTCTTCCACCTTCAGTCAGGGGAACAACATGAGTGTGAGCCATCTTCGTCACGCAATCGCGCGTGCTGCGCTCGTCGCACTGGCGGGCGTCGCGTCGCTGTCGATTCCGGCCGCGCAAGCGGCCGGCGCCGAACTGAACGTCTACAACTGGTCCGACTACATCGCGAAGGACACGATCCCGAACTTCGAAAAACAAACAGGCGTGCACGTCAAGTACGACAACTACGACAGCGACGATACGCTGCAGGCGAAACTGCTCGCGGGCAGTTCGGGTTATGACATCGTCGTGCCGACGTCGAACTACATGGCCAAGCAGATTCAGGCGGGCGTCTATCAGAAGCTCGACAAATCGAAGCTGCCGAATCTGTCGAACCTCGATCCGACGCTGATGAAGATGATCGCGGAAGCCGATCCGGGCAACCAGTACGGCGTGCCTTGGGCATACGGCACCGACGGCGTCGGCTACAACGTGCAGGCGGTGAAGAAGGCACTCGGCGACAGCGCGCCCGTCGATAGCTGGGCACTCGTGCTCGACCCGGCAAACGTCTCGAAGCTCAAGAGCTGTGGCGTGTCGTTCCTCGATCAGGCCGTGGACGTATTCGCCGCGACGCTGCAATACATGGGCAAAAACCCGAACAGCACGAACCCGGCCGATTATCAGGCGGCATTCGAAGTCCTGAAAAAAGTCAGGCCTTATATCACGCAGTTCAACTCGTCTGGCTATATCAACGATCTCGCGAACAACGACGTCTGCGTCGCACTCGGCTGGTCCGGCGACGTCGGCATCGCGCGCCGCCGGACGTTGGAGGCGAAACGTTCGTATGAAATCAAATTCTCGAATCCGAAGGAAGGCGGTCTTCTTTGGTTCGACGTGATGGTGATCCCGAAGGATGCGCCGCACGCCGAGGAAGCACTGAAGTGGATCAATTACATCGAGGATCCGAAAGTCAACGCAGCGATCACGAACGAGGTGTTCTATCCCACCGCGAACCGCGCCGCGCGCCAATTCGTCATACCGGCTGTCGCTCAAGACACGACTGTCTACCCGCCGGAAGAGGTGCTCAAGAAGATGACGCTGATGCGGCCAGTGCCGGCCGATATCCTGCGCCTCGAAAACCGCCTGTGGGCGCAGTTGAAGACCGGGCATTGAGCGGCGGCGGACCGCGGCTCACGCGCCGTCCGCCCGAAACATGCAATACGGTGCCCGCGCGTTCGCCCTGAGACGCGCGGCCCGGTGAAATCCCGATCGCAGTGCTTACGCGATTCGCGACATGCGTATCGCGCGGGAAAACTCATGCCTGCGATCCCCAACGAAGGATGGCTACACCATGAAATCGACGCCTTCAATCGATACCGCGCAACTGGCGCACCCCACGGTCGCAAAGGCGGCCGGCAACGAAAATTTCGTCCGCATCGAAAACGTCGTGAAGAAATTCGGCGACAGCACCGCAGTCGACAACGTCAACCTGTCGATCGCGAAAAATGAGTTGTTCGCCCTGCTCGGCAGTTCAGGCTGCGGCAAGTCCACACTGTTGCGCATGCTCGCCGGTTTCGAGACCGCCACGTCCGGACGGATCTTTGTCGATGGCGAGGATCTCGCGACGTTGCCGCCGTACCGTCGCCCCGTCAACATGATGTTCCAGTCTTACGCGCTGTTTCCGCACATGACGGTCGAAGCGAATGTCGCGTTCGGGCTGAAACAGGAAGGCACGCCGAAGAACGAGATCCGCGAACGCGTGGCCGACGCGCTCGCGCTCGTGCAAATGGGCCGTTACGCGCAACGCAAGCCGCACCAGCTCTCCGGCGGCCAGCAGCAGCGGGTCGCGCTTGCGCGCTCGCTCGTCAAGCGGCCGAAGCTGCTGCTGCTCGACGAGCCGATGTCCGCGCTCGACAAGAAAATCCGTCAGAAAACGCAGCTCGAGCTAGTCAACATCATCGAGAAAGTCGACGTGACCTGCGTGATGGTCACGCACGATCAGGAAGAAGCGATGACGATGGCAAGCCGCCTCGCGGTCATGAGCGAGGGCCGCATCGTGCAGATCGGCACGCCGAGCGAGGTATATGAATTTCCGAACAGCCGGTTCTCCGCCGAATTCATCGGCTCGACGAATCTGTTCGAAGGCGTGGTCGTCGAGGATGAGCCGGATCACATTTTCGTCGAAAGCGAGGATCTCGAAACGCGCATGTACGTGAGCCACGGCGTGACGGGACCGCTTGGAATGCCGGTAGGCATTTCGGTGCGCCCGGAGCATGTGCGCGTATCGCACGAGCGCCCCGGCACGCCGCACAACTGGGCGCGCGGCGTGGTTACCGACGTCGCGTACATGGGCAGCTATTCGCTGTATCACGTGCGTCTGCCGAGCGGCAAGACCGTCGTGTCCAATCTGTCCAGCTCGCACCTGATGCATGACGGTGCGCCTGCCTACAACGACGACGTGTTCGTCTCCTGGTCGCCGGCAAGCGGCGTGGTGCTGACGCAATGAGAACTTCAAATCCTTCCCCGCTCGCGGCAGCTTCGTCCGCCGCCGCCTCCCGCGCGCCGTCTGCGGCCCGCACATTCGCCCAACGCCTGCTGGCGCGCTTTACGCCGTCCGGCCGAAGCGTCGTGATCGGCGTACCGTTTCTGTGGCTCGCCGTGTTCTTCGCACTGCCGTTCGTGCTGGTGCTGAAGATCAGCTTCGCCGATCAGGTGATGGGCATTCCACCCTATACCGCGCTGACGGACGTCAAGGACGGCGTCGTGCAGATCGCGTTGCGGCTCAGCCATTATGCGTTCCTGTTACGCGACAGCCTCTATATCGCAACCTACGTCAGCTCGCTGAAGATGGCCGCGGTATCGACTCTGTTCTGCCTGTTGATCGGCTATCCGATCGCGTACTACATCGCGCGCTCCGCGCCTTCGACACGCAACCTGCTGATGATGGGCGTGATGCTGCCGTTTTGGACGTCGTTCCTGATTCGCGTGTACGCATGGATCGGCATCCTAAAGGACGATGGGCTGCTGAATCACGCGCTGATCGCGCTCGGCATCATTCACACGCCGCTGCGGCTCTATCACACCGATGCGGGCGTCTACATCGGCATGGTCTATTCCTATCTGCCGTTCATGGTGATGCCGCTCTATGCGCACCTCGTGAAGATGGATCTGACGCTGCTCGAAGCCGCCTACGATCTCGGCGCGAAACCGTGGGTCGCATTCACGCAGATCACGCTGCCGCTGTCCAAGAACGGGATCATCGCGGGCAGCCTGCTCGTATTCATTCCGGCTGTCGGCGAATACGTGATTCCCGAACTGCTCGGCGGCGCCGACACGCTGATGATCGGCCGCGTGATGTGGGACGAGTTCTTCAACAACATGGACTGGCCAATGGCGTCGGCCGTGACGGTCGCAATGGTACTGCTGCTGCTCGTGCCGATGGCCGTATTCCAGTACTACCAGGTCAAGGAACTGGAGGACGCGAAATGATCAAACCCAGCAAACCGCTTTCCGCCGCTGTGCTGACGGGTGGCTTCCTGTTCCTGTATATCCCGATCATCAGCCTCGTCGTCTATTCGTTTAACGAATCGAAGCTCGTCACCGTTTGGTCCGGCTTTTCGCTCAAGTGGTACGGCGCGCTGCTTCAGGATGACGAGCTGCTCGCGAGCGCATGGCTGTCGCTGAAGGTCGCGATGATGACCGCGTTCGCATCGGTCATCATCGGCACCTGGGCGGGTTTCGTGCTCGCGCGCTTCGGCCGCTTTCGAGGCTTCACGCTATACACCGGCATGATCAATGCACCGCTCGTGATCCCCGAGGTGATCCAGGGGATCTCGCTGCTGCTGCTGTTCGTCGCGCTCGAGCAGATGCTCGGCTGGCCGAAAGGGCGCGGCATCGTGACGATCTGGATCGGCCACGTGATGCTGTGCGTGTCGTATGTCGCGATCATCGTCCAATCGCGCGTGAAAGAGCTGAACAAGTCACTCGAAGAAGCGGCGCTGGATCTCGGCGCAACGCCGCTCAAGGTGTTTTTCGTCGTCACGCTGCCGTTGATCTCGCAGGCACTGCTGTCGGGGTGGCTGTTGTCGTTCACGCTGTCGATCGACGATCTCGTGCTGTCCGCGTTCCTGTCCGGCCCCGGTTCGACGACGCTGCCGCTCGTGGTGTTCTCGCGTGTGCGCCTCGGCCTGAATCCGGAAATGAATGCGCTTGCCACGCTCTTCATCACGGCCGTCACGATCGGCGTGATCGTCGTGAACCAGGTGATGCTCAGCCGCGAGCGGCGCCGCGAGCGCGACATGCGCGAGGCGTTCGCCCAGGCCATGGCACCAGACACGGCCGACGCCGGAAGGCTGGGGGCAGGCGCGATCGCGCCACAAACAACATCGAAAAAAACACTCGGCACTGCTTGAGTTTGTCCGGCGTCCGAACGCAGGCAGACATCTTTGGCAACACGATCAATTGGAGATCCCGCATGAAAATGAAACTCATCTGCCTGCTCGTGGCCGGGTCGCTACCCGGCCTCGCGGGCGCCGCATCAACAAGCGCGCAGCTTAAAGCCATGCAAGCGCAGCTGAATGCGCTGCAGGCGCAGGTAAAGCAGCTGCAAACCGAGCTTGCGTCGCAAAAAGGCGTAACCGGCACGACGGCAACGGCAGCAACGGCGGCCGTATCGAAGCCCGTCGACGAATCGTCGCCGGATTGGGGCAAGGCACCCGCCGCGCTGACCAACGACGACGTCTCGCAAATGAAACAACAGATCGCGAACCAGCAACTGAAGGTCGATACACTGACCGATGCCGCAAACACCGGGCCGATCGCGGGCTTGTCGGTCACCGGCTATATCGATCCGACCTACATATTCAATCGCGCTGCGAGCACGTCTTCGTTCCTGTTCGCGAATCACGAAAGCAACTATAACTACTTCAACAGCACGTTCGGCGACCTGTATCTCGACATCAAGAAGACTTTCGGCGTCGGCCCGATGGCGCCGTCGGCGGAACTCACGCTGATGCCGAACCGCGGCAACGGCATCACACTGCTGCAAAACTCGCGCGGCAACATCGGCAACAACATTCTCAACACGGCGCTCGTCAATGTACCCCTCACCTCCACGACAACGCTCGTGGCGGGCCTGATACCGAGCTTTGGCGGCTACGAGGTCCAGCAGTCGAACCAGATGCTGACGCTCACGCACAACTTGCTGTACGACTTCTCGGACCCCGGCAGCTACATCGGCGTCGGCGCGAATTACACGAAAGGCAACTGGGCATGGAAATTCCTGCTCGGCAACGAGCAGTACCATACATACGGCGCGGTGACGCAAACGGGCACCAACGCGTTCGGTGATCCGATCACGACGAGCAATCGCGTGCCGACGTTCACGTCGCGCGTCGACTATACCTGGTCGAGCGCACTCGATATCGGCGGCTCATTCAACATCGGCAGGCAAACGCTCGCGAGCGCGACGACGCCGTCGGGCGCCGTCGTCTACGGCCCCGGCGGCCAGGCCGGCAGCCCATACGGCACGTTCTTCTTCGCCGAAGCGGACGCAACCTACACGCTCGCAGATATTCAGTACAACGCGGAAATCGATTACGGCCAGCAGCAGCACGCGGCGTTCAATGGCGGCAAGGCGCAGTGGTATGGCGTGTCGCTGCTCGCACACCGCAAGTTCAATCTGCCGGTAGTCGGCCGCATGGGCGCGACACTGCGCTACGACTTCCTCGCGAACAGCAAGAACGGCGGTGGCGGCGGCGGTGTCGTGCTGAACGGCAACGGGATCGACACCGCCGACGGCTTCGGCATCGATGCGAATTGCCTCGCCACATCCAAGGCGAACGGCGGGCTCGGATTCGAATGCAAGGGAGCGAACCGTCAGGACGTCGCACTCGATCTGCTGTTCTATCCGACCCAGCAAATCATCGTGAAGGTCGAATACCGGCACGACTGGGCAAACAAGAGCGTCTTCCTGAAGAACGACGGTTCGTATGGCAAATCCAACGATCTGCTGGCGACCCAGTTCATCTATTCGTTCTGACGCCCGTTGCCAGCGGGGGCGTGCCCCGCTGGCTGTGTTTCCCGGGATGTTTTCCGAAAAGCACGCACCGCGCACCGCCCGTCGCGGTGCGACAATATCATTCCTTGAAGCCGCGCCCTTCCGATGACCAGCACTTTCGCCAGCCGCTCCGATGCACTCGTTCGCCGCTCGTACTACGAGGCCACGGTTCAACGCCCGGCCCGGGATGATCCGGCGCTCGCCGGCGCGCTCGACGTCGACGTCTGCGTGATCGGCGCCGGCTTTGCCGGTCTGTCGACTGCGCTCGACTGTCGCGCGCATGGCATGTCGGTCGCCGTGCTCGACGCTTATCGGCCCGGATGGGGCGCATCCGGCAGAAACGGCGGCCAGATGATTACCGGCTTTGCCAAGGACGGTGAAATCGAGCGGCAGCTTGGCGCTGAAGGCGCGCGCGCCGCCTGGGCATTGTCGATCGACGGCGTCGCGCTCGTCGGCGAGCGGATCGCGCGCTACGGAATCGATTGCGATTTCACCCGCGGCTATCTGACTGTCGCGACGAAACCGCGCCGCGTCCCGGAGCTACGCGACTGGATGGAACGGGCGACATCGCACTGGGGCCACCCGTCGCTCGAATGGCTCGACGCCGGTGCGATCCGCACGCGCATCGCGTCGCCGCGCTATTTGTCCGGCGTCTATGATCCGCTGTCCGGTCACCTGCATCCGCTCAAATATTGTCTCGGCCTGGCCGACGCCGCCCGGCGCGAAGGCGCGATGCTGTTCGCGCATACGAGCGCGATCGAGATCGTGCGCGGCGCACGGCCGGTCGTGCGCACGCCAGCGGGCGAAGTGCGTTGCCGGCATGTCGTCGTATGCGGCAACGCCGGCCCCGGCGGCGTGCTGCCCGCCGCAATCGCCGCGCGCATCGCGCCGATCGCGTCGTATATCATCGCGACCGAGCCGCTCGGCCACGCGCGTGCGGACGCGCTGATCGCGCATCGCGAAGCAGTGTGCGACAACAATTTTTTCCTCGACTACTTCCGGCTGTCCGCCGACCACCGGATGCTGTTCGGCGGCCGCGCAAGCTCGGCGGGCGCTTCGCCCGACACGCTCGCCGATGCGATCCGCCAGCGGATGGTGAGCGTGTTCCCGCAGCTTGCCGACGTTCGCGTCGACTTCGCATGGGGCGGCTTCGTCGACGTGACGCGCAATCGCGCCCCCGACTTCGGCGCGATCGATTCGAACTACTACTATCTGCAGGGCTTCAGCGGGCACGGCGTCGCCCTCACCGGCATCGCGGGGCGGATGATCGCGAACGCGATCGCGGGCGATTCGCGTGCGTTCGAGCTGTTCGCGCGGCTGCGGCACCGCCGTTTCCCCGGCGGTGCCGCATGGCGTCAACCCGCGCTTGAACTCGGCATGCTGTATCACCAGGTGCGCGAGTTGCTTGCCTGATGCAACCGAGCCTTCGCCATCCCAACCGGTCTCATTTCTTTCGCCATGCTCCAGTTCGCCAACCAGCCTCACGCCGATTCGTACTACAGCGCAACCCTCAACGACACGACCTGCCACCCGCCGCTCGAAGGCTCGATCCAAGCCGACGTCTGCGTGATCGGCGCCGGCCTGACCGGCCTGTCGGCCGCGCTCGATCTCGCCGAGCGCGGCTATTCGGTGGCGGTGGTCGAGGCGTCGAAGGTCGGCTGGGCGGCGAGCGGGCGCAATGGCGGACAGTTGATCGGCGGCTACGCGTGCGACATCGATACGTTCGCGCCCTACGTGAGCAACGACGAACTCCGGCAGATCTGGAATATGGGGCTTGAGACGCTCGATATCGTCAAAACGCGCGTCGCGAAACATTCGATCGACTGCGCGCTCACGCCCGGCTATCTGAGCGCCGCGAATAAACCACGCGACGTCGATGCGCTGCGGCGCTGGCGCGACGATGCCGCGCGGCGCTTCGGCTACGACCGCCTGCGCTACGTCGAGCGGGACGAACTGCCGCACTACGTGCAATCGTCCCGCTATCTCGGCGGCCTTTTCGATCCGGATAGCGGCCACCTGCATCCATTGAACTACACGCTCGGGCTCGCGCGTGCGGCCGTTCAGAGCGGCGCGCGGATCTTCGAGAACAGCTGCGTGACGCGCATCTCGGACGAGTACGGCGACCATGTCGTATCGACTGCACGCGGCGCCGTGCGCGCGAAGTTCGTGGTGCTCGGCTGCAACGTATTTCTCGGCGCACTCGCGCCATCGCTCGCGCGCAAGATCATGCCCGTCGGCACCTACGTCATCGCGACCGAGCCGCTCGGCGAAGCGCGTGCAAGCGCGCTGATGCCGGCGCGGGCGGCGGTCTGCGACAGCCGGTTCGTGCTCGATTATTTTCGTCCGAGTTCCGATACGCGGCTTCTTTGGGGCGGCAAGGTCAGCTATTCGACGCTCGAGCCGCACAACCTCGGCCAAGCAATGCGCAAGGACATGCTGAAAACGTTTCCGCAGCTCGCCGACGTGAAGATCGAACATGCGTGGGGCGGCTTCGTGGACATTACGATGAATCGCGCGCCGCATTTCGGCCGGCTGTCGCCAACCGTCTATTTCGCCCAAGGTTTCTCCGGCCATGGTGTCAATACGACTGGACTCGCCGGCAAGCTGATCGCCGAAGCAATCGACGGGCAGGCTGCGCGCTTCGATCTGTTCGCGAAGATCCGCCATCGCGACTTCCCTGGCGGCGCGGCGTTCAGAACGCCCGCGCTCGTGCTGGCGATGGCATGGTATCGGATGCGTGACTGGATTTGACGCAAAACGGCGCCCCGCTCAATCGATAATAGGGATGCCGTAATAACCGGCGCGCACCCCATACCCGCTCCCGACAGCAAGAATAAAGCCGCTGTTTCGGAATTGAACAATCCGGATGAGAAATCTTTCCTATGTCTTTGTAATTGCTAACCTAACGACCGGTTACTATAATCGTTTCAAAGCTCGGTTCGACAAATGGGGCCCCATGGAAACGACTCCGTTTTCCGCATTGAAAGCACTATGCGGATTCATCCTTCGCACGTCGAAACGGGCAGCATTGCCGGTCGCCGCGGCGTCCGCGCTCGTTATTTCGCCGCTTGCCGCACACGCCGGCCCGTCAGGAACCAAGCATCGTCCGGCCGCGTCCGCACGAGGCAAAACACCGGCCAACGTATCGGCCAACGCATCGATCAGGAAAGCCAGTTTTCATCGCGAACCCGGCCATCCGGTGCCGGCACATGCGCTCGCAACCACGCCACCCGCCGCCCGCCATTCGAATGCACGGCATGACAAGCCAACAGGCACCGTCCGCCGGGCCGCATTCACGCCGCGCCATGCGCTGGCCGCCCGCCCGTTCGATTCGGAGGACGAATCGCTGCCGTTCGGTCTGCATTCGAACATCGTCTACATGATCGATCAGAGCACCGGCGAAGCGCTGTTCGACAAGAATTCACAGACGGTCACGCCGATCGCGTCGATCACGAAGCTGATGACCGCCATGGTCGTGCTCGATTCGAAAGCGCCGCTCGACGAGTTACTCGAAGTCACCGACGACGATCGCGATCAGGAAAAATTCACGAGTTCGCGCCTGTCGATCGGCTCGACGCTGACCCGCAACGACATGCTGCACATTGCGCTGATGGCCTCGGAAAATCGGGCGGCCGCGGCGCTGTCGCGCTACTATCCCGGCGGCCGCGAAGCGTTCATCGACGCGATGAACCGCAAGGCCCGCGAGCTGGGCATGGTCGACACGCACTTCGAGAATCCGGCCGGCCTGTCGAAATACAACGTATCGACCGCGCGGGATCTGGCAAAAATGGTCAATGCGGCCTACCAGTATCCGTTGATCCGCCAGTATTCGACTGATGTCGACTACGAAGTGGACACCGGCCAAGGCGTGCTCTACTACCGCAGCACGAATGCGCTGGTGCGTGACGGCGACTGGGACATCGGCGTGCAGAAGACGGGCTACATCAAGGAATCGGGCATCTGCCTCGTCATGCAGACGACGATCGACAACCGCCCGGTCGTGATGGTGCTGCTCGATTCCGGCCGCCGGCATGCCGATTTCTTCGATGCCGCGCGACTGCGCACGATGCTGACGTCGGGCACCCTTCCTGTTGCGACGCAAGCCGACGCATCGGCAGGCGGCGGCTGAACGCGGCCGCCCTCGAGCGGCGTCTGCGCTGCGCTCAGGCCGCAGCCTGATTCAGAAACGGGGCGATGTTCGCGATCGCGCGCGATACGTAATCGTCCTTCTCGCCCACTGGCGCGACATAGTGAATCGCCTGTTGTGCCTCGTCGAGCCCTTCGACGCGCGCAATCATCCATGCCGCAAGGTAATGGGACGCCAGACAGCCACCGGCAGTCGCGACGTTGCCGCGCGCAAAGAAAGGTTGATCCAGCACCTCGACACCGGCTTCCTGCACCCACGGCTTCGTCGTTAGATCAGTACACGCCGGCACGCCGTCGAGCAACCCGAGCTTCGCGAGAATCAGCGTGCCGGAACACTGCGCCCCCAGGAGTTGACGCGACGCATCGAGCCGCAATTGCCCGATCAGTTCGGCATCGGCGGCCACTTGCCGCGTTCGCACGCCACTGCCGACGATCACTGCATCGGCGTGGCAAGCATCGGCAAGCGATGCCTGCGCTTCGATCGTCACGCCGTTCATCGACGTGATTCTTGCAGCAGGGCTCGCGATCGACACGCGCCAGCCCGGCTTCTTCACGCGGTTGAGGATACCGAGCGCGATAAACGAATCGAGTTCGTTGAAGCCGTCGAACGTCAGGATAGCGATATGCATGGGGACATGCCTTATGTATTTTTGCCAGCGAAATAACAAGCGGGAAACCGGGTGCGGTGTGTTTCGCATTATCGCGTGCTAGCGCAGCGTTATCCTGCGGCAACCCTGCGCCAAACAGGGGGAATTCGCTCGGACAACCATCTTATCGGCGATAGTTCGGCTGGATGGCATCCGCCTGAGCGCGCGCAGCCGCGTCCGCCGCAGGCAACGTGCGATTCGGGCCGCGTCGACATACCCGCAGCGCCGACGCTCCCGGCTCGGCGCTGCCCGGCAGCGATCGCACCACAACATGCGGCAGCCGCGATAGCCGCACTGTGCTGAACCCGCGTCTTCCGTCAACCTCATTCGCCAAGAACACCAAGCATGGACGCCACACTCGCTCACGATCTCGCCGGCATCGAAAACGTCCTGTCGCGAACGCTCGCGCATGCGCTCGACGTGCTCGAGCGCCTCGACGAACGGCCTGCGGCGCTCGCCCCATCGCCTGTCGCGCCGGCGCCGCTGCCGGAACATGGCCTCGGCTTCGACGCCGCGCTCGACGATTTCCTGACACGCTGGGCACCCGGCTTTTCCGGCAGCGCCGGCGCACGCTACCTAGGCTTCGTGACGGGCGGCGCAACGCCAGCGGCGATTGCGGGAGATTGGCTCACAAGCGTCTACGATCAAAACCCGACCGCCGGTATCGACAGCTCGGCGCCGGACTTCGAACGCGAAACCGTCGCGCGGCTGCGCGCATTGTTCGGCCTGTCCGATGCACACCAAGGCGTGCTCGTCACCGGCGCGACCATGTCGAACCTGGTCGGCCTCGCCATCGGCCGCGAATGGCTAGGCGAACGCGCGCCGCATCCGGTGAACGTGTCGGAAGATGGCGTCGGCGCATTGCCGCCCGTGCGGGTGCTGTCGGGCACGCCGCATTCGAGCATCTACAAGGCGTTGTCGGTGCTCGGCGTCGGCCGTCGCGCGGTGCAGAAGGTTCCGACACTGAAAGACCGCGAAGCCGTCGACGTCGGCGCGTTGGAAGCGGCGCTCGCGCGCCTCGACGGTGCGCCGGCGATCGTCGTCGCGAACGCGGGCACCGTCAACACGGTCGACTACGATGCGCTGCCCGCGATCGCGGCGCTGCGTTCGCGCTACCCGTTCTGGCTGCATGTCGACGCGGCGTTCGGCGCATTCGCCGCGCTATCGCCGCAACATGCGTCGCTCGTGGAAGGGCTCGACGCAGCCGATTCGATCTGCATCGATCTGCATAAATGGCTGAACGTGCCTTATGACGCCGCCGTGCAATTCAGCCGCCGCCGCGATCTGCAAATACGCGTGTTTCAGAATAGCGCCGCCTATCTCGGCACGCCGGCCGGCAACCCGGATTTCGTCCATCTGACGCCGGAAAACTCTCGCCGGCTGCGCGCGCTGTCGAGCTGGTTCGCACTGGCCGCGTATGGCCGCGACGGGCATGCGGAAATCGTTCACCGCAATATCGCGCTCGCGCAGCGGCTCGGCCGGCTGATTGCCGGGCATCCGGGTTTCACGCTGCTCGCGCCGACGCGCGTCAACGTCGTGTGCTTCACACTCGCCGGCCAGCCCGACGAAACGCGCATCAATGCCTACGTGCGCGCGGTGCGCGACCTCGCGGACACGTTCGTCACACCAACCTTTTATGCGGGCGTCTGGGCGCTGCGCGCGGCGTTCAGCAACTGGCGCACCAATGAGCAGGATGTCGAAAGGATTTTCGAATCGCTCGTGCGCGCGCTCGGGTAACCGGCACGGCGCGTGCACCGCGCCGATGCCCCCGAACAACGGCCGCCTCGGCGCGCAACAGCCTTTCGCGATGGCCGATTCGCGTCATCGCCGCTATCATGATCGAAACCGCGTGCGGACAATCCACGCTCGCTCGGCCTGCTCCCGCCAATCGGCAACGCATCGGCAACGATGCACGACGCAAGCCGGGCGGCCCGTTGCACTGCGCCCGCGCATCGCCTTCGACCTTCCCCTCATTGCCTATGTCCACCCAATCCCCTGCGCTGAAGATCGTGTTTCTCGATCGTGCGACGTTGTCGCCGCACACCCGCCTCAAGCCGATTCCATTCCCGCATACGTTGCAGACGTTCGAGCGCACCGGGCCTGAAGAAGTGGCCGAACGGATTCGCGATGCGGACATCATCATCACGAACAAGGTCAAGCTGAGCGCGCAAGCGCTCGCGCACGCGCAACGCGCACGGATGGTCGCGATTGCGGCAACCGGCACCGACAATGTCGATCTGAGCGCCTGTGCGGCGCGCGGCATCGTCGTCAGCAACATCCGCGGCTACGCCGTGCATGCGGTGCCGGAACACACGTTCGCACTGATATTCGCGTTGCGGCGCAGCCTCGTTGCGTACCGCGATGCGGTGCGGGCCGGCCGTTGGCTGGAGTCCGGCCAGTTCTGCTTCTTCGATTTTCCGATCCGGGATCTGGCGGGCTCCACGCTGGGTATCGTCGGCGATGGCGCGCTCGGCCGCGCGGTCGCGGGCATCGGGCGCGCACTCGGGCTGCGCGTCATGTTTTCCGCCCACAAAACGCGCGGAGACGCCGACGCCGGTTACGTGCCGTTCGACACGCTGCTGCGCGACAGCGACATCATCTCGCTGCATTGCCCGCTCACGCCGGCCACCCGCCACCTGATCGACGCGGCCGCATTCGCGCGCATGGCGCGCCGGCCGTTGTTGATCAATACGGCGCGCGGCGGACTCGTCGACGAAGCGGCGCTTGCCGACGCGCTGCGATCCGGCGTAATTTCAGGCGCCGGATTCGACGTCGTCACGCAGGAACCGCTGCCGGCCGAGCATCCTTTCCAGTCGATCCTGTCGCATCCCGGCTTCATTCTGACGCCGCACGTCGCATGGGCCAGCGATGAAGCGATGCAGGCGCTCGCGGATCAGTTGATCGACAACATCGTCGCGTTTCACAACGGCCAGCCGGCGCATGTCGTCACGGCCGGCTGATGGGCCTCGAACGAGATTCGGCGTATCGTCCGGCGGGCGCTACGCCTGCTGCTGACGCAGTTCGCGGCGCAGAATCTTGCCGACCGTCGATTTCGGCAGATCGTCGACGAACACAACGTATTTCGGCACCTTGTAGGCGGCAAGCTCCTTGCGGCAATGCTCGATCACGGCCTCTTCAGTCAGGCTCGCGTCCTTGCACGGCACGACGAACAGCTTGACCGCCTCGCCCGTCTTGTCGCTTGGCACACCGATGCATGCGCACTCCGCCACGCCCGGATACGCCGCCGCCACCGCCTCGACCTCGTTCGGATAGACGTTGAATCCCGACACGATGACCATGTCCTTCACACGGTCGACGATTC
This sequence comes from Burkholderia singularis, assembly GCF_001718875.1. Taxonomy (NCBI): domain Bacteria; kingdom Pseudomonadati; phylum Pseudomonadota; class Betaproteobacteria; order Burkholderiales; family Burkholderiaceae; genus Burkholderia; species Burkholderia singularis. The sequence continues at coordinate 1,640,997 of NZ_CP013449.1, forward strand.
GTAGAAAACCGCGTTCGTCGAATGTACCGATATCGCCCGTGCGGAAATAGCCGTCGGTCGTGAACGCCTGCCGGGTTGCCTCGGGTTGGTTCCAATAGCCGGAGAACACCTGCGGGCCTTTCACGCAGATTTCGCCGGATTCGCCGAGCGCGGCTTCGCTGCCGTCTTCTTTGATCAACTTGACGTCGGTCGACGAAAGCGGCACCCCCACCGTGCCAGTGAAGCTCGTGGCCGAAGCCGGATTGAACGAGACGACCGGGCTCGTCTCGGACAGCCCGTAGCCTTCGCGAATGAACGTGCCGGTGACCTCCTGCCAACGCGCCGACGTGGTCGGCAAGATCGCGGAGCCACCGCCGCCGGACAGCCGCAATCGCGAGAAATCGACGCTCTTGATCGCCGGCTGCATCGCAAGCGCGGCATAGAGCGTGTTGACGCCCATGAACGAGGTCATCCGCGACTGCGCAATCACGTCGATCAACGCTGGGATGTCGCGCGGATTGGCGACCAACCAATTCTCGCCGCCGATCGAGAAGTAAGTGATGAAGTTCACGGTCAGCGCAAACACATGATAAAGCGGCAGCGCGGTGACAATCACTTCGTCTTCCTCATACACGAGCCCTGCCATCATCTCGCGGAACTGCAGCGTGTTCGCCACCAGGTTGCGATGCGTCAGCGCGGTGCCCTTCGAAAGGCCGGTCGTGCCGCCCGTGTATTGCAGGAACAGCAGATCGTCCCCTGTCACGTTCGCTGGCTCGAACGCCAGTGCCGCACCTTCGGCAAGCGCTTGCACAAACGCGATCGTATCCGGCAGACGCGCATCCACTGGCGGCGACGGCAGTGCCGCCGGCGAGCCGTCGCCGACGCCCACGGTCAGAATGTGCTTGAGCCGCACCTCGCCCAGCACGTCGGCAATGACCGGGGTGCTTCCCGAAAACACGATCAGGACTTCGGCGCCCGCGTCGTTGAGTTGATGCGAGAGTTCGCGAGCCGTATACAACGGGTTCACGTTCACCTGCACCGCGCCGAGCCGCGCGATGCCCAGCAATGCGATCGGAAACGCCAGCAGGTTCGGCAGCATCACGGCAACGCGGTCGCCCTTGCGCACGCCGAGCCGCTGCTGCAGGTAAGCCGCGAGGTCGCGCGACAAACGGTCGACGTCCGCATAGGTTAGCGTTTGTCCGAACGAGCGGAATGCCGGCCGCGCCGCATACTTTCGCATCGCGTCGTCGAGCAAATGGGTCATCGAACGATAGGCGTCTGCGTCGATGGTCTCGGGAACGTTGCCGTAACTGGCCAGCCAAGGTTTCGTGCTCAACTTGCAGCTCCGTTGCTTCGAATCATGAAAGAAAGACGGGTGGGCGCCCGTGCGACGCAAGCGGCGGGGGCGCAATCAATCGGAAAAGAAACGCGTATCGACGATCCGTCAGCGCCGCCACGAAGGCACACCCGCAATGCGATCACGATACGCGAAAAAACGGTCTCAGCATTTTCCCGCGCGCGCCGCCCACGGACGGCCTGCTTGCTTGCATCGTAAGGACAATGGCGAACGGCAGCCATATCCATCCGGGCCATTTTTCTGGACAAATGCGGTCAATCGGGCCGGTACGCGGACAGTAGAATGGTCTATGTCACGCGAACCGGTAACGGCGGCATGTATCGCGCCGGCCGGATCACAAGTCAGACAAAACCTGCTCGTCGGAAAATGGGAGGCCCCATGTCAAGGATATCCAGCGCGTTGGTCGCTATCGCGCTCGTCACACCGCTGCCCGCAATGGCGCTGAATGACGGCGGTGCGGCGCAATACGATCAATGCGTCCTGCAAACACTGCGCGAAAGCCGCAACAGCGCGGCGGCGAGCCTGCTGCAAAACGCGTGTGACAAGCTGTACCGCAACGCTGCATTGCTGCTGCCGCGCGAACGCGCGTATTACGCATGTCTCGTCGATGCGCTGCCGGGCGTCAGAGACAACTTCGCGATCCAGCAAATCGTGACGGTCTGCTCCCGGCGCGGCGAAATGTGATCGCCGTTTCCGCGTCCGCGCCCGCGCTAACGCCGCAGCGCCGCCTCCAATTGCGCGCGCACGTCAGGCCGCGCGGCATACGGATCGCTCGGCGTGCGCGCATGGGCGATATCGTCCAACCGCGCTCTCACCCCGTCGAGCGCATGCGGATGCGAAAAAATATAGAAATCGCCGCGCCGCACCGCATCGAACGTCACGTCGGCGAGTTGAGCCGCCGTCACGCGCCCCGCGCTCACCGCCCGTTCCAGCAGCGTATAGGCGACCCGCTGCGAGTGCGTGCTCAACTGCGCCGCCTGGCGGCTCATCGATTCGGCAATGCCGGTCGGCACGAAAAACGGGCATAGCACCGAGCTGCGCACTTGCTGCGTGACGAGCGCGAGATCGTGATACAGCGTCTCCGACAACGACACGACCGCATGCTTCGACACGTTATACACGCCGCTGAGCGGTGTATTGACCAGCCCCGCCATCGACGCGGTGTTGACGATATGCGCACGGTAGCCGGCATCGCCACGCGCCGCGTCGAGCATTCGCGGAACGAACGCGCGTATTCCGTGAATCACGCCCCACAAATTGGCGTCGAGCACGCGGCGCCATTCGTCGGCCGACGCCTCCCAGATCAATCCGCCGCTACCGACGCCGGCATTGTTGAACAACAGATGCACCGCGCCATACGTGGCGTATGCCGCATCGGCAAGGGCCGCCACCTGCCGTTCATCGCCGACGTCGGTCCGCTGATCGACAAGCTCCGCGCGCTGCGCGCGCAATGCATCGACCGTGGCGGCGAGCGCGTCGCGATTCACGTCGGCGAGGACGAGCTTCATGCCCAGTCGCGCCGCCGTGTTCGCGAACCCCCGGCCAAGCCCGGAACCCGCTCCGGTGATGACCGCCACCTTCCCAGCCAGCTCTTCCATGTTTTCTCCTTATCGGTTCGGCGGCGCCATCGCGCCACGAATCGGTGTCCATGTTCACCCAAAGATGCACGCCCGCCATCCGGCCGGCACGGCATTCAGGACGACGAAGCCCGGCAAGCCTCGCGCCGGCGCGTTCCTGTAGAATCTCCGTTGCACCGCACCGTCCGGCATTTCACGTCCATGGGCAACCCGAAGCGCGACATCACCTCCCTGCTGCCGACTCCCGCCGAAGATCATCCGCAGTTCGTCACCGCGCTCGCCCGCGGCATGGCCGTGCTGCGCTGCTTCACGCGCGGCCAGCGATATCTCGGCAATCAGGACATCGCACAACGCACGCAGTTGCCGAAACCAACGGTCTCGCGTCTCACGTTCACGCTGACGCAGCTCGGCTATCTGCATTACTCGGCCGATCTCGAGAAATACTCGCTCGGCGTCGGCGTGCTGAATCTCGGTCATGCGTTCCTGCAAAACAACGACGTGATCGACGCTGCCCATCCGTTCCTGCTCGACTACGCGAAGCACACGCAGGCGGCGGCGATGCTCGGCGAATTCGACGGCAAGCAGATGATCCTGCTCGACATTTGCCAAGGCGACCCGCTGTTCCAATTGCGGCTCGAACCGGGATCGCGCGTGGCGCACGGCACGACCGCGCTTGGCCGTGCGCACCTCGCCGCGCTGCCGCCCGAGCTGTTCGAGCGCTACCTGGCGACGACCGAGGCCGGCTGCCCGCCGCAGCAGTGGCCCGCGCTGAAGGCGGGAATCGTTGCCGCGCGCGACGACTACGAGCGCCTGGGCTTTTGCGTGTCGTTCGGCGACTGGTCGCCCGATCTGTTCGCGGTCGGCGTGCCGATGGTGTCGGCCGACGGATCGCGCATCCTCGCCTTCAACTGCAGCGGCCGCCTGTCGACCGTCACGCGCGATCGGTTGATCGACGATTTCGGGCCGCGGCTCGTCGCGCTGCGCGACGAGGTGTTCGAACGCGTCGGCGGCCAGTTCTAGCGCGTGCGCGCACCGCGGCGCACCATTCAGACCGCGCTCACGCCTGCGTCTACCGCCAGAATCTGGCCGGTGATGTGCCGCCCGGCCTGCGATGCGAACAGCAGCAGTGCGCCCGCGAGATCGCCGTCCTCGCCGAGCCGCTGGAGCGGCGCGCCCGCGATCAGCTTGTCGGCGCCGATCGCGTCGATCAACCCGTTCGCCATCTTGGTCGGAAAGAAACCCGGGGCGATCGCGTTGACGTTGATTCCGTATTTACCCCACTCGCCGGCGAGCGCGCGCGTGAAGTTGACGACCGCGCCCTTGCTGCTGTTGTACGCGATCGTCGTCATCGCGCCCGGTGGATTGCCGCGCAAACCGGCGATCGACGCGACATTGACGATCCGCCCCGAGCCGCGCGGAATCATCGAATGCTTGCCGATGCGCTGGGTCAGCAAGAACAGGCCGCGCACGTTCAGGTCGAACACCTTGTCCCATGCGTCGACGGGGTGATCCTCGGCGGGCGCGCCCCAGGTCGCGCCCGCATTGTTGACGAGAATATCGACATGGCCGAGCCGCGCAATCGCTTCGTCCGCGAGCCGCTCGATCTCGTCGTCCTGCGCGCCGTTCGCGGCAATCCAGTCGGCGTCCACGCCGAGCGCGCGCAACGTCTGCTGCGCATCGCGCAGCTCATGCTCCTTGCGCGCCGACACAATCACGCGCGCGCCCGCCTGGCCGAGCGCCGTCGCGAGCTGCAAACCCAAGCCGCGCGAGCCGCCGGTGACGAGGGCGGTCTTGCCGGTCAGATCGAACAGTTGCTTGATCGATTCGTTCATCTTCAGTTCTCCGAAATCCGGATGGGAAGGCATGCAATGGGTTGCGTTCAGAACCACGCGTCGCGCATTTGCAGCGTGGTCGTATCGAGGCTGTCGAGCAGATCAAGCTGCGCGTCGATCTTCGGCAACTCCCAACGAAAGAAGTAGCGGCAGGCCGCGCGCTTGCCTTCGTGAAAATCGCTGGCGCGACCGCCGGCGGCAAGCATTTGTTCGAGCCATAGCCATGCGACGATCGCATGCCCGAACGCTTCCAGATAAACGCTCGCATTCGCCAGCCCGATGCGCGGATCGTCCGCCGCCGCCAACCGGCCCGTGACGTCGACGAGCCGCGTCCAACGCCGCGCGAGCGCGTCGCCGAACGCGCACGCATCGTCGCGTGCATCGCGCGAACGCGCGATCGTCGAGCCGATCCGCGCATCGAGCGCGTACAGCGCCGCTGAGCCGTCCTGCACGACCTTGCGGCCGAGCAAATCGAGCGCCTGGATACCGTGCGTACCTTCGTGGATCGCATTCAGCCGATTGTCCCGATAGAGCCGCTCCACCGCGTAGTCGCGCGTGTAACCATAGCCGCCGTGAACCTGGATCGCGAGATCATTGGCCGCCAGACACCACTGCGACGGCCAGCTCTTCGCAACCGGCGTCAGGATGTCCAACAGGCGTGCGGCGCCGGCGCGGGCAGCGGGATCGGGATGGGCGCGCGCGTCGTCGACAAGCCGCGCGCAATAAAGAATCAGTGCCAGCCCGCCTTCGACATAAGCCTTCTGCGCGAGCAGCATCCGGCGCACGTCCGGATGCTCGACGATCGGCACCTGCGGGGCGGCGGCATCCTTGCCGCCTGGGCCGATCGGACGTCCCTGCGGACGATTGCGCGCATAGTCGAGCGCATGCAGATAACCGGTATAGCCAAGCGCAACCGCTCCGGCCCCCACACCGATGCGCGCTTCGTTCATCATATGGAACATCGCCGCAAGCCCGTTCCCAGGCTTGCCGACCAGGTAACCGATCGCGCCCGCGCGCCCTTGCGGGCGATGCCGCGTGCCTTCGCCGAAATTGAGCAGGCAATTGGTCGTGCCGCGATAGCCCATTTTGTGATTCAGCCCCGCGAGCACGACGTCGTTGCGCTCGCCGCATGCCCCGTCGGCACCGACCAGATATTTGGGCACGATGAAAAGCGAAATCCCGCGCGTGCCGGCAACCAGGCGGCCGTGCTCGTCGGGAATTTTCGCGAGCACCAGGTGAACGATATTGTCGGACAACGCATGATCGCCGCCGGAAATCCACATCTTGTTGCCGGTCAGCCGATACTGCGCACCGAACGGCGATTCGCACTCGTAGTCGGCCCGCGTGGTGATGTCAGACAGCGACGAGCCCGCCTGCGGCTCCGACAAGCACATCGTCCCTAAAAAGCGGCCGGCCAACTGCGGACGCGCGAACGCATCGATCTGCGCGGAACTGCCGTGCGCGACCAACAGATTCGCATTGGCGATCGTCAGGAACGGATACGCCGCCGTCGCGATGTTGGCGGCCTGGAAATAGAGAAACGATGCAGCTTCGACGAGTTTCGGCAGCCTCATCCCGCCGAGCGCCTCGTCCTGGCCGGCGGCAATGAGCCCGGCGCCGGCGAATGCATTGACCGCCGCGCCGATTTCCGGGATCAACTCCACTTGCTCGCCGTTCAAACGCGGTTCTTCACGATCGCTGCGCGCCGCATGTGGCGCAAACAGCTCGGTGGCCATCCGCTCGCACATATCGAGCACCGCGTCGAACGTTTCGCGGCTGTGTTCGGCGTAGCGCGGCGCGGCCGCCAGCGCAGTCGCGTCGAGCCATTCGTACAGCAGGAATTCGAGATCGCGGCGCGAAATCAGCAGGCTCATCGACGGGCCTCCGGGCAATTTTGCCCGTCACAGGCCGGATGCCGCCGTGTCCCGGTTCGCCGCCGGTACGCGCACGCAGATACCTCCCGGCCGTAGCGCATGCGCCCGAGCGCCGCACGCTTGATCGTCTCCATCTGCCGCCTCCATCGAACCGTCAGGGCCGTTGCGCATCTGTGCCGACTCCGAAGTTTCTCTAAACGAAACTTATGGACCGGATTTCAGCCGTTGAAAAATTTAGCACCGCCATTGGGCGACCGCAATACATATCGGCATCGATCCGGGATTTTTCAAATTTTCCGCAGACTACCGATTGCCAATGCAGAGAGTTGATTCTACGATATTGACGGAATACTGCGCGACGTTAGTTTCGTCAAACGGAACTTATCGCCACCACTCCGGCATGCATCCCGCGTGCGCAACCCGCCCCTGTTGCCCCAGAGAGGAGAGCCCGAACCGCCATGAACTTCGATCATTCGCCGCGCGTCCAGGCGCTGCAACGCAAGCTTGCCGCGTTCTTCGACGAGCACATCTATCCGAACGAGCAACGCGTGCATGACGCGGTGGCGGAAAACCGCCGCGCCGGCAATCCATGGCAACCGGTGCCGCTCATCGACACGCTGAAGGAAAAAGCCCGGGCCGACGGCCTGTGGAACCTGTTTCTGCCGCAATCGACGCGCGCCCCAGAAGGGTTGTCGAACCTCGAATATGCGCCGCTGTGCGAAATCATGGGGCGTGTGGACTGGGCGCCCGAAGTGTTCAATTGCTCCGCCCCCGACACCGGCAACATGGAAACGCTCGAACGCTATGGCACGGATGCGCAAAAAGACCGTTGGCTCGAACCGTTGCTCGCGGGCGAGATACGCTCTGCATTCCTGATGACCGAACCGGAGGTCGCATCGTCCGACGCGACCAACATCCGCTGCTCGATCGTGCGCGACGGCGACGACTACGTGATCAACGGGCGCAAGTGGTTCGCGTCGGGCGCGGGCGATCCGCGCTGCAAGATCTACATCGTGATGGGCAAGACCGATCCCGCCGCGCCTACCCACCAGCAACAATCGATGGTGCTGGTGCCGGCCGACACGCCCGGCATCACTGTCATGCGCCCGCTATCGGTATTCGGCTACGACGATGCACCGCACGGTCACATGGAAATCGTGCTCGACAACGTTCGCGTGCCGGCGTCGAACATCCTGCTCGGCGAGGGGCGCGGCTTTGCGATCGCGCAAGGCCGGCTCGGTCCGGGGCGCATTCACCATTGCATGCGCACGATCGGCGTGGCTGAGCGCGCGCTCGAACTCATGTGCGACCGCCTGCGCGAGCGCGTGGCGTTCGGCAAGCCGATCGCCGAGCACAGCGTCTGGCACGAACGTATCGCCGAAGCGCGGTGCGCGATCGATCAGGCTCGCCTGCTGACGCTCAAGGCCGCCTACATGATGGACACCGTGGGCAATAAGGATGCACGCAAGGAAATCGCGATGATCAAGGTGGTCGCGCCGACGATGGCGCTGCGCGTGATCGATTGGGCGATTCAGGCGCACGGCGGCGGCGGCGTGTCGGGAGACTTTCCGCTCGCCGGCGCATATGCGGCAGTACGCACGTTGCGTCTCGCCGATGGCCCGGACGAAGTGCATCGCGCGGCAATCGCCAAACTCGAACTTGCCCGCCGCGCGACGCTCGGCGATCCGTCGCTCGTCGATCTGCCGATCACGCGCGGCAGCTGACCCGTTCCCACCCGTTCATCCGGAAATCCGCCCGCCATGAAAGCTATCGTCTGCGAAACTTTCGGCCCGCCGTCGTCGTTGCGCATCGCCGAGCTGCCGTCGCCCGAGCCGGGGCCCAAGCAGATCGTCGTGACAACGAAGGTTGCATCGGTCAACTTCCCCGATGCGTTGATCATCGAAGGGAAATATCAGTTCAAGCCCGAACCGCCGTTCGTGCCCGGCTGCGAGCTTGCCGGCATCGTGAAGGCGGTCGGCGCCGGCGTGGCGCGCGTGAAGCCCGGCGACGCCGTCGCCGCCATCGTGCCCACAGGCGGCTATGCGCAAGAGATTCTGCTCGCCGAGCACAACGCGATCCCGCTGCCGCCAGAACTTAGCGAGCAGGAGCTAGAGAGCGCGGCCAGTTTCATGCTGACTTACGGCACCTCGTATCACGCATTGAAGGACCGCGCGAAACTGCAGGCGGGCGAGACGCTGCTCGTGCTCGGCGCAGCGGGTGGCGTGGGGCTCGCGGCCGTCGAGCTGGGCAAGCTGCTTGGCGCGCGCGTGATCGCCGCGGCGTCGAGCGACGACAAGCTCGCCGTCGCGCGCCGCCACGGCGCCGACGAGACGATCAACTATGCGGCCGAGGATTTGCGCGCACGGCTCAAGGCGCTGTGTCCGACAGGCGGCGTCGACGTTGTCTACGATCCGGTCGGCGGCGATCTCGCGGAGCCCGCGCTGCGCAGCGTCGGCTGGAACGGCCGTTATCTCGTCGTCGGCTTCGCGGCCGGCCAAATCCCAAAGCTGCCGCTCAATCTGACGCTGCTCAAAGGCAGCGCGATCGTCGGCGTGTTCTGGGGCGAGTTCACTCGGCGCGAGCCGCAGCGCAACATCGAAAACGTCAAGCAGCTATTCGCATGGTTGCGCGAGGCCAAGCTCCACCCGTTCGTGTCCGCACGCTATCCGCTGTCGCAAGCGCCGCGTGCGCTGGAGGCGATGCTGGCACGGCAAGTGACCGGCAAGATCGTGATTCTGCCTCAGCAAGTGGAGTGACGCGGCCGGCAACTGGTGGCCAGCAGAGCGACAAAAGGCGGCGGCGCCGTTAGCAAGCCGCGCCGCCAGCCGCACAGCACGGCTTGTTTCGGATGCCGAATCACGTGACGCGGCCTGGCCGGTGCTTAGCGCGACTGCGCCGTGCCAGCTTCGCGCAGCGAACGCGCTTCGTAGATCTTCAGATGGTTGTATGCCACGCGCAATAGCGAAATCGCGGCGCCTGTCTGCTCGGCATCGCCGCCGCGTGCAAGCAGATCGCCAATCACATGATCTGCTTCGACGCGCGCGTGCTGCTCGACATCGCGCATCATCGACGCGGTTAAATCGGATGGCGTCAACAGCATCTTTTGCATGCGTGCGACGAATTCGCCGCTCGGCTCGTAGCCGTTGCGCTGAGCCAGCGCGCTGCATTCGCCCAGCATCGTTTCAAGCAGGCGCTTGCCATCCGGAGCACTCAAAATATCGCCGACCGAGCCTCGGAAGAGTGACGTGCTTGCGGCGAGCGTCGCGAGAAAGACCCATTTCTCCCACATGCGCGCAATGATCGCTTCGCTCGCCGTCACGTCGAAGCCGGCGCCGCCGAGCGTATCGGCCACCGCCTGCACGCGGGCGGACACGCCGCCATCCAACTCGCCGAACGACACGGCATGAAGGTCGTTCAGATGCACGACGTGCTGCGAACCATCGAGCGCGGCGGCAATGACGCACAAGCCGCCCAGCACCCGCGCCCGCCCGAACTTCGCCTGCAATATGTCGAGATGGCGCATCCCGTTGAGCACCGGTAGGATCAGCGTGTTCTCGCCGACGAACGGTGCGAACGACGCGATCGCATCGTCCAGGCTATACGCCTTGCAACTCAGGAAAACAAGATCAAACGGTTCGTGAGCATCGCCCGCCCGAATGGTTTTGACATCGGTCAGCGTCAGATCGCCGCGCGGGCTGTGAATCACCAGGCCATCGCGCTCGAGCGCCTGCGCACGGGCATCCCGCACGAGAAACGTCACATCGCGGCCTGCCGCCGCAAGACGCCCGCCGAAATAACCGCCGGTCGCGCCCGCCCCCACCACCAGAATTCGCATGGTTAGAAATCCTCGCTGTATCGTCATTTGCATCGAACGCGCCGAAGCCGTTTCGTGATGCATGTGGGCGAGAGGGTAGCGCAAATTGCCGACGCGCGTCACTCGTCATTCCGATGGGCGATTGATCCGGGCACGGCAAATCACCGCAAAACCGCCGCAATAAAACCGCAGAAGATGCCGACGCGGTGCTTGCGCACGGATCGATCAAGCCGTGCTGCTACGGTCACGCCGTCTCGGGCGCGACGATGCGCTGCCTGAGTCACACGACAAAACCGGCACTCGCGGCCTGCTGTACGATGCCCGCGCTGCGATTTTCCGCTCAACTTTTCTTTTTATAGGCAGGCAGACTCTCCCCCAAACGCGCGCCCATTTCCGCGCCGAGTGCCTGCAATCCACTCAGCGGCCGCACCATCACTTCGAACTCGACAATCTTCCCGTGCTCGTCGAAGCGGATCAAATCGACCCCCTTCAAATTCTTGTCGCCCACGCGCGCGCTGAATTCGAGCGCGACGTTCAAACCGTCGTCGGTAGCCCACTGACGATGATAGGTAAATTCCTCGAACACCTTGATCACCGTATTCAACGCCAAAACCAGCGCCTGTGCCGATATATAAGCCGAGTTCGCCATCGGTGAGCGGAACACGGCATCCGGATGAACAATCGTGGCAAGCTCGCTCAGATCGCGCTTGTCGATCATTGCGTGCCACTGCTCGAGCGCGGGCGCGACGCACGGTTGAAGGCCCCTGGGCATCTGAGTCATGACAATCTCCAACACTGGATTAATAGAATGAACGCCCGCTCGCGCAATGTGCCGGATCAAATCGTCGAGCCAAGCCAAGTGCCTTGATAAATCGCCCGTTTCGCATCAAGCTCCGCGGCCACGTCCGCACCGCCGATCAAGTGAACCGAACAGCCGCTCGCGCGCAATGCTTCGTAAAGCGCACGTTGCGGCTCCTGCCCTGCGCAGATCACGACGGTATCGACATCGAGCGTGCAAGGTTCGCCATCGATCCGCAAATGGAGCCCCGCAGCATCGATGCGCTCATACGCCACGCTCGACGACATCGCGACACCGCGTGTCTTGAGCGATGCGCGATGAATCCAGCCCGTCGTCTTGCCGAGCCCGTCGCCGACCTTCGACGCCTTACGCTGCAACAGATGGACGCTGCGCGCGGACGCATCCACGTCGGGCGTGCGCAGGCCGCCACGTTCCGCGTATTCGGTATCGATGCCCCATTGCGCGTAAAACCTGGCAGGCGCCACGCTCGCACTCTCGCCTTCTTGCGTCAGATATTCAGCCACGTCGAAACCGATGCCGCCCGCGCCGATCACCGCAACACTCGCGCCAACCGGCGCTTCGTCGCGCAATACGTCGAGATAGCCGAGCACGTTCGCGCGATCGACGCCGTCGATATTCGGCACGCGCGGCGTCACGCCGGTGGCAAGCACGATCTCGTCGAACCCCTCGGCAACCAGATGCTCGACATCGACCCGCGTATCGAGGTGCACCGTGACCTGGTGCAGTTCGAGCTGCCGCTTGAAATAGCGCAGCGTTTCGTTGAATTCTTCCTTGCCGGGAATTTTCTTCGCCAGATTGAACTGGCCGCCGATCTCCGAGGCTGCCTCAAACAGCGTGACGTCGTGCCCGCGTCCGGCCGCGGTAACCGCGAAACTGAGCCCGGCGGGCCCCGCGCCTACGACGCCGATCCGCTTGGGCCGCGCGGCCGGCTCGATCACCAGTTCGGTTTCGTGGCACGCGAGCGGATTCACCAGACAGGACGTGATCTTGCCGCTGAACGTGTGATCGAGGCACGCTTGGTTGCAGCCGATGCACGTATTGATCTCGTCCGCGCGGCCTTGCCGCGCCTTGCTCACGAACTGCGCATCGGCCAGGAACGGCCGAGCCATCGACACCATGTCGCAATATCCGTCAGCCAGCAATCGTTCCGCGACCTCCGGCGTATTGATGCGGTTCGTCGCGACCAACGGAATGCCGATCTTGCCCATCAAGCGGCGCGTGACCCACGCATACGCGGCGCGCGGCACCTTCGTCGCAATGGTCGGAATCCGCGCTTCGTGCCAACCGATTCCGGTATTGACGATCGTCGCGCCGGCCGCCTCGACTGCCTGCGCGAGTTGAATCACCTCGTCAAGCGTCGAGCCGCCCTCGACCAGGTCAAGCATCGACAGCCGGTAAATCACGATGAAGCGCGCACCCACCCGCTCGCGCACGCGCCGCACGATCTCCACGGGAAACCGGATCCGGTTCTCGTATGAGCCACCCCATGCGTCGTCGCGATGGTTGGTGCGGGCGGCGATGAACTCATTGATCAGGTATCCTTCCGAACCCATGATCTCCACGCCGTCGTAACCCGCGTATTGCGCGAGCGCCGCACAGCGAACGAAATCATCGATCGTCTCCTCCACCTCCTCGGCCGTCAGCGCGTGCGGCACGAACGCGTTGATCGGCGCCTTCAACGCGCTTGGCGCAACCAGCGCCGGCTGGTAGGCATAACGGCCGAAGTGCAGAATCTGCATCGCGATCGCCCCGCCATGTTCATGAACGGCGCGCGTGACCATCCGATGGGACTCCGCTTGCGCCTCGGTGGTCAACATCGCGCCGCCTGGCGCGGGCCGGCCGCGCTCGTTTGGCGCGATTCCGCCGGTGACGATCAAGCCGGCCTCGCCGCGCGCGCGCTGCGCATAGAACGCCGCCATCCGTTCGAATCCGTTCGGCGCCTCCTCGAGGCCCACATGCATCGACCCCATCACGACACGGTTCCTGAGTGACGTGAAACCCAGCTCGAGCGGCGCCAGCAAATGGGGATAGGAGTTCATCGAAAGCTCGCCTCTTTATGCAACAAGTTGCATGCATACTACGCCAGCCAAACTCCTTTATGCAATCAGTTGCAATTTATGGCGTCACTAGGGATTACCCGAATCTTGTTTGGCCTGCCGCCCCCTCGCCGATCCCACGAACGTCTATTTCGTACAACGTGCTCACCGGCCGGGCAGCGCCGCAGCATCGTCTGATGAGAGCCGTTCGACAACAGCGGCGCGAAACCGGCACGATGCGCGCATCACCTGCGAACCGATGAACGGCGCTCGCCGGCTTTGGCATTCGCAATCAAGAACCGGCGCTCGAAATGTCGATGCAAACCAACGCGCCGGCGCGCCCGAACTCAATTGCGACGCCCGGGATCGAATTCCGTGCCGCGCACCGCTTGCGCCAGATAGTCGACGAATGATGCGATCCTCGCGGAAATGGCCGTATTCCGGTAATAGACCGCGTTGATCGGCTGCCGCATATCGAGCGTCTTGCCGGCGAACAGTTGGATGAGACGGCCTTCGTGCCGGTCTTGCATCGTCATGAAATCGGACAGACAAACGATGCCGTTCCCCTGCAGCGCGAGCTGCCTGAGTGTCTCGCCGCTCGACGAGCGGATTGCCGGCTCGGCGCGATACGGCTCGCCATCCGGCCCGGCGATCGGCCAGAGATTCAGCGACTCCGGCTGATTGAAGCCGAGCAGCACGTGCTTGCGCAAGGCGTCGATGCGTCGCGGATGGCCGTGCGCTTTCAGATAATCAGGACTGGCGAGGATTCGCACTCGGCTCGAGCCGATCAGCTTGCTGTGCAAGGTCGAATCCTTCAACCGGCCGATGCGGATCGCGACATCGGTACGCCGCTCCAGCAAATCGATGATGCCCTCGTTACTGTTCAACTCCAGTTCCACCTCCGGATAGCGTGCGCGGTAACCCGCCACGAGCGGCACGATCACGTGAAGCATGAACGGCGTCGCCGCATCGATCCGCAGCCGTCCTGACGGACGATCCCGCCGGGCGGTCATCCGCTCCTCGGCCGTATCCACCGATTCGATGATCGCGCGCGCGTCCTGCAAAAAAGCGCGTCCCTCCTCGGTCAATTCGAGCCGGCGTGTAGTCCGGCGCAGCAGCGTCGTCCTCAGCTTCTCCTCGAGCCTGCCGAGCGCGCGGCTGGCCGCCGAAATCGTCAGGTCGAGCTGCTGTGCGGCCGCCGTGAGCGAACCGGTATCGACGACGGTCACGAACGCCTGCAATTCATCCAGCGTGATCTTCATTCTTGATTTCAAATCAAAATAATTTCATTTATAAACGTATTTTTTTGCAAAAGTAAAGCAGGCACACTTCGCCCGTCTTTGTCGGATCACGAAGCGCTTGCCGGTGCGGTGCCGTTCGTGTGGACGACCGGCGCGGCTACGGTTGCGGTGCGCATCGCTCGAATGTTCGCCCGCATGGCAGCACTGCACTGTCATGCGTCACCACGAAATCGCTCGCACCAAGCCCGCGATGTTTTCGCCGACAACTCGCTCAAACGCCTTCACATTTCGTTCGCCAGCACAGGAATCCGTCGCATGAATCCATCCACTTCCACTCACGCCCCATCGCGCAACGCTGCGACGTTGCCGCTCCTCGCGCTCGCGATCGGCGCTTTCGGCATCGGGACGACCGAATTTTCGCCGATGGGCCTGTTGCCCGTGATCGCGGACGGCGTTCACGTGTCGATTCCCACTGCCGGCATGCTGATCAGCTCTTACGCGATCGGCGTGATGGTCGGCGCGCCGCTGATGACACTCGCACTCGCGCGCTGGCCGCGGCGCACCGCGCTGATCGCGCTGATGAGCATTTTCACGCTGGGCAACCTGCTGTCGGCGATCGCGCCGAACTACGCGACGCTTCTGCTCGCACGGCTTATCACCAGCCTCAATCACGGCGCATTCTTCGGGCTGGGCTCGGTCGTCGCCGCAAGCTTGGTGCCGCGCGAACGACAGGCGAGCGCGGTCGCGACGATGTTCATGGGCCTGACGATCGCGAACGTGGGCGGCGTGCCGGCCGCCACCTGGCTCGGTCATGCGATTGGCTGGCGGATGTCGTTCGTGGCGACCGCCGGGCTCGGCGTGATCGCGATGCTCGGTCTGCTCGTCGCGCTGCCGAAGGGCGAAGCCGGCAAAATGCCGAATCTGCGTGCGGAACTGACGGTACTGACCCGCCCCGCGGTGCTTGGCGCACTCGCGACTACCGTGCTCGGCGCCGGCGCGATGTTCACGCTCTACACCTACATCGCTCCGACGCTCACGCAGCTCACCGGCGCGAAGCCGGCGTTCGTGACCATGATGCTGGTACTGATCGGCATCGGCTTTTCGATCGGCAATGTGGCCGGCGGCCGGCTTGCCGATCGCTCGCTCGACGGCACGCTGATCGGTTTTCTGCTGCTGTTGATTGCAGTGATGCTGGCATTCCCGGTGCTCGCCGCGACGCATGCGGGCGCGGCGGCAAGCCTGCTTGTGTGGGGCATTGCGACATTCGCGGTTGTGCCGCCGTTGCAAATGCGCGTGATGCGCGCCGCGGCCGACGCGCCGGGTCTCGCGTCGTCCGTCAATGTTGGCGCTTTCAATCTCGGCAACGCGCTCGGCGCGGCAGCAGGCGGCGCGGCGATCTCGATGGGCCTGGGTTACGCCGCGGTGCCGATCGCAGGCGCGTTGATTGCCGCAGCGGGCGCCGTGTTCGTCGGCGCGCAGATCGTGCGTCGGCGGCGCCCGCAGCCTGCGGCGAAGGTCAGAAGCATTTCATGCCCCACGCTGGCGGACCGCGATTTCGACTTGAGGTAAAACCGGCGGCCGGCGGCGCGCGGCAACGCGCCGCCCCTATCCGCGTTCAGTCCCAATTACCGGGACTTTAGCCCCCCAATCTCCCAAAATAGCATTATTTTCCGAAATCGAATAATCGAATGCATACGCCCCATCCGCTTATCTTCTTCACAAATAAAATTGAATGCCCGGCTCAATCACTCAATCAAAATCGACAATTAAAATAAGGTGCACTAGGCTTATAAACACGAATCGATCGATTGTCAGTACTCCAGATTTACACCAATTCTCCGATAACAGAAATATCCGCCCCGCCTCCCGCTCACCGGCCGGCACTTGCTCATTCCCCCGAACACAATGCATTGGCATCCGCGACGCACATGGCACCGCAAACCCGCACAAGCGCTGCAGGCAAGATGATCGGCATAAGTTCGCACCGACAAAACGGGATTCAAAAAAGCATCGGAATATTTCGCTGAAACCAGCCAGGCGCAATCAAGCAGGCTGGCCGCTGGCCCCACAACCGAATCATCGAGTACCGGAGAAATTCTCGGCTCCGTTACCTGAAAATGCGTAAAAAAAAGGCGATTGTCAGATAACAATCGCCAAAACCATCTGCTGGTCCTACAGGCCACCCGAAGCAGATGGGACACGGTCATGCCGACCGCGCCTAAGGCACCCGGGGCAAAGTAGGCGTCCGAACCTGAAAGCGGTACATGATTCAGGCGGCCACTCCTACGGATTGCACTGGAATGTTCGTAGCGATACGTCACGCCGCACTACCGTCGCACTGTTCAGCGGCCCCAAACCTGACACGGTTCCGGCTGGTAATCCACAGTGGCGGCCAATGTCGGCCGATTCGCATTTCGCCGGTGTTCGAATCGAACTACACGGAAAACAATCGATGACACGCTTTTCACGCATTCTTTCGGTCATGTTTAACCTCAGACGTTTTCAGTGGCACCATCATGAACGCCTGCGTCAAACACTCGCGGGATTCCATTTCCTGGCTTGTCGTTTGTGCTGCCAAAACCGTCGCTCACCCGCACGCAAGAGCAGTGATAGGCAATTTGGCGACCCATTTCGGCGGCAGCCCATCAATGGGACAAGCAGCGATGAACAATCATGCCGTGTATCGGCGAACGTTGCAAATATGCAATACCTATCCCAAGGAAGATAATATGTCGGAATTAACAATCCACCAAAACTGGTAATTCTGACAGGGTAGAGCCCTTCCCCAGTCTGGCGGCGGTGACGCCAAGTCTGACGCCTGCCGCGGATAGCAAAAAAGCCAAACCGGCCGAGCGGCTAGCCGCACGTGTAGCATCGAATACGAGCCCAACTGCCCCTATTATTTCCCTATTTTATATAATAAGACGCTGCGCAAGGCATTCATGCATTCACACCTCAAATGCGCGCATGCCGGTTCCACACGCTTGCGGCGGCGTTGGCGATTTCGCAGCCGGCGCAACGCCCCGTATTAGCAAGCCGGTATATTCCAGTTCTGCAAGCGCACCGCATGCGGTATTATTGATCGCCCATAAAAACAGTCAGGCATAACCGTGACGCGCACGAAGAATTGTTTCCGTTGCGTTACGAATCAAAATACCGAAGGCATGCGCTTCTTCGGCTTAGACCACCCACCGAACCGAGATGCCATGGAGCTTGGCCAGCCATCCAAATACGAGTCCACTTATAACGCCGAGAGGCTCTTCGCCATTGCGCGCGCCGTGAAGCGCGAAGAAATCGGCATTACCGGCCCATTGCCGTTTTTCGGCTTCGACGTCTGGAACCATTACGAGGTGTCCTGGCTTACGCCACGCGGCCTGCCCCGCGTGGCAATCGCGACGGTCATCGTGCCTTGCACGTCGCCGAACGTCATCGAATCCAAGTCGATGAAGCTGTATTTCAACACCTTCAACAACACGCCGTTCACGGACCGTGCCGAGGTCGAGCAGATCGCCTCCCGCGATCTGTCGCGCTGCGCCGGCGCGCCCGTTTCCGTCACGCTCGAACCGCTCGAGTATGCAACGGCGCTGCGAATCGACGCGCCGCCCGGCACGTCGATCGACGAGCAGGACATCGCGATCGATCAGTACCATGTCGACCCGCAGCTTCTGTTCGTGCACGACGAACCTGTCAGCGAGACGCTTTACTCCAATCTCTTGAAATCCAACTGCCTCGTCACCGGGCAACCCGACTGGGGCACCGTGTCGATTGCCTACGAAGGCCGGCGCATCGATCGCGCGGCGCTGCTCAAATACATCGTATCGTTCCGCAACCATGAGGAATTTCACGAGCAATGCGTCGAGCGGATCTTCAAGGACATTCAGGATCGATGCGCACCCACGCGGCTGACCGTGAGCGCGCGCTACACCCGCCGGGGCGGTATCGATATCAATCCGATACGCAGCAGCGCCCCTCTGAACGAAGCCCCGAACACGCGACTGGTTCGACAATGACCCTGCACCGCAAGCCGACCATGGAAACCGCTTCTCACGAAATCGAAGCCGTCATCGAACCATCATTCGACAACGGCGAGTTGCAGGTGCTGGTGCGGGTGCGCGATTCCGGCGCCACCTTCAAGATGTCGCCGCGCGAGCTGAACAAGAAAATGTGGCTCGATAAATTCTCACGTGAGGATGTCGCGCATATCGGCTTTCTCAATGCGGCCATGTATACCGACCGGCTGGTCCCGCTGTCGTATTTTCCGACGCGCAAACATCAACTGACACCCGCCGTCCTGCTGCTCGCGCTCGTTTATGTAGGCTTCCTGATGTTGTCCAACGTGACGGGCGCACGCGTGATCGAGATCAAACTCGATCTGCAGCCGGTGCTCAATCCGATCAGCTTCGGGATTCCGGCCGCGTTGATCGCGTTTCCGATGACTTACGCATTCAGCACGATCATCACCGAGGTGTATGGGTATCGCGTCAGCCGCATGGTGATCTGGGGCGGCCTCGCCGTGAACCTGATGTTCGTCATCGGCACCTGGCTGCTGTCGCTGCCGCCGGGCCTGCCAAGCTGGGAGGAACAGAACCCGACGCTCGCCGCCGCCTATCCGGCGCTCGCGCTCGAGTTCGCGCGAACCTTCGTCGCATCGACCGTCGCGTATTTCTGCGGCGAGTTCATCAATACCACGTTTCTCGCCAAGCTCAAGATCGCGAGCGCCGGCCGCTATCTGTGGGCGCGCATCGTTTCCAGCACCGGCGTTGCGATCGTGATCGACAGCACGTTGTTCTGCACGATTCTGTTTTGGGGCCGGCTGCCGGAACAGGTCGTATTCACGATGATCGGCGTGCAAGTCGCGGTCAAACTGGCTTACGAACTATTGTTGTTGCCCGCCGTGATCACCGTGTCGAAACGGCTCAAGCAAATGGACCAGATCGATTACTACGACTATCACACCAGCTTCAATCCGTTTTCGTTCAAGGATTGAGCAGGCGTGATTCCGTCACGACGCCCAGCACCGCCACGCCGTGACCGAACGCGTTGACCGTTTCCGGGTGCGAAGCGGTGATGTCCTTGAGCCAGACGGCGTCGCCATCCGTGATCACGCGATATAGCGTCGGCTCACGGCCGTTGAGCGCGGCGACAACGACTTGCGCGTCGCGAAACGTCGTTTCGGGCTCCACGATCACGATCGAGCCGACGCGAAATCGCGGCGCCATCGACGGCTTCGTGCGCACCGCAAACGTGCCCGAGCGGCGCGGCGTGTCCACGTTGACGGACCGTGTTTGGCGGACGGCATGATTGCGCGAGAAATCAAGCACCTCGCCCCATTCGAGCAACGGAATGGGATAAACGCGCTCGCTATGAAGCAGATATCCCACGGTCGATCCAAGCGCATCGGCAATCGCCAGGATAGTGCCGATGCGCGGATCTTCCGTCGTCATCGACAGCACCCGGCTCAAAGTCGCGGGCGAAATTCCGGTTCTACGGGCCAAATCGGCATCGGTGAGACCTTGTTGATGCATCAGCGCGCGGATTCTCGCGACCATCAGAACCAGCCGTTGGCTCGTTTCCATATTGCGTATTCGCCCCCTTGGCGATTCCTGCCCTTATGCGGGCCACCCCTGCTGCGTATATCAAACGACATTCCAGTTCACGCCCCCTATCAATCGGGCACTGCCGATATTTTAGAGATAGGCTGAACACCCGTCCGCATTATGGCGGCCAAAGGTGTGATCGTACCCTATCAAATCGTCCATGCGCGTGAAACCTTTGTTGCTGCTGCACGGCCGAACAGGGCTGTCCGGAACCGGCGCGCCGGTTCGATTGACGATGCAACCCCGATTTCAGCGGCAGCAGGATGGCGTGGCCGGCAACCGCGGGGACGAGGATGGGCATCAGCCGAATGTATCGAAAGCCAGCGTTGGCCGGACCTCGATAAAATTGAGCGGCAGCTCAGGTTGAGCACATTATCAACAACAATGCAAGCGCTTCAACACTGCGTGCGGCAGCGCAAAAAATACAGACCTCGACGCATCGATTGCCGATTGCCGATAAATCAAACCGTGGAACTTGGAAGGTTGCCCACGGCCGACAGTGAGCCTCACCCTGCCGGCGATACTGCGCTGACGACGGATTCGTCGTGATCTTGGCGTAAAGCACGGTCGTTCTGCACGCGCCGTGTTCCGGTTGCGAGTCGAGCACCGTCGATCGACCTCGCGCGACACGATGCATGAGGGATAGTGAACCGGGTATTCGGATAGCCCATCAGCGGCCGCTGACGATCGCAAGCCGTGGCAGTTCGCGCCAAACGCAAACGCCGCGCTCAAGCTACGCCGTTACTGCGGCATGATCCGGTGCATCGCCCGGGCATTCGACGGCAGCATCGATGCTTGGACGCACGGGTTCGTGCAAGAAGGCAAACCGCGCCGCATGCAGAAACGCCGCAATGCATGAGTGAAAGCCGTACAACGATGCGCGCAGGAGCGCGTCGAAAAGCGTGGGCGAGGCATGGCGGCGCAATTCGTTCATCCCGCTGCATGCCAATGAGCGGGAAGCCGGCGGCTCGGCCATCGCCGACGCGGCGAAACCGCAATTAGCCGACGCTGTGCAAACGCGGCTCGAACGGCTGGACGTCGTCCTGCGCCACGACACGCAGCGGTGCAGGACGGCCCGCCTCCTGCAGCAGCCAGCCGGTCAGCACGGCAACATCCGATTCATTGCAGGTATCGCCGTTTTCGATCAGCACGTAGCTGCCGGAATCGACGGTGCAATCCGGAAACAGTTCGACAAGGCGCCCCTGCCGCAGTAATCCGTCGATAAGCGGGCGTCGGCCGATCGCGATGCCATGTCCGTCGACGGCGGCTTGAACAAGTTGATCGTACTGGCTGAAATACAGCGCCCCGGCCGGGCGCAGGCGCGGCACGCCAAGCTCCTTCAGCAGATGGTTCCACGTATACCAAGGCCGTTCGCCGCGCGCATCGTCGATATGCAGCAGCACGTGCCGGCTCAGGTCAGCTGGCGTGCGCAATTCGCCGTACCCCGCGATCAAGCTCGGACTGCCGACCGCCACCACCGACTCGCGAAACAGCACACGCGCATCGGATGTCGAAGTTTGCGCACCCGCGTAGCGAACCGCCAGATGCAAACGTTTGCGCTTCAGATCTTCGATTTCGCTGGTTGCGGAGACGCGAACGTCGATATCCGGATGAAGCATGCGAAACGACCCAAGCCGAGGAATCAGCCAGAGTGCGGCAAACGATACGGTGGTCGACAGAGAAATCGAGCGCTGCCCGACACACGCGGACAGTTCGCCAATCGTCGATTCGATGTCCGACAGCGCGATCGAGATCGCGTCGTAAAGCGCCCGTCCCTTGTCCGTCAAAGTCAGCGCGCGGATATGGCGATGAAACAGTTCGATGCTGAGTTGTTCCTCGAGCGCTTTTACTTGCCGGCTCACCGCCGACTGCGTGATGTTCAGTTCCTGGCCCGCTCTCGTGAAACTGAGATGCCGGGCGGCACACTCAAATCCCCGCAAAAAATCCAGCGAAGGCATGTTTTTCAAACGCTTGGAACTTCTCATCCGACTACCTCGCAATTTCCCCGTTTATTTCGATGGCGGAGTCTGTCTGTCGCGATGACCTCATTCAATTTCTAACAAGTGCGATCCTACATCTATTCAATTCATCGAATCATTCTCAATTTCAATCGCGGCGATTGAGATTAACAATTTAATCTATTGACAAACAACGCAATATCACGCCTCGAATTCCATTAAATCATATCATTTACATTTTGAAGGAATTTTACTCAAATGATTAACCGATCGACAATAGCGAATGTACGCGGCAGCGCGATGGAACTGGTTCCTCCTCGTTATGTTTTGGTTTCCAAATAGTGAGAATGGAATGGGCGAGAATTTCTTAATTGACAAAATCAACACACACTTAACCGACTAAACTATCCAACAACTCCAACTAAACTAATAAACCATACAAAATTCAAACAAATTTATTTCAAATACGATAATATTAAACGCTCGCTTCATTTTCACCATATCTCCGCCATTTTTCACATTGGGCATTGGCATCTCGCATATGCTCATTCAATAAATTCGGTGCTAAAACATATAATTAGACAGCCTCATTCAAACCGAATGATTATTCGGCCTTTTTTTAATTTTCCCGTAATTTACGCCGCGCCGGGGCGTCGCAAAGCCGTCACGCCATGTCCGACATGCGCGCGCTCACTTCCTTACGATAGCGGTTAAGCTCCTGCGTGGTCGCGAACGTGCGCTCGAACAGCACCGACAGATTGTGCAAAATCCGTTCGACCACCTTCTTCTCCCACTCGCCGTCGAAACGGATCTGCTCGTCGAGCCAACGCTCCAGCCATTCCGGGTCCGGCAGCCGCGACTGCACCGTGTCGCGCGGAAACAGCGCCTGGTTCACGTGCAGGTTCGTCGGGTGCAGCGGCTTTTCCGTGCGCCGCGCCGACGCCATCAGCACCCCGATCTTCGCGAACGCCGCGCGCGCCACGTCCCCGCAGTTGTTCATCGCCTTCTTCATGTAACGAAGATACGCGCCCCCGTGGCGCGCCTCGTCGCGCGAAATCGTCTCGTAGATGTGCTTGATCACCGGCTCCGTGTGCCACTCCGCCGCCCGCCGATACCAGTGATTCAGCCGGATCTCGCCGCAAAAATGCAGCATCAGCGTCTCCAGCGGCGGCGCCGGATCGAATTCGAAACGCACCGCGTGCAGCTCCTCCTCCGTCGGCATCAGCTCCGGGCGAAAGCGCCGCAGATACTCCATCAGCACCAGCGAATGCTTCTGCTCCTCGAAGAACCACACGCTCATGAACGCCGAAAAATCACTGTCGTGGTGGTTGTCGCGCAGGAACATCTCCGTCGCGGGCAGTGCCGACCACTCCGTGATCGCGTTCATCTTGATCGTCTCCGCCTGCTCGTCGGTCAATAGCGACGCGTCGAACTGATCCCACGGAATGTCCTTCTCCATGTCCCAGCGGACCGCTTCGAGCGACTTGTAAAGCTCCGGATAAAGCATCATCGCGCGCTTCGTAGAGTGGAATGGATAAGCGGCGCGCGCACCACGCCGCGCCGGCATCGCTCAGTCATGCCGACTGTGCGGCGGCGGGCGCAGCCGCGCCGTCCGCGGCCGGGGCGTCGTGTGCCTCACTGTCCGCGCTGCCGTGCGCGTTGTCGGGCATATCGTCGATCACGCGCGGCGCGAGCGTGCCGCGCAGCAGCGCACGGTAAAACTCGCGGTAAGTCGCGTGATAGTGACGAATATGCGGCGCGATCGCGCCATGCAGATCGTGCAGACGCTCGATCGGCAGATTCGGCATCAGGTGATGCTCGACATGATAGTTGTTGCCGTTCGTCAACCACGTCATGAATGCGTTGCTGACGATGGTGCGGGTGTTGACGAAAGCATCGGTGCTGGTCAGATCGCAGCGGTAGTGCTCGGGCATCTCGATCAACGCATGCACGGGCGCCGCAACGAACACGAGCGGCACGAGCCATGCCCAGACGACGAACGCATCGTGTAACGCGATCGACACGCCGGCCAATATGGCAATCGCGGCTGCCATCAATAGGTAATCCCGACGAATCGCGCGCGACACCAGTGGATTGTCGTTGAAGCGCGCGCCCGGCCCGAACAGCTTGACGATCTGCTTGACGAACTGCAGATAATGCGCGGCCATCGACAGCCGCCACAACCACCGCCCCGCCGATACGACCGGACTCGCGCCGTACTGATCGCCGTAATCGAAGAATTCTTTATTGTCGGGGGTGCCGAGCAGACGATGGTGGCGCAGATGGCTGTCCTGATACGCGTGAAACGAAACCAGCATCGGCAGCCCGAGCAGCACGCCAGACACGATATTGAAGCGTTTGTTTCGGAAGCCTTGATAATGCAACGCCTGATGCTGAAGCTCAACGCCATGCGCAAACATCACACCGAGCAGGACGACGCCAAGCACCTTCAGCACGACATGCGGCGACAGCGCGAACATCGCGCCATGCACGATCAACGTGGCATAAACGGCAAGCTTGAGCCCAAAGGCAATGCCGCTCGGCCGACTCTTCAAGTCGACGGACGATTTGAGTCGAGCGGCAAGCGATGACGTGACGGACAAAGCGATCTCCTTGACCAGACAGGTCTGGCGCATTTGATACGGCGGCTCGCGCACGACACGGCACGATGTGTCGACGCCCGGATGCGGCCGCGTGTCGGGGTGCATTGTTCTGGGAGTCGCCCGGCCGTACAAACGAATTTTCCGAACGCATTGCATGACGCCCATGCATGATGCGCACGCCGTCCGTTCACGTAAGCGCACCGTCATCCCGCGTGGATGCGCTCAACTCATGCATTGATTGCAAAGATTGCGTTTGTCGCGTGCCCGAGATTTGACAAGAATGCCCGTCATTCGCCACACCGCGCCGCCGGTGCCAGCGTATTGCCGACGTATTCATCAAGGGGGATTCCTCGTGACGAAGTGCGCATCCACCATTCATCGCCTGATCGAAGCGCTCGAGAACGTGCGTGGCGCGCAGCACCAGATGACGTTCGTCGACGAATTGGGCAACGATGCGTCGATTACCTACCGGCAATTTGCGCAACAGGTGTGCCGCCATGCATGCGCATTGCACGAGCTGGGCGTGCGCGACAACGATATCGTGCTGCTTGCGCTGCCCGCGTCCATCGGGCATGCGGTCGCGATGATGGCGTGCGTGATGACGGGCGCGCTGCCGTGCACGGTGCCGCCGGCAACGAAGCGCGCGACGGCGTCGCGCCAGGTGGTCGACGTCGCGTGCGAGCTGTACCGCCCCCGCCTCGTGATCGCCGCCGACGCCACCGCGCCCGCGTGGCGCGAAGGCGCGTTCGCCGCGACGCGCACGCGCGTCATCGACCCCGCGACACTGGAGGCCGCCGCTGCCTCGGGCGCGCATGCGCCGATCAGCGCGAAGGCCGGCCGCGATCCGCATCATATCCAGCTCACGTCCGGCTCGACGTCGTATCCGAAAGCCGCGGTGCTGAGCCACGAGAACGTGATCTCGAACGTACTGGGCATCGGTGGCTCGGTGCGTTTCGACATCGAGCGCGGCGACG
This sequence comes from Burkholderia singularis, assembly GCF_001718875.1. Lineage (NCBI taxonomy): Bacteria > Pseudomonadati > Pseudomonadota > Betaproteobacteria > Burkholderiales > Burkholderiaceae > Burkholderia > Burkholderia singularis. The sequence goes on from NZ_CP013449.1 coordinate 1,666,659, forward strand.
GCACCGTGTCGTGGCTGCCGCTCTATCACGACATGGGGCTGCTGACGCTGCTGTCGAACATGCATTACCGCGCGCCGCTCGTCATGATGCAGCCCAACAGCTTCATCCGCAATCCGCTCGGCTGGCTGAAGAGAATCGCCGCGGCGCGCGCGACCACCACGTCGGCGCCGACCTTCGCGCTGCGCTATTGCGTGCGGCGCTTCAACGAGACCGCGATGCAAGACGTGGATCTGTCGGCGTGCCGCAATATCTTCATCGGCGGCGAACGCGTCGATCACTCGACGCTGCGCGACTTCGCCGCGACGTTCGCGCAGTACGGCCTCGACGCGTCCACGCTGCAGCCTTGCTACGGCATGGCCGAATCGACGCTCGCGGTTTCGATGCACCGCGCGTGGCATGAGTCGCGCATCGACGGCGCGCCCTACGTGATCGCCGATTCGATCGACAAGCGCGCGATGCTCGAGCGGCAAATCGCGCGGCGCGTCGAAATCGACGCCGGTGACGACGAGGCTCAACGCGTGCTCGCGGACCACGAAACGGTGCTGGCGATGGGCACGCCGATCGACGGCATGGCCATACGCATCGTCGGCCCCGACGGCGCACCGCGCCCCGAGCGCGGCATCGGCGAAGTGGCGATTCGCGGCACGTCGCTGATGCTCGGCTATCTGAAGCCGGACGACGGGACGATCGACGCGCCGCTCACCGCGGACGGCTGGTTTGCGACGGGAGACGTCGGCTACGTGTCGGACGGCCAGCTCCATATCCTCGGCCGCAAGAAGGAAATCATCATCGTGCGCGGCAGCAACTATTTTCCGCACGAGATCGAGGACGCGATTCTCGTGCATCCGGCACTGCGCAAAAGCACCTGCATTGCGTTCGGCGTGGCGGACGCCGTGACGGGCACCGAGCGCGTGGTCGTCGTCGTCGAGGCGCGGCCGGCCGATGCAACGCTCGACACCCGGCTTGCATGCCAGCAGCTGCTCGCGGCGCGAATCGGCTTTGCCGCTCAGGATCTGTGCTTCGTCGAGCCCGGCTCGCTGCCGCGCACGACGAGCGGCAAGCTGCAACGGCTGAAGTGCCGCGACTTATACGTCGCGGGCGCGCTGCCGACGACGGGCATCTCCGCCGCCACTGCCGATCCGCGCTTTGCGCCGCCCACGGCCGAACGCGAACCGATGCGCGGAGCGCTCGCATGACGCAGCCCGGCCTGAGCATGCCCCAAGCGGCGGCGGGCGCGGCTCCCGTGCTCGAGCTGCGCGGCGTGTCGCGCGAATACGCGGGCGCGGCGCGCGTGGTCGCCGTGCGCAGTGCGACGCTGTCGATCGGGCGCGGCGACGTCGTCGCGCTGGTCGGCCCGTCGGGCAGCGGCAAAAGCACGCTGCTCAATCTCGCAGGCTTTCTCGACGCGCCGACGTCCGGCACGCGCTGGCTCGAAGGCCGGCAGATCGACGATGCGCCGGCCACGCTCGAAGCCGTGCGCCGCGAGCGGATCGGTTTCGTGTTCCAGCATTTCAACCTGATTCCCGTGCTGTCGGCCATCGAGAACGTCGAACTTGGCTGCTTCGCGCAAGGCACGCCGCGCACGCGCCGCGACCGCGCGCGCGCGATGCTCGACGCACTCGGCCTGGCGGCGCGCGAGCGGCACCGGCCAACCGAATTGTCGGGCGGCGAGCAGCAGCGCGTCGCGCTTGCGCGCGCGCTCGTGAAGGAGCCGGCGATCGTGATCGCCGACGAGCCCACCGCGAGCCTCGACAGCGCGAACGCCCATGCCGTGGCCGAACTCGTGCTGACGATCAACCGCACGTTCGGCACGGCCTTTCTGATCGCGTCGCACGACGAACGTCTGTGCGCGCGCCTGCCGCAACGCATCGAGATGCGCGACGGCGTACCGGGAGCAAACCGTGAACTGGTCGATGTTTGCGTGGCGTAATCTCTGGCGCAACTCGCGCCGCACCGTGCTGACGATGGCGATGATCGGCGTGGCCGCGTTCGCGGCGAGCATCGCGCTCGGCTATGTGATCGCGACGTTCGACGCGGTGCGCGAAGGCTCGATCGACAGCGGCGTCGGGCACGTGCAGGTGATGCATCGCGGCTATCTCGATCTGATCGGCGAGCGGCCGCTGCAATACGGGCTCACCGCCGACGAGCAGGCCGCCGCGCGGCGCGCGCTCGCCACGCTGCCGGGCGTGGCGACCACGGCCCGCGAAATCGACTTCGACGGCCTGATCTCGAACGGCGATCTGAGCTACGGCTTCGTCGGCGTCGGCGTCGAGCCGCAGCGCGAGCCGCCGGGCTATTTCGATTACCACGCGGTGCAAGCCGGCCGCTATCTCGCGCCCGCGGGCGCGGGCACCGAACTGGTCGTCGGCGCGGAGTTGGCGCGCAAGCTCGGCGTGCACGTCGGCTCGGTCGTGCAGCTGATGGCGTCGACCGCGCACGGCGGCATCAACGCGACGGATGCGCAGATCGTCGGCGTGATGAGCACCGGCAACAAGGATGTCGACGAACGGATCGTCAACGTGACGCTGCCGGCCGCGCAGGCGCTGCTGCGCACCGACCGGATCTCGCGCGTGGCCGTGTTCCTCGATCGCACCCGCGCGACGCCCGCCGTGGCGGCCGCGCTGCGCGGCGCGCTGCCCGCGCTCGACGTGCGCACCTGGGATCAGCTCGTATCGCTGTACCACCAGGTGGTCTCGCTGTACCGCAATCAGTTTTCCGTATTCGGCGCGATTCTGTCGGTGACGATTCTGCTGTCGATGAGCAACTGGATTTTGATGAGCATCGTCGAGCGGCGCCGTGAAATTTCGACGCTGCGCGCACTCGGCGTGCCCACCGGCACCGTGCGCGGCGTGCTGATCCGCGAAACCGCCCTGCTCGGCTTGCTCGGCGCGGCAACCGGCATCGCGGCCGCGCTGCTCGCGATGCTCGCGCTGAACCACGCGCACATCCATCTGCCGCCGCCTCCCGGCCGCGTCAAGCCGATCCTGCTCGAATTCGCGGTGTCGCCGGCGGCGCTCGCGATCGTCGAGGGCGCGTTCATCGCGCTCGGCGTCGCGGCCGCCGGCCTCGCCACCGCCGGGCTCGCCAAGCGAAACATCCTCGAAGGACTCGCGTCATGATCCACCCCCGTATTACGCCGCGCCCGGCCGCCTTCGCCATTGCCTTCGCGCTCGCCGTCAGCACGGCCGCTCACGCGTCCGAGCCGCCCAGCGCCCAGGCGCTGCTGGCGCGCGCGGATGCGTACCGGAGCACCTCGTCCGATACGCAAACCCAGATCCGGATCACCAATCTCGTGAGCGGCCAGCCCAACGACGCGACGCGCTATCTCGTCTACACACGCGGCAACGGCGATACGCTCGCACTGACGAAGAGCGGCGAAAACAGCGGCCAGAAATATCTGGCGACCACGCTGGGACACTGGTTCTACGTGCCGAACACTCGCAGCGCCGTGCGCATCAACGGCATGCAGCGGCTGCAAGGCGAAGTCGTGATCAGCGACATCACGCGCACGCACTGGGCCGACAGCTACCGCGCAACGGCCGCGCCGGGCGCGACGACGATCGGCGGCAAGAGCGCCACCGAACTCGACTTGAGCGCGACCGATCCGGACAACGTGTATCCGACGATCAAGCTGTGGATCGCGGCGGATTCCGACGCGCCCGTGCGCGCGCAATTCTTCCTGGCGAGCGGACTGCTGTTTCGCAGCGCGGATTTTTCCGCGCCGGTCGTCGTCAACGGCCGCCAGGTGATCCGCCAGATCACGTACCGCAATGAAGTCGAGAAGCAGCGCGCGAGCGTCGTCGATATCCTCGACGGCGAGCCGCACCGGATTCCGTCGGGCTGGTTCAATCCCGACACGCTCGCCGATGGCCATTGAGGCAAACCGCGATGCGAAGCGCGCTCGTTCATCCTCTCCGCCGGTCGCCGCGACACGCCGTCCGTGGCGACGTTGCGCCGCGCTCTGGCTGCCAGTTGCGCTTGCGTGCCGCTGCGGCATCGCGCAAGCAGACACGCTGATGGATCAGCTCGCGACCCTCAACGGCATCGGCTACGCCCGCTCGGTCGACTTTACGGGCGGCCGCGCGCTGCTGTCGAACCTGCTCGGCAGCGAGCCGCGCGCGCATCAGGAAATCGGCGCGATCGTGCGGATCGACGGCGATAACCTGTTCGTGAACGCGCGCGCCGTCGCGAGCGACCACTCGCTCGGCGCCCAGGCGTCGCGCTTGAACGAAGCCGGCGTGCGCTACGCGTTCGACGACGGCTTCACCGTCACGGCCGGCAAGCGGATCGACACGCTCGACACGTCGCAGGCGTTCTTTCCGCTTGGCTTCTTCCAGAAGCGCCCGTCGACGGCCGATATCTACGACCGCTACGGCGATGTGGAAGGCGCGCCGCTCGTCGAGGCCAAATGGGTCGGCGAGCGCGCGACGCTGCAATTGATCGCCGGCCAGAACCGCACGTTGAGGCGCGACATCGACAATCGCGAGGTCGGCGGCGCGACGCAGATCCTGCGCGGCGCGACTCAGTGGCCGGGCGGTTGCGCCGCGCTGCTGCTCGGCCGCCATGCCGGCCGCGGCGGCGCGGGCGCGACGCTGTCGTTCGACGTCGGCGCATCCAGCACGGTGTACGCGAGCGGCTGGGTCGAGCGCGGCTCCACTCGGCCGGTGCCCGCGTTCATCGCGCATGGCACGCCGTTCGATGCGCAACACGCATACGACGCCGTCGATCGCCGCGACGATCGCCAATACATGTGGCGCAGCGCGCTCGGCATGCAAAGCGCGCTGCCCGGCAATCTGTCGCTGATCGTCGAATGGTCGCACGACGAGGCGCGCTTCGACGCGAGCCAGTGGCGCCAGCTCACCGCCGCGATCCGCGCGAACAACGCGCGGCTGGCCGCCGCGCCAGGCGCGGCGCTGGCCGGGCTTGGCGCGACGGCGAACTACGTCAGCGTCGACGGCAGCCTGCGCGACTACTTTTTCGCGCGGCTCGGCAAGAAAATCGGGCGCGTCGAGTACTCGGTGCGCGGCGTCTACTCGCCGCAGGACAAAGGCTTGCTCGCGATCGCGCAGGCCGTCGCCGACATCGGCAAGCGCACGAGCGTCGACATCGCCGTCACCCACGCATTCGCCGGCGCCGGCTCCGAATACCGGGCAATCGGCCTTAGCACCGAAATCGACGCCGCCCTGCGCGTGCGCTTCTGACAGGAAACCGCTCATGTCCACACTTTCGCTCGCCCCCGCACGCCCGACGCCGACGGCAGCGCCGCGCGTGGCCGAACGCGCCGCTTATCCGGTGCTGCGCCATCTCGGCATGCTCGGCGATACGCCCCGCCAAGCCGTCGAGCTGATCGAAGCCGCCGCCGTGCGTCTGCTCGACAGCGAGATGGTGATCGCGCTCGATGCAGCGCTTGCCCAGGCGCTGCCGGATTCGGGCGCGTCGACGCCGCTTCGCCACGACGAGGCGCCGCTCACCGAGGCACTGCTCGAGCGAATCGAACACGAAGGGTTGCACGCGCTTTTCAAGCCGTTCATGCGCGCGTTCATCCGGATCATGTTCGGGCTGTTCTTCTCGGAAGACCAAAACCGCCGCGCGTGCGACTGCATCGACTCGGGCCATCAGTTCGCGTTCCTGATGAGCGACGGCGGCGGCCCGACGCTCGCCGCATGGCGCACGCTCGCGCGCAGCGATGCCAGCGGCCTCACGCTGAGCGTCGACAAGGTCTGGGGAATCGAGGCGCAGCGCGATTGCATGGCCGTGATCGCCGCGCGGCTGCCCGGCGTGATGTTTCCGGCCGCCTATCTGGTATGGCCGGACGAATACCGCAAGCTCGCCCGGCAGACGTTCGGCGCGCCGTTTCTCGCCGGCCATCTGCAACTCGCGAACGTGAGCGGCACGGTGCGCGTGTTCGCCGACGACCGGCTGCGCATCGGCGGGCCGACCGTGTTCAACAAATATCTGACCGTCGTGCGCCCGTATTTCGTCCGCGCGCTGATGGCGCACGTCGGCTGGCTCGAACGAAGCGCTCGCGTGTCGCTCGACGCCGACGCGCGCGCGCTGCATCGCTTCATCGCCGAGGCCGCGCGCAGCCAGACGGATCTCGAGCACTACAGCTTCGGCAAGGTGCAGCGCGTGCTGGCGATCAAGCTGCTGTCCAACGAGTTTCTGGGCGCGCTCGTGCGCAACGGCGCCGTCGCGGCGTTCGACGATCAGCGCGATCTGCTCGCGTTCACGAAGATGGAAGGCAGTTCCTACCGCTGCTATCACGAGCTTCGCAAGAGCGTGCGCAGCGCAACCGGCAGTTGACCGACCGTTCCCGATTCCGATTCACCCGTTTCCCACGACGCAACCACGAAGCAACCACGACTCGATATAAGGAGCCTCAACATGACGACCCAAAACGTTCCGGCCGACGCCCTCGACATCCTCGCGCGCGAAGTCGCGAAGATTCTCAACGTCGAAACCGTCGATACGCACGCCGGCATTGGCGAGCTGGGCATCGATTCGTTGAACATCGTCGAGCTGATCGTATTCTGCGAGCAGCTTTACGGATCGATCGACCCGGAAGCGCTGAACATCACGCAGTACACGACGCTGCAGCAACTCGACACGCAGTTGCGCCACCAGCAGCACGCTGCCTGACGCCGCGATGCTCGCCCCGACAGCCGCATCGGCGGCGGCCCCGGCCGCGCCGCCCGCCTCGATGCAGTCCAGCCCGGCGCCGTGCGCCCTGACGCTGCACGCGCTCGCATACCGGCGCGTCGATGCGCCGCCCGGCGACGCCGTGGCCGATCCGCTCGACACGGCGCGCGCGCTCGGCGCGCTGGTCGCGGCCGAGCGCGAACGGCTGTGCGGCTCGGTGTGCGCCGACGACTACGTGCTCAGCTCGACGATCCTGTCGATGCTGCTGATGAACGGCTCGGCGCCGCATCGCGCATTCGCTGATGCGCTCGCCGGCGCGAACGAATACCGCCCCGACTGGATGACCTGCTCATACGAATGCGCGGGCTGGGGTTACGTGCTGCGCCGCACGCTGCTGAAGGCCGCCACCACCGGGCCGCGCACGCTGCTGCTGCAGATCGTCGACGTCGACGTGCACGGCTATACATACTGGCTCGGCAATCCGGCCTGGGGCCGCTCGGGCTTCGGCGTGTGCACGCTGCTCGTCGACGTCGGCCGCGAGGAGCGGCCATCGGTGCGCACCGAGGCCGCCGCGCCCGCGACGGCGGTCGTGCAGTTGGGGCGCGACCTGCGCGCTTTCTGCGCCGAGCGCCCGGGCGCGCGCGCGGCACTGCCGTTCTTTCCGGCCACGTCGCGGCGCGCGCTGCTCGCATCGGTCGGCAAGACGCCGCTGCTGCCCGACGGCCACGCCGCGTTCGGGCACGCGTTCGGCAGCGATCCGTGGATCTCGCTGCTGCTCGCGCATCGCGAAGGCGATACGCCCCGGCACGCGGCTGTCTGCTCGCTTGCGCTGAACGGCTATTACGCGATTGCCGAGTTGGCGCTCGCGCCGCACGCGACGCTCGTGCTCGACGTGGAGCGATGACATGACCAAGCCCGAGCACTTTTCGTATCGGATCGTCCGCGACGCGTCGCAGCCGGTGATCGTCGCCGCGAACGCGTACCGGATGCCGCTCGATACGCCCGCCGACTACGCGCGCGCCACGCTTGCGGCCGACGCCGGCGCCGCCGCGACGGGCGGCGTGCCGCCCGGCCGCGACGGTCCTCGCCAAGGTCGCGACGACGCCCGGCGCGTGCTGCTCGACCATATTCAGTACTACGCGTTTCTCGCCGAACTGACGCAGCGCGTGCGCGCGGCCGTGCATCCCGACGCGCGGCTTTTCTTCGAAGTGTGCGCGCCGCACTTCGCTCCGCTGCCGGCCGCGTTGCTTGCGCCGCACGTGCTGCTCGGCGTGGATTTGTACGACGAGGCGCTGCGCGATGCCGCCGACGGTGCGCCCGTCGTCTGGTTTGCCGACCGGATCGCGCGCGATCTCGATTTCGCCGGCGGCAACACGCTGCGCTGCGCGCTCTGGCCTGCCCGCATGGCGGGCGCGCTCGACGCGCTGCTGCGGCGCGCATGGCCCGCATATGGCGTGCGCATCGAAGCGGACCCGGCCGCGTCCGCCGTTTCCCGCCGTTGTTCCCATTCAGCCCAATCCGGCGCCGCCGCGCGGCCGGGGAGAAGATGAGATGACCGACATGCTGACCGCTGCCCACGACACCGCCGACATCCGCTGGCCGATGCCCGTCGACGCGCTGATGTCGAACGATTACGCGCTGCGCGACGCCGCGCTGAACCGCCTGTACGAAAAGGCCAAGGCGGCGCAGTGGGACGTCGCGACAGACGTCGATTGGCGCCACGAGCTGGACCCGGCGAACCCGCTCGGCATGCCCGACCCGACGCTGCTGATCTACGGCTCCGAACTGTGGAGCAAGCTGTCCGACACGGACAAGCGCGAAGTGCGCCATCACGCGCAGGGCTGGCTGCTGTCGCAAATCCTGCACGGCGAGCAGGCCGCGCTGATCTGCGCGTCGAAGCTCGCATCGGCCGAGGACGGCCTGAGCGCGCGCCTTTGCGCGGCCGCGCAGATGATGGACGAGGCGCGCCACGTCGAGGCATACGCGAAGCTCGTCAACGAAAAGCTCGACGTGCGCTACCCGATGAGCCGCTCGCTCAAGGGGCTCTTGCAAGACACGATCACGAGCAGCGCGCTCGACATGACCAACCTCGGGATGCAGGTGCTCGTCGAGGGAATCGCGCTGTCGATCTTCCAGAGCGTCGTCGCGTACAGCCGCGATCCGTTCGTCAAGGATTTGTTCACGCGCATCCAGCGCGACGAATCGCGCCATTTCGCGGTCGGCCGGATCACGCTGTGCCGCGTCTATGCGGACATGGACGCGCGCGAGCTGCGCGAGCGCGAGGAATTCGTCTGCGAAGGCGCGGCCGTGCTGTACGAGCATCTGTGCGCGGACGACATCTGGGAGCCGATGGGGCTGTCCAAGCGCGAATGCGGCGCGCTGGTGCGCGAATCGCCGGTGTCGAGTTCGATCCGCCGCTCGATCTTCCGCCGGCTCGTGCCGACGATCCGCGAAATGGGCCTGCTGACGCCCACCGTGCAGGCAAGCTTCGAAAAACTCGACGTCCTCGACTACGCGGCCATGCCGCTCAACTGACCATGACGACGACACCGACGCCCGTCACGGGCCGCGAAGATTTCTGGATCGGCATCGATGCAGCCGCCTACGAATTGCCGGGCCCGCCCGTCGACATCGAGGCGTGGGCCGCCGAGCGCGACTACCCCGCCCAGCGCGCGGCCGCGATCGCGCGCTCCGGCAGCCGCTATTTCCACATGGCGCTCGACACGAGCGAGACCGACTTGGCAATCGCCGCGGCCGGCCGGTTGCTCGACGTCGCGCGCGTGAGCCCCGCCGACGTGGGCGCGATCGTGCACGTGCATACCCAGCCGTTCAGCGTGCCGCCCGCGCCGCGCAGTCTGCCGCACGAGCTCGCCGCGCATTGCGGAATCGAACCGCTGTGGCTCGGCTCTATCGCGCAATTGAACTGCGTGTCGGTCGCCGCGGGCATCGAAACTGTGCGCGCGCTGATGCGGCGCCACGCGCAGCTCGACGCGGCGCTGATCGTGTCGTCCGACCGCGTGTACGGCGAGGATTTCCGCATGCGCCAGATGACGGGCGTTCAGTGCGACGGCGCGGCCGCGATGCTGCTCGTGCGCAACAGCACGGCAACCCGCCTCGGCGCAATCGCGATCGAGACGCATGCGAAGTGGTATCGCGGCTCCGATACGGTCGCCGAGAACGAAGCCGACTTGATCGCGATGGAATGGCCCTATACGCGCAAGGCGATCGACGCGGCGCTCGCGCTCGAGCCGCACCCGCTCGACGATTACGCGCTCGTGCTGCCGCACAACGCGGACCTGCCCGGCTGGCGAGCGTTGTGCCGCGCGATGCGCGTGCCGCCGGAGCGGCTCTACGAGGCGAACATCCATGCGCGCGGCCACGCATGCTGTTCCGATTTTCCGATCAATCTCGCGGACGTCGGCCTCGACGCCGTCGCGAAAGGCCAGCGCGTGCTCGGCGTGATGCAGTCGAACTGCGGCGCGTATGCGGCGGCCACGCTCCATCCGGTGACCCGCCATGACGCATGAACTTGAGCGCCCGCCGCGCGCCGACGATGATGCATGGGCCGCCGATTTGCGCACGCCGTGCTACGTGTACGAACCGGAAATCGCAATCGAGCGCTACCGGGCGCTGAAGGCGCGGCTCGGCACACGGCTCATCGTGTCGCTCAAGGCCAATCCGAACCAGGACATGCTGGCCCGCTGCGCGCACGCCTACGAGGACGGCGTGGAGCTCGCGAGCCGCGGCGAACTCGATATCGTGATCGGCCGGATCAAGACGCCGCGCTATCTGAACAATCCGTCGATGGATGAAACGTTCATGCGCGCGGGCCTCGCGTCGCGTTGCCATTTCGTGCTCGACAACCCGGACGCGGTCGCGCGCTTCGTGCCGCTCGCGAGCCACGCCGCGGCATCCGGCACGGCCCCCGGCCAAATCCTGCTCAGGCTGAATGCGGGCGCGCTCGCCGGCGAGCATGCGCGGCCGCACTGGCACGACCATTTCGGGATGACGCCGAACGAAGCCTACGCGGCCGTGCGCGCGCTCGCGGCGGCGGGCCTGCAAGTGGCCGGGCTGCATGTGTTCTCCGGCCCGCACTCGTTCGTTCGGCAGGACCCGGCCGCCCCCGACACGCTCGTCTTGCCCGAGGCGCTCGCGTCGCTCGCGCGCGACCTCGCGGGCGCAAACGGCGCGCCGCTTACGTCGCTGAGCCTGGGCGGCGGCTTTGCGGAAGACCCCGCCCCCGACGCCGCGTTCGAGCGCTACCGCGCCGCACTCGCGCCGCTTGCCGCCACGCATGCGCTCGCGCACGAGGCGGGCCGCGCGATCTTTACCGACGCGGGCACGTTCGTCACGCGGATCGTCGCCGTCAAGCACTGGCCCGAGCGCACGATCGCCGTCTGCGACGGCGGCCTGTCGCACAGCTTCCTGCTCGCGCAAACCGAAACCGTGATGCGACGCCTGGCCTCGCCCCGGCTCGTGCGCGCCAAGCCGGCCGGCGCGTCGCGCGACGTGCCCACCGTGTTCGTCGGCAGCACATGCAGCCGCGCCGACGTGATCGGCCGCACCGACGCGCACACGCCGCCGCCGCAACCAGGCGATCTCGCCCTGTTCCCGCGCTGCGGCGCGTATCACCGCACCTATTCGATGTCGCATTTTCTGTCGCACGAACCAGCCCATGTCTATATCCGGCCCGCGTAGCCCCATCCACGAGGAGTCGACCATGAATGCCTTGATCAGCCTCGCCGACGTGCTCAACGACAGCGCCCGCCGCTGGCCGAATCACACCGCCTATGCCGACGGCAGGCAACAAGCCGATTATGCGCAGTTGGCCGACGCGGTCGAACGCGCGGCGGCCGCGCTCGATGCGGCGGGCATCGCCCCCGGCGATCGCGTCGCGATTTATGCGCCGAAGCAATACGAAACCGTGGTCGCGATCCTGGCCGCGAACGCGCTCGGCGCGATCTTCGTGCCGATCAATCCGCAACTGAAGGAAGCGCAGATCGAACACATCGTCGCCGACAGCGGCGCGGCGCTGTTCGTCACCGGCGCGCAACGGCTCAAGCGGCTGCCAGCGCTCGCCGCGCGCGTGGCCGGGCGCACGCTGCTCATCGAGGCGCTCGGCGAGGCGCTCGGCGAGGCGATCCAGGCGTCGTCCGGCGCGCCGCGCCGCATCGCGCACGGGCCGGTCGACGACGATCCCGCCGCGCTGCTCTACACGTCCGGCTCCACCGGCAAGCCCAAAGGCGTGGTGGTATCGCAACGCAATCTCGTCTCGGGCGCGTTCAGCGTCGCCGCATATCAGGGGTTGCATCCGAGCGACGTGATCCTCGGCGTGCTGCCGCTCAGCTTCGACGCGGGCCTGAGCCAACTGACCACCGCGCTCGTATCGGGCGCGTGCTACGCGCCGCTCGATTTCCTGCAACCGTCCGAGGTGCCGCGCTACTGCGACGCGCGCGGCGTCACGTCGATTACCGGCGTGCCGCCGCTGTGGATGCAGCTCGCGTCCGTCGAATGGAGCGATACCGCGCGCTCGCGAATCCGCCGCTTCGCGAACACCGGCGGCCATCTGGCGACGCCGCTGCTCAAGCGGCTGCGCGCGCTGTACGTGAACGCCGAGCCCTACCTGATGTACGGCCTCACCGAGGCGTTCCGCTCGACCTATCTGCCGCCCGCCGACGCGCAGGTGCGTCCGAACTCGATCGGCAAGGCCGTGCCGAACGCCGAAATTCTCGTGCTGCGCCCGGACGGCACCGAATGCGAGCCCGACGAGCCGGGCGAGCTAGTGCATCGCGGCGCGTTCGTCACGCTCGGCTACTGGAACCAGCCCGAGCTGAGCGCCCAGCGCTTTAGGCCGCTGCCTCGGCGTCACGGGCAGATTCCGCGCGACGGCGTCGCCGTCTGGTCCGGCGACATCGTGCGGCGCGACGCCGACGGCTACCTGTATTTCGTCGCACGCGGCGACGACATGATCAAGACGTCCGGCTACCGCGTGAGCCCGACCGAAGTCGAGGACGTGCTGTTCGCGCTGCCGCACGTGCGCGAAGCCGCCGTGTTCGGCGTGCCGCACACGGCGCTCGGCGAGGCGATCGCCGCGTGCGTCGTATCGACACTCGATGCCGATGCGTGCCGCGCCGACGTCGTGCGTACCTGCCGCGCGGCGCTGCCGACCTATATGGTGCCGCTCGTCGTCGACGTGCGAGCGGCGCTGCCGCGCAATCCGAACGGCAAGATCGACCGCCCCGCGTTAAAGGCGCTGCATCGCGACACATTCACCGGTTCGAACCTGGAGGAAACGCCCGCATGAGCCTGCCGACGCTCGACGAAGTTCGCCACGACACGCGCGGCGCCGCGCGCCGCGCTCCACTCGCCCGCGACGTGCTCACGCTGACGGGCGGCGTCGTAGTCTTGCCGCCCGCCGTTGCGTTCAACGCGATCCAGGCGCAGGAGCGCCATCACGGTTACCGCCATCTGCTGCTGCCACAAGCGCGCTTCGCCCGCCCGCGCGGCCACGGCGCGCTCACGCCCGACGAGGCCGCCCGCCTCGCGCCGGGCGGCCGCCCGACGCTGCGGATCGCGCCGCCCGGACGCAGCCTCGCCGATCTCGCCGCCGACGCCGCCCTCGATCTGCGTGACCAGCTCGGCTCCGGCCAGCTCGCGCGCACGACGCACGTGCTCGTCGCGAGTTGCGCACTCAACGAGACGATCGGCGATTCCGTCGTCGGCCGGATGCAATACGAACTCGGGCTGCAACGCGTGATGCCGCTCGCGCTCGGCCAGAACGGCACGCTCGGCTGGTATAGCGCGCTGACGCTGCTCGACGGCATGCTCGGCCCCGACGATCAGGCGCTCGTGATCGTCAGCGACAAATGGCTGTATCCGTTCTTCCGGCAGTTCGGCGATCTCGTCGGCTACGGCGACGCCGCCGCCGCGATGCTGGTGAACCGCGCCGGCCACGCGCCCGACGGCGCCGCGTGGGGCGGGCTGCGCGGCGTCGCGCTGGCGTTCGGCGAATCGATTGCCGAGCCCTGGGCGGCCGAGCCCGGCGCGCTGCGCGACACGCTCGCGCCGATCGCCGCGCGCGCGATCCAGCATGCGCTCGACGCCGCGGCGCTGCGCGCCGATCAGATCGACTGGTGCGCGCCGCCCGGCTTCGATCCGGAGTTCACCGCGCGCGTGGCTAATGCCGCCTCGCTGCCGCTTGGCTGCCGAATGCAGCACGACCTGGCGGGACACCTGTCGTCGGCCGACTCGGCGGCCGCGCTGATCCGCCTGGCCAGCGCGCTCGACGAAGGCGAGCGCCGCACGGTGCTGGTTTGGGACGCGGCGCTGCACGGCGCGGCCGCCGCTGCCGTGTGCGACGTGACGGGCGGCTTCGATGCCGCACTCGACATCGACGGAGATGCGCGATGAGCGCCTATAAAGTCAGCCTGCGCGAACTGCGCTTCTTTCTGTGGGAACTGTTCGAGGCGGACCGCCGCTTTCTGTCCGACGGGCCTTATGCGACGCACGATCGCACCGCGATCGACGCGCTGCTCGAACGCGCGCGCGACTTCGCGCACGATCTCGGCCTCAGCTATCAACAAGCCGACATCGAGGGCTGCACGCTGCTCGACGATGGCCAGGTGCGGATTCCGTCGCATTTCCACGCGCTGTGGGCACGCTTTCGCGACGAGTGGGCGAACACGCTGTTCGGCTCCACACATGGGCTGCCGCCGATCGTCACGCAGATGATCTACGAAATGTTCATGGGCGCGAACCCGTCGTTCATGACCTATGGCGGCTTCACGCGGCCCGCGGTCAAGCTGCTGCAGATGCACGGCACGCCGCGCCAGAAGGCGCTGATCGCGCCGCTCGAGGCGTACCGCTGGGATGCGTGCTTCTGCGCGACCGAGCCGCAGGCCGGCACCGATCTGACCGCGGTCGCGCTGCGCGCGACGCCGCTCGAACACGATATCTATGCGATAACGGGCGAGAAAATCTACATCTCCGCCGGCATGCATGAGCTGACCGACAACACGCTGTATTTCGTGCTCGGGCGAATCGACACCGCGACGCCCGATTCGTTCTCGCTGTCGTGCCTCGTCGTGCCGCGTTTCTGGCCGGACGAGACGACGGGCGAATTGCTGCCGAACCATGTCGAATGCATCGGCCTGCCGCGCAAGATGGGCCTCAAGGGCTGCGCGAACACTCATCTCGTGTTCGGCGCGCGCGGCACGACCCGCGGCTGGCTGCTCGGCGGCCGCCGCAACGTCGGCCTGCTGCAACTGATGCCGCTGATGAACCAGGCGCGGATGAGCACCGGCATGTTCGGCGTCGGCGTCGCATCGAGCGCGTATCTGCATGCAGTCGACTACGCCGGGCGCCGGCTGCAAGGCCGGCCGATCGCGCACGCGTCGAACACCCACGCGGCGCGCGTACCGATCATCGAGCACGCGGACGTGCAGCGCATGCTCATCGACATGAAAAGCCGCATCGACGGCTGCCGCGGGCTGCTCGGCAAGCTTGCCGCGACCGCGACCCGCGCGGCGATACTCGAAGCGACGCCCGGCGCGGACCCGGCCGACATCGAGCGCCACCGCAAGCTGCAACTGCTGCTCACGCCGATCTGCAAGGCATTCATCTCCGATCAGGCCTGGCGGATCTGCGAAACCGCGATCCAGGTGCACGGCGGGCTCGGCTACACCGACGCCAGCCCCGTCGAGCAATGCGCGCGCGACGTGAAGATTCTGTCGATCTGGGAAGGCACGAATTACATTCAGGCGCAAGACCTCGTGCGCGACAAACTCGGCTTCGGCCGGCATTCGCGGCTGATCCAATACTACCGCGACGAACTTGACGCGTTCGTCGCCCGCCAGCCGCATGCCGATACGCCCGCCGACCTGCGGCCGCTGTTCGACGCGCTGCGCGCGGGCGCCGAGTGCATCGGCGCCGCGCTCGACCACATCGCACGCGACGTGCAGGACGGCCACACGCATCGCAGCAGCCAGTTCTACACGCGCTTTCTGGAGATGTTCGGCATCGTCACGTCGGCCTGGGTGCTGCTCGAATCCGCATGCATCGCCGCGCGCGCGCTCGCCGGGCAAGCGCTTGCCGACGAGCCGGCCGAAGCCGCGTTTTACCGCGGCAAGCTCAAGAGCGCGCGCTACTACTTCGCGAACGTGCTGCCGCTCGTTCACCAGCACGCCGCCGTGATCGCGTCGATGAGCGACGCCGCGATCTCGGTGAGCAGCGACGAACTCGCTCAGGTGGAATGACATGAACATGGACACGGACACGACCGCCCTGCGCCCGGAACCCGCCGACGCTCCCCCTCGCAACCTGCTCGGCCGCCCCGCCACCCGCCATCGCGGCACCGACATCGACGGCGCGACGCTCGCGCCCGACGAGGCGCTGCGCGTGCGCAGCGTCGATCTGAACGCGTTGATCAGCGCGGTGACGTTCGAAGGCGCGCTCGCGCATCTGTGGTTCGACGTCGCGCCCGGCAGTAGCGCGCATACGGCGCGCGAAACCGCGATCCGCGAACGGCTCGCCGCGCACGCGGCGGCGTTCGCGCGCGGCTCGGCCGCGCAGGACGTCGCCGCCGGCATGGGCGCGGCCGGCGTCGCGCCGGTGTTTGCCGCCGCCGCCGGCCTGCTGCGCGGGCTCGACGATGCGCTTGGCCGGCTCGCCGCCGATCCGCGCTGCGACGCCGACCTAGACGCGATGCTCGCATGCGCGGCCGTGGCGCCGTTGCTGCTGCACGCGGCCATCGAAGGGCGGCCTTACGCCGCGGCCGCCGCCGGCGATACCCTGTGCGACCCCGCCGCCACCCAGGCGCAGCGCATGCTCGCGCTGACCGGCGCGACGCGCCGCGGCCCGGCCGCCGACGCGGCAATGGATGCGTTGCTCGTCGCGTGGCACGCGGGCTTTGGCTACATCACGCCGACCGTGCTCGCGCCGCGCGTGGCGATCGGCACCGGCGTGACGCTGGTGCAGGCGGTCGCGGCGGGCTTCATGGCGAGCGGCCCGTCGCACGTCGGGGCGGCGCTCGAAGCAATGGGCTGGCTCGCGACGCTCGCTGCCGCCGCCACGCCCGAGCCCGCCGTCCCGGCCGCGCGCGACGCGCTCGAAGCGGCCGCGCGCGCGGCGATCGACGACGATCTCGACGCCAAGCGCACGCTGTACGGCTTCGGTCATCCGCTTTTCGTCGCCGATCCGCGCCCGCCGCACCTGCGCCGGCTATTCGCCGCACGCGGCTTCGACGGCCCGTATCTGACGCTGTTCGACGCGTGCTGCGCGCACGCCGACGCACGCCGCGGACTGCGCCCCAACATCGATTTCCTGACCGCCGCCGCGCTGCTCGAACTCGGCGTCGCCGCGCCGTCGTGGGGCGTCGGCGTCGGCCTCGGCGCGCGCATCGCCGCGATGTGCGCGCATGCGCTCGAGCGCCGCCAGCGGCCGGCGTTCGGCGTCAACAGCGCAACCGCGCGGCGCCTGCTCGCCGCCGTGCCGGTCGGCTGGCTCTGACGGACGGCCCCTTTGCCCCATTCGCAATCCATCAACATGCGAGGAACGACATGCTGCTCAAGAATCTGCGTCCGGCCAACGACTACGACCGCTTCGCCACCGAAACGCTCGAACCGTGGGATCTGTTGTTCATCAGCCGCATCCGCCAGCTCGCCCGCGGGATGAACGCGGGCGTGATCGCCGATATCGGCACGGCAACGGGCGTCGTGCCGGTCCGGCTGGCGGCCGATCCGGCGATGGCCGGCTGGCGCTACGTCGGCATCGATCTCGACCCGGCCATGCTCGACGAGGGCCGCCCGCGCATCCATGCGCTCGGCCTGGACGACGTCATCGAGCTGCGGGTCGGCGACGCGCTCGCGCTGCCCTTCGACGACGGCGAATTGACGATGGCGGTGGGCCGCGCGACGCTGCACCACTTGCCGGACAAAGCACTCAGCCTGACCGAGATGTTCCGCGTGCTGCAACCGGGCGGCGTCGCGCTGGTTCACGACATGCGGCGCGATGCGCCTCAGCACCTGCTCGATCGCTTCACCGCGATGCGCGCGGCGGCCGACTATCCGCCGACTCACGTCGAGGAGAAGATCACGCTCGACGAAGCGCACGCGCTCGTCGCGCAGGCCGGCCTCGCGGCGCACGCGTCGATCTACAGCCCGAGCGCCGGGCTCGGCGCACTCGGCTTCGAAATCCTGCTGAAAAAACCCGCGCTTGCGTAACGCCATGCCGACTCCCGCCCCGCTTGCCGGCGGTGCCGCCGCGCTGTTCGATGATGACCGCGTCGCATGCGCGCCGCTCGTCGAGCACGCCGCGCTGCCGCTTTGCATCACGCCGCGCGATCCCGCGCTCGCGGCGTCGCCCGACGCATTCGCCGCGTGGTACGGCGCGCGGCTTGCCGACATCGACCAGCTGCTCGACGCGCGCGGCGCGCTGTTGTGGCGCGGTTTCGCCGTGCCCGACACCGCCGCGTTCGGCCGCCTCGGCGCGCTCTATCCGCCGCACGCGAACGGCTACACCGCGGGAGCCGCACCGCGCCGCCAAATCGCCGGCGAAGTGTACGAATCGACGCGGATGCCCCCGCCGTTCAAGATCGGCTTGCATCAGGAGATGGCCTATATGCCGGCGTTTCCCCGGCTCGTCGCGTTCTATTGCCGGCGGCCGGCCGACGCGGGCGGCGAAACGCCGATTTGCGACATGCGCCGCGTGACCGCGCGAATTCCGGCCGCGCTGCGCGAGCGCTTCGCCGCGCGCGGCGTGATGTATCTGCGCAACTTCGCCGCGCCGGGCGAACGGGCGGCCAGCAGCAACCGGTCGGGCATGGCGTTCGGCGAATACCACCGGCCGTGGGACGACGCATTCGGCACCGCCGAGCGCGCCGACGTCGAACGGCTGTGCGCGGCACGCGGGCTCGGCTGCCGCTGGCTCGACGACGGCAGCGTGACCGTGTCGCACGTCGGCCCCGCGCTGCGCACGCATCCGCGCACCAGCGACGTGCTGTGGTTCAACCAGGCGAGCGCGCAGCATCCGAACCCCCGCTCGATGGGCGATTTCAGCTATCGGCAATTGCAGCGCGTATTCGGCGGCCGCGCCGCGTTTCCATACGAGGTCCGCTACGGCGACGGCACGCCGATGCCGTTCGACGATCTCGTCCCCATCTACGATGCGTTCGACAGCGAGGAAATCGCGTTCCCGTGGCAAGCGGGCGACGTGCTCGTCGTCGACAACATGCTGGTCGCGCACGGCCGCAACCCGTACCGGGGCGCGCGCGACACGCAAGTGATGCTGTTCGACTGAGCGGATGCCGCCGATGAGTGTGTCCTTTCCCGCCCTGCTGCGCGCGATACTCGATCCGCGCCACGCATTCGACTGGCCCCGGCTGTTCGGCACGCAGCAGCCGCCCGCGCGGCACGCGCCGCAAGCCGCGCTGAGCGCGGCCGCGATCGACGTCGCGGCGGGCGATTTCCGTTTCGTTGCACACGACGTGCGCTTTCGCCTGGGCGCGATCACCGCGATCGTCGGGCCCAACGGCGCGGGCAAGAGCACGCTGCTCGAGACGCTGCTCGGCTTTCGGCGCGGCGGCCGCGACGTGCGCGTGCTCGATGCGCCCGCGCCGCACTTCATGCGCGAACCTGCTTCGCTGCGCCGGCTCGGCGCGCAACTGCAGAAGGTCGAATATCCGGATCATGCGCGCGTCGACGAAATCGTCGCGCTGCATCGCGCGATGTACCGCCGCGCGGACCCGGACGTCACCGCCGCGCTCGGCATCGGCGAGCTGCTCGGCAAGCCGTGCCGCGCGCTGTCGAAAGGGCAACGCCAGCGCGTCGATCTGTACGTCGCGCTCGCGCACCGGCCCGAGCTGGCCGTGCTCGACGAGCCGTTCACCGGCCTCGACCGGCGGTATACGGGCGCCGTCACCGGGCTGCTGTGCGCGCGCGCCGCAGCCACCAGCATCGCGATGATCTGCCACAGCGCCGACGAGCTTGCGCTCGTCGACGATCTCGTCTGGGTCCGCGACGGCGGCATCCGCTACCAGGGCGCCAAGGACGCGCTGATAGCGGCGAGCGTCGGCCACGCGCGCGCCGCGCTGCACTGCCGCGACGCCGCCGAGGCCCGCGCGCTGCGCGCGCGGCTCGCCGGGTTGCCGGGCGTCGTCAACGTTCGCGCGCCGCAGCCGCTCGTTGCCGAAGCGTTCGGCGACGCGACGCTTCACGCGCGCGTGCATGCGCTCATCGGCGAACAGGGCATTCAGCATCTGGAACTCGCGCCCAGTACGCTCGAGGATCTGCTGCGCGTATGCACGGAGGGGCCACGCGATGCTTAAGGTATTCGCAATCCTGGTGCGCAACGAGCTGCTCGGCTTTCTGCGCAGCCGCTCGTCGCTGTTCTGGACGCTCGTCTTTCCGGTGTTCTTGCTCAGCGTGATGCTGTTCGCATTCGGCGGCTCGAACTCGCTCGGCACTGTCGACATCGCATTCGATGCGCCCGGCGGCACGACGCTGTACCGTGACGCGTGCCGTGCCGAAATCGTCGCGAGCCTGGCGCGCAGCGACGTCGTCAAGGCAACGATCGTCGCCGCGGGCGCGCGCGGCAGCACCGAACGCGTCAACGTCGTGCTCGGCGCCGACGCGCACACGCCCGCGACGATACGCTACGACTTCAACGGCTCGCTCGCCGCGAAAGCCGCATCGCGGGTGATCGAGATCGCGCTCGCGCGCTGCGCCGCGCAAGGGCTCGGCCTGCCCGCCGAGCCGGCGCGCTTCGAGAACGCCGCGCCCGAGCGCCGTGCATTCGACTACGGCGCATTCTTCGCAACCGGCATTCTCGTGATGGCGTTCATGGCGATCGGCTTGAATTCCACCGCGACCGCGATCGCCGCGCTGCGCGAGCGCAACACGTTCAAGCTCTATGTCTGCTTTCCGGTGTCGCGCGGCGTGTTCCTCGGCGCGCTGATCGTCGCGCGCATGGCGATGATGGCGCTGTCCGCCGTGGTGCTGCTCGCGGTTGCGCGCTTCGCGTTCGGCATCGCATTGCCGATCGTCTCGCCTGCCGGGCTGCGCGCGCTGCCGGTCGTGCTGCTCGGCGCGGCGATGGTGCTGAGCTTCGGCGTGCTGCTCGCGAGCCGCGCGCAGTCGCTTGCCGCCGCCGAGCTTGCGTGCAACGTCACGTACTATCCGCTGCTGTTCTTCAGCGATCTGACGATTCCCATGCACGATGCGCCGTCCTGGCTCAAGGCCGCGCTCGCGTTCCTGCCGACCAATCAGTTCGCGGTCGCGCTGCGCGGCCTGCTGCTCGATGGCGCGCAGTATGCGCAGTTCGCGCCGCAGCTTGCCGGCATGGCGGCAAGCACGCTGCTGTTCCTGTTCGTGTCCGCGCGCCTGTTCCGTTGGCACGACGCATGAGCATCCATTCGCTTTCCTGAAGGAGAAACGCCCGATGACCCCCTCCCGCCATCCGCTCACCGACTACCTGCTGCATGCGAGCAACTTTCTGCCGGCGATCGTGTTTCTGTTCTACGGCCGGCTCGGCCCCGGCCAGCCGGACGAGCGCTGGACCCATGCGTTCCTGATCGGCGGCGTGCTCGCGCTCGCGCATGGCGCATGGCTGCTGCGCCGCGCCGAGCGCAACAGCATCGCGATCGGCGTCGACCTGTTTCTCGTGATCGGCGCGTTGCTCGCGCTCGTGTCGCCGGCCGGCAGCCGCTTATGGGGCGAGGAACTCGGCCCGGCCGCGATGCTCGTCTGCGTGCTCGCGGTAGGCGTCGCGCTGACCGCGTGGTCCGCCGGCGGCTTCGTCGACGGTGCATGCGCCGAGCACCGGCGGGTGCGCGCGTTGTCGTTCGTGATGATCGTCGCCACGGTCGTCGCGCTCGGCGTGTCGATCGCGATGCGCCACAGCCCGCTGTGGGGCGGCGTCGTGCCGTTGATCGCGCTCGTCGTCGTGCGCGGCCGGCTGCGCCGCCAACTCGCGCAGGTTCACTGACATGGGCGCTCCGACCGAAACGGTTGAAACGGCGCGTGTGGTTCGGCCGGACGATGCGCTTGAATCGACGCATGGGGTTCGGCCAGCCGATACGCTTGAATCGGCGCATGCGGCTCGGCCAGCCGATACGCTTGAATCGGCGCATGCGGTTCGGCCAGCCGATACGCTTGAATCGGCGCATGCGGCTCGGCCAGCCGATACGCTTGAATTGGCGCGTGTGGCCCGGCCAACCGATGCGCTTGAATCGGCGCATACGGCCCGACCAGCCAACGCACGCGAAACGGCAAAAATGGCTCAACCGCCCGATACACACCCGGCAGCGCCTACGGCACCACAAGCCGCCGCGCTCGCCGCCGCACTCGGCGACGGCTGGCTCGAGGGCGATGCAGGCGCGCCCTATCTGACCGACATCATGCAGATCAGCGGCGCAGCGCTCGGCGTCGCGCGGCCCGCATCGACCGCCGATGCCCAGGCGCTCGTGCAAGCCGCGCATGCCCATTGCATCACGCTCGTCCCGCAGGGCGCGCGCACCGGGCTGGTCGGCGCGGCAGTACCCGATCGCAGCGGTGCGCAATGTGTCGTATCGTTCGACCGGATGCGTCGCATTCGCGCGCTCGACGTCGCGAACCGCAGCATCACGGTCGACGCGGGCGTGCGGCTGTCCGAGCTGAACCGCGCGGCGGCCGAGGCCGGGCTCACCCTGCCGATCGATCTCGGCAGCGATCCGAGCGCGGGCGGCCTGGTCGGCGCGAATGCGGGCGGCAGTCGGCTCATCAAATACGGCGACGTGCGCCGCAACGTGCTAGGCATCGAAGCCGTGCTCGCCGATGCGCACGGCACGGTGATCGACGCACTCGCGCCGCTGCGCAAACGCAACGCCGGTTTCGATCTGAAGCAGTTGTTCATCGGCGCGGGCGGCGCGCTCGGGCTCGTCACCGCAGTCTCGTTCTCGCTTGCGCCGCTTGAACGCTCGTCTTACGCGGCGCTCGTCGCGTTCGCCTCCTATGACGCCGCGCTCGCGGGCCTGCTCGCGTTCGAGCGGGCGTTCGGCGAACTGCTGTGCGCATTCGAGTTCATGTCGTCCCGTGCCATCGCGCGCGCCGCCGCGGCGTTTCCCAATCTGTCGGTCCCGCTGCCGGATACGCCTGCCGCGTGCTTCGCGCTCGTCGAGATCGCCTCCGGCATGCCCGGTCTGGACGCGCTGTTGGAAACGCGCGCGCTCGACACGCTCGATGCGCTCGTCGGCCGCGGCGACGCGCTGGACGCCGCCTGCGCCACCGCCGAGCGTTTCTGGCGGCTGCGCGATAGCCTGCCTGCCGCCGTCGCGCAGGATGGCCTGCCGCTGTCGTTCGACGTATCGTTCGCGCGCGGCGCGCTCGCGCCGTTCATCGCCGATACCGAACGCTGGCTGGCCGACACGCATCCGGCGCTCGGCTGCTACGCATTCGGCCATTTCGGCGACGGCGGCTGCCATCTCGTCGTATCGATTCCGCATGCATGCGCCGAGCAATACGGCGCGGTACGGCAAATCGCGCTGCGCGGCGCGCTGTACGAACGCGTCGCGCGCTTCGGCGGCTGCTTCAGCGCCGAGCACGGCGTCGGCCCCGCCAATCTCGCGTATTACCGCAAATATGTGCGCGCCGAAGAGCGGGCTGCCGCATCCGCCGTTCAATGCGCGCTCGACCCGCTGCGGCTCGTCGGGCGCGTTCGCTATTGACCGATACCCCTTCGATTTCGACAGGATGCCGATCATGGTCCGTTTCTCCACCGATGCCGGTTCCGATGGCGGTTCCGAACCCAGCCCCGATTCCGGCATCGCTTCCAGGCCCGATCCCGGCTTCGATTCCGGTCTCGATTCCGGTCTCGATTCCGGTTGCGATTCCGGCTTCGATTCCCGCGTCGCTTCCGGCGTCGAAACCACCGGCTCGCCGCGAACACCGGCGCCGCTTCCGTCGCTGCCTGCCGACGATGCAACCGCCGCACTGCCGAATGCCGGCGCATTGATCAGCGTTCAAGGTATCGCTCGCATCGTGACGTTGGCGCCGAACGAGCAAGCGCGTCCGTCGCTGTGGCGGCGACTGATGCGCTGGCGCGAATGCGCGGGACGCTGAGCGTCAAAAGAATCGGTCGCGGCAATCTCGTGAATATCGCTTACGGGCCGCGTGCCGCCGCCGGGCAATCGAAACGACGTTCGACATGCAGCGCAAACGCAAGCAAGCGCCGCCCGCCGCGGCCTGCATGCGCGTGCCCGTCGACACAAGCGCTAGCCTTCGGGGTGATGGCAAACCACTTCGATATTGTGTCCGTCCGGGCCAATGACGAAAGCCGCATAGTAGTTCGCGTGATAGCGCGTGCGCAGGCCGGGCGCACCATGATCCCGACCGCCCGCCTCCAGAGCCGCGCGATGGAAATCATCCACTTGCCGGCGATTCTCGGCCGTGAATGCCAAGTGAAGATGCGCCGGTTTCTCGTCGGTTTGGAACAGGCACAATGAAACCTTGCCGTCCGAGCTAAGCTCGATACCAAGAGGACCTTCCAGAACCACGGCTATACCGAGCGGTTCGAGCGCCTTGAGGAAAAACGCCTTACTCGCCTCATAATCGCTGACTCCGAATACGACGTGATCGAACATGCGTGCTCCAGCAATGAGTGGACGTGCGCAAAGCGTAAGCGTCTGCCAACGCGGCACCGAACGCTGCGTGCGCGATACCCGCAAAAAAAAGATGCGTCGAGGACGGCCGGCACACACGGCGCGGATCTCGACGACGAAGTATCCTCCGTCAAGGTGCGCCGGTAAAGGCGGCGAGGCACTCATCCGGTACCGCAGGAAAAGCAGCTCGAAACAGATCGCCGCCGTGCAACGCCCCTCTCTTGCGAGCCTCGCGGCATCGATGCGGCGAAACCGGAAGCAATGCGCGTCCGCTATCGGCGGGCGGCATGGGATCGCGCGCCGCGCCGGCCATCGGCAGGCCCATATCCGCGCGACACTTCAGCACCATCAACATGCCGCTGCCGGTGAAGCTCTCCGATCATCCGCGGCTGATCTGTCACACTTTCCGACGCCGCAACGATGCTGAAAGAGGCGCGTCGCGCGGCAAGGCTTTTCGAAAAAAAAGACCCGGACTCGTCCGGGTCGTCATCGGCACCGCCAGCTCTGCGAACCTGCTCGTCAACGCGCCGCGAATAGGGATGCGATTGCTGTCATCCTTCGTTCGGCGCTTTGTCATACCGAGCGGCCGCCTCACCGCACCCTTTTCAAAAAAACCACATTAGGCTGTGCGCCCGGAATCTGCCCGCTCGGCCAATAACCGCATTTCGACGGATCGGCGGAATATCCGATCGGTTGCCAATCGGACGGCCACGAAAAACTCCAGCATGCGGAAATGGTCGAGCCCACGGGCATATCGTGGAAATACGTCATTTCCTGCCAATTGGGACTCGGCAGCCCTCCCGGCGGCGTGCACTGCGGATTGTTACGTTGATTGGTGACAATCCACCAGGACGTGATTTGAGCCGGAAAACCCGCCACCACGCCGGTTCGGTAATTATAAAAACAGGCCGACACGGTGGGCGCGCCGTTTTGCCCGGTGCCGGGCGTCAGCCCGACCGCGGCAGGATCGGGAATACCAGGTGTGGATTGAGCATGCAAAGGCGCGGCGTGGATAAACAACGCGGCAAGCGCCACCGTGGAACCTCGGAATGCAATGCGGCAAAATTTCATGGCCAGTCCCCTTTAATAATTAATTCGAATCAGCGACGCCCCCGATTTTTTCATCAAGGGTCAATCATTGTACTGGCGCGTTTCAATTCAATTAACCAATTTCGTCGATTGAAATAATGATTGGAATCGCATCGCCAACGCCGTCCCAATCTAGACTCAATCAAACTGATCGATCCGGCTCCGATGGGCAAAGCGTAAGCCCGCGCGTGCGCGTCCGATCGCAGCGCCGCCCGGCGCGGCTCGCCGCATCACGCATGCGTCAGCTCGGCGGCGGGCGCCCGCGCGCCGGCATCGATCTTGCTCAGCCGGACCGGCACATACTTGTGATACGGCGTGCGCGACAGCGGATCGCAATGCGCGCCCGACGTCAGGCGGTTCAGCTCGGGGCCGATCGGCGCGCCGCCTTTGTAACGCATGCCGTAACCGTGCGGCAGCGTGACCATCCCGCGCCGCACGCTGTCGTCCAGCTCGGCGACAACCTCGATACAGCCCGTCTCGGACGCGCATCCGACCTTGTCCCCATCCGTGACGCCCAGCGCCGCCGCATCGTCCGGGTGAATGCGCAGCGCACCATGCGGATCGACCTTGCGCCACGACGGATCGCGATAGATCTGGTTGGCGTTGTACGCGCGCCGCTCGCCTGCCATCAGCACGAACGGATAGTCGGCGCCCGGCGGCGTCTCGGTTCGCAGTGCGCGCAATTCGTCGAGCATTTCCGGGATGTGCAGATGGATGCGGCCATCCTCGTGGCGAATGAAGCGCCACATCTCGTCGAACTCGTGAACGCTGATCACCGTGCCCGAGCGCCGTTCGAGGATCGCGCGAAACAGCGCGGTGCCGAGCGTCAGCCGGTTGCCGCGATGGCCGGCCCGGCGCACCGCCGCATAATGCCGCTGCGCATAAGCGATCGCGAGCGGCAACAGCGGCGCCACGCCGGCGGCCTGATTCGGCAGCGCACGGCCGAACGTCCGGTAGACGACCGACGCGGCATGCCGCCGCCAACCTTTGTTCAACGCCAGCGCGACGCCGAGCGCGCCCATATACGCCAGATGCCGGGACGCTCGCGGCTCGAGCCGCGCGATACGCGCGAGCATCGGAAAGCGGCGCGGAATCTCGCCCATGCGCTCGAGCAGGCGCGTGTAGATTTCCGGCTCCGGCAGCGCTTCGCCGAGCGGCGCGACGAGCGGATGCCGCAGGTGAAACGCATTTTCCGGAAACTCGAGGTTGAAGCCCGTCGCCTCCCATTTTTCGAATTGCGACGCAGCGGGCAGCACATAATGCGCAAGACGCGCGGTCTCCGTCATCGCGACGTCGACCACGACGAGCAATTCGAGCTTCGCGAACGCCCGCTCGTATGCGGTGGAATCCGCATAAGTGACGAGCGGATTCGCGCTATCGACGAACACGGCCCGCACGCGATCATCGCCCGCCGATTCGATCTCGTCAGGCAGGATATTCGGCGGATAAATTCCGGCGATCGGGTGCATCCGGTGATGTGCGGTGCGCTTGAGCGGCTTGCCGTGCCGGTGCGCGCGCTCGTCGGTATGGCCGAGCACGGGCAGTATGAACGTATGCAGGTTGTTGCCGCCGCGCTTGCCGAAGTGGCCGGTGACCAGAAAGAGCAGCTTCTCCAAATAGCCATTGAGCGTCGTATGCAGCGTGTGCTGGATGCCGAGATCGACGCGCACGCATGCGCTGCGCGCCGTCGCAAAGCCGCGCGCGACGCGTTCGATATCCGCGAGCGGTATGTCCGCGCGGCGCGCGTAATCTTCGAGCGGCACCTCGAGCAACGCGCGCTCGACATATTCAAAGCCGCGACAATGCCGCGCGATGAACGCGCGGTCGTGCAGCCCCTCGCGAACGATGATCGACAGCATCGCGCTCATCAGATAGGCATCCGTGCCGGGCCGAAGCTGCAAATGGATATCGGCGAGCTTCGCCGTTTCAGAACGGCGCGGATCGATCACCACCATCGTGCGGGCCGGATTTTTCTGGATGTCGCGCAACGTATCACGCGCATTCGGGATGCCGTGCGCCTGATACGGATTCGCCCCGATGATCAACACATAGTCGGCATGCTCGATATCTTCGGTCGTATGACAGGTTTGGTGTCCGAATAAACGGCCGTTGAGCCAGAAATCGCCTGTCTTCTCCTGCGCAAGCGCATTGTACGCATAGCGGCTGCGCATGGCTGCGAGCAATTGCCGGCTATATGCGCCGCCGACATGATTGCCCTGCCCGCCGCCGCCGACCAGCGCGAACGCATCCCCGCCGTGCCGCGCGCGCAGCGCGAGCAGACGGCGCGCGATATCGTCGATCGCTTCGTCCCACGTAACGCGCACGAAGCTGCCGTCCGGCTCGCGCCGCAACGGGTGCGTCAGGCGATCATCGTGATGCTGGTAGTACGCAAGCCGCGCGGCCTTCTGGCACAGATAGCCCTTCGAAACCGGATGCTCGTCGTCACCGCGAATCTTGCCGAACTTGCCGTCTTCGACGTCAACGACAAGGCCGCAGTTGCGCGAACAAAGGATGCAAGCGGTTTTTTCGACTGTCATCACACACTCCGTCTGCCTGCCGCATGCGGCGATTGGGGCACTCGAACGCATAGAATAGCGATCGTTATGATAACGGACGCTATTCTATACTTCGGATGAAGTCAATCGAATTACGTCTCTAACCAACGGGAAGCGGCCATGCGCTACTCACCGAAACACAAGGAAGAGAGCCGGATGCGCCTCATCGAGTCAGGCGCGGCGCTCGCCAAACAAAACGGCTTTGCGAACACCGGCATGGACAAGCTCACCGCGGCAGCCGGCGTGACGACGGGCGCGTTCTACACGCAATTCCGCTCGAAGCCGGAGTTCCTGCACGCGATCATCGAGCACGAAATGTCGAAAGTGCTTTCATCGTTCGAAGGCCGCACCAAGGCCGAACTGCTTGCCGCGCTGCGCAACTACCTGAGCAAGGCAAACGTCAACCATCCCGAGCTGGGCTGCCCGGTTCCGTCGCTGGGCGCGGAAGTGGCAAGGGCGGATAACGCGACTCGTAAGACGTTTGAAAAGCTGATCCTGCGCTATCAAGCCGCCATTGCCAACGAAGTGCACGACGATGCCACTGCATGGACGGTCGGATGCGCGGCTGTCGGCGCGGTGCTGATTGCGCGGGCAATGGTGACGCCCGAGCATCGCAATGAAGTGCTGCGCTCGGTGTTCGACTTTGTGGCGCGGACGTTTGACGATGGCGATACGCCCCGGTAACGCTTCGGATGGCTGAGCAACCCAGCGCTGAAGAGGCCAACCCAACCATCGCAGTGACTGCCGAAGCCGCGGTGCATCCTGCAATCCGCGGGGGCGATCCGCACGCAACACCGAGCCGGAATTTCGTCCCGCCCGGTGCGGCGTTGCGTGACGGCCTCCTCACTGATCGACGCCGGCAAGCCCCGCCGCGACGCTCGTCACCGTGCCGCACGCGGCGGGATCGTAGCCGAGCGGCTCCCAGTAAGCGGCGCCATCATGTGAGCGAGTTTTCGGCAGACTTTTCGATGGAAAGGAGCCACACGATAAAACGCAACACTTCAGTGTCGAGCAGATTGTGCCAATGTTGAGACAGGCGAAGCAGGGATGCCGGTGACGGACCAGATCGTCACGTAGGCATTCCGGAGCAAACCTTTTATCGCTGAAAGAAGATCTACGTCGGCCTACAGACGGTCCAGATGCGGCAGCTCAAGTAGTTCCAGGACGAGACGTCCAACTGAAAAAGGTAGCGCGGAGTTGGCGTCGGACAAGGCGATGCTGACCCGCGTATCGAAAAAAGTGTCAAATCCCTACTCGCCGACGTGCAGCATCGTGGACTATCTCAAATCAGCCCACGGAGTCTCCAAGCGGCACACTTGCCGCTTGGCGGCCATATCGTGCTCGGTGTACCAGTATCGCAGTCACCGCGATCCGCAGGTTGCGTTGCGGCAGCATGTATGTGAAATTGCGGCGACGCGAGTGCGCTATGGATATCCGAAAATACGCGTGCTGCCACTCCGGGAAGGCTATCAGGTCAGCAAGAATCGGCTGTCCCGCCTGTATCGAGAGGAAGGTCTGTCGCTGCGCGACAGCCCGATCGCAAGCGACGTGCGCAGTTGAGCCGGCCGGCGCGGGTAAAGTCGGCGGCGACAAATCCGATGTGGAGTTTGGATTTGGTCGCTGGCCAGCTTTCGAGCGGCCAGAGGTTTCGCGCACTGACCATCACTGCTGTCTTCCGCGCGAAGCGCTCACCATCTATGTTGGTCAGCTATTGGGCGCGTCAGATGTCGTGCGCGTGTTGGATGAACTGAAGGCCAAACGCGGAGCTCCTCGTACATTGTCGTGTGACGACGGCTCGGAATTTACGAGTCAGGTGGCGGACCTGTGGACTTACCATTATAAGGTCGAGATTGTCTTCAGTCGGCCCGGCAAGCCAACCGATAACGCATTCGTGGAGTCGCTCAACGGCACGCTGCGCGATGAATGCCTGAACGCGCACTGGTTTATATCGTTGGCCGATGCCAGGAAGCAGATTGAGCGATGGCGGGTCGAGTACAACGAGAGTCGGCCTCACCGGGTTTTCGGTGAAGTGCCGCCTGCGGAATACGTCCGTCAATTTGGCCTACAGGCCAAACTGACGGAAAAACAGAACGCCGAGGACTAGCATTGCCGCTGACACCGCAAACCGTGGCCGCTCAAAAACGAACTCCACTAGGTTTGACTAGCCCGGTTTGCTGAGTGCAGGTCAACTGTACAGTTGGTGGGTGACGATCTTCTGAGCATCAACTCTTCAATGTCGCGCACGCTGAGCTGGAGCGTCTTCTTCAGTGCAACATCTTCGCTCATCGCTTCGTCAACGTGACAGGAGCTCGCTGGTCGCAGGCTTGTCGTGGTCTGGCATGAAAGGAGGTGCGGGATGACATTGCTTCCCCGTGGAAGGATCAATCAATTCCACAGATTGTATGACTTTCTGAGCGGCCAGCTTAAGCTCGAACATGATGCCCATAGCTGAGTTCAAACTTTCCGGGTAGCCGTTGAACGTCTCATCCAGCGCTTTCAGCAGGCGTCGATAAGTCTCATAGAATTGAGAACCCGTAATATAAGCATCGCTGCCTTTTTCGTAATCGGAGACTGCAGCATTCTCCAACAGGTTGCATATAGCCAACGGAATCTGAGGGCCGGTGTAGGAAAAACCAGAAGGATCATTCCGATCCCCCACTAGCTGTCGACCGTAAAAGATCTCACCGAATTTGAAGTAGTGTGCATATTCTCTCCCGCCATTATATGGATCGATAGGATCTGCTCTGATTTGAACCCCTTCACCTTGTGCTGTGATTTCTTTGAGTACTACTTGAGCAGAATCTAACGAAGATACCTTGCCATTTCCAATATTATTTAATTCGAAAGGAAACCATTGAGCAACATCGATCTGATGATCAAGACGCGGATTTGAAAAAATTCCTTTGCCTAAATTGTTCAATCTGATCAATGCTTGGATAACCTCATCATAGAAATCACCGATGGAATGATCGTTGGATGTAGACTGTTTTTCTCCTGGAAGAAGTGCGTTCGTGTCGGGGTATTCGATCTCCATGAAGGCTCTGGCCTGCTGGCTGGTCAACGAGGTTAGGTGGGCTTGCAAACCCTCGTCCACGTTCATCGGAAATGATGCTGGGTAGCGAAGTTTTATACCAAGTTCGTATATACGCGGATTACCACCAATTGCAATCATTGTATTTGCAGCAAGCGTCATGTGCAGCATTTCCTCGAGCACAACGGAATGCATTAGAGATTGGGCACTGGGAATCGCTTGGGCACTGGGATTCTGTTGAGGGATGATGGAAAAGAGCGCTGTCAGATAGGGAGGGATCGTCGTAAATTCAATCATCACGGCATTCTCTAATATATATATCACGTCGCCAAGGTTGGTTGTGGCACGCAATTTTTCGATAATTTCCCTTCGAATTTTCAACATGATGAAGTGATCCTGTTCAGTGGGATATGTTCGATAGAGATATTGGCTTTTAACGCTTTCTACCGTGTGTCAGCGCGATATCCATGAGATTAGATGCCGATTTTTCAGAGTCGGCGAAGTGATGCAATGGACAACGCTTTCCATATATGGCCTGGCTGCCTAGCGTCTTACCGGTTTTTTTTATGACATTGTCGAAATAATTAATTAGCATGCGACGTTTGGTTGAGGATAGGTCACGCGTCACGGGCATCTGGTCGGGGTCGTCTATTGGCTTGTCGAAAACGAATTTCATGATGAAGGCAGCGGAATCAGCAACTTCTTGCTTCGAAAAATCGAACAGTCCCTTGCTCATAACCGGATAGAGGTTGGCATACTGCTGGAGAATCGGCTGTACGTCTTCCCAGCGCGGGTTTGTTAGATCAATGTTTTGCCCTGGTGTGGGGAAAGTGCTGTAAACCACGACGGCAATCATGTCTAATGGCTGCTGTACTGCGGCATCGTTGCCAGCGAAGTTATACGAGAAGGTGTAAAGCTGACCGTCTATATATCCACGCGGATTACCCATCGTATTAGGCCCGGTAAACCTTACCGTTGCGATGCCATTATTGTCGGTACGTGGACGGAGTGGCGTGATGCTGACACAATCGCCCGGTACATTGTTGATGGGGATTGGTGCCCTGGGTGTCGTACCAGGGTCTTTTCTGTTTGATGGAGTATTACCGAAATCGGGCGCTGGAGCGCTGGCCCAGAGCGCCAGTTCCTGATTTGCATAAGGCTTGCCATAGCGAGCGGCATAAAGAACTACTTCCTGAGAATTTCTCTCAGCGGGGCTATGGTCGTTCGGGTCAAGCTTGAAAGCAAAAGTTTCCGCACGAACTTCCAGCCCAAGCGGCGCTTCGCGCACGCAAACCAGCGCATTGTCTGAATCGAGTTTTTTGAGAATGGCAAGCGGCCTTTCTTCCATCAATTTGAGCGTAAGTGCTGCTAACGGCAGTGAATCAATGCCGCCTCGGTATTGTTGCAATTCTTCCAACGATTTAACGTCGCGGGCGACACTGCCAAGCGGGACATAGTCATGAATGGTTATTTTGGCATCCTGCTTGATCGACTCATCATTTAAGGCAGCATATATAAGGTTACCTTGATCGATAATCCTATAATCGCTATCAGTTGGGAAAGCATTGCTCAAGTCGACGTGGAGGCATCCAGGATATCCGAGATACCCGGAATTTTTTTCGACAAATGATGAGAAACATCCAAATCCCCAATCGGGAATTTTCGGGTTCGATTGATTTTCTGAATTCAAATCATAACTGGTACTGGCCAGATCGCGATTCTCGTCTTGTGTAGTCGGTATGAAGCGGCGACCTAGGATAAAAGAGCGAGGTTGATTGGATTTTGCCGGACCAATATTTCCAATTAATTTTCCGAGAGTAAATTCTGGTTGCTTGCTGTCAACCTGGAAGCCATATGTGGCCAAGCGGATTGATAAAAGCCCATTCTCGGATGCATCACGCAGTTCACTGAGAAACTGACTCTTAGGCAAGTAGCCCTCGTCAAGCCAGACGACATCGGTTAGCACTGACTGAAACACAGCTGATGCGGCACTATCACCTCCGCCAGGAGCTCGAAACCAAAGATCACGAAAAGGGTGGCTTTCGTAATTGGCCGTCATAATTTGAAGTCCGTCTTTAGTAGTTAACGAGACGGAAAGTCCATAAATACTCGATGCCAACTGCCAGTCTGTATCCAGATCAACCATTTTGCCCGACGGACGGTCTGGCGAATTGCCAACCGAACCTCCAATCAATGAATCCAATGAATCATCAGTCATAATACTTCCATATTTATCAAATAGACTTTTCACCGTGCAATCGCTGAAACGCATGATGCCGGTACCGATTGGATTCCACCAACCATAGAATAAGTTCTGATCGGTTTGTAATTCTTGAAAAGAAGAATTGAATGTATCGTTATCGAAATGTCGTGGATCGTTATTGACCGTCGAAACATCAGCTTGAAATTTACCGGAAAAAGCAAGTCTGGGGAACTGTAAGTAACTCATGTCTACTCCTCGGATACATTGTCAAATTTCAAAACACCCCCTAATCGCAGGGACGTTTCCCGTAAACAACTTCGTAGCGCAGGTATTCGCCCGAATGCATTGATCAGTTCAATAGCATTGCCTTTCGGGTTTTGGAAACAGTTAGTACCGGCTGGATCGACGTAGCGGCTACCCCGGTGTTCGATTGCCCCGGCAATGGCGGACTTACTGTCGCCGAGGCAAAAATAGATAAATTCGTCGCCAATGCATATCCCAACTCATAGTTCGACCAATGACTACGCATCCGTCTCGGTTCAGCGTCTGGTATAGCCAATCGCACTTGGACAATGCCATTGAGTAATAGCGCTACGCGCGTTGGAAACGGAATGCACACAAAGCCGGTGGTATCTGCTTTGTAACGACATACGAACATGTTGCTAAGAACGCCTTGAGCTTCGGCTGATCGCAAGCGACGGATTCGATCATGACGCCCGGATGTCGACTGACAACAACATCCGGATCATGTTGCTCGCAAACTCGCGATTTCATGTGGCGCAACACCGAGAGCTTGCTGGCCGAGCGGTAGAAAAATCACTAATAAGTTTGACGATTGCATGCTCTAAATTATTCATAGCAATCCTTATTGATTAGATGCGGAAACTAATTTTGATCATGTTTATTATTCAGTCACCACGTATGTAGCGTTGGGCCATGCGAGTCAGAATCGTTCCGCCGATGCCTACCGCTAGCCACGCCGGGTCGATAAGCATCGCCAGCACAAGGCCATCGCATATCGGTATCGCTGCAAGCATCCATGGAATCGACGGCCAAACATCGCGCCGTTGTCCAATCGCGTGGCTTTTGCGGCGCGCAACGATCGTAATCGTCAAAATGTACGCCGCCTGCAGCCCTCCCGCGAGCCAGATCGTTTTCGATACCTGACCAGAAATCGCCAATGCAGTGACAATGTAAATAAATAGTCGAGCGCCAGCCATCGCAAGCACGGCAACTGAATGGCGCTTGTGAAACCGGTTGTACAACCAAATGACAGTCAGCAGTGCGACGCCAGCCACAAGTCCGATGCGATATGGGGCGATTGACAAGCAGAAGAATGCAAACACGAATAGCCCGAATGTGACGGCGCGCGCACGCACGAACGTGATCTGGCCGGAAGGAATCGGGCGATACTGCTGATGCACGCTATCGTGATCGATATCGTACAGATCGTTAAGTGCCATTCCACCGCAATAGAAGCAAGACAGCGCAGCCACAAGCAACAGCACGGATTCAACTTCTCGTTGATTGTTTAGCACACCAGACAAAATAGAAGCCGTCAGGACGTTGATCCAAACAGTTGGCAAATTGCTGACCCGACAGAGGGACAGGATTGCATAAATGCGGCTGTTGAATGAGAGCGTGTTCATCGGATAAAGATATGATCGAGCAGGATCGGGCAGACATCGGTTGATGCAAGCTTGCCGCGGCTAATCCGTCCGCGCTCGGAACTCATCAGAATTGGTGCGTCGCCGTCACTGATGGAGCGAATGCCATGTGAGCCGCGCACGAGCGACGCATCAAGTGGGATCAGATCCATTCGATAACGCATGCCGAACGCTTTACGCAAAAGAGTCATCCCGACCTTCAACGCCGGGAAGCGGATGGCCGGATCGATGAATAGTTCGGCCGGGTCGTAGCCTGGCTTGTTGTGGATATCGACCGTGCGTGCGTAATCGGGTGCAGCGCTGTCGTCAAACCAGAAATAGTACGTAAACCAGCTGTCGGGCTCGGCAAGCAGCACGAGTTCACCGGCACGGAAATGCGCCAGACCGTAATGGGATTTGCCTGCTTCATCCAGAACCTCTCCGACACCAGGCAAAGTTTCGCAGAGGTGACGAACCGTAGCGATGTCGCATTGATCACGGACATAGACATGTGCGATTTGATGATCAGCTACGGCAAATGCGCGGGATGCGCCAGTGTCGAGGTAATCCTGTCCGAGATCGCGTTTAATTGCTACAAAACCTGCTTCGCGTAATGCGCGATTAATGTGTATTGGCCGTTCAACTTGCATGATGCCGTATTCGGACAACACGACAATGCGAACGCCTCGTGACTGCAAGACGTCGAACAAACGGCCACAAACCGCGTCGATCTCGCGAAGCTCCACAGAAATATCGGCTTGCGGGCCCACACGTTGTAGACAGTAATCGAGATGCGGTAAATAGATGAGATTCAAAGTAGGTTGAAATTGTCTCTCTACAATGAGTGCGGCATCGGCAATCCATTGACTCGACCGGATCGTCGTGCGCGGCCCCCAAAAGTCGTAGAGCGGAAACTGTCCGAGTTGCTCGCGCAAGGATTGGCGCAGCATCGCCGGTTGCGTATAGAAATCGGGCAATTTCAGACCGTCCGCACGGTAGAGTGGCCGTGGTGTCAGTGTGATGTCCGCATCGGTGGCCATCGCATACCACCAGAACGTATTGGCGCACGTGAAGGCAGGATCGCGTTGTCGTGCGATGTGCCAGATGCGGGGATACTGCACTAGCCGATTACTTTGCCGCCACAGCATAACCTGGTCGAGTTCGCGAAAATACCAGCCGTTGCCGACGATACCGTGTTCGGCAGGCCGTACACCAGTCAAATACGTCGTCTGCGCAGAGCAAGTCAGCGCTGGCATCGCCGCATCGACGACAGCAATTTCGTCACTGAATGCGGAAAGACGCGGCGTGTGTCTACCGATCAGATTCTTTGTGAGACCAACAACATTAATGATGGCCGTGCGCTGCATCGAGTACCTCCTTGACCCACTTCAACTCTCGTGCAATGGAGTGACTGAGTGACTCCAGACGCAATGACGCAGGTAGAACGCCGAAGCTGTACGTTTCGACTTCGAGCGGCGTCGCTGGTGAAAGTCGCGGAAGCAGATCCTCCAGGAAAAAGCGGGTCGTCTCGATGCCACCAAGTTCAGCTAGGAAAATAGGTACGTGGAAATGCACACGGCATTCTTCAGGAATTTCACCACTGCCAAGCCAACGGGCAAGATCGGGAAGGTCTGCAAAGCGCTGAAGTTCGCCATTCTTTCGGCGCGCCACAGCCTGGTGAAGATACGTTGGCTCATCGAATTTGAGTAGATGGATTGCCTTGTCTCCACGCGCGCGCAGAGCGGACGATAGCTGTACCTTGGCCATCGGAATTCTTGCTTGCGCCAGTTGCTCGAGGCAATGCGCTGCTTCCTCGAACTCGACCGCCTGATGGCAACAATCAAAGCAGAGACCTATGTGCTCGGCAAGTGCGTCCGGGAAATTCATCCGCTCGAAAAACTCGATGGCCTCGCGAGTTTGTTCCAATACACAGCATGGCTCGGGTTCTATCGCAAGGCGGATCAGTGGACCGCCTCGTTCACGCAAGTGTGCAAGGTGTGCCAAAACATCAAGCATATAGCCTTTGACGATCGGCCAATGTTCCGGAGCGAAGCCGTCTCGATAAGCAATCGGTACGGTCGATATCGAAGCAGTGCCACAAAGGGACGGGCATTGCGCGAGGATGTCGGCAAGTCGCATCGTATAGACCGCACGTCGAGGGTCGCGCCAATCGGGTAAGTAGGCTGTCTCTTTAACTCGTGTTCCATGAAATGAACCGTATGGAAATCCGTTGATCGTCAACACGTAGCAGTCGTACTTGTCACACCAATCCGTAAAGCGACGAAGCTCCGTATCGTCAATCTCGAACGCGGCCGAGGCCGATAGGCGAAGACCAAGCGGAAACGTGCGATCGGGAAAGCAGATTCGTTTGACTTGCAACGCATCTTCGAGATTGCGCCGTACATCAACCCATGTGTCGCCAGGGTGAACATTCGTACAGTACGTCAGCGGATAGTCTTGATTCATGTATGGATCTCCGACGGAGGCAGCTTCTGCGTCGATCGTTGCAACGAGCGCAGATCGGATATGCAGTCACGCATGATATCGACGTCAATGCTGTGAACCTCGATACCTTCACCGATTCCTTTGATCAACGTAATGCACATTTGCCCGCCAAGGTGCTCTCGAAAATCGCTCAGCGCTTGTTCGACGTCAAGCTCATCGAGGGCGACGTCGTCGAGCTCAAATCCGATATCTTGTAGGGTCGTGAAAATGACATCGGCAACGTCATCGCCGATCATGTCGAGCCGTCTGGAATACAGAACGTCGAGCGCGATGCCGATAGCGACCGCTTCACCATGCCGCAAGCGGTGACACGAAATCTCTTCTAGCTTGTGTGCTGACCAGTGACCGAAATCGAGCGGTCGTGCGCTGCCTCGTTCAAAAGGATCGCCCGAATTGCGAATTTGCTCCAAGTGGAGTTCTGCACAACGAACTATCATCTGTTCCATCTCGTGCGGCGTAAGCGAGGCAAGTGCGTGCCGCGCTCGATGGAGTTGATCGAAAAAACGTCGATCACGAATTAGCGCTACTTTGATCGCCTCCGCGATGCCTGCACGCTGATCGGCTGCCGGTACGCTGCGAAGAAGATCAAAATCGTTGACTACGGCAAACGGCGGTGCGAAAGTTCCGACAAAGTTCTTGCGGCCATGCCAATTGACCGCATTCTTGACGCCCACGCCGGCGTCGTTTTGACCGAGCACGGTCGATGGCATTCGGATCAGCCGAATTCCTCGATGCGCAGTAGCGGCCGCGTAGCCAATCGCGTCGAGTACGGCGCCACCGCCGACTGCAACGACATAACTATGTCGGCAAAGTCCGAAATTTTTTGTGTGAGCGTATAAAGTCTCGATTTCGTTCAATTCCTGTTTGGCCGCTTCGCCACCGCATACGATCCACGCTGGACGAACGAGTTCGAATACATCCGAATAAACGGCTGCATATTGCTCGATGGCATCGATATATTCGGGGCGAGCAGCGACGATACCCGAATCGACCGCAAACAGGACATGTGCTTTTGTGTCATCTGCCCTCACTCGTATCAGTTCTGCAAGCACCGCGTTGGCCGGCTCGAATGCATGGCGCGTGAAGCAAACGGGGTATTCGTAACGAACATCGAAAATTTGATCGATTCGATATTTGAGCATGGAGCATTCTCGCGGATAGAGACCGGCAAGAGCGTTCAATCGAAAGCCACGCTTGCCACATCAGTTCGGTACGGGACCGTCGACGCGTGGCGTTTGACCGCGCAAAACTGAATTGTCCGCGAACAGTTGTCGCTGATCGAGATTCGGTATGCGATTCAATTCGGCCATGTCGATTTGCTGTGATTGCGCATATGCCTGCAGTGCATTTCCCCAGGTAACTGCTTCAACCGTGGCGGATGGGATGCCTTGTTCAAGCATGAGCCGTGCGGTTTTCGGTACCGCCAGCGGATCGCTCACTCCCCAGTCTGCGGAGCTGTCAACGATGATTCGTTCCGAACCATATTGGCGAACGATGTCGACCATCCGATTGGAACCCATCTTTGTGTTCGGATAAATCGTGAATGCTGCCCATGCCCCGGCTTCCAGCACGTCGCGCACGGTTTCTTCATTGTTATGATCGATAACCAGCTTCGTCACATCGACGCCGTGCTCGCGTGCGACGTCGATCGAACGGCGTGTGCCACGCTTCTTGTCGCGGTGCGGGGTATGAACCATCACCATCATGTCGTGCTGGCGAGCAAAATCAAGTTGCATTTGAAATGCGAAATCCTCTGCAGAAGTAATTTCGTCATAGCCAATTTCGCCGATTGCGACGACGCCATTTTTGAGCGCAAAGTGTGGAATTAATTCAATAACTTCACGCGCGAGCCCCTCGTTATTTGCTTCCTTCGAATTCAGGCCGATTGCACAATAGTGAACGATGCCGAATTGTGCGCATCGGAAGCGTTCCCAACCGATGAGACTCGAGAAATAATCGATGAAACTCCCGACATTGGTACGCGGCTGCCCCTGCCAGAAGGCTGGTTCGATGACTGCACGAATACCTCCAGCGGCCATGGCTTCTAAATCGTCGGTCGTGCGTGAAGTCATGTGAATATGGGGATCGAAGAATTTCAAGATTGTTCCTTTTGATCGTTTATAGAAATTCCAACATGCGCTGTGTAAAGCCGTCTGCACGTGCTTGCTGGATGAACGGAGCGTGAGCGGTAAGCACAGCACGTTGGCAGCGATCTTCCGTCAATGCGCCGGCCCGACCGAGCGCAAGCAATGCGCCGCGCTGCCTCCGATCATTGTTTTCCATTAGCTCATTTTGAAGTGCATGCATTCCGCGATCGTCGAGATAAGGGCCAAGGCAAAACCACAGCTGCGGTGGTATATCGCGCCCTGCACTGCGACGTTCGTCTACAAGATCAAGCGCCATGTGAGCGAGCTCCGGTGAGAGGCGTTCGCCTATTCCGTTAATTTGCCAAAGCGGCACATCGATGAATACGGCCTTGATGACGAACTGGCGCCATGATATGTCGTCGAAATACTTGACTGGATACGGCGAATAGCATCCGACAGCTTCGAATATCGTGCGCATGTTGCTGCGACAACCTTCGCAGGCGCGCCGGATAAAGCGTTCTCCCCGAGGTAGCAACGGCAACGAACGATAGAGCGCACACGATTCGTCGTGGTCAGGAAATCGGAAGCAATATTCGAATATGTTCGGGAAGGCATCACTGTCGATGTCCGGTGAGGTTAGCAACAAGGCGATACGCAATGCTTCGAGTACGTTCCACTTGGCCGGATTGCAATTGGAACCCATTTCAACCAACGAACGATGCTCGGCGTCATTCAATGAAAGTGTTGGGTAATGTCGAGCATGTCGCCCGGCGAGCGTGATCAATTGTGTTAGGCGTAAATTCGATACGCCGCTGTGTATTTCACCTGAGGCTGCCAGGAAGAAATCATACGCTTCAGCAGACAAGTGCCTACTCAAGACTTTTGCCAGGAAGCTAGCATATTTAACGTTTACCGAGTTTTCCATACACTATCGCCGATGCCGGCACCCATTTTATTCATTTCAGTTTATTTTAAGATCAACCGAGATAATTAATCTACGAGCGCAAAACAAATGATGCCGCATCAAGAATGCATGTTTTAAAAACAAAAATAAAGCTCCTTTTTTTAGTAGCGTCCTGAACAGTATGAGTACCACTATGTTGATAATTATTCTGTTTTCAGTTGCGACATAAGCATCGTTATGAGCGGCACTCATGGCACCGATGGTATTCAATCTTGACTTCAGAGAATGG
Source organism: Burkholderia singularis (assembly GCF_001718875.1). Classification (NCBI taxonomy): domain Bacteria; kingdom Pseudomonadati; phylum Pseudomonadota; class Betaproteobacteria; order Burkholderiales; family Burkholderiaceae; genus Burkholderia; species Burkholderia singularis. Next base: position 1,707,236 of record NZ_CP013449.1, read on the forward strand.
AAGTAGCCCCAGCACACGCATCCTGAGCGCCGCCACGCTTGATTGACGGCGCCACGGTACTACCCGCATCGTCATCGAAGGTAAGAATTTTCGCAAATCCAAGCCAATATCAGAGAACAACGACAGATGATTGAAAATTCCAGCAATATACATTCTCACACCCGGATCAAAGCGCATTTTCAAAACCATTAAAAATAACTTATTACGTCATCCCGTGACAAACGGTGAAACTTCAGAGCAAAATCGCAACCATCATTTCAATGTTTACACGTGCATTTTAATGACCTAAGCTGGGATTGCCGGCTCTGATATTAGGGTTGGCAAGTACCCCTGTAAGGTGAGATTGATTATCCAAAAAATCTTCACCATACATTTCCATATATTCTCGATCAAACGAGGTTTTAAATGAATCAACATCAAATCCCGGTCATGGCCGTCAAGGTTCGTCCAGTTGATATTACGACCCGTCAAGCTCTAGAAAATTGCTACTGGTAATTAAGTTGCAAGTTGAACGGTTGGAAGTAATTTTTATTTTCAACCGTTCCTTTTAATCTAAGCAGAGGATTGAATGAACGCCGAAGATTATTTTGATAAATTAATTACGAAAAACATTCCAATTGTGGTTGATACCAAAGAATCCGCCCAAGTCGCACACCAACACGGATTCGAGGTCATTCACTTTGACGAATGCGATTTTTTACAAAATAAAATTGCCGCCCTATTAATCATTTCAACATATGAATATCACGAAAAATTGCGCAACCTATGGAATAACTCGCAAGCAATCTTGGCACACCTTGCCATTGCAAAATTCGACAATTCCACAACCTCACTCCACTACTCATTATCTAAACTGCTTTCGGTAGATTGCAGGTCTGTAATACGCTCTCGTTCAGAGGCATATACAAAACTACTTTCAAATCGATGCGCTAAAATATGTTCCCCATATGGGCAGATGACTTGTAGTCTTAATGAAGAAGTAGAAATTGCGAATGACGCAACAATCATGAAAGCGGGTTGGTTATACTCCATTGCAGAATTCTTCGAAGCATCAATCGTAAACATCAGTGAAGATCGCTCCAGCTTTACGATAGATGGAGAATTTATATTCAATGGCTTAATTTATCTTTTTAATAACGTTGAAATAAAGAATAAATTCGATAGCTTTCTAAATCAATTGATGATTTCCTGCTCATCAGGGGAAAACAAAATCACATTTGAAGATAACATAGCACGCTCCATTATCATTGGTGGTTTGGACAGAACCAGTGAATTCAATCAAATATTTAGCGAACTTGAGCGAGGTCTGACTGCAACGGAATTCTCACTGGGATGCGCCAAGTACAATCAACCTGTAGATTGGAAAATTAACTCTCTATTAAATGAAGGAGTTAGCGGTATCCATATAGGAATAGGCATGGGGAGAAAAATGCCTCACATAGATTTCATTTCAACCTGCGCAAGTCTTCAATAGATATTCGTCTCGAAATACAGCTTAGTAATTGCCGCGATCGACGGTTGTCAAAGAAAGTGTACAAAAGTTGAGGAGGCAGATTTCGTCAGGGATCCCTGGCTTACGGCATGGTTGCATGGCTTGTTTTGTCGTCGGTGGCTGCCCGCCGATACCGACACGATGCATTTGCCGCGGCCTATGTCGCAGTCTTGAACGCAGAGAGACGCTGTCACGCTGGCGGTCAAGCGACCAATCATCGGCAAGCGTGGTTGCTGTTCAGAAAACAACAGACGGATTTGAGTCGATGCCGGCGAAAAGACACTGCGCTTCAAAATGAGCGGCCTTGATCCGACAAGCAAAGCCGATGCCTAATTCGTCCGTCCGACAGAGCCATCAGCACGTGGCGCCCATCGTCGAGCCACGGGCGGCAAATCTCACGCACTGTTCTCGAAACACGCTCAGCGGCAAATGAAATCCCGCCAGATCGCACTTACCACGCGCGAGCGCCCTTCCAGCCTGGGCGTTCTCACCATCATTTGATCTCGCCCGCCGCTTGAGCCCCGACGAACGACGTCACCAGTACCGCCACCGCGAGGCCGTGCAAAGCGTAAATATGCAAGATGCTGTCACGCTACGCGAGCCAGCGGTTCAGCACGTTCGCGACTTCGGCCGCGAGCGCGCGCAGCAGCCCCACGCATGACGGTACGACAGACCCTTCGTTTGCGCTGCATACACAATGCTGCTCGTCGCAGCGACGAGTTCGTGCAACGGCGCCATATTCGACAAGCTCGTCGCGCGTCCTGCGTTGTCGCGCACGGCCAAATAGGCGTCGCATTCGACTCGAATTAATTACGTCCCCCGATTTTCTATTGCGACCGTCAAGACTTCCGCTTATCGTTGCCTGAAATCCATCAAAACAAAGCCGCGATGCACCATATATGAATTCATAGTGCATATGAGACTTTGGAGGAGCATAACAGATGTCCCCGATTTCCCCCGCGCCCGATGCGCTCGTCGAGCGCCATGCGCGCGCCGGCCGCTCGCTCGTCGCGATCCTGCACGCGATCCAGGACGATGCGGGCTACGTGCCGCCCGGCTGCGTCGCACTGCTCGCGAAAGCGCTGAATTTGTCGCGCGCGGAAGTGCACGGCGTGCTGACCTATTACCACCACTTTCGCACGGCGCCGCCCGCGCGCGTGACAATTCAGATATGCCGCGCCGAAGCATGCCGCAGCATGGGTAGCGAAACGCTCGCCGAGCATGCGCAAACGCGCACGCGCTGCCGCTTCGACGATACGCGCGACGGCACCGCGCATCCGCACGCACATGACGCCGGTGTGCCGGCTGCCATTGCACTCGAATCGGTTTACTGCCTCGGGCTATGCGCGCAATCGCCGTCGATGACGATCAACGGAGTACTGCACGCGAAGGTCACGCCGGAAAAATTCGACACACTGCTCGAGCATGCCGTATCCCAAACCGTGGAGGCAGCATGACGACACGCGTTTACGTGCCGCGCGACTCGTCCGCGCTTGCACTTGGCGCCGACGCACTCGCCGCGGCCATCGCCGAGCAAGCCGAGCGGCGCGGCGTGACGATCGAGCTGATCCGCAACGGTTCGCGCGGCCTGCTGTGGCTCGAGCCGCTCGTCGAGATCGGCACGGCCGCCGGCCGCATCGGCTATGCGAACCTGTCGGCTGCCGATGTGCCGGCGCTGTTCGACGCCGGCTGGCTAAACGGCGGCGCGCATCCAAGCTGCGTCGGCCTCGTTGACGCGCTGCCGTATCTCGCGCGCCAGCAGCGTCTGACGTTCGCGCGCATCGGCCTGACCGACCCGTTGTCGATTGACGATTACTTGCGGCACGACGGCCTTGCCGGTCTGAAGCACGCGCTCGCCATGAAAGGCGACGCCGCATGCGAAACGCTGATCGAATCGGGCCTGCGCGGCCGCGGCGGCGCGGCATTCCCGGCCGGCATCAAATGGCGCACGGTCCGGCACGCGAACGCGCAGCAAAAATATATCGTCTGCAATGCTGACGAAGGCGATTCGGGCACGTTTTCCGATCGTTTGATCATGGAAAGCGATCCGTACTGCCTGATCGAAGGAATGATCATCGCGGGCGTCGCAACCGGCGCAACGATCGGCCATATCTACGTGCGCAGCGAATATCCGCATGCGATCGCCACGCTCGAAGCGGCGATCGCGCGCGCACGCGAGGCCGGCTGGCTGGGCGAACGCGTGCTCGGCTCCACGCACGCGTTCGAGCTGTATGTCGCGAAAGGTGCGGGCTCGTATGTCTGCGGCGAGGAAACGGCGCTGCTCGAATCGCTCGAAGGCAAACGCGGCGTGGTGCGCGCGAAGCCTCCGCTGCCCGCGCTTGCGGGCCTGTTCGGTCAACCCACGGTCATCAACAACGTAATCACGCTCGCAACCGCGCCCGTGATCTTCGCGCGCGGCGCCGCGTTCTATCGCGATTACGGGATGGGCCGCTCGCGCGGCACGCTGCCGTTCCAACTCGCGGGCAACATCAAGCAAGGCGGCCTGGTCGAGCTTGCGTTCGGCGCGACGCTGCGCGAGCTGCTGTTCGATTTCGGCGGCGGCACCGCTAGCGGGCGGCCCGCGCGCGCCGCGCAAGTCGGCGGCCCGCTCGGCACGTATCTGCCGGAGCATCAATGGGACGTGCCGTTGGATTACGAGGCCTACGCGGCGATCGGCGCGGTCGTCGGTCACGGGGGCATCGTGCTGCACGACGACACGTCGAATCTGGCGCAGCTCGCCGAGTACGCGATGAAATTCTGCGCGATCGAATCGTGCGGCAAGTGCACGCCCTGCCGGATCGGCTCGACGCGCGGCGTCGAAACCATCGCGCGCATTCGGCAAGGCGACACCTCCGAGCGGCAAATCACGCTGCTGCGCGAGCTGTGCGACACGATGCTCGCCGGCTCGCTATGCGCGATGGGCGGGATGACGCCGTATCCGGTCCTCTCCGCGCTCGAGCATTTTCCCGAGGATTTCGGGCTCGCCGCCGGCAAAAACGCCGCGCCGAACCCGGTCAAGACCGCGGCCTGATCCGCAAGGAGCCTCCATGTCCACCGACACGCTCAACGGCCGCGAAAGCGGCTGTGGCTCGAGCCACTGCACATGCAAACACACCGCGCAGGCGCGCGTGCTGGAGCCGTTCGACGATACGGATTACGGTACGCCGCGCCGCCACGCCGACACCCGCGTCACGCTCGAGATCGACGGCCGGCCTGTCACGGTGCCTGCCGGCACGTCGGTCATGCGCGCCGCGATCGAGGCGGGCATCAACGTGCCGAAGCTGTGCGCGACCGATTCGCTCGAACCGTTCGGCTCGTGCCGCCTGTGTCTCGTCGAAATCGAAGGCCGGCGCGGCTATCCGGCCTCGTGCACGACACCGGCCGAAGCCGGCATGAAGGTGCGCACCCAATCGGAGCGCTTGCAGACGCTGCGCCGCAACGTGATGGAGCTGTATATCTCCGATCATCCGCTCGACTGCCTGACCTGCCCCGCCAACGGCGACTGCGAGTTGCAAGACATGGCCGGCATCGTCGGCCTGCGCGAAGTGCGCTACGGCAACGGCGGCGCCAATCATCTGCACGAGCCGAAAGACGAATCCAACCCATATTTCACCTACGACCCGTCGAAATGCATCGTCTGCAGCCGCTGCGTGCGTGCGTGTGAGCAAACGCAGGGCACGTTCGCGCTGACGATCGCCGCGCGCGGCTTCGAATCGCGCGTCGCAGCCAGCGAAAGCGAATCGTTCATGGCCTCCGAATGCGTGTCGTGCGGCGCGTGCGTCGCCGCATGCCCGACCGCGACGCTACAGGAAAAATCGGTCGTGCAGCTCGGCCAACCCGAGCATGCGATTGTCACGACGTGCGCATATTGCGGCGTCGGCTGCTCGCTGAAGGCCGAGATGAAAGGTTCGCAGGTCGTGCGCATGACGCCGCACCGCAATGGCCGCGCCAACGAAGGCCACGCCTGCGTGAAAGGCCGCTTCGCGTGGGGCTACGCGACACACAAGGACCGCATCACGAAGCCGATGATCCGCGAGAAAATCAGCGATCCGTGGCGCGAAGTGAGTTGGGACGAAGCGCTCACTTATGCGGCAACGCGGCTGCGCAGCCTGCAGGCGAAATACGGCCGCGATTCGATCGGCGGCATCACGTCGTCGCGTTGCACGAACGAGGAAACCTACCTGGTGCAAAAGCTGGTGCGCGCCGCGTTCGGCAACAATAACGTCGACACCTGCGCACGCGTTTGCCATTCGCCGACCGGCTACGGGCTCAAAACGACGCTGGGCGAATCGGCGGGCACGCAAACCTTCGCGTCGATCGGCAACGCAGACGTGATCGTCGTGATCGGCGCGAACCCGACCGACGGCCATCCGGTTTTCGGCTCGCGCCTGAAGCGCCGCGTGCGCGAAGGCGCAAAGCTGATCGTCATCGATCCGCGCCGCATCGATCTCGTCGATGGCCCGCACGTGAAAGCCGATCATCATCTGCAACTGCGCCCCGGCACCAACGTCGCCATCATCAATGCGCTCGCCCATGTGATCGTCACCGAAGGGCTCGTCGACAACGCCTTCGTCGCCGAGCGCTGCGAAGCCCGCGCTTACGAGCAATGGCGCGAGTTCGCGGCGCGCGCCGAGAATTCGCCCGAAGCAAGCGCTGCCGTGACCGGCGTACCGGCCGAACAGGTGCGCGCCGCCGCGCGCCTGTATGCGAGCGGCGCACGCCCCGCCGGCATGGGCCGGGGGCGCTCCGCAATCTATTACGGACTCGGTGTAACCGAGCATGCGCAAGGCTCGACGATGGTGATGGGCATCGCGAATCTCGCGATGGCCACCGGCAACATCGGCCGTGAAGGCGTTGGCGTCAATCCGCTGCGCGGTCAGAACAACGTGCAAGGCTCATGCGACATGGGTTCGTTCCCGCACGAGCTTCCCGGCTATCGGCACATCGGCGATGCGAACGTGCGCGCGCAGTTCGAAGCGGCGTGGGGCGCGACGTTGCAGCCGGAACCGGGTCTACGCATTCCGAACATGTTCGATGCGGCGCTGGACGGCAGTTTCAAGGGCCTCTATTGCCAAGGCGAGGATATCGTTCAGTCGGACCCGAATACGCAACATGTCGCGGCCGCACTGACCTCGATGGAATGCATCGTCGTGCAGGATATCTTTCTGAACGAGACGGCAAAGTATGCGCATGTGTTCCTGCCCGGCTCGTCGTTTCTCGAAAAGGACGGCACCTTCACCAACGCCGAGCGACGCATCTCGCGCGTGCGCAAGGTCATGCCGCCGCTTGCCGGCTATGCGGACTGGGAAGTGACGCTGATGCTGTCCCGCGCGCTCGGCTACGCGATGGATTATGCGCATCCATCGGAAATCATGGACGAAATCGCGCGGCTCACGCCGACCTTCGCGGGCGTATCGTATGACAAGCTCGATGCGCTCGGCAGTATCCAATGGCCATGCAACGAACACGCGCCCAACGGCACGCCGACGATGCATGTCGACACTTTCGTGCGCGGCAAGGGACGCTTCGTGATCACGCAGTTCATCCCGTCCGCAGAAAAAATCACGCCGCGTTATCCGCTGATTTTGACGACAGGCCGCATCCTGTCACAGTACAACGTCGGCGCGCAAACGCGGCGCACTGACAACGTGCAATGGCATCACGAGGACCGGCTCGAGATTCATCCGCACGATGCGCAGGAACGCGGCATACGAAGCGGCGACTGGGTCGGCATCGAATCGCGTGCCGGCCAGACAGTACTGCGTGCGCTCGTGACCGAGCGGATGCAGCCGGGCGTCGTGTATACGACGTTCCACTTCCCCGAATCAGGCGCGAATGTCATCACGACAGACAACTCCGATTGGGCGACGAATTGCCCCGAATACAAGGTAACGGCCGTTCAAGTGCTCCCGGTCACCCAACGCTCCGATTGGCAAACCGCATACGCACGCTTCACCGCCGAACAGCTCGACCTGCTCGAACGCCGTGAAGCGGCAGGCGTATCGACGGGTAAGTGAGAACGCAATGAATTCCGGACACCTGATCGACATGGCCAACCAGATCGGCGCATTTTTCGCTTCGATGCCCGATCGCGATGAGGCACTGGCCGGCATTGCCGACCATATCCGACGCTTCTGGGAACCTCGGATGCGGCGCGCGCTGCTTGCCGCGCTCGACGATCCCGGATGCGAGGCGGCTCAGCGTGTCGCACCGATCGTCCGTGACGCGGTTGCAGCGTATCGCGATACGCTGTCACCCGTCATCTCGCCCGCGTGAAACCGCTGCGCCGTTCGGCCTGCCACGTCAGTTATTTCGTCGCGTGATACGGCGGCATGGGCGTGGCATGCTGTTGCGCGACGCATGCTTATATGGCGCGCACGAGCCGCTGCGCTATTTTGACGTGTGGGTGCCTGTTGTAGGATAGATGCGGGACCGGATGCCCCGTACCGCATCACTCATCCCTTCCCAGCCACTATCGAAACCTATGGAGAACGTCCACGATGATTAATCATATCTATGGCGTAACGGAAGTCTTTTCTCTGTATCTTTGCGACATCCTGATCTGGCTGACTCGGAAGGAATGCCAATAAATATTGCCGTGCATGTGCCTATCCTGCCGGATAGGCACATGCACACCGGTTACGTCCCGGTCCACCGCACCGGCACCGTGAGTGCCCCAAGAAACGGTAACCGCACCGGTCAATGGCGGACTCCCTGCACGGTCTGCTCCCGGTAAACCTCCCTACGCCGGCCTGACTTGGATCTCCAATAAGTTTCCATCCCTGCGTTACTGAAGCCGTTTCCTCGTCCGCGCGTCCCATGCGTAACGGCAAGTGCCTCAATCTGACGACGACATTTCCACATTCGACGCTGCCGACAATCGAATTACAAAATACCGTCTCTTTGCGAGCATTATTCCAAACTAACGGAGAATCCACGTTGTGTAATCATTACAACTGAAATTTTTAACCACCCATAAAACTCACAACTCCCCGTCGCCTCTAAAGCTCACACACACTCGATTAATTACAGATAAATTAACCATTGTGAGTTAATTATCACACACAGAATCAGGAAAAACACTCGCGAATCGCTCAAAATCGCCGCAATCGCTCTGCATTCCCAACCATGCCGATTTAAATAAAATTACCCAAAATTTTAAAAAAATGTTGACAACGGCAATGGCGATCGATTACTTTGATTAAGAACATTTTCAAATCCCTCATTAAATAATCAATTTGCACCTATATCCAACATTCAATTATCACTTGATAATCAATTATCAAGACAACATCAACGAATACATCACGTTGTTATTTCCAGAATTCATTGAACGAATCCGGAATTCCGCCAAATACGTAATCCATATCCAAGTGAATTGAAGGGTCAGTGATGCCGATGCCGCTCCAAGCGCCTTCCCATCGAGGGGAACGGGTCGTCGATGCAATGTTGCACCAGATCGCGGCCGAAGGCGTCCGACATATCTTCGGAGTCGGAGGCGCCAATATCGAGGATCTCTATGATGCGATCGATTGCAATCGCAATATCATCGGGATCGTGGCAAAACACGAGTTTTCCGCAGTAACCATGGCCGACGGGTATGCACGCGTCGGCGCAGGGTTCGGCGTAGTCGCGGCAACCTCCGGCGGCGGCTGCCTCAACTTGATATCCGGGCTAGGCGAAGCCTACGCGAGCCGCATTCCTGTACTGGCGCTGGTTGGCCAGCCGTCCTCCGAGACGGCGGGAACCGGAGCTTTCCAGGACGGTAGTGGCCGCAACGGCAGTCTCGACATCGAAGCAATATTTCGTCCGGTTTCCGTATTCTGCCGATGCATCACCGAAGCTGCCGATGCGATGGATGCGTTGCACGCTGCCATCGCCGCAGCCAGACAAGGTGGGCCAGCGGTACTTTTGCTGCCCAAGAACGTTCAGCAAGCCCGCTTCGTTTCATCTAAATCATCAGTAGTGCAAATTTCATCCGTATGTACAGAAGCAGCCGCCAGCCGGATGAAACTTGACAACTGCGCCCGGCTGCTGGCTGGCGCAGCGTCGCGAATCGTCATTATTGCCGGTGATGAAGTCGCCCGGCGCGATGCCCGAGCACAATTGGCACAACTTGCCACCGCATTGAACGCATGTATAGCGGTGACCCCCGATGCAAAAGATGTGGTCGACCCGGCAGCGCCGTCTCTACTCGGTGTGGCAGGCATCATGGGGCATCCCAGCGTAGCCGCCGCGCTGTCGGACGCCGCGTTGTGCCTGCTCGTCGGAACCCGTTTGCCGATGGTCGCTCGTGGCGGATTGAAGCGGCTGCTTCGGGACATGCCGATATTGTCCATCGGCTCCGAACCGCCGTTCGTGCCGTCGACGCACTGGGCGACGTCGGACCTGCGGACTTGGTTGACTGAGTTGATCGACGCACTCCCGCCTCAACCCAAGACGGCACATCCAGCCATCGCGCCACTTCCCCGCTGTACGCTGCCGGTTCCGGATCACCAGGGACGCGGCCTTCGTTATGCCGATGCGGTCGGGGTAATCGATCGCATGACTCCGGCCGGAGCGGACATCTTCGTCGATGCAGGCAACACCGGTGCGGCAAGCATTCACCATCTTCCCGTGCGGAAAGATGGCCGCTTCGTGGCGGCGCTCGGTATGGGCGGCATGGGCTACAGTTTCGGCGCGGCCATAGGTTCCGCCTTTGCGCGCGGCCGACGCACCATCGTCGTCGCCGGCGACGGTGCATTCTACATGCACGGCATGGAAATACATACCGCGATCGAACATCACCTGCCGATCACCTTCATCGTGTTTGACAACAGCGCACATGCGATGTGTGTCACCCGCGAAAAAATCTACTACGACGCGCAATACAGCTTCAATCGCTTCCATCCTGCGCAGCTCGGCAACGGGATGGGCGCCATGTTTCCGAGGTTGCCTGCATTCACGGCAACCAACGTCGAAGAACTTAGCCACGCGCTTGCAGAAAGCGTCGTTGGCGACGGTCCGTCATTTGTGGCGGTATGTTGCGATTCGGCGGAGCTACCGCCCTTTGCGCCTTTTCTCGAACCCTTCATTTCATCCGGGAGACATTGATGACTACTCCACTGCCCGCACTGAGCGACATCGATACGGCACTGCCTGGCCTGACACGAATCGAAACCAAGCCGTTCGAGACGGTTAGCCCGATCATCCAGGGCATGATGCAGCCGGCCTATCCCCATGAGGAAGTCTTTGGTGATTACTGCACGGTCCAGGACTTCGTCGATTGTCCGCCAGACGAATTGTTCCAGTATCTGGCCAACACATACTCTCTCGAGGAATGGACCTACAGCTTGCGAGGACTCGTCGAAACAGACGAGCCAGGCCTCTGGGTAGCCGACGATAGATTAGGATCACAAACCAAGATCTATGTCCGCACGGTTGCCAATTCAAATGCACGCACAGTGGATTACCACTGTGCGTGGGATCAAGGCAAGCATCTCTGGATGATCTATCTGATGCGAGTCGTCGACGCCCAGCTGGTATTCAACAAGCCCGGCTCCGTTGTGCTATGGACCAATTGTCATCATCCTTTCTATGACCGCAATCCGTATCCCGAAACGGCGCCTGCCGATCGGAAACCTTGGGTCGGAGATTTCTGGCACATGTTCGGTGCCGGGCATTTGTTGGAGCTTCGCAATCTCAAGGCCATCGCTGAATACCGCAGCACGCACCGCCTTCCCGTTACGCCAGATTGGATGAGCGAGAGGTCGCGATGAAAGCCGTCAGTTTGATCGATGTATCGAGCTATCTGCCCGAAAACCGGGTCACTCTGGATTATTTCCTCGAGCATGCAGAGCACGATGAACTTGCCGAGAACGTCATGTTCCGCGCACCTCGATTCCGGCACCATGCATCGCCGGACGAAACCGCCACTGACATGATAGAGAGGGCATGCGCAGGAATGATAGAAAGGCATGGGAGATCGACGATTCAAAACGTAGATATCCTAATCACGCATTCCCAATTGCCGGACATTCCCTTTGTCGGTTGTGGCGGCGAAGTGGCGCATCGGTTCGGGATGCGTCCGGAGTGGGTTATCGATCTGCACAACGGTGGCTGCGCGTCATTCATCTACATGATCAAGCTTGCACGCCAGATCATGCAGTCGTCGGGCGCGCGCACCGCATTGATTGCCAGCGCGCAGAATTGCGCTGCACAGATATTCACTCAATCCGAAGTGCGCAAAACGGCGCAGGCCGCTATCCCCGGCGATGGTGCAGGAGTCGGTCTTCTCGAGTTGTCCGATGCATCGCCGATTCTGGACATTGAATGTCGTACCTACGGAAAATACGCTGGCGAAATGAAATTTGTGACCGATCCTCCTCGCAAATACTGGGAGGCGGGACCCGGCCAATGCCGAGTGGGGTTCACTGAAGAAAGCGTTACGAAAGTATTGCTGAGAGGCAGCCGTCAAGTTCCTGAAATCGTGCAAGTCGTTTGCGAACGAATCGGTGTGCCATCCAAGGATCTCGGCGCTTTGATCACCAACCAGCCGAATCGGACATTCCTGAAAAATTGGCGAACCTCTTTAAATATTCCACCCGAACGGCACCCTGACACCTTCGATCAGTGCGGAAATTTGTTCGGCGCGGGTATTCCCGTGACGTTCGATCATGCAGTCAGCTCAGGCCAGCTACAAGCGGGAAACGTCGTGATGTTCGCCGGCTTTGCACATACCGGAGATTTCGCGGGCGCGGCTGCCATCCAATGGGGCGGTCGTAGCTCATAGGCGTGCAAGCGCGGACCGTCTCCAGCCACCGGCCACCCAGCGCATGTTCAATCCGGTCGACTCGGTAGCGCTGTTCATGGCAGCGCTACCGCCTTCAGCAAAGGTTATTCATGACGACAATGCCACGTTCCATCGATTCAACCACTGCATCCGTTACACGCGGCCCCGCCGTCAATGACTGGATCGCCAGAATGCCGGCCTACCAGCCTGGCCTCAACGTCGAAGCCGAAGGCCAGTATGCGGTATACCTGTGCAACAACGAAAACCCGTTCGGTGAATCCCGTTTGCGGAAACTGGGGAAACAACTTCTCGAACATTGCAACATCGCTCGTTATCCGGACAATCACTATCCTGCGCTTCGATCGGCTCTTAGCCGCCTACACAGCATCGACGAAAATCAACTCTTGATTGGCAATGGTTCGTCTGAAATCTTAATGTTTCTGGCCCGGGCATTTCTCTCACGAGGCCGCACCGCGTTGTGCTCCGAATACTCGTTTTCGTTCTACTCGATTGCGAGTTCGATGACGGGCGCCGAAATCCGTTTCGTCCCATCAAAATACTATGGTCACGACGTCGACGCACTATTGGAAGCCGCCGCCGATGCACAGGTCATTTTTCTCGACAATCCGTGCAATCCGACGGGCCGTTATCTGAATGAAGTGACGATGCGTAGCCTGTTGCAGCACATACCGGAGTCGACGTTGCTCGTTGTCGATGAAGCCTACGTGGAATATGCGACGAGCCCGGACTTCAAGTCTTGCATCGGTTTTGTCAACCAATATCCGAATCTCGTTGTGGTTCGAACGCTATCGAAAGCCTACGGACTTGCGGGATTGCGCCTAGGCTATGGCATTTCGAATCCCATGCTGATTGGACAATTGGAGCGTGCGCGGCCGCCGTTCAATATCAATGCGTTGACCGCCGAGCTAGCCAGAATGGCGCTCGAGGATGCCGACTTCATTGCGGCTTGCCGCTCACACAATGCAGCCGAGCGCAAGCGGTGTCAGCAGCACGTTGAAAATGACCCAGCGGCAGCACATTGGATTTGACCCACCCGGGTAGGATGGGCCCTTTTTGGAGGGCCGGTGCTTACGAGGGAGGTAATCGTGGAAATACGTGTGTTGGCCCGCCAAGGATTAGGAATCCGGGAGATCTCGCGGGAACTGGGGCTGTCGAGGAACACCGTGCGCAAATACTTACGCAGTTGTGCTGAGCAGGATCGTGCGCCGCGATCGGGGCGCACGCAGAAGCTCGATCCGTTCAAAGCCTATCTGCATGACCGGGTTCGCGCAGCGCATCCGGCCTGGCTGCCGGCGACCGCACTGCTGATCGAGATTCGCGCGATGGGTTATGACGGAGGCCTGACGCGGCTGCGGGCCTATCTGCGGTCGCTGAAGTCGATCAAGGCGCCGGAGCCACTGGTGCGTTTCGAAACCGATCCGGGGCAGCAGATGCAGGTCGACTGGATTGTGTTTCGACGTGGCAAGCTGCCGCTATCGGCATTTGTCGCGACGCTTGGTTACAGTCGGGCGAGTTACGTCGAGTTCGTGACCGACGAACGATTGCCGACGCTGCTGGGCTGCCATGAGCGCGCGTTCGACTTCTTCGGTGGGGTTCCTCGCGAGGTTCTGTACGACAACGTCAAGACGGTGGTGATTGGCCGAGACGCCTATGGTCCCGGACTGCATCGCTATCAACCGGCCTTCCTCGACTTTGCGAAGCACCACGGCTTCGTGCCGCGCCTGTGCAAGCCCTACCGAGCCAAGACCAAGGGGAAGGTGGAGCGCTTTAACGGGTACCTGCGCCGCAGCTTCTACAATCCGCTGGCAAGCCGGCTCGCTCAGGATCGCCTCTCGCTTGACGCGACCACGGCGAACGCCGAGGTCGTACGCTGGCTGAGAGATGTCGCCAATGTGCGCATCCACGGCACGACTGGCGAGTCGCCGCTCGAGCGGCTCCTGCTCGAGCAACCGAAGCTGCAGCAGTTGCCGGAGCCGTGGCGCGCGAACCTGCCGTCAGCTTCCATGCCGACGATGCCACCGCCGTCGCGGTTCGATGATACGCCGCTGCAGCATCAGCTGTCAGTCTATCAAGCCCTGCTGACGGAGGCGCGTTGATGGACATCCAGCACGAACGTATCCTCGAAGCCTGTCGACAACTGCGCATCGACACGATGGGCGAGCAGTACAGCATGTTGGCAACTCGCGCGGCGGCGAACCAACTCACGTTTGCCGACTTCTTCGAGGCGCTGTTGAAGTCTGCGATGGACGCGAAGCACACGCGGACCAAATCCATGTTGCTGCGCACGGCCGGCTTCCCTGTACTGAAGACGCTGGAGGAGTTCGACTTTACGTTTGCTCACGGCGTTACCAAGAAATCGGTGCTGGAGCTGTCGTCGATGGCCTTCGTCGAGCGCGCCGAGAACATCGTGTTGCTCGGGCCGAGCGGCCTTGGCAAAACGCATCTGGCGATCGCACTCGGTTACATCGCAACGCAGATGGGGATCAAGACGCGCTTCATCTCTGCGGCGGATCTCGTCATTGCCTTGGCCGCCGCTTCCCGGCAGGATCGATTGGCCGACTTCCTGAAGCGCAACATCATGAACCCACGGCTGTTGATCATTGATGAGGTCGGCTATCTGCCGCTCGGCCGGGACGATGCCAATCTGTTCTTCCAGGTAATCGCCAAGCGGTATGAAAAGGGTTCCGTGATCGTAACGAGCAACTTGCCGTTCGGGCAATGGGACCAGACATTCGCCGGAGATCAGACGCTCACGGCCGCGTTGCTCGACCGCCTCCTACATCACAGCCATGTTCTACAGATCAAAGGCGAAAGCTACCGACTGAAGGACAAGCGAAAAGCCGGCGTGATCCGATCCCGTGCATCCGAAAGTGCTGAACAGCAACTGGAGATGCACGCCTAAGTGATGATCAGCAACATCGTTTGAACCTGGGTCAGGCGAAACCGATGGCCAGCAACTGGCGCTGACCCAGGGTCACGCAACATGCTGGGCATCAACTTGGTGACCCAGGTGGGTCAAATCTAATGTGCTGCACAACGGCCCAAGTGGGTCACTTCTAAGTTGCTGTTGACAGCGGCTGCAAACTCACCCAGTCATCGCTCCGTATTGTGTCGCAGCTAGCGAAGGAAACTTTCTATTGCTAAAGGCGCCGGATGGTTCGAACATCGTCGAACGCCTAAGAAAACATCACGTGCACGTGCGGGGGTTCCGCGAATATCCCGATCATATTCGAGTGACGATCGGCACTGTTCAGGAAAACCAAGCATTTATCGATGCGTTTTCAAAGGTAATAGCGTCGGTGACTGCCGAAACGCTCCACCGCGAAGTAGATCTTCCGAGTCCAAATCAGCGAGTGTGCAATACAGGTTAACAGCTCGAAAGCTACTTTCTCCGACGTAGATTGCTGCAACCGCTTGCTGCCACCACGCGGATCACAGCGACAATGTTCTTCGCTCACGGACAAGCCTACGATAAAAAGCACGCCCATGCTTTGCACTCGCCCACCTTCTTCTGCGCATATCGAAGCCGCCGTGCGGAACGCAGTTTCATCGGCATTGAGCGGCTCCCTGAACGCCGATCGTCATCCGCTCCGCAGAAAACCTGGGGAGGCCATAAACCCGCGTGCCGGCAAACCGATATCGCGACGCACCCACGCATCGGACTCGCTTGCAGCAAGCCGTCGAAGCATATCGATCGCTTGCTTTCCGGCACACGGGCCGGCGTGGTGCCTTAAATCATGGTAGTCCGAACAAACACTACCCAATTAGGCCGCCAGCCGTCGAAACATCGATTCAGCAAATTTGACGCTGCTAACAAATCGAGTGCGCATACCAGCCGACAACACTCTGAATGCTACTGTTTGCGTCATGCCAGGACCGCTGTTACACCCGATGTAGCTGCCGCTTCTTGCGCAGTTCGTCCTTGAACGCCACGATCGTCTCGACCAGCGTGGCACCATCACAAAATGGAATTTCCTTGCCAAGCGAATAAGATCGGACTCGCTCGGCAGGTGCGCCCATGTCGAAGCAGACAATCGGCAAGCCCAAATTCATGACTTCCGATACAACGAACGAAAACGTCTCCGGCCAGATCGAGGTGAACGCAATCATGTTGATCTGATGTTTGTCCACGAGATCTGACAGCTTGTCCCGCTCATACGCTCCCGTTACGTGAAGAACGCCCGACACTCGAGCCGCGTCGAGCGCGCCCAAGACGGTGATACGCTCACCCTTGTTCCTCCGCTCGAGCGCGTCGGCCATTTCCGCAACGATAGCGGCCCCCTTATGTTCGTTAATTCGACCAACCACGCCGATATTGAGCGGCCTATCGAGGTCAAACGTTATCTGCTTGACCGGAAAATCGGACATGTCATGCGGCCGGACCACCAGGCGACGATGATCGGCAAGTCCCGGATAAGCCTTCAGCAGCAGTTGAAGGCTCGCATTCGAAAAACAGACGATTTCAGCCGTCTGCGTCAGAAAGTCAAACCAGACCTTCCGCCAAAGACCGATATCCCGCTCGGCAAACAACGACACTAGGCCACTGCTCATCGCCGGCAGGCATTTTGCACAGCGCTGCAGATCAGGGATATTACAAAATTTCCCGTGATTATCGAGCAAAAAATGGGATGGGCAAATACTGTGATAATCGTGCAAATAAAATGTTATCGGCACCGCACGACTCGAATGAATCAATATCAATGCATGAAGCAACGACAACTGATTCGTGAAGGAAACCGAATTATTATAATGAATCCGGTTGAGCGGCAAACGCTGTAGTTCAGTGAACAGACGCTCGCCATTCACCGCGACTCGAACCAGTTCGTCGTCTACATGCAACTCGATCGCATAACGCAGCGACGGTAGATGAAAGGTGAGAAGCAGGACTTGCGCGTTCGACGAAACCAAATCGCGCATCAATTTCCTGCGAAACTGATTCGCGCCGCCCCCCAAATCATGATCGATAACGAGCACCGTCTCTTTTTGTTGACTCAGCCGACTCAGGATGCCGTCCAGTCCGCCTGCGACCTTGGGAGGCCGATTGCGAAGGTATCGTGCGGCAGCCGCTCCTAGATCCGTGAAGCGGCCCGATGCCGCAAAATGCCACGCGCGCCCCAGCAGATAGCGATACGCCTGAATACGCGTGCGTGTTGTAGCGCTCGAAACGCCTGACGCGGCCGCTTTTTTTTCCACCTCGCGGTCAGATGGGAGCGTGACGCTGCTGCCGTCCGCCAACGTAACCTTGAGCGATACGCTCGTCTTCCCCGAAAGCGGCAAATGTCCGAAATAATAAAACCCGCTCGCGCTTGCATGGATGACTTCCGGCATCGACCTCGCAACGTCTACCCGTTCAGTTCCATATGTGACGGGAAAATGCAATTCTTCCCCGTCCGAGCCGTGGCAAACGACAATCAGCCGCTTGATTTCGCGCTTGACATGCAGGGCCCAACCAAATAAGAGAAGCGCGCCATCTTCATTTACGGCAAGATGATCGATCGACCACCTGAATTCGGTCAAATCGTTTTCCCGGTCCAGTATTGGGGCATTGGATATATTCATATCAGTATTTCTTAACCCGTCGACGGCATAAAGCGCGTCAATTGCCAGCAAAGGCGGCAATTTCCGTGAATGGCACTGCACTTGCCGCTATACCCGTTGAATCGTAGTAACCGATCGCACCATCCGCGAATGCGTGAATGACCACCGAGCGGCGCGGCAACGATTGATCAAGACGAACCGACCCCGCATGCAACAGGTTTTCATGCCAAATCAGAACAGTGCCTTTTTTCGGGCGGTAAACGAAAGGGGTATATCGCGCCGACATTTCCTGATATTTCGGCACGATCTTGGCACCGAATTCGCTCCAGTCCGATCGGACCTTATTGCACCCCGTTCCATTTAAATAAATGCGCGGCTCGCGATGACTGCCCGGATAAACGACAAGCTCTCCGCTATTTGCGCAGATATCCTGCAGCGCGATCCAAATGCCGCACATATAGCCTGCGGGAAACGGCGTAAGGTGCACCGTGTCCTGATGCGCATCTTGCTGACTGCCGAATACGTAAGTCAGTGTCTGACAAGGCCGGGCACGAGCATTGAATACCAGATCGGCCAGGCGAAGATGGCGCCGATCGAGCCACAACTTACGTATGTTCGGATAATGCAGATGAAGATGTTCGATTCGCTGACTCGTCCCAAACTCATAGTTTTGGTACTTACGTTCAATCGCATCTTCGATTTCCGCGTTGACGGCATCGACCAACGCGTCGTCGATCACGTCTTCGAGAATCATGAAACCGTCTTTCACGAATTGGCGCAGCGCACTGGCCTCAGTGCCCGAAATCTCGCCCGAGCGCAGCAATGCAGCAATATGTTCATCCGCATCCGGCCGATCGAACCAAGGCGTCGCCGCGGTTTCGTCATAGGGGTAGTACGACGAATCGCAGTCTCCCGCGAATACCGGAGGCGTGCCGGCTTCGGCCAGAAGAGACGAGACCTTCACCGCCAGTCCATCGCGATGTTCGATCTTAAAAACGGTTTGTGCGCGAATCGTGTCGCCCAGCCATCCGCTCTTTGCCTTTGCTTGCAGCGTGTACGTACCGTTTTCGAACAGGTGTGTGTGAATATGAATATCGATCGGCAAGTCTGCTGCCCGCGCCGCGCTCAACTGAATGTCTTGCCTTCCGGCAACCTGGATCGATATTTCCGCGTTCGGCTTGAGCCGCCCGGTACCGTGCAAGGTGTACGTCAAAATCCCCGCAGTGCCGTCTTCGGCAAATTTAGCTTGTAGTTTCATTTTGGTCCCTAGTCGTTTTATTTTCGTCGCAACACGCTTTTCTCGCATTGCCCCCGTCCCGCTAAAACAATTTTCAACTCAACCGACGAGTCACTCCTTTTATGCCTTCCTGACGCAAAATCTCCCATGCACGTTTAGCATAGCGAGTCGCCTGCGACGGACGCGTCATGACGTCAGCAGCCAGATTGCGAATGCGGTTCCAATCCAGATTGTCTTCATGAGAAGGCCTGAAGCCTGGCGTTAATTGGCGCTTGAGCATATCGAGCCCGGGATCCGCTTGATCCCTCACGGCCAGGTTCGGATATTCGAGCACGCCTTGCTTGGTCACCCAGCCGAAGTACCCGCCGTTGCTTGCATCGAATGGATCGGCAAATGCTCTTTGCAAATCGACACGCTCTCGATAAATCAATCGGTGGAGCGGATCGATCTTCTCGCCATTCGAATACGCAGCGAACGCCCATTTGTATTGAGCGAGCGGATCCAATGCCAATTGAGCCGTTTCGCGTTCGTACCAATCGATCAACACGCCGATTTTCGACGCCGGCCGTGCATTGATCGACGCCATTACACGATGCGCGCCGCTATCAAAACCCGTGAAGTGATAGAAACCGAGTTTCTCGCCATTAACCTGGAACCCCTCTGCAAAGCTTCCCGTCACATCGCGGGTCGTGACGTTCCAAGGCGCCACGTTATGTCGCGGAGAGCGAATGATGGCAACGTCCGAGAAAAAGGCCGGCACGAGGTCGATCCAGCGCTGGTCTGTAAACAAGCCGTTCGGAATATCGGCGCGGCAAAAATAGTAAATTCGCTGCTTCCACCAGTTTGCAAACCGCAATCCCTCGTCCGTCGCCGAAACGCCGACGAATCCGAGGTTGTAGACCCCGTGCTTGAGGCTGCAAATTTCATTGTCGATCACCGCCGATAAGCGGCTTTCAGGCTCCGTTTGATGCGGTGTCAAAATAACATTCGATTCTTCGAGTGCCTCGAGCAAATCATCGACCCTCGAAAATAAAACCATGTCCGGATCGAAGTAGATCACGCGCTCCGTATCCGGGCGCAGCAGCAATTTTTCGAGCACGAACGGCTTGATCGCAGTCGACAGCTCCACGATCGAATGGCAAAACGTCCATCCTTTCCAGTCGGGAATGCCCAGTTCACTGATCGGGTGAACCTCGTCGAACGGCTCGTCGCTCAGATCGACATCTTTAGGCAGTATGTCAGACAGCGCAAGATGTAATTCGATTTCAGGATGAAGCTCGCGCAAGGAATTGAATAACATCCGAACTTTCGGAATATAGTTAAGCGCTGCGCTGGTAAATACAACGGTCTTCGTTCTCATGTTTTTTCAATCAAGGTTTCTTGGCCACATCCTGACCGGTTTTGATCTCCGCGTCGGTTGAATGCTCGGCGGCATGCGCAGCCAGCTGCAACTCCAACGCACGAATCCGCTCAAGCCGCTCATCCGCAAGGGCTTTCATTTCATCGAGCGCGGCATCGGCTTGCTCAAGACGTGTTTCGTGTGCCGCAGCGGTTTCCTTTAGCTGCTCTTCGAGAAGCATGAGTTTGTCGAGTCGCTCAATAGACAGCTCCTTGACTTCGTCCAATGCTTTATTGGTCTCGGCCAGTTGCGCATCCAGTGCCATCAGTTGAGCAAGCCGCTCCTTCGACAAGCGCTTCGTTTCTTCGAGCGCCAAATCAAATGCCGTCGCTCGCTGGTCCAGCACCTGAATTTCCGACAAGCGTTCAAGCGACAACCGTTCGGCAAAGCGAAAAGCTTTGTCGGTATCCCGAAGTTGTGCCTCCAGCGTATGAATCCGCTCGAGCCGCTCGTCCGCAAGCGCTTTCATTTCATTGAGCACGGCATCGGTCTGCTCAAGACGTGTTTCGCGTGTCGCAGCGGTTTCCTTTAGCTGCTTTTCGAGGAGCATGAGTTTGTCGAGTCGCTCAATAGACAGCTTCTTGACTTCGTCCAATGCTTTGTTGGTCTCGGCCAGTTGTGCATCCAGCGCCATAGTCTGGGCAAGACGCTCCTGCGACAGGCACTTAGCCTCTTCAAGCGCCAAATCAAATGCCGTCGCTCGCTGGTCCAGCGCTTGAATTTCCGACAAACGTTCGAGCGACAGCCGTTCGGCAAAGCGGAAGGCTTTGTCGGTATCCCGGAGTTGCGCCTCCAACGTATGAATCCGCTCGAGGCGCTCGAGCGTCAACTGCTCCAGATGGCCTTTGACTTCGAGAGCGGCGCGTAAATCGACTTCGAGTTGTCCTACCGCTGATCGCAGCGACTGCCTCAACACACCATACAACCGCGTGCCAACCGAAACCGATGCGCCATTCGAAATGGACAATGCCTGCGCACACGCAGAAGCCCGGTCGACAATCTCGACTGCATCATTCATCGCAAAACCCATCGGCCGCCGCGTATTGCCGTAAAACTCCATCCAATCGCATTGAAAGAGCCGGCCAGCAGCAGTCAGCCCGCTCAGCCACGCGGCGCGCGCGCGCTCGGTTTCGCCGTCATGCCAGCACAACAAGCCCAAACGCAACGCCGCTTCCACCACCTTCGTTCCCAGCGTCGGCGTGATGTCCGCGACATCTGCGCTTGCAATCTGCTCGAAACCCGCTTTTGCGCGAAGGCGATCACCGCTGCGCATGTCCAAGCGCGCACGCAGAAAAGTCAACGACACATGCCAACGCCTGACATGCGGATTGGACGAGCCGATCTCGAGATAAGCACACACGCCGGCATCCCACTGCACCAGCGCGGGTGGCCGGGTGCCGGCCGGCAGTCGCTCGAGCAAACCATAGCCCTTGACCGCGAGCGCCGCGCCGTAATCAGGTGTCTTTCTGTCATGACGGGACAGGACGTCGTCGGCGATGTCCATCAGCCCGTCTCGGTGCTGCAGGCGATAAGGAATTTCGACCATGCCGTGAACCAGCCATGGATTCTCGTAATGCTCGGCGAAATCCACGAGATGCGTTCGGCCGTTGAACGTCTCATGCACGGTCTCCCGATACACGACGCCGTGGCCGAGTTGCGGCGCTTTCATCCCGACGGCCAGCCACCACTCCGCCTCCACAAGGCCAGCCGATTCGAGCGGGACGGACTCGAGCAACCGCGGCCTCGGCACCCATTCGCATGCCACATCAAGCCGCTTGCAGCCGCTCGCGATCTGGCGTGTCGCCGATTCAACGATGAAGTGCTCGGCAATCTCGTTACGCAGCCTCTCCCACGTATACACATGAAAATGATGCGGATTGGGGTCCGCGCCAGTCTCGTCGCTCCAGTCGTTCGGCACGCTCGTCACGACCCGTCCGCCCGGCCGCAGGATTCGCGCAAATTCGCTCAGCAAGCGCCGCGGTTCAGCGACATGCTCCAATGTCTCAAACGAGACGACCACATCGAACGACGCATCGCCATAACCGCTCAAAGCGTCTGGCAAATAGCCAGCCACATAGCGCACATTTCCGCCGCCGAAACACCGGTTCGCATAATCAATCGCCCAGTCGCTGCCATCGATTCCAACGAACGTCGCTCCGAGCGACAAGTGCCGCATGACATGGGTGCCGTAGCCGAGGCCGCATGCGGCATCGAGCACCGCATCGTTCGGGCGTATGAACTGCGACGCCCATTCATAGCGAATCACGTGCGCATCGGAACGGCGGCCGGCCTCGCGCAGCATGTCCATGTGGAGATCGCGCTCTTCAAGAAGCCGGGGCAGCGGATACAGCACTGCGGCTTGCGCGTCGATCGGCTCGAGAAGTGTCGCGAGCAACGCATCGGCCCGCTCGAGATCCGCATAGCCGAACACCCGGTGGTAGTACGGATGCTTTCGGTAATCGAGCGAAAAACATCGCTTCTCCAGTTCGTCTCGCGTACCGATTTCGTCATCCGCCTGACGCTCGATGTAGACGCCCGCGATCCGCCTGCGCTTGACTTGCTCCAGCAGACGCCACAGCTCGCCCTCGGCCAGACCGACACAGACGAGACAAGCCGGATCGTCATCGAGCTGCTCCCGCACTTCGCAGCCTGCGTCATACAGCATATTTCGGCTCGCGACCGGCATTTCGCCGCACACGACGAATCGCGCCACGCCGAATGCCGTCAACAGCCGGCGCGCAATATCCATGTCACGCAACACGCTCTCCAGACATTTGGGCCGCCCCGTTTTCCAGCACCCGCACGCTGCAAACCGGGCAAATATCCGACACGCCGCCATACCAGCGTTCGAACCGATTCATCGACACGCGGAAGAATGCACTTTCATCCATCCAGTGCAACATGCGTTGGTGGCCCGGCGTCATCACCTTTTCTTCAGCGGCATACGACTGGATTTCGTAATATCCCTCGCCCAGCCGGCATTCGAAACGTTCGGACAATTCGATGATCTCGCCTGCGTGGAATACCCGCTCCCATGTCGATTCGGCTGCCGCGGCGGCATGTCGATTGACGATATCCTGATTGAAGGTGCCGCCCGAATAGACCTTGACGCCCTCTTTGTTACGCAGGCGGATGCCAAGATTGAGATGATTGATCGTCCGGTTGACGCGAAAACGCAATCTGACGTCGATGAGACCACCGGGATAGAACAACTGGCACGCGGCTCCATGCTCATCCAGCGTGGCGACTTCGAGGATCTCGACATCGAGATCGCCGAACGACATATCCGCCGTGCGATTGCGCCGCGGCATTCCGGCATCGTCGGCCGCCGCATCATCGTCCGGCGCTGCTGGCTGATCGTCGCCCGGCTCGGCCTCGGCAAGCGCC
Organism: Burkholderia singularis; assembly: GCF_001718875.1. NCBI lineage: Bacteria > Pseudomonadati > Pseudomonadota > Betaproteobacteria > Burkholderiales > Burkholderiaceae > Burkholderia > Burkholderia singularis. The sequence goes on from NZ_CP013449.1 coordinate 1,731,081, forward strand.
GGCACTTGAGCAAGCGCCAGCGATTGACGCGCCGACGACAGATATTCGAGCACGTCGCGCGCCTGCGCATTTTCCGCTTCGTGTAGCAGGCGGCGATATTCGAGCACCACTTCCGACGACGAGCCCGAGCATACGATACCGCCGTCCTTCAGCAGCAGCGCGCGATCAGTGAGCGTTCGCACCGACTCCTGATCGTGCGAAACAAATAGCAAGCTGCCGCCGTCGGAGAGGAACCGTTCGATACGCTCGTAGCAACGCTTCTGAAAAAGCGCATCGCCGACTGCCAATGCCTCGTCGACGATAAGGATGTCCGGCTCAAGTTGAACCTGAACGGCAAATGCCAGCCGGACCATCATGCCGCTCGAATAGGTCTTGACCGGTTGATCGATGAACGTTCCGATGCCCGCGAAACGCTCGATGCTGTCGAAGCGCTCGTTGATCTCATTTCGCGAGAAACCGAGCATCGCGGCATTGAGATAGACGTTGTCCCGCCCCGTAAACTCCGGGTTGAAACCTGAGCCGAGTTCAAACAGGCCCGCGAGACGTCCGACGGTCTCGACCCTGCCGACAGTCGGCTTCAGAATCTTGGCCACCACTTGAAGCAGCGTGGACTTGCCTGCGCCGTTCATCCCCAGGATGCCAACGCTCTCACCGCGCTTGAGGTCGAACGAGATATCGCGCAGCGCCCAGAATTCCCGATGAAACTTGCGATCTACGATCGCATTCGGCAAACGCCGCTGCAACGCATGCGGTAACGCACGCATCAACCAGCGTTGCCCATACTGGCGCAACCGGTCGGACGGATTGCTATAGACATTAAATTTTTTGCTGACGCCGTCGACGCGCACTATGTAATCAGAGGACATCGGCAAAACCCTCGGACGTTCTCGTGAACCAAATTAATCCCAGCCAAGCGACGAGCCAACCTACAACGATGGAGACGAAATACATGACGAGGCTTGGAACGGCTCCCCAGAGCAACACTTCGCGCATCGACTGTACTTGCGCAGCCAACGGATTGAACTGAGATAGCGTGCGGATCGCGCCGGGAGCATTCTGAGGCGGGTAAAAAATCGGCGTCAAGAACAACAACGCGGTCGTCACCAATCCGACCAATTGTGCGATATCCCGCACGTATACGCCGAGCGACGCCAGAAACCAACCGATGCCGAGCGCCACCAATGCAACCGGAATCAGGACCAGCGGGAACAGCACAGCAGTAGGCGGAATATGTCCGACCAGCGCCCATTCCCCGACAAGTAATATCGCGACACTGATGAACGCATTAATGGTTGCGGTAAAAACGGCCATCCACGGCAGAATGACCAACGGAAAAATCGATTTCTTAACCAGATTCGGCGAGGCCGTCACCAGCGACGGCGCCCGATTGATGCACTCCGCCAGGAAATTAAATACGATCAAACCGGCAAACAGCACAATCGGAAACGCGACACTTTGCTGCCCTTCCGCATTCCAACGGGATGCGAACACGACACCGAATACATAGGAATAAATTCCGAGCATTGCAAGCGGCATCAAAAACGCCCAAAATATCCCAAAATATGACCCTTTATAACGGGCTGACAAATCACGCTTCGTCATTTCCCAGAGGAGAGAGCGGTATAATCGCAGCGGGGCAAAAACCTTAAATGGGCTCATGAATTACCTTAATCACCGAATCTCACGCCAAGCCAAATTTATCAAAAAATATTTAATTTAATCACACAACTTTAGAATATGATTTGCCGCGACCAAACAGTTATCCCTCGGGTCTGCCCCCTCAAAGGATAAAACTGGCGTGTCGCGCTTATCGCCCACGCGAAGGGTAACATGGATGCGCTGTGGCGATCGAGGCCGGCGTAGAAAAGGGTTACCGTGCTTAGCAGGCAAGCGCGCATGCATCTGGCAAAGTTCGTTTTCAAAGAAGAAAATAAGGCGACCAAAGTTTCATGACCATTCACAAACCGTTTAGCTTATAGCGCCGCTCAAATCTTACGGTTAACAAGCGCCAGCTAAACCGTGCCATTGCATGAGCGTACTCAATTGCCATTGAGTACGCTCATGGTTGCCGCCGCCTGATTGGATAGGCTCGCCGTTTGATTCGTTCTTTTTCAGCGCATGGAAAAATTTTCGCTGCGCATTGGCATGGTCATCACTGCGACAACGCGTACTCGGCGCCGTGCAGTGCGCCGTTATAAATGATTGACTGCCGTCGAGAGTGAAATAAATTAATAAGGACTCCCGGATTAGCGGACCGGCAGCGCCCTAGTACCGATTCGTCGAAGGTCGTATTGCGTCAGCCAGTCGAATTCCTCGTTCGCTGCTGTTTCTCTTCTCGAACGCAATCAGCAAGGATAACGGCCCAGCTCGAACCGGTAACAGGCAAACGCAGGGCAATCACGCGCCTCGCGCATAGCACACGCCGTGAACCGCAAGGCGTCCCGCTGCACGAAGCCGCCGCCGTTGGCCGCACGGGTTTCATGCGCGCCTGCGAATGCCGAAGCACGCCGCGCAATGCAACTCGGCGCGTTCAGCTATCGAGTACATAAACGCCCGGCGCCGCCCCCCATCCTGGGTCCGGCTCGCGCGCCCGAACGTCGCCGGTCGAATGCCCGCGCAACCAGTCGCGCCAGCACACCCACCATGAACCCTGAATGGCCGCAACGTCCCGCACGAACTCGTGCCGGCTTCGATACGGCGCGCCCGGCTCGCGGGTCGCGCAACGATAGTGACGCCCAGGATGCCCCGGCTCGGATACGATGCCGGCATTGTGGCCGCCTGATGTCAAAACGAAGGTCAGCGCATTGTGCGTCAGCAGGTGCAGTTTATAGACGGAGCGCCACGGCGACACATGATCGCGCTCGGTGCCGACGACGAACATCGGCGCATTGATGTCGGACAACGCGATCGGCCGCCCGGCGACGCAGTAGCGTCCTGCCGCCAGATCGTTATCGAGAAACAAACGTCTCAGATATTCGGTGTGCATCCGATATGGCATGCGCGTCGTATCTGCGTTCCACGCCATCAGATCATTCGGCTTCGAGCGGCGGCCGAGTAAATATTCGCTCATCATCCTCGACCAGATGAGATCGCGTGCGTTCAGCAGTTGGAACGCTGCTGCCATTTGTGCCCCGTCGAGATAACCCTGCCGCCACATCAATGCATCGAGCGCGGCAATTTCGCTCGCGTCGATAAAAAGTCCCAGCTCGCCGGGCTCGCTGAAGTCCGTCAGCGCGGCGAGCAGCGTCACGGTGCGAAGCGTGTCGCCGCGGCCGTCACGCGCAAGCGCCGCCGCTCCGATCGCAAGCAGCGTGCCGCCCAGGCAATAGCCAATCGTATGCACTGCTTCACCGCAACGCGTGCGCACTTCGTCGAGCGCGGCAAACAGTCCGTCGTACAGATAATCGTCGAGCCCGAGGTCGCGCGCTTCGGCACCGGGATTGCGCCATGAAATCACGAACACGGTGTGCCCCGACTCGACGAGAAAACGGATCAGCGAGTCGTGCGGCTGCAAGTCGAGGATGTAGTACTTCATGATCCACGACGGTACGATCAGCGACGGCTCGCGCGCGACCTTGTCGGTTGCCGGCGCATATTGCAACAGTTCGCATAGCGCATTGCGCCACACGACGCGCCCCGGCGTCACGGCAACCTCCTGGCCGGGCCGATACGTGGACATGCGATAAGTTCGCGCGCCGCGCAGGCGGTCGCAAAGCTCGCTCCGATCGTCCAGCCAGTGCAGCGCGCCCGCTGCAAAATTCGCGCCGCCGCTGTGCAACGCCGCATCGATCACGACCGGGTTGGTCGCCGCGAAATTGCCCGGCGAACACGCGTCGAGGCACTGCCGTGCAACGAAGCGCACGAGCGCTTCGTGATGACGTTCGACGCCGGGCACACCGGTCGTCGCGTCGCACCACCAGCGCTGAGCGGCGAGAAATGCATCGCGATAACAGGAGAACGGCCAATGGGCCCAGCCGGGTGCGGTAAAGCGCGGATCGCCCGGCCCTTCGTGCACGGCCATGCGCGTTTCGTCGAGGGCGTCGACATGCGGTTCGGGCGGCGCCAATCCGCAAGCCGCGCGCCCCACCTGCATCGCGAGATCGAAGCATTTTCCCGGCGAAACCGCGAGATGCATCGACCAGTCGAGCACGGCAAGCGCGAGCGACGCCGGCGACAATCCGAATGTCATCGCCGCGACAGCGGCCCGCGTCGCGCGATTCCATTCGTCGGACGGTTGTTCGGGCAAATGCGCGCATTCGTCGGCGGCAAGCGGCGCTTCGCCGCCGCGCGCGGTGCGCGGCGGCAACACGCCGTCGGCGTCAACCGGCGCGCACGCGCTTCGTTTGGAACGCGGCGTCTTCATTGCATATGCATGCCGCCGTTGATCGCGAAATCCGCGCCGGTCGCAAACCCGGCGTCATCGGAACAGAGATACGCAACGAGCGCGGCAATCTCGTCGGGCCGGCCGAGCCGGCCGACCGGAATCTGCGGCAGAATGCGCTTTTCCAGTATCTCCGCCGGCACCGCCTCCACCATCGATGTCGCGAGATAGCCCGGCGACACCGTATTGACCGTCACCCCGTAACGCGCGAGTTCCCGCGCGAGCGCCATCGTGAAGCCATGCACGGCCGCCTTCGCGGCCGAGTAATTGGTCTGCCCGTAAGCTCCCTGCTCGCCGTTGATGGAGCCGATATTGACGATACGGCCAAAACCGCGCTCGATCATTCCCGGCACGAACGGCTTGGTCATGTTGAACAATCCGTCGATGTCGGTGCGCAACACCGTATCCCACTGACGCTTCGTCATCTTCATGAAGCTGGCGTCGGATGTCACGCCCGCATTGTTCACAAGCACGTCCACGCGACCGAATTCGTCGAGCGCGCGCCGCGCGCATTGCGCACACGAATCGAAGTCCGACACGTCGACTTCGAGCGCGTGGAACACGCGTCCGGCGTCGCGCTCGCGCGCCAGCCATGTCGCAACATGATCGTTGCGCTCGGTGTGGGAAACGACGACCGTCATTCCGGCCGCCAACAGCCGGCGGCTGACCGCGGTCCCGAGGCCGCCCATCCCGCCGGTCACGAAAGCCACCCGTTCAGTGTGCATGGGCCTCTCCTCGGTCGGCGCGCCGACCCGCCCGCGCGAGCGGCGCGAGCGGCGGCAACAGCTCGGCCGGCGCGGCGTCGATCGCAACGGCGGCTTCGGCCGCCGGACGCTCGAACGCACTGCTCCAACGGCGCAGCCCGTCGGCCTGCGCGTTCTGCGTCCAGTCGCGCACCGCAGCGGCCCAATCGTGCTGCATGCGCACGCTCATTTCGCTCGCCTGCTGCCAAATCGCCGCGCTGGCATTCAAATAATCGTGCAACGTCTTCTGGTTCGCTTCGACGAAAGCCCGCCAATCCGCCGCCGTCGCGAGCGCCGCGCGCACGCTGCGCGTGGCCGCGCAGTCCCGCTCGATTGCGCGCGCCTGCAGCCGCAGCCATTCGAGCCTCCAATCGTGCATGCTTGATAGCATCCCCAACCCGGCATCGCAGCCGGCGCGGTAACCGTCGAGCGACACCGCGATGATGTCAGTCGTCATCTTCACCCTCATCGATCGAGGCAACGGATGCGCGATCCGCCACGCACCGCCCGGCCGCTGCCCGGCGGCCCCATCACTGTGCGGCCCGGCATGCCGGCGCCGCTTGACCTGCATCAAGCGAACGGCAAGCGGGCGGCGGGCGGCTTCCGGCACCCATACCGTTGACCTGCATCAAGCGAAGCCGGGCGGGCGCCTCCTAGACTGAATCGCATCGACGCCAACCCCTCTCACGGAGCATGGGCGATGAGCTACAAAAGCCTGGTTGTACATCTCGACACCAGCGAACGCGCGCCCTTGCGGCTCGATCTCGCATTGCGCATCGCCCGCCGTTTCGACGCCCATTTGACGGGCCTGTTCGCGACTTTCACGCCCGATCCCGGCTCGTTCTACGTGATGGCCGGTTCGGCCGAGTACTTCGCCGAACACGCGCGCCTGCGCAACGAGCGGCGCGGCGCGATCGAGCGGCTGTTCCATGCGGAAACACTGCGCGCTCGCGTCAGCAGCCGCTGGGTGGCGATCGGCGGGCACGCCAATCAGGCGGCACTGCCATACGTGCGCTGCGCGGATCTGACAATCATCGGCCAAAGCAACCCGGACGATCCCGAGACCTTTATCGACGAGCACTTCCCCGAACGGTTGGTGCTGGCTGCGGGCAAGCCGGTGCTGGTCATTCCGCGCACGGGCTCGTTTCCGATTGTCGGCGAACGTGTGCTCGTCGCGTGGGACGGCAGCCGCGAGGCGACGCGCGCCGCGCACGATGCGCTGCCGTTTCTCGCGCGCGCCAAGCGCACGCTGATCGCGACGGTGGCTGACAAAGCGCGCAGCGAGCCGTTCGGCGAACGCATACCCGGCGCGGACGCGGCGCTCATGCTTGCACGCCATGCACCGGACGTGGATGTGGTCGACATTGCCGGCGGCCCCGGCGTATCGGTTGGCGACGCGCTGCTGTCGCGCGCGTATGAATCCGGCGCAGACTTGATGGTCATGGGCGCATATGGTCACGCGCGCTGGCGCGAACTGTTGATGGGCGGCACGACCCGCACGGTGCTCGCGTCGATGACGCTTCCCGTGCTGATGTCGCATTGAGCACGGCAATGCGGATCCGCACCCTGCTCGTGCTGAATGCCGGCTCGTCGAGCATCAAGTTCGCGCTGTACGCGTACCCGCCGCACGGCGATCCGGCCCGCCGGCCGCTGCACGAGGGCGAGGTGCAAGACATCGGCGGCCACGCATCGCTGCGCGTCGACAGCGAACCGCCCCGCATGCTCGCGGCGGCCGCCGGCGATCCGTATCAGGCCGCACTTGCGCCGATCATCGCGTGGCTCGACGAACGGCTGCCCAATCTGGACGTGGCTGCCGTCGCGCATCGCGTCGTGCACGGCGGCGCGCACTACGTCGCGCCGGTCATCGCCGACGACGCGACGATCGGCGCGCTACGCAAATTGATTCCGCTCGCCCCGTTGCACCAGCCGCACAATCTCGACGCAATCGACGCCTTGCAACGCGTGCTGCCTGGCGTGCCGCAAGTTGCCGTGTTCGATACGGCCTTTCATCACACGCTGCCGCGCGTCGAACAATTGTTGCCGCTCCCTCACGCATGGTTCGACAAAGGCGTGCGGCGCTACGGCTTTCATGGCTTGTCCTACGAATACCTGACGGTCGCGCTCGACGAAGCCTTCGGAACGCGCGCGCGGGGCCGCGTGATCGCCGCGCATCTCGGCAGCGGCGCAAGCCTGTGCGCATTGCGCGAATTGCGCAGCGTCGCCACCACGATGGGCTTCTCCGCGCTCGACGGCTTGATGATGGGCACCCGCTGCGGTTCGCTCGATCCCGGCGCGGTGCTGCACTTGCTCGATGTCGAACAGCTGTCGCATCGCGCGCTCGGCCAGTTGCTCTATCACGACGCGGGGCTCAAGGGGCTATCCGGCTTGTCCGCCGATCCGCGCGTGCTGCTCGCGCACGAAACCGACGACGTTCGCGCGCGCGACGCGCTCGCGCTGTACGTGCATCGCATCGTTCGCGAAATCGGCGCGCTCGCGGCCGTGCTCGGCGGCCTCGACATGCTGGTGTTCACCGCCGGCGTCGGCGAGCATTGCGCGCCCGTGCGCGAGCGGGTATGCGCGGCGCTTGGTTGGCTCGGCGTCGCACTCGATCCCCCGGCCAATGCAGCGAATGCACCTGTCGTCTCGCGCGACGGCAGCGCCGTGACAATCGTTGTCGAGCCGACCGACGAAGCCTGGATTGCCGCGCGCAACGCATTGCGGTTACTACGCCGCGCAGCGGGCGCTGTCACGCGAACGACTTCTGAACAGGAACTGCCATGAGCTACAAAACCTTGCTTGTTCATTTGGACAATGGCCGACACTGCGCGAGACGCGCCGCGTTCGCGCTCGAACTCGCCCAGCGTTTCGACGCGCATCTGATCGGCTTGTATGCGGCGGGCAACAACCCGTTCGAGCTGCTGTATCGCCCCGACAAGGCGCCGCTTGCCGAGGATCAACGGCAACGCGCGGCCCGGCGAGACGAGGCCAAGCACGCATTTCTGGCGGCGGCCGAACGCGCCGGCCGCAGCGTCGAATGGCGTGCGCCTGTCGGGCCTATTACCGAAGTCGCACCGCTGCACGCCAGGCATGCCGACTTGCTGGTGCTTGGCCAGCCCGACCCGGACGATCGCGCGGCCGACACCGCCCCGCGCCATTTTGCAGCCGACATGCTGATGGCAAGCGGCCGCCCCGCGATCGTGCTGCCACACGCTGCCGCACATGCCAATTGCGGGGAAACCGTGCTGATCGGCTGGGACGGCAGCCGCGAAGCGAGCCGTGCCGTCACCGATGCGCTGCCGCTGCTGATACACGCCCGTTTCGTTACGGTCGAGACAGTGCGGCCAGGCAGGCGGCACGAACCCGAAGCCGCGCCTGCCGGCATCGATGTCTCAGCATACCTTGCGCATCACGGCATTCGCGCGTCGTTCTCGACAACGCCATGCGATGCGGGCGGCGTCGGCGCGACGCTGCTCAATCGCGTAAGCGATTTGCATGCCGATTTGCTTGTAGCCGGCGCCTACGGCCATGCGCGTATATACGAACGCGTACTCGGAGGCGCAACGCATACGATGCTTGAAACGATGACCGTGCCGGTGCTGATGTCGCACTGATAACGGTGACAAGGGCGTGCGTTTGGCGGGCGAACCGCCTGCGCCAGCCGCGCCGCCATGCAAATCGAAAACAGGCATCATCACGTTGACGCGAACATGCATAAAACGCCTCGCGGCCGCTCCGGACCCGCCACGCCATCCAGCATAGGCAGCACCGGACAGCGGCACGCACGAACATCGAATCAGCGCGGCCCCGTGTGCGCTACCGCCGCGACGGTTTCTCGTCTGACGATTCACGCACCGATTCGCGCACCATCAGCACCGGGCGGTCGGCCATCCGCAACACCGATTCGGCAACGCTGCCGACCCACATGCGTGCCATCCCGCGCCGCCCGTGCGTTCCCATGACAATCAGATCGGCGTCGTATTGCGCCGCCGTCCGCGTCAGTACCTCGGGCACGCTGTCGCCGTCCGCGTCGATCGCGCGCACCGCGCCGCACACACTACGCTGCTGAAACGCCAGCTTCGCCGCTTCGAGCGCCGCTGTCGCGGCCGCAACGGCGAGTGCGTCCTCCCGCGTCGGTTCGTCGACGAAACCGCTACCGACATCGACAAGCCGCGGCGCGCGCTCGACGACGCACGCAGCCATCACCGAGCCGCCCGACGCCGCAGCGATACGCACTGCTTCTTCCAACGCGAGGCTGGCGCAACGGCTGCCGTCGAACGCTACAAAAATCCGCTGGTACATCTCTCCTCCCCCGATCATCGATTCGTTCACCGCAACCGCGGCATCATCCGCTGTCAGTCTGACGCTGCCACGCCATGACAGCTTGACGTCAATCAATTGCACGTGGCTTGCGGCATACGCAAACGACGCATTGCCCGATACGCCGGCGCAACGTTATTTGGAGAAATGTCTCAACCCATGCACAATCGCATAGCAACATCGAGCGTGCGCGCCTCATGCGCGGCGCTTATACACACGCCATAAAATCGGGCGAACGGCCCGAAAACACCTCATGACTGCCAGCGCGCCCTCCCCCAACGCCGCGCCGGCGCCGTGCTCCCTGCGTCAGGCAGCGCGCTGCCGATTGCGTAGCCGATTTTCCTGCCCGGCACGACTGCGTGTGTTGCGAACGCCCGCTGCCGCGCGAAGCCGCGTGCAAGACGCCGTTCGCGCATGCGTGCGGCCCCACCTCTACCGCTTCGTCGCGTCGCCACTTCCCGCAGCAGTCACATCGACCGCCAGCGTTGCGTGCGTCAGCCCGGCATGCCCGACTGCGGCCGCGCCGCAGTGGTCAGACGTCCAGCCGCGAGGACCGCTGCCATGATCAAAGTGCTCATTGCCGACGATCACACGCTGGTTCGCGACGGCCTGCGCCACATCCTGCATAACGCCAGCGGCTTCGAAGTGGCCGGCCAGGCGTGGGATGGCGCATCGACGATCGCGCTCGTGCGCGGCACTGACGCGCAAGTGCTCGTGCTCGATCTGTCGATGCCTGGGCGAACCGGCGTCGAACTGATCAAGCAGATCAAGGACGAAAGGCCCGCGTTGCATATTCTCGTGCTCACCATGCACGCGGAACAGCAATACGCAGTGCGCGCATTCCGAGCGGGCGCATCCGGCTATATGACGAAGGAAAGCGCGAGCGCCGAACTCATCGGCGCGGTGACGAAGGTTGCGGCAGGCGGGGTCTACGTGAGCCTCGCGATGGCCGAGCAACTGGCGCAGAGCCTGAACGAGCCCGCCGGCACACTGCCGCATCAGCGCTTGTCGGATCGCGAATTCGAAGTGTTCCGGCGTATCGCCGCAGGCGAGTCGATTGCCGAGATCGCGCAAGCCCTGTGTGTCAGTGCGAAAACGATCAGCACCTACAAAACCCGGATTCTCGAGAAAATGCACATGCCGCACGAAGCCGCGCTCATTCGCTACGCGATACGACATAAGCTGGTCGACGATTCGGACGAGGAATAACTCGACGACAGCAAACTTGCACGGGCGGCGCGTGCAAACGCAATCGCATCCATCCAACGCCCACGGCGCTCGGTACGCGAAAAGCGGAGTATGCAACGGATAAATGCCAAGATCACCGCTCTCGCCCGGTACGGCGACCAAGCGTGCGTCACCCGCATCGCGCACCTGTTCGATACTGAGGACATCGATTCGCAACGGTAAGGACATCACGTCCACCAGCGAGTCGGCAAGGTGCCTGCAACGCCCCGCCCAATTGCGTTTTCCCTGCCATTTCCCGCTCCGCTCGAAACAGCGCTTCATAAACCCGACACGCGGGCGGCCCCGCCTGCCGCGTCATATCCCCCCGGTTTGCCACTTTTCTCCGGATAGCCGTGCGCATGAATCCAGGCTATCCGCACGTAAGCCGCGGCATTTGATTCAAATCACACGGCACGCGGGGAATTTGCCGACAATCGACTCACTGTCCTGCATAGCCCCAGAGGAAACGCCATGCACATTCCGTCGCAGTCCACGCGGCCCGCAGCAACCGTCCATCGCAAATATGACGCGTTGATCGCCCGCTGCCAGGCACACCCGGCCGCGACTGTCGCCGTCGCGCATCCGTGCGATGAAACGTCGCTGCGCGCCGCGATCGACGCGGCCCGCGCCGGCCTCATCGAACCCGTACTGATTGGACCGGCCGCACGCATCGACGCGCTGGCGGCCACGCTCGGCATCGATCTATCGCGTTACCGGCGTGTCGACGCACCGCATAGTCACGCTGCAGCAGCGCTTGCCGTCGAGCTGGTCCGCTCGGGTGACGCGCAAGCGCTGATGAAAGGCAGCTTACATACGGACGAGTTGCTCGCCGCCGTCGTTTCGCCCGATTCGGGTCTTCGCACCGGACGCAGGCTGAGCCATGTGTTCGTCATGGACGTGCCGACCTACCCCAAACCCCTCTTCATCACCGACGCGGCGGTCAACATCCGTCCCACGCTGGAACACAAGGCGGAAATTGTCCAAAATGCGATCGACCTTGCGCACACGCTCGGCGTCGACACGCCGAAAGTCGCGATCCTGTCGGCAGTGGAAACCGTTACGTCGAAACTGCCGTCGACGCTCGACGCCGCGGCGCTCTGCAAGATGGCCGAACGCGGCCAGATCACCGGCGCGCAGTTGGATGGCCCGCTCGCGTTCGACAATGCGATCAATCCGGAGGCCGCTCGCATCAAGCATCTCGGCTCGAACGTCGCCGGTCATGCCGACATCCTGCTCACGCCCGATCTCGAAGCCGGCAACATGCTCGCGAAAGAACTGACGTTTCTCGCGAACGCCGACGCGGCGGGCGTCGTACTCGGCGCGCGCGTGCCGATCATTCTCACCAGCCGCGCCGACAGCGAGCGCACGCGTCTGGCAAGCTGCGCGGTGGCCGTGCTGGTCGCGCACGCATCGAATGCGCGCGCCGGGGCATGAGCGGCACTCGCGGCCTCCTGCGGCCGGAGGAAACCGCGCACGCGCGAGCGGCCGTGGCGCGCGTCCCCCTGCAATCGCTATGACGCCGCCTCGGCGTTGAGCGGATCGTCGCACGCGTCCCTGACATCGACCGTTACGGGAATACCGCGGCGTACACTCTCGGTCACCGTGCAAAACGCCTCGAACTGAGCGAGAGCGCGCGTTGCATGGTGGAGCGCCGGCCAGCGTGCACCCACACGCAATCGGACCGCCATCCCGGCGACGCGCAGCCGTCCCGCCGTGTCGCGGTTCAGATCGACGTCCACGCGCGCCGTAACCGGATACGGATCGTTACGGTATCGCTGCAATGCATAGAGCAAACTGGCGGCAAGGCAGTTCGCGACGCCCGCCGCCAGCAACCGGACGGGATTCGGTGCCCCGCCGTCGCCGAGCGGCGGCATCTCGTCGGTCAGAACCGGCGGTGCGTCAATGCCGGGAAAATCGACCCGAAACCGGAAATGCTCGAGCTGCACCACTTCCACGACAATCGGTTTGTCGTCCATACGTGCTCCTTTGTCGCGCCGATCCCATGCATCCGCAGCCCGGCACGCTCGACACCGATGAGTGTTCCTTAACGATGTTCGCGGGAATGCGCGCAGCGACGGTGGCTGGCCGCGCCAACAGCCGCTCGAATTCAATCAGCCGGCGGCATTGCGCACACCGGCCGTATTGACCGCGACCGATTGGTGCGCAGGCCGGCCGCGCGCTCGCTGCACCTGCCCGCTCTGCATGAGCGCACGCATACCGATAGCGTCGCCTTTGCGCTCTGCCGCCGAATCGCAATGCGCGGCAACTGCAAACCAGCGCGCGCGACGGTATTCACGATAACCCGGCGGCGGCCGCCGGACTTGATCCACGTCAGCGGCTGAAAGACTCGCCCACCATGCGCAGCCGGCGCCACAACGTGCGCACCACAGCCGCCATTGCGATCGCGCTCAGCGTTACTGCCGAGACCAGCACGAACACATAGCCGACGAGTTGCTCGAACTTTCGCAGCCGGCCGGCCTGCACAGCGTCCTTGTAGCCGCGCTCGTCGGCGGCCTCGTTCACGATCGCGCCGCGATACAGGAAAAACGCCCGACATACTCCGTCTTCCGGCTGGGCCGCGATCAACAGCGAGCCGGGCGGCATGTCGCGCACCGCTTGGCAATGCGGCGAGCGCATGCCTGCGATGACGGCCGCGTCGATCGGTTGATCGTAAGCCGCACCCAGCCACGTCACGGCAGCGGCAAGCGCGGCGCTCGCGACGAGCGCTCCCGCGACCCGCCTCCATGCGGAATAACGGTCGTTCGAGCCTGACATGGTGTTCGTCATCGCCGCCCTTTTTTGATTGCCCTTTCTATCGCCTCATCTCAAGCGTGCATGGTGCCGCGATGCATGCATGCGTCGACAAAGCTCGATGCGAAGCCTTAGCCACGAATCGTCAAAACGGCCGCGCCCGACACGCGCCCGGCACGCAAATCGTCAAGTGCGCGATTCGCGTCGGTCAGCGCATAGGCGCTCGTCTCGATTTCGAGCGGCATTTCGGCAGCAAGCCACATGAACGCGGCGGCGTCCGCACGCGTCAGATTCGCGACCGACTCGATCCGGCGCTCCCCCCACAGCGCTGCATAAGGGAACGACGGAATGTCGGTCATGTGTATTCCGCCGCAAACGACGATGCCGCCTTTGTCGAGCGCCCCCAATGCGGCCGGCACCAGCGCGCCGATGGGGGCGAAGATCAGCGCGGCGTCGAGCGGCTCCGGCGCGCGCTCATCGCTGCCGCCAGCCCAGACTGCCCCAAGCCGCCGCGCGAGCTGCTGTGCCGCGGCATCGCCCGGCCGGGTGAACGCGAAAACCGTCCGGCCTTCGCGGCGCGCGACTTGCGCGACGATGTGCGCGGCCGCGCCGAAGCCGTAGAGTCCGATCCGCCGCGCCGCGCCCGCCTTGCGCAGCGTCCGGTAACCGATCAGCCCCGCGCATAGCAGCGGCGCGGCCTGCAAATCGGTATAGCGGGCCGGAATCCGCACGCAAAAACGGCTGTCGGCAACGGTGCGCTGTGCGTAACCGCCGTCGATCGTATAGCCGGTGAATGTGGGCGCATCGCACAGGTTCTCGTGGCCGTTCGAGCAATACGTGCAATGCCCGCACGTGCCGCCGAGCCATGGCACGCCGACCCGCTCGCCTATTTCGAAGCCGGACGCCCCTTCGCCCAACGCAGCGACCGTGCCGACGATCTCGTGCCCCGGAATCAGCGGCCGCTTCAACAGCGGCAATTCGCCGTCGATGACATGCAGATCGGTCCGGCACACGCCGCACGCCTGTACGTCGATCAGCAATTGGCCGGGGCCAGGCACGGGATCTGGCAGCCGTGCGTCGCACAGCCGGTTCGTCGCGCCGTCGAACACCATCGCACGCATGCTAACGCTCCTGCGCGGCACCCGGCCGCTCGCGCAGGCCGCGCCCCGCCCGCGCGCCGATGCCTTCGGAACCGCGCGCGCATTCCTCAAAACGGCAGGCTTTCGCGCCGAGCAAACGCCGCGATGCCCATTTCAGGATCGACACTGTGCAAACCGTGCCGTAAAACGAGGTGCGTAATCCGTCGTGACGCATCGATCGCCTCCGCTGCGAGTGGCGGCCTTGAGTCTTCAGATTAGGCGAACGGCGAACTCGTCGCCGCGCCTGACGCCGCAGCGCTTGACCTGAGTCAACCCACTATTCGCCGGCGGCGGGAAACGGTCCGCGCGGCATCGCCACGTGGCGCCGATCATGCGTCGAGCATCGATTCAGCCGCGTCGAACGCATGGCGGATCGCCACCAGCGGATCGGCGTGCGTGCAACGTCTGACCGGCGTCAATTCGTGCTCGCGCGTCATCAGATCGAGCCGTGCGTCATACATCACGCGGCCGTCCGGCTGGCGCAACGCCTCGAGCGCGAGTTGGCAGCCCGCGAGCCGATCGTTGAAACGCCCCAGCCGCACAAGCTGCGCACCCGCCTCCGATTCGATCCGTGCCGATCCGGCAAAACCCAAATAGGCAATCTGCATGCCCAAGCCCATCACGCCCTCCTTCCAATACGCATCGCATCGGCTTGCTACGAGCGCCTCTCATGTCGGCTCGGCGCATAGGTGTCGAACGCGGCTTCTTACGTCTCATGATCCCGGCAAGCGCGGACCACGCATCTGATGCGCGTCAACCAGTGCAACGATCGCACGCCAAAGCCCGCGCATGCGTGGCGCGCACGCCAGCCCGGCGTCGTCCCGGCGCCATGATCGAGCGTCGAGCTTCCGCGCGGCAGCCGCGGCCGCCCGTGCGACGATCGACGGCGGCCCTCTGTCGGGCCATGCATGCGCGGGCCCCGTGTGCGGCGCCGCCTCATCCAATGCGATTGCGGCGGTCGCAGCGATCATGCCGCTCATTCGCTTCATCGCCGCCGCCAGGTTAGCGCTCCCTGCTCGCGCTTCACGGCCGAACGCCCGAGCAATCTTCCTCGTCAGGCCTGCTTAATCGAGTCGAAAACGCGATGCCGATCGCCGCTCGGGGCCGTCGGCATCGAAACTGCGTACATGTATGCAAGCGCGCGCTCAACGCCGAGACGCCACGGGTTGCGCGCTCGCCGCCCGGCTTCGTGTTCGCGCTGTGGCTAAGCGCCGTTCCGTTGCCGTCGTTCGCAATGGCAAGTCGACCCGAATTCGGCGCAACGAAAACCGCCATGACGAATCCGTCGATTGCATGTGCGCCGATCCGTTCAACCGGCTCTCCGTAGCAACGGCGCATGTCGCCATCGGGCGGCGCGCGTCATCGGGCAGCGTACCGCCAGACCGGACGCTGCTGCCGCATGGCCATGCATGATCGACCGCCTCAAGCGGCGAACGGGCGATTCGTCGGCTTTCCGGTCAATATCGATATGGCCGGGGGGCGAAACGGTACGCCGAGTTCAACTCGTCATTCAAATGTGGCTATGGCCGCATGCGTTGCATTTCCGTTTCGCCTCTTCCGCACTCATCTGTCGCGCGTTTTTGCTTCACACTCTCGCGGTGCCGCACGCCGCCGCATACTGACGAGCGAGCCACCGCCGGGCAACGGGCGGCCGCTGCCCGTTTCTCGTGGGCGCCAGCAACATAACGACTTGCATGGAAAAAGAAATACCCATGGGTTCCATGAAGTAACCACGCGCGACGCGTGACATCCTGCCCGCGCGTCGCGCAACAGCCCGGCACCCCAAGCAAGCGCCGCTCATCCGACGACGAGATTGTCGATCACCGCGCGCACGCCTCGCACGGACCACGCCGCGCCGCGCGCGACTTCACGTTCCGCGTAGGAATCGACCTTGCCCGACAGCGTAACCATTCCGTCGCGCACGTCGACCCCGATATGCGTCGCCTCGCGCGCGGCGTGCCGCAACATCGCGCGCTTGACGTTTTCGCCGATCGCCTCGGCGCCCACGCTGCCGAGCACGTCGATATGATCCGTGACACCCGTCACGCCTCGCATCTGCGAAATCGCTCGCACCTCGACATGACGCTGATATGCCCAATCGACCTTGCCGGACAACGTGACCCAACCCCGCTCCACCTGCACCTTGACCGCCTCTTCGCGCAACCCCACAGTCCAGCGCAAAATCGAGCGCGCCATGTCCGCGATGTCCCAATCCGTGCGCGCATCGTCTTGCGGCAAACGCACGGTCATTTCGACAACCACCGCTCGAACACCCGCCACCCGGTTCGCCGCACGCTCGACGGCCAACTTTTGCGCATAGCTTGTCGGGTGCCCGGACAGCTTGACGATGCGCTCCGCCACCTCGACGTCGATCAGCGCCGTGTCGACAGCCGGGTCCGACGCGAGTTCGTCCTGCACATCCTGCTTCAATTGCCGATCGGTTTTCATCGGATATCCTCCAGTGGACTCGGCGATCCGTCGCGAAACGCGCGTCGCCATTTGTCGAAGCCAGCTTCGCATATCGGTCGGCACGCACCGATGACCCAGGTCAATCGCGCCCGCCTGCAAAGCGCTCGACTGCGGCGCGATGCACGCAAACGCGCACTGGCAGTGCCGGGGGATGGGCACACACGCTCATCAAGAGCGGCAACGCTCGAACCGGAACAACCCGCTGTGCAACACGACCGGACGCCCGCCGACCGCCTCCAGCATCCAGCGTGCCGCACGCTCGATCTCGGTGCGATGGCGTTCGAACGCGTCGGTCAAATCGCGTTCGCCGATCGATGGCGCGCCAAAATGATCCTCGAGAGCTTCGGCCGTAATCGCACATGGCACGCGAACGTTGTCGACGAGTGCCGTAAACGCGATCGTCCAATCGCGCGCGCGATATTCGGGCAAATCGGCGGGAAACGAAATCTGCATGGTTTTCGTCCGATGTCAGGGCATTCATTTGTTTCGG
The DNA here is from genome assembly GCF_001718875.1 of Burkholderia singularis. Lineage (NCBI taxonomy): Bacteria > Pseudomonadati > Pseudomonadota > Betaproteobacteria > Burkholderiales > Burkholderiaceae > Burkholderia > Burkholderia singularis. The sequence continues at coordinate 1,748,598 of NZ_CP013449.1, forward strand.
CCGCTCGCGCATTCCAGCGCGCGGCCGCGAACCAGCAGCATCACACCACTCGCTCGGCCCATGCACAAAGACAAAGCGCGCCACGACGTTGCCGCTGCGCGCGGCCAATGTGCTCTCATGCATACCCCCTCGCTGGATCGAGAGCCGGCCGCCGTGCACGGCCGCACGTTCATGCACCCATCTCCATCATCCGCAGCACGCGCGGCACGCGCCTTGATGTCGATCAACCGCACCGGCCGAGCGACATGAATGACCCAAATCAACGTTTCATGCCCCGATTAATTGTCAGATATGCACCGGCGCGGCGACGGCTGCTTTGGGCTCGCGACGCGAACGACACAACCGACGAGGAGGCCCATGCTTCGAAACAATCGACGAGCGGCACCGACGCCTTTCGAACGGCCTCGTCGCGGCGTGCCTGCCATCGCGCTCGGATTGACACTCGCGGCCGCGCTCGCCGGCTGCATGTCGCTCGCGCCCGCCTACCGGCGGCCAGCCACGCCCGTGCCAGATACGTTTGCGCGCACGTCGTGCGAAGCGGGCCCGCCGCTTCGCGCGGCGGAGCGCGATAGTGCCGCCGCCACGGCGAAGCCGCCGGGCGCCGCCGATCCCGGGAACTGCGACGCCCACCTCGGCTGGCGCGATTATTTCGCCGACGCCGATCTGCGCGCGGTGATCGAACAGGCGCTCGCGAACAACCGGGACTTGCGGATCGCGGCACAACGCGTCGAAGCGGCGCGCGCGGACTACGGCATTCGCCGCGCCGACCAGTGGCCGTCGCTCGACGCCACGGCAACGGCGCTGCGCACCCGCGTACCGGGCGGGTTCGTGTCGCCCGACGCGAGCGTCAAAGGCTTGTACAACGTGGGCTTGGCCGAGCTGGGCTGGGAAGCCGACTTCTGGGGACGGGTGCGCAGCCTGAAGGCCGCGGCGCTCGAAAACTTCCTCGCAAGCGAAGCCGCGCAGCGCGCGGTCACCCTCAGTCTGATCGCCGACGTCGCGAACGCGTATCTCGCGCTGCGCGCACTCGACGAACGCATCGCGCTTGCGCGTGCGACGCTCGACACGCGGCGCGACGCACTGCGGATTTTCCGGCGCCGCTACGAGGAAGGCGCGATCTCCCGGCTCGACATGAAGCAATCCGAAATTCTGCTGCATCAGGCCGAGACGCTCGCCGCTCAGCTCGACCAGGCGCGCGATGCGCAGCAGCACGCGCTGGCTCTGCTGCTCGGCGCGCCGAGCAGCCCGGCGCACGCCCCCGCACGGCTCGACGACGATGCCGTGCAAGCGCGGCTCGCGCCGGGGCTGCCGTCCGACCTGCTGGTCCACCGTCCCGACGTGATCGCCGCCGAACATCGGCTGCGCGCGGCAAACGCGGACATCGGCGCGGCCCGCGCCGCGTTCTTTCCGCGCATCACGCTAACGAGCACGCTCGGCACCGTCAGCCCCGCGCTCGGCGATCTGTTCGCGGCCGGCAGCGCGACATGGAGTTTCGTTCCGCGCATCACGCTTCCGATCTTCGAAGGCGGACGCCTGCATGCGAATCTCGATCTCGCCCACGCGCGCCGCAACGAAGCCGTCGCGCAATACGAAAAGACCGTGCAATCCGCGTTCCGCGACGTTGCAGACGCACTGTCGGCCCGCGCGTGGCTGACCGAGCAGGTCGCCATCCAGCGCGACACGCTCACCGCGCAGAGCGAACGCGCGCGCCTCGCGAAGCTGCGCTACGACAACGGCGCCGCGCCGTTCCTCGAAGTGCTCGACGCACAACGCGATCTGCTCAACGCCCAGCAGCAGCTCGTGCAGATGCGCCAAGGGCTGCTGTCGAGCCGGATCGCACTATACGCAGCGCTCGGCGGCGACGCCGAAGACAGCGAGCCCTCCCTGACCCCAACCCGAACCCGACCATGAAGCCTTCCCATCGCACCCTGATGCTCGGCGCCGCCGTGACGCTCGCCGCAGCGCTGACCGGTTATTACGCGTGGAGCCGATGGCACGACGACGGCTCTCACGCCGGCTTCGCGAGCGGCAACGGCCGAATCGAGGCGACTGAAGTAGACGTCGCGACCAAACTGCCCGGCCGCATCGAGGCGCTGCTCGTCGACGAAGGCGACTACGTGCAGGCCGGCCAACCGCTCGCGCGGATGGACATCCGGGTATTGCAGGCCCAGCTCGACGAGGCGCGTGCGCAACAGCAGCAGGCGCTCAATACCGCGGCGGGCGTCGCCGCGCAGGTCGCGCAACGCAAGAGCGACAAAGCCGCCGCGCTCGCCATGGTCGCGCAGCGCAAGAGCGAACTCGATGCCGCGCAGCGGCGGCTCGCGCGCTCGGACACGCTGTCTCGCGAAGGCGCCTCGTCGATGCAGGAACTCGATGACGATCGCGCGCGCGTGCGCGGCGCGCTTGCAACCGTCGCCGCCGCCCAGGCGCAGGTCGATGCGGCCCAGGCGGCCATCGATGCGACCGGCGCGCAGTTGACCGCCGCACGCTCGGCGGTGGCCGCCGCGCAGGCAAGTGTCGTGCGCGTGCAGGCCGATCTTGCCGATACCGAGCTTGTCGCGCCGCGCGACGGGCGAATCCAGTACCGGATCGCGCAGGCCGGCGAGGTGCTGCCGGCAGGCGGCAAGGTGCTCAATCTCGTCGATCTGTCGGACGTCTACATGACGTTCTTTCTGCCCGAAACCGTCGCCGGACGCGTCGCACTCGGCGCCGACGCGCGGATCGTGCTCGACGCCGCGCCCGGCTACGTGATCCCGGCAACCGTTTCGTTCGTCGCGAGCACCGCGCAATTCACGCCGAAAACCGTGGAAACCGCGAATGAGCGGCAAAAGCTGATGTTTCGCGTGAAGGCGCGCATCGACCGCGCGCTGCTGCTGCGCCATCTGAAACTCGTGAAAACCGGATTGCCGGGCGTCGCCTGGGTCAAGGTCGATCCCGCCGCCGCATGGCCGGCCGAGCTGGCCGTCAAGGTTGCGCAATGAACGCCGGGCAGCCGCCTGCCGCCCGTCTGCGCGACGTCAGCCTGCGTTACGGCAAAATCGTCGCGCTCGACGCGGTGACGCTCGAGGTTCCCGCCGGGTGCATGGTCGGTCTGATCGGCCCGGACGGCGTCGGCAAATCGAGCCTGCTTGCGCTCGTCTCCGGCGCCCGCGCGCTGCAAACCGGCGATGTCCAGGCGCTCGGCGGCGACATGCGCTCGATCGAGCACCGCCGGCGCGCGTGCCGGCGCATCGCGTACATGCCGCAAGGGCTCGGCCGCAACTTATACGCCACGCTGTCGATCGAGGAAAATCTGCAATTCTTTGCGCGGCTGTTCGGTCATGCGGCCGACGAGCGGCGTCGCCGGATCGACGCGCTGACGCGCAGCACCGGCCTCCATCCGTTCCTCGACCGGCCGGCGGGCAAGCTCTCGGGCGGCATGAAACAAAAGCTCGGGCTGTGCTGTGCATTGATCCACGATCCGGATCTGCTGCTGCTCGACGAACCGACAACAGGCGTCGATCCGCTCGCGCGCGCGCAATTCTGGGAGCTGATCGCCGGCATTCGCGCCGCCCGCCCCGGCATGAGCGTGATCGCCGCCACCGCATACATGGACGAGGCGCAACGCTTCGACCAGCTGATCGCGCTCGATGCCGGCCGCGTGCTTGCGCAAGGCACGCCGGCCGAACTGCTCGCGCGCACCGGCACGCGCGAACTGGAAGCCGCGTTCGTCGCGCTGCTGCCCGAGGCGCGCCGACGCGGCCACCGCCGCGTCGAACGCCCGCCGCTGCCCGCGGGCGACGACGCCACGCCGGCAATCGAGGCGCGCGGCCTGACGATGCGCTTTGGCGATTTCGTCGCGGTCGATCACGTCAGCTTCCGAATCCGCCGCGGCGAAATCTTCGGTTTTCTCGGCTCTAACGGCTGCGGAAAATCGACGACGATGAAAATGCTCACCGGCCTGCTGCCGCCGACCGAAGGCAGCGCGCAATTGTTCGGGCGCGCCATCGAATCGAGCGATCTGGACACGCGCCGGCGCGTCGGCTACATGTCGCAAGGCTTCTCGCTGTACAGCGAACTGACGGTGCGCCAGAACCTCGTGCTGCACGCGCGGCTGTTCGGTCTGCCCGAAGCGGCGATCGCCGCCCGCATAGACGAAATGATCGCGCGCTTCGACCTCGGCGGCGTGCCCGACGCGTTGCCCGAGCGGCTGCCGCTCGGCGTGCGGCAACGGCTGTCGCTCGCGGTCGCGATGGTGCATGCGCCGGAATTGCTGATCCTCGACGAACCGACATCCGGCGTCGATCCGATTGCACGGGACAATTTCTGGCAGTTGATGATCGATTTGTCGCGGCGCGACGGCGTGACGATCTTTATCTCGACGCACTTCATGAACGAGGCGCAACGCTGCGACCGCATCTCGCTGATGCACGCGGGCCGCGTGCTCGCGAGCGACACGCCCGATGCGCTGGTTCAGGCACGCGGCGCGGCAACGCTCGAAGCAGCGTTCATCGGCTATTTACGCGACGCCGCGGCCGATGCCGACCCAGCCGCAAGCGCCGCCGACGTGTCGCCGGCCGCGCGGCCGGCGTCCGGACTACTGGCGAATGCGGCGGCACCGGTTGCCGACGCCGCACCCGCATCGCGCCGCCCTGCGCCGCCCGACTCCCCGCCGCAGACGCCCGCCCGCCCCGATACCCGCCGATTCAGCCCGCAGCGCGCGCTCAGCTACATGTGGCGGGAAATGCTGGAATTGCGGCGCGATCCGGTGCGCGCCACGCTCGCGTTGCTCGGCTCGCTCATCCTGATGTGCGTGATCAGCATCGGCATCAGCCTCGACGTCGAGCATCTGAGCTTCGCCGTGCTCGATCGCGATCAGACCGGGCTGAGCCGCGACTATGCACTGAACCTGTCCGGTTCGCGCTATTTCGACGTCCGCACGCCGCTTGCCGATTACGCGGACCTCGATCGCCGCATGCGTGCCGGCGACATTTCGCTGGCGCTCGAGATTCCGCCACACTTTGCGCGCGACGTCGAGCGCGGCGCGCGCGCGCAAATCGGCGTGTGGATCGACGGCGCGATGCCGCTGCGCGCGGAGACCATCCGCGGCTACGTGATCGGCATGCACGAAACGTGGCTGCTCCGGCAGGCGCGCGAGCGGCTGGGCCTCGCACCGGCGGCGCGCGTCGAAGTCGTCACGCGATACCGCTACAACCCCGACGTGCGCAGCCTGCCCGCGATGATCCCCGCCATCATTCCGATGTTGCTGCTGATGCTGCCGGCCATGCTGACTGCACTTGCCGTCGTCAGAGAACGGGAACTGGGCTCGATCATCAACCTGTACGTCACGCCCGTCACGCGCGCCGAATTCGTGATCGGCAAACAAACGCCGTATATCGCGCTCGCGATGCTCAACTTCCTGATGATGAGCCTGCTCGCCGATTTCGGATTCGGCGTGCCGGTGAAAGGCAGTTTCGCGACGCTCGCCGCAGCGGTACTCATCTATAGCGTGGTGGCCACCGGCATCGGCATGCTCGCCTCCGCATTCACGCGCAGCCAGGTCGCGGCCATCGTCATGACGATCATCGGCACGCTGATTCCGGTCGTGCAGTTCTCCGGGCTCCTGACACCGCTGTCGTCGCTCGAAGGCAGCGGCAAGCTCATCGGCACGATCTATCCGGCGACCTACATGCTGACGATCAGCCGCGGCATTTTCAACAAGGCGCTTCATTTCGCCGATCTGTCGGCAGCGTTCTGGCCGCTTGCCGCCGCCGTGCCCGTCGTGCTTGGCGCGACGCTGCTGCTGCTCAGGAAGCAGGAGGCGTGAGCATGCCATTCCTTCTCGTCGTTTTCCGGCTCGGAGTCAAGGAACTGTGGAGCCTCGCGCGCGACCCCGTCCTGCTCGTCCTGATCGTCTACACATTCAGCGCGTCGATCTATTCCGCGGCAACGGCACGCCCCGATACGCTGCACAAAGCGCCGATCGCCATCGTCGACGAAGACGGCTCGCCGCTCGCGGCGCGGATCACTTCGGCTTTTTTTCCGCCGCAATTCACGCGGCCCGCGCGCGTCGGCCCCGGCGATGCTGATCATGGGCTCGATACCGGCGCCTACACATTTGCACTCGACATTCCGCCGGATTTTCAACGCGACGTCCTCGCCGGCCGGCCCGCTCAGATACTCCTGACCGTCGACGCGACGCGCATGACCCAGGCATTCACCGGCAGCGGCTACGTCCAGCAAATCGTGACCGCCGAGGTAGACGAATTCGTGCGGCGGCACCGGCAACAGCCGGTCGCTCCGGTGGATCTGGCGCTGCATCTGCGCTTCAATCCGAACCTCGAGCAAACCTGGTTCGGCGCATTGATGGAAGTGATCAACAATGTCACGCTGCTGTCGATGATCCTGACCGGCGCGGCGCTGATCCGCGAGCGCGAGCACGGCACCGTCGAACACCTGCTCGTCATGCCGATCACGCCGGCGCAAATCATGCTCGCGAAGATCTGGGCCATGAGCGCGGTCGTGATCGTCGCGGCCATTGCGTCGCTGATCTTCGTCGTGCAAGGGTTGTTGAAAGTGCCGATCAGTGGCTCGCTTCCGCTGTTCGTCGCCGGCATGGCGCTGCATCTGTTCGCCACGACGTCGCTCGGCATTCTGCTCGCGACGCTGGTGCGCAACATGCCTCAGCTCGGCATGCTGATGGTACTGACGATCCTGCCGCTGCAATTGCTATCGGGCAGCCTGACCCCGCGCGAAAGCATGCCCGCACTCGTTCAGGACATGATGCTCGCCGCGCCGACCACGCATTTCGTCGCGCTCAGTCAGGCGATTCTGTATCGCGGAGCGGCCCTCGACACGGTCTGGCCGTCGTTCGTCGCTCTCGCGGGGATCGGCGCCCTGCTGTTCGTCGTCTCGCTGAGCCGGTTTCGTGCCACGCTCGGACGGATGGCATAGGATTCGCGGGGGCGCGGAGTATCCCCGACCTGCACTGTTTTTCGTGTTCGGCTTCGTGGCCCTAGCCACAACGATCAACGCCGCATCATCCTGCACACCGGCCAGCGCATTTCACACGGTGCTGATGCGTTGAAAGCGTGACGTTCCGGGGCTACAGGAAGCCGCGGCCTTGAATTGCCCCTGAAAATATCGCGTCGCACGCGCAACGACCGAAACTTCATGTCTGAGCGCGCGCGCCCTTGCTTGATTAGCCCGGCAAGGCTGGCGCGATACGCTTCCTTGGTGGCGTCTCGAAAACGGAAAATAAAGCATGTATAGGCTGCGCTGCCGCGCCGGCGAGTCGGTGAACCGACCGGCCCGAGCCGCTTCTTGCAGCCATCCGGCAGGCGAACGTTCTTTTATGAACCGCTTATCCTCTACCTGCTCGATTTCCAATAAATGGAATCCATGTTGAACGTTCCGGCGCCGGTGGGCCCTGAATAGTATTTGTTGTCCGGGTCGCTTACCCCCTGCAATCGATCCGATTCATATGCGCTCGCGCTGCCAAAGGCCGGATGCTCGGCAGTGTTGGGAAACAATATATCCAGGTAACGATCCTGAAGTGATACATAAGTGTCCAGGTCGACATAGTTCGCGACGCCGTGTTCCTCCAGGGCCGACTTCATTTCCGGCCTCATACCGAGATAAGTTTGGCGCTGCGGTACTTCGACGCTAGCCTCTCTCATTATTCTCTGGGCTAAATACTCGACCGCGCCGCGTTCGCCCAACCCGTATGTGCGCACAATATCCACCGTGCCTGGCTGGTCCCATAACGACTGGTCGGGATCTTCCAGGCCAGTGAGCAGATGGACCATTTCGTGCGTCAGTATCGCTTTGGAGTTAATGTTAACGAGTTCCCCGTTTTTGGATAAAAATTTCAACGGATGATCGATCACAGTGTCGATATGGGGAACACTCATTATTCGTGAATGCTGCTGGACTACATATCCGAGGTCCTCCCGGCTGCCTATACTTACTCGCCACTTTCGGTTCGGCCCAATCCTCGAGCTGTCCACGGCAAAGTTATAGAGACTCCGGAACGTTTCGGATTCGTCATACAGACTGGTAAAGAACGACTTAATGTCTTCCTGTACCTTCGCTGATGAAGTCGGCTCTCCGTCGTAAGCCTGTGCTGCCACAGCGAAATACTGATCGAATCCTTGCGCGAAATCTTCTCTCCGGGTCACGTCCCTCGCGTCCTCCGACAGAACCTTCCGCGCCTCGATAACGGTTTGCGTTTCGGACACCGCCAAAGGTTCGTTGGTCAAAGCGAATCGCCGGCCAGGGCTGGCATTCGCATACGGCTGAGGAACCGGCAGATCCACGAGCTTCGCCGCATTGGTGTTGACGACTCTGAATATCTGCTGAGGTGCGCCTCCCTTCAGACCTGGAACGTCCCGAGCCTCCTGCCATCGCTCCCTGAACACCAGACGAATCGTTCGGTCCTGCCCATGACCATAGGAATCTGTTGGGTTCCATACTGCATACCCTGCCATCGACGCTGCGTCGTCCTTCGCAACCCGATAAAGATTGGCCCCAATCCTGGCGTAATGGGCGAGCGTGACGGGATCCTGCCAAGTCCCCCCTTCCGAAGGACGCATTGCCGGAGGGCGCTTATCCTTAGGTACTGGCGTGAGGCGCTCGACAAGTTTTTGCATCTCGGGGCTCAAAGGGGCCCCCTCGTCCCTGTTGACCAGCTCATACGCGTCATGCACGCCCTCGTATTTTCCGGCCTTGTCCATAAACATCAACGCACGGTCTTCAACTCCGAGATCTCTCAGTGCGCCAAGACTATATTCGGCCTGCAACCGTACTGCTGCCGGCACTTGCACTTCATGGCCGGAGAAAGCATGCGACGCCGCTGCGCCCTTGCTCAGCGCTGAATGACTCTTGGCACGGCTGCGGGTGAGCAGGTGGCCTTCGCCAGCGGTCATGAAATCCATTCCCAGGCCGATCGTGCCGCCAACGATCTCGGCCGTGTCGTTGTTTGAAACCCCGTCCGCAATGATGTAGCCCGAGCCGACATACGGTATCAGTGTGATCAGCGCCGTTGCCGTGCGCTTGCCATCTCCTGTTACGGCGCCTCCCACCGCGTTGTATAGGTTCGCGATTACCGGCACCGAGCTGATAATCTCGTCCACATCGCCACGGGCAATTCCCTCCGTGAATCCGATGACGTTCGAAATGATCGGCATATTGTCCAGCCAATGCCTGAGCTCGGGCGGGCCTTCGAACGCTATCCTGTACTGCGCCACAAGCTCATCGATTTCCTCGGCAACCGTATTTGCGGTTTGCGGCACATTCTGCCGGCGTAATTCCAGACGGGCACGCGCGGCAAACCATGGATGGTCTGGCAAGCCTGCCTTGAATCGGGCTCTGGCTTCTGCAAGCAGGCTCCTCGCATCGAGTTCGATTTGATGACGGGGCATGCCGTCCGACTTCGGTGTTCGGATGACGAAAGTAGCTGGATAATAGGGAGACTGAGGAAGCTCGAAGATAGCCAGGTCTTCCGTGAAATGCATGAACCGGTCGAGGATGCTGTGGTGATTTCGTCCGTGCGACGCGGTCAGCTCATCCTTTGAAAGTCCCGTCTTCTCCGCGAGCAGGTCCAGTGCCGCGGCTTTCTTGTCGAAGACCGGTGGTCCGGCCACGTCGGTAAGCAGGTCGGCCACGGTGTCTTCCAGCTCGTTCAGCCGTTGCGACGACGGGCCATGCAGCTCAATCCCGTGAGTCTTCACCAGATGCAACCCGAACAGGATTCTCGGATCAATCAGGGTGCTGTTCGGCGATGGCCACTCATGCGTCAATCTGGCAAACGCCGATCCCAGCGCATCATGGGACGGATACGGTTGCGGCGCAGCCTGCCCTCGGGACAACGCAGCCGTCTTTAGCACCGACGCCATCGAGTGTTCAAACGTGCCGAACGTGTACTGGGTATCCTGGCCATGCGCATCCAGCCATTGGACAACCATCTTGCGGCGATCCGGTTGCGGCAGCTTCGCGAAATCAGGCAACCGCATCAGGGATGGATCGTCAGCCAGATCGTCGACACTTTTATGCGCCGCATGAACAAGAGCGTTGCCATCAAAATAAATACTGCTGGCGCGCTCGCCGTGCGTCAGATTACCCGCTAGAAACAGGCTCTTTTGTAGCCGTTCTTCTCGTTCTCGCTGAATGCGTCTCCGGTGTGAGGTGACGATTTCGTGCAGTTGCACCGTGTTGATCAGTACCGACGGATGCGGAGGGGGTACCCGCCGGGCTGTCCAGACAGTTTGCATAGCCATGCCGGGCGCATTTCTCGGTTCCACGGAAATGAGGTCTCTGCGAAGCCGGGCGTGCATGCCATCAGAAGGCGGGACACCCGGTTCTCCGAACGTCGGGGAGACGTCATGAGTGCGAGGCGGTGGAGCCGTCGGGTTGTCCGAGGCAATTCGCGTAGCCTCATCGGGGACGCGCAGTGAACAGAGAAACGTTGCGGCAGCCATGATCGCCTTCGCTTTCGCGGTTGGCGCGGGCAGCCCGAGTAACGGTACAAGATGCGCATTCGCGGGATACCGGCCTTGCAAATGGGCGTCCATCACGTTCTGAGCATATGCATCCGTTAGTTGTGGTGTAAAACGCTGCGGCGTTTTGTCCACGGCCGCTTCGCGGCCGCGCAGAGATCTCTCGAGCCAGGCGGCATGGCGATCACGGTTCTTTCGTGATGGATCGAGCGTCGCGTCCAACGTGCGTTGAACGGGCTGATGCTTATGTCTTATATAGGGCATTTAGATGTTCCATCGGTTACTTTCCTAACCATAGACGAGAAATCCTTTATAACGAATTTAACTCTCGATTGACACCGGAATAATTTCCCTTCATTCTCACCCTATTTTAAGTCAGGCAATTATCCAAAAATCCCAAACTTATTTTTAAAATCCATCGGCAAATTAATTGTCACTCGGTGCCACCTTTCGGAAAGCGATGCCGACAGCAGCAAGATGATTTAAGGTGACGAAACTGCATTCGAGCTTTACGTAATGGATGAGCAGTTTGCGAAAGTGATTGAACCCGCTATGCCCCCGTGACGATATCCGGCTAAGAGATGCCGTGCCCGACGACGGCAGTTCCACCCGCTGCCAGAGCGCATCGGCCATCTCCCATGATTCGACTTTCTTCTTCGCCAACCCTTCGCTCCAACGCCGCACTCGCTCGCGGTCTATACATTTATTTATGGATAAATGCTCGGTTTCAGCGCATCGACATCCACCCAAGAATATTTAATAATTCACAACATCACCGCAGTTTAAAATTGCACGTTCACCTGAATAAAAATCATTCATTCAAACGATATTAAATTAAATAAGAATTTGCCGATAGATGCGTCGGCATATACGAAATTCTCAGTGAGAAGGCGAAAATGGAAAATTAGCGCGGCCAGTGTCCCACGAAGTAAAGCCGCAAGCACGTTTCAACGATCACGGATGGACTATCCTGCATGGCAATAGGCTGCCACATCGCGATGTGGATCATGGCGAACCAGCCAGCCGAATGAACGACAGCATGACACCGGATTCGTAGGCCCATGCATCCAGCCTTACCAGCGAACTTCCGGCCCGTTGTCGACCGTGATGGCTGCAGGTAAGCCTCGCACCTCATTGAGCCACTCGAGCACTTGCTGCACTCGTAGGCCCAGCAGCGAAGTATCGGCCTCGATGGCCAAGCACTCGCGCGTGTAGTCGTCGACCATGTTCAGGCATCGAAACCGCCGACCATAGGCCAGCCAGTCTGAAACTAATGGTATGGTCCCCCCGCTTTTTCTATCGCAGTGGCGTACCACCCATGGAGGTTGCCATGAATTCGGTCACGTTAGGAATCGATCTCGGCAAACGCGGGTTCCACGTCGTCGGTTGCGATGCTGCTGGCGCCCGCTCCGTCCCGCGTTGCTGTAGGCGCCAGATGCGCTTGTGGTTGGCGCAGCGCCGCCCACGGCAACAGCACCTGAATCCGGCGATAGCCGCATCGGCCCTTCTGCGCGGCAATGGCCATCATCCGGCCAGCCGCGCGTCGAACCGTTCCACAAAATACTTAAGCCGGGTAATCGGCACGCCCGTGCTGACTCACCGGCTTTTCTGCTCTGGGTCCGCATGCGTCTGCCACGTGATCGAGCGCGGATCGGCAATCGTGTTGTCGCGTTGAGAAAAGCGTCCGTTCTGCGGCGCGATGTTCGGATCGTCTTCCCACGTGGCCTGCTGTGTGAACGTGTTGGTCTTCCGGTTAAATTTCAGATAATGGTGAGCTGTTTTTCCACCCCAGTCCGATGACGGAAGCGAAATATAGTGAACCGCGTATTCGTCGTCTGTCAGATGGCCGCGCACGACATAGACGCCGTAATGCTCTTCGCCTGGCGAGATTATCTTGTAGACACCGTTATCGTAGTAATACAAAGTTGCGTCAGGAAAAGGCTTTTTCTCGTACATCTTTTCATAGAACAACTTCTGCTCGATGGTTGGTTTACCGAATTTCACCGCGATAGACGGGGATGCGGAAGTTGTGTTTTCCTCTGCGCTAGCCGGCAGCATGGCCAGAATCGTGGGAAACAGCAGCATTTTCTTCATCATGATCAGAATTCCAGGGGAAAAAATCTCGTCGCATGCTGATGTAGCACCGAATTCGATACGCCTCTGACAGAATCAGATCGATTATCCAAATTTACCAATGCCGACATTTCTTGCCCTCTAGAAAATTGCATGCTCACGTAACACGAATCCGGAAGGCATTTGGCAATGGCCAGATAAGCTCGATCGCGAGCAAGCGGAAACTCCGTGAATAACGTCGTCCATTTGCAATTCATCCGTCAAAAACACTGATCGACAAAGACCTTCAACGACAGTTCCCTTCACGATGCAGGTCAGCAACATCGGCCGCATGGAAGTCGGTGCCGCCGTTCAATCCGACGAACTCGACCGAAACATCTCAATTTCGGGATCGTATGAGATGACGGTCTTGTGGCCGCCAATGTTCATGATGTCGATCACGGTTTTACTCCATTTTCCGCGTCAATCCAATTACAAAGCCACTTCGGCCACAAGCGCGTCCCAGGGCGCGCATAGTCGACCTTCTTCCCGAGTGACGAGTCCCGCACCCTCTAACACCGCAACATCTCTATGCACGCGCTTGTAGTCGCGGCCAAGCGACGTCGCCAACATCTTTACGCTGTCCGCGCTCTCCCGGTGCAGATGTCGCAGCAATTCCAGACGCTTCGGCGTCAGTGCCGCCATCATCTCTTCCAGAGAGAGAAACGTGACGCGCCTTTCTTCGAAATCCTCACCTGCCGCTGCCCGCTCAAAAGCCGTCGCAAAACGACGTCCCATGTCCCGAGCACCGCCAACACGCACATTGAGCTTGCTCATTTCCCGCTCCTTTCGCGTTCGACGTCATTCAGAAAGTCCACCACCATCCGCTGCGCCGTCGAGAACGCCGAAAATCAGGCGGCTTTAGGCGACCATCCGCTCTCGGTATCCTGGAAGATCATTTTTTCAACTTCCTTCCGATCCAGGACGCTCTTTAACAATACGATGCTCGGAACAGGGTTAGATCACAGCCCGGATTGCTGTACGGGCGATTCCGAAAAACCCGATAAGCGTCTGGTCCCAGTCGCTTCCGGTTTCGATGGATGGTGCCCATGGCCATGGTTCGATAAACGGATGGCAAGTCTGTGCGCCGGTTGCGACCATGTGGCTTAGTAGCGACCTGGGGACATTCCAAATGCTATCCAACGGAAATCAATGGCCCAGTGGCTGGCGGTTCGGCGATCATGATATGGACAAGTATCAGGCACGTATCGAAGCCATTGTGGCGACCTGGAAATTTTGTCAGCGAACGGATGGTGCGGAGCCGGAGACGCTCAGCCGCCACTCATCAACCGGAATTTTGTTGGAGGCGAGCCGAAAGAGCCGGTGGAGCGACGGGATTGATGACGGCCAGATTTAGACCTGTTTTGATGCCGCGATTCTCGTGTGATTGTGGACCGGAATCGACAGGAAACTACGATAATTAATCGCAGCCTGGAACCTTGACAGCCTTGATTTATAAGATTTTTTTGGCGGAGAGAGGGGGATTCGAACCCCCGATAGGCTTTCACCTATACACGCTTTCCAGGCGTGCGACTTAAACCACTCATCCATCTCTCCAGCAAGACCGAGAGTATAACAAATTCCGCCGCCCTTCTGCCAAACATCGAGTCTGAGCGAGGATGGGCGCCCACGCCGCCCGCAATCTCAGCGGTTCACGGATGCCGGATGTAATCGACCAGCGCATTCGCATACGCATCCGGCCGCCGATCGAGCAAACTGACGGCGATCGCCACCGCAAAGCCCGCCGGCACGCCGAACACGCCTGAGCTGATCGGATCGATGCCGAACCATCTCGGCCCTGCGAAGCCCGTGATCTGCGTGAATAGCGGGTACGTCGACACAATGTAATAAACGCACACCGCCAGCCCCGTCACCATCGCCGCAACCGCGCCGCGCGTCGTCGTGCGTTTCCAGAACACGCCGAGCACCAGCACCGGGAAAAAACTCGACGCAGCAAGAGAAAACGCCGCGCCGACTAGAAACAAAATCTTCCCGGTATTCAACGAGGCAACATACGAAGCGAACAGCGCAACGCCCAGCAATAACACCTTCGAGATCGTCACGCGCCGCTGACTCGTCGCATCCGGCGCGACCATGCAGTAATAGACGTCGTGCGACAGCGCATTCGCGATCGTCAGCAGCAATCCGTCCGCCGTCGACAGCGCCGCGGCAAGCGCGCCCGCGGCGATCAAGCCCGACATCACGTATGGCAGCCCCGCGATCTCGGGCGCCGCCAGCACGACGATATCGGGCTGCATCCGTATCTCCGACCAATGAACGACGCCATCGCGAAGCTGATCGGTGATGCTGACAAGCTCAGGCTCGAAGCGGTGCCATTGCGTGACCCACGCAGGCAGATCGGCGAACGGCAGCCCGACCAGATTCGACAAGATCTCGTATTTGATCAGCACCGCCAGCACCGGCACCGTCAGGTAAAACAGCGCGATGAAAAACAGCGTCCAGCCCACCGAACGCCGGGCGGATGCCACCGATGTCGTCGTGTTGTAGCGCGTGAGAATGTGCGGCAAGCTCGCCGTGCCGATCGACAAGCAAAGCAGCAACGCCAGAAAATTCCGCTCGCGCAGCCGATGATCGGCGTCATTGGTGGCGGGGAACGGCTGATGCATCGGCACTGGATCGGCAGCGCGCGCGAGCAGATCGTCGCGCGCCTGCTCCCACGCGGCGCGCGCCGCCGCCGGATCGCGCGGAAACTCGGCAAGCGAGCGCTCGCGCTGCCGGATCTCGCGCAGCGGCCCGTTGTGCTCGCGCAATTGCGCCACCTCGCCAACGAGCCGCGCACGCGCGTCGTCATACGACGCCGGCAGCCGATCGAGCTGCGCCTGGATCTCGGCGGCCTGCTGCCGATAGGCGTCGCGTACCTGCCGCTCGCGCGGCGCGTCGCGCACCTGCGTCTCGAGCGCCTCGACGCGCGACATCAACTGCCCATAGGTGAATTGCGGCACGGGGCCAAGCCCGTGCTTCATCGCGATCAACGAAACCGGCAGCAGAATCGCGACGATCAGAATGACGTACTGCGCAACCTGGGTCCAAGTGACCGCGCGCATTCCACCGAGAAACGAGCAGACGAGAATGCCCGCCAGCCCGCAGAAAATGCCGATTGCGAAATCCACGCCGATGAAACGCGTGGCGATCAGGCCGATGCCCTGTATCTGCGCGACGAGGTAGACAAACGAGCACAGGATCGCCGCGAACGCCGCGAGCGCGCGTACGAGCGTGCTCGAATAGCGCGTGCCGAGGAAGTCGGGAATCGTGTAACGCGCGAGCTTGCGCACGTATGGCGCAAGCAGGAACGCGACGAGGCAGAAGCCGCCCGTCCAGCCCATCAGATACGCGAGCGCGTCGTAGCCGGTTGCGTACAGCGAGCCGGCCAGGCCGATGAACGATGCGGCGGACAGCCAATCGGCGGCGGTCGCCATCCCATTGAACATCGACGGCACGCGCCGTCCGGCGACGTAGTATTCGACGAGATCCGACGTGCGCGACAGCAGCCCGATCGCCGCATAAACCGCAATCGGCACGAACAGGAACACATAGCCGATCCAAACGCCGGAGCCTGTCGCGCGCTCGATGCGCCCGAGCAGCAGCACGAACGCGATGAAGCCTGCGCTATACAGCGCATAAGCGCGAACGAGCCGGTTCGTCAGCATGGGCCGGGGTCCGTCGGCGCGGCGGCATCGCGTTCCTGACGTGCCGCGTAGGCGTCGTAAGCGTGCCGCAGCGTCTTGTCGGCACGCTGCATCAGCACGATATAGACGACGATCAGCGCCACATAGACAAGAATCGCGCCTTGCGCGCCGAGATAGAACGGCAGGCTAAAGCCCGCGAAGCGCAGGTGCGCGAGCGCGGTCGCGAAAAACGGCACGATAAACGAGACCAATGCACCCGTCGCGCTCAACACGGCGATCAGCGCGACATTGAAGCGCCAGTAGCGCGCATGCGCACGCGCAAGCGGCTCGGGTACAAGCGGCGGCTCGGCGGGATGCGGAGGCGTCGGGGACGATGAAGCGGCCATGCGCTTGTGTAGCAAAAAGCCCCGGCGCGGACAATCGGGATTGCCGCGCAGGGGCTTGTTCCGGCGGTGGCGCGGATGTCCCGCGCGCCCGTCAATGGCGGTGCCGGGCCCGCCTGCACCAATACGGCCGTCGGTCACGCCGGAAAAGGCGGCTCAACGCACCTCGGCAAGCTGCTCCAGGATCGCAGGGTTCTCGAGCGTCGACGTATCCTGCGTGATCGCCTCGCCCTTCGCCAGCGAACGCAACAGACGCCGCATGATCTTGCCCGAGCGGGTCTTCGGCAGGTTGTCGCCGAAGCGGATGTCCTTCGGCTTCGCGATCGGTCCGATTTCCTTGCCGACCCAGTCGCGCAACACTTTCGCGAGCGCCGCCGCCTCGTCGCCCACCGGGCGCGCGCGCTTGAGCACGACGAACGCGACGACCGCCTCGCCGGTGGTGTCGTCAGGCCGGCCGACCACCGCCGCCTCGGCCACCAGTTCGTGCGAGACGAGCGCCGATTCGATCTCCATCGTGCCGAGCCTGTGCCCCGACACGTTCAGCACGTCGTCGATGCGGCCCATGATCGTGAAATAGCCGGTGTCCTTGTCGCGCACGGTGCCGTCGCCCGCGAGATAGAGCTTGCCGCCGAGTTCGTCGGGGTAGTAGCTCTTGCGAAAGCGCTCCGGGTCGCCCCAGATCGTGCGCGCCATCGACGGCCACGGCCGCTTGACGACGAGAATCCCGCCCTGGCCGTTCGGCACGTCCTGGCCGGTCTCGTCGACGACGGCTGCCATGATGCCGGGCAGCGGCAGCGTGCACGAGCCGGGCACGGTCGGCGTCGCGCCGGGCAGCGGCGTGATCATGTGGCCGCCGGTCTCGGTCTGCCACCAGGTATCGACGACCGGGCAGCGCTCGCCGCCGACGTGCTTGTGATACCAGATCCACGCTTGCGGATTGATCGGCTCGCCGACGGTGCCGATGATCCGCAGGCTCGACAAGTCATAGCGCTTCGGATGCACCGCCTCGTCGGCTTCGGACGCCTTGATCAGCGAACGGATCGCGGTCGGCGCGGTATAGAACACGCTCACTTTGTGCTCGCCGATCATCTTCCAGAAGCGGCCGCTGTCCGGATAGGTCGGCACGCCCTCGAACACGACCTGCGTCGCGCCGATCGCGAGCGGCCCGTATGCGATATACGAGTGGCCGGTGATCCAGCCGATATCGGCGGTACACCAGAACACGTCGTCCGGCTTCCAGTCGAACGTCCATTTCATCGTCTGCGCGGCCCACAGCAGATAGCCGGCGGTGCTGTGCTGAATGCCCTTGGGCCGGCCGGTCGAGCCTGACGTATACAGAATGAAGAGCGGATGCTCGGCGCCGACCCACTCGGGCTCGCACGCGTCGGATTCGTTCGCGACGAGTTCGTGCATCCAGACGTCGCGGCTTTCATGCCAATCGACCTTGCCGCCCGTGCGGCGATAGACGATCACGCTCTTCACCGCGTCGCAGCCGCCCATCGCCAGCGCCTCGTCGGCGATGTGCTTGAGCGGCAGCGTCTTGCCGCCGCGCAGTTGCTCGTCGGCGGTGACGAGCGCGGTCGCGCCGACGTCGACGATGCGCTCGTGCAGCGATTTCGCCGAAAAACCGCCGAACACGACCGAATGCGTCGCGCCGATCCGCGCGCACGCCTGCATCGCAACGATGCCTTCGACCGACATCGGAATATAGATGACGACGCGGTCGCCTCGGCCGACGCCGCGCTTTTTCAGCGCGTTCGCGAAACGGCAAACGCGCGCGAGCAAATCGGCATACGTGACACGCGTGACGGCGCCATCGTCGGCCTCGAAGATCACCGCGACGCGATCGCCGCGCCCTGCGGCGACATGTCGATCGAGACAGTTGTACGATGCGTTCAGCTCCGCGTCGCCGAACCATTGGTAAAACGGTGCGTTCGTTTCGTCGAGCACCGTGCTGAACGGCTTATGCCATTCGAGCGTCTCGCGCGCAAGACGCGCCCAAAATCCTTCGTAATCGCGCTCGGCCTCTTCGGCAAGCGCGCGATAAGCCGCCATCCCCGAAATGGCCGCAGCCTTCTCGAGGGCGGCGGGCGGCGCGAACTGGCGGCGTTCGTGCAGAACCGATTCAATCACAGACATCGACTACCCCTTGATGATATGGACCCACTCACTACGTGCAGCGCGATTGAGCACGCCGTGCACGGCTGGCTGATGCGTGCTGCGGCATGATGCGCGTGTCTCCTCAATGCCCGCCGCGATTACCGGGCGGCGCGATGTTGCATTGCATCACGCCGCCCGGCCGTACTCACGATAGCCGCTCGAACTTACCCGTCACTTACGCGACGCGCGCGTCGGCGACGCTTTACGCTGGCTTGCACACGTTTCACAATGCTAGCTGAATTTGCGCTCCGGACTCCAATTGAATCGCTACGCCCTCTTTCTCATCGTGTCGATGCTGCTGGTCGGCAGCAACGTCGGCATCGGCAAATCGATCGTCGTATTCGTTCCCGTCGCCATTCTTGCCACGCTGCGCTTCGTGGTTGCGAACGCGGTGCTCTGGCCGCTATTCAGCCCCGTCAAAATGCGCACCGTCAAGCGCGGCGAATGGCTGAACCTCTTTCTGCAAGCGTTCTTCGGCACCTTCATGTTCACGCTGCTGATGCTCAACGGCGTGCAACGCACGAGCGCGGTCGCGGCAGGCGTCATCACGAGCACGATCCCCGCGGTCGTCGCGCTGTTCGCATGGCTGTTCCTGCGTGAAAAACCGGATGGGCGCGCGCTCGTGTCGATCGCGCTCGCGATCGTCGGCGTGGTGACGATCAATGTCGCCAACAGCGGCGCGGCCGAAGGCGGCGCGCCCGCAGGCTCGCTCGCGGGCAATCTGCTGATGCTCGGCGCGGTCTGCTGCGAATCGATCTACGTGATCCTGTCGCGGCGCCTCACGCAAACGCTCGCGCCCATCGACATCTGCGCATACACCCACCTGTTCGGCCTGCTGCTGATGCTGCCGCTCGGCGCCGGCGCGCTGTGGCATTTCGATTACGCCAGCGTGCCGGCAGGCATCTGGGCGCTCGTCGTCTGGTACGGGCTGTCCGCGAGCATCTTCTCGTTCTGGCTGTGGATGAAAGGCATCCGCTACGTGCCGGGCAGCCTCGCGGGCGTGTTCAGCGCGGTACTGCCGATCGCCGCCGCCGTCTACGGAATCGCATTCCTCGGCGAGCGCCCGACGCTCGCGCACGGCTTCGCGCTCGCGTGCGTCGTGACGGGCATCGTGCTCGCGAGCCTGCGCGTGAGGCGCTCGCCGCGCGTGTCGCCCTGAGCGGCTGCCCGGCCGCCCATCGCCCCCCGCGTCGAACCGGCGCGCAATCCGTTCGAACCCGCGCCGAACCGGCCATGAGCCGCCGTTGCAGCCATCCCGGTCGGGCGCGCGTCAGCGGCGCGCGCCACACGCGCCGTGCCGCCTCGATGCCGGCCGACGCGTTACAATAACGCGCTTTTTTCCAAAAACGCTTCATATCCCCGCTTCGCTCGACCATGTCTGCCGCTCCAAACCACTCGCCCCGCAAGATGCGCCCGCTGCCTGCCCTCATCTTCATGAGCCGCTGGCTGCAAGTGCCGCTGTATCTGGGCCTGATCGTCGCGCAAGCCGTCTATGTGTTCCTGTTCCTGAAAGAAGTCTGGCATCTGCTGACGCACGCGGCGGGGCTCGACGAAGTCAGCGTGATGCTCGCCGTGCTCGGCCTGATCGACGTCGTGATGATCTCGAATCTGCTCATCATGGTGATCGTCGGCGGATATGAAACTTTCGTGTCGCGCCTGGGCGTCGAAGGTCATCCGGACGAGCCCGAATGGCTCGATCACGTGAATGCGGGCGTGCTGAAGGTGAAGCTGTCGATGGCGCTCATCAGCATCTCGTCGATCCATCTGCTGAAGACCTTCATCAATCCGGACCAGCACACCCAGCACGCCATCATGTGGCAAGTGGTGATCCATGCGGCCTTCCTCGTGTCGGCACTCGTGATGGCATGGGTCGACCGCCTGACGACGCACACGCATCCGCAGCACTTCCACGAGGATGCTGCGTTGCATCCGGTGCAGCTGCGCGAGCCGGCGCAATGAGCCGCGGCCAGCCGGCCTGAATCGATTCCCATAGTCCCCATAGAGTCCCAGCCATGACCGTCATCAAACAGGAAGACCTGATCCAGAGCATCGCGGATTCGCTGCAATACATCAGCTACTACCATCCGCTCGACTACATCCAGGCGCTCGGCCGCGCGTATGAACTCGAGCAGAGCCCTGCCGCGAAGGACGCGATCGCGCAAATCCTGACGAACAGCCGCATGTGCGCGGAAGGCCGCCGCCCGATCTGCCAGGACACCGGCATCGTCACGATCTTCGTGAAGGTCGGCATGGACGTGCGCTGGGCCAGCGAAACCGGCAGCGCGACAATGAGCGTCACCGACATGATCAACGAAGGCGTGCGCCGCGGCTACACGCATCCGGACAACGTGCTGCGCGCGTCGATCGTGAATCCGCCCGAGGGCGCGCGCAAGAATACGAAGGACAACACGCCGGCCGTGATCCACTACGAGATCGTGCCGGGCGACAAGGTCGACGTGCAGGTCGCGGCAAAAGGTGGCGGCTCGGAGAACAAATCGAAATTCGTGATGCTGAATCCGTCGGATTCGATCGTCGACTGGGTGCTGAAGACCGTGCCGACGATGGGCGCGGGCTGGTGCCCGCCGGGGATGCTCGGCATCGGCATCGGCGGCACGGCCGAAAAGGCGATGCTGATGGCCAAGGAATCGCTGATGGAGCCGATCGATATTCAGGAGATCATCGCGCGCGGCCCGAAGGACTGGATCGAGGAACTGCGCGTCGAGTTGCACGAGAAAGTCAACGCGCTCGGCATCGGCGCGCAGGGTCTGGGCGGCCTCGCAACCGTGCTCGACGTGAAAATCATGGCCGCGCCGACGCACGCGGCGTCCAAGCCCGTCGCGATGATTCCGAACTGCGCGGCAACGCGCCACGCGCATTTCGTGCTCGACGGCTCCGGCGCGGCGAAGCTCGAAGCGCCGTCGCTCGACGCATGGCCGAAGGTGCACTGGGAGCCGAACACCGAAACCAGCAAGCGCGTCGATCTGAACACGCTGACGCCGGAGGAGGTCGCCTCGTGGAAGCCGGGCCAGACGCTGCTGCTGTCCGGCAAGATGCTCACGGGCCGCGACGCCGCTCACAAGCGGATCGCCGACATGCTGGCCGCCGGCGAAAAGCTGCCCGTCGATTTCAAGAACCGCGTGATCTACTACGTCGGGCCGGTCGATCCGGTGCGCGACGAAGTGGTGGGCCCGGCAGGCCCCACGACGGCCACACGCATGGACAAGTTCACCGAAATGATGCTGTCGCAAACGGGCTTGATCTCGATGGTCGGCAAAGCCGAGCGCGGCCCGGTCGCGATCGACGCGATCAAGAAGCACCGCGCCGCGTATCTGATGGCGGTCGGCGGCGCCGCGTATCTCGTATCGAAGGCGATTCGCGATGCAAGGGTGCTCGCATTCGAGGATCTCGGCATGGAGGCGATCTACGAGTTCGACGTGCAGGACATGCCGGTAACGGTCGCAGTCGACTCGCAAGGCACGTCGGTTCATCAAACCGGACCGAAGGAATGGCAAGCGAAGATCGGCAAGATTCCTGTCGCCACGGTGTAAATAGGAATGATTTTCAGGCCGGATTTCAATCCGGCCTTTTTGATTTCGCGGATTCGCAGTTTTCTTCGGACATCAAACGAATCCGCGCTTGGCATTTCGTAAGCGAGCGTTTATCGTTCAGAAATTCCAGCCCCACAGCATCATAAGGAACCGTCATGCAAGGCGATAAGAAAGTCATCGAATATCTGAACGCCCAGTTGAAAAACGAGCTCACCGCGATCAATCAGTATTTCCTGCATGCGCGGATGTACAAGCACTGGGGTCTCGAGAAACTCGGCAAGCACGAATACGACGAATCGATCGGCGAGATGAAGCATGCCGACTGGCTGATCGAACGCATCTTCATGCTCGACGGATTGCCCAATCTGCAGGATCTGCACAAGCTGCTCGTCGGCGAGGAAACCGAGGAGATCCTGAACTGCGACCTGAAGCTCGAACAGATCTCGCAAAACACCTGCAAGGAAGCGATCGCTTATTGCGAATCGGTACGTGATTACGTATCGCGCGAAATTTTCGAGAAGATCCTCGACGATACCGAAGAGCATATCGATTGGCTCGAAACGCAAATCGACCTGATTGGCAAGGTCGGGCTGCAGAATTACCAGCAGTCGATGATGGACGCGGCGTCGTAATTTCGCGCCCTGCGCCTCGCGCTCGAACCTGCACGCCCATCCAACGCCCGCATGACGATCACGCCCGATTCCGGCCTTTCGCGCGCGCGCGCGCCGATCGGCATTTTCGATTCCGGGCTCGGCGGCCTGTCGGTGCTGCGCGCGGTACGTGAACGCCTGCCCGGCGAGACGCTCGTCTATGTCGCGGATTCACGCCATGCGCCCTATGGCCCGCGCGACGACGCGTTCATCGTCGAGCGCACGCACGCGATCGGCGAATGGCTCGTCTCGCAGGGCGCCAAGGCGCTCGTCGTCGCGTGCAATACCGCAACCGCGCAATCGATCGCGGTCGTTCGCGAGCACCTGGCGATTCCGCTCGTCGGCGTCGAACCCGGCATCAAGCCGGCGGCCCTCCAGTCGAGAACGCGCGTCGCGGGCGTGATCGCCACCCAGGCGACGCTGCGCAGCGCGCGCTTTCGCGCGCTGCTCGAACGTCACTCGGCCGGCTGCCGTTTTATCTGCCAAGCGGGCCACGGCCTCGTCGAGGCCGTCGAACGCGGCGATACCGGCTCGCCCGAACTGCGCGCGCTGCTCGCCGGCTATCTCCAGCCGATGGTCGACGCAGGCGCCGACACACTCGTGCTTGGCTGTACGCATTACCCTTTCCTCAACGCGGCGATTCGCGACGTCACCGCGAATCGCCTGCGCCTCGTCGATACGGGCGACGCGATCGCCCGCCAGCTTGAACGGATCGTTGACGAACGCGGGCTGCGCGCGCCGGCCTCCGGGCAAACCGCCGCGCTGCCGCGCTTTTGCTCGACGGGCGATGGCCGCCAGTTGCAATCGCTAGCCGCAACGCTGCTCGGAATCGACACGCCGGTCGAATCCGTCACCATTTCTTCACCAAACGCGGCCGCGCTGGCCATGCACCCGGCCTGAAGCTGCGTCGGCCGGCCTGCGGCCTGCTTTGCCGGCCCTTACCAACTTATCGGCCGGCCGCGAAAGCGGCCCGGCCCGCCCAAACCCCTGCCAAGCACCTGGTTTTGTTACAAAAAAGCGGAAGCCGCGCTTGCCAACCCGCACAAATATAATGATAATAATTCGCATTAACGTTAGCTATCGCGCTCCATCATGATCGTCTGCGTGTGCAAGTCTGTTTCCGACCGGAAGATTCGCGCATCCCTTGCGGAGGGCGTGAGTACTTTCGAAGAACTCCAGTTCGAACTCGGAGTCGCCACTTGCTGTGGCAAGTGCGAGGAAACCGTGCGCGATCTGATGGCGGAACAAGGCGTCTGCGCGAGTCTCTGCGGAGTCGATCGCCCCGCGGCCGTGCCCGTTACGTTTTACGAACGCAAGGCGGCTTGAGCCGGATGCCGTGATCGCACGCGGCGCGTGTTGCCGCCCCATTGCTGTTTTACCCGCCCGTCAGCAAGCTTTTCTCCGCGCGAGCCAACGGTCTACCTGTGAAGGAGCCCGTCATGGAATTGCTGATCGGATTCGTGACTACCGTATGTATCTCTTTGCTGATCTTCCGCAAATAGAGCCGTATACCGTGCGGCGCGGTATCACACGCGCCACCGCATTAACAAGCTAACATGCAGGCTTCGAATTCCATACAGGCCTTATCCGAGCCGGCCGCGCCCCGTATGAACCGCCGTGTCGTCGCTGCTGCCGTGGCAGTGCTCGCCGGACATGCCATCCTGCTGACCGGCGCGCTGCTGCGCAACGACATGCCACAACCGCCGCTCGAGTCGAAAGCAATCACGGCAGAACTGGTGAGCGCGCCCGTCGCACAGCCGGCCGGCGTGCAATCGGTCGCCACGCCCGCACCGCCGAAGCCTGTCCAGAAGCCCGAGCAGAAAAGCAAGCCAAAGACGGCTCCCGAACGTCCCGTCGTGAAGCCGAGCCCGACGCCTTTACCCGTATCGCACGAGCCCTCGCCGACTGCGATCGCCGCGCCGCAACCCGCATCGCCCGCCCCCGCAGCCCCCACCGAACCCAGTGCAAAGGAAGCACCCGCCGCAGCCGCTCCCAGCGCCCGCCCGACGATGGAAATCGCGACGCCAAAGGAAGGCGCGCACCTGACATGCCAAATCGCGCAGGCCGACTATCCATCACTGTCGAGGCGGCGCGGCGAAACGGGCGTCGTGAAGGTCCGCTTCGTAGTCGGCCTGACGGGCAAGATCGAGAGTGCGCAAGTCGTCCAGAGCAGCGGTTTTCCGCGTCTCGACGACGCCGCGCTCGAAGCCATCCGGTCGTCGCCCTGCCAGCCGTATCTGCAGAACGGACAGCCGATGCGCGCTGCCTATACGCAGCCGTACAACTTCACGCTGGACGACTGACCCACTTCAATTCTTCCTGGAATAGCAACAACAAGGAACAGCAATGCAAAGCTACGGTATCGCACACGTCTGGGCGCAAGGAGATTTCGTCACGCGCTTCATCGCGATCGCGCTCCTCGTGATGTCGGTCTTGTCATGGATGGTGATCGTCATCAAAGGCTGGAACGTGGTACGCCTGAAGCGGCTCACGAAGGACGCCGAACGCTCGTTCTGGCACTCGGACGATTTCGACGAAGGCGTGAAGAAGCTCGGCCATGTAACGTCGGCGCCGCACGACAATCCGTTTCTCGCGCTCGCGCTGTCGGGCAAGGAGGCCGCCGACCATCATCATCAAACGCAGCCGCACCTGCACGACCGGATGGACGTATCCGACTGGATCACGCGCTGCCTGAAGGACACGATGGACGAAGGCATCGCGCGAATGCAAAGCGGCCTCGCGATCCTCGCATCGATCGGCAGCACGGCGCCGTTCGTCGGTCTGTTCGGCACCGTCTGGGGGATTTACCACGCGCTGCTCGTCATCGGCGCGACGGGCCAGACGTCGATCGATCAGGTTGCAGGCCCAGTCGGCGAATCGTTGATCATGACCGCATTCGGGCTGTTCGTCGCGATTCCCGCAGTGCTCGGCTACAATGCGCTCACGCGCTCGAACAAGGCGATCGTGAGCCGTCTGCGCCGCTTCGCGCACGGCCTGCACGCATACTTCGTGACGGGTGCGCGCCTTGCTTCGTCGTCGCCGCGCGACGGGCTGCGCCTCGCGACGCGCGCAAACTGAGCGGAGACGGCCGATGGCAATGAATTCCACCAGCTTCGGCGACGACGACGACGACGATCTGATGAACGAGATCAACATGACGCCGCTCGTCGACGTGATGCTCGTACTCCTGATCATTTTCCTCGTCACCATTCCGGCGATGCACCATGCGGTCAAAATCGATTTGCCGCGCGCGAGCAGCCAGCCGGTCGACGTGAAGCCGCAAACAATCGACGTCGCGATCGAAAGCGACGGTACGGTTCTATGGGACGATCACCCGGTAAATCCGGCCGATCTGCAAACACGCATCGCGCAAGCCGCTCAGGCCACTCCGCAACCGGAGTTGCACTTGCGCGCGGATCGCAAGGTCGCCTATGAGCGCGTGGCGGAAGTAATGTCGGCGGCGCAGGCGGGAGGCTTGACGAAGCTTGGTTTCGTTACCGAGCCGAAATCGAAGTAAGCCGATAGCGCAAGGCGGCGCGCCGTTTCATCGTTCGTGCGACGCATCGCGGAGCGATAAAGTAAAAGGCCTTCATCGCCAGATGAAGGCCTTTTTTCATGCGCACGCTGGCGCCTTCGGGCGGCGGGCCCGACGGTATGCACTACCCGTCGCGGCAACGCAATGCGACTTGCCGTGGTCTGCACGGACTCGCGCAGTCTGCCCTATCTGGCTCGCAACATATGCAGCCACCATGTTTCGCTCGGCAGATCCCTCGCGAAATCGGGATTTCAATATAGGACGCTCAGCGCGCGCATTCAAGCCATCCTCGATTGAAACTAGCGATTGCATCGCGCCCATCCAATGACAAAACCGATGCTGACGCTGCCGGCCAATTCGTCAGAGCGAAATAGCCTTCTTTTCCGCCTCGTTCGCGGAGTGCGTCGGGCAGGGTTCTGTTTCGTACTGCTTGTTATCCAGCTTCTCGACGAGATAATCGACAAATGCCCGCACGGCGGGCGGCATCCCCTGCCGCGACACGAACACCGCGTAAAGCTGCGGAACGGGTAACGTCCATCCCGGCATCACCGGCGACAATTGACCGGCATGCAGCGCGCTGCCGTACATCGATTCGGGTAACGCGGCAATCCCGACCCCGTCCAGCACAGCTTCGCGGATCGAGATCAAGTCCGCCGTCACGAGGCGCGGCTCGTGTTCATGGAGATGGCGCGAGCCGTCCGGCGCAATTAGATTGAACACGTGGCGGCCGTCGCCAGACGGAGTATCGAGCGTATCGAATCCCGCCAGATCGGCGGGCGTAAGCGGCGGCGCATTCTGTTGCAGCAGGCTTGGCGCACCAACCAGCATCTGCTCGGTGCGCAACAGCGGCCGCACGATGATGTTCGCGCTTTGCGGCGGCTCGGAGCGCACGCGCAACGCAACATCGACGGCATCCTCGAACAGGTCGATCACGCGATTCGTCACGCGAATCTGCACGCGCACTTCAGGATAGCGGCGCAGAAATTCCGGCAACAAACGCGACAGTACAGTAAGCGACACCGTGACGGGCACGCTCACGCGCACCGTACCGCGCGGCGCCGAGCGCAGTTGCTGCACCGCATTCATCGCAGCCTGCGCCTCCGCGAGCATGGCCTGGCAGTGCTGGTAAAACAATTCGCCCGCTTCGGTGAGCGCGAGCTTGCGCGTCGAGCGCTGCAACAAGCGCACGCCGAGCGTCGCTTCAAGTTCGGTCAAACGTCGCGACAGGCGCGATTTCGAAATGCCAAGCACGCGCTCGGCAGCCGAAAAGCCGCCATGCTCGACTACCTGAGAGAAGTACATCAAGTCGTTCAGGTTATGCGCATCGATATTCATTTCATCGTTCCAATTGCACAACGATCCATTGCGAATCCGGCAGATTTATGGGGCAAATCGCCCAATATAATAGCTCTACGTTTCAAAAATGACGGTATTTCACCGAACAATTGAGCACTCCCATGTCTGTCGCACGCACAATTCAGCGCACCTGCCCATCCCTTCGCACGACGGAAGGCGACGGCTTCGTGGTGCATCGGCCCTTTCCCACTCGTTTGTTGACGGATTTCGACCCGTTCCTGCTGCTCGACGAAATGGGACCAATCGACTACGCGCCCGGCGATGCGAAAGGCGCTCCCGATCATCCGCATCGCGGCTTCGAAACCGTCACCTACGTGCTTGACGGTCAGCTTGTCCATCGCGATTCGACCGGCCATACAAGCACGCTGGGCGCGGGCGACGTCCAATGGATGACGGCGGGAGCGGGCGTCATCCACAGCGAGATGCCGAGCGCCGAATTCGCGCGCACCGGCGGCCGCATGCACGTTTTTCAGCTATGGGTCAATCTGCCGCGCCGGGAGAAGATGATTGCACCGCGCTACCAAGACGTGCCTGCCGCCCGTATTCCATGCGCGTCGTCTGCCGATGGCCGCGTGAGGGTCAAGATCATCGCAGGCGAAGCCTTCGGCGCACGCGCCGCGATCGAAACGCGCACGCCGATTCTCTATCAGCACTTCACGCTCGAGCCCGGCGCCGTCGCCGAGCAGCCGATTCCGGCCGGTTTCCGCGTGTTTGCGTACCCGATCTCGGGCACTGGCCTGTACGGCCCGGACAAGACGGTAATCGACGCCCGTCATATGATCGCCTATGCGGAAGATGGCGACACCGTTACCTTTGCCGCCGGCGACGCGCCGCTCGAATTGCTGCTGATCGGCGGCGTACCGCTCAACGAGCCGGTCGTCCGATACGGCCCGTTCGTCATGAACACCGAGGAAGAAATCCGCCAGGCTGTCGCCGATTACCAGAGCGGCCGCATGGGCCATATCGCCGGCTGACGCTCAACGGTCATCCCCGCCGCGCCGAATCGGTCAATCAAACCGGCTCGGCCCGGCACCTACCATGCATCAAGCCTTGACGGCGGATTTGCGTCACAATAAGCCCCTAGTTTTGCGCCCCGCCAACGGGGCGCGTCACCAAAGGAATCCGCCGCTTTGAATTTCGAACATCTCGTCCAAATCAACGCCTTCGGCAATCCCAATATGCCGACGCTGACCCGCGCCCAGCTTTGGGAAGGGCTTGTGCTGCGCGCCGAGCAGCCGCAGCTTTTCGTGATCGGACTCGATCGCTGCATCGTCCACGAACGAACCGAAACGACGCTTGAGCGTGAGCTTCACTTCGGCAAAGCAACGATCCGCGATCGCGTGACGCTGGTACCGAACGTGCAGGTCCGTTATGACATCCATGCCGCCGACGGTGAAATCGGCGGTTCGCTGACGATGACGATCGAGGAGCGCGACGATCAGGAGCTGTTCCTTCGCTTCGAGTATCAAACCACGCTGACCGTCAGCAACGATAGCGAAGATGCCCGTCAAACCCAGGAAATCGTGAAGGAAGCTTATCGCGCGTCCGATATCGACACGGTTCGTTTGATCCGCGAATTCGCGCACGGCCGCAAGGACCCCGATCCGTTGCACTGATTGCGCCGGGCGGCGCTCGTGCGCCGCCCTTCTCGTTCTTTTTCTTTGTCGCAGCCTATCGGCAATCGATATTCAATCGATAAAGATATTTGTAAATGGGAATGGTTATCATTTAGAATTCATTCTATCGAATCGCAACTGACCGATTGACTGAATGATCGAAGCCATGCGCCCAAACACGCTCACGTTGCGCCGCTCCGGCGGCGCCGGATCCGACAGCCGCACGCAAACGGCCCCCCTATCGCCCGCGGATTCCGCAAAGGCTAAACCGGCCGCGACTGCTCAAGCCGGCCAGCGCATCGTCAGCAGCGATTCGCTGCTGCAAGGCCAAAGCCACGTGAGCATCGCGCACAACGGCGAAACGTACCAACTCCGGGCGACCCGCCTGGGCAAACTGATCCTGACGAAGTAACGACCGAGTATTGTGGGGACCACCTCCTCGAGAGGTGTTCGGCATTAGCCAGCCACGACGGCTTGCACGCGAGTCTAGACCCCTTCGTGCAAACCCATTCAAGCAGCCGTCGCAGTCAGCCAAGCCACTTTTTTTGGTTCTCACCACGCAAAAGAAAAAAGCGACGCAGCCGATGGCGCGTCGCTTTTTTTGCATGCTTCGAAAACCAGACGTCGACGCAGCAGCCGGGAAAAATGTGCGCCAGCGCGTCAAAATCCCCAGAACATCAACCACCACGCACTGTCGATCACCGCAAGCGCCGCCGCAAACCACAGCATCGCGAACAGCCTGCGCGCCACGCCGGCATAGCGCCCCGTCACCTGCCAAGCAAGCCACGCGCTCCACAGATTCGCGCCGACAAGGATCGCAATCCGAACATCCGACGCCCAACCGAGCGGCACATGCTCGGCGCGCAACAACGATAGCGTCGTCGCCGACAGGCCGAGGAACACACCCGCGCCAGCGAGCGGAATCAACGCCTGTGCGAGATGATGCAGCCGCACGCGCTCGAAGCGGCCGAGCATTGCAACCGCACCGGCGAGCAAAAGCGCGAGCGCGGTGCCATACCCCAGCCCCGTGCCGACGATATACGCGATCACGAGCGAGCCATCGAGCCACGAGAACACATCGTTGTGCTCGGGATAATGCGTGAAGATGAACCATGGCGCGTTGGTGTCGAGCGGCCACATCACGTCGCGGTCGATCAGCCAGCTCGCAATGGCTTGCTTGATCTGCACGAACCAGGGGCTCACGGTCCAATGGAACGCCCCGATGGCAATGCCGAGCAGGCCGTAAAGAATGAGCGCCGTATCCCAGCCGCTCGCCTGCTTGTCGCCCAGTGCGACGATCTCTTCCGACGACGAGCGCAGCGTCAGCTCGATCGCATCGCGATGACCGCTGCAACGGCCGCACATATGGCACGCCGCCGCGCCCTTCATGCTTCGCAACGGCACGAGCGGCGCGCAATTGATCGGGATCACGCGGTGGCCGTGCTCGCCCTGCTTGTACGAACGCCGCCACGCATCCTCGTCGACCCGGTAGCGCAGCGGCGCAAGACGCGCGAGCAGGCCGAACACGCCGTTGACCGGGCACAAATAGCGGCACCAGACGCGCTTCTCGCGCCCATACAGCAAGCCGATCACGATGGCGGCCAGTGTCGAGCCGCCGAGCACGAGCAGCACGGCGCGCGGATATTGATAGACGCTCACCATCTGACCGTAGATCGTCGTGAGCCCGAACGCGACGAACGGCCAGCCGCCCCAGCGCATCCAGCGCGGAATCGCCCGGCCTCGGCCGAACTTGCTCGCGAATTCCGCCAGCGCCCCTTCCGGGCACAGCACGCCGCACCATACACGGCCGAGCATCACCATCGACAGCAGCACGAACGGCCACCAGATGCCCCAGAAAACGAATTGCGCAGCCAGCGTCAGGTTGCTCCACAGGTGCGCGGTATCGTCCGGCAGCGGCGTAAACGCCGGCACCAGAATCAGGAACGCGTAAACCGCCACCACGGCCCATTGGATGCCGCGAATCAGCGCGCCGTGCCGCTGCATCCAGTGGCCGGCTTGCGCGATCAGGCCGCCGCTGCGGGGGCCGATGACGGCGCTCATGCCGGCCGCCCCGCCGTTGCCGCCGGTTGCTTGGTCGCGCGCTTGAGCAACAGATAGACAACCAGCCAATAGAGCGCGTAAGCAGCCACGTTCGTCAACGCCGGATGCGCACGATAACCGGTCAGCGTCGCCACGAGCGAGCCGAACGTGCTCGAATCATCGAGAATCGCGGACGTATCCCACAGTTGCGCGACGCCGAGCGGCAGGATTTCCTTGTCGATCAGCTTGTCGATGCCCGTCTGAAACAGGCCCGCGCCGAGAAACAACAGCATGATCTCGGTGACGCGGAAAAAGTGCCGCCACGAAAAATACTTGCCGCCCAATTGCAGCAAATAGAACGTCAGGAACGCAAGCCCCAGGCCGATCAGCACGGCAAGCATCTGGCTCGCGCCGACATGCCCCGATTGGCCGAAGCCGAGCCCGTACAGGAAAATGGCCGTCTCGCTTCCCTCGCGCCCGATCGCCAGCGCGACGAGCACGGCAACGCCCCACCAATTCGCGCTCTGCGTGCTCTGTTGCAGCGAGCGCTCCATATCGCGCTTCAACGTGCGCCCGTGCTGCTTCATCCACAGCACCATCTGTACGATCAGCACGCACGCGATCAGCACCATCGCCGTCTGAAAATAGTCCTGCGCATCACCCGACAGCACCTCGGTAAAACCGACGAGCGCGGCGCCAAGCCCCACTGCCATCAGCAGGCCAGCGGCGACGCCCGCCCATAGATACGGCAAACCGCGACGCGCATCGTCGCCGCTGTTTTTCAGCCATGCGTAGAGAATGCCGACGACGAGCAATGCCTCGACGCTCTCCCGCCAGACGACGAACAAGATCTGACCCATTGTTGCCTCCATCCGTGCGCCGAACGGCTTGCCCATACGGCGGACGTTAAAACATCACTTCACTTCGCGACGATCACGCCTTGCGCCTGCTGGTGGAAATCGTCGAAAAACTTGTATTCGCCCGGCGACAGCGGCGCGATCACGACGAACGATTCGCCGCCCGGCGCCAGCACCTTCTCCTTGCGTAGCTGAACGCTCTCGAATTCGGCCGCGCTCTTGCCCGTATTGCGAATTTCGATCTTGATGCGCTGGCCGGCCGGCACCTCGATGCGCGCCGGATTGAGCTTGCCGTCCGCCATCTCGAGCTTGAAGGTCGGCAGATCGGCCGCTTGCGCGGCGCCCGCGACAACGATTGCAGCCGCGAACGCGAATGCTGTGGGGAATCTCATCGTATTTCTCTTAAAAGACGGCGCGCTCGCCGCGCGCCATCCTGCTGCCCGCATTGACCGCTATCAGTACCCGCCCTTCTTGCCGATGCCGGCGAACGGGAAATCGTATTCCAGCGTGATCGGCTTGAACCACGGGCCGACGCCGGTTTCCTTGTCGACGTGGCGACCGAACGCCATGTGGCCCGTCTGCATCGGCGGCTTCACGACGAGCGTCAGGTGATACTTGCCCGGACCATTCAACTTCACGTTGTCGCCGTAATGCGGCCCGTCGCTCGCGACCATCGCCATCAGATCGCCTTCCGACTTCCATTTCGCGTCGCCCTGCTTCGTCAGCTTGTACGTGACTTGCAGATACGGCATCCAGTCGCCCTCGGCGAAACCCGTCGGGTTGTTCTTGACCGCGTGGATGTCGGCTTCCAAATGGATGTCCGAATCCGACGCCTTGCGCATCATGCCTTCCGGGTCCATCGTGATCGGCTGCAGATACACCGCGCCGATCTCCATACCGCCCTGAATCTGGTGCTTGCCGATCGGATACTCGGCCGCCGACGCGCCCAGCGCGACGCACGCGGCCGCCACCGCAACACCGCCGCGGATAAACGAAGAACGCAACATCATTGAAACTCCTTGTTTTTATCGTGACACCTGCTCTGCGCCGCCCGCCGCCATCTCGTTGGAAGACGAAAAGACGATGAAGAACGTTAATGCGAACCATTCTCACTAATGTTGCAAGTTTAGCACTGAACCGGCGTTGAAACAAATTGAAAGGCGGCTAAACCCTTGATACGACAAGGCTTACAAACGGAATCCGGCAGCAGAAATCCAGCCGTGCGGCGCAAAACCGCCGCACGTCATTCGGTTCCGTTCACGTGATCGCCGACGTTCGCGCCGAACACCCGCTCGCGCAGCAGTGCAAGCTGATCGCGCGCCTGCGCGGCCTTCTCGAACTCGAGGTTTTTCGCGTAATCGGCCATCTGCTTCTCGAGCCGCTTGATTTCCTTCGCGATCTGCTTGTCGGACATGTCCTCGAGCTTCGCGCGCTGCTGCGCCTCCTTCAGCTCCGCACGCGCTTCGTCCGCGTTATAGACGCCGTCGATGATGTCCTTGATCCGCTTGACCACGCCGCGCGGCGTAATGCCATGCTCTTCGTTGTAAGCGATCTGCTTGGCGCGGCGCCGCTCGGTTTCGTCGATCGCGCGGCGCATCGAATCGGTAATCGTGTCCGCATAGAGGATCGCCTTGCCGTTCACGTTGCGCGCCGCGCGGCCGATCGTCTGGATCAGCGAACGCTCCGCGCGCAAGAAGCCCTCCTTGTCCGCATCGAGAATTGCGACCAGCGACACTTCCGGAATATCGAGCCCTTCGCGCAGCAGGTTGATCCCGACCAGCACGTCGAACGTGCCGAGCCGCAGATCACGAATGATCTCCACCCGCTCGACGGTATCGATATCGCTGTGCAGATAGCGGACCTTGACGCCGTGATCGGCCAGAAATTCGGTCAACTGCTCGGCCATCCGCTTCGTCAGGACGGTGATCAACACGCGCTCGTCGGCGCTCACGCGCGCATGGATCTCGGCGAGCACATCGTCGACCTGCGAACTCGCCGGCCGCACCTCGATCTCCGGGTCGACCAGCCCGGTCGGCCGCACGACCTGCTCGGCGACCTGCCCCGACACGCGCTTCTCGTAATCGGCCGGCGTCGCCGACACGAATACCACCTGGCGCATCTTGCGCTCGAATTCGGGAAACTTCAGCGGCCGGTTGTCGAGCGCGGACGGCAGCCGGAACCCGTAATCGACGAGATTTTCCTTGCGCGCGCGGTCGCCGTTGTACATTCCGTTCAACTGGCCGATCAGCACATGCGATTCGTCCAGGAACATCAGCGCGTCGGGCGGCAGGTAATCGACGAGCGTCGGCGGCGGCTCGCCAGGCGCCGCCCCTGAAAAGTGCCGCGAATAATTCTCGATGCCCTTGCAGAAGCCGAGTTCCTGCAGCATCTCGAGATCGAAGCGGGTTCGCTGCTCGAGCCGCTGCGCCTCGACGAGCTTGTTTTCCCGATGAAAGAACTCGAGCCGCTCGCGCAACTCGGCCTTGATCGTCTCGACCGCGCGCATCACGGTGTCACGCGGCGTCACGTAATGCGACGACGGATAGACCGTAAAACGCGCAATCTTCTGCCGCACGCGGCCCGTCAGCGGATCGAACAGATTCAGCGTGTCGATCTCGTCGTCGAACAGCTCGACGCGCACCGCCATTTCCGCGTGCTCGGCCGGGAAAATATCGATCGTGTCGCCGCGCACGCGGAACGTGCCGCGCTGGAAATCCTGTTCGTTGCGCGTGTACTGCATCGCGATCAATCGCGCGATCACGTCGCGCTGGCCGATCCTGTCGCCCGTGCGCAACGTCAGGATCATCTGATGATATTCGGACGGATTGCCGATACCGTAAATCGCCGACACCGTCGCGACGATCACCACGTCGCGCCGCTCCATCAGGCTTTTCGTCGCCGACAGCCGCATCTGCTCGATGTGCTCGTTGACCGACGAATCCTTCTCGATGAACAGGTCACGCTGCGGCACATACGCTTCCGGCTGGTAATAATCGTAGTACGACACGAAATACTCGACCGCGTTGCGCGGGAAGAATTCGCGGAACTCCGAGTAGAGCTGCGCGGCAAGCGTTTTGTTCGGCGCGAAAACGATCGCCGGGCGGCCGAGCCGCGCAATCGTATTGGCCATCGTGAACGTCTTGCCCGAACCCGTCACACCGAGCAGCGTCTGGAACGACAGGCCGTCCTCGATGCCTTCGACCAGCGTCGCGATCGCGCTCGGCTGATCGCCCGACGGCGCGTAGGGTTGATAGAGCTGGAACGGTGAATCGTCGAACGTCACGAATTTCGATTCGTCGAGAATGTCGCGGGTGTCGGAATGATGTTCGGACATGGGAGCAGGGGGCAGCGGGCCGAAACGAAGCAAACGATCATTCTAGCGCTTCGACGTCAGGCCGGCTCCGCTTCCGGCCACTCGCGAACATCCGCCGGCGCGCCAAAAAATCGCGTGCACGCCCGCAACATTGGCTAAATAACGGCGTCGAATTCGCTACAATGATGTGTTGCCGCGCTTTATCCCTTTTGCGCCGGCCGCGTCATCCGCCAGGTGGTGCGATAAGTCTGCCCACCCGCGCCGGCGCTGCACAACCGACCCTCTTTTCACAACTGCTGCGAATCCATCATGTCGCTCTTCTCCGCTGTCGCCCTTGCCCCCCGTGACCCGATCCTCGGCCTGAACGAAGCCTTCAACGCCGATACGCGCTCGACCAAAGTCAATCTGGGCGTCGGTGTCTACACGAATGAGGAAGGCAAGATTCCGCTGTTGCGCGCGGTGCGCGACGCGGAAAAGGCGCGTGTCGAAGCGGGCCTGCCGCGCGGCTATCTGCCGATCGACGGAATCGCCGCTTATGACGCCGCGGTCCAGAAGCTGCTGCTCGGCGACAACTCCCCCGTCATCGCGGCCGGCCGCGTCGTAACGGCCCAGGCGCTCGGCGGCACCGGAGCGCTGAAGATCGGCGCGGATTTCCTGCGCACGCTGAACCCGAAAGCCAAGGTCGCCATCAGCGATCCGAGCTGGGAAAATCATCGCGCCCTGTTCGAAACGGCGGGTTTTGAAGTCGTCGCCTATCCGTACTACGACGCGAAAACCAACGGCGTCAACTTCGACGGCATGCTGTCCGCACTGAACAGCTACGCGCCGGGCACGATCGTCGTGCTGCACGCGTGCTGCCACAATCCCACCGGCGTTGACCTGAGCGACGTGCAGTGGGCGCAGGTGGTCGAAGCCGTGAAGACCCGCCAGCTCGTGCCGTTCCTCGACATCGCTTACCAAGGCTTTGGCGAGAACGTGGACGCCGACGCAGCCGCAGTACGCCTCTTCGCGCAGGCGGATCTGAACGTGTTCGTGTCGTCGTCGTTCTCGAAGTCGTTTTCGCTGTATGGCGAGCGCATCGGGGCGCTGTCGATCATTACCGGCAGCAACGACGAATCCGCTCGCGTGCTGTCGCAATTGAAGCGCGTCATCCGCACCAACTATTCGAACCCGCCGACTCATGGTGCCGCGCTCGTCTCGGCAGTGTTTGCATCGCCCGAATTGCGCGCTGCGTGGCTGGAAGAACTGGGCGAGATGCGCGACCGTATCCGCGCGATGCGCAACGGCCTTGTCGAACGGCTGAAGTCGGCGAACGTCGACCGCGATTTCAGCTTCATCAACGCGCAACGCGGGATGTTCTCGTATTCGGGGCTGACGGCCGCGCAGGTGGACCGTCTGCGCGAAGAGTTCGGCATCTATGCGGTCAGCACCGGCCGCATTTGCGTCGCCGCGCTGAACACGCGCAATATCGACGTCGTCGCCAACGCAATCGCGGCCGTCCTGAAGTAAATCGGCCAGGCAGCCGCCATACCGTTACCTCATCGCGGCCGCCTTGGGCTGAAACAAAAACGCGCTCCTTTGAGAGCGCGTTTTTTCATCGGAATCTTTTCGTCATGCTCAGCTATCGCCACGGTTTTCACGCCGGCAATCATGCGGACGTCCTCAAGCACGCCGTCGTCGTTCAATTGCTGCGTCATTTGAACAAGAAAGACAAATCGTATTGGTACATCGATACGCATGCCGGAGCGGGCGTCTACTCGCTAACCGACGGCTATGCGGCAAAAACCACCGAATTCAGCACGGGCATCGAGAAAATCTGGAACGCGACGGATCTGCCTGATGCGCTCGCCGACTATGTCGACGAAGTCCGGGCACTGAACAGCGATGGCGAGATGCGCTACTACCCCGGCTCACCCTATCTCGCATGGCGGCTGATGCGAGAGCAGGACCGGATGCGTCTGTTCGAGCTGCACAGTACCGAAATCGATGTACTACGTCACAATTTCCGGGACGCTGGACGGCGCGCAATGATTTACTCAGGCGACGGCTTCGACGGCATCAAAGCGTTGCTGCCTCCGCCGCCACGCCGCGCACTGGTGCTTATCGATCCGTCATACGAGGACAAACGCGATTATGCAAAAACGCTCGTGTGCGTCGAGGAAAGCCTGAAGCGATTCGCGACGGGCTGCTATGCGATCTGGTATCCGCAGGTAAGCCGCACCGAATCACAGCGTTTGCCCGATCAGCTGAAGCGTCTGCAGACAAGCAACTGGCTGCATCTGAGCCTGACCGTGAGCCGCCCGCCAACGGACGGCTACGGACTTTTCGGCAGCGGCATGTTCGTACTGAACCCGCCATATACGCTGATCAATACGATGAAAGAAGCGCTGCCCTATCTGGTTGAGGTACTGGGACAGGACGCAGACGCCACCTTCAGGATCGAACATCGCGGCAATTGAGCCACCGGCATGGTGGAGTTATAGCTAGTCGCGCGGCTGCGCCGCCGGTGCGGTGTATGGCGCTGGAGCCCCCGGCACTTCGATATACGGAATGATGACCATCGGCGCTGTCGCTGCTGATGGCAGCGCCATCATCGAGGCTGGCCGGATCGGCTCCACGATCGGAGCGCTAGACAGCGGCACATTTCGCGACACGACACCGCTCCGGCCGTCATGAATTCCGCTTTGCGTATCGAGGATCAAAGGCGCGCTACCGCTCGCTCCGGCAAAAGCCGGTGACGTCGCGAGGCCGCATAGCGCAATGCGAAGGAATCGATGGGCGAATCTCATCAGGTAATCCCCAGATTTATAACGCGAGATTTCAGCCTACAAAAAGATAAAGCCCCGAGTCAATCCGTTCGGGGCCTTCATCGAGCACGATCGCGATAGCGCTGCCGCGCGGAATTACAGAATCGAGTAACCGTTGGTTTCCAGCGAGCGGATACGTTGCTCGAGCTGAACGATATCACTCGACGAAGCCAAGTAGGCCTCGCGACGCTCGCGTTCCGCGGTTTCAAACCAGTTGCTCAGTTTTTCAATGATGTAGGCAAACATGTCGGTTCTCCAAGGAAGAGTGAGATCCCTGGAAATCGAGATCAGGGATATCCCGTATAGGGTTAACCCGATTATAGCTTGGATGCACCAACTTACCAGTGAAATGCTCGAATACAGAGCATGCCGATTTGGAATAGCTCAGGGCCATGCCTTCCAAGTATATGATTTTTATATATTTTTACTTCCAGGATAGGCAGACACGACATCGGATGTGCTATTTCGGTGCACAACATGAATCTGCCAAGCGCTCCAAAATAGGGCATTCAGGACGCTCGTCCCCGTGGCAATGGACGGCGAGGTTAGCAAGCGTATTGCGCATGTCGGTCAGCTCGGAAATCCGCTCGTCCAGTTCGGCTACGTGCTCGAGCGCGATTGCCTTGACTTCAGCGCTCGCCCTCGATCGGTCTTGCCAAAGTGCAAGCAACCTTCTAATGTCATCGACTAGAAAACCAAGACGTCTTGCCTGCCGAATAAAGCGAAGCGAATGAATATCTTCGTCGTGGTAAACGCGATACCCGGCGTCGGTTCGCTTCGCGGGAGTGAGAAGCCCCACACTTTCGTAATAGCGAATCATCTTCGCACTGACGCCGGATACTTTCGCCGCTTCCCCAATGTTCACTGATTGTCCCCGACAAAATCGATGGCTCAATGTTAACGCTAAAGACGCCATATCGCCTCGCGCGGAGCGGAGCCGGAGCGCTGGGGCGATGAGGGGGGGTTTGTGGAGCTTGAAGAGTTTGAGGGCGTAAAAGCAAAAACCCCCGCTGGGTAGGCGGGGGTTTTTTAAGGGGGAGCCTGACGATTACCTACTTTCACACGGGGATCCGCACTATCATCGGCGTGGAGTCGTTTCACGGTCCTGTTCGGGATGGGAAGGGGTGGGACCGACTCGCTATGGTCATCAGGCAAAGCGGGTTGTTGCGTTGCTTCGCAGCGCAACCAATCTTGGAAGAAGCAGTAATCTTGGGTTGTGCGTATCGCACACGAGAATCAACAAGTTCTGTAAGACAGACTTGTTATAGGATCAAGCCTTACGGGCAATTAGTATCGGTTAGCTGAACGCATTACTGCGCGTACACACCCGACCTATCAACGTCCTGGTCTCGAACGACCCTTCAAGGGGATCAAGTCCCCGGGGATATCTCATCTTAAGGCGAGTTTCCCGCTTAGATGCTTTCAGCGGTTATCTCTTCCGAACATAGCTACCCGGCGATGCCACTGGCGTGACAACCGGTACACCAGAGGTTCGTCCACTCCGGTCCTCTCGTACTAGGAGCAGCCCCCTTCAAATATCCAACGCCCACGGCAGATAGGGACCAAACTGTCTCACGACGTTTTAAACCCAGCTCACGTACCTCTTTAAATGGCGAACAGCCATACCCTTGGGACCGGCTACAGCCCCAGGATGAGATGAGCCGACATCGAGGTGCCAAACACCGCCGTCGATATGAACTCTTGGGCGGTATCAGCCTGTTATCCCCAGAGTACCTTTTATCCGTTGAGCGATGGCCCTTCCATACAGAACCACCGGATCACTATGACCTGCTTTCGCACCTGCTCGACTTGTCGGTCTCGCAGTTAAGCACGCTTATGCCATTGCACTATCAGCACGATTTCCGACCGTACCTAGCGTACCTTCGTACTCCTCCGTTACGCTTTGGGAGGAGACCGCCCCAGTCAAACTGCCTACCATGCACTGTCCCCGACCCGGATCACGGGCCAAGGTTAGAACCTCAAACAAACCAGGGTGGTATTTCAAGGACGGCTCCACCGAAACTAGCGTTCCGGTTTCATAGCCTCCCACCTATCCTACACAGATCGGTTCAAAGTCCAATGCAAAGCTACAGTAAAGGTTCATGGGGTCTTTCCGTCTAGCCGCGGGTAGATTGCATCATCACAAACACTTCAACTTCGCTGAGTCTCGGGAGGAGACAGTGTGGCCATCGTTACGCCATTCGTGCAGGTCGGAACTTACCCGACAAGGAATTTCGCTACCTTAGGACCGTTATAGTTACGGCCGCCGTTTACCGGGACTTCAATCAAGAGCTTGCACCCCATCATTTAATCTTCCGGCACCGGGCAGGCGTCACACCCTATACGTCCACTTTCGTGTTTGCAGAGTGCTGTGTTTTTATTAAACAGTCGCAGCCACCAGTTTATTGCAACCCCTTCACCCTTCTGGCGCAGGCCAGTCAAGCTACCAGGGCGTACCTTATCCCGAAGTTACGGTACCAATTTGCCGAGTTCCTTCTCCCGAGTTCTCTCAAGCGCCTTAGAATACTCATCTCGCCCACCTGTGTCGGTTTGCGGTACGGTCATCGTTAGACTGAAGCTTAGAGGCTTTTCTTGGAACCACTTCCAATTGCTTCGCGACCGAAGTCGCTCGCGCCACACCCTTGAATCCTGCGCCCGGATTTGCCTAAGCGCCTTCTCCAATGCAGCGACCGGGACGTCCAACACCCGGACAACCTTCCGCGATCCGTCCCCCCATCGCATCTAACGACGGTGCAGGAATATTGACCTGCTTCCCATCAGCTACGCATTTCTGCCTCGCCTTAGGGGCCGACTCACCCTACGCCGATGAACGTTGCGTAGGAAACCTTGGGCTTACGGCGAGGGGGCCTTTCACCCCCTTTATCGCTACTCATGTCAGCATTCGCACTTCCGATACCTCCAGCACCCTTTACAAGGCACCTTCGCAGGCTTACGGAACGCTCTCCTACCATGCGAGCAAGCTCGCATCCGCAGCTTCGGTATATGGCTTAGCCCCGTTACATCTTCCGCGCAGGACGACTCGATCAGTGAGCTATTACGCTTTCTTTAAAGGGTGGCTGCTTCTAAGCCAACCTCCTGACTGTTTTAGCCTTCCCACTTCGTTTCCCACTTAGCCATATTTGGGGACCTTAGCTGGCGGTCTGGGTTGTTTCCCTCTTGACACCGGACGTTAGCACCCGATGTCTGTCTCCCGTGATTGCACTCTTCGGTATTCGGAGTTTGCTATGGCGGGGTAATCTGCAATAGACCCCCCAACCATGACAGTGCTCTACCCCCGAAGGTGAGACACGAGGCACTACCTAAATAGTTTTCGGAGAGAACCAGCTATTTCCAGGTTTGTTTAGCCTTTCACCCCTATCCACAGCTCATCCCCTAACTTTTCAACGTTAGTGGGTTCGGACCTCCAGTACGTGTTACCGCACCTTCATCCTGGCCATGGATAGATCACCTGGTTTCGGGTCTACGCCCAGCAACTGAACGCCCTATTCGGACTCGCTTTCGCTACGCCTGCCC
Organism: Burkholderia singularis; assembly: GCF_001718875.1. Taxonomy (NCBI): domain Bacteria; kingdom Pseudomonadati; phylum Pseudomonadota; class Betaproteobacteria; order Burkholderiales; family Burkholderiaceae; genus Burkholderia; species Burkholderia singularis. The sequence continues at coordinate 1,790,631 of NZ_CP013449.1, forward strand.
TATTCGGTTAAGCTTGCTACTGAACGTAAGTCGCTGACCCATTATACAAAAGGTACGCCGTCACCCCTTACGAGGCTCCGACTGTTTGTATGCATGCGGTTTCAGGATCTATTTCACTCCCCTCCCGGGGTTCTTTTCGCCTTTCCCTCACGGTACTGGTTCACTATCGGTCGATCACGAGTATTTAGCCTTGGAGGATGGTCCCCCCATCTTCAGACAGGATTTCACGTGTCCCGCCCTACTTGTCGTACACCTAGTTCTTTCATACTGTTTTCGCCTACAGGGCTATCACCTGCTATGGCCGCACTTTCCAGAGCGTTCGGCTAACAATACAAATAAAGAGTACAGGCTCTTCCCATTTCGCTCGCCACTACTTTGGGAATCTCGGTTGATTTCTTTTCCTGCGGTTACTTAGATGTTTCAGTTCACCGCGTTCGCCTCACATGACCTATGGATTCAGTCATGGATACTCCATCAGGAGTGGGTTTCCCCATTCGGACATCCCCGGATCAAAGCTTGTTTGCCAGCTCCCCGGGGCTTTTCGCAGGCTACCGCGTCCTTCATCGCCTGTGATCGCCAAGGCATCCACCACATGCACTTGTTCGCTTGACCCTATAACGAGTCTGTCTCGTTACAGGTTGAGTTCTCGCGTTGTGCCGTATTCCAAATTGAGCCGAACAATGAAGTTCGAATCATCTTGAGATACATCGATACAATCACAACCCGGATAGTTTCCACGTCCATCTCATAAGACGCTTCCGCTATCCAAATTACTTACTTCTTCCTGATTGTTAAAGAACGACAGCCGATACAGTTGCCTGCATCACTCTGACTGGCTCAATCGCCAATGCGAAGCATTCGCTGATCGGTTCAGCAAACCCTTGGCATTGAGGATTGGTGGAGGCAGACGGGATCGAACCGACGACCCCCTGCTTGCAAAGCAGGTGCTCTCCCAGCTGAGCTATGCCCCCATACAGAGACCTCTCAGGCTTCCTTGTCCAGACAACTTGGTGGGTCTGGTTGGATTCGAACCAACGACCCCCGCCTTATCAAGACGGTGCTCTAACCGACTGAGCTACAGACCCCTGAGTCTGTCTTAATCAACAGCCGATAAGCGTGAGCGCTTCACTTCGCGGTAAGCTCGAGAAAGGAGGTGATCCAGCCGCACCTTCCGATACGGCTACCTTGTTACGACTTCACCCCAGTCATGAATCCTACCGTGGTGACCGTCCTCCTTGCGGTTAGACTAGCCACTTCTGGTAAAACCCACTCCCATGGTGTGACGGGCGGTGTGTACAAGACCCGGGAACGTATTCACCGCGGCATGCTGATCCGCGATTACTAGCGATTCCAGCTTCATGCACTCGAGTTGCAGAGTGCAATCCGGACTACGATCGGTTTTCTGGGATTGGCTCCCCCTCGCGGGTTGGCGACCCTCTGTTCCGACCATTGTATGACGTGTGAAGCCCTACCCATAAGGGCCATGAGGACTTGACGTCATCCCCACCTTCCTCCGGTTTGTCACCGGCAGTCTCCCTAGAGTGCTCTTGCGTAGCAACTAAGGACAAGGGTTGCGCTCGTTGCGGGACTTAACCCAACATCTCACGACACGAGCTGACGACAGCCATGCAGCACCTGTGCGCCGGTTCTCTTTCGAGCACGCCCAACTCTCATCGGGCTTCCGACCATGTCAAGGGTAGGTAAGGTTTTTCGCGTTGCATCGAATTAATCCACATCATCCACCGCTTGTGCGGGTCCCCGTCAATTCCTTTGAGTTTTAATCTTGCGACCGTACTCCCCAGGCGGTCAACTTCACGCGTTAGCTACGTTACTAAGGAAATGAATCCCCAACAACTAGTTGACATCGTTTAGGGCGTGGACTACCAGGGTATCTAATCCTGTTTGCTCCCCACGCTTTCGTGCATGAGCGTCAGTATTGGCCCAGGGGGCTGCCTTCGCCATCGGTATTCCTCCACATCTCTACGCATTTCACTGCTACACGTGGAATTCTACCCCCCTCTGCCATACTCTAGCCTGCCAGTCACCAATGCAGTTCCCAGGTTGAGCCCGGGGATTTCACATCGGTCTTAGCAAACCGCCTGCGCACGCTTTACGCCCAGTAATTCCGATTAACGCTCGCACCCTACGTATTACCGCGGCTGCTGGCACGTAGTTAGCCGGTGCTTATTCTTCCGGTACCGTCATCCCCAACGGTTATTAGCCATTAGGTTTTCTTTCCGGACAAAAGTGCTTTACAACCCGAAGGCCTTCTTCACACACGCGGCATTGCTGGATCAGGGTTGCCCCCATTGTCCAAAATTCCCCACTGCTGCCTCCCGTAGGAGTCTGGGCCGTGTCTCAGTCCCAGTGTGGCTGGTCGTCCTCTCAGACCAGCTACTGATCGTCGCCTTGGTAGGCCTTTACCCCACCAACTAGCTAATCAGCCATCGGCCACCCCTATAGCGCGAGGCCCGAAGGTCCCCCGCTTTCATCCGTAGATCGTATGCGGTATTAATCCGGCTTTCGCCGGGCTATCCCCCACTACAGGATATGTTCCGATGTATTACTCACCCGTTCGCCACTCGCCACCAGGCCGAAGCCCGTGCTGCCGTTCGACTTGCATGTGTAAGGCATGCCGCCAGCGTTCAATCTGAGCCAGGATCAAACTCTTCAGTTCAATGCCTGTTACTGTTTTCGGTTCCGTAGAACCGGTCGCTCACTCAAAGCTGACAGGTTATGAATCTCTTCATTAACCTGACTTACTTTAGTGTGAGACTCTTGATACTTTTGCTTATCCCGGTAAAACCAGGTCCGCTTCCATCAAGCGCCCACACTTATCGGCTGTTCATTGTTAAAGAGCATTTTCTGCCAAGCTTTCCTGCCCGCTCAGCAGCGCTGCGTTGTCAGCAGCAGAGAAGCGAAATTATGAACCCCTTTTCTTCGTCCGTCAACAACTTTTTATCCATCTCGTCGTCGCAAACCCGGGTCCCGCTTCCTGACTCGCTACGCCTACCGCTTCAACTCCCTCTCTAGCAGTCGGCTGCGCTTCCTTCTCTCTCCCCCGCTGTCCGTTTCCGTTTCAGCGAAAGAGGCGTGATTCTAGTCATAAGATTCATTACATGCAAGCGTATCTCGAAATTTTTTTCTCTCAGGCAATCCAGTCACCGCCCCCCATGTGACGCTTCGGCCAGAAAGTCGTAAACCGCAGCACCCTCACGGAACAGACTAAAATGACAGGTTCCTCGCATCCAATTATGTCTATCTATGCGCCAGCGAACCGCTAAACGCCTCCCCCCCGATGCCGACAAATTGGTCGGCTTGTCGCTCGCGCTGTTCGCGTCCGGTAGCCGCGTCGAAGATCGCTTCTGGGAAGCCAAGCTCGACGCTCTGCTCGCGAAGATCGTGCGCAACGGCAACCAGACCACCCTCGACGCCGCGCTCGACCACCTTCAGCAGAATCATCCGGACGCCTACGGCGCGCTCGCCGACATGGCAGAGACGCATAGTGAATCGCTTGCCGTCGAGGTCGACGGCAAGCCATACGAGGCGCTTCTCGTTGCCATTCCCGTGCTCGCGTGGACTCGCTATATGATTCCGTCGGGCGCGTTGAAGGCCGAGATCGCCGACCTATTGCGTACTCATCTGCAAGCACACGTGCTCGCGCAGGGCACGCTCGTCGCCATGGCCCCGTTTCTTTACAGCATCGACCAGTTGCCCCGTCACCACGTCGAAACCTATCGACTCGCGCAGCAACTCGCTCATGCGGCGCTCGGCAATCACCCGGTCAAGCTCAACTTCGGCGACTTGCCTGAAACCTCGCCGATTCTCGCCGATCCGCGCTTCCTGCTTGCCGTGGCGGCCGCACCCGTCGGCGCACCGCTCTTTCGCTGGCAGGAAGAAGAACACGGCACGCGCCTCGAGCGTGGCCAGTGCCTCGAGCAATGGTCGGCGCAAGGCGGTGCGAATTTGACGGCGGCGCTGCCCGGCTGTGAATTCGAGTGCCTGCTACCCGATGCCTATTATTCCGCCTGCCGCGATGCCGACGAGCGGATCCGCCCGCATACCGTGCGCACGGCGATCCGCTATCTATTCGATACGACAGGCGCCACGCCGCAGGACTTGCGCGCCGTGATCGCCGGCTTTGGCGAGCGCCGGATCGACGAATATCGGGTTGCCTTCACCCGGCGCGGCAGCAACGATGTGATTTATGGCGTCGTCTGGCCGTTGTATGGCAGGGAGAACGGCGACGCGGCCGCCGACGACGCGACGCTCGAGTCCGAAGCGCCTGTCGACGGGCCGCTCGAGGAAATCGTGACGCTGCTGAAGGAAGCGGGCATCACCGATATCCGCCGCCACCCAGGCCGGTTCGAGCCCGAATACTGCGACGACTGCGGCGTGCCGCTGTATGCCGATCCGCTCGGCGAGATCGTCCATGCGGAGATGCCGGAAGATGCGTCTGCGTCGCAGCCGCACTTCCATTAAGGCATCTTCCGCCCGTCTGTTCCGCCCGGACGGCGAAACAGGCGGAGCGCGGCGGCTCGTCATATTGACGATGGCGAGCCCGTCGACGCATTGGATTGGGCGAGGGTTCGCCCCGCCGGCCCCGCCGCGCCGGCATGGGCTGTCAATGGCAGCCGCACATCACACATAGCTATCGCAGTTCGTGCGGGCGACGCGTGCAAGCCCCGCCGCGGCTCGCTTCGCACGCCGCTCAGCGAATTTGGCTCGCCGCCCGCATGCGCCCTCGCAGCGGCCCTTTCTCTTTCTGTGCGCGACTCATTGACGACACGCTCGCGAAGCCCGTCGTCGGCTTGCTGCCATCGACTCGGCGTGAAGGCACGCGATCGAACATCGGCGCGATCGCCGGCCGTCATGCCATCGGTTCAGGTTTGATGACAGGCAGGCCTGGGCGCCGATCGCTTCTTGTATTTCCCGCGCCTTCCGGGCGGACTTCTTTCGATACATCCTTCGCGTCTCAACGCCGCGATCGCGGCGCGCGCGCCGCGATCGCGATAAGAGCGACGAGCGACGTGCCGAGCAGCAGCAGCGACAACGCCGATGCGGGCAGGTAGTAACCACGCTCGACATCGCCGATCACGACGATCGGCACGGTCGCGAATCCAGGCGGATAGACAGTGAGCGTCGCGCCAAGCTCACCGAGCGACAGCGCGAAACCCAACGCGAGGCTCGCGCGGATCGCGGGCACGAGTTGCGGCAACAGCACGCGCAACAACACCATCGCGGGCGGTGCGCCCAGGCTTGCCGCCGCCTCGCGCAACACCGTCAATTCCGGACGCAGCGCCGCCGCCGCGCATCGGTAACAAAACGGCAGTACCAGCGCAAGCTGCACGAGCACGACGATCGCGGGCGAACTCGACAAATCGACAGGTTTCGTGTGATACGCGATCAGCACCGCGAGCCCGAGCACGACGCTCGGCACGCCGTTCGGCAACATCACGAGCGCGTCGACGAACGCGCCGATCCCGCGCCGGCCGCGTGCTTCGAGCGCGAGCGCAAGCGCGATCCCGAGCGCCGTGCCGAGCACGGCCACACCAAGCCCGATTTCCAGGCTCGCGACAAGCGCGTCGAATTCGGGCCGGCCGAGGCGCTCATACCAGCGCAAGCTATAGCCGGCGGGCAGTATCGTGCCCGACCATTGCGCGGCCACGCTCGACAGCGCAACGACGACAACGGGCAGCACGAACAGCCAGCAGCAGGCAATGGCGGCAAATATGACGAGCGCACGCGACGCAAGACGCGCCGCCGCATCGGTCCAGCGTGGCTCTCGGCGCGGCACCGCGATGCGGCGCGACGAAAACTCAGCCGGCATCTCGCTCCTCTCTCGGCACGGCCACGCCGCCTCGGGCGCGTGCTTCAGCAAATAACGGATTCCCGCCGCGACATGGCGGCGGCGGGACAAACATCGGCGGTTGCCGCCATCTTGGGGATGCCGCGGGGATATCCGCGCGGACTGCCGACGACATCGCGCAATGGCCCCGCGAAATCACGGCGCTGAACGCACGATTTTCGGCCGTCACGCTGCCGTCGCCCAATACCGCCGCGCGGGCACGTTCGTCACTCCGCATGGCGCCCGCCTTCATTCGCGCGCCGGCTCATCCGCCGGTACAACGCATAAAGCGTCAGCGAGATCGCCAGCATCACGACCGAGCCGGCCGCCGCTGCCGGCAGATCGAGATCGACCGTCGCGCTGCTGTAGATCGCCACCGGCAGCGTCACGAGTTTCGCGCTGCCCAGCACGAGCAGAATGCCGAATTCGTTCAACGTCAGCAAAAAACACAGGATCACCCCCGCTGCGATTCCGGGCCACGCAAGCGGCAGCACGACGCGCCGGGCCTGCATCCATCCGTTCGCACCCAGGCTCGCCGCCGCCTCGACGAGCCGTGGATCGAGCGTCGCGAACGACGCGAGCGCCGGACGCACGACGAACGGCGTGTAGAACACCGTCTGCGCGAGAATCACGCCGCCCGTGCCGAACAGAAAATCGAGCGCGGGCGCGTCGAGGCCGAACAGACGCTGTAGCGCAATGCTGACGGAGCCCTGCGAGCCGTACAGAAAAATCATCGTGAACGCGACGAGAAACGACGGAAACGCGACATACAGCTCCAGAAAGCGCGTCACAATCGATGCGCCGGGAAACGGCCGAAAAAACAGCAGCGTCGCGAGCAGCACGCCCGTCACCGACGCCGTGCCCGCGCTCAGGAACAGCACCCACAGCGTCGTGCCAAGCACGTCGCGGACGTCATGGTTCGAGAAGAACGTGCGATAGGCGGCGAGCGTCGGCCCGTGTGAGTCGATCATGCTCAGCAGTACCAGACGCACGAGCGGATACAGCACGAGCGGTCCGAGCACGAGCGCCGCGAGCGCGACGACGCGCAGGTTCGCGCGGCGCTCGCGGCGCCGCGCCGCCGCATCGTGTTCGGCGGCCGACGCGCGCAGGCGGCCAGCATCGGCGCGCTCGCCTACGGCGGCGCGCGCCGCGTGCGATTCAGGGTGCGATAAGGACGACATCGTCCGCCTCGCAATCGAGCGACACGCGCGCGCCGCGCTCGGGCGGATGGCCGCGGCCGCGCTGTTGCATGACGAGCACGGGCTCGTCGCATGCGGCATCGAGCACGACGCTCAGCGACAACGCCGCGCCATGCCATTCGACCGATGCGATCGTCCCGTGCAGCCGCCCTTCGCCCAACGGGCGCACGGTCAGCCGCTCGGGCCGCACGCATGCGACCTTGTCACGCATGTCGTGGCGAGCATCGCCGAGCGCGAACACGACGCTCGGCGGCAGCAGATTCGCCGCGCCGAGATAACGTGCGACAAACCCGTCGGCCGGCGTGTCGTAGAGCTGCTGCGGCGTGCCGAGTTGCGCGATCCGCCCTTCGCGCATCAGCAACACGCGGTCGGCAAGTACGAGCGCATCGTCGCGATCGTGCGTCACGCACACGACGGTCAAGTTCGGCAGCCGCTCGTGCAGCGCCTTCAATTCGCTGCGCACCGATGCGCGCAGGTTCGCATCGAGCGCCGACAGCGGCTCGTCGAGCAGCAGCACATCGGGCTCGATGACGAGCGCGCGCGCAAGCGCCACCCGCTGCTGCATGCCGCCCGACAACTGCGCGGGCAAATGATGTCCGGCATCGCCCAATTGCACGAGCTTCAACGCATCTGTCACGCGCCGCGCGATCTCGCCGGACGCCATGCGTCGCGCGCGCAGCCCGAACGCGACGTTCTCGAACACCGACAGATGCGGAAACAGCGCATAGTTCTGGAACAACAGGCCGAGATTGCGCTTATGCGGCGGCGCGTGCGTCAGATCGCGGCCGGCGACGCTCAGCGTGCCGCTCAGGCCATCCGCCTTCACGAAGCCTGCGATGAAACGCAACAAGGTGGTCTTGCCGCAACCGCTTTGACCGAGCACCGCGAGCAGTTCGCCCGCGCCGATATCGAGCGATAGATCGTCGAGCACCGTGCGCGCGCCGTAGCGCACGCTCAGGTGCCCGATATGCACGCCGCCCGGCGCGCCCGTGCGCGGCGCTGCCTGAGGCTGCGTCGCGCCGAACGCGCCGGGAGGCGAAAAGCTCGCAGTATCCACCGGTATTCGTCCTTCGGCTTGGCCGCCGCTTATTTCGGCTTGACGACTTCGGTCTGCTTGCCCGAATCGCCGATCACTTCCTTCTTCCAGCGCTCGGTCCAAACCGGCTTTTTCGCCATCACGGCGTTCCAGTCGACCGGAATCAGCTTCACGCCGGCGATCGCGCGCTTGACCGCTTCGCCGTTCTTGCCGGCGAGCGGCACGTCGGTACGGCCCGGGATGCCGAACATGTCCGGCACCTTGGCCTGCACGTCGGCCGACATCAGGTAGTCGATCAGTTTCTTGCCGGCGTCCTGGTTCGGGCCGCTCTTGATCAGACCAATCGCGTAAGGCAGCTGGAACGTCGTCGGCGGCTCGCCTTCCTTCGCGGCGATGAAGACCGGCTTGATCGACAGGCCGCCGTGCTCGGCGTCGTCGAGATCCATCTGCAGATCGCCGTTGGCCACCGCGATCTCGTTACGCGACAGCAGCACGTTCAGATAACCCGTTCCCTTGGTGTGGAACTTCACGCCGCGCTCGAGCTTCGCGAGATAGTCGAATGCCTTGTCCTCGCCCATCAGCGCGCTCGTCAGAATGATCACGGCCATTCCGTCGCCCGCCGTCGCCGGGTTCGAATACGCGAGCTTGCCGCTGTAATCGGGATGTAGCAGATCGGCGAACGTCTTCGGCTGGCTTTTCACGACGGCCGGGTTGATCGCGAACGAAAAATAGTTGTTGACGAACGTTGCCCAGGTGCCGTCTTCCGCTTTTGCGATCTGGGGCACATTCTTGTAATTCACACTCTGGTACGGTTGCAATAGGCCCAGCTGGCCCGCCTGCTGAATGAAAGGCGGCAGCGTGACGATCACGTCGGCCTTCGGCGAGCCTTTTTCGACGTTCGCGCGGTTCACCACCTCGCCGCTGCCCGCCGTGACGATGTTGACTTTCACGCCCGCCTGTTTTTCAAACGCGGGCAGCACGTCGCGATACAGGTTCTCGAGACCGTCGGCCGTATACAGCACGACCGCGGCCGCCTGCGCCTTTACCGCGACACCCTGCAACACCATCGCCGCGCCGGCTGCCAGCACGAGGCGGCGCCAAGCGCCGCGGCACGGGGAATTCGAATGCGTCATCTCCGCCTCTCTGTAGGGTGATCCGCAAACAGCCAAAGGCTGCGGTTTTCGCAAAAAACGTAAGCATCACAACGTTCGATGACAGCCCCGTGAAGGCACTTCAAATTCAGAACGGCCGCACGTTTTCCCGCGATACCGCACAAGCCCCGACCGATTCTGCTGCCCCTTTTATCGAACAAGGAACCACCCGGCAATGCATGCATCCGATCCCATTTTGCTGACTCCAGGCCCGCTGACGACGTCGCACGCCACGCGCGAGGCGATGTTGCGAGATTGGGATGCATGGGGCGTCGATTTCACCCAGATGACCCGCAGCGTCTGCGCGGATCTCGTCCGGATCGCGCAGGGACAGGACGAATTCGTCTGCGTGCCGCTGCAAGGCAGCGGCACATTCGCGGTCGAGGCGACGCTCGGCACGCTCGTGCCACGCGACGGCCGCGTGCTGGTGCCGAACAACGGCGCGTATTGCGCCCGGATCGCACGCATCCTGACCCGGCTTGGCATTGCGCACGTCGAGCTGGCGTTCGCGGAGCACGAGCCGGTGTGCGCGCAAGCGCTCGACGAGGCGCTCGCGCGCGATCCGTCGATCACGCACGTTGCGCTCGTGCATCTGGAGACGAGTGCGGGCATCGTCAATCCGCTCGACGAAATCGCCGCCATATGCGGGCGACATCGCAAGCATTTGATTGTCGACGCGATGAGCTCGTTCGGCGCGCTGCCGATCGCGCTCGCGGACAGCCCGATCGACGCGGTGATCTCGGCGAGCGGCAAGTGTGTCGAGGGAGTGCCCGGCATCGGTTTCGCGATCGTGAGGCGCACGCTGTTGAGAAGCTGCGAGGGACGCTCGCCGTCGCTTGCGTTGGATTTGCACGATCAGTACACGTATATGCGCGTCACGTCGCAGTGGCGCTTTACACCGCCGACGCACGTGCTGGCCGCATTGCGCGCGGCGCTCGATCAGTTCTTCGCCGAGGGCGGGCAACCGGCGCGCGGTGCGCGCTATGCGCAGAACTGCCACGTGTTGATCGACGGCATGCGCGGACTCGGCTTCGAGCCGTTTCTCGACGCGCGCGCGCAAGGCCCGGTGATCGCGACGTTTCACGCGCCGCGCGATCACGCTTACTCGTTCCACGAGTTATACAAGGCGGTGCGCGAAGCCGGCTATTTGCTGTATCCGGGCCGGTTGACGACGGCCGATACGTTTCGCGTCGCGTGCATTGGCGCAATCGGCGTGCAGGAGGTTCGTGACGCGGTGGCGGCGATCGGACGGGCGTTGGATACGCTTGGGATCAGGCTGCGTTGATGCAGGGCCGGCTCGTCTGAATTGCATGCGCGCGGGCGTGTCATGTCGAGCGCCGGCCGCGAGGCACCGCGGCCGGCGCTCGACGACGCGGATTACAGCACGATCCGCTTGATCTCGCCGACGACGAAGATGTATGACAGCGCGCCAATCAGCGCCACCACGCCGATGAACGCAAGCGCCCCCACGAACGACCCAGTCGCCGCGACGATAAAGCCGACCACGAGCGGCGTGACGATGCCCGCGAGATTGGCCGCGAGATTGAACACGCCGCCGGTGACGCCAAGCAGCCCTTGCGGCGCGATATCGGATACGAGCGTCCAGCCGAGCGCCGCCATTCCCTGCGCGAAAAACGCAACGGACATGATCGCGATCACCGCTTCATTGCTCTTCACGTAGTTCGCGAGCACGATCGTCGACGCAAGCAGCAGCCCTGCGATGATCGGCAGCTTGCGCGCGACATTCGCCGATTTTCCCCGGCGCAACAGCCAATCCGACAGCATGCCGCCGAACATCACGCCAACCGAGGCCGCGATGAACGGCAGCACCGCGAAAAAGCCGATTTTCAGCCAGCCCAGGTGGCGCTCGGTGGCCAAATAGGTCGGAAACCACGTGAGAAAGAACACGAGCGTCGAGTTGCCAGCGAACTGACCGATGCAGATGCCCGCGAGCTGCCGCTTGCCGAGCAGTTGCCGGACCGTGCGCCAACTGAACGGCTGCTGCGCGCGCGATGCCGGCTGCTGCGCCAGGCCGCCGCCCGCATCGATATAAGCAAGCTCGGCTGCGTTCGCGCGCGGATGATCGCGCGGCTCGTGATAGCACTTCCACCAAACGAGGCCGAACGCGATGCCGACGCCGCCGACCGCCCAAAACAGCGAGCGCCAGCCGAACGCGCCCATCAACGCAAACAGCACGGGGCTCAGGAACGCCAGGCCGACGTACTCGCCGACCGTATAAGTGCCGGTGGCCATCGCGCGCTCCTGCTGCGGAAACCACGTCGCGACGACCCGGCTGTTGGTCGGGAAACACGGCGCCTCGGTCACGCCGAGGCCAAGCCGGCACGCGAGGAGCGGCGCGACGCCATGCACGAAACCTTGCGCGAGCGTGCACGCGGACCATAGCGTCATCGACCAGTAATAGGTGAGCTTGCTGCCGAAGCGGTCGAGCAGCAGCCCTCCCGGCACCTGCGACAGCACATAGGTCCACGAGAAGGCGGAAAACATCACGCCCATCGCAGCAGCGCCGATCCCGAGCTCCTTCGTCAGCCCCGGCGCCGCCACGCCCAGCACCGTGCGATCGAGATAATTGATCATCGTGCCGATCGCAAGCAGCGCGAGAATCCGATAGCGCGCGTTCGAGCGCGGCTGCACCGCACTCGCACCGGCGCGGGCGGATGAGGCAGATGTGACGTCGGGGTGGATTGGCTGCGGCATCAGTGTCTCCTTATATCTTCGATTGAATGCAACATCGGTTGCCGCCGGGCGGCCGCCGGACGCACACCGGAAAGCCCGCCTGTCCCGGCGCGGCTTGCGTCCTCAGCAAGCCTGCAAGCGGCCTGATCTCTGAGTCCGCTGTCCGGCGGCGGATTTTCAGCGGCGCACGAGCGCCTGAAAATGCTCGAGCATCCGCGCCGCATCCGGCGCACGGCCCGTGAAAATCTCGAATGCATCGACCGCCTGGTACACCGCCATGCCGCCGCCCGGCAACGTGCGGCAACCGAGCGCCCGCGCGGTGCGGATCAATTCGGTTTCGAGCGGAAAATAGACGATATCGGCCACCCACAGCTCGCCGCGCAGCAGCCCGGCGGGCAGCGGCAGCCCCGGATGCTTGAGCATGCCGGTCGGCGTCGCGTGGATCAGGCCGCTCGCGGCGGCAAGCGCGTGGCCGAGCGAATCGCCCGCGCTGACCTGTGCGTGCGGAAAACGCGCCTGCAACTGCCCGGCGAGTTGCTGCGCACGCGTGGTATCGATGTCGAACAGCGTGAGCGCCGCCGCGCCCATCGTCAGCGCCGCGTGCGCCACCGCCGCGCCCGCGCCGCCCGCGCCAAGCTGCACGACGCGCTCGAGCGACGCGCCCGGCAGCCCGCTCGCGAATGCCTTCGCAAAGCCCGACCAGTCGGTGTTGTAGCCTATGCGCCGTCCGTCGGCAAAGCGCACCGTATTGACCGCGCCGAGTGCGTCCGCGTCGGCCGACAGTTCGTCGAGACAGCCGATCACGCGCTGCTTGCACGGATGCGTGATGTTCAGGCCGTCGAAGCCCATCCGCTCGGCGGCCGTCAACAGATCTGGCAACGCATCGGCCGACAAGCGCAGCGCGTCGAGATCGATGCGGCGGTAGACGTAATTGAAGCCCTGCCGGCGCCCTTCCTCCTCATGCATCGCGGGCGACAACGACGCGCCGATCCCCGAGCCGATCAGCCCGATCAAAAACGAGCGTGCAGTCATTGCGCGGTCTCCCGGACGAGCAGCGTCGCGAGCCGCTGCAGCGCGAACGCGTAGCCTTGCGTACCGCAGCCGCAGATCACCCCGTGCGCGACTGCCGACACGAACGAATGGTGCCGGAACGTTTCGCGCTGGTGGACGTTCGAGATATGCACTTCGATAACTGGCTTGCCGAGCGCCGTGAGCGCGTCGGCAAGCGCGACCGACGTATGCGTGTACGCGGCCGGATTGATCACGATGCCCTGCACGCGCTCGCGCGCTTCGTGCAACCAGTCGATCAACTGATGCTCGGCATTCGACTGCCGGAATTCCAGCGCGAGGCCCAGCGTATGCGCGACGTCCGCGCAAAGCCGCTCGACGTCCTGCAATGTTTGCGAGCCGTATATATGCGGCTCGCGCGTTCCCAGCAGGTTCAGGTTTGGCCCGTTTAGAACCAGCACCTTCGGCTTGCTCATGTATGACTCTCCGGCAAAAACAGCAACGTATGTATATCAGCCGCGGCGCTCGGCCCGAGCCGCGTCCTCGGCATTGGACGTCAGTGTGCACGCATACGCGTGCAGCGTCTGTCCGGGTTTTCTATAATTTGTACCATCTAGTTAGTTCCTATAATCGTAACCTGGCCCCGGCGCGGGCACGCTTCGTCATTTGCCAGCAGGAAATCCAACCATGCAACGTTCGATCGCCACCGTCTCTTTGTCCGGCACGCTCGTCGAGAAACTCAGCGCAATTCGCGCGGCGGGCTTCGACGGCGTCGAAATTTTCGAGAACGACTTGCTGTACTTCGACGGCTCGCCCGCCGACGTGCGCAGCATCGCCGCCGATCTCGGCCTGTCGATCGTGCTGTTTCAGCCGCTGCGCGATTTCGAAGGGGTGACGCCCGAGCGGCTCGTGCGCAATCTCGAGCGCGCGAAGCGCAAATTCGATCTGATGCATGAATTGGGAACGGATCGCATCCTGCTGTGCAGCAGCGTGTCGCCGGACACGCTCGACGACCACGCGCTGCTCGTCGACCAGTTGGGCGCACTCGCCATCGCCGCGCAACAGGCGGGTGTCGTCGTGGCTTATGAAGCGCTCGCCTGGGCGCGTACCGTGAAGACCTACGCACACGCCTGGCAGCTCATCGACGCGGTCGATCATCCGCACCTCGGCCTCGCGCTCGACAGCTTCCACACGCTCGCGCTCGACGATTCGCCCGACGGCATCGCGCAGATTCCGGGCGAACGGATCGCGTTCGTCCAGATTGCCGATGCGCCGCGGCTCGCGATGGACGTGCTCGAATGGAGCCGTCACTACCGGTCGTTTCCGGGCCAGGGCGATTTCGACGTCGCCGGCTTCACCGCCCGCGTGATCGAATCGGGTTACGACGGGCCGCTGTCGCTCGAAATCTTCAACGACGGATTTCGCGCGGCGCCGACCGCCGCGACGGCATCCGACGGCTACCGGTCGCTACTCTATCTCGAGGAGATGACGCGCGCGCGGTTGATTCGGGAATCGAATGCCGAAGCGGGCAGACCGGCGCCCGACGCATCATCGTTGAACGCATCGGCGGCGGCAGCGGCAGCGCAGGCCTCGCCGCACGCCCCGGCGCATTCACGAACATCAGAACGAACATCAAAGCAAACGGACTTGCCGCCGCTGTTCGCGCCGCCGCCCGCGCCCGCGCATAGCAGCGTGCAGTTCATCGAATTCGCGGTCGACGCGGCCGCCGCCAGCAACGTGGCCGGCTGGCTCGACAAGCTGCGCTTTCGTCTCGCGGGGCGCCATCGGTCGAAGGACGTGATGCTGTATCGGCATGGCGCGGCGTCGATCGTGCTGAACGCCGAGCGCGATTCGTTCGCCGACGCGTTCTTCCAGGCGCACGGACTATCGCTATGCGCGGCGGCGTTTCGCGTCGACGATGCGCGGCGCGCGCTCGAACGCGCGGCGGGCTACGGCTATGCGCCGTTCTCGGGCCGCGTCGGCCCAAACGAGCGCGTCGTGCCGGGCGTGCGCGCGCCGGACGGCAGCCTTGAATATTTCGTCGACGAAACGCCCGGCGCGCCGACGCTTTACGAATCGGATTTCGTGCTGACCGACATCGACGGCCCCAGCGAAGTCGGCCCGATCATCGGCATCGATCACGTCTGCCTCGCGCTGCCCGCCGACGCGCTCGACGCCTGGGTGCTGTTCTTCAAGACCGTGTTCGGCTTCGAGGCTGAACGCAACTGGCTGGTGCCGGACCCTTACGGGCTCGTCAGAAGCCGCGCGGTGCGCAACGCGGACGGCTCGGTGCGCATCGCGCTCAACGCGTCGGTGGACCGGCACACGGCGCTCGTCGAATCGCTGCATCGCTATCGAGGTTCGGGGCTCAATCACGTCGCGTTCCGCACCGACGACATCGCCACGGCCATCGCCGAATTCGCGGCCGACGGCGTGCCGTTCCTCAGGATTCCGCGCAATTACTACGACGATCTCGCGGCGCGCTACGCGCTGCCCGACGACACGATCGAACATTTGAGCCGGCACAATTTGCTGTACGACCGCGACGAGACGGGGGGCGAATTTCTGCATGCCTATACCGAGCTGGTCGATAACCGCTTTTCGTTCGAGCTTGTCGAGCGGCGCGGCGGCTACGACGGCTACGGCGCGGCAAACGCGGCGGTGCGGCTTGCCGCGCAGGCCCAGCGCAGGAAGTGAGCCAGTCGCGGGCGCGGCATGGGCAATGAGTGCCGCGTCTGGCGGCACCTTCGCTGTCGAGCCGGCCTGCTACGGACGGGGGGCGCTGGCGGTGCGCGTAGGGCGTGCCGGTGTTGAACGTTGGGTGCTGAGCGTTGGCGTTGGCGTTGGCGTTGGCGTTGGCGTTGGCGTTGGCGTTGGCGTTGGCGTTGGCGTTGGCGTTGGACGCTGGACGCTGGACGCTGGACGCTGGACGCGAAATGCTACGCGACGCATCCGGCTTCGCCTCACTTTCGTCCTACGATTTCGACACGGCCGTTCGGGCTGAAACCGTACTGCACCGCACACCCCGGCCCCGCTTGCGTCGATGGTGCGTGCGGCCGGCCCGAGACAGCACCCGCGGCACAGCAGGCGCCGACGCGCCAGCCTCGGTGCAACCCGAATTCGCTTTGGTCAGAGCACGCGGTTTGGCACAGCCCCGCCCTTTCACGGGCGCTTTAAGCATCGCTTAAGAAAGCCACGGCATCATCCGTCCCAATGTTCGCATAGGAGAATGGAATGACCCCTGTCGACAATACGTCTGCCGCGGGCCAAACCACCGCGCCCCCCGCCAAATCGAAAACCATGCTGCGCCGCCTGCTGAGCCATCACGAAATCGCGACGCTGCTGATCATGCTGCACGCGCCCATCGGCGCAAACGCCAAACCCGAGCTGCCTGCGCTGCAGGAAGCCGGTCTCGTCGAACGAATCAGTTCCGATGCCGATTCGTCGCCCGCTTTTCGTCTGACGGAAAACGGCACGGCCGTGCTCAAGGGCCTCGGCTACCGCTGATCTTTCCGGCCTGCGGCGGCGCCCGTCGAATCTGAATTCCCGCATCGCCGCGCACACCGGCCCGAAGCCCGGCGCGCGGAACAAATGCGCCCGCTTACGCGCTGCCCTCCTGAAATGCGCCCGCCTACGCGCCGCCCTCCTGCAATGCAAGCCGATACTCGGTCGGCGTCACCCCCACCGTCGCCTTGAACTGCCGCGTGAATGCGCTGTGATCGGTATAGCCGCATAGCGCCGCGACGTCCGTGACCTTGTCGTGCGTGACGAGAAACGCCGTCGCGGCATCGAGGCGCGCTTTCAGCAGCATCTGCCGCGGGGTCAGATGAAATACCTTGTGGAAATAGCGTTCGAGCTGCGCGACCGACATCCCCGCCATTTGCGCAAGATGCTTGAGGTTCGGCGGCTGGGCGTAATGCTCGTGGATATGGCGCACCACGTCGGCGATGCGGCTGTAGGCCGGGTGCGAACTCTCGTGCGCGCGCAGATCGCGCGACAGCCCGGCGATGCCGACGATGCGCCCCCGCGCATCGCGCAGCGGCTCCTTGCAGGTCAGGCACCAGCCAGGCTCTCGGCCCGCGTACAGATGCAATTCGAGCTGGTCGGCAAGCGGCCGGCCGCCGCCGATGATCGCGCGGTCCTGCTCTGCATAGCTGCGCCCGAAGCGGATCGGAAAGACCTCGGCGGCGGTCTTGCCGTATAACGCGCGTTTGTCCTTGTAGCCGCAGCGTTGCGCGAGCGTGCGGTTCACCAGCGCATAGCGCGCATGCGCGTCCTTGACGAAGAACGCGACGTCGGGAAGCGCATCGAACACCGGTTCGAGCTGCGTAAAGTGCGCAAGCAGCGCGGCGAAGCCGTCGTCGCTCGTATTGTCCGATGTGTCGTCCGGCCGGATGGCGGACGAGGTTGCAGGCGGCACGGCAAGCAAGGTCATCATGGAAGACTCGTGTATCGGGACACGGATGGCGTCGATTATAGGAGCCGTCACAGCAGCGATGAAGCGGCGACCGAAGCAGCCGCCTCCGGCCGTGATCCGCTTGCGGCTGCGCACGGCATTTCGACGCGACGCAGCCGGCCGGCGTCAAGCTTCGGCGCGGGCGTCATCGCAAGCCAGGCTGCCGATTCGCGCCGGCGAGAACGGCTCGCGCGGCGTCGCGTCGTCCCAGCCGAAATACGCGTGCGCTGCCGCGCCGCAAACCCGCCCCTGGCACGCGCCCATCCCGCAGCGCGTCACCAGCTTCGCGTCACGCGCCGATGCATGCGCGCGCACCGCGCCGATCGTCACATCCTCGCAGCGGCACAACAGCGTGTCGTCAGGCGGCAGCGCGCGGGCGGCAGCGCCAAGCGCAAACGTATCGGCGACGCGGGCCGCGAAACGCCGCCACGCATCGCGGCGGCGCAGCAGCGCGGCGGCCCGCCGGCGGCCGGCGGGCGTCGCATCCGCACCGCTTGCGGCAAGCCCGGCCAGTTCCCCTTCGATCTGCGCAAGCTCGACGCCACCCACTCCCGTACATTCGCCCGCCGCATAGATACGCTCGACCGACGTGCGCTGCGCGCCGTGCGTCGCGATCGCGCCATCGCGCACATCGCAGCCGAGCGCGCGCGCGAGCGCGACATTCGGCACCAGGCCGTAGCCGCATGCGAGCCGGTCGCAATCGAGCGTTTCGCGCGCACCGCCGCGCTCGATCGTGACCGCGCGCACGCGAGCGTCGCCATGTGCGGCGCCTACGACGCTGCCCGTCAGGTAGCGCGTGCCGACGAAGCCGCGCGACAAATGCACGGCCTGCACCAGCTTCGCCGGCGCCGCCGCGAGCGACAGCGCAAAGCGCGCAAGCGCGGCGCGCGGCGCCTGTTCGACGAGCGCGACCACCTGCGCGCCCGCCGTCCGCGCCGTCGCGAGCGACGCGAGCAGCAACGGCCCGCTGCCCGCGATCACGATGCGCTCGCCGCGCACCGGCAAGCCGCCCTTGATCAGCGCCTGCAAGCCGCCCGCGCCCGTCACGCCGGGCAGCGTCCAGCCGGGAAACGGCAGCAGCAGTTCGCGCGCGCCGCAGCACAGAATCAGCGCCCGGTAGTCGAGCAGCAGCGCGCGCTGCGCGTCCTCCAGCAACAACGCACCGGGCCGAGGCGCGGCAACGACGCGCGTGAGCGCGAGATAATGCACACCCGGCTCGCTCAACACGCCGAACGCGGCGGCGGCCCGCGCCGGCAGCACGGCGGCGGGCCCTTGCCGCCAGATCTGCCCGCCCGCGCGCGGATTGTCGTCGATGACCGCGACCGTGCGGCCGCCGCGCACGGCAGCCCGCGCCGCCGCCAGCCCCGCCGGCCCCGCGCCGATAATCGCCACATCGACGCTGCGATGTTCGTTCGTCATCTCGTTCGCTCCACCTGCATGCCTTCGCGGCAAAGCGTCTGACAGGCGAGCATGCGCCGCCCATCGACCGTCACCCGGCATTCGTGGCAAATCCCCATCCCGCAAAAAGGCGCGCGCGCAGCGCCGCTGCAGGATGTGCGGGCCGTATCGTCGCCGCTCAGCGCAATCGCGGCCGCGACGGTCATGCCGTCGGCCACGGCCAGCGCGCGACGGTCCAGATAAATGATCATTGCAACGCTCCGCTTGCCGCGATGCCCGGCGTCGGCAGGAAACGCCCCGGCGAAAACGGCTCGACGTCGATCGCCGCGCGCTCGCCGAACATTCGCGCGGCCAGCACGCGCGCGCTGCCGGGCGCGGTGGTCACACCGAGCCCCTCGTGCCCGAGCGCGAGCCACAGGCCGGGCTGCGACGGATGCTCGCCGAGCAGCGGCAAGCCGTCGGGGCTGGCCGAGCGAAAGCCCGTCCATGCGCGGATGCCATTGAGATCGGCGAGTGCGGGCAAATAATGGATCGCGCGGCGCAGCATCCGTCCGAGCACGGGCATCTCGACGCCCGGCTCGTCGGTGCCGAACTGCCGCGACGAACCGATCAACAGCTGACCGGTGGGTCTGGGCTGCACATTGAATGCGACCGACGTGCCGCCGCTTGCGTGCGCGCTCGCCGCATAACCCAGCTCGACGAGTTGATGCGACACCCGCGCCGGATAGCGGTCGGTGATCACCAGATGCCCCTTCTTCGGCACGAGCGGCAGCTCGGGCAGCAACTCGCGCGCGGCAACGCCGTTCGCGACGACGACGTGCGCCGCGCGCAGCGTGCGGCCGCCGTCGAGCGTCACGCTTGGGCCTTCGACGGCCACCGCCTTCGCGCGACACACCGTCACGCCCGGCAGCCGGGACAACAGCCATTGCGCGGCGGCGGGCGCGTACAGGATGCCGTCGCCGGCAATCCTCAGCGCGCCGCCGAGATCCGCGCGCAGCATCGGTTCGAGCGCGGCGAGCGCAGCGCGCCCGATCAGCTCGCCCGCCACGCCGTGCTCGGCAAGCGCGGCTTGCTTCGCGCGCGCGAGATCCATTTCGTGCGCATCGGCTGCAAGCCACAGCGTGCCGCAATTGCGGTATGCGCACGCCTCGGGCATCGCATCGCGCAGCGCGTTCCACAGCCCGATCGAGTAATGCGCGAGCGCCAGTTCGGCGGCGCTGCCGTCCATCGCAACGAGGTGGCCCATCCCCGCGCCGGTCGCGCCGCCCCGGCCGTCGTCGACGACCAGCACGCGCAGCCCGCGCAGCGCGAATTCGTGCGCGCACGCGGCACCGACGATGCCCGCGCCGATCACCACGACATCGGCCTGCGAATCATGCGCGAGGTTCACGAAACGATGCCCCAGCCGAACGGGTCGTCGTCCTCGATCAAGAGCGTCGCCTCGGCGCTCAGATGCGCGCGGCCGCGGATGGTCGGTACGACGCCGCCTTCGGCGGGCGCGTAGCTCGCCGAGAACACGCTGCCGATCACGCTCGCCTGCCGCCATGTCGCGCCGGGCGCGAGCTTGCCGTCCGCGGCTAGGCACGCGAGCTTCGCGCTCGTGCCGGTGCCGCACGGCGAGCGGTCGTAAGCGAGGCCCGGGCATAGCACAAAGCTGCGGCTGTCGTGCTCGGGGTCGTCGGCAAACAGTTCGATGTGGTCGATTAACGCGCCGCCCTCGCCGCTCACGCCCGCGCGCTCGAGGCTCGCACGCAGCGCCGACGCGTAGGCGCTCAGCGCCGCGACGTTGTCTGCCGCGACGCGCTGGCCGTGGTCGTTGACGAGGAAAAACCAGTTGCCGCCCCATGCGATATCGCCCGTCACCGTGCCGTGCCCCGGCACGTCGATGACGACGCCCTGCCGGTACCGGTACGCGCGCACGTTGCGCACGCTGACCGACAGATCGTCGTGCAGCGTCGCTTCGACGTCGCCCACGGGCGTCTCGATCCGGTGCACGCCCGGCGCGATACGGCCCAGATGATGCAGCGTGCGCACGACGCCGATCGTCCCATGCCCGCACATGCCGAGATAACCGGCGTTATTGAAGAAGATCACGCCCGCCGCGGCGCTGGCCGAGACCGGCTCGCACAACAGCGCGCCGACCAGCACGTCGCTGCCGCGCGGCTCGACGATGCACGCGGTGCGATAGCGGTCGTGCTCGCGCGCGAGCGTCGCGAGACGCTCGGCCATCGGCACGTCGCCCAGCGCCGGAAAACCGTCTACGACAACGCGCGTGGGCTCGCCGCCCGTATGCGAATCGATGATGTGGATGCGCTTCATATTGCGTCGATTCGAGGTAGAAAGATGCATAGCTTCCCGCGTCGGACGTCCGGCCGCTTGTGGGTTTTCGATGATGCGCGCGACGAAATCGGCACAAGCGGGCGGCTGTGCCGATTTCATCTTTTCACGGTTGGAAAAGCCTCAAGCGCCACGGCTTTTCGACGGCAATACTGGATGCCTCACCGACGGTTTGCGTCGGCCATTCCATTCGAACTCAGGAGATTTTCAGTGAGCGGTCATGCCATTCAATGGAGCGGGGTGTTCCCCGCCGTCAGCACCCAGTTCAAGCCGGACTTTTCACTGGACGTCGACGCGACGCACCGCGTCGTGAAAAACCTGGTGAACGACGGCGTGTCGGGCCTCGTCGTCTGCGGCACGGTCGGCGAGAACACGTCGCTGAGCACGTCGGAAAAACGCGCGGTGATCGAAGCGGCGCGCGATGCCGCGGGCGGCAAGGTGCCGGTGGTCGCCGGCATCGCCGAATTCACGACGCAGTTCGCCTGCGACACGGTGCGCGAGGCGGCGCGCGCCGGCGTCGACGGCGTGATGGTGATGCCCGCGCTCGTCTATTCGGCCACGCCGCGCGAGACGGCCGCGCACTTCCGCGCGGTCGCGGCCAGCACCGATTTGCCGGTGATGGTCTACAACAACCCGCCGGTCTACAAGAACGACGTGACGCCCGACGTGCTGATCGCGCTTCAGGATTGCGACAACATCGTCTGCTTCAAGGATTCGTCGGGCGACACGCGCCGCTTCATCGATCTGCGCAACGCGCTCGGCGATCGCTTCGTGCTGTTCGCCGGGCTCGACGACGTGGTGCTCGAAAGCATTGCGCTCGGCGCGCAAGGCTGGGTATCGGGGATGTCGAACGCGTTTCCGAAAGAGGGCGAGACGCTGTTTCGCCTTGCCAAGCAGAAGCGCTTCGAGGAGGCGCTCGCGCTGTACCGGTGGTTCATGCCGCTGCTGCACCTCGATGCGCGGCCGGATCTCGTCCAGTGCATCAAGCTGTGCGAAGAGCTGATGGGCCGCGGCAGCGCGCTCACGCGCCCGCCGCGCCTCGCGCTGCAAGGCCAAGCGCTCGACGAGGTCAAGGCGATCGTCGCGCAGGCGCTCGCGAATCGCCCGGCGCTGCCGGACGTCGGTCTTTGAGCGGCGAACGCCGGTTGCTGGCCGCCGGCCCGTTACCGCGCGAAGTCGTCTGCATGTAATGGCGCGCCGCAGCAGCCGGGCCTGCCCGAGACGGTGAGCCGCTCGGCGGTGAGCCGGCCGGGCCGGCGCGGGCGGCCGCCGCGCGAGCGCAGCGACGCGTTTGCCGCTCGCGCCGGCATTGCGTCAGCACGCGCCCGCTCGCCGATTCGTCCGCCAGCCGGCGCGCGCCAGCGGCAGCCGCCGCACGCATCAAAACGAAGACATCAGGAGACAAGCCCATGCCAAGCCAAGGCAACGCGCAACCATCCATACCGCTTTCCCCTGCCGCGCCGTCCGGCGCGAGCCGAGGCCAATTCAAGAAGCAGCTTTCGCTGACCGATCTCACGTTCATCGGGCTGGGCGCGATCTTCGGATCGGGATGGCTGTTCGCCGCGAGCCACGTATCGACGATCGCGGGGCCGGCAGGCATCCTGTCCTGGCTGATCGGCGGCTTCGCGGTGCTGCTGCTGGGCATTGTCTACTGCGAACTGGGCGCCGCGCTGCCGCGCGCGGGCGGCGTGGTTCGCTATCCGGTGTTCTCGCACGGCCCGCTGCTCGGCTACCTGATGGGCGCGATCACACTGATCGCGTTCTCGAGCCTGATCGCGATCGAAGTCGTCGCGGCGCGCCAGTATGCGGCCGCGTGGTTTGCGGGGCTCACCGCCGAAGGATCGAGCAACCCGACGACGCTCGGCTGGCTCGTGCAGGCCGCGCTGCTCTGTTTCTTCTTCTACCTGAACTATTCGAGCGTGAAGACGTTCGCGAAGGCGAACAACGTGATCAGCATCTTCAAGTTCATCGTGCCGCTCTCGGTGATCGCGGTGCTGTTCACGTTCTTCCGGCCCGCGAATCTGACCGCGCACGGCTTCGCCCCGTTCGGCCTGCAAGGCATCGAAATGGCGGTGTCGGCGGGCGGCATCATTTTCGCGTATCTCGGGCTTACGCCGATCGTGTCGGTCGCGAGCGAGGTGCGCAACCCGCAGCGCACGATTCCGATCGCGCTGATTCTGTCGATCGTGCTGTCGACGCTGATCTACGTGCTGTTGCAGCTCGCGTTCGTCGGCAGCATCCCGGCCGCGGCGCTCGCGCACGGCTGGCGCGATGTAAGCCACGCGTTCTCGCTGCCGTACCGCGACATCGCGCTTGCGCTCGGCGTCGGCTGGCTCGCGTACATGGTTGTCGCCGATGCGATGATTTCGCCGTCCGGCTGCGGCAACATCTATATGAACGCGACGCCGCGCGTAGTCTACGGCTGGGCGAAGACGGGCACGTTCTTCAAGGTCTTCACGCGCGTCGATGAAGCCTCCGGCATTCCGCGCGCCGGGCTGTGGCTCACGTTCGGCCTCGCGATCTTCTGGACGCTGCCGTTCCCCTCATGGGAAGCGCTGATCAACACCGTATCAGCCGCGCTCGTGCTGAGCTATGCGCTCGCGCCGGTATCGGTCGCCGCGCTGCGCCGCACCGCGCCGGACCTGCCGCGGCCGTTCCGCGCGAGCGCGTTCGCGCTCACCGGCCCGGCATCGTTCGTGATTGCCGCGCTGATCGTCTACTGGTCGGGCTGGAGCACGGTGTCGTGGCTGCTCGGCCTGCAGATCGCGATGTACGCGATCTACCTTGCGTGCCGCCGCTGGGTGCCCACCCAGCAGTTGAGCCTGGCCGAACAGGTGCGCTCGTCGCTGTGGCTGATCGCGTTCTACGCGCTGATGATCGCGGTATCGTATCTCGGCGGATTCGGCGGCACCGGCCGTCTCGCGCACCCTTACGACACGGGCGCCGTCGCGGTGATCGCGCTCGTCATCTATTACTGGGGCGCGCATACCGGGGTGCCGCGCGCGAAGTTGCAGCTCGAGGACGACGAGCACTGATACGCGGCTCTCCTGCCGATTCACCGTTTTTTGTTTGACGGCCGGGCAGACGATACCCGGCCGGCCCTTTTTCGAGGAAAACCATGCGACTCACAGGCCAGCTTTTGATCGGTCAATCCGCGGTGCCCGGACACAACGGCTCGTTTCGCGCCATCCATGCCGCCACCGGCGAGCCGATCGAGCCCGCATTCGGCGGCGCGAGCCTGCGCGATCTGAACCGCGCTTGCGCGCTTGCCGACGATGCATTCGACGCCTATCGCGAAACGCCGCTCGAAGCCCGCGCGGCGTTCCTCGATGCGATCGGCCGTCAAATCGTCGCGCTCGGCGATGCGCTGATCGAGCGCTGCGCCGCCGAAACAGGGCTGGCGCGCGCGCGCCTCGAAGGCGAACGCGCACGCACGGTCGGTCAACTCGCGCTGTTCGCGCAACTCGTGCGCGACGGCGGCTTTCTCGACGTGCGGATCGATCCCGCCCGCCCCGACCGTCAGCCTCAGCCGCGCGCCGATTTGCGGCTGCGCAATATCGCAATCGGGCCGGTTGCGGTGTTCGGCGCATCGAATTTTCCGCTCGCGTTCTCGGTCGCGGGCGGCGACACCGCAGCCGCGTTCGCGGCCGGCTGCCCGGTGATCGTCAAGGCCCATGGCGCGCATCCGGGCACGTCGGAGCTGGTCGGCCGCGCGATCCAGGCGGCCGCGCGCGAATCCGGGATGCCCGACGGCGTGTTCTCGCTGCTGTTCGACTCATCCTACGAGATCGGCCAGGCGCTCGTCGCCGATCCGCGCATCAAGGCGGTCGGCTTCACCGGCTCGCGGCGCGGCGGCCTCGCGCTGATGCACATCGCGGCGGCGCGCAACGAGCCGATCCCCGTCTATGCGGAAATGAGCGCGATCAATCCGGTGCTGCTGCTGCCGGGCGCGCTCGCAGCGCGGCACGATGCGATCGCGCAGCAGTTCGTTGCGTCGCTGACGCTCGGCGCGGGCCAGTTCTGCACGAACCCCGGCCTCGTGCTCGGTATCGACGGCCCGGCGCTGCGCGCGTTCGAGCGCGCGGCGGCCCGCGCGGTTGCCGCCGCCGCGCCCGCGACGATGCTGACGCCGCACATTCACGCGAGCTACGTCGAAGGCGTCGCGCGGCTGGCATCGCACGATGCGCTCGAACAGCTTGGCGAAGGCATCGCGGGGGACCGGCATCAGGCACGCGCGGCGCTGTTCGCGACGTCGGCGCAGGCGTTCGCGTCGCACGCCGAACTGCGCGACGAAGTATTCGGTCCGGCGTCGTTGATCGTCCGCTGCGCGGATCTCGACACGCTGCATCGCACGCTGCGCTCGCTCGAAGGCCAGCTGACGATCGCCGCGCATCTCGGCGACGGCGACGCGCCGCTGTTCCGCACGTTGCGGCCAACGCTCGAACGCAAGGCGGGGCGCATCCTCATCGACGGCTTCGGCACGGGCGTCGAGGTTGGCCACGCGATGGTGCACGGCGGCCCGTTTCCGGCGACGTCGGACGTGCGCACGACGTCGGTCGGCGCACGTGCGATCGAGCGCTTCCTGCGCCCCGTTTCGTATCAGAACGTGCCGGATGCGCTGCTGCCCGACGCGCTGCGCGACGGCAATCCGCTGAACGTGCCGCGCCGGCTCGACGGCGCCGCCGAACCGCGGCAGACACGGGAAGCGAACGCAGCGAGTTAGGTGCGTGCACCCGGCTGCGCCCGTCAAAGATCATCGTCACATGCGGCGGCATGCGCGCTCGGGCATCACGGGCGGTCCGGCGCGCATGCACGCGCCATTGACCGCGCCATCACGCCGGAGCATCGCAACGCCGGCGGTTCGCATCGCGGCTGCCGGCTGCCCGTGTGCGTGCGATCCCGATAAAAAGACGGACAGAACCCTGCCCGTGCCCAATCGGCCCGGCGCCGGCACGCGCTCCGTCATGGCCGGCGGCCTGGGCTACGACGGTTGCTGCGACAGCCGAATCAAAACCTGTCATAAGCCATACCGGGATAACGACTTGCCTTCCCCGCCGGACGGCATGCGCCTAAATTACTACTGCTGCATCCCAACGCGGCGACCGCCATGATCACGGCCATGCGGCCGAGCGCGCCATCCCGCATCCAACCGCGTACCGGGCCGGCATCGTCACCTGTTGATCGGAGGCATTGGCTATGGACGAACAGACCATCGAAGCCTATTCGAGCGGCGCGAGCCGATTCGCGGCCGAGTGGCGCGACCAGCCGCCGCCGGCTGACATGTACGCGCTCCTGCAGCGCTATTTCACCCCAGGCGGCAAAACGGCGGACATCGGTTGCGGCACCGGCCGCGACGTCGCGTGGCTAAACGATCACGGCTTTCCCGCGGTAGGCTACGACGCAGCCGAAGGGCTGCTGGCGCAAGCCGCGAACGCCTTCCCGTCGCTGGTTTTCAAGCGCGCCGCGCTGCCCGCGCTGGAGGCCATCGGCGAAGACAAGTATGACAACGTGCTGTGCGAAACCGTGCTCATGCATTTGCCGCCTGAGGAGGTTGCCGGGGCCTGTGCGCGTCTGTTCGAACTGCTCAGGCCAGCGGGGACGCTGTATCTGAGCTGGCGAGTC
Source organism: Burkholderia singularis (assembly GCF_001718875.1). Taxonomy (NCBI): domain Bacteria; kingdom Pseudomonadati; phylum Pseudomonadota; class Betaproteobacteria; order Burkholderiales; family Burkholderiaceae; genus Burkholderia; species Burkholderia singularis. The sequence continues at coordinate 1,817,380 of NZ_CP013449.1, forward strand.
GCGGAGTCGGCTTCCACCCGCGATGCCGCTGGCCGCCTCTATGCGAAGTTCGACGCGGCGCGGGTCAGGGAGGGCCTTGGCGATGCCGAATTCCTGCTCGATGCCGAAGCAGTCAACCGGTCTTCCGGCAAGCGGGTGCATCGGCTTGTCGCACGGCGGCGGTAATGGATGCAGACTGGCCGCGATATGACGCTTCCCCGTCCTGCGCCGCACGACAACGATGCCGGCGTCCCGGCCGCGTTCGGCGCGCATCCGGACGGCGAGTTCACAGCGCTGGCCGACGCGTCGTGTTTCGTTAGCGCTCGTGCGCCGGCGCAATGCCGTCCGGCTGCTATTGTTCCAGGCACCGGATGAACAACCCATCAGCGCCGCGGTTCCCATGCTCACTCCGCGGCGAGAGTGGCTACGATCCCCGATGACGCCCGCCGCAAGCGAACGATCGTAGCGCCGCCGCCGCTGGCAACTGGGCCACCGATCGTTTGCTCTCGCCTTTCGTCAGCCAAGTGAGCGCATTCGCACCGGAAAGACTCTCCACCGATGTCGAATCGAAGCGGTAGGGACGCGGGCACACCGCATTTGCCGCACCGCCGCATTCGCACGCGCCGCCGTCCTGTAGAATCGCCGGCATTGCGTCAGTTCGTCTCCGCGCGGCGCCCATCCGGCGTCGCGCGGTTCGTGTCCCGTGCGCCATCCCGCGCGTTGCACTGTCTGTCCGACGACAAGACCCGCCGCCGGGCTGCGGTCCGCGCGGTACACAATCATTCGAATCCTGATCGCCCAACCATGCCTGCATCCGACCTGAGCGCCGTTTCGAGCGCCGCCCCGCGTGCCCTCACGCGCAGCGACTATAAAACCCTGAGCCTCGCCGCACTGGGCGGCGCACTCGAGTTCTACGATTTCATCATCTTCGTGTTCTTCGCGCCCACGATCGGCCAGCTCTTCTTTCCACACGACATCCCCGATTGGCTGCGCCAGTTGCAGACGTTCGGCATCTTCGCCGCCGGCTATCTCGCGCGGCCGCTCGGCGGCGTCGTGATGGCGCACTTCGGCGATCTCGTCGGCCGCAAGCGGATGTTCACGCTGAGCGTGCTGTTGATGTCGGTGCCGACCCTGCTGATGGGCCTGCTGCCGACCTACGACAGCATCGGTCTGGCCGCGCCGCTCGCGCTGCTGTTGTTCCGCTTGTTGCAAGGCGCGGCCGTCGGCGGCGAAGTGCCGGGCGCGTGGGTGTTCGTCTCCGAACACGTGCCGCCGCAGCGGATCGGCTACGCGTGCGGCACGCTCACTTCCGGCCTGACCGCCGGCATTCTGCTCGGCTCGCTCGTTGCCACCACCGTCAACCGCCACTTCTCGCCGGCCGAAGTCAGCGCGTTCGCATGGCGTGTGCCGTTCCTGCTCGGCGGCGTGTTCGGCCTCTTCTCCGTCTATCTGCGCCGCTGGCTGCACGAAACGCCGGTGTTTGCCGAGATGAAGGCCAGAAAGACGCTCGCGGCCGAGATTCCGCTGAAGGCGGTGCTGCGCGATCACGGCCGCGCGGTGATCGTGTCGATGCTGCTGACGTGGATGCTGTCCGCGGCAATCGTCGTCGTGATTCTGATGACGCCGACGCTCATTCAAAAGCAGTTTCACATTGCGCCCGCGGATGCGCTGTTCGCCAGCAGCGTCGCGACGCTGTGTCTGGTGGCCGGCTGCGTTAGCGCAGGCTCGCTCGCCGACCGGTTCGGCGCGAAGGCGGTGCTGTCGACCGGCGGTCTCGCGCTCGCCTTCTGCTATTACGCGCTGTTCGGCCAGCTCGCGGCCGATGCGACGCGGCTCGTGCCGTTCTATGCGCTCGTGGGCTTCGTCGTCGGCACGATCGGCGCGGTGCCGTTCGTGATGGTGAAGAGTTTCCCGGCGGTCGTGCGGTTCTCCGGCATATCGTTCTCGTACAACGTCTCGTATGCGGTGTTCGGCGGCATGACGCCCGTCATCGTGTCGCTGCTGATGAAGTCGAATCCGCTCGCGCCCGCGTGGTATGTCGCGGCGATCTGCGTGCTCGGCGCGGCAGCCGTGTTGTTCGCGAAAGACGCGCAATAGACGTGTGAAATGGCGGAAGGCGGCTGCACGCCGCCGCAGTGCCACGCGCGCGCGCCTCACGCCGCCATCTTCGGGTTCGGCCGGCTGGCGCACCGCCCGGCGCCCGCTTATTGCGTTACGCCGCCAGCCGACGCAACGCACCACATCGGCCGGGCGCGCCCGGCCATCGTTATCCTAGGATTGCTCGGGAACATTCCACGCACCGGCGCTCGCCGAATCAAAAAATCGAATATCGACCACGCCCATTTTCGAGAAGATTTCATAGGCGTGTTGAATGTACTGTTGATTGCCGTTGCGCACCGAAACCGCAACCCTGACCGGCTTGCACGCGTCCAGTTGCCTGATGATGTGTTCCTCTTGCTTATTCATGCTCCAGCCGTAAATTGCCACCACGGCCTCCGGCTGATATAGCACTTCGCGGAACACTTGTTGGAGATAGACCGAAGCGGAAATAGCGCGCATCTTGTGCTCGCTTACGCCTTCGCAAACGAAAAGAGGCGTGCCCTGCCCCGTCTCCCATGCGGTCAATACCGAGTTGAGCAGATCTTTCCCGGCTCGCGCGCGAATCTTCCGCTCCTCGTCGCGCGATCGCCGGCTCAAAACGAGATTGCCATGCGGATAGAAAAACATCGTTGTATTCCGTCCGCCGCGCGGCACTTGCAAGCGCCGCCAATTGGACGTGAACGCCGTGCCATCGTGTTCGACAAAGCCGTCCTTGAATTGATGCCCGGCGATCTCGTCGTTTCCGACCATCGCTGCCCAATATACGATCAGATCGTAATTCAACGACGCGACAGTCCGGAAGCCGGACATGAAGCGCGCAATGGCGCCGAGATGAGGTTCGGCATCCTCATAAGCGACATGAACATGCGCGATCGTCTTGATCAGTGTGCCGCGAACGAGTTCATAAGCCTCCGATATTCTTTCGCTCTCCAATTTGAGCGCATCGCTGACGAGCTTCGCATGCCAAAGACGCCTGAGCACAAATTCGAAATCGTTCGTTTCGAAATGATTAAACACATCACGCACGCCTTCCGATATATACCCATGTTTTTTTGCCGTCTCGAATAGCGACGAATAACGAAACCCCTCGTGAACGGCAATGCTTCCCCCATTCCCGACGATCAAAATTTCCTTGAAGTCATCACGGATATCGGCCCATTCGTATATTTTATTTTTCATCGCACGCAAAATAATTAGACGCAAAAAAGAACATTTTCTACCGCAGATCCCGAGCCCGGCCCCACTCATCGCTCAAGCAAAATGGATCATAGCTCACGCTGATGTTTGCGACTTATTCAATCCGGTCGAATAGTTCATTCGACAAAAATATCCGCCTGTTTGAATACGGCATAACTATCGAGCTTCATCCGCCGCCCGCAAGCAATGCCGATACGGCATGCCGAAAGCCCGCCGACGAGCCGCGACAAGCGCCCGGCCTCGCCCCAATGCGGCGCTCGTCGATCCACCAGATCCCCTACAATCCAGCACTGCGCCACGACAACCGTAATCGCGTCATGAAATCCTTCCTCGTTTCGATATTTGCCACCGCCATCGCAACCGCCATCGCAACCGCCAGCGCAACCGCGCTGGCCGATACTTCCGGCGACAGCACCGCCGAGCTGCCGTGCGCGATCGGTTATGTCACCGGCGTCGGCGGCGCCGCGCGAAGCGTTCACGAATACTTCGCGAGCCGCTTCAAGGATCAATATCGCTACCTGGCGGACAATCCGCTCCAATGCCGGGTTTCCGACGAAGGCCGCGCGTCGGCCTGCACCGGCATTACGACCTTTCGGCGCGAACGCGTCAGCGTGTACGACGTGATCGACAACGATACGATCGCCGTGGTCGCGCGTGTCGATCTCGACCACGGCACATACCCGGCGATCATCGCCGTGCGCAAACAGGACGTGCAGTGCGAGAAATGAGATGAAATCGAAGTAAGCGCGGCCACGCGAACGCCGTCGCGCCATGACTTCATCGCGGCTGCGGGCGCGCGGCCGCGTCAGCGCGGCCGTTGCTGCGCGCCGGCAACCGCGCGTTCTTCCAATCCAGCAACGCACGCACGATCGCATCGAACGGCGGCCGGCGCTGCGCGTCTTCGTTCAAGCACGCCGCAACGAGTGCGTCGAGTTCGCCCATGTCGCCCGCATGGACGGCATCGCACCGCTCGATCAGTTCGTCGAGCAGATAGCCGAACGCCCGAACCTCCAGCCGTTGCAGCGCCAGCCCGAGTTCCCGGTCATCGGCGTCATAAAAGGACGCCGCGCCGAAATCGCCCAATAGCGCACGCCCCGCGCCGCCATGCAGGATGTTGTGCGCATACAGGTCGCCATGCATGATGCCTCGCCGATGCAGATGGCAGGCGGCCGAAGCAATGCCGTGCGCGATCTCGAACACCGTGGCCGGATCGAATCGCACGTCGGCCGCATAAAGATCCCGCGTGCAGGATTCCAGGCTCGGCGGCGCGGCAAGATTGGCGAATGCCGGATCGATCAGCTCCATCACCAAGCCGTGCGCATCGGCTGGATGGCCTTTTACCTTGCCGATCACCGGAATCAGATGCGGATGACTGCCGGCGCGCATACAAGCGGCCATTTCGCAATCCGGCAGGCCGTCGCTCGTCACCGCGCCCTTGAAAAGCTTGACCGCGACCGGCCGCGGCGCTGCGCCGCCGCCATGCAGCAGCGTCGCCCGGTAAATGACGCCCGACGCGCCTTCACCCAGCTTCTGCTCCAGCGTCAGCGCATTCCAATGGATATCGGCAATCGACGCATCGTGCGACGCCGCCGTTTCCAGCGCCTGACCAAGCGGATTGCCCGCATACGCGAGCCACGCGAGACGCGGCAAGCGCATCAGCCATTCAGGCAGCGCGTTTAGCCGGTTAGCGGACAGGCGCACGAGTTCGAGCCGCGTGCATGCGGACATCTCGTCCGGCAATTCGCGCAACCGGTTACCTGCGAGCATCAATTTCTGCAGCAACGCACAGTGGCCGATTTCCGCTGGCAGCGCTTCCAGTTCGTTGTCCGTGAGGATCAGCCAGCGAAGCTGGCGCGCAAGCGCTCGACCCGAGACTTCGCGGATGCGATTCGCCTTGAATCCGATCATGCTCAACTGCGTGCATGCGCCGAGTACGTCGGGCAACGCCGTGAACCGGTTGTCGGACGCAAAGAGGATGCGCAATTTGCGCAGCCGGGGCAAATCGTCGGGCAGGGTCGACAACGCATTGCCGGATAGATCGAGGATCTCCAGCGTGTCGGCAAGATCGAATATCTCGCGCGGAAATTCGGTCAGGCCGCAAGCGAGCTTGAGCCGCCTCGTACCCAACAGTTGCCCAGCCTGCAGTTGCTCGAGAGTGGTGATCACAGTGAAAAGCCGTATTCGGTTGCCAATGCGGGTTGAACCCACCGCGCCGATTCTACTGGGATCACTTTCGGACAACCAACCGCCCATTTTCTCAGGTACTGCCGTGGCCAGCGTCTGAAGCGGCCTCATAGCACCCACTTGCCGCCGAATCGCGGCGACGGGCTGACAATGTCGCAGCGCCGATCCGGAGACGGGATGCGCGCCCGGCCGGCGGGCATCGGCGCGAGCCGGCATCCGCTCCAGCGGCGCAGTGGCGCAATGCGGCGTGGCGCCACCGCGATCACCGCATTCGAAACGATTCGCGTCGCCGCTGAACCGGCCGCGCTTGTTTCGTCGAACGCATCATTCCGCCTCACCGCCCCTTTTGTTACTTCTAATATTTCATTTTCCCTTCGATTTCGACTGTCAAGTATTTGATTTGTAAGAAATATCATTGCCGAACGCAATATGTACGAGAATCATTCTCATTTTTATTGACATCAATATCGACCCTGCATACGATGCGCGCGCACCACGGCCGTTTTCCGCGTATTGCCGACCCTGCGTCGCGCATCGCGCGGCCGCGCTCCGCTCGCACGATCAAAAGGACGAAGAGGAAGAAACGTCATGCTATTCGCGTTGCCCGCCGGGCGCTTCACGCACCATCGCCCCCGCTCAACCGCTCGCCGCGCGGCCGCCGTGTGCGCATGGCTGTTCAGCTCGGCCGCGTTTGCCGCCACGTCGCCGGACGCGCAGCCCGAAGCGCCCGAGGCCAATCTGGCGATCAGCGCGAAGCCGGCGGCCCAATGGACGAGCATATGGACGCGCCAGACGCTGCTCGGCGACATCGGCGGGCTGCGCCCCTGGCTCGGCAAATACGGGATCACGCTGGGCCTGCAGGAAACCAGCGAATATCTGGCGAACCTGCGTGGCGGCCTGCACCGCGGCGGCACCTACGACGGCCTCACGACCGCGACCTTCACCGTGGATACGCAAAAGGCGTTCGGCCTGCCCGGCGGCACGTTCAACGCGAGCGCGCTGCAAATTCACGGCCGCAACCTCAGCCAATCCAACCTCGGCACGCTGAACACCGCGAGCGGCATCGAGGCGCAGGACACGACGCGCCTCTGGGAACTGTGGTATCAGCAATCGTTTCTCGGCCAGCGCGTCGACGTGAAGATCGGCCAGCAAAGTCTCGATCAGGAATTCATCGTCAGCCAGTACGCGCAGACGTTCGTCAACACGATGTTCGGCTGGCCCGCGCTGCCGTCATACGACATGCCCAACGGCGGCCCCGCATATCCGCTGTCGGCGCTCGGCGTGCGCTTGCGCGGCAAGATCACGCCGTCGCTCACCGCGCTCGCGGGCGTGTTCGACGGCGATCCGCTCGGCAACAACCCGAACAACCTGAGCGGCACGAACTTCAACCTGCACAACGGCACGCTGTTCATCGGCGAGTTGCAATATGCGCTGAACCAGCCGGCCGACGGCGAAATGGACACCGGCAAACCGGGCGGGCTGCCGGGCACGTACAAGATCGGGGTTTGGTATCACAACGGCCGCTTCGCCGACCAGCAGACCGACAACGCCGGCCTGTCGCTTGCGGACCCGGCATCCACAGGCGTAGCGCGCCCGCATCACGGCAATTACAGCGTCTACGCGGTCGCCGACCAGATGATATGGCGCCCCGATCCCGCCGGCGCGAAAAGCCTCGGCGTATTCGCGCGCGTGATGGCCGCGCCCGGCGAGCGCAACCTCGTCAGCGTGGCCGCCAACGCGGGCATCGTGCTGAAAGCGCCGTTCGAAGGCCGCGATAACGACAGCGCCGGACTCGCCGTCACGTACATCAAGGTCGGCTCGCACGCGAGCGCGCTCGATCAGGACTTTCGGCGCTTCACCGGCGGCCCTTACGGCGTGCGCACGAGCGAAACGGCGCTCGAGGCGACGTATCAGTATCAACTCGCGCCGTGGTGGCAATTGCAGGTGGATGCGCAATACACGTTCAACGCGGGCGCGGGCCAGAACCCGGCCGATCCTGCGCAGCCGCTGCGCAACACGTTCGTCGTCGGACTGCGCACCAACATCGCGTTCTAAGCACGAGCGCGTCGGCCATTAACCGCCGGCCGTTTTCCAATTTGAAGATTGACGTTCGATGCGGCAGCGCGCGAAGCCACCGCGCCAATCAGGAGATTCAACGATGCGTTGCACCCTGCTTGCGCCGCCCGCGCGCCGCACCAGGCTCGCATTCGCCACGGCGCGCGCCGCCCATCCCAATCGCCCGCCCCCGGATCGGGCGCATTACCTTAAATGGCCATAAGGCGACGACGGCCGCCGCAAGCCGTCGATACTCGCACCGCCCGCGCCCGTCACGAACAGCAGCAGGAAGCCGCCGGCAATCGCGACGTTCTTCCAGAAGTGGATGACCATGTCGTGTTGCAGCACAGGATCGGTCGCATCCCAGAAATTGTGCGCAACCAATGCGGTCGCGATCGTGTAGAACGCCAGCACCAGCGCCAGCGGCTTCACCTTGTAGCCCACGACGAGCAGCAGCCCGGACAGCCCCTCGAGCGCGACGACCGCAGGCGCGACGATCTGCCCATACGGCACGCCAAGCCCCCGCAAATAACCGGCGAACTCGCCATAGCCCAGCAGTTTCGTCGCGCCGCCCCACAGAAACAGCAACGCAAGCAACAAACGCGCGACAAAAATGATGCCGGAATCGACGGAACGCGTCATGCGTGACCTCCTCGTAGCCAATCGATGCAGCCGCGCATTGGCGTGGCGGCCCGTTATCTCGTAAATGCGCCAGAATAGGAGGTCTTGGCGGCCACTCCAAGCAAAAGGTTGTAGCAAAACTTTGCACCCGGAGCCAAACCTCTTTCATATCAACGCGTTACACCCGCGCCCATACCGAAGTGCGCCGGCTATCGCGCCCGCTTGCGGGCGCGGCTCGGCCGGCGCTGCTATCGATGGGTCGACGCACGGCAAAAAGAAGCGGCTGCTCGTACTCGTGCCGCTCGATGTTCACGAACAGCGCAGCGAGCGAGCGATCGCCGGCGAACTCGAAATTCTTCAGGTCAATGCGCCGGTTGCGTGCATCAAAACCGTGACGCGGTTGAGCGCTCGGCGCAACCTCGAACGAGTTGCGCGCCATCACGATCATGTTGGCGCTGCTTCAACGGGCGCGAAATAACCGAGCCGATCTGCGAACGCGAGCCGCCAGGCCTCGATCAATCGATACTCGCACTTCGCACTCGTGAAAGGCGCCGCAAATGCCGCCGTTGCTCATCTCGACAAGTTTCTCCTCGCCTTGCAACAGACGGCACCACACCGCCGCCCTACCGGGCTCAGCCGTCAAATGTCGCCGAGCAGGACCTCACGCATGTACTCGCGCATCTTTTTCTTATATGCCGCGTCGCCGACATGCCACAGCATCGACTGTGAAATCAAATAACTGTACGTTGCGAATGCCTTGCCTCGCGCCTTCGACGGCGTCAACCCCAATGCCATGAAACACCGCTGCGCGTAAGCCAAGCGCTGTTTGTCGACAGCGTCGACGACGCGCTGAACGCTTTCGTCCTGCCTCGCCCAAATCCGCACCGAAAGTTCGATCATCGATGCACGCCGCGCGGACGAACCATGAAACGGCAATTCGAGCATGTTCTCGATGACTCGGCGAGGATCGGCCTGCCCTACTTGCAGTTGACGAATGGTCTGGGCAGTCGCCCATTCGCGCCAATTCTCGAGCACTTGTGCCAGCAGGTCGTCGCGATCCTTGAAATGATAGTAAAAGCTGCCGGTGGTAATGCGCAGCCGCTTGGCCAAGGATTCGACCCGTATCGCCTCCACACTCCCATCGATCAGCAGATCGGTCGCGGCAGCAATCCAGTCTTCCTTGCCGAGCGTGCCGCGCGAGGCGCGCTTCCTGGCGGGTGTACGGGCAGGGGTCAGCATGGTGGAACCATAAAAAGGGCACGGCTCGGGATTTTCCCATACGCGCGCACAGCCGACGCAATCCGGCATTTAACTTATCGGCGGGCAGATTCAATGCTCGGCCAGCTATGCCAATCGATTGAACGGCCGATCTGATGATGGGCGGGCGTATCCGCTTGCCGCAACGGTCCATTGAACGACAGACGCACATGAGCCCGCGGCCACAACACATGACGGGCGACGCGGCCCGTTTATCGCTCGGGGCATCAGAAGATGCGCGGGATTCAGCCGCCGTAAAAACCGCATCGCAACGGCCAATCCGAATCGACTATAGTGGGCCTTTCGACCAGGAGCACGCATGCCGACACCGGACAATCCATGGAATTCGCTGGAAGTCCTCAAGCTGGGCGTCGAGATCCTGACGCCGTTGTCCGTCACCGCGCTCGGCTGGGTCATCAGCCGCCGGCTCAAACAGCTCGAATTCGTTCAGTGGACGAATCAAAAGCTGATCGAAAAACGGCTCGCGATCTACGATACCATCGCGCCGCGCCTCAATCGCCTGCTATGTTTCTACACGTGGGTCGGCCCGTGGAAGGACATCACGCCCGACGAAGTGATCCGCACGAAGCGCGAACTGGATCAAACGATCCACGTCTACCGCCATCTGTTTGGCGATGACGTCTACCGCGCGTATCAAGCCTATCTCGACGCGCTGTTCGACACGCATTCCGGCGCAGGCCGCGACGCGCGGATCAAATCGACGATCACGAGCGCCGACGGCGACCGGATCAGCCACGGCACACATCCGTGGCAGCCCGCGTGGTCCGAGCGATTCTCGAGCGAGAACATCGCATCGTGCGACGAAATCCGAGCGCGTTATCAGCGGCTCATGGATACGCTGCGCGCGTCACTCGGCGCCGATCGCTGAATTGGCGGCATTCGTCGGCGGCGCGCCGTGCCGCGAAAACGAAACGTCAGCTCATGCACATCAAGCTGTCATATAGCGCGTGTCTGATTAGGGATACTACCGACCTTGGCTGATCCCGTTGATAACCCGTTGATCGTCGCGGCCGATCGGCGGCGCGTGCGTTGACGCGCCGCGCCGCGCACCGGTCCAACCGGCACCGATATGAAAGCACGGCCGATGCTCGAATATGCGCTGCACCCGGTCGAGGATCGCTTGATCCATATCGACGATTTCTGTCGAATGGATCCCGTCCCGCACGGGTGGGCGCGCTGTCCGCTCTGCCTGGAGGCAGTCTACATCGTGCAATTGCGCGGCCGTTCGCACACACGCCGCTTCGCGCACCTGACCGGCAATCATGCGCGCTGCCCGCTCGTCAATGTCACGCTACCGAATCCGCTTGCCGCCCAGGTCGGCCCGCCGCTCGACGAACGCGGCCGGCGTCAGCGCGCGACCTTTTTCCAGTCGTGGCAACGGCATCTGCACACGATTCGGCAAACAGCCTCGGCTTTCGGCATCGCGCGCTTCACGCACGCGATCGAGCATGCGGACGTATTGAAGCTATGGGCATGGCCGACGCTCGCGCAGCGCGACATTCCATACATTCTGCTCGTGCTGGCGGAGTTCATCGCCGCGCCGCGCAGCGACAAGCAAGCGGCGTGGTCGCGTTTCTGGTTCGATGCGACGGTACAGAAAATCGACGATCTGCGCAAACCGCCCGGCGTGCTGCCCAGGCTGTTCAGGCTGCGCTACCGCATGCCCAGGATGTCTAAGTTTCCGAGCGCACGGCATCTGATCGACTGCCAATTGGTTCAGATGGGCGCCGCCAGCCCGAACGATACGCCGGCCCCCATACCGGGCGCGGACGTCGATGCGTTCGAAGCATTCGCGTCACGCTTCGTAACGAGCCGCTCGGTCGAATGAACCCGCGCCCATGCGTCAGCCGGCGTCGACCCGAGCACCGCCCCGGCAGAGCGGCGCGCAAGCGCATACCTGACACGCCGGCACGCTGTACCGGCCCGCTTGCTTCGAACCGCGGCACGTAGCTCGCTGGCCTCGATCACGGTTACGCTCACGTATAAAGCGACGCCTCCGGCAGTGCTCCCGTCAACGCATAACGGCCGACGTCGCGCAGCCGGTAGTCGAGCGGATCATGCAACGTATGCGTGCGCGCATTGCGCCAGAAACGATCGAACGCAAGTGACGCGGCGCTCGCGCGCGCACCGCACGCATCGAATAAAGCCTCGCCGACCTCGAGCGCGGCACGCTGGGCGACGATCTTCGCCTCCGATATCGCCAGCGCCGTTTGCGCGCGGCCTTCGGCCGTCAATGCATCCTTGAGCGCCCATGCGGCCTGTAACGCCTGCGCAGCGCGATCGGCCAGTGCCTCGGCGCTCACCGCGTGCACCCGCATATCGCCAAAACGCTGCAGCGTGTAAGGATCATCGACCGCCCTTTCCACACCGGACTGCACCCATGGCCGCCCGGCCCGCTGCACGTAATCGCGCCCCTCGGCAAGCGCGCCCTGCGCGATGCCGACGAAAAGATTCGTCAATACGAGTTGCGATACGAGCGTGCGCAACGTCGCCCGCGGCGTCGGCGGCGCTTCGGATCGATGCAACACTTCTTGCGGCTCGACCCGCACCCGCTCGAACGACACACTGCCGCTATCGGTCTGCCGCTGGCCGATCGGATCCCAATCGTCGTGCACCACAATTCCGTCCCGATCGGTCGGCACGACCGCGAAGATCGGCTTGCCCGTTGACGGATCGTGCGCAGACACCGTCATCTGCTGCGAGCCGCGCGTACCCGAGCAAAAGCCTTTGACGCCATCGAGCCAATAGCCGCCGTCGCTAGCTGCGTGCGCGGCAAGCCGCGTATCGAGGGGGTTGACCGCATTGCCCCACCACCAGTTATGTTCGACCGTGCCGCGCAAATAGCGCTCGCGCTGTGCGGCATTGCCCCAGACATCGACGCTGACGATCTGCAGATATTGAAAGCCGAGCAAGTGGGCAAGCGCGCTGTCCGCGCGAGCGAGCGCGCGAATCGTTTGATAGATCAGCGGCCATTCGGCCTCCTGACCACCGAATTCGCGCGGCACCGCGAGCGTGAGCAACCCCGCATCGGCAATCCAACGCTTTTCGCGCGCGGCATGGCCGCCCGCGCGGTCACGTTCAGGTGCGCTTGCGCGCAGCATGTCGGCCAATTCGGCCACCGTGCGCGGCGCGGTTTGCGTTCCGGTGAAAAAAGCAGACAGACTTCTTGGATCATTCATACGGAAGTTTCCGTGGTAAGGAGCAGGCTGTCGCCGGTAACGAACGGAGTGCCAGCGAACGGCACGGCGGCGCGAAACTGCTACCTGCTGCGCCGTGCGACGCACGATATGTGCACGGCCGTATCCGGATACATCCGGCAGGCTGCGGCTGACGCGAACCCGCGGCCAATCTCGCGGGTCCGATGCAATCCACCCTTCCCGATGGTGAGCTTTTTCGGGATCTCTCCGATGTCGCCCAACCTGGCCTTACGCATCCTCGCAAACGCCGGCGGCATGCAACATCTCCACTTGGTCTCGCATTCACCTGCGCGTGGTCAGCCGCCGCACGATCCGGTCGCCCGTGAATTGCACTGCGGTGACGAGCGCGATCAAGATGACGATGACCGTTGTCATCACGGTCGTATCGAAACGCTGATAGCCATAGCGGATCGCCAGATCGCCAAGCCCGCCCGCGCCGACCGCGCCCGCCATCGCCGTCGAGCCGATCAACGCGACGACCGTGATCGTGAAGCCGCCGATGATCCCCGGCAGCGCTTCCGGCAGCAATACGTGCCAAACGATATGGCGCCGCTCGGCGCCCATCGCCTGCGCGGCCTCGACCAGCCCCTTATCGACTTCGCGCAGGCTCACTTCGGCAATCCGCGCGAAAAACGGAATCGCCGCGATCGACAGTGGGACGATCGCCGCCCAAACGCCGATCGTCGTGCCGATCACCCAACGCGTAAAAGGCAGCAGCGCCACGAGCAAAATGATGAACGGAGTTGAACGAAACGCGTTGACGAGCGAACCGAGCGCTGCGTTCAACGCACGCCGCTCATAGATGCCGCCCGGCGCGCTCGTGACCAGCACGAGCGCGAGCGGCACGCCAATCAGCGCGGCGACAAATGCCGACGCTCCGACCATCCAGAGCGTGTCGCGAATCGCATCTCCAAGTTCAGGAAACCAAAGTTCAGACATAGCCCAGCACCTCCACGCGGCTCGCGTGCCGCCGTGCTCCGGCCAGCGCGGCCGCGATCCGCTCCGGCCCCACCGCACCATCCGCGGCCAGCGATGCGGCGATCACGAGCCGTCCTTGCGCGCGCCCCTGAATCCGATCGAGCCCGCCATGCACGAAACGCACGGCCTGTTGCGCGCCGGCGGCCAGCGCGCTCGTCAGCGCCCCGAGATCCGGCTCGCCGCCGTCCGCGCCCGTGTAACGGACGTCGAGCAGAAGCTGCGCGCCCTGCGGCAGCGCCGCGCCAAGCGCGAGAGGACGCACGCGCGCGGCAAGATCGGCCGGCAGATCGTGTACGACCGTGCGCAGCAGCGCGCGCGTCGCGCCATGTTGAGGATCACCGAACACCCGCCATACCGGCCCCGTCTCGACCAGTTCGCCGTGCTCGATCACCGCGACCGTATCGCATATCGCGCGAATCACTTCCATCTCGTGCGTGATCAATACGATCGTAAGTCCGAGCCGGCGATTGATGCTTGCCAACAGCGCGAGAATCGACTGCGTGGTCTCGGGATCGAGCGCGGACGTCGCCTCATCGCACAACAGCAGATCCGGATCGTGCACGAGCGCGCGAGCGATCCCCACGCGCTGCTTCTGGCCGCCCGACAGGCTTGCCGGATAAGCGTCGCGCTTCGCCGCGAGGCCGACCAGGTCGAGCAGCTCGTCGACCTTGCGCGCCCGCTGCGCCCTCGGCACGCCTGCGATCTTCAATGGCAATCCGATGTTCTCGGCAACTGTTTTCGCAGACAACAAGTTGAAGTGCTGAAACACCATGCCGATCCGGCGCCGCAACGCGACGAGCCCGCGCTCATCGAGCGCCCCGACATCGACGCCACTCACATGCACCGCACCCGACGACGGCCGCTCGAGGCCGTTGATGAGGCGCAGCAGCGTCGATTTACCCGCGCCGCTTCGGCCGATCACCCCGAACACGCTGCCTCGCGCGACCTCGAGCGTGACGTCGCGCAGCGCCGCCGCCGGCCCTTGCGCGCCCTGGAATACTTTGCTCGCGTGTTCGAACGACACGGCCGCCCCCGGCAGCAACGTGCCCGCGCCCACTGCGGCAGGCGCCGCATCGTATCGCGCGGCCGCCGAACGTTCGATGAAGCCTAGCGAATCGATCAGTTGTGGCATCGGCTCACCTCCTGGATGCATTACGCTCTTTCGGCCGCATATGCGCGGCCGGGCCGATGCCGCGCGCCCGCATGCCAGTCCGGCAGCCGCGCGCCCGAGCCGAACAGCTTGCCGCGCAGCGTCGGCGCGCAAGCGTCGTAGTCCTCTTTATACAGTCCGCGATTCTGCAGTTCCGGCACAACCCAATTGACGAAATCCTCGAACGATTCGGGCATCACCGTGCGCGTCAGATTGAAGCCGTCGATACCCGTCTCGTCGATCCACGCGGCCAGCTCGTCCGCAACCTGCGACGGCGAGCCGACGACCGGGTGATAGCGTCCGCCGATCGACATTTGATCGAGCATGCGCCGCACGGTCCACGCCCCGGTGGCGCTCTTCTTCGAGATCGCGTCGAGCGCCGATTGAATCGAATCGGTCTTCATATGTGCGATCGGCTCATCGAGGCCGTAGCGCGCAAAATCGATGCCGGTCGAACTGGCGAAATGCGCGAGCCCCGCTTCCGGATTCGCATAGCGCCGATATTCATCGAATTTCTCGCGGGCGAGCCGCTCGTTCTCGGCCGTGACGACGGAAATCCCCGCGAAGATCTTGATCGATGCCGGGTCCCGGCCGATCCGCTCGGCTGCCGTGCGAATGTCCGCCACGGCCGAGCGCGCGGTTGCCTTGCTCTGCCCGTTCACGAATACGCATTCGGCATGCTTCGCGGCAAATTCGACGCCGCGCGCCGACGCGCCCGCCTGATACAGCACTGGCGTCCGCTGCATCGACGGCTCGCTCAGATGAATCGCATCGATCGAATAGTACGGTCCGTCGTGGCGCACACGCCGCACCTTGTTCGGCTGCGCGAACACACGCGAGCGCGCGTCGCGGATCACCGCATCGTCGTCCCAGCTCTGCTCCCATAGCTTATAGACGACATCCATGTAATCGTCGGCACGCGCATAACGATCGTCGTGCTCGATCTGCTTCGCGAGCCCCATCCCGCGCGCCGCGCTGTCAAGATAGCCGGTGACGATATTCCAGCCGACGCGCCCCTTCGTCAGATGATCGAGCGTCGACATCCGCCGCGCGAACAGGTATGGCGGCTCATAAGTGAGATTCGCGGTCACGCCGAAGCCGAGATGCTGCGTGACCTGCGCCATCGCCGGCACGAGCAGCATCGGATCGTTGACAGGCACCTGGATCGATTCGCGCAACGAAATACCGGGGCTGCCTCCGTACACGTCGTACACGCCGACGATATCCGCAAGAAAAATCCCGTCGAACTTGCCGCGCTCGAGCGTGCGCGCGAGGTCGGCCCAGTAATCGAGATCGGTATAGTGCGCGGAGCGGTCGCGGGGATGCGTCCACAGGCCATGATTGATATGGCCGACGCAATTCATGTTGAACGCGTTCAGCAGAATTTTCTTCGTCATTGCACGCTCCCGCGTCACCACGCAACGGCGTATAGCGTGCCGAATGCATTGTCGAGTGCCTTGCGGACTGCTTGCGAATGCTGATAGATGGAGATGAACTTGCGGATGCGCGGATCGTTGACGCTCTGCGCCCGAACCACCCATTGGAGCGCGAACAGTTTGTTCTCCAGGCCGTCGAACAACAGTGCGCTGTTCGGATCGGCGGTGCCCGCGAGTTTGATGAAGCTCGGATAGCCTTGCGCGAGATCGACGTCGTCGAGCGAGCGCGCAAGCTGCGACGCCTCGAGTTGAACAATTTTCAGATGTTTCGGATTAGAAACGATATCGCGCGTCGTTGCACGATAATCAACGCCCGGCGTCAGCTTGATAAGGCCCGCGCGTTGCAGCAGCAACAGACCGCGGCCGCCGTTGACGGGATCGTTCGCAATCGCAACCGTCGCACCATCCTTTAGCTGGTCGAAGCTTTTGACTTTCTTCGAATAGAGGCCGATTTTCATGATCGTGCCCGGCGCGATCGCGACGAAGTCGTAGCCGCCTTGCTTCTTCGCGTTCTCGAGAAATGGGATGTGCTGGAAGTAATTGACGTCGATGTCCCCGTTCGCGAGCGCGGCGTTCGGTGTGTTCCAATCGGTGAATTCGATGATTTTCACGTCGAGCCCCTGCGCTTTCGCCTCCCGCGCGGCAATCTTCAACGCTTCGATCTGCGGACTCGTCGCGGTGCCGACTTTCAGCGTCGCGGTCTCACCGTGTGCAAGTGGTGCGGCGAACACGACGGTCGCGAACATAGCCGCGAAAACACGCGAAGCGCGCCGGGCAGCGCGCGCAAATGACAGGCAAAACAGCATGGTATGGAGTGCTCTCTTTCGGGATTCGCAAACGAACGGTGCCGGGGAACGCGCGCCAGTGCGGCGGCTTCATGCGGAGATGAACTGCGGTCGATAATAGAACCGCATGCGGGGACGGTCTACGAAGCGATTTCGCAAAGTAAATCGCGGCAGACGATATAGAAGACGGAAAAAGAGTCTACCGGGCCGCGTCGAGGCGCCCGGCTTGGGGCAACAGCAGACGCATTTCGTAAAACGCCATGTCCGGCCGCGCCGCGATCATCAACGATTGTTCCGATGCAACAAAACCGAGCGACTCATAAAACCCGCGTGCCGATTCACGGGCGGTACACCAAACGACCTTGCCGCCATTCCGGCGGGCATGATCGATGCACGCGTTCATCAAGCGTTTGCCGAAACCGTGCCCCTGCCAAGCGGACTCGACTGCAACGCCTCGCAGCCGCCATGCACGGTCTGAACCAATGTCGTGGAAAGCTTCGCGGCAGATCGTCGAAACCGCGACGATCTCACCGGACACGCTGATTGCAAGATGCAACGTCGCGTTGTCGCTATCGGCGGCAAAGCGGCTCGCGTTCTCGTCCCCATCCAAAAGAACCTTGGCCCTGAGCGGCCATACCGATTCGGCGGATACCGCGGCGAGAGAATGGCGAGATAGGTCAGAGGACATCAGCGACATCTAGAAAATAGAACGCGCTCATTTTAATTCGGTAAAACGATTTGTCCGCAAAAAAATAGTTGTTGTTCACTTCTGAGGATACAGCTAATCTAACTCCATGCAGCTCGCGTTTTGAATCCAACCATATAAACTGCGATCACAGATAATGATGATGGAGAAAATCTCTTCTGATACGGGCAGCGCCTACGACGCAATCCGGTCGAGAATATTCGACGGCCGACTCTCGCCGGGGCAGAAAATCTCCCACCGCGGTCTCGCGCACGAACTTGGCGTCGGCCAAATGCCGGTACGCAGTGCGTTGCAATTGCTCGCGTCGGAGGGGCTCGTCAATATCATCGACAAGAGCGGCACGTACATCAACGAACCAACGCGCGACGATCTTCGCGAAATTTACGAATTCCGTCTCGCGCTCGAAAGCACGGCCACGTATCTCGCCGCACAGAACGGGCCGACCGAGCGAATGACGCGCGCATCCGAGCAGATGCGGCGCTTCATCGACGAAAACAATGCCGATATCATGACCGAGCAGAAAGTCGGCTGGGTCTTTCACGACGAGATTTTCAAGGCCGCACGCAACGACCGGCTGTGGTCGACTTACCGCCTGCTGCGCGCGCAAACCCATGCGCTCAACGAACTGCCGCGCGACGATTCGACAACCGTGCGGCGCGGCACGCGCGAGCATCTGGAGATCTACATCGCCATCCATGCACGCGATGCCGAAGCCGCTCGTCGCCTGATGTGGCAACACGTGATCGACGGCACGCCAGATAGAATCCGACTGATACGCGCTCAAAACGACCATAATGCCCAGTAAAATCGTTCCGCTGCCGCTGCAAATGATCCTGGGCCTCGTGCTCGGCGCCGTTTTCGGCCTGCTCGCACCGGCCGCCAGCAAGGATCTTTCGTTTCTCTCGACGCTGTTCGGCCATGCAATCAAGATGGTCGTGCTGCCGTTGATCCTGCTGTCGGTGACGCTCGGCGCGTTTCGCGCGGGTACACAGCGCGGCCGGCTCGGCCGGACCACCGCGCTCAGCCTCGTGTTCTTCATCGCGATGACGGCACTCGCCGCCGCGCTGGGCGTCGCGCTCAACGCGGCGTTCAGGCCCGGCCTGGGCGCAAGCCTCGCGCAAACGGCATCGATGCCGGCAAACCTCGCCTCCGGCATCGACTGGATGAAGTTCCTGACCGATCTGATCCCGCAAAATATCGTCGGCGCGCTCGCGGCCGGCAACTCGCTGCCGGTGCTCGTGTTCGGCGTGTTGCTCGGCTCCGCGCTCGCGGCCGTCGAAGATCGCGCGGGGCCGTTCGTCGCCGTCTGCGAATCGATGCTCGCCGCGTTCTTCAAGCTGACGGAATGGGTCGTATCGCTGTCGCCGATCGCCATCTTCGCCGCGATCGCCGGGCTTCTCGCATCGAAAGGGCTCTCGGCGATGGCGCCGCTCGCGAAGCTGCTCGGCATTGCGTATTTGGGAATGGCGTTGCTCGCGATCGGGCTTACGGCCGTCATCAAACTCGGCGGACGGTCGCCGCGCGCCGTGATCCGTCAGGTCAGCGAACCATTGATTCTGGCGTTTACGACGCGCTCGTCCGAAATCACGTTTCCGGTACATCTGAAAAAGCTGACGGAAATGGGCGTGCCGCCGGCGGTCGCATCGACCGTATTGCCGCTGTCCTATATTTTCAACCGGGACGG
The DNA here is from genome assembly GCF_001718875.1 of Burkholderia singularis. Lineage (NCBI taxonomy): Bacteria > Pseudomonadati > Pseudomonadota > Betaproteobacteria > Burkholderiales > Burkholderiaceae > Burkholderia > Burkholderia singularis. The sequence goes on from NZ_CP013449.1 coordinate 1,836,730, forward strand.
CGCGGTGCTCTATACCGTGCTCGCGGTCTGCTACCTCGCGGACGCGTATCACCTCGCCTGGAGCTGGCCGCTGATGATCACGATCGCAGTCCTGACGATCATCACGATCGACGGTGCGGCGAACGTCCCGTCGGGCGCGATCGTCGCGATCACGGCTATCCTGGCGGCAATCGGGCTGCCGGCCGACGCGGTGTTGCTGATTCTCGGCGTCGACGCGTTCTTCGATATGGGCAGAACGGCGCTGAACGTCTATGCGAGCACGGCCGCCACGACGCTTGCGAGCCGCGTATCCGGCGAAACGTCCATACTTTCCGATACGGCACGCACATCGCGCGCATGAACTAAGCTGTACAAAACGGTACGTACTGCAGCAAGATACCGTATGCGGATCAAAACCGGCTTCGACAAGATGCAGCGTGCTGCCGGATGCATAAAATGCTTGAAATGAGCCGTGCCCGGCGCAAGCGTACCGGGCATGGCTCAAGCGGTGAAATTCTTGCGAGCGTTGCCATCATTGCTTGATAGATGCATGTGTCGCGCAGGTTCAACTGCTGCGGCAATCGTACATTCGAGCATCGCTCGCGCGGTTGCAATCCCGTCTGCGAAGTTTTTTGGCCCTCGGATGCAGACGGTTAAGCAGTCTCCGTGCCCCACGCGGGGACTGCTTTTTTTATTCGATCGTCTCTACCCGAGCCAGGCTGAATCGGCCTCGGCTCCGCCGGTAGCGGCGATCAGGCTCTCCGCTCGGCGGTTTGGTCTCCGACGAAATCGCCGCGTCCTCTGCCACACCGTCACGATCACCAATTCGAGGATCGCGGTTTTCGGCCACGTTTGCCGCGCTTTTATCTTTGCTTCGGACGCGCGATGACGAAACACGTCATCGCGCGCCGCGCCCGGCGCATTCGATATCGGCCGGACGCTCACCGTCGTTGCGGATTCAACGCGCCGCCACCTGCGGCTGCTTCACGCCGTCGGCGCCGATCTTGGCCGGTTCGCCCCACCCGCCGCCCAACGCACGAATCAGATTGACCGTCGAGACGGCCTGCGCGCCCGTCAACTGATTGGCCTGCAACTGCGACTCCAGCACCGAGCGCTCGCTGTCGATCACCTCCAGATAGCTCACCTGCCCTTCCTCGTACTGCGTGCGCGACAGCTTCGCCGCCCGCCGCGACGCATTCACCGCGTCGCTCTGCGCGCGAATTTGCTCATCCAGCAACCGCAGATCCGACAGATTGTCCTCCACCTCCCGGAACGCCACCAGCACCTGCTGCCGGTACGCCGCCACCTGCTCGTCGTACCGCGCACGCGCCTGCTGCACCCCCGCGCTGCGACGGCCTCCGTCGAAGACCGGCAGCGTCAGCACCGTCCCCGCAAACGGCCCCAGCAGGAACGTCCGGCTCGACCACATGAACAAATTCCCCAGCGTCGCCGCCTCATAGCCGAACGCGCCCGTGATATCCAGCTTCGGGAAGTACGCCGACTTCGCCAGCCCCACCCGCGCATTGGCCGCCGCCATCGCACGCTCGGCCGCCGCAATGTCCGGACGCCGCTCCAGCAGCGCCGACGGCAACCCCGCCGGAACCCGCACCGTCACCGGCACCAGCGGCGTCTGCACGAACGCGAAATCCGCCGGCGCCTTGCCCAGCAGAATCGCCAGCGCGTGCTCCGACGCCGCCCGCCGCCGCGCCACCCCCACCGCGTCGGCCTGCGCCGTCGACAGCTCGTTCTTCGCCCGCGATACGTCCAGCTCGCTGATATCGCCCTCCGTGAAGCGCCGCTGCGCCAGCTTCAGCGCCTCCTCCCGCAGCTCCACCGTGCGCCGGTACAGATCCTGGTCCGCATCCAGCCGCCGCAGCTCGAAGTAGTTCTGCGCCACGTCCGCCTGCAGCGCAAGCTGCACCGAGCGGAACAGCGCCTCGCTTTGCGCCGCATCCGCCCGCGACGCCTCCACGTCGCGGCTCACCCGCCCGAACAGATCCGCCTCGTATGACACCGTGCCCTGTGCCCGCCACAGCGTCGTCGTCAGCGGGCCCGTCCCCGACGGCTGAAACTGCGACGCCGACGACAGCCCCTCGCGCACCGGCCCAAAGCCCACCCCCACCTGCGGGAACCATTGCGAGCGCGCCGCGCGCGTGGCCGCGCGCGCCTGTTCCACCCGCGCCGCCGCCGCCTTCAGGTTCTGGTTCGCCGCCAGCGCCTGCGTCTCCAGCGCGTTGAGCACCGGGTCCCCAAACACCGTCCACCACTCGCCCCGATGCGCCCCGTCGGCCGGCTCCGCCTCCTTCCACGTGCCCGCCTGCTCGCCCGGCTCGAGCGCCGGCGCTTCCTTGAACGCCGCCGGCGTTTGCACCTCCGGCCGCTGGTAATCCGGCCCCACCGCGCAGCCCGCCAGCAGCCCCGCCAGCAGCCCGCTCGCCGCCGCCAGCTTCGCCATGCCCGCCACGCGGGTCTGCCCAGTCTTGTCCTTGTTGCCTTGCATCATCTTCTTGTCCTCAAGCATCCGGGGCCGGCACGCCGTAGCCCGCCGCATCCTTGCCCGCCACGTGGATCTTGCCCCCCGCCAGCGTGCGCAGCACCACGTAGAACACCGGCGTCAGCATCAGCCCGAAGCCCGTCACGCCCAGCATCCCGAAGAACACCGCCACCCCCATCGCGTGCCGCATCTCCGCGCCCGCCCCCGTCGACAGCACCAGCGGCACCACCCCCATGATGAACGCGATCGACGTCATCAGAATCGGCCGCAGGCGCAGCCGGCTCGCCTCGATCGCCGCCTCCAGCGGCGTCTTGCCGTCATGCTCCAGCTCGCGCGCGAACTCCACGATCAGAATCGCGTTCTTCGCCGACAGCCCCACCAGCACCATCAGCCCGATCTGCGTGAAAATGTTGTTGTCCCCCTGCGTCAGCCACACCCCCGTCAGGGCCGACAAGATGCTCATCGGCACGATCAGGATCACCGCCAGCGGCAGCGTCAGGCTCTCGTACAGCGCCGCCAGCACCAGGAACACCAGCAGCACGCTGATCGGAAACACCCAGAACGCCGAGTCGCCCGCCAGAATCTGCTGATACGTCAGATCCGTCCACTCGAACTTCACCCCGCGCGGCAGCGTCTCGGCCGCGATCCGCTCCACCGCCGCCTGCGCCTGCCCCGACGAGAAGCCCGGCGCCGGCCCGCCGTTGATGTCCGCCGCCGTGTAGCCGTTGTAGCGCACCACCATCTCCGGGCCGAACGTCGGCGACACCGTCACCAGCGACGACAACGGCACCATCTCCCCCGCCGCGTTGCGCGTCTTCAATTGCAGGATGTCGTCCGGGCGTTGGCGGAACGGCGCGTCCGCCTGCACCCGCACCTGGTACACCCGGCCGAACCGGTTGAAATCGTTCACGTACAGCGAGCCCAGATACACCTGCATCGTGTCGAACACGTCCGTCACGTTCACGCCGAGCTGCTTCGCCTTGACACGGTCCAGATCCACGTTCAGTTGCGGAACGTTGATCTGATAGCTCGTAAACAACGGCCCGAGTTCAGGCGCTTGCTGCGCGCGCTTGATGAAATCGTTGGTCGCATCCGCGAGCTTCGCGTAACCGACCGAGCCGCGATCCTCGATCTGCATCTTGAAGCCGCCGAGCGTGCCGAGACCGAGCACCGGCGGCGGCGGGAACACCGCAACGAACGAATCCTTGATGTTCGCGTATTGCTGATTCAGCGCCCCCGCGATCGCGCCGGCCGACAGCGCGCTACCATGCCGCTCGTCGAACGGCTTGAGCGTGACGAACACGATGCCCGCGCTCGAGCTGTTCGTGAAGCCGTTTACCGACAGCCCCGGGAACGAAACCGCGCTCTCGACGCCAGGCTGCTTCAGCGCAATCTCGCCCATCTGGCGAATCACCTTCTCGGTGCGATCGAGCGATGCGCCATTGGGCAGCTGCGCGAACGCGATCAGGTATTCCTTGTCCTGCGCGGGTACGAAGCCGCCCGGCACGATCCGCGACACCATCACGGTAGCGCCGACCAGCACGAGATACACGCCGAGCATCACCGCCTTTCTCGACAGCACGCCGCGCACGCCGCGCCCATAGTTCTGCGCGCCGCGATGGAACACCTTGTTGAAGCCCCGGAAGAAACCGCCGAGCACGCGGTTCATCGCGCGCGTGAGCCAGTCCTCCTTGTCGCCGTGCCCTTTCAGCAGAATCGCCGACAGCGCGGGCGACAGCGTCAGCGAGTTGAACGCCGAGATCACCGTGGAGATCGCGATCGTCATCGCGAACTGTTTGTAGAACTGACCTGTCAGGCCCGACATGAACGCGAGCGGCACGAACACCGCCACGAGCGTCAACGCGATCGCGATGATCGGTCCGCTCACTTCGCGCATTGCGCGATACGTCGCCTCGCGCGCGGACAGTCCGCTCTCGATGTTCCGCTCGACGTTCTCGACGACCACGATCGCATCGTCGACGACGATCCCGATCGCCAGCACCATCCCGAACAACGACAGCGCATTGACCGAGTAACCGAACAACAGCAGCAGCGAGAACGTGCCGACGATCGACACCGGCACGGCGATCAGCGGAATGATCGACGCACGCCACGTCTGCAGGAACACGATCACGACGATCACGACGAGCGCGATCGCTTCGAGCAGCGTATGGACAACCGCCTTGATCGACGAACGCACGAACTGTGTCGGATCGTAGACGATCCGGTAGTCGACGCCTGCCGGAAAATCCTGCTTCAGCTCGGCCATCGTCTTGCGCACTTCGTCGGAGATCTGCAACGAGTTCGCACCCGGCGACTGATTGATCGCGATCGCGACGGCCGGCTTGTTGTCCAGCAGCGAACGCAGCCCGTACTCGGACGCATCGAGATCGATCCGCCCGATATCGCGCAAATGCGTGACGGCGCCATCCGGCGCGGTCTTCACGACGATGTCGCCGAACTCCTCTTCGGTCTGCAACCGCCCGCGCGCGTTCACCGACAATTGCAGCGGCGTGCCCGGCAGCGTCGGCGATGCGCCGATCACGCCCGCCGCGACCTGCACGTTCTGATCGCGAATCGCCTTCACGACGTCGTCGGCCGTCAAATTGCGCTGCGCGACCTTTTGCGGATCGAGCCATACGCGCATCGCGTAATCGCCCGCGCCCCACAACTGCACCTGGCCGACGCCCCGGATCCGCGACAGCCGGTCCTTCACGTTGATCAACGCGTAATTGCGCAGATACGTCATGTCGTAGCGGTTGTCCGGCGAGATCAAATGCACGACCATCGTCAGCGTCGGAGAACTCTTGATCGTCGTGATCCCAAGCCGCTGCACGTCTTCCGGCAAGCGCGGCAACGCCTGATTCACGCGGTTCTGCACGAGCTGCGTCGCCTTGTCCGGATCGGTGCCGAGCTTGAACGTGACGGTAATCGTCATGTTGCCGTCGCTGTTTGCCTGCGACTGCATATACAGCATGTCCTCGACGCCGTTGATCTGCTCCTCGATCGGCGATGCAACCGTCTCGGCGATCACCTTCGGGTTCGCGCCCGGATACTGCGCGTGGACGACCACCGACGGCGGCACGACTTCCGGATACTCGGAAATCGGCAGCATGAACATCGCGATCAACCCGGCAAGCAGAATGATGACCGACAGCACCCCGGCAAAAATCGGCCGGTCAATAAAGAATTTTGAGATATTCATGGGAAGCTCTATCTGATTGAGCGCGCCTGCGCGTTATGCGCGCGCGTTGCTCTGAGCGTTCTGCGCACGTTGCTGCGCGGCACCCGACGCAGGAGCCGCCGCAGCCGCAGCCGCATCATCGCCGCCCGTCATCGGCACGAGATGCACCTTCACCCGCTCGCCGGGCCGCACGCGCTGCGTGCCGTTCACGACGATCCGGTCCCCCGCCGACAATCCCCCAACGATCACCCGCTGATTGCCGTGCTGCGCGCCCAACTGCACCTCGCGATACGACACCCGCCCCTGTTGATCCACCACGAACACGAACTTCTTGTCCTGGTCCGTGTTGATCGCCGCATCATCGATCAGCAGCGCCGCATGCGGCGCGCTGCCGCCCACCTTCACCCGCGCGTACAAACCCGGCACCAGCACCCCGTCCGCATTGTCGAAGCGCGCGCGCACCCGGATCGTCCCCGACGACGCATCCAGACGGTTGTCCACCGAGTCGATCACGCCCTGCCGCGAATAGCCGCTCTCGTTCGCCAGCCCCAGCTCCACCGGCACCTTGCGCCCATCCTTCGCACTGCCGATATATTGCAGATACGTCTGCTCGTCCGCGTCGAACGACGCGTAGATCGGCGACACCGACACCAGCGTCGTCAGCGGCGCGGCCGACGCCCCCGCCGACACCACGTTGCCCACCGTGATCTCCGCACGCGACACCCGCCCCGACACCGGCGCGACGATCCGCGTGTAGCCCAGATTGATCTGCGCCGCCTCCAGCGCCGCCTGCGCCGCCTTCAGGTTCGCGATCGCCTCGCGCGCGCCGTTCTGCTTCTCGTCGTAATCGCGCTTGGCGATCGCGTTGTCGGTGATCAGCCTCTGCGCGCGCTGCCAATCGCTTTGCGCGTAGCCGTTGCGCGCCTGCGCCGCCGCCAGCTGCGCCGCCGCCCGGTCGACCTCCGCCTGATACGGCCTCGGATCGATCACGAACAGCACGTCGCCCTTCTTCACCAGCGCGCCGTCCTTGAAATTCACCGACACGATCGTGCCCGACACCTGCGGCCGGATCTCCACCTTCTCCACCGCCTCCAGACGCCCCGAATAGCTCTGCCAATCCGTTACCGTCTTCGACAGCACCCCAGCCACGTCCACTTCCGTCAGCGGCGCCTGCGCTTTGTCGGCACTGCTTGCGTTCACGCGCATCGCGCCGAACGCACCAAGCCCGGCCGCGACGACGACAAGTACCGCAGCGGCGATCCGCGAATGACGAGTACGCAAAATAGCCATGAAAAAATCTCCAAATTGTTCGGTTGGTTGCTCGAATTCGAATGAAACGGCGGCAAACATCAGCCCGGCACGCCTGCGCCGAAACGGCACTGAAGGAACCGTGCCGCCTCCTGCAACGCAGGCGCGTGATCGGCAAGCGCCGCATGCGACACGTCGCGATAGCGGATTACCTGCGTCAGTACACCGGCCTCGATCAGACAACTCGCGTACTTCTCCGCCTCGCCGTGCAATACGTCGTTCTGCGCGGTTGCAACGAGCGTGGGCGGCAGCCCGGCAAGGCGCGCCGACTCGAGCGGCGCCGCATACGGATGCATCCGCTGCGCGGGCTGCGGCAAATACGCGCGATAGCACGCCGCACATTCACGCTCAGTAATGTCAGACGATAAGCGCGCTGCATCGGCGAGCCGCGTCATGCTCGGGTCCAGCATCGGCCCGAACAGCGCCTGCGCGGCGATGCGAATTTCGCCGCGGTCGCGCGCAATGAATGACAGACAGTTCGCCAAATGGCCGCCCGCGTCGTGCCCGGCGACGGCGATCTTGCGCGGATTGCCGCCAAATGCGCGGGCACGGGCGTCGGCCCAGCGTGCCGCGCAGTACGCATCCTCCGGCGCGGCCGGAAACGGATGGCGCGGCGCGAGCGAATAATCGACCGATACGACGAGCGCCGGCACCTGCTCGGCGAGATAGCGCGCGGCACGGTCGGCGTCGTCGAGCGAGCCCCGCACGAAACCGCCGCCATGAAAATAAAGCACTACTGGCATTGAGGATTTATCGGGACGCCGATATAAACGCAAGCTGATGTCCTGCGCATAGCCTGCGATCACAACCTCCGATACCGCAAGCGCCGGGCGCGCGAGCGTCTTGTCAGCGCTCGCGCGGGCGGTGCTCAGGCGGCGAAAGTCGAATGCGTCCATAGTGAGCGTGCGCGGCATCGCGCATCCATTTCAAGATGGATCGAATTCTCGGTCCGGCAAACATCCGGATAAATGCCTATAATCCGGCAACACAATTCACTTCCCTTGAACAATTGTTGGCTGCGTCACTCGCATGGTGTCGCGGCCTTTGGTCGTTAGGGGGTCAATCGCGGAGGTAGTGATGGATCGGCTGCAAGCCATGCAGGTATTTACGCGCGTCGTCGATACAAACAGCTTCACCAAGGCAGCCGAGACGCTTGGGCTGCCGCGCGCGTCGGTGACGACGATCATCCAGAATCTGGAATCCTTCCTCGGCGTGCGGCTGATGCACCGCACGACGCGCCGCTTGTCGCTCACGCCCGACGGCGCCGCCTATTACGAGCGCTGCGTGCGCATTCTCGCGGATGTCGAGGAGACCGAAGCAAGTTTTCAGGTCAACAACCGCAAGCCGCACGGCAAGCTGCGAGTCGATATGCCCGGCTCGATCGGACGCCTGATCGTGATCCCCGCGCTGTGCGAATTCCACACGCGCTACCCGGATATCGACCTGCAACTGGGGCTTACCGACAGGCCCGTCGATCTTCTGCAGGAGGGAGTCGATTGCGTGATCCGCGTCGGCGCGTTGCAGGATTCGTCGCTCGTCGCGCGGCGCGTCGGGCTGTTCGAGGGAACGACGGTCGCGTCGCCCGAGTATCTCGAGAAGTACGGCGAGCCGCGCACCATCGACGAACTTGCCGGACACAAAGCCGTCAACTATTTTTCGAGCCGCACCGGACGCAACATCGATTGGGCGTTCCTGATCGACGGCAAGGAAGTCGAGGTGAAGATGAACGGGCTCGTGTCGGTCAACGACGCGGACGCTTACGTGACCTGTGGCGTCGAAGGCTTCGGGCTGATTCAGCCGCCGCTCTTCATGGTGCTGCCGCAACTGCGCGACGGCACGCTGAAGGAAGTGCTGACCGGCTACCGGCCGCTGCCGATGCCGATCTCGGTCGTTTATCCTCACAGCCGTCATCTGTCGCCGAAGGTGCGCGTATTCGTCGACTGGGTCGCCGAGATCTTCGATCGCTGCCCGCTGTTGAGCGGACGCAAGGGGCTCGATGCGGCTTGCAGCAAACGCACGTTCGAGGAAGCCGAGCGCGCGCCGTCGCTCGATACGCCGGTGCTGAACGAGTGGGTGGCGTGAGTCTCGCGAGCATGATTCGCATTGCTCGAGCACGCTGACAGATGGGCATGCGTTCGGGCAGTGCGGCCCGTTACGCTCGGGAAGCCGCTTGCCATGACGGCGGCGCGGCTTCCGGCGTATGACGCGCTCGAAACAACCGGAACGCATCCCGCGACGCTTGTACCTACACGGCACATCCGCCGCGTCCCATCCTCTCCATGCATCCATCCGACACGTTCAACGCGCCAACGCAGCGGCGATCGCGCGCGCCGCAGTCTGAAGCGCATCGGCACGCTCCAGCAACGGACGCGCAGTTGACTGAGCACCCGCACTTTGCGCGCGCGGCGCGAAATCCGGCGACGATGAGAACTTCACAATCGATAGCGCCGCTTTCGGATCGATCAGGATCGCTTGCCCAAAACGGCCGCTCGCGACAAACGAACCGTCGCCGTCGTTCGTCTGATACCAGTAATCGTGGTATGAATAGCCTGCGCGACCAGCGGCGAAATTGCCCTGCGCAAACAACGCCGCGTTGTCAGCCGGTTTCAGCGCGACGTGAATCGCCGCTCGCATCGGCTCCACGGCATCATTCGTCGAACCTGTGTTCGTCTTTGCTTCGACATCCGAACCGATCTGCGGTTTCGCACCCACGCCCGAGCGCACGAATTCGGCAAAGCGGGCCGCATCGCGCAGCGTGGTATGCAAACCACCGCTCGCCATCTCGATGCCGACGCGATCAACAACGACATACGCATCGTCGCCGGCAATCCGGCGCCACACATCGTCCGCAACCAACTCGCTCCACGAGCGGCCCGCGATCCGGCACAACGCCCATGCAACCGCCTCCGGCGAGCCGTTCTGATAGAACCACACCTGGCCCGCCGTCATGCCCGGTGTCGCACGCGTCACTTTCAAGAAATCGTAGATCGTATTCGGCGCGCCGTCACGACGCGGCGCGATGCCCACCGCACCGAACAGCCCAAGATCGGGCGGCAATCCGGGCGGATAGGTGACAGGCACTTCCATATCGAGATTCTGCTGAATCGTCGCCGCGCCGAGTGGCGTATCCGCAAGCTCAGGCACATAGCGTGCGAGCGGAGCCTGCGGATCGAGCCGGCCCTCGGCAATCAACCGCGCGGCGACGAGCCCCGTCATGGACTTTGCCATCGACGCCCATGCATGAACATCGCTCGACCTGAACGAATCGAAGTAGCGCTCGTAGACGATCTTGCCTCGGCTCACCACGATGAAGCCATCGGTATAGGTGTCGCGCAGATAATCGGCGAGTGTCAGCGTCCTGCCGCCGATGGCGAAACGAACGTTGTCGAGCGCTGCCGCATTACCGGACGGCAATGGCCACGGTTCGCTCGAATGGCCGACGTTCGCGGTCGGCGCGATGAGCCGCGTGTTGCGCAACGACCAGCGCAGATTCGGGAACCGGAACGCATTCTCCTTCGTCACGAGCTTGTCCTGCGGAGGCGGAAAGCCTTGCATGATGCCGAGCTTGACAGGGTCGGCGCTGGCGGCCGCCTCATCCGGCTCAGCGGCTTGGCACCATAAAGCCGCCGTCAGCAGGCAAACGGCGGCTGTGTATCGTATCGCGCGGCTTTTCGATGAAGCGTGCATGTTGAGCATGTGGACTCCGTAACAGGTAATGAAAGATAGTGAAATACGGCCACGCCGTGAATCGACCGATTCCCGCCATCAGTCGATCGCTGCAACGACATGACGATTACAATCCCGGCTCACCGACACGAATCGCATTCCGCACGCGCTTAACGCCATCAACGCGCTGCGCGGCCTGGACCGCCAATTCAACTTGGTTCGCATCGGTGAGCGTGCCGAGCAACGTGACGTCGCCGTCGTGCGTGCGCACGATCAGACGCGTTGAATTGAGACCGCGGGTATGCGCAAGCGCCGCACTGACATGGCGTCTCAAGCGCCGGTCCTCAGCTTTGCGCTGCTTGCGCATCGCGGCGTCGGCTGTGGGCATCGATGTCGATGCGGGCCGGCCCTCAAATGTCGATGTCTGAGCAGAACCGGATGCCGCCGCTGTGCCCCACGCCTCCTCCACCACACCACCCGCTCCCGTTTGCGCGAACCCCGGCACCGGCTGCGCGCATGTCGCCGCGGCCAAAATAACGAAGAAACAAGAAATCGCCTTCATCACATACATGTCCTGAAAAGGAGAACGAAAGACCGTCGGTATCAAGACCGACTTCAGAAATGTGTCATCAAGCCGAGCGACACGCCTGTCATGCCGCCCGCGCCTGGCCTCAGTCCGAGCGCCGCCAAGTTCGCCGGGTCGCGCTTGTAGGCGCCTGTGAAGCCGTTGCGATCGATCTCCGCATAGAGTTCGGTGCGTTTCGACAGGAAATACTCGATGACCGCATACGACGACAGCTTGTGCCCGCCTGCACCGCGCATGTTGCCGAGATTGCTCGCGATATCGTCATAAACGGCCGCGGTGAGCTGCCATGACGGCACAGGCTGGTAGACGATGCCCGCCGATGGAATCTTGTCACGCCGGTTCGGCCGGCCCGCCTTCGCGGCCGAAACGTCGAGCGTCGCGTAGCTTAGGTAGAGGCGCGCGGCTCCGAGCTGCACGGTGCCGCCCGTTTGCAGCGTCTGCGCGAATTGCGAGCCGTCGGGGCTATAGGTTTTCGAATACGACACGCCGCCGAGCACGGATTGATACTGATACATCACAGCCGCCGAGAAGTTCGTACCCGCATGCGAGTTACCGGCGACGCCGCCGGGCGAATAGCTTAGGCCATAGCGCAAGCCACCGATTTCGCCGAGATATTTGATCGTATTGTTGAAGCGCGAATCGAGCGTGAAGTAATTACCGCCCCACAGAACGCCAGGCTCGATCGCAAGCGATTGACCGCGCCCGCCCGACGGATCGATGACGATGCCGAAGTCTTCGGCTGCATTGAACTGCCGACCAAACGTCACGCGTCCGAAGCCACCGGACAAGCCGACATACGCTGCTTGTGAGAACAGCATACCGTTCGTCTTCAACGTACCGGTCCCGCTATTGAACGCGCCGTCGAGCATGAATATCGCCTTCGTGCCACCGCCCAGGTCTTCCTTGCCGCGTATTCCGAATTCGTTGCCGGCGATCAGGTTATTGTTGAAACCGACGACACCGCCGCCCTGCACGCCATTGACCCAACGCACTCCGCCACCGATTCGCCCGAACAGCGTCACGCTCGACTGCGCATGAACCAGCCCGGGTAACGCGCCCGCCAGCGCGAGCCAAATCATTTTTCTCATTTGTCTCCTCCAATCCTGCTCACATCGCTTTCAAGCGTCTCTTATTATTCATTCGCATTACGAATCATTACCCTCAAATCACCACTCTTTTCATCGTTCCAGCCACCATCAAACCCGCGTCATCTCACCAGCCGATGCTCCACCGCGCGCGAGACGTCGTCGCGAATGCGACGGATCGAGACATATCGCACCAAGCACGCCGCATCCGATCAGCACGGCACCGCAGACGAGACACGCGGCTTCGAAGCCCTGCGCGATCGATCCGCCCTTCGCTTCGATCAGCACGCCGACGATCACGGGCGCGCCGAGTCCCGCGAGTGACGCAAACCCGTTACTAAGCGCAAGAACCCCGCCGCGCTGCGCGTCGGGCGTCACTTCACCGAGCATCGCGGGGCCGATTGAATACATGACGAGCGTCAGACCGCTGCCGAACGTGAGCAGCACGATCTTACCGATGGGGGGCAGACCGGGTAAGGCAAGCAAGGCGAGCAACGCGCCCGCGAGCGCGAGTGCCGCCGATACGAACAATCCGCGCCCCACCCTCGACTCCACGCCGCGCACGAGCAGCCATTGCGAACACCATGCGAGCGCAAGGCTCAACGGCGACGTCACCGCGACAAACAGCGCAAACAAGCGGCCCGCCGAATGCGCACCGAAACCCAAGCCGAGCTGCAAATAAGTTGGCAGCCAGGTCAACGTCATCGCAAGAATCCAATTCGCTGCGAAATGGCCGAAAAAATTGCCCAGCACCGTACGATCGGTAAGCAGCAGTGCGTAGGGCACGCGATCGGCGGCTGCGGGGCCCGCAAGCGATGCGGCGCGCTCCAGTGTTCCTTCCTCGCCATACGCGAGCCAGACGACGCACCAGAGCAAGCCGAGCGCGGCGAGCAATGCGAAATTCGCACGCCACCCCCAATGCGACGAGACAACAGGAATCGTCAGCCCGGCGATCAGCAGACCGAGCGCGCTGCCCTGATGCAACACGGCGACAGGCAAATTGCGCTTCGCATCGGGAAACCACTTGTACAGCGCGTGAACGGCAACGGGCGACGCCGGGCCCTCGCCAATGCCGAGCAGTACCCGGCACACGACAATCACCCACACTGACCCCACGACGAGCATCGGTAACTGCAACACGGACCATGCCATCCCCATGCCGAGCAGCAGCCATTTCGTCGGCCACCGGTTCGCCGCGATTCCGCCGATCACGGCCGACACCGAAAACAGCCAGTTGAGACTGCCGGCGATCAGCCCGAACTGCGTCGGCAACAAATGCAGTTCCCGCATCATCGGTACTGATACAAGGCCGAGCACGACCTTATCGAGAAAATTCACAAGCATCATCAACGCAAGCATGATCGCGATCGACCATGCCCGTGCCGGACGATAGTGCGCGTTATCCGTTGTCATCCGTGTCTCCGTATTTGTTGTTCGGTCGCAGACCCCGGCGGCCCTGTTGCCTCAGCCCATCAGGCCGCGCCGTTCCGTGCCGATACGTCAAGCCACATCTCGTTCAACTCCGGCACGCGATCATCGCCGTCGGGCAATCCAAGCGAGAATTTCACGGGAAAGCGCAACGCGATCGCATCGCCGTCGTCGAGCTTGCGCACCATCCCGCGTGCCCGAACGTGCGGATCGTCGAACAATTCGTCGGCGTCGAGCACGGGCGAAATCGGCAAATCGACGCTGGCAAGCGCGCCTATCCATTCGGCAAGCGTGCGCGTCGCAAAAACGGTCTTCAATGCCGCATGCACTTCGTTCTTGTGCCGCAGCCTGCCGATACGTGTCTCGAACCGCACGTCCGTCAACGCGGGAAACTCGCCGCCGAGCGTGTCGCGCAGCACGATCCAGAATTTGTTCTCAAGAATGCCGAGCGCGAGATGTCGGCCGTCCGCAGTCTCGAACAGATCGTTGTCAGGCATCACGAGCGATGAAGGCGGCGGCGCATCCGCGCCGCGCTTGCGGGCGGCCCAAGCGGCAGGCGCAACCCAAGCCATCGTCGTATCATGAATCGATACGTCGAGATGCTGCCCGCGCCCGTTCTGCCGCGCGCTCATCACGGCGACAGCCAGCGCGAGCGCCGCGTGACTCGCCGCCGCATAGTCAGCAAGCCGCACGCGGGGCCGCGCAACCTTGTCTTCGATCTGTGCGGGCGCCGACCAATAACCGGCTTGCGCAAGATAATTGAGGTCGTGGCCCGGACGGTTCGCGTAAGGCCCCGTCTGCCCAAACCCCGAAATCGAGCACATCACGATGCGCGGATTTTCCTGTGCCAACGCGGCATAATCCAGACCGAGCTTCGCCATCACCCCGGGACGAAACCCTTCGACAAGCGCATCCGCATCGCGTACGAGCTTCATGAGCGCCGCTTTTCCTTCAGGCGTCTTGATATCCAGTACAACTGAGCGCTTGCCGCGATTGAATTGCGCGAACACCGCATCGCCGAGTAGCCGCGACGCATCGCCCGAGCCAGGCGGCTCGACTTTCACGACGTTCGCGCCAAGCTGCGCGAGCAGCGCGGTCGCGTGCGGCCCCGGCAAGAGTTGGCTAAGGTCGACGATCGTGACGCCGGTCAGACACGACCATTCCGGTTTGTTTTGCTTCATGCTGATGACTCCGATGCGCACGTCGTGCGCCAATGATCCACTCTGGGGACGCTCACCCCTACTGACCCGCCGGATCGAGAATCGCACGCGCAATCGTGTTGCGCTGAATCTCGCTGGTGCCGGTGACGATCCGGAACATCCGCAGCGTGCGGAACGCGCGCTCGACCGGATGGCCGCGCGTCACGCCGACATTGCCGTGGATCTGCACCGCCTTGTCCGCGACCTCGAAGCAACGCTCTGACACGAACAGCTTGCACGCGGCCGCCTTCATCTTCAGATCGGCACCTGCGTCGGCGAGCGCCGCCGTCTGCGCGATCATGCTTTCGCACGCCCACAACGCCGACGCCATATCGGCCAACATGTGCTGGATCGCCTGAAAGCGCGCAATCGGGCCACCGAACTGCTGCCGCGTGCGCGCATAGTCGAGTGCCGCACGATAGGTGAATGTGGCAAGGCCGAGCATCGTCGGACAATGCAGCAGGCGATTGACATTGATCCGCGACATCCCGAGCTTGAAGCCGTTGCCGATGCCGCCGAAAAGGTTCGCACGCGGCACGCGCACGCGCTCGAAACGGATGTCCGCGTCGATGTGCTGGCCCGACATCGGCACGTATTCGTGCGAAACCGTCACGCCGGGCAGATCCAGATCGATGAGCACCGCGCTGATCTGCGGCGGCGTCTGGTTTGCGTCGGTCACACACATCACGATCGCGAAATCCGCGAACGGCGCACCGCTGATGTAATGCTTCGCGCCGTCGATCACCAACTCGTCGCCATCGACGGCGGCGGTCGTCTTGATGCTTAGCGCATCGGAACCGGAGTGTGGCTCGGTCAATGCGAAACAGGTCGATTTCTCGCCGCGAATCACCGGCATGAAATAACGCTCAAGCTGATCCGGCGTCGCGTACTTCAGCATGTTGCCGACACGCGGAGGCCCGCCGAGATCGCCGAGTACGTGCGGCGCGAGCACAGTGCCGCTCGCGGCAAGATCGGCCTTCAACGCACATTGTTCAAGGATCGACAAACCTTTGCCGCCAAGCGCGGCGGGCAGGCAAGCGGAATAGAAACCCAGCTCGGCGGAACGCCGCCATACGCGCCGCAGCGTCTCGTTCGGCCACGGCGTTTCGGCATCGAGCCCAAGCTCGCGCTCAAGCGGAATCAATTCATTCGAAACGTAACGACGAATGCCATCGCGAACCGCGACGAATTCGGGATGCGTCAGATCATCGAACATCAGGCTTCCTCATCAATTGACGCGGCGCGCAACGCCTTGCCAGAAGTGCTCCCGCACCAGCTTGCGTGCGACTTTGCCGCTCGGATTCTTCGGCAGGTCCGCGACGAAATTCACCGAGCGCGGCAGCTTGTAATCGGCAAGGCTCGCTCGGCAATGGGCGATCAATGCATCGGCGTCCACGGTCGAACCCGACTTCAGCACGACCACCGCCTTCACCGACTCGCCCCACTTGTCGTCCGGCACGCCGATAACGCACGCTTCGAGCACCGCCGAATGCCGGTACAGCGTCGCCTCGACCTCGGTCGGATAGACATTGAAGCCGCCCGAGATAATCATGTCTTTCTTGCGGTCGACGAGGTACAGAAAACCCTCCTCGTCGACGCGCGCGAGATCGCCGGTATGCAGCCAGCCGTCGACGAGCACCTCGCGCGTCAGCTCCGGCTCGCCCCAGTAACCGCGGAACACGTCGTCGCCGCGAATCACGATCTCCCCGATCGCATCGCCTTCGACTTCGCGGCCATGCGCGTCGACGACGCGCACCTCGCTCTCACCATGCGGCCGGCCGCACGACGCGAGCCGTTCAGGGCGATGCAGGATCGCGTGCGCGTGATCGGCAATGCTCAGGCGCGTAACGCCCGACGTCGATTCGCTCGCGCCATAGCCTTGCGACAAAATCGGGCCGATCCGTGCCCAGGCTTCCTCGATTCGCGCCGGCGCCATCGGCGCCGCGCCGTAAGCGAGCGTCACCAGACTGCGCAGGTCCGCGCGTGCGAGGCTCGGCTCGTTGAGCAGCATGTTGATCATCGCAGGTACCATGAACGTGTGCGTGATCCGCAGCCGCTCGATTTCGGCCAGAAAATGTTCGGGCTCAAACGTATCGAACAACACGAGCGTCGCGCCGCAGTACAGATAAGGCTGCATCAGCATCCCCGACGCATGCGTGACGGGGCCGATCAGCGCGACGCGATCACCCGGCCGCGCGGGACGATCCATGCCGAGCAGCAGCTTGCGCAGCGACGCAAGTCGGTTGCCGTGGCTTTGCATCGCCGCCTTGATCTTGCCCGTCGAGCCCGACGAGAAATGCAGCACCGCGAGATCGTCCGGCCCACAAACGACGTTCGGCACCTGCGCGCTTGCCTGTTCGATCAGCGTTTCGTAGTCGAGATAACCGATCGTCGGCTCGCCAATCGCGATGAAGCGCTCGACCGACGCACAGCCGCTCGTATCCGGCGCATAGCGCGTATAGCCTGGGCCCGCGATCAGCGCGACAGGCGTGCAGCTCGCGATGACGTCCGACGCCTCCGCCATCGTGAAGCGCGGGTTCAACGCGGCCTTCACCAGACCCGCCTTGTACAGCGCGCACTCGATCTCGACGAGTTCCGTGCAGTTGCGCGCCTGAACCACGATCGCGTCGCCCTTCTTGAAACCCAGTCCGAGCAGCGCATTCGCGAGCCGCGTCGATCGTTCGTCTAACTGACGATAGCTGAGCGTGCGATCACGATGAACGACGGCCGGCAAGTCGCCCCAATAGCGCGCGGCCCGTCGCAGAAAATAGGGAAAGCTCAATCGATTCTCCGTGGTTCGATCCGTTGCGCCAGTCTGTATGATGGAGATCATCACTACAATGCAGAATTGGCTATACAGTCATAACCATCAGGAATGGCAGATGGAAACACGGGACATCGACTACCTGCTCGCCGTCGAACGTCACGGCAGCATCGGCAAAGCGGCCGACGCGCTCGGGCTCAGCCAGCCAGCGTTGACGAAGGCCATTCAACGGATCGAGACGCAACTCGGCCTGACGCTGTTCGAGCGCACTGCGAGCGGCGTCATCGCGACGCCAGCAGGCGTGCAGTTCATTGCGCGGGCGCGACGCATCGCCCTCGAATACGACGATGCGCTGAAGGAGGCGCAGGCGATTCGCAGCGGCGAGCTCGGCATCGTTCGGATTGGCTATTCGCCGACTGTTCCGAACGCACTCGTACTCGGCGCGTGCCGCCGCTTGATCGGCGAGCGGCCGGCCGCGAAGCTCCGTCTGCGCAGGCGCCTGGCGCGCGACCTGCTCGATCTGCTTACAATGGGCGAACTCGATCTTGCGATCGCGCCGGAACCGGCGGACGACATGGCGGAATTCGACGTCGCACCGCTTTTTCACGATCGATTGTTCGTGCTCGCGGATGTCGCGCACCCCTTGCATCGCAAGCGCGGAGTGACGCTCGATGATCTTGCCGAGCAGGATTGGCTGCTGCCGGGGCCGACGATTCCAGTCCGGCAACGTATCGACGACGCCTTTCGGCAGCGCGGATTACCGCTGCCCAAGCTGCGCATCGAGACCGACTTCGGCAGCACGTCGCTGTTTCGCTTGCTGCAGGGCACGCGCATCGTCGGCATCGGCGGCACCGAGGCGCTGAGCCTGCCGATCGACGCGGCCGCTCTCGATCTCGCGCGCGGCGAGCTTGAATTGCATCGGCGCATCGGTGTGGTCCATCGCAAGGGCGCCTATCTGTCGCCGCTCGCGCAGCGGATGATTGCGCTGCTTCAGGAAAGCGCACAATGAGCGTACTCGCCGGCACGAATTGCCGATAAGCCTCGCGCATATCGCCGCTGAGCGATAAGCGATGAGTGCGTCGACTTCGCGTCGCTGCCGCCCAGACTCGGCCGATGCCGCCGCCAGCCTGCGACATCGCGCCGCACTCCGTTCGCCGTGCGCCGTCTGCGCATGCAGCTCGGCCCATGTATGGCGTTGCGGCGCGCAGCATGCCGCGGCGATATCCCTACCACTACCCAGGGCATCGATTGTTCAATTCTCGCGACAAATCAATTCGCGACAATGCCATTTATCGCCAACGCAACTAGTCCTAAATTACAACCTGTCGCGCACCGCACCATCTCGAACGTGCGCATCGAATCGACAGGAGTTGCACATGAAACGCAGCAGTCTGCTTGCCATCGCCGCCGTCGCACTTGCCGCCACCGCGCCGGCCTTCGCCACCGATAACGCCACCGGCCACGCAGGCGATTACGTCAATGCGTCGCGCTACGAATCCGGCCCGCGCACGCGCGCCGACGTGCAAGCCGAACTCGAGCGCGCGCAACGCGACGGCACGCTGGCCGCGCTGCGCAAATCGATGTCATACGCGCCTCCCGGCGCGCCCGGCGTCGAACTCGCGCAACGCGCATACCGGCCTGATCCGAACGCCAATCAGCTTGCCGGCGCAGGCCGGTAAACGCATGGCGCCGCGCATCGAAACCCATGCGCGGCGCCATGTTCGTCAGATGCCGTTCACTGCATTGGCCAGCGTCAGATCACGATCATGAACGAACCGATTCCGTCGCAACTCGATCATTGGGACGACAATGCGCCCATCTGGAAACCGTTCCGCTCAAGCGCACCCGCCGCTGATCGGCGCGCACGATGCGCGCGGCAAGCTTCAACGGGCCGGCACGCCGTTCTTCCAGTCGCCCCAGTGCTTGACGATATCCTGCACGAGCGGATTGCCCGCGAGATACAGGTTTTGCGTGGCGAGCGTGAAGCCGCCCTGATCCGCGTAGTTCAATAGATTGTCGACGTCTGTCTGCCCCGGATAAGGCCGGTCGAAATCCGAGCCTGTGCGCAACACCGCGACGCGCGACGTGTCGACGCGGCCCACGCTCTCCGCGCGCTTGAGCGCCTCGAACGACGCGTTATCTTCCTGCGCCGTCATGCAGTACGCGCCTTTGTTGTCGGTGAGGATCTTCGCCCACTGTTCAGCACGCTCGCCGAGCCTCGTGCCGGAGAACCACGTATTGCCGGATAGCGTATCGCAACGCGTCACCGTGGGTACCCGATTCGCAGGCGCGTAGTTGAACTTCGCGCGCGCCGCTTGCGCTTGCGCGCTGTCCGCGAGCACCGCGTTGCGCGACAATGCATAAGCGGCATCCGTCAGCTTGCCGTTCAGTTGGAACACTTCGGTGCGGTAGTCGAGCGGCGGCTTGTCATTCGGGCTCTTCGTGTTGATACCGAGATAGCCGCCGCTCCAGGTCGACGGAACATCGCGCGCATCGATTTCCCACTGCAAGCTGAAATCGACCAGATATCTCGACCACGCAGCCGTGCCGAGCGTGCCTTGCTTCGGGTTCACGCCCGCGATGCCCGAGATCAGGAAGTAGGTCTTGCGCAAATCGAAGCGATTCGAGAACGTCAGCGCCATGATCGTCGACGCGGCGTTCGCATAGCCCATGCCGGTCGTGACGACGCATACGTCGTCCTTGTTGCAATGGACAGCCGGATAATCCGGCGACAAACCGGCCACCTTGATGTCCTTCCACGGCCCAAGCTTGTCGAGCCAAGCCTGCCCTTCAGGGCCGAACATCGTGACGATCATCACCTTCACCGGATAGCCGTGCGAGCGGGCATCGGCTGACGCGTCGTCGCTATCGTGCGCGATGGACGGCGCCGTCGCGCACGCGGCGAGCGAGAAGACAGCCGCGGAAAGTATCGAGCGAGTCAACATGAACGTTCCTTGATTTGAGTAAGTTGGATAAGAACGGAGTTCGGCAACTGCGTGCGCAGTATAGGGCTTCAATATCGATGCGTGAACGGCGCAGGGCAACGCAGGGTGGCCGGTTTGGCCACGAAAGGCCCGCGCTCGATGGAATCCGGGCGCCCGCGAGCGCGGCTCACGCGCACGTGCCGGCCCGCCCGCGCCAGTGCCGGCGCCCGCGCCGGTTAGGCAAACGGCATCACTGCACGTCGACGCGCGCCGGCCCGTCGATCATCTCGCCGATCACCGCGGCGCGATCGAAGCCGTCGTCACAAAAGCATGCGAGCACGTCGTCGACCGATTCCAGTGCGCACGCAACGAGCAAGCCGCCCGAGGTCTGCGGATCGGTGAGCAGCGCCTGCGCGACGGCGGGCAAGCCGGCGTCGAGCCTGACGTCGTGGCCATAGGCGGCCCAATTGCGTCCGGACGCGCCCGTGAACACGCCGGCCGCCGCAAACCGTTCGACGCCCGCCAGCCACGGCAGCGCGCCGTAACGCACGCGCGCGGTCAATCCCGCGCCGCGTGCGAGTTCGAGCGCATGGCCGAGCAGGCCGAAGCCCGTCACGTCGGTCAACGCATGCACGCCCGGCAGAGCGGCGAGCGCCGTGCCGGGGCGGTTGAGTTTCGTCGTCGTCGCGATCATCTGCGCGTAGCCGTCGGCGTCGAGCTGATCTTTTTTCAGCGCAGCCGACAGCACGCCGACGCCCAGCGGTTTGCCGAGCACCAGCACGTCGCCCGCGCGCGCGGCCGCGTTGCGCTTCACGCGCTGCGGATGCACGATGCCGAGCGCCGCGAGCCCGTAGATCGGCTCGACCGAATCGATCGAGTGCCCACCCGCGATCGGAATACCCGCTTGCGCGCACACCGCCTCGCCGCCCTTCAACACTTCGGCGATCGTCTCGTGCGGCAGCACGTTGATCGGCATGCCGACGAGCGCGAGTGCGAGAATCGGCTTGCCGCCCATCGCATAAACGTCGGACAACGCATTGGTGGCAGCGATCCGGCCAAAATCGAATGGATCGTCAACGATTGGCATAAAAAAATCGGTCGTCGCAACAATTGCCTGCTCGTCGTTCAAGCGATAGACGGCCGCGTCGTCGGACGTCTCGATGCCGACGAGCAGATCGGGAAACAACGCGGGCGCGGTATTGCGCTTGAGCAATTCGGACAGCACGCCGGGCGCGATCTTGCAGCCGCAGCCGCCGCCGTGAGAAAGGCTCGTGAGGCGCGGCGCGGCGGCCGCATCGGATCGGTTGGAATCGGTCATCGCGGGATTGTGAGACGGGCGAAGCGCTCTATTATCGGCAATTTGGCGTCGGCCGTCTCGGCACGCATCTGCGCGCGATCGCGCCGGGCCGATCGCGGCGCCACGGCCGCACACAACGGCAGGCCGCGCGGCCCGCGCCGCTCAAGCCGCCGCCGTGCGCCCACGCCCGAGCACCGTCTCGTCGATCGCATACGACAGCGTATCGAACGCCCGCGCGATCTCGTCCTCCGGCACGCACGCATAACCGAGCAACAGTCCGGCAGCGGCGTGCCGCGCATTCGCGTAATAGCCTGACAGCGCGCGCACGACGATGTCGCGCTCAAGCGCCGCGCGCGCGAGCGCGCGATCGTCGGCGCGCTCGGGCAGACGCATCACGAGATGCAATCCGGCGTCGCCGCCCACCGCGGGCAGCTCGTCGCCGTAGCGGCGCGCGAGCGCGTCGAGCAACGTCTGCCTGCGTTGCCCGTACAGCGTGCGCATCTTGCGGATATGCGAGACAAAATGGCCTTCGGCGATAAATTCGGCGAGCACCGCCTGTTGCAAAAGCTGCCCTTCGCGATACAGCTCGGCGCTCGCGGTGGCGAAGCTTTCCGCGAGCGGCTCCGGCACCACCAGATAGCCCACCCGCAGCCCCGGAAACAGGGTCTTGCTGAAGCTGCCGACGTAAATCACCTGCCCGGCCGTATCGAGCCCTTGCAGCGACGCGAGCGGGCGGCTGCCATACCGGAATTCGCTGTCGTAATCGTCCTCGATGATCCATGCGCGATGTTGGCGCGCGTACTCGAGCAGCATCCGCCGCCGCGCGAGACTCATCACCATCCCGAGCGGATACTGATGCGACGGCGTGACGAGCATCAACTTCGGCGGCGCGGCGAAATCGTCGGCTGCGGGCGCGATGCCTTCGTCGTCGACAGGAATCGGCCGCGTGGTCAGTCCCGATACGTGCAGCACGCTGCGCACGCCCCAGTAGCACGGGTCCTCGGTCCAAACCGCGTCGCCCGGATCGGTCAACAAGCGCGCGGCGAGGTCGATTGACTGATGGATGCCGGTCGTCACGATGATCTGCGCAGGCGTGCAGCGCACCGAGCGCGACGTGCGCAGATAGTCGGCCAGCGCCTCGCGCAGCGCCGGCAGGCCGCCGCCCGGCGCGTAGGTCAGCAACTCGGGATGCAGGCGCCGCCAATACTTGTTGTGCAGCCGGGTCCAAACGCGTGCCGGAAAGCGCGAGACGTCCGGCACGCCCGGCATGAACGCGCCGCCCTGCCGCTTCGACACGCCCGCGCCGCCAACGAGGCGCGCACCGCGCGCGGACAGCGAACGGGCGAATGCCGCGCCGCCGGTTTCGGCCCCGGTGGCCGCGGTGGCCCCGGCGGCCATGCCGGCAACGCCGGACAGCGGCTCGCCGACGATCTCGTCGGGCGCGCTGTCCGCGACGAACGTACCGCGCCCCGTCGCCGACGTCACATAGCCTTCGAGCACCAGCTGCTCGTAGACTTGCGTGACGGTGTTGCGCGCAATCCCGAGTTCGGCCGCGAGCAGCCGCGAAGACGGCATGCGCGCGCCCGGCGGCAGTTCGCGGGTCAGGATCGCCTGCTGCAGCAGCCGGTGCAGTTGCCGATAAATCGGCGGCTGCGCGGCGCCGCGCACGAGACGCTGCGCGAGCCAGTCCGTCAGCACGCTCACCCGCATAATTGGCTCCTTTAAATTTATCAAAATGGCTCTAATTTGCAGAGCCAAATTTGATTATAGTCACTTCAACGCGCACGCCGGCAGGACGTGCCAGCCGCCGGCCGTCGCCGGCGACGTATTCCAGTCACCAGGAGAGACAACCGTGAAAAATGCCGAACTGCATGCCCGCAAGAACGCCGCGACGCCGCGCGGCGTCGGCGTGATGTGCGATTTTTATGCCGCGCGCGCCGAAAACGCCGAGCTGTGGGACGTCGAGGGCCGCCGCTTCATCGATTTCGCCGCGGGCATCGCCGTGCTGAACACCGGCCACCGCCATCCGAAGATCGTGAAGGCGATCGCCGGGCAGCTCGAGCAGTTCACGCACACCGCGTACCAGATCGTCCCATACGCGTCGTATGTGGAGCTTGCCGAGAAGATCAACGCACGCGCGCCGATTGGGCAGCCGAAAAAAACGGCGTTCTTCACGACGGGGGCCGAAGCCGTCGAAAACGCCGTGAAGATCGCCCGCGCGCATACCGGCCGGCCGGGCGTGATCGCGTTCGCAGGCGGCTTCCACGGCCGCACGATGATGGGCATGGCGTTGACGGGCAAGGTCGCGCCGTACAAGCTCGGCTTCGGCCCGTTCCCGGGCGACGTGTTCCACGCGCCGTACCCGAACGCGCTGCGCGGCGTGAGCACCGCCGATTCGCTCGCCGCGCTCGACACGCTGTTCAAGGCAGACATCGATCCGAAACGCGTCGCTGCCATCATCTTCGAGCCGGTGCAGGGCGAAGGCGGCTTCAATCCGGCACCCGCCGATTTCGTGCGTGCGCTGCGCAGGCTGTGCGACACGCACGGCATCCTGCTGATCGCCGACGAAGTGCAAACGGGCTTTGCGCGCACCGGCAAGCTGTTCGCGATGGAGCACTACGACGTCTGCGCCGATCTGCTGACGATCGCGAAAAGCCTGGCCGGCGGGATGCCGCTGTCGGGCGTGGTCGGCCGCGCGGACGTGATGGACGCGGCGGCGCCGGGCGGCCTCGGCGGCACCTATGCGGGCAATCCGCTCGCGATCGCGGCCGCGCATGCGGTGCTCGATGTGATCGACGGCGAAAAGCTCACCGAGCGCGCGGTCGTGCTAGGCGACAAGCTGAAGGCGAAGCTCGCCGCGCTGTCGGCCGAAGTCCCGCAGATTGCCGACGTGCGCGGTCCGGGCGCGATGGTAGCAGCGGAATTCGCCAATCCGGATACGCAGGCCCCGGACGCCGCGTTCGCCAAGCGCGTGCAGACGCTCGCGCTCGAGCGCGGCCTGCTGCTGCTGATCTGCGGCGTCGATTCAAACGTGATACGGTTCCTGTTCCCGCTCACCATCCCGGATGCCGTGTTCGACGAAGCGCTCGGCATTCTCGAGAGCGTGCTGAAGGAAGCGGTGGGCGTGCCCGCCTGAGTTTTCCGCGCCGCGCCACCACGGGCGGCGCGCTGCGCGCCGCGGCAATCCGGCTGCCGATGCCGCAGCGGCGCTTTCGCGAAGCCGCTGCCCTGAAACCGCCGCCTGCGTGCCGCGGCCGGCGCCGCCGGGCGCACCGCGTGCGGCGGCGCTCGTTTTTTCGAATAGGGTCGACATACGATGAGCACAGATCACGAAACCCTCGCACTGAAAGATCCCGCGCTGCTGCGCGAACGCGCGTTCATCGCGGGCGAATGGCAAGCCGCCGACGGCGGCCGCAGCTTCGAAGTACGCAATCCGGCAACGGGCGGGCTGCTCGGCACGGTGCCCGCGATGGGCGCGGCCGAGACGCGCCGCGCGATCGACGCGGCAAACGCTGCATGGCCCGCGTGGCGCAAGCGCACCGCGAAAGAGCGCGCGGCGATCCTGCGCCGCTGGCACGACCTGATGGTCGCGCACGCCGACGATCTCGCACTGATCCTGACCACCGAGCAAGGCAAATCGCTCACGGAAGCGAAAGGCGAAATCGTCTATGCGGCGGCGTTTCTCGAATGGTTCGCGGAGGAAGGCAAACGCGTGTACGGCGACACGATCCCGACGCCGGCCGCCGACCGCCGGATCGTCGTGACGAAGGAGCCGATCGGCGTATGCGCGGCGATCACACCGTGGAATTTCCCGGCGGCGATGATCACGCGCAAGGTCGGACCGGCGCTTGCGGCCGGCTGCCCGATCGTCGTGAAGCCGGCCGAGGCGACGCCGTTCACGGCGCTCGCGCTCGCCGTGCTGGCCGAGCGCGCGGGCGTGCCGCCGGGCGTATTCAGCGTCGTCACCGGCGATCCGAAGGAGATCGGCGGCGAACTGACGTCGAACCCGCTCGTGCGCAAGCTGTCGTTCACCGGCTCGACGCCGGTCGGGCGCCTGCTGATGGCGCAATGCGCTTCCACGGTCAAGAAGGTTTCGCTCGAACTCGGCGGCAATGCGCCGTTCATCGTGTTCGACGACGCGGATCTCGATGCGGCAGTCGAAGGCGCGATCGCGTCGAAGTATCGCAATAGCGGGCAAACCTGCGTGTGCACGAACCGCTTTTACGTGCACGAGAAAATCTACGACGCGTTCGCAGAAAAACTCGCCGCGGCCGCCTCGAAACTCAAGGTCGGCCCCGGCACCGAAGCGGGCGTCATGCAGGGGCCGCTCATCAACGAGGCAGCGGTCCAGAAGGTCGAATCGCACATCGCGGACGCGCTCGCCAAAGGCGCGCGCGTCACGGCGGGCGGCAAGCGCCACGCGCTCGGTCATGGCTTTTTCGAGCCGACCGTGCTGACAGGCGTCACGTCCGACATGAAGGTTGCAAGGGAAGAGACGTTCGGGCCGCTCGCGCCGCTGTTCAAGTTCTCGACCGAAGACGAAGCGATCCGTTATGCGAACGACACCGAGTTCGGCCTTGCCGCATACTTCTACAGCCGCGACATCGGCCGCGTATGGCGCGTCTCCGAGGCGCTCGAATACGGGATGGTCGGCATCAATACCGGACTGATCTCGAACGAAGTCGCGCCGTTCGGCGGCGTCAAGCAATCCGGGCTCGGACGCGAAGGCTCGCACTATGGAATCGACGATTACGTCGTGATCAAGTACATGTGCGTTGCGATATGACGGCGTGCGGCCGCGCTCGATGAGCCATCGCACAGGAGCCCTTGCAGACAACGCTGCCGCGCTCGCGGCAGCGTTGTTTTCGGGTTCTGCCGTTTCGCTGTTTCGAAGGAGCTGGGCGATATGGGCGTGAAGGAAACCCTGTCTGCATTGATGGCCAGCCACGACGCGGCGCCGGACGACGCCAAGCGTCAGCTATGGCAACTCGTCGAACAGGAGATGCCGTCCGAACTCGTGCCGCAGCTCAGTTGGCTAGGCAATCACGTGATCGGCGAGTTGCTGCGCGAGTGGCCGCAGGCGTCGCGCTTTCAGCAAAAGCTGACGTCGCAGCGCGCCGACGTCAGCGTCGCGGTGTGGCGCAATGCGGCCGTCGCCGCGCTGATGGCCGGCGATCCGGTTCGAGCGTATGCGCTGGAACTGCGGATGCAGCGCGATGGCCTTTGCGCGGTGCAAGCGGCCATGGTCGTGCGCCTGGCGGCGATCGGCCACGCGCTTCGCGGCGGCGAACCGGAGCAAGGCGCGGCCGCGCTGACGACGATATTCGGCTGGCTCGACACGCAACACGAGCGCGGCGCTGCCGATGCGATGCTCGCCGCCGGATTGAACAATGCCGTCTCCGCGCTGCTGGACGTCGACGATACAAGCATCGAGCGCAGCGACACGATCCGGCATGCCATCGCGCAAGGTGCGCGTTTGTGCCGCGACTTATGGCAGCGCGCGGGCACCTGGATCAACGAAGCGCGCGCGGACTATCTGTGCGCGCTCGCCCATGCCCGCCTCGGGCAGCCTCGAGAGGCGCTGGCCGCCGCCGAGCGCGGACTGAAAGTCATCGAAGCTCACGGCGACGAAGAAATCGACCGCGCATTCCTGCTGCTCGAGGCCGGCCGCGCGCGACTCTCGCTCGGCGACGCAACCGAAGGCCAACGCCAGATCGATGAGGCGGCACGGCTCGCCGCCGGCTGGAACGACCCATCGCTGACGAACGAGTTCGACAAGAAGGTAGCGTCCATTCGCCGCGCCGCGAGCTGACTCGGATGAAAGCATCCGTATGCTGCCCGGACGATCGGCAGCACAAAGCATTCGGCTCGCGAATTGCACCGCGGCGTCGATGCGAACCATCGCGAAACGGCAAGTGATGCACGCGAGCCGCCGTCACGCCGTCACGCTCCCGAGCCGCCTAGCCGCAACAACGTTTGCCGCCGCTTCACACCCGTTGCGCGCCGTCAACGAAACACACTGACCGCATCGACCAGCAGCGTCGCCTGCTGCCTGAGACTCGTGGAGGCTGCCGAGCTTTGCTCGACGAGCGCCGCGTTGTGCTGCGTGATGTCGTCCAGATGAACCACCGCGCGATCGATCTGCGCGACGCCGGCGCTCTGCTCCATCGTCGACGCGCTGATCTGCGCGATCAGATCCGACACGCGCTGCACCTGCGCGACGATGTCGTCCATTGTCCTGCCGGCGTCGTCGACCGTTCGAGCGCCCGACGCGATCTGCTCGACGCTCGCGCCGATCAACGCCTTGATCTCCTTGGCCGCACTCGCGCTGCGCTGCGCGAGCGCCCGCACCTCGCCCGCGACCACCGCGAAGCCCCGTCCCTGTTCGCCCGCGCGAGCCGCTTCGACGGCCGCGTTCAATGCCAGAATGTTGGTCTGAAACGCGATACCGTCGATCACACCGGTAATCTCCGAGATCCTCCGCGCGCTCGCCGTAATGTCCCCCATCGTGTTGACCACTTCGCGCACGGCCTGCCCGCCGCGTTGCGCCGCGTCGCTCGCCGACGCCGACAGCCGGTTCGCATGCGTTGCCGTTTGCGCGTTGCTCGACACCGCCGCCGTCATTTGCGTCATCGACGCGGCCGTCTGCTGAACGCTCGTCGCCGCCTGCTCGGTGCGTGTGCTCAGATCGTCGTTGCCTTGCGCGATCTCGTTGATCGCGCGCTGTACGTTGAGCACCTGCTCGCTGATATCGTCGACGAGCCAGCGAAACATCAGCCCGAGCTGATTGACCGTGCGCAGCGTCATGCCGATTTCGTCGACCCGGTTCATCTGCACGCCGTCCCGGTTCGCGCCGGTCGCGACGTCGAGCGCCTGCCGGCGCAATGCGCGCAACGGCCGGACGATCTGCGCATCGAGCCACCATGCGGCCAGCGCCACGCCGCCAAGCGTCGCGCCGGCAAGCTGCGCAAGCGTCGCGCTCGGCACGCCGGCCGCCCATGCGGCGCCGGCAATCGTCGGCACGAGCGCCGCTACCGGCAAAAGAACCCGCGCACGCACCGGCATCGTCTGCAACAGCGATGTCACGCGCAGCCACCCGCCGCGCACGATCAAACCCTTGTAGAAACGCCGGCGGCCGGCGCGCTGTTCGCGAAAGTCGCGATAAAGCTGTTCGGCGGCGGCAACCTCGTCGCGCGACGCCCTAGTGCGCACCGACATATAGCCTTGCGTCTGCCCGTGCCGTATGACCGGCACCGCATTCGCGCGCACCCAGTAATGGTCGCCGTCCTTGCGACGATTCTTGACGAGCGCGCTCCACGGCTCGCCGCCTTGCAGCGTCGACCACATATCGGCAAATGCGTCGCCCGGCATGTCAGGATGCCTGACGACGTTGTGTGGCTGACCGATAAGGTCGTCACCCGAAAAACCGCTGACTTGGACGAACATCGCATTCGCATACGCGATACGGCCGTGCGAATCAGTTGTCGACATCAGCGTCGCATCGTGCGGAAAATCGAATTCATGTTGAGTGACAGATTGGTTGTGACGCATGCGCGCTCCGTTGCTGGAATTTCGATCGGCCTTCTTTTTGGATTTTTTGTCAATCGCTCAACAAAGGCCGTCGCAAACGGAGAGAAAGATGCGCTGAATATCACTCGCTCTCCATACTCTCCGCCGACGCCGTCGGCCGACAATTGTTGAATATTTGATGTAAACCAGCCGGGCTTTTCTGATTTTCATCAAATCATTATCAATGAATTACAAGGCGAATTTAAAAATAGAATATCCACGCACTTACAGTAATTCTCTCGATTGCCGAAAACACGTCGAAATGCCGGCGGCAAACCAAAAAGAAAACGGCCCGCGCTCTTGCGAGCACGGGCCGCTTCGATAAAAACGCGATCGCCGGTGCGAATCAGACCCGCTCGATCGCGATCGCAATGCCCTGACCGACGCCAATGCACATCGTGCACAGCGCATAACGGCCCTTCGTGCGCTGCAACTGGTACGTCGCGGTCGTCACGAGCCGCGCGCCGGATGCGCCGAGCGGATGCCCGAGCGAAATCGCGCCGCCGTTGGGATTCACGCGAGGATCGTCGTCCGCGACGCCGAGCAGCCGCAATACCGCGAGCGCCTGGGACGCAAAGGCCTCGTTCAACTCGATCACGTCGAACTGGTCGAGCGTCATACCCAGCCGCGCGAGCAGCTTCTGCGTCGCGGGCGCGGGGCCAATACCCATCACGCGCGGCGCAACGCCCGCCGTCGCAATCCCAAGCACCCGCGCGCGCGGCACGAGCCCGTGACGCCGCGCGGCGTCCTCGCTCGCGACGAGCAGCGCGCATGCGCCGTCATTGACGCCCGACGCGTTGCCCGCGCTCACCGTGCCATCCGCACGCACGACGCCCTTGAGCTTCGCGAGCGCTTCGAGCGACGTCTCGCGCGGATGCTCGTCGCGCGAAACCGTGACCGGGTCGCCCTTTTTCTGCGGAACCGTTACCAGCGTGATTTCCTGCGCAAGCGTGCCGTCCTGCTGCGCGCGCAGCGCCTTCTGATGACTGCGCAGCGCAAACGCGTCCTGGTCGGCGCGGCTCACGCGATAGTCTTCGGCAACGTTTTCGCCCGTCTGCGGCATCGAATCGACACCGTACTGCTGCTTCATCAACGGGTTGATGAAACGCCAGCCGATGGTCGTGTCGAAGATTTCGGCCTGACGCGAAAACGCGCTCGTCGCCTTGCCCATCACGAACGGCGCACGGCTCATGCTTTCGACGCCGCCCGCGATCATCAGGCCGGCCTCGCCCGCCTTGATCGCGCGCGCGGCAACACCGATCGCGTCCATGCCCGAGCCGCAGAGGCGGTTGATCGTCGCGCCCGGCACGTCTTGCGGCAAGCCGGCGAGCAACAGCGACATCCGCGCGACATTGCGGTTGTCTTCGCCCGCCTGGTTCGCGCAGCCGTAGATCACATCGTCCACCGCCGCCCAATCGACATCGCGGTTGCGCTCGATGAGCGTCTTGATCGGCACCGCGCCAAGGTCGTCGGCCCTGACGGCGGACAGCGAGCCGCCATAGCGGCCGATCGGCGTGCGAATCGCATCGCACAGGAATGCTTCGGTCATGTTCGTCTCCGGGGAAATCCGATTGCGCGAGCCAGTGCAGCGGCAATCATCGGCGCCGCTCGCGCCGGCATTTGTTCTTTCTACGAACTTTAGATCGTTAATCGAACGTCTTTTAAGATCATAAGGACCGCTCGGGGTTCCGTCAAGCAACGCGCCCGCGGCGCACGGCCATCATGCTTGACAAACGTATCGATCACATCGATTGCATCGGCAGACGTAACGCACGCCGGATTAGATGAAAAATTCGACTACTGCGGAAAAAACTGATATTGCGAAATAGTCGGTGGCGCTATATTAGGACTGCGCAGCGTATTCCGTATTCAATCATGGAAACTTTTACACGCTGAGCGTTTGAAACGCATTAGGTCACGGCGGCATTGCATATACGGCACGCAGCCAAGGCCACAAGCATCGCGGCGGGGATGCCGCGCTTTTACGTTGCAATCCACGAGGGGACTTGATAATGCAAACGTTGTCGATGAAACAATGCATCCAAATCAACGGCGGGGCTAACCTGATCGACGGAACTTTCAACTTGCTCGGCGGGACGTTTTCCATCAACAGCGATTCGTTGGGCACACTGCTCAACAATACGAATACGCTGGTGGTCAACGCAAACAAATGGCTGACCAATCCGAAAGGACAACTTTCGGCGACGAAGGGCTAACCGGGCCTGCGCCCGGGCAATGGCGAGCCGCCCCCGAAACCCTGCCAGGCATTCCGCAGGGTTTCGGGGGCGGCTCGCCGAATTTGACCAATCGAAAAAAATGACAGATCCGTGACGAACGGCAGCGCGTGCGGCCGGTGAAAGTCACTCGTCAGTCGCCCCCGAAATTACAGTAAAACCCGCACCGTGTACGCTGCCCCGCTCGAATCTCGCAGCGGACGCCGCCATTTGCCTCTTCCGCCTGCGCTCCATCTTCGTTGCCGTTGTTGCCCTCGCCCGGAATGCATGGCGTCGTCGCCTCGCCCAGCGGCTGCTTGCCGATAGACAAATAACCGACCAAAATCGGCGCCCACTCGGCACCAAGTTGGCGCAACCCGACCCCATGCGCTAATCTTCTTGGCTGCACATCGTATCCACCCATCATGAGTACAGATCTTCCGGCCAAACCTGGTGACTCCTACGTCCAATCGTTCGCGCGTGGTCTCGCGGTGATCCGCGCGTTCGACACGGAGCATCCCGAGCAGACGCTCACCGAGGTCGCAGCCGCGACCGGCCTGACGCGCGCGGGCGCCCGGCGCATCTTGTTGACGCTGCAAACGCTCGGCTATGTCGAGGCAGATGGCCGCCTGTTCCGGCTGACGCCGAAAATCCTCGATCTCGGGTTCGCGTATCTGACCTCGATGCCGTTCTGGAATCTCGCGGAGCCGGTGATGGAGCAGCTCTCGGCGCGCATCCATGAAAGCTGCTCGGCAGCCGTGCTCGATCACACCGAGATCGTCTATGTGTTGCGCGTGCCGACGCATAAGATCATGACGATCAATCTATCGATCGGCAGCCGGTTGCCTGCGTATTGCACGTCGATGGGCCGCGTGCTGCTCGCGTCGCTCGATGATGCGAAGCTCGACGAGACGCTCGCGCAAAGCACGCTGCGCGCCTACACGCCGCGCACGATCACCGATCCCGATGCGCTGAAGAGCGCGATCGCGCAAGTGCGCAGCCAAGGCTGGGCACTCGTCGACCAGGAACTCGAGGTCGGCCTGATCTCGCTGTCGGCGCCGATTCGCAATCGTCGCGGCCAGACGATCGCCGCGATGAACATCAGCGGCAACGCGCAACGGCATACCGCCAAGCAGATGGTGAAAGCGTTCGTCGAGCCGCTGCTCGAAGCTGCACAGACGGTGTCCGCCCTCGTCGCCCGGCGTGGTTGACGGACACGCGTGCATTCATCGCATCACTTATTGATCGACCGGCTGCGGCTCGCGCAGCCGGTTTTGCACGCGCTGCGCATCGAAATAATGCGCGTTGGCGGGCCGCTTCAAGTAACGTCCCGCTCCACGCTGCGCGCGCAAATCGCCGTCCGTCCACACAAGCTCGCCCTGCGACAACGTATGGGTTGCCACCCCGCGCACGGTCATTCCTTCGAATACATTGAAGTCGACATTCTGATGATGCGTTTTCGCCGAGATCGTGCGCGTCGCATCCGGATCCCAGACAACGAGATCGGCGTCCGCCCCCACGGTAACCGTACCCTTGCGCGGGTACAGATTGAAAATTTGCGCGGCGTTCGTCGACGTCACGCGAACGAACTCATTCGGCGTCAGACGTCCCGTATTGACGCCCTGATCCCACAGAATCGACATTCTGTCCTCCACGCCGCCGCAACCGTTTGGAATCCTGCTGAAATCGTCCCGGCCCATCGCCTTTTGCGATGCGCAGAACACGCAATGGTCCGTCGCCGTCGTTTGCAGATTGCCCGCCTGCAAGCCGCGCCATAACGCGTCGCGATGCTCTTGCGTGCGGAACGGCGGGCTCATCACGTGCGCGGCCGCGCGCGTCCAGTCGGAGTCGCGATACACGGATTCGTCGACCACGAGATGCCCGGCGAGCACTTCGCCGAACACGCGCAGACCGTCGGCACGCGCGCGCGTGATCGCATCGAGCGCATCCTTGGCCGATACGTGAACGATATAAACCGGCACGCCCAGCACCTGCGCGATCCGGATGGCGCGATGCGTGGCCTCGCCTTCAACCGCAGGCGGCCGCGACAAAGGATGCGCTTGCGGCCCGGTGATTCCGCGAGCAAGCAGTTGTTTCTGCAACCGGAACACCAGTTCGCCATTCTCCGCATGAACGGTCGGCAATGCACCTAACTCGAACGCGCGCGAGAAGCTGTTCACGAGAATCTCGTCGTCGGCCATGATCGCGTTCTTGTACGCCATGAAGTGCTTGAAGCTCGACACGCCGTGCTCGTGCACGAGCATGCCCATATCCCGATGCACGCTGTCGTCCCACCACGTCACCGCGACATGAAAAGCGTAATCGGCGGCGGCCTTCTCCGCCCAGCCGCGCCATTTTTTGAATGCATCGATGAGCGGCTCTTTCGGATTGGGGATCACGAAATCGATGATCGTCGTCGTGCCGCCCGCCAGCCCGGCCGCGGTGCCGGTGTAGAAATCGTCGCTCGCGGTCGTGCCCATGAACGGCAGCTCCATGTGCGTATGCGGATCGATGCCGCCCGGCATCACCAACTGGCCGCCCGCGTCAACCACGTTCGCCCCCGCCGGCACATCGAGGTCGGGGCCGATCTGGCGGATCACGCCGCCCTCGGCCGCGGATGCGCACAGCACATCCGCGCGATAACTGCGGTCCGCATCGACGACGGTGCCGCCCCGAATCAATATCGTCATGATGTTTGTCTCCTGGTCCTGTGCATTGCAGAATGCCGCCCGCGCGTCGCGAGAACGGCAGCCCCGTTCACGCGAGCGCCGGCCTCGCGCGGCGCGACAGCGCCATCCATACGCCATACACGCACGCGGCAACCACGAGCCCGACGAACCACGCATACGTATAAAGCAGCTTGAACCACGGCGCGACGCCGGCAAGCGCCGCCGGAAACGCCTCGTGCAGAAAGCCCGGCAGGTTCGGCAGCACGCCGAGCACGAGCGCCGCGAGTGCCGCGACATTCCAGCCGCCAACGTAGGCATAGTCGCCATGCTCGTCGAACAGTTGCGCGGTGTCGATCCGCGTGCGCCGAATCCAGAAATAATCGACCATCATGATCCCGGCGACCGGTCCGAGCAGCGCCGAATAGCCGATCAACCAGGTGAAGATGTAGCCGTCCGTGGTTGCGAGAATCTTCCACGGCATCATCAGAATCGCGAGCGCGGCGGTCATGAGGCCGCCTGTCCGGTATGAAATCGCGCGCGGCCACAGGCTCGAAAAATCATAGGCGGGGCCGACGAGATTCGCCGCGAGATTGCAGCACATCGTATCGAGCGTCAGGATCACGAGCGCGAGGCCGACGCCCACGCCTTCCATCCGGCTCGCAAGATCGATCGGATCCCAAATTGCTTTGCCGTAAATCACGACGCTCGCCGACGTGACGACCACCGAGATCACCGACAGCAGCGCCATCGGTACCGGCAAGCCAATCGCTTGGCCGACCATCTGATCCCGCTGGCTGCGCGCGAAGCGGGTGAAATCCGGAATATTGAGCGCGAGCGTCGCCCAGAAACCAACCATCGCGGTCAAACCGGGCCAGAAGGTCGCCCAGAACTGGCCCGCTTTCTTGCCGCCCGCGGCAAATTGCGACGGTTGCGACAGCATGGTGCCGACGCCCCCCGCCTTCGCACACGCCCACCAGACGAGCGCCACGCACATCACGAGCTTGATCGGCGCGGACCAGCTTTCAAGCCACCGGATCGATTCCGTGCCATGCACGACAAAGTAGAGCTGCAACGCCCAGAAGCCGAGAAAGCACGCCAGCTGGCCTGCCGAGATGCCGGCGAGCGGCAACGCATCGCCGTGCAGCGCGTTGCCGGTCAGGATATTGAGCAGCGTGTAGATTGCACTGCCGCCGAGCCAGGTCTGAATGCCGTACCAGCCGCATGCGACAACCGCGCGCAGCAACGCGGGCAGCTTGGCGCCCTGCGTGCCGAACGAAGTGCGCACGAGCACGGCGTAAGGAATCCCGTATTTCGCGCCTGCGTGACCGATCAGCACCATCGGCACCAGCACGATCAGGTTGCCTAACAATACCGTCAACACCGCCTGCGCGGGCGACATCCCCTGATCGGTCAGCCCTGCCGCAAGCATGTACGACGCAATGTTCATCACCATCCCGACCCATAGCGCCGCAAAATGCTGCCAGCGCCATGTGCGCTGCGCGGCGCTCGTCGGCGCGAGGTCGTCGTTGATGAGCGCGCCGGCCGGCATCCGCGCGTCGCCGGGAACCGCAGGATGACTCATTGCACCGCTCTCCTTGTCGAAACGGCCGCCGGCAAGCCGGCTGCCGCGAATGGGATGTCTACGCGGCGCGCGCCGGATTGTTCGGATGCGTGGTCCAGTTCGCGTAGGTGCCCGAATCGACGCGCTCCATCGTGATGCAGCCGTCGGCTGGACAGACATGCAAGCACAAATTGCACCCGACGCAGTTCTCGTCGATGACTTCGAAGTGGCGGCGGCCGTCTTTCGTCGCGGTAATCGCCTGATGGGACGTGTCCTCGCATGCGATATGGCACAGCCCGCATTGAATGCAACGATCCTGATCGATGCGCGCCTTCACGTCGTAGCGCAGGTTCAGGTACTGCCAGTCGGTCACGTTCGGCACCGCACGGCCACGAAAATCGTCGAGCGTCGCGTAGCCCTTCGCGTCCATCCAGTTCGACAGCCCGTCGATCATATCGTCGACGATCCGGAATCCGTAATGCATCGCTGCGGTGCAGACTTGAACCGACCCGGCTCCGAGCGCGATGAATTCCGCCGCGTCGCGCCAGTTCGAGATACCGCCGATTCCGGAAATCGGCAGGTTCGGCGTGCTGAGATCGCGCGCGATCTCGGCGACCATGTGCAGCGCGATCGGTTTCACCGCCGGCCCGCAATAGCCGCCGTGCGAGCCCTTGCCGTCGACGCTCGGCTGCGGTGCCATCAGATCGAGATCGACGGCGACGATCGAGTTGATCGTGTTGATCAGCGACACGCCGTCGGCGCCGCCCGCATGCGCCGCTCGCGAACCGAGCCGGATGTCGGCGATGTTCGGCGTGAGCTTCACGAGGCACGGCAGGCGGCTACCCTCCTTGACCCAAGCCGTGACCATCTGAACGTACTCGGGCACCTGACCGACCGCCGCGCCCATTCCGCGCTCGCTCATTCCGTGAGGACAACCGAAATTCAGCTCGACGGCATCCGCGCCCGTGTCCTCGACCATCGGTAGAATCGATTTCCAGTCGCGCTCGTTGCATGGCACCATCAACGAGACAATCAACGCACGGTCCGGCCAAGCGCGCTTGATCTGCGCGATTTCCTTCAGATTCACGTCGAGCGGCCGATCGGTGATCAGTTCGATGTTGTTTAGCCCCGCAAGCCGCTGGCCGTTGTAATGAACCGCGCCGTATCGCGAACTGACGTTGACGACATGCGGATCGAGCCCGAGCGTTTTCCATACGACGCCGCCCCAGCCGGCTTCGAATGCGCGATTCACGTTGTAGGCCTTGTCGGTCGGCGGCGCCGACGCGAGCCAAAACGGGTTCGGCGAACGGATGCCGGCAAGCGTGCAACGAAGATCGGCCATCGTCATCTCCTTCTTGTTTCGGAAAATCGTTGGGTGCGCTACCGGAGCGCACGCAGAATCAGCCGCGCAGAAAACGATCGATGGCCCGCGCGGCGCGCTTGCCGTCCTCGACGGCCTGCACGGTCAGGTCTTCGCCCGCATGGTTCGTGCAATCGCCCCCCGCCCAGACGCCTGGCAGCGATGTCGCGCCATGCGCGTCCACGGCGATCCGGCCGCCGTCGAGCGCGAGTTGCGCCGCCAGGCCGTCGGACTCGAAGCGCTGACCGATCGCCTTCAGCACGACGTCCGCGTCGATCCGGAACGTGTCGCCAGTCGGCTCGACGCCGCCGGCCGGAGTCGCACGCATCGCGTCGAATTCGACCCCGCTCACACGGCCGCCATCGCCCACGATGCGGGCCGGCCGTGCCCATTCGATCAGCGTCACGCCGTTGCGCTGCGCGAACTCGCGCTCCGCGCCGGTCGCGCTCATCTGCATCGCGCCGCGCCGATACGCGATCGTCACTTGCAGCGCACCGAGCTTGCGGCTTTGCACGGCTGCATCGACCGCCGTATTGCCGCCGCCGATCACGACGACGCGCCGGCCGACCGGCACTTGCGACAGATCGT
The DNA here is from genome assembly GCF_001718875.1 of Burkholderia singularis. Lineage (NCBI taxonomy): Bacteria > Pseudomonadati > Pseudomonadota > Betaproteobacteria > Burkholderiales > Burkholderiaceae > Burkholderia > Burkholderia singularis. The sequence continues at coordinate 1,874,604 of NZ_CP013449.1, forward strand.
CCGCTTGCCGCAACCGCGCGATGAAATCGACCGCATCGATTACGCCGTCGAGCGTTTCGCCTTCTATGCGCAGCGCGTTCACGCCGGTGAGTCCGACACCGACGAATACCGCGTCGAATTCGGCACGCAGCGCATCGAGCGTCAGCTCGCGCCCGAGCGTCTGGTTCGCGCGCCATTCGATCCCGCCGATCGACAGCAGCCATGCGACCTCGCGTTGCGCGAACCCGTCAACCGTTTTATAGGCGGCGATTCCGTATTCGTTGAGCCCGCCCGGCTTGCCGTGCGTATCGAAGATCACGACGTCATGGCCCGCGCGCGCGAGGCCGTGCGCGCAAGCAAGCCCGGCCGGCCCCGCGCCGATCACCGCGACACGCTTGCCGCTCGAGGAGGCGCGCTCGAACAGCGGCTTCTCGCCGGCCGCTTCGCGCGCGAGCTGCCAGTCCGTCGCATACCGTTGCAGCGCGCCGATCTCAACCGGTTCGCCATCCTGATGATGGCGAACGCACGCTCCTTCGCACAGAATCTCCGTGGGACAAACGCGCGCGCACATTCCGCCGAGCGGATTCGCCGACAAGATGTCACGCGCCGCGCCCCGTAGGTTGTCGTTGCCGATCTTGCGAATGAAGCCTGGAATGTCGATCCCGGTCGGGCACGCGGCAATGCACGGCGCGTCATAGCAATAGTGGCAGCGATCCGCGGCGACCCGCGCGGCACCCGTATCCAGCGGCGGCGCGACGTCCGCGAAATTGCATGCGAGCTGCGCGGCCGGCACGCGACCCGCAGCGACATCGCCTATTTCCTTCCAGGACATGGGGACTCCTGTTTATGGTGAAGTGAAACGCCGGGCGCGCGGCGGCCCGGTATCCGCCGCCGATGCAGCGGATGCTGCCGTACATCCGTTTCCTTTCGACAAAAGACGCGGCGCCCGCGCGGCGCGGCGCGCAATCAGCCCGGCTCGGATGCGCGCTCGAGCATCGCGTGCAGCAACACGTTCGCGCCCGCGGCGATCCATTCGGGCGTGGCGTCCTCGATTTCGTTATGACTGATCCCGCCGATGCATGGCACGAACACCATCGACGTCGGCGCGACCTGCGCGAGATAACACGCGTCATGTCCGGCGCCCGACACGATGTCGCGATGCGTATAGCCGAAGCGCTCCGCCGCCGCGCGCACCGAGCGCACGCAGCCGGCATCGAAAGCGACAGGTGCGTAATAGAAGATCTGATCGACCTGCGCATCGAGCTTGCCGTCGGCCGCGATCCGCGCAATGCCGGCGCGCAACTGCGCATCCATTTGCGCGAGCACATCGTCTTGCGGATGGCGGAAATCGACCGTGAAAAACACGCGCCCCGGAATCACGTTCCGCGAATTAGGGTGCACCTGCATCATCCCGACCGTCGCGCACGCGAGCGGCGCATGGCGCAGGCCGATCTCGTTGACGAGCTGCACGACGCGCGACGCGCCGAGCAGTGCATCGCGGCGACGCGGCATCGGCGTCGGGCCGGCATGCGCCTCCTGGCCGCTCAGCACGACTTCATACCAGCGCTGCCCTTGTGCGTCCGTGACGACACCGATCGTCTTGCCCTCTGCCTCTAGAATAGGCCCTTGCTCGATATGCAGCTCGAAAGCCGCGTGGATCGGCCTGCCGCCGCACGGCAGATCGCCCGCATAACCGATGCGCGCCAATTCCTCGCCGATCGTCTTGCCGTCGACATCCTGACGCGACAAGCCATATTCGAGCGAAAACACGCCGGCAAACACGCCTGAGGCCACCATTGCGGGCGCGAAGCGCGAGCCTTCCTCGTTGGTCCAGATGACGGTTTCGATCGGCCGTTCGGTCTCGATGCCCAGATCGTTCAGAGTCCGAATCACTTCGAGGCCGCCGAGCACGCCGTAAATGCCGTCGAAGCGGCCGCCCGTCGGCTGGGAATCGGCATGCGAGCCGGTTATGACAGGCGGCAGCGCATCGTTGCGGCCCTTGCGACGCATGAACACGTTGCCCATGCGGTCGATGCTCACCGAGCAGCCCGCCTCCTTCGCCCAGCCGACGATCAGATCACGGCCCGCCCGATCGAGATCGGTCAGCGCGAGCCGGCAAACGCCCCCTTTTTCCGTCGCACCGATTTTCGCGAGTGCCATCAGGCTATTCCACAAACGCTCGCCGTCGACTTTCACCGAGGTCGACAGCGCGACTTCTGTCGTTGCAGTCATGGGTGTCTCTCCATCTGGTTCGAGATTGCGCGCGATGCGCTGCGGCGGCAAGCGTGGCCGGCGAACGGAATCTATCGTGAGGGGCGCTTCCAATCCTGTCCGTATGGTCAGGTTATAACCGACCATATCGCCAATTTCAAACGTGTCAAAAACATGAGGCAGATGCATGGGCGGCGGCGAAATCGCGCTCCCGATACCGCCTCGAATATGTCCGACGAAATGGCTCAACGCCGATCAGCCGTTGTGGTGCGCTCGCGTCGAGCATTCGCCATGCGAAACCGGAACCGCCGCGATTCGCGATGTCGCCATGCTTTGGCTGATCGACAGCCTTATCACCGCCCCACGGTTCACGCCAACGCTTCCCCCGAGAATTCAGAGGCAGTTCGTTATACAGAACGTCGTTAAGCTTTGTGCGCCAAATGTCCCCTATTGGCTTACGTGCTCTGCGCCGCCGTTTGACCGGAGGCAAGGAAGGTTTCCGATGGTTGCCTCGCTCACGCCCGTTGCGTTGCGGACATACAAATTTTCGTCACGCGTTGAGGAAAACTCGCTATGCACTTAAATACGAAACTTTCGGCTTTTGTCATCCTGGCAGGATTCGTCAGCGCGTCCGTGCTTGCTGCACCGGCCGCAGAAAGCGTCGAGCCGGCGGGAACCGCCCATTCCGTCGAAACACAAGCGCGCGGGCAATGGTTCAAACAGATCACGCAGACAGCATCGTCTGGCTTCGGATGCTTTCGCGCGTCTTATCCGAATCTTGTGTGGGAAAAAGTAACCTGCGGACAGGGTCCATCATTCAAGTCCACGCTGCCGTCGCCGTTGCAAACCACGTTGAACGCCTCGGGTGCGTCGCCCACGGCGGTGGACAACACGAACGGTTATACGCTGGTATCGAGCACTCCGATCAGCTCGGTAATCGGCATCTTTCCGTCCGTCTCCGGCGTGACGTCGATCACGGACCCCAGCCACCCAAGCGCGGCCAATCAGTATTCGATTCAGCTGCTTACGAATACGGCCGTCACATCGGCCTGCAATAATGGTGCGACCAATTGCCGGGCCTTCCAGCGGTTTGTCTATTCGACGACGCTTCCCAATTCGTTGCCTGCCGCCGCCCTTCTTTACGGCGAATCCTGGCTGATGAACTATGGGAATTTCGGACCATGTCCCAGTAATTGGTCGGACGACGGCAAAGGTAATTGTTATATACGAGACACCTTTTACGATACGCCGGCGGTTCCCGCCACTGGGCTTGGAGGCGCGCAAACGAACGTCATCGCTTCGGCCAGCAACGGCTTTTCGTTTTACTTCCTCTACGGTAACTACGCTTACTTAATCACATCGCCCGATCGATTGAATATCATCCCGTCCTGGAAACAGGTGGCATTCAACGTTTTTGGCCGGGCTGACGGAAACGCATCCGGTATCGCGCAGTTCAATCCGGGGTCGTCCGTGAAGTTGCAATTGATCAAGAACAGCAGCACCGCCAATCCCACTTGCGTGCGGCAATCGATCGGGCCGTTCAGTATCGCAGGCAACAACCTGAACCTGGGTAGCTGTACAACGGCCACCAACCAGATTCAATTCTCCGAATCGAACTGAAGGTTCAAGTCGGCGGATTCGACGATGCCGGCCGATGCGGCCCGCGCCACGCATCCCATCATGGCGTCCGTGGAGCCACGTTTGGATGCCGATGCAATCAGATGCCGGGCAGCCGCGTCTACAATAGCCGCGAAGCGCCCGCACCCGCGGGTGCGGCCGCGCCTTATTCATCGATCGATCCATGCGAGACCCCGATCCGCCAACGCCCGCCGACGAGCCCCAGCAGCGTGGCCGCCATGCGCGGCGCGAGCATGCCGCCGCGCCGCCCGTCGAGCGCCGCCGCAAAGCCGGCATTCGTGCATCGAACGAAGCTCAACTCGTCGCCTGTGCGGAAGCCGTATTCGCCGAGCGCGGCTTCGAAGGCGCGAGCACCGCGCTGATTGCCGAACGCGCCGGCCTGCCGAAAGCGAATCTGCACTACTACTTCCCGACCAAGCTTGCGCTATACCGCCACGTGCTCGACGACATCTTCGAAGAATGGCACGCAGCCGCTGCGACGTTCGACGTCGGCGACGACCCGGTCGACGCGCTCGGCGGCTATGTGCGCGCGAAGATGGCGCTGTCGCGCCGAAGGCCGCTCGGCTCGAAAGTTTGGGCCAACGAAATTATCAGCGGTGCGCCGCACATGCAGGACATCTTGCGCGAACGCGTGAAGCCCTGGCTCGAAACGCGCGTCGCGCTGATCGAGCGCTGGATCGCGCTCGGGCTTGTCGCGCCCGTCGAACCCAAGACGCTGCTATTCATGATCTGGGCAACGACCCAGCATTACGCCGACTTCGATGCGCAGATCGAAGCCCTTGCCGGCAAACGCACGCTATCGGCCAAAGCATTCGGCAGCACGACTGACGAAGTCGTGCGCCTGATCCTGCGCGCATGCGGCGCGCGCAGGCCCGGCGCGGCATCGGCGCACGAGTAGCCGCAGCGGCGCTACGCGCGTGGTCACGGCCGGCAACGGCGCGTGGCGCTTCGCTGGGCGCCCGGATTGTGCGATGCGGCAATCCGTTCGCATCGCGCGCCGGGGCCGGCCGAATCGGCATTTCGGTGCGCGGCGCAAAGCCTCGGCGTGTCCTTTCGCCAGCCCATCATCAGCTTTCATCTACGTCGCGAACCCAATAAACACTGCGTGCGCGGCCCGATCGCCATTCGGGCATTTACTAAGCATCCGTCAACAATTTTGTCTTGATACTCTTAATGCGCCCTCCGTTCGGCACGGACGCAGGCACCGCCCGGCCGGCAACCGCGCCGGGCAACGCGAAATTGGCGGCGTAACCGCACGCAATCATCGAACTACGTATAACGAGGTACCAACAGTGAAAAAAATCTTGGCGGCTTTGACCGTGACCCTGCTGGCGGTATCGGCGGGCAGCGCCTACGCGAAGGACTGGTCGACGATTCGCTTCGGCGTCGATCCGAGCTACCAGCCTTTCGAGTCGAAAGGGCCGGACGGCAAGGTGGTCGGGTTCGATATCGATCTCGGCAACGAAATCTGCAAGCGCCTGAATGCAAAGTGCGTGTGGATTGAAAACGACTTCGACGGCCTGATTCCGGCTCTGAAGGCACGCAAGTTCGATGGCGTGCTGTCGTCGCTGACCATCACGCCGCAGCGTGAAGAGCAAATCGCGTTCTCCGCCAAGCTGTTCGATACGCCGACGCGCCTCGTCGCGAAGAAGGGCTCGAACCTGCAGCCGACCGCGGAATCGATGAAGGGCAAATCCATCGGCGTCGAGCAGGGCACCATTCAGGAAACTTACGCGAAGACCAATTGGGCGCCGAATGGCGCGAAGGTCGTGCCTTATCAGAACCAGGACCAGGTTTACGCGGACCTTCAGACTGGGCGCCTCGACGCCGCCTTGCAAGACGAAGTGCAAGCCGACATCGGCTTTTTGAAGACGCCGCGCGGTGCAGGCTTCGAATTCGCCGGCAAGGAAATTCCGACGGGCTCCGCCGCAATCGGTCTGCGCAAGGAAGACACCGATCTGAAGGCGAAGATCGACGGCGCGATTGCGGCGATGGTCAAGGACGGCACGTACAAGAAGATCTCGAAGAAGTATTTCGACTTTGACGTCTACGGCAAGTAAGCGCTAGCGGCATGGGCGGCGCGTCCGCGATGCCGGACGCGCACCGCCGCACGCTCGGGATTGCTTCGATTCTCGCCGCATGCGCGCGAGCGCGGCTGCGCCGCGAACCGACATATCGGACGAACAAACGCGCCCGGCCAACTGCAACCGAGGGATAACGCGCTTCCCAACAGGCCCCCGAGAATCCGGATTTCGTCGGCCACGTCCCATTGAACTTCGCGCCGAATCAACAAACACCATACCGGCGAAAATCCATTCGCGCTGATCCGGGACAAAATGGCTTCACCCGGAATTCACTGCCGGCTTCATCCGAAACATGAAATCGACATACGCTCGGCCCGGAATTTTCGAGCCCCGAACCGGGCGCATTCGCGCCGGTTGACGCCCGCCGTTTGCGCCTGCCGTCTGCGAGGCGATGGAAAACGACATCGTTATCATTCTATTTATCGCTCCAATGCGCCAACCGTCGGCATCGCCCCTATCGGGCAGTCAGCGATTCGCAATCCATATTGGAAAACATCGATAAAAACAACATCGCCGCCCATTCACGCTGAGCGGTTTTGTCAAAGGCTTCGTGCTTTTCGATCCGGCATTCTGCCGTTATGTCGGCCCGTCGCGTAAAACCAACGACAATACAGCCCTGGCCGACGCTGTATTATCCCAACCGATTTTCCCCAACCCCTCAGGCTTATTGAATGCAGACGCTCGACACGGCAATTCTTCCGATACTCATTGCGCTTCTGGCAGGATACGTAAGCGGACGGATCATCGGCCAAACGGTCCGAACCGTCCTGGTGCGCCTCATCACGCCGCTCGTTTGGCTGCTCCTGCTGTCGATCGGGCATGAATTCGGCCATGTGCTCAGCCAAGCCTCCGAGGTGGGCTATGTCGTTGCGCTGGCGCTCATGTTCGCCGCGTTGACGACCTTCATCCCGTGGCTCTTGATCGTGCTGGTTCATCGCCCCGAGACGATGCGCGACGGCTCCGCGGGCCAGCGGCACGGGCCGGTCCGGGCGATTCTGAAACCGCTGAAGGAATGCGCGATCGCACTTCTGATGGTGGGGATCGGCGTGACGATCAGCGTCGTGACGATGCCCGCGTGGCTCCTCAAGCTTCCGCTACCGTCGACCAACCAACTGCTCTACGCATTGATCTGGCTGGTAGGCGTCGATTTGATCTCAATCGACGTCAACCGTCAGGTGCTATCGCTGCGCACGCTCGCCGTGCCGATTCTCGTGATACTGGGATCGTGGGCCGGCGGCGCGATCGCATCGACGCTCGGCGGCACGCCGTTTGGGGTGGCGCTGGCGCTGTCGAGCGGCTTCGGATGGTTCACGCTGTCCGGCGTGCTGGTGGCGAAATACCTGGGCAGCACCTATGGCACGGTTGCGTTGCTCACCGATCTGTTCAGGGAACTGTTCGCCATCGTGTTGCTGTATAGCGCCGGAGCGCGTTTCGCTCATCCGTGCATCGGCGCGAGCGGCGCAACGGCCCTGGACTCGACGCTCCCGATCATCAAGCAGACGTGCAGGCCGATCGAGATTCCGGTCGCGCTCGTCAGCGGTCTCATCCTGACCCTGATCGCGCCATTCCTCATTACGCTCTTTCTGATGAAATAAGGGCGGGCTGCTCGACACCATGACCGGCAACGGCAACGCATCGTGCCGTCAAATCGGCGGCATGCCGCGGCCGGTTGCGCTAAGCACGCGCCGCCGCTCTGCGCGCGCCCTCGACAGCGCCGGACCGACACTCGCACACGTCCCCGCATCGCCGAGCAACGCCCCCCGAAACCGCGCCGTGCGTTTGATGCATCCGCGGCAGCCAACGTACAATCGTCATCTCACTGACATCGAACTCACGCCGCGGCTGCGCCGCGCATTCCAATCATGCAAACGCAGACCCATCCGTTGATTTCGCCCGCCATCGGCACGGCTCGCCAGATCACCAGCTTCCACTACGGCCCGCGCAGCGGGAAGAAGGTCTATATTCAGGCGTCGTTGCACGCGGACGAATTGCCGGGCATGCTCGTCGCGACCCTGCTGCGCCGCAAGCTCGAGAAGCTCGAAGCCGCTGGCAGATTGCGTGACGAAATCGTCGTCGTGCCGATCGCGAATCCGATCGGCCTCTCGCAGCATGTGTTCGGCGACCATCTCGGCCGCTTCGAACTCGGCTCGATGCAGAACTTCAACCGCAATTTCCACGATCTGGCGGCGCTCGCGCTCCCGCGCGTCGAAGGCCGCTTGACGCACGATGCAACAAAGAACCTCGCCGCCGTGCGCGCCGCGATCCGCGAAGCGCTCGATGCGCAGAAGCCGCGCACCGAGCTTGAATCGCAACGGCTCGCGCTGCAGCGGCTATCCTACGACGCCGACGTCGTGCTCGACCTGCATTGCGATTCCGATGCGGTCATGCACCTGTATACGAATCCGGATCTGTGGGAAGAAGTCGAGCCGCTTGCGCGCTACCTGGGCGCAAAGGCATCGCTGCTCGCGCTGAACTCGGTGGGCAATCCGTTCGACGAAATCCACAGCTTCTGCTGGTCGGAGCTGCGCAGCCGCTTCGGCGAGCGCTATCCGATTCCGAATGGTTCGATCTCGGTGACGGTCGAGCTGCGCAGCGAGCGCGACGTGTCGTATGCGCTCGCCGAGCACGATGCGCAGGCGCTCGTAGACTATCTGACGCTGCGCGGCGCCATCGAAGGCACGCCCGCGCCGCAGCCGCCGCTCGAATTCGCGGCAACACCGCTTGCAGGCACCGAACCGCTCGTCGCGCCAGTCTCGGGCATCATCGTGTTCCACACGCCGGTAGGCGTGTGGATCGAAGCGGGCCAAGCGGTCGTCGATATCGTCGATCCGCTGACCGAGCGCGTCATTACGTTGAAGAGCAGCGTGTCCGGCGTGCTGTACGCACGCCAGATCGCGCGTTTCGCGACAGCCGGCATGGAAATCGCGCGGATCGCCGGAGCGACGCCGTTCCGGACCGGTTCGCTGTTGTCGGCTTGAGCCGGCGGGGCATGGTCGGCGCTTGCCTAAAAGCACGCGCCGCCCATGCCCGTCAAAACGCCGGAACGATCGCGCCGTTGAACTTCGTTTCGATGAACTTGCGCACTTCGTCCGATTCATACGCGGCGACGAGTTTCTTCACCCAAGGCTTGTCCTTGTCCTGCGTGCGCACGGCGATCAGGTTCGCGTATGGCCCCTTCAGATCCTCGATTGCGATCGCATCCTTCACCGGCGTCAGCCCGGCCTTCACCGCGTAGTCGGTGTTGATCGATGCCGCGTCCAGATCCGGCAGCGCGCGCGGCAGTTGCGCGGCGTCAAGTTCGACGAGCTTGAGCTTTTTCGGATTTTCCGCGACGTCGAGCGGCGTCGCATTCGCGCCGGTCCCCGCCTTCAACTTGATCAGCCCGTACTTCTGCAACAGCCTCAGCGCGCGATTGCCGTTCGACGGATCGTTCTGAATCCCGACCTTCGCACCGGCCGGCAGATCCTTGAGCGATTTGTATTTCTTCGAGTAAAAGGCCATCGGCATCACGTAGGTCAACCCGACGCTGACGATCTTATAGCCGCGCTTGTCGATCTCGCTGTCGAGGAACGGCTGATGCTGAAAACCGTTCGCATCGAGATCGCCTGCGGCAAGCGCCGCGTTCGGCTGCACGTAATCGTTGAATTCGATCACCTTGAGCGCGAGCCCGTCGCGCGCGGCGACTTTCGTCACCACCGACCAGATGTCCGCGTCCGGGCCGCTCATCGTGCCGACCTTCAGCGCCGTGCCATCCGCATGTGCGAGCGTTGCCGCCAACGCCAACGCCAACGCCGCGCCGCCCGCCAGCCGGCGGAAGATCGAAGTCAATCTCTGCATGGTGTTCCCTTCCGGTCCTGATTGATTATTCATTTAAAGCGCGCATCGTCGCATGCCGCGCCGCAGGGGCCAACCAAGCGATTTTCATACAGATATTCCAGCGCGCGGGCGCACCGCCCGGTTCACGGCAGCGCCGAACCGCCATGCGCATGCTGGCGGTCCAGTGTGGCGCGGGCGCGACATCCAGACATTGTGACAGCCGTTGTCATATTCATTAAGTGCGCCATCGATACAGTTCGCTTCCGTTCCTTCCAGGCGCCTTAAAGAGCGTCGCGGAACCCACCTTTTCTACTCGTCGGAGATTTCCTTGAACAAGAAACTGTTGACCACCGCTATCCTCGCAGCAACGGCGAGCGCGGCGCATGCGCAAAGCAGCGTCACCCTGTACGGCATCATCGATGCCGGTATCAGCTATGTGAACCACAGCAAGAACGCAACCGGCGGCTCGAGCAAGCTCTTCAAGTATGACGACGGCGTCGCGCAAGGCAGCCGCTGGGGCCTGCGCGGCACCGAAGATCTGGGCGGCGGTCTGCGCGCGATCTTCGTGCTCGAAAACGGCTTCAACAGCGGCAACGGCACGATCGGCCAGGGCGGCGCGATCTTCGGCCGTCAAGCTTACGTGGGCCTGTCGCAACAAGCATACGGCACGCTGACGTTTGGTCGCCAGTACTCGTTCTCGACCGACATCCTCGGCTCGAACTACTCGACGGGCGGCAACACGGTCGCGGGCAACTACGCGTACCACGTCAACGATATCGACCAGCTTACGTCGAGCCGCATCAACAACGCGGTGAAGTTCCAGAGCGCGAACTACGCCGGCTTCACGTTCGGCGCGTTGTACGGCTTCTCGAACTCGACGAACTTCGCCGGCGCGCCGGCGACGACGGCGGGCACGACGACCACGCCCGGTTCGTCGCGCGCGTACAGCTTCGGCCTGAACTATGCGAACGGCCCGATCGGCATCGGCGCGGCATACACCGACATCCGCTATCCGAGCCAAGCCACGCCGGCATTCTCGACGACGGTCGCGAACATCGGCCTCGGCACGGTGCGCGATCTGCGCAGCTACGGCGTCGGCGCACGCTACATCTGGGGTCCGGCGTCGCTCTGGGCGCTGTGGACGCGCACGCAATTCGACGCTGTGGGCGCGGCGGGCGCGGCATACAACGCCTACGAAGGCGGCGCGAAGTATGCATTCACGCCGGCGCTGTCGGCTGCGGTCGGCTACACGTATTCGAACCTGACCCGTGCGGGCCAGTCGTATCACTGGAACCAAGTCAACACCGCGCTCGACTACGCGCTCAGCAAGCGCACGGACGTGTACGGCCTTGTCGTCTACCAGCAAGGTTCGGGCAACGGCGTGCAGGCGCAGATCGGCTCGTCGACGAGCTACTTCAACACGTCGGGCACGGGTTCGAAGAACCAGATCGCCGCGCGCGTCGGTATCCGCCACAAGTTCTGAGCCAGCGCTCGGCAATTCGCGGCATATCGCGGCAAAACGCCCCGCACTTCGTGCGGGGCGTTTTTTTTGCGCCTTTTAAGTTTCGCTTAATTCTGAATTGAGAGGATACTCACACCCCCCCTGTTGGCCGCCTGAGCATCGGCGGCATTTTTTTATCCGGATCGAGGCGGCACGCGCCGCCCATGCAAGACAGGATCGGAGGAAACGATGATTGAGGATACCGTTTTCAGCGGTCTGCATACGTTGCTCACGCACGAACATGCATTCCCGGTGCAGAGCTGCCGCGTTTCGGTCACCATGCAGCGGCCATGGGGACGCCCGTATCGTCTCGTCGAATGGACGATGCATCTCGATGCGCCCGCGCGCCGCCGGATCGTGCCGGCCGAAAGCACCGAAGCCGAAATCGCCGAGGCCGTCGCGTCTCACGTGCCGGGGCGGCTGTACGAAGGCGGCACCGCACTATATTGACGTGCATTGCGGTGTGCATCGGCGCGGCAGCAGCATGACGCTGTCTCGATAGCTGTCCTGACGATCATCATCCTGGCCGGCTTGGCTGGCCTGGTCACCGTTCTTTCCGCTCGCGGCCTTCCATTGCCGCGCGCTGCGGCATCGGGTCTCGCTATCCCCGCGGGTAAATCTGTTACCCTGCGCGTTTTCCGTTTTGCAATGCCTCGATGGAAAACGCCTTCAACGAACGCGGCGTGACGATCACGCGCAACGGCCTGTCCGCCGGCGGGCAACTCTTCGCGCTGCGCGAAATTCGTGATGTCGAAGTTCTGACTATCCCCAAAAATAAGCTCGTGCCGTGGTCGATCTCGCTGATCGGGCTCGCCGCCGCGATCTACGGCGGCCTGAGCGGCACGAACGTGCTGCTCGTCGCGGGCGTGATGCTCATCGTCGTCGGTTATCTGGCGTGGACCACGCAGGATGTCACTCATCAGCTCATCGTCGTCATGCCCGACGGCAAGCACGAAGCGCTCACCAGCGTCGAGCGCGATTTCGTCGAGCGAGCGGCGCGTGCGGTGCGCGCGGCGCAAGCCGCAAACGCTGCCGCGCCTTGATGCAGCCCGACACGACCTTCGCCGTGCGCATGGCCCATCATCGCGGCCGACCCGATTCACTCGGCATCGGCGCAATCACGCTGCGACACGATCCGGCCGGGCGTGGACGGCGCCATCCGGCCGTTCTTCAGCCAATCGAGCGAAATCGGCCACAGGCTCGCCTCGAAGCGGCTGTGAAAAAACGCGAAGTGCCCGATGCGATCCGCGCCGATCGCATCGGGAGAAATCCGCAGATGCACGACGCGGCTGCGCGTGAAATACCGGAGCAGCCGCTCGATCGCCGAAACCGTGCCGAATTCGTCGTCGGTGACGCTTGTCGCGAGCACCGGTGCGCGCAGTGCCGCAAAGCGGCGCACCAGCGCACGGCGTTGCACGTCGTCGCGCAAAATCGGCGCGCGGCGATAGGTATCCTCGAAATTCGGCCGGCTGCGGCTCCACGACAGCGCAACGCCCTTCGGCGTATCCTCCATCCAGCCGAAGCGCTTGGCCGGAACATAGCCGCAGAGCGCCGCGAGCAGCGGCATCAGCCAATGCCATTTCCACAGCATTGAAAACTTGTGCCGGGCCGCGTAGTCGCGCCAATACGCATACTGCGCTCCCATCATGAACACGCGGCGAATCCGTGCGTTCGACGGCGCGAGTCCAACCACGAAGCCGCCGATGCTGTGCGCGACCACATCGATCGGCTGCCCCGCAAACGCATCGAGCACATGGCGCAGCACCGCTTCGAAATCGAGTTCGCCCCAGTCGAGCCAGGTGGCGTCGAAATGTGCAAGCCGCGCGGGCCGTGATTCGCCGATGCCGCGATAATCGTAGACGATCGCATCGTAACCGTGCCGATGCAAATACGCGGCGAAGCGGAAATAGTACCGGCAGCGCACCGATGTCGCCGCGTTGACGATGACCACGGGCCTCGGCTCGCCGCCAGCGGGCACCGCGCGGTGGCGCCAAACGAAACCCTTGATCGGATAGCCGTCGGCCGCCGTCACGGTGATCGGCTCCGGCTCGGTTAAGCCCGTGTCGTTATCGTCTGTCCCGCTCGCTACGCTGATTTCGCCCGTCCCGGTCATTTCGCTCATCCCATCATCCTCAGCATGCACGCCCGTCATGCGCACCACCGCTGCCGGCGAGCCGCATCGCGGTTCGTGCGGATTGCACCGCATTGCCTATTGCACTTGACCTTCGCGATTCGCTCAATCAATCTTCCCGCATCTCTCGCATGAGGAGTGCGCATGGCAGTCCCTCTCGTCAAGCTCCCGCCGCTCGATCTGATCCGCGGTTTTGTCGCGGTCGGGCGGCGCATGAGCATCACCGTCGCCGCGCAGGATCTGTGCGTCACACAGTCTGCCGTCAGCCGGCAGATCAATGCGCTCGAAACAACTCTCGGCGTGCGCCTGCTCAACCGCGGTTACCGGTCCATCTCGCTCACCGCCGACGGCGAGCGGCTGTTTCGCGCGGCAGACGGCGCGATCCAGCAATTGCAGGAAGCCGTCGACGCGCTTACGCATCCGACGACGCGCCAGCCGGTGACGATCACCGCGAGCATCGGCGTCGCCGCGTTGTGGCTGCTGCCGAGGCTCGGCAACTTGCAGCGCCGTCATCCCGACATCGATCTGCGCGTCGCCGCAAACGACAAGATACTCGACGCGCGCGCCGAGGGCATCGATCTGGCCATCCGCTATTCGCCGGCGAGCAGCGCGCCGCCTGCGTCGATCCGCCTGTTCGACGAATCGATCATGCCCGTCGCCCATCCGTCGCTCGGGGTCCACACACTCGACGCCGCCGCGCTCGCCCGCCACGTGCTGCTCGAATTCGACGGTCCGCGCCGGCCGCTGCTGCGGTGGTCCGATCATTTGAGCGCGCTCGGCCTTGACGATGCGCCCACACGCGGCATTCTGCGCTTCAACCAGTACGACCAGGTGATCCAGGCAGCGCTGGCGGGCAGCGGAATCGCACTCGGACGGCGTGCGCTCGTCGAGCCGCTGCTCGCGGAAGGCCGGCTTGTCGCGATTGGCGAGCCCGGCGCCGGCCGTGCATCCGGGCACGCGTATTGGCTTCATCAGACCGAAGCGGTGGCGCGCGACGATGTGCGCGCGGTGGTCGCATGGATCATGGACGAAGCCTCCGCGATGGCGGATGCGGACGTGGATGCCGATGCCGATCCGGCTTGACGATCGCGCTGACGCCTCCGGAAGACGCAACATGTTTCGCCGCGCCGCCGAGGCGCGCAATGCACGTTGAAATCAAACGGCATATGACCCGCGACGCCGGTGCGCACCGGCCAACCCGCCACGAAACCCCATGCCAGCGGCGCTCTCCCCCGCCGTCGCCCCGCTCGCATGCGTGCCACGCATGCGAATTCAACCTAAGAGTCACTTGAGCAGCCGCACCCGTCAGCGCTTTAATGGCCAAACGACGGTCGCCGAACGCGCGCCCGTCGAAGTCGAATCCGCACGGCGCGCGCAGCGTTGCCGGCCGCGCGACGACACTTGGTCGAATCGAACACATGACGGAGACATATGGTGATCGGACCCGCAGACGCGTGGCAACACCGCTGGCGACTCGTAGTGGCAGGCGGACTTCTGATGGGCGCGGCGCTCGGCGTGCGCAATGTGCAGGGGCTGTTTCTGCTGCCCGTCACCATCGAGCACGGCTGGCCGCGCGAGACATTCGGCTTCGCGCTGGCGCTGCAAAACCTGCTGTGGGGTGTCGCGCAACCGTTCACCGGCATGATCGCGGACCGCTTCGGTTCTGCCCGCGTAATCGCCGCAGGCGCGGTGCTCTACGCACTCGGCCTCGTCGTGATGGCGCACACGGCGTCGGCCGGCGTCTATACGCTGGGAACCGGTGTGCTGGTTGGAATCGCGCTATCCGGCACCGCGTTCGGCGCGGTGTATGGCGCGCTGTCGCGGTTGTTTCCGGCCGAGCAGCGTGCTTGGGCGCTCGGCGTCGCCGGAACGATCGGCGGCCTCGGCCAGTTCTGCATGGTGCCGCTTACGCAACAGATGATCGCCGGGCTCGGCTGGGTGTCGGCGATCGTCGTGCTCGCCGCCGTGATGTTTGCTACCGCGCCGCTCGCCGCTTGGCTGCGCGAGCGCCGTGCCGAACCCGGCGTGCCCGGCGATGACGGACAAACGATGCGGGCGGCGATTCGCGAAGCGCTATCCCACCGTGGCTTCTGGCTGCTGAATCTCGGTTTTCTTGCCTGTGGATTCCAGCTTGCATTCATCACCGCGCACCTGCCCGCGTATCTGCTCGACAAAGGCATGAGCGCGCGCCAGGCGGGCATCGCGCTTGCGAGCATCGCACTTGCCAATACGATCGGCACGTTCCTGTGCGGTTATGCGGGCGGCTTTCTGCGTCGCAAGTATCTGCTGTCGGGCATCTACTTCGTGCGCGCGGCCGCGATGCTGCTGTTCGTGACGCTGCCGCTCACGCCTGCGAGCCTCTATGCGTTTTCGTTCGTGATGGGACTCGTCTGGCTCGGCACGGCACCGCTGACAAACGGATTGGTGTCGCAGGTGTTCGGCGTGCGCTACATCACGACGCTGTTCGGCTTCGTATTCTTCGGCCACCAGCTCGGCAGCTTTTTCGGCGTATGGCTCGGCGGCGTCGTGTTCGACGCAACCCATTCATACGATCTGCTGTGGTATGGCTCGGCCGCGCTCGGCGTGATCGCCGCAGTGCTGCATCTGCCGATCGACGATCAGCAAGTCACGCGGCTTGCCGCGCCGGGCGTCAGGCTGACGTGAGGTGAGCGATGCGCTCTTGTCGAAAAACGGCTCGGCCGCATAGCGGATGCGGCAAGTGCATCCGCTATGCCATGCCAATGTGCGACCTCCAGTGCACGCAATGCTGACGGCAATGGCACCCACCAAGCTCGCCGGTCGCATAGCGTTCGTAGTCCTTGCCATTCTCGTGACGATCGGCCTTGCGGCGCTCGTTTCATGGTCTTTCGCGGGGTATCTAACGCCATCGGTGCTGATTTCGCTGCTGTCCGGCTTTTCCTTCTGCGAATAGCAGCGCATAACGACTGCCGCCGCACACGCCGACGACAAATCACCTCACGCGTGCCCGACATCGATGCATCCCGCATCGACGCCGCACAGGCGTGACAGCCGCCCGGACTCTTTGTAACGTAGAACGTGACGCTGCCGGCAGCGGCGTTCAGTTATAATGCAGCACCAACTTCTTTGGAAAACTAACTGTACACTGCACGATAAGACGTGCATTGGCTCGTTGCGAGCCCTTGTTTGACCGATCGCCTGCGAAGCTGGCAAACACGGTATCCTCTGGCGCCTCCAATCCCGATCGGACCGGTATTGCGGCCCCTCGCGCCTGATTCACCCCCTCGCCTGTACGACGCGCATCGCCCCGGCAACGCGAACTATGACGTCTACAACAGGAGGGGCAGCCCATCCCCGCACTTCTCGTCATCGCCCGAGCGTATGTCATTCGGCGCTCGCAACCTCTTGCCTGACCAGGCACCGCATCATCGGTGCCGCACCAATTAACCAGGAACCTTGAATGGCCAAAGAAGAACTGCTGGAACTCGACGGCATCGTAGACGAAGTACTGCCGGACAGTCACTACCGCGTCACGCTCGACAATGGCGTCGTGGTGGGTGCGTATGCGTCTGGCCGTATCCGAAAGAATCACATCCGCATCCTTGCAGGGGATCGTGTCACGCTGGAACTCTCCGTGTACGATCTGACAAAAGGAAGGATCAATTTTCGACACAAGGACGAACGCAGCGGCGGCTCAACGCGCAGAACAGCCTTTCGCCGCCGTTGACACGAGTACGAAAGCCTTGGGGCGGCATCATGGCGGAACCATGATGCCGCCCTGAAACCCGGCCCTCCGACGCTTTGTCAACGAAGCACGGGCAAGTAAATTTCCGCTGTACAAGTCCGGCAATGGGCGTAGCATGAAGCGAATGATTGCCCGGGCCCGTTCCCGCATATCCGCAGACTTCTTTTCGATGAAACAGGGCTGCCCGCTTTCATCGCAAGCCGAACAACGCGGCCGATCGTGTGAAGACTGAATTCAGTCGCTCGCACTGCTACTGTCTTGCGCCGCATGGTGATGCGGCCTCAGAGGTACCCCGATGGCAACTAGCTTCCGTCTCTACCGCGGGTTGGAAATTTACCCGCTTGTTTATCCACGTCATACCACCGAGCCCGGATACGGGCATAACTACGACGAGGGCTTCAACGCCGCCGTGCGCATCCAGGAGCCGGAAAACCCCGACGGGCCATCGCGCAGCCGAGTATTCCAGCTCCCGGTGGCCAAGCCCTTCCTGAATGCAGGTGATGCGCGGCGAGCATCAACTGCCTATGCGGAGCACCTCATCGACACCTGCTCGCAAGACACGAGCGTCCTCGACCTTGAATTGTGATTCGTCGCGTCCCACGCCAAGCGCTCGCCAGCGCGCCCCTGCGTCGGGATACGCAGGCAAAAAATAGAGGTTTTATATGGACAGAACCGACCTATTGAAGCGGATCCGACGTGACGGCTCCGGCATTGTCGACCAATTTTTGCCGTTTGGAGCTCGCGCCGAGTTAGACGGTGTCCTCCGCGACGGTCATCACGAGATCGATGCGAGTGCATGGCTAATGTTCGTGTCCATTCGCGCACTCTTGCGTAACGACGGCATGGCGAGTTGCGAGTCGGACCATGAGGCGAGCCAAATCATGGCCCTTCTGAACACGTAACGGCAATTTACCCGTCACGCTACGTTCCGCAGCGGTCATGGCCGCGCGGCAATCATGCAATAAGAGAGAATTCGCTTCAATTCAGCCCGCTTCGCCATCGACCTGACGCCGCGCCGCGCAAACGGCGAATACGTGGCCGATGCTCACGCAAGGATTTGGCGCAGGCGTGGCTCGATGCACGCTTCGGCTGAAAAACCGGGCAAACCGGAAACTGAAGAGGTGCGGTCGTGCTTTCAGACCGGCGACGTACCGTCAACCTCGCGTATCGATCCAGTCTCGCGCCCATTGATCGGAATAACCGCGCGCGTCGTCCTCATTGACGAAATACCCGAGCGAATAAAACTCGTAGCACATGAGCCCGGACCGAACATCGGAGCGGGCGAGTGTCACATTTGACGAGAAACAACCATCCGGCAGGCAGTGAGCTGACGGGGATACCGTGTATCCGCGATATTGGATAGGAGTAGAAATTTTCATTGTTGTTATTGGTGAAATAAGGTCCAGTGTAGAACGGTGTCTCCCACAGAGAATTTGATCTGTCTGGATCAATGGACAAGGCCCGAAGGGCCGAGACTACGCCAATGCAGTGGGAAGCGTCCACTATCCAACACAGTGGACGCCCAAAAATTTACAACGGCTTGATATTCGATGCCTGAAGCCCCTTAGGGCCGCGCTTCGTCTCGAAGCTGACTTTTTGATTTTCAGCCAAGGTTTTGAACCCGTCACCCGAGATTTCCGAAAAATGCGCAAACAGATCTGCGCCACCTGCGTCCGGGGTGATGAAGCCAAAGCCTTTGCTTTCGTTGAACCACTTTACGATACCGGTATCCATGTTGAATCCCTCAAAAAAATAAGTTGACTGTTCCCGTTGCGCAAGCGACGGGGAAGCATCAAGAGGGAACAAGAGGACAACGGACTCCGCGCAAATGGCGGACAAGAGATGAGCACCAATCGAACTTCCTGAATACTTCAGCTATACACGGTACGCGAATCACCAGCCGGGGTCAATCGATTTCGCGATACCAAACGTAACGGGTAACGGCTCAAAATGTGAAATATTGTCCGTGGATCGCGTCCCAAATGCCATACCGTACCCAAACGATACGCGGATAGCCGCTTCTATAATCGGTTCGCATCGAATTCTTGGTGGCATCATGACTTCAGCCACTTGCTCAGATTTGCCGCGGCCTCCGTTTCGTGCGATCGGCCGGCGCGCGCATCCGTCCCTCGTCGTCGACAATCTCTCCCATCTTCTGAATGACCGCATCGATCTCGCAATCCACTTTGGCGTGCCGCCGGACAGTTCAACGGTTACAAAGCAGATGACGGACAATTACCGCGTGACGTGCGCCTCGCCGTCATACATCGCCGCACACGATAAGCCGACGCAGACAGACGCGCTTGCCGACCTAGACTTCATCTTCCTGTTGATTTCGACTAAGCCATCAAGCGGACGGCGCTTCTCGCGGGACGGTAAAACGGGGAATGTTCGCGTGCCAGCACATCGCGCACACGCGACCGACGGCGGCGCAGTTGCGCGCGAATGGGCGCTCGAAGGGCGTGGCATCGTGATGAAATCGATCTGGGACGTAGCAGGGGCCTGAAGACCGATAGGTTGTGCCAACTGTTGCCGAGCAGCAGCGCTGCCCTGACGCGCCGGCCCATGTGCTGCTCCAGGCGTCCGCCGCAATGCATTACGATCAACAACAGGCATACCGTCCCACCACGCCACTCGTTTCCTCAACGGAGGCCAGCATGAACACCCATACCCTGTCCGGCATGCTTCACGCACAGGAATTGCTGCTCGTGTCGCTGATTCGCACCCTTGCGCCGGAAACCAAACGCGCGCTCGGCGACGAGTTTATTCGTCAAATCGAGCTTGCCGAAACGTCGCATCTCGACGTGCCCGCCGAACATGACGCGCATCATGCGTATCTCGCCCACGTTCGCAGGCTGCTCATCCGGCTCGAATCGTTGTCATAGCGCAGATAGCACGAATGGTGTGAATAATGCGCCTCTCTGCCGCTGTCCGAATGAACGCTCGCAGTAAATGACCGCGCGGCTTCGCCGCGCCTGGCAGTGAGCGGCAGGGGTAGACCGTTAGTTGCGTTAAAGAGGCCAAACGAACGCCGCCATGCAACGTCTGCCGCCCATTCAAACTCCAGGCGCGCGTCCCGCGTTGCCCCCGGGCGATAACCGCATCGCCGGGTCCAGCTTCTTCCACGACAGGCGGGCCGGATCGGTCACGATCCCGGCCTGCGTGCGCGCGATCAGAATTTCCTCCGCAATTGGCTCGAATGCCGCACGAAAATGCACTGAACTCTTGTTGACGAGAACCGCCATCCGCTCAGGCTCGATTCCGACCATCCGATACAAGTTGCGATCCAGCAACTGCGTCTTCATGCTAGTCACGACCACGCGCACGTCTTCGACGCGAAGGCACGCGCATAGCCCAAGGCGCAACTCCGTGCCGCGCATCATCGGACCTTCGAGCTTGCAGCGGCCGTCCGCCAGCGCTTCGACGAAACACCGCACGGGCAGCGGCCGGGCCGTGTGCGCGGCGAGCGTCAGATCGACGCTCGCGCCCACGCCCGCCGCATGCGCCGCGGCCGCAGCCGCGGGATCGTAAAGCAGGCCAAATGCGGCGCGCGGCACGCGATGGCGCAGCAGCGCCTCGAGTATTTCCGTGGTATCCGAGCCCGCGCCCGCGCCGGGGTTGTCGTGCGTATCGGCGATGACGACCGGGCCGGCCGCCGAGCGTGCAATCTCCTTGGCGCGCAGCACCGCTTCGTCAGCCGACAGATAAGCCGCTTGCCAATTCTCCTCATCGGCGCAAAACACCTGCTCGAGCCGCGCAATCGCGTCATCCAGCTCCGCGCGGTTCACCCCGTCGCCCCAGATCGCCGGGCCGCACTCGCAAATATCGGCGGACGGAAAGCCGAGCGTAACCGATAGATCGACTTCGTATTCGCGCTCCAAGCGCGCAACGAGCGCATACAGATGCGACGCGGGCGCCTGCGACGTCGCCATCGCCTCGATCGGAATCAGGAACGGCATCCGGCGGAACACGCGATGCTCGCGCCGCCCGCCGGAGCCGATCCGCAGCAGCACGCGCGCCGCGCGCGCGCCGGTTTCGGCCATGTCGACATGCGGATAAGTCCGGAACGGCACGAGCGCGTCAGCATGATGGAACATCTGCTCGGTCACGTTCGCATGCAGATCGAGCGATGCGACGATGATCACCCGGGGGCCCACGACCGCGCGCAAACGTTTGAGCAATTCACCTTCGCCGTCGTCGAACCGTTCGGTGACCATCGCGCCGTGCAAGTCGAGATAGATCGCATCGGCTCGAGCGTGCCGCGCACGCTCGACGATCTCGTTCGCGATGCGTTCATATGCGTCGTCGGTCACGAATCCGGACGGCGTCGCGTGCGCCCAGATGCCCGGCATCACTTGATTCGATGTCCTGCCGATCACGTCGATGAACCCCGCGATCGGCAGGTTTTGCGTGCGCAGCGAAAAAATCGCGTCGCCGACGAAAATCGGCCCATACGCGCCGCCGTCGAAATCGTCATATCGCGCGCGCGATGAGACGAATGTGTTGGTTTCATGGCCAAACCCGGCAACAAAGATTTTCATGGACTCACCGCATCGATACGAGGCAAAGGACGCGCGATCAACAGAATCGCACTGAGTAGCAACAACGCTGCAATCGCGAGAAAACCCGCTTCGCCGCTGCCGCTCGCCGACTTGATCCAGCCGATCAGCGTCGGGCTGACGAAGCCGCCGAACAAGCCCAGCGTGTTGATGAATGCGATACCGACGGCCGCGTGCGACGCATCGAGATAATCGGTCGGGATGGCCCAGAAAACCGTATACGACGCATACATCGCCGCGGTCGCGATCGTGATCGCCGTCAACGCGATCGCGAAGCGGTCGAAGCAGTGCGCGGCCACGGCCAGTGCGAGCGCGCCAACGGCCGCCATCAGCGCCGCGTGCGTGCGTCGCTCGCCAAGGCGGTCCGAGTGCCGGCCGACGACAAACATCACCGCGACGGTGACGAGATACGGAATCGCACAATAAAGGCCAATCTCGACGTAGCCGCGCAGGCCCGCTGCTTTGAGAAGGGTCGGCAGCCAGAAACTCACCGCATACAAACCGCTGATCAAGCCAAAGTAGACCGCGGCCAACCGATAGATCTGGCGATTGCCAAGCACGCGCGGCAGCACGTGACGCCACCCGGCGCTATCGCGCCGCGGCCGATGCCGTTCGATGTCTTCCGACACGGCGGTTTGCTCCGCGTACGTCAACCACCGCGCCTGCGCCGGCGATTCGCAAAGAACCACGAACGTGACGACGCCGAGCAACAGTGCGGGCATGCCTTCGAGAATAAACATCCATTGCCAGCCCGCAAGCCCGGCCACACCGGAAAGATTCGCGATGATCCAGCCGGACATGGGCCCGCCGACGATCGAGCCGATCGGCCCGGCGCACAGCAGCAGCGCCATCGCACGCCCCATTCTTTGCGGCGGATACCAGCGGGTCAGAAAGTAGATCATGCCCGGCGCGAAGCCCGCTTCGAATACGCCGAGCAGGAAGCGCAGCAGGTAGAACGTCGTGATGTCGGCGACGAAGCCGGTCGCGATCGACGCCGCTGCCCACAGCACCATGATCCGGCTCAATGTCCGGCGAGCGCCGACCCTGACGAGCAACATATTGCTCGGCACTTCGAACAACATGTAGCCGAGAAAGAAGATGCCCGCGCCAAGGCCATATGCCGCTTCGCTGAAGCCGATGTCGTGCTGCATCTGCAGCTTCGCGAAACCGATGTTGACGCGATCGATATACGCAATGCAATAGCACGTCGCCAGAAACGCGAGCACGCGCAGATTGATCTTCCGGTAAGCGGTCGATAGTGGATCGTCGATCGTTCCGGCTTGGGGAACCATGATTTCCTCGTATATCGAATTATTGAAATTGTTGCGCCGCCAAATTGAAACACAATATAGCGGCAACTCTCGTCATTTTGGTCTGCAACACGTGCAACACGGCATTGCAGACGATTCAACATCCGTCAACCGATTCGACGGGCCGCATACCGGGCTCGATATCGTGGCAGTGACGTCGCGCCGGCAGCGCACCGGCACGATGAAAGCGCTGGTTTACGCTGGCTCGGCCTCATGTATCTGGAATGCGTTGCGTCAAAGCAGCGCCGCACAGTATGGGGTATTCAAAAGTCAAATCAACGCGCCGAAAACGCTTCAACCGGGCACGGCCACCCCCAAATTCATTGGACGAATACTGATTGCACGTCATTTCGAAAAAATAATGTGCGATGCGGGCCGACAATTTCCTAATAATCATGCATTGCTGAATTAGCGCTCAATCGCCGAGATATGCGCTGGCATTTCGTTAGTGCTTGCAATCGCGTCGCATCCGCCGGCATAGCATAGAAATCTCCTTCGTTTTCCATCCGTCGGTGCGTGTTGGCGCGGGCGACGAAAAAGGCAACATGACTATCGTCCGTTGTCCTATGCATCGTGAGGGGCGCGGCCGTCCGGCCAGCCACCGCGATGCGCGTCCGTGGCCCGGTCAGCATTGGGGATGCGCGCCGGCCGAAGGCCCAGAGCGATCTGCCGCCTGTCCGGCAGACAGCCTTGCGGGCTCCATGATTTCGCCTTTTCGGTTGAAATGATAATAATTCTCAATTACACTTTGCATTCTAACTGACGGATTTTTCCTTTCACCCCGCCTGCGGCCTGATCGCGCAGGCGGCCAGCCAGGTGCATGCGTCACCCAGCCAGCCTTCGGGCTCATTCGACACTGGGAGACCAAACCGTGCATCAACCTTTGTTGGCGTGCCGGCCGCTTCGCGCCGCACTGACCGGCGCTTTCGGCCTCTGCGCGGCAGCCGCGTCCGCCGCCGACGCCGCATCCACCTTCGTGCCGCGCACCGCTTCCGCGCCGCTTGCCGCGAACGCCACGCCGCAACCTGCCGCACGCGATGCCGCCGCACCCCGCGCGGCCGCGACAACGCATCCGGCGCGCGCCAAACCCATTTCCGGCGCATCCGAACCCGGCGCACTCGCCGCGCACGGCGATGGGCGCACGCTCGATCCGATTACCGTCACCGCCACGCGCACCGCATCCGCCGCGAGCCGCATCGCGGCGAGCGTATCGACGCTGACCGACACCGATCTCGAAGAGCAACAGGCGGCGTCCATCAAGGACGCGCTGCGCTACGAACCCGGCGTCACCGTGCGCCGCCCGCCGTATCGCCCGGCGGGCGCGGCATCGGCGGGCGGCCGCGGCGGTGATTCGAGCATCAACATCCGCGGCCTCGAGGGCAATCGCGTGCTGCTGATGGAGGACGGCATTCGCCTGCCGAGCGCGTTTTCGTTCGGCCCGCTCGAAGCGGGCCGCGGCGACTACGCGGATCTCGACACGCTCAAGCGCATCGAGATTCTACGCGGCCCCGCGTCGGCGCTGTACGGCAGCGACGGCCTGACAGGAGCCGTCAACTTCATCACGAAAGACCCGTCCGACCTGCTATCGGTCTACCGAAAGAAAACTTACTTCTCGCTGCGCCCCGGCTATGACTCGGTCGATCGCAGTTTCGGCGCGACGGTTTCGGCCGCCGCGGGCAACGACCGCATACAGGCGATGTTGATCGCATCCGGCCGCCGCGGACACGAACTCGACACGCACGGCCACGACAATTCGGCAAGCGCCGCGCGCACGAGTGCGAATCCTCAGGATGTCTACACAGAATCGCTGCTCGGCAAGCTGACGTTGATGCCCACCTCTCGCGATACGTTCAAGCTCACCGCCGAAACAGTGCGGCGCCGCATCGACACGAACGTGCTATCGGCGATCAATCCGCCTGCAACGCTCGGCCTCACCGCGAACGACAAGCTCGAACGCAACCGCTTCAGCATCGATTACGACTTCCACGACGATGCCGCCCGCTGGTTCCAGACCGCGCACGTACAGCTCTATTATCAGGAAGCCACGCAGGATCAGTACTCGTTCGAAACGCGCGGCGCAAACTTCCGCTCGCGCTCGCGCGCGAACCGCTATAGCGAGCGCGCGCTCGGCGGCTCGGCATTCGCCGAGAGCGCATTCACGACCGGGCCGCTCGCGCATAAGCTGCTGTACGGCGTGGACGGCAGCGTCGATCGGATCAAGAGCCTGCGCGACGGCACCGTCGCGAGCCCCGGCGAGTCGTTCCCGAACAAAGCGTTTCCCGACACCGACTACACGCTCGTCGGCGCGTTCGTTCAGGACCAAATCAGCCACGCCCGGCTGCTCGTCACGCCGGGGCTGCGCTTGGATGCCTATCGCCTAAGCCCGGCCGCGCGCGATCCGCTCTATCCCGGGCAGGCGGTCAACACGAGCGATCACGCGCTGTCGCCACGCTTGGCGGTGCTGTATCAGGTATCGCCCGCGCTGACTCCATACGCGCAATACGCGCACGGCTTCCGCACCCCGACGCCCGATCAGGTCAACAACAGCTTCTCGAATCCGATCTACGGCTACACGTCGATCGGCAATCCTAATCTGAAGCCGGAAACCAGCGACACGATCGAGGCGGGCCTGCGCGGCACACTCGGCACGGGTCATGGACCGCTGCACTATAGCGTCGCGGCATTCGCGGGCCGTTATCGCAACTTCATCGCGCAGCGCACGATTGGCGGCACCGGCCGCCCAAGCGATCCGCTCGTGTTCCAGTATGTGAATTTCGCGAATGCGCGGATTCACGGCTTCGAAGGACGCGCGCAATGGGTGATGCCGAACGGCTTCACGCTGAAAACGGCGATGGCCTTCACGAAAGGCTCGACGCAGGACAATGGCGCGGCAGGCCAGCCGCTCGACACGATCAATCCGTTCTCCGCGGTGTTCGGCGTGCGCTACGAGCCCAGCGAGCGTTGGTTCGCGCAGGCCGATCTGCTACTGCAGGCAGGCAAACGCCATCGCGACGTGCCGCCGGATACCTGCGCGCAAAAAACCTGCTTCACGCCGCCGTCGTCGTTCGTTGTCGATCTGCGCGGCGGCTATCGCTTCAACAAGCATGTCAGCGCCTATCTGGGCATTCATAACCTGTTCGACCGCAAATACTGGAACTGGTCGGACGTGCGCGGCATCGCCGCCGATTCGAAAGTGCTCGACGCCTATACCGCGCCGGGCCGCAGCGTAGCGGTCAGCATGAAAGTGGATTTTTGATGCGCTTCGCCCACCCTTCCGCCATCCGGCCTTCGAGGAATACCGACATGATGAACATTGCCGCATCCGCTGCCGCGCCCGCGGCCGGCCGCACGCTCGCGCCCGACGAACTGCGCGACGCGTTCCTGCGCCTGAAGGAAACCCGCAAGCTGCGCAACCGCGACGCCGCGCAATTGCTCGGCGTCAGCGAGGGCGAAGCGCTCGCGGCGTTCGCGGGCGAACGCGTCGTGCGGCTCGAGCCGAGTTTCATCGAGCTGTTCGAGGAAATGCCGCGGCTGCGCGGCATCATGGCGCTGACGCGCAATACGGCCGCCATCCACGAGAAAGACGGCGCATTCGAGCAGATGAGCCACGACGGCCCGGTGGGCCTCGCACTCGGCGCGATCGATCTGCGGATTTTCTATCGACACTGGGCATCGGGCTTTGCCGTTCACGAGCCGGCCGCGCACGGGACGATGAAAAGCCTGCAATTCTTCGATACGCACGGCCATGCGGTACATAAGGTTTATCTGCGCAAGCACAGTGATCACGCCGCATTCGATGCGTTCGTGTCGCGCTGGCGCACACCGGCGCAAAACACGCTGCTCGCCGTCGAACCTGAACCGGCCGCGCTCGCCGAGAGGCCCGACGAAGCAATCGACGTTGCCGGCCTGCGCGCCGCGTGGGATGCGATGACCGATACGCATGCATTCCACGGCATGCTCGGCCGTTTCGGCGTCACGCGCACGCAGGCGTTGCGGCTTGCCGGCGCACAACGCGCGCGGCGCGTCGCGCCCGATGCCACGCGCCGCGTGCTCGAGCGCGCGGCGCTGAGCCGGCTGCCGATCATGGTTTTCGTCGGCAATCGCGGGATGATCCAGATCCATACCGGGCCCGTCGGGAACATCCGTCGCACCGGGCCGTGGATCAACGTGCTCGACGAGGGTTTCAACTTGCATTTGCGCGGCGATCTTATCGCGTCGGCATGGGTCGTGACCAAGCCGACGAGCGACGGCCCCGTCACGTCGCTCGAACTGTTCGACACCGCCGGCGAATCGATCGCGATGCTGTTCGGCGCACGCAAACCGGGGCAACCGGAATTGACGGGCTGGCGGGAACTCGTCGGCGCGCTGCAAACGGCGTTCGACGCGAACGCCGATGCACGCGTCGATGCGCATGTCGGCGAAGCCGGAGCGAAGCGATGAGCGGCGCGCGCATCGATATGCGCCGCCGCAAGTGCCTCACTGGCGCAGGCGTGCTGGCGCTGGCCGCCGTCAATCCGCGCACGCTTGCGCACACGCTGCCCCAAACGAGCCTGCGACCTCAGCGCGTCATCGCGATCGGCGGCTCGATCGCCGAGACGATCTATGCATTGGACGGCGCGCGCAACGCGCATCACGAACTCGTCGGCGCCGATACGACATGCACGTATCCGGATGCCGCACGCCGCTTGCCGAAAGTCGGCTACCAGCGCGCGTTATCGGCGGAAGGATTGCTGTCGCTGCGGCCCGATCTCGTACTCGCCTCGTCGCAAGCCGGGCCGCCCGACGCGCTCGCGCAACTCGGGCGCGCCGGCGTGACGGTCAAGACGTTCGACGACACCCACGATGTCGAATCGGTGCGCCGCAAGATTCGCGGCATCGCGCAGGCACTTTCGCTCACGCAAGCGGGCGATGCGCTGCTCGCACGCTTCGAGCGCGATTGGCGGGCGAGCGTCGCACGCGTCGAGGCCGCGCCGCCCCGCACAACGCAACGCACCCCCGCGCGCGTGCTGTTCGTGCTCAACCACACCGGCAATCAAGCGCTCGTCGCCGGCCGGCAAACCGCCGCCGATGCAATGATCCGCTACGCAGGCGCACGCAACGCGATGGCCGGCTTCGATCACTACAAACCGCTGAACGCCGAGGCGCTGGCCAGCGCCGCACCGGACGTGGTGCTGATCACGGACGAAGGGTTGCAGGCGCTCGGCGGCAGCGACGCGCTATGGGCCGCGCCCGGCTTCGCGGCGACGCCGGCCGCGCGCGCACGGCGCATCGTTGCGCTCGACGCATTGTTTCTGCTCGGCTTCGGGCCGCGCCTGCCGCAAGCGGTTGCCGAGTTGCAGCGCCGGCTGAACACCGCCCTCGTATGAACGCGCGCGCTCACATCGCCGTGGCTATGCCGGATTCGATGGATCTTTCGGATTCCATTGTATTTTTGTCGACGACGCGCCGGTCGCCGGGTTCGGCACGCTTAATGCATTCGATAGATTCGACGCAATCGCGAAAGATGCGTTTGGTGAATCCGGCGCGTCTAATGCACGCCGCTCGGCGCGTCTTGCGTGCCGCACACAGGCACGGCCGCCGCGCGCCACTGCGCCCGCCCCGTTCAGCCCATTACGTATTCAATTCGCGCATCCTCGCCGCATCGAGCGAACCCGCGCGGCCTGCCCGTTTTGCATCACGCATGACAAAACAACCGCCCCCTGCCGCGCGGCACATCGCGCTGGCTGATCATCTTCCACCGCAGCGCCATCGCCGCACCCCGTTGAGATGAGACCCGCCACCCGCTCCCCGTCGGCCGATTCGGCACGTCCCGCGCCGCTCATCGAATCCGCACCCGCCAACGCCGCCCCTAACGCGCATCGCCGGCGACGCGCCCTCCGCACGCTCACCGCACTCGCGCTGGCACTCGCGCTTGCCGCGATCGCCGCGCTTTGCATCGGCGCTTATCCGCTCACGCCCGCACAATTGTTCGACGCGCTTACGGCCTCCGATACGCTGCTGTCGAGCGACCCCATGTTGCGACAAGCGCGAGCGGTGCTGCTGGAAATCCGCGCACCGCGTGTCGCGCTCGCGTCGTTGGTCGGCGCCGGTTTCGGCATGGCCGGGGCAGCCACGCAAGCGCTGTTTCGCAATCCGCTTGCCGATCCGGCCTTGATCGGCATATCGAGCGGCGCGGCGCTCGGGGCATCGGCGTTGATCGTGCTCGGGCCGTGCATCGTCGCCGGACCGGTCGCGCTCGGCTATCCGCCGATTGCCGCGTTCGCGGGCGCGCTCGGCGTCGCGGCGATCATCCACCGGTTCGCGGCAACGCGCGGCCAGCTCGCGCTGCCGCTACTGCTGCTTGCCGGCATCGCAATCAATGCGCTCTGCGGCTCGACGATCGGACTGCTGACTTATTTCGCCAATGACACGCAGTTGCGTTCGTTGACGTTTTGGAGCCTTGGCAGCGTGGGAGGCGCGCAATGGCGCACGATCGTCGCGATCACGCCGTTCGCGCTCGTCGGCTGCGCGCTGCTCGCACGTGAGCGGCACGCGCTGAACGCACTGCAGCTCGGCGAAACGCAGGCGCAGCATCTCGGCGTGCCGGTGTTGCGCGTGAAGCGCCGCGTAATCGTCGGCACCGCGTTATGCATAGGCTCGCTCGTCTCGTGTACCGGCATGATCGGTTTCATCGGGATGATCGCGCCGCATTGGGTGCGGCTCGCGGTCGGCCCCGACCAGCGGATCGCGATGCCGGGCGCGGCGCTGCTCGGCGCGCTCGTCGCGCTCTGCGCCGATCTGGCAGCACGAACGCTCGCCGCGCCGGCCGAGATTCCACTGGGCATCCTCACCGCGCTGCTCGGCGCACCGTTTTTCCTCGCGCTGCTGTGGAAACAGCGCGCCGCGCTTGGCGCTTGACACTGCGAATAGAATCATGCTGACCGCCGATCATCTTCACGTTATCCGTGGTGACAACACCATCCTCCGCGATCTGTCGATCCGCATCGTCCCCGGCCGCGTCACCGCCCTGCTCGGACGCAACGGCGCAGGCAAAAGCACGCTGCTCGAAGTACTGGCGGGCGATTTGAAAGCCTCAGGCGTGGCGTGCAACGCGACGCTCCGCGGCGCGGTGACGCTCAACGGCGAACCGCTCGGCAAGATCCCCGCGCCGCGTCTCGCGCGGTTGCGCGCGGTGCTGCCGCAAGCGTCGTTGCCTGCGTTCCCGTTCAGCGTGTCGGAAATCGTGCGGCTCGGCCGCTACCCTCACGCGCGGCGCACCGGCGCGCTCACGCGGGAAGACAACGATATCGCGTCGCAAGCGCTCGCACTCGCCGGCGCGGCGGCGCTCGGCCCCCGCGACGTCACGACGCTTTCGGGCGGAGAGTTGGCGCGGGTGCAGTTCGCGCGCGCCATCGCGCAACTCTGGCCGAGCGGCGCATCCGCGAGCGCGGCGCGCTATCTGCTGCTGGATGAGCCCACCGCCGCACTCGATCTCGCACATCAGCACCAAGTGCTCGCTCTGTCGCGATATCTGGCCCGCGAATGGAACATCGGCGTCCTGACGATCATGCATGATCCGAATCTCGCCGCTCGCCATGCAGACCGGCTCGCGCTGCTCGCAAACGGCGCGATCATCGCCGATGACGCGCCCGCCGAGGTGATGCGCGCCGATCTGTTCGAGCGTTGTTACGGGTTTCGTGTGAAGCTCGTCGATGCGGGAGACGGTGCGACGCCGATCGTCGTGCCTGCATGAACGCGCCGACGGTATGTCCGGGCGGCGCTTGCCGCTCATGACTCCTCCGTCGGCGCAACGCGCGCCGAGCGGTTCGGGCGTCACGATGCATCCATGCCGGGCCGATCGCTGCGGGGACGGCGCAACGTCCGTCATCAAGCTCGCGTATGCGTGCGGCAGATTGCGCTGATAACCATGCTCACACGCCATGCCCGACGCGCGCCGAGCCGTGCGCACACCTCCAGCATTCCACCGCAAACGTCGGCGATGAAAACGATGAGCGCACTTGTGCCGTCGCCGGATCAACACCTCCGTCACGGCAGCCATATGCAGGCCCGATCGGCACGTGCCGAGCAGGCCTCCCCATCAGCCTGCGTCGAGCGGACCAAACGCCTTCATCCGCCAGCCTCGCCACACGGCCAGCATGCGCAACGCGAATCCGCTCAGCAGCGCCGCAATGGTTGCGATGCCGTGCGGCGCGTCAAGCGCCTGCAATCCGACATACAGCGCGCCCGTCAGCAGCGCGATGCTCGCATATAGCTCCTTGCGCAGCACGAGCGGCACTTCGTTACACAGCAAATCGCGCAGCATCCCGCCGCAAACGCCCGTGATCGCGCCTGCCAGCACGATCACGACCGGACTGGGGATGACGCTCGCCGCGACATCGCAGCCGATGATCGAAAACGCGGCGAGCCCAAGCGCGTCGACGGCGGTGAACCACGACTTCAAGCGCGCCACGTGCGTCGCAGTCATCGACGCGAATGTCGCCGCCGCCAGCGTCAGCAGCAAGTATTCCGGATGCGCGATCCAGGTCAGCGGATAGCGGCCGAGCAGCACGTCGCGCACCGTACCGCCGCCCAACGCGGTCACCGCGCCGACGAAGGCCAGACCGAAGCGGTCCATGCCGCGCTGCATCGCCATCAGCGCACCTGACATCGCCTCCGCGACGATCGCAATCAGATAGAGCGTATGCATTCGATCCGCCGCTCAGCCGAGGATACGAAACCATTCGATCACGCAGGCGCGTTCGGCCGCGTCAATCCCGGGCGCTGTCTTCGCGATGGCAGCGGCGGCACCCGCGCGTGCGCGTGCGTTTACGCCTGCATCGGCCACGCGATGCGCCGGCATGCACCGCAAGCGCGGCTGGTGCACGGACTCGCGCGGCAGCGCTGCATTGCGTGCTGCATTCAGCATCGCATTCGGCCTGCGGTCGATCATGTCGTGATCCTTCTCTTTTTCGTATCCGTGCGGCAGTGAAAAATGGGTTGAACAGCTCGCCGTACAACCCGCCGATGCAGCCTCGGCACTGAAAACCGGCAAGATTATCCAGCCGCGGGCGTGCGCACGGATTGTCGAGCAGCGATGCCGTATTCGCTACAATATTTAGCCGAAGTTAAATATGCTAAATTTTTCTTAGAATTTCGCATGGCCTAAACCACTCCATCCGCAACCCATGACGATCGATCCCAAACAGGCGGCAGCGCTGCTCGCCGTCGCGGACACCGGCAGTTTCGAGCAGGCGGCGGCGCGGCTGCACGTCACGGCGTCGGCGGTCACCCAGCGCGTGCGGGCACTGGAGACGAGCATCGGCGCGCCGCTTTTGCTCCGCACGCGCCCATGCCGGCCGACGGCCACCGGTCAACGCGTGCTGCAGCATCTGCGCCGCCTCGCGCTGCTGCATGCGGATCTGCAAGCCGATCTCGCCGCAGAGCACGGCTCGACCATCGCAGTGACCATCGCGCTCAATTCGGACAGCCTCGGATCGTGGTTTCTGCCCGCGTTGACGTCGGTGCTCGCCGGAGAGCGGATGCTGTTCGAGCTGATCGTCGAGGATCAGGACCACACCTATGCGCTGCTCGAAAGCGGCATGGCGATCGGCTGCGTGACCACCGAAAGCAAGCCGATGCGCGGCTGCACGGCGACGCCGCTCGGCTCGATGCGCTACCGGCTGCTCGCCGCGACCGGGTTCGCCGCACGCTGGTTTCCCGACGGCCTGACGCGCACGGGCGCGCGCCAAGCGCCAATCGTCGCGCACAGCCGGCGCGACGCGCTGCAATTCTCGTTTTTAAAGGAACGGCTCGGCTTGCCGGAAGGCGCGTTTGCGTGCCACTACGTGCCCGGCACGCACGCTCACTTCGCCGCCGTGCGGCACGGCCTAGGCTACGCGATGGTGCCCGAGCTGCTGCTCGATTCGCGGCCGCTCGCGAAACAAGGTCTCGTCGATCTCGCGCCGGGACGTGTGACGGACGTATCGTTATATTGGCACGCATGGGCCGTGCAGTCGCCCACGATGGAATCGCTGTCCGCGCGCGTCGTCGACGCGGCACGGCGCCTGCTCGCGCCGCCGCTTGCCGCCGGCACGGCTCGCGCGCCCGGCAACACCGGCGCGGTGGCCGCGCGACGCACCGGCGCCGGCATCACGCGCGCGAACGCGCGAAGTAAGCGCTGATTGCGTCGACGACCGTATCGATATCGTCGCGCGACACGTCGAGATGCGTGACGAAGCGTGTCGAATAGAGCATTTGCGTGAGTATCCCCCGCGCCTTCAGCCACGTTTCGAGCGGCGCGCAATCGGCTTCGGGAAACTGCGCGAACACCATGTTCGTCGCCTGCGACAGCACCTTGATCTCGCCGATCCGCGCAAGCCCCTGCGCGAGATGCCCGGCGTTCGCATGATCGTCGGCAAGGCGCTCGACATTGTGTTCGAGCGCATACAGGCAGGCCGCGGCGAGCAGGCCCGCCTGCCGCATGCCGCCGCCCAGCATCTTGCGCCAGCGGCGCGCCTGCGCGATCAACTCGCGGCTGCCGACAAGCACCGAGCCGACCGGCGCGCCGAGCCCCTTTGAGAAGCAGATCGAGACCGTATCGAACGGCGCGCAGTGCTCGGCAAGCGAGCGCCCCGACGCCACTGCCGCGTTGCATACGCGCGCGCCATCCAGATGCGTCGCGAGTCCGTGGCGGCGCGCGAGCGCGGCCGCTTCTTCGACATAGCCGGCAGGCAACACCTTGCCGCCGATCGTGTTCTCGAGCGCGAGCACGCGTGTGCGCGCGAAATGATCGTCGAGCGGCTTGATCGCGGCGGCGATCTTGTCGAGCGGCAAGGTGCCGTCGGCCGCGTTCTCGATCGGCTGCGGCTGAATGCTGCCGAGCACCGCCGCGCCGCCGCCTTCGTATCGATACGTATGCGCCGCCTGCCCGACGATGTATTCGTCGCCGCGGCCGCAATGCGCCATCAGCGCCACGAGATTGCTCTGCGTGCCGCTCGGGCAGAAGAGCCCCGCCTCCTTGCCCGCGCGCTCGGCAACGGCGGCCTGCAAACGCTGCACGGTGGGATCGTCGCCCCATACGTCGTCGCCCACTTCGGCGGCCGTCATTGCGGCCAGCATCGGCGCGCTCGGGCGCGTTACGGTATCGCTGCGTAAATCGATCATCTGGTTACCTGTCGGAGTTTCGTCGAAAAAAGCGCCCGCGCACGGTGAAGCGAGATGTCGAGTGTACGCAATTCGCGCGGATGCCGCCGAACCTGGCATGACGGCATCCGCGCGCCGCCGGTCGCGCACGCTCACCGACGCCGCCGGCAGCCCAACGGCCTGCCCGAAGTCCCAGTCATTCGCTTCGCTGCGGCGCGGTGTATTGCCGCACGTGCGTCATCCCGCCGCGCCGCGCACCATGCCTGCCAAACACATCAAATTTGATATCAATCAACGATTTAGATCGATAAACCTCGATTATTCGCTGGACATCTGCGACGAGTTGGCGCATTTCGCACCGCAACACAGCGCTCCATACTTCGGACCAACCCTTGCGCCGCCACGCCGCGCGCCCGGCGCAGGGTCCGCCGGCAGCCCCGCCGACGGGTATCGTCCCCTACGGTCTACTCGCATGGAAACCGCTCTTTCGGCCCTCGATCTGGCCCGCGTGCAGTTCGCATTCACTGTCTCCTTCCATATCGTTTTTCCGGCGTTGAGCATTGGGCTCGCGAGTTTCATCGCCGTGCTCGAATACCGCTGGCTCAAAACCGGCAAAGCGTATTACAAGCATCTCTGCCTGTTCTGGTCGAAGATTTTCGCCGTCGCGTTCGGCATGGGCGTCGTGTCGGGCGTCGTGATGAGCTATCAGTTCGGCACGAACTGGTCCGGCTTCTCCAGCTTCGCCGGCTCCGTCACCGGCCCGCTGCTGATGTACGAAGTGATGACCGCGTTCTTTCTCGAAGCGGGCTTCCTCGGCATCATGCTGTTCGGCTGGAATCGCGTGAGCCCGCGCGCGCACTTCGGCGCAACGCTGATGGTCGCGCTCGGCACGCTGATTTCGACGTTCTGGATTCTCGCGTCCAATAGCTGGATGCAGACGCCGCAGGGCTTCGAGATCGTCGACGGCCGCATCGTGCCGACCGACTGGTTCCAAATCGTGTTCAACCCGTCGTTCCCGTACCGGCTCGCGCATATGGCGCTGGCGGCGTTCATCGTCGCCGCGCTCGTGGTGGCGGCGGTCGGCGCATGGCATCTGCTGAAGGGCCGCCGCGACAAGGCCGTCAAGAAGATGTTCTCGATGGCGCTGTGGCTGCTGCTCGTGCTCGCGCCGCTGCAAGCGGTCGTCGGCGACCAGCACGGCATCAACACGCTGCGCCACCAGCCCGCGAAGATCGCGGCGATCGAGGGCCTGTGGGATACCGAACAGGGCGGCACGCCGCTCAACCTGTTCGGCATCCCCGACATGAACGCGGAAACCACCCGCTACGCGCTGCAAATCCCGCATCTCGGCAGCCTGATTCTCACGCATAGCTGGGACGGCGAAATTCGCGGGCTGAAGTCGTTCCCGCCCGAGGACCGGCCGAATTCGACCGTCGTGTTCTGGAGCTTTCGCATCATGGTGGGGCTAGGCTTCGCGATGATCGGCGTCGCCGTGCTTGCATGGTTGCTGCGCCGCCGAGGCCGGCTCTACGACGCGAAATGGTTTCACAAGCTCGCGCTCGCGATGGGTCCGAGCGGCTTCGTCTCGCTGCTCGCCGGCTGGGTGACGACCGAGGCTGGCCGCCAGCCGTGGGTCGTCTACGGCGTGATGCGCACGTCGCAGGCGGTGTCGCCGCTGTCGGCGCAGCAAGTCAGCGTATCGCTGATGACGTTCGTGGTGGTCTACTTCCTCGTGTTCGGCACCGGCGTCTACTACATGCTGAAGCTGATGAAGAAGGGGCCTGCGCTGCCCGACGAGGCACCCGACACGCAGCCGCGCCCAGACCAAACCGCGCGCCGCCCGCTGTCGGCCGCGCGTCAATTGATCGACGCCGCATAAAACCGGCGCGCCCCATCAACGAGGTCAAATCATGGATGTCACCGTAATCTGGGCTGCGATCATCGCGCTTGGGCTGTTCATGTATGTCGTGCTCGACGGTTTCGATCTGGGCATCGGCATCGTATTTCCGTTCTTCCCCGCCGAAAGCGAGCGCGACCTGATGATGAACACCGTCGCTCCCGTGTGGGACGGCAATGAAACCTGGCTCGTGCTCGGCGGAGCGGGCCTGTTCGCCGTGTTTCCGATCGTTTATTCGACCGTGCTGTCGGCGCTGTATCTGCCGCTTGTCTTCATGCTCGTGTGCCTGATTTTTCGCGGCGTATCGTTCGAGATCCGCGCGAAGGCGCGGCGCACCAAGCATCTGTGGGATCTCGCGTTCATCGGCGGCTCGACGGGCGCGACGTTTTTTCAGGGCGTCGCGCTCGGCGCGTTCCTGCAAGGCATTCCTGTCAACGGCGACGGCCACTTCGCCGGCGACGCATTCGGCTGGCTCACGCCGTTCAGCCTGCTGACGGGCCTCGGCCTCGTCGCAACCTACGCGCTGCTCGGCTGCTGCTGGCTCGTCGCGAAAACCGAAGGCGATTTGCAGCGGCGCCTGCATCGTGTCGTGTGGCCGCTTACCGTCGTGCTGCTCGGCTTCATCGCGATCGTGAGCTTTTGGACGCCGCTGCAGGATGCCAACATCGCCCAGCGCTGGTTCGCCTCGGGCCTGCTCTGGCGGCTGCTGCCGGTGCCGTTCCTGGTGATCGGATGCGCGCTGTGGATGCGCCGCGCGGTTCGCGAACGGCACGACACGATGCCGTTCGTGATCGCGCTCGCGCTCGTGCTGCTCGGCTACGCCGGACTGCTCGTCAGCATCTGGCCGTATGCGATTCCGCAAAGCCTGACTTTATGGGACGCCGCGGCGCCGCGCTCGAGCCAGATGTTCACGCTCGTCGGCGCAGCCGTGATCCTGCCGATCATCATCGCGTACACGACAATGGGTTACTGGGTATTTCGCGGCAAGGTGCGTCATGAAGACCAGCATTACTACCACCACTGATACGCGCGCTGCCGACGTGCGCGGCGCGCGGCTGCCGGGCTGGCTATGGTTCGCCATGCTGTGGCTCGGCGGCGTGGCCGGCGCGGTGACGCTCGGCTATGCATTCAAGCTGTTCATGAACGTGACGCTGTTCGCCGTCAAATGATTCGGCAAGCGGCGCGGCGCGCACGCGCGCGCCGCGCGAGCGTCATGCGCGCCGGCCGAATGCCTGTTCGATCTTTTTATCCGTGTTGTACTGACTGAGCGCATACACGGACCAGATCGCGGCCGGCAGCCAGCCGATCAGCGTGATTTGCAGAATCAGGCAGATGATGCCCGCGAACGGGCGGCCAATCGTGAAAAACTGCAGCCAGGGCAGCAGCAACGCGAGTAGAAGGCGCATCGATTTTTCCTCTTCCGAAGTGCTGGCAGGCCGGAAACGGCCTGCGTGTAGATGGCGGCGAAAGCGCGGTTTTCAAGCGCGGTCAAGCGCGATTCAAGCGCGACAGGCAACGGACCTCTCTGTCCGCGGGGCGGCGCATGCGCATGGCCGCGCGATATGCCGCCGTCACACGAGCGTCATGGAAGCCTTCAATCCCGGCCCCGACATCCGTCACCGCGCCGCCAGCCGCGCGTCGACATCGGCGATCAACCCGTCGAGCCACGCACGCAGCATCCGGTTCGACATCGCGAGCGGAATCGAGCGGGCGACGATCCGGTACACATCGCCGCGCCGAACCTTCGACGCGTGCGCGGGATCGAGCCACGCGTCGTTCGATGCCAGCAACGCAAGCGTCTTCAATCCGATGACGATCGGCCACAGACAAGCCAGCCGCAAGCGCGGCGCACGGCGCGCAATCGCGAACGTGTAGTCGATGCCCGCGCGGAAATGCTCCAGCGTCGTGCGCACGAGCGCGTCGAGCAGCGGCCGCGCGCGCAGCGACGCATCCGGGCGCAACAGATCCTCGGCGCGCAGCCCGAGTTCATCGAGCATCGTTTGCGGCAAATAGCAGCGGCCGATACGCAAATCCTTGCCGCAATCGCGCAGCACGTTGGTCAATTGCAGCGCCTTGCCGAAGCGGATGCCGCGCTCGGCCATCGTGCCGGGCGGCTCGGCGAGCAAGCCGGGCAAATGCGCGCACGTCATCTTCGTCCAGAATTCGCCGACGCAACCCGCCACCAGGTAGGTATAACGATCGAGCGCCGGCCATGCCGGCAGCGCGGCAACGCGGCCCGAATGCTCGTCGGGGAACGTGCGCAGATCGAATTCCATTCCTTCGGTCAACGTCGTCACGACGTCTCGCACCGCGTCGCGATCGGATGCGCTCAATTGCGACAACACCGCAAGCGCAGGGCCAAGCGATTCGAGCAACGTCTTTTCATCCGACACGGCCTGCTGCCCGGCCACCTCGCCAGCCATTCGCGCCAGCGCATGCGCATCGGGCGTGCCGCGCACCTGCGCGCGCAGCGACAGCAACAATTCAAGCCGCTGCGCGGGTGCGATCAGCGACGTATCGGCGATCGTATCGGCCGCGCGCGCGAGCAGGTAAGCCAGGCCGATCGGGTCGCGCATCCCGGCGGGCAACACGCGCAGCGTCAGATAGAACGAACGGGAAACGCCCTTCAGCAAAGGGCCCAGCAGAAACGCTCGGGGAGGATGGCTCATGAATCGGGAAGTCGGTCGGACGTGCTGCCGCATTGTATCGGCAAACGCACGCGTACAATCCGGTCCTTTCAGCAAAACGGCGGGAGATGAATGCGATGGCAATGAAGAAAACCGATCTCGAAAAGAATAAGGCGTTGAAACTGACGCATGCGATGAAACAGTCGGCATCCGCGCGCTTCGGCAAGGGCTCCGAAGCGTCGACGCCCGATCGCCGCGAACGGCGCAGGCTCGACCAGGCGCAAGGAATCGTGCCGTTCGCGTGCAAGCTCAACATCGAGCTGGTCGCGCGTCTGACCGAACGCGCCGCATCGCATCCGGGCGGGATGACCGGGCTGCTGACCGAGCTGCTGCAGCGCGGTCTCGACGAAACGGCCGAGTAAGTCCAACGAGACGACGGCGTTCGAGCCGGCCGCGCGACACGCGGTTTGCGCATCGCACGCGCGCCGGCACGCGCGCTTGGCGCAGAATGCGGCCGG
This sequence comes from Burkholderia singularis, assembly GCF_001718875.1. Taxonomy (NCBI): domain Bacteria; kingdom Pseudomonadati; phylum Pseudomonadota; class Betaproteobacteria; order Burkholderiales; family Burkholderiaceae; genus Burkholderia; species Burkholderia singularis. Next base: position 1,913,720 of record NZ_CP013449.1, read on the forward strand.
AACGCCAGCGCGGCGGCAATGCAGCACTCATTGGCGCATGCACGCGCCACAGACCGTTGCGGCGAGCCGCCGCGGTAAGCACAACGACGTCCATTGGGCGCGCCGCGCACGCGGTCGTCTCGGCACGCCCAGTCCGGGCGCCAGCGCAGCCGGCGCCGCAACAAATTCTCACAATTCGCGCTGCGCCCTTCATCACGCGGCCCGCCACTCACCCGACAGACAAACGAAAGCGATGCGTCACGACGGCTTCGCAATCAGCGCGCAGATTGCTGCCCCGGGTGTGGGTCAGTTCGTTCAAACGACGAGGTCGATAGATGAAAAGTCACAGCAAGCAACTTGAAATCGCCGCAATGTTCAGCGCCGCCGTGCTCGCGTTCGCGAGCGCTTCGCCCGCCTATGCGTGGGATCGGGATGGCGACCGGCATCACGATCCCCGCACCGCCGACGCGAAGCACGTGTTGCTCATCAGCGTCGACGGCCTGCACGAACAGGATGTCGCGCGCTGCATCGGCGCAAACACCTGCCCGAATCTCGCGCTGCTCGCGAAATCCGGCGTCACGTATACGAACGCGCACACGCCGGGCCTGTCGGATTCGTTCCCCGGCCTCGCCGCGCTCGTGACGGGCGGCTCGCCGAAAACCGCCGGCCTATTCTACGACGTATCGTATGACCGCACGCTGTACGCGCCGTCCGACACGACGTGCTCCGGCAAGCAAGGCTGGAACGTCGTATTCGACGAGACGACCGGCATCGACGGCGAAAACGGCGGCGCGCTTACGCACCTCGACGGCGGCGGCGCCTTCAATCCGCAAGCGATCCCGCACGCGCGCGTGAACGGCCAGTGCGTGCCCGTCTATCCGCACAACTATGTAAAGACGAACACGATCTTCGAAGTCGTCAAGGAACACATCCGCGGCGCGCGCACCGCGTGGGCCGACAAGCACGCGTGGGGCTACGACTGGCTGAACGGCCCGTCCGGCAAGGGTGTCGACGACCTCGCGCGCACCGAGATCAACTCGATCGACCCGGCGACGAACACCAGCTACACCGACGTCTATACGCACACCGAAAAGTTCGACAACTATCACGTGCAGGCGATCCTCAACCAGATCGACGGCAAGGATTCGACCGGCCAGCAAAGCGCGCCGGTGCCCACGCTGTTCGGCACGAACTTCCAGACGCTGTCGGTCGCGCAGAAGGCGACGGTCGCGAAAGGCGGCGGCTATCTCGACGCGAGCTTCACGCCGGGGCCGCAAGTTGCCAATGCGATTGCCTACGTTGACGGGGCGCTGGGCCGCATCGTCGGCGAACTCAAGCAGCGCGGCCTGTCCGATTCGACCGTCGTGATCGTGACGGCAAAACACGGCCAATCACCGTCCGATCACACGAAGCTCGTGAAGAACGGCGATACGCTGACGGCGCTTCTCGAAGCAAACAATTTCGTCGATCCGAACGGCAACTTCGGCCAGAACAACACCGCGACGGGCAATCTGAACGACGGCTCGGGCCTCGTCGGCACGGGCTTCGTGCAGACCGACGACGTCGGCCTCATTTGGCTGCGCGACCCGAGCCAACGCGATGCGGTCGTCGCGAAGCTGAAGGCGAACCTCGGCTGCAATGCGCCGGGCATCTGCGCGGACGGCCCGCAGGCCTACATCCTGTCCGGCGCGGAGCTTGCGCGGCACTTCGGCGATCCGGCGCTCGGCCGCACGCCCGATATCATCGTGCAGCCGAATCCGGGTGTGATCTATACATCGAGCAAGAAAAAGGACGAGGAGCATGGCGGCAACGCGCCGGACGACAGCCATCTCGGCCTCGTCGTGTCGTATGCCGGTTTCCATCAGGGCCGCACTATCGCCGAGCCGGTGCTGACGACGCAAGTCGCGCCGACGATCCTGCGCGCGCTCGGCCTTGAGCCGCGCTCGCTGCAATCGGTTGCGCAGGAAGGAACGCGCGTGCTGCCAGGCCTCGGCCTCGAGCGCTGATGCAAGCCGCCCGGCCGCCCGTTGCCGCGCGGCCGGGGAACGCGCGGCCTCCATGATCGCGCGGCGATGCGGTCGTCGCGCCGTTGGTGACTCAATCGATTTCATACGCGCCGTGCATGCCGGCGTACCGGCCGCAGCGATACGGCGCGCGGCGCCCGGCCGAAGCCGCGATGCTACCGCGCGGCTGCCGGGCGTTTTTTCGCGTTTCGCGTTTCGCGTTTCGCGTTTCGCGCGTCCCGTCTGTCCCGCCCGCCTCACGCCCGACAACGAACCGGCCGTGCAGCAATCGAAATCGCGGCCACCACTGTCGAGCCAGTCGAGAAGACCGAGACTATCGCCCCATATAAGCCGGATGATCGATATCGGCGATGAGCCCGGGTTGCTGCGGCTGCCAGCCCAGCGCCGCCCGCGTCCGCTCGCTCGTGGCCGGGCAGTCCGTGCCCACAAACGCGGCGAGCCAGCCGAAATGCGCGTGCGCCTCCTGCGGCGACAGCGACACGACCGGCACCTGCAAGCGCCGCCCGATCACCTCGGCAATCGCCTTGAAAGGCACGCCCTCATCGGCAACCGCATGAAACGGCCCCTGTTCCGCGCGATGCTCGAAAGCCAGCCGGAACACACGGGCGGCATCGACGCGGTGCACCGCCGGCCAACGGTTGAGACCGTCACCGATGTAAGGCGAAACGCCCTTGTCGCGCGCCAAGCCGACGATGCGCGGAATGAAGCCACGGTCGCCATGACCGTGAACCGACGGCGGAAGCCGCACCACCGTCGCGCGCACGCCCCGCGCGCTCAGCCTCGCAATCGCGCCCTCCGGGTTGCGCGGAAACGACGCGGACGGCTCGCGGGCCGGCGTCTGCTCCGTCGCCATGCCGCCGGGCGCGAGCAGCGCGATGCCCGACGTCGCCACGAACGCACGCTCGGAGCCTTCGAGCACGGCGCCGATCGTGTCGATCACGCGCAGCTCGTGCGCCGCATTCTCGGCGAATTTCGAGAAATCGTGATTGAAGGCGGTGTGGATCACGCCGTCCGATTGCTCCGCGCCTCGCCTGATGCTGTCCAAATCTTCGAGCGAGCCGCGCTGGACCTCGGCCCCCGCCGCCGCCAATGCGTCGGCCCCTTGATCCGAACGGGCCAGGCCAAGCACCTGATGGCCGGCTTCGATCAGTTCCCTGACGACGGCCGAGCCGATCCAGCCAGTCGCGCCTGTGACGAATACACGCATCGCATTTCTCCGCAGGTATGCAATGCAGGCGATGATCGATCCACGCGTTATCCTGGTAAAGTAGTGACGTCATCATATTATGATCATTAACAGGACAGCAGGATGACTAAGCGCGACCCATCGGGCAATCCGCTGGGAACCTATTTGAGAACCCGCCGGATGAAGCTCGATCCGGCCGCGTTCGGCTTTCCGTCCGAGCGTCGCCGCACGCCCGGCCTGCGCCGCGAGGAAGTGGCGCAGCGCGCGCATATCAGCCCGACCTGGTACACCTGGCTGGAGCAGGGGCGGGGCGGCGCGCCGTCGGCGGACGTGCTCGACCGGATCGCCGGCGCCCTCATGCTGACCGACTTCGAGCGCGAACATCTGTTCGTGCTCGGCCTCGGCCATCCGCCCGAAGTACGCTATCAGAAGAACGAAGGCGTCACGCCGCGGTTGCAGCGCGTGCTCGACGCGCTGGACCCGAGCCCGGCGATCATCCGGACGGCAACGTGGGACGTTGTCGCATGGAACCGTGCGGCGACCGTAATGCTGACCGACTACGGCGCGCTGCCGCCAGAACAACGCAATATCCTGCGCACCGTGTTCCTCGATCCGCGTGCTCGCGCCGCGCATCAGGATTGGGCCAGCGCGGCGCGGTTCGTGGTGGGCGCATTCAGGGTCGACGCGGCGCGCGCGGGCGCGGCGGCAAACGTCGAGCCGCTCGTCGACGAGCTTTGCCGGCTCAGCCCAGAATTCGATGCGATGTGGCGCGACCATCACATCAGCGAAGCGCATGGAGAAACCGTCAAGCGCGTGCGGCACCCGGTGCTCGGCCCGCTTGGGTTCGAGTACTCCGTCTTCGCGGTGGACGGCCGGCCGGATCTCAGCATGGCGGTCTACAACCCGGTGGAGCCGGCGGACGCGACGGCGAGGCTCGGCGCACTGATCGGCGCGCCGCCCGAGCGCGCCAAGCGCGGGCGGACCAGGCCGTCGAGCACCGCGAATTCCGGCTGATCGAGTCGATCCGCGGCCCGCACGATCCCCCGTCGCTACTGCAAGCAGACGAAGCACATGCGCCGCGATTTCGATCCGCCTGCACCGTGTTCCTGCCGTTTGGCTTGCCGATCGCGCGATGTGCGCATTTGCCGCGCACGCAAGCGCTTTTTTTCCAAGTTGGCGAAACACTATTGACGTGCGATAACGGGCCGATCACGATCCGGAGCATTACGATGGCCACGCTGGAAGCATTGCGCTGCGTGCTCGACGACGAGCGCACCCCCGACATCATTCGTCACCACATCATCGATTCGCTGCAATACACGTTGCGCAATTACGGGCAGGTGTTCAGCGCGAAGGAAATCGCATGGTTGAGCGAATGGGACGATCCGCGCATTCCGATCGCCGCGCGTAAGGAACTCGACAAGCGCGAACCGGCTGGCGAAGCGCGCTGACGCAGCGGCGCGTGCGATGCATCTGGCCGCCGGGCCGCGTCAGCGCCGCCGTTCGAGGCCGCGTGCGTCACTTCAGCCCGAAGTCGACGCGCGTTGTCGCGCCCTTGTCGTCGATGCCTTTGGCGTCGAGCTTCGGCGCGACGATGAAGATTCGGTTCGCATCGACCTTGCCGTCCAAATATCGGCGCACCGCCTGCGCGCGGTTCTGCGCGAGCGCGAGCAGCGCCGATTCATCGAGCGGCGCGTGCTCCGCTAGCGCCTTCTTCATGTCGGCGTCGGGCAGCGTCTTCGTCAAACCGATCATATTGCGCGGCTTCTTGAAATCGGCGGCCTTGTACGCCTTCGTCAGGTACTTCGAGTATTCGGCCGGCTCGACTTTCACGGTCATCGGATCGACGCTTTCGCCTTGGCCGATTACGTCCTTGAGCTTCTGCTGTTTGACGAGCCGCTCGACATACGCATCGCGCAGGCCCGGCAGATCCTTATCGGGATCGACGCGGCCGATCAGGTCGAGCCGGATCGACGGCTTGTCCGCAAGCATCTTCGAGATCGTATCGAGCTTCTTCTGGTCCGCGTCGGACAGTTTCGCGTAACCCGGCTCGAACTCGACGTAGCCGAGCTCCTCGCTGCCGCTGCCGAACGCGTGCGCAAGCAGCGTGAACGGCGACGTGACGGCCTTCGCGATCAGATTCAGCACCGCGCGCCAGATCAGCCCGCCGATGCTGAACTCCGGGTTCGACAATGATCCGGATACCGGAATATTCACGTCGATCTGGCCTTGCGAGTTTTTCAGCAGCGAAATCGCGAGCCGCACCGGCAGCTTCGTCGCGGTGTCGTTGTCGACGTGGTCACCGAACGTCAGCTGATCGATGAAGATGTGATTGTTCGCGGTGAGTTGGTCATTGTCGAGCTTGTAGCTCAGATCCACGTTCAGCTTGCCTTTCGTGATCGGATAACCCGCATACTTCGCCGAGTACGGCGTGAGGTTCGTCAGCTCGATGTCGTGCGCGGTCGCCGTCAAGTCGAGCGCGGGCTTCTCGATCAGCGGATTGACCGTGCCCTTGATCGCGATCGGCCCGTTGGCGGCCAATTTCGCATCGATGTTGACGGGCGCGGCCGTGGTGGAATCGGTGCCGAACGCGCCGACCGTGCCGTTGATCGCAACGAGATTCGCCGAGTAGTTCGGCTTGATGAAGTTGTCGGTGTACGTGACGCGGCCTTTTTGCAGCAGCAGTTGGCCAAAATGCAGCCGTACCGGATGCGCCGGCGGCGCGGCCGCCTTCACGATCACCGCAGCGGACGCGCCCGCCGGTGCGGCGGCGGATTCGGACGCGGACGATTCGGCAGCGGCCGGGGCCGCCTGCGCCAGCGCAGCCGCATTCGACACGTGCGCCGCCACATCGGAGGCGGCCGCCCCGGCATGCGCGCTGGCCGCCCCGCCTGCCGCCCGCTCGCCGGCGGCGGCCATCCCCGATGCGGCCGGCGGCGAAAGCGGCACCGGCTCCTTACCGCTCGCATCGCGTGTGAGCGACTTCGCCGGGCCGGTTTCGTGCGCCACGACCTGCCGCAAATTCAGCTTGCCTTGCGCGTCGAGCAGCACGCGCCCGTAGAAATTCGAGAACGTCACGCGCGCCGCGTCGACGTCCGTGCCGCGCACGCCGTCGTAATTCGCCTTCAGATTCGTGAGCGCGAGCGAACGCCAGCCGGCAAACGGATCGGACGTCGCCTTGTCGAGCAAACGCACGTCGACGAGCGCCGCATCGCCGCGATACGACGCGCGCGCGGCCTGCTTCGTCTGCTCGAATGCGAGATCGCCCTTCGCGTTCAGCAGCGCGCTCGCGATTGTCGCGTTCAGCATGCTGCCGAAATACGGCTCGAACGCGGCCGCGTCGAGCCGGTTGCCGTTCAGCTTCAGGCCGACTTTCAGCGGCGTCGCCGTCACGTCGCCCGATACGTCGAGCGAGCCCTTGCGATTGAGCGTCGCCGTGAGCTTGACGGGCAACGGCCGGGTCAGATCGTCGCTGATCTGCCGCACGCTGAGCTGCAGCGGCGCGAACGCGAGCTTCACGGCACGCGGCGTCGAGCGGTCGGTGAAATTCGCGCGGGCGTCCTTCACGTTCAACTCGTCGATCTTGTAATGCCAGGCAGGCTCGGCCGCCACGCCGCGCTCGGCCGGACGAGACGACGGCGCGTGCGCGCGCACTTGGCCTGCCGGTTTGCCGCGCGATTCGCCGAGCGCCGCCAGATCGATCCGCCCGTCCGGCAGCCGCGCGACGTCCAGCGCCAGGCCCGCCGCATCGACACTCGCGATCTCGGCACGGCGCGCAGCCAGATCGACTTTCGTCACCTTCACGCGTGCATCGGGCACCACGATCGCGGGCGTCTTCGAATCCGGCAACGCGATCTTCAGCGATTTCAGCCCAAGTTCACTGTCGGTCACTTGCGCGTCGAACGGCGTCTTCGACCAGTCCGCCTTCGCGTTGAGCGTCGTGCTGAGCGCGCCGTCGAGCACGTGCGCGGAGGTCGCACCGGCCAAATACGGGCGCACGGCAGACAACGCGAACGCATCGATGGCGAGCTTCGTGTCCGCCTGCCGCGCGGCAAGATTGAATGCGCCTTGCGCGTTGATCGCGCCGCCGCTCGCGAGGTCCGTCGCGAGCGTGTAGCGCGCGGGCGCGTGGCCCGTGAGCGAGAAATCGGCGAGCGTCGCCGCGACGTGCGTAAACGACATGGCCGCCGGCGTCGCGAGCGATGCGTCGGCCACGTTCAGCGTACCGTCGTTGATCGCGAAGCGCTTGATCGTCAGATCGAGCGGCTGTGCGTCGCGCCGCACGGGCGCGGCAACCGGGCCCGACGCAGCGTGGGCCGCGACGGCGGAGGACGCGGACGCGTCCACGGCCGCCGGCGTCGCGGCAGCACGCACGGCGCCCGGTGCCGAAACCGCGTTCGCGGAGCCCGCCGCGCCGTCCACCGGCGGCGACGACGCGCCGGCCAGCTTCTGCACGTTCAGCAGCCCGGCCTTGTCGCGCGTCAGCGCAACGACCGGCTGATCGATCCGGATCTCGTCGAAATGCAGCGCGTTGCGCAACGGCTCGAGCTGCGCGGCCGCCACATGCACGCCGCGCGCGGCGAAAAGCGGCTCGTTTGCATGGCTCGTCACCTGCGCGTCGCGCAAATCGGCCGTGCCCGATATCCGCAGCGCGGGCAGGTCTCCCGACATCGCGAAATTCACGTTGACGTCGCTCGTGAGCTTGCCCGCGCGCACGTCGACGGGCAGCTTGGTCGGCGCATACGACAGCAGCCGCGGCAAATCGAGCCCGTCGAACTTCAGATTGATCGACGATTCGCGCGACTGCGCAAACGGCTTGGTCTTACCGTCGATCACGAACGGACTGCCGTCGACGCGCGCGCGCAGCCTCGGCTCGACGAAGACGTCGCTCTTCGAGGCCAACGTAGCGATGAACGGAATGCCGAGCGACCATTGATCGACGACATGCTTTTCGTTCAGCAGGCGATCGTCGAAATCGATCCGCCCGCGGTTGACCTGGATGTTCGAGACGGAGAAGCGCACCGGCTTGCTGTCGGGCTGCGGCGACGGCTTCGAAAATTTGTCGATCAGATCGGTGAAATTGAAACGTTGCGCGTCATAGCGAACGACGCGCAAATGCGGATCGTCGAGCCGCACTTCGTCGACGATCGGCGCAAGGCGCGCGACCGACGCCCACGACGCGCGCATGACGAGCGTGCCGATGTCGATGAAACCGCCCTGCCCGCCGCGCTCGCCGATTCGCACGCCGTCGGCTTCGAGCCGCAGCGTATAAGGATTGAAGGCGATGCGCTCGATCGTCGCGGGACGCTCGAGTTGCTGGCTCAACTGCTGCTCGGCGATATGACGGATCAACGGCGGCGCGGCGAAAAAGCCCAGCAGTCCGAACAGTATGACGAAAATCAGCGCGCCGATGCCGGTGCGCTTCGCGCGGCGCGACCGGGCGGCATCGCCAAGCTTGTGCAAGGTCGATTGGACGGGTTCTTTGTCGAAGCTTGCCATGAATGAAATGCATGATGCCGCCATCGCGGCGGGGAAAATTCGGAACGGGCGCGGCTTTTGCCAGTATAGGCATGTGCGTTTTGCCGTGCAGTCACGTCGCACGCGGCCTTATGACCGGGCGACGTGTGCAAACGTTCACTTGCGAACGACCGCCGGCGGGCGCCAATTATCGTCGCAGACTTGACGTTTCGGCGCGTAGAGGTGCAGCGCAAGCGCGAAATCGCTGCGTGGCGCGGGCAGCCAGTTCGATGCGCGGCCGCCGGGCGGCGTCGTGGACACGGCAATCTCGATCGAGCCGTCGCGGCCGCGATGCAGGTCGCGTCCGGTAAGCGAACGGCGGCCGTGGCCCAGCTCGGGCAACGCGCCATCCGGCGTGTACGGTGCAAGCGACCAGAATGCGCGCACGGGCGGCAGCGCATTCGCCGCGAAACGGATCGCGTAGCGATACGCGCCGTTCAACGGCCGGCCCGCGCTGTCGGTCTTGACGACGGCGAGCGCTTCATCGGAGCACGTCGCGGCGTCGAACTGCGTCGACGCGGCATACGCCCGCAACGCATAATCGACGCCATAGTTGCCGACACCGTCGCCAAGCCAGCTCCAGCCGTTCGCGCTCATCGCGTTCGGCGGCGGCGCCGCAAGCCGCACGCGCGCCTCGGCGACACCGCGCTCGGCCGCTGCCAGCCGGTCGCCCTGCCACTGTACGGACGCACCGGCCGTCACGCCGATATCCGTGAGGATTTGCTGCGCATGCGCGTCGGCCGCGGGCGGCGGATTGTCCTGCAACGCGCGCGCGGCGCGCGAGAAGAACGCGTTGGGATCGAGCGCAGCGACCTGCTCCACCGGCCCGAGATCGGACGCGGCGGCCCCCGCCGAGGCGTCGCCTGGCGGACGACCACCGGCAGACGAGCCGCCCCGCGTTGCGTTTGTTGACGGCAATTCCGCCGCCGGTTGCAGCGTGGACGATGGTTGCGCCGTGCCCGATTGGGCTGCCGCCGCGCGATCGGCCAGCGGCCGCGGCTGCTCTGCAGACCGTGCGCCGGCCGGCGCCTGAGCGTTCGCCATCGGCTGCCCCGCCGGCGCGTGGCCGGCCGAAGCCGCCGGGCGGCGCGCGGCCGATGCGCCGCGCGTGCCGGTCGCGCCGATATAGGCCGATAGCGGCACGACGCGAATCGCGCGCTGCAGTTTCCTGGCAGCTTCCAGATCGTGATTGCCCGCCGCGCTGATGCGCACGTCGAGCCAGACACCCTGCGTGGGCGCATCGACCCGCACGGCGCCCGCCGGCAGCTTGCCCGTCCAGCCGGGCGCCGCGAAAACGATCGCCGCCGGGCGATCCGGCCGCCCATTCGCGCGCGCCCCCGAACCGGCCATCCCCGTCGACCACAGCACATTGGTCCACATATCGAGTGCGCGCGCGTCGAGATAACGGTCGCGCGAAGCCGGCAGCACCACGACGACGGGCTCGTCGCGAACATCGAGCCACGCGGTCGAAGCCAGCATGTCGCTGCTCGCGAGCGGCGGATTCGGCGCGCCGGGCGCGGGCAGCGCGCGCGCATGGCGCAGCGTGTTGCCCGGCACGCCGCCCGCCGCGTCGGCTTGCCGGGCAACGTCCATCAACACGAGCGGATAAACGTAAATATACGAATCGGCAACTTCGCTGCGCATCCAGCCGGTCTTGCGCTGAATGGCATCCGGCGTCGACGCGCACCCCGCGAGCAGCGTCAACGCGACAAGCGGCGCGCAAACGCGCCGCCACGAACCAGCAGTTTCTTGCGATATTTTTATCATTCGGTGGCACGGCAAACGCGCGGCAAAGCCGCGCGCGTTGATTGGCGGTCGGCGCTCGCGTGATCTCGTGTGGTCCTCGTAGCGTTCATGCCGGCCGGGTGACGCTTTATCAGCGCTATTTTTAGGATCGGCTGTATCGTAACCTTGTCACCCCGGCAAAAACAATGTCTGCCAGCATCGGCGGCATGCGCACTGCCCCGATGCATGCCCGCGTCAAACTACCCGCGCAATTCGACGAGCCGCCCGCTCTCCAGCCCGAAACGCCGCACGATCCTCACCGAAGGCTTCTGCGCAAACGGCGCGCCTTCCGGCCGATCCAGATATTCGACAACGACCACCGCCGCCGCGCCGCCAAGCTCGATCGATACCGCCACGGGCGTCAGCCGATCACCGAGCAGCACGGCCGGCGTGCCGCCGCGATCCGGCTGCGCCGCCGCGACGTACAGAAATTGACCGCTGCCGCCCGGATCGTCGCTGAGCAGCACGGCCGTCACCGGGCGGCCAGCGACCGTCACTGTGCTGCTGCGCGCGACGAGCTTCGTCACCCGCTGCGTCGCAGATCCCGGCGCGGCCGCCTGCACCGCCGCGCCGTTCGTCAGTTTGATCGGCTCGCCGTCGATCACGTAAACTACGCCCGCCGGATCGGCCGATAGCGGCGCCGTCGGGCCGGACGCCGCCGCGGCCGGCACGCCCGCGGCCCGCAGCGCGAGCCGCTCGTCCGCGACGTCGCGCAACGCGGCGGTCCGTGCGGTGTACGCATTCGTCAAACAGGCGATCCGGCCCCCGCACGCATCGCGCACGCGCTGCCGCCAGCTCTGCTGGTCACCGCGCAACGCATCGCGAAACTCGCGGTATGCCATCCCTTCATCGGCCGGACGGGCGCGCTGCAAAATTTCGTAATACGTCGCCATCCGCACGTCCAATTCGCCGAGCGCCGGGCTTGCGCAGATCGCACGTTCGGCCGCGTTCGATGCGCGCGCGCAATCGAAGCTCGCGGCAAGCGCAAACGGAATATTCAGCGTCAACGCAGCGCCCAGCGCCACGGCCCGCCATCGTATTGTCGACATCGTCTCTCCTCGCTTCGGGCGCCTCGACGCCGCCGCGGCCGTTCCGCGCGACGCAGCCGGCCCCGGCAATCCCGCCCAGCGCAATACGCGCCGATTGTAATCAAACCGTCGGGCGCGCGGCCAAACGCCGCATGCCGAACGGCGCACGCACGGCGTTCGCGCCCGCGAATCCCGTTCGGCGCAGCGGCCGCCTATTTCTGACATCCGCCGCCACGCCCGCCGCGCGCCGGCAGCAAACGCCGGCGATGCATCATCCGCTTGACCTTCCTATCATGGGAATGTTGATACTGTGCTCATCGGCGGCCTCGCCCGCCTTATCGAATTGGATCGCAGATGACTGATCTGTCCATTCCCGCCGATCCGGCCACGGTGACACTGCGCATCGAAGGCATGACGTGCGACGGCTGCAAGACCCGCGTCGAGCAGGCACTCGCCCGCGTGCCGGGCGTGAGCCGCGTGCGCGTCGATCTTGTCGCCGGCATCGCGAAGCTCGACACCACGCCCGCGCTCGATCCGGCCGGCCTGCTCGACTCGCTCAGCGCCGCCGGATATCGCGCGACATTCGCGCCGTCGCCCGCCGAACGGCGTGAAGCCGGCGCCCGCGCCGAAGAAAACCATCGCGACGACGAAAGCGAACACGGCGGCAGCCGCCATGCCGTTCGGGTTGCGACAACCGTTTCGCTCGACATCGGCGGGATGACCTGCGCGTCGTGCGCCGGGCGCGTCGAAAAGGCGCTGTCGCGCGTTCCCGGCGTGGTGAGCGCGTCGGTCAACCTCGCCACCGAAAAAGCGACGGTCGATGCCGCCCCCGGCGTCGACACCGCCACGCTCGTTGACGCCGTGCGCCGCGCCGGCTATCGCGCTTCGGCAATCGACGATCAGTCAGCAACCACCACGGCTTCCGTCGCCGCAACCGCGCCACCCGCGCCGTCGCCGGCCGTCATCGAACTCGACATCGGCGGGATGACCTGCGCATCATGCGCCGGGCGCGTCGAAAAGGCGCTGTCGCGCGTTCCTGGCGTGGTGAGCGCGTCGGTCAACCTCGCCACCGAAAAAGCGACGGTCGATGCCGCCCCCGGCGTCGGCACCGCCACGCTCGTTGACGCCGTGCGCCGCGCCGGCTACCGCGCTTCGGCAATCGACGGCATCGCGCCGCCTACCGCCGAAACCGCCGAGACCAGCGCCTCCACTGCGTCGCCTCCGCCGTCGGCACCCGCCACCCATTCGCGCGCCGGCGAGCGCAAGCTCGCCGAAGCCCGGCGCGAGCGCGGGCTGATGATCGCGTCCGCCGTGCTGAGCGCCCCGCTCGTGTGGCCAATGCTGGTCGCGCCGTTCGGCATCGACGCCACGCTGCCCGCATCGCTGCAGCTCGTATTGGCTTCGATCGTCCAGTTCGGCTTCGGCGCACGCTTCTACCGCGCCGCCTGGCACGCGCTCATCGCGCGCGCCGGCAACATGGATCTGCTCGTCGCGCTCGGCACGTCAGCCGCATACGGCCTGAGCCTCTGGTTGATGTTGCGCGGCGAGCCCGGCCATCCCGCGCATCTGTACTTCGAGGCGAGCGCCGTGATCATCACGCTCGTGCGTCTGGGCAAATGGCTCGAAGCACGCGCGAAGCGGCAAACCACCGACGCGATCCGCGCGCTCGACGCATTGCGCCCCGAGCGCGCGCGCGTCGTCGAGCACGGCGTCGAGCGCGACGTCCCGCTCGCGCAAGTGCGCGTGGGCACGAGCGTGCGCGTGCGGCCAGGCGAGCGCATCCCGGTCGACGGCCGGATCGCGGCGGGCGTCACCCATGTCGACGAATCGCTGATCACCGGCGAAAGTTTGCCTGTGCCGAAGCAGCCGGGCGAACGCGTGACCGCCGGCTCGATCAACGGCGAGGGCGCGCTCACCGTCGAGACGACCGCGATCGGCGCCGAGACGGCGCTCGCGCGAATCATCCGGCTCGTGGAATCGGCACAGGCCGGGAAAGCGCCGATCCAACGTCTTGTCGATCGCGTGAGCGCCGTGTTCGTGCCCGCGATCATCGCGATCGCGCTCGTCACGCTCGCCGGCTGGCTCGCCGCGGGCGCGAGCGCCGAAACGGCGATCCTCAATGCCGTGGCGGTGCTCGTGATCGCGTGCCCCTGCGCGCTCGGCCTCGCGACACCGGCCGCGATCATGGCCGGCACCGGCGCCGCCGCGCGGCGCGGCGTGCTGATCAAGGATGCACTCGCGCTCGAACTCGCGCAGCGCACCCGCATCGTCGCGTTCGATAAAACCGGCACGCTGACCGAAGGCCGGCCCACTGTCACGGCGCTCGAGGCGATCGAGATCCCGCACGCCGATGCGCTGGCGCTCGCGGCCGCCGTCCAGCGCGACAGCACGCATCCGCTCGCGCGGGCCGTTGCCGCCGCGTTCGCCGCCGACATCGCCGCGCACCGCTCGCCATTCGCGGATGCGCCGGCACACGCGCCGCGCGCGGTCGCCGGGCGTGGCGTCGAAGCGAACATCGACGGGCAACTGATCGCATTCGGCAGCACGCGCTGGCGCGACGAACTCGGCATCGGCGTACCGGCCGGCATCGCGCAGCGCGCGGCGGCGCTGGAAGCGGCGGGCCATACCGTATCGTGGCTGATGCGCATCGACGTGCCGCGCGCCGCGCTCGCGCTCGTCGCATTCGGCGACACCGTCAAGCCTCAGGCGCGCACGGCAATCGAGCGGCTGGCGGCGCGCGGCATACGCAGCGCGCTCGTCACCGGCGACAATCGCGGCAGCGCCGAGGCCGTGGCCGCGTCGCTCGGCATCGACGACGTTCACGCGCAGGTGCTGCCTGACGACAAGGCGCGCGTCGTCGCCCAGATGAAGCAAAAGGCGGGCGGCGGCATGGTCGCGATGGTCGGCGACGGCATCAACGACGCGCCCGCACTCGCCGCCGCCGACGTCGGCATCGCGATGGCGACGGGCACCGACGTCGCGATGCACACCGCCGGCATCACGCTGATGCGCGGCGATCCCGCGCTGGTCGCCGACGCGATCGACATCTCGCGCCGCACCTACCGCAAAATCCAGCAAAATCTGTTCTGGGCGTTCGCCTACAACCTGATCGGCATTCCGCTCGCCGCGCTCGGCTGGCTGAACCCGATGATCGCCGGCGCGGCAATGGCGTTTTCGAGCGTGAGCGTCGTCGCCAATGCGCTGCTGCTGCGTCGATGGAAAGGAAAAGCATGATGCGTGCCCCGGTGGCCAATGCCGCGTGCCGCCAGCGCCGCGACACCCGCATACGGCAGCGCGCGCTTCGTGCGGTGCTCACGCTCGCGGCGATCGCCGCCGGGCTCGGCCTGCCGCACACGGGCGCGGCCGAAATCCGCTGCGGCTGGCTGGAAAATCCGACGCCAGGAAACTGGTGGCTGACGGACCGCCACGGCTCATGGACACTCAGCGTGATGGGCGGCCCCGAGGCCGAAGGCATGGACCGGCTTCCCGACATCGCGGGCGATCAATACGTGCGGACGAACGGCCACCACGGCTACGGATGCGCATGTCTGACCGTGGTCAGCCACAAGCGGACGCAACGCATCGTGAAGGTGCTCAAAGCGCGGCAATTGCCGCTGTCGGCGTGCAGACGGGACGAGCGGCTCAACGAACCGTCTCGCGAATGAGCGGGGCCGAGCGCGGCGCGATTCGGCGTTAAACCGGCGTGATCGACTTGACGAACGTCGTCGTCATCGCTGTGAAGCCCAGTGCTCGATACAGCGCGAGCGCCGCGCTGTTGTGATTGAACACCGACAGGCCGATCTCGGTCACGCGCAATCGCCGTGCGTCGTCCTCGAGCATCTGTAGCACGCGCGTAGCCCAGCCTTGACGGCGATAAGCCGGATCGATTTCGAGATCGTAGATGAACAACGACCGATGCGGCCCTTCGCTGGCCGTGCCATACCAGAGATAGCCAAGCGCGAGGTGGTCGCTGGGGTCGCTGAGTGTCAGCAGCGTCTGATCGTCGGTCAGCAGGCCATCGGGCAACAGCGTATCGATGCAGGCGAGCGCGCGCTCGCCGGCTTCGTCCGCCGTGCTCTGCCCGGACGCGATCAAATCCTGCGCGTAGCCGCGCGCCGCGCGCAGCCGGTACTCGCGAAATTCCGTCTGGGTCATCGGGCGCATCTCGAGCATGCCGCACCTGTTTGGACGAGCGGAAACACTACCCAGTGTAGCGGGCCGAGTGCGATCACGCGAATCGGGGAGGCCGGAAGCGGATCGGGCAGACAGATGGGATGCCGAGCCGATCGGACGCCCGATCCGGCATTCATGAACGAGCCGGTCCGCTACGCCGCGCCGTGCTCAGCGGTAAACGAACCGCGTCAGCGTGTGCGGCGGCGCGAAACGGCGTTTGTCGACGGACATGCGATTTCATTGCACCGCGCTACGGCACGGATGCTGCCGCTACTCCCGATCGAGCGGCGTGTTGCCGGGCCGGTGTTGGCGAACCGGGCAAAGCGCCGGCTCGCCAATACGCGCCGTGCCGCGCAGCGGCTTTAGCGGCGGATCAAGCCGAATTGCGCGACTTGCGACTTGCGCCGGCGCTCGGCCTCAGCGTGGCGAGCCTTGTACGAATAATCGGCATCGAGCGGCAGGTGCGGGGAGACGAAAAGATCTTCGATCTTTTGAAGCAGCGCGAAAATGAGGCTCATATGCGACTCCTGGCAACGAGTGACTAGGGTTTTCCCTTAGTCATCATTCTAGGGGTTTTCCCTAGATTTGCCTAGTGCGCCGCAGCAATTACGCCACGCGATCTACGTTTCGCGCGTGTTTTCAGATCTGTTCGTTGTAGCGTCGCAACATCGCCATCCGTCCCGCTGTTCAACGTCCGTGGTATGGCCGCTTGACCGGCTTGGCCGCGCCGGCGAGACGATTCGTCAGCCGTCCGACCTGCTCGCCCTGCTCGTCCAGGCGCTGCGACAGCGTCACGAGGCTCGCCTGCTGCGATATCTGCTCGGCGACGAGCCTGTCGATCCGTTGCTGCAATGCAACGGATTCGCTGCGCAGCCGCGAAGCCTGCATCGATTGAACAATCAGCCCGGCGATCGAAAGCAACATCATCACGCCGAGCCCGAGCAGCAGGCGATTGACGCGGCGCCTCTGCGCGTCGGCCGCCCGGCGCATATCGGAGATTTCCGTCTGTAGCACGCGTAACTTGTCCGCGAGCGGGCGGAGGTGCGTGTCGATGTCGGGAGCGGCGCAGGGCGGCGTCCCCGGCGGATCGCAGCCGAGGGCGGCGGACTCATGGGCGGGCGGCGTCTGATCGCCGGACAGCGATGCCGATGCCGAGGCGGCGGCCACGTGCGAAGCGGATGCGGTGCCGGACGCCGCACTGCCGCTTGCCGCCCGCGATTCCGATTCGGGTGACGGTATCGCGGGCTCCGGCTTGGCCGAAGCATCCGCCGCGCGCCGCTTCGGCGCGAGCGCTGCCGGCGCACCCCGCCGTCCCGGCGATTTCGGCTCGGACTTCGCGCGCTTCGAATGGGTGCGAGGCGCCGAAGCCGTCTGCCGCCGTGCCGAGGATTCGGAACCGGCCGCCGCAGCTTCGGCGTCGATGGCTGGACGGCCGGCGCGCAACGAAATGTCCGCTTCGGCGCGAGCGCCCGATACGGCCGGATCGACGCTGGCCGATGTTCGCTCGCGTTCGCCCGGCATGGTGGTGAGCTGCGCGGCGGCGTCGCGTGCCGTCGCGCGGACATCACGGCCCGCGTCGCCTGCCGGCGCAGCAAAGGCGCCCGCAGCCTGCGCGGCCCGCGGATCATCGGCCCGTTCGCTAGCGGGAGCGGCGGCGTATTGCGACTGCGGCGTCACCGCGCGGCTGTCAAGCTCAACGTCGCTACCGGCCGCCGCTTGCGCGCCGGCGGCCGTCACGTCGCCGCCCGCCCCGTGTGCCGTCGCGCCGCCCTCCGTGCCATCCGCGTCGTGTGCGGGCCACTGAACCGCCGCACCGGCATCCGCGCCGCCCGTTTCACGCGCATCGCCGGCCGGCCAATCGAAACCTTCGAAGCTGCGCTGCCGCTCGTCCACGTCGGCCCTCTCCGGCTGCACCGACCCGCGCGCCGCCGAGGACGGCTTCGCGCCGGGACGAGCGCCGCCGAACAGATCGAGCGTGCGATCGTCGCGCCCGGCGTCGCCGGGCGCCGCGTCGTGCGCCATCGGGGCCGCCGCTCGCGACGGCGCGCGGCTGTCGGCTGCCACCGCACGCGGCCGCTTCGCAGCGGACGAACGGGGCAAGCGGGAAGAGCGGGGATGGGAAGAAGTTGCGGAATCGGTCATGGATCGAGCAGCAGCACGCCGCATGCGCACCGGACAAATCTGTGAACAATGTCGGGAGCCCGCATTGTCTCATGCCAGGGTGCCGGCCCTGCGGCGCGCCCGCCACATGCCGAAGCCGGCATCCGCCGGGACCGGCCCCGCATGCCGCTGCATGCCCCCTCCAACCCGCCTTCACGCTGCCGGACAAACGCGCGCGTCATCCGTCCTGCAACACGCCGTGCCGCTCGCGAAAGCCCTTCACGCCCGGCAATTGTTTCAAACGCTTGCAAATGCTCTCGTATTCGATGTCCGATACGCGGCTCAACGCGATCGTCACGTCGTCGCGATCGGCCGAATCGCTGCTTTGCTGGACGATGAATTGCTTGACGCGCGCGCTGTCGATGCCGAGCGCATCGTGCAACGACGCGAGCGTCAATGCGCCGCGCTCGACGCTCAGCGACAGATGGCGGCGCTGGCGCACGGTAAGGTAGCGGCGCTCGAGCGGCTTGAGGCCCGCGAGAATGATCAGGATGATGACCGTCGCCGCGATCGCCGCCACATACAGGCCGCCGCCGACCGCCAGCCCGACGGCCGCCACCGACCATAGGCTCGCCGCCGTCGTGAGGCCACGGACGATCTCGCCGCGCAGCAGGATCGATCCTGCCCCCAGAAAGCCGATCCCCGACACCACCTGCGCGGCCATCCGCGACGGATCGAGATCGACGTGCGGCCGCCCGAGCACGTCGGCAAAGCCGAACGCGGACACAATCATGATGAGCGCCGAGCCGACGCAAACGAGCATGTGCGTGCGCAGCCCTGCCGCCCACGACAGCCGCCCGCGCTCGATGCCGATGACGCTGCCCAGCCCTGCCGCGAGAATCAGCCGCATGATCAATTCGAGATTGTTCTGCATCTTCCGCCCTCCTTTTTTCGGCGGCGGCCGGGCGCATGCTTTATCCTTGCCGCTCGGCCCGCCTCGGCGGCCGCCGCGTTTTTCCGTCGTCAACCGCGCCGTCATCCGCCATGCCCATATCCGATTCTGCCTCCGAGCAAGCCGCGCAATTGCGCCGTCATTTCGCGCAAATCGTCTTGCCGCTCTGGCGCGGACCCGGCTTCAATCCGGCGCTGCAACTGCCGTTCGAGGCCATCGCGCCACACACGCATGCGCCGCTGCCCGTCGCCCGGTATCGCGCGATGGCCTGCGCCCGCCAGCTCTTCGTGTTCGCGCGCGCCAACGATGCGGCGCATGCGCACACGCTGTTCGCCGCATTGTGCCGCCACTTCCGCGATCCGCGCCACGATGGCTGGTTTTACAGCGTCGACGCGCACGGTGCGCCGCTCGAGCGGACGAAGGATCTGTATACGCACGCGTTCGTCGTGTTCGCATGCGCCGAATACTTTGCGGCGTTCGGCAACCGCGACGCGCGCAACATTGCGCAACACACGGCGGCACTGATCGTCGAGCGCTTCGCGCGCCAGCGCGGCGACGCATTGCTCGACGCCGCGCGCAGCGAGGATTTCGCCGAAACGACGAGTGCGCCGCTGCAAAATCCGCTGATGCACCTGACCGAAGGCTGGCTTGCGGCAAGCCGCGCATTCGGCGACGGCGCATTCGACGACGCGCTGCTGCGCACCGCGCAAGCGGTCGAACGCGCGTTCGTCGCACCGCACACCGGCTGCGTCGCGGAACTGCCGCTCGGCAGTGCGGATAACCGGTTCGAGCCCGGTCATCAATTCGAATGGTTCTATCTGGTCAGCGCGGCAGGCGCCCGGCTCGCGGCCACGAGCCTGCCCGACGCGCTCGCCCGCGCGTATGCGTTCGCACAACGGCATGGCGTCGATCCGCAGACGGGCGGCGTCTGCGCGGCGCTTGACGAGCACGGCGCATGCATCGACAGCACGCAACGGATCTGGGCGCAAACGGAGTATCTGCGCGCGCTCGCGACGCACGGCGGCAGCGAGCCGGATGCGCTTGCGCAGCAGGCCGAGCGCTTTCGCACACGCTTCCTGCATCCGCGCGGCTGGCACGAATGCAAGACCGCGCAAGGCGACGTGTCGCGCGCGGATATGCCGTCGACCACGCCCTATCATCTCGCGACCGCTTATGCGGCGTTACCCTCGGGCGATTGACCGGGCGGCCAAAGCCCGGCCGCCGCCCCCGGCCGCGAAGGCGCCGCGCGCCGCCAGCCTCGAACGGCAGTGCGCCGCGCGCCTTCCGTCGCGGCATCCTGCTGCGACCGCTTATGCGGCGCGGCTCGTGGATGAGCGACGGCGCGGGCGGCCAGGCGCGGCCGTCGGCCGCACAACGACGCCCCGCGCGCCATCGCGCCTCAAACGGGAGCACGCCCCGCGTTACGTGTCACGTGCCGAAGCCACGGCAAGCAGCGGCTTGCCCGCTCGAGCCGCCGCGCCACGCACGCGCGCATCGCGCCGCCGCGCCTGGTCGCCGTTACTCTTTCGTCACGCCCTCGTCACGCTGCCGCGAGCCGCGGCGGCGCCGCTTCGCCGCGTGCCGCCGTACCGCCTCCGGCAACGGCCTGCGCGGCGCGCGCATCGCCCAACTCGAACACCGCGACCGATTGCTGCAACTGCTCGGTCTGCTCGTTGAGCGCGCCGCCCGCCGCCGCTACCTCCTCGACCAGCGCGGCATTCTGCTGCGTCAATTGATCCATCTGCGTCACTGCCTGATTGACCTGCTCGATCCCCGCGCTCTGCTCGACCGACGCGGCCGTGATTTCCGTCATCGTTTGCGCGACCCGCTCGATCGACGCCGACACCGTGCGCATCGCGCCGCCCGCGCGCTCGACAAGCTCCGAGCCGCCATTGATCTGCGCGACCGACTCCTCGATCAGCACCTTGATTTCCTTTGCCGACTGCGCGCTGCGCTGCGCAAGCGCGCGCACCTCGCCCGCGACCACCGCGAAGCCGCGCCCCTCCTCGCCCGCCCGTGCCGCCTCGACCGCCGCGTTCAGCGCGAGGATGTTGGTCTGAAACGCGATCCCGTCGATCACCGCGATGATTTCCGCGATCCGGCCCGAGCTATGCGCGATCCCGCGCATCTTGTCGATCACGTCGTCGACGATCGCCCGGCCTTCGTGGGTCGCCTGCAGCGCCTCGTCGGCGAGCGCGCTCGCCGCGCGCGCGCCGTCGCTGTTCTGCCGCACGGTCGCGGTCAACTGTTCCATGCTCGCGGCCGTCTCCTCGAGCGACGCCGCCTGGCTCGCGGTGCGTGCCGACAAATCCGCATTGCCGCTCGCGATCTCGGCCGCGCCGATGTGAATCGCGTCCGACGCGCCGCGCACCGCGCGCACCGTCGTCGCAACGCTCGCCTGCATTGCGGCAAGCCCCTGCATCAGCCGGTCGATCTCGTACAGGCCGCGCGGCGTGACCCGCTCGTCGAGCCGGCCGCGCGCGATCCGCTCGAAATGCTTGCCCGCGTCGGCCAGCGGCGCGACGATCGTGCGCCGCGCCGCGACGTAGATCGCCGCCGTGCACGCGAGCATCGCGGCGAACAGCGCGACTCCGACCGCGTTGAACCACGCGATGCCCGTATCGATCAGGCCGAACGCATCCTTGCTGACCTTGCCGCTGAAATCGGAGAACGTGCGCAACTCGGTGAGATACCCATCCTGGATCGATTGCGTCGGCTGATCGAGGAACGCCTGCATGTTGTCCGTTTCGAGATACTGAATCAGTTCGTCGAGCGCGGTGCGGTACTTCCGGTAGCGCTCGACAAGCGCCGCGGCACGCGCCGTGTTCTCCGCACCGATCGACGGCTCGGCCGTCAACGCCGCGAACGCGCGATCGGCGTTCGCCAGCTGATCGCGCACGTGGCGAAGCATGTCGGCGGGCTTCGGATCGCCGCGCACCATCCGCGTACTCGCGCGGGACAGATTCGTGCGTGCGTCGAGCAGGTAATGGGTCGCCAGATTGGCGGCGTCGATTTGCCGGATCGCGACGCTGGACAGATCGTCGACACCGCGACGCGTCGACGACAGCGCCCAAAAGCCGAGCCCGTCGATCGCCATCATGAATAGGCAAAACACGACGAGTACGCCGAGCAAACCGGATGCGAGCTTGATTTTGTTGATCATGAATTTCCGTTGGAGCCAAAAAAGAAGGGAGCTGCGTCGGCTTTAGCGGCATTTCGGCGGCGGACTTGAGCAATCCGGCCCGATCCCGCGATGAATTTCTTCGCCCGATTTCCTTGCGTAATGCCCATCCCATACCTAGAGTGGAGCGCAAAGGGCGGGATAGCGGCAGCGGCCTGCCGGATAGGCCACTCGACTCAATCGAGAGCGAAGGAGCGTCGATGACCGACATCGTGGATCACGCGCGCGGCGCGTTGCGTGCGCAACCCTTCAGCATGCTGCTCGGCACCGAACTCGTGCACATCGGCGGCGACGAGGCGTCGCTGCGCCTGCCGATCCGCGACGAACTCCGGCAGCAATACGGTTTCGTTCATGGCGGCGTCATCAGCTACCTGGCCGATAACGCGTTGACATTCGCCGGCGCGCTCGCGCTCGGGCCGCGTGTCGTGACGGGCGAATACAAGATCAATTACCTGCGCCCGGCCGTCAACGGCACGCTGATTGCGCGCGCGAAGCTGGTTTACCGGGGACGGAATCAGGCGACCTGCCAGTGTCACGTGTTCGTGATAGACGGCGACCACGAGCGGCTCGTCGCGATCGCGCAGGGGACGATCAATCGGGTCGGGGATGGGCGGGAAATAGAGGTGATGGAGGCAAAGACCTAGGTTGTCGCATTGTCGACTGTGCATTGACATGCGATGACCATAAACGATACGTGCGGCGTTGGAGAAACCACGAGTTCGTGGCGCGGATTCATTTTGTGTACAGGCTACCAAGTGCCGTCTTGATTGGCTCCGCAGTGCCACTCCGTTTCAGGCGTCATTTTTTATAGACATAAAAATCTGAAATTTTAATAGAAGCGCCACCTCAGCCAAAAACAACAAACCTCGCCGCGAACCAAGGGCAGTCACTTCAGAGCGTGGTGAGCAAGACGCGCGATACCTTCATTTCCGTGCCGGAAAGATTTTTGTGACCACCAATGCATTACCACGAGACACTCCGGCAGCTGACTTGTCGGCACCCACTGCATTTGGCTCCCATATTATTAGCGCGATAAAATTCGTCAAATTTGTCAGCCAATAAAATATCAACAACTCAATCCGACCCTTTAGTTTTAATCTCTAAAATCGATTTCGCATTGCAGCAAATAAAAATCCTCTAAATTTATTGAACAAAACACGAATCTTTATAAGAAAATATTATTTTCAATCCGACACCACCCCTCTAAACTGAACTGACCTTCACCATACCGATCGGCCAACAGGGAATTTGATAACCAAAAACATCGCCAAATCATTCCAATGGAGACATAGATTTAATAACCAAAATATCAGTCAATCTCAAAATTCCCCCTCAGACTTTGTCAACCGCTGGGTTT
Source organism: Burkholderia singularis (assembly GCF_001718875.1). Classification (NCBI taxonomy): domain Bacteria; kingdom Pseudomonadati; phylum Pseudomonadota; class Betaproteobacteria; order Burkholderiales; family Burkholderiaceae; genus Burkholderia; species Burkholderia singularis. The sequence continues at coordinate 1,937,002 of NZ_CP013449.1, forward strand.
CTTGACAGAATGAGGCATGGCCGGCTCAAAAAATATATTACTAGCAATTTATTTTTATAACTCACATCAGGAGAACTTCAGATGGGGAAGATATCTTTCCAGACCGATCATTTGGCCACCTCGCCCCATGTTTCGTCCGGACGCGTTAATCAATTACTGACAGCCAGAGAGCTTTGTCATGGAACGCCATTGTGGGCCATTGATCCCGTAATGAATTTCATAAAAAAATTTTCCAACTCCGACCATCATTTTCCTTGCAATTTCGCACACCAGGTCTATGACGGCAATATGCTCCGAGCCGCGTTTTTCGAGGAAAATTCCAATGAAGACGCAATGACAGAAAATCTTGGAAGTGTTTTGACGAAATACATTGAAACGGCTCGCGGCCTTGGCAAGATCACTTCGTTTCTAGCTTTTTTTAAGTTAGACGACTCATTAAAAACCGTCGAAGAATACGAAACATGGTTTTGGTCGATTTTGCAACGTCTGCATGACTCGGATCAAAAGGAATGGCCGTTCGATATCCCGCAGAACCCCTACGATCCGAATTGGGCGTTTAGTTTTGGCGGCCAGGCATTTTTTATCGTCTGCTTCACGCCCGCGCATATCACTAGAAAGAGCCGGTATTGTGAAAAACCGCTCATTATTTTTCAACCTCGCTGGATTTTTGACGGACTTGAAGGCGACACACCTGCGGGCATTGCTGTCAGGCAGGCTATTCGAGATGCAGTTGCTGTTTATGACAATATGCCGGCCTCAAAAAAATTGACATCTTACGGCGAAGGGCTGGATTGGGAGCAGTATTTTTTGCCCGATGTCAATCAATCTGCTTATGATAAATGCCCGATGATTTTCAAAAACATGGCGCAAACAAAATGACAGAAAACTCTATTCCGACTACCAAGCCGTCCGACATTTTCGATCTTAAAACCGGAATATTCAATCTATTGCCAAAATCAGGTGTCGTCAAGGTTGTCAACGAATTGCCCCATGAAAAAAATCCGATTCATTTTCACGAAAACGAAGAAACCCTTCTAATTCTGGAAGGCAGCTTGAAATTATATTGGCAAGATCAAGGGAGTGAATTATTTGTAGAGGCACATCCGGGAGAAAAGATCTTCCTTCCCAAAGGTATTCCTCACTACTCTGAAGCAGGCGACAGCGGTTGCTTTTACCTGATAACAGATAGATTTGTCGAGTGACCATCATGAGCGATCATAATTCGAACACGCCGTTCCCCACCATCACCTTGACCGATTCGCAGCGATGGGATTTGACTTCATTTTTCGATAAATTCATTGTCGAGAACAATGGGAACATCATGGATGTGGGACAGGATTTCTTCAAAAATCCATCCAAGATCATTTCGCTCGCGTCTCGTAGTCTGCTCGATCTGTTTTACTCCTTCCGTGACATGACGAAAGACGCACCTTATCTCCTGATCGAAAATTTTCCGATGCATGACGACACGTTCTACGGCAACACGCCGCCAAACTGGCGGTCCGCCGCAATGATCGGTCGCACGATCAGGGAAGAATCATTTATTGCGTTGGCCGCATCGTGTCTGGGAGAATCTTTCAGTTGGCCAACCTTGCAAAACGGCAGACTGATTCACAACGTCTTGCCGATTGCTGGCGACGAAGCCGAACAGAACGGGCACAGCAGCGATATTGAGCTTGAATGGCATACCGAAGATGCTTTTCATCCATGCCGCGGCGATTATCTCATTCTGTTCGGCATTCGAAATCACGACAGTATCGCCACGACGCTCATGTCCATCAAGGACATTGAATTGAGTGATGAACAGAAGGAAATCCTGTTTCAGAAAAAATACCGCATCAAACCAGACAACGAACACCTCCGCCAGATCATCGATGAAAATGATCCGGGGCGGCGCTCGATCAAGAAACTGATCGAAGAATCCGAAGCCGTTTCCGTACTGTTCGGCGTTCCTGAAAGTCCATATCTACGCATCGATCCCTACTTCATGGAATGCCCCGATAAAGGGAGTGTTTATGACGAGGCACTGCGATATTTGATCGCCGAATTGAATCGCGTTAAGCAAAATGTTGTCGTTAAGAAAGGGGACATGCTGATCATCGACAACTATCTGGCAGTCCACGGCCGCGCCCCCTTCAAAGCGAAATATGACGGCTCAGACCGCTGGTTGAAGAAATCCATCGTCAGCCGCGATATCAGACGCGCTCGAGCGCTAGGTTTTCGCGTTTCGGACAATCTGAACGTTTTTTGAGAAAAATTTCCAAAGGACAAAGCATATGCAACATGCACCCGTCAATCGCGACACTGCCCCGGTGTTACTCGAATTGTCCGATCTGCGCGCACATACGCCATCCTGGGCCACTCAGGGCATCGCGGAATTTGAGTATGAATTAGGCAAGGAAAAATCGGACTTTCCGTGTACCTTTGGCATTCAAAACTACAAGGAAAAATCATTAAGATTCACATTCGTCGAAGACGACAGCCCCAACAATCTTGATCACATGGCGAAAGCGTTGTACGAATATACGAAAAACGCTCGAAACTTCGGGACATCCAGTTCATCGCTCGTGTGCGTATTCCGGCCGCTTGTCGACAAGACTGTCGCGGATTACGAGCGATGGTTTTGGAGTATCCTGCAACAGTTACATGATAGGGATACCGAGCCGTGGCCACGCGAGTATTCCGAGAACCCCGAGCATGAAACGTGGGCATTCTGTTTTGCCGGAGAGGGCCATTTTGTGGTGTGCAACACGCCCGAGCACCATTTACGTCGCAGCCGACATAACCCCAATCCAATGATCACCTTTACGCCGCGTTGGAGCTTCAAGGGCATCGAGGGTAATACCAAGCCTGGCATCGCGGTACGGGAACTGATCCGCAAACGCGTGATGCTCTACGACAAGGTTCCGCCGTCGGACAAATTTAGCGCGTATGGACAGGGTTTAGATTGGGTTCAATACTTTCTGCCTGAAGGCAGCGACACTTCGTCATTGAGCAAATGTCCATTTTCGATCAAGAGTGAAAAGACAAATCATGAGTAACCCATCGAAGCAGTTAAGCAAAACCCTCACGGTCTGGTCCGGCACGGCGATGGCCGTGAGTCTTGTCATCGGTGCGGGCATTCTTGTCGTCCCGGGCATTGCTTATTCGGTGGCAGGAACAAGCGCGGTTTACTCATGGATGCTGAATTCGCTCTTCGTCATCCCTCTGCTCGTCATCTTTTCCCATTTGGGTTCACTCTATCCGAACGCCGGCGGCATTTCCGGCTTCACTCAGGAAGCATTCGGAAGAAATCTGGCCGCCGCCACCGAAATCCTAATGGTCGGCACGTTCTCGCTCGCGCTGCCTGGCGTGGCGTTTACGGCGGCATCCTATCTAGGCGACGCGATCAAGCTGAGCTACTGGCAAATCACCGGTATCGCCTTTGCGATGCTGTTCATCGCGATCATAGTCAACGTGATCGGCGCGAAACTCGCAGCGGGACTTCAACAGATTCTTGCTTATACGCTCGTCTTCGTCCTGGTCGCCGTCACGCTGTCCATCTTCGTGCTTTCGCCATTGAAGGGAGAAGGTATTGCGCCGCCATCGCAATGGACAAAATCGATCCCGACGCTCGGGCTCGTATTCTTCGCCTATGCCGGCTGGGAGCTGCTGGCCTTCACTACCGAAGAGTACAAGGATCCCAAACGGGATTTTCCCAAGGTCATCGCGATCAGCTTCGTCTTGGTGGCCGGGCTCTACATCCTGATCTCGATCGCGTTGCAACTATCGTTCAATTCATCCGATCCGAGACTGCTGAAAACCCCGATCGCGATGTTATTCGAAAGTTCGCTGGGTACTTATTCGACGATCTTCGTCTCACTCTGCGGCTTCGTAATCATCATGGCTCACTTGATCGGGGCGATCTGGGGCGCATCCCGGCTCGTCTACTCATCGGCACGAGAAGGCATCCTGCCCGCCGCGCTATCGCAAATTCGCCACCATGGCATCCCTGTCAACGCGGTCATCGGCATCGGGATCATCATACTGACGGTCGCTGGCGCCTGTGCAAACGGCTATATCACGGTCGCCACGTTATTTACGCTCGCCGGCCAGAATTTCTTCATCTTGAGCGCGTTCGCGGTGCTTGCTTACTTGCGGATGGCAAGCAATAACAAACAGAGAATTCTAGGCGGACTGACTACCATCATGGTGTTCGCCGTGATTTCGTCGTTCGGAATCAAGCTCTTGTATCCGCTCTTTCTTCTGGTTCTCGGTTATGCAATCTCTTATCTGAAGACACACGTTCTCGAGCCTCAATAGCCGTAGCCCGAAACAACGCCGTGAATACTTTGGCATAGGACCGCGGAGCGCGTCTGCGGCCGGGCAATTCATTCCTGGAGACTGGCGGCATGATCATTACTTTCAGGCCGAAGGGACTCAAGCTTTTCTACTGTGGAAAAGCATCGCACGGCATTACAGTCGTCCACCCCGACAAGCTGGCCAGCACCCTCGCACTGCTCGACGTCGCCCGCACAACTGCCGATGTCGATTTGCCCGCCTTGCGGATACAGGCGTGTCAAGGTGATCTGGCGGATCATTGGGCAATCGGGGTCGACAACGACTGGCAGCTCGTATTCCGGTTTTATGGTGCCGACATCGAAGTGGTCGATTTCCGCACAATTCTCCCGTCGCCTCCCTCCGAACGCATCGGTCATCGCAACAAACGCGACGTATCCGCGTTGCAGCAACCGCTCCATCCCGGGCACATTTTACGGATAGCTGCATTGGAACCTCTGCACCTGAGCGTCGACAAAGCGGCGGGAGGCCTCGGCGTATCGCGGCATCTGCTGGCGCGTGTCGTGAAAGGTGCGGCCAACGTCGGGGCCGATCTGGCTATCAGACTGGAAGTAGCCGGCATCGGCTCGGCTCGCGCATGGATCATGTTGCAAGCCAGGTACGATCTATCACGGGCGACGCGCCGAGAATTAAATGGGGCCGCGCTGCAATGCCTGCATCACCGGAGAAGTGATACACGCCATCCGACAGTCGCTCTCCTTGCGCCCATCAAAAACTGAGCCCCCGGCACTGACATCGCAATATCTGCGATTGTCTGCAGCAGTAAGCAGATTTTCCACTACACCCAATCCGCACTGCCGAATCGATCAAGCAATGCACAACCGCGCGATCAATTCCCCGCCCCCGGCACCCGCACCCATCCCTCCATCAACACCCGCGCGCTGCGGCTCATGATCGCCTTCGTCACCACCCATTCGCCGTTTTCCTGCTGCGCCTGCGCGCCGACGCGCAGCGTGCCCGACGGATGCCCGAAGCGCACCGCCTGGCGCGCGCCGCCGCCCGCCGCCAGATTGACGAGCGTGCCCGGAATCGCCGCCGCCGTGCCGATCGCGACCGCCGCCGTGCCCATCATCGCGTGATGCAGCTTGCCCATCGACAGCGCGCGCACGAGCAAATCGATCTCCGCCGCCGCGACGCGCTTGCCGCTCGACGCAACATAATCGGCCGGCTTCGCGACGAACGCGACCTTTGGCGTATGCTGGCGCGTCGCGATTTCGTCGAGCGTCTTGATGAGCCCCATGCGCAGCGCGCCGTGCGCGCGGATCGTCTCGAATTTCGCGAGCGCGGCGGCATCGCCGTTGATCGCGTCCTGCAATTCGGTGCCGGTGTAGCCGATCGCGGCCGCGTCGACGAAGATCGTCGGAATGCCCGCATTGATCAGCGTCGCCTTCAGCGTGCCGACGCCCGGCACCTCGAGATCGTCGACGACATGGCCGGTCGGGAACATCGCGCCGCCGCCGTCGCCGTCTTCGTCGGCGGCCGGATCGACGAATTCGAGCTGCACTTCGGCGGCGGGGAACGTCACGCCGTCGAGTTCGAAATCGCCCGTTTCCTGCACCGCGCCGTTGGATATCGGCACGTGCGCGACGATCGTCTTGCCGATGTTCGCCTGCCAGATCCGCACGGTCGCGATGCCGTCCCGCGGCACGCGCGCCGCATCGACGAGCCCGCCGCTGATCGCGAACGGCCCGACCGCCGCCGACAAGTTGCCGCAATTGCCGCTCCAGTCGACGAACGGCTTGTCGATCGACACCTGTCCGAACAGGTAATCGACATCATGATCGGGCCGCGTGCTCTTCGACACGATCACCGTCTTGCTGGTGGACGACGTCGCGCCGCCCATCCCGTCGATCTGTTTGCCGTATGGATCGGGGCTGCCGATCACGCGCAGCAGCAGCGCGTCGCGCGCGGCGCCCGGCACGCGCGCGGCCTGCGGCAGATCGTCGAGGCGGAAGAACACGCCCTTGCTGGTGCCGCCTCGCATGTACGTCGCGGCAATCCGGATTTGAGGAAGGTGAGCCATAGATATCCGTATAGGTCCGATGTAACGGGAATGGTGTCGAGCGGCCGGCGGCGCTGCGTCGCCGGCCGCTCTGCTTCGTCATGCCGCCGCATGCCGGGCCGGCACGGCGTGACCCGGCCGTGCCCGGCAAATCCGCTGATACCGCGCCACCGCAGCAGAGGGACGCACGGGCTGCGCAGGCCAAGCGCACCCGGCCGCACCCGACGCCCTATACCGCCGCACCGCCACGCCGTCTGCCGCATCAAACCACGCAGCCCGGCGCGCGCTGCGCGTTCAAGCCGCCTTCGACGATTCGAGGAAATCCTGCGCGAAACGCTGCAGCACGCCGCCCGCTTCGTAGATCGACACTTCCTCGGCGGTATCGAGCCGGCACGTCACGGGCGTCTCGACACGTTCGCCGTTCCGGCGGTGAATCACGAGCGTCAGCGTTGCGCACGGCGTGCGTTCGCCGATCACGTCGAACGTCTCCGTGCCGTCGATGCCGAGCGTCAAGCGGTTCGTGCCGGGCTTGAACTCGAGCGGCAGCACGCCCATGCCGATCAGGTTCGTGCGGTGAATCCGCTCGAACCCCTCGGCGACGATCGCCTCGACGCCCGCCAGCCGCACTCCCTTGGCCGCCCAATCGCGCGACGAGCCTTGCCCATAGTCCGCGCCCGCGATCACGACGAGCGGCTGCTTGCGCGCCATATACGTCTCGATCGCCTCCCACATCCGTGTGATGCGGCCTTCGGGCTCGATCCGCGCAAGCGAGCCCGGCTTCACGTTGCCCGCCTCGTCGCGCACCATTTCGTTCTTCAGCGTCGGATTCGCGAACGTCGCGCGCTGCGCGGTCAGGTGATCGCCGCGATGCGTCGCATACGAATTGAAGTCTTCCTCCGGCACGCCCATCTTCGCAAGATACTCGCCCGCCGCGCTCGTCGGCAGGATCGCGTTCGACGGCGACAGGTGATCGGTCGTGATATTGTCGCCGAGCACGGCGAGCGCGCGCATGCCGCTGAGCGTGCGCTCGCCCGCGAGCGCGCCTTCCCAGTACGGCGGGCGGCGAATGTACGTGCTCTGCGGCCGCCAGTCGTACAGCGGCGCGGCCCGCTCGCCTGCGTGGGCGGCGCGCGCGAACATCGGTTCGTAGACCTGGCGGAATTGCTCGGGCTTCACGCTCGACGCGACGATCGCGTCGATTTCGTCGTCGCTCGGCCAGATGTCCTTCAGCGTCACCGGCTTGCCGTGCTGATCCACGCCGAGCGCGTCCTTCTCGATATCGAAGCGGATCGTGCCCGCGATCGCATACGCGACGACGAGCGGCGGCGACGCGAGAAACGCCTGCTTCGCATACGGATGGATGCGGCCGTCGAAGTTGCGGTTGCCCGACAGCACGGCGGTCGCATACAAATCGCGCTCGACGATTTCCTGCTGAATCTTCGGATCGAGCGCGCCCGACATCCCGTTGCACGTCGTGCATGCGAACGCGACGATGCCAAAACCGAGCTTTTCCAGCTCCGGCAGCAGGTTCGCCTCGTTCAGATACAGCTCCACCGCCTTCGAGCCCGGCGCGAGCGAACTCTTCACCCACGGCTTGCGCGTGAGGCCGCGCGCATTCGCGTTGCGCGCGAGCAGGCCCGCGGCGATCACGTTGCGCGGGTTACTGGTGTTTGTGCAGCTTGTGATGGCAGCGATGATCACCGCGCCGTCCGGCATTTCGTCCGCCTTCTGTTCCCACTTGCCGGCAATGCCCCGCGCGGCGAGATCGGACGTCGGCAACCGCTTGTGCGGATTCGACGGGCCGGCCATGTTGCGCACGACCGACGACAGATCGAACGTCAGCGTGCGCTCGTACTGCGCGTGTTGCAGCGTATCGGCCCACAGGCCCGTTTGCTTCGCATAGGTTTCGACGAGCTTGACCTGCTCGTCGCTGCGCCCCGTCAGGCGCAGATAGTCGATCGTCTGGCTGTCGATGAAGAACATCGCGGCCGTCGCGCCGTATTCGGGCGCCATGTTCGAGATCGTCGCGCGATCGCCGAGCGTGAGGCTCGCCGCGCCTTCACCGCGAAATTCGAGATACGCGCCGACCACCTTCTCGCGGCGCAGGAACTCGGTCAGCGCGAGCACGATGTCGGTCGCGGTGATGCCGGGCTGCCGCCTGCCGGTCAGCTCGACGCCGACGATATCCGGCAGCCGCATCCACGACGCGCGGCCGAGCATCACGTTCTCCGCCTCCAGCCCGCCCACGCCGATCGCGATCACGCCGAGCGCATCGACGTGCGGCGTGTGGCTATCGGTGCCGACGCAGGTGTCCGGATACGCGACGCCGTCGTGCACCTGAATCACGGGCGACATTTTCTCCAGATTGATCTGGTGCATGATGCCGTTGCCGGGCGGAATCACATCGACGTTCTCGAACGCGCGCTTGGTCCAGTCGATGAAATGAAAACGGTCCTCGTTGCGGCGATCCTCGATCGCGCGGTTCTTCGCGAACGCGTCCGGATCGAAGCCGCCGCATTCGACGGCAAGCGAATGATCGACGATCAGTTGCACGGGCACGACCGGATTGACCTTCGCCGGATCGCCGCCGCGTTCGGCGATCGCGTCGCGCAGGCCCGCGAGATCGACGAGCGCGGTCTGGCCGAGAATGTCGTGGCAGACGACGCGCGCCGGATACCACGGGAAATCGCGCTCGCGCTTGCGCTCGACGAGCTGACGCAGCGAATCGTCGAGGATCGCCGGGTCGCATCGCCGCACCAGGTTTTCGGCGAGCACACGCGACGTGTAGGGCAGCGTGTCGTAAGCGCCCGGGCGGATCGCGTCGACGGCGGCGCGCGCGTCGAAGAAATCGAGCGACGCGCCGGGCAGGGGTTTGCGGTAAGCAGTATTCATGGCGTGGGGACACACAGGTAACGATCGGCGCCCGGCGGCAAGGCTACCGCGTGGGGCAAACGCGCCGGCGGGCGCGCGGCGCGGGCATCGCGCCCAGGCGCCGCGCCGGCCCGCTCAGCGTTTCTCGATCGGCACGAATTTCAGGTTTTCCGGGCCGGTGTAGTTCGCGCTCGGGCGGATGATCTTGTTGTCGATCCGCTGCTCGATGATATGCGCGCTCCAGCCGGACGTGCGCGCGATCACGAACAGCGGCGTGAACATCGCGGTCGGCACGCCCATCATCCGGTACGACACGGCGCTGAACCAGTCGAGGTTCGGAAACATCTTCTTCGCGTCCCACATCACCGATTCGAGCCGCTCGGCGATGTTGAACAGCTTCATGTCGCCCGCCTCCTTCGACAGCTTGCGCGCGATCTCCTTGATCACCTTATTGCGCGGATCGGAAATCGTGTAGACCGGATGGCCGAAGCCGATCACCACTTCCTTGTTCTCGACACGGCGGCGGATATCGGCCTCTGCCTCGTCGGGCGTGCGGTAGCGGCTCTGAATCTCGTAGGCGACTTCGTTCGCGCCGCCATGTTTCGGCCCGCGCAGCGCGCCGATCGCGCCGGTGATCGCCGAATAGATGTCCGAGCCCGTGCCGGCGATCACGCGGCCGGTGAACGTCGACGCGTTGAATTCATGCTCCGCGTACAGGATCAGCGACGCGTGCATCGCCGCCACCCATGATTTGGACGGCTCCTTGCCGTGCAGCAGATGCAGAAAGTGGCCGCCGATCGAGTCGTCGTCGGTTTCGGTCTCGATCCGGCGGCCGTTGTGCGAATAGTGATACCAGTACAGCAGTATCGAGCCGAGCGACGCCATCAGCCGGTCCGCGATATCGCGTGCGCCCGGCAGATTGTGATCGTCCTTCTCCGGCAGCACGGTGCCGAGCACCGATACGCCGGTGCGCATCACGTCCATCGGATGCGCGGACGCGGGCACCCATTCGAGCGCGGCCTTCACGTTCGCCGGCAGCCCGCGCAGCGCGCGCAGCTTGGTCTTGTACGCGGCGAGTTCGGTCACGTTCGGCAGCGTCTCATGCACGAGCAGGTGTGCAATTTCCTCGAATTCGCTCGAGCCAGCGATATCGAGAATGTCGTATCCGCGGTAATGCAGGTCGTTGCCGGTCTTGCCGACCGTGCATAGCGCGGTGTTGCCCGCCGCAACGCCCGACAGCGCGACCGATTTCTTCGGCTTGAAACCGCCCGCCGCGCTCGTTGCCGTTGCTTCTTTCGTCTCGCTCATTGTTCGTTCTCCTGGGGTTCGAATCCTTGAATCCGGGGGCCGCTTCAGTTGCGGCCTTCGCTGAAGAGCCGGTCGAGCTTCTCTTCGTATGCGTAATAGCCGAGATAATCGTAGAGTTCCGCGCGCGTTTGCATCGTCGGCACCGCGGCTTTTTGCGTGCCGTCGCGGCGCACCGTTTCGTAGAAGTTCAGCGCGGCCTTGTTCATCGCACGGTAAGCGCCGCAGCAATAAAGCGCGATGTCGACGTTCGCGCTCCTCAGTTCGTCCGTCGTGAAGAACGGCGTCGAGCCGAACTCGGTCAGGTTCGCGAGAATCGGCACCTTGACGGCCGCCTTGAAACGCCGGTAGTCGTCGAGCGTCTTCATCGCCTCGGGGAAGATCATGTCCGCGCCCGCCTCGACATAGGCGACCGCGCGCTCGATCGCCGAATCGAGCCCCTCGGCCGCGGCCGCGTCGGTGCGCGCCATGATGACGAAGCCGTCGTCGGTGCGCGCGTCGACGGCCGCCTTGATCCGGTCGACCATCTCGCCGGCCGGCACGCACTCCTTACCGGGCCGGTGGCCGCAACGCTTCTGCCCGACCTGGTCCTCCAGATGCACGGCCGCGACGCCCGCCTTGATGAACGAGCGGATCGTGCGCGCGATATTGAACGCGCCGCCCCAGCCTGTATCGATATCGACGAGCAACGGCAGGCTGGTCGCGTTGGTGATCCGGTTCGCGTCGATCAGCACGTCGTCCATCGTGCTGATGCCCAGATCGGGAATGCCCAGCGAGTTCGCGGCAACGCCGCCGCCCGACAGATAAACCGCCTTGAAACCGACCGCCTCGGCCATCTTCGCGGCATACGCGGTGATCGCGCCGACCACCTGCAGCGGCTGCTCGGCCGCGACGGCCGCGCGGAACTTCGCGCCCGCGCTGGTAGGTTGTGGGTTGCTCATCGACTCCTCCTGAAATGATGGCCGCTATTCCAGCAAAGACCGCGCCAGCTTGCTTGCTTCGCGCTAACGTGCTGATTCTGCACTCATTCCCGGTTCCGTGCGAGGCACCGATGATTTCAATTTAGAAACTAAAATTCCATATTTGCAATCATCGCGCGATAATGGCACGGTCCTCACTTCGTCCGGCGCGCCCGAGCGCCGCCCCGCCCCGATGAGCCTCCTTGCGACCGACACGGGCGTGCGCCCTCGCATCTGGGCAGTCGGCATCAGCCGGCTGCGCGCGCTGTTTCGTGACATCGCCGACGAGTACGACGAACGCGCCGACCTGCGCATCGTCGCGCGCGGCTACGAGGAAGCGATCACCGCGCTCGCGACCGCGGGCGCCGAGCGGCCCGACGCGATCGTCGCCGCAGGCTCGAACGGCACGTATCTGAAAACGCGCGTGCGCGTGCCCGTCGTGCTCGTCAATCCGACCGGCTTCGACGTGATGCACGCGCTCGCCCGCGCACGGCGCGACGCGGCGCGCATCGCGTTCGTCAGCCACGGCGACGCGCCGGCCGAGGTGCGCAGCCTCGCCGCCGCATATGGGCTCGACGTCGCGTTCGCGTCGTACCAGACCGCGCAGGAGGCGCGCCTGCGCGTGCTCGAGCTGCGCGAACGCGGCATCGAGACGGTGGTGGGACCGGGGCTCGTCACCGATCTCGCCGCGAACGTCGGAATGGGCGCGGTGTTTCTGTACTCGCACGCGTCGGTGCGCGCGGCCGTGGACACCGCGCTCGAAGTCGCGCACGCCACGCACGGCGAAGCGCTGCGCCGCCAGCGGCTCGACAATCTGCTCCAGCATCTGCGCGACGGGGTCGTCGCGCTCGACGGCGACGGGCGCGTGGAGGCGATCAACGAGCGGCTCGCGCGCGCGCTCGGCGTCGAGCCGTCGGCTGCCGTCGGCCGCGCGCTGTCCGAACTCACGCCCGAGCTGCGCACGCTGCGCGCGGCCGACGGCGACACGCTCGCGACCGTGCGCGGCGTGCGCTATGTGGTCCATCGCGGGCCGCTCGCGACCGGCATCGGCGGCCGCGCGCCGGGCAGCGTGCTGACGTTCCAGGAATCGCGCGCGGTGGAGCGGCTCGACCGTACCCTGCGCACGCAACAGCACGGCCGGCAGTTCACCGCGCGCTACCGGCTCGACGACATCGTCGGCGCGTCGCGCGAAATCGCGCGCGCGCGCGACCTCGCACGGCGCTACGCCAAATCGGACGCAACCGTGCTGATCCTCGGCGAAAGCGGCACCGGCAAGGAGATGATCGCGCAGAGCCTGCATGCGTTATCCGCACGCCGCAAATATCCGTTCGTCGCGGTAAATTGCGGCGCGTTTCCGGAGGCGCTGCTCGAAAGCGAGTTGTTCGGCTACGACGAAGGCGCGTTCACGGGCGCGCGGCGCGGCGGCAAGGCGGGGCTCTTCGAGGCCGCGCATCGCGGCACGCTGTTTCTCGACGAGATCGGCGAGATGCCGCCGTCGCTGCAAAGCCGGCTGCTGCGCGTGCTGCAGGAGCGCGAAGTGGTGCGCGTCGGCTCGACCGAACCGGTGCTGATCGACATCCGCGTCGTCGCGGCAACGCATCGGCCGCTTCTTGCGGCAGTCGAGGCGGGCACGTTCCGCGCCGATCTGTACTACCGGCTGAACATCCTGAATATCGGGCTGCCGCCGCTGCGCGAGCGCGCGAGCGACATTCCCGCGCTCGCCGCGACGCTGCTCGCCCAGGCCGCGCAGCGCGAACCGCGCATCGGCGGGCGGCTGCGCGATGCCGAAGATGCGGCGCGCGCGCTCGCGCCGGCGAACGACGCGTTAATGCGTTACCGGTGGCCGGGCAACGTGCGCGAGCTGCAAAACGTGATCGAGCGGATTGCGGTGGAATTGGCCGATGCGGGCGGCGCCGACGCAGACTGGCGCGTCAGCGTCGACACGCTGCGCGCGATCGCGCCGGAAGTGCTGCCGGGCGCACGAAACACGCCGGACGATTGCGCTGCGTCGAAAGCCAACCCCGACGCCGCGATCCGCCCCGCCGATACGCACGACGATCTCGGTGAAACCGGCGGCGGCCGTGCGGCACTGCCTTTGACGCTCACGCAACGCCGCCGCCGCGCGGAAGCCGACGAAATCCGCGCGGTACTCGACGCGTGCGGCGGCGACCGCGACCGCGCTTGCGCCATGCTTGGCATCAGCAAGACGACGCTGTGGCGCAAGCTTTCGGCACAATCCGCTCGCAAAGACCGGTAGGCTCGGCAGCACACCGCATGCCAACGCAGCGGCCAACGCGATTCACGGGTGCATCACCGCACAGCACGGCGCACGCGCAAAAGTACCCGTGCTCGAACCGCAAACCGCGACGCGCCCACGCATTCACCGAACGTCCGCGCCACGCCGCGCCCGCCACGCACCATGCACGTGCGCGCCGCTACGCGCCGCGTTTGCTCGCGATGAAATGGAACCATGCTTCGCCGCTCATATCCTGATCGTCCCGCAACTGCCTGCCCGTTGAACTACCGAATGCAGCTTGCAGATGAAAGCCCGCTGCGTCCAATTGCCGCCGCTGAGTAGCGAAATCGGTGTAGGTGACGAGGATTCCGAACTTATGCGCCGCGCATACGCGCCGCGCATATCCATCGAATTCCTGATTGAAACGCGAATTGCGCCAGTAATTCAACGTGCCGATCGGCACCGTATAGACGATTCTGGCTGCGTCGATCGCCGCAGCCAGTGGATTGGCCGAACGCTGCGGCCATCGAATCAATTGCGCGGGCCCCTCGCGGTAGCTCGGCCCGGCGAGATTGTGCGTCGAGAACCACATAAGGCCGCCCGGTTTCAGCACGCGCGAAAATTCGTTTAACACCGATACACGGCCGTCGTGATCGACCGCGTCGATGCCGTTGTAGCTGAATACGACGAGCGAAAAGCTGCCGTCCGCAAATGCCGACAGATCACGCGCATCCATCAAATAGACACGCGTATCCGGGTGATTGCGCCGGCAAACGTCGACCAGCTCGCTGGTGTAATCCACGGCGATATAGTCGTCACCGAGCGTCTTCAACAGCGGCACGGTGCGCCCGCCGCCCACGCCGACATCGAGAATCGGTCCGCCGTCCACCCGCGCGGCCAACCATTCGAACGCCGCCTCCTCGCCGGGATCGGACCAACCGGACGCGCTCCCATACGCGCGCAGCGAACTGGAACTGCGCCATGCCGCCTGATTGATGCGATCCTGCTCCAAGCCCTTATTCATCCCGCCCTCTCTCTGCCGGTTCGTTCAGTGACGTTCCGTGCTGCATGGAGTCCGCTTTGAGTATGCGACGTCACCATGCGTATCTGTGTGTTGAGGATTACATATTGGATTGCTCCGCGGAACAATGCAGCCCCGCTCCACGCACGGGGCCGACGAGATTTGCCGCAGCATCCAGGTCCGCTCGCGCCGCCTGCCGTCCGACAGCGGTTGGTTCGGCCGTCTACTGCGAACCTTTCGATCAAGCTTCGACGGCCAATCTCGTGTATGGTCCTGCTACGGCACTCGCCAACCCGCCCACACGCGCACCTTCGGGCGCACGAAGCAACCGGCAGGCGAAGTCGTGGAGTCGCGGATCGTCAGGAGCGGCCGGCCGCTCGATCCCGGCACTGAGCGCAACTCTGTCGTCGACGAGGCCACATGAAAGGGATCGCCACCGAAGCAGACGTCGCTGCAATCGAATCGCAAGCGTGGCCGTCGGATCTGCCGGCGAGCACCTATGAAATGATTTGCCGCGGCGCGGCAATCGATCCGTCCGCACCCGCGCTGTCGTTCTTCCTGCGCGCACAAAACCACCGCAACGTCGAGCGCTGGACATATCGAGAACTGGTGCGCGACATCACACGCACCGCGAACCTGTTCACCCGGCTCGGTATCGGCCGCGATCACGTCGTCGCATATGTCTTGCCGAATCTGCCCGAAACGCATTTCGTGATCTGGGGCGGCGAGGCGGCCGGCATCGTCTGCGCGATCAACCCGCTGCTCGAACGCGATGCGATCGCCGCGTTGCTGAACGCGTCGGGTGCAAGCGTGCTCGTCACGCTCGCGCCCTTCCCCGGCGTCGATCTATGGCAGAAAATCCAACCGGCGCTCGACCGTGTTGCGTCGCTGCGCCACCTGGTGCTGGTCAATCTCGCCGACCACGTCCACGGGTTGCGTGGCATCGCCGCGCACATGCTGCAACGGCGCGAGTGCGCGCGCCTGCACGGCCCCGGCGGCGCGCGGCGGGCGATTCGCCGCGCCGTGCCCGCGCACGTCGACGTTCACGATTTCCGGCAAGCGATCCAACGCGAATCCGGCGCTGCACTCGTTAGCGGCCGCACATTCGATTCGGATGACTTATCGTCATATTTCTGCACGGGCGGCACCACCGGTCTGCCCAAGATCGCGATGCGCCGGCATCGCAACGAAGTCAGCAACACCTGGAGCGCAAGCCAGTTTCTCGGCACCGACATCGGCCCAGGCAAAACCGTTTTTTGCGGCCTGCCGCTGTTTCATGTCAATGCCGTATTCGTCACCGGTCTGCTGCCGTTCTCACGCGGCGCCCATGTCGTACTCGGCACGCCGCAAGGCTACCGCGGCGACGGCGTCGTCGGGCGTTTCTGGGATATCGTCGAGCATCATCGGATCAACTTTTTCAGCGGCGTGCCGACGCTCTATGCCGCGCTGCTCGACGTGCCGGTCGACGGTCGCGACCTGCGCTCACTCGAATACGCGCTATGCGGCGCCGCGCCAATGCCCGTCGAAGTCTTTCGAAAATTTCAGGAACGCACGGGTGTACGCATTCTGGAGGGTTACGGACTGACCGAAGGCGCTTGCGTCAGCAGCGTGAATCCACCGTTGGGCGAACGCAAGATCGGCTCGATCGGGCTGCGGATTCCCGGTCAAGCGATGAAAGCCGTGATCGTCGACGATACCGGGCAATACGTGCGGGATTGCGCAACCGACGAAATCGGCGTGCTCGCGATTTCGGGGCCGAACGTGTTTGCCGGCTATACGAATCCCGAACAGAACCGCGGGCTCTGGCTCGATCTTGGTGACGGCACGCGCTGGCTCAACACCGGCGATCTGGGCCGGCGCGATGCCGACGGCTATTTCTGGCTGGCCGGGCGCAAAAAGGAACTGATCATTCGCGGCGGACATAACATCGACCCAGCGGTAATCGAGGACGTGCTGCACCGCCATCGCGCCGTGCAAATCGCCGCCGCCATCGGACGCCCGGACGCCCACGCGGGCGAGCTGCCCGTCGCCTACGTGCAGCTCAAGCCTGGCGCCGTCGTGACCGAGGACGAGCTGATGCGCTTCGCGGGTGCCACGATCGGCGAGCGCGCCGCGCAGCCGAAACGGATTCACATCGTCGAAGCGCTGCCGATCACGGCTGTCGGCAAAATTTTCAAGCCCGAACTCAAGCGCCGGGAAACGATCGACGCGTTGCACGCGGCGCTGGCCGACGCAGGCATCGAGGGCGCTTGCGTCGACGCGCACAGCGATCCGGTCAGAGGCGGCATCGTACTGGAAGTGTCGCTTGCCGACGCCGCGTTGGAAGAGAATGCAAATGCGGTGCTCGGGCGGTTTGCGTTTGCTTACTCGATCAGGGTGCGCAACGAAGTGGTCAAAACTCGCTGACGGCTTCCCCCGCCAATGGAACGAATCGCCAATCAACCGGATGCGTATACCGGCGCCCGCCATGCTGCCTCTGACGCAAGCTTCGCCGGAGCATGCACGCGTGCTCAACTTGACAGGCACATGCGGCCACGCCGAGTTATTTTGCGGCGATTTGCCGCAACGATCGTGCGATTGCAAAAATGCGGCATTCGCTACGCGAACGGGAACGCCCGTCCCTTTGATCCTTGGCGCCTTTGACGAGCCGGCGCCAATTGCTCTACATCGCGCCGCCGGCAATGTGCCGAATCGATTTTCACGATGCATGCGATGCCGGCTCGCCGCAAAACCCAAACGCCGGCAGCCGCGCATAAGCTTGTCACCAAACGAGCTAAAGGCGTGGTGACACGGCCCATATAATCGAGCGACACTTTCACGCGCACTTCATTTCATCCGATTGATCGACCGGAGCCCTTTATGGCCGAACCCGCATCCGCCGCCGATTGGCGTCTCGAAACCATTGCCGTTCACGGCGGCTATCGCCCCGATCCCACGACTCGCGCGGCTGCGGTGCCGATCTATCAGACCGTCGCGTTTGCGTTCGACGACACTCAGCACGGCGCCGATCTGTTCGACCTGAAAGTCGAAGGCAACATCTATTCGCGGATCATGAATCCGACGAACGGCGTGCTCGAAGCGCGCGTCGCGGCACTCGAAGGCGGCATTGGCGCGCTCGCGCTCGCATCCGGGCAGGCGGCCGTCACCTATTCGATTCTCACGATCGCGGAAGCAGGCGACAACATCGTTTCGGCAAGCACGCTGTACGGCGGCACCTATAACCTGTTCGCGCACACATTGCCGCAATACGGCATCACGGCCCGGTTCACCGATCCGCGCAATCCCGCTTCGTTCGAAGCGCTAATCGATTCGCGCACGAAGGCGATCTTCGCCGAATCCGTCGGCAACCCGCTCGGCAACATCACCGACATCGCCGCGCTCGCCGAACTCGCGCATCGTCACGGCGTGCCGCTGATCGTCGACAACACCGTGCCGACGCCCTATTTGCAGCGGCCGTTCGAGCATGGTGCGGACATCGTCGTCCATTCGCTGACCAAGTACCTCGGCGGTCACGGCACGAGCCTGGGCGGTGCGATCGTCGATTCGGGCCGCTTCCCGTGGGCCAAGCACGCCGAGCGCTTCAAGCGGTTGAACGAACCGGACGTCAGCTATCACGGCGTGGTCTATACCGACGCTTTCGGTGAAGCTGCTTACATCGGCCGCGCGCGTGTCGTGCCGCTGCGCAATACCGGCGCGGCGATCTCCCCGTTCAATGCGTTTCAGATCCTGCAAGGCATCGAAACGCTTGCGCTACGCATCGATCGCATCAGCGACAATGCGCTGAAAATCGCGCAGCACCTCGCGGCGCACAGCAAGGTCGAATGGGTCGATTATTCCGGACTGCCGAATCATCGCGACCATCCGCTCGTCGAGCGCTATCTGTCGGGCCGCGGGCCGGGCATCCTGACGTTCGGCGTGAAAGGCGGCCGCGCGGCCGGCGCGGCGTTCCAGGACGCGCTGAAGCTGTTCACGCGGCTCGTTAATATCGGTGACGCGAAATCGCTCGCCACGCATCCCGCATCGACGACCCATCGCCAACTCTCGCCCGACGAGCTGGCCAAAGCGGGCGTGAAGGAAGAAACCGTTCGGCTGTCGATCGGCATCGAGCATATCGACGATCTGCTCGCCGACCTCGATCAAGCGCTTGCTCAGGTCTGAGCGCTCGGCTCACCTGGTTGGCCGGACGCGCCGCCACAATCGCCACACATGAGACGAACCGACTGCGCCGCGCTTACGAATAAAAAATGAGCAGTAGGTTCGTCCCGCCGATCACCGCGAATAACGCCCATGCGGCGCTCCGCGCGAACCCGCCGATCGCGTGGCCGTTCATCACGCGCGGGTCGCTGACCGAGCGGATCAGCGGCCACATCGCGAACGGCAATTGCAGGCTCAGCAACACCTGGCTCCACACCAGCAATTGTCCGACCGCGCCGTCACCGAGCCACAACACGCCGACGAGCGCGGGCACGAGTGCCAGCCCGCGCGTAATCAAGCGACGTTGATAACACGGAATCTTCACGTGCAGAAAGCCGTCCATGATGACCTGACCGGCGATCGTGCCGGTCAATGTCGAACTCTGGCCGGAGGCCAGCAGCGCGATGCCGAACAGCACAGCGGCCCCGCCGCCGACAAGCGGCGTGATCAGCTTGTACGCCTGCTCGATATCGGCAACCTGGGTCTGGCCCGCCGTATGAAATGCGGCGCCCGCGAGAATCAGAATCGCCGCGTTGACGAGCATCGCGACGAACAGCGACACGCAGGTATCGATGCGCACTATCGCGAGCGTGTCGCGCACGCCGTCGCCCGCACCGCCGACGACGCGCCGCGTCTGCACGACCGACGAATGCAGATATAGATTGTGCGGCATGATCGTCGCGCCGACGATGCCAAGCGCGAGCAGGACCGCGTCCTTGCGGGCGTGGCCCGGATCGCCCGGCGCGAGCCCGTGCAGCACCGCCCGCCAATCCGGCGGCACCATCGCCACTTGCGCGACGAAACAAAATGCCATCGTGCCGATCAAGCCGAGGACGATCGCCTCGATCTGTCGAAAGCCCTTGCCTTGCAAGCCGAGCACGATCATCGTATCGAGCGCGGTCAGCACGATGCCCCATGCGAGCGGCACGCCCAACAGCAGCTTGAACGCGAGCGCGCAGCCGAGCACTTCGGCGATGTCGCACGCGATGATCGACACTTCGGCTGCGATCCATTGAACGACACGCCCGAGCGGGCCGTAGCGCTCATAGCTCGCTTGCGCGAGATCGCGTCCGGCGGCAAGCCCCAGCCGCGCGGCGAGCATTTGCAGGAAGATTGCGGCGAGGCTCGAAAACACCACAACCCACAGCAACGCATAGCCGAATTGCGAGCCGGCCTGGATATCGGTCGCCCAGTTGCCGGGGTCCATATAACCGATCGCGACCAACAGGCCGGGGCCGGCGAAGCGGCGCAGCTTCGCGATGCGCGAAACCCGCGCATCGACGACGATGCTGCCTTTGACTTCAGCCGGGCAGAATGGAGCGGTGGGAATAGTCGGAAGCGGCATGAAAACGCGTGCGGACAATGAAGTGCCAGTCATTTTACGCATGCGCCGGCGCCGTGCCTAACATGCTCGGATAGCCGCCCTCAAAGCCGCTCGACGCACGGCCCGCCCCCACTGGCCACATCCTCATCCAGCGCGGCTGCGCCGCTCGCGGCGGAACCGGAGAGTACGTCGCCGAGTCGCGGCGGGTAGCGCCGCTCGTCCCTGTTCACGTGCGCGGCGCACTCGCGGATACGCTCGCCAAGTGCCCCGCAACCGCATCGATGGTTCGATGCAAATACAAATCACCGATCGACAATCCGATATTTCGCGCACGCATAGCCACCACGACACGCAGCGCCGTCAGCGACTGCATGCCGTATGTCGCAAACAAATCCTCGCCGCTCGACACTTCCGCACGCTTCAATACATCCGGCACGATCTGCAACAACATCTGCGCGATCAGTTCCGCCGATTGAACAGGACTGCTTGTTTCCGGAGTCGTCATCGTCTTGCTCCACGTCACGCTCATTGCGGGAGAATGGGCAGCACCTTCGCGCGTGAGAGCGCGGTACGCGGCCTCGGCACAGGCATCGGCGCGCTCGGCTCGGCCAGATATCGCCGCCGCGCCGCAATCGCGATGTTGCGCAATCTCGCCATCACGTCGCTCCGCGCCGACGGATTATCCGGCGTCACGAACTTCATCCCGACCAGCTCGTTGAAGCCTCGCACGAACGATATGACGTCGTCGCGCGAGAAGCCGTGGCGCATCAAATAATAGATGCTCCAATCCTCGAAGCCGTTCTGAGGACACCACACCGAATTCCGGATCGTCACGAACATATGCTCGATCAGCGCGCTGGCTTCATGGTTGTCCATCGTCGGATGCCGCCACTCGAAACCGCCGCCGACGACGCCGAGCTTCTCGCGATCGCGCCACACCGGCGTAGCCGGATCGAGATAGAAAAGTTGGGCGCGATAGAAAGTCGGCGCGTGTGTCTCGATGAATTCCATTGTTTCGAACACCGAATCGCGCGTCTCGCCGGGAAAGCCGATAATGAACGAGCCATACGTCGTAATGCCGACTTCCCGGAATTTGTCGATGGCTGCGCCGTAGTGCTTCTTTCTCGCCGCCTTGTTCATCAACTCGAGGATGCGGTCACAGCCGGATTCGATGCCGAGAAACACGCCCTCGCAGCCGGAAGCGGCCATCAGTTCGATCGTTTCGGCGTCGCCATGATCGGAGCGGTAAAACGAATTCCAGCGAAACCCATAGCCACGATCGATCATCAAACGCAGGATCGACTTGAAACGGCCTTTCGGCACATTGAACGTATCGTCGAGAAATGTGAGCGTCGACACGGTGCCAAGCTCCGCGATCGCATCGAGTTCCCGTTCGACGTAATCGAGATCCGTATAGACGTAATTGCCCGCACGCTGCGGAAAACCGCAGAAATTACAGTTGAACGGGCACGACTTGGCGGTACGCAACGACACAAAACGGCCGATCGCCTCCGGCCCGAACAGCGAATAGTCGATCGGCTCGTCGTGCAGTTCATTGCGTTCGGTTTCCAGCGGATGAAAATCGAATGCTGCCCCGTCTGCACTCGCCACGGCGATGTTCGGGATTCCGTCGAGGCTTTCGCCCGCCTTCAGCCGTGCGATGATTTTCGCAAGCGTCGTTTCGCCTTCCGAACTGATGACATAGACATCGCCGCCGATGAAGTTGAAGAGCAGCGACAGTTCGTCCTCCGACATGACTTTGTGCTGGTTCGAGATGTACGGCCCCCCGATGATGATCGGCGCGTCGATGCCTATCGAGCGCAGATATTCGACGATTTCGATGATCGGCTGTGGCGACACATATACCGTCGTCGTGATGACCACGCTGCGAAAACGCTTGCCTTCGAAGCGTTCGGGCAGTTCGTCCTTCTCGCGATGGAACAGGCTCACATAATCGAACGAGAACCCTCGGCGGTGGAGAAAAGAACCGAGATACAGGACCACCGGCCAGACGAAATCGCAATTCTCATAGGGCGTATCGGGCGGCATCCCCGCTTCGGTCATCAAGTGATTGATCAGATCGAGACAGCGTAACGGCACGCCTCCCACTTCGGTGAACGTCAGGTTCAAGTCGCGGAACGCACCCGTATCTTCTCCCGTACCGCGCATCATCTCTACGAAATCCGAGAAGCTCGGGTCATGAAAGCCGATGATCAGACAGTCCTTGATCGATTCGTCGATGTCGTTCATGGTAGTGGACACTGGACTCTCACGTGCGCGACGAACGCGCGATCGATGTTGAATTGGAACGGCCATTGGCCGCGTTCGATTGCTTCAGACGCTCAACGACTCCCGCAAGGCCTTCAGCCGTTGGTTGAAGATAAAAATCCTTGATCGACACCTGAACACCATGCGCTTGCCGAATGCGAGACAGCACTTGCAACGCGAGCAACGAATGGCCGCCCGCCTTGAAAAAATTATCGCGGGGCGCGATCGTGCCGCGCTTGAGCAGCGCGGTGAAAATCCCGGCGATTTCGGCAGCCGTGCCGTCACCCGGCGTTTCCGGCTCATCCTGCTGCGTGCGCGCCGCCGACGCACCGTCTTTGCTCCATTCGAGCGCTTCGACGAGTTTGGCCACGTCGGTCTTGCCACTCGCTTTGACGGGAAACGTGCGCGTGATTTCAATACGCTGCGGGACCAGATAGGACGGCAGCTTCACGGCAAGAAACTGGCGGACCGCATCGACATCCAGTTTGTAACTGCCTGCCGGCATCACGAAAACAACCAGCGTCGGATCGCCGTTCGGCGCGGTAGCAATGGCCGCCGCCGCAGCCTGCGCGTGAGGAAATTGCGCCAGGCAACGCTCGATCTCGCCCAATTCGATCCGAAAGCCGCGAAATTTGATCTGGTTGTCCGCGCGCCCCTTGTGGAGCAGCGTGCCGTCCGGCAGCCGAAGCGCGAGATCGCCGGTTCGGTAGATGCGCTGCCCCGGCTCTGTCGCATACGGATTCGGAATGAAGCGCTCGGCGGTCAACGCCGGTGCGTCGAAGTAACCGCGTGCGAGATTCGCGCCGCCGATATAGAGTTCGCCGATCGCGCCCGGCGGCACCGGCTTTAAATCGTCGTCGAGCACGTAAATCGACAGATTGCCGAGCGGACGGCCGAGATAGCCGTCCCGATGCACCGTGCGCTCGCCCGCCTTCGCGCCTTGATACCGGATGCCGGCGGCAATGACGGTTGCTTCGGTCGGTCCGTAGGTGATCAACAAGCCGACTTCGCCGCCGCGATCGACGCGATCCCAACTGATCAGTTGATTTGCGCGGATCATCTCGCCGCCGATGACGACCTGCCTCACCGGTTCGGGAATCGATTTGCCCCGAGCAACGAGCAACTCCAGCCAGACGTTCCAGTAGCCGGCCGTGAAATCGAGGAAAGTCAGCCGATGTTGCACGATCAACTGCTCGAGCGTTTCGATCGGAATTGGCCGCTCAGGATGGATCGCAAGCGTTGCACCAGTCAGCAGCGGCGCAAAAATCTCTTCGACTGAACCGTCGAATGCAAAGCTCGAAAACAACATGCAACGATCGTCGGCACGTAAGCCGCTCGCCTCGCGGAACGAACATACGTGGTTCAGCACACTGCCCCACGAAATCGCGACGGCCTTCGGTTTTCCCGTCGATCCGGACGTGTACATCAGATAGGCCAATTGCTCGGCACGACGGCCGCGCACGGATTCCGGTTTGCCCGCGGCCTCGAACAACGCCGCGTCGCGGTCGAGCGCGGCGCTGCGCAGGCCGCTGTTTGCAAACTTGCCGATGAAGCGCTCCTGCGCAAGCACGAACGAGAGGCGTGCGCTGTCGAGCAGATACGCGAGACGCGACGGCGGATGTTCCGGATCGAGCGCGACATATGCCGCGCCAGCCTTCAGGATGCCGAACATTCCGACGATCATATCGATCGATGCGTCAGCGCACAAACCCACTCGCATCTCCGGGCCGATGCCCTGCTTTTGCAGATACGCGGCAACGCCATCGGTCACACGGTCGAACTGCGAATATGACATATGGCCGTCGCCGGCGACGAGCGCCGCCTTGTCGGGCATATCGCGTGCGATCGCGGCAAGCAAATCGGCAATGCCCGCGTTCGTATCGTAGTCGCGCCCGGTCGCATTCCAGCGGTACAGCAACAGGTCGCGCTCACGCTCATCGATGAACGCGATGCTCGAAACCGGTTCGGACGGCGCGGCCAAGCATGCGTTCAGCAGCGTACTGAAATGGCGGGCGAAACGCTGCATCGTGGCGCGCTCGAACAGATTCGTTCGATATTCGAAGCGGCATTCGATCCGACCGTCGGCGCTCGGGCAGGCATCGAGCAGCAGTTCGAATTGCGCGATTTCGGGGCCGGCGACGAACGGCTCGCACTGCAAACCGTCGAGTGCAAGCACTTCGCGTGCGGCGGCATGGTAATTCACGCAGCATCTGAAAAGCGGATGCCCATCGACGTCGCGTGCGGGATTGAGTTCGCGCACGATCTTCTGGAACGGTACGTCCTGATTCGAATAAGCATCGAACAGCAGATCGCGCACTTGCTGAACGACATCCTCGAAACTCGACTGTTCGGCGAACTGAATGCGCAGAACGAGGCTGTTGACGAGCATGCCGATCATCGATTCGCTTTCGGGCAGCAACCGTCCGGACACGATGTAGCCGAGGCTGATGTCCCGCTCGCGCGTGTAACGGTTCAACACCAGCGCGAGCGTCGCGACGAGGATCGCGGCGGGCGGCGCGTGAACGCGGCCGGCGAGCGCATCCAGCGCCCGCCGAGCCGACGAATCCAGCGTGAAGCATTCGCGCTCGCCACGATAGTCGTCATGTCCCGGATTCGGCCGATGATCGGCAGGCACCATCACCGGCGCGGCGGCGTCCATCAGGCAGCGCCGCCAGTGGCTCAGTTGACGCTCCATTTCCGGCGCGGCCTCGGGGCGGCCCTGCCAGGCAGCGTAATCCGGAAATTGCATGCGCGGCGGCGCAATTTCCGCACCGTCGCCGCCACTCGCCGCTATCCGGTACAACACGCCCAGTTCACGAATCAGAATGTCCGTCGACCATTCATCGAAGACGGCGTGATGCACCGTGAACATCAGCACATAATCGTCCGGCGTCATTTTAGCGATCGTCAGACGCACGAGCGAGCCGCGTTCGAGATCGAATGCGTCGAGACTCGTCGCTTCCGCGAGGCGAGCAAGCTCGCGCTGCGCGGCCTGCGGCGGCATCGCGGATAAATCGATGGAACGCGTATCGGGTGGCAGCTCCGTGTGGACCACCTGCATCAGTCCTTCCGGCTTCGACACGAAGACAGTCCGCAAACTGTCATGACGCTGAACCAGCATTCCGAGCGCGGTCGTCAACGCGACGCAATCGAGAGGGCCGCGGACGCGGAACGCGAACGGGCAATTGTATAGATAACGCCCGGCGATCGAGTGATGGAGCAGCCAAAGCCCTTCCTGAGAAGGCGTGGCGAGGAGCGTGCGAGGTGATGAACGCATCGAGGCTTTCCGTGTGTGCTGGTCGCTGATCATGATTTCAGTCACCTCCCGCGGCTGGGACGCCTTCGGACAAGGTGGCGCAAGCTATGCGCTTCAGGCGCAGATAGTCGATCTTCCCGTTGTCGTTGACGGGAAACGGCGCGAGCGGAACGAAGATGCGCGGCACCATGTACACCGGCAAATCGTTGGCGCACAGCGCCGCGAGTGCGTCGCGATCGCGCTCCAGCCGATTGCAGAACGCGACGAGTTGCATCTCCTGCTCGTCGCCACCTGCCGCCGCGACCACGGCAACCTGCTGATCCGGCAAAAGCCGCCGCAGCGTCGCCTCGATTTCCTGAAGCTCGATGCGAAAGCCGCGCACTTTCACCTGATGATCGGCGCGACCATGAAAGACATAGCCATGACGAGGATCCCGGCTGACGAAATCGCCCGTCCGATACCAGCGCACCCGTTCGTCGACGGAATCGGCGACGAAATGACGGCTCTGGTCAATTGCGTCGCCCCAGTATCGATCGACGACTTGTGGACCGGACAGCAACAGCTCGCCCGTCGAGCCGTCCGGTGCGGCCGATGTATCGATACGCGCAACGACAGTATCGAGCGGCTCGCCGATCGGCACCCATTCGCTTTGCGGCGGGCGGTCCGGATCGAAAGTGTAGGAAGTCGCGAAAACAGTGGCCTCGGTGGGACCATACAAGTTGACGATTCGCGATGCGGGCGCCGCGTCGTGCCAAAAGCGCGCGACGCTGGTCGGAAGCGCTTCGCCGCAAAAAAGTGAGAGCCGCAGCGTCGGCATCGGCTCGCTTCCGAGCGCGCTCAGTTGCTGGACATATGCCGCAAGCGTCGGAACGGAACTCCACAGCGTAAGCGCGTGGCGCCTGACAAATGCGGACGGGTCGAGCAAATCCGACTGAGACGGCACATAAAGGCAAGCGCCCGCGTCCCAGCATGGAAAAATCTCGCCTATCGAAAAATCAAAACTCAGCTCTGCAAAATGCGTGAGCCGATCGTCGCGCTTCAACGCAAGCAACGGGCGAAGGCCGGACAACAGCGCAAGCACGTTCGCGTGCGCGACCGGCACGCCCTTCGGCAGGCCGGTACTGCCGGACGTAAACATCAAGTACGCGAGAGCGCAACCGTGCGCGGCGGACGGCGAGACCGCGGCGGCCGTTGGATGGACGATACGCAACCAACGCGGGGATACCGAAGGCTGGCCGGCGCTCGGCGTCGCGTCGGCGACGATGACCGTGCCGGCCGTCTCTGCGCCCGTCAGCATCGCATCGGCCAGATCAAAAGACGCCGAATCGACGACGAACTTCGAGATCCCGGCTTGCTCGACAACGCGACGCAGACGTTCGATCGGATGCCCCGGATTCAGCGGAACGTATACGTTGCCGCTGCCCATGATCGCCAACATACCCGCATACGCCGCCGGCGATTTCGCGCACAGCAACCCGATCGGCCGCCGAGCGTCGTACAGACCTTCGTCGATCAGCGTCGCCCGTATCCGTTCCTTGAACCCGGCTAATGCCGCATAACTGACGAAACGTCCGTCGACATGCAATGCGGGCGAATCCGGATACTCGGCGGCGCGCGCGTCGAAAAGCGCATCGAGACTTCGCGGGTGCGCATGAGCGCCTTTCATCGAATGACTATGCATCTTGCCACTTCATAGCTAGAGATTGCGTTCGAAACGCACGCTGACGCGTATGTTCCACTCACATCTGCAACGAACGACAAAAGCACAAAACCAATCGGCCTGGATGCCGGTCACATGCGAATCACCGCTATCGGCACGCAGTTCCTGCCGAACAGCACGCTCGGCGCCATCCGCCACGGCAGATTCGTTTGGACGCCCCAACAAATCCGCGAGCCGTACTTCATCGATATCATTCGACGGCGCGCCCGCCGCCGGCCAAACATGATTGCCGCGTGACGACGCCACGTCGGCTCGCCACAGCAGATATCCACGGTCTGCTCAACTTTTTTGCGCATGCGCGGCCATGCGCTGTGCGCGAAGCGCCTCGTTACGTGCGCGAGCGTCGGCAACAAAGCGCGTAATCTCGATCGATTCCAGCACCGCGACATGCTCACGCGCAGGATGGTCGTCAGGCAGCGGCCGTCGTTCGTATGTCCGGCCGAAGCCGTCACGCTGCCAATAACCCATGTCGATCAGCGTGCGTCTCAACTCGACATGATCGATCCTCAGCATCGCGCCTTCTTCGTCGAGCCACTGTCTGAGCGCCTGGTTGACCGCGTTTTCGGCAAGCGCGACATTCGCCGGGATACACACGGACGCCATCGCGAGCGTGACGGTCATATCGGGCGATGACATATTGCCGAGGGTAATGCCCTTCTTGGACACCAACTTCTCTAGCGCCGCCAACGTCTTTGATGAATCTGACGGCGGTTGAGTATCAATCGGTTCTTTCATTCGTCGATCATCCAGAGTGAATAAACATGCTGCCCAATCCGCATTGACTGATGGCGCGATACATCGCACCGTCAATCGCCGCAAGAAACCGACTGCGCCCCCCGTGTCTTTCGAGATGCGGCCGCTGCAATCCGGTCCAGTTCGCTACACACCTGCTCAATGAGACGCACGCGCATGGCATTCGGGAAAACGTCGTCATCCGCGACGATCCTGATTTCATTGACGCCGTCGCTCCGATCGACGTTGATCGCGACGTTGATCGGGTAATGAAAGCGGTCCTGTCCCGCCCAGTTCGATATCACGAATCGGGCAGGCCGCCGAACGGCGTCGAAATTGGTGAAGTTCAGCGAATATCGGAAATCCCTATTCCCCCGCGCACGCAAAATCCGCGACAACGGATACAACGAGAAATCAGCCGCTTCGTTCAATGCACGATGCACGCCCGTCAGTTCGCTTTCGACATCGACGGCTGCATCGACGTGCATCGAGAACGGCAAAATGTTCCAGTAAAGGCCGACGGATTCCAACGCTCGATCGATCTGCGCTGTCCGGCCATTGGTTACCGCGCCGAGCGTAACGTCTATTTCGCCTTCGATCAATGCAATCGCCCGGCAAACGGCGCAAAAAAAGGCCGCTTTCGATTGCACGCGGATCGCTTGGCAATATCGATAAATCGCATCGACCGTGTGCGCGCGGATCGATCCATCTGTCTCGCCGATCTGCGCCGCCTTGTGATCCCCCGGTGCGCACAGGAAGTGATCGTGCATCTCGTAGCCGTCCCAGAACCGGCGTGCGCGGGCCGATTCGCTCTGCTCGTGCTGCAGCCGCACGTATGCGTCGAACGGGTCTGGAGCCGGCTCGACTGGCTGCTCCGGACGGCCATAGCGATCGAGCGTCTCCGTCAACAGCTGCTGCTGCCCCCAGCCGTCGTCGACTGCATGATGGGTTTCAAGCGTAACGCGCGTGCGCCGCGCCGACAGCGGCGTCAACTCGACGTAGATCAACGGGCTGTCGGCATCGAACGGATCGATCACCCGCGATGCGCGCCCCGCCGTTGCCGGCATCCGGGGCGGGGCCGACTGCCCGTTCGGCGTGACCGACACGGCAAGCCGCAGTTTGTCCGCGCGCCGTCTGACGATATCGCCATCGAGCCGCACGAACACGGTGCTGAACACCGGGTGCGCCGAAAACGTTTCGATGAAGCTGCGCGTCAGTTCGTCGAGATCGACATCGGCATGAAGATCGCACAAGTCGAACGATTGCACGACGTGATAAATCCCGTTGCGTTGCGCGAGATTCGCCTCATACGCATTCAACATGATCGTCTGCATGTCGGATGCGAGCGTACTGCCGCAGCGCGCCGGCACGACGTGCCGCTCCGTCGAACGGTTGCATGCGGCCGCGATATTTCTGACGCTGCCCCTCATGAAAATATCCTGCACTCCGACACGCCAGCCCGCGCGCGTCATCGCGAGAGCAAGATCGACTGCTCGAATCGAATCGCCGCCCGCCTCGAAGAAATCCGTGTCAACAGACACCGCATCGCTGCCGAGCACCGATCGCCAGATCGACAACAAAGCCGATTCGGCCTCGGACGGCGTGGCGGCCGAGTGCGCGGACAGCTCGACGGCGTGTGCTTTCATGGTGGCCAAGTCGATCTTGCCGTTGCGCGTCAGTGGAATCGTCTCGATCGAATAGAAGTTTTGCGGCGCGCAAAAGTTCGGCAATTTGCGACCGAACTGCTCACGCAACTCGCCGCTGCTCAGATGCGCGCCAGCTTCCGGTTTCAAGTAGGCATCCAGTATGTCGACGCCGTCGGTCGAGCGCATCGATACATAGGCATCCTGCACACCATCGCACGTGCGCAACGCCGCTTCGATTTCGCCGAGCGACACGCGGAACCCGCGCACCTTCAGATAGCCGCTCTTTCGCGACACATAACCAATCGTCCCGTCAGGCATCCATTTCGCCAGGTCGCCGGTGCGATACATGCGCTCGCCTGCGCGCTCGGCGTATGGGCACGGCATGAACGCATCGGCGGTCAAGTCGGGGCGGCCTTGATAGCCTCGCGCGAGCCCCGGCCCACTCACGAATATCTCGCCGACGACGCCCTGGGGCACGGGTTCGAGATGCTCGTCGAGGATGAACAGCCGCAGATCGGCAATCGGATCGCCGATCACACTCTCGCTCGCGGCCGGTTCCGTCGCCCAATCCACCGGGTGCAGCGTGACGTGCACCGTCGTTTCCGTAATGCCGTACATATTGACGACGACAGGCCCGGCTTGGCCGGCAAGCGCATACCAGCGGGCCAGCTTGGCATAGTCGAGCCGCTCTCCGCCAAAGATGATCAGCTTGACTGTCGACAGCTTGCGCAGGTCGTCAGGATGCTGCTCCAGGTATATACACAAGCGATAGAAAAACGACGGCGTCTGGTTGAGCACGGTCACGCCCGCACGCGCAATGAATTCGCACAGCACCGCCGGATCGCGCACGTCTCGGCCGTCGGGAATTGCGAGGCATCCGCCATACAGCAGCGCCCCCCCTATCTCCCAAACCGAAAAGTCGAACGCAATCGAATGCAACAACGGCCACGTGTCGTCGGGCGAAAATTCAAAGCTGTCCGCGGTCTCGTGAAAAAGCCGCATCACGCTTCTATGCGACACCATGACGCCTTTCGGGCCGCCTGTCGAACCGGATGTGTAGATGACGTATGCCAGGTTGTCCGGATTGATGGCCGGCAATTGGACCACGTCGTCACCTTCCGGCGCCTGCAGCGCGTCATCGATATAGACGATCCCGACGCTCGGATCGAGCTTGAGCTGCCGAAGACGCTCGGACGCCATCCGAGGCGCGACGATCGCGGCAAGCCCGGCCTCGCGCACGAGGTGCGACAAGCGCTCGGGCGGATATGTCAGATCCAGCGGCACATACGCCGCACCGCTTTTCATCGCGCCCAGTATTGCGACGACTGCCTTCGCGCGATCGTCGATCACCACGCCCACCAGGCTTTCGAGCCGAACGCCACGGCGTATCAAGCGCATCGCGAGCGCCGAGCTTGCGGCGCCCAACCGTCGATAGTCGATCGATTCCGTACCACAGACGATTGCGGTGCGGTTCGGACTGGTGGCGGCGATCGCGCGAAATCGATCGACGATGGTTAGCGCTTCATCTTCCATGGTGGAAAAATACTTGCATGTTGGAGAGATCGAAAAAGCTGCGCCTCGCATAATCGCGCCGTCAGCGTGCATGAAACCGAACACCTATTTGCTTGTGCCATTCACGCGGCCCCATACAGCAGATCCGCCGTTCGACCATATTCGCGCCGGCTGTCGATGTCGTAGGCGAGATTCAGCGCTTTGCGTCGCGCGCCGTGCGCGATCGGCGTCACGCGGTGCAGACACGCCCCCGCGTTCAACAAATAGCAGTCGCCGGCTTCGTGATACTCGACTTCGATCGCCGCCTGCGCATTGGCAAGCGCCACGCCCTTTTCGATGTCGCCGTCGGGGTCCAATTGCCGATCGGTGCAAAACGTTTGCCAGTCGCGAATGATCTCGACGTTGCCACCCTTGTCGCGCGCCGGCGATTCGAGAATCACGACCAGCGCGAATTGCGGATCGTCGAGATGCCAGCCATGCGTATCCTCGAACGATTCAAGATAATTTGCCACCATGAATTCGGTCTGGTGACGCACGAAAAAAACGGGCCTTTGCGCGATTTTCGTGACGACGTCGCGCAACGCGCTGTTTCCGTACAGCATCGCCAACGCGATCGACTCGTCGACGATCCGATCGCCGCCGATGACGGACAAGCGACGCGGCGTGTTGTACCCCGGCATCGTAAATTCGCGCCGGATACTCACCTCCTGAATTCTGTCGACTTCACGCTTGATGAATTCGAATGCGTCTGCCTCGAAGAATCCCGGCAGCTTGACGTAGCCCCTCGATTCGAAGTCTTCCGCCAATGCGCGGACGACATTCTGATCCAGATAACGGCTTGCTACAGGATTGCAAACCAGCCAACCGAATAGAAAACGATTGTCCATATATGCTCGCACGCGACGACTCACTGTAAATTGCATCTGCATCATTGCGCGGCCAAAACTGCACGCTGTGGCACGACCATCGCTCAATGACCTGAGACCGGCAATCGTCAAGACGTTTTCAGACCGATCCTAGACGAGGCTGACATCGGCAAGATACTCGGTCAGTGCTGCTTCGAGGGTCTCGCTGATCCCGGCGAGCGTTTCGAAGGATTCGAGCACGAAGTACTGTTTCTGCAATTTGAAGCTATCGTAGCCGGACGCAAAAACCTGCGCGAAATCGAACGGCCGCAGTTCGATCCTCCCTCCGTAGACAGCCTCGCATTCCGCCGCCGACGTGATGATCGCGGCGCCCAGAATCTTGGTCGCACCCGCTTCCATAACAAGCCCCGTTTCGATCGTGTACCAATACACCCTTGCCAACGACCGCAGGGCCAGGCCGTTGCCCAGGAATTTCAAGGCGACAGCCGAATACGTGCGCAGGAATTCGCCATAAAGATCGTTGGTCAACAGCGGAAGATGGCCGAGAGAGTCATGAAACAAATCGGGCAGCACCGAGAATTCGAGCTCTTCCGGCCGCCGGACGTCGGCCGCAATCGGAAACGTTCGCCGTTGCAGGAGCGAATAAAACTCGTCGTCCGGCAACAGCCCATCGACGGGCTTCACGCTCCAGCCGCACGCACGCCGGATCTTCGCATCGAGATCGTCAATGCGCTCGACCGTGCGTTCGGCAAACGCCAGCCGCTTGAAGCCATGATTGAATTCTCCACATCCGTGTGCCGACAGACGCGATATGTACCCGCCCATCAACCGGGCCCACGTTTGATCGTCTTGACATTGGCCGCTACTTCGTGACATTCCGACTTGTCCGATGCTCATTAAGAACTCCGTATCAAATATCGTGCAGCACACTGTGGAAGTCCGGCTATGCGACGGACCGGGCGGAACGCAACGCCTTTCTCGGCTGACGTAGGGCCGGGGGCTCGAAGCGCCTGGTCACCGTAATCGATGGATCGGCAGATGCCGACTCAAACAACTCAACCAGGCTTTCCAGATATCCGCGAATCGTCGCGTCGGTGAAGAGATCGGTCGAATACTCGATGGCTATCGCCATGCCGTCCACGCCCGCGCGCAATGCGAACGACAAATCGAACTTGGCGGTTTGCGCCGGAATGGCGATCTCCCGCGCCGGAGTGCCATCGAGAATCCACATCTGATCGTCCGTTTCGCAAGTCACACACACCTGAAACACCGGATGCCAGCCGAGTGAACGTGCCGGCTCCAGCGCCTCGACCAATCGGTCGAACGGCAGATCCGCATGATCGAGCGCGTCGGCCACATGCCGCTGCGTTTGCTCGACTGCCGTATGAAACGTCATTTTTTCGTCGAAACGGCTGCGCAACACCAGCATGTTCGTGAAAAGACCGATCGTGTCCTCGAATTCGGCACGGCTGCGTCCGGCAACGGGATAACCAATGCAGATGTCGCGCGCTCCACTGATCCGGTGCAGCAGCACGCTCACGGCGGTCAAAAACACGACGAACAGCGTCGTGGATTCGTCGCGAGCCAGTGCGGAAAAATTCGCTGCGGTGGCCGGCGGCAGCGTCGTTTGCACGATTTCGCCGGCGTAGCTGCTGACGATCGGACGCGGCTTGTCGAGTGGCAGCTCCAGCAACGCGGGTGCCCCCGCCAACACATCACGCCAGTAGCTGAAATCCTCGGCCATTGCGTTGCGCGCATAAACGTCGCGCTGCCATTGCGCAAAATCGCGGTATTGGGCGCGCACGTCAGGCAACCCATGCGCACCGCCATGCTTGAAAGCGCGATAAAGCGCGTCAAGCTCGCGCGCCATGACCTGCGCGGACCATCCGTCAATCACAATATGATGAATCCCGAGCAGCAGCGCGTACCGATCGCGCGCCAGGCGCACCAACGTCGCGTGCAGGAGCGGCCCTCGCGCAAGATCGAACGTCTGCGCGGTGAATGTTCGGGTGAGGTCGTCGAACTTTGCCGATTTCTCTTCGTCATCGAGCGTCGTCAGATCTTCCCATCCGAGATCGAATCGTGCGGAATCGGCAATGCGCTGGCATGCCTGCCCGTCGACCTCGACGAACGTCGTTCTCAACGCTTCGTGCCGGGCCACCAGCGCGTTGAATCCAGCGTCGAGCGCCGCACGGTCGATTTGGCTGTCGAACGCCAAAATATAGCGAATCGAATACGATGCATTGCCTCCCGCAATCTTGTCGACAAAATACAAGCCGGCCTGAGGCGCGCTCAACGGTATCGGAGCTTCGCGGTTCGTCACGTCGACAAGCGGCATCAAACCGCTGCTCGACGTATCACGTACAGCGTGTTCGAGTGCTTGCGCACATTCCATCAACGTACTGTTGCCAAGTAAAACGGAAAGCGGCAGCTTTCGCCCGATCTCCTGCTCGCATTTCGCCAATAAGCGGATTGCGCCAAGGGAACTTCCGCCGTTCCCGTAAAAGCTCTCGTCCGTCGATAACGAATCGACGTTCAACAGCTCGCGAATCAGCTCAAAAAAACGTGCTGTTGTCCCGGTAACGAACTCGCTTCCTTGCGCTGGCGCTGCGTTTTTCTCGCGCGCACGTTGGCGCAGTGCGTTGACGTCCGGTTTGCCGTGCGACGTAAGCGGAATGTCCGGCACGTCGTAGATGCGCTTCGGCGACAAATAGGCGGGCAGCTTGTCATCCATCCAACGCCGAATTCCGCGGACCCGAGTTCCGGCATCGCCCGGCTCGAGCACGACGTAGGCCACCAGCCGCTTTTGCCCCAATCCGTCTTCTTCGACGTCCGCCACGGCCTCCTTGACGTCCGGGTGCTCGAGCAGCTTGGCCAGCACCTCGCCAAACTCGACACGAAATCCGTCGATCTTGATCTGGCCGTCGCGTCGACCCTTGTACCGAATACGGCCGTTCGAATCCCAGATGCAAACGTCGCCCGTCCGGTACAACCGGCTTCCCGGCACGCCATCGAACGGATTCGGCACGAACCGCTCGGCTGTTAATTCGGGCTGCCGATAATATCCTCTGGCGAGCCCGGCGCCACCGAGATACAGTTCGCCTTGTACCCCGACCGGCACCGGCTGCATATCCTCATCCAGGATATATGCGCCGGTGTTTGCAAACGGGCGGCCGATCGGAACGTCACCGTCGCGGATATCGTCGTCTTGCACAACATGCGTGCAGCTCAGCGTCGTGACTTCGGTGGGGCCGTAGCCGTTGATCAGCTCGGCTCGCACGCCCGCTTGCCGCAGTCTGAGCAACGCGGCCGCATCCGCGCGATCGCCGCCGAAGATGATGTGCTCGACATCGACGAACATTTCCGGCATCTCGTGCGACAGCCGCGACAGCAGCGTGCTCGCGAAATTGATCGCCTTGATCCGGTGCCGCTGTAAAAACGCGCTAAACTCGGCCGGGCTCAATACCAAGTGGTTTTCAACCAGCGCCACCGCTCCGCCGTGCAGCAGCGCGCCCCAAATTTCCAGCGTCGAAGGATCGAACGACGCGCTTGCAAGCTGCGGGATCGTCAAGCCGCGCTCGAACGGCAAAAACGGATTCGATATCACGAGCCGCGCAATCGCGCGATGATCGATCGCGACGCCCTTGGGGCGTCCGGTGGAGCCCGACGTATACATCACATAGGCAAGTTGCGCGGGCGACTCGAGACGCGGCGGATTCGCGATCGCGCCGGATACGTCGGCGGACCCCGGTTTCAGGTCGTCGAGTTCGACGAGCGTCAACTCTTCGGGGCGCTCCAGCAATGCGGCTCGAAACTCCGATTCGAGCACGACGGTTTCGATGCCTGAGTCGTTCAGCAGATATGACAAACGCTCCGCTTGATAGTTGGCATCCAGCGGAACGTAGCAGCCGCCCGCCTTCAGGATCCCGAGAATGCCGACGACCATGTCGAACCCGCGTCCAACGAGCAACCCCACCGGCGTTTCGCTATCGACGCCGAGCGCTCTGAGCCGCCACGCGAGCCGGTTCGCCGCCACGTTCAGCTCGCGGTACGTCATATGGCGAACACCGTCGATCAGCGCGGCACAATCGGGCGTGCGTTCCGCCTGCGCTTCGAACAATCCGGCCACCGTGATCGGCGGCAATTCGCGTGCCGGGCCGGAGCCTTTTTGCAACAACCAGTCGCGCCGCTCGTCGCTCAGAAGACGCAGGCGCCCCACTGTCTGATCGGGATCGGCAGCGGCGCACTCAATCAATAGCGTCAGTTGCTCCAGCATGCGGCCGATCGATGCGCGCTCGAACAGCTCCGTGCTGTATTCGGCCTTCAAACACCATGGCGCATCGGCGTTCTGCTCGATCGCAAGCAGCAGATCGAATTTCGACGTATGCGTCGGAATATTGACGTCGAGCGCGAACACGCCGTCGAGCGACCACATCCTTTCGTTCGCCTCGTGCGTGACGCATACCTGAAACAGCGGATGCCATCCAAGCGAGCGCACCGGCTGCAACGCCTCAACGAGCTGATCGAACGGCAAATCCGCATGGGCAAACGCATCGAACACTTGATGCTGGGTTCGCTCCACGGCCTGTCGGAAGGTCGTCTGTCCGTCGTGACGGCTGCGCAGCACGAGCATGTTCGTGAAGAGGCCGATCGTATCCTCGAATTCCCCACCACTTCGGCCCGCCACCGGATAGCCGATGCAAATGTCGCGCTCGCAACTGATTCGATGCAACAATATCCGTGCGAACGTCATGAACAGCACGAACGGCGTCACGGCCATCGCATCGATCAGCGCCGAGAAGCCGGCAGCTACATCTGGCGGCAGCTCGGTCCGCACGATCTCGCCCGCATAATTCCGGGCAGCCGGGCGCGGCTTGTCGAACGGCAGTTCCAACAACGCCGGCGCATCGCTCAACGTCTCGCGCCAGTAAGCCAAATCGTCGGCCATGCCGTCTTGCGTGTATGCGTCGCGCTGCCACTGCGCGAAATCGCGATATTGAACGGCCATTTCCGGCAAACCGTGCTCGACGTCATGCTTGAATGCGCGATACAGCGCATCGAGCTCATGTGCCATCACATGCGCGGACCACCCATCGAATACGATGTGGTGAACGCCGAGCAGCAGCGTATGGCGCGCGTTCGCCAAGCGCATCAACGTCGCGCGCATCAGCGGGCCTGCCGCAAGATCGAATCGCCGTGCGGCAAATTCACGCGTGATTTCGTCCGCTTTTGCCGCTCGCGCTGCATCGTCGAATTCGGATAGATCTTCCCATCCGAGTTCGCACCGCATCGCGTCGACGACATGCTGGCACACCTGCCCGTCGATCTCGACGAACGTCGTGCGCAACGCCTCGTGCCTGCGGATCAGCGCATTGAGCGCCGCCTCCAATGCGGCCCGGTCGATCTCTGCGTTGAACTCCAACGTGTAGGGCACCAAATAAAGCGCCGCGTCACTGCCTATCTTGTCGAAGAAATAAATTCCTTCTTGCCCATATGCGCACGGAAACACGTTCGTCATTTTCATGATGCGGGTTCCGCTGTTGGAGTTAATCGGCCGAATAAGCCAGATCGATCGGACGCCAAAACAACGCCGCACCCCATAACAGCGTGGCGGCAACGCTAACGGCGCCAATCACGTAGAACGCCTTGTCGTTCGGCATCACGCCGAACAGCGCACCGCCGATCAACGCTCCGACCGGCATCGCACCCCAGACGATCAAACGAATGGCGGACGTCATTCTCCCGAGCAGCGGCTCGGGCGTGACCTCCTGGCGCAACGTCATCTGCATGATCGAGGCGATCGTCGACGTTCCGCCCATCACGGCGAGTGCGCCCCCCGCTATCGCCAGATCGACGAGCGCCGACGATTTCGCGAGCGGAATTGCCAGAATCGATATGACCGAGACGAGCTGCATCGAAGCCAACACCGGCAGCGGCCCCATCCGGCGGCGCAGCATCGGCGTAAGCGGCGCGCTGACGGCCGCACCGATTCCCAGGCAGCTCAACACGATGCCAATCTGCGTGGCAGACGCGCCGACGGTTTTTTGCAGCCACAAGTACAAGCCTGGCAGCAACGCAAAATAGGCGATGTGCCAAATCACACCTCCCAGCGCGATCAGCACCAGCAGCCGGTTCGTCAAGACGAAGACCAAGCCCTTCTTCAGCGCGGGAAAAAACCGCTCGCCGACGGCAGCAGCGGTGTTTTTTTCCGGCTCGTGCCGCACGAAGCAGATCAGGAGAAACGACCACAAATAGGACAGCGCGTCCAACAGGATCGCGCCGGGCGCGCCGATCAGCGACATAATCGAACCGGCAACACTGGGACCGATCGTCTCCGCCACGGACTGCGTCATCGCCAGCCGGCTGTTTCCTTGCGACAACTCGCTCTTCTCTATCACGGTCGGCACATAGGACCAGAACGCCGTGTCGAAAAATACGCTAAGCGACGACACCGTGAACGCGACCGCATAGAGGCTGAATGCGTGCAGCAGGTCCAGCCAATACAGCAACGGCACCAACAGCAAAATCGCGAATCTCGCGATGTCGCAGACGATCAGCAACCGGCGACGCGGCATTCGATCGACCAGCACGCCGGCAAACAAACCAAACAGCACCGTCGGGAGACCTTCGAGCGACAACAGGAAGCCGAGCTGGATCGCGGAAAAATGCAAATTCTGGACGGCAAAAAGCGGGATGACCACTTGAGATATCTGGCTGCCGACAGCCGATGTGCCATGTGCCAGCCAAAGAAGACCGAAGGTCCTTCCCGGATTCTTTCCCATTCAGCAATCTCCCGACGGGCAATTCACCGCTCGATAAAACAAATCAATGGCGATGCGTTGTCCCGGCTTCCTGCGGCGAAAAACCTTCGCGCATCAGCCATGTGGAATTGACGGATCGACACGGTACTGCCGCCATCGGTTCGCCCCAAACCGACAAGCAAAACCGTGACGGGAAAACATCGGCGCACAACACGCCGACTCAGTCTTTCGAACCCGCCTGCTCCATCGCAAGCCGCAGGCTTCTGGGCCGCATATCGGTCCACACGTCCTTGATGTGATCAAGGCAGGCTTCTTTCGATCCACGGTAGCCGCTCGCCCGCCAGCCGGCGGGAATCACCTTGCCTTCAGGCCAAACAGAGTATTGTTCTTCGTCATTGAGCACCACGATGTAATCCGCCATCCGAATCTCCATCAATAATGGTCAAGTCAATGCGCGGTTACGCTGGAACCTCATGCCCCATTCAGATTGGAATCAGACATTTCCCAGACGATGATTTGGCGAATAAATCGCCTTGATTCAATTGAGCCCGATTGACTTTTTTTAGATACGACGACAAACCAATCAGGCGGCTCAAAATCTAAATGCACGTTTATCTTGAAATAAACGTGCCTACCGCATAGGCATGAAAAATACTTCGCAATCCTTGTAGTTTTCACACAAGGTGCGTCGATACGGAAACATCGGAAGGAGTCTATTGCGCGTTTCGCAGATGATACGTCATCCGACATTCGCTCATCAAACTTTTTTTCCTGACCCACTCCCGCGGCGATAAAAGACCGTTGAATCGGGGATGGCGGATTGCTCGTCGGCGCGACGTTGAACGATCAGATATTTTTCCACCAAATCCTGATCTCGAAGAAACCGCTCGACAATCGGTTCATCGCTCTTCGCACGCCGATCGGATGAACCGCACCGCGTCAAATCCGATTATCTCGGGAAATCCGGCAAGCAGCGCGGCGAATACCGGTCGCGTTGAATCGGCATATCAGCGCA
This sequence comes from Burkholderia singularis, assembly GCF_001718875.1. Taxonomy (NCBI): domain Bacteria; kingdom Pseudomonadati; phylum Pseudomonadota; class Betaproteobacteria; order Burkholderiales; family Burkholderiaceae; genus Burkholderia; species Burkholderia singularis. The sequence continues at coordinate 1,977,028 of NZ_CP013449.1, forward strand.
GATCCCGAGGCTGCGCCTAGGCCGAATGCGAATTACGCCGGCAGCGCGGCGCCGATTACGTGGCCGCGCGCGTCAACTGCACCTGCTCGCCGAGCCCCGTCACGCCATAGCGCACTGTCTGCCCCGGCTTCAGATAGACAGGCGAAGGCTTCACGCCCATCCCGACGCCAGGCGGCGTGCCGGTCGCGATCACGTCGCCGGGATGCAGACTCATGCAACGCGACAGATACGCAATCAGGCTCGCGACCGAAAACACCATCGTGCCCGTATTGCCGTTCTGATAGCGATGGCCATCGACGTCGAGCCATAAATCGAGTGCTTGCGGATCGGCGATTTCGTCGCGCGTGACGAGCCACGGGCCGATCGGCCCGAACGTGTCGAAGCCCTTGCCCTTATCCCACTGGCCGCCGCGATTGACCTGCCATTCGCGCTCGGAAACGTCATTGATCACGCAATAGCCGGCGACGTATGACAGCGCGTCGGCCTCGTCGACGTTCTTGCACACACGGCCGATCACGACGCCGAGTTCGACCTCCCAATCGGTCTTCGTCGAGCCGCGCGGAATTTCGATGCCGTCATACGGGCCGCAAACCGCGCTCGTCCACTTGCCGAACACGATGGGCTCTTTCGGCACCGGCAGCCTCGCTTCGGCAGCATGGTCCGCGTAGTTCAGGCCGATGCAGACGAACTTGCCGATCCGGCCCACGCATGCGCCGATGCGCGGCTCGCCCGACACGCGCGGCAGCGACGCGAAATCGGTGTCGCGCAATCGCGCCAGGCTCGCGTCGGACAGCGCATCGCCCGCGATGTCGTCAATCAGCGAGGACAGGTCACGGAGATGGCCGTCGGCGTCGAGCACACCCGGCTTTTCATGCCCCTTGGGGCCGTATCGCAGCAATTTCATAACGAGCGGTCTCCCGGTTCGCTTCAAACAAAAACAAGCGGCTGCCTTCCGGCCTGCCGCTGCCCGGCACGCATTGCGCGAGTCTTTTGTACCATCCGCGACGCTCGATGGGACATCGCGCGGCAGATAACGATTATTGGAGCAAACGCTGTTCGCGCCTTTTCCGATACTCGCTTCGACGTCAGTCGGCAGTCGGTAGGAGTCGGTACTTTGCACGCATATACTCGTTGTGTGCTACTGTTTTATTCAAATTTCTTGAAAAAATATCATATAAAGTTCGAATCAATTGGGTATCATGACGATTAACGCTGCTGCTTAGTTAACGCATGAACCGACGTTATGCCGGTAGGCATCGCGCGACGCTGGAACGCGTGTCGCAACGCCATCGGTGCGCGGCGGTTCGCGAGCTTTATCAAGAATGAATTCGATGAACCACCAACCGGCCGCGGGCGACGCAGAACCGCGCGAGGGCAAAGAAGCCGGACGCTATCGCGCGCCCGCGCTCGACAAAGGGCTCGATATCCTCGAGCTGCTCGCCGATCAGCGCGAAGGGCTAACGCGTGCGGAAATCACCAAACATCTCGGCCGCAACGCGAGCGAAATCTACCGGATGCTCGAGCGCCTCGTCGCGCGCCACTACGTGGTGCGCTCGGCAAACGGCGAGCGCTATACGCTCAGCCTGAAGCTCTATGCGCTCGCGCATCGCCACCCGCCGCTCAAGCGGCTGATCACGGCAGCCCTGCCGCCGATGCAGCGCTTTGCCGACGCCGCCGAACAATCGTGCCACCTGTGCGTCTACGACCGCGGCAATCTGCTCGTGATCGCGCAAGTCGAGGGCCCTGGCCCGTGCGTGATTTCGGTCAGGCTCGGTACGCGGGTGAGACTCGTCGAGTCTGCGTCCGGCCCGGTGCTGCTCACATTCCAGACGGATGAGCAACGCGCGCAGATGCTTGCCGAGCACGCAAAAACGAACAGCGAAACCGCGCCCGACATGCACGCGCTAAACCCACTCATCGCCAGCATCCACACCGCCGGTTCATTGCGCCGGGACAGCCGCCAGGCGTGCGGCGTCATCGATATTTCGTATCCGGTGCTCGGCCCATTCGGCCAGGCGATCGCCGCCCTCACCTGCCCGTACATGCGGCGCATCGACACCCATGCCGCGCCTTCGATCGACGAAGTCGACGCACGGCTGCGCGATGCGGCAACGCACCTGTCGATGATCAGCGGCCAATCGGCGTGAGCACACGCCGGCACGCACGCCCCAATCGGTCTGCGCCCCACCGCTGCTAAAATGGCGCCCCTTTCAAATCACCGCCCGCCGTCGACGGCGGGCGTCTCACGGATGTCATGGCCAAACTTCTGAACGACCTCGAATTCCAACGTTTCTCCGAACTTCAGCAGAAGCAGGCGAGTTTCACGATCTCCGCCGAAGAAGCCGACGAGCTGCGCGATATCGTTGCGCGCGCGCAAAAAAAGCGCGACGACCGTGCTTGCGCCATGCGGACCATCGAAGACTACATCGCACAATTCGACATCACGCCGGACGAGCTGTTTTCGCCCGATCAAATCGGCGAGGCGGCACGGACGTATGGGCTGATTCCGGCCGGCAAGAAAGAGCGCTCGCTGCCGCCGTCGATCACGTTCAACGGCAAGCCGTATCAATGGACGAAGACGCTGCCCGACGAAGTGCGGCAACCGCTGTTCGACACATTCAAGGCCGGCGAATCGATCAAGCGCTTCCTCGCGATGCCCAAGGATACGGCCCGCTGCGCGCTGACCGTCGCGCGCCTCGAGCGTGAGACGGGCGCGGTCTATCCGGATGCGCTGCTCGACGAACTCGCGATATCACGCATGCAAGTGGAAGAAGCCGCGGCAAAGCTCGCGGCCTGAAGCCGTCCGCGCGCAGGCTCGCGCCAGATGATCGGCCCGAGCGTGCCTGAAACCAGGCACGCTCGGCAGATACGCCGGGCGGCTCGCCGATACCGCGCCGCGCAAGTGCACGCAGGCACCGGCGAACCGGTATTCAAGCATTCCGAACCTTCCCGTAAAATCTCACCTTGCGCATGCCTGCCGCTCCCGCAAACTCTCACCGTCAGCGATCAAGCCGGCTGCAACTTCAGCCGAAAGCCCACGACTCCCGGTTCTCCCGTCGCCGCAACGGTGAATCCGCAGTGCTTGGCCAGTGCGATCATCGCCGCGTTCTCGCGCAATGCCTCGCCGACCATCCACGCGGTGCCGCGCGAGCGCGCGTAGTCGATGATGCACGAGAGAAGCAGCCGCCCGAGCCCCTTGCCCTTCTGATCCGGACGCACCGCGATCGCGAATTCCGTTGTTTCGTTATCCGGATCAGTAACGGCACGCACGACGCCCAGCGTCGTCGTATGACCGCGCGACCCACTGGTTGTCGCGATCAGCGCCATCTCGCGGTCGTAATCGATCTGCGTCATGCGCGCGATTTGAGAATGATCGAAATCGCGCACCGCGCCGAAAAAACGCATCCGCAAATCGTCCGGCGTCATCGCACTCAGCAATTCACGATGCGCGGCCTCGTCTTCCGGACGAATCGGCCGCACCGTCAAACGCTCGCCGCGCCAATCGAGCTGCTGCTCCAGATAACGCGGATATGGGACGATCGCGAGCCGGCTGCGCCCTTTCGCGAACCCGATACGCGGGCCGAGCGCGACGACTCGCTCGCTCAGCACCCGTAACACGAGCGTCATCCGCACGACCTCGCGCACCTCGCACACCGCTTGCGACAGTGCCGTCAGCGCGTGAAGCAGCGGCTGCGTCGGCGCGCGGTGCGCATATGGCGAACGCGCGACCACCGCTCGCGCGAGCACGGTATTGAACGGCGGCAGCCCATACACGACGAACGGCGCGCGCATGCTGTCCACCGCCGGCACCGAATAGCGGAATACCGGCCCGAAGTTCGGATCGTCGTACAGATCGACCGTGATGTCGACGATTGCCTCGCCGCCATGCGCATCACTCGCACGCTCGATGCCGAAGCGGGCAAGCCAGTCAAGAGCCGCATCGCCTTCGAGCGAATCACGCCCCTGCGCCAGCGTCACGGATGCGACTTGCTGCGCGGCGGCGATCGATGCAGGCGGCTGCGGCGGCATTCCCTCCGGCGTTTGCATCAGCAATTCGCGGCCAAGCTGATAGTCGACAAGACGCGCATGCGCGCGTGCGAGCCGCTGCGGCGTCGTATGCACCGGAATGCCATGCTCGTGCAATGCATCGCGCATCTGCGCATCGAGACCACCCAGAAAGCACGCGAGCATCCCGTGGGGCGCGAACTGGCGCGAACGGATCAGCACGTTCGCCACATCGCGAGCGGGTGCGCTATGCGACGTCGCGTGAACGACGAACACCGCGCCCGTTTGCGGATGCTTCGCGAGCGCTTTCAATGCCGCCTCGAAATATTCCGGACGTGCATCGTCGCCGAGCAGTAAAGGATTGCGCGCGGCGATGCTCGCGGGCAACGCGCGGCCCACGTCGTCAAGCACGGCGGGCGGCCAATGCGCAAGGGTTTCGCCTGCCGCCGACAGCGCATCGACCGCGAGCTTCGCGACACCGGTATCGCTCGTGACGAGCGATACCGTGCCGCTCGCAACTGCGCGGCCGACGCCGAGCGTTTCGATTTCGTCGAGAAGATCGTCGAACGCGTCGACGCGCACGATCCCTGCCCGCTGGAACGCGGCGGTATAAAAAAGATCGCCCGCATCGCCGCGCCCGGTTCGCAGCGCAAGCACCGGCTTGTTGCGCGCCGCCGCGCGCGCGGCCGACATGAACTTGCGCGCGGATTTCACTGTATCGAGTTCGAGCAGGATCGCGCGCGTTGCGGTGTCGCTCGCCAGATAATCGAGCACGTCGGCAGCATCGACATCCGCTTCGGCGCCCAGCGCGAGCGCATGCGAAAAACCCAGTCCGCGCGCATGCGCCCAGCCGAGCACGGCGTTGGTCAGCGCATTCGATTGAGACACCCATGCGACTGCGCCCGCTTTCGCGATGCACGCGGGCGCACCAAAGTGCGCGTTCAACGCCGGCGACACCACCCCCAGACTGCCCGGCCCAACGATTCGCAGCAGATGCGGCTTCGCCGCGGCGAGCGCGCGCTCCAGCGCGCCGCGGTCGGCATTCGAACGAACTTCGCCGACGATGACGGCCGCCCGAGCGCCTAAGCCGCCAAGCTTGCGCACGATGCCCGGCCACGTGGCGGGCGGCGTGCAGATGAGCGCCACCGACGGTGTGCCCGGCAGATGTTCGACGTGCGTATAGACTTTGTATCCGTTCAGTTCTCCATACTTTGGATTGACGGGCCAGATTGGGCCGTCGAACCGGCCATCGAGCACACATGCCCAAACCATTGCGCCGATGCTGCCCGGCCGCGCTGACGCACCGACCACGGCAACGGAAGCCGGCCGGAACAAAGCATCGAGATTACGAACGGTCACGACAACCTCACTGAAAAATTGGATGGCGATCACGCAGGTAACGAAGAGACGTCGCCCATAAATTCACACAATTTCCGTACAGATTAGGTGAAGCGGCGAACATTACCCGTTTGCCAGCCAATTTAATTGACGATGCTCAGAAGACCCGCTGCGCCGCCCATGGCGCAACGCGAACGATCGCAGCCGTCGCGGGTTCGTTAAAGGTGAGGATTTTCGGGAAACAAGGTGAGTGTTTTCGGGATCAAGTAAAACACGCGATAAAACCCCCGTGAATTACCTGGGCTGACACAGTGTAATCCGCCCGAAAATACCGTAAATCAAGCCTTTTACATGCCCAAAACAAAACGGTGCGAACGGCAGGTCTGCCGTTCGCACCGTTTTCAAGGCGCCAAAGGTGAGCGTTTTCGGGATCAATCCTTAATCAGAAAACGATTGCGATTCTTGCCGAGCCACGCCGGCGCACGACCGCGGCCGCTCCACGTTTCGCCCGTCTTAGGATTGAGATACTTCGGCGGCAGCGCCCGTTTGGGCTTCGCGGTGGCCTTCAGGCTTTTAAACCCCAACTCTTCGGGCGTGATGTCATATTCCTCGATCTTCGCCCGAATTTCCGCAATCGCATCGGTGATCGCCTTTTCGCGCTCCTTGTCGATTTTCTGCTGAAGTTTTTCGAGCTGGACGGTCAGTTGCCTATAGGTCGCCATATGAATGATGCTCCGTGTCGTTATTGGATCGAAGTATATGAATCAATTCTGGTCAATCACACATTTTCCGCTTGGCTTTCATATCCCGCAAACGGAGCTCAATAGCCTCTTCCCGCCTTGCACGCGAAGAGAAGGTTGCGCACGCCGTTATCGACCGATTGCTGGATTGTATCGAAGTCGCCGCCACACACGCCTCGCGCATTCTGGATGCAAGTCTCCCAGGGGCCGGCCGCTGGACACTGGACCATCGTGGTCGAGCGCCCATCGGACGTGAACAATGGCGCACTGCCTCCGCAGCCAGAAAGCCCTGCCATTAAAGCAATCAAACAAACCATCCGCAAGAACGCGCCGTATCGCCGCGGCGCCGGCACACCCGTCTGTTTCATGAATTGGCCTATTGCTCAACATTCTTCTTGGACGACGCGAGTATATGCCATGCAACGCGGCAATGGGACACTCGGCGCCCGGTGCGGCTTGCCTGAAGGGCATCGGCGCGAATCGTCTGCAAGCCAAACGAATGCCCGGCCCAATCCGGGCGGCGTATCGAGCCTGCCGCCATCCGTTGCGATCGAACCACACGGCCGTCGATCTTTCGCCATCGGCAAAACAATGCTGAATCGTAATCCAATTGCTCGCAGCGAATAAAGTCACTTCGCCCGTCAATCGCTTTTTTCCAACTTTTTCGCAATCGGATTGTCATATAAATAGCAAATCAGCTCGCAGATGCGATGCTGCGAGCCGGACAATCGCGTCAAGTTCAGTCCGCTTAAGCGCGTTATCCGTCATTTTGCGCGAGGATCATCAACAGTCCGAAGGGAACCGGACAATCGGCAATTGAATGGGCCCGTGCGAAATCGGTTCGCCGCCACTGCGTCTATCCATTCGCCCTGCGCGGCGAATCGGTCAATGATCAACCCGCTTTCATCGCGATGACGAATGCGTCCGGCGGACTGCGCGCATACGCGGGCACACCGATCCGTCTGCCGTTCGCCACGCGCACATCAGGTGCCGATGCCGAGCGCCGCAAGCTTTTTGTAGAACGTCGCGCGCCCGATGCCGATCCGCGCGGCAGCCTCGGTCACCTTGCCGCCGGACGCCGCGAGCGCATCGAGCAGGAAGCGGCGCTCCCACGCGGCGAAGGCGTCGGCGTACAACGCCGCACCGCCGGGAGGGTTCGCGGCGCACGCTGCCGCAATGGGATCGCGCGGCGCGGCGGCAACCGGTTCGCCCGCGCCGCTCGCCGGCCCGAGCAGCGGTGCGAGGGCGTGGGCATCGATCGTCGCACGATCGGACAGCATCAAAGCCCGTTCGAGTGTATTGCGCAGCTCGCGCACATTGCCAGGCCATGGGTATGCGCACAACAGCCGGAGCGCGTCGTCGGTCAGTTCGCAGTGCTCAGCAAGCCGGTGTTGAGCGGCCAGTTCCTCGAGCATCGTGTAAACAAGTGTCTCGATATCGGAAACCCGCTCGCGCAGCGGCGGCGCGTGGATCGTCAGCACGTTCAGCCGATAGTAGAGATCGGCGCGAAAGCGCCCCGCCGCTACGAGCGCCGGCAATTCGGCCGATGTCGCCGCGATGATCCGGACGTTCGCACGGACGATCCGGTTCGAACCAACCGGTTCGAACTCCTTATCCTGCAGCACACGCAACAGCTTGCCCTGCAATGGCAGCGGCATATCGCCGATTTCGTCGAGAAACAGCGTGCCGCCGTCGGCAAGCTCGAACTTGCCGACGCGTCCTTTTCGATCCGCGCCGGTATAGGCGCCCGGCGCCGCGCCAAAGAACTCGGTTTCGAGCAGCGCATCGGGAATCGCCGCGACGTTGACGCTCACGAGCGGCTTCAACGCGCGTGCGGACGCCGCATGAATCGCGTGCGCCAGCAGCTCCTTGCCGGTGCCGGTTTCTCCGAGCAGCAGCACTGGTGAATCAACTTGCGCGGCACGCCTGCCCTGGCGCTTGGTTTCCAGGCTGACCGCGCTCGTGCCGACGAAACTGGCGAACGTATATTTCGGGCGCCGCGCCTGCGCAAGCGAACGCTGCGTCGCGATCAGTTCCTGCTGCACCTGCTGGTAACGCGAAAAGAGCGGCGTCAACGTCTTCAGTTCGTCGAATAGCGCAAAGCCGATTGCGCCGACGGTTTGGCCCATGTCGTCGGTCAGCGGCAGCCGCGTGACGACGAGCGGCTCGCGGCCGGTCTCCATGATGTCGAGCAGGATCGGGCGGCCGGTCTCGACTACCTCGCGCAACAGACTGTGCGGAATCACCGCCTCGCAATCGAGGCCGATCGCCTGCTGCGGATCGGCGTAGCCAAAGCGGGCCGCATAGCGCGGGTTGATCCAGACGACTCGCGCATGCTTGTCGACGATCACCGTGCCGACGCTCGAATGCTCGAACGTCCTGAAAAGCGCTTCGGCGGCACGCCGTAATACATCGCTGTAATCGACGGGCGGCATCATCCAGCCGTCCGAACCATTTATGGTGGTCTGCGTCATCGCTATTCTGTTTTGTCTCCAAACCGGGACGAATTATCTCACTTGCGAGACTTTCCGCTCTACCCCATGAAATCGAGCTGTAGGAAAAGTATGGCGGCACGATCGTCTCGATTGCGAGACGACTTCGGTAGAATCTGCTGCGCACCGGTCCACTTCCGCCATGAAGCGGCCCGCCGGGCGGCTCGTGGCACGATTCCTGCGGCTGCACTTGCACAATAAACAACCAAGATTCAGGAGACGTCCTTGTCATTCATCATCGTTCTCGCCGCGCTGGCCTTTTTGATGTTCGCCGCGTACCGCGGCTACAGCGTGATTCTGTTCGCCCCCGTCGCCGCACTCGGCGCGGTGCTCCTGACCGATCCCGCCGCCGTTGCGCCCGTTTTCTCCGGCATCTTCATGGAAAAGATGGTGGGCTTCGTCAAGCTGTATTTCCCGGTTTTCCTGTTGGGCGCCGTGTTCGGTAAGGTCATCGAACTGTCCGGCTTTTCCGAGTCGATCGTCGCGGCTGCGATCCGTTATATCGGCCGCTCGCGTGCGAATGCGGTGATCGTCGCGGTTTGCGCGCTCCTCACCTATGGCGGCGTGTCGCTGTTCGTCGTGGTGTTCGCCGTCTATCCGTTCGCCGCCGAACTCTATCGCCAGAGCAACATTCCGAAGCGCCTGATGCCGGGTGCGATCGCGCTTGGCGCGTTCTCGTTCACGATGGATTCACTGCCCGGCACGCCGCAGATCCAGAACATCATCCCAACCACGTTCTTCAAGACCACCGCATGGGCCGCGCCCGCGCTCGGCACGATCGGCTCGCTGTTCATCATCGTGGTCGGCCTCACCTATCTCGAATGGCGCCGCCGCTCGGCGCTCGCGAAGGGCGAAGGCTACGGCACGTCGCTCACGAACGAACCGGAGCGCGTCGAAACGCAGTCGCTGCCGCATCCGCTGTTGGCCGTGTCGCCGCTCGTGCTCGTCGGTATCGCGAATTTCGCGCTGACCAAGCTGATCCCGACGTGGTACGGCAGCGCGTCCTACACGGTGCCGGCAAACGTGCTGCCCGGCGTGCACACGCCCGTCACGACGCCGATCAAGACCGTCGTGGCGATCTGGTCGGTGGAGGCAGCGCTGCTGCTCGGCATTCTGCTCGTCGTCGCCACCGCGTTCGCGCGCGTGCGCGAGCGCTTCGCAACCGGTACCAAGGCCGCCGTCGGCGGCGCGCTGCTCGCCGCGATGAACACCGCGTCCGAATACGGCTTTGGCGGCGTCATTGCCGCGCTGCCGGGCTTTATCGTCGTTGGCGACGCGCTGAAGAACATCCCGAATCCGCTCGTCAACGCAGCGGTGTCGGTCAGCTCGCTCGCGGGGATCACCGGTTCGGCCTCGGGCGGCATGAGCATTGCGCTTGCGGCAATGTCCGATCTGTTCATCAAGGGCGCGCAGGCCGCGCAGATTCCGATGGAAGTGCTGCATCGCGTCGTCGCGATGGCAAGCGGCGGCATGGATACGTTGCCGCACAATGGCGCAGTGATCACATTGCTCGCGGTGACCGGGCTTACCCACCGCGAATCGTATCGGGACATCTTCGCCGTCACGGTAATCAAGACGCTCGCTGTCTTCTTCGTGATCGCCGTGTATTACGCGACGGGGCTCGTTTGAGGGGCGCGGCCGGCCCGCGCGCGGGCCGGCATTTCGTCTGATCCGATGCGGCGGCGCACCGTTCAAGTGCACTCGAAAATCTCAATCCTCCCGTCCGGTTCGCGTTAAACTGCGTGGAAACAATCCGTACCATCGATTTCACGACGACGAGGACACGTTCAATGCGCACTACGGGTTCTTCCGGGGCCATGACCCTGCTAACCGAATTCGATCCGGCCGACGGCCGCGAGCTTCGCTCGCTGCGCCTGTCGGCGGCAGAAGACGGCAAAAGCGTACTGCTGATCGAGATCGACGAACGCAAGCCCGGCATTCACCGGGAAGTACGCTACGAAATCACGCCCGCCGAGCTGATTGCCGCGATTCGCTCGCACGGCGCCGAGCTGCCAGGCGAAACGCATGGCGCGGCTTCACTCGCCCGCAGCCCGTCCTGATCCCTCCCCACGGTGAAACTCGGCCCGCTGGCGTTTCACCTATTCCGCCGCGCAGCCGCGCGCGGCGCGCCGCTTTTTCCGTCCTGCCATCCCGTTGAAAATGGCCGATAATCGGCCCATCTAAGCCACTGCTCGCCCGCGTCGCGCGAACGTGCGCCGCTCGACATCGTTCGCCATGCTTCATGATCTCGTCGCCCGTTACGGGCCGCTCATCGTCTTCGCCAACGTGCTCGCCGCCGCAATCGGCCTGCCCGTGCCGGCAATGCCAACGCTCGTACTGTTCGGCGCGATGGCCGCGCTGCATCCGGACATGATCGGCACGCAGGTCGTAACCGTGCTCGCACTATCCGTGCTTGCGGCGTTGCTTGGCGATACCGCGTGGTATATCGCCGGCCGGCGCTATGGCGGCAGCACACTGAAAACGATTTGTCGGCTTTCGCTGTCACGTGATAGCTGCGTGAAAAAAACCGAGCGTTTCTTCGGTCACTATGGCATACGCGTGCTGGCCATCGCCCGCTTCGTGCCTGGCCTGTCGCTCGTCTCGGTGCCGATGGCGGGCGCACTCGGCACACGCTATCGGACATTCGCCGGCTATGACGCGCTCGGCGCCGCGCTGTGGGCCACCTGCGGGTTGCTCGTCGGGTATGTCTGCCATCAGCAGATCGACTGGCTGTTCGCGGGCGCCAGCCGGCTCGGCCGCGCGGCGCTCTTCGTCGTGCTGGCGCTGCTCGCGATTTACATGGCGGTACGCTGGACGCGCCGTCGCGCATTGATTCGTCAGCTCGCCAACGCACGAATCAGCGTCGACGAACTCGACACGCTGCTGCGCGACGCTGCCGCGCCGGTGATTCTCGATGTACGTTCCGCCGAGCACCGCAAGCTCGACCCGTTCTCGATTCCCGGCGCACAGTTCGCGGACGAGCGGCATATCGACGCCATCGTCGCGCGCTATCCGGCCACTCAGAAGTTTGTCGTGTATTGCTCGTGTCCGAACGAGGTGTCCGCCGCGCTGATGGCGAAACGCCTGATCGATGCGGGCTTTGCCAATGCGCTTGCATTGCGCGGTGGCCTCGATGCATGGCGCGATACCGGACGTCAATTGACATCGCTTGCAAACGACGGGCCTGCCGCGGCACCGGCAGAGCCTAAGCCGGCCTGAAACGCGCAAACACGCCGGAGCATGCGGTGTGCGGCACGGCGGGCTGACGCGCGATATAGCGGCGCGCGCTTGCTTGAGAATGCATATCGACGATCCCGAACTGAAGCGGGGATATCCCCGACAAGACGTCCCTCGCCTCGTCCGAGCCCAAAACCGGCATTCGGGCGCGCCTGATTAGGCATTCCTAACCAGGCGCTTGCAGCCAAGACTGGCCAAGGCCGGCCTGCGCGGCGCGTAACCGGGCTGGCGCAATCTCAGCCGCACCCGCGCCTCTCTGCACGCCCCGTCAAAACACCTTCACCGGCAAATTCACGACCAGTCGGTACTCCTGATTGCCGCTGTCCGAAGAATGCGCGGAGCCGACATGCCACATCGCAATGAACGTGATCTTCGTGTCCTTGAACTTGCCGCTCTGAACCGTATAAGACGGGATGAAGCCGAACTCGTGGTGACGCCCTTGCACGGGCTTGCCGTCCTTCCAGTAGATGCTCGAACGGGTCGGATCGAGCGCCGCGCCGGCGGAACCGTCCGCGCCCCAACCCGTCACGCCCCATACCATCGCCTTGAAGCCCGGCAGGCCTGCATCCTTGCCGTAGAACGTATAGCGCAATTGCAGCGATTTTTCGTGCGGCGCGTTATAGTCGACATCCATCGAGTTCACGAGAAAAATCCCGTTCGTCTCGTTCAGATAATCAAAGAACTGATCGCCGAGCACCTGCTGATAACCGAGCAGCAGCTCATGCGCGCCGTGCTGCGCGGCCAGCGACAGGCTGTACGCATTGTTGTCGATCTTGCCCTGGCGTGCGTCGCCGGTGTCGTGCGTCGAATAGAAATTGCCGAAGCCCGTCCACTTGACCGTCTGCGGCGAGCCGTAACTCTGCTTGACCGAACCGTAATATTGCCGCCACACGTCGTCGGCCTGGCCGGCGTACAGTGACGCCGAGCCCGTCGGCGAATAGTCCCAGGTGCCGCCCACATAGGTGAAGCGGTCGACACGCGTGCCGCCGTACTGGGTCGTCAGATTCGTGAGCGTCGTGTGGCCCCGCGCATTGGTTTTCGTGAAGCTGCCCGCTTCGAGCATCACGTTCTTGAACTCGTTGCTCACGAGCGTCGCACCGAGGAAGGTGGGCGGCAACGCGCGGTTGTCGTGCTGCTCCATGAACGGATTGTCGACCGCCTGCAGACCGTACTTGATCACCGTCTCGGAAATGCGCGCCTTGACGTCATAGATGCCGGGAAACGCCCACGCAAGCTGATTCGAGCCGCCGCCGCCCTTCGCGATATGCACGAAGCTGCCCGCCCCCTGGCCGCCGTCGAGCTTGAGCGCCGCGTAGATCGACGCATCGAAGCCGATGCCGACGAGCCCGGTCGTGTAACCCGACTCGAAGTTCGCCATCACGCCCTGAACCCACGCGTGGCGATGCGGGCCGCCTTTTGCGTCGAGCACGTCTGCGTAGTTGCGAAACAGGATATTGAAATGGCTGTCGGCAATGAAGCCCTTGGATTTCGCCTGACTCGATTGCAACTCCGGTGGCGCAACCGCCTGCGTGGCCTCCGTGTTGATGACCGCGTTCGGCGTAGTCGCTTCCTGCGCAAGCATCAAAGCAGGCGCCGCCTGAGCGGGCGCTGTGCTTACCATGTCGTCCGCATGCACGGCACCCGAGAGCGATAAGCCCGCGAGCATCGGCACGCCCCACGCGAGCATGACTGCCCGCGTGACCCTCTTGATTTGATATGTTGTCATCGCGTTCTCTTTTTATGTCACTACCCATTCGCCGGCCGCCAATCGCGGCCGGCGATACCCCACGCGCCGCCGTGACGGCACGCCTTCCCACGACGCGAATCAGATTCGCGCCGCCCAAACCCCTGTCGGTTTTTTATATAAAACGACTAATCATTCATCCATGTACTTCCTGCACCGCGCCGGCCCGAATACACGCGACGCATGCGGCCGATCCGCCGCGCACTTCGGGCAGCGGCACCTCGTGCGCGCAGGCATCGATCGCATCGGGACAGCGCGTGCGAAACGCGCAACCCGAAGGCGGATTGAGTGGCGACGGCATCTCGTTCGCAAGCAGCAGCGGCCGCCGCGCACGTTCACGCGCCGGGTCCGGCACCGGCGCGGCGGCAAGCAGCGCACGCGTATACGGATGCTGAGGCACGCCGTACACGTCGCGGCGCGCACCGAACTCCATCACGCGGCCGAGATACATCACGAGCACGCGATGACTGATGGCTTTCACGACGGCGAGATCGTGCGCGACGAACAGATAGGACAGCGACAACTCACGCTGCAAATCGCGTAGCAAATTCACGATCTGCGCCTGGATCGATACGTCGAGCGCAGATACCGGCTCATCGCAGATCACGAGGCGCGGCTCGCCGATCAGCGCGCGCGCGATGCCGATCCGCTGGCACTGGCCGCCAGAGAATTCGTGTGGATAACGAAGCAAATGATGAGCGTTCAAACCCACGCGCTCGAGCATCGTCAATACGCGCCGGCGTATTTCTTCACGGCCGATGCCGGGCTGATGCGTGACGAGCGGCTCGGCAACCACCTGCTCGATCGTCATCCGCGGATCGAGCGATGCGAGCGGATCCTGAAAGATCATCTGCATCTCGCGGCGCAGCTTGTTCACATCACGACGCGAGCCGCTGACAAGCGGCTCGCCGCGCCAGTAAACCGCGCCGTCCGTCATCGGCGCGAGGCCGATCAACGCACGCGCGAGCGTCGACTTGCCACAGCCCGATTCGCCGACGAGCCCGACGGTTTCGCCGCGGCGCACGTCGAACGACACGCCGTCGACCGCGCGCAACGTGCCCTTGCGCGACCATGGATAGCCGCCGAGCGGCACGCGGAAATGCACTTTGAGATCGCGCACCGACAATAGCGTATCTGCTTGCGGCGCCGCATCGGCACCCGAAATAGAGGCGGCGGGCGAAGCCGCGGACGACATGAGACCAGGCGCACTCATCGCAACTCCTCGACGATTTCCGCAACGGGTTTGTGGCAAGCGCGCACGGCGCCAGCTTCCGAATAACGCGCGAGCACGGGGCGCTCGGTCGCGCAACGCGCGGTGGCGCACGCGCAGCGTTTCGCGAATGCGCAGCCGGCCAAACCCTGGCCGGGCAGCGGCGGATTGCCGGCAATCGCCACCAACGGCGCATCATCGGGCGCATCGAGACGCGGCAGCGCGTTCAGCAGCCCGATCGTGTACGGGTGCGACGGCGCGGAGAAAATGGATGCGGCGCTCGCATATTCGACGGTGCGCCCCGCGTACATCACCATCACGTCGTCGGCGAGCCCTGCGACCACACCCATGTCGTGCGTGATCAACACGATCGCCGTGCCGCGCTCGCGATTGAGTTCGCGCAGCAATTCGATGATCTGCGCTTGCACGGTCACGTCGAGCGCGGTCGTCGGCTCGTCGGCGATCAGAATCTCGGGTTCCAGCATCAGCGCCATCGCGATCATCACCCGCTGACGCATCCCGCCGGAGAATTCGTGCGGATACATGCGAATCCGGCGCGCGGCGTCCGGAATCCGCACGGCTTCGAGCGCTTCGATCGCACGCTTGACCGCCTCCTTGCGCGACAGCTTGCGATGAAGCTGCAGACTCTCGGTCATTTGCCGCTCGATCGTCAGGAACGGATTGAGCGACGTCATCGGATCCTGGAAGATCATGCCGATCCGGTTGCCGCGCACCTCGTTCAACTGCCGCGAGTTCATCGTCAGCAGGTTCTCGCCATCGAAGCGCGCATCGCCGGACGTCGAGCCGTTGCCCGCGAGCAGCCCGAGCAGCGCCATCACGGTCTGACTCTTGCCCGAGCCCGACTCGCCGACGATACCGAGCGTCTTGCCTGCCTCGAGCGAAAACGACACGCCGGATACGGCGTCGACGGGCGGCCCGTCCCTGCGCGTGAAGCGCACGCCGAGATTATCGACTTCTAGTAGTGCCATCTCAGCGGTCCTTCGGGTCGAGTGCGTCGCGCAAGCCATCGCCGACGAAATTCACGCAATAGAGCGTCACGCACAGCATCACCGCCGGCGCGAGCAGCAGCCACGGCATCGCATCGAGCTTCTGCGCGCCATCCTGGATCAGCACGCCCCAGCTCGTCATCGGCTCCTGCACGCCGAGACCGAGAAACGACAGCACGGATTCGGTCAACACGATCGCCGGCACGCTGACGGTCGCATAAACCACCACCACGCCGAGCAGGTTCGGCACCACATGACGGCGCACGATCGTCGCGGGCGCGACGCCGATCGCACGCGCTGCGTCGACAAACTCGCGCGAGCGCAGCGACAGTGTCTGGCCGCGCACCACGCGCGCCATGTCGAGCCACGAGAACGAACTGATCGTCAGCACGACGAGCCCGAACGAGCGGCCGAACAACGTCATCATCAGGATCGAGATCAGCAGGTAAGGAATCGCATACATCATGTCGACGACGCGCATCATCGCCGAGTCGACGCGCCCGCCCGCGAAGCCGGCAATCGCGCCCCATGCAACGCCGAAAAGCCCCGACACGAGCGTGCCGAGCAACCCGACCTCGAGCGACACGCGCCCGCCGATCAGGGTGCGCACGAGCAGATCGCGGCCCAACTCGTCGGTGCCGAACCAGTGCATGTTCGCGAACGTCGGCGCGAGGCTGATCGACGACCAATCACTCGCGGCCGGATCGTTCGGCAACAGCAGCGGTCCGATGAAGCACGCGAGCGCGATCAACACGAGCACCGCCAGACTCGCGAGCGCCGCACGATTGCGCAGGAAGCGGCGTGCGGCAAGCTCGAGCGGCGTGCGCGACTGCGGCGGCGCATCGGCTGGCTCGTGCAGCTCGATTGAAGAGGAAACGGGCGCCATGTCGGCCTCCTCAATAACGGATGCGCGGATCGAGCCACGCATACGCAAGGTCGACCAGCAAGTTGAACAGCACCGCGAACACGGTCGTCAGCACGACAAGTCCGAGCACCAGGGTGTAATCGCGATTAATCGCGCCGTTGACGCATAGCTGGCCCAAGCCCGGCAACGCAAATACCGATTCGGTCACGACGGCTGCCGTGATCGACGAAATACAGACCGTGCCGAACAGCGAGACGACCGGCATCAGCGCCGGCTTCAACGCATGGCGCAGGACGATCGTGCGGCCAGGCAGCCCCTTTGCGCGCGCGGTCCGGATGAAATTGCTCGACAGCGTTTCGATCATCGAGCCGCGCATCACGCGCGCAAGCAGCGATACGTTGATCAGCACGAGCAGCGCGATCGGCAGCACGCGGTAACGCCAGCCGCCGTCGCCCCAGCCGCCGGCGGGCAGCCAGCCGTCGCCGTCGGCGCGCTTGAGCACGATCGCAAAAATCAGCACCAGCACCGGCCCGAGCACGAACGGCGGAACCACGTTGCCGAAGTTGCCGATCAGCATCACGAAACGATCGATCAAGCTGTCGCGCCGCACCGCCGCGACGGTGCCGAGCAACACGCCCAGCACGATCGAAATCGGAATCGACACGCCGCCGACGCCAAGGCTCACCGGCAGGGCCTTCTTCACGAGATCGTTGACCGTCCAGTCGACGTAGCGGAACGACGGGCCGAGATCGCCGTGGAGCAGCGAATTCAGATACAGCAGGTACTGCTTCCACAGCGGCTCGTCGAGGTGGTACTTGGCATTCAGGTTCGCGAGCGTTGCGGCGGAAAGCTGCTTCTCGCTATCGAACGGCCCGCCGGGCGTGAAGTGCAGCAGCAGATAGCAGACGGTGACGACTGCGAGAATCGTCGGCACCGCCCACAACGTGCGCCGCAATGCATAGGCCAACATGATCGGCTCCGCTTCAGTTTCAGTGCTTGATCAGATACATGTCCTGCGAAGCGCGCATGTCGATATAGTTCGTCAGCGTATAGCCGCCGACATACGACTTGACCAGACGATCCGCCGAATACTGGAACAGAATCGTCATCGGGTAATCGTTCATCGCAAGCTCGTGTGCCTGCGTGAGCAGCGCAGAGCGCGCGCCGTCGTCGGTCTTCTGGTTGGCTTCGGCAACCAGCGCATCGACCTTCGGATTGCAGTAGCCGACCGTGTTCTGCGCGCTGCCGCAGCGAATCAGATCGAAGAACGTCGTAGCGTCGTTGTAGTCGGCAAACCAGCCGTCGCGTGCGACTTGCACCTTGCCGTCATGACGCAGTTTCATCAGCACCTTGAATTCGACGTTCTCGAGCTTCGCGGTCGCGCCGAGCTTCGTGCGCCATTCGGATGCCGCGAAGAGCGCAACCTTCTTATGCAAATCGTTCGTGTTGTACGTCAGCGTAAACGTGAGCGGCTTCGAATCGCCGTAGCCCGCTTGTTTAAGCAGGTTCTTCGCGTATTCGACCCGCTTGGCCATCGGCCACGATGCCCAATCCGGCACAAACGGATGCTGGACGCCCTTGACGCCCTTCGGCATCAGGCCATACATCGGCACCTCGCCGGCCTGCGTGATCTTCGAGGTCAGGATATCGCGGTCGAGCACCATCGACAGTGCCTGGCGCACGCGCTTGTCCCTCAATGCCGCGTCGCCGCTGTTCGTCTGATTCAGGTAGTAGTAATAGGTGGCGAGCTGCAGGCCCTGGCGCAACTCCTTGCCGAACTGCTTGTTGACCTGAGCGAACGCGCCTGCGGGAATCGAATAGGTGTAGTCGATCTGGCCCGCCTGGTACATCCGCATCGCGGTCTCGTCGTTCTCGACAGGCAGATAGGTAACCTTACGAATCACAACGTTGCGTGCATTCCAATACTTGTCGCTCTTGGCCATCACGATGTGATTGTTCGGCTGCCAATCGACGAGCGAGAACGCCCCGTTGGACACCATGTTCTTCGGCTGCGTCCACGCGGTGCCGAACTTCGTCACCACGTCCTTGTTGACGGGCAACAGCGGCGCCATCGCGGTCAGCTCGGGGAAGTACGCAACGGGCACTTCGGTCTTCACTTCGAACGTGTACGGATCGATCGCGCGAATGCCGAGATTGGCCGGCGGCTGCTTGCCCGCGATGATCGCCGAGGCGTTCTTCACGAACTCGACGAGGATCGTGTATTTCGAGCCCGTCTTGGGATCGGCCAGACGCTGCCACGCATAGACGAAATCCGCCGCCGTCACCGGCTGGCCGTTGCTCCACTTCGCATCGTGGCGCAGCTTGAAGATCCACGTATCCGGCGCCTTGCGCTCCCACGACTGCGCGACGCCCGGCACCACGTCCCCTTTCGCGTCGATGCGCGCGAGACCTTCGAACAGATCGAGGCCGATCGTATTGCCGGTCCACGATTCGATGTACGCGGGATCGAGTGACTCGACCTCGGCGGGCACCTGTCGCGTCAGATCCTGCTGCGCGGCGAGAACGACGTTCGAGGCGACCGTGACGGCGGACGCCAACGGCGTCATCGTCAGGGCGAGCGCGGCCAGCACGGCCGAGATGGCATGCGAGTGTTTCATGGTGTGCGTTTGATAGAGGTGACGGGAAAGCGGCGCGCGGCACGCAACCGTGCGGGCGCGACGCAAGAAACCTTACGGTTGCGTGGAAGCGGACTGGCCCGAGTGCTCGTATTTCATGTTAGTCATCTCCATGCTCCTTTCGACCGGCACCCCATTTCCAAAGGAACAAAGGCATGCCGAGCCCTAGAACAATCTCGGTGTCCCGACCCAGACCACCACCGACTCGATTTTCGCGGTGTTGACCCAGCTATGCGGAACCGTCGACTGATAATGCGCGCTGTCACCGGCTTGCAGGACGAACGATTTGCCCTCCAGCGTCAGCGACACTTCGCCTGTAATCACATACAGGAATTCCTCGCCTGCATGTGTCGTGACTTCAGACCGCTTTTGTCCCGGCGGCAGCCGCACGAGAATCGCCTCGAGCTGACGCCCTTCCGACACATTCGTCAGCCGTGCAAACAGATTCGCCGAATCGGCAAAGCTGAAAAAGCGCAACTGATCGCCGCGGCTGACCGAACGTTCTTCGCTTGGCGTCTCGACGAAATACTGCACCGTGACCCCCAGCGCATGCGCGATGCCGGCCAACGACGTGATGGACGGCGACGCAAGCCCACGCTCGACCTGCGACAAAAACGGCTTGGAAATACCCGCGGCGGTCGCTGTTTCTTCTAGCGTACGCTTTAACCGCTGACGCAGTGCTCGAATCTTGCTGCCGAGCGCGACGCCTGTACTGGCGGACCGCGTGTTTTCAGTGGAAGGAACCATATCAGGCCGAAATCTGGTCGTCAAAAATTGTTTGATGGAAAATAACGAAGTTTGATGAATAAGGCAGAATCCTCGTTGCGTCAAACGGCGTCACCCGCGCATGCCCGTTGAGAAACAATGCGTGCGATAGGTGACGGCCGCTATCTTGCCAGACTCATTGCGTTTACAGGCAAGCGTTGCGCGGGATTGCGCGCCACATCCTTTTTTTTCGTGGTGCATCCCTCCATACCTCAATGAAGATTATTTTTTTCAGGGATTACCCTGAGTGACGAAGGTCCGGTACGCCGTGAGAATCGCGGCCGCTGTTGACGGACGTTTCGTCTGTTTTATCCAAAGGAATACCATGAATACTCGCGTCTCCCAGACCCGATCGTTTACGACGGTCTTTCTCATCGAAATGTGGGAGCGTTTCGGCTACTACGGGATGGCTGCACTGCTCGTGCTCTTCATGGTCGACAAGCTCGGCTTCACCGACAGCCATGCGAATCTGACCTGGGGAGCATTCACCGCGCTCGTCTACACGTCACCGTCGATCGGCGGCTGGATCGGCGACAAGGTGCTCGGCTCACGCCGCACGATGATCA
This sequence comes from Burkholderia singularis, assembly GCF_001718875.1. Lineage (NCBI taxonomy): Bacteria > Pseudomonadati > Pseudomonadota > Betaproteobacteria > Burkholderiales > Burkholderiaceae > Burkholderia > Burkholderia singularis. Next base: position 1,997,633 of record NZ_CP013449.1, read on the forward strand.
TCGGCGCCATCGTACTGTGCGCAGGTTACCTGATGCTTGCGATTCCGAACGATCGGCTTGCGTTCATGTACGCATCGCTCGGCGTGATCGTGGTCGGCAACGGGCTCTTCAAATCGAACGCAGCGAATCTCGTTCGCCGCATCTATGAAGGCGACGACGCGCGAATCGACAGCGCGTTCACGATCTACTACATGGCGGTCAACATCGGCTCGACCACGTCGATGCTCGCGACGCCTTGGATCAAGGATCACTGGGGCTGGCATGCGGCGTTCGCGGTGTGCTGCGCGGGCATGGCGCTCGCCGTGGTGAACTTCGCGCTGATGCACCGCACGCTCGCTCACATCGGCTCGCAGCCGGATGCCGAGCCGATTCATTGGCGCCGCCTGTTCGCCGTCATCGCGGGCGGCATCGCGCTCGGCGTGGCAACGATGTATGTGCTTAAGCACAAGCAGTTCGCCGTTGCGAGCGTATGGGCCGCGGCGTTCGGAATTCTCGCGATCTTCGCCTACATGATCGTGAAGTCGGAACGCTCGGAGCGCGCCGGCCTCATTGCGGCGCTGTTGCTGATCGCGCAGGTGATCCTGTTTTTCATTTTCTACGTGCAGATGTCGACGTCGCTCACGCTGTTCGCACTTCGTAACGTCGACCCGCGCTTCATGCTGTTCGGCACGACGCTCTTCACGTGGAGCGCCGCACAATTCCAGGCGCTCAATCCGATCTGGATCATGGTGCTGAGCCCCGTGCTCGTCGCCATCTACAACGGCCTCGCCCGGCGCGGCCGCGACATTCCCGTCGCGCTGAAATATGCATTCGGCTTCGGCGTCGTCGCGCTCGGCTATCTCATGTTCGCGATCAGCGGCCGCTATGCAATCGACGGCCGTGTGTCGTCATGGTTCATGGTCGGCGGCTACGGTTTTTATTCGCTCGGCGAATTGCTCGTGAGCGGACTGGGCCTCGCGATGATCGCGCGCTACGTGCCGGCCCGCATGAGCGGCTTCATGATGGGCGCGTATTTCGTCGCGACCGGCGTATCGCAATATCTCGGCAGCGTCGTCGCGAACTTCGCGCAAATGCCGTCAAACGATCTGCCGGCCACCGCATCGCTGCCGCTCTATACCGAATTGTTCACCGGCCTGGGCTGGCTCGCGGCTGGCGGCATGGTATTCGGCTTGCTGCTGCTGCCGCTGCTGAACAAGCTGTCGCGTGAGCATCACCGTTGCGAAGCCGAGCGGCGCGACGCACAAGCGGCGTCGGCCGCCGCACACTGACAGCGGAAGCGCCGCCTTCCCACGCCCCCTCATTGCCCCGATTCGCGTGCGTCGCCGGAATCGGGGCGGAACCGGCCGCACGCATGGGCGCATGCGTGCGGCCATCGCCGCCGGCACCCCAGCTATCCGCCGCCGCATCGAAGCGGCAGCGCCGGGCACGCCGGCGGAATCGCCGATTCGTCCTCCCTCGCGCGGCAAACAATTAGAAAGCCGAAGCGATGCTGTGCGCCGCGCGAACAGCGCCTATGCAAGCACGTATGCATAGGCGCGTTGCGATACGTAGAAACCTATACGTGAAAATACCCAGCGCATTTCTGTGACTTGCCCATCACATTCTCACGCTATTCCTTCGCAATCGTCCTACACTGAAACGAATTCATCGGCAGGGAGTGAACGATGAAAAACAGGACGACGAGGCTGTTGCGGATGTTGTCGGACATTCGCCGCGCGCAGCGGTGCACGGCGCTGCGCGCGGCGGCCGCGGCCGCCGAAGCGGACGCGCTGCTTGCCGCTCGCGACGACGATCCCGCCGACAAGCCGGACACGACGCAGGACGACGCAATCCCCGCCGCGCAACCGCGAACGAATCTGCGACATTGAGCAAGCCGCAAACGCGCGATCCGGCAGCCTGCGCTAGCGGCAAAGCCGCGCCACCGGCCACGGCCGCCAAGCTTGGCACAGCAGCCATACTCACGACAGCCGCGCAAGCCGCCCGTCAATGCTGCTGGAATCGCTCGAAGCGCTTATGCGCCACACGCTCGTCGAACGTCACCTCGGTCACGCGCGCGGCGGGCGGTCCGTGCCGAAACCAAGCGAGCATCCGGTCGATCTGCGGCGCGGGGCCTTGAATCATCGCTTCGACCGAACCATCGTCAAGATTCGTCACCCAACCGCGCAAGCCAAGCGCATGCGCCTCGCGCACGGTCGCATGGCGAAAACCCACGCCCTGCACGATGCCACGCACGCGCACGTAATAGGTTTCGATCCGTTCGTCCAGATCGCCGCCGTTCATCGTTTCCTCCTTGCCGTTTCGAGTCGCTTCAAGCCCGGCATTGTAGTCGCGCGCCGCATACGATGTGCCCGCCGCACGCTCGCGCGGTCCGAGCACGTACAATTCCGCCCCATGCCCAACCCGCCGCACGGCGCGCCCGCGCGGCCACGAACCCATGACTGACACACAACGCGATCTTGTTCTGGTGACCGGTGCTTCCGGTTTTGTCGGCTCCGCCGTCGCGCGCGCCGCGCGGCGGCAAGGCTACCGGGTGCGCGTGCTCGTGCGGCCGACGAGCCCGCGCACGAACGTCGCGGATCTCGATGCCGAAATCGCAGTCGGCGACATGCGCGACGAAGCGTCGATGCGCAGCGCGCTCGCCGGCGTGCGCTACCTGCTGCACGTCGCGGCCGATTACCGGCTCTGGGCACCCGATCCGGGCGAAATCGAACGCGCGAATCTCGAAGGCGCGGTTGCGACGATGCGCGCGGCGCTCGCCGAGGGGGTCGAGCGGATTGTCTACACGAGCAGCGTCGCGACGCTGAAGGTGACGCCGTCCGGCACATCGTCCGACGAATCGGCGCCGCTCACGGCCGAGCAGGCGATCGGCGTCTACAAGCGCAGCAAGGTGCTCGCCGAACGTGCCGTGGAGCGGATGATCGAGAGCGACAAACTGCCCGCGGTGATCGTCAATCCGTCGACGCCGATCGGCCCGCGCGACGTGAAGCCGACGCCGACCGGCCGCATCATCGTCGAAGCCGCGCTCGGCAAAATTCCGGCGTTCGTCGATACCGGCCTGAACCTCGCGCATGTCGACGACGTCGCACAAGGTCACCTGCTCGCGCTCGAGCGCGGCCGGATCGGCGAGCGCTACATCCTCGGCGGCGAAAACCTGCCGCTGCAAACGATGCTCGCCGACATCGCGCGGCTGACGAACCGCAAGCCGCCGACGATCGCGCTGCCGCGCTGGCCGCTCTATCCGCTCGCGCTCGGCGCCGAGGCCGTCGCGAAGGTGACCAAGCGCGAGCCGTTCGTGACTGTCGATGGACTCAGAATGTCGAAAAACAAGATGTATTTCACATCGGCGAAGGCGGAACGCGAGTTGGGCTATCGCGCGCGGCCCTATATCGAAGGCATCCGCGACGCGCTCGATTGGTTCCGGCACGCAGGCTATCTGCGTTGACGCGGCGCGCGGCGAGCCGAAAAAGGTGGGCTAGCCAGCATTTTGTTACATGCCGTGCTCGAACCCGCATCAGGGCTGCGGGTAAAATTGCGGGTCCTACGTAGAGATAGCACGCATGAACTTCAACGATCAGATCGATGCGCTCGATGGCCGCATCGATCAGCTCATCCATACAGCGCATGCATTAGCAAGCGCCGCCCAGCAGGCCGCAGACAAGGCCGCCGCCGATCAAGCCGCCGCGCAAAGCGCGGCCGAAGCCGCCTTCGCCAAGCAGGCGCAGGCGGAAAAGATGTGCATCGAGCAATCGACGCTGGATACGCTCGCCGCGCAAGCTGCCGCTGATAAAGCCGCGGCCGAAGCCCTCGCCGCGCAAGCTGCCGCCGACAAAGCCGCGGCCGAAGCCCTCGCCGCGCAAGCTGCCGCCGACAAAGCCGCGGCCGAATCGCTCACGGCTCAAGCCGCCGCCGTTCAAGCCGCGGCCGAGGCCGCCGCCGCGCAAGCCGTCACCGACAAAGCCGCTGCCGAATTGCTTGCCGCCCAGATAGCGGCCGAACGCACCGCCGCCGAGCAGGCCGCCGCGCAAGCCGCGGCGGACAAAGCCGCTGCCGAAACGCTCGTGGCACAGGCCGCCGCGGCACGCACGACGACCGATTCGAACCTCGAAGCCGAGCGCGCGGCGATCGAACGCCTAGCCTCGCAAGCCGCCGAAGATAAAGCCAAGGCCGAAGCGCTGGCCGCTCAGGCTGCCGCCGAGCGCACCGCAGCCGAGCAGGCCGCTGCACACGCCGAGGCCGATAGGCAGGCGGCGCAATCGCTGCTCGCCGAAGTCGCCGCCGAACGCTCGGCCGCGCAAGCCGCAGCCGAGCGCGCCGCAAACGACAAGGCAGCGGCCGAGGCGCTCAGCGCGCAGACCAGCGAACCCGTGCCGACCGCCGACGCCTGCGCCGTCTCCGACCACCCAGCGGCAGCGCCGGCCGCAAACGAAGTCGGCGCGAAACCGTCGCTGCATGTCGCACGGCCGTCGCAAGATGAAATCACGCTGTCGCTCGGCGAGTACTCGGTCACGCTGCCCGCGCCGCAGGTCAGCCAATTGATCGAGGAATTAGCATACGCACGCGCATCGATGACGATCGAGCAGCCGTCCGGCTTGCCGAACGGCTGGCGTTTCGTATCGACGAAAAACCCGCTGATGGCGGTTCAGAAACAGTCGAACGGCGATCGCCTGCTGGTCATGCGGCACACCGGCCACGGCTGGGTACCGTTTACGCTCTCGCCGGACGTCGTGATCCAGCTTTATATGCTGCTCACGCAAAAGTAACGTGCCGTGCGCATTGGCCGGGGCCGAGTCCAATCAAGCCCGATACCGGCCCACCGCGCGCGGGTGAACCACTTCGCGCGCCGCGCCGCGATCATCCATCGATCGCGGCGCTCTCGCCTGCCTTCCCCGCGCCGGCCCTCGCGGCGCGCGCAGGCACTGCCGATACGGGGCGGCGTTCGCGTCGGTTCGCGTCAACGCTCCTGCACCGGCGCCTGCACGCGCGCTTTCCACTGGCCGCCCTTGCCGCGCCAGTAACGCACCGCCGACGCGACCGTCGCGCCGACATAGAACAGCGCGACGAGCGGCAGCGCGGGCGCCCATAGCGGCGAGCGGTGGTAATAGCTCAACATCGGCGCATACGCGGTGCACATCGACGCCCACGCGAGCCATGCCGGCCATGCGCGCGCGCCATATGCGAGCGCCGCCACGGGCGGCACCAGATAGATGATCGTCATGCCAGCAAGCGTGCCGGCCAGCAGCAGCGGCGAATAGCGAAGCTGCGTGAAAGCGGTGCGCGCGATCATGTTCCAGATGTCGCGCCAGCTATCGTAAGGCCGCAACGACACGCTGCGCTGCGCGAGATCGAGCCGGATCGGATGATGGCCGGCACCGCGATGCTTGATCTGCGCGGCCAGGCTGCAATCGTCGATCAACGCGCCGCGAATCGATTCGATCCCGCCCGCTTCGTCCAGTGCCGCGCGCTTGACCAACATGCAGCCCCCGGCCGCGCCCGCCGTCTTGTTGCGCGGGTCATTGACCCAAGAAAATGGATAGAGTTTTGCAAAAAAGAATACGAACGCCGGAATCAGCGCCTTCTCCCAGAACGAATCGCAGCGCAGCCGCACCATCAGCGACACGAGATCGCGCTGCTCCGCCCGCGCGCGGACGACCAATTGCTGGAGCGCATCGGGCGGATGACCAATGTCGGCGTCCGTCAGCAACAGGTAATCCGCGGGCAGGCCGAGCGAGCGCACCGCGGCGATGCCCTGCGATTGCGCCCAGACCTTGCCCGACCAGCCGGCCGGCAGCGGCTGCGCGCTCAGCACGGTGAGCCTATCGGCGCGGCCGGCGGCCGTCGCGGCGGCGCGCGCGGCCGCCGCCGTGCCGTCGGTGCTGTGATCGTCGACGACGATCAGGTGGAACGGCCCGGGATATTGCTGCCCGATGAGCGACGTAACAGCCTCGCCGATCACGTCGGCTTCGTTGCGCGCGGGCACGACGGCAGCCACCGCCGGCCAATCGGACGGCGCCGCGTCGGGCGGCAGGGGCCGCGCCGGACGCGCACGCCAGAAACCGCCGCGCGCGAACAGCAGCACGAGCCAGATCACGAGCGACAAACAGGACAGCAGAAACACGGCCACGAGCGTCATGCGTGCCCCCCTACCGGTGCGCCGCCCGGCCGGACGGCGCACCGCCGCGCCGCCGGCGCCCCGCTACATTCGATCTTCATGCAAATCAGCCTTTTCTTTTCAATGCCTTTCGATATGCGCGAGCCGGTCAAGCAACCGAAAGATTCGATGGAACCGCTTAGTTTACTGGGTTTGGCTCGCGCGGGCGCCGGACTCGGGTGTTGTGCCAATTGCCACATTGTCGGGAACGTTAAAGCAAGGTGGAGCCGATAAGGTTAAAATGCGCGATTACTTCGGGGTGCCGGGCTCGTTTCCCGCATTCATAACATCCAAAGTTGGGGCGATCTGGCTGGCGTGCCGGCCTTCTCGCACCCCGCGTCAGTCGTCGGAGTTCGCCTATCTATGCGAGTCATCCTTGCCCAGCCCCGCGGCTTTTGTGCGGGGGTTGTCCGTGCGATCGAGATCGTCGAGCGCGCGCTGCAACAGCACGGTGCGCCGGTTTATGTACGTCACGAGATCGTCCATAACCGGCACGTCGTCGAAAATCTAAGAAATAAAGGGGCGCGATTCGTTGAAGAACTCGACGAAGTGCCGCACGGTGCCGTCGCGATCTTCAGCGCGCACGGCGTGGCCCAGACCGTCGAGAAGGACGCGCAAGCCCGCGGCCTCGACGTGCTGGACGCGACCTGCCCGCTCGTCACGAAAGTGCACGTACAGGGCCGCCAATACGTCGCGGCGGGCCGCCGGCTGATCCTGATCGGGCATGCCGGCCATCCGGAGGTTGAAGGCACGATCGGTCAGATTCCGGGCGAGGTGATCCTCGTGCAAAGCGAGGCCGAGGTCGGCACGCTGACGCTGCCCGCCGACACGCCCGTCGCCTACGTCACGCAAACGACGCTGTCGGTCGATGACACGCGCGGCATCATCGAGGCGCTGATGCGCAAATTCACCGATATCGTCGGCCCGGACACGCGCGACATCTGCTATGCGACGCAGAACCGTCAAGCGGCCGTGCGCGAGTTGAGCGCGCAGGTCGACGTGCTGCTCGTCGTCGGCGCGACGAACAGCTCGAACTCGAACCGGCTGCGCGAGATCGGCACCGAAAGCGGCGTGCCGAGCTATCTCGTCGCGGACGGCTCGGAAATTCGCGCCGAATGGTTCGAAGGCGCGCGCACGGTCGGCCTCACCGCGGGCGCATCGGCGCCCGAGGAAATGGTCGACGACGTGATCGCCGCGCTGCGTGCGCTCGGGCCCGTCGAAGTCGCGACGATGGAAGGCCGCGAGGAAAAAGTCGAATTCAAGTTGCCGGCGAAGCTCATGCAAGCTGTCGCCCGCGAAGTTTAAGGAGGACACCCTTGTCTATTCCGCTGCTCCAGCAAGTCCGCGTCGGCGCATACATCGTGCGCCAACACCTGTCCGGCAACAAACGCTATCCGCTCGCGCTGATGCTCGAGCCGCTGTTCCGCTGCAACCTCGCGTGCAACGGCTGCGGCAAGATCGACTACCCCGATCCGATTCTGAACCAGCGTCTGTCGATCGACGAATGCCTGCAGGCGGTCGACGAATGCGGCGCGCCCGTCGTCTCGATCGCGGGCGGCGAGCCGCTGCTGCACAAGGACATGCCGGAAATCGTCAAGGGCATCATGAAGCGCAAGAAGTTCGTGTACCTGTGCACGAACGCGCTGCTGATGGAAAAGAAGATGGACGACTACCAGCCGAGCCCGTACTTCGTCTGGTCGGTCCACCTCGACGGCGACAAGGACATGCACGATCACTCGGTGTCGCAGGAAGGCGTGTACGACAAGGCCGTCGCGGCGATCAAGGAAGCCAAGCGCCGCGGCTTCCGCGTGAATATCAATTGCACGCTGTTCAACGATGCGATTCCCGAGCGCGTTGCGAAGTTTTTCGACACGCTCAAGCCGATCGGCGTCGACGGCATCACCGTGTCGCCGGGTTACGCTTACGAGCGCGCGCCGGACCAGCAGCACTTCCTGAACCGCGACAAGACGAAGAACCTGTTCCGCGAAATCCTGAAGCGCGGCGAAGGCGGCAAGCGCTGGTCGTTCAGCCAATCGTCGCTGTTCCTCGATTTCCTCGCCGGCAATCAGACATACAAGTGCACGCCGTGGGGCAACCCGGCGCGCACCGTGTTCGGCTGGCAGAAGCCGTGCTATCTGGTCGGCGAAGGTTACGTGAAGACCTTCAAGGAACTGATGGAAACCACCGACTGGGACAACTACGGCGTCGGCAACTACGAGAAGTGCGCGGACTGCATGGTCCACTGCGGCTTCGAGGCAACCGCCGTGATGGACACGATCGCGCATCCGCTGAAGGCGCTGCGCGTCAGCCGCAACGGCATCAAGACCGACGGCCCGTTCGCGCCGGACATTCCGATCGACAAGCAGCGTCCGGCCGAGTATGTGTTCTCGCGCCATGTCGAAATCAAGCTCGAGGAAATTCAGCGCGCGGGTAAAGGCAAGCTGCAGAAATCGGCAAAGTCGACCGCGGCGGCATAAGCCGCATTCGCGGCGCGCGTATGGCCGCAGCGGCCGCGCGGCCCGCGCGGTCTTCGTCGAAAAAGCGCCATGACGCTGTCATGGCGCTTTTTTTTAACTCGACACCAGCCGTCACGCCGCCCTTGCCCGCCCGCCTGCATCGATTGCCGCCCCGCGCGATAATGATGCCGTGCCGGCGCGGACAACACGACATTGAGCGCGACATACAGCAGCGGCACCCTTTTCCATTCACATCGAGTACGGCAATGCAATTCATCGACGAAGCCACGATCGAAAGCTGGCACGCGCACGTCTACTTCGATGCGGCCAGCCGCGACGCCGCCTGGGCATTCCGGCAGATCGTCGAGCAGCGTTTCGGCGCGCTCGTCGAGCTTGGCCGCTTCCACGAACGCCTGGTCGGGCCGCATCCCGCGTGGTCGTATCAGATCGCGTTCAGCCCGGCGCGCTTTGCCGATATCGTGCCGTGGCTCGTCGTCAATCACGGCTCGCTCGATATTTTCCTGCACCCGAACACCGGCGACGAATTGCGCGACCATCGCGACGCGGCGGTGTGGATCGGGCACGCGCATACGTTGAATCTCGCGGCGCTCGGCGGGTAGCTCGAGACGGAGACGCGCGGCAATCTCCACCGTGCTGATGTGCCGATGTGCTGACGTGCGCGCCCCCGCTCGCGAGCGCGCCTGTCGGCCGTCGAGCCCCGCACCCGGCGGCATCGCACGGCATCGGCGTCATTACAAGGGTCGACCGGCACCGGCGGATATGCGAAGCTTTCGGAATCGTTTCGCGATCCCGTTTTCTTCGATAAGGAGCGTCACTTGGAGACCCGCCACGGAGTCAACCTGCCCCGCGCCCGCGCACTGCTCGCACGCGAGCGCGATGCGTTCGAACGTGCGATGCCGAAATCGCGTGCGCTATCCGCCGCGGCGGCGCAGCACCTGATGTTCGGCGTGCCGCTGCACTGGATGCGCGACTGGTCGACGCCGTTCTCTCTTTATGTCGATCACGCGCGCGGCGCGCATTTCACCGACGTCGACGGACATCGCTACGTCGATTTCTGCCTAGGCGATACCGGAGCGATGTTCGGCCACGCGCCCGAGCCTGTTGCGCGCGCGCTCGCCGAACAGGCAGCCCGCGGCTACACGACCATGCTGCCGAGCAGCGATGCCGCGTGGGTCGGCGCGGAGCTTGCGCGCCGTTTCAAGCTGCCCTACTGGCAATTCGCGCTGAGCGCGAGCGATGCGAACCGCTTCGTGCTGCGCTGGGCGCGCGCGGCAACCGGGCGCCGGCACATCGTCGTGTTCAACGGCTGCTATCACGGCACGGTCGACGACGTGTTCGTCGATCTGGCCGACGGACGGCCCATGCAGCGCGATAGCCTGCTCGGCCAGGCGCACGATCTGCTCGCATATACACGCGTGGTGGAATTCAACGATCCGGCGGCGCTCGACGCCGCGCTTGCGCAAGGCGACGTCGCATGCGTGCTCGCCGAGCCGGCGATGACGAACATCGGCATGGTGCTGCCGGAGCCGGACTATTGGCGGCAGGCGCGCGAGATCACGCGCCGCCACGGCACCCTGCTCGCGATCGACGAAACCCATACGATCAGTAGCGGGCCGAGCGGCTACGCGGCCGCACACGGGCTGGAGCCGGACGTGCTGATCATCGGCAAGCCGATCGGCGGCGGCGTGCCGTGCGCGGTGTACGGCTTCAGCGCCGAAGTGGCAGCGCGGGCGCAGCAGGCAAAGGCGAGCGCGCCGCCCGGCCATTCGGGTATCGGCACGACGTTGACCGCGAACATGCTCGCGATGCACGCCATCCGCGCGACACTCTCCGACGTGATGACCGACGATGCATACGCCCATATGTTTGGCTTGGCCGCGCGCCTTTCGAGCGGGCTCGAGCAGGTCATCGCGCAACGCGGGCTGCCGTGGTGCGTGACGCGGATCGGCGCGCGCACCGAATTTCAGTTCGCACCGACGCCGCCGCGCAACGGCACGATCGCCGGCGCACAACTCGACGGCGAGCTTGAACACATCGTGCATCTGTATCTGCTCAATCGCGGCATTCTGATCACACCGTTCCACAACATGATGCTCGTGTGCCCGGAAACGACGGCCGACGATGTCGACCGGCTGATCGCCGCATTCGATGCGTGCGTCGGGGAAATGGTCTGAGCGTTCGGATAAGGCGGCGCGTTTCACGCCGCCTTATCTTTTATGAGTTATTTCAATATCGCAAATAAAATGTCGGCCACGCTACAAAATCGTAAAAAATCCGGGAAACACAAGCCATTAAGCGGCAGAAAATGATTTCCTATACCGCGCCGCCCAACGCTTTATCAAGATAAATTTATCTTATTTGAGATTTTTTTATCTTGATGAGTTGACCACTTTTATCGCATGCCGCAACACAATGCGGCCATGCCAAAGCCCAAAAGCGAAAAAAGTATCGCGTTCTCGAAACGCCTGAAACACGCGGTGAAAAACACCGTCGGAAGAGCTTTGCGTCCGAAGGAATTCATTCTGGAATTCCAGTTTCGCCATCACGGCGAGCCGGTTTCAAATCAGGCCATCTACAAATGGCTGAACGGCACCGTCATTCCGAAATCGGAAAACATGGCAACGCTCGTCGAGTGGCTGAAGGTCGACGAGCATTGGCTGCGCTACGGCCCGTCGCCGTCCGCGGCGAACCCACAGGCCGGGTCGCGCGACACGAAATACCCGCTGCAACAGGAAACGATCGAGCTTGCGACCAAAATCGAATCGCTGTCGCCAAATGATCGCCACATGATGGAAGAACTGGTCGACCGACTGTACGACGGTCCGCCGAAGCCGCGCGACGATTGACGCATCGCTGCGCCGCCCGCCGCGCGGCGGGCGCCGTCAACAGCACTTGCCCGCCCCCGCCCCATACCGCGCGTTCTGCCGTTCGCGGAAAAATTCCTCGTATGACATCACCGGCCGGTCGGGATGCGTCGCACGCATATGCGCGACGTATCCGTCGTAGTCGGGCAAGCCGACCATCAGCCGCAACGCCTGTCCGAGATAACGCCCGGCGGTGCGCAATTCGCCGCTGAGATCAGAAAACATCGCTTTCTCCGCTGACGGTCAACGGCCGCTGCCGAGCGCCTGCGCGGCGGGCATCGGCTCGAACGGCGTCTCGCGCGAACTCGGCTGCGCGATGCGACGCGCGCGCACCACGGCGATCACGCCGTACACCGCGATGCTCAACACGACAAAGATGAAAAGCCCGGCCAGCGCCGCATCGACATAGTCGTTGAAGATGATCCGCTGCATCTGCGCCAGCGACTTCGCCGGCGCCAGCACCTTGCCGTCGGCCGCCGCCGCTTGCAGCTTCGCCGCATGCGCGACGAAGCCGACCTTCGGATTCACGTCGAACACCTTCTGCCAGCCGGCCGTCAGCGTACAGATCAGCAGCCACACGGCAGGCACGATCGTGACCCACGCGTAGCGCTCGCGCTTCATCTTGAACAGCACGACGGTGCCGAGCACGAGCGCGATCGCCGCAAGCATCTGATTCGAAATGCCGAACAGCGGCCACAGCGTATTGATGCCGCCGAGCGGATCGACCACGCCCTGATACAGGAAATAACCCCACGCGGCCACGCACAGCGCCGTCGCGACCAGGTTCGCCGGCAGCGACTCGGTGCGCTTCAACGCCGGATGGAACGTGCCGAGCAGATCCTGCAGCATGAAGCGGCCGGCGCGCGTGCCCGCGTCGACCGCGGTCAGGATGAACAGCGCCTCGAACAGGATCGCGAAGTGATACCAGAACGCCATCATCGCCTGCCCGCCGATCACCTGATGCAGGATGTGCGCCATGCCGACCGCCAGCGTCGGCGCGCCGCCCGCGCGCGCGACGATCGTCGTCTCGCCGACTGCCTTCGCGGTTTCGGTCAGCATCTCGGGCGTCAGCATGAAGCCCCATTGCGTGACGGTCTGCGCCACGGCTTCGGGTGTGGTGCCGAGCAGCGCCGCCGGCGAGTTCATCGCGAAATAGATCCCCGGCTCGATCACGCATGCGGCCACGAGCGCCATGATCGCGACGAACGATTCCATCAGCATCGCGCCGTAGCCGATCAGCCGCGCGTTGGTTTCGTTGTCGAGCAGCTTGGGCGTGGTGCCCGACGAAATCAGCGAATGAAAGCCCGACACCGCACCGCAGGCGATCGTGATGAACAGGAACGGGAACAGATTGCCGGCCCACACCGGCCCGGTGCCGTCGACGAACTTCGTCAGCGCTGGCATCTTCAGCTCCGGCGCGACGATCAGAATGCCGATCGCGAGGCCGACGATCGTACCGATCTTCAGGAACGTCGACAGATAATCGCGCGGCGCGAGCAGCAGCCACACCGGCAGCACCGATGCGACAAAGCCGTAGCCGATCAAGATCCACGTGAGCTGCGTGCCGCTGAACGTGAACCACGCGGCGAGCGCCGCCGAATCGTGCACGTGCTGGCCGTAGGCGATCGACGCCATCAGCAGCACGAAGCCGATGATCGACACTTCGCCGATCCGCCCGGGCCGGATGAAGCGCGTGTAGACGCCCATGAACAGCGCGATCGGGATCGTCGCGGCGACGGTGAACGTGCCCCACGGCGAGTTCGTCAGCGCCTTCACGACGATCAGCGCGAGCACCGCGAGAATGATCACCATGATCAGGAACGCGCCGAACAGCGCGATCACGCCGGGCACCGTGCCCAGCTCCATCTTGACGAGATCGCCGAGCGAGCGGCCGTCGCGGCGCGACGAGATGAACAGCACGATGAAATCCTGCACCGCACCCGCGAACACGACGCCCGCGAGAATCCACAACATTCCCGGCGTATAACCCATCTGCGCGGCAAGCACGGGGCCGACGAGCGGCCCGGCGCCTGCGATCGCGGCGAAATGGTGGCCGAACAGCACGTATTTGTTGGTCGGTACGTAGTCGAGGCCGTCGTTGTACTTGACAGCGGGCGTCATTCGCAGGCCGTCGAGCTGCACGACCTTGCTCGCGATGAAGCGGCTGTAGAAGCGGTATGCGATCAAGTACACGCAGACGGCGGCGATCACGATCCATAGCGCGCTGACCCGCTCGCCGTGCGCGAGCGCGATCGTGCCGAACGCGAATGCGCCGATGAGCGCGACCGCGATCCAGATCAAGTAGCTGGAAGCCCGATTCATGGTGTCTCCTGTCTTTATTTATCGAAATAGGCGCGGGGGCAACCCGCAGCGGGCGGCCGCCCGAAACGGCGGCAAGCCTCACGCCCCGCGAGCGCCAAGCGATGGCTCGATATTGTTCGCCTTTGACGCGAACCTAACAAGCGGACAACTACGTATGACGGCTACGTAAGACTTCGTAGGGGTTTGCGAGGATAAGCGCGGCGACAGAGCGGCTCCGCGCCGGTATCGGCCGCCGCCGCGCACGGCTCTTCGCCGAAACGCGGCCCGGCGCTTCGCGCCGTTCCGGAATGAGCAACGGCGGCGCGCAACGTCGCCAGCCGCCGCCCTGGCGACGCCGGGCCCGGGAAATAGCAGCCGGCAACGCCACCGACAATCAGAAACCACGGGAGCCCGCCCGAGCGGAATCGAGCCCGCGCTCTCTATCACGCACCGGGGCCGATCAACTTCGTGTCGATCGCCGCGCCCGGCATCATGAGGCGCAACCCTTCGATCAATCGATCGCCTGCTTCATGAAGCGCTTCCAGCGGCATTGCCGGCAAGCTTTCCAGAATGAACCACATCTGTCTGGCATCGGCATTCAGTCTCGTCCGGATGCCTTGCCGCCAGTTCCAGCGCCGGCATGTGACACCGAGATCGTCGCGCCAGACCGCCTCCCCCGCCTCTGGCGTTTCCTGGGCCGGCGCGCCGTCCTTCACCGTGTCGAAGGGTTCCGTGCCATCCGCTATAACCAGCCTGGGCATGCCGGCATAGGCCGCAAAATTCTCGCCGCCGACCGGAATCGCGTATTGAATGCTGATTGCGTTGTACAGATCGACCACCGGATCGATGCTCGGCAGGCTGCCGTCGCGCAGCACGCGTTTGCGCAACGCTTCGGCGGAAGGCGGCGTGCGCTGGGGCTTCGCGCCGAACTTCCTGAACACGTCCGCCCAAGCCGCCAGGTGCGCATCGGCCCATGCGGCGCCGCCTGCAGCGAGCGATCGGCACGCGCGACTCAGCGCGTCGCGGGCAATGCCTGGATTCGCAACCCCGGCAGCTTCGACACTGATGCTGAGCGCACGAAACCCCGGCGCCAAGCTGGCGATAGCCGGATCGACCGACGGCAGAATGCAAAGCATCGTTAAATCCTTGAGCGACTGATTGGTTTGATGCTAGCGACCCGTGAGCGCAAGCGTCAACAACGCGAGCCTGCTGCGGCACCGCGGAACGAGCCGCCGACACCGGCCTACGCCGACATGCGTGACGTTGTACGAACGAGCGTGAAACCGGGCTGCTTTCATCGCGCATGACGCATGGCACACCCCGCGCTGGCCGATCGGGCGACTCGTCGGGCCGGGCCGCCGGGCGCTACGCTCATCCATCGCTCAAACGCATGCGCCAAGCCCCGGCCACATCGGTCCTCTACCCTATCCAGCGGCACTCGGCATGATCGATATTGCACACGCGGAACGATACCGCGCGGCTGCTCGCGAAACACGACGCCAAGGTCGCATACGACGCGCTGCATGTATGGTGGGCAGCGCGGCGGCACCCGACGCAAGCAAAAACAGCCAAGCGAACGGGAACGGCGGCATTGGCCGTATCGCGGCTCGAAGCGCCGCTATCCGGCGAAAAGTCTCCGCCACCGCTTGCGACGCTGCACAGAGAGGCAACCGTTCGCGGCAAGAAGCGAGCGATTTCGCTCGCTTGACGGAAAACATCGGGCGCCGGCGATCGCACGCGGGCGTCCGGCCCGTACCGGCGGTGTGCGCCGCAGCGAGCGCGCACGCACGACAAGCACATGCGCTGCGCGATCACCACGCATCACGGCCGGTACGGCCGGCGGCGCCCCCACGATCAGGCCGCCGCTTCCGATCCCGCCTCGTTGACAGCCATCCGCAACCCGATCATCGCGGCGCGCGCGCCATTCGCATCGTAACCGTCGATCGCCGCGGCAAGCCGCCCGGCCGCACCGCGAATCGCATCGTACCGGCCGTGCAACGACACGGCATCCCAGTCGATCGCCGTCACGCCGGCCCGCGCGACCTCGCCCATCTGCCGGATGAACTGGTTGCGGCTCGCCTCGACCACCGCCGCATGCAGCGCCTCGAGCCCGCGGCGCAGCGCATCCGCCCCAACCGCATCCCGCACCGCCGCGTAGGCCGCGCGAATCGCACGCCGCTGCGCATCGTCCGCGTGTGTTGCCGCCTGCGCGGCAGCTTCGGGCTCGACCAAATCGCACATCGCCACGACGTCGTGCAGAAAATCGACATCCGCCGTGATCCGCATCCGCCACTGCATCACGTGATCGTCGAAGAGCCGCCATTCGCTGCGCGGCGTGAGACGCGTGCCGGCCTTCGTCCGGGCCTGCACCATTCGCCGCGCGGTCAACACGCGCGTAACTTCGCGCATCACCGAGCGCGGCACGCCCAGTTCGCGCGCGAGCACATCCTGCGGCGGCAGCAGGCCGGACGTGAATTCGCCGTCGACGATCCGGGTCACGACGGCATCGAGCACCCGCTGCACACGCGGCGACGCCTTCAGCGAACGGCGCTCGGTCGACTCACGCGTCACGGCGACGAGCGTGCGCGCCGGATTAGAAAAAGGATTGGTGTCTATAGAATTCATCGTACTCATCCAAATGCGAATCGAAATTCCTTCGTGATGAACGGCAGAATGCGTCGCCATAAAACCAACGGCGCGCATCTGCCACGACGCCAAGCAAATACATTCCGACCACAACTGCCGCTAGCCGCCTCGGAAATTAAAGCCGGCGCAACGCGCGCGCTTCAACCGCCACGCCATCACGCCCGCCATTACTCCACTGACCACGCAGCGAACAAAGCAATATGGCCGCTGTGCGCGCGACACGCGATTCGCGCAATGCAGCGGGCTTGCCGGCATATCACGCCCGGCCGGCACACGTTGCATCCGCGCGATCCGCCCCCCGCATCGCGGCACGCTCCCCGCTTATATGCTGCGCATCCGTCTTGTGCGGCACACAGCTCGCTTTAGCCGGAAAACGACAATGGCAAGCACTTACGCGCCTGCCGCCGGCAAACGACGTAACCCATCAAGCCGGCTGGTTGGCCAGCCCGCCTACGGAAAAATCGATTGCCGGAATACCCGGCACGAACGACACCAACGTCAAGCCATCTGCATCCGGCCGATCAAAAAGGCACAGTTAATTGAATCGACCATCGAACCACTTCCGTCCAATGGCTCCGAACCTAAAACGGCAAGCGGCGCCCCGCCAGGACATGGCAGTCCGGCGTATCGCAACAGCGGTTGACGCCCATGGCCCGCCACTCAGCTAGGCACAAGCTGAATGGCCAAGAGCACAAATATGGGTTTGGCGCCGGAAACCGGCGTCCGGAATCTTCATCACACGACGTGTCTCTCGATTCGCGTCGACGAAGTAGACAGGCAGCACGATCCCATCCACGACGCCGGCCCTCCGAACCAATGCGAGCGCCCGCTTTCGATAGCGATCTGCTGCCTCGTATGGCCCGTATTAGTATCGACAGGCGCATCGCCGCGCCCGGTCGTTTCGGCTCATTATCGCCATACTGTATGATCACAGCGACAGCAACTTTAGTGCACAGGCGTTGCCTGTTGAGGCAACATGCTTATGGATCAATCGTTCCAGGTCAATTTGAGCCGCCTGCGATATTTCCAGGCCATTCTCGAGCACGGGTCGATCCGCTCTGCCGCCGAACGGCTGAACACCGCGCCGTCCGTGGTCAGCCGGCAATTGCACCTGCTCGAAAGCGAAATCGGCACGCCGCTGTTCGACCGCCGGCACCACGGCATGATCGCAACCGAAGCGGCCGATCTGCTACTTGAATATGCACATACATACAGAATCGGACTAGAGCAATTCCACGAATCGTTGCATGGCGAATTGCGCGGCCGCATTGAGATCGCACTGACGATCGGCTATGTCGAAAGTCTGATGGATTCGGTCGTCGCCGATTTCCTGAACCGGCACCCGCACGTATCTATCGAGCTGAACGTGCGTACGGCAAACGGCGTGGTGGACGACGTGGTGCGCAAGCGCGCCCATATCGGACTCACGTACAACCCGTCGCTGCCGCCAGGCATTCGCGAATGCCTGAGCGTGTCGCACCCGACCTTTCTTGCCGTCGCCCCCGACCATCCGCTCACGCGCCACAACGGGCCGCTCGAGATGCGCGACGCCGTCCGCTACCCGCTCGCGATGATGCCCGCACCGCATTTCGGCGTCGGTCAGATTGTCTATACCGTCGCGCACGCGGAAAACATTCCGCTCGCGCCGCGATTCGTCACGAACTCCCCGGCCGCACTGCGGCGCTTCGTCCGTTCGGGCGACGGCGTCGCGTTTCTGACGCATCTACTGATCGCCGACGATCTCGACGAGGGCAAGATCATCGCGCTGCGCATGCGCAACCCGCTGTTCAATTCGCCATGCGGAAAAGTAATCGTGCATGGTGAGCGCCCACTACCACGAGCGGCAGCCGAAATCCTGACGCACATTCAACGCGACTTGCCGTCATTCAAACAGTAGGCGCGCACCGCATGCGCCGTTCCCGCCGTCATCGAGATCAGCGAGCGCGCTGCTGAGCGCAAGCCTGCCCCGCAGAGCGCTTAGCAGTGCCACCCCGTCGCGACGCTCTCGCGGCACATCAACGGCACATCCATATCAGCGTGGACAACGGCCGGACTTCGTCGATCGCCAATGGAGCGTCCTCAGTGGACACAACGCGTTGCGCTGCCCCGGCACGCTTGCGTGAGCCCGGCGCCAACGCCTCGCGGCAAGCGGGCCGCACGCCGGGCGCACGCTGGCCAATCCGGCCGCACGGATATCCGGCGAACGTCATATGCATATGAATGGAAAGCCCGTGTGCGGCACAACGTTCCCGGCAAAGGGCAGGCGCGTTGCCGCCGCGCTTGCCGTTGTCGTTGTCGAAGCCAACACAACGCCACGCACGTAATTACCCTAGTTGATGATTACATCAATCAATGTCACATTTTTCGAAGGCGCATACCGATCGGCGCCGTCTTCTTCCCTCCGACACGCGAGCGTCCCATGACACGACAACGGATAGAAATCTCCGAGGAATTCGATGCGCCGGTTCAGCACGTCTTCCGCTTCTTCAGCGAACACGAGAATCTGGCCTCGCTGTTCAAGCCGGCAAGTGTGCGCCGGATCAGCGATGGCGAAGCGGCCCGCAACGGCGTGGGCTCCGCTCGCGAAATGCGCGTGCCGGGCGCGCCGCCGTTCGTCGAAACCGTCACCGGTTATCAGGAAAATCGACTGATCGAGTATCGGATCACGCGCGGCAGCCCATTGCGCGACCATCTCGGCGTGATGCGATTCGTGCCGATCGACGATCAGCGCACGTATTTTCACTATGTGATCACGTTCGGCGGCAAGGTGCCGTTCGTCGCGCCGATCATTCGGCACGTTCTCGAAAAAAGCGTCCGCCGGGGCATCGCGCAAGCACGAACCCGCTATCTGCACGCATAAAGCGCAAGCGAATCGTCCGGGATTGCGCCGCCGCTCCTGGTCATGCGGCGCAGGCCGGCCTATGCTGAACTGAAGCCGTTGCGCCACGCCATCGCGCAGCGCACGCCCGTTTTGCCGCCAGATCCCGATCCGCCAGGAGATCCCTTTCGATGCTGTACGCGTGGCTCGAAATGCAACGCGAATTCGCCCGCACATGCCAGCCCTGGGCGGGCGCCGCGCAGCGCGCGGGCTGGCTCGCGCGCGCGCCGGGCTGGCCGACCTGGGGGCCGATGGCCCGCGCCGCCGATGCCATTGCCGCGCCACCGCCGTTCGGGATCGATGCGCTCGTTTCCGGCCACGCCGGAATCGCCATTGCGGTACAGGAGCGGATCGTCGACCACACGCCGTTCTGCACGCTGCGCCAGTTCGTGCGCCAAACCGCCGGCACGACAGCCGCCCGCGCGCCGATCCTGCTCTGCACGCCGCTTGCCGGACATCATGCTGTCATGTTTCGTGAAACGGTCGAGATGCTGCTGGCCGCACACGATGTCTACATCACCGACTGGCACAACGCGCGCGACGTCCCGCCCGAGGCCGGCGCATTCAGCCTCGACGACTATGTGCACACGCTCGAACGCTTCATCGTCGCCGCGCAAACGCAAGCGCACGAGCTGCATGTGATGGCGGTCTGCCAGGCGACCGTACCCGCGCTCGCGGCCGCCGCGCTGCTCGCCGCGCGCGGCATCCACTTGGCGAGCATCACCCTGCTTGGCGGCCCGATCGACACGCGAGAGCACCCCACCCCCATCGATCGCTTCGCGCTCAGCCATGATCTCGATTGGTTCCGCCGCACCGTGATCGACACGGTGCCGCCGCCATATGCAGGCGCGGGACGGCGCGTGTATCCGGGCTTCATCCAGCATGCGGCGATTGTCGCCGCGCATCCGCACCGGCGCATCGCACTCGAAAGCCGCTACTGGGCAGCGTGGCTGACGGGCGATCTGGCCAGCGCGGCATGCTGCATGCGCGAAATGAACGAATACGGCGCAGTGCTCGACATGACCGAGCGCTATTTTCTCGACACGATCCGTGTGATCTTTCACGAGCGGCTGCTCGCCGACGGGCGCTGGTCGGTGGGCGGGCGGCGCGTCGAGCCGCGGCAGCTCACGCGCACGCCGCTCTGCACGGTCGAAGGCACCCTCGACGACGTCGCGGGCCCCGGCCAAACCCACGCTGCACAACGCCTGTGCGATGCATTGCCCGAGGCCGCGCGCGAGCGCATCACCGCACCGGACTGCGATCACTACGATCTGTTCGTCGGGCCGCGCTGGCGGCAGTCGATCTATCCGGCGCTGGACGCGTTTTGGACGCGCGTCGAAACGGCCCATGCGCGCGGCACGCTCCATTGATCGTCCCGATCGCCACGCGCTTTGCATCTCTCCCCGTGCGACGGTGTTCGAATCGACTGGCGGCGGTAACGCACACCGGCGGGCGCACGAGCGTAGCGCACGCGCATGCGCGGCGCACGCCTTACTGCACGCGCCTCACCGCGCGCCGGCGGCGTCGGTCCGCCGGCCGAGTGGGCCGACACCACCGATAAGCCGCGTCAGCCCTCTCAATTGCCCCCCGGCGCGCTCGCGGCGGGCGCATCGGGCGTCGGCGTCGGCGAAATCGGTTCTTCGCCGCTCGGCAGCCCGCGCGCCGCATCGGCGGCCGGGTGCTGCGCGGGCAGCAGCAGGGCTTCCCCGGTCGAAGAAGCGAGCGGCACTGCCGGCGTAACGGCCGATGCCGCGTTCGCCGCCGACGCGGGTACATCCGCGCCGCTCGCCAACGCCGCAGCGGACGCGGCGGACGGCATGGCTTCAGACGCAGCCGCCGGCGCCTGTTCCGGCTCCTCCCCTTCAGCCGCCGGCGCGCGCGCGGGCGGCGGCGCGGGCAGCGGCGCCTCCTCGTTGCGCGGCTGCGCTTTGTCGAACAGATAGCGATACCAATCGCGCAGCTTGTCGCGGAACGTCTCGAACGCGCTGGGCTGCGCCTGCGTGGCAAAGCGTTCGCGCGCATCGATGATCCGCGCGCGCAGCGCGCGCTGATAGAACTCGCCGACGATCGGCAGCGCGCTGCGCGCCCCCTGCCCCCAATCGCTGCCGAGCGTCACGCGGCCGTCGTCGAAACCGACCCACGCGCCCGCGACCATCTGCGGCTGCATCAGGATGAACCAGCCGTCGGTATCGCCTTGCGTCGTGCCGGTCTTGCCCGCGACATCCGCACGAATCCCGAAGCGCGTGCGGATTGCCGAGCCGGTGCCGCGCGCGATCACACCGCGCATCACGTCGATCAGCGTGCGCGCGGCCGACGCGTCGAGCGCGCGTTCGGGCGACGCGCTCGCGAACTCGGCAAGCACGTTGCCGTGGCGATCCTCGATGCGCGTGACCATTCGCGGCTCGACATATTCGCCGACGTTCGCGATCGTCGCATACGCGGACACCATTTCCTTCAACGTGACGGGGCTCGTGCCGAGCGCGAGCGACGGCACGGCTTCGAGCGCGCTGTCGCGCACGCCCATCGCGCGCGCGAGCCGCGCGACCTTTGCCGGACCTACTTTCATCATCAGTTGCGCGGTGATCCGGTTGCGCGAATACGCGATCGCGTCGCGCAGCGTCATCGGCTTGCCCGTGGGCGGCGCGTCGTCGTCCGGCCGCCAGATCTCGCCGCCCTTCAAAGGAATCTCGACGGGCTGATCGACGAACGTGTCGTCGGGCGTCGCGCCTGCCGCGAACGCCGCACCGTAGACGAACGGCTTGAACGTCGAGCCCGGCTGCCGCCGCGCCTGCTGCACATGATCGAACGGCTCGGACGCGAAATCGCGGCTGCCGACCCACGCGGCGATCTGCCCGTTGCGCGGATCGATCGCGACGAAGCCGGCCTGCACGTCGGCCTTCGCGCGGCACAGCGCGCGCGTGAACGCGCGGTCCGCGAGCAGATGCTTGAGCGCGGCTTCGTCGGTCGCGCCGCCGTCCAGCGCCGCGCGGAATTCCGGCGTCTCGCGCACAAATGCACGGAACAACGGGCTACCGCTCGCGCAGCCGCTGCCGGCGTTCCACATGCCGTTCGCGATCCGCTGCAACTGGCTGGTCTGCCGCGCGAGCGCCTGCGTCGCGTAAGCCTGCAGCCGCGAATCGATCGTCGTGCGCACGACGAGGCCATCCGAGTAGATGTTGTAGTCGTTGCGGTCGGCCCATGCGATCAGCCATTTGCGCAACTGCTGCGCGAAATGCGGCGCGGGGCCGGGCGGCTCTTTTTGCCGCTCGAAGTCGATGCGCAGCGGCTTCTTCGCCAGCGACGCATACACGGCAGGCGACAGCTTTCCGTACTTCACCATCTGCGCCAGCACCGTGTTGCGCCGCGCGAGCGCGCGCTCGGGGTTGAGCACCGGGTTGTAATAGCTGTTGCCTTTGAGCATGCCGACGAGCGTCGCGGCGTCGAGCGCGTCGAGCTGGTCCGCCGATTTGTCGAAATACGTGCGCGCCGCCATCTCGACGCCATAGGCGTTGTACAGGAACGGCACCGTGTTCAGATAGGTCTCGAGGATCTGCTCCTTGCTATAGACCGCCTCGATTTTCAGCGCGGTGATCGCTTCCTTCAGCTTGCGCGTAAGCGTCGGCGCGCGGCCGATCTCGTCCGGATACAGATTGCGCGCAAGCTGCTGCGTGATCGTCGAGCCGCCTTGGCGATCGCCGGAGAACGTGCGCAGCGCGGCGCCCGCCGTGCGCCGCCAGTCGAGGCCGTGATGCTGGTAGAAGCGGTGATCCTCGGTGGCGATCAGCGCGTCGACCACCTTCGGCGAAATGCCCGGCAACGGCACCCATTCGCGGTTCGACGGCTTGAATTCCGCGAGCAACTTGCCGTCGGCGGACAGGATCTGCGCGGGCGCGTCCACGCGCGCCTTGCGGATGTCGCCGATGCCCGGCGTGAACGGAATCAGCGCAAGCACGTACAGCACGAAAAGCGCCGGAACGGCGGCGACGGCCAGCGCGACGCCGCGCCGCGTGGGATGGCGCAAACGCACCAGCATGGCGGCGGCAAGCGGCTTGGCCGCGGCAGACCAGGCCGCAAAACGGCCGGCAAGAGACGAGAAAATTCGGCGGTTCACGCAGCGGGGCGAACGAATGAGAAAGCGTGAATCGTACCAAACACGAAACGGCGCGCCGCGCGTCACCGTGGCCGATGAGCCGCGCAATCGCGCCGTTCGATCGCGTGATCGGGCCACATATGCAAAACATCAATCCGCCGAGATGCAATCACCGCGTCCGGCCTCGGCATAGTCAACGAACATCCCGGCATTTCACCGCCTGAGGGTTTCAACGCGTTTTCCGCGAGCACCACCCCCGCGTCAGCGATCGGGCGGCGGACGTCGGGGATGCTCGCGCGGTTCGCTTCGACACCATCATGGCTTCCCATCAGCATTCGGCCGCTCGATCGCAAAATCATCAAGACAATGATCGATGCCCTACCAAACGCACAAACCTTTGAAACGCGCTTGAACGCTGCCTTATAGTTATTTGCGACGAGGCTTCGCACAAAGGAAGCCGGATTAACAGCCACCAGGAGACAACCATGCGCTTAGCCCGCATAAAAAATACTGCCGGTGCATGGTCGACGGTGCTGACCATCGGCCTATGCGGTGTTGTCAGCGTGTCCTGCGCAACACCGCCATCTGCCGCCGCGCCGGGCCGAACCGCGCATGTCGCGGCGCCGATGGGCTGGTCATCGTGGAACAGCCTCGAGGAGAACGTCAGCTTCGACACGATCAAGGCTCAAGCGGACGGCATGGTCAGGCTGAACCGCGCGATCGAATCCGGCGCGAAATACGAGTACGTGAACATCGACGAGGGCTGGTGGACGTCCGGACAGCGCGACGCGAACGGTAATTTCATCGTCGATACGCGGCAATGGCCGGGCGGCATGCGGGCAATCGCGCAATACATTCACAGCCAGGGCCTGAAGGCCGGTATCTATATCGACGCCGGTCCGCTCGGCTGCGGCTTTCGCCGCGACGGCACGCGATTCGTCGGCAGCGACGTCGCACACTATCGAACCGATTTCCTGCAGTTCGCGCAATGGGGTTTCGATTTCGTGAAGGTCGATTTCTGCGGCGGCCGCGACGCCGGCTACGATCCGCAGCAGGCATACACGGCGATTGCCGCCGCGATCGACGAAGCCTACGCGAAAACCGGCCAGCGGCTCACGCTCAGCATCTGCGACTGGGGGACGATCGGCAGCGACCGCGCATTTCCCGACTACAACCGGGGCCCTTGGGACTGGGCGCCCGGCGTCGGCCGAATGTGGCGCACCACCGACGACATCTACAAACACGACATCGGCGCGACGCAATTTGCCCGCGTGATCCGCAATTTCAACGGCAACGATTGGCCCGAGGCGCAGCACACCGGCTACTACAACGATCCCGACATGATGATCGCCGGCATGGGCATGTCGGCCACGCAAGATCGCGCGCACGTGAGCCTGTGGGCGATCGCCGGCGCGCCGCTGATTCTCGGCAACGATCTGTCGAAGCCGCTCGCCGCCGATACGCTGGGCCTGCTGACCAACCCCGAAGTCATCGCAATCGATCAAGATCCGCTCGGGCTGCAAGGGCTGAAGGTCGCACAATCCCGCGACGGCACGCGGCAGGTGTGGGCGAAGCTGCTGGCGGGCAACGGGCAGCGCGCGGTCGTCCTGTTCAACAACTCGAACACCGATGCGCCGATGACGTTCACCTGGACGCAGCTCGGCCTCGCGCCCGCCGAACGCGCCACAGTGCGCGACGTGTGGGCGCGCCAGGATCTCGGCGTCGCGACGCAGTCGTACACCGTACCGCTCGTGCCGGCCGGCGGCGCGGTCATGCTGCGCGTCGATGGGCGCGACGCCACGGGGGAATCCGAGCGGCCGGATGCATTCGGCGGCGGCATCGATGAATCGCGCATGCACTGCAACTCATGCGACGACGGCGAAGACAACGCATCGCAGCGGCACAGGCATGCCACGATCCGCGCGCACGTCAAATCTCACACCACGGGCGGCTATATCGAAATCGACTATGCAAATCCGCACAATGAAACGCGGTACGCGCAGCTCGCCGTCAACGGCGGCACTCCGACGACACTCGCGTTCGAGCCGACCTCTGGCGCGGCGCGCACCGGCGCCGTCATCGTCTATGCGGGCCTGAAGCCGGGGATGAATCAGATCGCGTTATCGAATGTCGACACGACGAAACCCATGCCCGGCATCCGCTCGGTCGCGTCGGTCGCCGGTCCGGTTCGCCTGCCCGCGGCCCGCCCGGCCTACGAGGCCGCCGCGCACGCGAACACGCTTGCGGGCGCGGCCCGCGTGCAAGTGTGCGCGGGATGCGCAAGCGGACAGGCCGTCGGACAACTCGGCAACGGCGGGACGCTGACGATCAATCGGCTCGCGGTGCCGGCTGATGGCGCTTATAGCGTACAGATCGTTTTCGTAAACGGAGACAGCGTCGACCGTGTCGCGCAAATCAGCTTCAACGGCGCCGCGCCCGTGCCCGTCACGTTCCCGACCACGGGCAATTGGGCCACGCCGTCGACGCTCACCGTCCACGGCGTGTTGCGCGCGGGCCGCGCCAACACGCTGACGTTCTCGAATCCGTCCGCGCCCGCGCCCGCCATCAACGGCATCGACATATCGGCGCCGCAATAAAGGCGGCGGCAGAGCCTGATGCGCGTCAAGCCTTCGCAGGCTTGATCAGGCTCTCGCAAGCGCCGACTTGCGGATCGCCGGCCGGCAGCTTGCCGCACACGCCCTCGAACTGCTTGACGACCGCCTGCACCGTCGCCTCGTGCGCGCCGCCCTGATGCCAGCGCACCAACTGCGTGACGAGCCGCGTCAGCGCGCGCTTGTTCGCGCCGTAGAACGCGTTGCGCGTCTGGCCCGCCTGCGTCAGCACGTCGTTGGCAATCTGCCTGATGCGCGCAGCATCGTCCGGCGCAAGATCGACGGCATTCGCGAAATAGGCCGCGCCCCAACGCAGCCGCGTCGCCGGACCGCTCGCCGCATCGTAGGCCTTGCGATACCAGTCGAGCGCGGCGGCCTTGTCGCCACGCGCCTTCGCGTTGGCCGCCAGCCCCGACATGAAGAAGTACGGCGTCGGCGAACGGGGCAGTTCCGCCTTGAGCAGCGCGTCGGCCGCGTCGAACTGGCGGGCGTCGGTCAGCGTCGCGGCCGCTTCGCTGACGACCGCCTGCCGCGCATAAACATTCGTCGATTCGCCAACGGCCGCCGAAGTCTGCCGCCGCACTGCATCGGCAAGCGCGGCGGGCAGCGGCGCGCCCGGTTTCGCGTCGAGCCGCGCGAGCAGCACGCGGCCATGCAGCGCCATGGTCCGGTCGATTGCCGCAAGCGACTTATCCGTCGACAGCCGCGCGAGCGCCGCATCGAACTGCTTCGCGAGCGCCGCGCGCTTGCCCGCGTCGTCACCGGCGAGGTATTTGACGACGTCGTCCGGCGCGGCGATCAACACGTCGTAATCGCTGCGCGCGAGCTTCGGATCGCCCAGCGCATCGCGTACCGCGTTCGCGCCCGCCGCCTTGTCGATGTCGCCTTGCTGCGGCGGTTCGCCCGTTGCCGCCGACACCACCGATTTCAATTCCAGCCGCAGCGCTTCAGCGCTCGCGCGGTCCGCGCGCGCGTGCCGCGCGAGCGTTTGCAGCGTCGTCGCGACGCGCTCGGGCGGCACCGGCAGGTCGCCGTCGGTATCCCACGAGTAATCGGCCAGCACCCGCCATTCGTCGGGCGACACATGCGCGCCGTCCTTCAGCGCCGCGGCAAGCGTTTGTTTAAACGGATGCGCGGCGTTCAGCCCGATCGACAGCGCCTGCATGTAACGGTCGAGATCGACCTCGCCCGGCAGCCGCGTGACTTCAGTGCCGTCCGGCCGGAACAGGATCATCGTCGGATAGCCGCGCACCTTGAAGCGCTCGCCGATCTTCTGCGCGTTCTCGCTGTCGCCGTCGAGATAGACCGGCACGAAGAACGACGAGCGCGCCTTGAACGCCTGCTGGCTGAAAATCGTCGATTTCACCTGGTTGCACGACGGGCACCACACCGCGCCCCAATAGAGAAACAACGGCTTGTTCGTGCGTTTGGCTTGCGCGAACGCCGCATCGACATCGCCTTGCTGCCACGCGATGCCGGGCGGC
Source organism: Burkholderia singularis (assembly GCF_001718875.1). Lineage (NCBI taxonomy): Bacteria > Pseudomonadati > Pseudomonadota > Betaproteobacteria > Burkholderiales > Burkholderiaceae > Burkholderia > Burkholderia singularis. Next base: position 2,025,133 of record NZ_CP013449.1, read on the forward strand.
AGATGCTCGGGGGCGTGCGGCGCGTCGGCCGCGAAACACGCGCTCGCGGCGGCCAGGAGCAGCGACGCGGTCAGCTTTCCAATCGCAGTTTTCATCGATGAGCGTCCTGTTTGTGATGATGGGTGGATTCACGCGTGCGCCGCGACAGCGCAACGCGCCCGACTGTTCCTCGTCGCGAGCCGCCGCGCGGCGTGGCCGCGAGAGGAAGGTATTTCATGCGGCCGCGCGCCGGGCTGCCGCAGGCGCGCGAAACGCCCCGGCGCAAGCAGCGAACGCCGGGCGATTCAGTCCGGCTTAAAACTTGTGCCGGATGCCGACGATCGCGAGTTCCTGCGTATCGGTGCCGGAATTCGCGCCATACGAGCCGACCGACGCCTGCGCGTCGATCACCGCGCCATTCGCGCCGATCGTCCTGCCGCTCGCCTTCTGGTAGCCGAACAGCGCGTACAGATCGGTGCGCTTGGACAGCGCGTAATCGGCGCCCAGATTCACCTGATGATAATGCGCGGAAGCCGGTCCTGTCAGCGACGTATAGCTGTAGCCGACGCCGGTGGTCAATGCCGGCGTGAACCGGTAGTTGAAGAATCCCGAGCCGCTGTTGAATTTCGCGGTACTGCCGAACGCCGACAGCGAATCGCGGCCGTATTGCGTGTTCGAGTAAGCGAGGCCGAACGTCGCCGCGCCGAGTACGTATTGGCCGGCAGCGCGCACGCTCTTGATCGACTTCGCGCTCGCGAAGCCCTGGTTGATCACGGTGTTGAACAGCGTGTCCGAGCTGCCCGTCCACGTGCGCACGCCGTTGTTCGCGCTCGTGCCGCCGTCCGCGTACAAATAGCCCGCGCCAAGCGATAGCGGGCCGTTCGTGTACGCCGCCGCGAAACTGTACGTGCGGCCGCTGCCGGTCGCTCCCGCGACGCCGCCGAAGCCGTACAGCGCCTCGAACTGCAGGCCCGACCACAGCGGGCTCACGTACTTCACCGAGTTGCTCACGCGCAGGCTGTTGTCGTAGTTGTCGAGGTCGCCCGGCGTCGCGAACACGCCGCCGAAATAATTGTCCTCGGTGAGCCCTTGCACGAGATCGACGACCGGATCGTACTGGCGGCCGAGCGTCACCGTGCCCCACGTGCTGCTCGTCAACCCGACGATCGCCTTGCGCCCGAACTCGCGGTTACCGCTTTGCACACCGTTGCCGATGTTGAAGCCGTTTTCCAGTTGAAACACCGCCGCGAGGCCGCCGCCTAAATCTTCGCTGCCTTTCAGCCCCCAGCGGCTGCCCGACAGATTGCCGCTGCTGAATTTCACGAGCGTCGACTGGTTGCGGCCATTCGCGTCCTGCGCATTGTGCACATAGGCGATGCCGGCATCGACGATCCCGTACAGCGTGACGCTGCTTTGCGCGTGCGCGGCGGCCGGCAAAAGGAGGCCGGCGGGCAGCGCGAGCGCTGCCGCGAGTTGCTTGGTTCGCTTCATTTGATTGTCCTCGTCCGTAGGCGTGTTTTTAAAATCCGGAAACGATACGGGACAACGAACGCGATGGGAAACCAATTAATTCTGCGATGTTTATGAAGCGAATGTCCGGCACGTGGAGCCGGGTAAACGCGGGCGGCGCCGCGCGGCGCGACGGCGGGGCGCGCCCGGCGTCCACGGCGTGCCGCACGACGCCGCATACCGCTTCACGCATCGAGTGGCGGAATATTCGACCGCTCGACATAGCGCGGCTCCTGCCGCCACTGCGTGGCCTGCTCGAACGCATAGCCGAGCGCGAGCAAACGCGCCTCGCCCCACGGCGCGCCGACGAACGACAAACCAACCGGCAACCCGCGCACGAGGCCGGCCGGCACCGTCAGATGCGGAAAACCCGCGACTGCGGCGGGCGTCGAGAAATCGCCGCCGCCGCTATCGCCGTTGACAAGATCGGTCAGCCACGCCGTACCGCCCGTCGGCGCGACGATCGCATCGAGCCGATGCTTGCGCAACACGCGCGCGAGCCCGTCGGCGCGTGCGCGGCGGCCGCAACGAATCAGCGCGCGACGATAAGCGGCGCTGTCGAGGCCGCCTGCGGCCTGCGCGCGAATCAGCGTTTCCTGGCCGAAGTACGGCATCTCCTTCGCGCGATGCGCGTCGTTGAACGCGATCACGTCGGCAAGCGTGCGCACCGGCGCATCCGGCGCGAACGCGCGCAGCCATAGCGGCAGATCGTGTTTGAACTCGCAAAGCAACACGGTCAGCTCGTCGTCCTGATAGTCGACCTTCTTCAGATCGACCGGATCGACGACCACCGCGCCCAGCTTCACCACCTCGGCAATCGCGCGCTCGATCTGGGTATCGACTTCGTCATGCCCGGTGAAATACTCACGTGCGACGCCGATGCGCGCGCCGCGCAGGGCATCCGGATCGAGCGCGCCCACATAGTCGGCAGGCGGCGGCGCATTCGCCGTCGCGGAATCGTTCGCGTCGCTGCCGGCGAGCGCGGTGAGCAATAGCGCGGCGTCGCGGACCGTGCGCGTGATCGGCCCGGCCGTATCCTGCGTATGCGACAGCGGCACGATTCCGTCGCGGCTCACGCGCCCGAGCGTCGGCTTCAGGCCGACGCAGCCATTGATCGACGCCGGCGACACGATCGAGCCGTCGGTCTCGGTGCCGACTGCCATCGGCACGAGGCCGGCCGCGACCGCAGCGGCCGAACCCGAGCTTGAGCCGCTCGCGTTCCGGTCGAGCGCGTAAGGATTGCGTGTCAGGCCGCCGCGGCCGCTCCAGCCGCTGGTGGAGCGCGTCGAGCGGAAGTTCGCCCATTCGCTCAGATTGGTTTTTGCGACGATCACCGCGCCCGCGCGACGCAACCGCGCGACGAGTTGCGCGTCGCGCGCCGCACGCACGCCGTCGAGCGCGAGCGAGCCGGCGGTGGTCGCCATCCGGTCGCCTGTCGCGATATTGTCCTTCAGCGCGACGGCGACGCCGTGCAGCGGGCCGCGCACCGTGCCGGCGGCCCGCTCGGTGTCGAGCGTTCGCGCGATTGCTTCGGCGTCGGGATTCAGTTCGATGATCGCGTTCACGCACGGGCCGTCGCGGTCGATACGCGCGATGCGCTCGAGCGCATCGTGCACCGACTGGGTCGCGCTCGCCGCCGCGCCGGATGCGCCAGCAGCGGGAGTACGGTCAGGCGGCGCTGAAATCGCGGCATGCGCGCTATCGAAAGCGTGCGGCATCGCAGTCAGCGCGCCGAGCGTGTGGAGAAAGTGACGTCGTTTCATATGGAGCGTTCCGTCTTCAGTTGAGCCGCAGCACGGGCAAAAGAGCGGTTCAGGAGGTCGTCGCCCGCGTGGCGCGAGCCGCGCCGACAGGGCCGCGTCGTGTCGGCTGGCATGCGTGCTCCGAGCACCAGAGTCTGACGGCGTCTGTCCCAGCGACGGTTTACAGCGACCTGCACGGTGAACTTCGGTGCCGAATCGCGATCCTTACATCTCGCGTTGGCGTTGGCGTTGGCGTTGGCGTTGGCGTTGGCGTCGGCGTCGGCGTCGGCGCGACGGCCAAGCCCGTTGCGTCCTGCGCGAAATCGTCTCCCGTTCATCCAGGTCATTATCATCTTAAGGATTCAATGAAGAAAGTCATCTCCGGTATCGCACTTGTCGCCGTCGTCGGCTGGCTCGCCGCAACGACCACTGTGCTGCACGCGCCGAGCGAGCGCCCTTGCACCGATGCGTGGTTCGACCAAGTCGACCAGCAGCTCGCGATCACCGACGACGCCGGGCACGGCCCCGATCCGGGCAGCAGCGAATGGCTGAGCGCGACCGAGCGCCGCATGCAACTGCCGGCAAACGATCAATTGACCACGCAGGCGCGCTGCGACGCGATCCAGCATGCGCTTGCCAGCCGCACGACGATCGTCAACCGGCATCTCGGCCTGAAATTCACGCTTTGACCGGGCGGCCGCGCGCCCGGCGCAGCCAAGCCCGCTGCGCCGGGCCGAGCGCGCGACGCGCAACCGCAGCGCGCGCGGTACGTCAATCGTTCGCCGTCACGCCGCGTCCGCGCGGCTCGGCCGGCTGAACCGCCGCATCCGGCCCGCCGGCGCACGTGCCGGCGGCCTGCGTCCCGCGCCGCCTGAGCGATGCGATCACGTAAAACGCCACCGGCGCGAAGACAAGCCCAAACACCGTCGCCGCCAACACCCCGCCGAACGCGCCCGTGCCAATCGAGCGCCGGCTCTCGGCACCCGCCCCCGTCGCGATCACGAGCGGCACGACGCCCAGCAAAAACGCCATCGACGTCATCACGATCGGCCGGAAACGCGCCGTGGCCGCATCGAGCACCGCATCGCGCAGCGGCATGCCGCGCGCGTGAAGATCGCGCGCGAACTGCACGATCAGGATCGCGTTCTTCGCCGACAGCCCGATCACCGTGATCATCCCGACCTTGAAATACACGTCGTTCGGCATGCCGCGCGCCAGCGCAGCCGCAATCGCGCCAATCGCGCCGAGCGGCACGATCGCCAGCACCGACAGCGGAATCGTCCAGCTCTCGTACAGCGCGGCAAGCGCCATGAACACCGCAAGCACCGACAGGCCGATCAACAGCGGCGTCTGCCGCGCGGCCAGCCGCTCCTCGCGCGCCGCGTCGACCCAGTCGTAGCCGATGCCGGCCGGCAGCGCCGCCGCGAGCCGCTCCATCTCGGCCATCGCCGCGCCCGAGCTGTAGCCGTCGGCCGCGCGGCCGTTGATGTCGAGCGACGGATAACCGTTATAGCGGTTCAGCATCACGGGGCCGACTTCCCAATGCGGTGTCGCGATGGCCGACAGCGGCACCATGTCGCCCGTGCGGTTCGGCACCATCAGCTTCATCAGTTGATCGTCGGTGCTGCGCGAACCCGCGTCGGCCTCGATGATCACGCGCCGCATCCGGCCCGCCGACGGATAGTCGTCGATATAGTTCGAGCCGAACGTGCCGCCGAGCAAGCCCGAGATCCGCTCGAACGGCACGCCGAGCGCATAGGCCTTCGCGCGATCGATGTCGAGTTCGACGCGCGGCGCGTCGGGCAGATCCTCCGAGCGGACCGACGCCAGCACCGGGCTCGCCTTCGCCCGCTCGAACAGCTTGGCGCGCGCCGCCTTCAGCGCCGCGAGGCCGACGCCGCCGCGATCCTCCAGCCGGAACGTGAAGCCGTCCGAATGGCCGATGCCAGGCACCGACGGCGGCAGCGACGCCTGCACGTCGCCGTCGAGAATCCGGGCGAACGCGCCGTTCAAGCGGTCGCGCAGCGCCATTGCGTCGACGTCGCGCGTGGCCCAGTCCTTCAGTTCGACAAACGCCATTCCGACGTTCTGCCCGCTGCCAGCGAAACTCCAGCCGATCACGCTCGTCACGTTCGAAATCGCCGGCTCGCCGTGCAAGATCCGCTCGACGCGCTCGACGATCGCCATCGTGCGCGACTGCGTCGCGCCGGCGGGCAGTTGGATCATCACCTGTAGCTGACCTTGATCCTCGGTCGGCAAAAAGCCGCCCGGCAACGACCAGTACAGCAGCGCGCACACGGCGACGAGCGCCGCATAAACCGCGACCACGGCGCCGACGCGCCGCATCGTGCGCACGACGACGCCGCGATAGCCGGCCTCGGCGCGCGCGAAGCCGGCCGCAAAGCGCTGCGCGGCCCACGCGCCCATGCCGCGCCGGCGCGCGCCGCCGGCCGGCGTGCGGGGCGGCGCCGGCTTGAGCAGATTCGCGCACAGCGCGGGCGTCAGCGACAGCGCCATGAACGACGACACCAGCATCGACGCGATCATCGCCACCGCGAACTGCCGGTAGATTCCGCCGACGCCGCCTGGAAAGAACGCCATCGGCACGAACACGGCGGTCAGCACCGCGGTCACGCCGACGATCGCCCCGCCGATGCGCTGCATCGCGCGGCGCGTCGCCTCGCGCGGCGGCACGCGTTCATCCTCCATCACGCGATGCACGCTTTCGACGACGACGATCGCATCGTCCACCAGAATGCCGATCGCCAGCACGAGCCCGAACATCGTGAACACGTTGATCGACAGCCCGAACAGCCACATCGCGCAGAACGCGCCCATCAGCGTGACCGGGATCACGACGGTCGGCACGAGCGTATAGCGCAACTCGCGCAGAAACAGCCACATCACGCAGAACACCAGCACGATCGCCTCGACGAGCGTGAGCACGACCTCGTCGATCGCGATGCCGACGAAATGCGCGCCGTCGTATGGAATCTCGACCGCGACGCCCGGCGGCAGCGTCTTCGACAATTCGGCGATACGCGCGCGAATCGCGTTCGACGTCTCGAGCGCGTTGCCGCGCGGGCCAAGCTGGATGCCGACCGTCGCCGCCTGCCTGCCGTTCAGCCGCGACCAGAACGAGTAATCGGAGCGGCCGACCTCCACGCGCGCGACGTCGGCCACATGCACGGCCGAGCCGTCGGGTTTCGATTTCAGCACGATCCGGCCGAACTCGGCCGGCGACACGAGCTGCCCCTTGACGATCACCGAAGCGGTGAGCTGCTGGCCGTTCGCGGCCGGCGCGTCGCCGATCGAGCCCGCCGTCACCGCCGCGTTCTGCGCGGCAACGGCGCTGATCACGTCATCCGCGCCGAGCCCGTATTCGCGCAGCTTCGACGGATCGAGCCAGATCCGCAGCGCCTCGCCCGAATCCCACAGCTCGGCCGAGCCGACGCCCGGCGCGCGCTTGAGTTCGCGCAGCAGGTAGCGGTCCAGATAGTCGCCGAGTTGCGCGGAATTGCGCGAGCCGTCGGTCGACGTCAGCGTGACGAGCATCAGGAACGTGTTCGCCGCCTTGAACACGCCGATGCCTTGCTGAACCACCTGCTGCGGCAGCCGCTGCTCGACCTGCTTCAGGCGGTTCTGCACGTCGACGAGCGCGATATCCGGATTCGCGCCGGGCGCGAACGTCACGTCGATTTCGAGGTTGCCGAGATTGTCGCTGTTCGTCTGGTAATAGAGCAGGTTGTCCGCACCGTCGAGGCTCTCCTCGATGATGCTGCCGACGTCGCTGTCGATCGTCTCCGACGACGCGCCCGGATAGCTCGCGTTGATCACGATGCGCGGCGGCGCGAGACGCGGATACTGCGCGACGGGAAGCTGCGGAATCGCCAGCACGCCCGCGATGACGATCGCAAACGCGACGATCCACGCGAAAACCGGGCGATCGATGAAAAAAGACGGCATGCGTTGGCAAGTGTCAATGCGACGCGCGCGGCGGCGCGGCCCACGCGCCGGCTGGCCGCTCGCGCGTGCGCTGGGTCAAAGGGATGACGACGCTCGAGCCCCCGATACGACGTGCACGGCGCGCAGAAATTTACCGCGGCCGGCTGCCGTATCGACGGCAAACCGCTCGAAACCGCTGTCGCGGCGCAGATCGGCGAACAATCCTTGCGGGTCGACGTGAAAATGGAGAAACGGCTTGCCTCGCCAGTAGAAGACGCCGCGCGACCGTTCTTTCAGACCGGGCAGCGCGCGAAGCTCGACGAGCAGATCCTCCAACCTGTCCAATGCCGCGGCATCGGCGTGTTTCATTGTTTCTCCCGTCCTTGGCACAACGGCGAGTCGAGACGATCGCATCCGCCCCGCGCACAGTCAACGTCCGGCTCGCGCCGCGCCGTTGCGCCGCCTTTGCGCCGCCTGCCGAGCGCGATGCGAAAGGCCGCAGGCAACGTATCGCACCGGCACGCCAGGCGCGGTACGGCGACGAATACGCCGCTGCTCGATCGTGCAATCGCACTGCGCCGCGCCGCTTGCGTAACCAAATTGGCGATGGAACGCCGATGCTCCGGCAGACATCCGGTCGCCGTCATCGCGCGCATTACAACGTCAGTTCGAACGAGCGCGCGAGCAGCCCCGGCACCTTCATGCCGCCCGTCTTGCGTTCGTGATACGACCGGTCGTCGAGCAGCAGTTGCGGCGTGGCGCCGAGCTGCTCCAGCTCGCTGCCAAGCAGCCGGTACGCGCTGTCATCGAAACGCATTGCGTCCACAGGCGCGACGATCTTGCCGCCTTCGACCCAGAACGTCGCGAAGCGCGTCATCCCGGTGATTCGGCAATTGATCCGGTCCGAGAAATTCAGATACCAGAGATTGCCGACATACAGACCCGTGTCGAGCGCGGCGAGCACATCGGCTTCGGCCAGCGCACCGCCGGCGATCGACAGCGTCTCGGGCATCTCGTCGGCCGGCGCGCCGTTCGGCCGCAGACCGTGCTCGCGCGCGCTGCGCGCACTGACGAGCCGCCCGGCGCTGCGCCCGGCGGCCACGAGCGGCACGCTGTCGCGCTGGTAGCCGTCCGCATTGAACGCGGGCGCGATGCCGAGCGAAAAATCCTCGGTGATCTCGATGCGCGGATCGAACGTCGCATCGCCCGCGTGCAGCCGATGCAAATTGCTGCGCGCGGCCGCATGCGCACGCGCGGAAAATCCATCCCAGCTCAGCAACGCGGCAATCTCCTGCACCGCCGCCGGCGCGAAATACGCGCGATAACGCCCGGGCGCGAGCGGCTTCGGCGCGCGGCCGAGCACCGGCAGCCGCGCGGCGGCTTCGGCGAGCTTGTGCTCGAACGCGTCGTCGTGCCAATCGTCGCCCGCATAGACGGTTTGGATCGCGCGGCCGCTCGCGTCGTACAGCGACCAGCTGAAATTGAAATTCTCGACCTCGTGCCAGCCGCGGCTGCCCGCCGTCGACGCAAAGCCGCGCGCGAGCGCGCCGCCCATGTAGAAGCCGACGAAATCGAGCCCGCGCGCGGCCTCGGCAACCGTGCGCGCCAGTGCGTCGGGATCGGGCAGGCGGCCGGTGCGGCGCGTCGAGGTGCGCCACACCGACGTGTCGAACAGCAGATGCGGATCGTCCGGCGCATCGCGCAAGCTCTCGCGCAGCGCCGTCAGCACGCCTGCCAGTTCGCGCAGATCCGTAGCGCCGCCGCTCACCGTTTGCGTGATGGAACCCTGCCGCGCGCCGTCGACAAGCCGCACGGTCAGCTTGCGTTGCAGCACGCGCCCGGTCTGGCGAATCCTGCCCGCGTTGAAGCGCACGAAATCGGACGTCTCGCCCGCGAACCACAGCAGCACCGTCTCACCCGGCTGCTTCAGCCGCTCGGCCTCATCGGCAAGCTGCGCGAAGTGCGCGTGCCAGTCGATCGCCGCGGCCTGCCCCTGTGCAAGGTAATCCGTCATCACGCGCCTCCGAACACGTCGACGTCGGCGAACACGCAGGCGGGCGCCGCGTGGCCGACACGGATGATCTGCGCGGGCTCGCCCTTGCCGCAATACGGCGTGCCGTACACACCGAAGGTGCTCGCGTCGCCGACCGCGCGCAAGCTGCGCCAGAAACTCGCGGAGATGCCGCGATAGTTGGGCCGCTTGACGACCTGCGTCAGCCGGCCGTTCTCGATGAGCTGCCCGAACTCGCAGCCGAACTGGAATTTGTTGCGATGATCGTCGATCGACCACGACGTGTTGGTGCGCATCAGAATGCCGCGCTCGATGCCGGCGATCAACTCGTCGAGCGACTGCGAGCCGGGCTCGACGTTCAGGTTCGCCATCCGGTCGATCGGCGGGCGATTCCAGCTCGATGCGCGGGCGTTCGCCACGCCCGGCAGCCCCGCGCGCGATTGCGACAGCGCACCGCCGAGCGGCCGCTCGAGCACGCCGTCGCGAATCAGGTATTGCCGCTGCGCGGCAGTGCCGTCGTCGTCGAACGCGTAGGACGCCGCCTCGCCCGGCAGCGTCGGATCGAACGTGACGTTCAACAGCGGCGAGCCATACTGGTACGAGCCGAACATCTCCGGCTTGACGAAGCTCCAGCCGGCGAAATTGCGCTCGTCGCCGAGAATCCGGTCGAGTTCGAGCGGATGGCCGATCGATTCGTGAATCTGAAGCATCATCTGATCGGGCATCAGCAGCAGATCGCGCCGCCCGCACGGGCAATTCGGCGCGGCGAGCAGTTGCAGCGCCTCGTCGGCGATCCGTGCGCCCGCGCCGTCGAAGCCGTGGCGCGCGAGCACGTCGAGGCCGCCTTGCGCCAGTGTGCCGTAGCCGCTCAACGTGCGTACCTGCGTGTCGCCGTTCGCATGCGCGACGGCGCTCAATTGCGGCATCACATAACGGAAGCGCTGCTCGATCCGCACGCCATCGCTCGTCAGGTAAAGCTGGTCGGTCTGCGCGAGCAGCACGCCGGCGCTGCGCTCGACGATCCGCGCATCGACGGCGGCCGCCGCGCATTCATGTGCGAGGCGCTCGAGCCATTCGGCGCGGCTGGGCAGCGGATCGTCCACGTGCGGCGACGCGTAGTGGCCGCTCACGTGCGGCCGCGCAAGCTCGCGATGGTCGATCAGCGACAGCGCCGCGCTCGCCCGCGCGCGCGCGGCGGCCACGTCGAGCGCCGCCTGCAAGCCGGCAGCCGACAGATCGGCGGTAGCCGCGTAGCCGGCGCCCGCGCCGGACCACGCGATCAGCATCGCGCCGCGATCGCGCACGCTCGCGAGCGGCTGCGCGACGTCGTTGCGGACTTCGTGCTCGTCGACCCGTTCGTCGACGACGCGCAGCGACCAGAAGCTAGCGTCACTACGCAATTGGCGCGCGGTGTGCGCCCAGCTCTCGTCAATCATCTGTCCCCTCTGGCCGATCGCGCTACGGCGCCAACATCGACGACACCAGCAACGACTGCGTATATGGATGCGACGGCGCGTGCAGCACGTCGAGCGTATTGCCTGCCTCGACCACGCGCCCCGCCTTCATCACGATCACGCGATGCGCCATCGCGCGCATCACCGCGAGATCGTGCGTAATGAACAAGTAGCTGAGTTTGTACTTTTTCTGCAGATTCGTCAGCAACGCCAGCACCTGCTGCTGGATCGACACGTCGAGCGCGCTGGTCGGCTCGTCGAGCACGAGCAACTCGGGCTCGACGGCGAGCGCGCGCGCGATCGCGATGCGCTGGCGCTGGCCGCCGGAGAATTCGTGCGGATAGCGCAGCATCGATTCAGCCGGCATCCCGACTTCCTCCAGCAGCGCCGCGATCCGCGCGCGCCGCGCGTCGCGCGCGAGGTCCGGCTTGTGCACCGCCAGCCCCTCGCCGACGATCTGCTCGATCGTCATGCGCGGCGACAGCGAGCCGAACGGGTCCTGGAACACCACTTGCATCCGGCCGTACAGCGCGCGCCGGCCGCGCGCCGTGCGCAGCGATTCGAGCGGCATTCCGTCGATCTCGATGCGCCCGGCCGCCGGCCGCTGCAGGCCGAGCACCGCGGACGCGAGCGTCGATTTGCCCGAACCCGATTCGCCGACGATGCCGATCGTCTCGCCGCGATGCAGCGTCAGCCCGACGTCGTGCACCGCGCGGAACGTGGTCTTGCCGAACAGCGAGCGCAGGCCCTTCGCGGGCGTCCGGTAATCGATCGCGAGGCCCTGCACGTCGACGATGGGGCGCGCGCCGGGCGCAACGGGCTCGATCGCGCGCTTCGGCTCGCTGTCGAGCAGGCGTTGCGTATAAGGATGCTGCGGCGCGTCGAACAGCGCTGCGGTCGTATTGGTTTCGACGAGCACGCCTTTTTCCATCACCGCGACGCGCTGCGCGAAGCGCCGCACCAGGTTCAAATCGTGGGTGATCAGCAGCACCGCCATGCCGCGCGCGGCCGCCTCCTGCTCCTGCAGCTCGATCAGCAGATCGACGATCTGCTGGCGGACCGTCACGTCGAGCGCGGTGGTCGGCTCGTCGGCGAGCAGCAGACGCGGCCGGCATGCGAGCGCCATCGCGATCATCGCGCGCTGGCGCTGGCCGCCCGACAACTGGTGCGGAAAACTGTCGATCCGCCGCTCGGGTTCCGGAATGCCGGTGCGGCGCAGCAGCTCGATGCCGCGCTCGCGCGCCGCTGCTTGCCCCAGCCCTTCGTGCAGCCGCAGGCTCTCGGCGATTTGCTTGCCGATCGTGTAGAGCGGGTTGAGTGCCGTCATCGGTTCCTGGAACACCATCGCGATATCCGCGCCGCGAATGCCGCGCATCTGCTGCTCGGTTTTCGCCAGCAGATCCTCGCCGTCGAACAGCATCCGCCCGGCAAGCTTCGCGTCCGCAACGAGCCGCAGGATCGACAGCGCGGTCACGCTCTTGCCCGAGCCGGATTCGCCCACCAGCGCCACGCGCTCGCCCCGTGCGATCGACAAGCTCAGATTGTCGACGGCGAGCTTGTCGCCGAACCATGCGGAAAAGCGATCGATTTCAAGCAGCGGCTGAGTCATCGCGGGCCTCCTCCGAATGCCGAGCCGCGCGTGCGTGTATCGAGCGCGTTGCGCAGCGCGTCGCCCATGAACGTCAGCAACAGCAGCGTGACGACCAGTGCCGCGAACGCGGACATCGACAACCACCACGCCTCGAGATTGTTCTTGCCTTCGAGCAGCAGCTCGCCGAGGCTCGGCAACGGCGGCTGCACGCCGAGGCCGAGGAAATCGAGGCTCGCGAGCGACAGGATCGCCGCGCTCATCCGGAACGGCAGGAAGGTGATGACCGGCGTGAGGCTGTTGGGCAGCACGTGCCGCCAGATGATCTGCCAGTTCGTGAGGCCCATCGTGCGCGCCGCCTTGACGTAGTCGAGCGAGCGGTTGCGCAGGAATTCGGCGCGCATGTAGTCGGACAACACCAGCCAGCCGAACATCGACAGCAGGAGAAACAAAAGCCACAGCGACGGCGCGAAGATCGCCGAGAAGATGATCAGCAGATACAGATCCGGCAGCGAACTCCAGATCTCGATCAGCCGCTGCCCGACCAGATCGGTGCGCCCGCCGTAGAAGCCTTGCAGCGCCCCCGTCAACACCCCGATCACGACGCCGGAGAGGGTCAGCGCCAGCGCCATCAACACCGACAACCTGAAGCCGTAGAGCAGCCGCGACACCACGTCGCGGCCGAACTGATCGGTGCCGAGCCAATTGTCGCGCGACGGCGGCGCCGGATACGGACGCGACGCGAAGTAATCGATCGTGTCGTACCGGTAGTGGTTCGGCGGAAAAATCGCGAAATTGCCGTTCGATTCGATCTTCGAGCGGATGTACGGATCGAGATAGTTCGCTTTCGCGGGAAAATCGCCGCCGAACAGCGTCTCGGGGTAGTCCTTCACGATCGGAAAGTAGTAATGGCCTTCGTAGCGCACGACGAGCGGCCGGTCGTTCGACAGCAGATCCGCGCACAGGCTCACCGCGAACAGCGCGGCGAAAATCAAGAAGCTCCAGTAGCCGAGCCGCTGACTACGGAAGCGCAGCCACGTGCGCCGCCATGGAGACGGCGACGCGGGGCAGCCGCGCGCCGGATCAGCGGTCCACGCGGTCGAATTGGATACGGGGGTCGACGAGGACATAGCAGACGTCAGCAATGAGTTTGGTAACGAGGCCGATCAGCGTGAACAGGAACAGCGAGCCGAGTACGACCGGATAGTCGCGGCGGATCACCGAGTCATACGAGAGCTGGCCCATCCCGTTCAGCGAGAACAGCGTTTCGATCAGCAGGTTGCCGTTCAGGAACGCGCCGACGAATGCGGCGGGCAGCCCGGTGACGAGCGGGATCGCGGCGTTGCGCAACACGTGCTTCCACAACACGCCACGCTCGGGCACGCCCTTCGCGCGCGCGGTCAGCACGTACTGGCGGCCGATCTCCTCGAGGAACGTGTTCTTCGTGAGGATCGTGACGATCGCGAAATTGCCGATCACCGCGGCGGTGACGGGCAGCGCGATATGCCACAGATAGTCGAGCACCTTGGCGATTGCGCTCAGCTCGTCGAAGTTATCGGACGTGAGACCGCGCATCGGGAACAACTGCCAGAACGTGCCGCCGCCGAACAGCATCAGCAACAGCACGCCGAGCACGAAGCCGGGAATCGCGTAGCCGGTGAGCACGAGCACGCTCGTCACGGTGTCGAAGCGCGAGCCGTTGCGCACGGCCTTCGCAATGCCGAGCGGCACCGACACCAGATAAGTCAGGATCACGGTCCATAAGCCGAGCGTGATCGACACGGGCAAGCGCGAGCGGATCACGTCCCACACGCTTTGGTGCGCGTAATACGACTGGCCGAGATCGAACGTCGCATAGCTCTTGAGCATCAGCCAGTAACGCGTGAGCGGCGGCTTGTCGAAGCCGAACTGCTTCTTGATCTCCGCGAGCTGCTGCGCATCGATGCCCTGGCTGCCGTGGTAGCCGCCGCCGGCGCCGCCCGCTTCGCCGCCGCGCGAGGAGCCGTGGCGCAACTGGGTCATGATCTGCTCGACCGGCCCGCCCGGCACGAATTGCGTGACGACGAACGTGACCGTCACCACGCCGATGAGCGTCGGAACCATCAACAGCAGACGTCTCAGAATATAGGCAAGCATGACGTCGTCCTCGTTATGCGGCGGGTTTCGCCGCTGCCGCGTCGTGCGCGGCGGGCTTCTTCCGATACCAGTAATTGATCACCCAGTCCTCGTACTGATAGGAGTTCGGCACGATCTTCGGATGGTCGAACAGGGTCTGATAGCCGATCCGGGCGTTCGGCATGTAGTACTGCGGCACCAGGATGTACAGATTGATCAGCACGCGGTCGAGCGCGTGCATCGCGGTTTTGAGGTCGTCGAGCGAGTTCGCGGTGAGCGCCGCGCGGATCAGCGCGTCCACGGCCTGCGAGCGCACGCCGGGGAAATTCTCCGAACCGGGCTGCGTCGCGGCCGCGCTGCCGAAGCGGCGCGTGAGTTCCGTGCCCGGAATCGTCACCGGGTTGTAGATGTAGGTCGTCATGTCGTACTCGAAGTTGGTAAGCCGCTTCTCGTACAACGCACTGTCGATCTCGTGCAGATACGCGTGGATGCCGAGCAGGCCGAGCGCCTGGCAATACGGCAGAATCAACCGGTCCATGCCGGGCTGGGCGTCCACGATCTCGATGGTCATCGGCGTGCCGTTCGCATCGCGCAGCGCGCCGTCGCGGTAATGCCAGCCGGCCTGCGCGAGCAGGTCGCGCGCGAGCTTCAGATTGTTGCGCAGCGAATTCGGCGGCAGCGTCGACGCCTGCTTGACCATCGGCCCGAACACCTCGGGCGGCAGTTCCGCGCGAAACGGCTCGAGCAGCGCCAGCTCTTTGTCGCTGGGCGCGCCGGACGCGGCGAACGGGCTCGCTTCCCAGAAGCTGTTGGTGCGCACGTAATCGCCGTAGAACATCATCCGGTTCATCCAGTCGTAGTCGAACGCGAGCGCGAGCGCGTGCCGCACGCGCACGTCCTGGAACATCGGCTTGCGCATGTTGATCAGGAAACCCTGCATCTGCGCGGGGCCGTCCGGGAATTTCGCTTTCTTCAGCAAGCCGTTGCGAAAATTCTTGCCGACGTAGCGCCTTGCCCACTGCGTCGCGCTGTATTCGACAATCACGCTCGTATCGCCCGATTTGAACGACTCCAACTGCGTGTAATGATCGAGATACAGCTTGAACGCGATGCGCTGAAAGCGGTACATGCCACGCCGCGTCGGCAGATCCGCCGCCCAGTAATGCGGGTTGCGCACGTAAGTGATCTGCTTGTCGTTCTTGCGTTGCTCGATCAGATAGGGGCCGCTCGCAATCGGCGGCACGGTCGCGATCTGGTCGAACGGCGGCCGCGTGCCGTCGGGCCGCATCCCCCATTTCGGCGAAAACACCGGCAAATCGCCCGCCACCAGCGGCGCGACGCGCTCGGGCCGCTTGAAGTCGAAGCGGATCGTCAGGCGGTCGATCACGCTCGCGCGCTTGATGATCTCGAACTGCGAGTTGAGGATGGGCGAAGCCTGCTTGCTCGTCAGCGTGTCGAACGAATACTTGACGTCGGTGGCGGTGATCGGGTCGCCATTCGAAAAGCGCGCGGCCGGATTGATGTGGAACGTCGCCGACAGACGGTCCGGCGCGACCTGCACGTCGTCCGCGATCAGCGCGTATTCGGACGCGAGTTCGTCCCAACTGCGCTGCATCAGCGTGTCGAACATCAGATTCTGGATGTCCGGCGCCGGCGCGCCGCGCAGCAGGAACGGATTCAGCGAGTCGTAGCTCTGCAGCTCGTTGTAGTTGGTGAAATTCAGTGTGCCGTCGTTCGGCGCATCCGGGTCGGCGTAATCGAAATGCGTAAAGCCGGCCGGATATTTCGGTTCGCCATACTGAGCGATTCCCGCCGCCGCGTGCGCGGGCGGCAGCGCGGCCAACGCGGCGCACAGCGCGACCGCGAGCCGCGCCGCGCAGGCGCGCAGCCGGCCGATGGCCGGCTGGCTGGGCCCTGTCGCGGACGCACTCGGCAAACGCAAGATTGCAAAAGTCATGCTGGGTCTATATCAGCGCGGCGCGAACGGCGCACCGCATCGTCAAAGGGTTGCTGGGAACGGGTGGATCACGCCGCATCGCATCGCCGGAAAAAGAAGCCGCTCCCAAAGGGGTGGTTCAGGGAAGGAAAGCGGCCCGTCGAATGCTGGTCGATGTCGATACGCACCCATGCAAAACGGCATCAGAACTTGTATGTCGCGCCAACCTGCGCAAAGCGGCCGATATACGTGTAGATCGACTGGTCGTAGCCGCTTTGACTCAGCGTGCCGTTCGCGAAGATCGGGTCATACGGCGGCGTGCGGTTGAAGAGGTTGTCGATGCCGCCGTAGATCGTCCAGTGCTTGAAGCCCGTGTACGTCACCATCAAGTTGAACTGGCTGTACGAGCCCACCTTGGTTGGCGCCGGAGCCGGCATCAGGTTTTGCGCATAGGGCCCCGTGAACTGCCACGTGAGCGCCGTATCGAAGCCGTGATAGTTCCAGTCGAGCGTCGTGTTGCCGCGCCAACGCGGGAAGCTGCCGCCGAACGGCTGCGTGAGCGTGAAGTTGTTGCCCGCGCCGTCCACCGGCGACGCGCCCGGCAAGCCCAGCTTGAAGCTCTTCACATACGCCCAGTCGCCCGACAGCGTGAGCGTGCCTGCGCCCTTGATCGGAAACGCCTGGCGGAACGTGGTCTCGAAGCCGTTCGTATCCAGATAACCCAGGTTCTGGTACGGAATCACCTTGTATAGCAGTTGGCCCGTCGCCGGATCGGTGGCGATCTGTGAAGGCGAGCCCTGGCCGATCACGTTGTCCACGCGGATCTTGTACCAGTCGAAGCCGACGTCCGTGAAACGGCTCGGCGACACCTCGAAACCGATGTTGAAGTTGCGCGTGCGCTCCGGCTTCAGATTCGGATTGCCGACCGTGATCGACGTATAGTTCTGCCCGGTGTTCGGGTCGACCTGGATGCCGAGCGTCTGCGACTTGCTGTCCTCGACGAACGTCGGCGCGCGAAAGCCGCGGTTGTACGACGTATACATCGTGAGCGCCTTGA